>NZ_JACCCH010000001.1:0-2400000 GCF_013410945.1 Leifsonia sp. AK011 | reverse complement strand
GCACCGGCTCCGATCCGCGACCTCCTGGCGAACTGGACAGGGGAGACGGTGGTGCAGGCGGTGGGGAATGAGTCGAGCGTCTCACCGGACGTGCTCTGGGATGCTGCCTCCGTACTGAATTCTGACTATCCCTGGTTGGCGATCTCGCCGTCTCTGGCGGGCAAGGACCGTTGGGCAACGGCGGCCGCGCTCGACGCCGACAACTCCGGCACGATAAACAACACGGTGTACATCGCCTCCGGGCTCTCGTTCCCTGACGCGCTCACCGTGGGCCCGCTTGTCGGCTCCGGAGGCGATCGGCTCGTTCTGGCGCGGCAGAACTGCATCCCCGAAGCGCAGTTCTACACCTTCGACCGCAACGCACTCCACGAAGTGGTCGTCATCGGTGGCACGGGAACGCTAGGGCCGGAGGTGTCAGCACTCACCAAGTGCTGACGGGAAGGGCTCGCGCTGGAGGCTACTTCGCCTCCTGGCGCGGCCTGATGACGCGCTCGAAGATCAGGATGCCCGCCGCAACCACCGGGATCGCAACGAGTGCCCCGAGGATGCCGCCGAGCGAGGCTCCACCGATGGCGGCCACGATGACGAGTGCTCCAGGAACGGAGACGGCCTTGGCCATCACCCGCGGGCTCAGGATGTACGCCTCGATCTGCATGTAGACCAGCAGCAGGATGGCGACGATGAGAGCGCCCAGCGGGTTGACGAGGAGCGTGGCAACCACAGCGATGGTGGTGCCGATCACCGGGCCGACGACGGGGATCAGCGCACAGATGAATGCCACGAGCGCGAGCACGATCGGCACCGGCCCGCCCACGGCGGTAACGATCACGAAGGTGACCGTCGCGTTCACGAGGGCGAGCAGTAGCTGCCCTGCCACGTACTTGCCCACCGACTGCAGGATCTCCTCGGTGACCGACACGAACCCGTCGCGACGCGAGCGCGGTACCGCCTGGTAGACCTTCTCCATCACGAGGGGGAGGGTGAGGGTGAAATAGAGCGTGAGCACCGTCACGACGATCACCGCGGTGACGGCCTCCCCGAATCCGGAGCCCACGGCCAGGAGACCGCCTCCGATCGAGAGCCACTGGTTGGGGTCGCTGATGAAGCTCGTGAGCTGCGTGGTGAGGTAGTTGATGTCAATGTACGAGCCCACATTGGCGACGAGCCACTTCACCCACTCCTGGTCGGGCAGGCTTGCCGCGAACGCGGGCGCCGCCGCGATGAGATTCGCAATCTCCCTGATGATGATGGGCACTACGGCCAGCGCGATGAGCACGCCCACGATGAGGCCGGCCACCACGAGTCCGAACGATGCCACCCACCGGGGGATGCCACGGCCCGTCGCCCACTTGATGATCGGCTCCAACGCCAGCGAGATGAAGTAGGCGACGCCCATGTAGACGAGAACGGTCGACAGTGTCGTGATGGCGCCGATGATGGCGAGACCGATTCCCACGCCGAGAGTTCCCAGTAGACCCACCTGGAGTGCATTCACCTGGATTCGACGGGCCGGGACACTCTCTGGTGCGGGTGCACGACGCAACGCGGCGCTCGCGCGAAGCTGGGGCGAAGGTCTCATGGAGAGTGACTCTATCGGCTCGGCGCGCTACTGATACCGTCTCAGCATCATGGATCGCATTGCTCCCGGCCTCGTCGCCGTCGCCATTGGTTCGGTCATCGCGATCCTCGTGTTCGTGCCGTTCGTCTACATCAGCTACCGCCGCCGCGGGACCGTCACGCTGTGGCGGTCGATCGGCTGGGCAGCGCTGCTGGTCAGCAGCATCGCGATCCTCACCTACACGACCCTCCCCACCCCCGATTCGCTGGACTACACCTGCCGCGGCACACAGCTCGACCTCCTCGGGGACGTGCGTGCGATCATCGCTGAGCAGGCCGATGGCGGCAGTCTGCTCGCGAACCCCGCCCTGCAGGTCGTGGTCTTCAACGTGATCTTCTTCGCGCCGCTCGGGTTCCTCCTGAGGGCGATGTTCCGCTTCGGTGTGGTGCGCGCCGCCATCATCGGCTTCGTGGTGTCGCTCTTCGTCGAGACCACCCAGCTCACGGGTGTCTGGGGAATCTACCCCTGCGCCTACCGGCTCTTCTCGACGGGTGACCTGATCGCCAACACCACGGGTGCCGTGCTGGGGTCGCTGGTGGCGCTCGTCGTCTTCCGTGGACGGCGGGATGCCCCGGCGCCCGCGCCGCGCGGGATCCGTGCATCCCGTCGCATCCTGGGCATGGCGTGCGACGTGATCGTGTCACTGCTGCTGTCGCTTCTGGTTGCGCTGGGCATCCGTCTGCTCCAGGTGGCCACGGGCGGCCCGCTCATCGATGCCCTCGACGAGACCGCGCAGACGTGGATCGGCACCGGCGTGGTCGTGATCGTCCAGTTGGCGACCGTGCTCGCGACGGGGTCGACGATCGGCGAGCATGCGGTGCAGCTTCGGGGGACGGGAGGCTGGATGCCGCTCGCCGGCGCACGCGTGGTGCGAACGTTCGCCGGGTTCACCGGCTTTCTGGTGCTCGACGCGGTGGGGCATCCGCTCGCCGACGCAGCATCGTTCGCACTACTTGTGGCAACGATTGTGATGGTTTTCACCACGCGTCACCACCGTGGCCTCGCGCTTGTGGCCGCCGGGATGGAACTCGACGATGCGGGCGCTTTGCGCAAGCCCCCCGTTGCGACCACCTCGGCAACGTAATGTAAAACGGCCGAGGTTCTAACGCAGACGGGAGGCGACAGCATGGCAAAGCAGCCGACCGTCTACGACGTCGCAGCCCTCGCCGGTGTGTCGATCGCCACGGTGTCGCGGGTGCTGACGGCACCGGCGTCCGTGCGGGCGACAACTCGGGAGCGCGTCGAGGCCGCCATCGAGCAGCTCGGGTACGTTCCCTCCGCCTCCGCACGTGGGCTCGCCGCGCGGCGCACAAACGTGATCGGCCTCTTCTTTCCGCGTCATGATGACTCCGGTCTCGGCGCGCCGGAGATCACCGACGAGTCCGAGAGAGTGCTCGTGGTGCGGGATGCGGGGGAGGAGCCGCAGAACGAGAACCTCTACTACGACGAGGTGCTGCGCGGGGCCGAGCTCGAGGCCAGTCGTCGCGGGTTTGCGCTCATGATCGCGTCGGGCACGGGTCGGGAGCTCGAGTCGCTGATCACCGATCTGGCGGGGCGCGTTGATGGGCTTGCGGTTCTTGCGGGCACGGTCCCAGCTGAGATGCTCGAGCGCGCGGCGCGACACATCCCCGTCGTCCTGCTCGGTGGTGACGGCCGACAGGACCGCTTCGATCACGTGCACTCCAACAACGCACCGGGGATGCGCGCCCTGACCGAACACCTCCTCGCCGGGGGTGCCGAGACTTTCGCCTACATTGCGGGCCCGGAGGGTTCACCCGACGACATCGAGCGATTCGGAGGGTTTTCACAGGCGGTCGGCGATCGACCGGTCCAGATCGTTCGTGGTGACTTCACTCGGGACGGCGGGCGCATGGCCGCCACGGAGCTCACGACCCTGCCGGATGCTGTCGTGTGCGCAAACGACCAGACGGCGCTCGGAGTGCTCGATGTGCTTGCCGCGAGGGGGGTGGCGGTTCCCGAAGAAGTGCAGGTCACGGGCTACGACGGGATCGCAGCAGGGCGTCACTCGAGCCCGACCCTCACGACGGTGCACCAGCCCATGTCGGAGCTCGGGCGCGCGGCGGTGCACTTGGTGACGGAGCGGCTCGAGCATCCCGAACGCCCACGCCAGGCTGTGACACTCCCGGTCCGCGTGGTGCTGCGCGAAAGCTCCTACTAAACCGCGACGGTCGGGCGCAAGGGGTTGCCCCGCAAAAATGTATGCGCTTACAGTCGGAGGGCGTCCCCTGAATGGGGGTCACGCCAGACGACTGAGAGAAGCGTAGGCAATGATGCAGACGAGACGATGGCTGACGGCCGTCGCGACCGCGTCCGCGGCAGCACTGGTACTCGCGGGATGCAGCATTCAGATTCAGAGTGCACCCGATCCGTCGATCCCCGCGGACACGATGCTGGTCGCGGCCGACAACGGCTCGCCGATGTTCGAGCGCAACTTCAACCCATTCCTCAACAGCAAGCGCGTGGCGACGTTCTACATGTACGAGCCGCTCGTGATCCTCGACAACGTCACGGGCGACGAGTTCCCGTGGCTCGCGACCGGATACGAACAGCCGGACCCCTCCACGATCGTCTACGACATCCGCAAGGGTGTGACCTGGCAGGACGGCGAGCCGTTCACGCCGGAGGATGTCGTGTTCACGTTCGAGATGCTCAAGCAGTACCCGGCGGCAGACGCCCAGGGCATCTGGGAGTACATCCGATCGGTCGAGAGCGACGAGGACACGGTCACCGTGCGGCTGCAGCAGCCCGACGTTCCTGCAGCCTCGCTCATTGCAACAACGCTCATCGTGCCGGAGCACATCTGGAAGGATGTCGAGGACCCGGCGAGCTTCCGCAATCCCGACCCTGTCGGCACCGGCCCGTACATGCTCGGCAACTACGCACCGCAGCAGTACACGGTCGACAAGTACCAGGACTATTGGCAGGCCGACAAGGTCGCCGCCGAGCACCTGATCCTGCCAGCCGCGAACACCCAGCTGGATGTCGCGACCAAGGGCTACGACTGGGCCTATTCGTTCATCTCCGATGTCGACAACGTCTGGGTCGGAGCGGGCAACGACAACACGTACTGGTTCCCGCCGGGCGGAACGATCGCGCTCTTCCCCAACCTCACGAAGGCCCCCTTCAACGACCTCAACGTGCGCAAGGGCCTGTCCCTCGCGCTCGACCGTGGGGCAGTGGGGGATGCCGCGGCCGAGGGCTACATGGACGAGGCGGGCCAGACGAACATCCTGCTGCCGTACCAGCAGGACGACCTCGACCCGAGCATCCCGAACTCCGGCCTCATCGACCAGGACACGGATGCCGCGCTCGCAGCTTTCGCAGAGGCCGGGTACACCCTCCAGGGTGACCGTCTCGTCAACGCGGCCGGCGAGCAGCTGAGTCTCACGATCACCACGGCCAACGGCTACACGGACTGGCTGCGTGGCGTTCAGGAGGTGCAGCGGCAGTGGGGCGCCGTCGGGATCGACGTCGGCGTGGACACCCCCCAGCCCGCGGCCTACCAGCTCGCGCTCCGCAACGGCGAGTTCGACTTCGCGATGGGCGGCACGGGTGGAACCGGCGTGCTGTTCCGCGACTTCAACGCGCTCCTCTCGAGCGATTACCTCAAGCCCGTGGGCGAGGAGGCGACCAACAACTTCGAGCGCTACGACAACCCCGCAGCGCAGCAACTGCTCGACCAGTACAAGGTCGCGCTCGACGAGGGCGAACGGCAGCAGATCGGCTACGAGCTGCAGCAGATCGTCTACAACGACCTGCCCGTGATCTCGCTCTACTACGGCGGATCGTGGGGCCTCGTGAGCAACGCGAAGTTCACGGGATGGCCCTCCGCCGAGGACCCGTACGCGTCGCCGAAGACCTACGAATCCACTCCACTCATCGTGCTCACCAACCTGAAGGCGGTCACTCATGACTAGCGTCACGGTCGCGCCACGCGGCGCGGAAGATAAGACGGGGTCGCTCGACGACGAGCTGCCCGTCACTACGGGCAATACCGGGGGCGCGAGGCGCGCGTTCGGCTACGTCCTTCGCAAGCTCGGACTGTTCCTGCTCACCCTGTGGGCTGCGGTGACCGTGAACTTCATCCTGCCCCGACTCATGCCGGGCACGCCCGCGGATGCAGCCCTCGCCAAGCTCGCGCAGAACGGGCCGGTGAGCGACGCGACGAAGGCCGCGATCGAGGCACAGCTCGGCATCCCCGACGGAAACATGCTCGAGCAGTACGTGCAGTACCTCGGACAGGTGCTGCGGCTCGACTTCGGGGTCAGCTACACGTTCTACCCGCAGACGGTCTCCGAGCTCGTGTCGACGGCCCTGCCGTACACACTCGTGCTTGTCGGTGTGGTGACTATTGTGGCCTTCGTGCTCGGCACACTCCTGGGTGTGCTCGCCGCGTGGAAGCGCGGCACCTGGCTCGACACGCTGCCGACGGTCGGCGGAGCTTTCGCGAGCGCGTTCCCCTACTTCTGGACGGCGCTTCTGCTGCTGTTCTTCGCAGGCTACGTGTGGCGGTTGTTCCCGACATCCGGTGCCTACGGTCCAACGGCGACGCCGGCCTTCACGTGGGACTTCTTCGTGGATGCCCTGTACCACGCGATCCTCCCAGCCATCACGATCCTCATCACCTCGCTGGGTGGCTGGATCCTGGGGATGCGCAACACGATGATCCCCACGCTCGGTGACGACTACGTCGCGTTCGCGGAGGCCAATGGCCTCAAGCCGCGCGTGGTCGCACTTCGATATGCGGCACGCAATGCCATCCTGCCGAACCTCACCTCCTTCGGGCTCGCCCTCGGTGGTGTGGTCGGCGGATCCATCCTCGTCGAGCAGGTATTCGGTTACCCCGGCGTTGGATACCTGCTGTTCAACGCGGTGACCAACCAGGATTACCCGCTGATGCAGGCCCTGTTCCTGATGATCACGCTTAGCGTGCTCGTCGCCAACTTCATCGTCGACATTCTGTACGGCGTACTGGACCCGAGGACCCGCCGATGAGTACTCCACTTCGCCCTTCGACACGCGACATCCACACGATGGCGCCCATCGCTGACGCTCCGAACCCCTGGAAGGTGTTCGCCAGGACGGCGGGCACGATCTGGTCGAACCGCAAGGCTCGCGCCGGTGTGATCATCCTCGGGCTGTTCATTCTCGTGGCGATCTTCGCGCCGCTCATCGCCCCCTACGGCGCGACGGAGAACGGCTTCGACCGCAGCGCCGACCCGTCGCCCGCCCACTGGCTGGGCACGACCGCAGCGGGGGAGGACGTGCTGAGTCAGCTCATCTGGGGCTCGCAGGTCAGCATCTTCGTCGGACTCGTGGCGGGCCTCCTCTCCACCGTCGTCGCGGTGCTCATCGGGCTCAGCTGGGGGTACACGCGAGGATTCATGGCGGATGTCGTCGGCTTCATCGTCAACCTCTTCCTCGTGATCCCGGCGCTCCCGCTCATGATCGTGATCGCGGCTTACCTCTCGGGTGGCGGCATCGCGATGATCATCGTGGTGATCGTGATCACCGGATGGGCGTGGGGAGCCCGAGTGCTCCGCAGCCAGACTCAGTCGCTGCGCTCGCGGGACTTCGTGACGGCCGCCGTCTTCAGCGGGGAGCGGCCGTTCAGAATCGTCTTCCGGGAGATCCTGCCCAACATGACGTCGCTCATCGTGGGCAGCTTCTTCGGTGCTGCGACCGCAGCGATTCTGGCCGAGGCCGGACTCGAGTTTCTCGGTCTCGGTGACTCCAGCATCGTCAGCTGGGGAACGATGCTCTTCTGGGCCCAGAACTCGAGCGCTCTGCTCACCGGCCAGTGGTCGCTGCTTTTCGCACCCGGTCTCTGCATCGCGCTTCTCGCCACCTCCCTCACGCTCATCAACTTCGGTGTTGATGGCATCAGCAACCCCCGCCTCCGAGAGCAGAAGACCGTGGAAGGAAAGAAGTCATGACGACGATCCTCAACGTCAGTGACCTCGACGTCGACTACATCAATGGCGACGATGTCACCCACGCCGTGAAGAAGGTGTCGTTCACCCTCGAGGCGGGCGAGTTCGTGGGACTTGTCGGCGAGTCGGGGTCGGGCAAGTCGACGCTGGGATTCGCCATCGCGGGCCTCTCCAAGCCGCCTGCTCACATCGTGAATGGTCGGGTGATGCTCGGGGGCACCGACATTGCGAGCCTCAGCCAGGCCGAACTGCGCGAGCAGCGTCACGGGGGAGTGGCCATGGTGCTGCAGTCGGGCATGAACGCCCTCAACCCCGTGCGCACGATCCGCAACCACTTCCGGGACATTTTCGAGGCCCACGGACACGTCGAGAAGACGCGGTGGAACGATCGCGCGGAAGAGCTCGTGGGCAAGGTGGAGTTGCCAGCCACGGTGCTCGATCGCTACCCGGGAGAGCTCTCTGGCGGTATGCGGCAGCGCATCTCGATCGCCCTGGCACTCTCCCTGGAACCGAAGCTCATGGTGTTCGACGAGCCGACAACGGCCCTCGACGTGCTCGTGCAGCACGCCGTCATGGGCACGATCATGGACCTGCAGAAGCGCGAGAACTTCACCGCGCTCCTCATCAGCCACGACCTCGGCATCGTGCTCGAGTCCGCTCAGCGCGTGATGGTCATGCACGAGGGCGAGATCGTCGAGGATGCCGCGGCCACCGACATCCTGAACCGCCCGCAGGACGACTACACCCGCATGCTGCTCTCGCACTACGCCGACCCGAGGGCCGAGGTCGTCGAACTGCCCGGCCTCGAGGACCGCGGCCGACGCACGGGAACCTCGAGAGCGGCGGGAGCCGTGCATCCGCCGAGCGTCGTCGCCCGTGAGCATCGCAGCGCGCAGAACGCGCTCGTGCTCGAGAACGTCTCGAAGATCTACCCGCCGCCCCGTCGTGGTGAGGGCGAGGTCGTGGCCGTCGATGACGTGTCGTTCACGCTGGAACCGGGCTCGTCGCTTGCACTCGTGGGCGCATCGGGGTCGGGCAAGTCCACGATCGGCAAGCTCATGACTGCGGTGGAGAAGCCCACGAGTGGAAGCATCCGCTTCGGGGATCTCGACATCGGTGCCCTGCGCCGCGGTCGATTCCGCGAGCTGCACCGGGATGTGCAGATGGTGTTCCAGGACCCGTACGCGGCGCTCAACCCGCTGCACACCGTCGAGTACACGCTCATGCGCCCGGTCGTGAACTTCACGAAGAAGCGCGGCAAGGATGCCCGTCGCCGCGTTCTCGAACTGCTCGAGACCGTCGGACTCACGCCGGTCGAGGAGTTCGCCGCGAAACTGCCGCACCAGCTCTCGGGAGGACAGCGCCAGCGCGTCGTGATCGCGCGAGCCCTGGCATCCGACCCGCAGGTGATCATCGCCGACGAGCCGGTGTCGATGCTCGACGTGTCGCTGCGCGCGGGGGTTCTTGCCCTCCTTGAGGACCTGCGCGAGCAGTGGGGCGTCTCGATGCTCTACATCACACACGACCTGCTCTCCGCGCGCATCGTGACAGACAACATCATGGTGCTCAACCACGGTCGCATCGTCGAACGCGGCGACACCGCGGACGTGCTGCGCGACCCGAAGGACGAGTACACCGTTCGGTTGCTCGACGCGATCCCCAACCCCAAACGAACGAAGGCAGCGTAGGCGATGAGAGAGTTCCCGAAGGGGTTCCTGTGGGGTGCTGCGACCGCAGCGCACCAGATCGAGGGCAACAACATCAACTCGAACTGGTGGGTTCACGAGAACGAGCCGGGCACCACGATCGTGGAACCCTCGGGGGACGCCGCGGACAGCTACCACCGCTACCGCGACGACATCCGACTGCTCGCCGAGCTCGGGTTGAACTCGTACCGGTTCAGCGTCGAGTGGGCTCGCATCGAGCCAGAGCGCGGCATGGTGTCACGGGCATCCGTCGACCACTACCGGCGCATGGTCGACACCTGCCTTGAGTTCGGCATCGAGCCGATCGTCACCCTCATGCACTTCACGGTGCCTCGGTGGTTCGAGCGCGACGGCTTCTGGCGGGCACCGGATGCCGCATCCCTCTTCGCTCGCTACACCGAGCTAGCGCTGCCCATCGTCTCGTCGGGCGTGCGGTACGTGTGCACGATCAACGAGCCGAACATCGCGGCGATGCTCGCCGGGGGAGAGGACGCCTCGAACCTCGTGGCCTACGGCCTGCCCAAGCCCGACCTGAGGGTGGCGGATGCCCTGCTCGAGTCACACCTGTGGTCGCGGGCGATCCTCGCCGATGTGCCGGGGCTCCACTCCGGTTGGACGGTGGCAACCCAAGCCTTCGAGCCGGCGACCGACGAGAACGGCGCCGTGCTGGAGGGCGCCGAACTGAAGCTCGACGAGATCGCCTACCCCGCTGAGGACTGGTATCTCGAGAACGCGTCGGGTGACGACTTCGTGGGTGTGCAGGCGTACACCCGCAACATCGTCGGGCCGGAGGGCGTGCGACCGCCCGCCACCGACGTCGAGAAGACGCTCACCGGCTGGGAGTTCTGGCCGGCCGCGGCCGCCACCGGCGTGCGCAACGCGTGGAAGCAGTCCGGCCACACCCCCGTGATGGTGACCGAGAATGGCATTGCCACGTCGGACGACTCCCGCCGTATCGAGTACACCCGCGGCGCGCTCGAGGGGCTCCACGAGTGCATCGCCGACGGCATCACGCTCCTCGGCTACCAGCACTGGTCCGCCCTCGACAACTACGAGTGGGCCTCCGGCTTCGCGCCGACCTTCGGTCTCATCGGCTGGGACAAGGAGACCTTCGAGCGCACCCCCAAGCCGAGCGCGCGCTGGTACGGCGACGTCGCCCGCGCTGGCGGCCTGTAGACCTTCCGCCTCCGCGGTTGTTTTTGCTCTTCTCCGGAGGGATGGCCCCGGGGAACCGTCCATCACGTAACCATTGTGACTTGGGCCCACAACCTCCGGAGAAGAGTGAAAAAAGAAGAGGTGATGGTTGCGCTCCGCAAAGAGTGAATGTACAGTCACTCACATGACCGAACGATCCTCGATCCTCTCCACCGCCGAGCAGCGCCGGCCCCTGGTTGCCGCTGCAGCACTCCACGAGTTCGCTCGCGGCGGGTTCCACGGTGCGACGATCGCCGACGTCGCACGCGAGGCGAACATCTCGCCCGCGTACGTGTTCAAGCTCTTCCCGGGCAAGGAGTCGCTCTTCGTCTCCGCGCTCGAGAGGTGCTTCGAGAAGATCGTCGAAGCCCTGGCGGAGGGTGCGGATGCCGCGGCCGACCAGTCGCCGGAGTCCGTGCTCGACGCCATGGGTGGCGCGTACGCCAAGCTCATCAGCGACCGCCAGCTGCTCATGCTCCAGGTGCATGCGCAGTCCGTCGCCGAGATCCCGGAGGTGGGGGAGGCCCTGCGTGCCGGACTCGCGACCGTCACGACATTCGCCAAGCGGCGTTCCGGCGCCTCGGATGACGCGGTCCAGCGTTTCATCGCGTACGGGCAGCTCTGCCATCTGATCGTGACGGCCGGCCTCGAGGACGTGCCGCAGGAGTGGGCGCGGATCCTCAGCCACGGCATCCGTCACCCGGAGTAGGAGCCATGCGCCCTCGTGTCCCTTTTTCATGTCCACAAGAGTGAATGAGCATTCACTCACCACCGCAAGGAGAAACTCATGACCACCACACTCACCCCGCCCGTCGAGGGGCTTCGCAGCACCCACCGCTGGTGGGCCCTGGGGGTGCTCGCGCTCGCCCAGTTCCTGGTTGTGCTCGATGCATCCATCGTCAACATCGCACTCCCCGTGCTGGGGGAACAGCTCGAGATGGATACCGTGGCGCTCGCCTGGGTCATCACGGCGTACGTGCTCGCGTTCGGTGGGCTGCTGCTCCTCGGAGGTCGGCTGGCAGACCGCTACGGGCACCGCCGGGTGTTCGTCATCGGGGTCGCCGGCTTCGTCGCCGCATCCGCGCTCGCGGGGCTGTCGGTGTCGAGCGAGATGCTTCTCGCCGCCCGGGCCCTCCAGGGTGTCGGGGCAGCGCTCCTGGCACCGGCGGCGCTGGCCCTCGTCACCCAGCTTTTCCCGAAGCCTGGCGACCGCGCCAAGGCCCTGGGCATCTGGGGCGGTGTCGCGGGGATCGGCTCGGCCGCTGGCGTGCTGCTGGGCGGCGTGCTCACCTCGGCGTTCGGCTGGCAGTCCGTGTTCTTCGTGAACGTGCCAGTGGGAGTGGTGGTGATTGTCGCGATCCCGTTCCTCGTCAGCCGTGACATCCCGGGGCTGCGGGCCAAGCTCGACGTTCCCGGAGCTGTCACGATCACGGGCGCGCTCGTCGCTGCGGTCGGTGCGCTCAGTGCCGTCGAGCAGGTCGGGTTCGTGCATCCGCTCACCCTCGGTCTCGCGATCGCCGCCCTCGGACTGGGCGTCGCCTTCGTCACGATCGAGCGTCGCTCCCCGGAACCGCTCGTGCCGCTCGGCATCTTCCGCAACCGCAACCTGACCGTCGGCAACGTCGTCATCCTGCTCGTGGGTGGCGCGATGGTGGGGCTCTTCTTCGCGCTCTCCGTGTTCATGCAGGCGGTGCTCGGGTACGACGCCCTGACCGCCGGGCTCACGCAGCTGCCGCTCGCGGGCGCGCTCGTTGTCGCCGCCGGCGTCGCTCCCACGCTGCTGACACGGCTCGGTGCGCCCCGCTCGCTCGCTGGAGGTCTCGTCGTTCTCGCGACGGGTCTCGTGTGGCTCGCGCTCGCTCCGAGCACCGCCGATTTCGTGGCGCATCTCCTCGGTCCGTCGATCGTCATCGGGGCGGGGCTCGGCGTTGCGTTCATCGCAGCCACGAGCCTTGCCGTGGACGGCGTCCAGGGTGGCGAGGCGGGTCTCGCCGGCGGCCTGGTCAACACGAGCCAGCAGATCGGCGGTGCTCTCGGGCTCGCCGTGATGGCAACGGTCGCGGCATCCCGCACCGACGCGCTCCTCCAGTCGGGCACCTCGAGCGCGGACGCCATGACGGGCGGGTTCTCGCTGCTGTTCTTCGGTGCCGCTGTGATCGCGCTCGTCGCGGCCGGGGTGGCCACGCTCGGTCGGCGCTAGCGACCGATCTTGCGTCGACCTGACGCACATCGTTGTTCTGGAAGCTCGTGAGCGACGGTGTGCGTCAGGTCGCGGAGGCCACCCAGGCCCGAATGACGTTGGCGATCACATCAGAGTCGGATGCCGACATCCTGACGCTCGCCCGGATATTGGAGTGCCACGTCAGCAGCCCGTCGGGGTCGCCGTCGAACTGGGGCGCGGCCGCCTTGTCCTCGGCCACCTTCGTGCCCTTGTGCAGGATCAACCGGAGCGGGCCCGATCGCGGCACGTTCATCGTCAGCAGGTCGATGTCACCGAGGGAGTAGTTGGGCGAGTTCCACTTGATGGATTCCGTGAGGCCGGGGTGCGCCGACGTGACGAGCGATCGGAGCGTCTCGGCCTCCCGCCGGCCTTCGGGCGGAAGCGATTCCAGGAACTCATCGATGCTCCTGAACTGATTCGGCACGCCGACCAGCCTAGACCGACGATCCTCCGCGAACGGGTTCCGTGATCGGCACGACGGGCCGTCGGCTTCCGGGCCACCACCACGCGGCTCGGCCGAGGAGGGTCATGATCGCGGGCACGAGGAGGAGCCGGATGATCGTGGCATCCACAAAGACGGCCACCGCGAGCCCGAGGCCGAACACCTTGATCACGGGGCTCGGGTGCAGGGTGAAGCTCAGGAACACCGCGATCATGATGATGGCTGCCGCGGAGATGACGCCGCCGGTCTCTGCGAGGCCCCGAGTGACGGCGTCCTTGGCGGCGACCCCCTTCTTCCAGTGCTCGCGGACGGCGGTGAGGAGGAATACCTCGTAGTCCATCGAGAGGCCGAACAGCACCGCGAAGAGCATCATGGGAACGTAGGGGTCCAACGGCACGGGCCCGTCGAGACCGAAGATCTCGACCCCGTGGCCCTCCTGGAAGACCCAGACGAGCACACCGAAGGCCGCCGTGATGGAGATGACGTTGCACGCGGCGGCTTTGACGGGGAGCACGACGGACTTGAATGCGAACGCCACGAGGACCATCGAGGCGATGATGACGGCGGCAATGAGCCACGGCAGTCTTTCGGCAATCCGATCGCTCAGGTCGATGCGTGTTGCCACGGCCCCTCCGATGTGCGCGTCGAGCCCGCTGTCCGGGATCGTGTCCGACCGCACCTCGTGAACGAGTTCGGCAGTGCTTGCCTCACTCGGGCCGCCCTCCGGGATGACGCGGAACGACGTCACACCGTCCGCTTCGACGGGCGGAGTGACGGATGCCACGTCGTCCCGTGCCGACACCGTTTCGGCCAGTTCCGCCCACGCGGTCTCGTCACCTCCCTCTCCGACTATGGCGAGCACGGCGTTCTGCCCGGCGCCCCAGTGTTCGGCGGTCAGATCGAAGTAGGTCCGCTGGTCTGACCCGGGGAGTGCGTTTCCCGGGCTCGACTGCCCGAGTTGCAACGAGAGGGCTGGTAGTGAGATGACCACGAGGAGGATGGCCGCTGCAGTTCCCGTGATCCAGGGGCGACGGGTCAGGCGCGGTGCCAGCCGGTGCCACGCGCTCGCGCGCGTCGGTGCGCCGGAGTCGCCACGTTCGCGACGCGGCAGTGCACGCCGGCCGACGGCGGCAAGGAGCGCGGGCGACAGGGTCAGTGACGCGGCGACGGCGACGAGCACGACGATTCCCGTGGCGATCCCGAGCCATGCCACGAACTGGACTCCCGAAATCGCCAGTCCGGTCGCGCAGGCGGCGACCGTTATTCCCGCAACAGCGCAGGCCTCACCCGCACTGTGCGCAGTAGCTCCCACCGCGGGCACGATCCCCATGCCGTCTCGCAGGGCAGCGCGGAACCGCGAGAGGAGGAACAGCGAGTAGTCGATCCCCACCCCGAGCCCGACCATGATGGCGAGCGTTATCGCGCTCTCCGAGATGGTGAACTCGTGGCTGAGCATCCATGTGATTCCCACTCCGCCAGCGACGGCGATGATTCCGGTGGCAACGGGGATGAGCGCCGCGAGAGCGGAGCCGAGCGCGATGAACAGCACGATGAGGGCCACGGTGACGCCGATGAGTTCGCTGTTGACCGTGCCGGCCTTGTCGAGTTGTGTGCCGAGTGGCGCACCGATGCCGACCTCGTATCCCGCGTCGCGCGCGGGTTCCAGGGACTCGTCGACGGCGTTGCGCCAGTCCGCCCCCTCCTCCTTCGGGTCGCCGTCGACGACGAGGATGATGGCGTCACCCTCCGGCGCGATGAGGCCTGTCTTCATCGATGCGGCAGGCTCGTCCAGCGGGTTCGCGATCTCGCGTCCGGATGCCGCGGCAAGCCCATCAACGAGGGTGGCAACCAACTCGGTGTCCTCCGCGATGTCCTCGCCCGCGACGATGATGCGGCTGGACGGTGCGGAGGTCGAGTCGTCGGACTCCGACGCCAGCAGGTCATTGGCGATCTGGCTATCCGTGCCGCCGACGATGACGTCGTCCTCGAGTGCGGGTCCGATCGCCCACGCACCCCCGAAGAGCACGGCGACGATCACAACCCACGCGCCGAGCGTGACCCACTTGTGTTCGGCGCACCGCCGGGCGACCGCTGCAACCAGATTCTTCATTCGTGTTCCTCTTCTGTGGGGTCGACTGCCAGGCAGCCGAATAACTTGTTGCTGCCCTGGCCCAGGGCCTGACGGCCAGACCCGAGCGGGACGTGCAGGCTGAGGTCGAGGTATCCGTCGGCGGTGGTGACTCCCGTCACGGCGGGACCGCCGTCCCCGCGTGTCAGCGGGATGCCGTCCTGAAGCATGAGCGCCGCCTGTCCGTCACCGAGCAGCTGTGCGGCGCGCGTCGCGGGTATGGCGATGCCAGCTACCGACACCGAGTCGGCGTGAAAGACCCAGCCGGCCTCGGCGTGGCTGGGAACGAGCAGGATCGTGACGGGCACGGTGAACCCGCGGACGGTCCTCTCGGTCGCCACGGCCAACCCCGCGGGGCTCGAGGTCACCCGCAGATTCTCGAGACCGGTTGCGCACGCTGCGAGCTCAGCGATCGCCGAGTCGGTGATGGTGATCGTCAGGTCCGCGGAGCCTCCGGCCCATTGAAGGACCGCCGGTGTGGCACCCAGGGACACAGTGATGCCATCGCGTCCTGCGGCGACCGAAGCGAGACGATCGGAGATCGATGCTCGCGCGATGAGTTCCGTGGTGATGAGGGCGGCGACGACGAGTACTGCGATGGCGGAGACGGCGATCCAGGTTCTGCGGCGCTTCATGCTGCGATTCCAGCGCTCGCTCCTCCCGACGAGTGGACGGGAAGCTGACGAAATGCTGACGGATTCGTCAGTGCAGCAGCGGCAATCGCGCCTCGACGTGGGTGCCTGTGCCTGCGGTGGAGGTCAGCTCTATCGATCCGCCGTGTGCCGTCACGATGCCCCGCACGATGGCGAGGCCCAGACCGCTGCCGCTGTCCCTGTTGCCCGTGGCGAACCTGTCGAAGACACCTCCCAGCCTGTCGGTGGGGATGCCCACGCCATCGTCGTCGACCGCGAGAACGGCGTCGTTGCCGGTGGCCTTCAGGGAGAGCTCGATCGTTGCCCCGTCACCAGCATGGACGAGGGCATTGCCCACGAGATTCCTCAGCACCTGGAGCAGGGAGAACTCATCGCCGAGAACCATCACGCCTGGTTCGACCCTGGAGGTCACGACGGTATCGCTGCCCATGGATACATCGGCGAGGAACGACTCGGCGAGTGCGCTCAGGTTCACCGGCGTGCGCGACTGCGAGAGAAGGGCTTCGGCCCGCGCCAGCAGGGCGAGCTGATCCACGAGCCGTCGCATCCTGTGGGACTCCTCGACGATGCTGGAGAGCGCGCGTTCGGTGCGCTCGCGATCGTCCGGATTTTGGAAATGCAGTTCAGACCAGCCCTGGATCTTCGTGAGCGGTGTCTTGAGCTCGTGCGACGTGTCGGCGACGAAGTCGCGAAGCTCCTGCTCGGATCGCGCTCGCTTCTCGTCGAGTCGAACCAGCGCGTCCGCGAGCTCGTCCGTCTCGGAGAACCCTGCCGCGACCCCACGGACACCGGTCAAGCCGTCGTCCTCGACTCGCTCCGCCAGGGCGGCCAGGGTGCGCGTCGTACGCGAGACCACGACCGTCACAATGAAGGACGCCGCCACGAGGAGCGCCCCGAGCACGATCACTTCGGCGATGAGAAGCGCGCGGACGAGTCGCTCGGCACCCTCCGTGGCGATTCCGACCAGGGCGCCGGATAGGGGAACATCGCTACCGTCGCGATAGACCGTGCCCGGGTCGAACGTCACTCGCGTGAACGTCATGCTTCGACCGTTGAGTGACTGGTGAGTGGTCGCGCCGGCGCCGGTGGTGCTGACGAGGGAGCTCACGTCGGAGAGGGGGATCGTGGCATCCGCGGAGACGACAACGACGCCGTCATTCGAGTCCAGGAGCACTACGACCGTGGCGACGGGAGCCAGCTCCTGGAGCCGTTCCGAGTCGATCACGCGCACGCCGTCGACGGAGGTGCCCCAGCTGGCCACGGAGAGACCGGCGAGGTAGGCCTGACGTTCCGCGTTCACGTCCACGACGATCCGGAGACCGACCACCGTGGCGATTCCGACCAGAACGATGAAGACTGCAACCACGGCGAGCAGCCGCAGCCGCAGCGTTCGAATCATCGAGCGCGCAGGCCTGCTGGATCGGGTTGTCACGGCGTCTCGACCCGGAGACAGTATCCAAAACCCCGAACGGTCTGGAGCAGGGGAGTCCTCCCGTCGTCGATCTTGCGACGCAGGTTCGAGACGACCTTCTCCACGACCTCGCCCTTGCCGCCGAAGTCGTACTGCCACACGTGTTCGAGGATCTGGTTCCGGGACAGCACGCGCTCCGGATTCTCGAGAAGGTAACGCAGCACACGCAGCTCGGTCGGAGTGACGGAGACGAGGTCGCCCCCGCGAGTGACACGATGTGCCGCAAGGTCGAGGTTCAGGTCCTCGTAGTTCAGGATGTCGGGGTCTGAGCTCACGGAACCACCGCGTCGCAGCACGGCCTCAATCCGTGCGATGACCTCGCTCACGTGGAACGGCTTGGCGATGAAGTCGTCAGCGCCTCCGCGGAGACCGGCTACACGCGCCGAGACATCGCCCGACGCGCTCAGAAGAATGAGTGCGGCACCGGGGTTACTCGCTCGCAGGGGCGCGATGATGTCGAACGCATCCACCTCGGGCAGCCACCGATCCAGGAGGATCACATCGAACTCGCCGTCACGGGCGATCCGGAGTGCGTCTGCTGCCGATGCCACCACGTGGGTCGCGTAGCCCTCGGAGCGAAGCATGTTCTCGAGGAGCAGGCCGATACCCGCGTCGTCGTCCACGACGAGAACGCGTCGGGGAGCTTCCTCTCCTCTGGCCTGCACGACTAGATGCTATGCGCTGGTCCGGAGAAGCCATGGAACACGAATCAATTGAAACGGAGCAAACATCTCCGTTTAGGTGTACTCTGATCGAAGTGGAGGAGCAACCTCCGTTTATCTTCTCAAGGAGAACACAGTGAGTTCAACCGATACGGCTGCCTCGCCGATCGTCGAGGCAGGGGACGCCGCGCGGCAATTCGCTCGTCGCTGGTGGATCCTCGCGACCATCGGCCTCGCCCAGACGATGGTGGCCCTCGACGGCACCGTCATGAACATCGCACTGCCGAGCGCCCAGGCCGAACTCGGCTTCGACGACGGCAGCCGCCCGTGGATCATCACGGCCTACTCCCTCGCCTTCGCGAGCCTCCTGCTCCTGAGCGGTCGCCTCGCGGACCGCTTCGGTCGCAAGAACATCTTCATCATCGGCCTCGCCGGATTCGCCGTGGCCTCTGCCGTCGGTGGCGCGGCCATCAACTTTGAGATGCTCGTCACGGCCCGCGCCGTGCAGGGGGCCTTCGCTGCGCTTCTCGCGCCCGCCGCGCTGGCGCTGCTCACGACGACGTTCACCAACGGCCGCGAGCGTGCCCGTGCGTTCGGCGTCTTCGGCGCCATCGGCGTCGGCGGACTGACCATCGGGCTCGTGCTCGGCGGCGCGCTCACGGAGTACCTCTCGTGGCGCTCGACGATGTACATCAACCTCCTGTTCGCGATCCCCGCGATCATCGGGGCGATCATCCTCCTCGGCCACGCCGTGCGCTCGACCGAGCGCGCGCCCATTGACATCCCGGGCACCCTGACGGTCTCCGCAGGACTGTTCTCGCTCGTCTACGGTTTCTCGCGCGTGGAGAGCGATGGGTGGGATGCCCCGATCACCATCGCCTTCCTCGCGGCCGGCGTCATACTGCTCGCCGTGTTCTTCGTGCTGCAGGCACGTCTGGCCAGGCCGCTACTGCCACTCCGCGTCATCCTCGACCGCGAACGCGGGGGCGGACTGCTCGGCATGCTCCTCTCGACCGCCGGCATGCTCGGCATGGTCTTCCTCCTCGCGTACTACGTGCAGGGCATCCTCGGATACTCCGCCGTGCAGACCGGCATCGCGTTCCTGCCCATGCCGATCGCCCTCGCCACCTCCGCGATCATCATCGCGCCGAGGGTCTCGCGTCTCCTGGGCCCGAAGATCTCGGTGCCGCTGGGCTTCCTGATCGGTGCCACCGCGATGCTTCTCCTCACGCGCATCACCACCGAGGACGCCTACGTCGCGCACATCCTGCCGAGCCTGATCCTCCTGGGTCTCGGTCTCGGCCTCGCGATCCCGACGAGCACGAGCATCGCCACGATGGGCCTTCGCCGCGAGGACACGGGCGTCGGATCGTCCCTCGTCAGCACGGTGCAGCAGGTCGGCGGCGCGCTCGGTGTCGCCATCCTGAGCTCGGTCGCAGCGACCGCCGCAGTTGACTATGTCGCCGAGCACGCCGCGACGGCAACCCTGCCCCTCGAAGCTGCCGTCCACGCCGACACGATCGCGTTCTTCGTCTCGGCCGGGCTGTTCCTTCTGGGAGCGGTCGTCACCGCTACTCTGCTTCGTCCGGGACGCGTCACGGACGATAGTGACGAGCCCGCGGGGATAATGGCAGCATGACCACTTCGGGTGCGACGAAGCACGTCCGCAAGGACGCTGCCCGCAATCGCGCCCGTCTCCTCGAGGCCGCGCGCGAGGTATTCGCCGAGCGCGGCCTCGAGGCGACTCTCGACGACGTCGCGGGCCGCGCTGGTGTGGGCATCGGTACGGCCTACCGGCACTTCGCCAACAAACAGGAACTGGCGGCGGAGATCCTCATTGCATCGTCCGATCGGATGGTGGCCGAAGCCCAAGCGGCGCTCGAGGCCGAGGATGCCTGGGAGGCACTCGTCGGCTTCTTCGAGGGTGCGATCGAACGGATGTCACAAGACCGCGGTCTTCACGACACACTCGTCCAACAGCGCGGCCCCGTCACGTCCTCGCCCTTCCGTGAGGCGCTCATCGAGGCGATCGTCGAACTCTTCGAGCGTGCCCAGCGCGCCGGAGTGATCCGCCCGGACGCAGTGCCCACCGATGTCGCCCCGATCTTCGGCATGATGGGCGTCGCCATCGACATGGCCTCGGCGAGTTCCCCAGACCTCTGGCGTCGTTACCTGCAGCTGTGGTTCGACGGTCTGCGTGCGCACGACGTGGAGCCGCTCTCGACACCGCCTCTCGCGATCGAAGAGGTGAGCGCGGCGCTCGCGGCGGGCAAGCGCCACAAGTAGTCGCTACGGGCGCCCGACCAACACCGACAGGACGAGCGCCAGCCCCCAACTCGCGAGACTGCCGATGAGAAAGTACTCCGGATCCTTGCTCGGCGGGTCGCCAGCCTTGCGCTTGCGCACGCTGCGCGACAACTCCGGGAACCGTACGACACCCTTGGCCGCGAGCACGCCTCCGATCGCGGCGAACTGACCAGCTGCCGCGAGGCCGAATACGAGGAGCCGCTCGAGCGGGCCGATGATTCGCCCACCCTTGAGCTCGCTCGAGTCCTCGCTGAGTCCTGATCGGGGCGACTCGGATGCCAGCACCAGCCGCACCACGATGTTGGAGGTCTCCAGCAGGAACAAGCCGCAGCCGAGAAGCAGCACGATCTGACCGGACTGCAGGAACGTCGGCAGGTTGTTGAACGACTGCACCCAGGCGTCGATCCTCCCGGGGCCCGGTGCCGAGGGGAGGAGGGTGACCGCGACGAGCGAGACAACGAGGGCCAGGAGAGGCCAGCGCGTGCTTGCCCGCCCGCCGGGAGTGCTGAGCACCCAGGCGACGGTGAACACGAAGGGCACGAGTATGAGGAGGGGCGAGATTCCGCCGTACTCGACACCCAGCACGCCGACGGCGAGGGCGAGCGTGAGCCCACGAAGGGCGGCCCAGCGGCTGGCTGTGCGGGGCAGGCCGCGCGTGGCATCCGCGATGCCGAGCATGACGAGGTAGTAGCCGAGCAGGATCATCGTGCTGCCTCCAGGAGTTGCGTGGATGCGCTCAACGCGCTCGCCGAACCCTTGCCGAGGGTTGCGGAGACGGTGGGCTGGGTGACGCCGAGTGCCTCGGCGATCTCGCGCTGGGTCTCGCCGAGTAGCTGGCCGAGCAGGGCCCGGCGGCTGTTGGGGGACTGGGTGGCGAGGAGCTGGTCCCGGCAGAGCAGGTACGCGTTGGTGATGGCGGCGTCCGCCAGGTGTTCGTGGGTGCGCTCGACCGAGACCCAGGTGCGCAGCCAGGGCTCGCGGTCGTCCTCGCGGCTCTTCGTCTCGGTGATGGCGGCGCGGGCGTTCCACCAGGCGCTCCCATCACGGATGGGGTTTCCAGCGTTGTCGTCGATGTCGCGGGAGTCGCCGACGCCGATCCCGAAGCGGCAGTCGAGATCGTCGGGCAGTGCCAGGCGCACGAGAATCGTGGCGGCGAGAGCGTCGCGGAGGGTGGCGTACATCCCCTGGAATTCGTCTCCGACCGTGGGTCGGAGCGGAATGAGCGCCGCCCTCGCGCGATTGGCCACCTCGAGTGCCTCGATGACCTGTCTCTGTGCGAGCGCTCGATCGGCGTGCTGGCGGGAGCGCACGAGATCGACGATCACGGCCGCACCCTCGAGTTCGTTCATGGAGAGAAGCATAGGCCTATATTGGGACAAATATAGCTAAAACATCTATATTTTACGAATTATAGATCCGACTAGCGCAGGCGAACCGATCGAATCTGGCCGTCCTGGCGCAGTTCCACGGCGCCGACGGACTTGAGGAAGTCCGTGAACGACTTGAACCCGATCCGCTTCTCGTCGAAGCTCGCGTCCAGTCGTTTGATCTGACGCTTGAGCGCCGACGCCTCGACCCATTCGTCGAGATCCCCCGGGCGCTTGACGCGCAGGGCGCGCACGAGCAGGTCTGCGGCATCCTTCTGCGGGTCGGGAGGGGACTGCTCGACAGTCGCGGGCGCGCTCGCCCGGCGGCGCGTCTTCGCGACCGCGGGAGCGGGGTCGGCAGCGGTTTCTGCGACGACGACCGGCTCCACCGCAGGCTCCTCGGCCTCGACGGTCGGGGGAGGAGTGTCGACGAGATCCTCGTAGTACGAGAACTCGTCGCACGCACTCTTGAAGGCAGCGCTCGTGGACCCCGTCACCCCGATGCCCACCACAACGCGGCCCATGCGGCGGGCGCGTTGGGCGAGAGGGATGTAGTCGCTGTCGCCCGCGACGATCACCACATGCGTGATGTCCTCCAGGCGGAAGAGGTCCTCGACGACATCGATAGCGAGGCGGATGTCAGCACCGTTCTTGGTGCCAGCCGTGTTGAACAGCTGCACGAGGTCGACGGCGCGGTCGATCAGCTGCTTCTGGTAGCGCGTGTTGGCGGGAGCGGCCCAGTCCGCATAGGCGCGGCTGATGGCCACTGCCCCGAAGGATGACGCGAAGTCGAGCACCGCGCCGATGTCGACGGTCGCCTGCTGCAGCTTCTCCGCGGTCTTGCCTGCGGCGTTGCGTGCCTTGTCCTTCATGAAACTGCTGCGACCGAAGACGTGGTCGTACTGCGAGATGACGATGTTGTCGAAGTCGATGTAGACCGCGACGCGCGGGTCGAGCTGCTCAGCCATGCTGCCTCCTGAGATCGCCGATGTCGCAAGTCTCCCACGGCGCCGAGTGGCCAACCCCGCTCAGCCGCCGCCAAGCAAACGCCCAGCACCTTTCTACCCCTCTTCGGGTGACAATAGGTGAACGAACAAGGGACGGGGACTCCCATGGCGGTTTTCACGAAGAATGCCCGGACGAAGGCTGATCGCATTGCAGCGGTCGTCGGTCTAGGAGCATTCGCAGCAGGTATGACACTCATCGTGTCCGGCGCGGTGGCCGGTCCGACGGTGCCTCCGAGCGCGACGATCGTCTCGTCTCCTATCCCCGGCGAACCGGTCACGACCACCACAAGTTCGACCGCTCCACCCACGAGTCCGACCCGCGAGCCGCGCGTGTACCAGGAGACGACCACTACAGAGGGCACGGGCAATGGAACCGTCACGGTGACGTCCCCGGGCGTAGCCGACGGTCCCTGGCTCGGTAGCCAGGCGGCGGATGTCACGTTCCAGGTGATGCTCGTGACCGTGGCGTCGCTGCTCCTCGCCTACGCCTGCCGCCGCGTGCTGCTGGGGGAGTACGGGATGCGAGCGGCCGCAGCATCCGGCGCTCCCTCCAGCCGTCAGGCCATCGCCGAGGACGAGGCGACCCGCGTGAAACAGGATGTCGCGGCGGCACGCGAGGCGCAGGACCTCTCGCGTCCGCTCTTCGAGCGGGCTCCCGTGGCCGACCCTCGCCTCCGTCTCCTGCAGAACCGGATCGCGCTCGAACTCGAGGTGCGCAAGCTCGCCCAGGAGAACGACCTGCCGAGCAGCCTCACGATCCCCTTCGTCGTGAAGGGTCTCGTCGGTGCGAAGAAGATGTCGCCGAAGCTGGGCGGTGCGGTCGTCGCGCTGAGTGATGTCGGCGAGCGCATCGGGCATGGCGCCGATGTCTCCCTGGATGCGACCGCCCTGCTCGCGGACGCCTATTCACAGGCGCTCGCCACGGTGGGCGGCAAGATCCGCTAGCCGATTGCGCCCGCGTGCCCGCTGTGGAGATGCGCGAAGAATCCCTAAGGTGATTCACATGACGGGGGAGAAGCGCTGGATCGGCTACAAGCGGCACTGGATTCCGCTGCTCGCACTGGGTCTCGGGCTCGGTGCCGCGGCATGGTGGTTCCTCAGCCCGTGGCCTGCAGCGCTGCTGATTCGCGGGATGTTCGAACGCGGAGCCCAGGACACGGTCGCGGAGATGGAACCATTCGTGCCCGTCTCGGGTGTCGACGCCCAGCTGGGTCTGTCCTACTCGAAGAACCCCGACACCACGTTCGACCTCTTCCGGCCGGAGGGCGAGACGGGGCCGCTTCCCACGGTGATCTGGATCCACGGCGGTGCCTGGATCTCGGGCAACAGCCAGAACGTGGACCCCTACCTCCAGATGATCACCTCGCACGGCTACACCACCGTGAGTCTCAACTACACCGTCGCACCCGAGGCGGCCTACCCCGTTGCGATCACGCAGCTCAACGAGGCGCTGGCCTATCTCGTGGCGAACGCCGACGACCTCGGTATCGATCCGGATCGCATCGTCATCGCCGGCGACTCCGCCGGTGCCAACCTCACGAGCCAGCTCGCGGTCATCACCACCAATCCCGAGTACGCCTCGCTCGTCGGTATCAACCCCGCACTCGCGCCGGAGCAACTGAAGGGTGTGATCCTCAACTGCGGGATCTACGACGTCAGCGGCATCCCGAACGCTCCCGGCATTGGAGGCTGGGGCTTCCGTATCGCGCTCTGGTCGTACCTGGGGGAGAAGGACTGGTCGAACACGCCCGGCGGCCAGGAGATGTCGACCCTGGACTACGTCACCGCGGACTTCCCGACGACGTGGATCTCCGGCGGCAACGGCGACCCGCTCACGGATGCGCAGTCCAAGCCGCTCGCCGACAAGCTCGGGTCCCTCGGCGTTGACGTCGAGACCCTGTTCTACCCCGCCGACCACGAGCCCTCGCTCCCGCACGAGTACCAGTTCCATCTGGACTTCGGGGATGCCCAGTCCGCCCTGGTCTCAACGCTCGACTACCTCGACCGGGTGATCGGGCGCTAGCAGTACGGGCAACGTCGGACCCTCGTCGTAGCCTGTCGCCGTGCCGGAACCCGTGGACTCGTGGTGGGCGCGTCGACAGCGCTCCAAGGGCACTGCTGTGCCCTACGAGGTGGGCCGGTTCAGGGCGGACTGGGAGCGGTATCCCGTGCTCATCCGGCAGTTCCATCCCGACCTCAACTACGGTGTCGCTCTCACTCAGGTGCCCCCTGCTGCGGATGTCTGGCTGCTCTGGCAGTGCGATGTCGGACACGCATTCATCGCAACACCCTGGGAGCAGCGACAGCGGCCCGGCACCTCACGCCGCCGCTCCACGTGGTGCCCGGAGTGCGCCGCGGGCGCGACCGCGCGAGTGATTCGGCAGGAGCCCAGGACAGCGCGACCCGCAGCGCCGGCACCGCCGGTCCGGCCAGCACGTCCACTCTGTCGGCGCTCAGACGCCTACCGGCACGGGGAAGGGGATGCCTTCGCCAGCGTGTGCGCGCCGGTGCGGGCATCCGCGGTCGAGGGTGACCTCCATCATCGGTTGGCGTCCCGGCTCGAGTTCACGGAGGGCATGAACGCGGTGCGCATCCGCCAGCCCTTCTTCGAGCACCTGGAGGTCTGGCCGGACATCGTGCTGCCGGAGCTGCGCGTGGCGATCGAGTACGACTCGACGGGGCGCGACGGTCTCGAGCATGTGGGAAAGCGCGAACCCGTCGACCTGCGTAAGGACAGGCTGCTCCGTGCTGTCGACTGGGAGGTGATCCGCATCCGCGCGGGCAAGCTGCAGCCGCTCGGTCCTCACGATCTTCAGGCATCGACGGTGAGTGAGCGGCTCATCGACCGCGTACTCGATGAGCTGCGTGACATCCGTGGCCACCTTTTCGTGGACTGCTACCTGCGCTGATCCACGCATTCTCGGCGAGGAGTTCCCGTCGTTCGCGGTGCTTTAGAGTGTGAACAAACCTCGTTCGAAAGGCCCTTCGTGACCGTAGTTCGTCGCCTTCGGCTCTCCGCCGTCCTCGTCATGGTGGTTGTTGTCGCGTCTGGCGTCGTAGCCTTCTCTCCCGCCCAGGCAGCACCGCCGACCCCTGTTGCGGGCAAGGCCGCGATCTATGGGGCGGTGGCACCGGATGCCGGGCCGGTGACAAACGGCAGTCTCTCGGTTTCGTTGCTCACGCCCGAGGGCTGGGTTGTGAAGAGTGGCACCGTGAGTGCTAACGGGAGCTACTTCCTCACCGCCAACGCCGATCCCGGAACCTACCGGCTCCAATTTGACTACTCGGGATCGGGTTCGTGGGTTCGAACGTATTGGGCACCGCCCGGAGGCTCGGAGGGAGATACCTTCATCCTGACGGCGAACCAGACACTCGAAGCGAGCGGTCCGATCCATCTCGGCTCATCTATCACTGGCACGGTGACGGTGCCGGACACCCTTTCGCCCGCGGGTATCGCTGTCGAAGTCCGTGATGCCGCTGACGACACCGTTCGACGCGACACAACCGACGCGCTCGGGGCCTACGAGTTGACCAATCTGGCTCCCGGAAACTACTACATCTATGTCGAGCCGACCGACGGGATCCTGCGGCGGGAGTATTGGCCGAATGCTCGCTCGATCGCCGAGGCCACTCCCGTCATAGTCGATCTCTACAACACGGCGTACTCAGGTATTGACGTGCAGCTCGACCCGGCCCCCGTCATCACGGGCGTGGTCACCCGATTGCTCGACGATGGCAGCTCGGAACCCGTGCCAAACGTCGAAGTGCAGATATTCCGACCCTTGGACTCCGCAACCTTCAGGACGGGGACAGACAGCAAAGGACGATACGTGGTCCACTCGGGTGGAATGGGAGACTTCGTCCTGCGCTTCCAACCACCGGATGGCTCAGGGCTCGCCCCGGAGTACTGGGAGGATTCGCCAGCGCGGGCAGGTGCGATCGTTCTGAGCGATGACCACCAGTTCCACTCCGGGTACGACGTTGTTCTGTCCGAAGCGACGACGATCAGCGGCCGGGTTCGGTACGAGACCGCATCTGGTGCTGAGGCCAACCTTGCGCAGGCATGGGTACAGATTTACTGGGTGGACGAGCGCGGGGAGCCGCGGTACCACGACAGCGCATTCTCCGGCACTGATGGCGCCTTCGTGTTGCCGGCCCTGCCTCCGGGTGATTACCTGGTCCGTTTCAGCGACGGTTCGAAGAAGGGTGTTGCGCCGACGTTCTGGGGATCGAGAACTCTCGCTGGCGCGACAAAGATCACGGCGACACCCGGTAGCTCGTTCGACCTCGGAGATATCGTTCTCAGACCTCCCGTGATAACGACCGATCGAATCTCAGGATCCAATCGTTTTGCGACTGCGGTCGAGATCAGCAAGGAGCAGTTCCCGGCGCCAGACCCCGACGTGCCGGTTGTCTACATCGCGAACGGCCTCAACTACCCGGATGCGCTCACCGCTGGACCTGCTGCCATTCATCGCGGGGGAGGCCTTCTGCTCGTTACGCCTGATTCGATACCGGCCGTCGTGGCGGCCGAGCTCGAGCGACTCGACCCCGAGAAGATAGTCATCGTCGGGAGTGCGTCATCGATCAGCGATGTGGTGCGGAGCGCACTAGCGGCCTACGTCGATTCGCCGTCCCAGATCCAGCGCCTTGGAGGTGCGAACCGCTACATCACTTCGGAACTTGTGGTTCGTGATGCCTTTGGGGAAGGCGGTGCCGACACAGCATTCATCGCAACCGGCCTCAACTATCCCGACGCGCTGGCGGCGGGTCCAGCGGCCGGGTACCTCGATGCGCCGATAATTCTCGTGAACGGCGCGGCATCCGCTCCCGATGCGGGCACGCTCGATCTGATCAGTTACCTTGGCGTTGACAAGTCGTACTTCGTCGGCTCGAGCGCCAGCCTCAGCGACGGCATAGTGAATCGGATCGTTCAGGGGATGGCGTTCATAGGCCAGCGATTCGCGGGTGCAAATCGATATGAGACTGCTGCCCAGGTCAACAGTTCGATCTTCGGTCCAACAGACGATGCCCTGATCGCAACAGGCACAGGATATGCCGATGCACTCGCAGGGGGACCGCTCGCCGGAGCTCGTGGCATCCCCCTCTACTTGTCCAAACCGACCTGCGTTCCGGGGGATGTGTTCACGGCTATGAGTGATCTTGGCGTGTCTCATGCCGACCTCCTCGGAGGCGTTCCGACCCTCAGTGCCGACGTCGCGCAGATGGTGCGCTGTTGAGTCGCTACCTGCGCTGACGCTGCCCCGCGCGGTGTCAAGACCCTGACGGTCGCGGGCCGACCTGCGAGGATGGGGCCATGACGCTGCACATCACGGGAGATCCGTCAGCGGACGCTCTCCTCACCGAGAACCCGTTCGCTCTGCTCACCGGCATGATGCTCGACCAGCAGGTCACGATGGAGACCGCGTTCGCCGGTCCCGAGAAGCTCGCGCAGCGACTGGGGGAATTGACGCCCGCCTCAATCGCGGCGACGGACCCCGCCGCTCTCCTCAAGGCATTCCAGCAGTCGCCGGCCGTTCACCGGTTTCCCGGATCGATGGCCGAGCGCCTGCAGTCGCTCGCCAAAGCGCTTGTCGACAACTGGAACGGGGATGCCGCCGAGCTCTGGACCCGCGGAGACCCCACCGGTCCCGAGGTGCTCGGTCGCCTGCGCACGCTCCCCGGCTTCGGGGAGCAGAAGTCCAAGATCTTCCTCGCCCTCCTCGGCAAGCAGTACGGATTCAGCGGTACGGGCTGGCGCGAGGCTGCCGGGGCATACGGTGCGGAGGGTTCGGAACTCTCCGTCGCCGACATCGTCGACGCGGAGTCGCTTGGTCGGGTGCGCGAAGCCAAGAAGGCCGCGAAGGCTGCGGCGAAGGCGCGATGAAGAAGCGCATAGCCGACCTCGTCGCCTGGGTCATGAACCTGTTCCCGGTGCGCGTCTGGATGCACTTCGGTGAGCGCAACGGCCCAGTTCTCGCGGCGGGCATGAGCTACCAGGCGCTCTTCGCCGTGTTCGCCGGGGTCTACGTCGGCTTCTCGATCGCTGGCATCTGGCTCATCGGGCAGCCGGAGACGTTCGAGTCCCTCCTGAACGTCGTCAACACCACCATTCCGGGCCTGATCGGCGAAGACGGGGTGATCAAGCCCGAGGACGTCGCGACCATCGGCGCCTCGAGTGCGAGCTTCCTCACCTGGACGGGCATCATCGCCCTCGTCGGCCTCGTCATGACTGCCACCGGCTGGATCAGCTTCGCGCGGCTCTCGATCCGGGTGGTCTTCGGACTGCAGAAGGAGAACCGCAACTTCGCGATCCTTCTCGCGCTGGACCTCCTGGTGGCCCTCGCCCTTGGTTTCCTTCTCGTCGCTGCCGCGGTGCTCTCGGTCGCGAGCACCGCGGCGCTGGACGTCATTTTCGGCTGGTTCGGCGTCGGCACCGCCGGCCTTGGTTACACGATCCTGGCCCGCGGCATCGGTCTTCTCCTCGTGCTTGTGATCAACACCGCGGTCCTTGTGCTCATGTTCCGCTTCCTGTCGAAGGCGACCCTGCGCTGGCGCTCGCTCCTCGGTGGTTCGCTGGTCGGTGGAATCGGGATGCTCGCACTCCAACTCGGAAGCTCGCTTCTCCTGGGAGGCGCGACCGCCAACCCGCTGCTGGCCAGCTTCGCGGTGCTCATCGGTCTCCTGCTGTATTTCCGCTTCACCAATATGGTGATCCTGGTTGCCGCGTCGTGGATCGCCGTTGGCGCGGCCGACCGTCGGGAATCACTCGTTCCAGAGTCCACCGAGTTGGAGGGAGCAGGCGACGCGCCAGAGACTGCGGAGCGCTTCGCCGCGGCGTGTGCGCGTGTGGTCGACGCTCGTCGCGAACTCGCGCATTCGAGTCCGGTGCGCCGGATCGCGGCATCTCGTCGCGTGCGCAGCGCCGAACGGGAGCTCGCGAATATCGTTGTCGAGAATCCCGATACGCTCTCGGGAGTCCGCTGACTCCCCAGACTGCAACGTAGGTGCCATGAAGCAACACACGACGAGACTGATCGCGTGGGTGAAGGCCCTCTTCCCGGTGCGGGTGTGGATGCACCTGCTCGACCGCAACGGAATGCTCCTCGCCGCGGGCATGAGCTACCAGGCGCTGTTCGCCGTGTTTGCAGCCGCCTACGTCGGCTTCTCGATCGCGGGTGTCTGGCTTGCCGGTGACCCGACCACACTGGAATCCCTCATCAACATCGTGGGAACGGCGATTCCGGGCCTGGTGGGCGACGAGACCGGCATCATCCACGTCGACGACCTCATCGCGGGGACGACCGCGAGTCGTGGCATCCTGACCGCTACGGGCGTCATAGCGCTGGGGGGATTGATCTGGACCGCCATCGGCTGGGTCACGTTCTCGCGGATGGCGGTGCGTGCTGTCTTCGGGCTCGAGAAGGACCGTCGCAACTTCTTTCTGATGAAGGCCCGCGACCTGCTCGTCGCGCTCATCTTCGGTGCGCTGCTCGTGATCGCCGCCGGCCTCTCCGTTCTCACCACGGCGGCGCTCGACTGGACTTTCGAGCAGATCGGTCTCAGCACTGCGGGCCCCGGCTACACATTCCTGGCGCAGGGATCCGGTTTCGTGTTGATCTTCGTGATCAACACTGTCGTACTGGCGGCCCTGTTTCGGTTCCTGTCGCGCGCGGCCATCCAATGGCGTCGGCTGGCGGGTGGTTCTGCGCTGGGCGGCTTCGCGATGCTCCTCCTCCAGATCGGCAGCTCACTGCTTGCCGGGGGAGCGACGCGCAACCCTCTGCTGGCTACGTTCGCGGTCTTCATCGGTCTGCTGCTGTTCTTCCGGATCTCGAGCATCATTACTCTCACCGCCGCATCCTGGATCGCGGTCGGTGCCAGGGACCGCGAGGAATCGCTCGTGCATATCTCGAGCGAGGAAGCACAGCGTCGACGGGAGGAAGAGGAGCGTGCGGCCCTGCTGCTCGCTGCCGAGGTTCGGGTGCGTGAGGCGCGCAGCGACCTGGAGAGTTCGTCGTGGGTTTTGCGATTCTCGGCGACATCCCGACTAAAGCGCGCGCAAGCGGAACTCGAGAAAGTGAAAAGCGATGCTCCCTAGACCCCCACGTACTCCTTGAGGTGCTGACCTGTGAGGGTGGATGCGTCCGCGACCAGGTCGCGCGGAGTTCCCTCGAACACGACGGTCCCGCCGTCCTGACCGGCTCCAGGGCCGATGTCGATGATCCAATCGGCATGGGCCATGACCGCTTGGTGGTGCTCGATCACGATCACCGTCTTGCCGGAGTCGACCAGTCGGTCGAAGAGCCCGAGCATGTGCTCGACGTCGGCGAGGTGAAGGCCCGTCGTTGGTTCGTCGAGCACGTAGATTCCACCCTTGTCCGCCATGTGGATGGCGAGCTTGAGGCGTTGGCGTTCCCCGCCCGAGAGGGTTGTGAGCGGCTGGCCCAGGCCGAGGTAGCCGAGGCCGACGTCGACCATCCGGGAGAGGATGGCGTGTGCCGGGCCGGAACCGAAGAAATCGTGGGCTTCGGCTACCGACATCCCGAGCACTTCGGCGATGTTCTTGCCGTCGAGCGTGTACTCGAGCACCGCGGCCTGGAACCTCTTGCCCTCGCACAGCTCGCACACCGTCGCAACGCCCGCCATCATCGCGAGGTCGGTGTAGATCACGCCGTTGCCGTTGCAGTTCGGGCAGGCCCCCTCGGAGTTAGCACTGAAGAGCGCGGGCTTCACGCCGTTGGCCTTCGCGAAGGCCGTGCGGATCGGATCGAGCAGCCCGGTGTACGTGGCAGGGTTGCTGCGGCGTGACCCGCGGATCGCGGTCTGGTCGACGGTGACAACGTTCTCGCCGCGCGGGATAGACCCGTGGATGAGCGAGCTCTTGCCGCTGCCGGCAACACCCGTCACGACGGTCAGCACTCCGAGGGGGATGTCCACGTCCACGTTCTTCAGGTTGTGGCGAGTGGCACCGCGTATCTCGAGAACCCCCGTGCGTGTGCGGACCTCGTCACGAAGGGCAACACGATCATCGAGGTGGCGGCCGGTCAGGGTGTCGCTCTTACGGAGGTCGTCCACGGTGCCCTCGAACTGGATCTGCCCACCGTTGACCCCTGCGCGCGGGCCCAGGTCGATCACGTGGTCTGCGATCGCGATGGTCTCGGGCTTGTGCTCGACCACGAGCACCGTATTGCCCTTGTCGCGCAGGCGTGTGAGCAGGTTGTTCATACGCTGGATGTCGTGGGGATGCAGACCGATCGTCGGTTCATCAAAGATGTAGCTGACATCGGTGAGGGACGACCCGAGGTGGCGCACCATCTTCACGCGTTGTGCCTCACCACCTGACAGTGACCCCGAGGTGCGGTCGAGGCTCAGGTAGCCGAGACCGATCTCCACGAGCGAATCCAGCGTCTGCTGAAGGGGTGCCACGAGCGGGGCGACCTGCGGATCGGAGATGCGGCGCATGAACTCCGCGAGGTCGCTGATCTGCATGCGCGAGCAGTCCGCGATGCTCTGGCCATCGATCTTCGACGAGCGGGCGGCCTCGTTGAGGCGCGTTCCGTCACACTCCGGGCACGGCATGAAGGCCACCGCCCGGTCGATGAAGGCCCGTACGTGTGGCTGCACGGCATCCTTGTCCTTGGACAGGATGCTCTTCTGCACCTTGGGCACGAGACCCTCGTAGGTGAGGTTCATGCCGTTGACCGAGACCTTCACCGGCTCCTTGTAGAGGAAGTCCTGGAGCTGCTGCTCGGTGAAGTCCTGGATCGGCACGTCGCCGGGCACGAAGCCGGATTCGGCGAAGGTGCGTACCATCCACCCGTCCGCGCTGTAGCCGGGGATGGTGATGGCACCATCGAGCAACGACTTCGTGCGGTCGAAGAGCTCGTCCAGATCGAGGTCGGTCACATGCCCCAGCCCCTCGCATCGCGGGCACATGCCCTCCGGCGCGTTGAAGCCGTAATAGAACGACGGGCCGATGTGCGGCTCGCCGAGTCGGCTGAACACGATGCGCAGCATCGCGTTGACGTCGGTCGCCGTTCCCACCGTCGACCGAGAGTTGGCTCCCATGCGTTCCTGGTCGACGATGATCGCAGCGCTGAGATTCTGGAGGGTGTCGACGTCCGGGCGGCCGAGGCTCGGCATGAACCCCTGCACGAAGGCCGAGTAGGTCTCGTTGATCAGTCGCTGGGATTCCGCGGCGATCGTGCCGAAGACGAGTGAGGACTTGCCGGATCCAGACACACCGGTGAAGACGGTGAGGCGTCGCTTCGGGATGTCCACGGAGATGTCGCGGAGATTGTTCTCGCGAGCACCGCGCACGCGGATCACGTCATGACTGTCGGCAATGGCAGGTTCAGTGTTCACGGTGTCCACTTTGGCAGATCCCGCTGACATTAGTCGATCGAGCGGGGTCGTCAGGCCCAGACGAGCGGGCGGGCGACGAACGCGCGAAGGTCGCCGTACTCGGTGTGCCCACCGAACGTCGCCTTCTTGTACGGCATGAGCACAGCGGCGGATGCACCGTCCCGATGCTCCAACCGCACCTCCACGGCATCGGTCCGCTCCCTGGGCAGGCGCGTGTTGATGACGAGCGCCGTGCATCTCGACTGGTCGCGGACCTGCCGGAGGTGCAGCACGGCGGTGCGCACGAGATCCTGGGCCTCGGGGTGCTTGCCGAGCGCAGACCTGTCCTGGTCCACCTCGAGCACGCGCCCATCCTCGGAGATCAGGAGCGCGGCGGGTTCGAAAAGGAGTGCCTCGTTCAGCCTTGCCTGCGCGAACCGGATCGCCGTGTCGAGGAGTCGATCGAGATCGGCCTGAGCGGCCTCGCCTATCGCGTCCCCCCACGAGTGCATGCGTTCATCGTAGCCAGTGGTGCAACCCCTCCGCTGGCGACAGTACGGGGGTCACGCGGAGCACCGTGGGGTACCCTCGGCCCGTGAGACAACGCATCGATACCCTCATCATCCTCGGCGCCGGGGGAGACCTCACGGGCCGCCTGCTTCTGCCGGGCGTTGCATCCTTCCTCGCCTCGAGTCAGGCCGAGAGCCTCACGATCGTCGGCGTGGACCGTGCCGACGTGAGCCCGGAGGCCTGGCGCACCAAGATCACGACGGCGTTCGAGGCCTACCCGTCCGCGCTCGGTCGTCGGGTTGCAGAGGCGAGTCGGTACGTGAAGGCGGATGCCACGAGCGCAGACGACCTGGCGAGCATCCTGGGTTCCGCCACCGGCCGCGTTGCGCTCTACTTCGCACTCCCGCCTGCCGTGACGGTGCTCGTCTGCAAGGCTCTCTCGACCCTTCGCCTGCCCGCCGGGATCGCGCTCGTGCTCGAGAAGCCTTTCGGCACGGACCTGCGCTCGGCGCAGTCCCTCAACCGGCTGCTCGAGACGATGGTGCCGGAGACGCAGATCTTCCGGGTCGACCACTTCCTCGGCAAGTCGACCGTGCTCAACATGATCGGTCTCCGCTTCGCCAATCGCATCTTCGAGCCCCTCTTCTCCAGCGAGAACGTCGAGAAGGTGGAGATCATCGTCGACGAGCGCCTCGGCCTGGAGAATCGCGCCGGGTACTACGACAGTGCCGGCGCCCTCGAGGACATGATCCAGAGCCACCTCCTGCTCGTTCTGGCGCTCACGGCGATGGAGCCCCCTGCAAGCATGGATGCGGACGATCTCCGTGGCGCGATGGCCCAGGTGCTGCGCGCGACCCGGCCGTGGCACAAGAACGGCACGTCCTCCCGGCGTGCCCGCTACGGCGCAGGCCGGATCGATGGAAAGCGGCTTCCCGCCTACGAGGACGAGAAGGGCGTCGATCCACACCGTAAGACGGAGACGCTCGCAGAGGTGACTCTCGCGATCGACAACTGGCGCTGGGCGGGAGTTCCGTTCATCGTGCGCTCGGGCAAGGCGCTCGCCGACGACCGCCAGGACATCATCGTGACGTTCAAGAACGTTCCGCATCTGCCGCACGGCCTCACCGGCGTGCCCGGGCCGAGCCGTCTGCGCGTCTCGCTGAAGCCCGCGACGCTCGACCTCGATCTCGTCATCAACGGGTCGGGCGATCCCTTCACGCTCGACAGTTCGATCCTGCACGCCGATCTCGGCGACCCCGAGCTGAGCGCCTACGGTGAGGTGCTCGCGCAGGTTCTTGAGGGCGACCCGATCATCTCCGTACGTGGCGACATCGCGGAGCAGTGCTGGCGCATTGTCACGCCCGTGCTCGCCGCGTGGCGCAAGGACGTCGTGCCCCTCGAGACCTACCCGGCGGGCACCCCTGGTCCTTCGGGGTGGATAGTCGATTAGGCTCGCCCCATGATCTCCGTCTGGCAGCGCGTGCTCGTGCTGTTCGGCGTTGTGCTCGTCACGATGGTCCTGGCGCCGGATGCCCAGGCCATGGTCGTGGCTGGTGCAGCACTCGCGATCGCAGCCCTTCTGGCTGCGCGTTTCGCCGCAGTCGCCACCGGATCCCGTGAGATCCGTGTCGGTCACCGCTCGCGGGCCCATCGCGAGGCGTATTCGTACCTGCCTGAGCCGAGTCATCCCGCGACCCCCGGTCGCACGCGAGCCAGGGCCCCGGGCCTGGTCGTTCCGGCCGCGCTCTAACCTTCTTCCCCGACGGGATTCCCGTCCGGGCGGATGCGTGGTCGACGACGACCCCTTCCGACCCTGACGATATGGACATCCCGTGAACCTCTATGCCTTCCCCCCGATCGCCGCTGCCCTCGATGCAGCGCACAGCGCCATCACCTGGCTGATTGCCGCCCTCGAGCCCCTCGTGCCAGCGGGAGCCGCTGGCCTCGCCATCGTGCTTGTCACGGTACTCATCCGCACAGCACTTATTCCGGCATCCGTCTCCACCGTGCGCGGAGAAATAGCACGCCGCAGACTCGCCCCGCAGATCGCACGCCTGCGCAAGCGATACGGCAAGCAGCCCGAGATGCTCCAGCGCAAGACGATGGAGCTCTACTCGAACGAGAAAGTCAGCCCCTTCGCGGGAATCCTCCCGTTGCTCATCCAGGCACCGGTGCTCTCGCTGCTCTACGGCCTGTTCGTTCTTACCACGATCGGTGGCCATGCCAACGCCCTGCTCGCGGAGACGTTCCTGGGGGTGCCGCTCGGCACCTCCCTCGTCTCGGCGATCGGCACCGGGGGTGACCCGGCACAGATCGCCGTCTACGCCGTGCTTCTCCTCGCCATCGGAGTCGTGGCGTGGTTCTCCCGGCGTGCGACGGCAAGCTACCTGGGGGAGTCGGCGGTGGACACGCCACCCGGGATGCAGCGGCTGTCAGGCATCTTCAGCTGGTTGCCGTTCCTCACGGTCGTGTTCGCCGCCATCGTGCCCCTCGCGGCCGCGATCTACCTCGCGGTGACAACCACGTGGACGCTGGTGGAACGCCAGCTCCTGCGACGTGCTCTCGCCTAGCTCGCAAAGAACGAGCGCAAGTGCGGGGCGATCGCATCGTTGGAGACCTGGTGCGTCTGGCCCGGCAGCACCTCGTGCACGGCCCCGGGCACGGCATCCGCGACGCCCCGCACTGCCGCAACCATGTTCGGCTTCGCCTTGCCGCCCACCATGACGAGCGTCGGGACACGGATGCCCGCCAGCTCGCTCGACGGCACCGTGAAGTCGTTCATCAACTCGGTGTCATAGGGCAGGGTGTGCGCGACGGCCTGCAGCTGCCGATGGACCTTCGGCATGAGTCGCATCATGAGCGGCAGGAACCAGGGGCCGCCCACCATGTCCACCATGAAGAAGCTGACCATGCCCCCTCGCTCGCCGGCGGCTAGCTTCGACTTCAGCACGGCGAGGGCGTCGACGGGCTTGCCCTTGACGGTGACCTGGCCGACGAACGGAGCCTCGTAGCTCGCGAGCGCACGCATCGTGACGCCGTGCGCGGCCGCGCGAAGCGCCAGCCCGCCGCCGGAGGAGAATCCCGCGACGAAAGCGTTGCCGCCCGCCGCTCCGATGATCGCGGCGAGATCCTCGTACTCGCGTTCCGGGGCGTAGGGCGCGGTGTCGCCGCTCTCGCCACGGCCGCGGCGGTCATAGAAGTACACGGTGAACTCGCCTGCGAGGTGCTCGGCGAGGCTGCGGCACGGGCCGAAGTCGCGGTAGCACATCGCGCCATCCACGAGAACGAGCGCCGGCCCGGTGCCCACCTTTTCGTAGGCGATCCGCGTGCCGTCCTGGGACGTGGTGAACTCGGTCATTTCTCTCCTCCCGCGATGAGCGCGTCGATCTTCTCAAACGATTCCAGCCAGCCCGCGCGAGTCTGCTCGCGGAACTCCTCGCCGAACGGCCCCTGGTGCATGGTGAGGCGGGTGGTCTGCCCGTGATCGTGGAACTGTACTCGCAGGATCACGTTCTCGATGTCCCCGGCGCTCGTCTGGGCGCTCATGATGCACTCGAGGTACTCGTGCTCGACGATCTCGACGATCGTGGTGCGCAGCGGGTAGACGCCCGCGTCATCCTTCATGTCGAGACTCCACGCCCCTCCCGGTACCGGTTCGACAACCACGCTCGCCTCGTCTACGCCGACCGCGTGCGGTCCGAACCAGCGGGCGAGAAGTGCGGGATCGGTCCAGAACTTCCACACCACCGCGACGGGGGCCTGGAACGTCCTTGTGATGTACACGTCTCGTTCGGTGGCTTCTGGCATCACGCGGTCACTCATCGGGTGTCTCCTTGGTCGTTGCCTGATAGTGAGCGAGTGCCTCGTCCAGGCGGTCGAAAGTCCTGTTCCAGAAGCGTTTGTACCGATCCATGTACTCGGTCGCCTCCTTGAGAGGTGCTGCCTCGAGATGGCTGTAGCGGGCCGTTGCGACACGGCTCCGCGAGATGAGCCCTGCGGTCTCGAGAACCTTGAGGTGTCGCGATATCGCGGGCTGACTCACGGCGAACGGCTCGGCCAGCTCCGACACGCTCGCGTCACCCTCCGAGAGCCGCTGGAGCAGCGCGCGGCGGGTCGGATCCGCGAGTGCGGCGAAGACCGAGGAGAGCTGGTCCATCTATAACCAATCAGTTATGAAACAAGTGAGTTATAGAGTAACGCGCCCTGCTGCACTGTCAAGTTCAGTCCGACCGGGAACGGGCTCCGAATACCTGTCATGACTCGAAACGTGAGGCCAGTGTCCTCCACCGTGCGACGCGACGTGGCGTGCCATCCGATCGTGGCGTGGCAGTTCCAGGCGGGGCTCGATCCCGTCGGCTACTACCCGTCGTACGGTCCACTACCCGCCGTTGTGGGTGTGCGTGACCAGTCGGGCGACTGGGGAACCCCCGGCCACGAGCGCACGCTCGAACTCTCGGACGGCGGCTTCGTGATCGAACGCCTCACGGATGTCAGGTCCCCAACGTTCTTCGCGTACGACCTCCGCGACTTCCAGAAACTCTTCGGCGGGCTCGTGTCCGGAGCGCGCGCGGAGTGGAGCTTTGAGCGCATCGCGGAGGGCACGAGCATCCGGTGGACCTACGCGTTCCACCCCAGGCTCGGTCGACGGTGGATCGTCGCCCTCATCGTGAGGGCCGCGTGGGCGCCGTACATGAAGCGCGTGCTTGCTCGCATCGCAGAAGGAACGGCCAGCGCTACGCGGACCTCATGACGTCGGAGCTGAACGCATCGATGCGCGCCAGAAGGCCCTCGGCCCGGCTCGCCAGCATCTCGGCGGGCGAGGGCTGCATGTCGGAGGCCGGGGGCAGGATGCGGATCAGGTGCGAGCACGACAGGTCGGCGCAGATGTAGGTGCCCACGGTATTGCCGTCCCTGCCGGCCTGGCCCGCCTTGGGTGCCGAGAACAGCGTGACCTGGTCGCTCGGCTGGGTGATGCGACACAGCGAGCACATGGCCGGGATGCCCGACCTCAGCGCGCGCTCGCCAGCGCGCAGCACGAGCCCGACAGCCTCGTCACCCTTCCAGAACACGACGTAGCCGCGCTGCTGGGCCTGCGGGTCCCGCCAGCCGAGGTACTCGCGATCCTCCCAGATGACCTCGTGCAGCCCGGGGAGGGGGATGCGCTCAGACTCGCCATGGCTCGCATTCACGAAGCTGGCCCGGATCTGGTCAGAGTTGAGGGGCTTCATCCCTCCAGCGTAGCTTCGGCCCCGAGTGAGGCGGGCGAGGCTACAGCGTCGTCAATCCCGACTCCGCCATGTCGATGACCCGCTGGATGACGCCCTCTGCGTGTTCTCTCGGCAGGGCGCGCAGCGGTCCATCGATGAGCAGCATCGCGAGCCCGTGCACCGACGACCACGCGAGGAACTCGGCCTGGGGGCGGCTGGCCTCTGGCATGACCCCTGCTGCGACAAGCTCGTCGAGCGAGTCCCCGAGGAGCTCGAACGGGGTTCGTCCGCTGGGTCCCGCACGAGTGGGACGCGCCGCGCCCTCGAGGTCGGCCGGCACGAAGAAGGCGGTTCTGAACAGGCCGGGCTCGTCGAGCGCGAACCGCACGTAGGCCGTGCCGACCGCCCTCAGGTGTCCGCGCGCGACCGAGATGGCGTCGGAGTCCGGAACGAGCGTGAACTCCTCGTCGATCTTCTCGGCGAGCGCCGCCTGGGCCGCGTCGCAGACCGCCGCGAGGAGCGCCTCCCGATCGGCGAAGTGCCGGTAGGCGGCGTTGGGGGAGACCCCCACTCGCCGCGTGGCCTCCCGCAGTACCACGGCGTCCGGTCCTCCGACGCGCGCCAACTCGATGCCAGCAGACACGAGCGCCTGCCTCAGGTCACCGTGGTGGTAACGCTCGCGGTTCGGAAACGCTTGTGGAACGGTCATGCGACTCCCTGTGGACGTGTCCTCCATCCTATGGCAGTGTGGACACCGTCTACATCTAGCAAGGACCGACACGTGAGCGAACGGATGCCACGGGCCATCAGGCCCTTCGTTTTTGCGCAGTACCGCATCCTGGCCACCGCCCTCACGCTGTCCCTGTTCGGATCGGGCGTGTGGCTCGTCGCCTTCGTCTGGCAGGTGATCGGACTCGGCGGGTCACCCATCGACTTGTCCGTCGTGGCCACGGGGAATGCCATCGGGCTTCTCGCCGCCGTCCTGTTCGGGGGCGTCGCCGCAGACCGCATCCCGCAGAAGTACATCCTCCTCGCGGTCGAGGTGACCAAGGTCATCGTCGCCTCCGCGGTCGCATTCCTGGCGTTCTCGGGTGTCCTGGCGATCTGGCAGCTCGTGATCGCCGCCGTGATCCTCGGGCTGGCGGAAGGCTTCTTCTTCCCCGCCTACACGGCGCTCCTGCCGGGCATCCTCCCTCCCGACCAGCTGCTCGCGGCGAACGGCCTCGAGGGCATCCTCCGCCCTGCCACGATGCAGGCCCTTGGACCACTGGTGGCGAGCATCGCCATCGCGGCGTGGTCCCCGGCAGCTGCCTTCGTCATCATGGCGATCGCGCAGGGTCTCGCCGCCGTCTCGCTGCTCTCGCTCAGAACCACTCCCACGCACCGCGCACTCGAGGGCGAGGTGGGTGCGGGAGTGGCCTCGCTGCTCCGCGATGTGGGAGAGGGCTTCGGGTACATGTTCCGCACGCCGTGGCTCCTCGGCACTCTTCTCTTCGCCTGCGTCTTCGTGCTCGTCGTCGTCGGCCCCATCGAGGTGCTCCTTCCGTTCGCTGTGAAGGACCAGGTTCCCGACGAGGTCCAGGCTCTCTTCGGTGGCGGGGCCGGGGCGTTCGCCATCGTGCTCGCGGCGTTCGGCCTCGGTGGCGCGCTCGGCTCGTTCGTGACGGCATCCGTTCGCCTGCCCCGCCGCTACCTGACCGTCATGAACGTCTCATGGGGGCTCGCGTGCATACCGTTGATCGTGATCGGCTTCACGACCCAGCTGTGGGTCATGGCGGTGGCGGTCTTCATCACCGAGTTCCTGTTCTCCGTGGGCAGCGTGATCTGGGGAACGCTCCTGCAGCGCAGGGTGCCCAAGTCCCTCCTCGGCCGCGTGTCGAGCCTCGACTTCTTCGTCTCGCTCGCCCTCATGCCCGTGTCTATGGCGCTCGCAGGGCCCATCGGGGTGGCGTTCGGCATTCCCATCACCTTCGTCATCGCCGGGATCTTCCCTGTGCTCCTCGCCGTTGCCGTGATACTCATCGCGCGGATGCCACAGGACGAGATCGCGAATCCGCTCGATCACACGGATGCCGTGGCATCCACCACCTAAGGAGCAGTCATGTTGTCAGCATCGCCCGCCTTCAGCGGTTTCTCCGTGGACGACCTCGAGGCCGCGCGCGGCTTCTACGTCGACGTTCTGGGGCTCGATCCGGTCGACAATCCGATGGGGATGCTGGAGTTCCAGTTCCTCCACGGCGGTCGCGTGATCATCTACCCCAAGCCGAACCACCAGCCGGCGACGTTCACGGTGCTGAACTTCCCCGTCGATGACATCGACGCCACCGTGGACGGCCTCTCGGCACGCGGTGTCGCGATCGAGCGCTACGAGGGGATCGAGCAGGACGGGAAGGGCATCTCGAGGGGCAAGGCGGCTGGCATGGGCCCCGACATCGCCTGGTTCACCGATCCCGCGGGCAACATCCTGAGCGTCCTCAGCACCTGACCGGCAGTCTGCACCGTCACGTTGCGAGACACTGGAGCGGTGGACCGCGCTCTGATCGACCTCCTGGCCGCCGACCTTGCCGAGGCGGGTTTCACCGTCGACGGACTTGCCGAACTCTGGGGGCAGGATGCCGCCGATGCGTTGCACCGCGGACAGCGTGTGCCCGCACTCCGAGCGCTCGCCGACTCGACCGCGCCCCTCGCGGTCCTCGCGAGAGTCTTCGTGCTCGGGCTGCCGACGGAGCCCCGCACCCTCGACGGTGCCCTCCCCAGACTCGGGATGCCGGGCGCCATCGCCCTGGGACTCGTCGACGAGCACGGCGCCCCCCAACTTGACCTCCGGCCCTACAGCGTCGTGGACTCCCAGGGCGTCGCCAGCTGGTGGATCGCGTCCGACCTCGGTGAGTTGGCTCTTGGCCACGCGATACCGGAGAATCACGTGCTCGGGGTGGGCGGGGCATCCACGACACTGAGCGGGATCATGATCGATGCGCCCGTCGAGCTCGCACTCGATCTCGGCACCGGCTGTGGCATCCAGGCACTCCATCTCGCGCGCCACGCCCGCCGGGTGATCGCGACGGACATCTCGCAGCGCGCGCTCGATCTCGCCCGTTTCAACGCGGCCCTCAATGGTGTCGACTCGATCGAGTTCCGGCTCGGCAGCCTCTTCGAGCCCGTTGCGGGCGAGCGGTTCGGTCACATCGTGTCGAACCCGCCATTCGTGATCACGCCCAGGGTCGAGGGAGTGCCCTCCTACGAGTACCGGGACGGCGGAATGGTCGGCGACGCGCTCGTCGCGAAGGTCGTCGAGGACCTCGCGGAGCACCTCGAACCGGGGGGCTTCGCACAGTTGCTCGGCAACTGGGAGTACTCGGAGCGCTCGGGTCTTGACAGGGTGGGGGAGTGGGCGGAGCACACCGGTCTTGACGCGTGGGTTGTCGAGCGTGAGGTGCAATCGGTCGAGGAGTACGCCGAGACGTGGATCCGTGACGGCGGAACGCGGCCGGGGCCCGCCTTCGACAGGCTGTACTCCGCGTGGTTGGACGACTTCTCCTCGCGTGGCGTCGAGCGCGTCGGTTTCGGCTATCTCTCGTTCCGTCGCGGGCCCGGGCCCCTTCTCCGACGGGTTGAGCACTACGGCCACCCGCTGGGCGGATCGTTGGGGCAACACATCCGACAGGTCTTCGATGCCCACGACTGGCTCGGTTCCTCCGACCTCGAGGGTGCCACCCTCACGCTGGCACCGGATGTCACGGAGGAGCGCCACTACTGGCCAGGGGCCGACGATCCCACCGTGATGCTGTTGCGGCAGGGGTCCGGATTCGCCCGGAGCATCCCGATCGGTACGGCCCTCGCCGCCGTGGTCGGGGCGTGCGACGGCGACCTTCCGCTGGGCGTGATCTGCGCTGCGGTGGCGCAACTCCTCGATGTCGACGGGGAGGACCTCCGTGCAGAGATCCTCCCCGAGATTCACGAGCTGGTACTGACCGGATTTCTCCGGACCTGAACCACTCAGGGAGCAAGCCGCGACGCGACCGCCCTGATGTCCTCGGGCGTTCGACCGAGAATCTCCTCGAGATCGTCACTCGAGTCGGCGAGGGCCCCGGACCGGATCAGCGGAACCAGTGGTGCGAACTGGCCGGTGCCCTCGGCGTCAACCTCGTCGCGAGGCACGCGGAGGGTCGCAGAGAGTTCTTCGAACGTCCACGACGGTCCGCGCAGCTCCCACAGTCGCTTGCCGAGCGGTTCGACGAGCGCGCGAGCTGCGGCGGCCCCGAGATCGTGAATCGATGCAGTCGCCACAGCGGCCCCGGCCGAGGCATCCGCAACGAGACCGCGGAGCAGCGCGTCCTGTACGAAGGGTTCGGTGTAGAGCGAGTTGCGCAGGATCACGGCACCCCGTTCGCCGAGGGCGGCCTCGGTGAAGCGGTGCGCTGGGTCGTACTCAGCCCCTCGCGCGCTCGTATAGACAACGTGCTCGACATCGGAGGAGGCGTGGATGACGGCGCGGTGCTGACGCAGACGCGTCTCCGGATCGAGCACGGGGCTTGAGATGAAGAGCACCCGCTCGACGTCGACGAACACCCGCTCCAGCGACGCTGGATCGTCATAGTCGCCGAATCGGCACTCGACGCCGAGCCCGGCGAGAGCTGTCGCGTCGGCCTGAGAGCGAACAAGTGCCGTCACGCTGCCGGGATCGACACGCCTGACGAGGTGGTGAAGGGCGCTGGCGCCGAGGCGTCCGGACGCGCCGGTGATGAGAAATCTGGACATGGTTCTCCTCTGAAAGTAACTGACGTCACGGTGCTGGGGATCGACCCCAGAATCGTGACTAGCTCAGAGTGGAATTCATGTGTTTCGAGGATAGCTCCCGGCCTCGCCCGCTGCCACACTGAGTCCGTGAACGCTTCCACGACTTCTCCCACTCACTCGAAGGTCATTGGTCTTGCCGTTGCCGGTGCTGTCGGCGGCTTCCTCTTCGGGTTCGATTCGTCCGTCGTCAACGGTGCCGTTGACGCCATCCGCACCGACTTCTCGCTCGGCGAGGCGTTGACCGGCTTCGCGGTCGCCGTGGCGCTTCTCGGCTGCGCCGTTGGTGCCGTGGTCGCCGGCCGCCTCGCCGACCGCCTCGGTCGCGTGCCCGTGATGCTCATCGGCTCCGTGCTGTTCATCGCGAGCGCCATCGGTGCCGGCCTTGCCGCGGGCGTCGTCGATCTCATCATCTGGCGAGTGATCGGCGGTCTCGGCATTGGCATAGCCTCCGTGATCGCGCCGGCCTACATCGCCGAGATCTCTCCTGCGGGCATGCGCGGTCGCCTCGGTTCCCTCCAGCAGCTGGCCATCACGATCGGTATCTTCGCCGCGCTGCTCTCCGACGCCCTCTTCGCGAATGCAGCGGGCAGCGCGACCGCCACGATCGGCGGGCTCGAGGCGTGGCGATGGATGTTCCTCGTCGGCGTCGTCCCGGGCCTGATCTATGGCCTCATCGCCCTTCGCCTTCCCGAGTCGCCCCGTTATCTCGTCCTCAAGGGTCGTGATGAGAAAGCTCGGACCGTGTTCGAGAAGTACTGGCCGGGGCAAGACGCGGATGTCGCGCTCGGCGACATCCGCAAGTCGATCGCCGTCGATGCCGAAGCCCGCCGCACCGGCACTCTCGCGGGACCGACCCTCGGCCTCAAGCCCATCGTCTGGATCGGCATCATCCTCTCGGTGTTCCAGCAGTTCGTCGGCATCAACGTGATCTTCTACTACTCGACGGAGCTCTGGTCGTCCGTGGGCTTCCCCGAGTCGTCATCCTTTGCAATCTCCGTGGTGACGGGCCTGGTGAACATCGCCGTCACCCTCGTCGCCATCGCCCTCGTCGACAGGGTGGGACGCCGCCCGATCCTCCTGACCGGGTCGCTCGGCATGGCCATCTCCTTGGGCGTCATGGCGCTTGCGTTCAGCCAGGCCACAATGACGAGTTCCGGCCCGGACCTCGAGGGCGCCTGGGGACCCATCGCTCTCGTGGCCGCGAACATCTTCGTGATCGCGTTCGGGGTCTCGTGGGGCCCGCTTGTGTGGGTGCTCCTGGGTGAGATCTTCCCGAACTCGATCCGGGCAAAGGCGCTCGGTGTTGCCGCCGGAGCCCAGTGGATCGCGAACTTCGTTGTGACGGTGACCTTCCCGCCCCTCTCGGCGTTCTCCCTTCCGCTCACCTACGGGCTCTACGCGATCTTCGCGGCCCTCTCGTTCTGGTTCGTCTTCGCGGTCATCCCCGAGACCAAGGGAACGAGCCTCGAGGATGCCGACACTCTCCTCGACCGGCGTGCACGTGGTGCGGAGCCGGGTGTCGGAGCACGGGCGTAACTCGCGCCCGATTACAGTGAACCCGTGGTGCCGAACTCCGATGAACCTGACTCGACTGAAGCCGCGACGGGAGCCTCCCGGCGGGCGTTCCTGAAGACTGCCGCCGTCGGCGTTGGGGGATTCGCAGCCGGCGCGGCGGCGACTGCCGGAGTCACTGCGGCCATCAACGCAGCGAGCCCGGCACCCGGGTTCGACCCTCTGGCTCCCCGCAGCGAGCCGGGCTTCGACCACGTGGTCACGATCATGTTCGAGAACAGGTCGTTCGACAACGTGCTCGGCTTCCTCTACACGAACGATGAGCTTCCCGGAGGCACGAGCTTCGACGGGCTGAATCAGGGCTCCTACTCCAACGAGGGCCCCGACGGCCAGGCGGTCCCCGCACAGCCCTACGCGGGCAGCACCGATGAGATCATGCGGAGCCCCCAGCCCGATCCCGGCGAGAGCTTTCCGCACGTTAACACCCAGCTGTTCGGCATCATCGATCCCGAGTCGAATGGCAAGCTCTACGAGAACTCGATCGAGGCACCGTACAACTCGCCGAAGCCGGGTGATGATGCCGACATGTCGGGTTTCGTCAAGGATTACATCGTCAATTTCGAGGAGACCAAGCACGGCGAGAAGCCCACGGCCGAGGACTACAGCGTCGCGATGGGTGGTTTCACTCCCGAGATGCTGCCGGTCTTCTCCACGATCGCCAAGGGTTTCGGTGTGTACGACGCCTGGTTCTGCGGGGTGCCGTCCTCGACGTTCCCCAACCGGTCGTTCTTCCACGCCTCCACGTCGCACGGTTTCGTATCGAACAAGGACCACGGCGGCTACGACAAGTGGATCGATGCTCCCGCGGCCCCGACCATCTTCAACCGGCTGGAGGATGCCGGACTGACGTGGCGTGTCTACTACGACGCGAGCCAGATCGTGCCCTTCACGGGGGTGCTGCACGCTCCCGTCCTGGAGAAGTACTGGAAGACCAACTTCCGCGATATGACCCAGTTCTTCCACGATGTCGAACACGGCAACCTGCCCGACTATGCCTTCATCGAGCCGCGCATGGTGTTCAACCACAACGACATGCATCCACCCGTTGGCACCCTCAGGGAGAGTGAGTACGAGGGTCACGAGTTCTACGACGGTGCCCTCTCCGATGTGCGCGCCGGTGAAGCCCTGCTCCACTCGGTGTACTCGGCGCTGCGGGCGGCCAAGTCCGACACAGGGTCGAATGCCCTCAACACCGCTTTCCTCATCACCTTCGATGAGCACGGGGGTACCTACGACCACGTGTCGCCGCCCACGGCGGTTCCCCCCATGCCCGAAGCGCCGGAGGGTGAGATGGGCTTCCGTTTCAACCGCCTCGGATGCCGCGTCCCGGCAATCCTCGTGAGTGCCTACACGGCCGCTGGCTCGGTCATCCACGATGAGATGCACCATGGGTCGCTCATCGCAACCCTCAACCGCCTCCACGGGCTCAGCCCTCTCACACGGCGCGACGTCACGGCCAACAACCTGTTCAACGCCGTCAACCTCACCACTCCGCGGCAGCCCTGGGATTGGCCCGTGACCCATCCACAGTTCACTCCGCCGAACCCCGAGGATGTGCCCAAGCCGGACGAGAAGCACAAGCACCGTCCGCTCTCGAGTCCCGCAAAGGGTCTCCTCGGCCTTCTCCTGGCGAAGTTCGACCCGGATCAGCCGATTCCGGAGACCTACGGCGACGCCTACGACGTGCTGGTCAAGCACGGAACGGACCTCTTCGGTCTGCGGGATTAACGCCCAGCTGACGGTCGCCGAGCATCCACGCTTCTCTCACCATTTATCAAGGCGCGGCTGAAAGACTGGCCGTCATGATCCGCCGACGACACCTGCTCGTGCTCGTCGCTTTCGTGTACATCGGGATGCTGGTGGGCCTGACCTTCGTGCCGGGAGCCACGTCGGCCAGGCAGTGGTGGTGGCTCCCGATGATCCTCTTCGTACCGGTCGGACTGCTCCTGACACTCATGATGGGACGTCGCCGCTGGTGGGTTGCCGTGGGGTTCGGCGTTCTGGGCGCGGCGTGGGTCGAGGCGGCGCAGACGGTGTGGATGCCAGACGGTTCGGCGTCGGTTGTCGACATCCTTCTCTCGAGCCTGGGCGCCATTGTGGGTGTTGCGGTTGGCGTCGTCATCATCACAGCGCGACTGAATTCAATTCGTTCACATGGAGCTCCCAGTATCGTGTCGCAGGCTGGTAACAGGGAGATTCCCCAGGACTGAGTCGAGCAGGCGTGACCTCACCGCTGGATTTCTCGGGCTCCGGTCCGTCTGAGGGTGCCTAGCGGCACCGTACGACCGTTCCGTGCCATGACGCACTCCGAGGCGTCACTGTGCGCCGAACACGTTCAAGGATCCACGCTGTGCCCCTGCTTTCCCGTTCTGCCGTTTCGCGCGGTCGCCATTCCTTCCCCGCCGCTCCCACGCGTCTCGCTGGGTTCCTCTCCCTCGATCGCCGCATCCTCGCGTTCGGGTCGATCGGCTTCGCGGCCGCTCTCGTGAGCGTTCCCGCTCTGCCTGCCGAGGCGAACTCGATCGTCGCGACCGGTGACGCACCCGCGGTCCAGGGCTTCGCAGCGCCGTACTACCTCCCGGCAACCGCGCCGCGCGATGGTTTCGACGTCTCACTCTTCTCGCTCGTTCAGTGGCCGGTACCGGCCAACACGACGATGACCAGCGGCTACGGTTACCGAAGCTGCGATGGATGCTCGTCCGACCACAAGGGCATCGACCTCACCCCCGGACTCGGGCATCCCGTGCAGGCTGTGGCCGACGGCGTGGTGATCACTTCGGAGGAGGCCAGCGGCGGGCTCGGGGTCAACGTCGTGCTCGAGCACGTCATCGACGGCGAGGTCACCCGGACCGTCTACGGACACATGGAGTTCGGGTCGCTGCAGGTCGAGGCCGGCCAGACGGTGACCCGTGGACAACAGATCGGAACCGTGGGCAACACCGGCTCCAGCACCGGCCCGCACCTCCACTTCGAGGTCATCATCGACGACGTGCAGATCAACCCGCTTCCCTGGCTGATCGCCCACGCCAACAGCTGAGCAGGTCGGCACCGAAATCTGGTCTGATTCCCAGCCAGCTTCCCTATCGTGAAGAGGGCGGCGAGCGCCGCGGGATGGAGACTCTCATGGGACTGTTCGATCGACTCTTCGGCACCGAGCCAGAGGCATCGCCTCGCCCGCCCCAGCGCCCCCGTACCGACGACGAGATCGCGGTCGAGCGCTACCGCTACCTCCTTCGTACTGCGCCGCCCGAGACGATCGAGCAGGTTCACGCCGAGGCGTTCTCCAAACTGACGGAGGAGCAGCGCACGATGGTCTTCGAGGAGCTCACCCGCAACGCCCCCGTCGGCGAGGCGCCCCGCTCCCAGGACCCGCAGTCTCTCGCCCAGGCAGCGACGCGCTCCGAGCTGCGGCAGCCGGGCACGATGGAGCGGTCGTTCCAGGGTCCGAGTTTCGGCTCGATGGTCGGGAGCTCCCTGCTCGGAACCGTGGCTGGCTACGTCATCGGCTCTGCGCTGGTTGGCGCGTTCCTCCCCGCTGACGCCGGAAGCTCAGACGCCGGCGGCGACTCGGGGGCGACGGATGCCTCGGGCGATAGTGGCGCGGACGCAGGCTCCGCGGGCGACGGCCTCGGCGACTTCGGTGGCGGCGACTTCGGTGGGGGATTCGGCGGCGGCGACTTCGGCGGCGACTTCGGGTTCTAGCAGCCGCGTCATCCCTTCCACGGGGCCACCTGCGGTTAGCCTCGTGCGGTGACTGATGACCGGTACGGCAGCGACGTGCTCGCAGGATTCTCGCGTCGCTCTGCCTCGCCACCTCCGCGACAGGTGAGTGTGAGCCCCGGCCTCGTGGTGGAGGACCCTTCTTCGGGCTTCACGGGGGCCGTGCTCTCGTTCGCGAACGGACTCGTGCAGCTTGAGGATCGCCGGGGGGCGGTGCGTGCGTTCCCGCTGGCCACGGTGTTCCTCATCGACGGGGAGCGTGTCACTCTCGTCAAGCCCGCGCCGACACAGTCCGCACCCCGCCGCACCGCTTCCGGCTCCTTCGCTGTGGAGGATGCGCGTGCGCGAGTGGCTCTCCCCAGCCGCATCTACGTCGAGGGTTGGCACGACGCGGAGCTCGTCGAGCGGGTCTGGGGCGACGACCTGCGCATCGAGGGCGTCGTGGTCGAATACCTGGCGGGAGTGGACCATCTCGAGGAGGCGCTCCTCGAGTTCCAGCCGGGCAAGGGCCGACGCGTGGGTGTCCTCGTCGACCATCTCGTAGCTGGTTCCAAGGAGAGCCGGATCGCGGAGGCGGCAAGTCGGCGCTTCCCGGGGGCGGTGCTCGTGGTCGGGCATCCCTACGTCGACATCTGGCAGGCCGTGAAACCGCAGCGCGTCGGGCTCGAGGCATGGCCCGAGATTCCGCGCAGCATCGAGTGGAAGCATGGGATCTGTGCAGCCCTCGGATGGCCGCACGACGACCAGGCCGACATCGCCCGCGCGTGGCAGCGTATTCTGTCGCGAGTGCGCAGTTTTGCTGACCTCGAACCCGCGCTGCTCGGCAAGGTCGAAGAGCTCATCGACTTCGTGACAGCCCCCGTGGACGACCCATCGCTGTTATAGTTCGTGGCATCGAACGGTGCTTCGGCCCGCGCGAACGTGGTGAAGGGGGTGGCGGTATGGCGAAGAGATGGTTAGCGGCCGGCGCTCTCGCCGTGGGGCTCGCGCTCGGTGCTTCCAGCCCGGCGATCGCGGCATCCTCGGGCGGCTGCCTGGTGAACCCGCAGGGCGACTACGGTGTGTGTGCGACCGAATCGACAACTTCTCCGCAGCTGGCCGAAACCGGCAGTGTGCTCGGCCACGTTGAGATCATCGTCGGCGCTACCGGCGGTGCATTGCTTGTGGGATCCGCCCTCCTCGTGTGCGCTACCCGCCGCACGACACAGCGCGAATCGCGCCGCTAGACCTCGATCCTCGCCACACGCGCCGTGTACCGTGGGCGCTATGGCCCTGCCCAGCGTGTCGATCGTCATCCCCGCCTACAACGAAGAGGACACGATCAAAGCGAGCGTCGTGGCTGCACTGCACCAGACGGTTCCCGCGCACGAGATCATCGTTGTCGACAACAAGTCGACGGATGGCACAGCTGCCGTCGTGCACGCGCTCCAGATCACCTACCCCGACGCACCCATCGTCTACCTCAAGCAGGACGCCCTGCAGGGACTCATCCCCACCCGCAATTTCGGACTCGACCACGCGACGGGGGACGTCATCGGTCGCATCGATGCCGACTCGGTGCTGGAGCCCACGTGGGTTGAGGCCGTGACCATGGTCTTCGAGGATCCTGAGGTCGGGGCATCCACCGGCCCCGTCATCTACTACGACATGCCGCTGCGCCGATTCGGCCACAAGGCCGACGACGCCCTGCGCCGCGCCTTGGTGCGTGTGACGAAGGAATCGCACCTGCTCTTCGGCAGCAACATGGCGCTGCGGCGGTCCGCCTGGGAGCTCATTCGGGATGAGGCGTGCCTCGATCCCGACGACGAGCTCCACGAGGACATCGACCTGAGCCTGCACCTCCACGCCCACGACGTGCGGATCGCCTACTCGTCGGACATGGTGACGGGCATGTCCGCCCGGCGTCTGGATGACTCGCCCCGCGAGTTCTACAGCTACGTGATGCGCTTCGAGCGCACCTACGACAGGCACAAGGTTCGATCGCTCACCCTGCGTGCTCCGATGGCGATCTTCCTCTCCGCGTACCCCGCGTTGAAGGTCATGCGCGAGGTCACCCAGCTGCAGCGTTAGGGCTTCTGCAACGCTGCCGCACCAGTGAGTGTCCGGTGAGGCTTCGACTCCTGGCCCAATTGGGGGCAGACTGGAGGGGATGCTCCGTTCTCTCGCCTTTGTCTCCGTCGCTGCCCTCGGCGCGACGATGAGCCTGCCGGCGATAGCGCTCGTGGAGCAGGAAGTGGTCGAACCCCAGCTCGCGAGCGCTCTCGCGGGGCCTCCGCAGAGGGTGACGTCGCCCCAGTACGACGTTGCCCCGCTCGGCCGTGATGGCTACACCGTCGAGATGCCGAAGCCCATCGAACCGGTGGTCGTGTCTGTGACCCCGATCACCGGGCTGCTCTCCACGTGGCCGTGTTCCGCCCAGGTCAATGACGGCTTCGGCCCTCGTGGCGAGGGCATGCACAACGGCATCGACATCATGTGCTCGAACGGAACGCCGCTGGTAGCCTCCGCTGCTGGAGTGGTCGTCGAGGTGGAACTCGGCGGTAGCTGGGGCCAGTACATCAAGATCGACCACGGTGGCGGCATTGCGACCCTTTACTCCCACCTCATCGAGGGATCTCCGACGGTAGCCGTCGGCCAGGTCGTGGCGGCGGGCGAGGGCATCGGGCTCGTGGGGGCCAGCGGCAATGCATCCGTCGCCCACTGCCACTTCGAGGTGTGGGTGGACGGAACGCGCGTCGACCCCATGCCCTGGCTTCCCTAGGCGACTCTCCGCTCCGAGTGTTCCGATATGGCTGCCAAATCAGCCCAAATGACAGCCAAATCGGAACACTCGGCGTGCGGCGTGGGTCGATGCCCGAGCTCAGGTGATCGGAGGGATCATCGCGTTGATCACCACGAGGAGGATGGCGATCACAGCCATCACGGCAATGAGAGCCCCAACCCCCTTCACCCAGACGCGGCCTCCCGAAGCCCAGGGTGCGGAGAACGTCATTGACGCGCCGAGAACGGCCAGGACTGCGGCAAGTATGACGACCGTCGTGTCTAGTGGCGTCCAGGACACATCAGAACCTTCTCGTGAAGGGGAGTGGCTTGCGCATGCGCACGAGGAGCAGAAGGGGCACGAGCACATACGGCAGGTTGAACGCCAGGAACTTCGCCGGGTTGCCGGTCTGGAACTCCGGCTCGCCGAAGAACTCCACCCCGAACACGATGATGCCCGTGATCGACGCGATCATGGTCGCGTAGATCACTGCCGGCAGTTGGATCCAGTTCCATCCCCTGATCAGGGCCGGCACGAGCACCAGGTAGAAGAGCATGTACACGAACGCGCTGAGACCGGTGACGATGCGCATCCAGACGGGCGGATGCATGAACAGCGGGTCGGCGTCGTGCGCGTACCAGTAGTTGGAGTCGACGAGGAAGTTGCCGGTCGGCTGGCTGAAATCGATGCCCAGCGTCGGCAGCATGTCCGCGATGCACGACGTCACGATGAACAGCGTGAAGAACACGGCGAACACGATGTCGATGGGGCGCTTGCGGAGGGGCAGGTTGGGCAGCGTTGCATCCGTCACGGGCACCAGAGTAGCCCCGCGGATGCCACGCGCTGAGGTATGACGAGGGCGCGCGTGTTGGCACACCAGCGCCGCACGCAAACCTCAGCGCGTGAAGCGACGCTGAGCGACGTCCAGTAGAACCCCAGCGGGGTCACCCGAGCTGGGGCGCGATCTCGCGGGCGAGGTAGTCGAGCTGGTCGTGGTCCGCGAAGTCCAGCACCTGGAAGTAGATGCGCGAGACGCCGAGCTCCTGCAGTGCGCCCAGCACATCGACAACCTCGGAGGCGGTGCCCGCGAAGCCGGAGGAGCGCAGCGCCTCGAGAGGCTGGCCCGTGGCATCCGCCCGGCGGGTGAGGTCCGCGGCAGAGCCACCCACGGCTGTAGTGCCGGCGATCGAGAACACGAGTTCGCCCGGGTCACGGCCGATCGCCTCGCATGCCGCCCGCACGCGTGCGATACGTTCGGCAGTCAGCTCCAGCTCGGCTCGCCACGAGTTGAACTCGTCCGCGAAGCGAGCAGCGAGCGCCGGCGTCTTCGAGGCACCGGCGCCACCGATGATGATGGGCACGTGGGCCTGTGCCGGCTTCGGCAGCGCGGGGGAGTCGACGAGCTGGTAGTGGCTGCCGTCGTAGCTGAATCGCTCCCCGATGGGCGTGTTCCAGAGCCCGGTGATGATCTCGAGCTGCTCCTCGAACGGCCCGAAGCGCTTCTCCGGGAAGGGGATCCCGTACTGCCGGTGCTCGGCCTCGAACCATCCGGTCCCGAGCCCAAAGTCGATACGTCCACCCGACATCGCGTCAACCTGCGCGACCTGGATGGCGAGAATCCCCGGCAGGCGGAAGGTGGCGGATGACACGAGCGTCCCCAACCGGATCGTGCTGGTCTCGCGCGCCAGCCCGGCCAGCGTCACCCACGAGTCGGTCGGCCCGGGTAGCCCGTTCGACTGCGAACTCATCGTCGAGTAGTGATCGGACCGGAAGTAGGCGTTGAACCCGAGCCGTTCGGCGGCGAGGGCGAGTCCGAGCTGGTCGTCGTAGGTGGCGCCGTACTGCGGTTCGGTGAAGATGCGGAAGTCCATGATTCGAGCCTATGCTTGTCGGCGTACACGGGAGTCCGGTGAGCCGGGCTGAGAGGAAGCTTCTCCAAGCTTCGACCGTCGAACCTGATCTGGATCATGCCAGCGCAGGGAGGCCCTCTTGAAACCCGTGCCGTTTCGAATCCGAAAGGCACATCACTATGTCCGCATCATCCAACCGTTTCACCTGGCGGGTCGTCGATATCGTCGTCGCGAGCGCGATCGGCGTCGCAGCCGGTCTCGTCTTCTGGGTCTGGAACCAGTTCTACCAGCCCGCAACCGCGCCGCTCGAGGCCGCGCTCCCGGGCATGCAGGCCCTGCTCTACGGTGTGTGGCTCTTCGCCGGCGTGCTCGGTGGACTGATCATCCGCAAACCGGGTGCCGCCATCTACGTCGAGATCATCGCGGCAACCGTTTCCGCTCTGCTCGGTGCGCAGTGGGCGTTCCTCACGCTCGAGGCGGGCCTCGTGCAGGGTCTCGGCGCCGAGTTGGTGTTCCTCGCCTTCCGCTACGTCAACTGGAGCTGGTTCGTCGCGCTCCTCGCGGGTGCCCTCTCCGGTCTCGCGATGGCCCTCAACGATCTCGTGCTCTGGTACCCCGGTGCCGACACGGCTTTCGGTGTCACCTACGCGATCTCTGCCGTGCTCTCCGGCGCGGTGATCGCCGGGCTGGGCTCGTGGCTCCTCGCTCGCGGACTCGCGCGCACGGGCGCGCTGGACCGTTTCGCGTCGGGGCGCGAGAACACCGTTCGCGTGTGACCTCCCTCGTTGGTGCCGCCGCTCCCGTCTCCGTCGTCGCGCGGGGATGGGGGTGGCGACACGCCACGAGGCTCGCCTGGGCCCTCTCCGACGTGACCTTCACGGTGGAGCCAGGGGAGCGGGTGCTGCTTCTCGGCGCCTCGGGCTCCGGCAAGTCGACCCTGCTCCACGCCCTGGCGGGCGTTCTCGGGGGCGACGATGAGGGGGAGTCGGCCGGCGAGCTGCTCGTCGGCGGGGCCGACCCCCGGGCCGCCCGCGGCCGTGTGGGCCTCGTGCTGCAGGATCCCGATTCGCAGGTCATGCTCGCGCGCGTGGGCGATGATGTCGCGTTCGGTTGCGAGAACCTCGGGGTCCCGCGGGATGAGACGTGGCGACGAGTTGCGGGGTCGCTGGAGGCCGTCGGGCTCGACCTGCCACTCGACCACCCCACGAGCGAACTCTCCGGTGGACAGAAGCAGCGCCTCGCTCTCGCGGGGGTGCTCGCGATGCGGCCGGGGCTGCTGCTCTTCGATGAGCCGACCGCGAATCTCGATCCGGACGGCGTCGAACAGGTACGCGACTCGGTGGCTCGGGTCGCCGCCAGCACCGGGTCGACCCTCATCGTCGTGGAGCACAGGGTCTCGGTCTGGCGCGATCTGGTGGATCGGATCATCGTGCTGGGAGCGAGGGGCAGCGTGCTGGCCGACGGGAGCCCGGATGCCGTGCTCGGTGAGCGCGGTGCCGAGCTCGCGGCATCCGGGATCTGGGTGCCGGGGCATCCGCCCGCCGCTCCGACGCGCACCCTCGGCGCCACCACCGCAGTCATCGAGGCCCGCGACCTCTCCGTCGCCCGCGCGCCCCAGCGCGTGGTCGCCAGCAGCATCGACCTCTCCGTGAGTTCAGGGCGCGTGCTCGCCATCACGGGACCCAACGGCGCGGGAAAGTCGACACTCGGCCTCACCCTCGGAGGGCTCATCCCGGCGGCCGCGGGCACCGTGGATGCCACCCCTCTCGCCACTGGCACCGAAACGAACCCCTTCCGCTGGAAATCCCGCGATCTCCTCACGCGCGTCGGCACCGTCTTCCAGGACCCGGAACACCAGTTCCTCGCGCGAACGGTGAAGGACGAACTCCTCGTCGGGCCTCGCGTGCTCGGCCGGAGCGAGGCGGAACTCGAGGAGGTCTGCGCAGAACTCGCGTCCCGGCTTCGGCTCGATCGCCTGCTCGGTGCCAATCCGTTCACGCTTTCGGGCGGCGAGAAACGTCGGCTGTCGGTTGCGACGGCACTGGCCACCCGGCCGCGCGTGCTCATCCTCGACGAGCCCACCTTCGGCCAGGACAGTCGCACGTGGGAGGAGCTCGTCGCGCTTCTCGCTGAGCTCGCGGACGCCGGCAGCGCAGTCGTCACCATCACGCATGACACCGAGCTCGTCGAGGCCCTCGCCGACTCGGAGTTCCGGATGCCGGGTGCCGCATGACCATGCTCACTCCCGTGCGTGGCACTCAGGCCGTCTACCGCATCAACCCGGTCGCGAAGCTTGCCGCGAGCGCGATCATCAGCATCGCGCTCGTGCTCTCCATCGACTGGGTCTCGGCGACGGTCGCCCTGGGGGCCGAGGCGATCCTCCTCCCGTTCGCGGGCCTCACGTTCGCCCAGTTCTTCCGCCGCACCGCGGCGGTCTGGATCGCTGCGGTACTCGGCGGTGTCACGATCCTCCTCTACGGGCGTCCCTCAGGTGAGACCTACTTCCAGTTCCTGCTCATCCACATCAGTGATGGCTCGATCGAGCTTGCGATCGCCACCATCCTTCGCGTCCTGGCGATCGCGCTGCCGGCCGTGGTGCTCTTCGCGACCGTCGACCCGACGGATCTCGCCGACGGATTCGCGCAACGCCTCCGGCTGCCTGCCCGCTTCGTGCTGGGCGCACTCGCTGGGTTGCGCCTCGTGAGCCTTTTCGCTGACGACTGGCGGAGCCTGGAGCTGTCCCGCCGGGCCCGCGGTGTCGCCGACGGTGGTCGTGTCCGGCGGTTCTTCAGTCAGGCCTTCGCACTGCTCGTGCTGGCGATCCGACGGGGCAGCAAACTCGCGACGGCAATGGAGGCCCGGGCGTTCGGCGCGCCCGGGGAGCGGAGCTGGGCTCGGGAGTCGCGGGTGGGCGCAGCGGATGCGGTGCTCGTGCTGTTCGCGGTCGGTATTGCGGTGGCATCCGTTACCGTGTCTGTCGTGACGGGCCACTGGAACTTCATCGGCGGCCAGTGATGGATGTCACCCTCATCGACGGTCGCTCCGGCTCCGGCAAGTCCGACCTGGCAACCCTCCTCGCCAGCAGGATCAACGGTGCCCAACTCGTGCGCCTCGACGACATCTACCCCGGATGGGACGGCCTCGATGCCGCGAGCGTCGCGGTGCCGGGCATCCTCGACACCTTGTCGTGGCGGTCGTGGGACTGGACGAGCGATCGACCGGGCGCGATGCACTATCTCCGGCCGGACGCCCCGATCATCATCGAGGGCGTCGGGGCGCTGAGCCGTGCGAGCCGTTCCCGGGCGAGCACGGCGCTCTGGCTCGAAGCGGATGACGCGACCCGGCGTGAGCGCGCGCTCGCGCGCGACGGCGATACCTTCGCACCGCACTGGGAGCGCTGGGCGGCCCAGGAGGAACGTTTCATTGCCAGGGAGTCGCCGCGCGACCTCGCCGACGTCGTGGTGCGAACGGCGACCTAGCTGGTCTTCGTCCAGACCTGCGTGGTGCGCTCCCCGCGGGGGTGAATGGTGAGGCGGTCGCCGTCGCACGTGAGCTCAAGGCCGACGGAGTCGTCGAAGCTGAGGCTCGGCATGGGCCACGGCGAGCCATCCTCGATGGGCGCGCCGCCGGTCTCGGCGGTGGTCGCGATGCTGAGTTCGCTCTCATCCCAGTCACGGGGAATGGCAACCTCGCCGCTGATGTAGGCCGCACCGGTTGTCGTGCCGGTCTGCTTCTTGGTGACCGTGATGATGTAGTCGGTCGTGACGGTGACCACTGCGGTCATCGTGAGGTCCGAGGTGATGACGACGTGGCCCTTCTCGTCCCAGTCGAGTTGCTGGGTGCCATCGAGGGTGATGTCGCCACCGATTCCCTCGGCGTCGAGCTGGGACTTGATCTTGCCCGCCATGTCCTCGACATCCATCTGCCACGTGTGGCCGAGTGCGCAGGCGGCGAGTCCCGACAGGGGTGCATCTCCGCCGCCCGCCTCGAGAAGCGAGCAGCCGCTCACACCGACGACGAGCGCCAGTGAGCCCGCGATAACACCTGCAGTCCTGCGAAACATGAGACCTCCTCCAGACAGGGTAGCTCGCCTGACTGGTCCCGATTGGCGTTGCGATGAACCCGAATGTGACGTCACAGCGCTAACCCCAACCTAGCTCGTGCAACTGATTGTCATCTATCCCGTAGAAGTGGGCGATCTCATGCACGAGTGTCACGTGGATCTGGTCCTTGAGATCGTCGAGATCCTCCGCGATCGACAGCAGAGGCTCACGGTACAGGATGATCCGGTCCGGGAGTTCCCCGAAGCCGTAAGTGCCGCGCTCGGTGAGCGCAATGCCGTCGTAGAGGCCGAGGAGGTCGAGCGAGCCGTCCTCGGGCCGGTCCTCGGTGACGAAGATCACGTTGTCGAGCCCGTCGACCATGTCATCGGGCAGCAGATCCAACTCGTCGATCACCAGACGCTCGAAATCCTCTGCGGAGATATCATCCATGTGTCTCAGGCTCCCATCGCGTCGAGGAGGCTGCCCTGCAGGTAACCGAGCCAGTAGTAGACGTCCTGCATGACCTCATCGCCGGTTCCGGCGTCATCGTCCTCCACGATGCCGAGGCGCGAGGCAATGACGAGTCGCAGGTCGTTGGTCGCACGCAACCACAGTTCCGCACCCTCCCGATTGAGACTGACTTCGCCCTCGCCGAGGCTCTCCACAAGTCCGCGCGCTGACGCGATCTTGCGCGCGACCATGGAGGCCTCGGTGAGACGTCGGTACTCGGATGCCGCCTCCGCATCGTCCCGGTAGGCGTCGGGCAGCAACCGCGCCAGTGCCGGATCGCGTGGGGGAGTCGATGAGCCTCCGATGCCGACCTCCGCGAGGCTGGCATCCTCGGGATCATCGGAGCCCACCTCTGCGAGGAGAGCGATCTCCTGTTCGATGAGCTCGCGCAGGATGTCGACCTCCTGAGCCGCGAACGACGCCGTGAAGCTGTCGCCCCGTCTCTCGAACGGGATCACGAGAACGCCTTCGACACTGTGGCCCACAGGCCGAAGTCGTGCATCGCCTCGACGTGCCGCTCCATCTCCTCCTGCGGTCCGGTGGCGACCACCGCCTTGCCCTCGTTGTGCACGAGCAGCATGAGACGCTCCGCTTCGGGCCGCGCGTAGCCGAAGTACGTCGAGAAGACGTGCGTTACGTACTGTTGGAGGTTCACGGGATCGTTCCAGACGATCGTGACCCAGGGCATGTCCATCGACACAAGATCGGCGAGTTCAACGTCGCCCTCGGTCTTGGTCACGGGTTTCTCCAGCGAAAACAGGAAAACGGCCCGTCGTAATCGTCGGACCGTTTTCGTCTGGGGTGGACGACGGGGCTCGAACCCGCGACATCCGGCTCCACAAGCCAGCGCTCTGCCAACTGAGCTACGCCCACCATGCGGCCCCGTACGGGGCAACCGAACAAGTGTATTACAGCCGAGCGGCGAACGACTCCACCACGTCGGATGAGATCTCCTGGAGTTGCTCGGTGCTCGGCCCGGGCTCGCCCACGAAGACGGCCTTGCGGTAGTACTCGAGCTCGCGGATCGACTCGAGGATGTCCGCGAGGGCTCGATGCCCGCCATCCTTCGCCGGAGCGTTGAAGTAGACGCGGGGAAACCAGTGGCGCGAGAGCTCCTTGATCGACGAGACGTCAACGCTGCGGTAGTGGAGGTGGCTGTCCACGCGCGGCATGTACTTGGCGAGGAACATGCGATCGGTGCCGATCGTGTTGCCCGCCAGAGGTGCGGTCTTCGGTGTCGGCACGTGATTGATGATGTACTCGTGCACCGCGAACTCCGCATCCGCGAGCGCCACACCGTTCGGGATCTCCTCGAGCAGGCCGCTCGACGAGTGCATGTCCCGCACGAAGTCGCTCATGTTGTCGAAGGCCGATTGGTCGGGCTTGATCACGATGCTGAATCCCGGGTCGACGGCGACGAGGTTGTAGTCGGTGATGACGACGGCGACCTCGACCAGTTCGTCGATTCCGACGTCCAGTCCGGTCATCTCGCAGTCAATCCAGACCAGCAGATCAGAATTCGAGGGCATTCCGGAAGTCTATCGGCGGCCAGTGACCGCCGTGAGGTTGGGGAGCTTCGCCGGCCGGCCATCTCCAGTGGAGATGCCGCGGAGCCTTCGCGACAGCCACGGCAGTGCGTGCCTGCTCGCCCAGCCCATGACTGAGAGCGAAGATGGCCTCGCCGGCGTGGGCAGCGGGTGCGCCAATGGCGCCGAGAGTTCGTAGTACGGCACTCCCAGTGAATGCGCTGCGCGGGATGCCAGCAGCCGATGACCCGCTGGTGCGAGGTGGATCCGGTCCTCTGCCCACATTGCTCTCGCCTGGAGCTCACGGGCACCCCAGAGGTCGAGGGTGAAGGTGCCGTGGCTTCGCGCGATGCTCCACAGGTTGGCGTTGTACACCGCTGCCCGCCCCCTCAGGGGCTTGAGGAAGAAGGCGAACCGCGGGTCGAAGCACGTGGCGAGGAGCACGTCAGCTCCCGTGGCCCGGATGGCACAGACCCCGGATTCAACCTCGGCCGCGAGCGCGTCCGGGTCGGCGTGGGCGGTCATGAGGTCGTTGCCGCCGATGAGGATCGACACGAGGTCGGCGCCCAGGTCGATGGCCCTCGGGACCTGGTCGTCGATGACGTGGCGGATGCGCTTGCCACGCACGGCGAGGTTCGCAAAGGCGAACTCCTCGCCGCGAAGCCGCGCGTTGCCGTCAAGGATCATCGCGAGGCGATCGGCCCACCCCAACCACGGCTCACCGGCGCCGACGATGGGGTCGCAGAAGCCCTCGGTGATCGAATCACCCAGGGCCACGTATCGGTTCCACTCGGGGGTCACCGCATAAGTGTCCTCAGCGGCAGGTAGACGCACCAGTCCCCGCCGCGCTTGCGCACGATCTGTATACACAGAGTTCGCTGCGGGTACACCTGTGCGTCTCCCGGGTGCATCTGGTAGACCTGAGGCATGTCTGAAACCCCTGCACTCTCCCGCGGCGACGAGTACGTCGTCTTCTACAACGGCGGCCCCTACAACGGCCAGAGCGATACCCGAATCAGCACGGACGGGTCGTGGGACGACGAGGTGACCGTGATCGCGGCGGTGGATGGCAAGGAGACTCAGCTCGTCTACATCAACCCGAGCGCACACCAGGTCGGCGAGCAGGTCCAGGTCACGTACTCGTGGGATGAGCCCGACAGCGATCCGCTCGAGGCTCTCGACGAGCGCAACGACGACTAGGGAATCGTGACCGGCGCGCGACGGTTGGCTCCGGTGTGAAACTCCTCTTCTTCTCCTCGGCCTTCTGTGACCCCTGCATTGAGACCCGCGCGGTTCTGAAGCAGGTCGAACAACTCGTGCCAGCGGCGACGATCGTGGAGTTGGATGTCGCGGCGCACAACGACGAGGCGGAGCGTGCGGGCATCCGCTCGACCCCGACCGTCGTCGTGCTCGACTCCGATGACACTGAGGTGTTCCGTGCCGCTGGTGCGCCCACCGTCAATCAGGTCCTCGTGGCGCTCGCCAAGGCTGTCTGAGAGCGCCTACGCCGACCGCTGCGGTATCGTGGCACCGCCAGCCCCCGTAGCTCAGCGGATAGAGCAGGAGCCTTCTAATCTCTTGGTCGCAGGTTCAATTCCTGCCGGGGGCACTGTGCGGCGGGAGTCCGAAGGACGCGCGACGCGCAGTGCGTTTGCGCAGGATGCGAGCGTGCTCGTGGGCCCACAGCGCGCCGGTTCCGACGCGCTGCCGTAGGCGGCGTGTCGGCCGTGCCGCTGGGGAGTCAATTCCTGCCGGGGGCACTGTGCGGCGGGAGTCCGAAGGACGCGCGACGCGCAGTGCGTTTGCGCAGGATGCGAGCGTGCTCGTGGGCCCACAGCGCGCCGGTTCCGACGCGCTGCCGTAGCGAGCGTTCTAGCTGGCCTTCACGGGCTCGAACGGCTGGGTCTCCTGCTGCGCAGCCCATTCGCGCTGCTTGGCGAGGAGCTCGTCGTCGGGGGCCGAGGTGTCGTACTTCCACGTGGCGAGGTCCTGGGCGAACATCTTGCGAGCCTTGGATGGCTTGTGGTGCCAGAACACGAGACCATCCTGGAGCTGCTTGAGATCCTGCTCGGCCTGGAAGCCGTAGTTGGCGGAGTTGCGCTTCATGGAGGCCATGTAGTGGGCTGCCCAATCGGCTGCCTCGGTGGCCCCAGCAACGGGGAGAAGCCGCACACGGATCTCGGCCTCGCTCGTCTGCTGCTCTACGTGCTGCTTCTCCTGGGCGGAGAGGCTGCTCCACGCAGCCGCCTTGCGGGCGGATGCCGCGAGGCCCGCGATCGCGGAGACCTTCGCCTGCTTGTCCTGCTGCAGCACGAAGCGCTTGAGTGCGCCACGCATGATCAGGCCAGCAAGCAGCCCCGCAGCAAGAATCGCTATGAAGGGAAGTACCGCTGTCACGAAGATGGTCTGCCCGGCATCCGAGGCGAACCAGCGAACAATGTCATTCCACCACTCCAGCATCATGCCGTCACTGTAACCCCGTCAGTCACACGAGTGACGGGGCGACACGCTAGAAGCGGAAGCAATCCAAGGCATCCTCGATTGTCCAGAAGTCGCCGATGGGGAGGAATCGGCGCTGGCGCTGCAGCATTCGCTTCGCCGTGAAACGATGCCCTGCTGCGGTCACGTGACGCTCCACGTATCCGAGTACTTCCCCTCCAGCACGCGTGATGCGCCACAGGTCGTCGCCGAGCTGAGTGGTCGCGATACCCGCGTGCGTAGGACGGGTTGCTGCGAAGTCGAGCGTTGTCATTCGTGGTCTCCCTGTCGTTCGAGGTGATGCTTCGAACATAGATTCGACCACTGACAGTCGGTGGCTAGCGCGTGCTCCCCGTACCGTGCACGGCGAAGGGCTCTATCGCGGCGAGCTCGTCCGCTGTGAGCGCCGGCCCCGAGAGTGCGGCGAGGTTGTTCTCGAGTTGCGCGACGCTCGAGGCGCCGATCAGGGCCGAGGTGACCTCGGGCACGCGCAGCACCCAGAGCAGCGCGAGCTGCGCGAGACTCTGGCCACGGGCATCCGCGATCTCATTCAGTGCCCGGGCGCGCGACAGGTAGGTCTCGTCGATGGTGTTCTCGTTCATCCATCGGCCCTCCGCCACGCGCGAGTCGGCAGGAATGCCGTTCAGGTAGCGGTTGGTCAGCAGACCCTGGGCGAGGGGCGAGAAGACGATGCTCCCGATACCCAGTTCGTCGAGCACGGGGAACAGGCCGTCCTCGATGTGGCGATCGAACATGTTGTACCGGGGCTGGTGGATGAGGAGGGGAACCTTGTGCTCGGCGAGGGCCGCTGCTGCTGCCCTCGTCTGCTCGGGTGAGTAGTTCGAGACGCCGACGTACAGCGCCTTGCCGGAGTGCACAGCGCTCGCGAGGGCGCCCATGGTCTCCTCGATCGGCGTCTCCGGGTCCGGGCGGTGGGAGTAGAAGATATCGAAATACTCCAGGCCTGTTCGCGCGAGGCTCTGGTCAAGGGAGGAGAGCAGGTACTTGCGAGACCCCCACTCGCCGTAGGGCCCCTCCCACATGTCGTAGCCGGCCTTCGAGGAGACGATGAGCTCGTCGCGGTAGGGACGGAGATCCTCACGCAGGATGGTGCCGAAGTTCTTCTCCGCCGAACCGTTCGGCGGGCCGTAGTTGTTCGCGATGTCGATGTGGGTGACGCCCAGGTCGAAGGCGCGACGGATGATGGCGCGCTGCGTCTCCAGGGCGCGATCCGATCCGAAGTTGTTCCAGAGTCCGAGGGACACCCGGGGGAGTTTGAGCCCGCTCCGGCCAACACGGGCGTAGTCGAGCTTCTGGTAACGGTCTGGGGCTGCGTTGTACGGCATGGCACCAGCCTATGGGCATGCGCCGACGTCGGAACGGGCGCAGCCGTTGGGCTCTTCTCCCCAAGACGCGGGTCACCGCAGACCAACTCCCCAGACCGGCCGAGAGCTCGCTGTCTCGCCCGGGCACACGAGCACACTTGCTGCATCGGATGCCGGGGCGGCTATCCCGGCACGAGCGTCGCCCCGTGCATCCGTCCACCTCTACCCCGGAGCAGCCATGACAGACACGATCACCCTCACAGGCCTCGTGGCCACCGATCCCAAGCACATCGTGACGAGCGAGGGACTGGCCATTACGAACTTCCGCCTGGCCTCGACCCAACGCCGATACGACAAGAACGAGGGCAAGTGGGTGGACGCTGAGACCAACTGGTACACCGTCACCTGCTTCCGGCAGCTGGCCATCAACGCCAGCGCATCGCTCAGCAAGGGGGAGCGCGTTCTGGTGACGGGGCGACTCAAGCTCCGCTCGTGGGATACCGGCGAGCGGTCGGGGATGAGTGTGGATGTCGAGGCTGACGCACTCGGCCACGACCTGCTCTGGGGTTCCACGACCTTCGCCCGGTCGATGAGCGCGAGTAAGGCGCAGACCGCACCAGAACCCCAGCAGAGCCAGCCGGTGTCCCCGCCGGAGCACGATTCATTCGAGCCGTCCTCTCCCGGCCAGCCCGCACCGGAACCAGCGTTCTAGCGGTTCTCTCAGTTCCTCCGCCTTACAATGTGCGAGCGGATGTGCCGCGATCAAACAGGGGAGTCGGGATGCCAGTAACTGCAGTGCGCTTCGCCTCGGCAGGCGTGGCGTTAGTGGCAGTGCTGGCGCTGGCCGGCTGTGTCGGGGGCACTCCGGAGCCGATGCCCGTTCCCACGGGAAGTGGGTCAGCGTCTCCGACTCCGACACCGACGCCCACCAAGATCCCCGAGTTCAAGCCCCAGGGGACTGCCGCCGCGAACAAGCAGTTCTTCGACTACGTGAACAACGAGTACTGGGGCATCTACAAGATGGGTCCGGGTGCGGACATCGTCACGAACCTGGCGAACCACGGCTTCAACAAGGCGGACATGGAGGTCACCTTCGACACCACCGCCATCAACATCCCCGCGGATTCGATAGTCGTGTCGGTGCGGATGCAGGGTGAATGCCTGGTCGGGCAGCTGAGTCCCACCGCCTACACGAGCCTCGTCGCACCGCTGCTCGGCACGGGTAAGTGCCTCATCGGCACAACCCGGCCGATCGATTGGTGACCGAAGCCCTCCGTACAATGGAGTAATGGCCGAATACATTTACTCCATGGTCCGCGCCCGCAAGGCGGTCGGTGACAAGCTCATCCTCGATGACGTCACCATGTCGTTCTTCCCCGGGGCCAAGATCGGGGTGGTCGGCCCGAACGGTGCCGGTAAGTCCACGATCCTCAAGATCATGGCGGGACTCGACACCCCCTCGAACGGTGAGGCAAGGCTGTCCCCCGGGTACACCGTCGGCATCCTCATGCAGGAGCCCGAACTGGACGAGACGAAGACCGTGCTCGAGAACGTCCAGGAGGGCGTCGCCGAGATCAAGGCCAAGGTGGACCGCCACGCCGCCATCGGCATGGAGATGGCCGAGCCCGATGCGGACTTCGATGCGCTCCTCGCCGAGATGGGAACCCTTCAGGAGGAGATCGACGCGGCCGACGCGTGGGACCTCGACTCCCAGCTGGAGCAGGCGATGGATGCTCTCCGCACCCCACCCTCGGACTACAAGGTCGCCAACCTCTCCGGTGGTGAGAAGCGCCGTGTCGCACTGACCAAGCTCCTCCTCCAGAAGCCGGATCTCCTGCTCCTCGACGAGCCCACCAACCACCTCGACGCCGAGAGCGTTCTCTGGCTCGAGCAGCACCTCGCCAAGTACCCCGGCGCAGTGCTCGCCGTCACTCACGACCGGTACTTCCTCGACCATGTCGCCGAGTGGATCGCCGAGGTCGATCGCGGTCACCTCTACCCCTACGAGGGCAACTACTCGACCTACCTCGAGAAGAAGGCAGCCCGTCTTGAGGTCCAGGGCAAGAAGGACGCGAAGCTGGCCAAGCGTCTCGCGGGCGAACTCGAGTGGGTGCGCTCCAACGCCAAGGGGCGGCAGACCAAGTCCAAGGCTCGCCTTGCGCGCTACGAGGAGATGGCTGCGGAGGCCGAGAAGACGAGGGTTCTCGACTTCGAGGAGATCGTCATCCCCGTAGGCCCGCGACTCGGATCGCAGGTCATCGAGGCCAAGAACCTCCAGAAGGGCTTCGAGGGGCGCATCCTGATCGACGGCCTGAGCTTCACGCTTCCCCGCAACGGAATCGTCGGCGTCATCGGCCCGAACGGTGTCGGTAAGACCACGCTCTTCAAGACGATCGTCGGGCTCGAGCCACTCGATGGTGGAGATCTCAAGATCGGCGAGACGGTCGACATCTCCTACGTCGACCAGAGCCGCGGCGGAATCGACCCGAACAAGACCCTGTGGGAGGTCGTGTCCGAGGGGCTCGATTACATCCAGGTGGGCAAGACCGAGATCCCGTCGCGTGCGTATGTGAGCCAGTTCGGGTTCAAGGGTCCCGACCAGCAGAAGAAGGCTGGCGTTCTCTCCGGTGGTGAGCGCAACCGGCTGAACCTCGCGCTCACGCTGAAGCAGGGCGGAAACCTCCTCCTGCTCGACGAGCCCACCAACGACCTCGACGTGGAAACCCTTGGCAGCCTCGAGAACGCGCTGCTCGAGTTCCCCGGTTGCGCTGTGGTCATCACTCACGACCGGTGGTTCCTCGACCGGATCGCCACGCACATCCTCGCCTACGAGGGCACCCCGGAGAACCCGTCCAACTGGCACTGGTTCGAGGGCAACTTCGAGGCGTACGAGGAGAACAAGATCGAGCGTCTGGGCGCGGATGCTGCGAAGCCGAGCCGCATGACATACCGCAAGCTGACGCGCGATTAGCTCGCTTTGTGCGAGGCCCATTTCTGGGCCTCGCGCGGCTAATCGCCGGGCGCGTCTCGCGCCCGGTTACGCGTAACCTGTCACTATGCGCCTCCACATCCCGGTCCCGCTGCGCTGGAGCGACTTCGACGCGTACGCGCACGTCAACAACGCCGAGATGCTGCGAATCCTGGAGGAAGCGCGCATCCAGGCGTTCTGGCTGCCCGACGGTGACGTCGTGGGTGAGGCAACTGCCATCCTCGATGCGCGGCCGGGTGCCGAGACGATCAGCCTCATCGCACGGCAGGAGATCGAGTATCTGGCGCCGATCCCGTACATGCGGGCACCCATTGACATCGAGCTGTGGATCGGACGCATCGGCGGCGCTAGCCTCGAGGTCTGCTACGAGCTCTACTCGCCGATCGGCGTCGAGCCTCGCGTGCTGTTCACCCGCGCATCCACGACCATCGTCATGGTGAGAGCCGACACGGGCAGGCCGCAGCGCATCGGCGACGAGCAGCGTGAAGCCTGGGCACCCTACGTCGAGGAGCCGGTGACCTTCACCAAGCGCGGCTAGTCGTTGAGGGGCACGCGAACCATGCCCTCCTGAGCGACGCTCGCGAGGAGCAGCCCGTCTCGGCTGAAGATGCGCCCGAGCGAGAAGCCCCGCCCTCCCGTTGCCGACGGCGACTCCTGCACGTAGAGGTTCCATTCGTCGACGCGCCCGAAGCGGTGCCACCACATCGCGTGGTCGAGGCTCGCCATCTTGAGACCGGGGGTTGACCACGGCAGGCCGTGGCGCCGCAGGATCGGTTCCAGGATCGAGTAGTCGCTCGCGTAAGCGAGGGCTGCGCGATGCAGGTTGGGGTCGTCAGGGAGTGCCCCGATCGCCTTGAACCAGACTGCCTGGTGCGCGACCCGCTCGCCCTCGACGGAGAAGTAGATGGGGGATGGCACGTGGCGCATCTCGAACGGACGCTGGGTGGCCCAGAACTGGGCAATGGGATGGTCGACGCCCGCGAGCGACTGCTCTGCGGACGGAAGCGTTTCCGGGTCGGGGACTCCGGCAGGCATCTCCGCTTGGTGTTCAAGTCCTGGATCCGAGTCCTGGAACGAGGCGATCATCGAGAGGATGGGCACGCCGTCCTGGTACGCCTGCGTCCGCCTCGTGGAGAACGACCTGCCGTCGTGGATGCGGTCGACGGCGAAGGTGATCGGCAGCTCCACCTTGCCCGGCCGGAGGAAGTACCCGTGCATCGAATGGACGGTTCGATCCTCCGGCGTGGTGCGCTGCGCCGCAACGAGGGACTGCGCGAGCACTTGGCCTCCGAAGACCCTGCCCTGTGGCATCCACTGGCTGGGGCCGGTGAAGATGTCCTCGCTCGTTCGAGCGCCGGTGTCCTGCAGATCGAGGGCGGCCAGGAAGCCTGCCAGTGGGTCGTGCATGCCCTGTAGTTTAGAAGACTGATGTCTCGCACTTTCACTCTCGTCGACTCCCTTGCCCTCGGCGACCTTCACGTGTTCCTCGGTCGTGCCCTCCGCGTCGAAGACGGCTCGGTGCGCCTCATCGGCGGTTCCGGGGTGCTCGCCGTGTACGTCTCGGTGTTGCATCCCGTCGGCCTTCTCGATGAGAGCCCGACGGTGCTGGGGCTGCGCACGTTCGCGCTAGCCGACCAGGAACCGTTCGACGTCGTCGTCCCCGTGCGTTCACTGCTCATGCGGGTCGAGGCACTTCTCGAATCCGCGGCCGCCGAGGACCCGACCCAGGGCATTTCGGTGCGCCTGCCCATGGAGGTCAACACGGTGACCTGGGCGGCCATCTCGCCGCCACGGGGTGGATGGCACTCGCTCGGTCCGATCGACTGGCAGATCGTGGATGCCGCAGCCAGAGCCGGAATCGACGAGGTGGCCGCCGCGATCCCCACCGGAACGGGCGAGCAGATCGTTCATCGTGTGCGGACTGAGATCTGGGGTCGCCCGATCGATGGCTTCGACTTCGTCCCGGCAGGCGCCGCGTTCGCAGCGCTCAGCCTCGGATTCCTCCACGAGGGCGATGCCGTGACCATGCACGAATCCGGACCGTGGACACGCCTCACGACCAAGCGCGGTCACGTGCTGGTCAAGCGTCGCAGTTGGACGCTCGCGCGCTAGCGAATCAGTAACCGTAGGTCGTCATGGTCGCCATCATCTGGGCCACGAGGGTCACGGACCAGACGACCCCGATGATGATCGACAGGACGATGAGGCCGATCGTGACCCACAGGACGGCCGATCCGTGTCCTGTGCGGCGCTTGACGATCACAGCGCGACCGATCGCGTAGACGGGGCCGATTACGAGGTTCAGAAACACGAAAGCCCAGTGGAAGGGCTGCGGAACTCCTGCTCGCTGCAGCTCCCGCCAGTCCTTGTAGGCGAAGAAGATCACGAGCACGGTGCTGATGAGGCCGCCCACCACGAGTCCGATATAGGCGGGAGAGGTGAAGAGGCCCAACTCGGCCCGCAGCATCGCGCCCTGGTCTTCCAGGTTCTGGGCAGAGAACATTCCTGAGAAGTCGATCCCGAAGAGGAAGGGCAAGGTCACATACGGCAGCAGCACGACGAGCCAGATCCAGACGTTGTATGCCTTCGTGCCCTCGGGAGCGGCGAGCGCTCCGCCGGCCGCGGTCGGAGTGTAGGCCTCCTGGAAGTGCTCGGTCCACTGCGCACCATCCCACCAGCGCTGGCGGCCACTGCCTGCGGGGTCTGGGTACCAGCCGGCCGGAACACTCGGCGTCGTGGGGTTGGTCATGATCGTCCTCCGTCGCGTCGATTGACCGGGCGCCGAGTCTCGACCGACCCCCGTGTATCCAGACTATGTCTCACGCGAGGCTCGCGGCAGACCTTCCCGCGGTGCGTCCGCTGAACAAGCAGCCCCCGAGGAAGGTGCCCTCAAGGGAACGGTAGCCGTGCATCCCACCTCCACCGAAGCCGCTCGCCTCACCCGCGGCGTACAAGCCGGGAACAGCTACTCCGGAGGGGTCGAGCGCGCGTCCCGAGAGGTCCGTCTCGATTCCGCCGAGACTCTTGCGCGTGAGGATGTGGAGCTTCACCCCGATGAGAGGACCGGCTTTGGGGTCGAGGATGCGGTGCGGCGACGCCACCCTGATGAGTTTGTCGCCGCGGTAGCGCCGTGCCTGTCGAATCGCGTTGATCTGTGAGTCCTTGCTGAAGTCGTTGGCCAACTCCCGGTCCCGCGCTTCGATCTGTTCCCGCACGAGGGCCGCATCGATGGGCACGTCCGGGGCGAGTTCCTGCATCCCGCGCAGCAACTGCTCGAGAGTGTCGGCGACGACGAAGTCGACGCCCTTCTCCTTGAACGCCTCAACGGGCCCCGTTGCACCCTTGCCGAGACGCTGCTTGAGCAGCTCGCGGATGCTCTTGCCGGTGAGGTCCGGATTCTGCTCGCTGCCCGACAGCGCGAATTCCTTCTCGATGATCGCCTGGGTGAGGACGAACCAGCTGTAGTCATACCCCGTCGAGACGATGTGCTCGAGTGTTCCGAGCGTGTCGAAGCCGGGAAACAGGGGCACGGGGAGACGGTGGCCCGTGGCATCCAGCCAAATACTCGAGGGGCCGGGAAGGATCCGGATCCCGTGCTGAGGCCAGACGGGCGCGTAGTTCGTGATGCCCTCGACGTAGTGCCACATGCGATCGCCATTGATCAGGTGAGCGCCGGCCTGTTCGGTGATGCTGAGCATCCGCCCGTCGACGTGGGCGGGCACGCCGCTCAGCAGGTGCTTCGGGGGTTCGCCCATGCGCTTGGGCCATTGCTGGCGCACGAGATCGTGGTTGCCGCCGATGCCGCCACTCGTCACGATCGTCGCCTGCCCGCGGGCCTCGAAGTCCCCGACGACGTCGCGATTGCTCGGGCCGCCACGCTCAGCGTCGTCGTCTGCGAGCACCGCGCCGCGCGCGCCCACGACCGCACCACCCTCGAGGATCAGTTCATCGACCCGATGCCGGAACCTCAGGCTCACGAGGCCCTTCTCGACGCCCTCGCGGACCGCGGCGATGAACGGGGCGAGGATGCCAGGACCAGTGCCCCACGTGATGTGGAAGCGCGGCACGGAGTTGCCGTGCTCGGTCGCCGTATAGCCGCCACGCTCGGCCCAGCCCACCACGGGAAAGAAGCCGACCCCACGCTCGCGCAGCCAGGCGCGCTTCTCCTCGGCGGCGAACTGGAGGTAGGCCTCGGCCCACTGCCGAGGCCAGTTGTCCTCGGCGCGGTCGAATCCAGCGCTGCCGAACCAGTCCTGACGCGCGAGTTCGAAGCTGTCGCGGATGCCCATCCGCCGTTGCTCGGGCGAGTCCACCAGGAACAAGCCGCCGAAGGACCACCAGGCCTGGCCGCCGAAGCTCGCCTCGGGCTCCTGTTCGAGGATCGTGACGGTTTTGCCAGCAGCAACCAGTTCTGCGGCGGCGACGAGCCCTGCCAGGCCGGCTCCGACGACAATCGCGTGGCTCGACATCGGTGAAGAAGACATGAAGCGGACTCCCTTGTCACGGTTCGGATGCTCTAGCTTAGGCACGTGGATACCCCAAGAACAGCGCCCCGTTGGAGGCGCATCACCGGCTCAACGATGATCGTCATCGGCATCGTTCTGGCACCCATCGCGCTCGTGTCCGGGTGGGCAGTGAGTGAGTTGTCTGACACCGATGCGTTCGTCGATACGTTCGCGCCGCTTGCATCCAACGACGAGGTCCAGGCATTCCTCGCCGCGCAGGTGACCTCCGCGATCGAGGAGCAGGTGGACTTCGCGTCGCTCTCGCAGTCCGTCGTCAGCGCCGTCGTTCCCAACGAGGGCGCTGTCGGTTCGGCGGCCACGACCGCCCTGAGTGGGGTCGTCGAGCAATCCCTCCGCCAGCTTGTCGCTGGGGGAGTCACGCGGGTCATCGAATCGGATGCCTTCTCCGAGATCTTCGCGACATCGCTCCGGCTCAGCCACGGAGTAGTCATCTCTGCGCTCGAAGGCGGACCGGACTCCGTGGTCAGCCTCGGTGATGACGGCCAGCTGGGTATCGAGATAGGGCCGATCGTCGAGGCCGTAAAGGACTCGCTCGCTGACGGCGGACTGTCGTTCGCCGCAGACATCCCCGAAGTCGATCGCACTGTGGTGATCATGGAATCGGACACGCTCGTGACCGTCCAGGTGGCCTACCGGATCGCCACAACGGTCGCCTTCTGGCTGCCGTGGCTGGCGCTCGCGCTTGTCGTCGGCGGCCTGTTCGTAGCCGGAGCGAGCATCCGTTCACTGCTCATCTCTGCGGGAGGCATTGCCCTGACGATGGCAGTGCTTCTGGTGGGCCTGGCGATCGGACGGTCCATCGTTTTGCGCGAGTTCGACGTTGCAGGGGTGCCGGATGAGGTGGGCGCGATCCTCTTCGATCAGGTCGTCGGGGGCATCTACGCTGCGACGCTCACGGTTCTCGTGCTGGTGCTGATCATCGCGGCATCCGCATGGCTCTTCGGTCCGTTTGATGTGGTCGGTCGCGTCAAGCGACTTCGAAAGCCCGCCGAGGTCGAGAGCTAGACGCTGAGGATCTCGTCGGCGTTGTCGGCGATCCAGTCCATGAGGGGCAGCAACCGCTCGGCGAGAGCCCGACCACGGTCGGTGAGGCCGTAGTCGACCCGCGGAGGGATCGTGGCCTGGGCCTCCCGATGCACGAAACCGTCCGCCTCGAGCGTGCGCAGGGTCTGCGCGAGCATCTTCTCGCTCACGCCCTCGACCGTGCGCCGCAACTCACCCCAGCGCAGGTCACCCTGCGAAAGGGCGATGATCACGAGAACGCCCCACTTGCTGGTGACGTGGTCGAGCACAGTACGCGAGGGGCACTGTGCGGGAAGGATGCCAGAGGTGAATCCGTGACGATTGAGTTCGCTTACCTGCATTCACCTAACTTACCAAAAAGTGGGTACCTGCGATCGGGAAGTAAAGTCAAAGGGGTGAGGTTGTGCTCCGTAACCTCCAGGAAAGGACTCCCATGTCAATCGTCGTCACCGGTGCCACAGGGCACCTCGGTCGTCTCATCGTCGAAGCGCTGCTGCGCAACGGCACCCCGGCATCCGACATCGTCGCCGCCGGTCGTTCCGTCGAGAAGCTCGACGATCTCGCAGCCCAGGGTGTGCGTGTCGCGCAGATCGAATACACGGATGCCGCCACTCTCGCTGCGGCCTTCGAGGATGCCGACACTGTCATGCTCGTCTCCGGCTCAGAGGTCGGCCAGCGGTTTGCCCAGCACTCGAGCGTCATCGACGCGGCCAAGGCCGCAGGTGTCTCGCGCATCGTCTACACGAGCGCTCCAGCCGCGACGACGTCGGCGCTGATCCTCGCACCCGAGCACAAGGCGACAGAGGAGTACCTCCAGGCCTCGGGCGTGCCTTTCACGGTGCTTCGCAACGGTTGGTACAACGAGAACTACATCCAGACGGCCCAGCAGGCGGTGGCGAGCGGAACGCTCGCCTCGAGCGTCGGCGACGGTCGCGTCGCAAGTGCTGCGCGTGCTGACTACGCGGATGCCGCCGCCGTCGTGCTCGTCGGCGAGGGCCACGATGGCCGCACCTACGAGCTCTCCGGCGACTACGCATGGACGCACGGCGAACTCGCCGAGGCGATCAGCGAGGTCACTGGTACTCCGGTGACCTACGCGGCATTGTCGCCCGAGGACTACACTGCGGCGCTCGAGTCCGCGGGTCTGGATGAGGGAACCATCGGCTTCATCGTGGGCCTGGATGCGAACATCCGTGACGGCCTCCTCGCCGTCACGACCGGCGAGTTGGCATCGCTCATCGGACGGCCTACGACGCCGATCCGCGAGACTCTCGCCGCGACGCTCTAGCGCCCCCAACCCCCGCGAAAAGCCACGTACTGAGCGATTTCAGGCCGAGGGCCCCGACAGGTGGCTTTTCGCGGGGGTTCCGCCTCCGGGCGCAGGGTGGGCCGGTCTCCACGCGCTACTTTTGGCGCATGAGACACGACGACGCGGTGGCGCTGGGGAAGGCTCTACGGGCTGAGGTGCCCAGATCGCGGCATGCAGAACATGTCGTGACCGATCGCGACCCCCTAGCGATTCTGCAAGCCCAGAATGCAACGCGGCTGCCCGAACTGATCGACCTTCGGATGCAGCGTATGACCTCCAACCCTTTCGCGTTCTACCGCGGAACGGCGGCGATCATGGCCGCCGATCTCGCCGATGACCCCCATACCGGGATCTCGATCGTGAGCTGCGGTGACGCCCACATCACGAACTTCGGCTTGTACGCCTCACCCCAGCGCACCCTCCTGTTCGACCTCAACGACTTCGATGAGGCCAACGAGGCGCCGTGGGAGTGGGACGTGAAGCGCCTCGTGACGAGTGTCGTGGTCGCTGCTCGGGATGCGGGGTACGGGGAGGCCGTGGAACGCGCGACTGCCCTCACAGCGGCACGTGCCTACCGCGAGAGCATGCAGCAGATGATGACGCTGCCAGTGATCGAACGCTTCTATCGCAGCGCCGCTATCAAGAGCCTTCGCAAACGCACGTCGGGCGAAGCGCGCGAGATGATCGATCGCGCCGTGGCCCAGGCAAGGAAACGCACATCCGACCATGCAATCTCCCGTATGACCGAACTCGATGCCGACGGAGTCCGCCGCTTCGTCGATGCGCCGCCCCTGCTCACGAGACTGACAGACGATGAGCAGGCCCAACTGCTCCACCTGTTTGACGACTACCGTTCGACGGTCTCGCCGGATATCGCACTGCTCCTCTCCCAGTACGACATCACCGACATCGCGCTGCGTGTTGTCGGAGTGGGCAGTGTCGGCACGCGGTGCTACGTGCTCGTGCTCACGGGGCCGGCCGGTGATGCGCTCATCCTGCAGGTGAAGGAGGCCGAGACATCCGCTCTGGAGAGTTGGGGTGGCCATCCGGATGCAGCGCACTCGCACCACGGAGCGCGCGTCGTCGACAACCAGCGCATCCTGCAGGCGATCTCCGACCCGTTCCTGGGCTACATCACGGGGCCCACGGGGCGGCACTTCTACGTTCGGCAGTTCCGTGACATGAAGGGGGCGGTGGAACTCGCGGGCCTGGCACCCACGCCGTTCGAGGCCTACGTCAGCGAGTGCGGTTCGGTCCTCGGGCGCGCTCACGCACAGAGTCCGCAGGCGCCCGCGATGGCCGGGTATCTCGGTTCATCGAGCGTTTTCGATCACGCGGTCGTCGAGTGGTCGCTGGCGTATGCCGACCAATCGGCGAGGGACTTTCGTCAGGTCACCGAGCAGCTCTAGTCGTCGAACGTGTTCACCATGGCGTGGGCAGCGCGGTCGAGGTAACCCCACAGCGTCGCGTCCTGCAGCGGTGGCAGCTCAAGGGTGTCGACCGCGGCACGCATGTGGAGGAGCCAGCGGTCCCTGGCATCCGGGTTCACCTTGAACGGCAGGTGGCGCATGCGCAGCCGCGGATGCCCGCGCTCCTCGCTGTACGTCGTGGGACCACCCCAGTACTGCTCGAGGAATCCGGTGAGGCGCTGGATGGCACCCTCGAGATCCTCTTCTGGATACATCGGAAGCAGCACCTCATCGGTGCGGATGCCGTCGTAGAAGGCCCGTACGAGCTTCTCGAACGTCGGTCGGCCGCCGACCTGCTCCCAGAAGTTGCCCTGCACGGCATCGCCGCCGGCACTCATGCGGAGGGTCACGGGGTTGGGCTCGTGCGCGGTCATCCGTCGCCCTTCGTTGGTGTTGCGTTCTTCTTGGCGACATCGTCGAGGGATGCCGGGGGCTTCTGCCGATTCGCTTTCGAGCTGCGCAACCCCGCCGCCCCGTCGAACCCGGTGAGCACGATCGAATTGAGTGCCGGAAGCCGGACACCCATCTCGTCGAGCGCCTTCTTGAGTCGCCACCGGAGCTCTCTGGCCACGTCGTCCTTCGCCGTCGATCGGGTTTTCACGACGAGGCGCACCACCACGGCCTCGGCGGAGATCGATTCGATGCCCCACAGGGCGGGCTTCTCGATGATGCGGTGCTTCCACTTCGGGTCAGCGGCGAGTTCGTTCGCGACCTCCAGGATGCGCGCCTGGATCGCGTCGACATCCGCGTCGTAGGGCACCGCGAGGTCGATGATCGCCCGCGCCCACCCGTACGACATGTTGCCGAGGCGCAGGATCTCGCCATTGCGCACGAACCACAGCGTGCCGTTGACGTCACGGATCTGGGTGATGCGAATGCCGACATCCTCCACGACACCCGTCGCGAGGCCGGTGTCGACCACGTCGCCGATGCCGAGCTGGTCCTCGGACACGATGAAGATGCCGTTGAGCACGTCACGCACGATGTTCTGCGCTCCAAAACCCAGGCCAGCACCGACGGCAGCGGTGATCAGGGCAAAGGCGCCAGTCGCACCCGGGGCAGCCACGGCGAAGATCATGAGGATGGAGACGGCGACGATGATGGCGGTCGCGCCGTTCGAGAACACGCTGCCCAGGGACCGCGTGCGTTGGACGAGGCGCACCGCGGCAAGGGGCGACGCCTCGAGTTCACGCGTGTCGTCCACGTTGTGCCTCTTCTTCACCCCGGATACGACGCGGTTGACGACGCGACGGATGACAAAGATCAGGACGAACCGAAGCAGCACCGCACCCACGATGATGATCGCGATGAGGATGAGCCGCTTGAGCGGGTCAGGCAGCGCCTCGAAGAATGCGAAGGGGTCCAGGGCTGCTACACCTCCGCGGCGTCGCGCGCCTGGGCACGCAGCGCACGTTCCACGCCCGCGAGGTTCTCGATCACCATGCGGCGCAGGGCCGGCGAGTCGGGATGCGTGTCGAGCCAGGCGTTCGTGGCATCCACGAGGTCCTGCGACGCGAGCGGCGCGGGGTAGAGGCCCTCGACGAAGTGCTCGGCGATCTTGTAGCTGCGCGTGGCCCAGATCTCGTCGAGCGACGCGAAGTACGGCTCGACGAGCGGGGCCAGCGACGCCGGGTCATTTGTGTGCTGGAAGCCCATGGTCACCGCACGCACGATCGCGTTGCTCAGGGTGTCGCTGTCCGCGAGCGAGGCGAACGCGGTCGCCTTCGCCTCGGCGGTCGGGACTGCGGCACGTGCCCGCGCGGCGGCCTGCTGGCCGTTCGATGTGTTGTCGGCCAGCAGCGCGCTCTCGATCTCGGCATCGGAGATCGCGTTGTTGAGTGCGAGTCCCTCGAGCAACTCCCACCGGAGGTCGGTATCGATCTCGAGCCCGTCGAGCGTGATCGAGCCGTCGAGCAGCCCGCGGAGCGACGCCACGTGCTCGGACGTCGAAGCGATGTTGGCGAAGAACTTCACGAACTGGAACTGCGCGTCGGATGCCGCATCCGCCCGCTGCGCGAGAGTCCAGAGCCCATCGCCCACCGTGGCGATCGTCGCACCCCGTGCAGCAGGGTCGACGTAGTACCGGGCCACGGACAGGAGCTGCGTGAGGGTCGTGCGGATGGTGGTCGACTCGGTCTCGGCGGCGATGTTGTTCAGCACGAGCTGCACGTAGTCGCTCGGGCGGGTCTCGGCGTCACGCGTGGCATCCCAGGCGGCGCCCCAGACGATCGCACGAGCCAGCGGGTCGTCGATGTCCTCGAGGTGCTCCATCGCAACCGACTGCGACTCCGCGTCGAGTCGGATCTTGGCGTACGCCAGGTCCTCATCGTTGACGAGCACGAGGTCAGGGCGGGCGAGGCCGACGAGTTCCGGAACCTCGGTCCGCTCACCGTCGATGTCGATCTCCACGCGGTGGTCGCGACGGAGCTTGCCGTCACGGAGGTTGTAGAAACCGATCGCGAGGCGGTGCGGGCGGATCGTGGGGTAGTCGGGCTCGGCGGACTGGAGCACCGCGAACGACGCGATGGCGCCGTCATCCGTGGTCTGGATCGCGGGACGGAGCGTGTTGACGCCCGCGGTCTCGAGCCAGAGCTTGCTCCAGCTCGTGAGCTCGCGACCGGAGGTCTTCTCGAGTTCGACGAGCAGGTCGGTCAGCTCGGTGTTGGCGAACTCGTGCTTGCGGAAGTACGCGCCAACACCCGCCATGAAGGCGTCAATACCCACCCACGCGACGAGCTGCTTGAGCACCGAACCGCCCTTGGCGTAGGTGATGCCGTCGAAGTTGACCTGGACGTCCTCGAGGTCGTTGATGGTCGCGACGACCGGGTGGGTGGATGGCAGCTGGTCCTGCTTGTAGGCCCAGCTCTTCTCCATCGCCTGGAAGGTGGTCCACGCCTCATGCCACTCGGTGGCCTCGGCGGTCGCGAGCGTCGAGGCCCACTCCGCGAACGACTCGTTGAGCCAGAGGTCGTTCCACCACTTCATGGTCACGAGGTCGCCGAACCACATGTGGGCGAGCTCGTGCAGGATCGTGACGACGCGACGCTCCTTGATGGCATCCGTCACCTTCGAGCGGAACACGTACGTCTCCGTGAAGGTGATCGCGCCCGCGTTCTCCATGGCGCCGGCGTTGAACTCCGGCACGAACAGCTGGTCGTACTTGGCGAACGGGTAGGGGTAGGCGAACTTCTCCTCGTAGAACGCGAAGCCCTCGCGGGTCTTCTCGAAGATGTAGTCGGCGTCGAGGTACTGGGCGAGCGACTTGCGGGCGAAGATCCCGAGCGGGATGACACGGCCATCGCTCGACGTGAGTTCCGAGTGCACAGACTCATACGGACCAGCCACGAGCGCGGTGACGTAGCTGGACAGAACGGGTGTGGGTGCGAAGGTCCAGGTCGCAGCGCCCCCTTCGAGAGCCTCGGGGAGCACAGCAGGGGAGGGAACCGGCGTGGGGGAGTTGCTGACTACGGCCCAGTCGGCTGGCGCCGTCACCGTGAACTGGAAGGTCGCCTTCAGGTCGGGCTGCTCGAAGACGGCGAAGACGCGGCGGGAGTCCGGCACCTCGAACTGCGTGTACAGGTACACCTCGTCGTCGACCGGGTCCACGAAGCGGTGGAGGCCCTCGCCAGTGCGGGAGTACTCGACCTCTGCGACGACCTCGAGCACGTTGGTGTCCGAGAGGTTGTCGAGCTGGATGCGCGTGCCGTCGCTCACGGCCGTGGCATCCAGTGCGGTGCCGTTGAGCGTGACGGAGTGAACGGTGCGGGTGATCGCGTCGATGAACGTGGATGCGCCCTGCGTGGCGGTGAACCGCACCGTGGTCGTACTACCGAAGGTCTCGGGACCGGTCGTCAGGTCGAGCGCGACCTCGTAGGACTGCACATCGATCAGGGCCTTACGCTCCTGGGCCTCGACACGGGTGAGATTCTCTCCTGGCACAGCACACTCCCTGCTCGTTCGTGGGAGTCCAGCCTAACTGTCGACGAGCAACCGATCCGGGGTGATACCGACGCGCTGAGTCATGCGCTCACCGGCCTGGATGGCGGCGACCAGCAGGTCCTTGAGCTGCGACTCAGGGTCGGCAACGCAGGCCAGCGCGATGCCCACCGTCGACGTGTGCACGATCGCCTCGGCGGCGTGGGTCCACGATCCGCGGGCGGAGTACACCTCGTTCAGGTAGCGCTGCGCCCAGCGCTGGATGTCCGGAACCTGGGCCAGAGATTCCTCGGCGATGCGCTCCAGACGGTCGTCCTCCGCTCGCCGTACGAGCGAGATGAGGCCGGCCGCGAGTGCCCGCTGACGCTCCATGCTCGCGATCGGGAGTGCCGCCGATGCGGCGAGCACGGCGACCTCCGCCGAGTAGAGCTCGCTCGCCGGGTTGAGGCCGACCACCCGGGGCACCAGGGGCAGTAGCTCGCCTCGGTGGGCATCCGTGGTCAGGTCATTAACATCGCGCGCGAGCGAGGCCAATAGCGGGTGGGTGCAGGCGGGCCTGTCGCTCCAACGCTCACCGGCGAGGAAGGAGGCGTACTCCATGAAGCACGCTCCGCGGGACGCGTTCCGGTGGCGCCCAGCAGAGAGGATCGGCATGAGTTGCGGGGTCGACTGCGTTATGGTCATGGCGCCTCCTGCTCGAGGGAGAATCCGGTACGACCAGTGTGCTCCCGCTACCCCCTCCTGCGCCAGACCCACGTCGAACGTGAACCCTAAACTGATGGTCATGCTCATCCACATCGCAACCGACCATGCCGGCCTCGAGCTCAGCGCAGACCTCCAGGCACACCTCCGTGCCGCGGGCCATGACGTCGTCGACCACGGACCCCAGACCTACGAACCGCTCGACGACTACCCGTCGTTCTGCATCAACGCGGCGCTCGCCGTGGCGCGGGACCAGGCTGCCGGCATCGAGTGCCTCGGTATCGTCTTCGGCGGTTCGGGCAACGGCGAGCAGATTGCCGCGAACAAGGTGAAGGGCATCCGTGCCGCCCTCGTCTGGAACGAGTCGACGGCCCTGCTCGCGCGACAGCACAATGACGCCAATGTCATCTCGATCGGTGCACGCCAGCACACCGTCGAGGAGGCCAAGAACTTCATCGATCTCTTCATCGCGGAGCCGTTCTCGGGTGAGGAGCGTCACGCTCGTCGTATCGCGCAGCTGGCCGAGTACGAGCAGACAGGGCAGATCGCGGGCCACCCGATCGGCGCCTAGCCCCGAGAGGACACAGTCCATGCCCGAGGGTCACTCCGTCCACCGCATCGCCCGGCAGTTCGGGCTGCACTTCGTCGGCAAGCGCATCGCTGCCAGTTCTCCCCAGGGCCGCTTTGCGGCGGGAGCAGCCCAGCTCGACGGCCACGAGATGGTCGACGCGAAAGCCGTCGGCAAGCAGATGTTCCTCGAGTTCGATCACGATCTGTGGCTCCGCGTGCACCTGGGCATCTATGGGGCCTGGGACTTCTCCGGCGACATCACGGCGGATGCCACGATCGCCTCGGCCGCGGGACGCATGGGCCAGACCAACCAGCGTGGCACCGTCGTGGGAGGGTTCGAGGATTCGCTCTCGAGCATCGGAGCACCCCGGCGCACACGGTTGCGGATGGCCGAGCAGGAGCGACTCGAGGCACCCCTCGAGTCCTTCCCGCCGGAGCCCATCGGCGCCGTTCGCGTCCGGCTGCTGACGGATGCAACCTGCGCGGACCTCCGCGGACCGACCGCGTGCGACGTCCTCACCCCTGACGAGGTTCAGGCCGTCATCGACCGTCTCGGCCCGGATCCGCTCGTGGACACGGGCAAGAAGGCCGAAGATCGGTTCACTGCAACCGTGCTCAAGAAGCCCACGCCTATCGGACTCCTCCTCATGGACCAGTCGGTCGTGAGCGGCATCGGCAACGTGTACCGCGCCGAGCTCCTGTTCCGTGCCCGGCTCAACCCCCACACCCCAGGGCGTGACGTGCCGGAGGAGACGGTACGCGCGCTCTGGCGTGACTGGACGAAGCTCCTCAAGATCGGCGTGAAGACAGGACAGATGCTGACTATGGACGGTCTGCGTGGCGCGCGCTACGAGGCCGCGCTCGCGAGTCGTGACGATCGGCACTGGGTCTACCACCGCACCGGCAAGCCGTGCCGTCTCTGCGGAACGCCCATCGTCATGGAGGAGATCGGCGGCCGCAAGCTCTACTGGTGCCCCCTCGACCAGGCCTGACGCGCATCCCGTGGGATGCTGGCTGCATGAGACATACGCCCGGCTACATCACGACCGATCCCGAGGAAGTGAAGCGGCTCATCCGCGCCAACTCGTGGGCGACGATCGTCTCCCACACGAGCGCCGGGCTCGTCGCGAGCCACTACCCGGTCGTCCTCGAGGAGAACGAGGATGACATCGTCATCGTCTCCCACGTCGGGCGCCCAGACGAGAAGCTGCACGAGCTTGGTGAGCACGAGATCCTCGTCATCATCCAGGGCCCGCACGGCTACATCTCGCCCGGGTGGTACGACGAGGGTGACATCATCCCCACCTGGAATCACGTCACGGCGCACCTCTACGGCGTTCCCGAGATTCTCTCCGACGAGGAGAACTTCCGGGTGCTCGGCGAGCTCGTCGACTACTTCGAGGACACCATGCCCCACCCGGTGAGCCTCGAGCTGGACGAGGAGTCCTCCCGTCGCATTGCCAAGGGCACTGTGGGTATCCGACTGCGCGTCACACGGTTCGACGCGCGCCTCAAGCTGAGCCAGAACAAGTCGCCGGAGGTGCGCGAGCGCATCATCAGCGAGCTGCAGGCGGGGGAGAACTACGCCAATCCGCCGCTGGCACGCGAGATGACCCGGCTGGACCGCGATGCTTCTCGGTAACGCGCGCGTCTCCGATCGCGACGTCGACGTTCGCATCGAGGACGGTCGGATCGTCGAGATCGGGTCCATCGGCAGCGGCGACATCGATCTCGCGGGCCGATGGTTGCTTCCCGGCCTCTGGGATGAACACGTGCACTTCACGCAGTGGGCGCTCACGTCGCAGCGACTTGACGTGTCTGCCGCGGCATCCGCTCGCGAGGCTGCCGAGATCGTTCGTGCGGCCGTCGGCGACGATCTGCTGGTCGGCGTAGGTTTTCGCGACGGCCTCTGGCCTGATGCCCCGCACAAGGAGCTCCTCGATTCCGCTGCTCCCACGGTGCCGGTCGTTCTCCTCAGTGGCGACCTCCACTCGGTGTGGCTCAACACGGCCGCGCTCCAGCGGTTCGGTCATGCGCACCACCCCACTGGACTCCTCCGCGAGGACGCCGCATTCGCCGTCACCGCAGCCCTGGGAACGGTGGATGACACGATCCTCGACTCCTGGGCGCGTGAGGCAGCCACGGCTGCCGCTGCCCGCGGCGTCGTCGGTGTCGCCGATCTCGAGATGGCGTGGAACCGCGACACGTGGGAGCGCCGCATCGCCGCTGGCCACGACGCACTGCGCGTGCAGTTCGCCATCTACACGCAGGACCTCGAGCGGGCGATCGACCAGGGGCTGCACACGGGACTCGAACTCGAGCCCCTGCTCACGGTGGGGGGCTACAAGGTGCTCACGGATGGCTCGCTGGGTACGCGCACCGCGTTCACCTACGACGCCTACCCCGATGGCGGAACAGGCCTCCTGACCGTCGAACCCGACGACCTTCGCAGGTACATGACCCTAGCCTCCAAGGCCGGGATCGAGCCCTGGGTCCACGCGATCGGCGACCGCGCCAACACCCTCGCGCTCGACGCCTTCGAGGCCGTTGGCGCGACCGGCCGGATCGAGCATGCCCAGCTGCTCTCCAGCGCCGACCTGCCCCGCTTCGCCGCGCTCGGTGTTGCGGCGAGTGTCCAGCCGGAGCACGCGATGGACGACCGGGACCTCGCCGATTCGGTGTGGGACGGGCGCACTGGCGGTCTCTACGCCTTCCGGAGCCTGCTCGATGCCGGTGCAGTTCTTCGGCTCGGGTCGGATGCACCCGTCTCCCCGCTCGACCCGTGGATCGCGATCTCGGCCGCGGTCACACGCAGGCGCGGGGATCGGGAGCCGTGGCATCCGGAGCAGCGCATCACCCCGGAGGAGGCGATCGCGGCGTCCGTGCGTTCGAGCGTCGCCGAGGGGGAACCTGCTGATCTCGTCGCCGTGGAGGCAGACCCGTTCGACGCGGACGGCGCGTTACTCGAGCGGATGCCCGTTGCCCTGACCGTTCTCGGTGGGCGCATCACCCACGAGCGGCTCTAGCGGAACATCATCTTCTCGTAGAGCGTGCGACCCACGACGTGATCGGTGAGGTCATCGAGCGCGATATCGAGCTCGAGGTCCGCGTTGAAGTCGTAGTACATCGGATGCTCGGCCGCATGCACGAGCTTCGAGAAGCCATGGCGCGGCACCGCCATATCGAGCGACTCGATGAGCTTCGGGTTGGTCGCCGTCATGGAGATGGAGCCGCGGTCGCTGTGCCACGTCCACTCCATGCGCGTCGGGTAGGTCTGGTGACCGGGACCCGGCACGTCCCCGCTCGTGACCAGGCGAAGTGGGAGGAGGTCGTCGGTGATGAGCGTCTCGCCCTTGGCGAGGTAGAAGGTGGGGATGTTGATCTCCCCGAAACCCATGAAACCCTTCGTCGTCATGCGAACGTAGACGATCGTGTAGTCACCGACATGGGCTCGGCCCCAGTACCAGTGGTCGAGGAACGACCCCATGAGGTGGTTGCCCCAGTTGTGATCGTGGTAGGCGCTACCGGTGAGCGTCGAGGTCGAGCCGTTCTCCGTGATGGTTGCGCTCACCGTTCCATAGGGCACCGGCACGACCCAGGCGAGGTAGTGGTCACGCGCCGAGTCGAAGTAGTTGATGCCGGCCCCGGGTCGCCACGAGGGTGCGGCTCGCGTGATCGTGACGTCGGCGGTGAGGTCGTCGAGTTCGAGATGCATCTCGTAGGTGTCGAGGTCGCCCCTGACCGTGTTCTTGCCGATCGACACGTCGCACTGCTCGGTCGAGGCGCTGAACTGCTCTGCTGGGAACGTCGGCTCGAGGTGCTGGCGGGTGCCATCCGGGAGCTGGCGGATGGCGAGCACGGTCGGTGTGAGCGGCCCGGACGGGTCGGTATGTGGCTTGTTGGAGAACGTGACCACCAGGGTCGAGCCGTCGTCGAACTGGCAGTCGAAGTACCACCACTCGAACGTCGAGTCCGCGGCCTTCGCCGCGCGATAGCCGTCCTCCCATTTCTCGACGGTGGATGACGCGAGCCCCAGGCTCTTCATCCCCTCCGCCTGACTGGCATCCATCGTGGCTCGGATCTCAGGAGTATCCGGAATGTCGTGCGCGGCCATGGCGATCCCCTCATCGTTGGGCGGTACACGACGAGTATGCCGACGCAACAACGCCCCGCGTCATCCCCCAAGGGGGCGACACGGGGCGTTGTACGGGGTACGTGCTTACTGGCCCGCGAGGTGCGCGAAGAGGAACCAGCGGTCCTTCTCAAGGCCGCGGGCGATCTCGATCGCGACATCCTGGCTCACCGGGTCGAGCTCGCCGAGCTCGGTCACGGCGGTGCGGACGGTCACGAGGGTCGCATCGATCGCGGCGATGACCTCGGTGATCACGGCGTCCGCCTGCTGGAATCCGGCGGTCATCACGGGGGTGGTCGCCTTGCTGCCGACCGTCTGGGTGCGTGCGTCGATCGGCAGACCGAGGGCGACGACGCGCTCGGCGGCGGTGTCCGCATAGTCGCGCGCGTGGTCGACGACGGAGTCGAGGAGCTCGTGGACGGCCTGGAAGTTGGCGCCCCGTACGTGCCAGTGCGCCTGCTTGCCGTCGATCGAGAGGGCGGTGAGGTCGGTGACGACCGGCCCGAGGAACTGTGCGACGCCGCTCGTGACATCCGGGTCGCTCGTGGACTGGGGGACTGTCTTCGTTTCGGCCATTGTGTGACTCCCTTACCTGTACGTGTCGGTACGTAGTGGTTAAACGCTACGCACGCTCAGGCATTCCGCAAGCAAGCTGAGGCAACGCTAAGTGTGTCAACCAAGGGATCCGGGGGTTAGCCCCACTCCACATCCGTGTGGCTGCCCGATTCCCGGGCGACGCAGCGGTCGCAAGGCTGGGACAATCGAAAGGAATCCCATGACCGCCCCACTCACCACGGCCTCCCCGCACCCGACCGCGCTCCGCCGCTACGGCGACCTCTGGCGCTCCGTGCCACGCGAACTCGCGTTCCTCTTCATCGCGTTCCCGATCGCTCTCGTCGGCTTCGTCGTCACCATCGGGCTCTTCTCCTCTGGCGCTGGACTGCTCGCGGTACTCGTCGGCCTGCTCTTCATCATCGGCGCCCTGTACGTGGCCCGCGGGTTCGGCACCCTCACTCTGGGGCTGCTGCGATTCGCAGGTCGGCCGGCCATCGAGAAGCCGGAATGGCAGGATGCCCGTGCCAGGACGGGCTTCGTCGGATGGATCCGCGCCACCCTCGGCAACGGTCACTACTGGCTCTACCTGTTGCACACGATGGTGGTCGACTTCGTCGTGACGACCATCACGTGGTCCATCACCGTCACGTGGGTGGCTGTCGGGCTCGGTGGAATCAGCTACTGGTTCTGGGACGGGTTTATTCCGGACGGTGACCGTGACTTCTTCCTCTCGCAGTGGATCATCGAACGCCTCGGCGGTGCCGCCCCTGACCCGCTGGTGGCCGAGAACCTGTTCCAGCTCATACTCGGGATCATCTTCCTCGTCACACTCCCGTTCGTCACACGCGCGCTGACCTCCCTCCACTGGGCCGTCGCCCGCGGGATGCTCGCGGCATTCCGTTCGGATGCGCTACAGCAGGAGGTCGCGTCGCTGGCGGAGTCGCGCGGTGCCGCGGTGTCGGCGGAGGGGCACTCGCTGCGGCGGCTGGAGCGTGACATCCACGACGGTCCCCAGCAGCGGCTCGTGAGGCTCCAGATGGACATCGCTGCCGCCGAGCGGCAAATGGACACCGACCCCGAGAAGGCGAAGGGTCTGCTCTCCGACGCGATGCAGCAGTCGAAGGATGCGCTCGAAGAGCTTCGTGCCCTGTCGCGGGGATTCGCTCCGCCGATCCTGCTCGACCGGGGGCTCGTCGCCGCACTCGAGTCCGTAGCGATCCGCGGTCCCATCCCCGCCAAGGTGGTCGACGAGTTGCCGGAGGGCACGGTCATCCCGCAGGAGATCGAGCGCACCGCCTACTTCGTGGGGGCCGAAGCTCTCACGAACGCGGGCAAGCACTCCGGTGCAACCGAGGCCCATGTCACGGTTGCGGTCGATGCGGGCTGGTTGACGGTGGATGTCACGGACCACGGGTCGGGCGGAGCGACCATGGTCGACGACCACGGGCTCGCTGGCCTCCGCGAACGACTGCGCGGCGTGGGCGGCACCCTGCAGGTCGAGAGCCCTGTCGGCGGACCCACCACGATCTCAGCGCGTCTACCCCTCACCTACCCTTGACCCATGACCACGCGCGTAGTTGTCGCAGATGACTCGGTGCTGCTGCGCGAGGGGCTCGTTCGTGTGCTCGATGAGGCGGGATTCGACGTCGTTGCCGCCTACGGGAACGCGGACGAACTCCTGGCGGGCCTCCAGGGGACGACGCCAGACCTGATCGTTCTCGACGTGCGAATGCCACCGACCTTCCGCGATGAGGGTGTGCGCGCCGCGATCACGGCGCGCGGACTCATGCCGAGCGTGGGCATCCTCCTGCTGTCCCAGTACGTCGAGGTGGCGTACGCACAGGAATTACTCGCGGCCGGCAGCGGGGGAGTGGGCTACCTCCTGAAGGATCGCGTCGCCTCACTCGACGAGTTGAAGGACGCCGTGGAGAGGATCGCAGCCGGCGGAACCGTCCTCGACCCGGAGGTGGTCGGCCAGCTCCTGGGACGACGCCATGACCCTCTGACGACTCTCACCCCGAGGGAGCGTGAAGTGCTCGCGCTCATGGCGGAGGGAAGAACGAATGCGGCGATCGCCGGGGCACTCGTGATCGGCACGGGCGCGGTGGAGAAGAACGTGACATCCATCTTCCAGAAGCTGGCTCTGGATGACTCGGGCAGCGACCACCGCAGGGTGCTCGCCGTGCTCACCTGGCTTCAGCGCCAGGAGTAGCACGGCGAGCAGTGGCTGCTAGGAAGCGAGCCTGCTCGAGGAGTAACCGAACGCTGGCTGAACCTCCGGACGCGGGCGCTCGACGCGCTCCGTCCAGGCGGAACCATCCCACCAGCGCAGCAGGCCGCTGCCAGCGGGGTCCGGGTACCAGCCGAAGGGGGCAATCGACTCGTTTTCGGGCATGATCGAATCCTCGGGTAAACAGCAGGGTAAGCAATCGGGTGAACTGCTTTCGGGTGTCCTCATAGTAGAGGACACGATGGGGTACACGCCTAGACCCCCGTAGGGGTGACACGCGTCCTCCGATAGAGTGAACGCATGAAGCTGATCGCCTTCCTCGTGTCCCTGGCTCTCTTTGTCGGCGGCATTTACCTCATGGGTTCCGCGTTCTTCGTGCCGGGTCTCGAGGGCGTGCTGTTCGTTGCGGGCATCCTGATCACCACCGCCGGCCTCTTCGTGCCGGTGCACATCCTCAAGCGCGTCGACAGCTAGCCGAACCCCACGGGTGCCCTGTCGGCGATGGGGCCCGGTCTTCAAGGCCGCGGTGGGAGTTGCGTGAGCATGGGTCCGAGAGCGCTAGGGCTTGAATGGTGCGGCGTCGCACGGCTTTGCCGTGCTCCTGGGGGATGACGGGAATCCCCTACTGAGCCGCCGGTCGATCGCTGCGCGCCCGCCCGGACTGCTCAGCGGGGGCCCAATTCGATTCACTCCTCCGTTTTCACAGATGAGTAAGGCCCCCGCCGATGGCGAGGGCCTTACTCATCTGTGAGGGGATGACGGGAATCGAACCCGCGTAATCAGTTTGGAAGACTGAGGCTCTACCATTGAGCTACATCCCCGCAGCGGCATGAAACCGCGCGGAAAGAACTCTACCCGAACTTGGGTCACGCGGGGGTCAGCCGTTGTGCCACGCTATGTCCACCATCATCCGGACAGGACGCACACATGAATAACCCGAGCTTCGCCGAGCGCTTCCGCTACTGGTTCGACAACTGGATGTCGAAGGGCACGATCGCGCTCATGGGTCTCCTGGGCCTCGCTACTGTGGCGCTCGTTCTCATCGTCGGTGGCATCACGGTCGTCGTCGTGGCGCTGCTGCCGGACAAGTACAACCAGTTCTCCGAGGACTACACGCCCTGGGACATCTTCTGGGGCGGCCTCATGCGCACGCTCGACCCCGGAACCATGGGTGGGGACCAGGGATGGTACTTCCGCATCCTGATGCTTGTCATCACCATCGGCGGACTCATCATCGTCGCGAGCCTCATCGGCATCATCTCGGGAGCGTTCGACTCCAAGGTCGAAGAACTGCGCAAGGGTCGCTCCAAGGTGCTCGAGTCCGACCACACGCTCATCCTCGGCTGGAGCAGCAAGGTGTTCCCGATCATCAGTGAGATCGTCGTAGCCAACGAGTCGCGCGGAAAAGCTGTCATCGTCGTGCTTGCCGACAAGGACAAGGTCGAGATGGAGGACGAGATCAAATCCCAGGTGGGCGACACCGGCAAGACGAGAATCATCTGCCGAACCGGTGACCCCGTGAACCTCACGGATCTGGAGATCGGCAACCCGAACCTCGCGCGCAGCATCATCCTGATCGGTCCGGAGGGCAGCCCCGATCCCGACGCCGACGTCATCAAGACCGCACTCGCGCTGACGAACAACCCAGGCCGTAAGGCTGAGCCGTACCACATCGTCGGGGAGCTGGACCATCCGACCAACCTCGAGGCCGCGCGACTGGTGGGTCGTGACGAAGCACACTGGGTCATCAGCGACGAGCTCATCGGCCGCATCACCGTGCAGTCCTGCCGACAGAGCGGACTCAGCATCGTCTACTCCGAACTGCTCGACTTCGACGGCGACGAGATCTACTTCACCGAGCAGCCAAGTCTCTACGGCATGACGTACTTCGATACTCAGTTGGCCTTCGCCACGTCGGCAGTCATGGGCATGGTCAAGGCCGGCGTCGTGGAGCTCAACCCGTCGCCCGAGACCATCTACGAGCGCGGGGACCAGCTCATCGTCATCGCCGAGGACGACAGCGCCATCGTCCTCTCCGCGCCGGGCACTCCGGATGCTTCGGCCGTGAGCTCTTCACAGTCGGCCGCCGCGCGACCGGAGTCCACTCTCGTCCTCGGCTTCAACAGCGGTCTCCCGGCGATGCTCAAGGAACTCGACGAGTACGTGGCGCCCGGCTCGTCCGTCACGCTCCTCGCTGATGTCGATGAGCCCGTGTTCCCGCGCTACGAGAACCTCAGCATCACCTTCGAGCGGGGGGATGCCACGAGCCGAGCAACCCTGGATGCCCTGGGTGTCGACGCCTTCGACCACATCATCGTGCTCGCGTACAAGGGACTTCTCGACACCCAGCGGGCCGATGGCAAGACACTCATCACGCTTCTGCAGCTGCGCGACATCGAGCAGCGTGCAGGTATCGACCTCAAGATCGTGAGCGAGATGCTCGACGATCGCAATCGTGAACTTGCCGAGGTCACTCGCGCTGATGACTTCATCGTCAGCGACAAACTGGTGAGTCTCATGCTCTCGCAGGTCTCCGAGAACAAGCAGCTCACGGATGTCTTCGAGCTCCTGTTCTCCAGCGTGGGCAGCGAGATCTACCTTCAGCCGGCTGCCCTCTACGTGGAGCCCGGCACGGCGATCGACTTCTACACGGTCCTCGAGGCGGCGCGCCGACGGGGCGAGACAGCAATCGGGTATCGCATCGACGCGCTCGCCCACGCGGCCGACCGGGAGTATGGCGTCGTGGTCAACCCTGCGAAGCCGGACAGGATCAGTTTCACGGCCTCGGATAGGATCATCGTTCTGGCCGAGGGGTGATCGGTGCCGGTCCGCTCCGTATGCGGGCTCGCGGCGAACTGCCTGGCCGATCCAGATATACTTGGTCGGTTCCGGCTTGAACTCGCTTCGCGCGGGGCGTAGCTCAGCTTGGTAGAGCGCCCGCTTTGGGAGCGGGAGGTCGCAGGTTCAAATCCTGTCGCCCCGACACATCGTCACACCACCACCACAGGAGAACCACGACGTGAAGACCACCGTTGAGACGCTTAGCCCCACACGCGTCAAGCTGACCATTGATGTCACCCCGGAAGATCTCAAGCCGAGTATCGACCACGCGTACGAGCACATTGCGCAGTCCGTGAACATTCCCGGATTCCGCAAGGGCAAGGTGCCGCCGCAGCTCATCGACCAGCGCGTCGGCCGCGAAGAGGTTCTCAACCACGCCGTCAACGACGGACTGGACAAGTTCTACCGCCAGGCCGCGACCGACGAGAAGGTCCGTGCGATCGGACGCCCGCAGGCCGACATCGTCACGTGGCCGAACGTCAAGGACTTCACCGGCGACCTCGTCGTCGCGATCGAGGTTGACGTGCGCCCCGAGATCGAGCTTCCCGCGTACGACAAGCTCACGCTCACGGTGGACCCCATCGAGGTGTCCGCCGACGACCTGAAGGACGAGCTCGACAACCTGCGTGGTCGCTTCGGCACGCTCATCACCGTTGACCGCCCGGCCAAGACCGGCGACTTCGCCCAGCTCGACCTCACCGCCGCCATCGGCGACAACGAGGTCGACTCCGCCACGAGCATCTCCTACGAGGTTGGCTCCGGTGAGCTCATCGAGGGAATCGACGAGGCCCTCGACGGACTGAGCGCCGGCGAGACCACGACCTTCGAGTCCACCCTGCTCGGTGGCGACCACGAGGGCGAGACCGCACTCATCACGGTCAACCTCCTGGCCGTCAAGGAGCGTGAGCTGCCGGAGGCAGACGACGACTTCGCCCAGATCGCGAGCCAGTTCGACACCATCGCTGAACTGAAGGCCGACATCAAGGAGCAGATCGAGAAGTCGAAGGTCTTCGGTCAGGGTGCTCAGGCACGCGACCAGATCGTCGACGAGCTGCTGAAGAGCCTCGACATCCCTGTCCCGCCCAAGCTGGTCGAGGACGAGGTGCACCGTCACCTCGAGAACGAGAACCGCCTCGAGGACGACGTGCACCGCGCCGAGGTCACCGAGTCGAGCGAGAAGACGTTCCGCACCCAGATCCTCCTCGACGCAATCGTCGAGGCCGAGGGCATTAAGGTCGGCCAGAACGAGCTCACGAGTTACCTCGTGCAGTCGGCCGCGCAGTACGGCATGGAGCCGGGCGAGTTCATCCAGGTGCTCGACAAGAACGGCCAGATCCCCAGCATGGTGGCTGAGGTCGCCCGCTCGAAGGCTCTCGCCACGGTTCTCTCCAAGGCCAAGGTCGTCGACACCAAGGGCAAGTCGGTGGATGTCTCGGAGTTCACGGGTCCGCTCACGAACAACGACGACGACACGTTCATCGAGCCGTCAGACTTCGGTGGCGACGCCGGTCACGAGCACGACAACGGCAACATGAAGGACTCGCACGGCCGCAAGCCCGGTCACGAGCACTACGGACACGACCACAAGTAGCCGCATCGCCCCTCGGGGTTAGCAGCTCAGGTCAGGAGGCCGCGGACAACTCGTTCGCGGCCTTCGCCGTCTCACAATCGTGGGACTGCTCCCACGCGAACGCCAGGAACGCGCTCGTCTCGATGGGGCCGGACTCACCGCAGTCGGCGCAGTACGGCTCGTAGGCCCGAAGTTCGCGGATGTCGATGTCTGCCATACGAGCATCATCACTCTCACCACCGACAGAGCGGGTGACCACACGCCCTGGCCCCGTGAGTTGCCCACTTCGGCCGGTCTTTATCCAACAACACTGGCCGAAGTGGGCAACTCGCGGTGGGGCTGGGTGTGGTGGGGGGACACGGACTCTGCCCACGGCGAACAGGCCCGAATCGCAAGCGGCGCTCGGATAGATTCATCAGCAGGTAATAACTGAATGGAGCGCATCACATGGCCGAACCGGCACTGGTCTCATCTGTCTTCGACAGGCTGCTGAAGGACCGCATCATCTGGCTCGGATCGGAGGTCCGTGACGAGAACGCCAACGAGATTGCGGCGAAGCTGCTTCTCCTCGCGGCCGAGGACCCGAAGCGTGACATCTCCCTCTACATCAACTCGCCCGGCGGCTCGATCACCGCAGGCATGGCGATCTACGACACGATGCAGTTCGTCCCGAACGACATCGTGACCGTGGGTATCGGCATGGCTGCATCCATGGGCCAGCTCCTGCTGACCGCGGGCACCAAGGGCAAGCGATTCATCACCCCCAACGCACGCGTGCTCCTCCACCAGCCCCACGGTGGGTTCGGCGGCACGTCGAGCGACATCCAGACCCAGGCCCAGCTCATCCTCGACATGAAGCGCCGCCTCGCCGAGATCACTGCTGCCCAGACCGGCAAGACGGTCGAGCAGGTGACCGACGATGGTGATCGCGACCGTTGGTTCAACGCACAGGAAGCCCTCGAGTATGGCTTCGTCGATCACATCCGTGAGACCGCACTCGACGTGGCCGAGGTCACGGCCGGCGGCTCGAAGAAGTAAGGCAGGAAGACAACAATGGAAGCCCCCACATTCGCAGCGGCAGGAAACCTGCCCAACTCGCGCTACATCCTGCCGACCTTCGAGGAGCGCACGGCCTACGGCTACAAGCGCCAGGACCCGTACGCGAAGCTCTTCGAGGACCGCATCATCTTCCTGGGTGTCCAGGTGGATGACGCGTCCGCCGACGACGTCATGGCCCAGCTGCTCGTGCTCGAGTCGCAGGACCCCGACCGCGACATCGTGATGTACATCAACTCGCCCGGTGGCTCGTTCACCGCGATGACGGCGATCTACGACACGATGCAGTACATCCGCCCGCAGATCCAGACCGTGGTGCTCGGACAGGCCGCCTCCGCCGCCGCCGTCATCACCGCCGGTGGCACAAAGGGCAAGCGCCTCGCACTCCCGAACGCCCGTATCCTGATCCACCAGCCGGCCATTCAGGGCCAGGGTGGCGGCCAGGCTTCGGACATCGAGATCCAGGCGTTCGAGGTGCTGCGCATGCGCACCTGGCTCGAGGAGACGCTCGCCAAGCACTCGAACCGCACGGTCGAGCAGGTCAACAAGGACATCGAGCGCGACAAGATCCTCGGTGCCGAGGAGGCCGTCGAGTACGGACTCATCGACCAGGTGCTGTCGTCCCGCAAGAACGCCCCGGCGGCGCTTACCGCGTAGCCAACCACAGAACAAAGGCCGCTCCCTCAGGGGCGGCCTTTGTCGTTGGTGCGGGCAGTTCAGGAACTGGGCGGTGCGTTCCAGTTGTCGTCGTCCCCGTCCTTGCCACGGATGCCACGGAACGACCTGATCGCGAGCAGGATGACAGCGACGGCGGAGAGCGCGGAGAGCACGGCCAGGGCGATGAACATCGGATTGGTCATGGGACTCATTCTGCCGGTACAGCGAGAGGGGCGCACCCGGTGGATGCGCCCCTCAGGCTGTTGCTAGGTGTTCTCCGTGGTGGAGCCGGGGTCGTCCGCGGGCGGTTCACCGTCCGATGAGGGCGGTGTTGCATTATCCGTGCCGGCCATGCTCTGGCGGCGAGCCACCGTCACGATCACCACGATGACCGCGAGAAGCCCGATGATTCCCCCAGCGATATAGAAGGGGTTCACGGATGCGACACTCTCACCGTCGATCTCGGCGACCGGGGTCGCAGTTGCCGAGGGCTCCGGCGCGACGGCCTCGTCGGGCTCGGGCGTCGCGCTGGGAGTGGGTGTCGGCTCGGTCGCCGACTCACCGCACACCGGGGGTGCACCGAGACCGGGCGTGTTCACAGCTCCATCGCCCGGCGCCCACACGAATGGGAACTCGCCGGAAACGACGTGTCCGTCAGCCGAGATGACCTGCCAGTACACCCGGTAGTCACCCGCGTTGCCCAGCGTGGCGCCCATGGAGAGCGTGGAGCCCGACACGACCGTGCAGCCGTCGCCGTAGTAGAGGCCAGCGGCATCCACGACCTGGATCGCGAAGCCGCTCCCATCACCGTTGAGATCGAGCAGGAGCTCGTTTGCCGTGACGGAGAAGTTCTCGGGCACGTCGGAGATGGTCGAGCCCTCGGCGGGCGAACTCGCCACGATGTAGCTGTGTGCAGCCGCAGGCGCGGCTGCACCGAGCGACAGTCCGGCCAGGGCCAGAGCAGCCACGAGAGCTGCTCTTCGAGTCTTCGCGATTCGCGTCATCGTTACTTTGTCGCCTTCCTGCGGGCTGCCACGCCGAATGCGAGGCCTGCGGCACCCACGATAAGCCCCACGACTGCGAGCACCCTGGCGAGAACATCGTCAGCGGGCTGGGTCGACGAGATCGGCGCGACTTCCTCTTCCGCATGCGCGGTCTCATCCTCGGTCGCTGCGGCCCCATGGCCGTCACCCTCCTCGGCCGCGGTCAGCGTGATCGACGGGACCTCGTCGCCCACCCAGAGAGTCTCGCCCTCCTCGCAGGTCTGCGTGACCGGGAACTCGACAACGTCGCCCGCTTCACCAGCCGGCAGCTTGACGGAGAGTTCGAGGGTGTCGCGGACGCCTTCAGGCAGAGGCGTCTCCGCGCTGTAGGTGACCACGCTCACGCGCTCGGACTGGTCCTCGGTGGGTGGGTCGAGCGGAGTCTTCGTGAGTTCGAAGGTCCAGTAGGGGTTGCGGGTCGGGGTGACCGAGAGGATGTCCTCGGGGATCTCGATTGCGATCGCGGTGGTGGGAGAGCCTTCGCAGCCGTGCGGCACGCTGAACGTGATGACGCTGTACGAACCAGCGGCGGTGGAGCTTGCGCTGGCTGTCACGTGTGCGCTCGCGCTGAGGGGCGCGGCGAGGGCGAGGGCAGTGCCGGCCGTGAGGAGCGCGGCAATGGACAGGACGTTCTTCTTCATGGGAGTTCTCTTTCGGGGTGGTTGATGAGGCGCGGCATGTTTGCGCGCGCAGGACAGCCGCCGACGGGATGCCGGTGGTTCTGTCGAGGGATGAATGCCGTCAGACGGCGAGCGGCGACAGGGGTGGGCCGCGATACCTCATCAGGGAGAGAACGACGAGAAGGGGAGACGGCCGGCTGTCGCGCCGCTCCACGGGAAGCGCGACGGACACGGCAACGGGAGCGGGACGCCACAACGAGAGGAATCGAGCGACGACGAGCCGAATGGTACGGCCGAGGCTCCACAGCGCCGATTCGGCGTGCACGAGCACGACCAGGGTGACGATGCCTGCGATGACGTGCGCCAACCACATGGAACCGGCGTGGGAGTGAACCGGCATGAGGTGGGGGAGCGCGGAGTGGTGTGCAACGACGGGTGCTGTGGGATCGCCCATTCCGCTGAACACGGCGTGGTACATCACCTGGGTGATTGCGACCGCAGCGGCCAACCTCCAGAGCGACTGGCGCCGGGTGGTGAGGAGGCTACTCGCCGCGCCCGCGAGGATGAGAGACGCGAAAATTCCGAACGTTCCGGGGAAGGTGCCGCCAGCGAGTCCGTGGGACACGGCCGCGGTTGCCGTCGCGAAGACGGCGACGCCCCAGCCACGGGCAGCGCGAGCGACGCGAGTCGTCATCGCGGAGCCGGGCTCGCGGGGCGTGGGGGCGTGCATCCGTCAATCCTGCCCTGAACGGTCCGGGCGTGCAGAATCGGCCGACGAGGGTTCGTCGCCGGTTGCGGGCTCCGTGACTGGCACGTAGTGGTCGGCGTCGCGGGACCCACGGCGTCCGGTGAAGGCAGCGATGAGGGCGATGAGCCCGAGAAGCAGTGCACCGGCAGCGAGAAGTCGCGAGAGTGGGTCGGCGGCCGTCGCGGCGACGTCGGTGTGTTCGGTCTCGTGCTCGCCTGGGATGGCCGTGCCGCCCTGGTCGGGGATGATCTCGCCGCCGTGACCGTGCGCGCCACCTTCGACGGGCTCCGTCAGGATCACCTGGGGGGCTTCATCGCCGACCCAGTCCTGGGTCGCCCCGTCTTCACAGGTCTGGTACGCGGGAAAGGCGACGACATCCCCGGGCTGGCCATCGGGCATTCCTAGCCACAGGTCGAACGTGGCGCGCTGCCCGGATGGGAGGGGTGTCTCGGCGTCGAAGGTCACCGCGCTCGTGCGCTCGGTGATGCTCGTGCCCTCGACGGTCGCAGGAACCACCGTCTCGGAGATGGTCCAGTTCCACTGCGCTGTCGGGGTCACCGCGAGGATCTCCTCCGGCAGTTCGATGGTCACCGACGTGGTCGGTGAGTCCTCGCATCCATGCAACAGGCTGAAGGTGACGACCGTGTACGAGCCGGCCGGGGCCGTCGCGGTCTCGGCGATGACGTGCGCCGACGCCGGTGCTGCGGACATGACGGATGCCGCGACCAGCGCAGCACAGACGGCTGCCGCGGATGCGATCCTGCGCAAGGCCACCTCCTCGTGACGTTTGTTGGATGCGAGCACAATAGTGCCACACACGGAAGCGCCACGATCCTGAGTGCGGCACGCCGCCACCGCTTTTCCGCAGGTGACTGGATGCGCGCCACTGTCGGGTTAGGCTCGGTGTCAAGTATCCGCCGGGGAGAGGAACGACCAGATGGCCCGCATCGGGGAAAGCGCTGACCTCCTCAAGTGCTCATTCTGCGGAAAGAGCCAGAAGCAGGTGCAGCAGCTCATCGCCGGCCCCGGCGTGTACATCTGCGACGAGTGCGTCGAGTTGTGCAACGAGATCATCGAGGAGCGCCTCGCTGAAGCGGGCGAGGAGGTCTCGAGCGAGTTCGACCTGCCGAAGCCCCGCGAGATCTACAACTTCCTTGAGGAGTACGTCATCGGGCAGGAGCACGCCAAGCGTTCGCTCTCCGTCGCCGTCTACAACCACTACAAGCGAGTTCGCGCCCGCAACACGATCACCTCGGCCGACGCGATCGTCGAGGATGTCGAGATCGCCAAGTCGAACATCCTGCTCATCGGCCCCACGGGCTGCGGCAAGACCTATCTCGCCCAGACCCTCGCCAAGCGCCTCAACGTGCCCTTCGCGGTCGCGGATGCCACGGCCCTCACCGAGGCTGGCTATGTTGGTGAGGACGTGGAGAACATCCTCCTCAAGCTCATCCAGGCCGCGGACTACGACGTCAAGCGCGCCGAGACCGGCATCATCTACATCGACGAGATCGACAAGATCGCTCGCAAGGCCGAGAACCCGTCCATTACCCGGGATGTCTCGGGCGAGGGTGTGCAGCAGGCGCTGCTCAAGATCCTCGAGGGCACCGTTGCCTCCGTTCCGCCGCAGGGCGGCCGCAAGCATCCGCACCAGGAGTTCATCCAGGTCGACACCACGAACGTTCTGTTCATCGTCGCCGGTGCCTTCGCTGGCCTCGAGGAGATCATCTCCAGCCGCGCGGGCAAGAAGGGCATCGGCTTCGGCGCGCCCCTCCACAGCAAGGGCGACGACGTCAACCTGTTCAGTGAGGTGCTTCCCGAGGACCTGCACAAGTTCGGTCTCATCCCCGAGTTCATCGGACGCCTCCCCGTCGTGACGACGGTCACGCAGCTCGACCAGGTCGCCCTCATGGAGATCCTCACCAAGCCGCGCAATGCGCTTGTTCGCCAGTACCAGCGCATGTTCGAGATCGACGGTGTCGAGCTCGAGTTCGACAAGGACGCGCTCGAGGCCATCGCCGACCTGGCTGTGCTCAGACAGACCGGTGCCCGCGGTCTGCGCGCGATTCTCGAAGAGGTTCTCGGCCCGATCATGTTCGATGTGCCCTCCGACGAAGAGGTCGGTCGAGTGATCGTCACGCGTGCGGCAGTGCTCGAGAACGCTGCACCGACGATCGTTCCCCGCACGAACCTGCGCACGGAGAAGTCCGCTTAGCGCGTCGGTTTTGTTGCCAAAGGCAACGACCCTAGGCTGGCGGAATGTTCCAGTCGATTTCCGCAGGTTTTGTCGCAGCCATTGCCGGCTTTGCGTCGTCCTTCGCTCTTGTCATTGCCGCCTTCATCGCCGTAGGCGCCACCCCTGAGCAGGCCGGTTCCGGCCTCCTCGCCATCTGTCTGGCCACAGCGGTCGTCAGTACGATCGGCGCCCTCGTCCTCAGGATCCCGCTCGCGATCGCGTGGTCGACGCCCGGCGCAGCAGTGCTGCTCGCCGCGGCGGGCCAGGGCATCACCTTCTCCGACGCCGTCGGTGCCTTCATCGTCAGCGCGATTCTCATCGTGCTGTGCGGGCTCTGGCCCTGGCTCGGGCGTGCGATCACGAGCATCCCCAAGCCGCTCGCGAGCGCGATGCTCGCCGGCGTGCTCCTGCCCATCTGCCTGGCGCCGTTCCAGGCGGTGGCCGAGCTTCCCCTCCTCGCCGGCCCGATCGTTCTCACGTGGCTCGTGCTTTACCGGCTTGCGCCCCGTTGGGCGGTGCCCGCGGCCATGGTCGTCGCGATCGTGTGCGTGTTCATCTCGGCCGGCAGCGACTGGATCACCGAGGCATCCATCGCACCCCAACTGACCTTCGTCGCACCGACCTTCAACATCAACACCGTCATCAGCCTCGGGCTGCCACTCTTCATCGTCACCATGGCTGGCCAGAACATTCCGGGCTTCACCGTCATGAAGAGCAACGACTACACGGTGCCGCCGCGCTTCGCCCTCGTGGGTACCGGTCTCGGTTCGGCGGGAGCGGCGTTCTTCGGCGGACACGCCATCAACCTGGGTGCCATCACAGCAGCGATCATGGCGGGCGACGAGTCGCACCCCGACCGCTCGAAGCGGTGGACTGCGACGCTCACCAACGGACTGCTCTACATTCCGCTCGGTCTCGGTGCGGGAGCCGCGGTGGCCCTGGTGAATGCGGCCCCCTCCATCCTCATCACGGCTGTCGCAGGCCTGGCCGTGCTCGGAGCGCTCATCTCGAGCGTCGTAGGTGCCCTCGAGGCTCCCGAGCACCGGATCACGGCGATCATCACGTTCCTCGTCGTCGCCTCCGGCATCGTCATCGCCGGAATCGGCTCCGCTTTCTGGGGGCTCCTGGCCGGCGGCATCGTCATGCTGTGGCTCGGTTGGCAACGCCGCCCGAAGCCCGAGCCGATCTCCGAGACGGCACCCTCCGGGGCGCCGGGGGAGTCCGCCGAGGCTGGCTCGCCCGCCGAGCCGGAGACCACCCCGAAGGCCTAGCGTGCCGGGTGACGGAATGGGGTGGATGCCACGGGCGTTGACCCCGGCATGAGCATCCCCCTTTCCGTCCTCGACCTCGCCTCCGTCTACGAGGGGATGTCGCACGCCGAAGCGCTGCGCGACACGATCGCCACCGCGCAGGAGGCGGAGAAGCTCGGCTACCGCAGGATCTGGGTCGCGGAGCACCACGGGATGCCCGCCGTCGCGTCATCCGCCCCTGCGGTGCTCATCGGGGCGATCGCCGCCGCGACGTCCACGATCCGCGTCGGCTCCGGTGGAGTCATGCTGCCGAACCACTCGTCCCTCGTGATCGCCGAGCAGTTCGGCACGCTCGTCGCGCTCCACGGCGACCGCATCGACCTCGGGCTCGGACGTGCGCCTGGCACGGACGGTCTGACGGCGGCTGTTCTCCGCCGCGCGGCTCAGGAATCGGTCGACGACTTCCCCAACCAGGTGATCGAGCTCCTTGCATGGTTCGGCACGATCCCGCCGCTCGAGAACGGCATCGGCTCGCGCATCGTGGCCGTGCCGGGGCTCGGTGACTCGCCCGAGATGTGGCTTCTCGGTTCGAGTGACTTCAGCGCGCGCCTGGCGGGGATGATGGGCCTCCCGTTCGCCTTCGCCCATCACTTCGCGGGAGGTCCGAACACGCGTGTCGCCTTCGACATCTACCGGGAGAGCTTCACACCCTCCGTTGTTCTCACCGAGCCGCACTCGATGGTCGCGGTCTCCACTCTCGTTGCCGAGAACGCCGAAGAGGCGGAGCGTCTGGCTCTGCCGAACGGCCTGCTGTTCGTGCGGATGCGCAAGGGGGAGCGTCCCGGTCGCATCCCGAGTCTCGCCGAGGCCGAGGCGTATCCGTGGTCGGCCCAGGAACTCGAGTGGGTCAGGGAGCGCAACTCCCACCAGGCGATCGGGGATGTCACGCACGCGACGCAGCGCATCGCCGACCTCGCCGCGAGCACGGGCGCCGACGAGGTGATAGTCGCGCCGCAGGGACCGGACCTCGCGTCGAAGCTCGCCACCCTGCGTGCAATCGCCCCGTAGTTCCGCTACCCCTGCCCCTAGGCTCGGGGCATGAGCATCCCAGAGACACTCGCTACCGAACCGCACGCGCCGGACCGCACCCTCACCGGTGTCCGCCGCGCGGCAATCGTCTTCGTCATCGTGTCGCTCGCCCTTGCAGCCCTCCTGGGTATCGTCACGCTCCTCACGGGCGAGTTCGGCGAGGTCGAGTCGAAGATCCTGCTCACCACGCTGCTCACGGCGGCATTCGCGATCACGTCGCTGTGTCACCTTGCGGTGGTCGGCCGGGCATTGCGCGTCGTGGGTTTCGTCGGGATCGCGGCATCCGCCCTTGCGCTGGGGCTGGGGCTCGCGCTCATCTGGGTGAGCTGGGACACGTGGAACGGCACCTGGGACGTCATCCTGAAGTCCTTCGTGGTGCTCGCCATCGCATCCGCGAGCCTCGCGCAGGCCAACCTGTTGCTCCTCCTGGCCGCTCGCCGACAGCGGATCATCCGCACCGGCCTCATCGTCACGCTCGCGGCGGTCGCTCTGCTCGCAACACTCGTCTCGCTGTCGATCCTCACCAATGGCGAGATCCCGGGCAACGACGGCGACTTCTACTGGCGATTCGTGGGCGTTGTGGCGATCGTCGACGTGCTCGGGACGATCGTGCTCCCGGTCCTTGGCAGGGTGTTCCGCGCGGGCACCACGGCGGTGACCGTGAGGCTCGAGGGGGATGCGGCGGCAGCAGTCCTCGAACTCGCCGCCGCCCGTGGAGTCACGCCCGCCGAGGCGATCGCGGCTGTGGTGACATCGCCACCGGCAACGGACTAGTCGAGCCCGCGCCGATCGAGCAGGGGCTGGATCTCGGCGTCCCGGCCACGGAAGTCACGGAATGCCTCGAGCGGATCCTTCGAGCCGCCGACGGCGAGCAGCCGATCCCGGAAACGCTGGCCGTTCTCGCGTGTGAGCCCGCCGTTGGCCCCGAACCACGCGACCGTGTCAGCGTCGAGCACCTCGCTCCAGATGTACGAGTAGTACCCGGCGTCGTAGCCGCCGGCGAAGGTATGCGCGAAGTAGGTGCTCGCGTAGCGAGTGGGAATCGCCGGGTTGTCGAGGCCCGCCGCAGCCAGGGCCGAGGCCTCGAATTCCGCTACGTCCGCCACCGAGGTGTCGGCCGTGATCGAATGCCAGGCCTGGTCGAGGAGTGCCGCGGCCAGGTACTCGCTCGTCGAGAAGCCCTGGTTGAACGAGGCGGCGGCCTGGATCTTGGCCACGAGCTCCGTAGGCATGGGCTCGCCCGTCTCGAAGTGCGCCGCGTAGTTCTCCAGGACCTCGGGCCAGAGCATCCACATCTCATTGACCTGGCTCGGGAACTCGACGAAGTCGCGGTAGGTGTTCGTCCCGGCGAACTTCGGGTAGGTGACACGGGCGAACAGGCCGTGGAGGGCATGCCCGAACTCGTGGAAGAACGTCTCGACCTCGTCATAGGTCAAAAGGGTGGGTTCGCCCGCCGCGGGCTTCGGCACGTTGAGCGTGTTCGTGACGATGACCGGATGCCCGAGCAGCGCCGATTGCGAGCTCAGGGAGTTCATCCACGCGCCGCCACGCTTCGAGTCGCGCGTGTAGAGGTCGAGCAGGAACAGCCCGACCGACGAGCCGTCCTCCTCGAGCACCTCGAAGACGCGAACATCGGGGTGATAGGCCACGAGGTCGGTGCGCTCGGAGAACGTGATCCCGTACAGCCGAGTCGCCGCGTAGAACACGCCGTCGCGCAGCACGCGCTCCGCCTCGAAGTACGGGCGCATCGCCACCTCGTCGACGTCGTACTTCTCCTGTCGCACCTTCTCGCTGTAGAAGGCCCAGTCGTGGGCCTCGATGGGATGCCCGGCCAGTGCTTCGAGGGCGGCCTGCTCCTCCCGCGCGTTCCTGGCGGCAGGGGTGGCGAGCCGGGCGAGCATCGCCGCCACCGTCGCCGGACTTTTCGCCGTCTCATCCGCGATGACCCACGCCGCGTGCGAGTCGAAGCCCAGGAGTCGAGCTCGCTCGGCGCGGAGCCTCGTGATCTCGAGCACGAGATCGCGGTTGTCCCACGTTCCACCGCGCGTGCCACGGGCGCGTGAGGCATCCATGATCCGGGCGCGCACCGCGCGATTCGTCAGGGCCGAGAGCGACGGATGCCCGGTCGGAAGAACGAGCGTGATGAGGTAGGCGTCCTCCAGTCCACGCTCGCGAGCTGCTTCTGCCGCTGCGGAGATCTCGCCGGGTCCGAGGCCGTCGAGCTCGGCGACATCCGTGATGACGACAGCGAGGTCGTTCGTGTCGGCCAGAAGGTTCTTCTCGAAGCGTGTCGTGAGGGTGGAGAGGCGCTGGTTGTAGTCGCGCAACTGCTGCTTCTGGGGGTCATCGAGACCGGCGCCGGCGATCGAGAACTCCATGAAGTACCGCTCGACGAGATAGCGCGACTCCGCGTCGAGTCCCAGGTCGTCAAGCTGGTTGTGGAGGCTCTCGATACGCGCGAAGAGGGCGGCATCCAAGCGGATGGCGTCGGAGTGCGCCGCCAGAAGGGGTGCGATCTGCTCCTCCAGATCGTTGAGGAAGTCCGTCGAGTCGGCCGAGGTGAGCGTGAAGAAGACCGTCGCTACGCGCTCGAGGAGCTGTCCGCTCCGCTCGAGCGGCAGCATCGTGTTCTCGAAGGTTGGCTGCTCGGTTTGGCCCGTGATCGCGGAGATCTCCTCCAGTTGCTCAGCCATACCGCGTTCGAATGCCGGCAGGTAGTGCTCATCACGGATGTCCGCGAACGGAGGCAGGGTGAAGGGGAGTGGGCTGGGCGCGAAGAACGGGTTGGACATCCCACCAGCGTATGGGTGGTGCGCCGACACAGGATCGCCGTCATCACGAAACACGTTCGTGACCCACGAACGGGGCACAGGGGTCTACAGTCTGAGTACCCGAGCATCTGTGCCGCACAACAGCAAGGATCCACATGACGGACTGCGTTCTGCCCAACACTGGAGTCGACTTCCTCCCCCTGGCCCTGGGGCTCACGGCCCTCGGGCTCGGTCTGCTGGTCGCGGGGATCCTGCTCTGGCGCCAACGCCGCCGGGGCCTCCTGCTGCTCATCCTTCCTCTCGCGCTCGTCGTGTCCCTCGGTGTGGCCCCCGCGCAGCCCGCGTCCGCGGTTGACTGCCCGCCCGGAACGATCCCGGCTGTCGAGTTCACGCCAGGCGCCGCCGGAATCGGGGACGACTACTACCCGCTCGACGGCAACGGTGGCTACGACGTGCAGGACTACGACCTCCAGCTCGCCTATGACCCGGAGTCCCGCGTGCTGTCGGGCACTGCTGTCATCACGGCCGTTGCGACCCAGAACCTCTCGCGCTTCAACCTCGACTTCGACACCCGGGACACCGACCTGTCCGACGCGATCGTCGTCTCCGACGTCGTGGTCAACAACTCGCCGGCCACTTGGACCCTTGAGACGACGCAGATCAGCATCGAGACCGGCCAGCCGCAGCTTCCGGACAGCGTGGATGGCGACGCCACCCCGCCGCGCACGGAGCTCGTCGTGACGCCGGCCGCTGGCATCCCGACCGGCAGCACCATCACCACCGAGGTGGCCTACAGCGGCATCCCCATCCCGCTCGACGACGTGTTCGGCCCCGGCGGCGTGCTGCCGACGGGCGACGGGGCAGTCATCATCGGTGAGCCGCGCGTTGCAGCAACGTGGTTCCCGTCGAACGATCATCCGCTCGACAAGGCGACGTTCACGATCGAGATGACCGTTCCGGAGGGGACGGAGTCGATCGCCAACGGTCGCCTGGAGTCGGAGACGACCAGCGGTGGCGTCACGACGCGAGTCTGGGTGATGGACGAGCCGATGGCGACCTACCTCGCGACGGCAACCACCGGCGAGTACGACGAGACGGTGACCACAGCACCCGACGGCATCACCTACTACAACGCGATCGATCCTGACCTGTTCTCGGTCGAGGCCGACGGTGGCGGAGCTTTCGTGGGGGATGTCGCCACCGACGTCTTCGACAGTGAGCCCGAGGTCATCGCGTTCCTCGAGGACTTCTTCGGCCCCTATCCGTTCTCGGAGGCCGGTGGCATCGCGGTGGGCGAGATCGCGCCAGGCGAGGACCTTCCGTACGCCCTCGAGAACCAGACGAGGCCCATCTACCCGGCTTGGGCGTTCCCGGCGGACGCAGACCCCGCCACGGTCGTTCACGAGTTGGCGCACCAGTGGTACGGCGACAGCGTGACGTTGAGCCGCTGGGGTGACATGTGGCTCAACGAGGGCTTCGCGACGTACGCGGAGTGGCTCTGGGCTGAGGACGACGGCGGGCTCACCGCCCAGCAGCAGTTCGACGCGTACTACATCAACCCGCCAGGCAACAACGCGGCATTCTGGGCGGCGACGCCCGGCGAGCCCGGTCCTGCCGGTCTCTTCGACACTCCCGTGTACTACCGCAGCGCCATGGCACTGCAGGCGCTGCGCATGGAGGTGGGTGACCCGACGTTCTTCGCGATCATCGAGGGGTGGGCTACCGAGAACGCCGGTGGAAACGTGACGACGCAGCAGTTCGTCGACTACGCCTCGTCGGTCGCGGACCAGGACCTCTCGGGACTGTTCGATGCCTGGTTGTTCACCCCGGAGCAGCCGGCGCTCTGAGCACGCGGAGGAGTCCTATCCTCGGAACATGAGCGAGCGATACACCCACGGCCACCACGAGAGCGTTCTGAAGTCACACACGTGGCGAACGATCGAGAACTCGGCGGCGTATCTTGCGCCACTGCTGACCGCGGGGCGATCACTGCTCGACCTCGGCTGCGGCCCGGGCACGATCACGGTCGAGTTCGCGGACCGGCTCGCGCCGGGTCGCGTGGTGGGGTTGGATGCGGCATCCGAGGTCATCGCGCGTGCGTCATCCGAGTTCCAGCGTGACAACCTGGAGTTCATTGTGGGGGACGCGTACGAGCTGCCGTTCGATGACGACACGTTCGACATCGTCCACGCCCACCAGACACTGCAGCACGTGGCTGACCCGGTCGCCGTGCTGCGCGAGATGCGGCGCGTGGCGAAGCCGGGTGGGATCATCGCCGCACGGGACGTCGACTACGCGGGAACGTTCTGGTACCCGCAGTTGCCCGGGCTCGACGCGTGGCTCGGCCTCTACGAGCGCGTGCATCGCTCCAACGGGGGCGAACCCGATGCCGGACGGCGCCTGAAGGCGTGGGCGCGCGAGGCCGACCTTGACGAAGCCGAGACGACGGCATCCGTCTGGAACTTCGCCAACGCCACCGACCGTGAGTGGTGGGGCAGCATGTGGGAGGCGCGCGTTCTACAGTCGGCGTTCGCAGCCGACGCCCTCGGCAAGGGGTACGCGACGCAACAGGACCTCGAGGCCATCAGCCACGCCTGGCGCGAGTGGGCCGACCACGAGGACGGCTGGCTCGCCATGCCCCACGGTGAGCTCCTCGCGCGGGCCTGAGCGGTCTACTCCGCGGGTTCCTCCACCGAGATCGCACCCGTGTGATCCACCCGGACCACGGTGCCGTCGTCGAGTTCGGCGACCGGTCGACCCTCGAGCCACGTGAGCGTCCAGCGCCAGCCGGTCGTGTCGATGCCCGCGAGCTCGGCCTCGACGCCGGCGATCGCCGCGACGACATCCTCAGTGAGGCGCGACGGCGGCTGCTCGCCCACAGTCCATCTCGTGCCGAGCTGCATCAGAGCTTCACCTCGTACGTGACCCAGGTCGTCTTCGTGGCGACCCTGTCGTAGACCCGCTGGGCGCGCTCGTTGTCGGCTGCCGTGATCCACCGGAGGGTACCGGCCGGGCCGGTCTCGCGGGCGAGGTCGGCGATGTGCTCGATGAGCGCCGTCGCGTGGCCAGCGCCGCGGGCATCCGGATGCACGTACAGGTCGTCGAGGAACCAGTCACGCCCGCCGCTGAAGGTGTCGGGGTGAGAGCGGTAGTGGGCGAAGCCGACAACCGTGCCCTCGTCGTTCTCGGCCACGACAGCATCGATGCCGGAACCCGCGGTGAGCAGCACGAGCCAGACCTTCTCGAGCACCTCTTCGCTGAAGTCGGTCTCGTAGAACACGCCGTAGCTGCGGAACAGCTCTGACCAGGCCTCCCGGTCGTCGCCAAGGATGGGGCGGATCATTCGGGGGCCTCCGCAAGAACGATGTCGGTCACGAGGATCTCATCCGACTCCACGAAGGTCACGCCGGCGATTCGGCCCACGGCCTTGAGGTCGGCGAGTCCGTCCTCGAGCTGGGCTGGGCCGGTGATCGTGGCGGACAGCACCTCGGTCTTCTGGGAGGCCTTCGCATCCGTCTTCGCGCGACGGATGCTGATGAGTGCCTCGCTCACGACGGTCAGGAGTCCGTCGGGGTCGGCCGGCGAGCCGAGGTCGGCCACGGTCGGCCACGCCGACGTGTGGACCGAATCCTCGTGGGTCCAGCTCCAGACCTCCTCGGTGGCGAAGGGCAGGTACGGCGCGAGCAGCCGCAGGAACACGTCGATCGCCGTGCGGAGGGCGGCCACGGCGGATGCCTGGCCCTCGCCGGTTCCGTAGGCGCGCTCCTTCACGAGCTCGAGGTAGTCGTCGCAGAAAGTCCAGAAGAACTGCTCGGTCGTCTCGAGTGCTCGCGCGTGGTCGAAGTTCTCGAGCGACTCCGTGGCCACTCGCACCACGGACGCGAGCTCGGCGAGCATGTCCCTGTCGAGGGGCTGGGTCACGGCATCCAGTGACACGTCGCCTGTCGCGGGGAACCCGTAGACGAACTTCGCGGCGTTGAGCACCTTGATCGCGAGCCTGCGACCGATCTTGATCTGCTTCGGGTTCTGCGGGTCGAAGGCGGCATCGGTGCCGAGGCGAGAGGATGCCGCCCAGTAGCGCACTGCGTCGGAGCCGTGGTCGTCCAGCATCCCCTTGGGGGTGACGACGTTGCCCTTGGACTTGGACATCTTCTTGCGGTCGGGGTCGACGATGAAACCGGAGATGCCGGCGTTCTTCCACGGGATCGTGCCGTTCTCGAGCTCGGCGCGCAGGACGGTCGAGAAGAGCCAGGTGCGGATGATGTCCTGCCCCTGGCTGCGCAGGGCGTACGGGAAGACGAGATCGAACAGCTCGGGGTCGGTGACCCACCCGCCGGCGATCTGCGGCGTGAGGGATGAGGTGGCCCAGGTGTCCATGATGTCGACCTCGCCGACGAAGGTCTTGCCACGGTCCGTCTCGGAGTAGCCGGGTGGTACGTCACTCGACGGGTCGACGGGCAGGGACTCCTCGGTGGGCACGATGACTGCGCCCTTCTCGCCGTCGGCGTCGAGCTCGTACCAGACAGGGATGGGAACTCCGAAGAATCGCTGGCGCGAAATGAGCCAGTCACCCGTGAGGCCACCGACCCAGTTCTCGTAGCGCACGCGCATGTGATCGGGGGTGAAGGAGATCTCCCTGCCGGCGGCCACGAGCTTCTCGCGAAGCGACTCGTCGCGTGCGCCGTTGGTGATGTACCACTGGCGGGTCGAGATGATCTCGAGGGGCTTGTCGCCCTTCTCGAAGAACTTCACGGCGTGACTGATGGGCTTCGGGTCGCCGATCAGCTCGCCGGATTCGCGAAGAAGCTCAACCGTGCGGGCCTTGGCGCTGAAGACCGTCTTGCCCGCCAGTTCCGCGTAGGTCGCCTTCGCGGCATCCGTCTCGATGGCGGCTGGCGGCTCGGCGATGATGCGGCCGTCGGCCCCGATGATCGTGCGGTTCGGGAGGTCGAGCTCGCGCCACCAGACGACGTCGGTCACGTCGCCGAAGGTGCAGATCATGGCGATGCCGGAACCCTTGTCCTGCTGGGCGAGGTGGTGGGCCACCACGGGGACCTCGACTCCGAAGAGCGGGGTGGTCACCGTCGTGCCGAAGAAGGGCTTGTAGCGCTCGTCATCGGGATGCGCGACGAGGGCGACGCAGGCCGCGAGCAGCTCGGGCCGGGTCGTCTCGATGTGGATGTCACCGTCACCGTCCGTGCGGTGGAATGCGACCCGGTGGTACGCGGCGGGCTGCTCCTTGTCCTCGAGCTCGGCCTGTGCGACGGCCGTGCGGAACGTGATGTCCCACAGCGTGGGGGCGTCGGCCTGGTAGGCCTCGCCGCGGGCGAGGTTGCGGAGGAAGGCGCGCTGGGCCGCCGCCTGCGCGTGATCGCCGATCGTGCGGTAGGTCAGCGACCAGTCGACGGAGAGGCCGAGCTGGCGCCAGAGGTCCTCGAACTGCTTCTCGTCTTCGGCGGTGAGCTCCTCGCACAGCTCGATGAAGTTGCGGCGCGAGATCGGAATCTGGTCCGCTGCCTTGCCGCTCGAGCCCTCGCCACCCTGAAGTGGGGGAGTGAAGTCGGGGTCGTAGGGCAGCGACGGGTCGCAGCGCACGCCGTAGTAGTTCTGCACGCGACGCTCGGTGGGCAGGCCGTTGTCGTCCCACCCCATGGGGTAGAAGATCGCCTTGCCTCGCATGCGCTGGAAGCGCGTGACGAGGTCCATGTGGGTGTAGCTGAACACGTGGCCGATATGCAGGCTGCCCGAGGCCGTCGGCGGGGGAGTGTCAACGGAGAAGACCGACCCCTTGCCGCGCGCGATGGCGTCGGCACGATCGAACCGGTAGGTGCCCTGGGACTCCCAGGCGGGACCCCACTTGTCTTCGAGGCCCTCGAGTGCCGGCTTCTCGGGGATGCTGGCTGGCGTGGAATCAGGCATGGGTGCTCCGGTTCGATATATGCGGCACCGTGTCTGTTCGCGCCCGGTCGGACCGCGATGGTGCCTGAGTGTGAGGATGCACGCGCACGCGCACCACTGATTGCCCACCGATTCTACGCGGCGGAGCGAGGGCGGTGCTCGCGGGGACTAGCCCGTGTAGCCCGTATTGGTCACCGTGATCGACTGGGACACCTTCTGGCCGTCGCCGACGACCGTGATCGTGTAGACGTGGCTCGCCGCCGGGCAGGTGTAGAGGAACGGGTCGTATCCGGCGGGGAAGTCTGACGCGTCGCCGCTCGGCGGGAGGTTGCTGAAGAACGGTTGCGCCGAGGCATCCGTCGTGTCGATACCGAAGTAGACGGTGTCGACACGCGAACTCGACCAACTGATGTCGATCGACGGGTCCTGGGTGCCGGGCTCCGCGCACTGCACGCTCGTCGTTCCCGTCGAGAAGCTGTTGATCGTCGGCCCTGCGGGAGGCGGGGGCGTCGGCTGCGTGGGCGAGGGGGTCGGGGTGGGGGAGGCAGTCGGAGAGGGGGTGGGCGTCGGAGTCGGGGTTGGTGTCGGTGTTGGTGTGGCAGTCCGCGACGCTGTGGGGGTCGGAGTGGGTGCAGGGGGCGGACTGCCTCCTCCGCTCAGGAGGAGGATCAGAATGATGATGATGGCGAGGAGGAGCGCACCGCCCACTGAGGCCAGGATGATGATGAGGCGCTTGGACTTGGCCGCGGACTCCTCAGCCTCGCTGGGCGCGGCTGGCTCCGCGCCGGCCTCGGGCTGCTGGGAGAGGATCTCAGTCGGGGCGTCCTCCCCGGCTGCATCGAATCGTTGGGTCGGTGTGTCGTCGCTCACGTCTGGCCCCGCTCTCCCCGGTGCCCGCGCACCACGAGCAGAATCCTAGGGGTGAAGGGCGCTCAGAACAACGAGGATCATGGCACCACGAGGGGAGCCTCGGTGATAGTCACCGTGGAGCTCGCGGTCGTGCCATCCGCGGCCTGTACGGTCACCGTGTAGATCTGCGAGCCCGACGGCTGGCCACACTGGTAGTCGAGGTCGAGAGTGTGGCTGAGCGGATACTCGCCGTAGGGCTGCTGCTGCGCATCCTCGGTTCCCACACCGAGCCACAGACGCTCCCCGGTCGCTTCCCATTGCAGCGAGATGGGCACCGCGACGTCCCCGCTGCAGTCCACCTCGTCGTCCCACGCGAAGAAGTTCACGATCGAGGCTGCGGGTGGGGTGGATGGCACCTCCGATTCGTCATCGTCAGGTGCGGGCGTCAGCGTGGGGGTAGGGGTCGGAATGGGCGTTCCTTCGCTCGTGCTGGTCGATGTCGGGCTGGCCGTGGGCGCGGGTGCGGCGGCTGGCCTGCCGAGAAGCACCGCGAGCGTGATGATGATCGCGAGAAGCGCGACGCCGCCGGCGATGGCCACAACGAGGATGAGCCGCCTCCGCGACGGGTCGGGTCCCTGATCTGCTCCGGGCTCGCTGGCGGCGGCAGGCAGGATCTCCGTCCGCGACTCGTCGGCCGGTTCGTACGGTCGTGTCGGGGTGTCGTCGCTCATGGTCTTCCACCCTACGTTGGCGTGAAGGGCGAAGCCTCAGAGCGAGCGGAATCCCTCGATGACCGGTGCCAGCGCCGACTCGAGGTAGGGCCTCAACGCCCCGCGGGTCGTCCCGGCCGAGGCCCAAGCTTGGGCGGCCGCGACGCAGGCGCCGATGGTCGCGTACGCCGCGGTCCTCGCAAGCAGGGGCGAACGCGGGTCGGGAAAGCTCGGTGTGAGGAAGTCGGTGAGAAGACGAACGTGGCTGCTGAGTCGTGACATCGCTGCGGCCTGCAGCTCCTGGGTGTCCCCGATCATCGGGAACTGGGTCAGTGCCCACGGCACGCGCTCGGGCCCGAGGTCCTCCGCGATGGTGAGCAGGGCATCCCGAACGGCCTCGATGGCGGGGAGGTCGCCCGGTGCCGAGTGCAGTGCGCCTCGAAGGTGCTCCAGCGTGGAGTCGAGGTCGATCCAGAACACGTCGCTCTTGCCCGCGAAGTAGTTGAAGAAGGTGTTGCGACTGACGCCGGCACGGTTGGCGATCTGTCCGACGGTGGTTCCCGAATACCCGTTCTCGAGGAAGAGCTCGAAGGCGGCCTCCTGGAGCATCTCCCGCGACGACGACTGGGGTCGACCCCGAGTCGTCGTGTCGGCGGGAGTCATGGGGCGCGTCGTTTCTGTCACAGTTCGTCGCGATGGGTGTCGGCGGGCTCACCCTCGCAGTATTTATTGGACTGAGTCTATATATTAGAGGTATCCCTTGCCGAACTCACGAGGTTCGCGCCCGACCAGAAATGAACACCGATGCCCCGTAGGTCCCGATTCGTCCTCGGCGCCATTGCCGCAGCAGCATCCCTTGCACTCCTCTCAGGATGCGCCACTCCCGGCAACGACGACACCCAAGCCCTCACCTTCGCCATTGAGGGCGCGAACCTCAGTGCGGGTCACATGGACCCGCACTCCAGCCAACTCGACGTGAGCGCTCTCGTGCAGCGCAACGTGCTCGACTCCCTCGTCGCCCAGGACTCGGACGGATCCTTCGTGCCGTGGCTCGCCACGGACTGGGAGATCTCCGACGACCAGCTCGAGTACACGTTCCATCTCCGCGACGACGTCACCTTCCACGACGGAACACCATTCAACGCGGATGCGGTCGTCGCGAACTTCGATCACATCACCGACCCCGCCACCGCCTCGGCGCAGGCCGCGAGCATGATCGGCTACGCCGAGGACGGCGGCTCCTACGTCGGTACAGAGGCTGTTGACGAGTACACGGTTCGCGTAACCTTCTCCAAGCCCTACGCACCCTTCCTCTCCGCGGTCAGCACGTCGCTCCTCGGCTTCTGGTCTCCGAAGGTGCTCGAGGAGAAGGCGGACGAGTTGAAGACCGGTGGCCCCGACATCTCGGTCGGCACCGGCCCGTTCATCCTCAGTGAGTACGTGCCCGACCAGGAGATCGTCTACACCGCCAACCCCGACTACAACTGGGGACCGGCGAACGTCGACCACACCGGCCCGAGCGACATCGACACGCTGACCGTGCGCATTCTTCCCGAGACGTCAGTGCGCACCGGCGCGCTCACGAGCGGCGAGGTGGATGTCGCGGGCAACATCACCCCGAGCACCGTCGAGCAGATCGGCGATGGCTTCACGGTCCAGTCGGTCGAGCTGCCGGGCATTCCGTACTCGCTCTACCTCAACGAGACCTACGGCGTCTTCGCGGACGAGCGTGTTCGCGAGGCCTTCTCGATCGGTTTCGATGCGGAGTCCGCCGTCGACAGCATCTTCTTCGGCCAGTACCCGCGCGCATGGAGCATCCTCGGGCCGACGACGCCGAACTCGTACGACGCCTCGCTCGAGGGCACCTGGCCCTACGACCCGGACAAGGCGGGGCAGCTACTCGACGAGGCTGGATGGACCGGGCGCGACGCCGACGGCTACCGCACGAAGGACGGCAAGCGCCTGAGCGTGCGCTGGATCGCCTGGACTCCCATCCCGGACGACCGCGCCGCGCTCGCCGACCTTATCCAGTCCGACCTGCGCGACATCGGCTTCGAGGTCGTACGGGAGGCGCTCGAGCCTGCCGCCTACAACGAGCAGTACGGGCCGAAGACCTTCGACCTGACGGACTGGGGCTTCTCCGGCGTGGACGCCGACGCCCTGCGCAGCCACCTCCACACGGATGGCTTCCAGAACGCCTCGCAGGTGAGCGACCCCGAACTCGATGGTCTGCTGGAGTCGGCGGTTGCCACGAGCGACCCGGTGGCCCGCACCGCGATCTACACCGACGTGCAGCAGTGGAACGCCGAGCACGTCGCCATCGTCCCGCTGTATGTGCCCTCGCTCATCACCGCGTACAGCAACGACGTCGAGAACCTCACGTTCGACCTCTACGGCCGTCCGTTGTTCTACGGCGCTAGCGTGAGGTAGTGACCTCGTCTGAGCCGCCCCGCCGCCCCGCGAGCCTTCGCGTGGCGGCGGGGGTGCTTCGGGCCATCGGCGGCGTGCTCGTCGTCGTCTGGGGTGCTGCGACCGCTGGCTTCCTCGCGCTCAAGGCCATTCCGGGGGATCCCGTGGACGTCATGCTCGGTGTGCAGGCCCAGGTCAGCGAATCGGTCAAAGAGCAGATCCGTCTCGACTGGGGGCTCGGCGAACCGCCCCTCGTGCAGTACCTGAGCTACCTCGGCAGGCTCGCCACGGGCGACTTCGGACAGTCCTACCAGCTCCGCCAGCCCGTCCTCGAGGTTCTCGGGTCCCAGTTGGGCCCGACGCTCGCGCTCGCCGGGACTGCCATGGTCCTCGCCCTCGTGATCGCCCTGACGGGGGCGTTGCTGGTGCAGGGCCGATGGGGCAGGGGGGTGGCATCCGTTCTCGAACTCATCGTGGTGTCGTCGCCGACGTTCTGGATCGGACTCGTGCTCATCACGGTGTTCTCCTTCCGTCTCGGATGGTTCCCTGTCGCCTCGACAGAGGGACTGCCCGCGCTCGTGCTCCCCGCGGTCACTCTTGCGCTACCGCTCGCGGGGATCATCAGCCAGGTTCTGAGGCAGGGGCTGGATGCCGCGACCACCCAGCCGTTCGTCGTGACGGCCCGCTCGCGTGGCGTCGGCCACACCCGCCTCGTACTCCGTCACACCCTCCGTCACGCGTCAGCGGACGGAATCACCCTCACGGCCTACCTTCTGGGATCCGTGCTGGGAGGGGTGGTGCTCGTCGAGACAGTGTTCGGTCGAGCGGGCCTCGGCCGGGTGACGCTGCGTGCCATCACCGACCGTGACCTCCCGGTGGTGCTGGGCATCATCGTGCTCTCGGCCGCCACGTTCGCCGTGATCAACCTGCTCGTGGACGCGAGTTACCGGCTGGTCGATCCGCGCCAGAGGCAGGGCGGGGGTGTGCGATGAGCCTGGTCCTCAGCAGGCGCGTGCTCTCCCGGTCCACGCCCGTGGCGCCGGCGGTGGTCGCGGCATCCCTCGTGCTCGCGATTCTCGTGGTGGCTGCCGCGTTCCCCGGGGTGTTCACGCCCCTCGACCCGCTCAAGGCGGACGCCGCGGCATCCCTTATCCCGCCGAGCGCGGCGCACCCCTTCGGCACCGACCAGTCGGGGCGGGACGTGTTCGCTCGAGTCGTCTACGGCGCGCGCTACTCGCTCATCGTGGGTGTGGGCGCGAGCGCCGTCGCCCTCCTCTCCGGTCTCGTGGTCGGCGTGACGGCGGGTCTTGCGCCCAAGGGTGTCGACGGTGTCATTGCGAAGGTGATCGCCATCGCGATGTCGTTCCCGGAGTTCCTTCTCGCACTCATCGTCATCGCGATCATCGGTCCCGGACAGGGAAGCCTGCTCGTGGCCCTCGCCATCGCCGCGGCACCCGCCTATGCACGAGTCGCGCGCTCGCAGACCCTCGTGGTGCGCAACTCCGGCTATGTTCGTGCCGCGCGCACCCTGGGGGTGGCCCCCGCCGTCACGATCGTCCGCCATGTCGTGCCCAACACGCTCGGGCCCCTGCTGGTCATGGCGACGATCGGGGTCGGCACCTCGATCGTCGCCGCGGCTGGACTGAGTTTCCTCGGCCTGGGACCAGCGGCGCCGGCTCCCGAGTGGGGAGTGATCCTCGCCGACGGTCGCAACTTCCTCGATCGGGCGTGGTGGATCGCGCTGTTCCCGGGGATCGTCATCACTGTCACGGTCATCAGCGTGAGCGTGGTCGGCCGCTTCCTTCAGTCGCGAGGCGCGGGGGATGCCCGGTGAGCGCACTGGCCGTGTCCAATCTCACCGTCTCGATCGGTGGCGCCGTCGTCGTGGACGGAGTCTCCCTCGACGTGGCGCCCGGGGAGTGCCTTGCCATCGTGGGAGAGTCGGGGTCGGGCAAGACGATGACCGCCAACTCCCTGCTCGGCCTGCAGCCGCCCGGCGCAATCGTCACCGCCGACGAGCTCGTGGTTGGGGACGTGGACGCGCGAGCCTTCTCCGAGCGGCAGTGGCGCGACATCCGCGGGCGACGTGTCGGCCTCGTCAGCCAGGATGCACTCGTCGCCCTCGACCCGCTGCGACGGGTGGGGCGTGAGGTCGCCGAGCCGATCGAGGTCCACGAGCACACATCGCGTCACGACATCGGCGACCGGGTGCTCCAGCTCTTGCACGACGTTGCCGTGCCGCAGCCCGAGATCCGTGCCCGCCAGTACCCGCACGAGCTCTCCGGCGGGCTTCGCCAGCGCGCGTTGATCGCCTCGGCGCTCGCCGCCGGGCCCCGTGTGCTCATCGCGGACGAACCCACCACGGCCCTCGATGCGACAGTGCAGCGGCAGATCCTCGACCTGCTCGCCGAGCTGCGCGACTCCGGCATCGCCATCCTGCTCATCAGTCACGACCTCCGGGCCGTCGCGAGGCTCGCCGACCGAGTGGCTGTGATGCAGGCGGGCCGCATCGTGGAGACCGGTCCAACGCGACGGGTGATGGATGCACCGGAGCACCCTTACACGCAGGTGCTCCTCGCCGCGGCCCCGACCGAGCGCGTACCGTCCCGGCTCGACGGCCCGATGGCACTCGAGGCACAGGGCGTCTCGGTCGCCTACCGTCGCCCCGATGGCGGGGTCACCCGGGCCCTGGACGACGTGAGCCTGGCGGTGCGCTCGGGACGCACCCTCGGCATCGTGGGGGAGTCAGGTTCGGGAAAGAGCACCCTCGCACGCGTGCTCCTGGGCGCCGAGCAGCCGGATGCCGGAGAGGTACTGCTCGACGGGAGGCCCTGGTCTGCGCTCACTGAACGCGAGCGCAGACCCCTGCGCGCGAGCATCCAGCTCATCGACCAGGATTCGTACGCCTCCTTCGACCCGCGGTACACGGTCGCCAGGATCATCGGCGAAGCTGTCGCGCTCGCCGATGACGACAGGGGAGCACGGGATGCCCGCGTGCGTGAACTCCTCGACCAGGTGGGGCTCACACCCGAGCTGCTCGGCCGCCGCGCACGGCAGCTCTCGGGCGGCCAGCGTCAGCGCGTGGCGATCGCCCGAGCCATCGCGCGCCGTCCGAGGATTCTCGTGTGCGACGAACCCGTGTCGGCTCTCGACGCCTCGATCCAGGCGCAGGTGCTCGCACTCCTCGAGGGTCTCCAGCGTGATCTGGGCCTCACACTGGTCTTCATCTCCCACGATCTCGCGGTGATTCGGCAGATGAGCGACGAGATCGCCGTGATGTGGGAGGGCCGAGTGGTGGAGTCGGGGGAGGCATCCGAGGTGCTCGCGAGGCCGCGGCATCCCTTCACCCGGGCCTTGCTGGACGTGTAGATCGGGTGCTAGTTGTTCTAGGAGATATAGAACAATAGGATGGAGTCATGCTCGTAGCCATCGATCCCGCATCGTCGGTTCCGCTCTTCGAGCAACTCGTGGCGAGTATCCGTGGGCAGATCATCTCGGGAGCGATCTCCGCGGGAGAACGGCTGCCCGCCGCCCGCGAACTCGCACAGTCGCTCGAGATCAACCTGCACACCGTGCTGCGGGCGTATCAGGTGCTTCGCGACGAGGAGTTCATCGAACTTCGCCGCGGCCGCGGCGCCGTCGTCACCGAGCGCACGAGGGACTACGCCCAGCTCATGAACGACATCGATCATCTCGTGGCCGACGCGCAGAGGCTCGATCTCTCGCCCGCCGCGCTCTCAGACCTCATCAGGAAGGCATGGACATGACCCGCGCCCAGCACATCCGGCTGCTCCTCGTCGGAGTGGCACTTCCAGCACTCATCGGACTCGCCGGCTCTGTCGTCACGCTCAGCCTGCTTCCCGTGCTGCCCGATCCCGTCGCGGTGCACTGGGGAACGTCGGGCGAACCCGACGGATTCGGGTCGCCCTGGATCCTCGTGGCACTCCCGCTCCTCTCGCTCGGCTACGCGGCATTCGCCTTCGCCGTCACGCGCACAGCACGCACCGAGGGGATCTCGTGGTCGCAGCGCGGGGTGCTGGCCACCGGTGCGTTCCTTGCCGTCGTGGTCACCGCAGCAGGGGCAGGTTCCGCCGTGCTGCAAGCGGGGCTCGCGGATGCCACGGCCGCGCCATCCGTGCTCCCGCTTCTCTCGACTGCGATCGTCGTCGGACTTCTGGCGACTGTAGGTGCCTGGTTCGCCCTGCCGCGCCACACCGCAACGGCCGCAGCAGACCCGTCGGCCCGGCCCGTACTCGACCTCGCGCCCACCGAACGCGCCGTGTGGACCCGGCGCGTCGAGCCCGGTCGAAGGGTGGTGGGACTCGTCATCGGGGGTATCGCCCTGGCGGCGACCGCGGGTGCAATCGTGGTGTGGGCGAGTGCGCCGCTCCTCAGCCTGGTCATCTGGGTCGGCATTCTCGCGCTCGTCATTGTCGCGGTCACGTCCACCATGTTCTGGACGATCCGGGTGGACGCCTCGGGAGTCGATGTTCGGTCAGCCCTGGGCGCGCCGCGCTTCCACTACCCGATCGAGAAGCTGGCCGGGGCCACGGTGACGGAGATCAACCCCACACGCGATTTCGGGGGCTGGGGCATCCGCGCCGGAGGTGGCAGGCGCACGGGCATCGTGGTGCGTGCCGGAGGGGCAATCGAGCTGCGGCGAGTCGATGACCGGTCGTTGGTGGTGACGGTCGATGACGCCGAGCAGGGGGCTGCTCTCGTCAATGCCCTCATCGCACGATCGGCCGGACGAATCCAGTAGAATTGCCGTACAGGCACCGATCCGGCCATCACCGGGGAGCCTTCGGAAGAACACCGGGCGAGTTTCGAGTCCGGCCAGTAGAACCGAACGGGTAAGCCCGTCACAGCGGTAGTTGAGCGGTCGTAGCATCACGCTGCGGCAAGCGGGGTGGTACCGCGGCCGAGAGGTCGTCCTCGTGCGAAGAACTTTGCACTAGAGGAGACCCATGGCCTACCCCCTCAACGGACCTGACGACGGCGTCGCGCCCTCGCCGCGCTTCCCCGAGATCGAACAGCGCATCCTCGATTTCTGGAAGAAGGATGGCACGTTCCAGGCATCCATCGACCAGCGCGAGGGCGCCCCGGAATGGGTCTTCTACGATGGCCCCCCGTTCGCCAATGGACTCCCGCACTACGGCCACCTCCTCACGGGGTATGCCAAGGACCTCTTCCCGCGGTTCCAGACCATGCGCGGCAAGCAGGTCCATCGTCGCTTCGGCTGGGACACGCACGGGCTCCCGGCCGAGCTCGAGGCGATGAAGCAGCTCGGCATCAACGAGAAGAGCCAGATCGAGGAGATGGGCATCGCGGCCTTCAACGCTGCCGCCCGCGAGTCCGTCCTGCGCTATACCGAGGAGTGGGAGACGTACGTCACCCGCCAGGCGCGCTGGGTCGACTTCGAGAACGACTACAAAACGCTCGACACCACGTTCATGGAGAGCGTCATCTGGGCGTTCAAGCAGCTGCACGACAAGGGCCTCGCCTACGAGGGTTTCCGCGTGCTTCCCTACTGCTGGCACGACGAGACGCCGCTCTCCAACCACGAGCTGCGCATGGACGACGACGTCTACAAGATGCGCCAGGACCAGGCTGTCACCGTCACGTTCCCGCTCGACGGCGCGAAGGCGGAGTCTCTGGGGCTCACGGGCGTCAACGCGCTCGCCTGGACGACCACCCCCTGGACGCTTCCGACCAACCTCGCGCTCGCGGTCGGGCCCGACATCACGTACTCCGTTGTCCCGAGCGGCCCGCTCGTCGACGGTGCGGCCGAGTACCTGCTCGCGAGCGACACCGTCGGCGCGTACGCCAAGGAGCTCGGTTACGAGTCAGCGGCTGATGCTCAGGCCGCGGCATCCCGCACGCTCAGCGGTCGCGATCTCGAGGGTGTGCGCTACGTCCGCCTCTGGGACTTCTACGCGGACACCGAGCAGTGGGGCACCGAGAATGCCTGGCAGATCCTCGTCGCCGACTACGTCGCGACGGGCGAGGGTACCGGCATCGTGCACCAGGCCCCGGCCTACGGTGAGGACGACCAGCTGGTGTGTGCCGCGGCTGGCATCCCCGTCATCCTCTCGGTCGACGACGGCGGGCGCTTCCTGCCGAACATCGCGGATGTCGCGGGTCTTCAGGTCTTCGAGGCCAACAAGCCGCTCACCCAGAAGCTGCGCGCCGAGGGTCGCCTGTTCCGCATGGCGAGCTACGAGCACTCGTACCCGCACTGCTGGCGCTGCCGCAACCCGCTCATCTACAAGGCGGTGTCGAGCTGGTTCGTGCGCGTGCCAGAGTTCCGCGACCGCATGGGTGAGCTCAACCAGGGGATCAACTGGGTTCCCGACAACGTCAAGGACGGCCAGTTCGGCAAGTGGGTGGGCAATGCCCGCGACTGGTCGATCAGCCGCAACCGCTACTGGGGCAGCCCGATCCCGGTGTGGAAGAGCGACAACCCCGAGTACCCGCGCGTCGACGTCTACGGCTCGCTGGCCGAGCTCGAGGCCGACTTCGGAACCCTGCCCCTGAACGCGGACGGCGAGCCCGACCTGCACCGCCCGTACATCGACGAGCTCACGCGCCCGAATCCCGACGACCCGACGGGCCAGTCGACGATGCGTCGCATCGAGGATGTGCTCGACGTGTGGTTCGACTCCGGATCGATGCCGTTCGCTCAGGTGCACTATCCGTTCGAGAACCAGGAGTTCTTCGAGGCGCACAACCCAGCCGACTTCATCGTCGAGTACATCGGCCAGACGCGCGGCTGGTTCTACGTCATGCATGTGCTCTCGACCGCCCTGTTCGACCGCCCGGCATTCAAGAACGTCATCAGCCACGGCATCGTGCTCGGCAGCGACGGCCAGAAGATGTCGAAGAGCCTCCGCAACTACCCGGACGTCTCCGAGGTCTTTGACCGCGACGGCGCCGACGCGATGCGCTGGTTCCTCATGTCGAGTTCGGTGATCCGCGGGGGAAACCTCGTGGTGACCGAGGAGGGCATCCGCGAGGGTGTCCGCCAGTTGCTGCTGCCGCTGTGGAGCACCTACTACTTCTTCACCCTCTACGCGAATGCCACGTCGGTCCCTGAGGCACTCGAAGGGCACGCGTCGGGATACACCGCCACCTGGCGCACCGACTCGACGAACCTTCTCGACCGCTACATCCTCGCAAAGACGCGCGAGCTCATCGAGGATGTCACGGCCGACCTCGAGGCCCTCGACAGCCCGCTCGCGGCCGAGAAGCTCCGCGACTTCGCCGACGTGCTCACCAACTGGTACGTCCGTCGCAGTCGCGAGCGTTTCTGGGAGGGTGCGGGAACCGAGGCATTCGACACCCTGTTCACGGTGCTCGAGACGGTCACGCGCGTGGCCGCGCCCCTCATCCCGCTCGTCGCCGAGGAGATGTGGCAGGGCCTGACGGGTGGTCGCAGCGTGCACCTCGAGGACTGGCCGGATGCCGCGCTGTTCCCCGCCGATCACGAACTCGTGGCAGGTATGGACTCGGTGCGCGAGGTCGCGTCCGCTGGCCTCTCGCTGCGCAAGGCTCGCGGCCTGCGGGTTCGTCTGCCCCTCGCCGGTCTCACGGTTGTGTCGGCGCGCGACTACCTCGCCGATGCCGAGTCCATCCTTCGGGACGAGCTCAACCTCAAGTCGGTGTCATTCGCCCCGCTCGAGGAGGGCTCGCTCGAGTCCTTCGGCATCACGCGCAAGGTGAGCGTCAACGCGAGGGCGCTCGGCCCGCGCATCGGCAAGGACGTGCAGCGTGTCATCCAGTCGGCCAAGGCCGGCGACTGGTCGACCGATGGCGACCGCGTCATCGTCGGCGGAACCGAGCTCTTCGAGGGTGAGTACGAGCTGACGCTGGATGCCGCGGACCCGGCGAGCGCCATCGCCTTCCTCGGCGACGGCGGCTTCGTCATCCTCGACACCGTAACGACGCCGGAACTCGAGGCTGAGGGTTTCGCGCGTGACATCATCCGCGTCATCCAGGACACCCGCAAGGCTGCAGGGCTCGACGTGAGCGACCGCATCGAGCTCACGATCCTGGGCGACAACCAGGGAGACATCGCCGCTCTTGCCACCCACGCCGAGACGATCGCGGGGGAGACCCTCGCGGTCGCGCACGCGTTCGAGCTCTCGGAGGATCCGGACGCGACACCCATGGCGAGTGCCCAACGCACGACCCTCGTTTCCGGCCAGTACTCGAATGCTGGTGTACTGGTGGTTGACGTCGTGAAGTCGGGAGCAGCCAATGTCTGACGAGAAGTCGGATCACTACGAGTACGAGGACTCCGAGTTCGCGGAGAACGCTGACCGCGCGTACCAGGAGCTGTTGGCCCGCGTGGGCGAGAGCGCACCGCAGCCGCGACTGGAGCCCACGCGCAGGGTGGTCGAGCTGCTCGGGGATCCGCAGCGCAGCTACCCGATCATCCACATCACCGGCACGAATGGCAAGACGTCCGTCGCGCGCATGATCGAGAGCATCCTGCGCGCCTACGGCCTGCGCACCGGACTCGCCACGAGCCCGCACCTGGAGCGCCCCAACGAGCGCATCTCCATCGACGGCGAGCCGATCTCCAACCGTGCGTTCGCGGAGAACTGGGCGGATGTTCGTCCCTACATCGATCTCGTCGATGCCGAGCTCCAACAATCGGGCGAGGAACCTCTGACCTACTTCGAGGCCTTCACGGTGCTGACGTTCGCGGCCTTCGCGGACGCGCCCGTGGATGTCGCGGTCGTCGAGGTCGGCATGGGCGGGGAGTGGGACTCCACCAACGTCGCCGACGGCCAGGTTGCCGTCTTCACGCCCATCTCCCTCGACCACACCCAGCGTCTCGGCTCCACGGTGCAGCAGATCGCCCGCACCAAGGCCGGCATCATCAAGCCCGTCGCAGCTGTCGTCTCCGCCGAGCAGGTTCCCGAGGCTCTCGCGGAACTCGAGCGCGCGGCCGATCTCACCGAATCGACGCTCAATGTCGAGGGCGCGGCCTTCGAGCTACTCGACTCGACCGTTGCGGTCGGCGGCCAGGTCATCTCGGTGCGCGGCCTCGCGGGTGAGTACAAGGACATCTTCCTTCCGCTCTACGGCACCCACCAGGGCCACAACGCGGCGCTGGCGATCGCAGCAGTCGAGTCCTTCCTCGGGCAGGGGAGCCAGGCGCTCGTGGGGGACGTTCTCACCGAGGGGCTCGCGACCGCGACCTCCCCGGGCCGCCTGCAGCTCGTGGGCAAGGAGCCGACGGTGCTCGTGGATGCCGCCCACAACCCGCACGGGGCTGCGGCGCTGGCCGATGCCATCCGTTCGTATTTCACCTTCGACGAGATCGCGGTCGTCGTCGGCGTGCTGGGGGACAAGGATGCCGCGGGCATCATCGAAGCCCTCGCTCCCGTGACCACGACCTTCCTGGCAACCCAGTCCAGCTCGGAGCGGGCCATACCCGCGACCGACCTTGCCGAGCTCATCGCCCGGGTGGCACCCGAGCATCCCCTCCAGACCTTCGAGAGCCTCGAGTTCGCCGTTCAGGATGCCCGTGTCTGGGCCGCGCAGGCGCCTCGCCGTGCCGTCCTCGTCACGGGGTCGATCACGCTCATCGGCGAGGTCATCGGGCTCTCGGCCGCCGAGGGGTGGAAGTGACAGCCGCGACATCCCCCGGACCGCGAGCCGGCCGCTCGCGTCGCCCGAGCACGGCGACGGAGTCGCTCCTCGCCGTGGCGCTGGGCCTGGAGGCCTGTCTCGTGTTCTTCGTGACCCTCACGGTCTACGGCCTGCGGGTGCTCGAGCCCGTCACCACGTTTGTCGGCGGTGGTGTTCTGCTCATCGCGCTCATCGTTGCCACACGGCTCGTGCGCTACCGCTGGGGTGTCATGATCGGCTGGGCACTCCAGGTCATCCTGATCGCGACCGGGTTCCTCGTGCCGCTCATGTTCGTGATCGGCGCCGGTTTCGCGGGCATCTGGATCTTCTGTTTTCTCAAGGGCCGCCAGCTCGACCGGGCCAAGGCGCAGTTCATCGCACAGCACACTCAACCAGGAGCATCATGACCGTCGAAGAAACTCTCGTCCTCATCAAGCCCGATGGCGTCGCCCGCAACCTGACCGGTGAGATCCTTCGCCGCATCGAGGCCAAGGGTTACCAACTCGTGGATGTCCGGATGCTCGAGCCCGAGCTCGATCTCCTCGCTGCTCACTACGAGGAGCACCAGGGCAAGCCCTTCTATGAGCCGCTCGTCGAGTTCATGCAGTCTGGACCGATCGTGGCGCTGCGCATCGCGGGCAACCGCGTGATCGAGGGCTTCCGGTCACTCGCCGGCACCACCGACCCGACGACCGCCGCGCCCGGCACGATCCGCGGCGACTTCGGTCGCGACTGGGGCCTCAAGGTCCAGCAGAACCTCGTTCACGGCTCCGACTCGCCCGAGTCCGCCGCGCGCGAGCTCGCGCTCTGGTTCAGCTAACCCCTCTACCCCTTCTCCTGAGTTGCCCAATTCGGCCAGTCGCCGCGCGACAACACTGGCCGAACTCGGCAACTCACGGGAGCGATCAGCGCGAGGTCAGCGGAGCATCAGGGCGATCTCGGTGAGGAAGTCCAGGCGTACCTGCGCGATGATCGCGATGATGAGGTACGTGGCGAGAGTGAACACCGCGGTCCAGCCGTAGAGTCTTGCGCCGATGGGCGCGAGCCGCGCGCCGAACACTCCGGCGCGCGCATTGCTCAGGGTGAGGGTCCAGAACATCAGGATCGTCACCGACCAGGTGAGCATGCACCACGGGCACAGGGTGCCGAGCGCGAAGATGCTCTGTGTCATGAGCCAGAGGCAGAAGCCGAAGGCGGCGGCGACGCCGACGTTGAAGGCGATCCAGAACCAGCGCGCGAAGGTGGCTCCGGCGAGCAGCCCAACCCCGACCGCGATGGGTGCGACGAAACCGGCGAGTCCGAGTACCGGGTTCGGGAAGCCGAGTATGGCTCCCTGCCACGACGCGAGATTCGCCCCGCACTGCACGAGCACGCTGAGGTTGCAGTCGAGGTCCGCCTCGGGATTCACGAGCACGGCGAACTTGTCGAGAGTGAGGGCGAAGGCTGCGTACCATCCGATCGCGCCGGTAATGATGAGGATGATCGCCAGGGAGAGTGGCCTGCGCTGCGGCACGACGTCAGTCATGTTCGGATTATTGCAGCCGCCACGCAGGGAATGCTGGGCACAAAGTCCTAATCCGAGCAAAGCATGCGATAATTTGGCGTAGTCAGCCGGGCCGCGCTCGCGCTGACGCCAAACAGCTTTGCCGGGCAGCAGCCGTTGCGGCGCAACCGGGCCAGGAATGTTGCACTTCTGAAGCGCAACGCAGGGCGGATAGCCAGTTCCGCGCAGTAGTGACACCAGTGTGGTGACAGCGCACGACGTACCGCGAGCCAAGGGCCCGGTACTGACCTGAAGAATTGGTAGCGGTTCGCCGAGGGGCGAATCAGCGCACGAGAGTACCCGCAGGGGCGCGGTCCCTGCTGGGCAAGGAGTACACCAGCGATGGTGAAAGACAACGACTCAGTCGAAACCAGTCCAACGAGCGCGCCCAGGAAGAGGCTCGGCCTCTTCGGTCGGCGAGCCGCGGCCCAGCCCACGAAGGCCGAGACGACGGCGCCGGAGCCCCAGGAACTGCCCGTTCCGCCCGCGCCGCCCGAACCCCAGGCCGTGCCCGAGATCCACACCGAGGCAGCCGTGCTCCCCGCGGAGACGGATGCCGCCCCCCGTGCATCCACGCCACGCCGACGCACCACGGCGAAGAGCGCGGCCGACCACGTGTCCGCCTCCGCATCGACCGGCGTTTCGGCACCGGACGAGACGCCCGCCGAGGAGCCCGCTCCCCGCAGGACCACGCGCACTCGCGCCAAGAAGCCGGTCGAGCCCGCCACTTCCGTGGAGGCCGACGGCACCGAGGAGACCACACCGGCCGCACAGCCGCTCGTTGCGCGGTCGACGACATCCCTCCTCTTCCAGGCCCCGGATCTTCCGCCGCTGCCGCCCCTCTCACCTCGTACGGACCAGGACGAGGACGGCGGCTCGGTTCGCCGCCGCTCGCGTCGCCGCAGTGGCGAGGCGGAGCGCGCGGGGGATGACGCCCCGGGCACGGTCGTGCGCGTGCGCCAGCCGCGTCCCCAGCCCGAGCCGATCACCGAGCCGCAGCGCGTCAAGGGATCCACTCGTCTCGAGGCGAAGAAGCAGCGTCGCCGCGACGGTCGTGACGCTGGACGCCGTCGTCCCGTCGTCACCGAGAGCGAGTTCCTCGCCCGCCGCGAGAGCGTCGACCGCCAGATGGTTGTCCGTTCCAAGCACGGTCGCATCCAGATTGCCGTCCTCGAGGACTCGGTGCTCGTCGAGCACTACGTCGCCAAGTCGCAGGAGGCGAGCCTCATCGGCAACGTCTACCTGGGTCGTGTCCAGAACGTGCTCCCCAGCATGGAAGCCGCGTTCGTCGACATCGGTCGCGGACGCAACGCCGTGTTGTACTCCGGCGAGGTGGACTGGGATGCCGCCGCCGCAGAGGGTGAGGGCAAGAATCAGGCCCGTCGCATCGAGCTGGCGCTCAAGCCGGGCGACCGAGTCCTCGTGCAGGTCACGAAGGACCCCGTCGGCCACAAGGGTGCACGCCTCACCTCGCAGGTGAGCCTGCCGGGCCGCTACCTCGTCTACGTCCCGAACGGCTCGATGTCCGGGATCAGCCGGAAGCTGCCCGACACCGAGCGTGCCCGCCTCAAGAAGATCCTCAAGGAGGTGCTCCCCGAGAACGTCGGCGTGATCGTTCGTACCGCCGCGGAGGGTGCCACCGAGGAACAGCTGACGCTCGACGTCCAGCGACTCACCAGCCAGTGGGCGGAGATCAGCCGTCTCGTGGAGACGCAGCAGGCTCCGGCATTGCTGCACTCCGAGCCGGACCTGCTCGTCAAGATCATCCGGGACGTCTTCAACGAGGACTTCCACAAGCTCGTCATCGAGGGCGACGATGCGCGCGAGACGATCGAGACCTACCTCAAGTCCGTTGCACCCGACCTGCTCGATCGCCTGTCGCGCTACGAGGGCAAGGGTGACTCGTTCGACGAGTTCCGTGTCACCGAGCAGATCGAGAAGGCTCTGGACCGCAAGGTCTGGCTGCCCTCCGGTGGATCGCTCGTCATCGACCGCACCGAGGCCATGACGGTCGTCGATGTCAACACCGGCAAGTTCGTCGGCTCTGGCGGAAACCTCGAGGAGACGGTCACGAAGAACAACCTCGAGGCAGCGGAGGAGATCGTCCGCCAGCTCCGGTTGCGCGACATCGGTGGCATCATCGTGGTCGACTTCATCGACATGGTGCTCGAGACCAACCGTGATCTCGTCCTGCGCCGCCTCGTCGAGTGTCTCAGCCGCGACCGCACCAAGCACCAGGTGGCCGAGGTCACCTCGCTCGGTCTCGTGCAGATGACCCGCAAGAAGCTGGGTCTCGGCCTGCTCGAGACGTTCAGCGAGCAGTGCGACGTGTGCGCCGGTCGCGGCATCATCGTGCATCACGACCCCGTGACCAAGCACCGTCCGCAGGTGCAGTCGCCGCAGCCCGAGCAGGGTGGCGGGCGCCGTCGCAATCGTGGTGGCGGCAACGGCGGAGCATCCGCTGCCCCCACGGTCAAGAACGGCGTCGGCTCGGTCGGCACCCACGCGATCACGGAGGACGTGCGCAACGCCCTCGCCCGCGTGGCCTCGGTCACGGTGAACCACGACGAGACCGCAGAGGGCCAGGCGGAGAACGCCGAGTCCACGGCCGCTGCGCCCCTGGAGTCCTCGGACACCCGAACGCAGAAGACGGATGCCACGGCTCCCGTTGAGGCGGAGGAGACCACCGTCGCCATCCTCGACATCCCCGTGGCGAAGAAAGCACGTCGCCCGCGCAAGGCGGCCGCGCCCGAAACCGAGCAGCTGCTCGAGACTGTGCTGGACAGCCTTCCGCAGGCCAAGAGCACGACGTCGAGCAGGGGTCGCGTCTCGCGTCGCGCTGGCAGCGCCGGACAGGTTGTGAGCGCACCCGCGTCGGAGGACTGACTCCGATTCGGGCGCCCTCGCCGCCCTTGTTACACTGAGCCGGATGGCAACCAGGACCGAACCGGGCAATAATCGTCGCGCTCAGACGCACGATTCCCATCACGATCATCACCACAAACATGATCACAGCCGCCCGAAGGTCACCCGCCGCCGCATCATCTGGCTGATCGTCGGAGTCGTGGGAATCGGGGCTCTGCTCGCCGTCCGACCCATCCTGAGTGGCGGGAGCGTCACGCTTCCGAACCAGGCGCAGGATCTGCTGACGCTCGCGATCAGCGTGGTCGTGGAGTCGCTTCCCTTCGTCATCCTCGGCATCGCGCTGTCCATCGTGGTGCAGGCGTGGCTGCCGAACGACCTCCTGCAGCGCTACCTGCCGAAGAACCCCGTCCTCCGCCGGTTCTTCATCTCGCTGTTCGGCATCGCCCTTCCCGTCTGCGAGTGCGGCAACGTTCCGCTCGCCCGCGGACTCATCACCCAGGGCTTCACGGTGTCCGAATCGATGACCTTCCTGATCGCGGCGCCGATCATCAACCCGGTCACGATCATCACAACGCATGCGGCCTTCGGTTTCGACGACGGCATTCTCGTCGCCCGTATCCTCGGCGGACTGGCCATAGCGAACATCGTGGGCTGGCTCTTCAGCCTCCACCGCAAGCCCCACGAACTGCTCACTCCCGCTTTCGCCGCGCAGTGCGAGCGCGGCGAGGAGGAGCACGGCACCCGCTGGGGCAAGAGCATCGACATCTTCGTGCGTGAGACGAGCGTCATCATGCCCGCGCTGTTCATCGGCGCGCTCGTCGCCGGTGCCGTCCAGGTGGCAGTACCGCGCGACGTTCTCGTTTCGCTCGGCAGCAACCCGCTGTGGTCAGTCCTCGCGATGATGGTCCTCGCGTTCGTGATTGCCGTGTGCTCGAGCGTCGACGCCTTCTTCATCCTTCCGTTCGCCAGCACATTCCTGCCCGGGTCGATCGTCACCTTCCTCGTGTTCGGGCCCATCATCGACATCAAGATGCTCGCGATCATGCGCACGACGTTCACGACCAAGACCCTCCTCCAACTGACCGTCATAGTGGGCCTTCTGTCCGCACTTCTCGGATTGGTAGTCAATGTCCTGGCATAACCTTCAGCGCTGGCGCGGGGTGGCACTCGTCGGAGTCGTCGTGGTCGCGACGCTGATCCTCGCCGCCAACAACCAGCTCGTGCTCTACATCCACCCGCGGTACATCGTCTTCACCGTGGTCATGATGGTCATCGCCGCGGTGCTCATCGTCGCGAGCATCCTTCTCGGTGGTCGAGGCGATGTCGAGGAGCCGCCGTCGAAGGCGGCCAAGGGTCTTGGCATCGTCGCCGTCATTCTCGCGAGCGCCGTGGCGGTCAGCATGGTGGTCCTGCCTCCCGCGACCCTGTCGAGCGCGACGGCCGACCAGCGGGAGATCAACAGCTCGGCGCTCGGCGGCTCCACGGCCAACGTCTCCGAGATCGCGGAGAGTTCGGATGCCACGTTCGAGGCGTTCGACGCCCTCGATTGGGCCTCACTGCTGCGCCAGACCACCGACCTCAAGGTCTACCAGGACAAGCCCGTCAACGTCATCGGCTTCGTCACGGCCGACCAGAGCGATCCGCAGAACGTGTTCTACGTGTCGAGGTTCATCGTGACGTGCTGCGCGGTCGACGCCCAGCCCATCGGCGTGCCCGTCTACCTCGAGGACTGGCCGTCGACTCTCGAGCTCGACGAATGGGTTCAGGTCACGGGCGAGTTCGATACCAACCGCAGTTCCTCGAGCACACAGCCCCTCGCCGTGATCCCCGACGAGATCCTCCCGACAGAGCAGCCCAGTGACCCCTACCTCTTCTAAGAACCGAAGCTCAGCGAAGAACAACCGTCCCCAGAACACGATCCAGGCGAGGTCGGCCAGCGCGCGGGCCGCACGGGAGCAGAAGGCCAGGGAATCGGGGGAGAAGCCACCACCCAACGTGTTCCGCAGGGCCTTCGTCAGTCTTGTCGTCGGCCTCGTGGGCCTCTCCGCGGTCTTCCTCCTCATCGGGAGCAGCCAAGGACCGAAGGTCTCCGATGCCCAGTTCGACTCCGCGTCGATCGTGCACCTTCCCGACCAGCAATTGAGGCTCTTCCTCAACCAGCCGGTTCAGGATGCCTCGACCGCGCGCGTCACGGTGGACCCCTCCGTGCCCGCCACAGCCTCGTCCAACCAGGAGGTCGTGTCGGTGCAGTTCGATGCGCCGCTGTTCTACGACACGGACTACACCGTGCGTGTTGATGACCTCCGCGGCCTGGGCGAGCGTGCGACGTCGTCGGTCGAGCATTCCTTCACGACTGCCTCGCCCGAGCTCATGTACCTCGATCGGGGCGAGAACGTCGATGAGATCGTGCGAACGGAGCTCTCGGGGAGCGCACGCGAGGTGGTGTACTCCGCGCCCAACATCATCTCGTTCGACGTGACGGGGCAAGCACTGGCCGTGGCAACGGCATCCGACGACGGTGCGAGCAGGCTGCAGCTCGTCAGCCTTGCTGACGGGGCCGTCGAGGAGATCAGGCTGCCCGAGCCTGGAGTGATATCCAACCTCGCGGCGGCGGATGTCGGCTCGGTCATCGCCTTCACCTTCACGCCTCTCGATCAGGTCGGCGACACGGCGACGGGTAGTCCCATCCTCGCCGTCGACCTCGAGCGCGGCAGGAACATCACTGCCGTCGGCGACCTGGGTGAAGGGCCCCTCCTCGTCACGGACTGGCTCTTCCTGCCCAATTCCCCGTCGTTGATCGCCCTCGGCGTCGAGGGTGGCGCCTTCATGCTCGAGACCACGCCAGAAGCGGTGCCGCTTCCCGTGGGCCGCTTCGTCACCATCCGCGCGATATCGCAGGACGGCACCACCATCGTCGGCGAGGATGCTGCGGGGATCATCGTCGTCGACATCGCCACCGGCGAGCAGACCCGTTTCGAGCCGTCGCCCGTCGATGGGACACCCGCGTACGTCGGCGAGATCGCAATCGACTGGAAGGGGCACATCGTCGAGAAGACGGCACTCCAGACCGAGAGTGGGGTCTTCACGATCGCGATGGCCGTTGACGACGGCTCAGAGGGGCGTTCGATCTACCAGCCGCCGAGCATCGGGGACAGCATCGACGCCTTCCACCTGTCACCCAACGGGCAGTACGTGGCCGTGGAATTGATTCCGGATGGCACGGCGGAGGCACTCGACGGCAACCCCACGAATCCGCGGCCCACCTCGACCACCACGGTGATCATCGAATCGGCGACGGGCGCGACATCCCGCAGCTTCGAGGGATTCAACCTCGTGTGGCTCCCGCCATCGTCAACGGTGTCTCCGGCGTCGGAGGGCTAGCGCCGGTCGCGCTGGGGCACCCGCAGGCCGCTGGCCTCGAGCCGGCGCACGAATTCGCGCACGCCCACCGGCTGCGCGCCGAGCGCCACGAGGTCGTTCCACGATCGCGCAGGCACGTCATAGTGGTCGCGGTCGAACCCGCGCTCGGGGATGCCCGCCCTCGCCGCGAACTCGTGCAACTCCTCCAGTGAGCTGTCGCTCACGATGTGAGCCCACACAGTGCCGTGCGCTGGCCAGATCGGCTGGTCGATGAGGATCACGGCTCGCCTCCGGAGATGTGGGTTCGCCCATGGTACCTATCGGAGCGCGCGACGCCCTCGTTAGGCTCGTGAACAGGGATCAGCTGCAACGAGGGGGAGAGGCATGACGACAACGACCGAGATGTCGGTGCTGAGCGGGCGCAAGAAGGCCGCGCTCGTCGCGGCGGGTGTCGGCGGCTGGCTCGTCCTCGGCGTTCTCATCGAGAAGGTCATGGGGCTGATCGCCTACGCATCTACTTCTGGCTCGCTGGAGATGGACTCTGGCGCCTACCTGTGGTCGGACATCCCGTACCGCTCCGGCACGTTCATCGTCCCCATCACGGTGGGGCTCTTCCTTGCGTGGGCCTATGTGGTGCGAATAACCGGTGCGGAGGGCTTGCGGACGGCGATCATGCGGTCGATCGTTGCCGCCGTGCTCGCCTCCGTTTTCTACGCGCTGGTGAGGGTGATCGTCGACCTTGTGATCGCGACTTCTCTCGACCGGTCGGTCTTTGCCAACTCCTTCCCTCAACTGACCTACGGCGGCGCTGGTATTCCGGTGCTCCTCACCTGGTCGTTGCAGAGCGCGATCGTCGTCGTCGTCGACATCGTTCCGCTCGCTGTACTCGGCGGAATTCTCCTGTGGCACTGGCTTCGCCGGGACGCGCCGACACGGGAGAGCGTCGTTTGACCGTAGTGCCGCCGGTCAGGTATTGTTGACCCTTGGTGTCTGCAGGGCTGAGCCCGCTGTGATGCCCGCGATCTTTTAGCAAGATATCTTTCATAGCAACACCCCAATCAGAGGAATCCACGTGGTTTACGCAGTTGTGCGCGCCGGAGGGCGGCAGGAGAAGGTCGAGGTTGGCTCGATCGTTGTGCTCGACCGTTTGTCGGCTGAGCAGGGCGGTACGGTCGAGCTCGCTCCTGTGCTGTTCGTCGATGGTGACAAGATCACCCACGACGCGAAGGCGCTCGAGAAGATCAAGGTCAAGGCTGAGGTGCTCGGCAACGAGCGTGGCCCCAAGATCGTCATCCAGAAGTTCAAGAACAAGACCGGATACAAGAAGCGCCAGGGCCACCGCCAGGAGCTCACTCGTATCAAGATCACCAGCATCGCGTAGGGAGCTGAGCACTAATGGCACACAAAAAGGGAGCTAGCTCCACCCGTAACGGCCGCGACTCGAACGCGCAGTACCTCGGCGTCAAGCGCTTCGGTGGCCAGGTCGTCAAGTCGGGCGAGATCATCGTTCGCCAGCGCGGCACGCACTTCCACCCCGGCGTGAACGTCGGCCGTGGTGGCGACGACACGCTGTTCGCGCTGGCCGCTGGTGCGGTCGAGTTCGGCGCGAAGGGCGGCCGCAAGGTCGTCAACATCGTCACCGACTAGGTTTTCGACTGCTCGCACCGCGAGCTGTTCGACCCAGCGTCACGGAGAGCGGGCTTCGGCTCGCTTTTCCCGTTTAACACGCGGTACCGCACAAGCAAGCACGACAGGGAGGTTCATCATGGCGTCATTTGTTGACCAGGTGACACTTCACCTGCGTGCCGGTCACGGCGGCAACGGCTGCGTCTCGGTTCGTCGCGAGAAGTTCAAGCCGCTCGCTGGCCCCGACGGTGGCAACGGCGGCGACGGCGGCGACATCGTCCTCGTCTCGTCCCCACAGGTGACAACGCTTCTCGGGTTCCACCGTTCGCCCCACCGCAAGTCGGACCACGGCCAGCCTGGTATGGGAGACAACCGCGCGGGCACGTCCGGCCGGGAACTCATCCTCGAGGTGCCCGTGGGCACTGTCGTCAAGGATCCTGATGGCACGGAGCTCGTCGATCTCGATTCCCCGGGCATGCGTTTCGTCGTGGCCCCCGGTGGCCAGGGCGGTCTCGGCAATGCCGCTCTCGCGAACACCAAGCGCAAGGCCCCGGGCTTTGCGCTCCTCGGCACGCCCGGCTTCGAGGGTGACGTGCTCCTCGAACTCAAGATCGTCGCGGACATCGCACTCGTCGGATTCCCGTCAGCCGGAAAGTCCAGCCTCATCGCCGCGATGAGCGCGGCACGGCCCAAGATCGCCGACTACCCGTTCACCACGTTGCATCCGAACCTCGGTGTCGTGGAGTCGGGGGAGACCCGCTACACGATCGCGGATGTGCCGGGACTTATCGAGGGCGCAAGCGAAGGCAAGGGGCTGGGGCTTGAGTTCCTCCGCCATGTCGAGCGTTGTTCCGCGCTCCTCCACGTGCTCGACTGCGCAACCCTCGAGCCCGGCCGGGACCCGCTCAGTGACCTCGACATCATCCTCGGCGAGCTGGCCGCATACCCGGTTCCCGAGGGTCAGCGTCCGCTGCTCGACCGCCCCCAGCTCATCGCGCTGAACAAGGTGGACGTTCCTGAGGCGCACGATCTCGCCGAGATGGTCAAGCCCGAACTCGAGGCGCGCGGGTACCAGGTGTTCGAGGTCTCGGCGGCTACGCACTCCGGCCTGCGCGAGCTGTCCTACGCCCTCGCCGACATCGTCGAGTCCGAGCGGGCCGCCCGTGCCCTCGCCGAAACGGTCAAGCCCCGCATCGTGATCCGGCCGCGCCCGGTCGACGAGCAGGACTTCACGATCCGCGTCGAAGGCGGCACCTACGGCGACACGTTCCGTATTCTCGGCACGAAGCCCGAACGCTGGGTCGCCCAGACCGACTTCGCCAACGAGGAGGCCGTCGGCTACCTCGCCGACCGCCTGGCCAAGATCGGCACCGACGAGGCACTCTTCAAGGCTGGGGCGGTTCCCGGTTCCACTGTCATGATCGGCGGCGGTGACGGTGTGGTGTTCGATTGGGAGCCCACCATGACGTCGGCGGCCGAGCTCATCACGAGCCCGCGTGGCACCGACAGCCGATTCGACGACAACCATCGCCAGACCAACAAGGAGCGCCGCTCGAGCTACACCGAGCGCATGGATGCCAAGGCCGCTGCCCGAGCCGAGCTCGAAGCCGAGCGCGCCTCCGGCCTGTGGACCGACGACGAGGGATTTGCGGTGAGTAAGGACGACGAGTCAGATGGCTGAGGTTCGCAACCCCGCGGATGTCGCGAACGCGCGCCGTATCGTCGTGAAAGTCGGCTCGTCCTCCGTCAGCGGCCCGAATGTGTCGCAGATCGGTCCGCTGGTCGATGCGTTGGCTGCAGCGCACGCGCGGGGTGCCGAGGTGATACTCGTGTCGTCCGGTGCTATTGCCACGGGCATCCCCTATCTCAAGCTCGACTCTCGACCGACTGACCTCGCCACCCAGCAAGCCGCAGCCGCCGTGGGCCAGAACGTCCTCATCTTCCGCTACCAGCACAGCCTCGACCGGTACGGAATCGTGGCCGGCCAGATCCTGCTGACGGCGGGGGACATGGAGAACCCGACCCACCGCAGCAACGCTCAGCGTGCGGTGGAGCGGCTGCTCGGCCTGCGGATCCTGCCGATCGTCAACGAGAACGACACGGTGGCAACGCAGGAGATCCGCTTCGGTGACAACGATCGCCTTGCGGCCATGGTCTCGATCCTCGTGAGCGCGGACGTGTTGGTCCTGTTGAGCGATATCGACGCGCTGTACACGAGGCCTCCGGGGGAGCCTGGCGCGACCCGCATCGATCGTGTGCCGTTCGATGACGACCTCGCGGGCGTGACCTTCGGCGACATCGGAGTAGCAGGCGTGGGTACGGGCGGGGCAGGCACGAAGGTCGCAGCGGCCAAGCTCGCCGCGGCCGCAGGCATCCCAACGCTCCTGGCGGCAACGGGCGTGGTCGCGGGAGCCCTCGCGGGCACGGAATCCGGCACCTGGTTTGAGGCCGCTCCGGTCGTAGACTCTTCGCATGCCTGAGTCTGCTGTTCTCACCTCCCTGACTGACAAGCTCGCTGCCTCCCGCGTCGCTGCTCGCGCGCTGGCCACGGCCACGACGGCGCAGAAGAACGACGCGCTGCGGGCGATCTCTGAGGCGGTCGCCACCGGAGCGGCGAGCATCCTGCCGGCCAACGAGCTGGACCTCGCCAACGGGCGCGAGAACGGCCTGAGCGTTGCTCTCCAGGACCGACTTCGTCTCGACGAGTCCCGCCTGGCATCCCTCGCGAGCGCGGTGCTCGAGATCGTGGCGCTTCCCGATCCAGTGGGAGACGTCGTGCGTGGCTCCTCACTCGAGAACGGTCTGCAGCTCACGCAGGTTCGCGTTCCGTTCGGTGTTGTTGGTGCCATCTACGAGGCGCGCCCCAACGTGACCATCGATATCGCGGCGCTCGCGCTCAAGAGCGGCAATGCCGTGGTGTTGCGCGGAGGTTCGGCTGCCGAGAACACCAACCGCGTGCTCGTCTCCCTCATCCAGGGTGCGCTCAAGTCCGTTGGCCTCCCGGTGGAGTCCGTCCAGACCATCGACGAGTTCGGGCGCGAGGGTGCGACCCAGCTCATGCAGGCCCGCGGATACGTGGACGTGCTGATCCCACGAGGCAGCGCCCAGCTCATCGACACGGTTGTTCGCGAGTCGAAGGTCCCCGTGATCGAGACGGGCGCGGGCGTCGTGCATGTGTACCTGGATGACTCGGCCGACCTCACGACGGCCGTCGAAATCGTGCACAACGCGAAGGTGCAGCGTCCGAGTGTCTGCAACGCGCTCGAGACCCTGCTGGTCAGCGAGGCGGCCGCAGCGCGCCTGCTCCCCGCGGTGCTCGACCGTCTCCGCGCCTCGGGCGTGACGATCCACGCCGATGAGCGTGCCCGGTCGATCTTCCCCGATTCGGTTGCCGCCACCGAGGAGGACTGGGCCACCGAGTACATGTCGCTCGACCTCGCGGTTCGCGTCGTGGACGGGCTGGATGACGCGCTCGAGCACATCCGCGACTACTCCACGCACCACACCGAGTCGATCATCACCAACGACCTGTCTCGTGCCGAGCGGTTCCTCGCGGAGGTGGATTCCGCGGTCGTGATGGTGAACGCATCCACCCGTTTCACCGACGGGGGAGAGTTCGGGTTCGGTGCTGAGGTGGGTATCTCCACGCAGAAGCTCCACGCGCGAGGACCGATGGGTCTCCCCGAGCTCACGAGCACCAAGTGGATCGTGCGCGGCAGCGGACAGGTGCGCGCGTAACGCCGCTAGGATTACACGCATGAACTTTCTTGCCACCGTGCTCGCCGAGACAGAGGAACTCGCGCCCCTCCTGATGCCGCCGCTCGCATTCGCAGGCATCGCCGTCGCCGTCTTCACGCTTCTCGGCTTTGTCACGTGGAGCTACCGCGATGTGGCGAACCGCCACGCCAACAAGGCATCCAAGGGCCAGGACTCTCACGGCGCAGGCCACTAGGGCGACCACCGGCCTCCATGACTGAGCAAGCGCAGCGTCGCGCCCGCATCGGAATCATGGGCGGAACCTTCGATCCGATTCACAACGGCCACCTGGTCGCCGCGAGCGAGGTCCAGTCGAGCTTCGACCTCGACGAGGTCATCTTCGTTCCCACCGGCCAACCGTGGATGAAACCCGAGGTCACCGAGGGCGAGCATCGCTACCTCATGACGGTGATCGCCACGGCGGCCAACCCGCGCTTCACCGTGAGTCGCGTCGACATCGAGCGCAAAGGCCCTACGTACACGGTCGATACGCTCCGTGACATCCGCGCGGCCCGACCCGACGCCGACCTCTTCTTCATCACGGGCGCGGACGCCGTCGCCCAGATCCTCGAGTGGAAAGACGTCGATGAGGTCTGGAATCTCGCGCATTTCATAGCAGTTTCACGGCCAGGGCACCCCCTCACCATTAGCGGTTTACCAGAGCAGGGCGTAAGCTCGTTGGAAGTGCCGGCGTTGGCGATATCCTCCACGGATTGTCGAAGCAGGGTCAGTCGGGGCTTCCCGGTCTGGTATTTGGTACCTGATGGTGTCGTCCAATACATCGCCAAGCACCACTTGTATCGGAGCAGCAGATGACCAACTTCCAGGATCCGCAACCCCAGTCGCGGCGCGCTGCCCGGCAGGGAGAGCGCTCGAACACAGCAGAGGCAGAAGTCAACGGCTTCCCTCCGCCCGCGTCACCGGCCGCCAATGACGACATGTGGGACACCACGTCCCGTCGGGCTGCCCAGCTGCCGCCCGTGACTCCCGCGGCACCGGTCGAGTCCTTCGCACCTGCATCCCCCTCGTCGGGCAGGCGTTCCGCCTCACCGAGCCAGCCACAGGCCGCCCCGCAGCAGCCTTCCTCTGGTGAGCCCCTCGACTACGTCACCCAGCAGCGTCCACCGCTGCCGCCCGCCCCGGAGACCCGTCGGCCCCGCGCCGCCGAGTCCGCTCCGCTCGACGAGGACCTCGCACCGACGCAGGCGCTTCCGAAGGTAGACCAGCCGCAGTACCGCGTACGGGACTACAGCCCCGAGGCTCGCCGTTCCTCCGTCCCCGCACCCCCCGTGGTCGCCCAATCGCCGGCCGCCGCGCCGCCCGTGCCCGAGCAGCAGCCGACTACCGTCCAGTCATTCGAGACGCAGTCCCTCACCCTTCCTCCCGCTACTGCTCCCAGCGGTGCCGACTTTGCGACGCCCGAGCGCACCATGACGCGCCGCGAACTCCGCGCTCTCCAGCAGCAGCAGGCTCCAGCCGTCGCGGAGGAGCCACCTGCGCTCCAGGAGCCGGAGCCGGTCGCCGCTGCACCCTCCCAGGGCGCGGTGACGGGCATCCTCAACTCACTGGGATTCATCGACACAGGTGCCTTGCCCGTCGCCGTGCCCGACCCGAACGAGGCCTCCGCACTGGCGCTCGAGGAGCAGGCGCAGCAGGCCCAGCAGGCGGAGATCGTTCCGACCGAGGTCGAGTCCGCGTGGCCGTTCGCGAGTATGGATGCCACGGCGCCCGTTGCGCCAGCCGCCGCCGCTCAGCCCGCGCCCGCCCCGGCGCAGTCGCCCGTCGCTGAGCCCCTCTTCCCTCCGGCCCCCGCTCCGGAGCCCGTCGCGGAATCTCCGCTGCCTCCCGTGGCGCCCGAGCCCATCGCGAACACGGGGCTCAACGATGCTCTCGCGGAGTTCGATCGTCTTGCCGGGGCATCCGACGATGTCGAGCCGCAGGATGCCGCGCCCCAGGTCTTCCCGGAGTCGCTGGCACCTCCGACCCCCTCGGGCGTTCCCGCCCCGGAGCCGTACGCCGAGGAGCCGTTCCCGACGCCGGTGCCCTTCATCCCAGAGCCGGTCGCAGCTGAGCAGCCCGCTCCCGCCCTCGTCGTGGAGGACTCTCCGAGCTCGGAGATCACCTGGACGCCCCCGCGCGGCCACTGGTCGACCCAGCTCGACGAGGAGGACGAGTTCCACGAGACGACGATCAACCGCTCAGTCGGCACCGGCTCGACGACCACGAGTGCCTTGGTTCTCCCCTCGATTCCCGAGAGCAACATCAGCGGTCCGCTCGCCGGTTCCGGCGAGATCATGCTCACGGGCTCGATCGAGCTTCCCCAGACCTTCAGCGCGACAGGTGCTTCGGCGCGATTGGAGCACTCGAGCATCGACAAGCTGTTCGAGTCGCACGACGCGGAGGTCGTCTCGACCGAGTCATCCCCCGTGAGCGCCGTGAACGCCGTCAGCACGCGGTCGGGTTCCGGCCTCGGACAGGCACCCAAGCAGCAGGGCACGAAAGCGCTCACCGCGCTCATCATCGCCGCTGCCTCGATGGGTGCGCTCGTTGTGGTTCTCCTGGGAATCGCCGTCGCGGTGAACGCCTTCTAATGCTCATGACACGTCGACCATCGACTCAGACCCAAAGGACCATGTGACTGCATCCGACCACGCCCGCGAACTCCTCTCGGTGGCGGCTCTCGCTGCCGACGCGAAACAGGGCGAGGACCTCGTCGCACTCGATGTGTCAGGGCCGCTTCCGCTGACCGACGTCTTCCTTCTCGTGACGGGGCGCAATGAGCGCAACGTCCAGGCGATCGCCTCGGAGATCGAGGACAAGCTTCTCGAGATCGGCGCCAAGCCACTCCGCCGTGAGGGACGCGCAGAGGGGCGTTGGATCCTCCTCGACTTCGGCGACCTCGTTGTGCACGTCTTCCACGAGGAGGACCGCATGTACTACTCGCTCGAGCGTCTGTGGAAGGACTGCCCGGCCATCCCGATCACCCTGCCCGTCGCGCCGACGGTCGACTAGTGCCGACGGGAGACCTGCGGCCGCGCCCCGGCAAGGGCGTGCAGCAGTTCTCCTTTGTCGACGCCCTCGTCGCGGGCCTCTACGAGGGCGCCTTCTCGGCGGCGGATGTCGCGGCCGCTGGTGACCTCGGAGTCGGCTGCGGTGACGCCCTCGACGGAGAACTCGTGCTTGTCGACGGTCGCATGGTGCTGTGCCGCGCCAACGGCACGGTGCAGGACGTCGCTGCCGACGAACGCCTGCCGTTCGCCGAGGTCGTCGTCTTCGAGCCCACCTTCAGCCACGAGGTCGCAGGTCTCGGCGAGAAGCAGTTCGAGGACCTCATCGAGTCGCTGGTGCCGAGCAACAATCTCTTTTATGCGCTCCGGGTGGAGGCATCCTTCGATCGGATGACGGTGCGCGAGGCCGTGCGCCAGCAGGCGCCGTACCGGGGGCTCGCGGAGGCGGTGAAGGATCAGCGTGAGACAACGGTGGGGGAGACATCCGGCACCATGGTGGGGTTCAAGGGCCCCGATGTCTTCCAGGGGCTGAGTGTCGCGGACTTCCACCTGCACTATCTCGACAACGCTGGCACGTTCGGCGGTCACGTGCTCGACTTCGACCTCGTGTCGGGTGTGGTCTCGATGGAGGCCTACTCGACCTTCGTGCTGAAGCTGCCGGAGGTGGAGTCCTATCTTGCGGCTGAGCTCGACGACATCTCGGCCGATGCCGACATCCGGGCGGCCGAGGGCTCCTGACACGCGGCAGTAACCTCGCGTCTGGCATGCTCTGACTGTGACCAACACGACTAACCCCTACGCCAACCCCGTCAGCTCAGCGCCCCTGCTCAGCCCAGCCGAGGAGAAACAGTGGGCGGTGCTGACGCACGTACTGAGCATCTTCTTCGGGATCATCTCGGCCGCGGTGTTCTTCTTCCTTTTTCGCAATCGCGGACCCTTCGTACGCCACCACACCACGACCGAGTGGAACTTCCAGCTGACGGTGCTCATCATTAGCGCTGTGTTCTTCGCGCTGTGCTTTGTTTCGTTCTTCGTCTCGTTCGCAAGTGGCATGGCTGGCAGCACGTCGATGCCGCCCGGCATGGCACTGTTCTTCGTCGGTTACTTTATGATCTTCATCACGCGCATCGTCGCGGCCGTCCTGGGAATCCGGGCGGCGGTGCTCACGAACCGGGGCGAGTTCTACTCCTACCCGGCGTTCCGGTTCGCTCGGTAGGGAGTGACTCAGCGCGCGCGTCGTCGAGGGGTTCGAGCATCCGGTATAGTGATCAAGCACGTTTTCACGGGCCCGTGGCGCAGTTGGTAGCGCACCTGCATGGCATGCAGGGGGTCAGGGGTTCGAATCCCCTCGGGTCCACAATCGCAGCAACGTCGAACCCCGCCCGAGAGATTTCTCGGGCGGGGTTCTTTGTTTCTCCTGCCTCCACGAATAATGAGAGACAAGAAAAGGGGGCGGCCGGTGGTGAAGACGGTAGGCATGGCGGCAGTGTCTGCCGTAGTCGTCCTTTCTCTTTCGGGGTGTGTGCAGTCCCCACGCGATCGACTGTTGCTGGTCTTGAGCCACCTCGATACGCAGGCCGTCAACTATCTGGCCACTGAAGCGCGTGCTCAAGAGCACCTTGAGGATCTCGGGTCGACTGACAAGGTGGTTGTGTGGGACGGGGCTTCGCTGCCTACTCTGAACATGTCCACTTTGTACAGCGTCGATGTGCGACCTGGCGAAGGGGTCGTAAGCTACAGCGTCGTTTTGTACGGGTCGGAGTCGGGACCAGCCGGAGGAGGTCTCTGGTCCTCCACACTCGATGGCTACCTGTGTGTTGAGTACTCGGTCTCCGCTGTGGAGGACAGCGAGGTTCGCAGCCCAATGCGGCGAGAACTCACGTGCCCTGAGGAGCTGATCCCCACAGGTCGGACCGCGGTCGTCATCGAGCTACCCGAAGTCATCCAGGTGAGCGCCTAAGGTCGAGCGATGCGCGACAGCGGGCCGCACCCTGTCCTGACGACAGAGCACGGCCCACCGTGTACCCGAGGGCGGCTAGCCGCGTGCGTGCCTCCGGCGGGCCGCACCCAGGGCGAGGACGAGTCCAGCGCCGAGCAGGAGTGCACTCGCGAAGACGATGGCCTCCGAGATCTCGCCACCGGTGTGTGCGAGAGCGGGTGCCTCGGCCGCGGGCGGAATCACTTCACCGTCCTCGCCGATCACCGTCAGGCGCGGCGCGTACTGTGACTCGAGCTGGGCCTGGGTGGCCTGCTCGAGCGCGTAGCCCGCGTTCAGGACGGCCGCGTCATCCCATGCTCGTCCGACGATCTGCAGCGACATCGGGTATCCGTGCTCGTTGGCCCCCATCGGCACGACGACTGTCGGCACGCCGTAGTTCGAGGTGGGAACCCCGGTCGCGCGATCCGACGAGTGCTGGTTGCTGTTGCCGTCGTTGTTGTAGATATCGGAGATGAAGCCCGCGTAGACCACGAAGTCGACGTCCGCGGCATCCATCCACTGGGCGATGCGGTCCTTCGAGAGCTTGCGGGCGTCGATGCGTGCCTGGATCTGCTCGTCGGTCGGTCGCGGGACGACAGCACCACCGGTGTTGTCGGTTCCGCGGTTGTACGGGAGCACTCGCTCGTCGGCCTTGAGGGCGCTGCTGTTGGGGAACGGGAAGCTCTCCTGCTCTGAGATGTACAGCGCCCAGCCGTTGACGCTCGGCGCGCTGCCGGCCGACGGGGGAGTGCCCATCTCGACGAGCGTTGCGCCAGCCTTCTCCAGCTCGGAGAGGCTCGCGAGCACGGTCGCACCGGTGGTGTCGTCAGCGAAGCCCGAAACGAACGAGCCGGGGATGAACCCCACGCGCTTGCCTTGCAGGCCATCGACGGTGAGGTGATCCGTCCAGTCCTCGGGGCGGTGCGCGTCGGCCTCGGCCGTGAGGAGCTCGTCCGGGTCGGTGCCGGTGGTGGCGTTGAGGATGTAGGCGAGATCGGTCACGGTGCGGGCGATCGGTCCGGCGTAGTCCTGGCCGTAGGTCAGTGGCATCACACCGCGCGTGCTCGCCATGCCGTCGGTTCCGCGGAACATCGTCATGCTCGAACCCGTCGCCGGCGCGTAGAGCGAGACGCCGGTCTGCGTGCCCATGGCTCCAGCCGTGAGGCTCGCGGCGAGGGCGACGGCGGATCCACCACTCGATCCGAAGGAGGTCTTCGACGGCGAGAGCGCGTTCCAGACCTGCCCGTATCCGCTCTCCGAGCGGCTACCCGAGTTCGCCCACTCCGACAGGTTCGTCTTACCGAGGATCACGGCACCGGCTTCACGGAGCTTCGCGACCTGGTACGAGTCCTTGGCGGGTGTCCACCCCTCGAGAGCTGCTGAGCCGCCGGTTGTCGGCATGTCGTAGGTGTCGTAGATGTCCTTGATGCCCATCGGGATGCCGAGGAGCTCTCCGGTCTCGCCGGCCGCGCGCCGAGCATCCGCTGCCCGTGCCTGATCCAGCGCGTCGTCCGCCACGGTGATGAACGAGTGGAACCCGAAGGGCCCGTCGTCGTAGGCCGCGATGCGGTCGAGGTAGGCCTGCGTGATCTGCTCGGATGTGACGACTCCGAGCTCCATGTCGGCCTGCAGCTCGGCGATCGACTTGCTGACGACGTCGTACGTGATGGCCGTCGTGGTCGGCGCGGGCGCGGGCGTCGGTGGCAGCTCGAGAGTCAGCGACGTGCCGCAGTCATCGGATGGCAGGTCCCAGTTGGCCACGGTGCACAGCTCGTCGTCCGACAGGCCCTCGACGCTCGGCGTGGTCGCCAACGCGGTGAGGGCGGTGCTCGCCGTCGCCACGGAGTCCGGTCCCGGTGTTCCCGCATAGACGTAGCGCAGGAGCGACTGGGTCTCGCCCGGGTCGATGGTGAGGGTGTTCACGAATCCGTAGAAGTTGGCTTCGTGACCTGTCGTCACGAGGGCGGTCTCGAAGGGATTGCGCTCCTGGTTGCCGGTGCGCACCATCGCTCCCTCGAAGGGGGCCGGTGAGCCGAGCACGGTACCGATCGGCCTATTGCCCGCCGCGACGGGCTGCGACACAACGGCCCACGAGTCGGCGGGGGAGATGGTGGTGTCACCGTCCGTCGTTGCCGCGACGGTGCCCTGCTGGTTTCCCGAGCCGTATCCGAGGGCGCCGCCAAACGAGACGTCGACCGTGATCGGTGAGCTGGAGGTGTTCGTGAAGGTGTCGAAGTAGCGCGCCGAGTCGGACGCGGACTGCAGATCGACGCGTCGGGACACCGCGACGTCGCCGAGCGGAACGGAGACGGTGCTCGAGAACGTGGAGACGCCATCGAAGGTGAGACCGAAGCCTCGCATCATCTGGCCGTTCATGAGGGGAGCGGATCCGGCTCCCGCGACGCGGACGAAGATGTTGCCGTACCCGTCCACCCGGGTGTTGTTGATCGCACGAATGCTCCCGGTGTCGAGTCCGGGTCGTGCGCTGTCGTGGATCTGCCATTCTGCGCCAGCGGTCGGCACCGTGGTCACTGCGGACGCCGGGACAACACCGGCGGACAGGGCTACGGCGATGGCCGTGATGCCGGCAGCGACGGTTCCGAGGCGTCTTGCTCGGTGATGGGGAGTAGTTCTCAAGGTCATTCCGCACTCCAGGGGTAGTGGCATCCGGGCGCGGTCGGGTCCACTCCCAATGCGATCAAGTGATTGCATCTCGAAAGTATGGGATTGGTGTTTCCTTTCGTTGCGGAAATATTTCGCCGACATTTCGGGACGCGCGACACATGCTCGGTTAAGTTGCCAGTCCAGATAATTGGAGGCCTCTGGAGCGAGGTTCGTGGAGCTGTCGGGCCTCAGGCTCACGTCGATCTCCGGATTAATCGGGTTCGAAGGCTTGTGATCCAGCATGTGAGCGATAACAATTGGTGCAAGCGCCGCCCCGTTCGGGGGCCGAACGATCCGTTCACGGCGCAGATTCCCCATACAACGAAGTACGAGGAGAAATGTTGTTCAACGCACCCAATCGAAGAATCACAGCCCCGCGCGCTCTGGCGCTCGGGGTTGCGGCGACTCTGTGTCTCGGCGTCATCGCCGCGGCACCCGTCGCTGCTGACCCCCTGGAAACCGGCTTGTTGCACCACTTCAAGCTCGACGAGACGACCGGAACAGTCATCGCCAACAGTGGAAGCGCCGGAGCCGCCGCCAATGCGACGCTGGTGAACCCCGAGAAGGCAGACCTCACCGGAAAGGGCGTCCGGTTCAACCCGGATGGATATGCCACGTCGCTCGATGGCGCCTACGTCAGGCTGCCCAACAACCTCACGGCGGGTCTCACGAACTTCACCATCGACTACGAGGTGTGGATCGACCCGGCCAATGTGGGTGACCACCAGATCTGGAGCCTGGGAAGCAAGTCCGGCTCGTGCGACGTGGCGACCGGAGCCCTGGGGTCGATCTTCGCATCGAACACGCAGCGGTATCGTGTCGCCGCAGGGTCGTCCAACGTGCAGCAGAACCGGGTGCGGCTGCAGGAGGGCGTCTGGAAGCATGTCACGTACACGCAGGCGGCCAACAGCGGCGGCACGACGTGGACGGGCACGCTCTACATCGACGGCGTGCAGCACGCCCAGGTCACGAACATCGCAACGCCGCCGTCGGTCAACGCCGCCGGAACCAACTGCAACTACCTCGCACGGTCCCAGACCCCCGCGAACTACTCGTTCAAGGGAACTCTCGCCGACTTCCGGGTCTACGACTGGGCCCTGAGTGCCGTCGATGCGGCAACGCAGACCGAATTGTCGAATGACGCTGGCGTCGAAGCGGATGCCGCGGCCATCGACCTCGGGCTCACCTCCGCGATCGTCGACAACATCGAGCTCCCCAAGCTCGGCACCGAGGCCGGTTCCACCATCACGTGGTCCAGCTCGAACTCCTCGGTCGCCAACGTCGTCGTGCCACCGGCAGTGAACAGTGCACGAAAAGTGCCGGTCACGGCCGTGATCACTCGCCCAGCGGTGGGTGAACCGGATGCCACGGCCATCCTCACGGCGACCCTCCGCAAGGGCGTCGACTCGCAAACGGTGCGCCAGATCCCCATCACGGTCAAGGCCGTCTTCGGCGACCAGAGTTCTGTGGACAGGGACGCGCTGGACCTCGAGCTCTACGACACCGAGAACGTGCGGGGCAACATCACTCTGCCGAGTGTGGGCGAATTCGGCTCGACGATCACGTGGGAGTCCACGAGTGACCTCGTCTCGCACACCGGAGAGGTCACGCGGCCCTCGTATGGGCACGCGGAGGTCGAGGCAACACTGACCGCGACGGTCGCGAAGGGTTCCGCGCAGGTCACGAAGGACTTCGACATCGTGATCAAGCCGCTGCCCCGCGAGGAGGAGAAGGAACGGTACTTCCTCGGCTACTTCAAGGGGGAGGGGCTCTCGGACGGCGAGCAGATCATGTTCGCGACCTCCAACGGCAACACCGCACTGGACTGGACAGGCCTCACGGGCGGCACGCCGTCGCTCGTCTCGCAGTTGGGTGACCAGGGCCTGCGCGACCCGCACATCGTGCGCTCGCCCGACGGCGACACGTTCTACATGATCGCCACCGACCTGAACTGGTACGACCAAGGGGGCTACGCGATCAACGACACCCAGTACATCGAGGTGTTCGAGTCGAACGACCTCGTGAACTGGACACCTCAGCGGCACGTGAAGGTCGCACCGGACAACGCTGGCAACGCCTTCGCACCGGAATCGCTCTGGGTCGAGGAGACGGGGGAGTACGCCGTGTTCTGGGCGCAGTCGATGTGGGATGACCCGATCAACCGCACCGGGCAGGGCAACGCGCAGATGTGGTACAACACGACTCGCGACTTCCAGACGTTCTCAGAACCGAAGGTGTGGCAGAACCCCGCGCCGCTCTCGCGCATCGACACGACCGCGATCAAGGTGGGCGAGTACTACTACCGCGTGACCAAGAACGAGGCCGGCAACTCCGGGTCGGACATCTTCTCCGAGAAGCACACCGATTTCCTCGACAGCAACATCAACAACTGGCAGCTCGTCGCACCCGCCCTCGGCAGGACGACGTGGCAGTCGAACGCAGGCTACGAGGGTCCGGTGATCTTCGAGGCGAACCCCGGAGACACCGCGTGCCCCGGCCAGTTCTACCTCTGGGGCGACCGCTACACCAACGGCGGCGGCTACCAGGCGGCCTGCCAGGCGAACATCGAGGCGCCCACCTGGGATGCCAAGACGATCACCATGACGAATGCGGGCGTGCAGCGTCCCCGCCACGGAACGGTGATCCCGATCACCCTCCGCGAGTGGAACAGCATTCGCGGCATCCCGAACACCGACGTCGCTACGACGACGGAGCTCTCCGTCGCGCCGCAGGTCGGCGAGGGTGCCGAAACGGATGCCACGGCGACCGTTGCGGCGACCGACGGCTACGAAGCGGGCGGCCAGGTGCGGTTCTCGGTCGGATCGTGGTCGGAGACCGCGTACCTGGTCGATGGCGAAGCATCGGTGACGCTTCCGACCGACCTGGTCGCGGGCGAGTACGAGCTGACGGCCGAGTTCCTCGGTTTCGAGATCCTCGAGGCCTCCGAGGATTCGGCGGCTCTCGAGGTGATCGCGGCCCCCGTCGATCTCGTCGACCGGGTGTCGGGCACCAACCGCTACGACACCGCCGTGCAGATCTCACAGCAGGCATACCCGGATGGTGCGGACATCGTGTTCGTCGCGAACGGCACGAACTACCCGGATGCACTCTCCGCGGGTCCCGCGGCGGCGTTCTCCGGTGGTCCGCTCCTGCTCGTGGCGCCCGACGCGGTGCCCGAGATCGTGACCCAGGAGATCGCTCGTCTCGGCGCCGACCACATCGTGGTCGTCGGTGGCACGCCATCGGTCTCCGCGGCGGCATACAACCACCTGGATTCGCTTGAGGGAACGATCGAGCGGATCGCTGGCGCCGACCGGTACGAGACATCCCGCCTCATCGCGCAGAACGTGTTCGGTGAGGCGGGTGCTCCGGTGGCTTACGTGTCGACGGGAACGAACTTCCCTGACGCGCTGACGGGAGGTGCTGCTGCGGGTTCTCAGGATGCACCGGTGATCCTGGTGAACGGGGCGGCAACCGATCTCGACTCGGCGACGAGCGCGCTGCTCGACGAACTCGAGGTGGGAACCATCAAGGTGCTGGGAAGCACAGCGAGCGTCTCCGCGGGAATCTACGCCGACCTGCAGGCGGTCGCATCCACGGAGCGACTCGCCGGCGCGAACCGCTACGAGACCGCCAGGGCGATCAACGCTGACGCGTACGAGAGCGCGGAGCGGGTGCTGCTGACAACAGGTACGAACTTCCCCGACGCTCTGGCGGGCTCCGCCTGGGCGGGAGCAGCGGGAGTTCCCCTCTTCGTGGTGCAGCCGACGTGTGTACCTCAGGGTGTTCTCGATGACATCGAGGCACTCGGGGCAACGCATGTGACGCTGCTGGGCGGGGAGCCGTCACTGAGCTCGTCGGTGGCGCTCCTGGCATCCTGCACCCCGTAGAAACAAACGTTGCGGCCTGCCGCCGCTATGTGAGCGTGAACCTTGTGAAAGGGGATTCGTTTTCCTGACACGGTTCGCACCGATGTGGGCACCTCTCCTGAGGTGCCCACATCGGCCCATTTGCTGGGATGAAGTTCATCAACGATACGGCGCCGTTATCAAACCGTTACCCAAGTCGGTCAACGGACACGGTTTGTGAACGCTAACATTTGAGCCAATGCCGATGTCGTCATTCGACGCACAGGCAGGTCCTCACACCAAGAACCCGGCCTCGGTCGGGCCCGAACAAGGAGGTTTTGGGTATGAAGAAGAAGATCCTCGGTGGCATCGCCATCGCAAGCGCACTCACATTCGCACTGACCGGTTGTGCAGCATCCGGCGGTTCGAACGGCGGCGGCGACGAGCTCGTCACGGTCGGATTTGCGCAGACCGGTTCTGAAAGCGGCTGGCGCGCGGCAAACACGGAGTCGATGAAGGAGGCATTCTCGGAGGAGAACGGCTTCGAGCTCATCTTCAACGCGGCCGACAACAAGCAGGAGGCCCAGATCGCGGCCGTCCGCAGCTTCATCAACCAGGGAGTCGACGCCATCGTCATCGCCCCGATCACGGTTGACGGCTGGGACGACGTGCTGAAGGAAGCACAGGATGCCGGCATCCCCGTCATCCTCGAAGACCGCACAGTCTCGGCCAGCGATGACCTCTACGCGAGCTGGGTCGGACTCGACTTCCAGCAGGAGGGCAAGACCGCCGGTGAGTGGGCAGTGGAGGAGGCCGGCGACGCCGGTGCGAACCTCGTGATCCTCGAGGGAACGACGGGTTCGTCGGCAGCTCTTGACCGCGCCACCGGCTTTGCGGAGGCGACGGAGGGCTCGTCGATCAACGTTCTCGACTCCCAGACGGGTGACTTCACCCGCGACGGTGGCAAGAAGGTCATGGAGGGCTTCCTTCAGAAGTACGGCTCGGACATCAACATGCTGTTCGCCCACAACGACGACATGGGCCTCGGTGCACTCGACGCGATCAAGGCCGCTGGCCTCGTTCCCGGCCAGGACATCAAGATCGTGACGATCGACGCGGTCAAGGACGGCATGACGGCCCTGTCCAAGGGCGAGTTCAACTTCATCGTTGAGTGCAACCCGATCCTCGGTGAGAAGGTCGCCGACCTCGTGACGAAGGTCCTCGCGGGCGAAGAAGTCCCGAAGACCGAGATCGTTCCGGATGGCGCGTTCACGCAGGAGGACGCCATCGAGCTCCTCCCGACGCGCCCGTACTAACGGTCACAGCGAGTAACCAGTAAGACCCGGATGCATCGGGGCTCCGCACAGCCGGAGCCCCGATGCATCCACCCCCTCCCGTCACGAACCTAGGAATAGCGCCATGCCCGCGGACCCGTCAGTCGCCGCCCCACCCGTCGTTGAAATGCGAGGTATCACCATCGGATTTCCCGGGGTGAAGGCTCTGGACAACGTCGATTTCACCCTCCGCCCCGGCGAGGTTCACACCCTGATGGGTGAGAACGGTGCCGGCAAGTCGACTCTCATCAAGGCGCTGACCGGCGTCTACACGATCGATAGCGGCTCCATCACCGTCGATGGCCGCGAACGGGAATTCCGCGGGGCCGGGGATGCCCAGGCCGCTGGCATCTCGACGGTGTACCAGGAGGTCAACCTCTGCACCAACCTCTCCGTCGGTGAGAACGTCATGCTCGGCAACGAGGTGCGCAAGTTCGGTCGCATCGACTGGAAGTCCACGCACAGGGAGGCGGCACGCCACCTCGAGAGCCTCGGCGTCTACATCGACACGCGCTCGATCCTCAGCGCCCACTCCATCGCGATTCAGCAGCTCGTCGCTATCAGCCGCGCCATGGTCACGGACTCCTCGGTGCTCGTCCTCGACGAGCCGACCTCGAGCCTCGACCGCATCGAGGTCGAGCAGCTCTTCGGAGTGATGCGGTCCTTGCGCGACAAGGGCGTGGCCATCCTCTTCGTCTCCCACTTCCTCGACCAGGTCTACGAGATCTCCGACCGCCTCACGGTCCTCCGCAACGGCACGCTCGTCGGCGAGTACCTCGCCGCGGAATTGCCGCGCAACGAACTCATCTCGCACATGATCGGTCGAGAGCTCGACGAGCTCGATGCCCTGTCGCGCTCCGCCGATCGCGAGATCGATCGCGCGTCCGACCCCGTGTACCGCGCCACCGAGCTCGGTCGTAAGGGTGTTCTCGAACCTGCCGACATCGACGTCTTCGATGGTGAGGTCGTGGGTATCGCCGGCCTGCTCGGTTCTGGGCGTACCGAGCTTGTCCGCCTCATGTATGGTGCCGACCGTCCGGAGAGCGGCACTGTGACGATTCGTGGGGGCGCCGCACGGATCACCAACCCGCGCAACGCCATCGACAACCGCATTGCGTTCTCGTCGGAGAACCGTCGGTCCGAAGGCATCATCGGTGACCTCACTGTCGCCGAGAACATGGTTCTGGGCATCCAGGCCAAACGCGGCTGGCTGCGCAAGGTCCGCGGAGCGGAGCAGGCTGCTGTCGTCGCCGACTACATGAAGGCCCTCGACGTGCGGCCGGCCAACCCTAACCGCTTGATTCGCGACCTGTCCGGCGGCAACCAGCAGAAGGTTCTGCTGGCCCGTTGGCTGGCGACCGCGCCCCAACTCATCATCCTCGATGAGCCCACGCGGGGAATCGACATCGGGGCCAAGGCCGACATCCAGCGCAAGGTCACGGAGCTCGCAAGTCAGGGCCTCTCCGTGGTCTTCATCTCGTCGGAGTTGGAAGAAGTTCTGCGTATCGCGCAGCGCGTCGTCGTGATGCGCGATCGTCGTAAGATCGGCGAACTAAGTTCTCGTGACATCGACGTCAGTGACCTCGTCGATTTCATCGCGCAGGAACACCAGGAAGCCCAGCACCATCAGGAAGCCCAGGAGAGTCCGGAGAACGTGGCATGAGAAAGATCATCAAGCACCGCCTGTTCTGGCCGATTGCGGCGCTCATCACCCTGATCGTGGTCAACACGATCGCGCGGCCGTCGTTCATCGCGGTGACCGTGCAGGGCGGCCAGTTCTACGGCCCCCTTGTCGACATCCTGCGCAACAGCGCACCGCTCATGCTCGTCGCTCTCGGAATGACGATCGTGATCGCCACCCGTGGCATCGACCTCTCGGTCGGCGCCATCATGGCGGTGTCCGGTGCTGTGGCACTCACGATCATCCAGGCCTCGGCTGACCCGAACGGGCTCCCCACGGTGCTCCTCGCCGTCGTGGTGGGCGTACTCGTCGCCCTCATCCTCGGAGTCTGGAACGGCTTCCTCGTCTCGGTCGTCGGTATCCAACCCATCATCGCGACGCTTGTGCTCATGCTCGCCGGGCGCGGGATCGCGCTGCTGATCACGGGTGGATTCATCACCACGATCAACAGCGAGCCCTACAAGTTCATGGCGCAGGGCTACATGCTCGGCCTGCCGTTCGCGTTCTACGTCTCGATCGTCGCGGTGATCATCGTGGGGCTCGTGGAGCGCCGCACGGCGCTCGGTGTCCTCACGGAAGCCGTGGGCATCAACCCCGTGGCCAGCCGGCTCGCCGGGGTGCGCTCTCGCGGCATCATCTGGGGTGCGTACGCGGCGAGCGGTCTGCTCGCGGGGCTCGCTGGCATCCTCTACAGCTCGAACATCATGGCTGCGGATGCCAACGCCGCTGGCCTCTACATCGAGCTCGACGCGATCCTCGCGGTCGTACTCGGCGGTACCTCGCTCATGGGCGGAAAGTTCAGCCTTGCGGGAACCGTCGTCGGCGTCTTCACCATCCAAACCCTCAAGTCCACGATCACGTTCCTCGGCGTTCCGCCGGCCGTGAGCCCGTTGTTCCTGGCGATCGTGGTTGTGATCGTCGTCCTCGTGCAGTCTCCACGGCTGCGCCACTTCACTGAGAAATTCTGGCAATCCCTGCGTTCCAAGAGCGCAGCGGGCAAGGGCTCGGAGGTAGCCTCATGACGATTCAGGCACCCACCGCGCCGAAGGTGACGATCTCCTCGGTCACCCAGCGGTTCCTCGGCAGGCACGTTTCGTGGATCCCGGTCTTCGCGGCCCTGATCATCCTCATCGCGATGTTCATCGGAGCGCAGGCCTACTTCGGCAACTTCCTCACGCCCCGCGTGATCTCGTCGCTGCTGCTCGACAACGCCTACCTGCTGATCCTCGCCGTCGGCATGACTTTCGTGATCCTCACCGGCGGCATCGACCTCTCAGTGGGCGCCGTCATGGCCTTCACCGGGATGTTCGGGGCGAGCCTGCTGAGCGGTGGTCTCCCGGTCGGCATCGTCATCCCGATCATGCTCCTCGTGGGGGCCGGAATGGGCCTCGGCGTCGGCATCCTGGTGCAGTACTTCGACGTGCAACCGTTCATCGCCTCGCTCGCCGCTATGTTCGCAGCCCGTGGTCTCGCGTTTATGGTGAGTCTCTCGTCGATCAAGGTGGACGACCCCGCGATCCTCTGGTTGCAGTCCACGCGTCTGCAGGCTGAACCCGGGAGCTGGTTCATCACGCCGACGGGTATCCTCGCGCTCCTGATCGTCGCCATCGGTGCACTCGTTCTCGCTTACACACGATTCGGTCGTACGATCTACGCGATCGGCGGAAACGAGCAGTCCGCCCGTCTCATGGGACTCCCCGTAGTACGCACGAAGCTCCTCGCCTACGTGATCAGTGGTGTCTGCGCCGGTCTCGCCGGAGTCGTGTTCACCGCGTACACGGGCGCGTCCTACCCACTCAATGGCATCGGAACCGAGCTCGACACGATCGCTGCGGTCGTCATCGGCGGAACCCTGCTCACCGGTGGCAGCGGCTACGTGCTGGGATCGATGATCGGCGTGTTCGTGTACGGCACGATCAAGACGGCGATCTCGTTCCTCGGGGCCGAGCAGTCGTGGACGCGCATCACGATCGGCGCGCTGCTGCTCCTCTTCGTGGTTGTGCAGCGAGTGATCGTCGCCCGATCGAGTAGAAGATAGCCACGGCGCCTGCACCGCAGGTGCCGCGGCTGAGGGCATGATAGTGAGCATGGCCGATCAGACCCGCTCGACCGCCGAGGCGCCCCGCCCCGTCGTCGAGGTCGTGGGCGCCACGGTGCGGTTCCGCGCCGAGACCGCCCTCGACGGGGTGGACTTCCGGATGTATCCGGGCGAGGTCCATTCGCTCATGGGCGAGAACGGCGCGGGCAAGTCGACGCTCATCAAGGGCATCACGGGCGCGCTCCACCTCGACGAGGGCTCTATGGAGCTCGACGGTGAGCCGGTGGAGTTCACGAACCCCGCGGAAGCTCAGCGGGCGGGCATCCGTACGGTCTACCAGGAGATCGACCTCCTCCCGAACCTCAGCGTGGCTGAGAACGTGATGCTGGGACGCGAGCCGCGCAAGCCGTGGGGTGCCATCGATTGGCGCGCCATGCGTGCCGCGACCGCGGACGTTCTCGCGGACCTGAGCCTCGACATCGACCCCGCGTCGCCTTTGGCGAGCCATTCCCTCGCGGTGCAGCAGCTCATCGCCATCGCCCGCGCCATCTCCAGTGATGTCAAGGTGCTCGTCCTCGACGAACCCACCTCGAGCCTGGACCTGGACGAGGTCGCGGAGCTGTTCCGCATCATCCGTGAGCTGAAGGAGCGTGGAGTCGCGATCCTCTTCGTCTCGCACTTCCTCGACCAGGTCTACGAGATCTGCGATCGCATCACCGTGCTCCGCAACGGTCGGCTCGTGGGGGAGTACCTCACCACCGAACTGCTCCGTATCGATCTCGTGCAGAAGATGCTCGGCCGCAGCAGCGACGAGGTTATCGTCAAGCCCCGCGTCGAGAGCGAGGCCCCCCAGTCCCACGCCATACTCGAGGCGCGCAACCTGGGTCTCGGTCACCGCCTCTCGGGCGTGGACGTCATTCTCGCGGAGGGTGAGGTGCTCGGCCTCGCCGGCCTGCTCGGCTCGGGTCGCACCGAACTCGCGAGAACGCTCACCGGCATCGACAAACCCGACACGGGCACGATCTCGCTCGACGGCGTCATCGTGGTTCCCGGAAACCCGCGCAAGGCGATCGGCATAGGACTCACCTACGCCTCAGAGGATCGCAAGGCCGAGGGCATCATCAGCCAGCTGACGGTGCGCGAGAACATCACCCTCGCTCTGCAGGCCCAGCGGGGAATCTTCCGGCGGATGCGGGCCTCCCGGCAGCGTGAGCTCGCCGCCAGCTGGATCGAGGCGCTGGGCATCCGCCCGGCCTCCACGGAGCAGCTCGCGGGCAATCTCTCCGGAGGCAACCAGCAGAAGGTGCTCCTGGCTCGGCTACTCGCGCTGGCGCCCCGCGTCTTGGTGCTCGACGAGCCGACTCGTGGAATTGATATCGGCGCGAAGGTCGAAGTGCAACGACTCGTCGCAGAGCTGGCCGACAATGGGATGTCGGTGATCTTCATCTCCGCGGAACTGGAGGAGGTTCTGAGAGTGTCCTCACGCATCACTCTCCTGCGGGATGGCAGGGCCATCGCGACCGTACCGAGCGACGAGCTCAGCGTGGACTCCCTGCTGGCCCTGATTGCGCAGCCCGATGACGACGAGTGACACCAAGTCGCCCGGCTCCGACGACAAGTCGGCACGGGCGGCCAACATCTTCGATGTCGCACGACTCGCGGGGGTCTCGCACCAGACCGTCTCGCGCGTTCTCAACAACGTGCCGAGCGTGCGCCCGGCGACGAGAGAACGCGTCGAGCAGGCGATCGCCCAGCTTCGCTACAGCCCGTCGCCCGCCGCTCGCGCCCTGGTGACCAAGCGGTCGCGCACCATCGGACTCATCACGCCGGGCACCTACGAGTACGGGCCGACCTCGACCGCCGTGAACTTCAACGTCGCCGCCCGTGCGGCGCGCTTCAGTGTCGACACTGTGAGCTCCCTCGACTCCGACCCGCCGGGAGTTCGCTCGATCATCGAGTCGCTGCTTCGACAGCGGGTGGATGCGATCGTCCTCGTCGTCACCGACATCCAGGTGCTCGACATCGTTCTGGGGCTCGACCTGGGCATTCCGATCGTCATCGTCGCGGCATCCACCCGACGCAACTCCTCGGTGATCTCAATCGACCAGTACAGGGGCGCGCGCACCGCCGTGCGCCACCTCGTCGAGCTCGGTCACGACCGGATCTTCCACCTCGGCGGACCCCAGCTGGCACCCGACTCCATCGAGCGAGTGCGGGGCTGGAGAGATGAGATGATCGCCAACCGGCTCGTCGTCCACGATGTCCTTCACGGTGACTGGTCCGCGCGCAGCGGATACGAGCTCGGTATGCGCATGACCGACATCGAACCGGGAAGCGCGGTGTTCGCCGCGAACGACTACCTCGCGCTCGGCCTCATCTCCGCCCTGCACGAACGTGGCCTTCGGGTCCCGGAGGATGTCAGCGTTGTCGGTTTCGACGATGTGCCCGAGGCGGGTTACCTCATGCCGCCCCTCACGACTATCCGCCAGGACTTCGCGTCGCTCGGTGCCCTCATCATGCAGAAGGTGCTCATCGCCATGGAGGAACCGGACAACGTCTCCGAGAGCACCCCGTTGCCGACGAGTTTGGTCGTCCGGGACTCCACGCGACGCGTCGAGCGGTCCTAAGGCGAGCGCTCCGAGAGGATTTCGCCCGTGACGCCGGACACCACGAGGTCGGCCAGCTCGCGGGTCGATTCGATGAGCACGGCATTCGCGCCGTCGACGTCCCTCGCCCACGAGATGGCTTCCTCCTGGGCCCTCCCGAATTGCGTGTGCCGATGGACGAGGCGGCGTTGCCGCTCGGCATCGTCCGTCGCACAGAACCAGGCTGCATCCAGAAGGGTGCGGGCGCCGCTCCACGGCATCTCCGGCACCAGCAGGTAGTTTCCCTCGGTGATCACCAGCTCTACGTTGGGCGCTATCTCGATCTCGCCCGCGATCGGCTCGTCGACGCTCCGCTCGAAGCTCGGTGCGTAGACGGGGTTGCTCGTCTCCGAACGGATCCTGGCCAGCAGCGCCACGAATCCCCACCCGTCGAAGGTGTCGACGGCACCCTTGCGAGCTCGGCGGCCCAGCAGGTCGAGGGTGCGGTTGGCGAGGTGGAAGCCGTCCATGGGGAGGTGCGCGGCATCCTGTCCCAGCCGATCGACGAGCGAGCGGGCAAGAGTAGTCTTGCCCGCTCCGGGGCTCCCCGCGATTCCCACCACAACGCGGTGGCCCGCCGCGTCGCGCAGCGCTCTCACGCGATGCGCGAGGAGATCGAGGTGGTCATCGATGGTGTCCATGGCTGCTCTCATCCAAGCGGACCTTTCGGTTCCTTGCTCGGATGCCTCCGGCGAGCCTCACGCTCCGAACTCGTGGTGGACCGTGGGTCCGCGCGCGCTCGGCTACAGTTGGCCGGTGACCGACCTCAGCTTGCGCCTGCCCGATTCGCGACTCAGGGCGGTGCTCAATCTCGGCGCCAAGCCCGCCGCAGCGATCTCCCTGCCCCCCAGGTTCGCGGATCCCGCGCTGTTCGCCGACTGGGACCCGGACTCCGGCATGAGTTCGCTGTTCGTCGACTTCGAGGACGGCCAGCTCCACCTCGAGTTCCGTGATGGGACCGTCGATTCCCACTTCCACACGTCAGAAGGGGAGGAGACGGACAGGAGCCCGTGGCCCGCGGGCGACAGCGTGATTCTCGTGGAGTGGGCATCCGTGCTTCTCGCCGACTTCCACTCGCTGCTCCCCGGCCTGTTCGACGACATCACTCAGGCGGCGGCCTGGCATGAGGAGGGCTTCGACCTCTACGTGTGCGAGGTCGAGGGGCCCGTGCAACTCGATCTCCTGGAGATCCAGGTCCAGGGTGAGCTCATGACGCTCCCGTGGCTCGGCGCAGGTACCGTCAGCAACGACCATGTTGACGGGGAGGGCCACCGCATCGCGCTGTACTGGGGCCCCGGTGATTCCGAACCGGACCTTGCGATCGCGGATGCCTGGCTCGATCCCGGCACCGAGGAGCCCACCACGCGCGCGGTTCCGGGCGTCGACTGGACCGAGATCGGTTGGCCGGAGGATGAGGTTCTCGAGTGGCTGAAGGGGATCTACCTCAACCATCACGTGATCCCGGCGGCGGAGGGCACGCTCCTGGAGGCCGTGCTGCGACGTCTGGGCGGGCTCGAGGCGTAGCCCGAGGTCAGGCCGCCTGCGCCTCGGCCGCGCGTGCTTCTGCTGCCAAGCGCCGACGACGCACCGCACCCTTGAAGGCTGCCGTATCGGGGATGCGAGCCAGCAGCGGACCCGCGATTACCGTGATGAGCACGTACGCGGTCGCGAGTGGTGCGAGCGTCGGTTCCAACCCCGCAGAGACCGCCAGTCCCGCGATGACGAGGGAGAACTCGCCCCGCGGGGCGAGCGACAATCCTGCGCGCCAGCGGCCCGGAACGCCGATTCCCGCACGCTTCGCAGCGAGGTAGCCGCTCAGCGCCTTCGTCCCGATCGTCACGATCGCGAGGAGGAACGCCGGGATGAGCACCGGGACGATCGAGGCCGGGCTTGTCGACAAGCCGAAGAAGACGAAGAAGACCGTCGCGAAGAGGTCGCGGAGCGGGGAGAGGACGATCGTCGCGTTGTGCGCGACCTGGCCGGAGATGGCGATCCCCACGAGGAAGGCCCCGACGGCGGCGGAGACGTTGACCTGCTCGGCGAGCCCCGCGACGAGCATCGTGAGGCCAAGCACCCCGAGAAGGAGGGGCTCGGGGCTGGCCGCGGGGAAGAGCCGCGACAGCTGTTTGCCGAAGCGCAGGGCAATGAAGAGGATGACCGCGACGACACCGACCGCGATGGCCACTGTGATCGAGCCCTGCACGAGGCTGGTGCCGATGAGCAGCGCCGAGAGGATCGGCAGGTAGAAGGCCATAGCGAGGTCCTCGATCACGAGGACCGAGAGGATGACGGGGGTCTCGCGGTTACCGAGGCGTCCGAGGTCCCGCAGCACCTTGGCGATCACACCGGAGGAGGACACCCAGGTGATGCCCGCGAGCGCGAAGGCGGCGAGCCATCCCCAGCCCATGAGCAAACCAAATGCGGCGCCCGGGAGGGCGTTGAGCACGCCGTCGTAGACGCCGGCAACACGTGACTGCTTGAGGCTCGAGACGAGCTCACGGGGGGAGTACTCGAGACCGAGCATGGCGAGCAGGAGGATGACGCCGATCTGGGCGCCGATCTCGAAGAACTCCTCGCTCGCGGCCAGGGGAATGAGCCCGCCATGGCCCACCGCCAGGCCGGCCAGCAGGTACAGGGGGATGGGCGAGATACCGAATCGCAGCGCGACACGACCGACGATGCTGAGAATGAGGAGGAGGGCTCCGACCTCGATGAGCAGGACAGTCGTCTCGTGCACAGGCGGCCGCCTAGCTCGGACCGCGGTCGATGAGCTTGGCCAGGGAGTCGAGACCCTTGCGTGTTCCGACCGCAACGATGACGTCGCCGTGTTCGAAGACGGTCTCCGGACCGGGGGAGGCGATCACCTGGCTCCCGCGGAGGATCGCCACGATCGACGAACTGGTCAGGGTGCGTGCCTTGGTGTCTCCCATGGGGCGCCCGACGAATCCGGACTCGGGAGGCAGCGACACCTCCTCGGTGTAGAGCCCGATGGCGTGGTCACTCAGGCCCGAGAGCCGGGACAGCTGGATGGATGCACCGAGGAGTTCCGCAAGGGCAGCGGCCTCGTCATCCGTCATGGGGATGGAGTCGGTGCTCGCATCGGGATCGTCGGCATCGAAGAGTGCGAGATCGCGCTCGCCCGTGCGATGCGAGACAACGCTGACTCGCCTGCCACCTGCGGTGATGACGTCGTTCCGCATCCCGATACCGGGAAGGTCGACCCGCTCAATTCTTACGCTCACGCCCCCACGGTACCAGCGAGCATGTTTCCGGAATGTTCCAAGGATCGGTGACGCTTGCGCCGGAGGTTTGGCTAGTCTGGCGCCGTGGAACTTGACGACTGGAGTGAGCTGTTCGTGGCGACCGCGGGTGCGGCCGCAGCCCTCGCGGGTCTCATCATCGTTGCCATGTCGGTGAACATCGAGACAATCGTGTCGGAGCGCTCCCTCCCGTCCCGCGCCGGTGCGACAATCGCGTCACTCGTGCTCGTTGTCGTCGTCGCGGTCGCAGGTCTCATACCGGGCATCGGTACTGGCGGAATGGGGTGGGTCACGCTCGTGTTCTCGCTCGCAGCTCTCGGATTCGCGATCGATTCGGCGGTCCGGTTGGCGCGGTTGCCTGACCAGCTCGCTGTGGTGCGCCTCGTGAAGGGCGCGGTCCTGATTGTTCCGATTCTCAGCTTTGTCGCTGGCGCACTCATACTCGTCGCCGGGCTCGATGCCGGGCTGTACTTCGTGGCGGCCGGCATGCTGTTGGCGTTCGTCAGCTCGGTGCTGAACGCCTGGGTGCTGCTGGTCGAGATCAGGCGCTAGGCCGCGACGCCGTACTTCTTCATCGAGGTCTCGACGATCGTGAGGCCATCGAGGCCGGGCATACGCGAGATGTGCTCGTCGAGCTTGCGGATCTCGCGGAGTCCCTCCTCGCCAGCGAACAGATGGCCCATCACGTGGGTCACGTCGTCGGGCTCCATGATGCTCGAACCCACCGGGCCCCAGGCGTTCTTGAGGGCGAAGCGCGCGAGCACCTGGGCCTTCTTGCTCTTGGCAAGACGCTCACGAGCCTGCGTCGCGTAGAAGGCGACGTGGCGTGCCTCCTGCTTGGCGATGCGACGGAGCAACTCGGCGAGCACGGGGTGCTGCTGCAGGTCGGCAAGCCGGTTGTACGCGGCCACGGCGGACCACTCGTTCGCCGCACCCCAGATCATGTGCACGGCGATGAAGTCCTTGCCGACGATATTGCCGAGCAGGGACTGCTTGATCGGGTCGAGACGGTCCTTCCAACCGAGCTTCAGCCGCGTGGCCTTCAGCTGGTCGAAGTCGACGGTGACCCCGTGCTTGGCGAGGACGGCAGCGAGGGCCTCACCGTGCCAGAACTCCTCACGGTTCCACATGGTCATGAAGGCCGAGACATCCGCCTCCTTGTGGGAGGGCGTCACGAGCAGGTCGCGCAGGTAGCAGACGGTGTGGTACTCCACGTCGCACATGTAGCGCAGAGTCGCGAGTGTCTCGGGCGGCAGGGGGTTGGTCTCGAACTCGTCGAAGTCGAGATCCTTCCAGGCGACGCTGACCGACGTCTCGGTGTACTTGTCGATATCGAAAGCCATGGATGCACGCGGCCGAGGTTCTACGCCCGGCCTGCTCCTTCCGCGATGCTGTGGTGTGCTTCTTGTTCGGTGCGGCTGACTGCGGGGATTGGTGCTGCCCCGCGTTTCCAGTCAAGCACGTTCCAGTGCTTCTCCCGCGCGTGGCGGTACAGGCGGATGTCGGGGTTCACGGCACTCGGGTGGCCGAGCAACTGCAACCAGACAAGGTCGGCGTGGCTGTCGCCGTAGCCGTAGGACTGGCTGAGGTCGAAGCCGTTCTGCGCGGCGTAGTGGCGCAGCCAGGCGGCGCGGGCCTCGTCGACGAGCGGGGGATCGGCGAGGAAGCCCGTGAGGACACCGTCGCGCTCGTGCATCCGCCCGGCAACGACCTCGTCGAAGAACGGCACGAAGGGCTCGACCATGAGGTCGATGGTGCCGGTGACGAGGATGGTGCGGTGCCCGGCATCGCGGTGCTGCTGGACCCGCTGCAGGGCCTCGGGCAGTGCGCGTCGCATCATCGCCCTGCCGAAGCGACCGCTGACCTCGCGCTCGATCTCGGCGACCTTGAAGCCCTCGTAACGACGCATGAACGTGCGGATGAACTCGCCGCGGTCACGCCGCTCGGCCTTCCAGTACTTGCGCAGCGAGAAGGTGAACGTCGCGAGGTCGTGCGCGAACCTCTTGCGCGGCACCGTGTTCGACCACAGCTGGAGGTACTGCTTGACGAGGTTCGACTCGAGGACCGTGCCCTCCAGGTCGAAGATCGCGACGACGTCGTCCCTCGCGGGCAGAGCGCGTACCGCCTTCTCGCGTGCCGCCGGCCGCTTGCCGAAGGCACGGGTCAGGGTCGTGACCGCGGGGAAGTGGATCTCCTGGAAGTAGTGCGACCAGACGATGTCATTGACGTCGAACCCCTCGTCCTCCTGGATCTCCTTCGGGAGCGAATGGAGGAGCGCACGGGTGTTTGTGTCATCGAAGATGATCTCGGTCTGCACATAGGCGCGGTACAGCTCGGTGAAGGCGCGCAGCTGCTCGAGACCGTGCTGGCCCTTGGTCACCGTGTCGAGCCAGCGCCGCGTGCGGGGAGTCGTGGGCAGACGCTCGATGATGCGCTCGGCGCGGCCAGCCTGGCGTTCGCGGCGCACGAGCGCGCGCTCCACGCGGTGGCCGCCGGGGAAACGCCACCGGGGCACCGCGATGTCGCCCTTCTCGTCGGGCAGCGGGTTCGCCGTGAAGTAGTCGTGCACGTTCTCGTACATCTGGTGGAACGGCAGCGGGTTGGTCTTGCCCGAGACGACCTGGAAGTACTTCGCCTCACGCGGCTCCGCCGGCCGAGCCGCGACGGCGAGCGTCGCATTGACGACGAAGTCGACGGGGATGATGTCGAGCACCGAGTCGGGGAGTCCGGGGAAGTCGGGCAGCTGGCCTCGCCCGTAGGCGATGATGAGCGGGTCGGCGACCTTGAATCCGTCGATCCAGCCCGGGAAGGGATGCCGCAGCGCGCTCTCGATGATCGACGGGCGCACGATCGACAGCCGGTGCCCGGCATCCGACCACAGCTCCTCCGCTGCTCGTTCGGCGAAGGCCTTGGTGAGCGTGTAGACGTCGGTCCAGCCGAGGCTCTCGGCGCGAGTCCGACCGAAATCGACGAGGCGCTCGCGCACCCACGCCGCGCGAGCCGCTTCCGCGAATTGGGCGACAGCCTGGGGCCCGGTCTTGCCGTGGCGTGCCTTGGCGACGGCGAGGTGCTTCCGCAACGCCTCGGGCTTGCGGGACTCCAGCTCGACCCGGTCGCGGGCCGACTTCGCGGCCTCGTATTCGGCGCGCCAGTCGACCTCGTGCGTGAGGGACGCCTCCGGGGCGATCCCCTTGCGGATGCCGCCGACGTACGCGGTGGAGATGTGGACGACGTGCGGGTCGCTCCCGCTCTCGAGCAGGGCTCCGTAGACCCCGTGGGCCCCGCCGACGTTGGTCTCGAATGCCTCGTCGATGGGTGGGTCGAACGACACGGTGGATGCGCTGTGAATCACGACGTCGAGGTCGTCGGGCAGTGCACCAACCCGGCTCAGGCTGCCGTCGACGACGCGCACACGCTCGGCGAACTGTCGTCGGGCCTCGTCCTCGCCGACCCGTTCCATCCAACCGCGGAAGACCGGCTTGCGAAGGAGGTTGTCGAGCCTCGCCCGGGCGCTCTGGCTGCCCTTGCCGCGAACGAGCACGGAGATGCGGGTGCCAGGATGCGACGACAGCAGCCGTTCGAGGATCGCCTGGCCCACGAACCCTGTGCCGCCCGTGAGGAACACGTGCTCGTTGGTGAGGACGTGGCCGGGTGTCGAGCGTGCAGGGCTCACAGGCGAGCAGCCTTTCGAATCAGGGAGAGTCCGGACTGGCCGGGGAGGGAATCGATGCGTGCGTCGAGTTCCGCAACGAGGTCGGGGGCGCCGGAGAACACGTACTCGTAGAAGTGCCGGGTCTCGTCGGCTGGCTCGGCCTTCGCACCGATGGGCCACGGGGTCTTCGCGAGGCGGCGGCGGGTGAGCGATCGTGCACGAGGCGACTCCCCAAGGCGGAAGCGCGACTGTGCCTCGAAGAAGTCGAGCTGCCGTTCCTTCACCGAGCGGAAGGTGGCCAGCGTGGTGGCCAGCTGCTCACTGCCCGCGAGTCCCGCGATCCGCCCGTACGCCGTCTGCGTGAGCCATTCGTCGACGGTACCCAGCGTCATGTGAACGGCGATCATCGGGACGCCCACGATGTTCGCGTAGATCGATTCTCGGATGGTGCGCTCCACCGGTGTACGGAACACCTTGTCCGTCTCAGCACCCTCTGGCTGGTGCGCGAGGAGGACCTGCTCGAGCGCGTCCGCGATCCAGTACTTCTCGTATGCCCAGGTGACGAGGAACGCGGTGATGCGCGCGTCCTTGTGTGTCGCCGTGACGAGGACGCTCCGCAGATGGGTCATGGTCGCCCGCTCGATGACCTGCAGGTAGGAAAGCGCGCGGAGCGTTTCCGGCGGGAGCGGGGCCCGTCGGTAGGAATCGAGCCCAAGCATCTCCCGGTGGCTGCCCGCGGCAGTCCGCGCGTACTCACGAACGTCGAAATGTGGTGCGGGATAGGCCGTCAGATCGACTGATTCCACGGACGCCTCCGAGTGTTCAGGCATCCGTCAAACCTCCGTGAAGCTGGCTAGGTGTGGCCAAGTCTAGCGGCCTTACGCTACGGGGCCCGTAGCGTAAGGTATCCAGCATGGCAACGGCTCTAGTCACGGGCGGGACTTCCGGCATCGGGGCCGAGTTCGCCCGCCAGCTCGCCGTCGCCGGATATGACCTCGTGCTCGTGGCACGTGATGTCGCACGCCTCACCGAAAGCGCTGAACGCCTACATGCCGAATTCGGCATCAATGTCACGACGGTGGAGGCGGACCTGGCCCGGCGGGAAGATGTGGAGCGCGTCGCCCTGCTGATCGAGAGCTCCGAGCATCCGATCGACACCGTCGTCAACAACGCCGGCTTCGGCGTGCACGTGCCGATTACCGCTGTCGACACAGCGGTGCATGAACATGCCTTCGACGTCATGTGCCGCGCGGTGTTCATGCTCTCCTCGGCTGCCGGCCGCGTCATGAGGGCGCGCGGGAGCGGCGCGATCATCAACGTCTCCAGCTTGCAGAGCCTCCTCACCACCGGGTCGTACTCCGCCATCAAGTCCTGGGTCACGACATTCACCCAGAGCCTCGCGGTCGAGCTGCGCGATTCGGGGGTTCGCGTGACAGCGGTCCTGCCCGGGTGGGTTTCGACAGAGTGGCACGCGCGGGCGGGAGTGCGGACGAGCACAATCCCCGACTGGTTGTGGACCAGCCCGAACGATGTCGTGCGCATCGCCCTGCGGGACGCAGAGCGCGGTCGAGTGATCTCCATACCCACTGTTCGTTACCGCGTGCTCGGGTGGTTTGCCCGATATCTTCCGCGTCGCACGGTTCGCTGGATCTCCGGACGACTCAGTTCACGCCGACGGGACCCAGTCGCAGCGACAGAGGGCTCCGAACCCCCTGTACCGGCGGAAGGAGATCGGCCATGAGTGGGGACAGATTCACCTCGCGCACCGTCGCGGCGATCAGGTTCGTCGCACAGCGGGGGATGCTCAAGCCCCTCGTCTGGTCGTTGGTGCGGGTCGACACGGTGGGTCGTGAGCGGCTCTCGTCGCTCGAAGCACCCTTCATCGTGATCGCGAACCATTCCAGCCACCTCGACGCGCCGCTCATCATCGGGGCGCTCCCGCGCCGGCACGCGAGGTACCTCGCTGCCGGCGCCGCTGCCGACTACTTCTTCGATGTCGCGTGGCGCAAGTGGCTGACAACACTCTTCTTCAACGCCTTCGCGGTGGAGCGCAACTCCGAGGGCAAGCGCTCGGGTGCATCCCGTTCGCTGCTCGAGCGCGGAGTTCCTCTCCTGCTCTTCCCCGAGGGCGGACGCTCGCGCCATGGCGAGATGGGTCGCTTCAAGCCCGGCGCCGCCGCGCTCTCCATGGCGAGTGGGGTACCCATCGTGCCGATCGCCCTGGTCGGGGCGAGCGTGGCGATGCCGCGCGGTGTGAACTGGCCGAAGCGTGGCAGACTCCCCGTGACCGTCGTCTTCGGCGAGCCGATGACGGCGTTCGAGGGCGAGGCGACAGAGGATTTCTCCCGGCGACTCGCCGCCGAGGTGCGACAACTACACGAATCCGTGCGACCGATGCCCGTTCGCCAGCACGCAGAGAAGGGGAAGTAGATGACCGCGGTCAAGCACATGAAGTGGTGGGGTTGGGGCAAGGACGGGGTGGGGTTCCACCACGAGGACAAGCCCGGGTTCGCACCCTTCGTGCTTCAGGCCGTCGGTCTCGACCTGGGAACGGCCACCGCCGTCGGCGAACCCGCGTTCACCGACATCTCGGTTCCGGCGAGCAAGGCTCCCTCGACGCTCCTGTCGGCACTCGCGGGCATCACCGGCGAGGATCACGTCACGACCGATGACATGGTGCGCGTCATCCACACCTACGGCAAGAGCCTTCGCGACCTCGTGAGGATTCGCGCGAATGTCATCGAGCGCGCGCCCGACGTCGTCGTATATCCGGCGGATGAGGCGCAGGTGCAGGCTATCGTGGATGCCGCCGTCTCCGCCGATGCCGTCATCATCCCGTTCGGCGGCGGGAGCAACATCGCTGGCAGTCTCGAGCCGCGCAAGGAGGAGGAGCGCGCTGTGATCTCGCTCGACCTCGGAAGGCTCGACAAGCTCGTGGAGATCGACGAGGAGTCGGGCCTCGCCCGCATCCAGGCTGGAGCCCAGGGCCCCGACCTCGAGGCCGCCCTGAACGCCCGCGGATGGACGATCGGTCACTTCCCCGACAGCTTCACCCACTCCACGCTCGGTGGTTGGGTCGCGACACGATCCTCGGGTATGCAGTCGGACAAGTACGGCGACATCGCGGAGATCGCCCGCGGCCTTCGTATGGTCCGGCCCGGCGGCACGCTCGTGCTGAGGCCCCTTCCCAGCACCTCGAGCGGACCGAGCGTCCGCGAGATGATCCTCGGTAGCGAGGGTCGGCTCGGAGTGATCACCGAGGTCACCGTGCAGGTGCACAGGATCCCCGCGAAGCGCGATGTCTACGCGTACTTCTTCCCGACGTTCGAGGCGGGCATCCACGCGATGCGGGAGATCTCGGAATCGGATGCCGCGCCCACCATCACCCGCGTCTCCGATGCTCCCGAAACGGGCTTCTCCCTGGCCACCTCCAAGGACCGCAAGGGGTTCGACAAGTTCCTCGCGGGTACAGTGCTTCCCGGCCTCATGCGTTCGAAGGGGTGGGACCTCGACAAGATCTGCATCTCGTTCATCGGGTACGAGGGCTCGGTCGCCCACGCCAAGCGGCAGAAGAAGCTCGTCGATGCGATCGTCAAGAAGCACGGCGGTATGGGTGTGGGCAAGGGCCCGGGCATCCTCTACGACCAGAAGAAGTTCGACACCCCCTACCTGCGTGACTTCCTTCTCGACCGGGGGGCCGCTGGCGACGTGTCCGAGACGGCAGCACCGTGGTCGAAGCTCATCCAGGTGCACGACAACACGGTCGCCGCTGCGAACGCTGCATATGCCGAACTCGGCATCAAGGGGTGGATCATGTCCCATCTCTCGCACTCGTACCACTCCGGCGCGTGCCTCTACTTCACGTTCGCCTTCGTCTTCGGGGATGACCCGCTCGGCGAGTACGACGTGGTGAAGAAAGCGATCCAGCAGGCCTTCGTTGACAACGGCGCCACGATCTCGCACCACCACGGCGTCGGTCGCGAGCACTCGCCGTGGCTCGAGGAGGACATCTCCGTCGAGGGTGTCGCCGTCATGTCAGCGCTGCTCGAGGGTGCCGACCCGGGATCGAACTTCAACCCGGGCAAGATCGTCCGCGCCGGCTACTGATCCGCGGTTGGCTCGGGGGCGAGGCCGGGCCACAGAAGTGCGAGGACCTGCTCGACCCACGCGTCATCCGTCGCTCGCCCGCGGATGACCTCGGAGATCACCGCGCCCATGATCACGGTGATCGCCAGCTCGACGTCGAGATCGGCGCGGAGCTCTCCACGGTCGACGTCCTCGTGGAGCTTCGCGCGGAGTGGGTCGAGGCTCGCCCGGACGAGGCCGAGCAGTAGTGACGTCAGGTGGGGTTCGTCACCGGACACGATCGCGGCGAGTGTTCCCCGGCCGATGACGACATCGAGGCGGTCCCGGGCATGCTGGAGCACCCATCGGAGAGTCTCGCGCGCCGGAAGGTCGTCGGGGACCGAGATGGGGCCAGTCGCATTCTCGACGGCTGCGGCCAGGAGAACCTCGCGATTGTCGTATCGCCTGTAGATGGTCGTCTTGGCGACACCGGATGCCGCAGCCACCGCTTCGACGCTCACCGCGGCAGGTCCGCGCGAGCGGAGGATTTCCAATGCAGCGGCGTGAATCCTGCTGTCCACGCCGGCGCGCCCCATGCGCCCATGGTAGGGGCAAGGACGTGTGAATGTGCCTCAGGCCATTGACTTTGGGGGTAGACAGGGTCATCCTGAGCAGAAGACCGGCTGAAAATCCGAGGGGTGCACACCCCGCCGTTCATGACCGTGCAGCAGCAGATCGTGAACGAGGTACCAATGTCCCTGTCCGCAAAAACAGCTTCTCTCGCTGTTATCGCCTTCTCCGGAGCAGCAGCCCTGCTCATCGCCAGCCCGGCCTACGCCATCCCGGGAGACGTCGGTGCAGCTGACTTCCTGGGAACCAGTGCGGAGTTCACCGTGCTTGCGGGTTCGGAAGTCACCAACACCGGGGCCTCGCTCCTTCCGGGCAGCCTCGGGGTCAGCCCAGGGTCGGCCTTCACCGGGTTCACCGCCGAGATGATCGGTGGGGCGACCCATAGCAATGACGCCGTCGCCATCACCGCCAAGGGCGCGGTCGGCACGGCGGCGGACGCATTGATGGCGGTCCCGTCGTACAACATCGGGCTCGCCGACATGGATGGCAAGGTCTTCCTCGCCGGCTCCTACTCGTCGCCAAGCTCCCTCCTGAACGGTGGGACTATCACTCTCAACGGCGACGCTGATGACGTCTTCATCTTCACGGCGGTCAGCACGCTCACGATGGGTGCGGGCAGCACCGTCGTGCTGACGGGCGACGTTCAGGAATGCAACGTGTTCTGGCGACTCGGTAGCGCGGGAACGCTCGGCGCGGGGTCGCACATCGTGGGCACCGTGATCGCGCGATCCTCCGTGTCGGCGGTCACCGGCGCGACCATCGCCGGCCGCCTCTTCGCCCAGGACGCCGCCGTTACGCTCCAGAGCAACCGGTTCACGACCCAGACCTGCGACACCTCAGGGGGAAACGGCGATATCTGGAGTGCCGGCGAGGAGGGCACGGAGCCCGGAACCACCCCGCCGGTCGATTCGGAGGACGGACCCACGGGCCCCGTGCTTCCGATCCCCGACGACGAAGACATCGACATCGACACCGGCACTGACAACGGAACCGGCGGGGGCAACGGCGGTGGCGGTGCTGGAACCGGCACCGGTACGGGCAATGGCGGTTCGCTCGCAGCGACTGGCAGCGACCTCTCGACCGTCCTCGCCGTGGGTGGCGGCGCACTCGGGCTCCTCGGCATCGGAACCCTGGCCGTCATGGCTCAGCGTCGACGCGGCCGCTTGTACTCGTAGATCCGCCCGCCGAAGGCCGAGTAGACCTCTCCGACGCCCATGAGGAGGGTGCGCGACGACGTCGCCGTCACCGGTCGTCGATGGCGGAGGTCACCCAGCACCAGTCGGATCCCCACTCCGATCTGGCCGAGACCATGATCGACCACGGCGCGGCGGCCCCGTCTCTCGGCGATCAGGCGACCAGCGACGATGCCGTTGCGGGTCATCCGACGGGCGACCCACCGTCGGGTGACGCGTCCCGTGGGCATGGGTTCGTAGACGATCGCCTCGGCAACCGACTTGATGCCGAGCCCGGCTTCGCCCAGGCGCAGGAAGAACGCGGTGTCGCTCCCGCCGGTCGCGGAGAAGGCTGGGTCGAAACGTGGGGACCCGGCATCCACCCATCTGGTCCGGCGGATCGCCACGTTGTTCGTCGCCGCCGTCGGAACGTACGAGCCGGTCGGCATGATGCCGCGCTGGAGATAGCCTCCCTCGGTCACCCACGTCGGTGCGGTGTCCGGGATGGTCGTGATGACAGCGCCGAGGGCGATGTCGATGCCGGAGTCGCGGAGGAAGCCGAGAAGAGTCTCGAGCCACGCGGCATCCGCCACCTCGTCGTCGTCGACGAAGACGATCGCGTCATAGCTCTCGTCGAAGAAGTCGAGGCCGCGATTGCGCGCCTGGGCGATGCCGGGTTCAGCCTCGACAACGTAGGTTGTGACGACGGATGACGCGAGCGCAACCTCGCGCCCGGAACCCTCCGCGTCGTTGTCCACCACGACCACGTCCGCTCCGCACGCGGGCACCTGCTGCTCGAGCGACTCCAGCAGCAGTGCGAGTTCACGGGGGCGCCGGTACGTCGCAATGGCGATAAGCGCCCTGGGCAGCGTGTCGGTCACGACCGGCCTTCGCGATGCGGGTGTCGGAGCATCCCTCCATCGTATGGGCGCGAGGGCAGCGCCCTCACGAGCGGGGGCGCGGCGGTGGCGGGGGAGGAACTTCCTTCGAGGCGATGATGTCCGCGAGGGCGATCGTCTCGAGGCCGCGCTTGGTCGCGATCACGCAGTGTGTGGCATCGGAGACGTGCACCCACCCGAGCGCGTCGGTCGCGCGCCCGTCGTCGAGGCGGTAGCGGACCACGACTCGCGTGCCGGCGGGGTAGGGGAACCCGGTCACCACTGCCCCGGCCGGTAGTCCTTGAGGAATACACCGAAGAGATCCTCGCCGGCCTCACCACGCACGATGGGGTCGTACACGCGCGCCGCGCCATCCACGAGGTCGAGGGGTGCGTGGAAACCCTCCTCCGCGAGGCGCACTTTGGTCGGGTGCGGTCGTTCGTCGGTGATCCAGCCCGTGTCGACACTCGTCATGAGGATGCCGTCGCTCTCGAACATCTCGCGGGAACTCGTGCGGGTCAGCATGTTCACCGCAGCCTTGGCCATGTTGGTGTGGGGATGCCCAGGGCCCTTGTAGCCCCGATTGAACACGCCCTCCATCGCGCTCACGTTGACCACGTACTTGCGGCGAGCGGGGGAGGCGGCCATCGAGGGGCGCAGGCGTGAGATGAGGATGAACGGCGCGGTCGAGTTCGCCAGCTGCACCTCGAGCAGTTCGAGGGGCTCGACCTCCTCGACCCGCTGCGTCCACGAGTTGCTGTCGTCGAGGTCGGGCAGGAGGCCGCCGGCGTCGATGGCGGTTCCCGCGGCAAGCCGTTCGAGTGAGCTCGATCCTGCCGTCATGGCCTGCTCGGCGAGTTCCTCCGCGCGTGCGGCAGCCGCAGCGAGGATCGGGTGTGAGTTCACCGAGTCCTGCAGCGCGAGTGGGTGGGGGTCGGTCGTGTGCCCGAACGTCACGAGCTCGGGCAGGGGACCGTCGGGCAGCGGTGCGAGCTCTGCGTCCACGAGGGGCTGGTAGGCGCCGGGGGAGCGACGCACCGTCTGGGTCGCGTTGTTGATGAGGATGTCGAGGGGGCCCTGCGCGGCGACGGAGTCGCTGAGCCCGATCACCTGGGCCGGGTCGCGCAGGTCGATGCCCACGACCCTGAGGCGGTCGATCCACTCGGGGGAGTCGGGCAGCGAGGTGAAGCGGCGCACGGCATCGCGCGGGAAGCGGGTCGTGATGGTCGTGTGCGCGCCATCCCGCAGCAGGCGCAGGGCGATGTACATGCCGATCTTGGCGCGACCACCGGTCAGCAGTGCCCGCTTGCCCGTGAGGTCGGTTCGAGCGTCCCGCTTGGCGTGATTGAGAGCCGCGCAGTCCGGGCAGAGCTGATGGTAGAAGGCATCGACGACCGTGTACGGCTGCTTGCAGATGTAGCAGGCGCGTGCCTTGATGAGCGTGCCGGCTGTGGGCGCCGTGGTGCTCGTGGAGATGGGGATGCCGCGGGTCTCGTCGTCGATCCGGTCGGGGGCCCCGGTCGCGGTGGCTGCGACGACGGCGCGGTCCGCCTCGGCGACCTGGGCTCGCAGTTCGAGCCGCCTGGCCTTCTTCACGGCCTTGAACATGCGAGCGGTTGCGCGGCGCACGGCGACGAAGTCGGGATGCTCCTCGTCGAGTTCCGCCATCGACTCGAGCACACGAAGGGTGGTCGCGAGGTCCTCGGGATCGAGGCCGTCGGTGGGAGGGGAAGTCTCGGAGGGCACACGAGATTCTACTTTCCCGACCGCCCGCCACCCGACGGCTACGGTTGAGGGGTGCCCAGCCTCCTCGATGTCGCGCCAGACCCCTGGGATCCGGATGCCGCGTGGGAGGCGTTCGTCGACTGGGCGCGTGACTCCCGCGGTCTGGATCTGTACCCGGCCCAGGAGGAAGCCCTCGTCGACCTCGTGTCGGGCAACAACGTCGTCCTGAGCACACCGACCGGCACCGGCAAGTCCATGGTCGCCATCGCGGCGCACTTCGTCGCCCTTGCCCAGGGCCAGCGCACCTACTACACGGCCCCGATCAAGGCGCTCGTGAGCGAGAAGTTCTTCGCCCTCGTCGAGATCTTCGGCCCGGAGAACGTCGGCATGGTCACGGGCGACAGTTCGGTGAATCCGGATGCCCCGATCATCTGCTGCACGGCGGAGATCCTCGCGAACCTCGCCCTTCGCCACGGGGCAGCTGCGCCCGTCCAGCAGGTTGTCATGGACGAGTTCCATTACTACGGCGACCCTGAACGTGGCTGGGCGTGGCAGGTCCCCCTGCTGACGCTCCCGCAGGCGCAGTTCCTCCTCATGTCAGCCACCCTCGGCGACATGTCGGACATCGCGGACGACCTCTCGGCTCGCACGGGTCGCGAGACGAGCCTCATCACGGGCGTCGATCGCCCCGTGCCGCTGCACTACAGCTACGCGGTCGCGACTGCCCACGAGACCGTGGAGGAGCTCCTCCAGACCCACCAGTCCCCGATCTACATCGTGCACTTCTCGCAGGCCGCAGCACTCGAACGCGCTCAGGCCATGACGAGTATCAAGGTCGTCAGTCGTGAGGGCCGCGACGAGATCGCGGAGGCCATCGGCGATTTCCGTTTCACGACGGTCTTCGGACAGACGCTGAGCCGTCTCATCCGGAGCGGCATCGGTGTGCACCACGCGGGAATGCTCCCCAAGTACCGCCGACTGGTCGAGCAGCTCGCCCAGCGCGGCCTGCTTCGCGTCATCTGCGGCACGGACACTCTCGGCGTGGGCATCAATGTGCCGATTCGCACAGTGCTGCTGACGGCGCTCACGAAGTACGACGGCACTCGGATGCGCCAGTTGAGCGCTCGCGAGTTCCACCAGATCGCCGGTCGTGCCGGTCGTGCGGGGTACGACACAGCGGGCACCGTGGTGGCGCTCGCTCCCGAGCACGAGGCGGAGAACGCTAAGTCCGTCGCCAAGGCGGGGGAGGACCCCAAGAAGCTCCGCAAGATCGTGCGCAAACGACCCCCCGAGGGATTCGTCTCCTGGAGCGAGAACAGCTTCGAGCGGATGATCGCCGCACCGCCCGAGACGCTCACCTCGCACATGATCGTGAGCCACTCGATGATCCTCAACGTGATCGCGCGGGGCGGTAACGCGTTCGAGGACATGCGCGACCTCATCTTCTCCAGCCACGAGCCGTGGAAGGCCCAGCTGGCCCTCGCCCGGCGCGCACTCGCGATCTACCGCACGCTGCGCACGGCGGGAGTTGTTGTCCAGCAGCCGGACGGAAGCATCGCCCTCACGGTCGACCTCCAGGCGAACTTCGCACTCAACCAGCCCTTGTCGCCCTTCGCGCTGGCCGTTTTCGATCTTCTCGACCCTGAGCAGCCGGGATACGCCCTCGACATGATCTCGGTGCTCGAGGCCACCCTCGACGATCCGCGCCCGATCCTGTCCCAGCAGCAGTTCAAGGCCCGTGGCGAGGCCGTTGCCGCGATGAAGTCCGAGGGCATCGAGTACGACGAGCGCATGGAACTCCTCGAGGCAGTGACGTGGCCCAAACCCCTCGAAGAGCTGCTGGATGCCGCGTTCGAGACCTACAGCGCAAGCCAACCCTGGATCGGCGACTTCGCACTCAGCCCCAAGTCGGTCGTTCGGGACATGTACGAGCGCGCGATGACCTTCGCGGACTATGTCGGCTACTACGGGCTCGCGCGCAGCGAAGGGCTTGTCCTGCGGTACCTCTCCGACGCCTACCGGGCGACCCGGCAGACAATCCCGGACGGCGCCAAGACGGAGGAGCTGCGCGACCTCATCGAGTGGCTCGGAGAACTCGTCCGCCAGGTGGACTCGAGCCTCGTCGACGAGTGGGAGGCGATGATCAGCGGCGTCCAACGTGCGGCGAGCGACGCACCGATCGTGCCCCCGGCGCCGCCCTCGATCCTCAGCAACCCCCGTGCGTTCCGGGTGCTCGTGCGCAACGAGATGTTCCGCCGTGTGCAGCTGGCGGCGAGGGAGGATTGGGAGACGCTCGGCGAGCTGGATGCGGCATCCGGTTTCGACGCCGACGCCTGGGCGACCGCGATGGATGACTACTTCGACGAGTACGACACCGTCGGGACGGGGCCGGATGCCCGGGGCCCGGCACTCCTCATGATTACCGAGAAGCCCGGCCAGTGGCTGGTCCGCCAGATCTTCGAGGATCCGGAGGGCAACCACGACTGGGGCATCAGTGCAACGGTCGACCTCGAGGAGTCAGCCGAGCTGGGTGTCGCAGCGGTCACCGTCACGGCGGTCGGCCCTGTGGGAGCGGGTTAGACTACCCGCGCTGGCCGAAAATCTGGGAGTCGTCATGAACCTGAAGTCGCTCGTCGTGGGTCTGGTTTCGGTGAGCCTTGCGCTCGTCGCCGTGTCGCCTGCCACTGCAGCACAGTCCTCTGGTCCCGCGCTCGCCGCGACGGGCGCCGATCTCGCAGCCCTGCTCCCGTGGTTCATCGTGGGAGCTGTGATCGTCCTCGCGGGCGGCATTCTTCTGGTGGTTCGTTCACGCCGCAAGCCCGATGTGCCGCCGACAGCACCAGCAGCGCCGGAGCTGCAGCGAGGCGACAACCCGGAGGCGTAGGCCCACAGCTCAGAACACGTGGGTGTTCACGAAGTCGTTGCGGAACGTGCCTTCGGGGTCGAGACGCTCCGCGAGAGCGACGAAGTCGGGGAGGCGCGGGTAGCGGCTGCGGTCCACGGCATGGAAGAGCTTTCCCCAGTGCGGGCGGGCCTCGAAGGGTGCGAGCGTCTCCTCGATCAGTTCGAGGAGCGGCAGCACGGCATCCGGCTCCTTCTTCCACGTGAAGTGGATCGCGAGGGCATCCGTCTCGTAGGCCCCGCTGAGCCACAGCGAGTCCGCCGCCATGCTGCGCAACTCGCTGATGTGCAGGTGCGGCGTGATCCGCTCGCTGAGCGCCCGAATGGCGGCTACGGCCTCGACGCCGTGACGTCGCGGAACGATGTACTCGCTCTGCAGTTCGTTGCCGACGGAGGGTGTGTGGTCCATCCGGAAGTGCGGAAGCCTGTCGAGCCACGGGCCGGGCACGCCGCCCTGCTGGGTGGTGGCCTCGGTGGGCATGTCGTGGATCGGATGCCGCGCCCCGAGTGCTGGCGTCGCACCGTACAACGTCTGCGGTGGTCGGCGCTCCCCGATCACGGACTTCAGCCACACGCGGCCCACGTCCTCGCCCTGCCACTGCGTGAACACGCTCACGCTGTACGCACGGGCCATGATCGCGTCGAGGTTCTCGAGAAGGTTGGTCCAGGTGAGCCCCTCGTAGACGTCCTGGCGCACCTCGAACGTCGGCTCGATGTCGAGCGTGATGCTGCTGACGACCCCGAGTGATCCGAGCGAGACGATCGCCCCGTCGAAATCGGGGTCCGCTGGTGACATGGTCACGATCTCACCGCTCGCCGTGACGATGTCGAGGCCAGCAACGGCACGACTGAGCGTGCCATTGCCGTCCCCGGAACCGTGGGTCCCCGTCGCGATGGCTCCGGCCACGGAGATGTGGGGAAGGGACGCGAGATTGCGCAGCGCCCACCCTGCCTGGGCGAGCACCGGTGCGAGTTCGCCATAACGAACGCCACCGGAGAACGACACCGTTTCGCTCTCGACATCGATGCGAATGGCGGGGGGAAGTGCCTCGAGGCTCACGAGTTCTGCCGAATCGGCGAGGTCATGGAAGCTGTGCCGACTCCCGAGAGCGCGAATCCGAGGCGCCCTGGATACGACGTCCTGGAGTTGCTCGATCGTTCGTGGGGTGTGGAGAACGTTGGCGCGGTACTCGTAATGGCGCGCCCAGTTCGTGCCGACAGTCATGGTCTCAGGCTACTGGCCCGGCAGCGGCCAACAGCGCGACGACGATCAGGGCATCGACCATGATGAGGCGGAAGACGACGCGTGACTCCGGTCGGGTCCACACGAGCCACACGCACACGACCGCCACGGCAAGACTCGCGATGAAGCCGGCGACAGGAACCCATCCGGTGAGCCCGGCGCCAAACACGACGCTCGCGGATGCCCCGGCCAGCCCAGCAGCGATGAGCACTCCCGTCGCCTTGACGCCGATGCGGTGCGGTAATCCGCGAACCCCCGTGGCCCGGTCGTCCTCCAGGTCCGGCAGAACATTCGCACCGTGCGCAGCGATTCCGAGCAGACCGCCAGCGAGCACGACCCACGGTGACGCGAGCACCGGCTGTTCGGCGGAGAGCGAGACAAAGAGCGGGAGTGACGCGAAGCCCGCGAAGTACGGCACGACCGAGAACACGCTGCTCTTGAGGCCGGCGTTGTAGACCCACCCGGAGGCGAGGAACACGGCGTGGGCCGCGACGGCGGCCCAGCCGAGCGGGAGGCTCAGCACGACGGATGCCGCCGCGCACCCGATCGCGACCGCCCGGGCGGTACCGAGCGCCAGTTCCCCCCGCGCCACGGGCTTGTCCGCTCGGGAAGTCTCGCGGTCGCGACCGGCGTCGAGCCAATCGTTGGAGAGGCCGATCGAGAGCTGGTTCGCGAGGATGACGAGCCCGACGAGAACGGTGCGCCACACGTCCAGGCCCGCGCTGGCGGCGAGCACGATGGCCACGAGGGTCACGGCCACCGTGGGCAGCGGATGCGCGGCACGCAGCAGCGCGGGCATCCGGGCGGTCATCCCGTCATCGTATGCCCCGTGCCGTTGGACGGTAGGGGGTGGCGGGGGAAGCTCCACTCCTGCTTGAATCGGCCATGACCGTCTCCGTCAGTGATCTCCACGACATCACCATCGACACGCCCGTGGATGGCGCGAGCCCGGGGCTGCGCGGCGTGCTGGGCGTTCCCACCGGCGAGGGCCCCTGGCCTGCTGTCGTTGTGCTCCACGAGGCGTTCGGTGTCGACGAGGAGATGCGCAAGCAGGTCGCACACCTCGCCTCGCTCGGCTACATCGCGCTCATGCCCGACCTGTTCACCTCGGGCGGGATGATGAAGTGCATCCGCGCGACCATGAAGGCCCTCCAGACAGGAACGGGCAGGGCATACCGCGATATCGAGGCCGCCCGGCTCTGGCTGGCCGCTCGGGATGACACTACTCCCGGAATCGGCGCCATCGGGTTCTGCATGGGCGGCGGCTTCGCCATCATGACCGTCGCCGACTTCGACGTTGCCGCCGTGAACTACGGGATCCTCCCGAAGGATCTCGACGCCGCGTTCGAGCACTCCTGCCCGGTGGTAGCGAGCTACGGGAGCAAGGATGTGACGCTGAGGGGCGCGGCGGAGAAGATCGAGGTGGCGCTCACCCGCCGCGGCATCGAGCACGATGTGAAGGAGTACCCGGGCGCGGGACACGTCTTCCTCAACGAGGAACTGAACGGTCCGGGCTGGCTGCGACCGATCGTGCGTGTGATGAACTTCGGGCCGAAGCCCGCCGCCGCAGCGGACGCATGGCAACGGATCGATGCCTTCCTGCGGGCTCATCTCGTGCCCACCGCCGGCCGGAAGGAATGACGACGCCCGTGTGGTGTTGACTCTCACCATGACCAGAGAACAACGGCTGGTGCTCGCCATCGCCGTGCTCGCCTCCTTCGTCGCGTTCCTCGACGGTTCCGTGATCAACGTCGCGCTGCCCGCCATGAGCGAGGAACTCGGGGGCGGGCTCAGCACTCAGCAGTGGATCGTGGACGCCTACCTGATCACGCTCGGGTCCCTCATCCTGCTCGCGGGGTCACTCTCGGATGTCTTCGGCAGGATCGTGGTGCTCCGTGCTGGCCTGATCGGCTTCGGCGTGGCATCCCTCGCCATCGCCGTGGCGCCGAGCGTCGAACTCGTGATCGTGCTGCGCGGTGTGCAGGGGATCGCCGGCGCACTCCTGGTGCCCAGTTCGCTGGCCATCATCCTCTCGGCCTTCCGCAACGGTGCCCAGGCGAGGGCGATCGGTTCGTGGACGGCGTGGACGAGCGCGGCATTCCTCGCCGGACCCTTTTTGGGAGGCGTCTTCGTCCAGTTCCTGAACTGGCGCCTGGTCTTCGCCATCAACGTGCTGCCGATCGCCGTGACGCTCTGGCTCCTCTTCATCCTGCGGCAGCGGGACGAGCGGAAGCCGGACGCCCGCGTCGACATCCCCGGTGCGATCCTCGGAATCGTTGGCCTCGGCGGGCCGGTCTTCGCGCTGATCGAGCAGCAGAACTTCGGGTGGGGGAGCCCCGTCATCCTGCTGCCCATGATCATCGGTGTCCTGAGCCTGATCGCGTTCGTGTGGTGGCAGTCGAAGGCGAAGGCTCCCATGCTCCCGCTCGGCCTGTTCCGCATCCGCAACTTCTCAGTCGGCAACGTCTCAACCGCGTTCGTCTACAGTGCGCTCTCGATCAGCGGATTCATCGTCGTGATCTTCCTCCAGCAGGTTGCGGGGTTCACGCCGACGCTCGCGGCCCTCGCCTTCATCCCCGTCTCGATCGCGAACGTGGCGCTGTCACGATTCTTCGGTGGGCTGAGCGCGCGCTTCGGACCCCGGATCTTCATGACAGTGGGGCCCATCCTCGCGGGCATCGGCCACCTGCTGTTCCTGTCGATGGGGGAGAGCGTCAACTACTTCACCGACGTGCTGCCTGGTGTGCTCGTGTTCTCCCTCGGCATCTCCATGACCGTCGCGCCGCTGACTGCGGCCATCCTCGGCGACGTGCCCTCGAGCGAGGCCGGTATCGGGTCCGCGGTCAACAACGCGGTCGCGCGTGTTGCCGGCCTCATCGGCATCGCCATGATCGGCGTCGTGATCATGGGCCAGCTCGACGTGCCGAGTTTCCACCGCGTGCTCATCGTCACGGCCGCCCTGCTTTTCGCCGGTGGTCTGATCAGCCTCGCGGGCATCCGCAACCCCGCGCACGTGACGCAGGTCTAGCCAGTCATCGATCGCGCCGCGATGCACACTTCTTGACCGCTAGTCGGTGTTTTCAAGCCTCTGGTGGGGCGTGTCGCGAGCTTTGTGTGCAGTCGGACGCGGTGGGGTCGCTGAGCGGCGGTCTGGCGAGTGTTCAGCCCGAAGCCCATGTGGGCCCTAAACCCTCAGGATGCCGGCGGTTACGAGCTGCTCGGAGAGCCCGGCCCCGTCGGGCGCTGCGAGCCACGGCACGCCGACCTCGTCCGCCGCGCTGCCACTGCTGCGGCCACCAGCGAACACTGCCTCACCCGGGGACAGCTGGCGGATGGCGATCGCAGCGACGTTGTCGGGGTGTGCGAGGGCGAACTCGCGGTAGATCTGTTCGTCGTGCTGGCCATCGTCGCCGATCAGCAGCCACTTGGTCGTGGGGAACTCCCGGGCGATGCGCTCCAGGCTTGTGCGCTTGTGCTCCTGGCCGGAACGGAAGAACCGGTCGTGGGTCGGGCCCCAGTCCGTCAGCAGCATCGGCCCGCGCGGGTAGAGGTTTCTGCTCATGAACCGGCTGAGGGTCGGCGCGACATTCCATGCCCCCGTCGAGAGGTAGATGATGGGCGCGCCGGGATTGGCCCGCGTGAGGCGCTCGTAGAGCACCGACATGCCGGCGACCGGGGTTCGTGCGTGCTCGTCGAGCACGAAGGTGTTCCAGGCGGCGAGGAACGGGCGGGGGAGCGCGGTGACCATGACCGTGTCATCCACGTCGGAGATGATGCCGAACCCGGCAGCGGGGTCGACGACGAAGATGCCGGCGGTCACCGGGTCAGTGTCCGCCGTGGCCAGGATGACGGTGTTCCATCCGGGTTCCAGGTCCACGTCGATCACGGAATCGACGATGCCCGACCGGTCCGGCTGGAGGCGATGCTCGACTCCACCGATCGTCACGATCACCTCGTCGTCGACGGGGATGCTGAAGAAGCTGCGCCAGCCACGCACCTTCTCGGCGCGGCTCGGTGCGCCCGCCCCGCGCGAGAGGACAACCCGGCACAGGATGCGAGCCCACGATGGGGTGCCGTATCCCGCGTACGGGATGATCGTGGTGACCAAACCGCGGCGACGGCCTCGGCGCTCGCGCCACGCGTTGATCGAGTCCTCGATCCGCGCGGCTCGATGAAGGAGCGGCTCGGCCGCGGACGCGTTCTTACCCCGGGCCATGCCTCCAGTCTTACAGAGAGCCAGCCCGACGTCAGATCGCGCGAATCATGTCGGGCGAGTCCCCACGGATGGGCGAGGCGATGCGGTGGAACTCGAGCGCCTCGGCGACTGGGGTCGCGGCATCCACCATCGCCCCCACGAACGCCGCATCACCGACGGTCTTGGGGTCGACCCACGTCTCGATGAGATCCTTCGGCAGGGTGACGGGCGTTCGGTCGTGGACCCACGCGACCTCGCCGACGGCCTCGCGAGTGAGGATCGTCGTCGTGAGATGCCAGCGCTTGGGGTCGCCGTGCTCCTTCGCGGGGTCGGCCCACCACGAGTACAGGCCCGCGAAGTAGAGAAGACCCTCGGGCGGCTGGATGAAGTACGGGTTCTTCGCAGAGCCATCGTCATGCGTCTCGTAGTACCCGATCGCGGGGATGATGGCTCGCTGTCGCTTGACCGCGTCCCGGAACGACGCCTTCTCGGTGATCGACTCGCTGCGCGCGTTGAAGAGCGGATGCCTGCTGCGCAACTCCTTGGCGAAGCTCGGCGTGAACCACCACTGGGCCAACTCCGCACGGTGAATCGTGGGGCCCTCGGGCTCGGACCTGTCCACGAGAGTTTCGAGCAGGATCGGCACGGGATCGGTGGGGCGGATGTTGTAGGAGGGCCTCCAGTCGGCGCGCCAATCCTCCGGCGAGAGCCCCGTCGTCTCCACGAACTCGGTGATGAGTTCATTGACGGTGTCATCCATCGCGAACCTGCCGCACATGGCGCGCCCCTTCCGTCGCATCCGGTCGGAAAACGCGCCGGAGTGTGAACACTCTGTATCACCTTTCCGGGACCGCTGGGCGCTATCATAATTCTCAATCGAATAAGGAGTGGCCCGTGGCCGCGTACGACACCACCATCGAATTACCCGAAACCCGAGTCACCCTGCGCAACGAACCGGTGCAGGCGCGCAGTGCTGCGCGTCTCGGCGGACTTCTCGACGCCGCAGCGGCGATCGTGGACGAGATCGGCTTCGAGCGACTGACGACCGCGATGGTCGCCGAGCGTGCAGGAGCGTCGATCGGTACCGTGTACCGGTACTTCCCCGACCGCATAGCTGTCTTGCAGGCGCTCGGGGCACGCAACCTCGAGCGGGTGCTGAATCGCGTGGGCGACGAGGTACTCAAGCCGGAACATCCGGATTGGCTGTCAGCCCTCGCCGCCGCGATGGGCATCCTCGTCGAGGCATTCACCTCGGAGCCCGGCTTCCGGGGTCTGCGCGTCGGTGATGCGATCGACCTAGGGCCCGCCCCCGTCGAGCGGACCAACAAGTCGATCATCGCCGACCGCATGCTCGACGGAATCATCGTGCGCTTCGGGATCGAGGATTCCGAGGAGCTCCGTCTTCGCTTCGAGGCGGCGGTGGAGGTGTCGGACGCTCTTGCGACTCGCGCATTCCACGGTGACCCGAATGGCGACCAGCGCTATCTGCAGATCGGCTACGAAGTCGCCAGCATGATGCTCATTCCGTATCTGGGAGCGGTCCCCACCGAAAAGTAGCCCCACGCGGACATTCTTCGTTCAGGCAATCCGGAATGTCCGAGGCCTCGAATACGGTTGAAGCTGGAGAACTGACAGCCAACCGCGCCGTCGGGTGCGAGGAATGGGCCGTGGTCGATGATTGAGTTCCGGTCGGTAACGAAGAGCTTTGCGGACGGCACGACGGCCGTTGACGACTTCAACCTGGTGATCCCCGCACGCAAGACCACCGTTCTGGTCGGCTCCTCGGGGAGCGGCAAGACGACGCTGCTCCGCATGATCAACCGCATGGTCGAACCGAGCTCGGGGTCCATCGAGATCGACGGTGCCGACGTTCGTGATCGGGATGCCGTCCACCTCCGTCGCAGTATCGGCTACGTCATGCAGAACTCGGGCCTGCTGCCTCACTTCAAGGTCATCGACAACGTCGCGACCGTGCCCGTCCTGAACGGTGTGCCCCGCAAGAAGGCGCGTGAGCAGGCACTGGAGCTGCTCGATACCGTCGGCCTCCAGCGCGAGCTCGCCGACCGATACCCGAGCCAGCTCTCCGGCGGGCAGCAGCAGCGAGTGGGAGTAGCACGTGGTCTTGCCGCGAATCCGAACATCTTGCTCATGGACGAGCCTTTCGGTGCAGTCGACCCCATCGTGCGGGCCGAGCTGCAGCAGGAGACCATTCGCCTGCAGCGTGACCTCGACAAGACAGTAGTGTTCGTCACTCACGACATCGACGAGGCGTTCCTCCTCGGTGACCAGGTCGTCATCCTCGAGAAGGGTGCGCGCATCGCGCAGGTCGGCAGCCCGACGGAGATCGTCGAGAATCCGGCGAGCGACTTCGTGGCGAGCTTCATCGGAATCGAGCAGGGCAAGAGGGCCCTCAGCATCCGCCGCACGGATCGGGGTGCCATCCTCGTCGACGGAGCGGGCAGGGCGGCCGGAGTGCTCGTCGAGGGTGAGGCCTCTCCGTGAACTGGGTCACCAACAACCTCCCACTGATCTGGGATCTGACCCTCAAACACCTCGTGCTGGCGGTCCCGCCCATCGTGCTCGGGTTCCTCATCTCGATCCCTCTCGGCTGGTTCGCCTATCGCTTCCGCCTCACGCGCGGCCTTCTCTTGACCCTCGCTGGCCTTCTGTACACGATCCCGTCGCTTGCGCTCTTCGTGATCCTTCCCCCGCTGCTCGGCATCAGCTTCCTGAGTTCCCTCAACCTGACGATCGCCCTGACGCTCTACGCGATCGCGCTCATGTCGCGTTCAGTGGCGGATGCCCTGGCCAGTGTCGACCCGGCGGTGCGGGATTCGGCGACCGCCGTGGGCTTCAGCTCCTGGCGTCGTTTCTGGGTCGTGGAGTTCCCGCTCGCGGGACCCGTCGTGCTGGCGGGTCTGCGGGTGACTGCCGTCAGCACGATCAGCCTCGTGCCCGTGGGAATCCTCATCGGCGTGCAGAGTCTCGGCTATCTGTTCACGAACGGCTACCAGCGCAACATCGTCGCGGAGATCCTCGTCGGCGTGATCATGGTGGTGATTCTTGCGCTCGCTGTTGACGCCCTTCTGGTGCTCGTTGGACGCATGCTCATGCCGTGGGCACCCCGCAGGCGATCGCGCCGTGAGCTCGTGCGCGCGAGTTCGCAGGAGCCGATTGCGGGAGGCGCGGCATGAACCTCTTCGCTGAAGCCCTCGCCTGGATCTTCTCGCCAGACCGGCTCGTGGACAACGTTCCGCTCCCCACGTTGATCGTGCAGCACCTCTACTTCACGTTCCTGTCCGTGATCATCGCCGCCGTGGTTGCCATTCCGGTCGGGTACCTGATCGGCCATACGGGCCGGGGCAGGGAGCTGGCGGTCGGGCTCTCCGGTGCTGCGCGAGCCGTGCCATCCTTCGGTCTCATTCTCCTGTTGGTTCTCGTGATCGGCGTGACCCAGAAGCCTTTGGCGGCATCCATCGCCTTCGTGCTCCTTGCCATTCCCTCGATTCTCGCGGGAGCGTATGCCGGGCTCGAGCAGATCGACAGACGCGTCATTGATTCCGCCCGATCAGTGGGGATGACCGAGTGGCAAGTGTTGTGGAAGGTGGAGATTCCGCTTGGCCTGCCGCTCCTCATCGGTGGCCTTCGTGCCGCCACTCTCCAGGTCGTGGCGACCGTGACGCTCGCCGCGTATATCGGGCTCGGAGGCCTCGGTCTCCCGATCATCGAGGGTTTGGCCCTGCGTCGCTTCGACCAGATGCTCGGAGCCGCGCTCGTAATCGTCGTGCTCGCACTTGCCCTTGACGGCCTCTTCGCGCTCCTGCAGCACCTCGTGGTGCCGCAGGGAGTTGCGGGAAGCCGGTCGAAGAACGTCCGCACTACGCCAACCCGGCGTGCTGCGGTGATGGGGACCCCCATCCAAGAAGGAAAGAGATAAAGATGTTCACAGCAAGGAACAAAGGCCGACTCGCTCTCGGAGCAGTCGTGGTCGGGGCGGCATTGGCCCTGTCAGGGTGCGCTACAGGTGATCCGCTGGACCCGAGTACGGATGGCGGTTCCACGGACACGATCGTGATCGGGTCCCAGGCCTACTACTCCAACGAGATCATCGCGGAGATCTACGCGCAGGCCCTGGAGGCAGAGGGCTTCACCGTGGAGCGCAAGTTCCAGATCGGCCAGCGCGACGCCTACCTGCCGTCGCTCGAGTCGGGAGAGGTCGACCTCTTCCCCGAGTACACGGGCAACCTGCTCCAGTTCTACTCGCCCGACACGACGGCCACGACGTCCGACGACGTCTACGCCGAGCTCCAGGAGGTGCTCCCCGAGGGCCTCGTGGTTCTCGACCAGTCCTCGGCCACCGACCAGGACTCCTACAACGTGACCGCAGCCTTCGCCGAGGAGAACAACCTCACGTCCCTCGTCGATCTGGCCGCTGTGAGCGTGCCCCTCACTCTCGGTGGCCCCGCGGAGCTTCTCGAGCGTCCGTACGGACCGAAGGGCCTCCTCGAGAAGTACAACGTCGAGGTCGCCTTCCAAGCCACGGGTGACACCACCGTTGCCGACCTTCTCGCGGGTACCGTCAACATCGCCAACGTCTACAGCGCCGACCCGCGCATCGAGACGGACGACCTCGTGACCCTGCTCGACCCGGATGGTCTGTTCCTGGCATCCAACGTCGTTCCGCTCGCGAACGCCGACATCGCCGACGAGATCGCGCCCGTGATCAACGCCGTGAGCGCAGCTCTGACCCCCGAGGGTCTTGTCGCACTCAACGTGCAGTCGCAGGTGGACGAGCTCTCGAGCGCCGACATCGCGTCGCAGTGGCTCGAGGCGAACGGCCTCGGCTAGGTAGCAGGCTCGAGGCGAACGGCCTCGGCTCAGCACTTCCGGTACGCGGATGCCCGGTGGAGCCTGACGGCTCGCCGGGCATCCCGCGTTAACGGATGCTCAGGCCTCCGTGTCCCGCTCGGCACTGCGCTCGAGCAGGCGCTTGACGACGAAGACCACAACCAGGAACGCCGCGATGATGCCCACGAAGATGTAGCCCGCGTAGTGCAGCCGGTCGAGCAGGTCGCGGAAGCTCCCCGCGGCGAAAGCCCCGGCGGAGACGTAGGCGAGTGTCCAGATCACCGTCGCGGGAACGGTCCACTTCAGGAACCTGCGGTAGGTCATGGTGCTCATACCCACGGTGAGGGGCACGACGGAGTGCAGCACGGGCAGGAAGCGCGAGACGAAGACCGCCACCCCTCCGCGCCGGTCGACGTAGCGTGCGGCTCGAGCCCAGTTCGCCTCGCCGATGCGGCGACCGAGGCGCGATGCCCGGATGCGCGGCCCGAAGAATCGACCGAGCGCGAAGCCCACGCTCTCTCCGACGAGGGCCCCGAGGATCACGGCGACGACCAACGCCCAGTACTCGACCCACCCATCGACGGCTGTCGACGCGACGAGCACGATCGTGTCCCCGGGAACGACGAGCCCGATGAGCACGGAGGTCTCGAGCATGATGCCGACTCCCGCGAGAATGGTCCTCAGCACCGGATTGACTGACTGCACGAGGTCGAGCACCCACAGCAGGGCCGAGTTCAACCACGCCGCGAATCCATCGGTCGGTGCCTCCGCGAGCACGGCGTGGAGCGCGCTCGTTACGTCGACTGCGAGTGGCACGGTGACAGCCTAGATGGGGCTCCTGAGCGCGACCAGACGCGTGCGCCAGGCGGCGAGGCGGCCGGGCAGCTCAGCGAGCTCGGGTCCATTCACCCAGGATGTCGCGATCCGGATCCCGTGGAGAGCCGACACCGCCCACAGCTCCGTGCCGTCGAGCTCAGCCGGAGTCACGGCCTCCTCGAGGGTGTCGATGCCGATTGCCGAGGCGAGCGTGAGAACCGTGCGCGCGGTGACGCTGTTCACCCGCTCGAACTCGAGGGGAGGAGCGCACAGGATCTCCCCTCGCCACCACAGCAGGCCGCTGTACGCGCCCTCGACAACGTAGCCATCGGGCGTGAGGATCACTGCCTCGTCAGCGCCGACCGATTGAACGGAGGTGCGGATCCTCAGCATCGCCTCGAGGTCCGGGCCCTTGATCGATGGCGCGGTGCGCGGATCCCTGCCGGTCCACGTGGCCAGCACCGCCGAGCGACGCCTCTCGGGCGAGCTTCGCAGCCGGAACACGAGCCGGGGGCCGCCGTCGCGCGAGTGCAGTTCGACCCGGGGGAACCAGTCACCCTCGCGGGGAATGAGTTCGATCGCGGCATCCCAGAAGGCGTTGACGTCCAGATCGCCGAGCGCGCCGGCCGGAATGCTCTCGATGAACCGCTCGCGATGGAGTTCGAGGCCCAGGGCCCTGCCTTCGCTCACGAGCCACGAATCGGCGACCTCCATGCGGGTCTGAGTCATGTCGCAGTACTCGAGGGCTTCGAGCCCGCCGTCACCCCGCCACCGGTAGATCGAGTCCACACTCATAGGCTTAGGGTATGCGCCAGCGCCTCACCTCGGTCGATCTGGGGCGGTGGGTTGATCCCGCCGAGGCATGGGCTGCGCTGTGCGAGGGTGCAGAGGCGGCGTTCTGGCTGGACAGCGGGCCGTCGGCCACGACCGGCATGAGTTATCTCGGAGTCGCGTCGGCCGTGACCACGGACTTCGACGGACCCGTGCTCGACTGGCTGCGCGACCAGCGGCGCGATGTCGACACGTCGGCAGCCTCCCACGGATTTCGCCTCGGTTGGGTCGGATGGCTCGGCTACGAGTTGCGCTCCGAGACGATGTCCACGCCCCGAACTCGACAGTCGCGGTATCCGGACGCAGCGTGGCTCCGCATCGATCGGTGCCTCGCGTTCGATCACGCCGCCCGCACCGTCTCCGTCTACGCCCTCGAGGGTGCGGAGAGTTACCGCCTTGGCGTACTCGAGGCCCTGGCATCCGCCAGCAAGCTGCCTGAGCCGCAGCATCCCGAGGCGACCACGGGCGTGCGCTGGGCCTACGACGACGAGACGTACCTCGACATGATCCGGGCGTGCCAGGCGGCGATCCGGGAGGGCGACGCGTACCAGTTGTGCCTCACGACCGAGGCGCGTGTCGAAGGAGAACGCCACCCGTTCGAGACCTACCGCGCTCTGCGCGAGCTGAGCCCGACCCACCACGGCGCACTCATCGTCGCCGGGGGAGTGGCGCTGCTCAGCGCATCCCCCGAGCAGTTCCTCTCGGTCACGCCGGAGGGGGTCGTCACGACGAGTCCCATCAAGGGCACGCGGCCCCGCGGCGCCACTGCCGAGGCCGACGACGAGCTGCGATTCGAGCTCGAGGCGAGCCAGAAGGAGCGCGCCGAGAACCTCATGATCGTCGACCTCATGCGCAATGACCTGGCTCGTGTGTGCGAGATCGGATCGGTGGATGTCACGAGCCTCCTGTCGGTCGAGAGCTACGCGCAGGTCCACCAGCTGGTCAGCACAGTGCGAGGCCACCTCCGGGAGGGACTGACCGCCATCGATGCCATCGAGGCGTGCTTCCCGGCCGGCTCGATGACAGGCGCGCCCAAACGGTCGGCGACGCTCATCCTCGACGGCCTGGAGCGGCGCGCGAGGGGCATCTACGCCGGCGCGTTCGGTTACCTCGGCCTCGACGGGGCGCTCGACCTCGCGATGGTCATCCGCTCGATCGTCATCGACGAGCACGGTTCAACGGTGGGAACAGGCGGGGGCATCACAGCGTTATCAGTACCAGAGGAGGAACTCGCCGAGGCGAAGCTCAAGGCGCGGGTACTCCTGCAGGTTTTGGGAGCGCAGCCCTGAGTCGAAGGTTCGATACCCTTGACTGTTCCCCGGCACACCTTCCCGGCAAACGAAGTGGACTTTTCTTTGACCCAGCACGACGACGCCCCCGAGTACGACTTCGCCGCCATCCAGGCCAAGTGGCAGCCCATCTGGGATGAGCTGAAGCCCTTCGCCACGGGCGACCCCGCAGACAACCGGCCCCGCAAGTACGTGCTCGACATGTTCCCGTACCCCTCAGGCGACCTGCACATGGGTCATGCGGAGGCGTACGCGCTCGGCGACGTCATCGCGCGCTACTGGCGGCAGCAGGGCTTCAACGTGCTCCACCCGATCGGTTGGGACTCCTTCGGTCTGCCCGCCGAGAACGCCGCCATCAAGCGCGGCATCGACCCGCGCGAGTGGACGTACGCGAACATCGACCAGCAGAAGTCGAGCATGAAGCGGTACGCGGCATCCTTCGACTGGGATCGTGTGCTCGCCACGAGCGACCCCGAGTACTACAAGTGGAACCAGTGGCTGTTCCTGAAGCTCTACGAGAAGGGCCTGGCCTACCGCAAGGCGAGCTGGGTCAACTGGTGCCCCAATGACCAGACCGTGCTCGCCAACGAGCAGGTCATCAACGGGCACTGCGAGCGATGCGACTTCCTCGTCGAGAAGAAGCAGCTGACGCAGTGGTACTTCAAGATCACCGACTACGCGGACCGCCTGCTCGACGACCTGAACCAGCTCGAGGGATCGTGGCCGGCGAAGGTCATCACGATGCAGCGCAACTGGATCGGCCGCTCCATCGGTGCCGACGTCGACTTCGAGATCGAGGGCACGGACCGCAAGGTCACCGTGTTCACGACGCGCCCCGACACGCTGTTCGGCGCGACCTTCATGGTCGTCGCGCCCGATTCCGACCTCGCCGCGGAGCTCGCGGCCGGGTCAACGCCCGACGTGCGGCAGGCCTTCGCGGACTACCTCACGAAGGTGCAGAAGAGCACCGAGATCGAGCGTCAGGATGCCACGCGCGAGAAGACCGGCATCCCGCTGGGCCGTTTCGCCATCAACCCCGTCAACGGTGAGCGCATCCCGGTGTGGACCGCGGACTACGTGCTGGCCGACTATGGTCACGGGGCAGTCATGGCCGTGCCAGCGCACGACCAGCGCGACCTCGACTTCGCCCTGAAGTTCGGTCTGCCCGTCAAGATGGTTGTCGACACGCTCGCGCCCGTCACGGGTGCCATCCCCGTCATCACCGAGGAGATGCTGGCCGAGGAGCCGCCGACGATCGACCCGGCAGTCACGGGCGTTGCGCTCAGTGGCGAGGGCCGCATGATCAACTCCGGGCCGCTGGACGGCCTCAGCAAGAGCAACGCGATCAAGCGCGTCATCGAGCTGCTCGAGAAGGCAGGAACGGGCCGCGCGGCCAAGACCTACCGCCTGCGCGACTGGCTGATCAGCCGCCAGCGCTACTGGGGCACCCCGATCCCGATCATCCATGGTGCCGACGGCGAGCTCATCCCCGTGCCCGAGGACCAGCTGCCCATAACACTGCCCCCGACCGAGGGTCTCGACCTCCAGCCGAAGGGCCAGTCGCCGCTCGGTGCCGCCCACGACTGGGTGACCGTGCCCGACCCGCGGGATGGCAGCCCGGCGCGCCGCGACCCAGACACGATGGACACGTTCGTGGACTCGTCGTGGTACTTCCTGCGCTTCCTCGACCCGAACGACGACACCAAGGCGTTCGACCCGAAGGAGGCCGAGAAGTGGGCCCCCGTCGACCAGTACGTCGGTGGCGTTACCCACGCGATCCTTCACCTGCTGTACGCGCGCTTCATCACCAAGGTGCTGTTCGACCTCGGCTACGTGAGCTTCACGGAGCCGTTCAGTGCACTGCTCAACCAGGGCCTGGTGCTCATGGACGGCTCGGCGATGTCGAAGAGCCGCGGCAACCTCGTGCGCCTCTCCGACCAGCTCGACGAGCACGGTGTCGATGCTGTGCGCCTCACGATGGCCTTCGCCGGCCCGCCCGAGGATGACATCGACTGGGCGGATGTCTCGCCCGCTGCTGCCTCCAAGTTCCTGGCGCGCGCGTGGCGTCTCTCCGGAGACGTGACGAGTGACCCGGGAGTCGTGTGGAAGACCGGGGATGTCGCGCTCCGCCGCCAGACGCACCGGCTCCTGCATGATGGACCGGGGCTCATCGAGAGTTTCAAGTTCAACGTGCTCGTTGCGCGCATCATGGAGCTCGTCAACGCCACCCGCAAGGCCATCGATAGTGGCCCCGGCGCTGCCGATGCCGCCGTGCGTGAGGCCACCGAGGTCATCACGGTCGCCCTGAGCCTCTTCGCGCCGTACGTGGCGGAGGAGATGTGGGAGCGCCTCGGCAAGGAGCCCACGGTGGCGCTGGCTGGCTGGCGCAAGGCCGACCCGACCCTCCTCATCGAGGAGACGGTGACCGCGATCATCCAGGTCGACGGCAAGGTGCGCGACAAGGCCGAGGTGAGTGCTCGCGTGACCCGCGAGGAGCTGGAGGCTATCGCCGACGCATCCCCGAATGTGAAGCGCGCGATCGGCGATCGCGAGATCGTCAACGTGATCGTCCGGCCGCCTCGTCTCGTCAACATCGCGACCCGCGCCAAGTAGTTCCACGTTTCGCAGAAACAGGGCGTCCCGCTGGGGCGCCCTGTTTAGCGTCGAGGGGTGGCTGACCTCCCCACTGAGCGCCAACGGCCGCTACCCACGGAACGACGAGCACGCCTGCGTATTGGGGCGGGTGCGGTGGTCGTGCTCCTCCTCGTGGGTCTCGGCTGCGCCGTGTTGGTTTCTGCGTTACTGCCGCGCACGAGTGCGAGCACGATTGTCGAGCCCGTGGAGACCGGGTCCGTTGTCCAGTCCCGGGCGACGATCCTCGTGCACGTGCTCGGGGCTGTCGTCTCGCCGGGGCTCTACGAGCTTCGTGAGGGGGATCGGGTCGTCGATGCCATTGCCCTTGCCGACGGACTCGCCGACGATGCCGACGACGCGGGCATCAACCTCGCGCGTCCGCTCTCCGACGGCGAGCAGCTCGTGGTCCCCGTCGTCGGAGCGGCACCGCCGGTGGGTCAGCCCGTGGGGGATGGCCGGGTCAATCTCAACACCGCGGATGCCGCTGCGCTCGATACTCTTCCCCGCGTCGGGCCGGCGCTGGCCGAACGCATCATCGCCTGGCGGGAGGCCAACGGTGGCTTTAGCTCGGTCGACGACCTGCTGGAGGTCTCGGGCATCGGTGATGCGACACTCGAGGGTCTTCGCGACCTGGTGACGGTGTGACGAGCGCCGCGGCCAGACCCGTCGGCATGGCCGAAGTCCGCGTCGTCGACCTACGGCTGGCGGTTCCCGTCGCCCTGGGATGGGTCACGACGGTCATCCTCGTCGGTGTTCCCGAGGCGCAGGTTGTGGCGGTACCGGTGCTGTGGGCGTTCGCCGCGGGAGCGGTCGCACTCACTCTCCGATTCCGTGTGCTGGGGGTGGTGGCTCTCGCGCTCGTCATCGCGGCGCTCTGCGCCACCGCGGTCGCGCTCCAGGCGCCGTCTCGAGCGCCGGCTGTGCTGGTCGAGGCCTCGGCGTCGGGTGGGAGAGTTCCGGTCGTCGTGCGGGCGACCAGCGTCATCACCCCCGATGCGCGGTCGTGGCAGGGCGTCGTGGTGTCGGCGAACGACGCCCCGATGGACGTCCCGGTCATCATCTTCGGCGGAGCTCCCGACCGCCGAACGGACATCGGCACGACGCTCACAGCCACGGTTCGGCTCGAGGCCACCGATGCGGGGGACCACAGCGCCTTCATCCTGTTCCCGGATGACGCGGCCGAGGCCATCCGCGACCCGCCCTGGTACCTGGAGTGGGCCAACCACCTCAGGCGCGGGTTCCTCGCGGCTGCGAGCAGCCTCCCCGGCCAGGGCGGCGACCTCCTCGCCGGTCTCGCCATCGGGGACACGACTGCTGTCGACCAGAGCCTGGGCGCCGCCATGAAGGCGAGTTCACTCACCCACCTCACGGCCGTCTCCGGCGCCAACTGCGCTATCGTCATCGGCCTCGTGCTCCTCGCGGGGGCCGCCATCGGCCTGCCTCGAGGAGCGCGAGTCGCGATCTCGCTCCTCGTGCTCGTGGGCTTCGTCATTCTCGTGACGCCCGAGCCGAGCGTGCTCCGGGCGGCGATGATGGCGGCGATCGTGCTGGTGCTGTTGGCGCTGGGGCGTCCAGTGCGGGGGCTCCCGGTGCTCTCGCTCGCCGTCTTCGCCCTGCTGCTCGTCGATCCTTGGCTGTCCCGCACCTACGGCTTCGCTCTCTCCGTGCTCGCGACCGCCGGGCTCCTGCTGCTCGCCTCACCCCTCGCGGAGCGTCTGGCCGCATGGATGCCGCGTCCCATCGCCTTCGGCATAGCCGTACCGACGGCGGCCCAACTCGCGTGCCAGCCGGTGATCGTCCTGCTGGACCCGACGCTCCCGACCTACGGCGTCGTGGCGAACATCCTCGCTGCCCCCGCCGCGCCTCTCGCCACGGTGGTGGGGCTGGCCGCGTGCCTGATACTCCCGGTGGTGCCGCCGGTCGGAGCCGCGCTCTGTTCTCTCGCGTGGGTCCCCGCCGCCTGGATCGCGGCGGTTGCCGGGTTCTTCGCCGGGATGCCAGGGGCCCGACTGCCGTGGATCGGCGGTCCGGTCGGTGTCGGTGCACTCATCGCGGTGAGTGGGGGAGTCGTGCTTCTCATACTCGCCCGGGGCACGACGCGACGAGTCACGGCCTTGGTACTTGCCCTCGGCATGGTCGCCTACGGCTCGAGTGTCGTCACGACGCGCGTGGTGGAGCTTCTGGGTCGTCCGGCAGGCTGGCAGGTCGCCGCGTGCGACATCGGCCAGGGCGATGCCGTGCTCTTTCGGAGCGGAGCCGAGACAGCTCTCGTCGACACCGGGCCCGACCCCGCGCGCCTCGGGGCGTGCCTCGACGATCTCGGGGTGGAACGCCTGGATCTTCTGGTTCTCACCCACTTCGATCACGATCACGTTGGGGGAGCGGATCGGGTCATCGGGAAGGTCGATCGCGTGCTCGTGGGGCCGAGTGGCGAACCGTCCGATGACGAACTCGTGCAGCGGTTCGAGGCTGCGGGAGCTCGTATCGATCACGCAAGCAGGGGACTCACAGGTCTTCTCGGCTCGTGGCGTTGGACCGTTCTGTGGCCTCCTGGCGGTTCGGGGAGGGCCGTCGAGCCCGGCAACCCTGCGAGCATCGTGACCAGTTTCGAGCCGGTGGGCGACTGCCCAGCGGGCTGTCTGAGCGCACTCATGCTGGGCGACCTCGGGGAGGACTCGCAGCGCAGGCTGGTGCCACTGGGGAGCCTGCCGCATCCGGACATCGTCGGGGTCGCCCACCATGGCTCGGCAGACCAGTACCCCGAGACCTACAGCAGGCTGGGGGCGACGATCGGTGTGATTGGCGTCGGTGCGGACAACGGGTACGGGCATCCGACCTCCGAAGCTCTGGGGATGCTCGCGGCCGCCGGAACCACGGTCGTGCGAACCGACACCGCTGGCCTCATCCTGATTGCTCCGGGCCCGGACGGCAGGGGTGTGGAGGTCTGGACCGCGAAGAGCCCAGAGGATGCCGCGCCCCCGGGCGATGACGGCACCCAGCGGTAGGCTCGACGTCGTGGCAGCCGCGAAGACCGTGATCCCCGTGCTCCAGTGGCACCAGGTGCGTCCGGCACCCGTCATCCTCATCACAGGTCCGGAGACATTCCTCGCCGACCGCGCGGGCCGCGCACTCCGTGACCTGCTCAAGGCCGAGGACCCGAGTCTCGAGGTCAGCGACGTCGGCGCCGACAGCTACCAGCCCGGCGAGCTCATGACCCTCGCGAGCCCCTCGCTGTTCGGCGAGCCCCGCCTCATCCGGGTGAGCAACGTCGAGAAGAGCACCGACGCCTTCCTCAGTGAGACCCTTGCCTACCTTGAGCACCCCGCGGATGACACCTACCTTGTGCTGCGGCACGGTGGCGGCGTCCGCGGCAAGAAGCTCCTCGACGCGCTCCGTGGCGGCCTGGGTGGCGGCATCGAGATCGCCTGCGCGGAGCTCAAGAAGGACACCGACAAGCAGGACTTCGTCTCGGCCGAGTTCGCAGCGGCCGGCCGCCGGATCACCGGATCTGGCATCCGCGCGCTCGTCTCCGCCTTCCAGGACGACCTCGCCGAGCTTGCCGCCGCGTGCCAGCAACTGCTGTCCGACTCCAGCGACGAGATCACCGAGGTCACCGTCGAGCGCTACTACTCGGGCCGCGTCGAGACGAACGCGTTCAAGGTGGCGGATGCCGCGATCGCCGGCCGGGAGGGCGAGGCGCTGGTGCTCCTGCGCCATGCGGTAGCGACCGGAGCCGACGCGGTGCCCATGGTCGCAGCATTTGCCGCCAAGATCCGCACGATGGCGAAGGTGTCCGGCACTCGTGGTGGGGGCGCGCCACTGGCGCAGAAGCTCGGCATGGCGCCATGGCAGCTCGACCGCGCGCGGCGCGACCTCCAGGGCTGGACCGACGAGGGGCTTGCCCACACGATCGAGGTCATCGCCGACACCGACGAGCAGGTCAAGGGCCTCGGTCGCGACCCGGTATACGCCCTGGAACGCATGATCGCCGTCATCGCGCGGCGCGGAGATCTATAACGATCGTCCGGCCGCTGCTGCGATGACGCGACGGGTGCCAGCTCGGCTGGCGAGGTATGCGGGCTCTAGTTAGAGCGCGGAGACCTGGCTGGCGATGGCCGACTTGCGGTTCGCTGCCTGGTTCTTGTGAATGACGCCCTTGCTGGCGGCCTTGTCGAGCTTCTTCGAGGCGAGCGCGAGGCTCGCGATCGCTGCGTCCTTGTCACCGGCGGCGATGGCCTCACGGGTGGCGCGAACGGCGCTCTTCACACCGCTCTTGACGGCCTTGTTGCGCTCCTGCGCCTTCTTGTTGGTGCCATTGCGCTTGATCTGCGACTTGATGTTTGCCACGTGCGTACCTTACGTAGTAGTTCAGGGAAATTATCTCGCGAGCTTCGCCATGCGAAACTGCGCGGAAGCCAAGGGTCAACGCTACCATCAAGCGCCGGTCGAGTCGAGCGCATCGAGGAGGACGCGCTCAAACTCATCGGGTCGCGTGAGGCTGACCATGTGAGTCGCCCCGCGAACGTGCACGAGGTGCGCGTTCGGCGCTGCAGCAGCATACCGCCGCTCCTCGAGGCGGAAGTGGTCGAGCGTTCCGTTCACGAGCCAGATCGGCTGCGCGATGCCACGGAGTGATCGCACGGGGTCCAGCTCGCGCAACTCGCGGAGCGCGTCATCCATCACCTCGAGGGCAACCCCGCCGCGAAGCACGTCGTCGGCCAGTTGCGGGTCGCGCACCGCCAGCCGTACCGCCCAGTCGTTGAGGCCGCGTCCGCGGTCGGGGAACGTGTGGATGATACGAGCCGCCGCCCGCCACGCGTCGAGCACCACGCGGTAGGGCCGTGTGCCGCAACTCGCGGCCAGCAGCCCGACGATCCGTTCGCGATGAGCCGCACCCAGATAGTGGATCGACAGGTACCCGCCGAGCGAGAACCCGCAGAGGAACACGGGGTGTGCTGCGCGAGCCACAGCCTCATCGATCGCCGCGATCGCGCGCTCGAGCGTGAAGCGCTCGTCCATCCGCGACCCGTGGCCCGGCAGGTCGACGGTGACGACCTCGTACCCGCGTTGCGACAGCAGTTCCCCCTGCCGGCGCCACATGGTCGCCGACGTGCGCAGGCCGTGCACGAGCACCACTGAGCGGGACATGCTTCCGAGGCTAATCGCCGTATTAGCGTTGGCCCATGCCCTCCCTCGCGCAGCACATCCTGTCGGTGCCGGCCAGCGGCATCCGTCGCATCCACGAGATCGCTCTCCGCCTCGACGACATCGTGATGCTCGCGGTGGGGGAGCCTGATGTGCCGATCGCTCCGCACATCGCCGAAGCCGCCAAAGCCGCGTGGGACGCCGACCTCACGAACTACACCGCTAACGGCGGCATCCCTCCACTCCGGGAGGCGCTCGTCGAGAAGCTCGCACGCATCAACGACATGACGGTGGACACGGAGCAGGTCTGGGTCACCGTCGGTGCGACCCAGGCCCTGCACCAGGCGATGGCCCTCACCCTGGGCGTCGGCGACGAGGTCCTCATTCCCGATCCCGGCTACACGACCTTCACCATGAATGCGCGCATGCTGAAAGCGGTACCGGTGCCGTACCCGCTGCGACCCGACGCAGGATTCATGCCGGATGTCGCGGAGCTCGAGCGTCTCGTCACCGATCGCACGCGTGTGCTCATCATCAACTCGCCGTCGAACCCGCTGGGCACGATCTTCCCGCGCGAACTCCTCGCCGAGCTCCTGGACTTCGCCCGCCGCCACGACCTCTGGATCATCAGTGACGAGGTCTACGAGGCGTTCACGTGGGCGGGAGATCACGTGAGTATCGCGAGCCTCGACGGGGACGACCGGGTGTTCAGCGTGTTTTCGCTGTCGAAGACCTACGCGATGACGGGCATCCGCATCGGCTACCTCGTCACTCCTCCCGGATTCGCGGCCACGATGCGCACAGTGCAGGAGGCGACGATCAGCTGTGCGAGCGCGCCGGGGCAGTACGCCGCTCTTGCCGCCGTGACCGGCGAGCAGGAGCATGTTGCGAGAGCTCGTGACCACTACCGCGGCAACCTTGCCGCGGCCACCGAGGTGCTGGATGCCCGTGGCATCCGCTATCTCGCCCCGGGTGGTGCCTTCTACCTCTGGATCGACGTCTCGGGTGTCGCCGGCGGAGATGTCGCGGAGTGGGCGGAGGGCTTCCTTCTCGACCAGCACGTGGCGGTCGCGCCCGGCAACGCGTTCGGTCGTTCTGGCGAGGGCTGGATTCGCATCTGCCTTGCTGCATCGAGGGAGGACGTCATCACGGGCGTCAGCCGCCTCCCGGAGGGATGCAGCGGCGCGTGATGCGCACGCGGTGAAGTGCACAGGCGGTCATCTCGTAAACTTGAGGACGGCCACCGAAGGCCGACATGAGAGGTATGCGGTGAGTCCGAAAGCAATCAAGGCGCTGGAGCCTGCGGCGACCGACCCCGCGAACATCCGCAATTTCTGCATCATCGCGCACATCGACCACGGCAAGTCGACCCTCGCCGACCGCATGCTGCAGGTCACGGGCGTTGTCGCCGATCGCGACATGCGCGCGCAATACCTCGACCGTATGGACATCGAGCGTGAGCGCGGCATCACCATCAAGTCGCAGGCCGTGCGCATGCCGTGGGCGCAGGGTGGCTCCACATACGCGCTCAACATGATCGACACTCCCGGCCACGTGGACTTCACCTACGAGGTGTCCCGCTCGCTGGCTGCCTGCGAGGGCGCGATCCTGCTCGTGGACGCCGCGCAGGGCATCGAGGCCCAGACCCTCGCGAACCTCTACCTGGCACTCGAGAACGACCTCACGATCATCCCCGTTCTCAACAAGATCGACCTCCCTGCCGCCGACCCAGAGAAGTACTCCCGCGAGCTCGCCCAGCTGATCGGCGGCAAGCCCGAGGACGTGTTGCGGGTGAGCGGTAAGACTGGCGTTGGTGTCGAGGCGCTCCTCGACCGCGTCGTCGACCTGATCCCCGCGCCGGTGGGCAAGAAGGATGCCCCGGCCCGCGCCATGATCTTCGACTCCGTGTACGACAGCTACCGCGGCGTCGTCACCTACGTGCGTATGGTCGACGGCCAGCTCAACCCGCGCGAGCGCATCCAGATGATGTCGACGCGTGCCACCCACGAGATCCTCGAGATCGGTGTCTCGTCGCCCGAGCCAACGCCCAGCAAGGGCCTCGGCGTCGGCGAGGTCGGGTACCTCATCACGGGTGTGAAGGACGTGCGCCAGTCGAAGGTCGGCGACACAGTCACGACCCTCGCCAAGCCGGCGACCGATGCACTGCCCGGTTACACCGAGCCGCTCCCCATGGTGTTCTCTGGCCTGTACCCGATCGATGGCAGTGATTATCCGGACCTGCGTGATGCCCTCGACAAGCTGAAGCTGTCGGATGCCGCGCTCAACTACGAGCCCGAGACATCCGTCGCTCTCGGCTTCGGTTTCCGCTGCGGGTTCCTCGGACTTCTCCACCTCGAGATCGTCACCGAGCGTCTCGAGCGCGAGTTCGGCCTGGACCTGATCACGACGGCGCCGTCGGTCATCTACGAGGTGACGACAGATGACAAGAAGACCGTGACTGTCACGAACCCGAGCGAGTTCCCGGGCGGCAAGATCGCGAGCGTGACCGAGCCCATCGTCAAGGCGTCGATCCTCGCGCCCAAGGACTACGTCGGGACCATCATGGAGCTCTGCCAGGGCCGCCGCGGCACCATGCAGGGCATGGACTACCTCGGTGAGGACCGTGTCGAGCTCCACTACACGATGCCGCTCGGCGAGATCGTCTTCGACTTCTTCGACAACCTGAAGAGCCGCACCCAGGGCTACGCGAGCCTCGACTACGAGCCCGCAGGTGACCAGGAGGCCGACCTCGTGAAGGTCGATATCCTCCTGCAGGGCGAGGCCGTCGACGCGTTCAGCGCGATCGTGCACCGTGACAAGGCCTACGCCTACGGCACGATGATGGCCGAGCGCCTACGCAAGCTCATCCCTCGCCAGCAGTTCGAGGTGCCCATCCAGGCTGCCATCGGCGCGCGCATCATCGCCCGCGAGAACATTCGCGCGATGCGCAAGGACGTTCTCGCCAAGTGCTACGGCGGTGACATCACCCGCAAGCGCAAGCTCCTCGAGAAGCAGAAGGAGGGCAAGAAGCGCATGAAGATGGTGGGTCGCGTCGAGGTGCCCCAGGAGGCCTTCATCGCAGCGCTCTCCGGTGACGTCGAGGAAAAGAAGAAGTAGCTCCGAGCGTGAGGTACCCGCAGACCCTGGGCCAGGTCCCGTGGCTGCGTCCGGCCGCGTTGATTCCTGGTGCTCTCTTCGTCTGGGGGGCAGTGGCTCTCTTTGTCGAGGACGGCTTCCCCTGGGACGCGCTCATGGGATTCGCCCTTCTCGCCACTGTCGGTGTCATCCTTTCCCTGAGGCTCTGGCGCATGTGCGTCATGCTTCACGAGAACCGGATAGTTGTCCGCGGGTTCTTCTGGAGCCGCACGATTCCACGTGAGCGAGTGTTGCGGGTTTCAAACTTCGGTTGGTTGATTTCTCGCACGAGGTCCGGACGGCCGTGGGCGACCCCGATTGCTGTTTTCTGGAACTTCGGCTCTGTCCCGCTGTGGTTCGAGTCGCACAACGCTGCAGCGCTGATCCGGATCAGTCGCTGGATCGAGCGTCGCGAGAACAGGCCGGCCCGGCACAGGGAGTTCGACTGACGTGACCTGGGGTCCTGTACTTCGATTGCTAGCGCTGCTGGCCGGGATCGCACTCCTGGTATTCGGCGTGTGGCTCGAGATCGAACTGTCGCATCGCGAACCGCGTCCGTACCAGCGCGGTCGGGGAGCGCCGTTTGCCTATGGGATTGCCCTGATCTCGCTGGCGTTCACACCGTCGGTGCGGGTCCGCCGTTCGCGCAGCGACGAGATCATGGCTCGAGCGCGACGCCAGCATGGGCTTGATCGGCGATTCCCGTGGCCCACCATCGTGTTCGTAGCGCTCACGCTGTCGGCGCTGGCCGTGGGCACGTGGATGCTGTGGCCCGTGATCGCGCGGTAGTTCGCGCGCCGTGCGGTGGATGCGATCCACCGCAGCTTGCGCGACGTGCCGCGCGAACGCGGCTACGCGTCGCGCCAGCTGTGCTTCGGCTCGTAGCCGAGCACCCTCCGTGCCTTCGCGATCGAGAGCATGGTGTCGTGCTCGCCGAGGTCGCCGCGCACCTCGACCCCGGGGAACACGTCGGCCACGAGTGACGCGTTGTCGCGCTCCATGACCGTGTCCGCCGCGGCGATGATGAAGACGCCGAATCCCGGGCGCGACAGCTCGAGCGCACGCAGCACGGCCTGGCCGCCATCGCGGCCGTCGATGTAACCCCAGAGGTTCCACTTACGGATGGATGCGTCATCCTGCCACGAGGCGAAGTCCGCGTAGTCCTCGGGCGACATCACGTTCGAGAAGCGCAGCGCCGTGATCGACAGCTCCGGGTCCCACCGCACGAGCTTGCGGGCGAGCTCCTCCTCGAGGTGCTTCGCAAGGGAGTACGTCGACTCGGGGCGCGTGTCGTACTCCTCGTCGACGGGGATATACGGCGGGGGAGTCTCGAACGGCAACCCGAGCACCGTCTCGCTCGAGGCGGTCACGATGCGTTTGATACCGGCGCGGCGGGCGGCCTGAAGCACGTTGTAGGTCGACAGCATGTTGTTGTGGAAGATCGCGGCATCCGGAGCCAGGCCCGGAGCCGGAATCGCGGCGAGGTGCACCACCGCGTCGAGGCCGCTGTGGCGGTCATCGAGGCCCTGCAGCACGTCGGCGACCTGGCCGTAGTCCGTGAGGTCAACGACGACGGATGTCTCGCTCCGCTCGGCCACGCGGTCGATCACGAGCACCTCGTGCCCGTTCTCTCGCAGGTGGGCGACGACGGCACGCCCGAGTTTTCCACTGCCTCCGGTGACGGCTATTCTCATCGCCCCAGTCTGACAGGGTGGCTGCGCGCGACCGACCACCGGCCCCGGGAAGCCATGGCAAGCCGGTTTCGGCTTAGTAACGAACTACTCACAGGTGCCATGTGATGATCTCCAAGAATCACTCAGGTCGCTAATGTTGAGGACCGGTGACGAGGATGTCGCCGCGCGATCGGGGATGGGAGGTGCACTGTGGAGGATTCTGAGTTGTGGAGTCAGCCGGTGACCTACGCCGCCGTCGGCGCGACACAGGCCGGTGACCTCCTCGCGTTCCCTCCCACGGGTTTCCGTCCAATGGTTCGCCGGGTGCGGATCGGCCACGGCGAACAGCGATTCGACTTCGCCTGGTCCGAGGCGCTCAGCTGGGGCATCCAGCGTCGCAGCGGCTTCGAGGTGCATGTCGCCGAGGCGCCGCCCGAGATCCGCGAGCAGACGTACGTGCCGCTCTCGTTCGACGAGGAGGGCAACCCCGTTGCCGCGCGCCCGATCGATCATTCGATGTTCGGGCCGGACGGCACGCCGTTCCTCGTGCCCGGCGACAGCGCGACTCTCGTCATCCCCGTCTTCGGTATCTCCGCGGTCAAGGCCCCCGCGCGGGTCGTCTACGTCATCGACGAGCCGACTCGCAAGGGCTTCGCGTACGGCACGCTGCCGGGGCATCCCGAGTCCGGCGAGGAGGCCTTCGTCGTCGAACTGATGCCGGATGGCTCCGTCTGGCTGACGATCACCGCCATTTCGAGGCCTTCCGCCTGGTTCTGGTGGATGTGCTACCCGATCCTCAAGATGTTCCAGGCGTTCTACACGAGGCGCTACCTGAGCTCACTCAGTGGGCCCCTCCCCACCTCGGTCAAGGTGGAGCCGGCCGAATAGCGGTCGCCTCGGCACCTGCTCGATCCCGGTCTGCGCGAGTCGCACTCTCGTTGTCCCGGAGAATGGGATGCATGAACCGGACTGTCCGCGCGTTCACCGCTGCCCTGATGCGGAGCCCTGCCCGGTTCGTGCTCCGACCCGTCATCACTCCTCTCGACCGTGCGATCTTCCGCATCTCAGGAGGCAGGTGGAAGCTCAGCGCCCCGATGATCCCCTCCCTCGTGCTCTACACGACGGGCGCCAAGTCCGGCCTCCGGCGGGAGGTGCCGCTCATGTGCTTCCCCAGGGACGACGGCACCTGGTTCATCGCTGGCAGCAACTTCGGCATGGAGAACCACCCGGCCTGGAGCACCAACCTGCTGGTGAACCCGGATGCCGAGGTCCACTACCGTCGTGAGCTGCTCCCGGTTCGAGCCGAACTGTTGGAGCCCACGGAGCGCGAAGCGGTGTGGCCGGAGCTCGAGGAGCAGTGGCCGAACTACCGCGACTACGAGAAGACGGCGCTGCGTGACATCCGAGTCTTCCGTCTGGTGCGACGCTGATGCCGGGCGCGCTGCCGCTCGGGGATCCGGCACCCCGCGACGGTTCGCTTCCCGCATCGGTCGCGGAGGGGGCGTCGGAACGGCGTTTCGGCGTCTACGTGCATGTGCCGTTCTGCCGAGTACGCTGCGGATACTGCGATTTCAACACCTACACGGCGGAGGAACTCAGGGGCACACGCCGCAGCGACTACGCCGAGCAGGCGCAGGCCGAGATCTCGCTGGCGCAGGCGGTCCTTGAGCGAGCGGGCCTCCCCTCGCGTGCACCGTCGACAGTGTTCTTCGGCGGAGGCACGCCGACCCTCCTCCCCGTGACGGATCTCGCCGCGATGCTGGCGGCCATCCGCGACTCGTGGGGCATGGAGCCGGATGCGGAGGTCACGACCGAGGCGAACCCGGACTCCGTCGATCTCGAGTACCTCCTCGCGTTGCGCGACGCCGGATTCACGCGCGTCTCGTTTGGCATGCAGTCCGCCGTGCCACACGTTCTAGCCACTCTCGAGCGCACGCACGATCCTGAGCGCATTCCGCTCGTCGTCGACTGGGCGCGTCAGGCAGGGCTCGATGTCTCACTCGACCTCATCTACGGCACGCCGGGGGAGTCGCTCGACGACTGGCGAGCGTCCCTCGAGCAGGCGATCGCGCAGAAGCCCGATCACCTCTCCGCCTACGCGCTCATCATCGAGGAGGGCACGAAACTCGCCTCGCAGATCCGCCGCGGACAGGTCGCGATGCCCGACGACGACCTGCAGGCCGACATGTACGAGCTCGCAGACGGGATGCTCGCCGAAGCGGGATACGACTGGTACGAGGTGTCCAACTGGAGCTCGGGCCCCGGGCACGAATCCCGCCACAACCTCGCGTACTGGCAGGGACAGGACTGGTGGGGTGTCGGACCGGGCGCCCACAGTCATATCGGCGGCGTGCGCTGGTGGAACGTCAAGCATCCCGCTGCGTACGCGGACCGTATCGCCATCGGCGATTCGCCCGCGGCAGGGCGGGAGACGCTGGATGCCTCGACGCGCTACCTCGAGGAGGTGCTCCTGGCATCCCGTATCCGCGATGGGCTCTCGATCGACCGCCTCGAGTCGAGCGCTCGTACCGCGGTGGCTGGTCTCATCGCGGACGGTCTCGTGGAGGGTGCCGCCGCCATCGCTGGGCGCCTCCAACTGACCCTCAGAGGTCGGCTCCTGGCCGACGCCGTCGTGCGACGGCTCACCGAGTAGTCGTCAGCTGACGAACTTGATGCTCAGCGGGTAGACGTAGGGCTGGCCAGCATTGGCGGCGATCGCGGCGATGATGCCGAACACGATGGTCGCGACCCACGCTGCAGCGAGCACGAGCAGCCCGACCAGGATCAGCGACGTGATGCCACCGACCGCGTAGGCGATCAGGATGGTCAGCTGGAAGTTGAGGGCAGTCGCGGTGTGGGCGCGGATGAACGGACCCCGGTCCTTCAGGACCAGGTAGCCGATGAGTGCGGGGAGGAACCCGAAGAGGATGCCTCCGATGTGGATGAGCGTGGCCCAGAGCTTCTCGTCGCTCGGGCTCATGGGCTGGACCGTCTGGTACGGGTTGGCGGGGGGCGGCGTGGTCTCGGACATGTGCCCATTAAAGCAACATGCCCGGCACCAGCGGTACCGGGCATGCGTGCGTCACGGCTACTTGATGAGGCGGATCGCGAAGGGGTAGCGGTAGCTGCCACCCTCGTTGACCTTCATGAAGCCGATGATCGAGAAGATGATCGACACGACTGCCGCCGCGAGCCAGATGAAGATGCCGATGAAGACGACGGACAGGATGCTGCCCGCGATGTAGCCGAAGAGGATCGTGATCTGGAAGTTCAGCGCTTCCTTGGCCTCGACGTTGGTCTTCTCACCGCGGTCCTTGAACACGAGCCAGATGATGAGCGAGGGAAGGAAACCGAGGATGCCGCCGAGGTGGGCGAACGACGCCCACTGCTTGTCCTCTGCGGGGGTGAGCGGCGCCGCGGGGGCGGGCGCTGCGGGGGGAGGAGTCTGGTCGGTCATGGCTATGTTGGCCTTTCCTGTGAAGAGGTTGTGTGCACAAGGTAGCGCCCCCACGCCCGGCGCTGCAACGATCCTGGCGCAATGCGGCGATACAATTGGCAGTCAGGTTCCCGGAGTGCCAACAGGAGGCGGTGAGATGGTTTCGGAGCGCGGTCTCGAGGTGTTGCGTGTCATCGTGCAGGACTACGTCGCCTCGCGCGAGCCTGTGGGCTCGAAGTCGATCGTCGATCGGCACTCCTTCGGCGTCTCCGCGGCGACGATCCGCAATGACATGGCCCTCCTCGAGGATGAGGAGCTCATCTCCGCCCCCCACACCTCCTCCGGCCGAGTTCCGACCGACAAGGGCTACCGGGTCTTCGTCAACCAGCTCGCAGATCTCCGACCCCTGTCCTCGGCTCAGCGTCACGCGATCGAGACGTTCCTCGGCCAGTCCAATGACCTCGACGACGTGCTGGCCCGCACGGTTCGTCTGCTCTCGCAGCTCACGAACCAGGTCGCACTCGTGCAGTACCCGTCGCTCGCGACATCCCGCGTACGTCATATCGAGTTGGTTCCCCTCACTCCGACGCGCATCATGACGGTGTTCATCACGGATTCCGGCCGGGTGGAGCAGCGTCTCGTCGACCTCTCCCGCCCCGTTGCCGAGACGGAACTCGCCGACCTGCGCACCCGCCTCAACTCGGTTCTGGTGGGGCTGGGGCTCACGGATGCCGCGGCCAGGCTGGCCACCCTCGCAGCCGACTATCCTCCCGAGCGTCGCCCCCTCGTCAGCGAGGTCACCACGAGCCTCGTCGAACAGGTGCTGGCCAACCGCCAGGACAAGCTGGTCATGGCGGGTGCGGCCAACCTGGCGCGTACCGAGGAGGACTTCTCCGGTTCCATCTACCCCGTGCTCGAGGCGATCGAGGAGCAGGTGACCCTGCTGAGGCTGTTCGGCGAGATACAGGTGGAGAGCGGCGGAGTGACGGCCAGCATCGGGCGCGAGAACGAGAGCTTCGGCCTGGAGGAGACCTCGGTGGTCACGAGCGAGTACTCGTCGTCGGGCGGCAGCATCGCGCGTCTCGGCGTGCTCGGGCCCACACGGATGGACTACTCCAACAACATGGCAGCGGTTCGCGCGGTAGCGCGCTACCTCTCGCGACTGCTCGACGAAGACTAGACAAGCGGAACGACGAAGAACGGACACAGTGGCAGACCATTACGAGGTGCTCGGCGTTGAACGTACAGCGAGCGCCGAGGAGATCAAGAAGGCTTATCGGCGGCTCGCACGGGAACTCCACCCCGACGTGAACCCGAGTGCCGAGGCATCCGAACGGTTCAAGCAGGTGACGCACGCCTATGACGTGCTCAGCGACCCCCAGGAACGCCAGCAGTACGACCTCGGTCCCCAGGCGGGATTCGGCGGCGCAGGGTTCGGCGGGTTCGGCGACATCTTCGAGACCTTCTTCGGTGCTGGGCAGCGCACGACCGGGCCCCGGTCCCGTCGTGAACGCGGCCAGGACGGCCTCGTGCGCGTGGAGGTGGATCTCGACGAGGTCATCTTCGGCACGAAGCGCGATCTCGAGGTCAACACCGCCGTCATCTGTCCGACCTGTGACGGTTCCTGCTGCGCGCCCGGTACCTCCCCGGTGCGCTGCGACATCTGCGGCGGCTCCGGGCAGATCCAGCGCACCATGCGCAGCCTCCTCGGCAACGTCGTCACCTCGAACCCCTGCGGCACCTGCCGTGGCTACGGCACCGTCATCCCCGAGCCATGCCCCACGTGTGCCGGCCAGGGGCGCGTGCGCGCAGCGCGCACGATTCCGGTCGACATCCCCGCGGGCGTCGACACCGGCCTGCGGCTACAGATGCCCGGCCAGGGCGAGGTCGGCCCGGCCGGTGGGCCCGCCGGCGACCTCTTCCTCGAGATCAAGGTGCGCCACCACGACACGTTCAGCCGCCAGGGTGACGACCTCCTGGCCACTGTCGAGGTGCAGATGACGGATGCCATCCTCGGTACTCACACGACCCTCAAGGGCCTCGACGGCGACATCGACTTCGAGGTCCGCCCTGGCACACAGAGTGCGGAGGTCATCACGGTCAAGGACCGTGGCGTCACGCGCCTGCGGGGGAGTGGCCGTGGCGACCTGCGGATCGGCATCCAGGTGGTCACGCCCACGAAGCTGAACTCGAAGGAGCAGGATCTGGTCCGCCAGCTCGCGGGCGCGCGCAAGCAGACTCCGCCCACCCTGTCGCACTTTCAGCAGGGTCTCTTCGCCAAGTTGCGCGACCGCTTCCTCGGTCTCTGAGCGTGAGGTTCTGACGTGGCGCACTTCTACCTGGATGAGGCACTCACGCCTCCCCAGGTCGGGGAGCGCGTCTCGCTCTCCGGATCAGAGGCTCGTCACGCCGTGACCGTCAGCCGCCAGTCGGCTGGCGAGTCGATCAGCGTGGGCAACGGAGCAGGTCTCGTTGTGACAGGCACGATCGAGAGCGCCCAGCCCGCCGAGTTGGTGCTCGTGGTCGAGGAGGTCTCGGAGCACCCGAGGCGGGAGCCCGCGATCTTCCTCGCCCAGGCGCTCGCGAAGGGCGATCGCGATGAGCTCGCGGTACAGGCGGCGACCGAACTCGGCGTGGATGGCGTCATCCCGTGGCAGGCCTCCCGCAGCATCTCGCGCTGGGAGGGCGCCAAGGTCGCGAAGGGCCGTGATCGCTGGACTGCCATCGTTCGGGAGGCCAGCAAGCAGTCCCTCCGCGCGTGGGTACCGGACGTGCTCGACATTGCCACGACCCGCCAGCTCGCCGCCTTCGCCTCGGGGGCACGGATGCTCGTGCTCGAGCCCACCGCTGAAACGGCCCTGGGTTCCCTCGACTTCGATGGCCGGGACCTGATCCTTGTCGTGGGACCGGAGGGCGGAATCTCGCCGCAGGAGCGCGAGGTTCTCGAGAATGCCGGCGCCGAATCGGTGCGGCTCGGCACCGAGGTGCTCCGCACGTCGACAGCGGGACCCGCCGCCCTGGGCGCACTCAACGTCCTCCTCGGTCGTTGGTGATCGCGGTCACCCCCGGTGTGAAGTCCGAGCCCGCCATTAAGCTTGAGGGTATGACCGAATCACCCTCGATCTTCACTCGCATCGTCGACCGGGAGATCCCTGCCGACATCGTGTTCGAGAGCGACGATGTCATCGCGTTCCGCGACATCGCCCCCAAGGCGCCCGTGCACATCCTCGTTGTGCCCAAGACGGCCGAGTACGCGAACGTCACCGAGCTCGCCGCCGGTGACCCCGCACTGCTGGCGACGATCGTCAGCGTTGCCCAGAACCTCGCCGACGAGTACGCCGGCGGCGAGTACCGTTTGATCTTCAACACCGGCCAGGCCGCTGGCCAGACTGTTTTCCACGTCCACGCCCACGTGCTGGGTGGCGGGCTCGAGGAAGGAACCCTTGCCCAGTAGCGAAGTGCCAGACAACGACTATCGAGTCGAGATCGAGGTCGACGGGGTCGCAATGGTGCGATTGCTCGGCCCTCAGGACCGCCTGTTGTCGACCATCGAAGGCCAGTACCCGGGCGTCGACGTGCTCGTGCGCGGCAACCACATCACCCTCTCCGGCGACCCGGCGAAGGTGGATGCAGCGCGCGCCCTCGTCGACGAACTCGTGCAGATGGTGCGAGGCGGGCAGGATCTCGGGCCGGTCGAGGTGACCTCGTCGGCTCGCATCCTCGACTCGAAGTCGGGGAGCCCTGCGGAGCTGTTGAGCCAGGCGATCCTGACGAGTCGGGGCAAGAGCATCCGACCGAAGACGCTCGGCCAGAAGGAGTACGTCGACGCGATCGACGAGAACACGATCGTGTTCGGGATCGGTCCGGCCGGAACCGGTAAGACGTACCTGGCGATGGCAAAGGCCGTGCAGGCGCTGCAGCGCAAGGAGGTCGACCGCATCATCCTGAGCCGTCCCGCCATCGAGGCGGGCGAGCGACTCGGATTCCTGCCCGGCTCGCTCACCGACAAGATCGACCCCTACCTCCGACCGCTGTACGACGCGCTCAACGAGATGATGGACCCGGAGCTGGTTCCCAAGCTCCTCGCGAGCGGGACCGTCGAGGTCGCTCCGCTCGCCTACATGCGCGGTCGTACCCTCAACAACTCATTCATCGTGCTGGATGAGGCGCAGAACACCACGCCAGAGCAGATGAAGATGTTCCTCACCCGCCTCGGGTTCGGCTCCAAGATGGTCGTCACCGGCGACATCACCCAGGTGGACCTGCCCGCAGGTGCGAGCGGTCTGCAGCTCGTGACGAAGGTGCTGTCGTCCATCGACGACATCCACTTCGCGCGACTCACGAGCGCCGACGTCGTGCGCCATACGCTCGTCGGCCAGATTGTCGACGCGTACACCGCGTACGACGCGGAGAAGCAGCTCGAGAAGTTCCGCCGCAACGAGAACCGTGACAAGGGCCAGAACGGCCGAAAGGGCCCGAGGTAGCAGCGTGTCGATTGAGATCAACAACGAGTCCGGCCTTGAGGTTGACGAGCAGGCGATCCAGCGCCTCGCCGTCTTCGCGCTCGACCAGATGCACGTGCATCCCGACGCCGACCTGGCGATCCTCTTCGTCGACGAGGCCGCCATGGAGCAGCTCCACGTGCAGTGGATGGACGAGCCGGGTCCGACAGACGTGCTGAGCTTCCCGATGGACGAGCTGCGCCCCGGTTCCGACGACAACCCGACCCCGGCGGGCCTCCTCGGCGACATCGTCGTGTGCCCGCAGGTCGCGATCGCCCAGGCGGAGGCCGCAGGCCACTCACCGCTCGAGGAGATGCTCCTGCTGACGACCCACGGCATCCTTCACCTGCTGGGGTTCGACCACGCCGAGCCCGAGGAGGAACGCGAGATGTTCGGCATCCAGCGCGACATTCTGGTCGGTTTCGCGCTCGAAGAACGACGACGGTAGTCGCCCATGATGATCGGAATCTTCATCGGGGTGGCGGTCCTGCTCGTCGTCTTCGGTGGCCTCCTCGCTGCGGCTGACGCGGCGCTCGGAGTTCTGAGCCGGTCGGACCTCGTGGACATCGCCGCAACGAGCCGATCGAAGCGATCCCTCATCGCGATCGCCCAGGACCCCGGGGCCCACATCAATGCGTTGAACTTCATGCGCGTGGTGTCCGAGACCACGGCCGCGGTACTCGTCACACTCGCCTTCGCGACGACGTTCGACTGGTGGTGGGCTCTCCTGCTGAGTGCCGGCATCATGACCGCGACATCCTTCGTGCTCGTCGGTTCGAGCCCTCGCAGTGTCGGTCGCGCTCACGCCCGCCCCATCATCCGCTTTGCCGCGCCCATTGTGCGTGCCATTCGTGTGTCGCTCGGACCACTCGCGGCTGCTCTTGTCGCCATCGGCAACCGCGTCACGCCGGGGCGCCCCCGCACGGCCAGTTTCTCGAGCGAGGAGCAGCTCCTGAGCATGGTGGACGAGGCGACCGAGCTCGAGGTGATCGAGGAGGACGACCGCGAGCTCATCCACTCCATCTTCGAGTTCAGCGACACCGTCGTGCGCGAGGTCATGGTGCCCCGCACCGACATGGTCACGATCCCGGGGGAGGCGTCCACTGACTCGGCGATGACCCTGTTCCTCTCCAAGGGGGTCTCGCGGATTCCCGTCATCGGCGAGGACATCGACGAGGTCCTCGGCGTGCTCTACCTCAAGGACGTCACGCGTGTGGTCTTCGAGCGCACCCTGGATGCCGCGACCCTCACGGCCGCGTCCCTGGCGCGCCCGGCCGTCTTCGTTCCCGAGTCGCAGAAGGCCGACAGTCTGCTGCGCCAGCTGCAGCTCGAGTCGACGCATCTCGCCATGGTCGTCGACGAGTACGGCGGAATCGCGGGCCTCGTGACTCTCGAGGATCTCATCGAGGAGCTCGTCGGCGACATCTCCGACGAGTACGACCGAGACGTCGTGGAGATCGATGACCTCGGTGGTGGACGGTACCGCGTGAGTGCTCGCCTGCCCATCGACGAGCTCGGCGATCTCTTCGGCATCGAGCTGGAGGACGACGAGGTCGACTCCGCCGGCGGCCTCCTCACCAAGGCGCTCGGCCGTCTGCCCGACAAGGGATCGTCCGCCGCCCATTCGGGCCTCGTGCTCACAGCAGACCGCACCGAGGGACGCCGGCGCCGCCTCACCACCGTTCTGGTGGAGCGGGACCAGGCTCTCATCGAGGCGGAATCCGCCTTCGCGGAACCGGACAAGGAGAAGTAATGGCAGAGCCATACCGGGCAGGGTTCGTGACGTTCGTCGGGCGTCCGAACGTGGGCAAGTCGACGCTCACGAACGCGCTGGTCGGCGAGAAGGTCGCGATCACCTCGTCCAAGCCGCAGACCACTCGCCGTGCCATCCGCGGCATCGTCCACGCGTCGACCGGACAACTCGTCATCGTCGACACCCCGGGGATGCATCGTCCGCGCACGCTTCTCGGCGAGCGCCTCAACAGCATCGTCATCGACACCCTCGGTGAGGTGGACGTCATTGGCTTCTGCGTCCCTGCGGACGACAGGATCGGGCCCGGTGACCGGTACATCAACGAGCAGCTCGACGCGTTTCCGAAGGCACGCAAGGTGGCGATCGTTACGAAGGTCGACGTCGTGAACCCCACCCGCATCGCCGAACAACTCCTCGCCGTGAGTGAGCTTCGCGAGTGGGACCAGGTGATCCCGATCTCCTCCCTCGAGGACGTGCAGCTCGACATCCTGGTCAGGGAACTGATCGCTCTCATGCCGGAGTCGCCCCCGCTGTATCCGGATGATGCCGTGACCGACGAGTCGGAGCAGGCGCGCATCTCCGAGCTCATCCGCGAGGCAACACTCGAGGGTGTGCAGGACGAACTGCCCCACTCGATCGCGGTCACGATCGATGAGATGACCGAGCGCGACGACAAGGACCTGCTCGACATCTACGCGAACATCTTCGTCGAGCGCGACAGTCAGAAGGGCATCATCATCGGCAAGGGGGGCGAGAGGCTGCAGGATGTCGGCTCCCGTGCCCGCGTCGAGATCGAGCGCCTGCTCGGCCGCCAGGTCTATCTCTCCTTGCGCGTGAAGGTTGCCAAGGAGTGGCAGCGCGACGCGAAACAACTCGGTCGGCTGGGGTTCTGACCCCCTCAGCCCCTAAACCCCCGCGAAAAGCCACCTTCCAGCCACAGTGCGGTAGTTGTCGTCAACAGGTGGCTTCTCGCGCAGGTTGTGCACGAGTGGGCGTGAGTTGCGCACGCGACGGTGGTGCACGACGGATGCTCGGCACGTGCCCAGGAACAAGGCGAGTGCGCCCTTCCGCGGTGTTCGCACCGCGCGTGAACCCCGAAACCAGCGAGAACGGATCGACGCCTACGCTCCACTACTGCGTGAGGGGCACGCGATCAGTCACGTGTCGGCAGCAGTGCTATGGGGAATGTGGCTGCCTCCGTGGTGCGAATTCGCGCGCGAGGTGGATGTCACCAGCGTCGGCTCCACCCGACCGGCGCGCATGAGGGGAGTGAACGGTCACCACGCTGATGAGGGCACAGTGACGATTGTGGAGCGCGCTGGCCTTCCCGTCACGGCACCCCTCGATGCCTTTCGTGCTCTTTCAACTCGACTCTCGGTCTGGGAACTCGTGGCCGCGGGCGACAGCCTGGTGCGGCGCGTTGACCCGCTCCTCACGATGGTCGAACTGGAGAGAGCCATCGGACGCCATGCCGGTAACCGCGGCAATCGCGCGTTGCGGGTTGCGCTGCCCCTCGTGAGGACGGGATGCGATTCGGCGCGTGAGACCCTGTTGCGACTCATCCTCGTCTCAGGGGGACTTCCCGAGCCAGCCGTGAACCCAATCGTGTCGCTGCCCGGGGAGCGCTTGAGGCTCGGTGATCTCGTGTACGAGTCATGGAAGGTCATCGTGGAGTATGACGGCCGACATCACCTCACCGATGAGCAGGTGTCTGCAGACATCCTTCGCCTCGAGCAACTCACGAGAGCTGGTTGGACTGTGGTGAGAGTCGTCAACCGTCACCTCGACGACCACCACAGCATCGTCAGGCGTGTTGGATCAGCGCTCAGGTCGGCCGGGTGGCGCCCCTAAACCCCCGCGAAAAGCCACTTGTGCCCCCGAATTCGGGCCAACCGGTCTTTATGTGGCTTCTCGCGGGGGTTTAGGGGAGCGGCCGGGAGACGGAGCCGCGTACATCTGGAGGATGATGTTCGGCTCCGTGAGGAGGAGAAAGCGGCCGAATTGGGGCGTGCGCGCCTACCGTGGAGGGATGTTCCGTCCCCTGACCTCGGCGCAACTCGCGGTCGACATCGTCGTCGCGACGCTCTGCGTGCTGATCCGTTCCATCTTGCCGTTCGATTCCGTGGCGGGCTGGATCATGCTCCTCGCGATGGGTGGGGCCCTCGCGATCCGACGGCTGTCTCCCGGTCTCGCGTTGGCGGTCGCGTGGTTCGGTGCGCTCCTGCAGATGAGCGCGCTGCTGTCCCCGGATGCCGCGAACCTCGCGATCCTCGCGGTGCTCTACTCGACCGCCCGCTACGGAAGTCCGCGGGTGAAGTGGCTGGGCCTCGCCTCCGCGATCGTGGGCGCGTTCGTCGCCACGATGTACTTCCTGCTCACGGGCTTCGTCGGCAGCAGCGGGTCGTTTCTCGCTCTCGTGCCCCAGCTCACCTTTGCCGGCATATTCTCGCTCGGCGCGTCGCTGGCCGTGCTCGGTCTCAGCTGGACGGCGGGCCTCCTGGCACGAACCTGGCGCAACGCGCGCGAGAGCAGTGCGTTGCAGGCGGTCGCCGAGCGGGAGGTGGTCATTGAGCAGGAGCGCCACCGGATCGCCCGCGATATGCACGATGTTGTCGCGCACTCTCTCGCCGTGGTGATTGCCCAGGCCGACGGCGCACGGTATGCGCGAGCTGCAGACCCGGAGGCGGTGGATGGAGCGCTCGTCACCATCTCCACGACTGCCCGCGAGGCCCTCGCCGACGTGCGGTTGCTGCTGGGCCAGCTGCGCCAGGAGCAGGGTGACGGACCGCAACCCGTGCTCGGCGACCTCGATGCCCTCGTGACCCAGTTGCGCGCATCCGGGCTCGACGTCGAGGTGGTGCGTGAGCACGAACTCCCTCCGCTTCCCACGAGCCACCAGCTCGCGATCTACCGCATCGCGCAGGAGGCCCTCACCAACGCCCTCCGCCACGGGGATGCCGCGGCCAGGGTTCACTTCGAGCTGACGAGCACCGGCACCGACGTGACGCTCCTCGTCTCCAGCCGTCTCCGTGACGAGCGCCCCACCGAGATCGTCGACGGCCACGGCCTCACCGGCATGCGCGAACGCGCACTCCTCGTGGGAGGCACCCTCACAGCAGCGCCCGAGGGCGATCGATTCGTCGTTCGTGCCATCGTTCCCGTGCGCGCAGTGGTGGCACCGTGAGCCCGATCCGTGTCGCACTCGTCGACGACCAGGCGCTGTTCCGCGCGGGCATCCGCATGCTCGTCTCATCCCAGCCCGATCTCGCCTTCGTGGGTGAGGCGGGCGACGGGCGGGAGGGCATCATCATGGCGGCCGAGGTCAGGCCCGACGTCATCCTCATGGATATCCGGATGCCCGTACTCGACGGCATCGAGGCAACGCGCGGAATCCTCGCCCAGTCTGAGGGCCGTCGCCAGCCGCGCGTCATCGTGCTCACCACCTTCGACCTCGACGAAGCCGCCGCCCGTGCCATCCGAGCCGGTGCGAGCGGGTTCCTCCTCAAGGACACCGACCCGGAGTTCCTGCTCGCCGCGATCCGGACGGTCCATGCCGGCACCTCGGTCGTCGCGGCCACCGCAACCCGGGAGCTCTTCGAGCATTTCGGGGAGGAAGCGCAGCCCGTACCGCCCGCGTTCAAGGCCCTCACCGACCGCGAGCGGGAGATTTTCGCCCTCGCCGCTCGCGGGCTCAGCAACTCGGAGATCGCGAAGGCAGAGTTCCTCAGTGAGGCGACCGTGAAGACGCACGTGAGTCGCATCCTCGGCAAGCTCGGCCTGCGCGACAGGGTTCAGCTCGTCGTCTTCGCCTACGAGCATCGTCTGGTCTGAATCATCCGATCGGATGACGCGGCGACCCCCTGCGGCCGACGACCCCTGAGGGTTGCGGTTCCTAGCGTGGACACCATGAACATCACGCCATCAGAACTGGGCCTCGTGGCCCGCGTCGCCTCGCTCAGCAAGCACTACGGTTCAGGCTCCACCCGCGTCACGGCTCTCGATGGAGTGTCTGTGGGGATCAGGAGGGGCCAGTTCACCGCCATCATGGGCCCGAGTGGTTCGGGTAAGTCCACGCTCATGCACATCATGGCGGGTCTCGATTCCGCCACGGAGGGTCAGGTGTGGCTGGGGGACACCGAGATCACGCGGTTGGGGGACTCCGAACTCACGATGATCCGCCGCCGCCGGGTGGGCTTCGTCTTCCAGTCGTTCAACCTCGTGCCGACGCTCGACATCGAGGGGAACATCCTGCTGCCGTTCGAACTCGACGGCCGCCGCCCGACAACCCAGGAACGGGAGTGGATCGACACCCTCGTCGACTCGCTGGGTCTTCGTGACAGACTGCGCCACCGGCCCTACGAGCTCTCGGGCGGCCAGCAGCAGCGCGTCGCGATCGCTCGCGCTCTGGGGTCGCGCCCCGAACTCGTCTTCGCCGATGAGCCGACCGGCAACCTCGATTCGCGTACCGGTCGCGAGGTGCTCTCGCTCCTGGCCACCTCCGCGTCGACCTACGGCCAGTCGATCGCGATGGTCACTCACGACCCGGTCGCGGCGAGCTTCGCCGACCGCATCCTGTTCCTCGCCGACGGTCGCATCGTCGAGGACCGTCCCCGCTCGACCGCTGCCGAGATCAGCGAGCTCATGATCGGCATGGAGGCGCGCGCATGAACCGCTTCCGCTGGCGCGAGCACCGCCCGAGCATCCTCGTCGCCGTCCTGAGCTCCGCCTTCGGTGTCGCTCTCCTGCAGGTGACGGGCAATCTGGCCGTGATCATCGGCGCGGATGACACGACAGGATCGAGCGCCACGGTGGCTGTCATGCTCGCCATCGTCGCCCTCGTGTTCATCGTGATCTCGACCTACGTCGGGTCGGTGGTGACCGCCAACACGTTCTCGACGATCATTGCGGGGCGCACCCGCACGATCGCCCTCCTGAGGCTTGTCGGAGCGTCGGCCCACACCCTGCGCCGCGGCGTCGCGAAGGAGGGCCTCATCGTCGGCCTCATCGGCGCTGCACTCGGGATCGTCGTCGGCACGGCACTGTCTGGTTCCCTCGTGCTGGTCGGCGTCACGACCGACACCATTCCCGCGCTCGGGTACCGCTTCGCCGACCCTGTCCTGCTGGTACCCATCGTGGCCGTGGTGCTCACGACCTGGCTTGCCTCTTGGGTGGGAGCCCGTCGCGTTCTCCACGTCACGCCCATGCAGGCGACGGGCGCCTCGGTCGAGTCGAGGGCAGAGGATGTCTCGGCCCGCCGTGGCCGCAACGTCACTGCCGTCGTGCTCTTCGCTATCGGCACGCTGATCCTCGCGGCGTCCGTTGCCCTCGGATTCATCAACCCGGCCGCCGTACTCGTGGGCGTGGTCGGTGGCATCCTCTCGTTCACCGGAGTGATCCTCGGCGCTCCGCTCGTGATGCCGGCGGCGCTCCGGCTCGTCGGCCGCCTGTTCAGTCGTTCCGCCGCGGGGCGGCTCGCCGCGGAGAACGCGGTGCGCTACCCGGAGCGCAGTGCCAGGACGACGATCGGTCTCGTGATCGGAGTCACGCTCGTCACAATGTTCGCGGTTGCCGCAGCGACGTTCCAGCAGCTGCTCAGGCCCCTGTCGGATGCCGCTGACCTCGACCAGCTCATGGCGGTCATCGTCGGGATCTTCTCAGTGCTCATCGGCTTCAGTGCCCTGATCGCGGCCGTCGGCATGGTCAACAACCTCTCGCTGAGCGTGCTCCAGCGCACTCGTGAACTCGGCCTCCTGCGCGCGCTCGGATTCACCAACGCCCAGTTGCGCAGCATGGTCCGGGTCGAGGCGGCTCAACTCACGATCGCCGCCATGCTCGTGGGGCTTGTGCTGGGCACCGGTTACGGGTGGGTGGGGGCGCAGTCACTTCTCGGTGCGATGCCGGGCGCGAGTCTGATGCTCCCGGTCATTCCGTGGTGGCTCGTCGCTGTCGTAGTGGGTGCAGGCGCCGTGCTCACGGTCGCGGCATCCGTCGCCCCCACCCGGCGAGCGACGTCGATCGCACCGGTCGTTGCCCTCGCTGTGGAGTAGGGGTCACGCGGTCCGCCTAGAGTTGCTCCCGTGAAGGTCGGGCTCCTGGGCGGACTGCGTGTCGAGCACGAAGGTCGCTCGGTCGCGGTGAACGGCACCATGCAGGTGGCCGTGCTCTTCCGCCTTGCGATCGACGCGGGGTCGGCGGTGAGCTACCGATCGATCGCGGAGGACATCTGGGCGGGGGATGCCCCGGAGAACACCCGCGGCGCGCTCCAGTCGATCGTCTCCCGGCTGCGCACTCAACTCCCACCCGACGTCATCGAGTCCACCCCCGGCGGGTACCGCATCGCGCTCGCGCGAGCGGACGTCGACGCCCTCGCCTTCTCCGACCTTGTGGCCGAGGCGGCCGCGGCCACGGGTGACGCTGCCACCGTGCTTGCGACCAGGGCCCTCGGGCTGTGGCGCGGCGAGCCGTGGATCCCGTCCGACAACTTCGACTGGTTCGTGCGCGACCTGCTGAAGGATCGCTCCGACGCGCTGGCCCTGGGCGGCATCGCTCGTGTGGAGGCCTCAGGCTCCTCGATCCCCGCCCCGCTGACGGCGCTTGTCGGGCGCGAGATCGAGCTCGAGACCGTGTCGCTCCAACTCGGCCAGAGCAGGCTCGTCACGATCATCGGGACCGGTGGTGCGGGAAAGACCCGCCTCGCAGTCGAGGCCGCTCGATCCCGCCCGGGTGCGGTCCTGGTGGAACTCGCACCGGTCGGGCCCACCGAGCTGTACGCGGCAGTGCTGGCCGCAACGGGACGCGAGATCCGGACCTCGGAGACCTCGTCGGAGATCGTGGACACGCGCACCCGGGTGATCGAGGGACTCACGGGGCGAGAGGTGCTTGTTGTGCTCGACAACTGCGAGCACGTGATCGACCGTGCGGCCGCTCTCGCCGCAGACCTCCTTGGGGCCTTACCCCAGCTGTGCATCATCGCCACCAGTCGCGAACCGCTCGGTGTGCCGGGCGAGGCGTTCGTCGCGGTGGGTTCGCTCGCCCGAGACCGCGCCATCGAACTGTTCACGCAGCGGGCGATCTCGGCCACCGCAGGCGAGTTCTCGGAGGGTGACCTCGAGGTGGCCGGCCGCATCTGCGAACGTCTCGATGGTCTGCCGCTCGCGATCGAGTTGGCCGCCGCCCGACTGCGCACGATGTCGCTCGACGAGGTCCTGTCGGGGCTCGACGACCGTTTCGCACTCCTCACGGGTGGGTTCCGCACAGCCATGCCGCGGCATCAGACCCTCCGGGCGATGATCGACTGGAGCTGGAGCCTTCTCTCCGAGGAGGAGCAGCACGTGCTCGCGGGCTTTGCGGTGTACCCGGCGGGGGCGGATGCCGCGGACGCAGCGCTGCTCGCTCGATCGATGGGGGTGGCATCCGCTGGTGTGTTCGATTCGCTCGTAGACCGCTCGCTCCTGCAACGGAACAAGGGCCGGTATCGCCAGCTGGAGACGATCCGGGAGTACGGCATCGAGCGTCTCGCCGAGGCTGGCCTGCTCGCCCTGGCCCGGGAACGACAGGTGCACGTCATGGTGGAGAGCGCCGCGCGACACGATGCGCGCTTGCGCGGCCCCGAGATCCACGACGCGATCGCCTGGTTCGACGCGGAGGAAGACAACATCGCGGGAGCACTGCGCTTCGCCACCGAGTCGCGGATGGCAGAGGAAGCCGTCGCCCTTGCGGTGTCCTGTTTCTGGTACTGGACGATCCGAGACCGTGAGGCGGACTCGCGCACCTGGATGGCAGCGGTCGGTCCGCTCGCAGCGACGGTCGACACCGATGCTGGGCGACTCATGCATCACGTCTATCCGGTGGTTGTCGCGTTCAACGCGGGCTCGGAGACGGATGCCGACGAGGAGGATGTCGCGCAAGCCATGGCGCTGCTCCCCAGGTTCGAGGTCTCCTCGTCCGCGCCCGACGTCGTACAGCTCGTGATCCCCATCATCGGAGCCTTCTCGAAGGAGGCCGGTTCACCCGGGTGGATGACGCGGGTGGTCGTGCCTCGCGGCGAGGACCTCGGTCTCTCGGAGTGGCCGACGGCCGTCTTGACGGTCGTTCGCGCCTCGATCGCCCAGAACCGGGGGGACGTGCAGTCGCTGGGGGAGGCGTCCCAGGTCGCCGTGGACCAGTTCACCGCCATCGGTGACTGGTGGGGACTCGCGCTCGCGCAGCAGATGCGTTCCGAGTGGTTGTCGGTGAACGGTCGACTCGAGGAGGCCCTGGAGCTGAGCGACGCCTCCACCGAGAACATGCGCCGCATCACCTCCAGCTGGGATCTTGCACAGCAGCGGTCGCTCTCCATCTCCATCCTCACTCGCCTGGGTCGGGTGGAGGAGGCACGGCAGCGTGCGGAAGAACTGCTGGCAGAAGCGGACGCTGGCGGCAACATCCGCACGATCACGCAGGCACTCACGACGGCGATCGCCGCGAACGTGTCGTTTGGTGAGGCCGACGCGGCACGGCGTTATCTCGAACGGTTCGATGCGCTCGCGCCCACCCTGTCGCGGCTGCCTGGCCAATTGCTCGCTTTGGCGGAGTCGGGGCGTGCCGGCGTGGCGCTGCTTGATGGCGACCTCGTCGCGGCGGAGTCCGCGTTGCGCAGCGCCGCCGAGCATGCACTCCACAGCGGAGACCATCCGGTGATCGGCTCGGTGGCGCTGGACTTCGGGATGCTGGCGCTCGCGCGGGGCGACACGAGCGAAGCCGCGCGGGCTCTCGAACTCGCGGTCGCGGTCCTGGGTGCGGAGGATCCGACGGACCCGCGCGTCATCGCCATCGAAGCAGCGGCAGGGCGCAGCGAAACCAGGCGGGTTGGCTTGTCACCAACCCGCCCGGGAGCGCTCGAGGAACTGCGCGGACTCGTGTCCTGACCGGTCCAGCTAGATCTTGCGCCGGTACGCCCACGTCGCGAGGGGGAAGAAGACCCCGACGAGCACGACGCAGGATGCCGCGACCCACAACAGTTCGCCGAGGATCGTGTTGCCCGGCGTCATGTACTCGACGCCCGACAGCAGGCCCCTCATGGCCTCGATCACATGCGTGACCGGGTTGATCGCGACCCAGCCCTGTAGCCAGGTGGGAAGGGTGTCCGCCGGCACGAAGGTCGAGGAACCGAACGTGAGGGGGAACACGATGAGGAACGACAGTCCCTGCACCGCGCCGGAGCTGCGGGCGAGCATCCCGATGAACACCGACACCCAGCACAGGCTCACAGCGAAGACGATGATGAGCGCAACGGCCGCGAGCACATGCCACCAGGGGGTCTGGAACTGGAAGCCGATGATGGCGCCGAATCCGAGCGTCACCGCAATCGCGATGGAGTGCCGCACGACGTCGCCGACGACTGCCCCGAAGAGCGGCGCCGACCGGGCGATGGGAAGCGACCTGAACCGGTCGAACACGCCCTTCTGGATGTCGGTGTTGAGATTGACGCCGATGGTCAGGGACGTGAACATGATCGTCTGGACGACGATGCCCGGCAGCACGAACGGCAGGTAGTTCGCGGTGTCGCCAGCCACGGCCCCGCCGAAGATGAAGACGAAGAGCACCGTCATGATGATCGGCTGCACACTCACGTCGATGAACTGCTCCGGGTTCCGGAACATCTTCGTGACCGTGCGCTTGGCGAGCACGAGAGTGTCGCGGATCATGCCGCTACCTCCTCGTCCTTGGCCACCTGGCCGGTGAGCGCGTAGAAGACCTCGTCGAGGCTCGGTAGACGCAGGGAGAGCTCGGAGACGCCGATCCTCTCGCTCGCGAGCGCAGCCACCACGGTGGTGAGGGCCGAGTCGTCGTCGACGGGAACCGACAGCAGGTCGGGAGCGGGCTGCTCGGGGTTGCGAGTCCCCGCAGCGATCATGAGCTCCCGAACGCGAGGGATGTCACTGGCCAGGCTGGGGCGCACCTCGAGCGTCTGCCCGCCCACCTGCCGCTTGAGCCCCTGCGGGGTGTCGTGGGCGATGACAGAGCCATGGTCGATCACCGTGATCTGGTTGGCGAGGGCATCCGCCTCTTCCAGGTACTGCGTCGTGAGCAGCACCGTCGTTCCCTGTCGCACGAGCACACGCACCATCTCCCACACGTCATCCCGCTTCGCGGGATCCAGGCCCGTCGTGGGCTCGTCGAGGTAGACGACGGCGGGGCGTCCCATGAGGCTCGCGGCGAGGTCGAGTCGCCGGCGCATACCGCCCGAATAGGTTTTGGCGAGCCGCTTCGCGGCATCCGTGAGATCGAACTCCTCGAGGAGTTCGTTGGCCCGGATGCGCGCCTGGGCGGTCGAGAGGTCGAGGAGCTGGCCGATCATCACGAGGTTCTGGATGCCCGTGAGATCCTCGTCGACGCTTGCGTACTGCCCCGTCAGTCCGATTCTCTGGCGCACCTCCTTCGCCTGGTGCACGACGTCGAAGCCCGAGACGCGGGCGGTGCCCCCGTCCGGTCGGAGGAGTGTCGCGAGAATGCGTACCGCGGTCGTCTTGCCCGCCCCGTTCGGTCCGAGGACGCCGAGCACGGTGCCCTCCTCGACCTCCAGGTCGATGCCGGCGAGGGCCTGTGTCTTGCCGAAGTGTTTGGTGAGGCCGTGGGCCTCGATCGTCTTGGTCATGAGGAGAGTGTGTGTCGTGGGCGCTGTCACCGCTCTGTCAGGCGCTGACAGCGGCTGGCAGACGGATGCCTGGGACGGAGCCGTGCGAGCTTGCCCTCGGCAGTGCTACCCTGAAACCGTGTTCGGTCTGCTTCTTCTTAGCTGCCGCGACGGGTCCTAACTTCAGGCCTCACTCGTCGCGGCCTTTGCTGTTTGGTCTGAACCCCCCATCCAGACAACACGAAAAGACACCACGACCATGAAGAACACCCAGCAGCCTTCGGGACTGCCCATCCACCGCTACAAGCCGTACCACGAGACCCTGTCGGTGCATCTGCCCGATCGCACGTGGCCGGACAACCGCATCACCGAGGCTCCGCGCTGGTGCGCAGTTGATCTCCGCGATGGCAACCAGGCACTCATTGACCCGATGAGTCCCGAGCGCAAGCGCATCATGTTCGACCTGCTCGTGCGCATGGGCTACAAGGAGATCGAGGTCGGCTTCCCGTCGGCGAGCCAGACGGACTTCGATTTCGTCCGCGCGCTCATCGAGGAGGATCTGATCCCCGATGACGTGACGATCCAGGTGCTGACACAGGCGCGCGAGGAGCTGATCAACCGCACCTACGAGTCTCTCCGGGGTGCCAAGCGCGCGATCGTGCACCTCTACAACTCGACAAGTGTCCTGCAGCGGGACGTTGTCTTCCGCACCGACAAGCAGGGCATCATCGACATCGCCCTGAACGGCGCCCGACTGTGCCGCGCCGCCGAGGCACTCATCCCGGAGACCGAGGTCTTCTACGAGTACTCGCCGGAGTCCTACACGGGCACCGAGCTCGAGTTCGCGGTTGACGTCTGCAACCAGGTGCTCGAGGTGTTCGAGCCGACCCCCGAGCGTAAGGTCATCATCAACCTGCCCGCGACGGTGGAGATGGCAACACCCAACGTCTACGCCGACTCGATCGAGTGGATGTCGCGGCACCTGAACAACCGCGAGAACGTCATCATCTCGCTGCATCCCCACAACGACCGGGGCACCGCGATCGCCGCTGCAGAGCTGGGCTACCTGGCCGGCGCCGATCGCATCGAAGGATGCCTCTTCGGCAACGGTGAGCGCACCGGCAACGTGGACCTCGTCGCTCTCGGCATCAACCTGTTCACCCAGGGCATCGACCCGCAGATCGACTTCAGCGACCTCGACCAGGTGCGTCGCACTGCCGAGTACGCCAACCAGCTCAAGGTTCACGAGCGCAGCCCCTGGGCAGGCGACCTGGTCTACACGGCTTTCAGTGGTTCGCACCAGGACGCCATCAAGAAGGGCTTCGAGGCGATGGATGCCGCGGCCAAGGCCCAGGGCATCCCCGTCGAGCAGCTCGAATGGGCCGTTCCCTACCTGCCCGTCGACCCGAAGGACCTGGGTCGAGGCTACGAGGCCGTCGTGCGTGTCAATTCGCAGTCCGGCAAGGGCGGAGTCGCCTACCTGCTGAAGACGGACCACGCCCTCGACCTGCCGCGCAAGCTGCAGATCGAGTTCAGCGCCGTGGTGCAGGCGAAGACGGACGCCGAGGGCGGCGAGGTCACGAGCGACGAGATCTGGGAGATCTTCCAGGACGAGTACCTGCCGGCACCCGACCACCGTGCCGAGGACAAGTGGGGTCGCTTCGAGTTGCTCTCCACCCGCACGGCCAGTGAGTTGACCGGCGAGGTCGAGCTCGAGGTCAAGCTGCGTGTCGGCGAGGACGTCTCGGTCGAGACGGGCACGGGCAACGGCCCGATCGCCGCGTTCCTCGGCGTGATGGCCACTCGCGGCATCGACATCACGCTCTACGACTACGTCGAGCACGCGCTGAGCGCCGGTGGGGATGCCCTCGCCGCCGCGTACGTCGAGCTCAACGTCGGTGGCAAGCGCCTGTGGGGTGTCGGAATCGATGCCGACATCTCGACGGCCTCGCTCAAGGCCGTGGTCTCCGCTGTGAACCGTGCCGTGCGCACGGAGGCGGACGACCGGGAGCTCGTGACCGCCTAGTTCTCGAGGCCGCGCTTGGTGGATCTCGGCTTTCGCCGGATCCGCGGCACCGTTGTGATGGCCTTCTGCTCCGGCAGGCTCCAGTTGAACAGCACCGCGAGGATGCGCACGCCGAACGTGATGGCGACGCAGATGATGGCGGCGATGAACACGGGAACCCCGAGCGCGAGAAGCCCGACGAGTGACGCGGATCCGACGACCGCCGCGATCGCGTAGAGCGATCCGACGTGCATGAGTGCGATCGGGCGGTTGAGGAGCAGGTCGCGCAGGATCGAGCCGCCCACGGCCGAGAGGGCACCGAGGAAGACGGCGGGCACCGCGGGGAGCCCGGCGGCGAGGGCCTTCGTCGTGCCGATGGCCGCGAACAGGCCGATCGTGAGGGCGTCGAGCACGTTGACGAGCACGCCGAGCCGTGAGATCAGCCTCTCGAGAAGCATCCCGAGCAGGGCGGCGGCGGTCGCCACGAGCACGTACCAGTTGTTGCTGAACGCTGCAGGTACCTCGGAGAGCAGGATGTCGCGGAGAAAACCACCGCCGAGCCCCGTGGCGATACCGATGATGGCAACGCCCAGAAGGTCCAGTCGCCGGTCGCGGAACTGCGCCGCGAACAGTGCGCCCTGGGTCGCGCCGATACCGACGGCGAGGAGGTCAGCCCACAGCGGGACGATGAAGGCGACGGTCACGCCTCATTCGTACCACGTGCCTCCCTCGCCGCATACGTCTCGAAGGTCTCGCGACCGTATCCGGGGAGTCCCGTCATGTGGCGACCCTCACGGAAGGCGCGGATCGTCTTGCCGAAGAGCGGCATCGTCCACACGGGCTTGCGGGTCCCTGCGTGGCGCTGCCACGTCGCGATCGCGTCCTTCAGCTCCAGTTGCTCCGGGCCCGCGATGTCGGGCACTCGACCGGAGGGGCCTGCCTCGACGAGTTCAGCGAGGCGTGCGGCGACCTCCTCGACCGCGATGGGCTGGTCGGGCGCATCGATCACGATGATCATTGGCAGCTTCCGCTGCAGGTCGATGAACAAGCGGAGGAACTGATGGAACTGGCTCGCGCGCAGGATCGTGAACGGGATGCCCGACTCCTCGATGATCCGTTCGCTCTCGAACTTGGCGCGGTAGTACGAGTAGGGCACAACGTCCACGCCGACGATCGAGATGTACACGAGGTGGGCGACACCGGCGGCCTTCGCGGCCTCGACGACGTTGCGGGTCTGCAGCGGATCCTTGGAGCCGGTGCTTGTCGCCAGATGCAGCACCGTGTCGACGCCGCGGAGGGCATCCGCGAGTCCCGCGCCCGTGGTGACGTCGCCCACCACCCGGCCGTCACCCGAGGTTCGGCTGAGGATGCGCACGTCGTGTCCGGCGGCGCGCAGCAGGTCAACAGTGGGGCGGCCGAGTGTTCCCGTGCCGCCGGTGACGAGGATGGTCATGGTGTCCTTTCGTGGGGTTCACCAGCTATGACCGGGCGCGCCTCACGAATGTGACAGGGCCAACTCGCGGAATCCCTCGAGCTTGTGGGGGTTGAGCATGATCATGACCCGGCGCACCCCGTCCGGCGCGATGTCGACGGTCCAGAGCGCGACGGGCTCGCGGTCACGAACGCCCAGCATGGCGGGCTCACCGTTGGCGATGACCGGGTGCATGACGATGCCCTGCGCGAACTTGTCGATGACGCCGAGAAGCAGCTGCGCCACCCTGTCGCGGCCACCGACGATCCGGCGAGCGGCGCCGACGACCCCTCCGCCGTCGGAGATCGACGACGCGTCGATCGCGAGGGTCCGCTCAAGCTCATTCACGTCACCGGACTGTGCGGCGGCGAGGAACGCGTTCAGAAGCCGTGTTCGCTCCGCACGGCTCACAACAACCCCACGCTCGTGCTCGATGTGCTTGCGGGCCCTGCTCGCGAGTTGGCGGGCGTTCGCGTCACTCGTCTCAAGTACCTCGGCAATGCGGGCATACGGGTAGTCGAAGGCCTCGTGAAGCACGTAGGCGGCTCGCTCGGCCGGCGTGAGACGTTCCAGCAGGAGCAGGACCGCGAGGGAGAGCGCCTCCGCGCGCTCGGCGCCCAGGAGCGGGTCGGCCGACGTGTCGATCGGCTCGGGCAGCCACGGGCCAACGTATGTCTCCCGTCGCGCTCTCGCCGAGTCCAGGGCGTTCAACGACAGCCGGGTGACCACTGTCGCGAGGAAGGCGCCGGGGTTGTCGATCGTCTCGCTCGTGCTGTTCCAGCGCAGCCAGGCATCCTGAACGATGTCCTCTGCCTCGGACACCAAGCCGAGCATTCGGTAGGCGATGCCGAACATGCGCGGACGCTGCTGCTCGAAGACCTCCGTTGACGCCACGGGACCATTCTGCATCGGCGAAGGGCAGGGGAGACATCGTCGACCGGCCGGGCGAGGGATACAGCTGTGCGTCAGCGGTGCGGGGGATACTGGAGTGTGCCGACCTACCGTGATGAAGTTGTCGTGCTGCGCACGCACAAACTGGGCGAGGCCGACCGCATCGTGACGATGCTCTCGCGCCAGCACGGCAAGATCCGCGCGGTGGCCAAGGGCGTGCGTCGCACGGGCTCGCGTTTCGGTTCACGCCTCGAGCCCATGATGGTCGCCGACGTGCAGTGTTACGTCGGCCGTTCGCTCGACATCGTGCAGCAGGCAGAGTCCGCGGGTTCCTACGGTGCCGAGATCGCCGACGACTACGCCGCCTACACTGCCGGCAGCGCGATGGTCGAGACCGCCGACAAGGTCACGGATGACTCCGGTTCCCTGCAGCAGTACCTGCTCCTCGTCGGCGCACTCAGGTCGCTCTCGCGGCGCGAGCACCACCCCTCGCTCACCCTCGATTCGTATCTGCTCCGCTGCCTCTCGATCGCGGGATGGGCCCCGAGCTTCGACGTCTGCGCCGTCACCGGCGCTCCGGGTCCGCACACCGTCTTCGTCGCGCAGCTCGGTGGTGTCGTCGCCGACGAGGTGGCACCCCCCGGCTCCCCGCGACTGGATGCCGCGACCCTCGAGCTCCTCGGCGCTCTGCTCGAGGGCCGCTGGTCCGACGCCGAGGCCGCAACAGAACGTTCCCGTGCTCAGGCGAGCGGGATCGTCGCCGCCTACACCCAGTTCCACCTTGAGCGCACCCTGCGCTCCCTGCCCCACGTGGAGCGCACAGCGTGAAGCCCAAAACGCACAAGGATGCGGTCGACTACGTCCCCGTCGACTGGACCGGCATCTACCCGCCCGACTTCCCGAAGAAGGCGGTGCCCAAGCACGTCGCCATCGTCATGGACGGCAACGGCCGGTGGGCCAACGCGAAGGGCCTCACTCGTGTCGAGGGCCACAAGGCGGGGGAGGCCTCGCTGCTCGACGTGGTCGCCGGTGCCATCCAGGCTGGCGTCAAGTACCTGAGTGTCTACGCGTTCTCCACCGAGAACTGGAGCCGCTCGCCGGACGAGGTTCGGTTCCTCATGGGATTCAACAGGGACGTGCTCCACCGCCGCCGCGACCAGCTCAACGAGTGGGGAGTGCGTGTTCGCTGGGCCGGGCGCACACCCAGGCTCTGGGCATCCGTCATCAAGGAGCTGCAGTTCGCCGAGCGCCTCACCGAGGACAACGACGTGCTCACGCTCACCATGTGCGTCAACTACGGCGGTCGCAACGAGCTCACGGATGCCGTGCAGCGCATCGCCGAGGACGTGAAGGTCGGGCGCCTCAAGCCGTCGGGCATCAGCGAGAAGACCATCCAGAAGCACCTGTACCAGCCGAGCCTTCCCGACGTGGACCTCTTCGTGCGCAGCTCGGGGGAGCAGCGCACGAGCAACTTCATGCTCTGGCAGAGCGCCTATGCCGAGATGGTCTTCCTCGATACCCTGTGGCCCGACTTCAGCCGCCAGGACCTCTGGCACGCGATCGAGCTGTACCAGCAGCGCTCCCGTCGCTTCGGCGGCGCCATCGACGCCCCGAGCGCCTGAAAACCCCCGCGAAAAGCCACTTGTTGCGCTCTCTGGAAGAATCCGGAGCAACTAGTGGCTTTTCGCGGGGGGTGGAGTTACGGTGCACCTGACATTAAGTGCTACGATGTGTTCAGGTCGAGTTGACCTTTACTGATCGGATCACCATGAACGACGCAGCACACGGCATTGGGCTTGCTGTTTCCACGGTGATCTTCGCTCTGCGGCCGCATCCGGTCACCGGCCTCAGTGCCCTGTGGATCCCGCTCGTGCGTCGCACGCGCAACCCGTTCGAGGGCTCATGGGCGCTCCCCGGTGGTTGGGTGAGCGAGCAGGAGAGCCTCGCGGATGCCGCGGCGCGCAACCTGCTCGAGACCACCTCGGTCGAGCCGTCCTACCTCGAGCAGCTCTACTGCTTCGGTGAGGTGAACCGCTCGCCGGACCGCCGCGTCGTCTCGATCGTCTACTGGGCGCTCGTGCGGCCCGAGCAGGCGGTGCGGTCGGTCGACGGCGAGAACGTGCGGTGGTTCCTCGCCGATGAGCTGCCCGAGCTCGCCTTCGATCACAACCTGATCGTCGATTACGCCCTCTGGCGCCTGCGCACCAAGGTCGAGTACAGCCGCATCGCGCACGCACTGCTCGGTCCCACCTTCACGCTCACGGAGTTGCGCGAGGTGCACGAGGCCGTGCTGCAGCGGCCCCTCGACCCGGCCAACTTCCGACGCCAGGTCGAGAAGGACCTCGTCCCCACGGACGCGGTCGTCACGGGCGGTCGCCACCGCCCCCCACGTCTCTATCGCTACGACGAGTCCATCTCGCTCGTCGACAACGGGCCCCTCACGCACAGCGGTGCGGCGACCCACAACGGGCTGGTGCCCAGCAAGGCAAGGAGTTTCGCGTGACCTCAGTCGACACCCTCATCAAGTTGGATCCGGGGGAGACCTGCAACCCGTCTCTCGCGGAGGGTCCCTGGACGTTCGACCTCGGTCTGCCGAGCTACGGGCCCGGAGCATCGCAGGGCGACATCATCCCGACGGGCTCGCCGCGCCAGGGCCAGCTGCCCGAGGAGTACACGCGCGCGTCGAATGAGCAGCTCCACGAGCGCATCCGTGCCGCGAAGGCGACCCTCGGCGACCGTGTCGTCGTGCTTGGCCACTTCTACCAGCGCGACGAGGTCGTGCAGCACGCCGACTTCCTCGGTGACTCGTTCCAGCTCGCGAACGCGGCCCAGACGGTGCCGAACGCCGAGGCGATCGTGTTCTGCGGTGTGCACTTCATGGCCGAGACCGCTGACATCCTCGCGCAGCCGAACCAGTCGGTGATCCTCCCGAACCTCGCCGCTGGCTGCTCGATGGCCGACATGGCCGACATCGATTCGGTCGAGGAGGCGTGGGAGCAGCTCATGGAGCTGTACGGCACGGAGCCGGACGCCGACGGTCGGGTCCCCGTCATCCCCGTCACATACATGAATTCATCCGCAGCGCTCAAGGGGTTCTGCGGTCGCAACGGCGGCATCGTCTGCACGTCGTCGAACGCCGCAACCGTGCTCGAGTGGGCGTTCGAGCGCGGCCAGCGTGTGCTGTTCTTCCCCGACCAGCACCTCGGGCGCAACACGGCCAAGGCCATGGGCATCCCCGTCGAGCTCATGCCGATGTGGAATCCGAACAAGACCCTCGGCGGCAACGACGAGCAGTCGCTGACGGATGCCCGTGTCATCCTGTGGCACGGATTCTGCTCGGTGCACCGCCGCTTCACCGTCGGCCAGGTCGAGAAGGCGCGCGAGGACTACCCCGGCGTGCGCGTGATCGTGCACCCCGAGTGCCCGATGCCCGTCGTCGACGCGGCGGATGAGGCGGGTTCCACCGACTACATCCGCAAGGCGATCGCCGCGGCGACCGAGCCCACGACCTTCGCGATCGGCACCGAGATCAACATGGTCAACCGCCTCGCGGCCGAGTATCGGCAGCACACGATCTTCTGCCTCGATCCCGTGGTGTGTCCGTGCTCGACGATGTACCGCATCCACCCCGGCTACCTGGCGTGGGTGCTCGAGGGCCTCGTGCGCGGTGAGGTTCTCAACCAGATCAGCGTCCCCGACGATGTCGCCGAACCGGCTCGCGTCGCCCTCGAGCGCATGCTCGCGGCCAGGCCCAAGGACTGAACCATGGCACGGGTAGTCGTCGTCGGCACGGGAATTGCCGGCCTCATCACCGCGTATCGCGCGAGCCGTCACCACGATGTGGTGCTCGTGACGAAGGCGGAGCTTGCCGAGAGCAACACGAAGTACGCGCAGGGCGGTATCGCCGCGGCGCTCTTCCCCGATGACAGCGCGGCGTCGCACATCGCCGACACGATGCGAGCTGGCGCGGGTCTCTGTGACCCGATCGCCGTCGAGGTGCTCTGCACCGAGGGGCCGCAGCGCGTGCGCGAGCTCATGGAACTGGGTGTCGAGTTCGACAGGATCAACGGTGAACTGGCGCGCGGCCACGAGGCCGCGCACTCCGCTCGCCGCGTCATCCACGCGGGCGGGGATGCCACGGGCCTCGCGATCGAGGTCGCCCTGCTCCGCGCCGTGAAGACCCTGGCCGTCGAGGTCCACGAGCACACCTTCATGCGTGACCTCGTCGTCGCCGAGACCCCCACGGGTCGCCGTGTTGTCGGCATCGAGGCGGTGGATGCCGCGGGCACAAGCCGCGAGATCCCCGCCGACATCGTGGTTCTGGCCAGCGGCGGCGCCGGCCAGCTCTACGCGCACACGACGAACCCCACGGTGACCACGGGCGATGGCGTCGCGGCGGCGTGGCGTGCTGGCGCCGTGCTCGCGGACGTCGAGTTCTACCAGTTCCACCCGACGTCGCTCGCGGTTCCGGGCAACCCCCTCGTGTCCGAGGCGGTGCGCGGGGACGGCGCCGTGCTGCTCGACCAGAACGGGCGCCGGTTCATGTTCGACGTGCATCCCGACGGCGAACTCGCGCCGCGCGATGTCGTCGCCCGCGGCATCGCCGCCCAGATGGCGAAGCAGGGCGGCGCTCCCGTGCTGCTCGATGCGACCGCGCTGGGCGCCGAGTACCTCGAGACCCGGTTCCCCGGTATCACTCGCGTGACGCGCGAGCACGGCTTCGACTGGGCGACTGAGCCGATCCCGGTGACTCCCGCGGCGCACTACTGGATGGGCGGCATCCGCACCGACGTCGACGGTCGTACCTCGATTCCCGGGCTCTTCGCCGTCGGTGAGGCGACGTGCACCGGCGTCCACGGCGCGAACCGTCTGGCGTCGAACTCGCTTCTCGAGTCCCTCGTCTTCGCCTGGCGCGCCTCTGACGCTCTCGATATCGATGCCGAGCCGGCAGCCGCGGGCCGGCCGTCGTCGCTCGCCTTCGTCACGAGCCTGCCCGTGGGCGAGACCACCCCGGTCGACCGCGGCGAGCTGCAGTCCCTCATGTGGTCGCTCGTGGGACTCGAGAGGTCCCTTGACTCCCTGCGTGCCGCGCGAGAGCAGCTCACCGCGTGGCGAGTGGATGGCGACTCGGTCGACGCCGGTGAGGTGCGCAATCTCCTCGACCTCGCCCGCATCATCGTGCATGCAGCCCTCGTTCGCGAGGAGTCCCGCGGGGCCCACGATCGCCTCGACTTCCCGCTCACTCGCGAGGAGTTCGAGTACTCGCTCGAATGGCAGGTCCCGGTAGCCGCCACCGAGCCCGCGACGGTGGGTGCGTGATGACTCAGGCGACGCAAGCGGCGATCGACGACATCATCGTCCGCGCCCTCGCGGAGGACGCCCCCTGGGGTGATGTCACGAGTGACGCCTTTCTCCCGGCGTCGGCGCGTGCGACCGCGAGCCTCGTGCCGCGTGAGCCGGGCATCCTGAGCGGCATCGAGGTGTTCGGGCGCGTTTTCGGCCTCGTTGACCCCGATGTTGTCGTCGAACTCGGGTCGACGGATGGCGCGGCGTTCGAGCCGGGCGTCGTGCTCGCCAGGGTTGAGGGAAACGCCCGCTCGGTGCTGCGCGCCGAGCGCATCGCCCTCAACCTCAGCCAGCGGATGTCGGGGATCGCAACCCTCACGGCGCGCTACGTCGCGGCCGTCGCGGGCACCCGGGCGCGCATCGTCGATACGCGCAAGACAACCCCGGGCCTTCGGATCCTCGAGCGGCAGGCGGTACGGGATGGCGGCGGAGTCAACCACCGCTTCTCGCTGTCCGATGCCGTGCTCGCCAAGGACAATCACCTTGCGCTTCTCGCCGCCTCGGGCGTCACGCTGGGGGAAGCCATTCGACTCGCGCGCATCCGCATCAGCCACACGACTCGCCTCGAGGTCGAGGTCGACAGGCTCGACCAGGTCGAGGAGGTCGTTGCGGCTGGCGTCGACACGATCATGCTCGACAATTTCAGTCTCGACGAGCTTCGCGAGGGCGTTGCGATGGTCGCGGGTCGCGCGATCGTCGAGGCGAGCGGAGGGGTGAACCTAGAGACGGTGGCCGACATCGCGTCGACAGGTGTAGACGTCATCTCCGTCGGGGCGCTCACCCACAGCGTGCGCTCGATTGACCTCGGCCTCGACGTGGACGTCACGGCGGGCTGAACGTGATCTACCTCGACCAGGCCGCCACCACCGCCGTCAGGCGCGAGGTCCTGGAGGCCATGTGGCCCTACCTCACCGGGGACTTCGGCAATCCGTCGAGCCACCACGAGGTGGGGGAGTCGGCAGCGCGTGCGCTCACGGATGCCCGTGCCCAGGTTGCGGCCCCGCTCGGCGTGCGAGCGAGCGAGGTCGTGTTCACCTCCGGTGGCACGGAGGCGGCGAATCTCGCGATCAAGGGGATCGTGCTCGCGAGTCGTCGTGGCAAGCACATCGTGACCTCGGCGATCGAGCATCCCGCCGTCCTCGAGTCGTGCGACTACCTCGCACGCTTCCACGGGGTCGAGGTCACCGTGCTGCCGGTCGACTCCGACGGGCTCGTCGATCCCGACCAGTTCGCCGCCGCGTTGAGGGACGATACGGCTCTCGCCACGATCATGTACGCGAACAACGAGATAGGCACGGTGCAGCCGATCAGGCAGCTCGCGTCGATCGCCCGGGAGCGTGGCATCCCGTTCCACACCGACGCTGTGCAGGCTGCGGGGTGGCTACCGATCGACCTCGACCAGCTCGGTGTTGATGCCCTGAGCATCTCGGGGCACAAGCTCGGCGCCCCCAAGGGCATCGGGGCCCTTGCCGTGCGCAGCAGGGTCCCGCTCGAGCCTCTCGTGCACGGGGGAGGGCAGGAGCGCGGGCGCCGCTCCGGCACCGAGAACGTCGCGGGCGCGGTCGGCCTGGCGACGGCGCTGAGTGTCTCCGTCGTGAGCAGTGCGACGGCGGAGGAGGTCAGCCGACGGCGTGACGACTTCATCGCGCACGTTCTCGAGACGGTTCCGGATGCCCGCCTCACGGGTTCTCGCACCCACAGGCTCCCCGGGCACGCGTCCTTCTGCTTCCCGGGCACGAGCGGCGAATCCGTGCTGCTTGGGCTCGAATCGCGCGGCATCGTGTGCTCGAGCGGTTCCGCGTGCGCCGCCGGCAGCGACGAGCCATCCGATGTGCTGCTCGCCCTGGGCCTCCCGCCCGAGGTCGCGCAGACGGCGGTGCGCTTCACGTTCGGCCACGAGACGACGTCGGAGCAACTGTTCTCGGTGGCGGATGAGTTGCGGACGGCAGTGGGCGCGGTGCGCGCGCTCGGGTGAGCGCCTGTACCCCGATCATCACGATTCGGGTGAATCTGTGGGTGAAAGTCGTCCGTTGCTTGCGGGAACGCCGAATACCGGCTGATGCGTCTGGCTAGCCTTCCAGCAACACCACCCAGTGGTGGCCTGTAAGACCGCACTCAACAGGAGCAAACATGACCCGACGCATCTGCGTGGGCGCGAATCGTGCAGCCGTGGGGACGGCGCCGAACTTCGCGCAGACACGCCACGATCCCGGTGGAGCGTACCCGCGCAACCACACATCCACACACCTTTCAGGACCTGCGCGAGGCTGATCGCGCACCAGATGCCGTGCGACACTCTGTCGTCACGGTGGGGGAGCGCACCCACTCCGCCGGACACGCGTGTCACGATCTTTCGGCCCCCCTGCGAGGTCAGGCACGACGGTGACACTGCCGCAACGGGTTTACGGCACTTCCGGCCGGATGGTGCGACTCAGGGTGGTGGGAACACGGGGGTAACGCGTTCCCACCACCCATCAACACTGGCGTTCGGGTGGAGAATGTCAACGGGGATGGGGCGTGCCCGCAGCACGCGCCACAAGGGGGAAACACTGTACGTACGAGACCGCTATTCGGGTGGTACGGCTCATCATTGGGGAGTGCCAGCGGTTCCCCACGCCGTCCAGCGGCCGGGTGTGAAGGCACGACTGGACACCTGGATCGGCGAGGACGGCGTCCTCCTCGTCGAGGCACCCCACGGGTTCGGGAAGACAACGTCGGTCGCCAGTTGGTTGAGTGAACGGCGGGAGGCTGCGATCTGGATCTCCGCCGGACGCGGGGTGCACAATTGGGCCGATCTGGTGCGGGTGATCAAGTCCGCGATCGCCGATCTGGGTCTCGCTGGGACGAACGGGAGCCTTGAGGCATCCGACATTCACGTCATGCTGCAGCGCCTGACCGAGCCCCTCATCCTCGTCATCGATGACGCGCATGTCCTGGCCGACAGGATCAACATCGACCTCTTCGAGAGGGCCGCCCAAGTGTTCCGCCACGTCCGCGCCATTGTGATCACGTCGCTTCCCGTGCTCTCCGACCACGGTCGATCCCCATCGCGGGTCGTCCTCGGGAGGTCCGACCTGACGTGGACCGCCGAGGACGTTCACAGAGTTCTTCCCGCGGACCTGCAGGTTCCTGTCACCACCCTCAGCCTGGACGACGTCATCGCGGCCACGGGGGGAAGCGCGAGCGGCATCCTCGCCCATTACCGGCGGAGTGACGCCGCAGGCGCACAGCCCATGTCCGCGAGCGCCTTCCGTGTCTCCTGGGCGATGGAGCGCCTGCGGACAGTGTCGGATCCTGGGCGAGCGGAGGAGATCGTCCAGGTACTGGCCGAGTTCATCGAAGCGCCGGTCGACCTGCTTGCGGCCTTCGGTGTCTCCGTGGAGGAATCGGCGGTCGTCGGACTACTTGCTGAGGGGATCGTCCAGCCTGTCCTCACACCGGGGTCGGTGGAGATATCAGCCCTCCGGCTCGACCGCGAACTGAGGCGGGCCTTGCGCTCAATGGTGCAGCCAGGAAGCGAGCCCTTCGAGTTCCACGCGGAGGTGGCCGACTACTTCGTCTCGACTGGCCAATGGACGCGGGCGTTCTTCCATCTGGCTCGCGCGGGAAGGGCGGACGAGGCCATGCGCGTGCTCGCTGATCGGATAGATCTGGAGGCCGGTGTCGACCTCATCGATCTCCGGGACGCCGTCGATGGCCTGCCCACGCGCGTTCTCCGGGCCCGTCCCGCGGTTCTCGCGGTGCGCGTTCTCCTGGGTCTCATGCCACCGTTCGAGGACGCCGAGCAGCGTGCCGACAACGAATCACACCTGCTGATGATCTCCCCTGAGGTAGTCGACTCCCTGACGGGGCGAGAGTCGACGCTCGTCACTGCGGCACGGGTCGCCGCACTCAAACGACGCGGAAGAGCGGAACGGGCACGAGTCGTGGGTCGGGAGAACGCGAGCCGCCTCCGGCAACTCCCGTGGGAGCAGGTTCACGCTCTCGGCAGCGTCCCGACGCTTCTCTGGCTCACTCAGGCGGATGCAGAGCTTCAATGCGGGGACGTCGACCGGGCGGAGGACTTCGCGCGTGCTGCGAGCGAATCCGCCCAGAGCACGGGCCACCACTACCTGCGGTTCCACTCAGCGGCACTCCTCGCCGCGACCCACGCCCTCCGGGGAGATCTGGATGCCGCGACCGAGCGCATCCGGGAAGGTGAGCTCTACTACGCCCTGGGGGGCTGGCCACCGTCCGAGCGGCTGTATCCGATCGCCCTCGCCCGATTCCTCCTCGGGATGCACGCGTTCGACAGTGAGATGCTTGCGGCCGCCGTCGCCAGCTTCACCGCGATCGAGGCGGAGTCGACCCCGTGGATCACGTTCGCGACCAAGCTTGCCATGGCGTATCGCCTTCTCGTCGAAGGCGACCTGGAGGGTGCATCCGCCTGCGCTGCGCTCGTACCCGAGCGGATCTCCGACGCACCTGTGCTCATCCGCACGATCAGGGCGGCAGTCGCGTTCGACATCCATACGGGGCTCGGCAACCCGCACAATGCCGCGCGTTCGTTGGAGGGAGCACCGGAACTCCGCGACCACTCGTTGTGCCTCTCGTCGCGGTGGACCCTGGTGCGGCTCGTGCAGGGCAACGCGCGGGCAGCGCTCCTCGCATCCGATGCCTGTGCAGGCCTTGGCCTCGATCACTCGGCGCTGAGTGTCGGGTCGGCGCTCGTGCGCAGGGCGGTTGCGCAGGACGCGCTCGGCATGGTGGATGCCGCGGACAGCACGTTCGCCGATGCCCTGAGGGCGACTCCGCAGGTCACGTCGAGCGCCCACTTCTTCGGCATCGAACGGCGCTCCGTCGCAGGTCTCTCGCGCAGGCTCGCCCACGCGCATCCCGACCTGCATTCGCGCACGCTGCGGTCCGTGATGCCAACTCTCCACTCGGAGACCGCGGGGCCTCCCAGTCCGGCCGGGGAGCTCACTCGCAGGGAGATCCAGCTCCTGCGGCACCTCCGGCTCGGCCACGGCAACCAGCTGATCGCCGACGAGCTCTTCGTGTCGACGAATACGGTCAAGACCCAACTGCGCGGCCTCTACCGCAAACTCGGGGTGACGAGTCGCCGCGAGGCGCTCTCCATCGCCGAGACGCTCGGACTGCTCGATCAGACCGACGAGGGCACAGGGCTAGGCTGAAGAAATGCCCACGAACCGACCCATACGCACAGGAATCATCGGCTTCGGCCTGGCGGGCCGCGTGTTCCATGCGCCATTCCTCGCCACCAACCTGGATTTCCGTCTCGATGTGATCGCGACGGGCAACCCCGAGAGAGCGGCGCAGGCGGAGTCGCTGCACCCGGATGCCACGATCGTCTCCTCGCCCGATGAGCTCCTTGCTCGCATCGATGATCTCGACCTCGTCGTGCTCGCATCACCCCCGCACACTCACCTCGAGCAGGGGCTTGCCGTTCTCGACGGAGGCGCGGCGGTGGTCATTGACAAGCCCTTCGTGCCCACGACCGTCGATGCTCGCAAGCTCATCGCCAAGTCCGAGGACGTCGGCCAGCCGCTCGCGGTCTTCCACAACCGCCGGTGGGATGCCGACTTCCTGACTGTGCGCAGGCTGCTCGCCGAGGGCGCGCTCGGTACCGTCCACCGCTTCGAGTCGACCTTCGAGCGCTGGGGCAAGCCAGCGGCCGATCGCTGGCAGGACACGACCACTCCGGCACAGGGCGGCGGAATCACGTACGACCTCGGCAGCCACCTCGTCGACCAGGCGCTTCAGCTGTTCGGGCCGGCGGTCGTCGAGCATGCCGAGTTGAGCGTCGTGCGCGAAGGCGGATCGAGTGAGGATGACGCGTTCATCTCGCTGCTCCACACGAGCGGCACCCGCTCGCACCTGACCATGAGCCGTGTCGCCGCACAAAGCGGTCCACGCTTCCGCGTCCTGGGCAGCGAGTCCGGGTACCGCTCCTATGGCCTGGACACCCAGGAGCCGGCACTCAAGGGCGGGATGCTGCCCGACAACCCCGAGTACGGAACCACTCCGGAGTCCGCCTGGGGTCTGCTCGGTGTCGACGGGGATGGTGGAACTCTTGCCCCTGTTCCGATGGAGCGCGGAAACTACCCGGCCTTCTACGCGGGCGTGGCATCGAGCATCCTGGATGGCGCGCCCGCGCCCGTCGACCCGCGTGATGCTCTCGAGGTCGTGCGGATTCTCGAGCGCGCCCACGCGCTCGCGCACGCCAGCGCGAGCTGAGCGCCGATAGGCTGAGAACTTCGCAAGCCGTACGACCGGGCACCCAGCTCGGTCCGATATCAGTCGCGCCGCCGCTGTGGCGCGCAGAGGAGCACCAACCGTGGCCACCAGCAATCTCGACGCCGTCATCAACCTCGCCAAGCGACGCGGGTTCGTCTTCCAGTCGGGAGAGATCTACGGCGGTTCGCGCTCTGCCTGGGACTACGGGCCCCTCGGTACCGCGCTCAAGGAGAACATCAAGAAGCAGTGGTGGCAGACGGTGGTGCAGGGTCGAGACGACGTCGTCGGCATCGACTCCGCGGTCATCCTCCCGAAGCGGGTGTGGGAGGTGTCCGGCCACGTTGAGGTCTTCTCCGACCCGCTCGTCGAGTCGCTGCACACCCACAAGCGCTACCGCGCCGACCACCTTCTCGAGGCGTACGAGGAGAAGCACGGGCATCCTCCTGTCAACGGCCTCGCCGACATCAAGGACCCCGACACCGGTCAGCCCGGCGCCTGGACCGAGCCGCAGAACTTCTCCGGTCTTCTGAAGACCTTCCTCGGGCCCGTCGACAACGAGGAGGGCCTGCACTACCTGCGGCCCGAGACCGCGCAGGGCATCTTCGTGAACTTCGCGAACGTCATGGGTGCTTCGCGTCTCAAGCCGCCCTTCGGCATCGGCCAGGTCGGCAAGAGCTTCCGCAACGAGATCACGCCGGGCAACTTCATCTTCCGCACGCGGGAGTTCGAGCAGATGGAGATGGAGTTCTTCGTCGAGCCCGGAACGGACGAAGAGTGGCACCAGTACTGGATCGATGAGTCGATGCGCTGGTACCTGGACCTCGGCATCAACCCGGAGAACCTCCGTCTCTACGAGCACCCCCAGGAGAAGCTCAGCCACTACTCGAAGCGAACGGTCGACATCGAGTACCGCTTCCGTTTCCAGGGCAGCGAGTGGGGCGAGCTCATGGGTGTCGCCAACCGCACCGACTTCGACCTCAAGACGCACTCCGAGGCATCCGGTACCGACCTGTCCTACTTCGACCAGACGAAGGACGAGCGCTGGATCCCGTATGTGATCGAGCCGGCTTTCGGTCTCACACGTGCGCTCATGGCCTTCCTGATCGACGCGTACGCCGAGGACGAGGCACCGAACGCCAAGGGCGGCGTCGACAAGCGCACCGTCCTCCGCCTCGACCGTCGCCTCGCGCCTGTGAAGGTGGCCGTTCTTCCGCTGTCGCGCAACGAGCAGCTCTCGCCCCTCGCGAAGGAGCTCGCCGCTGACCTGCGCAAGCTCTGGAACGTCGACTTCGACGATGCCGGGGCGATCGGCCGCCGCTACCGCCGCCAGGACGAGATCGGCACGCCGTTCTGCGTCACCGTCGACTTCGACTCGCTCGAGGACAACGCGGTGACCGTGCGCGAGCGCGACTCCATGGCCCAGGAACGCATCCCGCTCGAGGGACTCCGGTCGTACCTCGGGGAGCGACTGCTGGGCGCCTAGAGCGCTCCTCCACAGTGCCACTGTCACGTCGGCCCACCACAGAACGGTCGACGTGACGCCTGTGTGCGTGCGCGCTGTCAGACCCTCGTGGGATGACACCTCGAGACCATGACACTCACCCACCTGTCCGCCGTCCGCTCGCTCGCCGACTGGTCGCCCTCGTCCTCGCGGTAGCCATCGCGGCGGTGACGCTCCCGTTGTTCTCGGAGCGCCCGGCCGCCGCCGCGACGACCGGCGCCGGCTATTCGGGTATCACCCCCTACGGCGGGTACCTCGGCAACTACATCGCGCCCGACGGCATGCGTGTCTACTGCATGGACTCCGCGCGCGACTGGCCGAGCGGCGTGACCGATACCGGCACGATCGTGAGTTCCGTCGACACACAGTGGGGCGAGTGGCTCTCGGAGACCGTCGTCCGCAAGCTGAACTACGCGATGCTCACGTGGGGTCAGACCGAGGACCCGACGACCGCCGCCGCCGTGAGCGCCTACGTCTACGCCTACACGAGCACGGTGGCACGCACCCAGGGAGCGGGATACGCGGCCGGTGCCCACTACATCAACGGAAACGCCGCGGTCATGGCGGCATACGACACGGTGTGGACCGTGACGGAATCGACGTTCGCTGGTTCGGCGAGCCCGAAGGCTTCGGTGACGGTAGCACTCGACGGCTGGGACGGATCGGTCCGCGTCACCGTCGAGCCGTCGTCGGCACAGGGGACACTGTCGCTCCAGGGCGCCGTTGTCGCCGGCACGAGGGACAGCCAGATCTCGGTGACGAACGGCTCGCTGGTGCCGGTCCGAGCCGTGGTGCCGGATGGGGAGGCCACGGCGTCGGTTGCGGCATCCGTGAGCTTCACGGTCAAGGACGGAGCCGGCGCATCCCTCGTCGTCTACAACACAGGCTCGCAGCAGCGGACGCTTCGAGGCGCGTACCACGAGGAACGCACGACCAGCGCAAGCGACAGGGCTTCGAGCAACGTCACGTTCTCGCCCATCGCCCAGACCACGGTGGCGTCGCGGTACGTCGAGACGGGCCAACCATTCGTCGACGGTGTGTCCGTGTCACTCACCGAGAATTCGCCGGAGTGGCGGACCCTGGACAACGGCTCGAAGATGCCGGTTGAGGCCGTGGGTACTCTCTACGGACCCTTCTCGCAGCAGCCCGCCGTCGCGGACGTCCCGCCGGAGGGCGTACCGGTCGTGGGCACGGAGCGGCTCACGCTCACGGGCACTGGCGACTACGCCTCGCCCGGCACGCTCATCGCACCGTCGCCCGGCTTCTACACCTGGGTCTGGCGCATCGAAGCCGCCGACCAACCGACCATCATCGCCAGGATGCTGCCCGAGGGGTACTCCTTCAGCGACCAGTTCGGCTTGATTGCAGAATCGCACGTCGTCCCGATGGGTCTGGACGCAGTCTCGCAGGTGTCAACGTCCGAAACGGGGCTGGGTGGCGAGATCTCCGACCAGCTCTCCGTCACTCTCACCTCGGGTTCCTGGCTGACCGAAGCGGGGGTACCCATTCCGGCTCGATTCGAGGGGACCGCCTACTTCGTTCCCGGCACCGACCCCCTTCCCGAGAGCGAGACGGTTCCCGCGTCTGCGGAGGTCATCGGCACGGCGGAGATCGTCGCTCGAGCGGCAGGTATCTACCCGGCATCGACTTCCGTGATCGCGCCCAACCGGGTGGGACATGTGACGTGGGTATGGCGCCTCGACCCGGCTTCGGCATCAGCACCGTACTTCGAGCCCTGGACGGACCGCTTCGGGATGCCCGCAGAGACGACCCGCGTGTCACCTCCGAGCGTCGCCACCGTCGCGATGCCCGCGTCCGTGGTGGGCGACGAGGTACGAGACAGTGCGCTGGTTGGCGGATTCCTCCCCGCGGAACCGAGCACCCTGGTGTTCCGGGCCTACCTCCAGCCGGCTAGAGGCGACGAGCCCGTGTGCGACGAGACGACACTCGCCTTCGATTCGAGCGATCGACCCGTGCCGGTGACGTCCGCAGGGACTTACGAGTCGTCCGCAACCCGCTTCACCGAGTACGGCACGTACTACTGGGTCGAGTCGTTGTACTCCAGCGATGGTGAGCTCATCCATGAGGGAGTCTGCGGGCTCCCGGAGGAGACGACGCTCGTGAGTCCGGCCGACGTCTCGACCCAGGCTGCCCACGGCGTGCAGCCGGGGGAGCGAGCGTTCGACACGGCTCAGGTCACCGGGGACACGCCCGCGGGCATGACCCTCGTCTTCCGCGCCTACGCCCAGCACGGCATCGAGGATGGACCGCTCTGTGACGACTCGACGCTCGTATTCACGTCGGATGAGGTCGCCGTCCACGGCCAGGGCACCTATCGGTCCGAGGCGACCACGTTCGACCGACCGGGCACCTACTTCTGGGTCGAGACCCTCTACGACAAGCACGGCAACCCGCTCCACGTCGGTCGATGCGGCATCCGCTCCGAAACGACCGAGGTGCAGCTCGGTTCGCTCGCCCTCACCGGGCTGCCGCTGTGGCCTGCTGCCGGGCTCGCCGGCGGGATGCTCGGGGCGGGGGTCGTCGCACTGCTCGTCGCTCTCCTCGCCGCGAGAAGGGCGAGCCGACTGCGCTAGCAGGTGCAGCCCGGGAATAGCTCCGCTACCAGGCCGTTGAACCGATCGTGAGTGAAACAATCAAGGTTGACATCTGGTCAGACGTGCAGTGCCCCTGGTGCTACATCGGAAAGCGCAAGTTCGAGGACGCCGTCTCCCGGTTCGACGGGGATGTCGAGGTCGAGTACCACTCGTTCGAGCTCGCCCCCGACACCCCCGTCGACTACGACGGCACCCCCGTGGACTACCTCAGCGACCGTAAGGGAATCGACCGCGCACAGGCCAGGCAGATGATCGACAGGGTCACCGGCATCGCCTCAGAGGTCGGGCTGGAATATGACTACGACCACATCCACCAGACCAACACGGTGATCGCCCACGAGCTGCTCCACTTCGCCAAGTCGAAGGGACGCCAACTCGAGGTGAAGGAACGCCTCCTGAAGGCCTACTTCATCAATGGCGAGCACGTGGGGCGCATCGAGGATCTTGTGCAGATCGCCGGTGAGCTCGGCTTCGACCGCGACGAGGTGACGGAGGCGCTCGAAAGCCACCGATTCCTCGCGGACGTGAAGGCGGACATGGCGCAGGCGCGCGAGTACGGCATCCAGGGTGTCCCGTTCTTCGTCTTCGACGGCAAGTACGGGGTGTCCGGTGCCCAGGACGCGAGCACGTTCGCTAACGTGCTCGAAGAGGTCCGACGCGAGAAGGGTTCCGAATGAGCGAGGCGGTAGCAACGGTGAGCCCCAGCGTCGCGGAAGTCGAGGTGCAACCCGCAGTCGCCTCCGGCCTGCAACTCCTCGGTGGAGTCGGGGCGGTGTGCGAAGGCGATTTCTGTGAGATTCCCGATCACCACGAGCAGGCGGTCGTGAACCGTCGTCTGGACGAGGACGCGGTCTGACGCGGGTCGACGCTACCTGGGGATTCGTTCGTCCTTCGGAACGAAACCCTGCTCCGACCAGCTGATGAGGTCCGACACCGGCGTCGAGTCGTCCACGTACTTCGCCATCGCTGACGGGATCCGCGTGAGGGTGGGTGTCTCCGGGCGCGGTGTCGTGGGTACGTCCGTGAGACGCGATCCGAGAATGCGTCTGTTCACCCTGGCGCCGATCACAGCGCCAACTCCGAAGCCGATCGGCAGCAGGATCAGGTAGAACACGGGGGGCAGTCCGGCGAGGGTTCCGAGACCCAGCGTTGCGGCGGTTCCCGCTACGGCACCGAGCGCGAGAGCGAGCGTCCAGTGCTGTGAGCGGAGTTGCCCGGCATCCCACCGTCGCTGCGCCGCGAACGCGTCCTGCGCGATCTCGCGTGGTTCAGGGCTGACCCAGAGCCGCCCCTCGAAGCGGAAGACGTGGGGATGGTTGTCGAGGGCCATCAGTCGCTGATGTCCGCGAGCGTCGCATCGAATCCGGCGACGAGATCGTCCGCCTGCACCCACGCGCTGTAGCCGTGCTCACCAGCACCCATGGCGATCCGCTGGCCAGCGATGCGCTCGTCGGCGAAGACGGGCCACGCGGTGGTGCTGCCGAAGGGTGTGATCGTGCCGCGCTCGTAGCCCGTCGCCTCGAGCGCGAGAGAGGCATCCGGCAGCTGCAGCTTGTTCACACCGACAACCGCGCGGAGCTTCGCCCATGAGATCTGCCGGTCTCCCGGCACGAGTGCGAAGAGAAAGCTGCCGTCGTGGCGCTTGACCACGAGCGACTTGACGATCACGCTCGGGTCGACGCCGAGGATGGCCGCAGCCTCCTCGAGAGAGGATGCCGCGGGCCGCTCGATGATCTCGATGGGAATGCCGCGCGCTGCCGCATCCCGCGCCACCCGGGCCCGCCCGGTGGTGTCACTGTCATCTTCTGGGAGAATCGTCACGTGACCATTCTCCCAGCCACGGCCGCACCTTTGCGCATCGGCCCCCTCGAGCTCGACGTTCCCGTCGTGCTCGCACCCATGGCGGGCATCACCAACACGGCATTCCGTCGCCTCTGCCGCGAGTACGGTGCGGGCCTCTACGTGTCCGAGATGATCACGAGTCGCGCTCTCGTGGAGCGCACACCCGAGAGCATGCGGTTGATCACGCACCACGAGTCGGAGACGACACGCAGCATCCAGCTCTACGGTGTCGACCCCAAGACCGTCGCCGAGGCGGTGACGATGCTCGTCGCCGAGGACCGCGCCGACCACATCGACCTCAACTTCGGCTGTCCCGTGCCCAAGGTCACGCGCAAGGGCGGGGGAGCTGCCCTACCGTGGAAGCTCGGGTTGTTCCGCGAGATCGTCGAGCGTGCCGTGGCAGCGGCAGGTGACATCCCGCTGACCGTGAAGATGCGCAAGGGCATCGACTCCGACCACCTCACGTACATCGAGGCCGCGAAGGCTGCTGAGGGCGCCGGGGTGGCGAGCATCGCCCTCCATGCCCGCACGGCGGCCGAGTTCTACTCCGGCACCGCCGACTGGTCGGCCATCGAGAAGCTCAAGAACACGATCACGAACACGCCGATCCTCGGCAACGGCGACATCTGGAGCGCCGATGACGCGCTGCGCATGGTTGACGAGACCGGATGCGACGGGGTTGTCGTCGGCCGCGGCTGCCTCGGTCGTCCGTGGCTCTTCGGGGACCTCGCCGCTGCGTTCACAGGGGATCGGGTGAAGCACGAGCCGAACCTGGGCTTCGTCGCCGACGCGTTCCGGCGTCACGCCGAGCTCCTCGTGGAGTTCTTCGGCGAGGAGGATCGCGCGTGCCGTGACATCCGCAAGCACGTCGCCTGGTACTTCAAGGGCTATTCGGTCGGCGGCGAACTTCGCGCAAGTCTTGCCACGGTTCGTTCGCTGCAGGAGCTCGATGACCTGCTCGCCCAGCTCGATGCCGACCAGCCATACCCGGGCGCGGATGCCGAGGGCCAACGCGGTCGCGCGGGTACCCCCAAGAACCCCTCGCTGCCGCAGGGCTGGCTCGACAGCCGGGAGCTGCAGGAGACGCACCAGGCTGAACTGGTCGAGGCCGAGCTCAGCACGAGTGGCGGCTAGGACTATTGCCTGAGAACACCGGATCGACCGACGGTTACTCCGCGTCGGATGCCGACCGCCGCCTGCCCGAGGAGCACTCGAGTCGTCGCAGCGACTTCGCGCGGGACAGGGCACGCGTCCTGCACTCGAGCGCGCTGCGACGTCTTGCCGCCAAGACCCAGGTGCTGAGCCCCGCCGCCGGTGCCGACTTCGCGCGCAACCGGCTCACACACTCGCTCGAGGTCGCCCAGGTCGGCCGCGAACTCGCCGACAGTCTCGGCCTCGATCCCGACGTCGTGGACACCGCCTGCCTCTCGCACGATCTCGGCCACCCGCCCTTCGGCCACAACGGCGAGCGGGCCCTCAACGAGTGGGCCGCTGATATCGGCGGCTTCGAGGGCAACGCCCAGACCCTCAGACTCCTCACCCGCATCGAGCCGAAGGTCTTCGGCACCGACGGCGAGAGCTTCGGCCTCAACCTCACGCGTGCGAGCCTCGACGCGAGCTGCAAGTACCCGTGGCCGCGTGTGCGGGGCGTTCCCGACCCGAGCGGGCGCAGCAAGTACGGCTACTACGACGACGACGTTGCCGCGTTCACGTGGATGCGCGAGGGTGCACCCGAGGGCACGCTCTGCATCGAGGCACAGGTCATGGACCTCTCCGACGACATCGCCTACTCCGTGCACGACTTCGAGGATGCGATCGTCGGCGGGTTCATCGATGTTCCGGCGCTCGGGGCCCGCGTCGACCACGACGAGCTCGTGAACTCCATGTTCGCGTGGATCGGCGGCGAGCTCTCGCACGACGAACTCATCGCAGCATTCGATCGCCTCGACAGCCTGGACTTCTGGATCGACCGGTGGGACGCGAGTCGTCGCGACCACGGCCGCCTCAAGAACCTCACGAGCCAGCTCATCGGTCGATTCGCCGGAGCCGCCGTCCAGGCCACGCGGGAGGCCCACCCCGGCTCGCTTGCGCGCTTCGGTGGCGGGATCGTCGTGCCCCGTGACATCCAGGCGGAGATCGCCGTACTCAAGGGCATCGTCGCGGCCTTCGTGATGTCGACGAACGCCCGCCGCCCCATCTACGCGCAGCAGCGCGACCAGCTCAGCGAGCTTGCCGACGTGCTGCTCTGGACGGGTGGCGCGAATCTCGATGTGGGGTTCCGTGCCGACTGGGATGCCGCGGCCGATGACAACGCGCGCAAACGCGTCATCGTCGACCAGGTCGCCTCCCTCACCGACCAGTCGGCCAACGAATGGCACGCCCGCCTCGTCGGCTGACGGGCGACGTGCACAGTCTCCGAGGTGTCGCCCCGCGGCGACCGTAGAATCGACGCGTGCCCGGCCTCATCAAACGCAGCGATATCGACGAGGTCCGATCGCGCACGAACATCGCGGACATCGTCGGCGATTATGTGAGCCTCAAGAGCGCCGGCAGCGGCTCGATGAAGGGTCTGTGTCCCTTCCATGAGGAGCGGTCGCCGAGCTTCCACGTGAGGCCCCAGGTCGGTTTCTACCACTGCTTCGGGTGCGGTGAGGGCGGCGATGTCTTCACGTTCCTGCAGAAGATGGACCACGTGTCGTTCGCCGAGGCAGTCGAGCGGATGGCTGCACGCATCGGCTACGAGCTCCACTACGAGGACGGTGGCGCTGCCCCCGACCATGGCAATCGTGCCAGGCTCCTCGCGGCCAACAAGGCCGCTGAGGACTTCTTCGTCTCCCAGCTCGAGACTCCGGAGGCCGAACCCGGCCGCGTCTTCCTCGGCCAGCGCGGATTCGACCCCGCCGCTGCGCAGCGGTTCTCCGTGGGCTTCGCCCCCAGAGGTGGCGTACTCGGCAAGCACCTCAAGGGACTCGGCTTCTCCGAAGAGGAGCTCATCACCGCTGGGCTCATCGGCAAGGGCGACCGCGGCGACGTCTACGACCGGTTCCGCGGGCGTCTCATCTGGCCGATCCGGGATGTCACCGGCCAGACCGTCGGCTTCGGCGCTCGCAAGCTCCTCGACGACGATCAGGGGCCCAAGTACCTCAACACCCCGGACACCCCGATCTACCACAAGAGCCAGGTGCTGTACGGGCTCGACCTCGCCAAGAAGGACATCTCCCGCGGTCGTCAGGTGGTGGTCGTCGAGGGCTACACCGACGTCATGGCGTGCCACCTCGCGGGCATCACGACGGCGGTCGCCACGTGTGGGACCGCCTTCGGCGTTGACCACATCCGCGTGGTGCGACGCGTGATGGGCGACGTCGACAACGCTGACACCCGCGGCACCGGCGAGGTCATCTTTACGTTCGACCCCGACGATGCCGGGCAGAAGGCGGCGAGCCGCGCCTTCGCGGAGGAGCAGCGTTTTGCTGCCCAGACCTTCGTCGCTGTTGCACCCGATGGCCTCGACCCGTGCGACCTGCGACTCAATCGCGGCGATGACGCCGTGCGCCACATGATCAAGACTCGCAAGCCCATGTTCGAGTTCATGATCCGCCGAGTGCTGGACGGCTACGACCTCGAGACCGTCGAGGGACGGGTGGCCGCCCTTCGTGCGGCAGCACCGGTCGTCGCGAGCATCCGCGACCAGGCTCTCGCGATCGGCTACGTGCGTAACCTCGCGGGATGGCTCGGCATGGATCCCACCGAGGTACAGCGGGCCGTGTCATCCCAGCGCCAGAGCGCGGCGCCCGCGCAGGCTCCGCGCCGCGGCGACGAACGCAGCGGGGGAGAGAGCGCGACACCTGTCGCACCCCAGGAGTCCGCACCATCACTCACGAACCTCCCGACCGATCCGTCCACTCGCCTGGAGCGCGACGCGCTCATGGCGATCCTGCAGTACCCGGGCGAGGTCGGGGCGGACTTCGCACGTCGAGCCGTGGGGGCCCAGTTCGGTGATCGCACGCTGTCGGTCGTGCGTGACGGGATCGCGGCATCCCTCGACCACCTCGAGGCGCCGGACTGGGTGAGCCGCGTCGTCGGGCAGGTGCCGGGCCCCTACGCGACGCTCGTGACGCAGCTCTCGGTCGCGCCGATACCCCAGCGTCCGGAGATGATCGGCATCTACTGCCGCGGGGTCGCGTCCGCCCTCATCGACCGCGACCTCCTGCGGCAGACGAGGGAGCTCCTCGGCAGCCTCCAACGTCTGGATGCTGCGGCAGAGCCCGAACGTTTCGCCGCTGTTCAACGGGATCTGGTTCGGGTCGAGGCCGAGCGCCGAGCTCTCCGGGACTGAGCGCGGCTCGCGCAGTCGTTAGTCTGGATGCATGGATTCCCCCGCCGTGCCGCAGCTCGCCGTTCGCGCACGCGACCTGACGATGCGCTACACGTCGGACAACCCGGAGACGCGCACGATCGCGGTTGAGGGCGCTGACCTCGACATCGTTCCCGGCCAGGTCGTCGCTGTTGTCGGCGAGACCGGTTCGGGCAAGTCGACCCTCGCGAAGGCGGTTGCGCTCGAGGCGGATCGCCGCGACGAGGACTCGCCCAGGATTACTGGTGGAACACTCGAGGTGCTCGGCACGACGGTGCGCGGGATCGGTGCCCGTAAGCGCGGCCTGCTGCGTCTCGGTGTCGGGTACCTGCGCCAGGAGGCCGGTGACCACCTCTCGCCGCGTCTCACCGTGGGCGAGAACATCGCCGAGCCGATCTTCGCCCGCGACCGGTGGTTCGACCAGGACGAAGCCGGCCGGGCCGTAGCGACCCTCGTCGATGCGGTGCGCCTTCCGCTCTCGACCATGAACAAGTACCCCCACGAACTCAGCAAGGGCCAGCGCCAGCGCGTTGCCATCGCACGAGCCCTCATCCTCGAGCCCGCTCTCCTGGTGGCGGATGACCCGACCGCGGGCATCGACGTCACCGTCCGCGCATCGATCCTCGACACACTCGTCGAACTGCAGCTGCAGCAGGCGTTCTCCGCCCTCATCGTGACCGCGGACCTCGGCGAGGTGCGTCGCGTGAGCTCGCACGTCGCGGTCATGCACCGGGGTCTCATCGTGGGTGCGGGGGAGCTCGATGCGGTGCTCGAGACCTCGACGCATCCCTACGTCCAGAGTCTCTCGGGAACTCTCAGCTACCTCGCGCCGAACCCGTGACGAGCTGGTGGCTCGGGGGGTTCGGGAGCGATCAGGATGGCACCGCCCGCGGTATCTCGATCATGTCGTCGCGCCCCGACGGCGGCCTCGAGCTGGGCCCGCTCGTCGTCGAGGCCCCGTCGGCGGCCTACCTCGTGAGCTCACAGTCGCACCTCTACTCCGTGGCGGAGGGGAGCGGACGCGTTCGCTCGTTCCTGCGTGACGGGGAGAGCCTGCGCGAGGACGGCGTTGTGGATTCCGGCGGCGTCTCGCCCTGCCACCTCACGCTGCTTGACGGAGTGCTCGTCGTCGCCAACTACATGACCGGTGACCTCGGTGTCATCGCGCTCGACACGGCCGGTGCCGTGGCTGGCCTGGAGCAACTCATTCCCGGGAGCGGCTCCGGACCCCATCCCGCCCAGGACGGCCCGCACGCCCACGCAAGTCTCCTGCTCGACGACTCGACACTCCTCTCGGTGGATCTCGGAGCCGACAGGATCTTCATACACCGTGTGGAGGGCGGCCGGCTGGCGCGCACCGGGGAGTTCGCACTCCCTGCCGGCACCGGTCCGCGCGATATCGTCCGGCACCCGTCCGGCCTCATCTACGTGCTGGGGGAGCACGCCAAGGACCTGCACGTGCTCGAGCGCCACCGCTCGGGGCTTCGCGGCGTGACATCCGTCGCCCTCCCCGGTCGTGTCGCGACCGATCAGGCGGCGGCGATCAGTTTCGGACCCCGCGGGTTCGTCTACGCCGGTCTGCGCGGGTCGAACCAGATCGCGGTGCTCCACGCGAGCACCGACGGCCGCGAGGTGACACCCGTGGGTGCCGTCTCGTGCGCGGGGGACTGGCCACGGCACTCCGTCGTGCACGGCGACCTCCTGCACGTCTCCAACCAGCTCTCGAATTCGGTCGCGACGTTCCGTCTGGGCGTCGACGGGATGCCCGTGCTCGTCGCCGACCCGACGCCCGCACCGTCTCCTTCGTACCTTCTCCCGCTCTGACTAGGGGTTTTTGCCCCGGAGCTGGAGTGGATTTGGAGACCCCCGTTCCTTTGCTAAAGTGGACAAGCTGAAAAGCGATCCTCGATAGCTCAATTGGCAGAGCAATCGGCTGTTAACCGATAGGTTGTTGGTTCGAGTCCAACTCGGGGAGCTAAACCCCCAGTCCTCCACGACTGGGGGTTTTTACTTTTCCGGTCGGCGAGCTCCCACGGACGTGTGAAGAAGTCGTACTCCCACGGGAGTACGTATCGAGCACCCGGCAGCCGATGGCGCGGTGCTACTGCGGGCATAGCATCGAGGCATGCGTGATCCTCGCTCCAACCGTGCCCACTGGCGCGGGCGATGGGATGGCGCACCAGAAGGCTGGCACGATCGCTGGGCCTACGACTGGCCGGAACCCCGCCGGCGGGTGTCCGCGCGAGCACGCTTGCTCATCCCGGTCGTCGTCTCCCTCGTGCTGCAGGTGCCCAGCAGCCTGTACTGGCTCCTCGCCCAGGGGCCCACGCCGCGGGAAGCGGTCGGCGTGTTTCTTGCCCTGGCCGGGCCGCTCGCCCTGCTTGGTGCCCGGCGTTTTCCTGGGCCCGTCGTGCTCGTCGTGAGTCTTCTCGGCAGCGTCGATTTCTTCATCACTCAGGGCATGGGCGGTCCGCCCTATTTCGCGCTCGCCTTTGCTGTCGTAGGCGCGCTCGTCCGTCGAGCGCGGGCGTGGGCGTGGTTGAGCGTGGGCATCGTCTGGGCGGGTTCACTCGGATTGGGACTCCTGTTGGGGCGCGAGTGGAGTCCGGTCGGGGTCGCGATCACCACCTTCGGCCTGTTGCTCGTCTTCGGCGTCGGGGAGGCGATGCGCGGCCGTCGCGAGATGCTCGCCGACTACCGCAGGACGGTTGCGCAGCGGCGCCAGACCGAAGCCCAGGCCGAACGAGTGCGCATCGCTCGCGAACTCCACGACGTTCTCGCGCACTCGCTCAGCCAGATCAACGTGCAGGCCGGAGTTGGTCTCCACCTCATGGAGAAGCAGCCGGACAAAGCGGCCGAGGCCCTCGCCAGCATCAAGGAGACGAGTAAGACGGCGCTCGACGAGGTGCGCTCCGTGCTCGGCGTCCTCCGGTCGAGCGATCGGGACCCGGATGCTCCTCTGGTTCCGGAGCCGGACCTGTCGCGGTTGCCGGGGCTCGTGGCATCCGTCACGTCGCAGGGCATCGACGTCACGCTCGACTCGGACGTGGAGAACGCGCCGCAGGCAGTTCAGCTTGCGCTATACCGGATCGTTCAGGAGTCGCTCACCAACATCGTCCGCCACTCGAGTGCCGGGCGGGCTGTCGTTTCGCTGCACCTGGAGGGCGCCGACTACGTGCTCACGGTCGACGATGACGGCGTTGGGCTGCAGGGCGAGTCTGCGGGGGATGGGCGCGGCATCCTCGGGATGCGCGAGCGCGCCGAGCTCCTCGGTGGCAGCCTCACGCACTCCGCGTCACCGCTCGGCGGTACGCGCGTGAGCGCCAGGATCCCGACGAAGGAGAGCCGATGATCCGTGTGGTGATCGCCGACGACCAGCAGCTCATCCGTGCAGGCTTCCGCAGCCTGCTGGAGGCCGAGCCAGACATCGAGATCGTCGGTGAGGCGGGAACCGCTGCCGAGGCGGTCTCCGTCGTCACGCGCACCCGTCCTGATGTGGTTCTCATGGACATCCGGATGCCCGACGGTGACGGCCTGTGGGCGACCGAGCAGCTCGTGGCGAAGAAGGAACTCGCGGAGACCCACATCGTGATCGTGACGACCTTCGAGCTCGACGAATACGTCGGCCGTGCCATCCGTGCTGGTGCGAGTGGATTTCTCGTGAAGGACACCGAGCCCGCAGAGTTCATCCGTGCCGTGCGTGTGGTCGCTGCCGGCGACGCTCTGCTGAGCCCCGGCGTGACGCGGCGACTGCTCGAGCGAATCTCGAGCCAGCTCCATGAGGCGCCGGATGCCACGATCCTCTCCGCCATCACCGAGCGCGAGCGCGAGGTGCTCGCCCTCGTCGGCCGAGGTATGACCAACGACGAGATCGGGCGCGAACTGTTCCTGAGCCCCCTCACGGCGAAGACGCACGTGTCGCGCATCATGTCGAAGCTCGCGGCCAGGGACCGGGTGCAATTAGTCGTCGTGGCGTACGAGACCGGACTGGTACGTCCGGGGGAGTAGCCCAGGTGTCGCCACCCGGCCGATGTGTGCTTGGTCGTGAATCGCGAGGCTGGATACAGACGCTCGGGAGCCCTCCCGGGCACTGATCGTCACGATTGGACACCCCATGACTCCCTCACTCGCTCTCGCCGCGACGCAGCTCGCCGAGCACGGCCCGGGCTTCGGCTTCGGCTTCGGTTGGATCTTCCTCTTCCTCATCCCGCTCTTCTGGTTCGCGCTGATCGCCCTGTTCGTCGGCCTCGGTCGACGCCGCTGGGCGCGCGCAGGGTGGGGCCCCGGACACTACCCGGGAGCCTGGGCCGCCCGCAGTGCGGAGTCCACCCTCGCCGAGCGATTCGCCCAGGGCGACATCGACGAGAAGGAGTACCGCGCTCGGCTCGAGGTGCTGAGGTCGAACGTTCCCGGCCAGCGCTAGGCAGGTAGAGTCTCCCTTCTGGCCATCGCCGATCGCGACGGTCAGGAGGGAGATGTCGTTCGTCATGGCTCGCACGCCGGAGGCTCAGGCCGCGTTCCGCTCAGCGGTGGGGGTCGGGCTCGCTGTCGCGGCGTACGGATTCTCGTTCGGGGCCCTGGCCGTGGCATCCGGGCTCGATGTCTGGCAGACGTGTGTGCTCAGCCTGCTGATGTTCTCGGGTGGCTCGCAGTTCGCACTCGTCGGAGTTCTCGCCGCGGGTGGTGCCGGCGCGGGCATCCCCGCGGTCGCGAGCGCGGCCCTGCTCGGCACGCGCAACGCCCTGTACGCGCTCCGCGTGGCGCCCATGATCAGCGGCCCGTGGCCCAAGAAGGTGCTGGCCGCTCACTGGACGATCGACGAATCGACGGCCGTGGCAACCGCCCAGGAGTCGCTCGAGGCGCAGCGCACGGGATTCTGGTGGACGGGCGGCATCATCTTCTTCGGCTGGAACCTGACGACTCTGGCCGGCGCCCTCGTCGGCGATCTGCTCGGGGACGTTCGTCAATACGGCCTGGATGCGGCGGCCGCGGCAGCCTTCCTCGGACTGCTCTGGCCCAGACTTCGACAGCTGCAGCCCGTTGTCGTCGCCATCGGGGCTGCGGTCGTCGCCACCGTACTAACGCCGGCGCTGCCGCCCGGCATTCCCGTGATCGCTGCTGCCGTCGTGGCGCTTGCCGTGGGGATCCCGAACCTGCTGCGCCCGAAGGGTGACGCGCGGGATGCCGCGACTCCCGTAGACACGGAGGGCCCGGCATGACCGTCTGGCAGACCATCCTCCTGGCCTCAATCATCGTGCTTGCGCTGAAGCTCGTCGGCTACCTCGTGCCGCCGTCGTTCGCCACGCGGCCGACGCCGTCGCGTGTCGCCAACCTGCTCACGGTCGCTCTGCTGTCGGCTCTCGTCGTGGTGCAGACGGTGGGCCAGGGCCAGGCGATCGTCGTGGATGCCCGGCTTCCCGCGATCCTCGTGGCCGCGAGTCTCTTCGCTCTGCGCGTGCCGTTCATCGTTGTGATCGTGGCTGCCGCGTTCGTCGCTGCGATGCTGCGGCTGTACGCGGGGATGGCCTAGGGCTGGACTCGCTCAGCCTTCGAGATCGTCGAGTCCTGGCATCCATTCCTGCCCGGGAACACCCCAGCCGCGCTTGCGCACGATCTTCGCTGCCGCCTTGCCGTGCGGGTGGTCGAGTCGGTCGGCGTAGAGCACGCCGTCGAGGTGGTCGTACTCGTGCTGGAAGATGCGTGCGAGCCATCCCTCAGCCTCGACCTCGTAGCGTTCGCCGTCCAGGTTGGTGGCCCGCAGGATGGCGGCGGGGGAGCGACGCAAGGGGAATCGCTCGCCCGGGATCGAGAGGCAGCCCTCCGACTCCTCGTCCTCGTCGGGCTCGCCGAGAGGAGTGGGCGCAAGCCACAGCTCCGGGTTGATGGCCACTCCCTCGTGCAGCACATCGTCATCGTCCTGCCAGCGGTACACGAAGATCCGGGAGCCCACGCCCACCTGGGGTGCTGCCAGCCCGACCCCCGGCGCAGCGATCATCGTCTCGACCATATCGGCGACGAGGGAACGGACTTCGTCCGTGATCTCCTCGACGGGGGAGGCGACGGTGTGGAGAACGGGGTCCCCTGTGATTCGTATCGGGAGCACGGCCATTCGCCCAGAATATCCGGGACCGAGCAGGTAGATTCGACGGGTGCCTCCTGAGCTGGAAGATATTGCCGATCAGCTGACGCTGGACTCCTCGGCCGCGATTGGCATACCCCTGGCGCTCATCGCGGCGGTGCTGCTTGCCATCGGTACGCAGTTCCAGCACCGTGGTGTCGGCCTCGTGAACGCGGCATCCACGACGGATGGCACGACGGGCCTCAGCCTCGGACAGCTCCGCTCACTCCTCGCCAGGCCGTCGTGGGTCATCGGCACTCTTCTGCTGGGACTCGCGATCGTGCTGCAGCTCACGAGCCTCGCGTTCGCGCCCCTCATCGTCGTCCAGCCGCTCGGTGCAGTCGCCCTCGTCGTGACCGCGATCGTGAACTCCAAGGTCACGAAGGTGCCTCTCGATCGTGTGTCGATCCGCGCGATCGTGATCTGCGTCGTGGGTATCGGCGCGTTCGTCACCATCGCAGCGTTCGTCGCGAAGACGCACCCCATCACCGCGACTCAACTTGTGACCGTGCTGATCACGCTCGCCGTCGTGCTGATCGTGTTCGTGGGGCTCTTCCTCTTCATGCGCGGGCGTACGCCGCGTCCGATCTTCTACGTGATCGCCGGGGGTGTGCTCTTCGGTTTCGTCGTGACGCTCGCCAAGGTCGTGATCGATCGGGTTCGTACCATCCTGTCGATCCCCGACTACGCGATCGGGTCGGCCGACATCCTCACCCTGCTCTGCATTGTGGGTCTTGCCGCCGCGGGTCTTCTCGGCACGTACTTCGTGCAGACGGCACACTCCTCGAACCCTCCGGACCTCGTTGTTGCGGGCCTCACTGTGATCGATCCGCTCGTCGCGGTGTCGATCGGCATCGTCGTGCTGGGCGAGGCCGCTGGGGCGCCCGTGTGGGCGATCATCGCCTTCGTGATCGCTGCCGCTGTGGCGGTCTACGGCGTGCTGTCTCTGGCTCGCCACCATCCGCAGGCCCTGGCGAATACGTCCGTCGCCGACGCGGCGGACGGGGCCTCCAAAGACTCGTGAGGTAGGTTATACGGCAGTGCCGAGCGCACTGCTGACGTGGTCGAGACCTCTTCTCGCCCCCAGACAAAAGGACATCGCCTTCCCGTGGTAGCAACCCCGCGACCCTCTTCCAGCGAGGAGAAGCCGCGACTTCGCGTCCTCATTGGCGCCGATACGTTCGCGCCCGAGATCAATGGCGCGGCGAGCTTCATCGCCCGTCTCGCTGCCGGCCTCGTTCAGCGCGGACACGACGTGCACATCATGGCTCCGTCCTACGACGGGCGGCTCGGTGCGATCGACGAGGTGCATGAGGGGGAACACATGACGGTTCACCGTGTGCGCTCGTGGCGCTGGTACCCGCACCCCACGTTCCGCTTCATGCTGCCGTGGCAGGTCCGGCGGGAGTCGGCTCGCATCCTCGATCTCGTGAAGCCCGATGTCATCCACTTCCAGTCCCACATCGTGGTCGGTCGAGGTCTCACCATCGAGGGTGAGAAGCGGGGCATCCGCCTGATCGGCACCAACCACTTCATGCCCGAGAACCTGCTCGATCACACCTACATCATTCCGCCGTTCCTTCAGCGCTGGGCGATTCGGGAGGCGTGGGCTGCGGCGGATCGGTCATTCCGTCGCGCGGAGCGGGTGAGCACCCCCACGCAGAAGGCCGCCGAGTACCTGGAGAGGAACACGTCGGTGCGCGGAGTCCTCGCGATCTCCTGTGGGATCGACGCCCACAATTACACGCCGAACTTCGAGCCGAACGCGGAGAACCTCATAGTGTTCCTCGGCCGCATCGTCGACGAGAAGCAGATCGACAAGCTTGTTCGCGCCTTCGCGAAGCTCTCGCCCGACCTCAAGGCGCGCCTGCAGATCCTCGGCACCGGTGACCAGGAGCACAAGCTGAAGGCGCTCGCTTCTCAGCTGGGCGTCGCCGATCGAGTTCAGTTCGACGGCAAGGTCACCGACGACTATCTCCGCAAGACCCTGACTTCTGCCAAGGTCTTCGCCATGCCGTCGATCGCTGAGCTTCAGAGCATCTCCACGATGGAGGCGATGGCGTCGGGTCTTCCGATCGTGGCGGCGGATGCGATGGCCCTCCCGCACCTCGTCCACGACGGGGAGAACGGCTTCCTGTTCGAGCCCGGCAACGTCGACGACCTGGCGGACAAGCTGACACGTGTGCTGACGATGCCCGAGGAGGACCTGCAGCGGATGAAGCGCGAGAGCCTCGCAATCGTGGAGGCCCACGACATCCAGCGCACCCTCAACACCTTCGAGGCCCTCTACCGCGGCGAGTCGGTTTAGGTACTGAGCCCTCGGCCCTACGTAAGCCTCGACTTCTCTGCTGGTTGAGTAGCCGCGGGCGCAGCCCCGGCGTCATCGAAACCAGGTGGTTCCTGTGGGTTGAGTAGCCGCGGCGAAGCCCGGCGTCATCGAAACCTCACCTCCGTATTACTCACCCCGACTTAGTCACACCCCGCTGTCCTAGCGCCGAACAATGTCAGCGGCCTCTGCTCAACTAGAGGCATGAACACCCCAAGTCTCGCCGCCGCGGAGCCGCCCCTGCTCCTCGACGAGACCTTCCCCGAGACGAGGGTGTTGTTCGGGATGGCCCGAGCCGAAGTAGCCCAGTTGTCGGCCACCCGCGCCATCGCGGAGCAGTGGGCGGCCATCGCCGACACCCTCCGCGAGGCAAGTGACTTCCCTGACGTATTCGTCGAGAACCTTCGCCCGACCGACAACGCGTCCGAACTCGCGGTGCGGGCAGCCGCCGCCGATCTGGCCGTCCGTTTGGGCATGACGGAGAACGCGGTCCGCAACCACGCCCACGAAGCAGGCCTGCTCCGCACTCGTACTCCGCACGTGTGGGCATGGTTCCGGGAGGGCGAGTTCGCCGTCCCCAATGCCCGCACCGTCGCAGACCTGGTCGCCCACCTTCCCGAAGACGCGTGGGATGCCTTCGACACCGCCATGGCCGAGCACCGCTTGCTGGCCCCGCCGAGGTTCCGTGCGCGCGCTCGTGCGGTGGCGTCCCGTCTCGACCAAGCAACCCTCACCGAACGACACCAGCGTGCCGCGAAGGAGCGTCGAGTGTGGATGGAGCCCGCCGTCGACGGCATGGCCTGGCTGAACCTTCACCTCACCATCGAACAGTGTCGCCGTGCGTTCGCGACTATCGACCGGATGGCCCGAAACCTCCAGGTCCCCGGTGAGACCCGCACCCTGAACCAACTGCGCGCCGATGTTGCAGCAGACCTCCTCGGTGGCGTCCTCGGCAGCGCGAACACGCGAGGCACCGGCGTCTCTATTGCCGTGACCGTGCCGGTGATGACCCTGCTGGGTTTGGAGGACACCCCCGGCACCCTCGACGGTCTCACTCCGATCGATGCAGACACGGCCCGCCGTCTGGCCGGTCACGCCCCGTCATTCACGCGCATCCTCACCCACCCGATCACCGGCACCGTTCTGGACATCGACCGCAACCCCGAGCACATCCCGGCGGACCTGTTGCGATGGCAGAGGTTCATGCACCCGATCTGCGACTTCCCCGGCTGTGGCAGACCCGCCGCCGAGTGCGACATCGACCACACCATCGCCAAAGCCGACAACGGCACCACCACCGATGCGAATGTGGGTCCGCTCTGTCGAAACCACCATCGGGTCAAGCACCACACCAAGTGGTCATTGACGAGGGATGCCACCGGCATCACCTGGACCAGCCCCACCGGTCACACCACCCGCGGCGATCCACCACCCTTCTGACCACCCCGACCGCAACCGGGGCCCGGAGCCAACCGCACTATCGATCTACGCGCTCGTTCCTGCCGCCTGCTCAGCGCACGACCGGCACCACCACCCGGTGAATCGCTCGAGCATGACCAGTTCCTTGGGGCTGCCGCACGTCTCGCACGGTGGGCTCGGTTCGAGACCGTCGCTGTGTTCCACTGCCTCGGGGCTGAGGTCCGTCATGGCGTCAGTCTAGGCGCGGCTGCATTTAGCGCACTCGGGGCGCGGTATCGTGGGTATCCGCCGCGCGCGAGCGTCCGGCGCGGGGCGGTAGCTCAGCTGGTTAGAGCAGCGGACTCATAATCCGTCGGTCACGGGTTCAAGTCCCGTCCGCCCTACCAAATTAGTGTATTACTTCGCCTGATTGTTGACGTTTGGTCTTCGGGTGATGGTTGACAGTGTTTCGGTTGATGCTTGACAGTGCCTTCGGGTGATGCTTGACACTCTCTCTATGTTGAGGGAGTTCAGTGTGTCGGAGCAGCGGTATCAGGCCGTGTTGGCTGTGATTGCGGATGGTCGGACTGTGTCGGAGGTTGCGGCGCAGTGGGGTGTTTCCCGTCAGAGTGTTCATTCTTGGTTGGCCCGGTATGAGGCTGAGGGACTAGCGGGGTTGACGGATCGGTCGCATCGGCCGGTGTTGTCTCCGTTGCAGATGCCTGCCGAGGTGGAGGCGTTGGTTCTGGAGTTGAGGCGTCAGCATCGGGGTTGGGGTCCGCGGCGGTTGGTGTTCGAGGTTGGCAAGCGTGGTGTTGTGCCGGTGCCGTCGGGGTCTGGGGTGTATCGGGCGTTGCGGCGGGCGGGTCTGATTGGGCCGGGCGCAAGACGTAAGCGGAAGGAGACCTGGAAGCGGTGGGAGCGCGGGTCTGCGATGGAGCTGTGGCAGATGGACATCGTGGGCGGGTTTCTGCTGGCAGACGGGTCGACGGTGAAGTGTCTGACCGGGGTTGATGACCATTCCCGGTTGTGTGTGTCGGCGAAGTTGATGCGTCGCGAGATCGCCAGGAACGTCTGCGACGGTTTGGTCGAGGCGTTGCGCAAGCACGGGTTGCCGGGTCAGATCCTGACCGATAACGGGAAGGTCTTCACGGGCCGTTTTAACCAGCCACCGGTGGAGGTGCTGTTTGATCGCATCTGTCGGGAGAACGGCATCGATCACATCCTGACCGCGCCGCGGTCACCGACCACGACGGGGAAGATCGAGCGGTTCCACCGGTCGTTGCGGGCAGAGTTCCTCACCGGGAAGGTCTTCTCGACGCTGGTGCAGGCTCAAGCCGAGCTGGATGAGTGGGTTGCTGACTACAACCATGAACGCCCGCATCAATCGTTGAAGATGCAAACCCCGGCGGCCCGGTTCGCCGCATCGCTGGCAGCAGATGTGCCGCTCACCGTCGATGACTCCGCGCTGCACCAGGATCGCGCGGGCAACGACTGGGTCACTCGAACCGTGTCAGCGGTCGGGGTCGTCTGTGTCGCATGGCAGCAGATCTCGGTCGGCAAGCACCGTGCTGGCGCCAAAGTCGACATCCACGTCACCGGAGAGCTCCTGCAGATCTGGGACGGCAACGAGCTCCTCAAGACCGCCGCCCGCGACAATCCAGGGAAGGAGGTTCGGGTCAAGAGAGCCTTCTCGATGCCCCCACGCGGGGCCTAACCTACCCACGAGAGTGTCAAGCATCACCCGACCCAGGACCGTCAAGGATCTACCGAAGCTCTACAGCCCTACCAAAACCCACGCGGGTTTCGGTGCCTCCGAAGCGTCAGATCACGAGCACTCCAACAGTTCTCCAAGGCCGGCATGCATAGCGGGGAGGACGACCACTCTTACGAAGACGTGAGCCAGGGCAGTTTCTGCCAAGTGTTCTAGGACAAACAGCGTTACGTATTCCGCGACTCCCTGCTCACGGGTTGATACGGTGGGCGCTGTGAGTGAGGCGAACGGCGGTGAGATTCGACTGGCGCAAGAACGGACGCGCGCAGCGATACTTGCCTATCTAGAGCCCCACTTGGGCCACGGCGACGACATGCTGGACATATGGTCTGACCTCCTCGAAGTGCAGTCAGGCGATTGGGTCACGTTGACGCTGGACCCGGCGACGTGGCCGGACTGGGTGGTGTCCTACTGGGAAGTGCGGGGAGTCTCTCTGGTTTGGGCAGGGGACTGCCTTCGTTGCAAGGCCGACCCATCGATCTTTGTCAGCCTCCCAGGCGGAGCCAATCCGGTGTGGTCTCCCATCAAGCCCGTTGGCGACGGCTTGGCTACCGAAGGTGAAGAGCTGCGCCAGTTCAAGTTCTTGAGAACCTACATTGCTCAGCGGTATTGGGCGGGCGACAGCTTGGAGGGATTCGTCGCTGCACTCAACTTGAGCGGGCCACCAGCGGGGCTGCCGGGCTGGTCGCAAGCGTGGCAGCAGTCAGGGCTGGAGAGCTGGAGTGCAAGGAATTCGGAATCCGCTTAGGGCACTGCTACCTCGATTAGTCCCGCCCTATGGAAGAAAGGCGTTGCTGCAGTCTTATCGGCGGCTTGGTGCAGAGTCCTCGGTGATCTCGCCTCCACGCCCCTGTTGGCTCAGGGCCGATACTCCTCGGGCGGGGGTGAGGAACCGAGCGGCCCGAGAAGACAGTGGCTTGACCAGAAACCACCTGTACGACTGCTCCTACCACGCTTGCCCGGCCCAGCCAGCGCGACACGTTGCAGACACATCGCATCGAAATCTACCTCTAACGAGTTCACGAGGATCTGCCTCACCTGTCGCCCAACTGCCGCTCAATCGGCACGGTCCGCTCCACGATCACATCGCCAGTATGGGCCGTGGTGACCGTCTCAATCAGCACGATGTGCACCTCTTCCTCGGCGATCGGGTTGTGCTGCACGCCTCGCGGGACGACGTAGAACTGCCCCGGCGTGAGCACCACCTCCTGGTCATCGGGCAGTTGGATACGGAGACGTCCGGAGAGCACGATGAACATCTCGTCCTCAGCCTCGTGAGCGTGCCAGACCAGTTCGCCCAGGAGCTTCGCGACCTTCACGTACTGGTCGTTGACCTGCCCGACGACTCTTGGAGTCCAGTGATCTTCAACTAGCTCGAGTTCAGAGGCGAAGTCGATGCTCGGGATGAGTGTCATGCAGCCATTCTCCGTCGCGCTCTGTCACACGTGCATCCCGCCGATAGGATCGCGCCGTGACCAATCAGCCTGAGAACCCGCGCACCTGGATGGAGGAGTGGGTTCGCTCCGAGTCGTTCTGGAAGGACGTGGCATCCAGATCGTTTGCCGGGGTCGTCGTGCTGATCGTGTCCGGACTATTCGCCGGGATGATCGGCTGGGCGGTCTCTGACTCGGTTCGGCCGATATTCGCGGCAGCGGCCGTGGGCTTCGCGCTGCTCCTAGCGGCACTCGCGGTCATTGCGTTCGTCTTTCGGACGTGGCTGTGGGCGAGCCGCAGCGGCAAGAGTTACTCGATCGGCCTCCTGGTGCTTGCCATCGCCGTGACGCTGGTGACGATCTGGGCCCTCCTCGGTCCTGGGCTCGTCCTGATCGACTGGGTTTTCGAGCTCAACCAGTAGGCCAGCTCGAGGTGGCGCTGCCCACGCTGCGAGACCGCCAGAATTGACTCATGCCGCCTCTTGTTCGTGCGTTCGTTGTGCTTCTCGCCGCACCCGTGGCTCTCGCCGGTTGCGCGACGTCGTCGACAGGAAATGATCCCGGCGACAGCGAGATTACGAACCTGCTCATGACCGAGCAGGATGTGAGCGGTTGGACGATTACGCCCGACGATGGTCCTGTGGACGGGAAAACCGACGACTGCACTGGCGCACCCTACGACTGGCCCGACCTGCAAACGCTCGATCACGCATCCCAGTTCCTCGATCGTCCAGATGAGACCGTGGCGCTCGTGGTCAAGCGGGTGGACGGGCAAGCATCGGAGAGTGTCGAAGCACTTCGGGGTGCTCTCGCTCCGTGCGCCCCACAGTCGGGCGCGGTGCCGAACGGGGCGATGATCACTCTCGTGGGCGACGACTCGTTCGCGTACCAATCGCGGTCATCCGACGATCTGGGTGACTTCACCTTCAGCAACATGCTCGTCTCATGTGAGGATCTGATCCTGGAGGTCTCGCTGTTGTCGTACTCCTCGGAGCTCGATCAGGCCGGACTGGAAGAACTGGTCTCACCGTCAATTGAGCGCCTGACCGAAGCGGGCGGCTGCTAGCCGCTGCCGACACTCTCGGTCTGGACCCGACGCCGCCTACTGTGGACGTGTGACTACCCGCAGGCTCCACGTTCTCGCGGAGGTCGTCCTCGGCGCCCAGGCCGTCGCGCTCGCTCTGCTCAACGCGACGACCGAGCCGATCCGGATGCCCGTGACAGCAGGTTTCCTCGGCGGCGACACCCTCGCCAGCGTCGACCTCAGAGTCGCAACGGTCGTGCTCCTCGGATTCAGTGCGCTGTGTTCCGCAGTCGCCGTTCGCTGGCCTTCGCGCCAACTGCGCTGGATCGAGTGGTCGCAGGTGTCGGCGATCATCGTCTTTCTCGTTGCGCAACTCAACGGAGTTCAGGATGTCGCGGCTCTCGTAGCCCTCTACGCACTGACCGCCGGCGCGAGTCTCTTCCTCGTGTCCCACGAGACATCCAAGGAGGGCACCTGGCCATTCGTTTTTGGGGCTGCCGTGGGTATCGTCCCCTGGGGTGTGATCGCCCTGTACCAGGTCGGCCCGATCATCGCCGGCGGCGAACCGACGGCGGCCGTGCGCGTGATCACGCTGGCAATGCTGGTACTGGCGGCCGCGTACTGGTTCGTGATGCGCCGCGCACGAGTGTTGGAACGTCCGATCCTCGCCGAACGAGGACACACGGTGATCGTCCTTTTTGGCGTGTCCCTACTCGCGTCGGCGACGTTCCTGTTCGTCTGAGATCCGGCCTAGGTGAGGTCCCGCATCCGAGCCGCGGCCCCCTTGCCCTGACCCACTCTGCGTTCTGAGGTGACCGCGAGCACGAGAAGCACAGCGCCCGCAGTCGCGAGGGTGATCCACCACGGCTGCGCACCGATGTTCCGCCCAACCTGGACCGCGAACACCATGATGTTCTCGATCGGCAGAACGATGATGCCGAGGATGAACGGGGCAGCAAGGCGTCGAAGGTTTCCGATCATGATCGCCACCAGAGCGAGCACGATCACGAGGATCGCGCGTTCGGTTCGCGGGTCGGTTCCTGTAGCGAGAATCGACGGCAGGAAGATCACGACGATGCCGGGCGCGAGCAACCTCCAGGAACCCTTGTACCCGATCGGCCAGCTCCAGAATGTACCGCGCTCCTCTCGCTGCGGCCACAGGGCGATGACGCCGACGGCCAGCAGGGCGAAGCCCAACGGCAGCGAGTAGGCCTCGACCCGAAGATCGCGCGCCGACCAGCTCGCCACGGCCGCGGACCACGCCGCAGCAAACGTGACGACAACGGGGGGAAGCACGACGGACCGGGTGCGAGCGAGAGCAGCGGTCACGATCATGAGGGCGAGCAGGGCCATACTGATCGTCAGCAGCGTGATGATGGGGAGCCATCCGCTCCGCATGGCAGTGATCGGCCCGACGAGGAACACGACGGCAGGCACGAAGAGCCACCGGGAACGCGCAAGACGCTCGGGCGCCGACCACGTGGCATCCGATCGCCGACTGACGAGCACTCCGATCGCGATCGCAATCACCGTCGACGTGAGCGTGTAGGCCAGTACGAGCCACATCACGCCCGGGTCACCCGCCGAAGCACCATCGAGCGAGAGTGCGAACCGCACGGACTGCACAACACCGGATGCCGCGGCAATGAGTGCCACGAAGAGCGAGGGCATCCGCAGCGAGCCGATCCGCGACAACCAGCGCCACCTCGTGAGCACGGGTATCAACGCCGCGAACAGCGTCAATCCGGCGGCGAATGCGAGGAGCAGCCACGTGCGCCAAGGAACGAGACCCTCCGAACCGACGGCGACGAGCGTGACCAGGATGGGTGCGAGTGCCGTGGTGAGGCCGGCAGCGTACAGTCCGGTGGCGGAGAGTCCGAAGCCCGGGAGACCTCGCGCTACGAGGAAAAGCCCTACGACTGCGGCACCGAGAGTGGGCGGTAGCAGGTACGGCTCGAGGCCCGTCACACCGTTGAGCGCCCACAGGCACCACAGCGCACCGGTGAAGGCGATGCCCGCGAGGGGCCAGCCGTAGCGTCTACGGGCGAAGAGGGCGGTCGCCACTGCGCCGGCTCCGAGTATGACGAGCACGATGAGGGTTGTAGGAAGACCGGCCGCCGCGCGCACGAGGGCAAGAAGGACGGCGACCGCAGCGGTCACGAGCGAAGAGATCTCGAGGGCGATTCGAGCAGAACGGGCATCGACATCGCTCACGCCGAGACGCTGGAGCGCGACGCCGACAAGATTGGTCGCCGGAAGCACGCACGCGACGATCGAGGCGATGATCGGGAGAGTGATCGGGGAGGCACTGACGGCGAGGAACTGCGCAGCCAGCGAGATCACCGCCACGGAGACCGCGGGAACAACGAGTGCGGCCGCGGACGTTCGGAGGAATCGCGTGAGTCCCTCCCGTCTGCTGAACAGCACGACGAGAAGCAGACCGACGATCACCGACGTGCTCAGGCCGGTCCAGCCGCTGCGCTCAAAGAACACCGTGCCCACCCCGATGAGGAACGGCACGGAAGTCACGATGAGGATCGCGTACCAGTGCGCGATTCTGGGCCAGTGCGTGATGGTGGTGACGAGCGCGACGAGAGCCGCTACGGAGGTCGTGAGGCACAGCACCGCGATGAGTTCCAGGTCGGCCAGAACGAGGGCTGCGGAGAGCAGGATGAGCGCCCATGAGTAGCCCACAGCCGTGTACACCGGACGCACTGGACGTGGCATCGCACGAGCGAGAAGAGCGAGCACACCGATGGATGCAGCGCCGAGCGGAACCCGGAGCGCCTCGTCATTCCAGCTGGCACTCGCGGCCACGATGACGAGAATGTGAGCCGCGACGTAGAGCGGTGATGTCAGCGTGAGCGCACGTTCACGAACCCACGGAATGTAGGCCAGCGCGAACGCGAGGCCGACTGCGATCACGAGGCAGAGGATCGCGTGCGTGATGCGTGCGAACACGGGGAAGGTCGCGAACAGCACCACCGCGGTCGCCACGAGCCAGACGGCAATCGGCGTCCACGCCGGCGCGAGCACGCTTGGTGGCTGGTCCCTACGTCCCACCCGGCGCAACAGAATGTGCGAGCCAGCCGACACCAGCAGTCCGATCAGCATCGCGGTGGCCATGGTGGGCGAGACACTGCTGACGAGGTCCTCGGCGAGAGCCGCGTTCATCACCACGGGCAGTGTGGTCACCAGACTCGGAATCACCGCGACAACTGCCACACTCCAGATGCCCGCGCGCACGAGGCTGGGGGAGAGGCCACCGGCGGCGCGGACGGCCGCGCTGAGCGCCACGGCGACGAGCACGGCGAAGGGCGCGAGTGCGAGCATCCACCCGTCGTCGAGGGGGAGCCCGAATGCCAGCACGAGGAGCGAGGATGCGAAGAGGGCACCTGTCGCCCAACTCCACCACGCTGGGGCGAGATTCCGCGCGGAGGCGGCCGCGATGGCGGCGAGGGTCGCGAGAGCGATCGTCGAACCCACCGAGCGTTCCACACCATCGGCGCTGAAGGGCAGGAGAACAATCACGAAGAAGAACGCCGCCTGCTGAATCACGAAGGCGGTGACGTGGTCCGCCTGCAGAGGGCTCGAAAAGCGCGCACTCAACCGTGACACGACGGGATGGACAACGAGGGCAATCGCTCCGGCACCGATGAATCCGATCACTGGTCCCCAACTCTCGAGGTCGATCCCGAACCCCGCGAACACCAGCGCGATCGGGAGGCCGACGAACCCGATCCAGACCCAGGCTCGAAGCTTCGCGAGGTAGCCGAGGCCCACGAGTGCGACCGACGACACGAGTGTTCCCAGCGACGCGAGCAGGAAGGTCCCCGAGATGGATGCCGCGGGCTCCGTGAATGCCCAGACGTCGAGCCCCACGAACACCGTGCCGAGGGCCCCGACCGCCTCGGCGGAGAACTGGAGAGTTCCCCGAGCGAGCAACCACGCTGCACCGAGGAAGACGAGCGTGCTCGCCGCGATGATCGCGGTGCGCGCCTCGAAACTGTCGAGGTCGGGGTTGAAGAAGGCGAAGACGATGGCCGCGACGGCGACCAGGCCGGCCCCCGCGACGGCAAGGACCGACTGGAGGCTGAGCGACGTCTTCGGCGCGACCGGGGGCGCAACGAAGGTCCAGGCGGGAGCGGGAGTGCGGACCGTGGGAACGGGTGGCGCCGAAGGCGCCGTCACCGGGACGGCAGCGGGCGCCGCTGCCGGGACATTGGGTACGGACGCGACATCCACGGGGGCAGCGGCCTCCCCACCGGCCGTCGCCAGCTTCGCCACAAGAGCACCGCGCTGGTCGAGACTCACGGCGGCCGCTTCGGAAGCAGCGAGGATGTCCCACCCGAGTTGTCCGCCCAGGTCCGCGCCACACACACCACATATGGGTCCCTGCAGCGTTGCGGAACAGCGGGGGCACCTCGTCCGATCCCTCAGTTGGCGGATGACGGGATCGGTCCACGATTCGGGCATGCGGGCCAGTCTAAGGCGACGCGAATTCGCGAACCCGGGAGTGCGCTGGTCTGTGGATGGTCATGGGGAAGCTCGGGTCTGTGAATCCCGAGTGTCGTCGTCGGTCGCTGCTAGCGTGGAAAACGTGACCGAGACCCCCACCCAGACTGCCGAAGAGCAGCTCGCCTACTACCATTCCCGTCGCGAACTCGCCGTGGTTCAACCGCAGGGCAGTCTCGCTCTCGTGAACACCCAGTGGATCGACAGCGAACAGACGATCTGGGGTGTTCCCGGCAGCTGGGCTCCCGCCGAGGGCGGCCTCACGGTCACGGCAACAGCGGCCGATGGCATCCTCGTTGATGGCGAGCTCGTCGACGGAACCGTGCTCGTCAAGGGCAAGGATGCCGCGGAACCGAGCAGCGTCGTCTTCAACGACACCACCAACGGTTTCGTCATCGCCGGTGAGGACGGCCACTACGCCCTCCGTGTCTTCGACGCCAACTCGGAGGGCATCCAGAACTTCGGGGGTATCGACGCCTTCGACTACAACCCCGACTGGATCATCACGGGCACCTTCCGTGAGAACCCGGAGGGAACAACGCTCGGCTTCGAGCAGCTCAAGAGCGAGGGCAAGACGAGGGAGCACGTCATCCCCGGCGAGATCACGTTCTCGAAGGATGGCGTCGACTACAACCTCGCCGCGTTCAAGGCGGGCCGCGCACTCCAGCTCGTCTTCGCGGATGCCACGAACGGCGAGTCCACGTACAGTGTGGGTCGCTTCCTCTTCCTGGCCCCCAACCCGGATGGCACGATCACCCTCGACTTCAACCGGGCTGTTCTCCCGCCCTGCGCGTTCAGCTACGCGTTCAACTGCCCGCTGCCTCCCAAACAAAATCGTTTCGCCGTGCCGATCGAGGCAGGGGAGAAGAACGTCATGGCGAAGAACGGTGAGCTTCTCCACGGCTAGCCGCACCGTCGCGGTGCGGTCGTGACCACGATCGTCCTCGACCACCGTGGCGACACGATCACCGCCACCATCGACGACGAGCCACCGATCACGGTGGGGGATCTCGCAAGCTTCGTCGCCGATCGTGAGCGCGAGCATCCCCGATGGGTGTGGGATGACACGTCCTGGTGGTACCCGCGACTCCTCGCTGCCCGCGTACGGGTCGAGCGCTGCTTCGATCTTCGGCTGTGCCACGCGATCCTTCGGCGATCGCACCTGACTGCCGAGTCCTCCCTTGCCCGCTCGGCGTGGAGCTCGTGGGATCGCCCCCGCAAGCAGGCAACCCAACCCTCCGGTGCACTGTTCGACCTCGACGAGCCATCCGATGAGGCCGAGGAGGATCCACTCACAGAGTTCCGCGAGCAACGTGCAGCCGTGGCAGGTTCCCCGGAGCCGGCCCGGATCGAACTGCTGCTCGCAGCCGAGTCGGTGGGGTCCCTCATCGCCGCCGAGCTGACCTTCGCTGGCCTGCCCTGGGACGCACGTCTCCACGACGCGCTCCTCACGGAGATCCTCGGGCCGCGACCGCGCCCTGGCGAACGGCCTGCGAAGATGCAGGAGATCCTCGAGAGGCTTCGAGCGGCGCTCGAGGCGCCGAACGCGAACCCCGATTCGCCGGTCGAACTGCTCAAGGTGCTCCGTGGGGCAGGAATCAATGTGACATCCACCTCCAAGTGGGAGCTACGGGAGATCGAGCACCCCGCCATCGAGCCGCTCCTCGAGTACAAGAAGCTCTCGCGCCTGCTCACCGCCAACGGCTGGGCCTGGCTCGAGTCCTGGATCGTTGACGGGAGATTCCGACCCGACTACGTGCCGGGCGGAGTCGTAACCGGGCGCTGGGCCACGAGCGGCGGGGGAGCGCTCCAACTCCCGAAGCAGATCCGCGGCGCAGTGGTCGCCGACCCCGGTTGGATGCTCGTGGTTGCCGACGCCTCGCAGCTTGAGCCGCGCATCCTCGCCGCGCTGAGTGGTGACGCCGCGATGATCGCAGCGGGTGCAGCGGGTGACATGTACGAGGGAATCGTCGCGAGCGGCGCTGTCGACACGCGCGAGCACGCCAAGCTCGGGATGCTCGGAGCAATGTACGGCGGAACCAGCGGCGAGAGCGGCCGCATGCTGCCCCGGTTGGCGCGCGCCTACCCGCGGGCCATCGGTCTCGTGGAGGATGCCGCCCGCGCGGGCGAACGCGGCGAACAGGTGAGCACGCGCCTCGGCCGCACCTCGCCGCTCCCGGATGCCGCGTGGCAGCAGACCCAACGTGATGGCCAGGGAGAACTCGCCACACCCGCCACCGCGACCATCGCGAGGACGCAGGCGCGGTCGTGGGGGCGGTTCACCCGCAACTTCGTTGTGCAGGGAACCGCAGCGGAGTGGGCGTTGTGCTGGATGGCCGGCATCCGCCAGCGGCTGACCGCTCTCGCGGGCGGCCGGTGGTTCGCCGAGTCCGCACACCTCGTGTTCTTCGTGCACGACGAGGTGGTCGTCCACTGCCCGGCGGACCAGGCGGAGGACGTTGCGCAGCACCTCAGGGAAGCGGCATCCGCTGCCGGACGGCTCCTCTTCGGCGATCACGCGCCCCCCTTTCCCGTCACGGTGGCGACGGTGCGGAGCTATGGCGAGGCCAAGTAGCTGAGGTTTCGCCACGCCGCTGAATCACATGCTTGTGATTTCGCGGGATCTTCGGCGATAATGAGGCCAGCAGGTTCAACCTTTGTTGAAGGTTCGACCCGTCCAACTTCATAAACAAGTCACAAGCAGTCCGTTCACCTGGGTCGATGGGGAAGTCGCACCCAACAAGAACGGAGGCAGAGATGTCTGAACTGCGCAACGTGACTGCACCACTCGCTCGCGGAGTGCTTTTTGTGCACTCCGCTCCTCGCGCGCTCTGCCCACACATCGAGTGGGCAGCAGGACGCGCACTTGAGCGCGCCGTAAACTTCGATTGGATCGACCAGCCGGTACTGAAGGGCGCCAAGCGCGCCGAGTACTACTGGGAGGGTCCGCGGGGGACCGGTGCGAAGCTCGCCTCTGCCCTCCGCGGCTGGGAGCACCTGCGCTACGAGGTCACCGAGGATGCCGGGCTCGGCACCGATGGTGGTCGCTGGATGCACACCCCCGACCTCGGCATCTTCTTCGCCCAGACCGACACGGTGGGCAACACTGTCATCCCCGAAGACCGGATCCGCTTCGCCATGGAGTCGGCGGGCGCGAACGCGGTCGAACTGCACCGCGAGCTTCGGCTCGCGCTCGGTCAGGCGTGGGATGACGAGCTCGACGTGTTCCGTCACGCCGGGCAGGACTCCGCTGTTGTCTGGCTACACAAGGTGGGATGAAATGGATACGCTGAACCGCGAATTGCACGACCTCATCGCTGAGGTTGCGCCACCGCTCATCGATCTCGAACAGCTCGAGCGTCTCGTCAACGAGGACGACCTGCTCCAGTTCGACGGCGAGTGCCTCATCCACGACGGGTGCCGCCCGATCAAGTGACCCGGCGGTCCCTGAGGAGCGGCGTAGCCGCGTCTCGAAGGGTGGTCCCTGAGGAGCGGCACGGCCGCGTCTCGAAGGGTTAGCCCTCGTACGTGCGGAACGCGGCGACAGCGTTGTGGCCGCCGAAGCCGAACGAGTTGCTCAGCGCGAGCAGCGAGCCCTCGCCCAACGCCCGAGGCGAGGTCACGACGTCGAGCGGGATCGCAGGGTCCTGCTCGGTGATGTTGATCGTCGGGGGAGCTGTGCGGTTGTGGAGCGCGAGGATCGTGAAGATCGCCTCGAGTGCTCCAGTGCCGCCCAACAGGTGACCGGTTGCGGCCTTCGTCGCCGACACGGCGATGTTCGGCAGGTGGTCTCCGAACACGCGCAGCATCGCGTTGTACTCGGCGATGTCTCCCACGGGAGTGCTGGTCGCGTGGGCATTGATGTGCTTGACATCGGTGAGGTCCGCGCCAGCCATCTCGATCGCGGCCTTCATGGCGCGCGCGGCCGCCGAACCCTCCGGGTCCGGGGCGGTGATGTGGAAGGAGTCGCTCGTGACGGTTCCGCCGGCGAGCTCCGCGTAGATACGGGCGCCGCGCGCGAGGGCGTGCTCCTCCGTCTCGAGAACGACGGTGCCTGCACCCTCGCCCAGCACGAAGCCGTCACGCGAGACGTCGTAGGGACGCGACGCCGTCTCCGGGGTGTCGTTGCGCTTGGACAGAGCCTGCATCGAGGCGAATGCTGCGATGGGGAGCGGATGCACGACGGCCTCCGTGCCACCGGCGATCACGACATCCGCGAGGCCCTCCTGGAGGTGCATGTAGGCGTTCGCGATGGCTTCGGTGCTCGAGGCGCAGGCCGAGACATCCGTACGGGCATAGGCGCGTGAGGGGATGGACATGCTGATGGCCGCGGCGGCAGCGTTCGGCATGAGCATGGGGATGGTCATGGGGAGGACTCGACGCGGGCCCTTCTCGCGGAGGGTGTCCCACGCGTCGAGAAGGGTCCAGAGGCCGCCGATGCCTGTGGAGTAGTCAACACCGACCCGGATGGGGTCGACGTCGGGGGAGCCGGCGTCCGCCCAGGCCTCACGGGCCGAGATGAGGGCGAACTGGCTCGAAGGGTCCAGGCGCTTGGATTCGACGCGCTCGAGGACCTCTTCCGGCCGCACCTTCGCCTCCGCAGCGAAGGTCACGGGGAGGTCGTACTGCTCAACCCAGTCGTGGGCGAGGGTGTGGGCACCGGACTCGCCTTCGAGCAGCGCAGCCCATGATTCGGGGGCCGTTCCGCCGAGCGGGGAGGTCGCGCCAATACCGGTAACAACGATCTTCTTGCTGGTCATTTCACGTTCCTGTCATGTACTGCAGAGTCCGCGGGGGCGGCCAGCCGGAAACCCGGCTGGCCAGCCGCAGACGTATTACTCGCCCGGTGGGTGGCTGTTTAGGCCTGGGCGCTGGTGATGAAGCTCACGGCGTCGCCGACGGTCTTGAGGTTCTTGACCTCTTCGTCGGGGATCTTGACGTCGAACTTCTCTTCTGCGTTGACGACGATGGTCATCATCGAGATGGAGTCGATGTCGAGGTCGTCGGTGAACGACTTGTCCAGCTCGACGGTGTCCGTCGCAATGCCGGTCTCGTCGTTGATGAGCTCGGCGAGGCCGGCCAGTACTTCTTCAGTGGACAATGCCATTGTTGTTTTCTCCTTGGTGGTGTGAAGTGACCGCTAGCAGTTTATGGGAGTACGACTACCTGGGCGCCGAAGACAAGCCCGGCGCCGAAGCCGATCTGCAGGGCGAGGCCGCCACTGAGCTCGGGGTGCTCCTCCAGCAGGCGGTGTGTCGCCAGCGGAATGGACGCGGCACTCGTGTTGCCCGTTGTCGCGATATCGCGACCGATGAGCACGGTGTCGGGCAGCCCGAGCTGCTTCGCGAACTCGTCGATGATGCGCATGTTCGCCTGGTGGGGGATGAAGGCGGCGAGATCGGATGCCTCGACACCGGCAGCCTCGAGTGCCTGCTTCGCGACCTTCGCCATCTCCCACACAGCCCACCGGAAGACGACCTGCCCGTCCTGGCGCAGCGTGGGCCACTCGGCCTCACCGTCGCGGAACTGCACGAGTGTCGCGTTCATGCCCACGGAGTCGGCCTTGGAGCCGTCCGAGCCCCAGACGGGCGCCGCAATGCCGGGGAAGTCGCTCGGTCCGATGACGACAGCACCAGCGCCGTCGCCCAGGAGGAACGAGATGGTGCGATCGGTCGGGTCGACGACATCGGAGAGCTTCTCGGCGCCGATGACGAGGGCGTAGTGCGCGGCTCCGGCACGGATGAGGGCGTCAGCCTGCGTCACGCCGTAGCTGAAGCCGGCGCAGGCCGCGTTCTCGTCGTACGCGGCCGCGGGGTTCGCACCCACGCGGTCGGCGACGACCGCGGCGATCGACGGGGTCTGCTGCACGTTGCTGATCGTCGCGACGATCACGAGGTCGATGAGGGACGGGTCCACTTCGGACTTCTCGATTGCCTCGCGCGCGGCATCCGTGGCCAGGTCGACGGCGAGCACACCGGCAGACGCGCGAGTGCGGGTCGAGATACCCGTGCGCTGGCGGATCCACTCGTCGCTCGAATCGATAGGGCCGATGAGGTCCTCGTTGGGCACCACGAGGTCGCCGCGGGCAGCACCGTAGCTGTAGATCCGCGTGAATGCGGGCCCGGTGGACTGCTTGAGGGTCGGGTTGGTCATGAGACTCCGGATTCTGAATCGATGAGATCGAAGGCCGCGGTGAGATCATCGGGCGTCTTCACGGCGACTGACGGGACACCCTTGAGACCACGCTTGGCGAGCCCCACGAGGGCACCGGCAGGCGCGAGTTCGACGATGCCCGTGACCCCCGCGTCCGCGAGGGAGGCCATGGTGAGGTCCCAGCGCACGGGGGAGGAGACCTGGCCGACAAGGAGGTCGATGAACGCCGCGCCAGTGTTGACAGACGAACCATCGCGGTTGGTCCAGATGGGGAGGGTCGGGTCGTTCGCCGTGAGGCCGGTTGCGACATCGTGAAGTCGGCCGACGGCGGGCTGCATGTATCGCGTGTGGAAGGCGCCGGCGACCTGGAGCGGGATGACACGGGTGCCGGGCACCGGCTCTGCAGCGAGCGCGGCGAGAGCATCGAGGGCTCCTGCCACAACGATCTGTCCACCGCCGTTGTAGTTGGCTGGCTCGAGACCGAGCTCTGCGAGGCGGGCGAGGAGCGCCGACTCGTCGCCGCCGAGAACGGCCGACATCCCTGTGGGCTCGAGGGCTGCGGCATCCGCCATCGCAGCGCCACGCTCACGCACGAAGGTCACCGCGTCGGTCTCGCTCAGGATGCCCGCACCAGCTGCCGCGGTGATCTCGCCGACCGAGTGCCCGGCGATACCGCCGATCTTCGAGCGACGACCGTCGGCGAAGAGTGCTGACAGCGTGAGGAGACCAGCGGCCACGATGAGCGGCTGCGCGACGCGGGTGTCGCGGATCGTGTCAGCGTCGGAGGTGGTGCCGTGGGCAACGAGGTCGAGGCCAACAGCCTCGGAGATCGCTCCGAGCTGATCGGCGAAGCGCTGCTCCGTGAGCCAGGGTTCGAGAAATCCGGGAGTCTGGGAGCCCTGACCGGGCGCGACGATAACGATCACCGGTCTAGTCTGCCAAGTTTTCGCCCGGCACCCCTGTGGCGCGTCGACTAAGAAGTCGATCAAGTCTTGTGGATGTTCCGATCTGAATACCCATGTCGTATCATTCAATGACACGACATGGAATGGATTCGCATGAGAGTGAGCGTCATCAGCACGGGAACGGTGCGTATCAGGCCCGACCACGTCGAGGGGCGGGGAGTGCCGGTGTTCTGGTGGCTCCTCACCTCGCGGAGATGGACCGCACCGCGTCCGATCAATGTCTTCGTCATCGAGCATCCGACGGCGCTCGTGCTCTTCGACACGGGTCAGGATCGACGCTCGGTGACGGATGCCGCCTACTTCCCCCGCGGGATCGTGGGGTTCCTCTACCGCAGGCTCGCGCGCTTCAGCATTGCGGCGGGGGAGACGCTGCCCGCGCTCCTCGCCGACCGTGGCTACGACATTGGAGCGGTTCGGTACGCCGTACTCTCGCACCTGCACCAGGACCACATCGGCGGACTACGGGACCTTCGCCATGCCGAGATTGTCGTGAGCGATGTGGAATGGCGACAGGTGTCGCGCCGCACGGCCGTGCTCGACGGGTACCTCGCCGATCACATCCTCCTGCCGGCCAGCCGCGTGACTCGCGTCACCCCAGTATCGACAGAGGATCCGTCGATCGCGCCATTCGCCGAGGCTCACGACCTGCTCGGGGACGGTTCGCTGCTCCTCGTGCCGACCCCTGGCCACTCGCCGGGATCGTTGTCGCTCCTGCTCCGCCGGGACGGTGAGCCTCCCCTTCTGTTCGTCGGGGACCTGACCTACGATGTCGAGCTGCTCGCGGAGGGTCGCGTTCCCGGCGTCGGCTCGCGGTCAGGCCTTCGTGCGTCGTCCAGGCTCGTCGCCGAGTTCGTCGAGCGAAACCCCGGCACGGTGGTGCTCGCAGCGCACGATCCTGCCGCCGCGGCATTGCTTGCCGATGCGAGTGTGGTCCGATGAGAGCGGCAGAGCAGCTGCGATACGCCGTGCTCGCGGCGCAGCGTGATGGCAACCGCCGTCTCTCGTTCGAGCTGGGGCGACTCGGTCTCACCCCCTCCCAGGCCGAGGTGCTTCGCCTTCTCGTCGACGGCGCGCCGCTCTCACTCACGGAACTGGGACGGCTGCTCGTGTGCGAGAGCGGCACCAACCCCAGCCGACTCGTCGACAGGATGGTCGTCGCCGACCTGGTCACGCGCGGACAGGACCCGAACGATCGCAGGCTGGTGACACTCACACCGACCGAACGCGGTCGCGCCCTCGACGCCGACGTGCGAGGCATCGAGGAGCGTCTCTACGACGAGATCGACGCAGCAACGGTCGGCCTCGACCTCGAGCGTCTAGTCGGGCTTCTGAGCGGACTGGCGACGGGTGATGCCGGCGAGGCACTGGCGAGACGGGTCAGCGCTTCCTAGCGGGATCCGGGTCGGCGATGGAGCCCACGATGAGTGCGGACTGCAGGATGAGCGCCTCACGGGCGCCCGTGGCATCCCACCCGATGACCTCGCTGACCCGCTTGAGACGGTAGCGAACGGTGTTCGGATGCACGAACAGCTCGCGAGCCGTTGCCTCCAGCGAGCGACCGTTGTCGAGGTAGCACCATAGTGTCGTGAGCAGGTCGGTCGAGTGGGCCTGGAGCGGCTTGTAGATGCGGTTGATGAGCGTCGCGCGGGCGAGCGGATCGCCGGCGAAGGCCCGCTCGGGGAGCAAGTCGTCGGCGAGCGTCGGGCGCGGGGCGTTGCGCCACGAGCGCGCCACCGCGAAGCCTGCGAGGGCGGCCTTGGCGCTGCGAGCAGCTTCCACGAGAGTCGGAACCTCCGGTCCGAGCACGAGGTGTCCCGGGCCGAAACCGGGCTCGAGCTGTTCGGCGATCGCGAGGAACGGCATCGGCTGGTCAGCCTCCGGGTCGTCCGGAATCGGGCTCGCCCGGCCGATCACGAGCACAAGGCGCGCCCCCTGAACGCCGATGAGCACATCGGCGTCGAGATGACGGGCCGTTCGACGAAGCTGGTCGACATCGAGCATCTTCGGCGCGGTGCCGACGAGCACACACACCTCACCGTGGCCGTTCCACCCGAGTGCCGCGATGCGGCTCGGCAGTTCGTTGTCGTACTCGCCGGAGAGGATCGAGTCGACGACGAGGGCTTCAAGACGTGCATCCCACAGTCCGCGGGCCTCGGCAGCACGCGCGTAGACGTCCGCTGCCGCGAAGGCGATCTCACGTGAGTACAGCAGGATCGCCTCGCGGAGCACATCGTCGCCGTCCTTGACCCGCTCCTCGACCACCTCGACGGTGATGCGGATGAGCTGCAGGGTTTGAGTCAGGGACACCGACCGGAGCAGTTCGCGCGGGGCAGCGCCGAAGACATCCGCCGCGATCCAGGGGATCGACTTGGGGTCGTCGAACCACGAGATGAAGCTCGTGATGCCGTTCTGCGCGACGAGGCCGACCGCGGAGCGCCGCCCCGGTGGCATGTCGCCGTACCAGGGCAGCGTCTCGTCGAGCCTCTTGAGCGTTGCGGTCGCCAGCTCGCCGGTGATCGTTCTCAACCAGGCGAGCGTCTGCTCCTTCGTCTTGGGGGCCACGCTCGGCTAGCTTTCGCCGCCAGCCGATCCGGTTGTTCCCGCGTTGACGTCGAGCAGGTTGTACTTCTCGATGGCGAGCTGGACCACGTTCGGATCGATCGCTCCACGACGCACGAGGGACTGGAGGGTCCGCACGACGATCGACGGGCCATCGATGAGGAAGAAGCGACGAGCTGCCTGTCGCGTGTCCGAGAAACCGAAGTCGTCGGCACCGAGCGTCGCGTAGTCGCCGGGCACGAACTGCCGGATCTGGTCGGGAACCGCGTGCATGAAGTCAGACACCGCGACGAACGGGCCGTCCGACCCCTGCAGCTTCTCCGTGACGTACGGCACCCGAGGCTGCTCGTACGGGTGGAGCAGGTTGTGCTCGTCGGCGGCGATACCGTCGCGACGCAGCTCGGTCCACGAGGTGACCGACCAGACATCGGCGGCGACACCCCAGTCCTTCGCCAGGAGCTCCTGTGCTTCGAGGGCCCACGGCACCGCGACACCCGACGCCAGCAGCTGGGCGCGAGGGCCCTCGATGGTCGGGGATGCGAGGTGGTAGATGCCCTTGATGGCACCCTCGACGTCGAAGTTCTCGGGCTCCGCCGGCTGAACGATCGGCTCGTTGTAGACCGTGAGGTAGTACATGACGTTCGGATCCGGATGCGTGCCGCCGTACATCCGCTCGATTCCGGCCTTCATGATGTGGCCGATCTCGTAGCCGTATGCGGGGTCGTAGGAGACGACAGCGGGGTTGGTGGATGCCAGCAGCAGCGAGTGTCCGTCAGCGTGCTGCAATCCCTCACCCGTCAGGGTCGTGCGTCCTGCAGTCGCACCGATGATGAAGCCGCGTGCCATCTGGTCGCCAGCAGCCCACATGGCATCGCCCGTGCGCTGGAAGCCGAACATCGAGTAGAAGACGTACACCGGGATGAGCGGCTGGCCGTTCGTCGCATACTGGGTGCCGGCAGCGGTGAAGGCCGCGAACGCGCCGGCCTCGTTGATGCCGACGTGCACGATCTGGCCCTGAGGGCTCTCCTTGTAGGCGAGCAGCAGTTCGCGGTCGACCGACAGGTAGTGCTGTCCGTTCGGGTTGTAGATCTTGGCGGTCGGGAAGTATGCGTCCATGCCGAAGGTGCGCGCCTCGTCGGGGATGATCGGCACGATGCGGTTGCCGATGCCCTTGTCGCGGAGCAGATCCTTGAGCAGACGCGCGAACGCCATGGTCGTGGCGATCTCCTGCTTGCCGGAGCCCTTCTTGACGACCGAGTACGCCGACTCCTCCGGCAGGTCGAACTGCGTGTAGCGGGTACGGCGCTCCGGCAGGTATCCGCCGAGCTCGCGACGACGCTCGTGCAGGTACTGGATTGCCTCGTCGTCCTGCCCCGGGTGGTAGAACGGGGGCTGGTAGGGGTTCTCCTCGAGCTGCGCATCCGTGATCGGGATGTGCATGACGTCACGGAAGAGCTTGAGGTTGTCGAGCGAGAGCTTCTTCATCTGGTGGGTCGCGTTGCGTCCCTCGAAGCTCGCGCCCAGGCCGTAGCCCTTGACGGTCTTCGCAAGGATGACGGTGGGCTGGCCCTTGTGCTCCGACGCTGCCTTGAACGCCGCGTACACCTTGCGGTAGTCGTGGCCACCGCGCTTGAGGCCCCAGATCTGGTCGTCCGTGTAGTCCTTGACCATCTCGAGCGTGCGGGGGTCGCGACCGAAGAAGTTCTCGCGCACGAAGGCGCCGTTCTCGGCCTTGTAGGTCTGGTAGTCGCCGTCGGGCGTGCGGTTCATGAGGTCGCGGAGTGCACCCTCGGTGTCGTTCGCGAGCAGCGAGTCCCATTCGCGGCCCCAGACGACCTTGATGACGTTCCATCCGGCACCACGGAAGAAGCTCTCGAGCTCCTGGATGATCTTGCCGTTACCGCGCACGGGGCCGTCGAGGCGCTGCAGGTTGCAGTTGATCACGAAGTTGAGGTTGTCGAGGCCCTCGTTCGCCGCCCACTGCAGGGCACCGCGGCTCTCGACCTCGTCCATTTCGCCGTCGCCGAGGAACGCCCAGACCTGCTGGTCCGAGGCATCCTTGATTCCCCGGTTGGTCAGGTACTTGTTGGACTGCGCCTGGTAGATCGCGTTGATCGGGCCGAGACCCATCGACACCGTCGGGAACTGCCAGAAGTCCGGCATGAGGCGCGGGTGCGGGTAGCTCGAGAGACCGTATGGCGCGCGCGACTTCTCCTGGCGGAACGAGTCGAGGTGCTGCTCGTTGAGGCGACCCTCGAGGTAGGCGCGGGCGTACATGCCGGGGGAGGCGTGGCCCTGGTAGAAGATCTGGTCGCCGCCGCCGGCGTGCTCCTGCCCGCGGAAGAACCAGTTGTGGCCCACCTCGTAGAGGGCTGCGGATGACGCGTACGTCGAGATGTGACCGCCGACACCGATCCCGGGGCGCTGCGCACGGTGAACCGTGATCGCGGCGTTCCACCGGATCCACGCGCGGTACCGGCGCTCGATGTCCTCGTTGCCGGGGAACTCCGGCTCATTCTCGGGAGCGATCGTGTTGAGGTAGTCCGTCGTAGGGACCATCGGCACGCCGAGGTGCAGGTCCTTGGACTCCTTGAGGAGGCTGAGCATGATCTCGCGACCGCGCTCATGACCCGCCGCAGCGACAACCGCGCGGAGCGATTCCTGCCACTCCGCAGTCTCCTCGGGATCCTGGTCGATGTTGTGAACCGAGTAGGGATCCTGGTCGTTTACAGTCACCGCTGACCTCTTCCTGGTAGAGAGATGAAGGACCGCGCCATCGGGTTACGACTGGTCGCGATCAACTACGCCAAACGAGTCTAGTTGTCGATCCGATACTGTTCGGCACTAGGCGTATCATTGCCGATCGGCCCCGCAATTCTTCCCTGCGGGAGATAAGGATTCTTCCAGCATGGCCCTGATCAATGACGTGATGGCCCCGGACTTCGAGCTCGCGAACCAGTTCGGCGAGCGCATCCGCCTCTCCGAGTTCAGGGGCGTCAAGCCGGTCGCCCTGGTCTTCTACCCGCTCGCCTTCTCGAGCACCTGCACCTCAGAACTGTGCGAACTGCGTGACAACCTGAACCTTTTCAAGGAGTCCGGTATCGAGTTGATCGGTATCTCCGTTGACTCGAAGGCCACGCTGCGTGCGTGGGCCGAGGAGGAGGGCTACGACTTCACCCTCCTCGCCGACTTCTGGCCCCACGGCGACGTCTCAAAGGAGTACGGGGTCTTCATCGAGGAGAAGGGTTTCGCCACCCGCGCGACGTTCCTCATCGACATCAACGGGGTGATCCGCGAGAGCTTCATCACCGCCCCCGGCGAAGCGCGTCCACTCGCTGCCTACCGCGAGGCCGTCGCGGCCCTGCACGCCTCGACCGCGAGCGTCTGACGCCCTCCGCGCCGCCCGTCAGTTCAGGATGTTGACGGCGCGCGAGATCACGAGTGCGAGAAGCACGAACCCCGTGAGGGCCTGTAGTCCCATGAGCACCTTCGCTGGCACCGTGAGCGGCATGGTGTCGGTGGGACTGAACGCCATCATGTTGCTGAGCGAGAAGTAGGCGTAGTCCACGTAGACGGGGCGCCACTCGGTCGGTCCGGACTCCTGCTGCGGGAAGCGGAAGTGTTGGGTGCCCATGATGGGACGCCCTTTGACCCGCCGTTCGACGGGACCACCGTTGTCGAGCTCCCAGTAGAGGAGCGCGTAGGCGATGACGTTGGTGACCCACACCGAGAGCGTCACGAGCAGCACGCTTCCGCTCGAGGCGCGGCCGCCCACGAGTTCCTCGATCACTCGCACGACGTAGAACTGGTTCACGACTGTGAGGCCTCCGGCAAACACGATCGCTGCCCAGCGGGCCCAGGTCTGTTCCGGCTCCTTGCGTAGGCGCTTGATGATCAGGAGCGGTATCAGCATCCCGACGCCCACGGTGGGAACGACCCACGAGGGCACGAATTGCACGGACTCGGGGAGGAACAGGTACGTACCGAGGGCGAGGAGGGTGGCGATGACGACGGGGAGGGGGCTCTCGCCACCGAGGATTCCGTCGCGCTGCGCCATGACGGGAAGTGTATGCCTGTACCATTGCAGGGCGTTGTTCCGGCATGCCGGACAGGGGCCTTTAGCTCAGTTGGTAGAGCGCCACGTTTACACCGTGGATGTCATCGGTTCGAGCCCGGTAGGGCCCACAGGATGCGGCGGCGGCCGCAGGCCGTCGGCGCAGCCTGTATGAGGATGCTGCGCGAGAACCGCTTGCTGGGCCCACGGCCGCCGGTTCCGGCGCACTGCGCAGCAGTGTGACGGCTGTCGAGTACGACAAAGCCCCCGGGTCTCCCCAGGGGCCTCGTCGCATGCTGTCTAGCCGAGGGCGGTCAGCGTGAGCGTCGCGCGGTAGACGCCGTCCGTGGCATCCGTCGGCATCTTCAGTGTCAGTTCTGCCCCGAGCTTGGCTGATCCCAGTTCGTGACCCGGTGCAGCTCGACCGAGCAGCGAGTCGACCGAGAGGCCGTCGCCCTCATCGAATCCGGATGCCACGGCCGCACCAGCAGCGGCTCCGCCACCCGCCTCGATCACTGCCGGCGTCCACCCGAGGTAGCGCCCACTGATGGTCTGGTCCTCGGAGGTGAAGTCGCCGATGCGGGCCGTGACGGTCCACTCTGGTGCCCCACGACGCGTGTCCGTGACGAGGATCGGGTTGATCGCACCGGTCGCGTAGTAGTGATCGCCGCGGAGCTCCGCCGTGCCCAGGTCGACGAGTTCGTTGCTGCCGGGAATCGTCCAGACGAACTCGCCGGCGCTCAGCTTGGGCACGTCGACGCTGATCTCCTGGCTGCCGGTCGACACACCCTCCTCGAGCACGATGGGGAGCGCCAGCACTGCGGCCTCGTCGTCGCCACGGACCAGCAGGGTGTGATCGCCCGGCTGTGCGTCCGCTGGCAGCGTCACCGAGACATTCAGGGCGCCAGCGGAGGTGCTCGTGCCGTCGCCGAGGACGACGTCGCCGGGCTGGAGCACGATCCTGTAGTGCGTGGACGGCAGGAGGTTCGTCGCGGAGATCGTGATGAGGCCGGCCGGCGTGAGTGTGCCCGTCACGGCGCCCTCGGGCTGGGGCACGACCGCGACGAGACCATCGAAGCCCGCGCGGAGTGCTGCATAGGTCTGCTCGTACGTCTCGTACGGCGCATCCACAGCAATCGCCTTCGCTGACTGCAACGCCGCTGTGAACGGCGCGCCGCTCTCGGGCGTGTAGCCGCTCAGGTCGATCGTGTCCGACTGGGTCACGAGCTGTTCGAGCTGGCGGATGACACGCCATTCGAGCTGTCCGGCTGCGAGTCGAAGCGCTCGAGTAGCTGACGCGACCCCCTCCTTGCTCGCCTGCGCATCCTCGCGCGCAGTGATGGCCGCATCCAGGGCTCGTGTGAAGGTGCGGAAGTCTGCGGCAAGGTAGCGATCGCCGAGTTGCGCGAGGGGCTCGTACTCCGTGATCGCTGCACGCAGCGCACCCTTGTCCACGCCGTACCCGAACTCGTACCAGTCGATGTTCCCCACGTACGGGTGGTTCGTGTAGGCCTCGGTGCGCAGGACCATGAACAGGGTGTGTTTGCCCGTGATCGCCGTGGGAAGCGCGAAGGTGGTGGTGCCGATCGCGCTCCAGGCGGAGCCGGTCACGGGGAGCGGCACCGTCGCTGTTGGTGCGCCGTCTCGCGAGTCGACGTACACCTCGATGCGTGCGTTGTTGCCCACGCGCGCCGAGTTGTTGACGTAGCGAACGGTCATCGAGGTCGCGGTGTTGGCACCGAAGTCGACGTCGTCATAGCGAAGCCACGCGGTGTCGTAGGTTCCCTTGAGGTTCGTGTAGGCGACTCCCTGCGGGTCGGTGTTGTTCTCGACGCCGAGCGTGCCACCACTGGATCCGACGTAGCTCTCGGCCTGGACGCGAAGCGAGGTTGGCACCTCCACCGCCTTCACACCGAACTGCAACCAGCTGATGTTCGCGACGTACGGGTGACCGCTGTCATTGTTGGGGGCCGTGAAGAAGAAGTAGACGTCCTGTGTTCCCACGAACTTCGTCGGGTCGACATCGATCGTCGTGGTCTTGTACGTGCCCCACCCGCTCGACGTGAACGTCAGCGGAACGATCGCCGAAGCGGGAGCGCTCACGCTGCCCAGGCGCACCTCGACGAACGTGTTCTCCGTCGTTCGGGTCGAGGGCTTGTCGTAGTTCACGGTCAGCGTCGTCGCACCCGAACCGAAGTTGATGCCGCGGTACGCCGCCCACTCCTGGTCATTGACGTTCTGAAGCATCGCCGCGCTCTTGTCGATTCCGCTGTGGAGCTCGCTCGCGTTGGTTGTGTCGAGCTTGGCGAAGGTCGGAACCTCGGGGCCAGCATCCGTGTCGTGGGCGAACTGGAAGTAGTCGAGGTTCGCCACCCACGGCAGGGCGTCGGTGATCGTTCCGCGGAACACGAAGTAGATCGAGGATGCGTTCGCGAGCACGGCCGGATCAGTGAACTCCGCGGTGATCGTTGTGTAGGCGTTCCAGTCCGCGCCGCTGTGGGGGAGCGCAACGGTGGCCGCGAGGGGACCGGTCGGGGAATCGACGCGAATCTCCACGGCGGAGTCGGGCGAAGTTCGGCCCGAGTTCGCCACGTAGCGGATGTCGATGGACGTCGGAGCCCCCTCGGAGAAGTCCATGCCGCGGTAGCCGATCCAGGAGCCGGGCTTGACGCCACCGAGGTTGATGCTCTCGTTCTTGAGGTCACCACCCGACCACGTGTCGGAGGCCTCGCCCTCGAGCCTGCGGTAGCCACCCGCTCCGAGTTCGAGCGCGTCCAGGGCCGAGTCGAGGGTGAAGTAGGCCTGCTGCAGGGCGCCGGCAGTCGACGTCGAATCGTCCAGGAGGGCCTTCGACGTGCGGCGGGCCTGGTCGAGCGCGGCGTAACTCGCAGGGGAGTAGTTGCCCTGTTCGACCAGGACAGCTTCGGAGTAGAGCGTCGAGAGCCGTTCGCGCCATTCCGCACCGATCGTCACCGTGAAGGGGCGCAGCACACCTCCGTCACCGGCCACGGTCTTCGCGGATACTCCGTTCGCGAAGGCTGAGTCGGTGAAGAGGAACGAGAAGCGCGAACCCTCGACGGTCGTGAGCGTGCCGGTGACCGTGAGCGTGAGCGTGGTGTCGCCGGAGCGCACGAGGGTCGCCGTCAATCCGTCGGGCAGGTCGTTGACGGATGCCCGGCCACTGGCGAGTAGGTCGTCACCGTTGGCGCCCGCGAAGGTCACGCCGCCGTCGACCGTAAAGGTCGCGGTGTGCTGGACGGCTCCGCCGTCGTCGGCCCGGACCTCGAGCGCATCGACGTCGAGCGCGGCGCCGGTGAAGTCCACGCGCAGGCTGAGGCTCCTGGCATCCGACGCCACCGTCGATGTGAATGCACCGCTCGCGAACTGCACGGCTATCCCGTCGATGCCGTCGGATTCGGCGTGCGATGACGCAATTCCGCTCAACGAGAGGTCGATTCGATCATTCGCGGGTTTGACCGCGTGGAGCGTGAGTCCGGCGGGGACGCCCGTCGCGCTCACAAGGCCTGCCGACACGAGGTCGCTCTGGGCCGCTCCGACGAAGGAGGTGCCATGCGCCGTCACGGCCACAGTGTTCGCGATCGTTCCGTCATTGGCATCCGACTCGGTGAACACTCGCGACGAGGTCGTCAGCGGCATGTCCCCGCGTCGGTTGTACACCGACGAGTCGACGTGGTCGCTGAGGGAGTCCGGCTGGGGGCCGTCAGCTGCCCACTCGGATGCCGCGTTCCCCATCGTGAATCGAAGCTCGCCGCCCCCGACGATCTCGTCGTACGAGACCCAGGTGCGATCGAAGGTGGAGCCGTTCAGCTGGGCTGACTGGATGTAGTAGTTGTCGGGTGAGACACCGTCTGCCGCGATGACGAAGGGATTCGCCCCCTCGCGATCGATGGTGACCTTCTCGAAGAAGGGCGATCCGATCTGGTAGGTGTCTCCACCGGCGGTGACCGGGAACAGTCCCATCGCGGCCGCGACGAACGTTGCCGACATCGTGCCAGCGTCATTGTCCATGGTGGGGAGGAAGCCAGCGGGCGAGAGGCTGAACACCTTCTTCTTCACCGGCGGACGGAACTCGCCGCCACTCGAGGGCGCTTCGCCGGTCGAGCCGGTCGCGATGTAGCGGTTCCAGGTCTCCTTCGTGTAGATGTTGCGCACCCAGTACTGCGTGCGGTTGGGAGCACCCACGTAGTTGAAGAGGTAGGGCGCCTGCAGGTCGATCTCGTTGGCGTTGGAGTGCAGCATCCGCTGTCCATCGTTGGGTGCCTGCTCTCCGAAGAGGTTGCTGACGGCGGAGAGGGCGTTCTCCTCGCCGCCCATCATCGTGACCATTCCGCCCATGTCGTTCGCGACGTACCAGTTGTACTGCCACAGGGTGCCCTGGTAGAGGTTGGCCGCCTCGAACCGCTCGGAATCGACGTTCTGCCACCAGTTGCCGGACCCGTCCTTCGGCTGGATCAGGCCGACTTGGGTGCCAGCAGAGTTGGTCCACGCCGCCGGGTTGAAGAGGTTCGTGTAATTGGTCGCCCGCTTGAGATAGAACGCGGCGTCGGCATCCGCGCCGAGCGAGGTCGCGATGGTGGCCATCGCCCAGTCGTCGTAGGCGGTGCCGAGGGTGTCGTCGACATCATCGGCAAGGTAGCCGCGCGTCGTGTTCGCGCTGTTGTAGCCACCCCCGACGGTGCGCTTGAGGCCCTCGAAGGCGAGGTCGAGGCGATCGAGGGCGATGCCCTTCGACACGGCGTCGGCGATGACGATCGGTGCTCGCTCGTACCGGACGGTCGGCGCCGAGTGCGTCAGGTTCGCCATCGAGCCTGCGTTGGTGTTGGCGAGTTCGGAATAGAGATCGACGAGCGACTGCACGATGTCGGCGTAGACCTCGGGATAGGCGATGGCCAGGATCGAGTACTTGCGGAAGTCGTCCCACAGGTACCACGAGTCGTAGTGGTCGTAGCCGTCGGCCTCGTAGATGACACCATCAGCGCCGCGGTAGGTGCCGCTCGTGCTCGTCGTGTTGACCGGTGAACCGAACAGGCGGTACAGGTGGGTGTAGAAGAGCTTCTTGAGGCTTCCGTCCGGGTCGCTTGTTCCGCTCGACTCGATGTCGACCGTCGAGAGCACCTCGTTCCACTGGTCCTTCGTGCCGGCACGCACGTCGTCGAAGGTGCGGGTGCCGATCTCGTTCGCCATGTCGATGCGCGCCTGCTCGACGCTCAGGGGCGAGAGTGTGGTCGTGAGCTGGACGACCTGGCCTGCCGTGGCATCCACGTCGAGGATGACACCGATGTCGGTGCCGTTCTGCTGCATCGCATTGGAGAGGGCGCCGTCACCGCCCCACGTCTGGATGCTCTTCACCGCAGTGCTCGTCTCCGAGTAGTAGTAGAGCTTGTAGTTGTTTCCGTTGAACGTTCCGACGACGTAGCCCGACAGAGCGGCGCGACCGTCGGTGAGCTTGTTCACGGAGACGCTCGCATCGATCCGACTCGTGAAGTTGTTGCGCAGGTCGACGACGAGCGAGGCGGTTCCCGCGTTCGGGAAGGTGTAGCGCTGCAGCGAGCTGCGCACGTCGGCGGTCAGCTCCGCCGTGATCGGCTGGCTGCCCGCGGTGTTGGAGATCGATCCGTCGAGCCCCTGCGTCGTGGTGAGCTTGACCTTGTAGTAGCCGGGCGTGGCCTCTTCGTCGGCGTGACTGTAGCTCTTCGCATAGGAGTTCGTGTTGGGACGGGTCGTGTAATCGACGTAGGTGGGGACGACCAGGATGTCACCGCCGCCACCCGACCCGCCTGCACCGTCGAGGTTCGTGCTCGTGAACCCCGCGATCTTCGTCTCGGCGTAGTCGTACCCGCTGTGCGAGCGCCCGGGAGTGGTCAGGGGATTGACCTTCGCGAGACCGTGGGGTGCTGCGGCTCCCGGCATGTCCTGACCGAAATCGTCTTCCGTCGAGACGAACGGGTCCACGAACTGCGTGTAATCCTGCGGCAGCAACTCCGCTGCGATGCTCGAGGCTGCCACGCCACCCGTCACGAGTCCGCCCGCGACGATGGCGAGGGTCAGCGTCATCGGCAGGACCTTCGCGAAGCGCCCCGTGAACCGGGTTCGACCCTGTTCTTCCCTCAGAGCTGTGTCGGGCGTCAGGGTTGAGCGCATTCGTAGGTTCCTGTCCACGTCGAATGGCACCCCGGAGGTCATCCGGTGTGCCGAAGTGTTGTTGTGCGGGGGTTCGGGCGCTGAGGCGCGGCCCTCGTCACTGTCCCGAGCCAAGGTGGCTGGCACTTGTCGCTCCGGTTACCGCCGACGAAACGAGGCTTGGCGTTCTGGGGCACGCCGCCTCGTGAGGAAACCTATGATGGTGACGAGCTAGGGCGAGGTCAGGGGAGCGGTCGGTGGTGAGTCCTGACAGTAGGCCCACCCCGGGCGTCGGCTCTGGTGCGTGGGCGCTCGTGTTCGCGTCGCTCCTCTGGGGAACCACCGGCACGGCGGCGAGCTTCATGCCGGACTCGGTCAGCCCGTTGGCTATCGGTGCATCCACGATGACGATCGGTGGCCTGCTCCTGTTCGCGATCGCCGCGCGTACCTCGCTCAGGGCGATTCGGGATGCCGCGAGCCGGAAGTGGCTTCTCATCGGGGCGATCGGCGTCGTCGTGTATCCGCTCTCCTTCTACCTGTCGATGGACCTTGCGGGTGTGGCAATCGGCAACGTCGTCTCTCTCGGTACCGGTCCCGTGTTCGCCGCTCTTCTTGAATGGCTGTTCGAGCGCCGGGGCCTGTCGCGGCGCTGGCTCGTCTGCACTGGGGTCGCCATCGTCGGCGTGGTGCTCCTGGCGCTCGGTGGCCACGGCGCGGCATCGTCAAATGCTCCGGGCACCGTGCTCCCCGGCATCCTGTTCGGCGTTCTCGCAGGCTTTGCGTACGCGTTGTACACCTACGCCTCGAGTCGCGCGATTCGCACGGGGCATCCCTCGAACGCGGTCATCGGAGGGATGTTCGGCATGGGCGCACTCGGTCTGCTTCCCGTACTGCTCGCGCTCGGGGGCCCACTTCTGCAGTCCGCACAATCCATCGGGATCGCCGCATACCTGGCGCTTGGGCCGATGTTCGTGGCCTACATCCTCTTCGGAATCGGGATGCGCACCCTGCGCAGCAGCACCGCGACAACCATCACGCTGCTGGAGCCGTTCGTGGCGACACTGCTGGCGATTCTGGTGGTGGGGGAGCGTCTTGAGGCCATCGGATGGCTCGGGCTCGGGCTCATCCTGATCGCGGTAACAGTCCTCACAACGGCCCGTCAACCGCGCAGAAATCCTCACTCGGCTTAGAATTCGCTGTATGGCAAGTGACGACGAGGTTAAGAACGAGACCTCACCAGACCCTTCTTATGCACCTCCGGGGCCCCGTCGCTCGACCTACAGCCCGCCTCCCGCGGGCGCCGAGGCACCATCGCTCCACGATGACGACGAACTTGCGAACGCGTTGGCCGCGGAGTTCGGGCGAGTAGCACCGCCCACGGCACCGGTATCCGTTCCGCCACCGGTGACGCCCCAGCAGGAGGTTCCTCCTGTGGCGGCACCGCCCGTTGCCGCGGCGCCCCCGTCGGCAGCGCCCGTGCCTCCCCCCGTCGCCACGACGCCGGTTGCCGCACCACCGGTCTCGGCGGTTCCGGCGTTTGAGGTACCGACGGCGCCTCCCGCCCCGCCCGTCGAGGCACCCCAGTCCGAGCCGGACTCGCCCGTCGCCGCAGTCCCGCAGGGCACTCCGCCTCCGCCGTCCGACGCGATCCCCGTGACCGATGTACCTCCGCCTCCACCGTGGAGCAGCCTGCCGGCCCCCGATCCATCGCAGGCCGTGCCGCTGGATGCTCCGTCGGGGCGTCCCGTGCGCAGGTCGCTCTCCGACCGCGAGCTCTTCGACCTGGCGGCATCCCAGGACCCCGCTGGGGCGATCGAACAGCTCCAGGCACAACTGCAGCTCCGCGAGCAGGACGCGCGCGAGTACACCGCGTGGGAGAGCTCCATGCTCGCCCTCGGAACTCCGGACGCCCTCGCGGAGGTCTCGGCCGCCCGCCAGGACTTCGGTGACCTCGTAGCCACAACCCCGGCCCCTGCGCCCGCTGCTTCCGCGCCAACGGTCGATGAGGCCCCCACCTCGGACGTTCCGGCGTACGAAGCGCCAACCTACGAAGCGCCGGTGGATGACGCGCCGGTGTCCGCAGCGGAGGCATCCGCTGACGTCGAGCCGGTCGATGAGGCACCAGCCGAGCAGGCCGAGGCGCCGCTGCCCGCGTGGGAGGTGCCACCTCCCAGCGACACCTGGGCCCCCGCACCGGACCTCGACGAGCCCAGCGGTTCGGTCACGGATGCCGCGGACGAGAGCCCGACGCCGGTTGCAGTTCCTTTGCCCTTCGTTGAGCCCGCCGTCGAGCCGGATGCCGAGCCCGCGGAGCCGACTTCGGAGCTTGCGGATCCCCCTGCGGAGCCCGAGCCCTCTGGGGAGCCGGAGCCCTCTGCAGAGCCCGAGCCCTCTGCAGAGCCCGAGCCTTATGCGGAGCCCGAGCCCTACGCGGAGCCCGAATCGGCTGTCGAGCCAGAGATCGACGCGGTTCCGGAGGCATCGGAACCCGACCTGGCCTCCTCCGACGCCCCATCGGAGACCGAGGAGCCTTACGTTGGCTTCGCTCCGCCCCCGCTCGTTGACCCCTCAGTGCCGAGCGACCCGGCCGAGCCAGAAGCCGTCGCGGTGCCTCTCGTGGACAGCGTGCCCGAATTCGTCGCGCCGGAGCCGGAGCCGGAGCCCACGCCTGAGCCTGAGCCGATGCCCGAGCCCGAGCCCGAGCCGGTCATCCCGGAGCTCGTCGAGCCGGTGATCGCCCCCGCTCTTCCCGTGGCCGACCAGGCTGCGCCCTTCCCCGCCGGACTCCTCTCGGGGGAAACCTTCGGCGAGGAGATCATCGACGCCGAGATCGTGGAGGATGAGCCACCGGCACCGTCGACCTCGACCGGTTTCGTGTTCGGTGCGGCAGCGGCGGGCGCGGCAGCGGCGGCACCCGCGGCCCCCGGCGCTTTCAGTTTCGATGACCTGCTGAGCGGGGCATCCGACGGCGCTGAGGAACCCCCGCTCCACGCGGACGCGGAGCCGGCGACATCCGGCTTCCCTGAGCCCATGTTCATCGAACCGATGCCCGTCGCCGCAGGCGAGAGTGTTCCCACGGAGACCGGATCGGTCACGATCGTGGACGCCGCGTATGAGGAGGAGCTCGAGGACGACGTCGACGAGACCGATCGCATCCCGCTCGTCGCGGGAGCGGCAGCTGGAGGAGTCCTGCTACCGCCGCCGATCTCCCCGCCCTCCGGTCCGATCGCGACCGTGCGGATCCCCGAGGACGAAGTCGTCATCATGGAGAGCCAGCCGATCGCCCCCAAGGCATTCGTTGTCGAGAAGGTGGCCCTCGAACCCACCCCGCTCGACCAGCGCGTCGGGCGAGCCGCACGTCTCTTCTGGCTCTGGTTCGCCGCCAATTCTTCCGTGCTCAGCCTTGCTCTCGGAGCGACGGTTGTGTCGGTCGGGCTGAGCCTGCGACAGTCGATCGTCGCGATTCTGGCGGGAGTCGCGCTCTCCTTCCTCCCGCTCGGACTGACGACCCTCGCGGGCAAGCGCAGCGGCCAGCCGACCATGGTGATCTCGCGAGCCACCTTTGGCCACCTGGGCAACGTCGTGCCCGCGACCGTTGCGCTCCTGACGCGAGTGTTCTGGGGCGCAGCGCTGCTGTGGCTCGTGGCATCCACGATCACCGCAGTCGTGATGCGCTCAGGAGGGGCCGGCGGTCTCACCAGCACGGTTCTCCTGCTCATCTGTCTGGCGGTGGTGTTCGCGATCGCCCTGGTGGTCGCCATCTTCGGTTATGGACTCCTCGCGCGCGTTCAGCTCGTGCTGACGATCCTGGCCGCCGTGCTCGTCGCGGGCTTCATCGGGCTCACCGCCAACCGCGTGGACCTGGCCGTGGCGCTCACGATCCCGGATGGTTCCTGGTTCGGAGCCATCACGGGCGCGGTCCTCGTCTTCAGCCTCATCGGCCTCGTGTGGGCGAACTCCGGCGCGGACCTTGCGCGCTACCAGCGTCCGGGGTCCAGCGGTGGTGCCTCCGTGCTGTGGGGGACCTTCGGTGCGACCCTCCCGACCTTCATCCTCATCGCCTACGGGGCACTCCTTGCCGCGTCGAACCCCGGTGTGGCGAGTGGCTTCGCCCAGTCGCCCATCGACGCCCTCGCGAACATGCTGCCGTCGTGGTACCCGATTCCCCTCATCGCAGCGACAAGCGTGAGCCTCCTCTCGGGTGTCATCATCACGATCTACTCCGGTGCATTCGCCTTCCAGTCGATGGGGATCCGTACCAGCCGCCCCGTGTCCGTCGTGATCGTCGGTGCGCTCCTCGCGGTGGTTGCGGTCGTCGTCGCTATCGCGCTGCCGGGTGGCCTCACTGCGGTGTTCCGGGATGCCGCGACGACACTCGCGGTGCCCACGGCAGCCTGGGTGGGAATCTTCGCCGCCGAGATGATGCTGCGGAACCGGCCATTCGACTCGAACTCGCTCGTGAGGCGCGGCGGTGCCTATTCCGATTGGCGGGTGGTGAACCTCGTGGGGTTCATCGTCATCACGCTTCTCGGATTCGGTCTGACGACGGCGAACGTGGCCTGGCTGGGCTGGCAGGGCTACCTGTTCACGCTCCTCGGGGTGCCTCTGGAGAGTCCGCTCGCCAGCACCGATTTCGGTGTTCTCGTCGCCCTCCTGCTGGGAATCCTGCTGCCGATCGTGGCAGGCATCCCGGCGATCCGTCGCCAGGAGGAGATCCGTATCCCGCAAGGATCGCCGCTGTCCGAGCGCCCGTAGACTGGCATCGTGACCACCACCGTTGACGATGTCCGAGCTGCGGTGGAGCGGCTGTGGCCCCGTGCAGGAGCTGAACCATGGGATGCGGTCGGGCTCGTAGCTGGCGATCCCGGTGCGACAGTCACCTCGATCCGGCTGGCCGTCGACGCCGTCACCGAGACGGTGGACGAAGCGATCGAGCTCGACACCGACCTGCTCCTCGTCCACCATCCCCTCCTGCTCCGCGGGGTGTCGTCCGTTGCCGCTGATACCTACAAGGGCTCGGTTCTCACTCGACTCATCCGGGCGGAGTGCGCGTTGCTTGCGGCTCACACGAACGCGGATGTCGTGGCATCCGGTACGTCCGCCACCCTCGCAGCGCGGCTCGGCCTTGCGGATGTTCGGCCGCTACAACCGTCGACCAACCCCGATCTCGGCCTGGGCCGCGTCGGCAGGCTCCCGTCGCCCGTCTCGCTCGGGCTCCTCGCTCGTGCCCTGGGTGAGATCCTGCCAGCCACCGCAACGGGAATCCGCGTGGCCGGCGACTTCGACGCACCCATCGAGACGATCGCACTGTGCGCGGGGGCGGGCGACTCGCTGCTCTCACACCCCGACGTTCTCTCGGCCGATGTGTACATCACCTCAGACCTTCGTCATCACCCTGCCTCTGAGGCACGCGAGAACGCGCGGGTGGCTGGCGGGCCAGCGCTCATCGACGTGTCACACTGGGCCAGCGAATGGCTGTGGCTCGACACGGCGGCCGCGGAACTCTCGGCCCAACTCCCGGGGGTGGCCGTCACCGTGAGTGACCTCCGAACCGATCCCTGGGATTTCGTCGTCACCCAGTGAACACAGACCCCGACTGACCCGGCTCTCCTGCGGAGAGCCCACCGAACGAAAGAGTGGAATCGCATGGCACTGAAGGCCAGTCCCGAGAAGCAGGCTCTCCTGCTTGACCTCCAGGCGTTCGACACGCGCCTTGCGCAGCTCGACCACCGGGCGGCAAGCCTTCCCGAGATCGCGGCCATCGCCGAGCTCCAGTCGCGCGCCGCAGCCCTCCGCAGCACGAGGGGCGAGCAGAGTGGCGTCGCCGAGAACACCCAACTGGAACTGAGCCGCCTCGAGTCGGATGTGAAGGTCGTCGAGGACCGTATCGCGCGCGATTCGTCGCGTCTCCAGGCGAGCTCGTCAGTGAAGGATGTCGCAGCCCTCGAGCAGGAACTCGGCGCGCTGAGGAAACGGCTGGATGACCTTGAGGAGATCGAGCTCGCCGTCATGGAGCGACTCGAGGCAGAGCAGGCGACTGTCGCGGCCACCACGGCCGAACTGGATGACGTGCTGGCGTCGATCACGCAGGCCGAATCCGCACGTGACCAGTCCCTCGCGACGATCGTGGAGGAGCGGGCGACAGTCGTCGCTGGGCGCACGGAACTCCAGGGCCAGCTGCCCGACGACCTTCTGGCGCTCTACGAGAAGCAGCGTTCGCGCTACGGCACCGGGGCATCCCTCCTGCGATTCGGCGTGTCCCAGGCGTCGGGAGTGGCACTCCTCGAGGACGAGCTGCAGGCGATCCGGGCGGCAGCGCCCGACGATGTGCTCATCTGCCCGTCGAGTGACGCCATCCTCGTGCGTACCGACGAGTCGGGGCTCTAGTGGCGCGGGTCCTCATCATCGAGGCCGACGGCGGTTCGCGAGGCAATCCGGGGCTGTCCGGGAGCGGCGCTGTCGTCATCGACGGCGACACGGGGGAGATCCTTGCCGAGATCGGTCTCTTCGGCGGTATCGCCTCGAACAACGTCGCCGAGTACAAGGCCATGATCGCGGGTGTTCGTCGCGCGTTGGAGATCGATCCGGATGCCGAGCTGCACATTCGTATGGACTCGAAGCTCGTGGTGGAGCAGATGTCCGGCCGCTGGAAGATCAAGCACCCCGACATGGCAGAGCTCGCGGCTGAGGCGCGCAGCGTGCTCATCGGCACGCCCGTGCGGTTCGAGTGGATACCCCGGCTCGAGAACTCCCGCGCCGACAAGCTCGCCAATCTCGCGATGGATCTCGGCGCGGACTTCGGCAACTGATTGCTGTGCGTCCCGCCCACCTACACTGGTGAGCGGAATGGGTCGGCAAGACGGTCGCGCTCATGTTCCCCTCGGGGCGCATGGTCGAGGAACGTCCGGGCTCCACAGGGCAGGGCGGTGGGTAACACCCACCCGGGGTAACCCGCGAGAAAGTGCAACAGAAAGTAGACCGCCGTTCGCAAGAACGGTAAGGGTGAAACGGTGGTGTAAGAGACCACCAGCGGCCGCGGTGACGCGGTCGGCTAGGTAAACCTCGTCCGGAGCAAGGTCAGACAGGAAGCGTTACGGGTGGCCCGCCCAGTTTCCGGGTAGACCGCTGGAGGCGTGCGGCAACGTACGTCGTAGATAGATGGCCGTCCAGCATCCCCGTGCCTGTCACGGTGATGTCAACAGAACCCGGCGTATCAGCCGGCCCATTCCCTCTCCTGTTCTGGCGCGCCCGCCCTAGAATCGCAGCATGGATGCCACGCGATCGCCGGGGTGGTACCCCGCTCCCGATGGGCGCGGTGAGCAGTGGTGGAACGGGGCGGGCTGGAGCGAGAGCCGGAAGGCCGTGACTCCAGCGGTCGCGGAACCCGCTGCGCCGCCGGATCCCCACATCATCTACTCCGCATCGAATCCTGCCCCGCAGAGTCCCAGCGAGAGTCCCGAGTTCGGCGGCCCCGTACCCGCAGCGGTCCGAATCGATGCCAGGGCGAACCCGATGGCGGTGTACGCACTTGTCGCGGGGATCGGTGCCGTGATCTTCAACGTGCTGCTCGTGCCGAGCATTCTTGCCATCGTCTTCGGCGCGAAGGGCATCACGAGAGCTCGCGAGCTCGCCGCGGCGGGCCAGCCGAACACGATGCGGGGCCTCGCCATGATCGGTCTCGCGCTGGGTATCTTCGGCGGAGCACTCTCCCTCATCTCGACCGTGTCGTTCCTGTGGTCGGTGCTGGCGAGCATCACCGTGAGCTACAGCTGACCCAGCGCTAGACGACACCCGAGGTGTCGAGGAGCATTCCGATGAGGAATGTCACGGCCAGAGCGATGGCACCCCCGATGACGATCCGCACAGTGGGGCGCAGCCAGTGGGAATCGCCGAGACGGGCGCTCACGACACCGGTGAGGCTGAGTGCGACAAGCACCGCCACGAAGGTGACGGGCACCCGTAGCTCGGCCGGCGGCAGGAGGATCGCAAGCATGGGGAGGGCCGCTCCGATGAAGAACGCGAGTGCTGACGCACCAGCGGCCTGCCACGGACTCACGACGTCCGCCTCGTTGATGCCGAGCTCGGCCTCGAGATGGGCCGTCAGGGCGTCGTGCGAGGTGAGTTCGGATGCCACGCGCGCGGCAGTCTCACGGCTGAGGCCCTTCCCCTCGTACAGGGCCGTCAACTCCTCGAGTTCCTCGTCGGGCAGACTCTCGAGCTCCGCGCGCTCCTTCGCGATGAGCGCGCGCTGGGTGTCCCGTTGGCTCGATACCGACACGTACTCGCCGAGTCCCATGGAGATGGCCCCACCGACGAGGGCAGCGACGCCCGCGACGAGTATCGGCGAGAGATCGGAGGTTGCCCCGGCGACGCCGACGACCACTGCGGCGACCGAGACGATGCCGTCATTGGCCCCGAGAACGCCAGCTCGAAGCCAGTTCAGCCGCGAGGCGAGGCCGGAACCGTGAGGTTCCCCGGGGTGCGTAGGAGGACGTGCGTCTGCTGCCATGATCGGCAGTGTATCCGTCGCCGGGTGTGTCGAACCGATCTCTCACCGTGCACGCACCGTGAGGGGTTATCGTGCTGCTATGACTCTCACACACAGGCTCGGCAGCGTCGCCGTGGTCGCCGCCGCACTCGCTCTGCTTGCAGGGTGCACGGCCGCTCCCTCGAGCACGCCCACCGGCGAGGAATTGGCAGGAACGACCTGGAGCGGAACCGACTCGCGCAATGCGGAGTGGGAGTTCGACTTCCACGAGGATCGCACGCTCGGCTTCAGCTACAAGGGGAAGAGCTTCAACGACCCGAGTGACACGTGGGTGGTCGCGGGCGGCCAGCTGCGGATCATCATCGAGTTCGCCGACGGTAACGCCACCATGGTGGGCCCCTACGAGGGTGGCGAGGACTCGATCGACCTCGACGGTTCGCAGGAGGGGCAGTCGGGCAGCTGGACCCTCACGATCACCGAGTAGGCCACATCGACGCACGCATCGACCGGCACGCCCTGGTCGCGCGGCTGCGCGCGGCCGGATGCGTCTTCGCCGAGGACGAGGCCGACCTCCTGCTGCTCGAGCCGCGAGACGCCGACTCCCTCGAGCGGATGATCGCGGCCCGGGTGAGCGGAACACCACTCGAGCACGTGCTGGGGTGGGCCGACTTCGCGGGTGTCAGGGTACCGGTGGACACCGGTGTATTCGTGCCGCGCCCGAGGTCCGAGTTCATCGTGGATGCCGCGGTCGAGGGGCTCGCTCCCGGTTCGGTGCTCGTGGACCTGTGCTGCGGCTCCGGTGCGATCGCTGCCGCCGTGGCATCCCGTGCTCGAGTGGAGGTGTTCGCCACCGACATCGATCCGCGTGCGGTCGCCAACGCGCAGCGCACTCTCGCGTCCGCCCACGCCACCGTTCTGCTCGGCGACCTCTTCGGACCCCTGCCCGCTGATCTTCGCGGTCGCGTGGCAACGGTCACGATCGTCGCGCCCTACGTGCCGACGGGGGACATCGCGCTGCTACCGCACGAAGCCCGCGATTACGAACCCCTCACCGCACTCGACGGCGGGAGCGATGGTCTCGAGGTCCTGCGTCGAGCGATCGCCGAGGCGCCCGCGTGGCTTACGCCCTTCGGTCGCTTTCTCACCGAGGTCGCCGAACACCAGGTGGACGCCGCGGTGGGCGCACTCGAGGAGGCCGGGCTGCGCGCCGAGGTCCTCACCCCGGACGAGTCGTCGCTCGTCGTCGGCTGGGCGCAGGAGTGACTACCGCGGAAGGGCGGCGAGAGCCGCGGCACCGAGGATGCCCGCGTTGTTGCGGTGCACTGCGGGCACGATCGGCGTGCTGAGCGAGAGCAGCGGCAGGAACTCCTGGTAGCTCTTGGAGACGCCGCCCCCCACGACGAAGAGGTCGGGGGAGAAGAGCATCTCGAGGTGCCCGTAGTACTTCTGGAGCCGCTTCGCCCAGGACTTCCAGCTCAGACGCGAGCGTTCCTTGGCCGCGTACGATGCGCGCTTCTCGGCGTCACGCCCGTCGACGATGAGGTGGCCGAGCTCGGAGTTCGGGATGAGCACGCCGTTGTAGATGAGCGCGCTGCCGATGCCCGTGCCGAGGGTCGTCAGCAGGACGAGGCCGGTCACGTCCTTGGCAGCGCCGTAGCGCACCTCGGCGTAGCCCGCGGCATCCGCGTCGTTGACGAAGTGGATGTCCCGCCCGAGCGCCTTCTCGAAGAGGGCTTCGGCCTCGAGTCCGATCCACTTCTTCGAGACGTTCGCGGCCGACATCGTGCGACCGTTGCGCACGATCGCCGGGAAGCACACCCCGACGGGGACTCCCTCGCCGAGTCCGCCGAGTTTTTCGACGAGCGTCACGACCGTCGCGACGATGTCGTTCGGTTCACCACCGCTCGGGGTGGGAAGCTTGATGCGCTCGCTCACCAGTTCGCCGGTGTCGGTGTCGACGATCGCGGCCTTGATTCCGGTTCCGCCGATGTCGACGCCGAGTGCATGTCCCATGGTGCGATTGTTCCTTACGGCAGTGTGAGGATGTCGGCACCGCGCTCGGTGACGACCAGGGTGTGTTCGAACTGGGCGGTGAGTGCCTTGTCGCGGGTGGTGATGGTCCAGTCATCCGCCCAGGTGTCCCACGCGATCGCGCCGGGGTGCTCAAGGGTGCCCATCGTGAGCATCGGTTCGATCGTGAACACCATACCCACCTCCATCACCTGGTCGAAGGCCGGCGCGGCGTCGTAGTGGGGAACGATGAGGCCGGAGTGGAAGGCGGTGCCCACCCCGTGACCGGTGTAGTCGCGAACGACGCCGTAGCCGAAGCGCTTGGCGTAGGACTCGATGGCCCGGCCGATGACGTTGATCTGCCGGCCGGGGGCGACCGCCTTGATCCCGCGGTTCATCGCCTCACGGGTTCGGTCGACGAGGTCGACGACCTCCTGTCGGGCCTCGCCGACGATGAACGTCTTGCTGAGGTCGCCGTGAACGCCGTTCTTGAAGGCGGTGACGTCGATGTTGATGATGTCGCCGTTCTCGAGCACCGTGTCATCCGGGATGCCATGGCAGATGACCTCGTTGATGCTCGTGCACACGGCCTTGGGGAAGCCGCGATAGCCCACTGTCGAGGGGTAGGCGTCCTGACTGACGATGTAGTCGTGGACGATGACATCCAGTTCGTCGGTGCGCACTCCTGGCCTGATCGCCTCACCTGCGAGCTCGACCGCTGTGGCAGCTATGCGCCCGGATTCGCGGATGAGCTCGACCTGCTCCGGAGTGTAGATGTCGTCGCCGTCGTACGGCGCGGGGGCCGCCCGGCCCACGTACTCGGGGCGGGGAATCGAGGCGGGGATGGGGCGTCGCGGGGACACGGTGCCCGCGACGAGATTTCCGTGTTCGTCGCGGGGCATGGTTCCACTCTAGCGACTTGACTGGCAACTAAATGGTTGCCTATTGTCGAAGCGTGGACGCGGTCTTCAAAGCCATCGCCGACCCGGTGCGCCGGGCGATCGTCGATGACCTGACGGTGCGCAACGACCAGACGCTGTTCGAGATCTGTGTCCGCCTGATCACCGAACGCGGGATGTCGATGAGTCGGCAGGCCGTGTCCAAGCACATCTCGATACTGCGCGAGGCCGGTCTTGTCACTGTGGCGAGTGTCGGCCGGACCACCGTTCATCATCTCGAGACGGATGCCCTCGCCGAGGTGCGTCGCTGGATCGAGACCGTACAGGGAGAGACACCATGAGCATCTTCATCACCACGACGTCCGTCTTCGTGGACGACCAGCAGAAGGCCCTCGACTTCTACACGGGCGTTCTGGGGTTCACCACGAAGAACGACGTGCCCGTCGGAGAGCATCGCTGGCTCACCGTTGTCGGGTCGACCAACGACGTCGAGTTACTCCTCGAACCGAACGAGCATCCCGCGGCCCAGGCCTATACCGCGGCTCTCGCTGCCGACGGCATTCCGGCCGCGAGCTTCGGCGTCGACGACATCCAGGCCGAGTTCGAGCGCCTGACGGCACTCGGGGTTGTCTTCCTTCAGCCACCGACAGACATGGGTCCGGTGACCGTCGCCACCCTGGACGACACCTGTGGCAATCTCATCCAGATCGCGAGCATGTCCTAATCTGGGCACAGTCCCATCCGGGCACTGAACCATGGAGGTAGACGCATGACCGACTGGTGGTACAACCACGTGACCGGCGAAGTCGAAGAGGGCCCACAGTCGCTCGCGACGGACCGTGACGGCCCGTTCAAGACCCGCGAGGAGGCGGCCCGCGCCCCCGAGATCATCGCGGAGCGCGCCCGCAGGTGGGCCGCCGAGGAGGCAGCCGACTGGGATAAGTCCTAGTCGCGCAACAGCTCGAGAAGCGACATCGCGTCGATCGGCGCCCGCACCTTGGTGTCATTGTCGAAGTAGATGTATGCGTCCTGCCCGTCCGCGAGCCATCCCGAAATCCGTGCCGACCACGTCGCGAGATCGTCGGGTTCGTAGAACCCTCCGGGGTAGACGGCCGTGTCCGCGTGAAGGCGCGCATAGCGGAAGTCCGTGGTGGCGTCGTCGATCACGGGCCATTTGCCGCCGGAGTCCCCGTAGACGATGGCGATGCCGTACTGGCGTGCGAGTTCCACGAAGGTCGGGTGACCGAACGAGGAATGGCGCACCTCGATGGCGTGACGGAAGGGTCGGTCGGCATCGGTCTCGAGGTGCTCGCGGCCGTGCATCCGCTCGCTCCGCTGCTGTGCTCGCTCCGCCGCCTCGGTCGTCGTGTGGGGGAGCAGGGCGAAGAAGCGCTCGATCAGGTACGGCTCGAACTCCTGGCTCGGCGGTAGCTGCCACAGGATCGCGCCGAGCTTCGACCCGAGGGCGAGGATGCCGGAGGCGAAGAAGTTGGCGAGGGGCTCCTCGACGTCGTCGAGTCGACGGATGTGCGTGATGAAGCGCGGGGCCTTCACCGAGAAGACGAACGCCTCGGGCGTGGCATCCCGCCAGGAGTACCAACTCGTCTGCTTCTGCAGGGAGTAGAACGAGCCATTGAGTTCGATGGATGTCACGTGCTCGCTCGCCCAGGCGAGCTCGTTCTTCTGCACGAGCCCCTTCGGGTAGAACGTGCCGCGCCAGTCGGGGTAGACCCACCCGGCCATGCCGACGACAACGCGCGAACCCATGGCTCATCGTACGACGCAGTGATGCCACCGTGCAGGGGTGCGACGACAGGTTGTCGCCAATCGTCCGTGACGCGGCACGGGTCGTGTCTCGCCGGTTAGCGTGAGATCACGACGTGGAAGGTGGACGAATGCGGCTGGCAGACCGGGTGATCGTGGTGACAGGAGGCGGCTCGGGAATCGGTGCCGCGACGGTTCAGCGACTTGCCGACGAGGGTGCTGTGACGGTGTCGTTCGACCTCGACGAGCAGCGGGCGAGTGCGTCGCAACCGGCGCTCGGCCTCGCGTGCGATGTCACCGACGAGGCGAGCGTCTCCGCCGCTCTCGACGCGGTGATCGAGCGGTACGGGAGGCTCGATGGTGCCGTGCTGAACGCTGGTATCGCCCTCGAGGTCCCGCTCACCGAGACGACCCTCGACCAGTGGAACCGCGTGATCGGCGTCAACCTCACGGGTGCCTTCCTCGTGGCCAAGCACGCGGTCTCCCGCATGCCGGACGGCGGCTCGCTGGTGTTCCACGCCTCGATGTCGGGCCTTGTGGCGACGGCGGACGAGCCGGCGTACTGCGCGAGCAAGGCGGGTGTTCTCGGCCTTTCGAGGGCCATCGCGGTGGACTACGCGAAGGCTGGCATCCGCTCGAACGCCGTCTGCCCCGGCGTCGTCGACACGCCCATGACACGCGAGCAGTTCGCCCCGCACCCCGAGTTCCGCACGGCGGTGGAGGGGATGCATCCGGCCGGACGTTTTGCGAGGCCCACGGAGATCGCCGCGGCGACGGCCTACCTGCTCTCCGACGACGCGAGCTTCGTGACCGGGTCGGAACTCGTCGTCGACGGTGGCTACACCGCGCGCTGAGGCTACCGACTGGCGAGGTACGCGGGCCAGCTTCCGTGGGCCGTGATGTCGAGGGCGCCCGCGAGAGCCGCTGGCGTGCATCCGAAGCCCACGACCTGCCGGCCATCGGAGAGCTCGACCCTGCCGAGCGTCATCGGCGAGGGCAGGTCGGCGAGGAACGTGCCGAGCGCTGCGGGTGACATCCGCCACAGCTCGCCGCCGATGCTGCTCCCGCCCTCGTCCACGAAGACCAGACCGGGCTTCGGCGGCGTCGTGTCGAGTGCGTGAAGCGTGTAGCTCGCGGCGGTCTCGATGCTCGTGACGAAGCGGGCACCGAGGTCGGTGAGCTGCCCATTGAGGGGTTGTCCCGTGAGATGGGCGCCGAAGACCGCAACGTCGATGCCGGGGTCGCCGGAGGCTGCTGGCGCCTCGACGCCGAGGAAGCGCGCGGCGAGGTCGAACGCGACCCGCTCTTGGAATGCGCGCGTGACGATCGTGGTGCCGAACCCAGAGTCCGCGCCGTCGTCGAAGGGCACGGCGATCGCGGACAGGTCGAGGAGGTTCACGAAGTTCGTGTAGGTGCCCATCCAGGCGTTGACCGCGAGGGGGTCGGCCGCGACCTCCTCGAGGGTCGGGTGTCCGGGGGCGGTCGGGATCACGATCCCGTCAATGCCCTCGAGAGAGGCGAGGGCCGCAACCCGGGCAGCATCGAGAGCCTCGCGATCACGGACGTACTCCCACCCGGCGACGGATTTCGCGCGCCGCACGATCCCGGCCACGGTGGGGTCCAGGCCCTTCTCGTCCGACAGGAACTCTCCCGCGGCGGCATACCGCCCCGCGACGATCGCGCCGTCGTAGAGGAGCTTGGCCGTGGCGAGGAGGGGCGAGATGTCGAGGGTGCGGAGCTCGGCCACCGTCGACCAGCGTTCGATCGCGGCATCCCACGCCGATCGCGCGGCGGGCGTGAGCGCCGCGAGGTCCTCCTCACGCGGGATCGCGAGCACGGGATGCCCCGGCGCAGCGAGAACCGCGTCCGAGGGGATGCTCCGGCTCAGGCCGTCGGCCGGATCGGGTCCCACGATGGTCGCGGTGGCGGATGCTGCGGTCTCGAGGTCGCGGGCGAATACCGTGATCGTGTCGAACGGGCGACAGGCATCCCTCATACCCGTCGTGGGCACGAGGCCGAGGGTCGGCTTGATGCCGACGATCCGATTGAGCGCCGCTGGCACCCGCCCGGAACCCGCCGTGTCCGTACCGAGCGCGATGTCGACGATGCCAAGAGCGACGGCGACCGCTGAGCCCGAGCTCGATCCCCCCGAGATCCGCTCGGGCCACAGGGCGTTGCGCACCGCACCGTAGGGGCTTCGTGTTCCGACCAGTCCCGTGGCGAACTGGTCGAGGTTGGTCTTGCCGATGACGATCGCGCCGGCAGCGCGCAGTCGTGCGACGGCCGTGGCATCCGCGGTCACCAGGTCGCCGCGTCGCTCGAGGGGAAGGCCGAGAGTCGTCGGGAGGCCCGCCACGTCGATGTTGTCCTTGACCGCGAGCGTCATGCCGCGCAGGGGAAGCTCGGCCGGGTCGGCGTCGATGTGTGTCGCCTCTGCCTCCAGGTCCGCAGGATCGCGGAGGGAGATCCAGATCTCGGGGCGGTCCGCCTCACGAATGGCCTCGAGGGCGCGGCGGACCGCGATGAGGGAGGAGGTCACTGGTGGGCCTTTCGCTGGGTTTCCGACCGCTCACGTTGCGTATCCATGACGAGCAGGGCGACCTGGAGGGTGAGGCACGTGCTCTCGTCATCGAGGTCGACACAGAGCACCTCACCGGCGAGGCGGAGTCGCTCATGCATCCAGGGACGCGAGACGAACGCCCTGCGCGCGGCGACCGTCTTGTTGCGTCCGGCATCGAGGAAGTGGCGCAGCAGGGGCACGAGCGACGTGCGGTGCTGGGCGTCGTAGTCGACGAGTGCGCCGATGGCCCGTTCTCCGAACTGCACGACGCGCGGGTCATCCCTCAGAGTGTGAATCAGCCCGCGGAGCCCCAGGTCGTTGGCCGTGACGACGTCGGACTCGACCCCCATGCTCACGGCGGTCGCTGCCGTCTCGATCGCATCGAGGAGCGCCGCCCGGGATGCGGCGGACCCGCGAGACACCCCGCCGCTGGCCACGACGACCGAGGCGCCGTCGCGCCCGAGCCGCTCGACGATGGCAGCGGCTTCGGTGAGGTCCGTCGATCCGGGGGAGAGCGAGGTGAGCATCCCGACGGTGAAGTCGTCCACCGGCGCCACGAGCGAGGCGAGCCCGCGCTCCTGCGCGATATCGGAGACGGCTCCCGCGAGGGTCCTGAGGTTGCCCTGCCGATCCCGCGGATCCTGCGACGCGGTCTCCCGCGAGCGGAAGGCGAACGCCGCCAGCCGCATCCGCCGGAACGAGACCCCGAGCGCGTGGGCCTGCTCGTCCAGTTCGGATGGGTCTCCCTCGCCCGCGAGAAGGCGACTGAGCACGCTGCTGTGCGTGGTGAGATCGAGCAGGTGGGACTCCCGGTCGACGAGCCTGCCGATGGCGAGCGTGGACGCTGCCTGCTCGACGAGCATGATGAGGCTTCGCGGGATGGTCATCGTGGGCTCGAGGGCGGAATCGAGGTCCCGCGCGCCAGCGGACGGCGCCATGAGCACGAGCCGTCCCCAGTCGTTACCGCGGGCACCCACCATGGTCTGCAGCCAGCCGCTGAGCGGGTCGTAGTACGTGCGGACCGGGCGGTGGGGCCGGTTGCTGTGTTCGGCCCACTCGGCGAGCACATCGCCGGCGGATCGCTCGCCGGGGTCGAACGCGAGAACCTGGCGGGATCGGTTCTCGAGCACGACGGCGAACCCGGAGAGCTTGGCGACCTGTCGCAGCACGATCTCGGGCTTGCTGCCCTGCACGGCGAGGGCGCTGAAGATCACGTGGATGCTCTCCGAGGCCTGCAGGTCGCGCACCTGGACGTCGATGAGGGACGCGTGCACCTCCTCCGTCACGTCGATGAACGCGATCTTGCGACGCAGGGCGATGAGGGGCAGCCCGTGCTTCTCCGCGGCTTCCACGAGGGCGTGGGGGAGGCTCTCGGGATACCGCGGGCCGAGGCCGATGACGAGTGCCGCTGCATTGGCCTCCACAAGCCGCTCGACGTAGGCCGCGAGCTCCGAGGGCTCGTCCGGGAAGACGATGCCCATCGTCAGGAGCAGTTCACCACCGTGCAGGAGTCCCGCGATGTCGACGATCTCGCTCATGTGCACCCACCGAACGCGGCGTCCGAGCCCGGCAGCCCCGGCGACGACGACGGGGTCGCCCCGCAGGATCGTGGGGAACTCGAGAGTCTGTGCGACGGTCGGCAGCTCATTCTGCGAGCGCCCGTACTGGGGGAGTCGGATCACCATGACGTCACCATGTCCCAAAGCAGGGCCGAACCGAGTTCGAGGTCGGCGATCGGCACGAATTCGTCGGCGGTATGGGCCTGATCGGTCGCTCCCGGCCCGAGCACCGTGCTCGAGGTCGATCCGGTGAGAGCAGCGATCATGGCGGAATCGGTGTAGGCCTCGTGGCCGTCGGCGCCACCGACTTCCGGTTCACGTCCCGCGACCGCGAGGTAGGAGGCACGAAGTGTGCGAACGATCTTGGAATCGTCGGATGCCCGGACCGGAGGTCGTCGAGCTCCGAGTGCATCGATCGAGTACGAGGCATCCTCGTACCGGCGCAGCACGTCGGTCGCGACGCGGTCCACCATGGTCACGGCATCCTCGGGCACGAGGGGCGGCACGATGCGGAGGTCCAGCTCGGCCGTGCACAGGGCGGGCACGACGTTCGTCGACACGCCTCCCGTGATGACGCCCGTCGTGAAGCGCGGCCGCCCCAGGATCTCATCGTCGAAAGGGAGCGCGGCGAAGGCGGACTCGAGCTCGACGACGATATGGGCCATGATGTGCGCAGCGTTGGTGCCGAGGTGCGCGCGCCCGGCGTGGGCCATCTTGCCCGTGACCGTCAGGGTCAGCCAGCGCAGCCCCATCTGGGATATCCGAAGGCGCATTCCCGAGGGCTCGGGTGCGAGGATCTGGTCGTCGGGCCGGAGGAGCGCATCCTCGACGAGCTGGTAGGCACCGAGCATCCCCGGTGCCTCCTCGTCGACCGTGTAGAAGCACACGACGTCGGCAGGAGGAACGGTCCCCGTGGAGGTCAGTGCCTCCAGGAGCCCGAGGGTCAGGGCGAGTCCCGCCTTCATGTCACACGCGCCGCGACCGTAGAGGAGCCCGTCGTCGATCTGCCCGCCGAAGGGGTCGCGTGTCCAGCCCGACCCGATCGGCACGGTGTCCATGTGCGAGACGAGGACGAACCGCGGAGCCGAGCGGTCGGCGCCGGGGATGACCACGCTCAAGTTGTCGCGTCCCAGTTGCACGGGGTGCCTGGTCACCTGGAGCCCCATGCCGCGGAGCCTGCTCTCGATCCAGTCGGCGCAGTCCGCCTCGAGCACGCCGGGGTTCGTGCTCTCGATGCCGATGAGCTTCTGGGTGTCGGCGATGACGGTCTCGACGTTGATCATGCTGCTGTTCTCCTTCTCAGGGGACCTAGTTCGGTGGGCCGTCGATGACGACCGACTGCCCGCTCATGCCGGTGGATGCCGCACTTGCGAGGAACGCGACGACCTGGGCGACCTCGCGGATGTCGATCAGCCGGTTGAAGGCGTTCGACCCCGCGAAGAGTGCGAGCGTCTCCTCGGTGGTCACGCCGTTGCGCTCGGCGACCTGCGCCGCGAGCGTGCGCAGCATGGGGGAATCGATATTGCCGGGGCACACGGCGTTCGCCCGGGCCCCGTATTGGGCGATCTCCGAGGCGTGGCACTCCATGAAGCCGATGAGCCCGAACTTGGAGGACGCGTAGACGCTCGCGCCACCTTCGCCCTTGAGACCGGCGGTCGACGAGAAGTAGACGATGCTGCACTCGCGCGGGTCGGCCTCGAGGTTGAGGGATGCTGCCTGGCCGAAGTAGGCGGCTCCCCTCAGGTTGACGCCAAGCACCCGGTCCCACGCCTCCCAGTCCGTCGTGGCGACGGGGCCCGTGTAGTTGGTTCCGGCGGCGAAGATGAGGGCGTCGTACCGTCCGACGGTGGCATCCGGGCCGAGGGTGGCGAGGACGTTCTCGCGGTCGGTGACGTCCACCCGCACCCCGGCATGACCCTCGCCCGGTAGCGCTGCGACGATGGGGGCCGTGTCGGCGAAGTCGGCGACTGTGACCCGCATCCCCTCCTCCGCAAGGACCTGCGCAACAACCGAGCCGATCGCTCCTGCCCCGCCCACGACGACGACATGGCGGGCGCTCATCGGGCCGCTCCCGCCTTCAGGATGGCGGACAGGATCGACTCGGAGTTCGGCACGATCTCCTTCTCGAGGCTCAGGGCGGCAGGCACCGGTATCCCGGGATTGCCGTGCCTGCCGACGTAGTCGAGGGAACCGAGGCCGAAGCGCTCGATGGCCCCCGTGATGAGCTCGCCGCTCAGGCCGTAGCCGAGGTAGTCCTCGTCGACAACGAGCAGGGCGCGAGTCTTCGCGAGCGAGGCGCCGATCGTCGCCCAGTCGATGGGCACGATGCTGCGGAGGTCGATCACTTCGACGTCGATACCGCTGAGGATCGCGGCATCCGTCGCCGTCAGGGCGTGCCTCACTGACCCGCTCAGGGTGACGAGGGTGAGGTCGGATCCGGGGCGCACCACGGCGGCCCTGTCGAGGGGCACGTCGTAGGCCTCACGCGGAACGTTCGCGCCGAACTCGAAGTCCTGCGCGCGCTCCAAAAGGAGGCCCTTGTGCTCGATGAAGACGACGGGGTCGTCGGATGCCACGGCAGCAGCCATCATCCCCTTCGAGTCGTACGGGTTCGATGGAGCCACCACGCGCAGGCCCGGCAGGTGGCCGAAGAGCCCCCAGAGGGTCTGCGAGTGCTGGGCGGCGGCACCGATGCTGCCACCGGCGGTCTTGATGACGACGGGCATGTCGACGCGACCGCCCGACATGTAGGGGATCTTCGCGACCGCGTTGTAGACCTGCTCGAGGCACACGCCGATGAAGTCGACGAACATGATCTCGATGACGGGACGATAGCCGTCCATCGCAAGGCCCACGGCCATGCCGGTGAACGCCATCTCCGAGATCGGCGTGTCGAGCACACGCTCGGGGCCGAACGCCTTGAGGAGCCCGCGTGTGGAGCCGAAGACGCCGCCCTGGGTCGCGACATCCTCCCCGATGACGACCACGCGGTCGTCTGCCTCCATCGCGAGCCGCAGCCCCTCGGCGACGGCCTGCGAGATGTTGATGTTGCGGGGCGCTGCATCCGTCATGGTCATGCGACGGCTCCCTTCAGGCCGGAGGTGAACACGTGGTCGTGGGCGAGGCTGCGGTCGGGCTGCTTGTCGGCGCGTACGCGCGCGAGCACGGCGTCGATCTCTGCGGAGGCATCGGCCTCGAGCGCCTCGAGTGTCGCTTCGTCGAGCAGCCCGCTGTCGCGCAGCTGTGCACGCAGCAGTACGACCGGATCCTTTGTGGTGGTGCGGTCCGTCTTCTCCGCCTGGCTGCGATAGAGATCCAGGTCCCCCTCGTAGTGCCCGCGGAACCGGTAGCACATCGCCTCGACGATGGCGGGACCGGTGGTGCGCGCATGGGCAACAGCGCGCCCGATGGCGGCGGATGTGGCATCCACGTCGAGTCCGTCGACTCGCTCACCCGGCAGCGAGTAGGCGACGGCACGCTCCGCAAGCGTGGGTGTCGAGCTTGCGGCAGAGAACGGGACGGAGATCGCCCACTCGTTGTTCTCGATGATGACCACGAGGGCGAGGCCGAGCACGCTCGCCATGTTCATCGTCTCGTGGAATCCGCCCGTGTTGACCGACCCGTCACCGATGACGGCGAATGCGACGGCGTCGCTTCCCCGGAGCTTGGAGGCGTAGGCGTGCCCAAGCGCGACCGGAAGCGACGCACCGACGATGCCCGTGGTGGAGAACCGGCGTTCCTTGTCGAAGAGGTGCATGTGGCCGCCGAACCCGCCGCACAGGCCCGTCTCCTTCTCGAAGATCTCCGCCATGAGCGGATGCAACGGTATGCGCTTCGCGATCGCGTGCAGGTGGTTGCGATGAGTGCTCGCGAGTGCGTCGTCGTCGCGAATGTGCTCGGCGAGAGCGGCCGCGATGGCCTCCTGGCCGATCGCGGTGTGAAGCTCGCCGTGGATTTCCTTCGAGGCGACGCCGGTGAGGCACGCCTCCTCGAACCGCCGCATGAGCACCATGAGCCGGTAGCGGTCGCGCCACAGCCGTGTGTCGATCACCAGGCCTCCTCCAGCTCGATGACGGTGCCCGTCGGACCCCAGCAGTAGACGGCGCGGCCCTCCTCGAACATCACGATCTCGCCCATGAGCGAGCCGCCGCGCGCAACCAGGGCGTCGATGGATGCCTCGAGCTCACGCACCTGGTACGCCCCGTGTCCCACGCCCACGTGCACGGGAAGCCGCGGGTCAAGACCCTCCGGAACGTCGCGCACGTCGATGAGTTCGAGGCGCGTGCCGCTGAACGGTGCCACCAACTGGGCGAGATCACACACGACGCCGTCGACCCCGACGGTGCGCTGGAACTGGTCGCCCATGTCCCTCACGAGGAACTCGACCGCGTAACCGAGCGTGTCCCGGTAGAACTCGATCGAACGGTCGAGGTTCTCGACGACGAGGCCCGCGTGGTGCCACGACCACGCGAGGGCGCCGCCGAACTCAGCGTGCTTGGGCATATGCGGTCCTCCGGGAGTCTGCGCCGGCCGCGAGGAGCCGCGTTCCCTCGGCGCCGGTGGTGGAAACGATCGTCTGGACGCTGCCGGCGTCGAATTCGTTGGACGGCCAATCGATGATCTCGTGGCCGAGCTCCTCCAGCCCGTGGATGACCTCCTCGCCGAACCCTGCCTCCACGAACACGAGGGATTCGCCCACGGGATGCGGGTGGAACCCGCCGGGATAGCTGGAGCCGAAGAGCCTGGGCGCCTCCACGGCCGCCTGGGGGGACTTGCCGTACACGTCCTGCTGGAGCATCGCCTGCACGATGGCCTGCACGATCACGTCGCCGCCGGGGCAGGCCGAGGCCCACACGGCGTCCTCGGGCCCGAGCGCAATGACGGAGGCAGGGGTTACGCACGGTCGACCGCCGGGTCGCAACGCGTTGGGGTGCCCGGCGACAAGGCGGCTCTGCACTCCACGCGGTGAACAGATGATCCCGAGCTCCGGAATCACGGGTGCCCCGTCGATCGTGTCGCTCGGTGAGCTCGAGAACGCGGCACCCTCCGCGTCGACCACAACGATGGCCGTTGTCGAGGGCAACTGGGGGCCAGCCTGCTCCATGGTCGGCACATTGGGAAGGGCGCGGTCGCCCACGAGTCCGGCGAGCGCGGTGAGGTGCTCGTCGTCGAGGAGGGCCTCGGCCGATTCCGCGGTGAATCGGGGGTCACCGTAGGCCCGCTCACGCTCGCTGAAGGCCAGCTTGAGCGCCTCGATGACCTCGTGCGCGTACTCGACCGAGCCCTGCTCGATGTCCCGGATGCCGCGTCGCTCCAGGATCCCGAGGGCCTGGGCGACGATCAGCCCCTGCGACCACGTCGGGGTGACGTGGACATCCCAGTCCCCGAACCGGACGGACGGCGCTGGTGTCACGTCCGCCCGGAACGCTGCGAGGTCCGACGCCTCGAGATACCCGCCGCGCTCGGCGACGAAGTCGACGATCGCCTGAGCGATGTCCCCGGCGTAGAACAACTCGTGTGCCGCTTCAATGGCCTGCTCGCGTGAAGCGCCTGCTGCGCGCGCATCCGCTGCGGCGTCGGAGAGACGCTGGAGAGTGTTCGCGAGGGCTGGCTGCACGAGACGATCGCCGGCGCCCAGCGGAACGCCGCCCGGCTGGTACACCTCGCGCGAGGTCTCCCAGCGGCCGAAGCCCGCTCCCATGTGCGCGAGGTGCGATGCGGTGCGGGGGTCGAGCGGGAATCCGTCGCGCGCGAGCTCGATGGCAGCGCTCATGATGTCCGGAAGCTCCATCGTGCCGAACCTCGAGAGCGCCGTGAGCCATCCGGAGACCGCCCCAGGCACGATGGACGGCACGCCGCCGAGCGGAAGGGCACCCCCGAACCTCGAGGCGATCGTCTCAAGGTCGGCACTCGCTCCCCAGGTGCCGACGCCTGCAACGGCCTGCACGTCGGCGGCGCCGGCCTCGCGCACGAGGATGGGGGCGATCCCCCCGAGGTTGCACATCTCCACCTGGACGACGTTCGAGGCGAACCCTGCCGCAACACCGGCGTCGGTGGCGTTTCCGCCCCGGCGCAGGATCTCGGCCCCCACCTCGCTCACGAGCGGATGGCCGGCGACGATCGACCAGCGCTCACCGTAGATGGTTGGGCGCATCGACTCTGCCTGGTCGAAGACGCCCGGCACGATACCGCCACCCATGCCGGAGCCGCGGGGGAGCGATATCCCCGAACGCGTGCTCAGCCCCGTATCGATCGTCATGACAGGTGTCCTTCCCACACTGGTCCGCCGGCAACATCTGCCTGGTAGCGGAAGAGCGACCCCGAGGTCGTGAACTCGGCGAGTTCTGCCTCCGACGCATCGACGCGTGCGGTGGTGATGTAGAGGGTCGATTCGACAAAAACGCAGCTCGACGCCCGGAGCGCAGGAACGAGTACCCGCGACACGATGGCGCCCGATGTGTCGACGCAGATCACCTCGCCCCCTCCGAATACGGCGATCCACGCGCGGTCGAGTTCATCGAGGCAGAGGCCATCGAGTGCCCCCTCGGCCTCGGGGAAGACGAGCAGGGGAGCGGGGGTTCCCAACTCGCCCGTTGCCGGGTCGTGGGGGATGCTCCAGAGCGTTCCCGTCGCACTGTCGATGTGCAGCATGCGCGTGCCATCCGCGGTGAATCCAAGTCCGTTGGAGAAGCCGATGTCGCTGCGCTGGATGCTCAGGCCGTCGTGCCCGAGGCGCACGAGCATCCCGGGCGCTGGCTGGTCGCCCGCTGGCACCACGCCGAACCAGAGGTGACCGGAGGGGCCGGCCGAGGCATCCGAGAGCCGGGTTCCCGCCGGAAGGTCGAGGGGGATCCGTTCGACCACCTCGCCGCGCTCGTCGAGCACGGCGAGCGACCGGTGGAGCGCGATGACCGACCGTCCATCCTTAAGCGGTATGAGCGCGCTCACCGTCTCGCCGGGAAAGTCGAGGACGGCGACAGCCCGGTCGCCGCGGAGGGCGTAGACGGTGCCGGTGAGGAGGTCACTGAAGTGGAGTGCCGTGTCGGGGGAGCCCAGGCGAATCCAGCGGGGCGCCTCGCCCAGCTCTGCGCGGCATTCCGCCGCGAGCTCTGCCAGTGCGGCGTTCATGACATCGCCCCCGCCAGCTCGTCGATGAGCTCCACGGTGGGAGCGAGATCCAGAACCCGGCGTGCGCGGGCCTCGGCATCGGCGTCGAGCTGGGCCCGGAGCCTGGATCGGGCGGACCCCAGGTCGACCAGGGAGTGCCCGTCCGAGACGACGAGGTCGCCCCCGACCCAGGCGCGCCGAACTGCGTTCGCGCTCCCGGATTCGACAATGCCGTGGACGGTCGGGGCCGCGAGGGAGAGCTCGATGATGTCCGCGGGTGCGCCAGCAGCGATGCGGCCGCCCTGAGGCACTCCGATCGCTCGTGACCCGCCAGTGGTCGCCATGCTGAAGACGTCCCGCGCCGAGAGCGGGTCGCCCACGGCGGAGGCGGTCGCTAGCGCCGCACGCATGACGTCGAAGTAGTCGGGTGCCGCCGTGTTCTGGCTGTCGACGCCGAGTGCCCCCGGAATACCGCGCGAGAGCCACGCCGCGACTGTGGCGCGTCCCACGCCGAGCGCCTCGTTCGAGGCCGGGCAGTGCACGAGGCTCGCGCCGGCCGCGGCGATGCGGTCGAGGTCGTCCGTCGTGAGATGCACACCGTGAGCGCAGGACATGCGGTCGTCCATGAGGCCGGCGGACAACAGCCTGTCGAGGGGGCTCGGGGTGTCCGCGAGCCAGGTGCGGTGGAGGCGGCTCTCGTGGAGGTGGGTGTGGAGGCGCGCGGTGCCGGCGGACTCCGCAATGGCGTCGAGGAGGGCATCCGTCGACCACTGCCCACCGATGGGGCCGATACCGAGGCTCGTTGTCCGTCCGGAGAACTGGGCCAGCCACTCCCGAGAGAGTTCACGAACCCTGTCGGGGGAGATCGAGAGGTCGGCCGGAGGGACCTCGACCCAGCGACCGACCGGTGGCTCTGGCGTCAGCAGGGCCCGATCGGCGAAGCCGAGCACGACGAGACCGCGAATGCCACTCGCCGCCACACCCGCGAGTGCACCCCGCGCGCCAGCGAGCGCATCCTCGGCGCCAGCATCCGCGTCGACGAATCCCTGCACAGCGGTCACACCCGTCTCGAGGAGTTCCCCGGCAGCCACGAGCGCCTCGTCCCGAGTATCGAGCGCGGAGACCGCTCCGAGCGAGCAGATCCACGACTCGAATGAGCGTGCGGGAACGCCGTGCTCCTTGAGCGGCAGGCCGCGGAGGTGCGAGTGTGCGTCCACGAAACCGGGCGAGAGCACGCCGTCGACACTCACGAGCGCTCCGGGGTGGTCCAGCGATCCCCACGGTCCCACCTCCGCGATGGTGCCGTCGGTGATGATCACGGCGGCATCGGGGAGCACGGGGGATGCCGCATCCACAACGAGATCCCTGGCCCTGATCGTGAAGGTACTCATGTGCGCACCGCCCACCCGAGGAGGAGCCGCTCGGCGAGGCTCACGATGCTGAAGAGCACCGAGGCGACGAGCGCCGAGAACAGGACAGCACCCCACATGGTGGTGATGTCGAGGCTGAGCCAGGACTGCACGACGAGTCGACCGAGGCCGGTCCCCCCGATGATCCACTCCGCGGTCATGACACCCAGCACCGCGTTCGGTGCGGAGATCTTGAGGGCGGACACGAACGACGGCATCGCGAAGGGGATGCGCACGCGCACGTACCCGAAGACGGTCGAGGCGTTCATGACCTTGAGTAGTTCGATCGTCTCGGCCGGCACCGACCGGAGCCCGAGGATGACGTTGACGAGCGTCGGGAAGAACACAATGAGTGCCGCGACGACGACGGTCGCGCCCGGCCCACGGCCGAAGGCCAGGGTGATGAAGGGCGCGAGCGCGACGATGGGGATGGCCCGCACGACCACAGCGATCGGATAGACGATGTCGGAGAAGGTCCGGGACGCGCAGATCAGGATGGCGAGTGCCAGGCCGACCACGTTTCCGACGGCGAATCCGGCGAGGGTGGCGAGCACCGTGTTGAGCGCGGCCTGGATGACGAGCGCCCAATCGGCGCCCACGGCGATCTGGGCGGGCCCCGGCAGAACGTTCGGCGACACCTGGAGCGCTGCCACCGCGAGCTGCCAGATGGCGAGCACGATGAGCACGACGATCGTCGTGACGACCCACGATGGTGCGGAGACCCTGCTGCGGAGCCGGGGAGCGGTCGTCGTCATGATTCCACCCTCGAGGAGTCGTGCCACGGTGCAGCAGCGCGCCCGGCGATATCGAAGAGGAGCACGATGAGGCCGTTGAGCGCGGTGGCCACGACGAGGACCGTCCACAGGAGCGGAACGTTGAAGTTGAACATGGCCTGGATGAGCATCACGCCGAGCCCGCCCTCCGCGCCCATCCACTCGGCGATGATCGCGCCGATGAATGCCGCTGGCCCGGCGATCTTGAACGAGGAGAACAGAGCGGGCAGCACAGCGGGCGCGCGCATCGTGAGGAGAGTGCGGGTGTAGCCCATCGCGAGCACCCTGCTGAGCTCGTTGATGCGCGGGTCGAGCGTGCGCAGGGCTCCCGTGACGTTCACGAGAACCGGGAAGTACGCCGAGAGCGCCGCGACGGCGACCTTGCTCTCCATGCCGAGGCCGAGGCTCGCGGTGAGCGGCGCCGCGATCGCGATGACCGGGATCGCGTAGATCACGAGCGCCAGCCGGTAGAGGCCCTCGCCGACGACACGGAACCGGTCAACGATCACCGCGAGAACGATCGCGGTTCCAGCGCCGATGAGGAACCCGAGGCCCGCCTCGCTGAGCGTGATTCCGGCGTTCAGGAGTAGTGCGTACCAGCGTTCCCCGAGGGTCTGGACAATGAGGCTCGGCGGGATGAGCACGGCTCCCGGCGCGGTCGCAGCCTGGCCGGCCAGCTGCCAGGCGACCAGCAGCAGTACGAAGAAGACCGCCGGGATCAGCGGACGCGGCAGGGCCCTCATTCGGTGTCCGCGCTCCGATAGTCGGCGCTCAGCAGCTCGGTGAGGGCACGCTCGTGCGCGATGAACTCCGGCGAGAGCGCCTGGTCGATCTCGCGCGGACGTGGGAGGTCGATCGAGCGGCGTTCGATCACGTGCCCGGGGTTGCGTCCCATGACGATCACGGTGTCGGACAGGAAAACCGCCTCGGCCACATTGTGGGTGACAAGGAGGGCCGTCGTACCGCTCGCACTCCAGATCCGCTGGAGTTCGACGTTCATCTGCCGCCGACGGAGCTCGTCCAGTCCGTTGAAGGGCTCGTCGAGGAACAGGATGCTCGGCTCGACGACGAGCGCACGTGCAATGGCCACGCGCCGTGCCATCCCGCCAGAGAGCTTCGCGGGCAGGTGCTGCTCGAAACCGTCGAGGCCCACGAGTTGAAGCACCGCCATCGCTCGTTCGCGCCGCTCGCTCCTCGACACGCCCTGCGCTTCGAGGGGGAGCTCCACGTTGCCGAGCGCCGTGCGCCACGGCAGGAGCACGGGGTCCTGGAACACGAAACCGAAGAGGCCGCTCGTGCGGGCCTGGTGGGGCGTCATCCCGAACAGGTCCACGGTCCCGCGGGTCGGCGAGATGACGTCCGCGATGATGCGGAGGAGGGTCGACTTGCCGCAGCCGGACGGGCCGAGGAGCGTCGTGAACCCACCCTCGGGAAGAGTGAGCGCCACGTCGTCGAGTGCGGTGAAGGTTCCGCCCTTCACCGGGAAGTCCATGCCAACGCCGTCGAGGGTGACGGTGCGGGTGTCCGCGATGGTCACGCGAGCCTCAGCAGACGCGCGAGGTTGTCACCCTCAATGAGGGCGCGGTCGGCATCGTTCGGGATGGCACGAGCGATCTTCATGCGCTCGAGCGCCGGCACGCTGCCCGGCCAGTCGGTCCCCATCACGATCTTCTCGGGCCCGACCCTCTTGTAGGCGGTCTGGACTTCGAGAAGCTGCGTGCTCGAGGTCTCCAGATAGATGTGCGGGTTGCGCTCGGAGACGATGAGCGCCTCCGTGGTGTTCCACACCGTGCCCATGTGCGCAATGAGCACAGGCGCCTCGGGAAAGTTCTTCGAGATCTCCTCGATCGAGAGGGGAGCGCACCACGGGTCGTCGAGAGCGTTGACGAGGATCATGAGGCCCTCCTCGGTCGCTGCCCTGAAGATCGGGTCCAGCAGACCGTGGTCGGCGAAGTGGTAGCCGTGGAGGGTGGGGTGGAGCTTGATGCCCTTGAGTCCGAGTTTGGCGGACTCGCGAAGCGTCTCGAGAGCATCGGGCAGTCGTGGGTTCACTCCGCCGAAGCCGATGAACCGGTCGGGGTAGCGCCCCACGACTGCCGCGATGTACTCGTTGTTGATCGCCTGTCCGAGCGAGCAGCCCACGGCCATGTCCACGCCAGCCTCATCGAGGAACGGGATCAGGTCCTCCGCGGTGAATGACTCCCCGGTGAGGTAGTCGGAGTTTCCTGACGCTTCCCAGATGTTGTTGTACGCATCGATGATCATGAGCTGTGGTGCCCTTTCAGGTGAATCGGGTTGTTAGTTGAGCAGCGAGGTCTTGTCGCCGAACACGTCGTCGAGAACCGAGGTGTCGACGATGTCGGCGGCGTCCAGGGGCCCGCTCAGCGTGCCTGCCTCGACGAGGGAGTCGATGATCGACTGGAACTTCTCGACATCGAGTCGCAGAACGCCCGAGGGACCGGCGATCAGGTCGGCCTGGATCTCCGCCGTGGCTGCCTCGGTGTCGAGGTCGAGACCACCGGTCGGGTTCACGTCGTTCACGACGATCTCCGCGCCCTCCTTGGGGTTGGCGTTGATCCACTCGTAGCCCTTGACCGTGGCGGTCATGAACTTCACGATGAGGTCGCGGTTCTCCTCGAGGTTCGCCTTGGTCGTGATGATCACGTTGCCGTAGCTCGGCACTCCGAGGTCGTCGAGGTAGAGGTAGTCCACGTCGAGGCCCTGCAGTTCGAGGGAGGCGCCCTGTGCGGTCGCGTATCCGCCGTACCCATCAACCTGTCCGGTGACGAGCTGGGTGGGGTCTGCGCCGGCCGGCACGATCGTGACGGTCGACGTGTCGACGCCCTGCGCCTCGAGCACCGACGTGAACTGGGCGATCCCGTTGTCGGGGTAGGCGATCGTTTTGCCCTCGAAGTCCTCGGGGGCGCTGATCGGGTTATCCGACAGGCTCATGATCGCCATCGGCGACTTCTGGAACACGGCACCGATGGCGACGAGGTCCTCGCCGCTCTCGATGGCCTGCAGGAGCAGGGTGTTGTCCTCGTCGCCGAGCAGGGCTGCTCCGCCCGTGACCTGCTGCCAGGCGAGGATGTTCGAGCCGCCGGCGGTGAAGGTGGGCGCGATGCCCTCCTCCTCGTAGAAGCCTTCGGCGTCGCCGGCGAAGAATCCGCCGAACTGGGTGATCTTGAGCCAGCTGAGCTGGTAGTTGACGTCGGTGAGTTCACCGGACGGCGTCTCGGCCGCCGGGGCCGCGCAGCCGGTGAGCGCGAGCGCGAACGCGGTTGCCGCGGCTGCGACGACCGCGAACCGACGTTTCGCTGCGGAAGGTGCAATGTGCTTCATGTCGATGCTTCCAATCGGGTCTGTGTGACGGGAGGTCGGCGACGGATCCGGCAGCATCCGCTCGGATGCGATGAGATCGCGTGCCGCTGCGGTGCGGGACGTTCACGGGCTGGGCCCATGAACCGATGCTCCGGCCCCGTGATGGGCACCACAATCGACAAACTGCTTCGTCTCCTCGGGAGCGAGGCTACGAAGTGTAAATTCCCGGCGTGTTTCGGGCAGGGGTCAACCCCGTGAAATAGGCCACCTGCCGCCCAATCACTGCGAAAGCGCACTACGAAATGTCAGCGACCCTGAGTCGTAACATGCGCGATACATGGCCGAATAACGGCCATCGGGTGGGAACCCGGGCTAGTCCTCGTACGAGTGCTCTGGGCCCGGGTAGGTACCCTGCTCGACGTCGGCGCGGTAGGCGTTCACGGCGTCGGTGAGGGTCTCGCGAAGGTTGGCGTACTGCTTCACGAACTTGGGGATGCGGCCCTTGGTGAAGCCAGCCCAGTCGGTCCACACCAGGAGCTGGCCGTCGACATGGGGCCCCGCTCCGACGCCGATCGTGGGGATGCGAAGCTCCTTCGTCACGCGAGCCGCGGCCTCGGCCGGAACCATCTCGAGTACCACGGAGAAAGCACCGGCATCCTCGACGGCGCGAGCGTCGGCGAGCAACTGCTCGACCTGATCGCCACGCCCCTGGATGACGTGCCCGCCGAGCCCGTGCTCACTCTGCGGTGTGAAACCGATGTGGGCCATGACCGGGATGCCCGCCGACACGATGCGACGGATCTGCTCGGCACTCCGCACACCGCCCTCGAGCTTGACGGCATGCGCTCCGGTCTCCTTCATGAACCGGAAGGCCGTGTGCAGCGCCTCATCAGGCCCGGTCTCGTACGATCCGAAGGGCATGTCGGCCACAACGAACGCGCGTGACACGGAACCGGCGACCGCTCGGGTCAGGGGGATCAGGTCGTCAATGGAGACGGGAAGGGTCGTGTCATAGCCATACACATTGTTGCCGGCTGAATCGCCCACGAGGAGGAAGTCGATGCCTGCTTCGTCGAAGATGCCTGCGGTGAGCTGGTCGTAGCTCGTGAGACCGGTGAATTTGATGCCGGATTCCTTGGCTCGCTGGAAGTGACGGGTACGAACGCGCTTCAGCGCCTGCTCAGCCATGCGCTAAGTCTAAGGCGGAGCCAGTAGCCTATGAGGGGTGCCGAGTGCGCCGCCAGAGAGCTGATGAGAGGTATTGATGGACAAGCAGCGCGACTTCGTTCTTCGCACGATCGAGGAGCGGGGTGTCAAGTTCGTTCGCCTGTGGTTCACGGACGTCGTCGGCACCCTCAAGAGCGTTGCCATCACCCCGGCGGAGGTCGAAGGCGCCTTCGCTGAAGGACTCGGCTTCGATGGTTCGGCCATCGAGGGATTCACACGCGCCTACGAGGCCGACATGCTCGCGGCGCCCGATCCAGCAACCTTCCAGATCCTTCCGTGGCGCGGCGAGATCGATCCGACCGGCCGCATGTTCTGCGACATCCTCACGCCGGACGGCCAGCCCGCCTGGAGCGACCCCCGGAATGTTCTCAAGCGCTCACTCGCGAAGGCAGCGGATCGCGGATTCTCGTTCTACACGCACCCCGAGATCGAGTTCTACCTGCTCAAGTCGTCCAAGCTCAAGGGCGGAGCACCCGAGCCGGTGGACTCCGCTGGCTTCTTCGACAACGTGCCCGGTGGCACGGCGCACGACTTCCGTCGTCGTTCGGTCCGGATGCTCGAGGACCTCGGTATCTCTGTCGAGTTCAGCCACCACGAGGCGGGTCCCGGCCAGAACGAGATCGACCTGCGCTACGCGGACGCGCTCACGACGGCAGACAACATCATGACGTTCCGCACGGTCATCAAGGAGGTGGCGATCGAGCAGGGCGTGTACGCGACGTTCATGCCGAAGCCGCTCTCCGGCCACCCGGGTTCGGGCATGCACACCCACATGTCGCTCTTCGAGGGAGACACCAATGCGTTCTACGACGGCGGCGGTCACTACCAGCTCTCGAAGATCGGTCGCCAGTTCGTCGCCGGTCTCCTGCGTCACGCACCCGAGATCACCGCGGTCACCAACCAGTTCGTGAACTCGTACAAGCGACTGTGGGGCGGGGACGAGGCACCCAGCTTCGTGACCTGGGGCCACAACAACCGTTCGGCACTCGTGCGCGTTCCGCTCTACAAGCCGGGCAAGGGCCAGAGCGCTCGCGTCGAGTACCGGGCCATGGATTCCGCCGCGAACCCGTACCTCGCCTTCTCGCTGCTGCTTGCGGCAGGCCTGAAGGGCATCGAGGAGGGCTACGAGCTTCCGCCCGAGGCCGAGAACAACGTCTGGGAGCTGTCCGACTCCGAGCGTCGTGCGCTCGGCTACGAGCAGCTTCCCGCGAGCCTCGACCACGCGGTGTCACTCATGGAGGACTCCGAGCTCGTGGCCGAGACCCTCGGCGAGGAGGTCTTCAACTACGTGCTGCTGAACAAGCGTCGCGAGTGGAAGGAATACCGCGCGCAGGTCACGCCCTACGAGCTCCAGAGCAGCCTCGAGATCCTCTAGCCGAGGTCTCCACCCCGCGCACAGGAGCACGGCACCATGACTCGCGCACAGACGACGCTCACGGAGCTGGCACGTCTCGGGTTCACCGACCTCGGCGGCACCGCCGCCGTCCTCGGCGAACTCGAGATCCCGGAGCTCGTTCCCCTGTTCGCGTCCGCCGCCGACCCCGACCAGGCACTGCGACTCCTCGTCGATCTGCGGGAGCATGCCCCTGACGAGGTGAACGCGCTCCTCGGGGACGCGGATGCAGCGGCTCGCCTGATACGCGTGCTCGGGGCATCCGAGGGCCTCGCCTCGTTCTTCACTCGCCGACCGGGGGAGTTGCAGTCACTCGCCGAGCGCCTCGTCACCCCACCCTCGGCCGAGGGCTACGTGCAGGATCTCCTGGAGTCAGTGCGCGGGCTCGAGGGGGAGGCGGCGTGGGTCGTGTTGCGCGTGCGCTATCGGCATCACCTGGCCCGCCTGGCTGCATGGGATCTCGGGCAGTCCGACACGCTCGGCGCGCTCGATCGTGTGGCCGAGGCGCTGGCGGACCTCGCCGGGGCAGCGCTCGAGGCATCCCTCGATGTGGCCCGACGCGACGTGGCGTTTCCCGCTGAGGACGTTGCCGCAACCAAGCTCGCGATCATCGGCATGGGCAAGGCGGGTGCCCGTGAACTGAACTACGTCTCGGACGTCGACGTCATCTTCGTGGCCGAGGGCTCGGACGCCATCACGGACGACCGTGCCGTCGACATCGCCACCAAACTCGCCATCCAGACGATGCGCGGCATCAATGAACTGTGTGCTGAACCGTCCCTCTGGGAGGTCGACGCCAACCTGCGGCCCGAGGGCAAGGACGGCGCCCTCGTGCGGACTCTGGCCTCGCATGTTGCCTACTACGAGCGGTGGGCGAAGAGCTGGGAGTTCCAGGCGCTGCTGAAGGCCCGCCCCCTCGCGGGCGATCGGGACTTGGGGGAGCGGTACGTGACAGCGCTCGCACCCATGGTGTGGTCGAGTGCGTCGCGGGAGAACTTCGTGGAGTCCGTGCAGCGCATGCGCGAGCGGGTGACCGAGCACATCCCCAACTCGGAGATCGACGTGCAGCTCAAGCTCGGGCCGGGCGGGCTGCGGGACGTCGAGTTCACGATCCAGCTGCTGCAACTCGTGCACGGCCAGCTGGATGACGCGGTCCACCAGCGCGCGACGCTTCCCGCCCTCGTCGCCCTCGCCGAGCAGGGCTACATCGGGCGCGTGGAGGCTGCGGAGTTCTCGGAGGACTACCGATTCCTGCGGGTGCTCGAGCACCGCCTCCAGCTGTCCCGACTGCGCCGCACGCATCTCATGCCCACCGACCCAGAGGCGCTGCGTGTGCTGGCCAGGGCGTCCGGGCTCGCGAGTACGGCATCCGATCTCACCGAACGGTGGCAGCGCACCAAGAATGCCGTGCGCAGGCTGCACGAGCGGCTCTTCTACCGCCCGCTCCTGTCCGCAGTGGCGGCCCTGCCCGAGGACGGCTTCGCGCTGTCGAGCGAGCAGGCCGAGGCTCGCCTGGCGGCGATCGGCTTCCGCGACCCGCGGGGCGCTCTCGCGCACATCGCGGCGCTCACCGGGGGAGTGTCGCGTCGGGCGACCATCCAGCGCACCCTCCTGCCCGTCATGCTGCAGTGGTTCGCGGAGGGCGCCGACCCCGACTACGGGCTGCTCGCCTTCCGACGGCTCAGTGAGGATCTCGGCGAGGCCTACTGGTTCCTCCGCATGCTGCGGGACTCCTCTGCCGCCGCCGAGCGTCTCACGCACGTGCTCTCCGGCTCCAAGTTCGTCGGTGCACTCTTCGAGCGCATCCCGGAGGCCGCAGCGTGGCTCGAGAACGAGGACGAGCTCCGCCCGCGGCCGCTCGCCCAGCTCCTCGAGGAGACCGAGGCGACGGTGGCGAGGCACCGGGACGACGAGGATGCTGCGGCCCTCGCCCTCCGCACGGCCCGCCGCCGCGAGATCCTCCGCCTCGCCCTCGCCGGCATCCTCGGCACGATCACCATCAGCGAGCTCGGCAGGGGACTCTCCGACATCACGACGGCCATCCTCACGGGCGCTCTCGCCCTGGCCCACCGCTATGGCGACGGCATCGAGTTCGGCATCATCGCCATGGGCCGCTACGGCGGGCAGGAACTCGGCTTCGGTTCTGACGCCGACGTCATGTACGTCTTCCGTCCGGCAGGCGCGACGCCCGAGGAGGCGCACCAGCGCGCCGAGCGGATCGTGCACGCGCTCGGTCGCTACACGGAGGACCTCCGCGTTCCCCTCGACCTCGACGCCGGACTGCGCCCCGAGGGACGCAACGGTGCGATCGTGCGGTCGCTCGACTCGTACCGCGCGTACTACAAGCGGTGGTCGCTCACGTGGGAGGCGCAGGCACTCTTGCGCGCCCGGGGTGCGGTGGGGGATGCCGGCGTGCTGACGGCGTTCGAGGAACTTGCCGATGAGGTGAGGTACCCGGCATCCATCTCGGAGCAGGAGATCCGCGAGGTCAAGCGCATCAAGGCGAGGGTGGAGAACGAGCGTCTGCCCCAGGCTGCGGACCCCACCCGCCACCTGAAGCTCGGACGGGGGTCGCTGAGCGACGTCGAGTGGTTCGTGCAGTTGCTCGAACTGCAGCACGGGGCGAGTGTTCCCGGGCTGCGCACCACCTCCACCCTCGGTGCACTCTCCGCCGCGGAGGCCGCCGGCCTCGTCGACACCGAGGATGCCCACAAGCTTCGGGATGCCTGGATCCTCGCGTCCCGCGCCCGCTCCGCCATGACCCTCTGGACCGCGCGGACCTCGGACGTTCTCCCGACGGACCACCAGCAGCTCGAAGGTGTCGCACGCCTCCTCGAGTACCCTCCTGGTTCGGCGGCAGTCTTCGAGGACCACTACCTGCGTGTCACGCGCCTGGCCCGCCAGGTGTTCGAGCGTCGCTTCTACGGTGCCCCGCAGCGCCCCTCGACGACCGTCTGAGACTCTTACGGAGGACGGCGCGCCCCGCGGCCGTAGACGAAGGCTCTGGTCTTCGGCGTGCCGTCCTCCGAATCGTCCGGTACACGCAGAGTCGGCACAAACAAAATGGGCCGCACCCCGAAGGATGCGACCCATTTTGTTCAGGCGTTGGTTACACCGAGAAGTACAGCTCGTACTCGAACGGGTGCGGACGCTGGGAGGCGGGGATGATCTCCTTCTCCCACTTGTACGCGATCCACGTGTCGATGAGGTCCTTGGTGAACACGTTGCCCTCGAGCAGGAACTCGTGGTCGGCCTCGAGCGCGTTGAGCGCCTCGGCGAGCGAGCCGGGAACCTGGGGGATGAGCTTGGCCTCCTCGGGGGGCAGCTCGTACAGGTCCTTGTCGACGGGCTCGTGCGGCTCGATCTTGTTCTTGATTCCGTCGAGACCAGCCATGAGCTGGGCCGCGAAGGCGAGGTACGGGTTGCCCGAGGCATCCGGCGCACGGAACTCGATGCGCTTGGCCTTGGGGTTGGTGCCCGTGATCGGGATACGGATCGACGCCGAGCGGTTACCGGCCGAGTAGACCAGGTTGACCGGGGCTTCGAAGCCAGGAACGAGACGGTGGAACGAGTTGAGCGTCGGGTTGGTGAACGCGAGCACCGCCGGGGCGTGCTTGAGAAGTCCACCGATGTACCAGCGCGCGATGTCCGACAGACCGCCGTAGCCCTGCTCGTCGTAGAACAGCGGGTTGCCGTCGTTCCACAGCGACTGGTGCGTGTGCATGCCCGAGCCGTTGTCGCCGAAGAGCGGCTTCGGCATGAAGGTGGCGACCTTGCCCCACTCGAGAGCGGTGTTCTTGACGATGTACTTGAACTTCAGGATGTCGTCTGCCGCGTGCACCATCGTGTCGAAGCGGTAGTTGATCTCAGCCTGGCCGCCGGTGCCGACCTCGTGGTGGGCACGCTCGAGAATGAGCCCGGCGTCGATCAGCTTGAGGCTGATGTCGTCGCGCAGGTCGGCCTGCTTGTCGATCGGGCTGACGGGGAAGTAACCACCCTTGTACGGGGTCTTGTTGGCGAGGTTTCCGCCCTCCTCGACGCGACCGGTGTTCCAGGCGCCCTCTTCGGAGTCGACGGAGTAGAAGCTCTGGTTCTGGGTGACCGAGTAGCGCACATCGTCGAAGATGTAGAACTCGGCCTCGGGCGCGAAGTACGCGGTGTCTGCGATGCCGGTCGAGGCGAGGTACTTCTCGGCCTTCTTGGCGACCTGGCGTGGGTCCTTGCCGTAGATCTCGCCGTTACGCGGGTTGTAGATGTCGAACACCATGATGAGCGTGCGCTCGGTGCGGAACGGGTCTACGTACGCCGTCGTGACATCCGGGATCAGCTGCATGTCGGACTCGTGGATGTTGGCGAAGCCGCGGATCGACGAACCGTCGAAAAGCTGGCCGACGGAGAAGAACTCCTCGTCAACGGTGGACGCCGGGATGTTGAAGTGCTGCTGGACCCCGGGAAGGTCCGTGAAGCGGATATCAAGGAACTTGACGTCGGTGTCCTTGATGAACTTGAGCACTTCTGAAGAATCACTGAACATGTGAAGGACTCCAATGAGCTTGGTGCTGAACGGCAGCAGACGCGGCCACCCACGAGGCTATGCGTAAGGGGTTTCGCGAGGGTCACGCAATTGTTTCCGGCATGTTACGGGTATGCGTCGCGGTAGTCTCGGGTAATGCCCGAAAAGCCTTCTGTGCCCGTCGAGTGGCCAGGCAAGCGGCTGGGTCTCCCGTACGACGGTCCGCGTTCGATCGCGCGATCCGGACGGCGGATTGCCGCCCTCGCCATCGACTTCGCCTCAGCCGCCATCATCTCAGCCGCATTCTTCAACTACGAGGGATGGGCGAGCACGGCGATCTTCGCGGTCGTGCAGATTGTGTTCCTTCTGACCTTGTCGGGCTCGCCGGGGCATCTCATCCTGGGGATGCGCGTTGTGCCGCTCCGGGGCGGCTATCTCGGTGTCTGGCGACCCTTCACGCGCACGATCCTGCTGTGCCTCGTGATTCCACCCCTGATCTGGGACAAAGACCAGCGGGGGATGCACGATCGCCTGTCCGGCACGGTGCTCGTGCGTCGCTGAGCGTCGCTGAGACTAGCGTGGGCGCTGAGCCCTGGCCTTCATCGGGTCCATACCCTTGGGGATGGGGAGGCCGTTCTTGCCCAGGGAGTTGAGGCGGTTCGACACCGCGAGAACCTCAGGCTTGCGCAGCACCGGCTTGAACTTGCCGAGCGTCGACGGGAGTTTGTGGAGCACCACGGAATCCGCGTCGGGGCCGACGTAGACGAGGTGGATCGGAACGTTGGGGAGGATGCGAGCGACAGCCTTGCGCTGCTCCTCGAGCATCGGGCGGGTGCGGCTCTGCGGGCCCTCGCCGATGAGGGCGACACCGCCACGACCTACGGCTCGGTAGACGGCATCCTGAGTGCGGGGGCTGACCGTGACGGGCATCTCGCTCGCCGTCCAGCCACGACGGAGCGAACTCTTGAGCACGGCACCAACGGCGCCGGGCTGACCGGCGATCTGGGAGTATGCGGCGCGCTCGGCGCGACGACCCAGCACGATGAGGAAGAGCAGGAGGCCACCGAGGACGCCCGCAACGATGTACAGGATCAAGCCGATGATGTTGTCGCCGGAGAAGAGAAGGCCGAGACTGACACCGGCAGCGATCGGAACGACGAAGGCCACGATGAGCAGCCAGAGGGCCGACTTGTCGTAGCGGGTGGTCATCTGGAAGACCTGGAACATCTGCTTGAGACGACCGGGTTCCTTCTGCGCCTTCGGCGGAGTGGTTGAGCTGCGAGCCATGCTCTTAGGATACCGCCCGTTCGAGAGCGTCCAGGGCGTGCTCAGGACACCGCCCTTCGAGAGCCTCAGGACACCGCCCTTCGAGAGCCTCAGGACACCGCCTGTGCGAACCCCGCATTCTTGTCGGCGAGATGCCGGAGGCTATCCGGGATCGGGCGACCCTTGGCAACCATCGACTGCGCCCACAGGCGTCCGGCCCGATAGCTGGACCGAACGAGGGGTCCCGCGAGTACACCGAGGAATCCGATCGCCTCGGCTTCCTCGCTGATCTCGAGGAACTCCTCGGGCTTGAGCCAGCGCGCGACCGGCAGGTGACGGGCGGTGGGCCGGAGGTATTGGGTGATCGTGATGATGTCCGTACCGGCGTCATGGAGGTCCTGGAGCGCCTCGGACACCTCGTGGCGCTCCTCGCCCATGCCGAGGATGAGATTCGACTTGGTGATGAGCCCGGCGGCCCGGGCCTGCCTGATGACATCGAGCGACCGATCGTAGCGAAACGCTGGTCGGATTCGCTTGAAGATCCGAGGTACGGTCTCGACGTTGTGGGCGAAGACCTCGGGACGTGACGAGAAGACCTCTGCGAGAAGGTCGGGGTTGCCCGAGAAGTCCGTCGCGAGGATCTCGACGCCGGTTCCGGGGTTCATCTCATGGATGCGACGGACTGTCTCGGCATGGAGCCAGGCCCCCTCGTCCGGCAGGTCGTCCCTGGCCACACCCGTCACGGTCGCGTACCTCAGATCCATCGTGTGAACTGACTCGGCGACCCGTCGCGGCTCGTCAGTGTCGTAGTCGGCAGGCTTCCCCGTGTCGATCTGGCAGAAATCGCAGCGCCTCGTGCACTGCGAGCCACCGATGAGGAACGTGGCCTCACGATCCTCCCAGCACTCGAAGATGTTGGGGCATCCGGCCTCCTGGCACACCGTGTGCAGGTTCTCGCCCTTCACGAGGTCGTGGATCTGGCGGTACTCCGGTCCCATCTTTGCGACGGTCTTGATCCAGGCGGGCTTGCGTTCGATCGGCGTCTCCGCGTTGCGCACTTCAAGGCGGAGCAGCTTGCGACCGCCGATCTCAGCCTGGTGCGTCGTCTGGTGGCTCACGCGATTGCTCCTTCCGTGATGGCGTCCGCGTGCCGACGGATGAGGGGGACGACATCCTCCGGCGTGACTTCGCGGTCGAGCACTCGGCTGATCGAGGTCACCCCCGCGTCGAGGATGCCGCACGCGACGATCTTCGAATAGGGCTCGAAGGAGTTGCTGCAGTTGAGGGAGAAACCGTGCATCGTCACGCCGCCGGCGACTCGAATGCCGATCGCTGCGATCTTCTCGGCACCAACGGGACTGCCGTACCCCATCCAGACGCCCGAACGCCCCGAGACCCGGCCCGCGTCTATTCCGAGGTCAGCGAGAACACCGATGAGCATGCCCTCGAGCCGTCGCACGTACCCCACGACATCGATGGGCTCCGCGAGGCGGACGATCGGATACCCGACGAGCTGCCCCGGGCCGTGCCAGGTGATCTTCCCACCTCGGTCGACGTCGATCACGGGAGTCCCATCGGCGGGGCGCTCGAAGTCCTCCGTGCGTTTCCCCGCGGTGTAGACCGAGGGATGCTCGAGGAGGAGAAGCGTGTCTGGCGAGCGTCCGCTCGACACGGCGGCATGGATTGCGCGCTGAAGCCCAAGGGCCTCGACGTACGGCACGGAGTTGGCGCTTAGCCCCGTGACGACAATGTCGATCACGAGGCGAGTCTACGACCAATCGACGAAACGCGTCCTCCACACGTGAGAGCAAACACGGGGGTTCTCCAGGTGCCGCGGTGGAGCGGGATCCGCAGGCGCCAGCGGAGCACACTCGAGGGGTGGCGGACTACGTGATCGGCGGTGATGGAGCAGCGACCGGAGATATCGTCGGCGGCTACCGGCTGGTGAGGGTCCTCGGTGAGGGAACGCGAGCCGTGGTGTTCCTGGGGCATCCCGTCGCGGAAGGGGAACGTGCTTCCCCAACGGCGCTGAAGATCTACCGCACCGGGGTCGGATATAGGTCCATCGAGGTCGAACTGGACGCACTCGCCAGTGCTGCTGGGCCACACACTGTGCGGGTGCTCGATGTCAGCACGGGAGCCGACGGGGTTCCGGTGGTCGTTCTCGATCGGCTGGGCGGCAGGAGTCTGGCATCCCTCCTCGCCGACCGCGCCGAGCTGACCATCGGGGAGGCGATCACGATCCTGGTGCCACTGGCCAGAGCGGTCGCACGACTGAGGGCCGCCGGTATCGCGCATGGGCGCGTGAACGCCAACGCCGTGTTCTTCACGGACGACGGGGCTCCGGTGCTCGCGTGCTTCGGCGCAGCGTGTGCGACGGATGCGACGAACTCCGTGCAGCGGGAGGCCCTCGAGGTCCTCACCGCCGACCTCGAGGGGCTTCGGGAGATCGCGCGAGCAGTGTTGCTCGCCGCGGGGCGATCGAGAGCCGTGGCGTCCGTGAGTGAGGTCCTGGAGTGGTTGGATGTCGGCACGCCGGGTGACGAGTTTCCTGGCGCGCTCTGTTCGCGCCTCTTTGAGCTGGGCTCAGGCGAGCCCGTGGCGCTCGCCAACGAACGACCGACGCAGGATGCCAGCGTGAGGGATGAGCTCGCTCGCAGGCGTCCGCGCGCGAGAACGGCTGGAGGACGGAGCTGGCCGACAGTCTCGGATGCCGCGGCAGCAGTCGGGAGGATGCCCGAGTTGATCTCGACCGTGAGGGAGCTGGTGGCAACGGTACGCCCACGATTCTGGGCGATCGGCGCGGGCGCACTGGCCGCGCTCGTTGCGGCTCTCGTTCTGGTGCCGCAGGGATCGAGCGACGCCATCCCCGACGCGGCGCACGTGACTTCTCCCGCCCCGACGCCTTCCGCCACCGGGGCCCCCTCGGAGGGGACGTCGGAGGAGGTCGTCGGGGATGATCCAGCTCAGGCCCTCGCGGCCCTTCTGAAGACGCGCGAGCGCTGCAGCCGATCCGCGTCGATCCTGTGTCTTGATGCGGTCGACCAGGTGGGTTCGCAAGCCCTAACAGACGATCAAGCACGGATCAGGGAGCTTCAGCAGGGAACGGACGCGACCAGCGACGTCCCCGATGACCCCGTCCCCCCGCAACCCTGGGAATTTCAGATCGAGGAGGAGCTCGGCGGTGCAGCCCTGGTGACCGTGTCCGGTGCAGAAAGCACACCGGCCTCGATCCTGATGATCAGGAGCGAGGCCGGTTGGCGGATCAGGGACTACCTCAGATGAGGCCCGAGATCAGATGCCGAGGTTCGGTGCGAAATCGCCGTTCTCGAGGCGGTTCTTGACCGCGGTCAGGAACCGCGCCGCGTCAGCACCATCCACGATCCGGTGATCGTAGGAGAGCGCGAGGTAGACCATGGAGCGAATTGCGATAGCGTCGCCGCCCGCGTCGGAGATTACGACAGGCTTCTTCGTGACGATACCCGTGCCGAGGATTGCCGACTGGGGCAGGAACACGATGGGGGTGTCGAACAGCGCGCCACGGGAACCGGTGTTGGTCAGCGTGAACGTGCCGCCCGCCAGCTCGTCGGGCTTGAGCTTGTTGTCGCGTGTGCGCTCAGCAAGATCGGCGATCTGCGTGGCGAGGCCGGCGAGATCGAGGTCGCCAGCGTCACGAACCACGGGCGTCAGCAGTCCACGCTCGGTGTCCACCGCGATGCTGATGTTCTCGTGCGGCGGGTAGACGATCGAATCGCCATCGATCGTCGCGTTGATGATCGGGTAGGCGCGAAGCGCTTCGGCGGCCGCGAGTGCGAAGAACGGCAGGAAGGAGAGCTTGACGCCCGTCTTCTCCTGGAACGCGTCCTTCACCTTGTTGCGGTACTGGGCCACCGCAGTGACATCGACCTCAACAACGGAGGTGAGCTGAGCCGACGACTGCATCGAAATCACGGCGCGCTCCGCGATGACCTTGCGCAGGCGGGACATCGGTACGGTCGTGCCTCGAAGTTCCGACGTCTCGAGAGCGACAGCCGCCGGGGCAGCGGCAGGAGCGGCTGGTGCTGCAGGTGCTGTGGCAGCGAGAACGTCCTGCTTGCGAATACGACCACCGACACCGGTGCCGGAGACGGTCGACAGGTCGACACCCTGCTCGTTCGCGAGCTTGCGAACAAGAGGAGTGACATACCCAGCGAAGGCCTCCGCGCTCGGTGCTGCGACGGGCGCCGCTGCGGGAGCGGCCTGCTCGGGCTCGGGGGCAGCCTGCGGAGCGGGCGCGGCGGCGGGAGCGGGCTCGGCTGCGGGAGCAGGAGCCGCTTCGGGAGCGGGAGTCGGCTCGGGAGCGGGCGCTGCCTCGGGAGCCGGGGCGGGGGTCGTCTCTGCTGGCGCTGCGGGAGCCTCCGGCTCGGGCGCGGCGGGCGCTGCCTCGGGAGCCGGTGCTGCCTCGGGAGCGGGAGCCGCCTCGGGAGCGGGAGCCGCCTCGGGAGCGGGAGCCGCCTCGGGAGCCGGTGCCTCCGGTGCAGCGTCGCCGCCGCCGGAACCGTCGCCGATGGTCACGAGTGCCGTGCCGACCTCGACGGTCTCATCCTCGGCGACCAGGATCGCCTCGATAACGCCAGCGACCGGCGAAGGGATCTCGGTGTCAACCTTGTCGGTGGAGACTTCGAGCAGTGGCTCGTCGACCTCCACGCGGTCGCCGACCTTCTTGAGCCAGCGGGTAACCGTACCCTCGGTGACACTCTCACCGAGTGCCGGAAGGTTGACGGATTCGCTCATCAGTGATGCTCCTTTAACGCTTCTGTGATTCTCAAGCTTAGTTGCGTGGTCTGTTGTGGGGGTCAGATGCCGTGAAGCGGCTTGCCGGCGAGTGCCAGGAACGCTTCCCCGAGCGCCTCGTTCTGCGTCGGGTGGGCGTGGATGAGGGGGGCGATGTCCTCGGGGTACGCCTCCCAGTTCACGGCGAGCTGCGCTTCACCGATCAGCTCACCGACACGGGCGCCGATCATGTGGACACCGACGACGGGGCCGTCGATGACGCGCACGACCTTCACCGAGCCCGAGGTACCGATGATGTGGCTCTTTCCGTTGCCCGCGAGGTTGTAGTCGTAGGTCTTGACGGAGTCGGCACCGTACTGCTCGACGGCCTTGGCCTCGCTGAGACCGATCGAGGCGACCTCGGGGTCGCTGTAGGTGACCTTGGGGATGTTGAGGTCACTGATGACAATCGGAGCCAGTCCCGCGATCTCCTCGGCGACGAAGATTCCCTGCTGGAACCCGCGGTGCGCGAGCTGCAGGCCGGGGACGATGTCGCCGACGGCATAGACGCCGGGGATGTTCGTGGCAAGGCGCTCGTTCGTGAGCACGAAGCCGCGGTCCATCGAGATGCCGACTTCCTCGAAGCCAAGGCCGGCAGTGCTCGGTCCGCGACCGACGGCGACGAGGAGGAGCTCGGCCTCCACGGTCTCTCCGTTCTCCAGCGTGACCACGACTCCGTCATCGTTCTGCGTGACGCCCTGGAAGCGCACACCGAGCTTGAAGTCAATGCCACGCTTGCGGAACGCGCGCTCAAACTGCTTCGAGATGGCCTCGTCCTCGTTCGGAACCAGGTGGGGAAGCGCCTCGATGATGGTGACCTCGGCACCCCATGAGCGCCACACGCTCGAGAACTCGACGCCGATGACGCCACCGCCGAGGACGGCGACCTTCTTGGGCACGAAGTCGAGCTCGAGCGCCTGCTCCGACGTGATCACGCGGCCACCGATCTCGAGGCCGGGGAGCGAGCGGGAGTACGAGCCGGTCGCGAGAATGACGTTCTTGCCCGTGTAGGTGTCATCCCCGACCTGAACGGTGGTGGGGGAGACGAGGCGGCCGGTGCCTTCGACGACAGTGATGCCGCGCATCTTGATGAGGCCCTGAAGACCCTTGTACTTGCTCGCGACGACTTCCTGGCGGTAAGCCGTGACGCCGGCGATGTCTACCCCGCCGAAGGTGGTGGTGACGCCGTACTTCGCGGACTCGCGGGAGACGTCTGCAACCTCTGCAGCGTGCAGGAGCGCCTTCGTCGGGATGCACCCGACGTGGAGACACGTGCCGCCGAGCTTGTTCTTCTCCACCAACGCGACGGACAAGCCCAGTTGGGTTGCTCGCAGCGCTGCGGCGTATCCGCCACTCCCGCCGCCGAGAATTACGAGGTCAAAAGTGTGCTCAGCCAATTGCAGCTACTCCTCCGTAAGGAACCTTCTGTGAGATTCCGTGGCTTCGGCATCCGTGGTGTGTTCGGAACCGAATCGAGAGGCGGACCATTCCGCCTGAAAAACCTTACTACCTGGCAGGAAAGGACTCGGCCAGTTCGAGGAGTGTCCTCACCGTCACTCCGGTCGGTCCTTTACCCGTGTAGCCCCAGCCCGCTCCGCCATTGTTCGCGGGTCCGGCGATGTCCAGGTGCGCCCAGGGGATGACGCGACGCTCGTCATCCTCGCCGGTCGAACCGATGAAATCTTTCAGGAAAGCCGCAGCAATGAGCATCCCTGCGGCCGTGTTTCCGGGTTTGATGTTGGCGATGTCCGCAATGTCGGATGCCAGGAGCGGACGCACCTCGGAGGGAATGGGCATCGCCCACAGGGTTTCCCCCACGCGCCCGGCAGCATCGACGACGCGACCCACCAGCTCGGAGTCACCCATGGCGCCAACGTAGCGGTCGCCCAGGGCCACACGCGCCGCGCCGGTGAGCGTCGCGACGTCGATGATGGCGTCGGGGTTCTCCTCGCTCGCGGCGACGAGACCATCGGCGAGCACCAGACGACCCTCCGCATCGGTGTTGAGGACCTCGACGGTCTTTCCACCACGCACGGTGATCACGTCGCCGGGCCGAAGCGCGGTGCCGGACGGCATGTTCTCGGCCAGGCACAGCCATCCCGTGATCTTGACGGGAATGGCGAGACGGGATGCGGCGACGACGACGGCGAGAACGGTGGCGGCACCCGTCATGTCGTACTTCATGCCGATCATCGAGGCCGGCGGTTTGAGCGAGAGGCCACCGGTGTCGAAGGTGATGCCCTTGCCGACGAGGGCGATGTGCTGCGTTGCATCCGCGGGGGAGTAGGTGACCTTGACCAGGCGCGGCCCCCTGGATGAGCCCTGACCGACGCCGAGGATGCCCCCGAAGCCACCCGCCGTGAGCTCATCGTGGGCGAGTACTTCGACACTGAGGTCATCGCCAGAGGCGAGGTCGACAGCGGCGGCCGCGAAGGTCTCCGGATAGAGGTCGGATGCTGGCGCGTTCACGAGATCGCGCACACTGTGCATCGCCTGCGAGATGATCGTCGCGCGCTCCGCGAGGGCATCGGAGCCCGGCGCAGCGACCGTGATCGATGTGGCTGGGAGCTTCGTGGAATCGAGGCTCGCGGAGCGGTACTCGGTGTACGCGTAGGCGCCGATCCCTGCACCCTCGAGGATGGCGAGCGTGTCCTCGTCGGATGTCGACGGCAATCCGACCACGAGTGATTCGACACCGCGCAACTGGCGGGCCGCCGAACCCGCTGCATAGCGGAGTGCGTCGGGGTTCACCGTGGTGCCGACACCCACGAGTGCGATGCTCTCGGTGGCCGCGACATCCCACGGCACGCGACGGAGCTCATCCTGCGCGCCGGTCACTCCGATGGCAACGAGTGCGAGGGCGAGCGGGGCGAGCGAGTTGTCGTCGGTCAGTAGTTCCGGACCCTCGTCGGTCTTGCGTACCCCGAGTACGAGCACATCGCCCGGGATGGAGAGCGGGGAATCCTGGGACAGGGAGAGAGTGGGAACAGCCATCGGGCCATCGTACCGGCGTGTTCGCTCACGGCATTCGCGTGGACCCCTGATGTGCGTTGCGGCGCGGATACAGTGGAAACATGCGAGATCCTGCCGGGCTTTACGACCTCTCCCTCGACGCGGCTGAGGTGCCACTGGGGTTGCCGATGGTCGCCGCTCTGACTGGATTCGCGGACTCGGGAAGCGCTGTGACGCAGTTCAGCGCTCATGTCCTCGATTCGCTCGCTCATCGGCCGATTGCCACCTTCGACTCCGACGAGCTGCTCGACTACCGGGCCAGGCGACCGACCATCTACTTCGACCAGGACCACCTGTCGGACTACCGGCCGCCGTCGCTCAAGCTCTACCTCGCGGAGGACGAGCTCGAGCAGCAGTTCCTGCTTCTCACCGGTTACGAGCCCGACTTCCAGTGGGAGCGATTCACCGCCGCGGTGCTCCAGCTCGTCGACCGTTTCCAGGTGTCGACGACGACGTGGGTTCATGCCATCCCGATGCCCGTTCCGCACACCCGTCCCATCGGCGTGACTGTGAGCGGCAATCGCACCGAGCTGACCGACGCGATGTCCGTGTGGCGACCGCGCACCCAGGTGCCCGCGAACGCGCTGCACCTGATCGAGTACCGGTTGCAGGAGCTCGGACACCCCACGGCGGGTTTTGTGCTGCTCATTCCGCACTACCTCGCCGATACCGAGTACCCGGCAGCGGCAGTCACCGCGCTCGAGAGTGTGAGTGCTGCCACCGGGCTTCTCTTCCCGACCGATCGTCTCCGCGAGGAGGGTCGCGATTTCGTCGCCCGGATCGAGAGTCAGGTCGAGAACAACCAGGAGTTGGCGCGCCTCGTTGGCACGTTGGAGGAGCGGCACGACAGTTACATGCTGGACAACCCGCTGCCATCGCCTCTGATCGACGAGGACGGTGAACTCCCCTCGGCTGACGAGATCGCGGCAGAGCTCCAGAACTTCCTCGCGAGTCGGCGCGACGGCACAGAAGACCAGACGTAACACGAACCCCGCTCGCCTCGAAGGCCACGGTGAGGACGGCGGCCCCGCCTAGTCTGAGTCAGTGAACTCTCGACGATCGTGGCTGGTCTTCGCCGTAGCGATGCTGGCCTATCTCGTCGCGGTTCTGCACCGGACCTCGCTCGGAGTAGCAGCGGTGGAGGCGACCGAACGGTTCGGGGTGACCGCCGCCGCGCTGTCGAGCCTTGCTGTGGTCCAGTTGGTGGTCTATGCGGCCCTGCAGGTTCCGGTGGGCGTCATGATCGACCGGGTGGGGCCCCGATTCCTCATCGTTCTTGGCGCTGCCTTGATGACGGTGGGGCAGGTCACCCTCGCGCTCGCCCCCACGCTCGAGGTGGCGGTTCTCGGTCGTATCGGGGTGGGTGCAGGGGATGCCATGACCTTCCTGTCGTGCATCCGCCTCCTGGCCACGTGGTTCGAGGGCAGAACCCTCCCCATTGCGACCCAGGTCCTGGGAACGTCGGGCCAGGTGGGGCAGATCCTCTCAGCCCTGCCCCTCGTGGCCGCGCTCCATGCGTTCGGCTGGACCAACACCTACCTCGGTATTGCGGCGCTCTCCGTCGTCGTGATCATCGTGGTGCTCATCGCCGTGCAGAGTCGGGCGTCCGAGAGCCATGAGGTCGCGACGTGGCGCGCCTCGCTCCGACAGTTGCGTGAGTCCCTCGCGAGACCAGGTACCCAACTCGGATTCTGGTCGCACTTCGTCTCGCAACCCTCGGTCACGATGATCGCGCTCCTGTGGGGGTTCCCGTTCTTCTCGGTGGGACTCGGTTACGGCCCGACAGGTGCCGCACTTCTTCTCACCCTGGTGGTTGTCGTCGCAGGCCTCGCTGGTCCGGTGCTCGGGCTGCTCTCGGCGCGATTCCCGTTCCGTCGCTCGACGCTCGTGCTGGGGATCGTGGGCACGATGGCCGTGGTCTGGGCCGCCGTGCTCGGCTGGCCGGGGCAACCCCCGCTCTGGCTCGTGGTGCTCCTCGTCGTCGTCATCGCCATCGGGGGACCGGGCGCACTCATCGGCTTCGATTTCGCCCGCACGTTCAATCCCATGCGGTCGATGGGGTCGGCCTCGGGGGTCGTCAACGTCGGGGGGTTCACGGCGAGCTTCACCATCATGCTGCTCGTCGGCTTCGCGCTCGACGCGATCGACCACGTTCGCGGGGGGTCGGGTGTGCCCGTCGAGCTGTACTCCTTGGATTCCTTCCGGATCGCGTTCCTCGCGCAGTACCTGGTCGTCGGGTTCGGAGTGGTGATGCTGTTGAGGGCGAGGCGGCGAACGCGGGCGCTCCTGCATGAGGAAGAGGGAATAACCGTGCCCCCCCTGTGGGTTGCATTAGTGAGGGCGTGGCGCCGGCGAAGCGCGTGACGTGGCCCCCACAGGCCCTCTGATCAAGCACCGCGGGCTCGCCGCTACGGCGTGTCGGCCAGCCCCGCAAAGCGTGCAATAATTGAGTACGAGACCCGGTCTGCCTGTTGCAGCCATTCCCCTCGAGGGATGCGCGTGCGAAAGGACTTGACATGGGTCTTAGTACTGCCCTGAAACCCCTGGAAGGTGTTCGAATGGCAACCCGTTCCCCGGCTTCGACGACAAGCTCGAAGTCCCCCGCCGCCGCGAAAGAGCCGCGCGCGAAGAAGGCAGCCGCCCCCGCGGATGCCGCAGAGACCACCGCTGCCGCCAGTGCAGCGACGAAGACCGCTGCTACCAAGGCGCCTGCCGCCAAAAAGGCACCAGCCAAGGCCCCCGCGAAGCCGCGCGCCAAGAAGGCAGCGACCGACGAGTCCGAAGAGGCCATCGAAATCGACGAGATCGACGAGGATGAGGCCGAAGTTGTCGCCGTTGTTGTCGAAGAAGTTGGCGACGACGCCGAGGCGAAGGACGACGCCGAGGCCACCGCAGACGACGATGACGAAGAGAAGTCGACCGGCAAGGACGAGGAGCTGCCCACCGGTGCTCTCGTGCTGTCACTGGTCGACGACGAGGACGAGGTCCCCGTCTACTCATCGGCCATCACCGGCGCCACCGCCGACCCGGTCAAGGACTACCTGAAGCAGATCGGCAAGGTCGCCCTGCTGAACGCCGCAGAGGAGGTCGAGCTGGCCATGCGTATCGAGGCCGGCCTCTTCGCCGAGGACAAGCTGTCGAGCATGTCGGCGACAGAGCAGCGGTCGTCGCTCGGTCGTGAACTGCAGTGGGTCGCCAAGGACGGCCAGCGTGCGAAGAGCCACTTGCTCGGCGCGAACCTCCGACTTGTCGTGTCCCTCGCCAAGCGCTACACGGGTCGCGGAATGCAGTTCCTGGACCTCATCCAGGAGGGCAACCTCGGTCTGATCCGTGCCGTCGAGAAGTTCGACTACACCAAGGGCTTCAAGTTCTCCACGTACGCGACCTGGTGGATCCGCCAGGCGATCACGCGCGCGATGGCCGACCAGGCGCGCACCATCCGTATTCCGGTGCACATGGTCGAGGTCATCAACAAGCTTGCGCGTGTGCAGCGACAGATGCTCCAGGACCTGGGCCGTGAGCCCACTCCCGAGGAGCTGAGCCGCGAGCTCGACATGACTCCCGAAAAGGTCATCGAGGTGCAGAAGTACGGACGCGAGCCGATCTCGCTCCACACGCCCCTCGGCGAGGACGGCGATAGTGAGTTCGGTGACCTCATCGAGGACACCGAGGCCGTCGTTCCGGCTGACGCGGTGGGCTTCACCATGCTGCAGAAGCAACTCGAGAGCCTGCTCGATTCGCTGTCCGAGCGCGAGGCGGGTGTCATCCGCATGCGCTTCGGCCTCGGCGATGGCATGCCGAAGACCCTCGACCAGATCGGCGACACGTTCGGGGTGACGCGCGAGCGCATCCGTCAGATCGAGTCGAAGACGATGGCAAAGCTCCGCCACCCGTCCCGGTCGCAGTCGCTCCGCGACTACCTCGAGTAAATGCCGACCCACCGCCGTCGGCGGTCGACCGCATCGTGACCCCGCTGGCGGTACTCGCCGGTCGTCTGGCGCGCGCCATCCTTCGTCTCCGAGGCGGGGGATCGGCGGCGCCCGGCCGAGTTCTCCTGGCGCTGTCCCCGCGATTCCTCTCGCGCGCGGTCAAGGACATGCCGCTCGGCGTGGTCTTCGTCTCTGGCTCGAACGGCAAATCGACAACGACCCACATGCTCGTGAGCATTCTGCGGGCGCACGGGGTCTCGGTCTTCTCGAACCCGTCCGGCGCGAACCTGCCCCAGGGGATCGCCTCGGCGATGCTCGCATCCGTTCCGCTGAGCGGCAGACTCTCCGAGGATGTCGCGGTGCTGGAGGTCGACGAGGCCTTCGGCCCGCGCCTGGCCACGCAGCTCACTCCGCACAGCGTTCTGCTGGTGAATCTCCAGGTCGACCAGCTGAACCGGTTCTACGACCCGGCTCGGGTCGCTGGCATGCTCGAGTCCTTCGCCCGCGTGGCCGACAGGCACCTCGTCGTGAACGGGGACGACCAGAATCTCGTCGCGATCGCCGAGCGTGTCGCATCCTCTGGTGCGAGCCAGTCGCAGTTCGCGGTGTCCCCGGAGCTGCTCGCCACGGGGCCGGCGTGGCTCGCACGCGGTGACAACCCGGCCCTGGCGGTGGCCAGTGGCGACCGCCACGCCGCGGTGACAGTCACAGCGCTCGACGGGCGTGCGGCGACGCTCTCGCTGGCGGGGGAGCCCGTCGACATCCGCCTTCCCGCGCGCGGTCTGCACTACGCGGTGGACGCCGCGGGCGCGACCGCGATGGCGCTCGCACTCCTCGGGGATCGACTGGATCGTGCTTCCGTCGCGGCGGGACTCGCGGCGATGGAACCCGTGTACGGACGGGGGGAGATCCTCCGGTCGGGCGACGAGGACATCGAGATGCTCACGATGAAGAACCCGCCGAGCCTCCAGGTGAACCTCGACTATCTCGACGAGTATCCCGAGCAGGTCTTCGTCGCGGTCGACGAGGGAACGCCGGACCCCTCGTGGATCTACGGCTCCGACCTTTCCCGTCTCGACCATGTCGACGTGCTCACCGGAACGAAGGCCTGGCAGCTGGCGACCCGGTTCGGCTACTCGGACATCGCGGTGCACGAGGTGATCCCCGAGCTTGCCCCGGCCCTCGAACGATTCCTCTCCCTGCCGAGGCCGTCGCGCGGCATGAAGACGATGATCGTCAACTACGAACAGATGATGCTCGTGCGCAAGCATCTCGGCTACCTCGACCTGGAGGGCGGCGCGTGATCACGATCCTCCACCTGTACCCGCGCGAGCTGGGGATCAATGGCGATGTGGGCAACGTCATGGCGCTCCTCAAACGCGCAGAGTGGCGCGGTCTCGACGCTCGCGTGCTCGACCATGAGGTCGGAGCCGAGCTGCCGCAGACTGCCGATCTCGTCCACATCGGAAGTGGTCCAGCTTCGGGGCAGGAACTCGTCCTCGACGATCTCCGGCGCATCGCCCCTCGGCTCAGGGAGTGGTCGGCGTCAGGCGTCCCGTTCGTGGCGATTGCGGCAGGCTGGCAGCTTCTCGGCCGGACGTTCCAGCGTGCCGACGGAAACATCGTCGAGGGCGCGGGAGTCTTCCCGACCGACTCCAGAGCGTCGACGAAGCGCATCGTCCGCGAGGTGTGGACCGAGGATGCCGCGGGCTTCGAGAACCACGGCAGTGTGACCACCTCGGACGATCCCGGGTTCGCCTGGCCCGTTGCCCGGTTCGGTGGATCGCTCGCGACGAACCTCCACGGACCCTTCCTCCCGATGAACCCCGCGTATGCCGATGAGTTGCTCAGCGCCGCTGCGGCCCGGTCAGGGCAAGCCCTGGGCGCGGGTGAGGAGCGCGTCGCACTTGTCGACGAACGCGCCGCTCGCTCGAGGGACGCTATTCGCGCCAGGCTGCGGCTCTAGTCAGCCGACGTAGACGCGGGGGAGTCGCTCGCCGGCGCGCGCGACGATCTCATCGCCAATCGTCGAGGCCCACGCGGCCCAGTCCTCGGCCGTCGCTTCGCCGCTGTCGCCTGGCCCGAACACCGTGGCGTCGTCGCCCACTGTGACGCTGCCGTCCTTCGCCTCCACCGTGAGGCTGTCGACGTCGAGCCGCGTGAGCAGGTGGCGGCGTCCGCCGATCGTGACCGAGGCGCGACCCACGGCAGGTGGCTGGATGCCGTCAGCGCTACCCAGTCCGATCGTTGCCACGTCATCGGCAACGGCGATCACGGGGGCGCGCATGGTCATGACGGGCCGCAGTCCGAGCTCACTGCCGGTCTGGTCGTCGAACGGCGAAATGCCGTAGGCCGCAATGCCGAAGCGGACGAGGCCGAACCGCGCCTCGGGCTCACGGATCCCCGCCGAACTGGCCGCGAGGTGGAGGAGCGGGGGGTTGCAGCCCAGTTCTCGGGCTACCCGCACGGCCGCCTCGAACCGCGCGAGTGCGTCGGCGTCGTCCTCGGGCGATGCGTCAGCCAGGTGCGACCAGATCGCTTCGATCTGAACCCGCCCGCTCTTCTCGGCTGCCTGTGCTGCTCTGACAAGAGCTGGCCAGTCCTCGGGACGCGCTCCGTTGCGGTGCAGCCCCGTGTCGACCTTGAGATGGATGCGGGCCGGCTTGCCTCGCCACGCTCGCACGATCGCGTCGAGCTCCCATTCTGAGGAGATCCCCAGATCGATATCTGCTTCGATGGCGCGCTCGAAATCGGTCTCCGGCGCGTGCAGCCAGGCGAAAAGCTGCGCCGTGATGCCCGCTCGCCGGAGGCCGAGTCCCGCCGGAACGTCGAGTACTGCGAGGCTGTCCGCCCCCGAGTCGAGAGCGGCGCGGGCGAGTGGGAGGATTCCGTGCCCGTAGGCATTCGCCTTGACCGCGAGCATCGTTCGTGCTGGCTCGATGATGGCCGCGAGCGTGGCAACGTTGTGCCGGAACGCTGCGAGATCGATCTCCAGCCGTGGTTCGCTCACGAGTAGACCCTCTCCACGCGATTCGCGAGCCCCGCCGTGAGTTCGAGTGGGCTCCGCTCCGTCTGCTCCGCCCACTCGATCGCGGTGGGGCTGACGATGCTGGACACGCCCCACAGTGTCACCTCGTCGCCGACGGAGGGAGTGACATCCCCGCAGTCCACCACAAATTGATCCATGGCCACCCGCCCGACGAGCGGAAGGAGGCTGTGACCGATGGTGACTGAGGCACGGTTGGAGGACAGACGCGGGACGCCGTCGGCATAGCCGAGCCCCACCAGCGCGAGGGTCGTGTTCGATTCCGTGCGGTACGTGTATCCGTAGGACACCCCGGCCCCCGCCTCGGTTGGCTTGACCGCGATGACCTCGCCCACGACCGTCATCACCGGTTCGGACTCACCATCGAGGCCGTACGCGGCCTCTGCAACGAGCGGGCGCACCGACGGCACCGTCATGAGAGCGGATCGGCGGATGCCCGGCAGCGCGCCGTCCCGGGGGCTCACGCGCACCGTCGTGACGCCCGCATCCAGGGCCGCGCGGACGATGCGCTCAGCACCGTGCCCGTAGGCGTTGGCCCTGGCATCCAGCACCAGACCGGGTTCGTCAGCCAGCAAGCGCGTGATGTTCGACGTGAAGGCGTTCAGATCGATCCGCGCGATGCGCCGAAGCCCAGCAGGAGCGTTGTGCCCAGCAGCAGCGCTGCCCTGGTTCATGGAGATCCTGACGGGTGTACGAGGTGCGGTTACTCCGCGGAGGACGTCTCGAACAGGCGAGCGGACTCGTCGTGCCAGTTCAGCGCGGTCGGGAACAGCTTGTCCTTGAACTTCGCCGCGTGGTGGGCGCAGAACAGGAGGTCGCCGCTCGCGAGGGTGACGCGCACGTAGGCCTGCGCGCCGCAGCTGTCACAGCGGTCCAGCGCGGAGAGGCTGTAGTCCAGCTCGTCGGTGCTGATGTTCTCGGTAGTGATCTGAGACATGGTCTGCTCCTTACGGCTGGGTGGGAACTGCTCTTGCTCAATACAAGCACGGGCGTGTTACCGCATTGCGTCATGAGACGGGTATTTCGCTGAACGCGTATCTCCCGCGTCCCGCTTAGGGTGGAGTGCCAGTACCCGCCAGTAGAGGAGAACGAATGCCGTCGAGCGACTATTCCGCCCGGCACCTGTCGGTGCTCGAGGGGCTGGAAGCAGTCCGCAAACGTCCCGGAATGTACATCGGGTCCACGGATTCTCGTGGTCTCATGCACTGCCTCTGGGAAATCATCGACAACTCCGTCGATGAGGCGCTCGGGGGGTTCGGCAACGAGATCTCGGTCACACTGCATCCCGACGGCAGCGTGGCCGTTCGCGACACGGCGCGCGGTATTCCCGTCGACATCGAACCCAAGACGGGCCTCAGCGGCGTGGAGGTCGTCTTCACCAAACTCCACGCGGGAGGCAAGTTCGGTTCCGGCTCCTATGCAGCCTCCGGCGGCCTGCACGGTGTTGGTGCATCCGTCGTCAACGCTCTCTCGGAACGCCTCGATGTCGAGGTCGACCGAGACGGCAAGACCTGGGCGATGTCCTTCCACCGCGGCGAGCCCGGCATCTTCACGGATGACGGTGAGCCGACCCCCGACGCGCCATTCACCCCGTTCATCTCGGGCAGCGAACTGCGCGTCGTCGGCAAGGTGGCGAAGGGTGTGACGGGCACCCGGGTGCGGTACTGGGCCGATCGCCAGATCTTCACGAAGGGTGCGACGTTCCAGACGGAGGATCTCCTCGACCGCCTGCGTCAGACTGCCTTCCTGGTGCCGAGCCTCGCCCTGCATCTCAGCGATCTCCGCGGTGCGGAAGCGCTCAACGAGACCTTCCACTACGAGGGGGGCATCGCCGAGTTCGTCGAGCACCTCGCCCCGGATGCCCCGATCACCGACACCTGGCGCCTCACCGGCGAGGGCGGCTTCACCGAGACGGTGCCCGTGCTCCAGGACACCGGCGCCATGGTCCCGACCGAGCTTCAGCGCGAGTGCAGCGTCGATATCGCCCTGCGGTGGGGAACCGGGTACGACACCGTCTTCAAGAGCTTCGTCAACATCATCGCGACGCCCAAGGGCGGCACCCACCAGTCCGGATTCGAGCAGGGGCTCCTGAAGTTCCTCCGCGCCGAGGTGGAGAAGAACGCCAGGCGACTGAAGGTCGGCAACGACAAGCTCGACAAGGACGACGTGCTCGCTGGGCTCACGGCGGTTCTCACGGTCCGCCTTCCCGAGCCGCAGTTCGAGGGACAGACCAAGGAGATTCTGGGTACTCCCGCGGTTCGCGCCATCGTCGCGAACGTTGTGGCCAAGCAGATGGCGGCGCGGTTCGGCTCCACCAAGAGGGACGACAAGGCACAGACTTCCCTCGTGCTCGACAAGATCGTCTCGGAGATGAAGTCGCGCATCTCGGCGCGCGCCCACAAGGAGACCCAGCGCCGCAAGAACGCGCTCGAGAGCTCCACCCTCCCAGCCAAGCTCGTCGACTGCCGCTCGAACGACGTGGCCAACAGCGAGTTGTTCATCGTGGAGGGCGATTCCGCGCTCGGGACGGCCAAGCTCGCGCGAGACAGCGAGTACCAGGCCCTCCTTCCCATCCGCGGCAAGATCCTCAACGTGCAGAAGGCGTCTGTTGCCGACATGCTCTCGAACACCGAGTGCGCCTCGATCATCCAGGTCATCGGGGCGGGGTCCGGGCGCAGTTTCGACCTCGAGGCCGCGCGCTACGGCAAGGTCATCATCATGAGCGACGCCGATGTCGATGGTGCCCACATCCGCACCTTGCTGCTCACCCTGTTCTTCCGCTACATGCCGGACATGATCCGCGATGGACGGGTGTACGCGGCGGTTCCTCCGCTGCACAGGGTGGTCGTCATCAACGCCGGTTCCAAACCCAACGAGACGATCTACACCTACTCTGAGGCGGAGCTCAACGGGGTTCTCGCCGGGCTCAAGAAGTCGGGGAAGAAGTACCAGGACCCGATCCAGCGGTACAAGGGTCTCGGCGAGATGGATGCCGACCAGCTTGCGATCACGACGATGGACCGCGCCCATCGAACTCTGCGGCGTGTGAACATCGGCGACGCGGAGATGGCCACCTCCGTCTTCGAACTGCTCATGGGCAACGAGGTCGCGCCGCGCAAGGAGTTCATCATCGCCGGGCAGGGTCTCGATCGCGACCGCATCGACGTCTAGGTGCACTGACGGTTAACCCGCGCTGCATAGGATGCGCGCATGCGGGTGGAGGTCAGCGGGGGAGTTGTGCAGGGCGTCATTCGACGCGATCTGAGGATGTGGCGTGGCATCCCGTATGCCTCACCTCCCGTCGGTCGGTTGCGGTTCCGTGCACCGCAACCCGTCATATCGTGGGCGGGCATACGGTCGGCCGAGCACTTCGGGCCGGTCGCACCCCAGGATAGGAACGGCCAGTTCGCGGGTCCGCCGACGAGCGTCCCGATCTCTGAGGACTGCCTGAGCCTCAACGTGATCGCACCGCTCGACTTCAGCGTGCACCTTCGACCCGTGATGGTGTTCATCCATGGGGGTGCCTACAGCGTCGGTTCGTCGCGCGAGATTCACGCCCAGGGGGAGGGCCTCGTGCGGCAGGGCGATGTGATCTTCGTCAACCTCAACTATCGACTCGGTGCGCTGGGGTACCTCGACTTCTCGCGATGGTCGACTCCGACAATTCCCCTCGACAGCAACCTGGGGCTGCGCGATCAGGTCGCGGCTCTCGAGTGGATACAACGGAATATCGCCGCATTCGGAGGTGACCCTCGCAACGTCACACTCTTCGGCGAGTCCGCTGGCGCCAACGCCGTGACGACGCTCATGGCCGTACCGCGAGCGGAGGGTCTCTTCCACCGCGCCATCGCGCAGAGTTCGCCAGCGAATGCCGTGTATCCCTCAGCGATCGCGAGCGAGTGGGCGCGGGAGTACCTCGAGTTGCTGAGTGAGGAGGTCGACGATTCCAGCACGGACAGCACGTCGGTCGAGGATGCCGCGGAGCTCCTGCTAGACGCCCCGATCGAGGCCCTCGTCGCGGCCACGACCCGCATGCAGCGCATGGTGCCCGACGCGCGACCCGGAACGATGCCGCTCGCACCGGTGATCGACGGAGACCTCCTGCCGGAGAGGCCTCTTGACGCGTTCAAGGCCGGTCGTGCCCACCGCCTGCCGCTCATCATCGGGACGAACGATCGCGAGGGATCCCTCTTCCGCGGTCGCCTCGACATCCTCGCCTCCAACCCCAAGCGCATCCGTGCGATCTTCGCCCGCACCAGGAAGCGCTACCGCAAGGCTCTCAAGGCCCTCTATCCGGGTCTGCCGGCACCCCGCGCGGCCGCGGACTTCGGCGGCGACTTCGCCTTCTGGTACCCCAGCGTCAAGGTGGCGGAACGTCACTCGGCGTTCGCCGACGTCTACATGTACCGTTTCGACATCGCCACACGCCTGCTGCGGCTGACGGGGCACGACGCCACACACGGCCTCGAACTCTTCGCGCTCTTCGACAGGATGGGCGGCATGTTCGGGCGGCTCCTGGGTGCCTTGGGCGGCCGCCGTCCGTTCATTCGCGCGGGACGACGGATGCAGGCGCACTGGCTTTCCTTCGCCACAACCGGTACCCCCGAACCCTCCTGGCCGAAGTACAAGCGCGGTCGTCGCCGCACTCTCGTCATCGACGTCGTGGACAGGGTCGAGAGCGACCCCCGGCGCGAACGTCGACGCGCCTGGCAGGACTTCGAACCCCACGTGTGACAGTCCGGCTGACCGGTCCACCCGGTCGCGATCGGATCTGGCAAGGACGCCTGCGGGCTGGGAGGCTGGGGCGGTGACTCATCCCGCGCACCAACAGCCCGATCTTCCTCCGAACCCCGCTCGGCTTCGCGCCGTTCGCCTTGCCGCGTTCCGTGACGCGGCGCTCGTCGTCCTCGGTTACATCCCGTTCGGTCTGGCCGCCGGTGCCGCTATGGCCTCGACGGGAGTTGATCCCCTCCTGTCGATCCTCAGCTCGCCCCTGATCTTCGCCGGAGCTTCCCAACTGGCCGCTGTCCAGCTTCTCGGTGCCGGCGCGGGAATCGCACTGGTGGCGGCCACGGTGGCGGTGATCAACGCCCGTCACCTGCTGTACAGCGCGGCACTCGCCCCTCACCTCGCCGACTGGACACGTGGGCAGCGCTTCGCGGCGGCGTACCTTCTTGCCGACCCCGTGTACGCCCTCGCTGCCGCACGGTGGGAGGCACCTGACGGTGGCGGGACGGCGAGTGAGAAGCGCGCCTACTACTTCGCGGCCGGTCTCACGTGCTTCGTCGGCTGGTCAGTTCTCGTCGCGATCGGGGTCGCGGTGGGTGGACTTATCCCCCCGTGGGTTCCGTTGGAACTCGCGATCCCCCTGACCTTCCTCCTGCTGGCATTGCCGCTGATCCGGGATGTTCCGGCCGTCGTCGCCGCGTCCGTGGGAGGCCTCGCGGCTCTCGCTGCCAACGGGCTGCCGATGGGTGTCAACATCCTGGTGGGCGCTGCGGCGGGCATCCTCGCCGGTGCTCTGGTCATGGGTGCCCGGAGAGACGAGACGGGGGAGACGGCTCATGCATGAACTGCTCGCGATCGTCTCAGCCGGTGTCGTGACGTTCGTGACCCGCGTCGTCTTCCTCATCGACAAGCGCATCCGGCCGCCGAAGAGCGTCGCGCGTTACCTTCCCCTGATCGGACCGGCGGTCCTCGCCGCGATCGCGGTTCCTGGCATCCTCGCGCCTCGCGGCGAACTGGCGTGGGCGGACACCATTCCCGCTCTCGCCGCAGCTGTCGTCAGTTGGTTGCTCTGGCGGATCAGCAAGCAGGTGTGGGTTGGCCTGATTGCGGGACTCGTCGTGTGGTGGGCAATTCTCGGCCTGCTCGCAGCTCTCGGTGTCGTGCGCTAGACCTGTTCGCCGATGGACCCGACGACGCCCTCGAGAGGGGAACCGGAGCCATCGCGCTTCGACCCGGACTCCGGCAACTGGCGAACGCTGCCGTCCGGCCCGACGGCAAGAGCGGGTGCTGCGCCCACCCAGGCAAGGGCAAGCACGTCCTCGCCCTTGAGGAAGGCGTGGGCTCGGACACCACCGGTAGCTCGCCCCTTGCCGGGAAACTCCGTGAAGCTTGAGAGCTTGGCACGTCCCGGATCCGTACCGGCGATGGTCGCGGTGGAGGTGGAGACGGTCGCGACGACCGTATCCACGGTCGGATCGATGGTGCCGAAGAAGATCGCCGTCGCCTTCGACCCCAGGTTGATCCCCGCCATTCCACCAGCAGCAAGGCCCTGTGGGCGTACCGCGGAAGCCGAGAAGTGCAGGAGCTGGGCATCCGACGAGACGAAGACCAGTTCGCGGGAATCGTCGCCCTGGGCAACCCCGATCACCTCGTCGCCCGGCTTGAGGGCGATGACCTCGAAATCGGGTCGGCCGGGCCATCCGCCGGGGGTGACCCTCTTGACGACACCCTGCCGGGTGCCCAGCGCGATCGGCTGGTCGGAGTCGAGCGAGACAAGACCCAGGATGCGCTCCTTGGGGCTGAGCGCGAGGTAGTCGTTGATCTTCGCGCCAGCGGCGAGCTGGATCGAGTTTGCTGGAACGCTCGGCAAGTCGACTGCGGTGAAGCGGATGAGCCGGCCACTCGCGGTGACCGCGCCGATCTCGGTCCGACTGGTTGTCATCACACGCGAGCGAATGGCATCGTGCTTGCTGCGCCGCCGGACTCCTGCGGGCGTCTGCTCCTCGCCCACGTCCACCCGGATGGCGCGACCCGTCGTCGACAGCAAGACCTCGCACGGAGCATCCGCGATCTCGAGCACGGGTGCGGTCTTGCTCCGTGAGGAGACGGACGCCACCGAAGGGCGAGCCTCGGTGAGGAGGGTACGGCGAGGTGTTCCGAAGCGCTCTGCGACTTCCTCGAGCTCGTCCGACACGAGGGCCCGAATGCGGGCCGGGTCACCGAGGATCGCCTGGAGTTCCGCGATCTCCGCGCGCAACTTGTCGCGTTCGGCCTCGAGCTCGATCCTGCTGAACTTGGTGAGTCGACGCAGTCGGAGCTCGAGGATGTACTCGGCCTGCAACTCGCTCAGGTCGAACACATCGCGCAACCGCGCTCGAGCCTGCTCGCTGTCATCGCTCGTGCGGATGACCTGGATGACCTCATCGATATCGAGGATCGCGATGAGCAGCCCCTCGACAAGGTGGAGTCGTTCCTGGCGCCGTGCGAGTCGGTACTCGCTCCGCCGTCGCACCACCGAGAGCCGGTGATCCAGGTAGACCTGCAACATCTCACGCAGGCCCAGGGTGCGCGGCTGGCCCTCGACGAGCGCGACATTGTTGATCGAGAAGCTGTCCTCCAGCGGCGTGAGGCGGTAGAGCTGCTCAAGCACGGCGTCCGGGCTGAATCCCGTCTTGATGCCGATGACGAGTCGCATCCCGTGCTTGCGATCGGTGAGGTCCGTGACATCCGAGATGCCGTTGATCTTCTTCGAGTTGACGCCGTCCTTGATCTTCTCGATCACGCGCTCGGTGCCCACCAGATAGGGCAGCTCTGTGACGATGAGACCCGTCTTGCGGGCGGTGATCGATTCGACCGAAACACGGGCGCGGGTCTTGAAGGCGCCGCGTCCCGTGGCGTACGCATCCTTGATGCCGTCCAGGCCGATGATCGTGCCACCGGAGGGGAGATCCGGTCCCGGGACGAAGCTCATGAGGTCCTCGAGCGAGGCCTCGGGATGCTCGAGCAGATGCCGAGCGGCACCGACGACCTCGATGAGGTTGTGGGGCGCCATGTTGGTGGCCATGCCGACGGCGATACCGGAGGCGCCGTTGACGAGCAGGTTCGGGAAGGCTGCCGGAAGGACACTCGGCTGCATGAACGAGTTGTCGTAGTTCGGCACGAAGTCGACGACATCCTCATCGAGGTCGTCTGTGAGGGCGAGAGCAGCGGCCTGCAAACGAGCCTCGGTGTAACGCGGGGCTGCTGGCCCGTCATCGAGCGAGCCGAAGTTGCCGTGCCCGTCGATCAGGGGCACGCGCAGCACGAAGTCCTGGGCGAGACGCACCATCGCGTCGTAGATGGGTGCATCGCCGTGGGGGTGGAGCTTGCCCATGACGTCGCCCACCACCCGCGACGATTTCACGTGGCCGCGGTCGGGCCGGAGCCCCATCTCCGTCATCTGGTACAGGATGCGGCGCTGCACCGGCTTCAGCCCATCGCGGGCGTCCGGAAGAGCGCGCGAGTGGATGACCGAGTAGGCGTACTCGAGGAACGATCCCTGCATCTCGGTCGAGACGTCGACATCTTCGATGCGCTCGCCAGCAGGCACGACTGTGGGGGGATTTTCGGGGGTAGCCATAAGATTGCCCCCATGTTACCGGCGGCCAAACCTGATGCGCCGAGCCTTGCCGACGTGCTGGAAAGTTGCCTTGCCGCCGTTCAGGCGGGACCAGCCGTCATCGGTCTTCCCGCGGTGGATCGGGCGATCGTTGTGCTCGTCGACGGCCTGGGCGCGGAGGCGCTCTCCGCTCGAGCCGGGCACGCCAGGGCGCTCTCCGGTGCGCTGACCTCCAAGTCCGCCATCGTCGCCGGATTTCCCAGCACCACCGCCACGGCCATCACGAGCCTGACGACCGGCCTACGAGCCGGTGCCCACGGGATCGTCGGGTACTCGGCACTCGATCCCGCCCGCGACGCGGTGGTCAACCAACTCACGGGTTGGGGGCCGCATCTGGATCCGCTGGACTGGCAGAGGCATCCGACACTCTTCGAGCGGGCCGCGGCGGACGGCATCGCTGCGGTGGCGATCGGTCCCGAGCGATACCGGGAGTCCGGCTTCACCCAGGTGGCGCTTCGAGGGGCGAAGTACCTCGCGGGCGCGACGATCGACGACCGCGTCTCCCGCGCTATCGAGTGGCTCAGCACCTCCGGCCCGGGGATCGCGTACCTCTACGTGCCCGAGCTCGACGTCGCCGCGCATGCGAAGGGATGGACATCGGGGGAGTGGACTGCAGCGCTGGAGGTCGCCGACTCCGCACTACGCCGACTCGCCGATTCTCTCGGACCGCGTGAGGGGATGCTCGTCACAGCCGACCACGGCATAGTGGATGTTCCCCATCACGCCCACATCCTCGTCGACACCGCTCCCGAACTCCTCGAGGGCGTCCGTCACCTCGCGGGAGAGCCTCGCTGTCTCCAGCTGCATCTCGAGCCGGAGGCCAACGCCAGCGTTGTGTTCGACCGCTGGGCAGAATCCGAATCGGGACACTCCTGGGTGGCAACCAGGCAGGAGGTCATCGATGCCGGATGGTACGGACCCGTCGACGACACGGTCCGCCCGCGCATGGGAGACATCTTCATCGCCGCACGCAAGAGCGTGGCGTACTACGACTCACGAACCGCGGGTTCTTCGCGGAACATGGTTGGCCAGCACGGATCGCTGTCCCAGACGGAACTCCGAGTACCGCTCCTGCGGTTCGGAGCATTCGCCGCGTGAGCGAACTGCTCTACGCGGGATCCTCATCGGGACGTGCGCCGAAGACGATCTCGTCCCAACTGGGCATCGATGCACGGCCCTTCTTGCGCGCGGACGGCTGTGGCGCAGTGCTGCGCTGCGAGGAGTCATCCGCGGAGAAGTCCGTGAGGGGCACATCGATCACCCTGATGGCGCCCGTCGAGGGGTGAGCGGACCGCGACTCCGACTCGTCGAAGGTTGCGGCCTCTCGCTCGCCCCGACGTCGTCGAAGGGCCTCGAGGAGGTCGGCGGTCTGGTTGCCCTGTACGGGGTCCTCGACGCGAGCGCGTCCCAGGGGCACGGGGGCAGGTGCCGGTGTCGAAGGAGCATCGTCGTCCAGCGCGAATGCTCCGCTGTCGAAGCGCGGTGCGTCCGACTGGGTCTCGCCCGGTGCCACGGCGCGGAGGCGGGGAACGAGTCCACTCGCAAGCTCGCCCTGCTGGGAGAGGGTCACCGCTTCGTTGTTGAGCGGCACGAGTGACTGCTTGCGCGGGTCGAACTGCCAGCGTGCGTCGTGGTCGATCTGGTCGGCGACGAACGAGAGCTTCACGATCCAGCCGCCGCCGGTCTCCTTCCAGCTGGCCCATCGCTCGCCGCTTCCGGCGAGGCTCGCGAGACGCTGGCGGATGACGATGCCGAAGGTCGTCGGCTGAGCCATGGGGTCGTTGTCGGCCGCCGTCCTCACAGGCACGTCGAGAGCGGACTGCACGACGAACTCCCGCTCCGCGAGCACTGGACCCTCGAATCGCTGGATGTACTCGAGCGGCGCGCCAGTGATGGACGCGACATCCTGTGCGGACATTCCCGACCGGATGTGTGCCTGGATGTCCTTGGGCGCGATGCGACGTTCTGTGCCGGAATCCTGCTGTGGGTGCCGCAGCCGGGCCTGCATGACATCGTCGATGGGAATGCTGAAACGGGTGCCATCAGCGGATGCCACGACAAGCGAGGTGTCCTCCACCCCGATAACTCGCAGTTCTTGCATGCGGAACGACCTCCAGCCGTCAAGACTCGCGATAAGGATGGCACGGTGGTGGCCCATTTCCGGGGAATAGAAAGGGCGTGCCGCGAGTTCACTCAGGCGGTAACACGACGCCCGTTCAGTGGTTTGCTATTCCCCCGGGATTGATGCACACTGTCCCCGCCGTTTTCGATACGGAACTTTACGAGTGCTGAATACAGAAGTGGAATGGCATGGCAACCGACTACGACGCCCCCCGCAAGACCGACGATGATTCCGAGTCGATCGAGGCCCTGAAGGAGCGCGTCCCGGACAAGGCATCGGCCTCGATCGATGCCGATGACGCCGACAACCCGGGCAGTTTCGAGCTCGCGGGCGGCGACCTGTCCGACCTCGATGACCTCGATGTCGTCGTGCTGCCTCCGCAGGCTGACGAGTTCACCTGCGTGAGCTGCTTCCTCGTCAAGCACCGTTCGCAGATCGACCACGAGTCGAAGCTCGGACCCATCTGCCTGGAGTGCGCCGCCTAAGCGGTTTTGTTCGCGCTCGTCTTCGCCTCGCGGAGGGCAGCGGCAATCGTGTCGGGATGCCTCGTGGACACGAGCCAGTAGGGTGCTGGGTCCGCGGCATCCTCGATCGGTATTCTCACGACCGGGTCGACCCAACCGCGGATCAGCAGCCATGCGCGGGCATCCAGACCCGGGCCCCTCTCCTGGCGGGCGTCCTCGCCCCGATGTGCAGTTGCCTCGCCCACCAGGGCCACAGGGATCCGGGCCTTGCCCGCGATGAGCTCGGTGTCGGTCACCCGAACCGTCGGCGAGGCGACGAGGAGAAGCGTCACGCAGCCGAGGTACAGCACCGCGGCGACAACGATGCCGGCCGTGTCGTTGATGGGCAGGAAGACGAGAAGGCTCGCGGGGATCACCAGCGCCACAGCGAAGAAGAGCCAGGGCGCGGGCCAGAGTCGTTCGTGGTACAGCGTCATGGAGTCCATTCGACCAGACTTCGTGCGGGTCAGCGACCAGGAGCATCCAGACTTCTGCACTAGCCTCGTCTCGTGGACTCCTCCGTCGACGTACTCATCGCGGCCGATTATGTGCCTGCCTACGCCCACCCGGGCGATGCTGGTGCTGACCTGCGTTCCGCCGTCGACGTCGTGATCGCTCCTGGTGAGCGATCCACGGTGCCCACCGGCGTCTCGATCGCCCTCCCCGACGGTTTTGTCGCGTTCGTGGTGCCCCGGAGCGGCCTCGCGGCCAAGCACGGCATCACGATCGTGAACAGCCCGGGAACGGTGGATGCCGGCTACCGGGGCGAGATCCGGGTGACACTGCTCAACACCGACGCCAGCGAGCCGTTCTCCATCGCGGCGGGGGATCGGATTGCGCAACTCATCGTGATGCCCGTCTCGCGTGCGCGATTCGTGCCCGTGGAGACCTTGCCCGGTACGCACCGGGGAGAGTCCGGTTTCGGTTCGACCGGCCGATGAGTTCCGTCCATGCCAGACCAGGCTTCGAAGATTTCAGACCAGGAGTAGATCGTGAGTGATACGGCGTCGGCTGCAGAGCAGCCCAAGTCCGCCCCGGCAGACCGCGCGAGTGCGGGTCCGCTGGATGAGGCAGAGGCCAACGCGGTTCGACCCTATGTCGACCTCGGCGGAGTGAAGGTTCTCCCGCGACCCGACCTCGCCCTGCGGCTTGAGGTGGAGGAGGGCAGCAAGCGCGTCGTGGCCGTGAGCCTCGATTACGCGGGCTCGACCCTCCAGGTGCAACCGTTCGCGGCGCCGCGGTCGAGCGGCCTCTGGCACGAGATCCGCTCGCAGATCATCGACCAGATCGGCAAGCAGGGTGGCACCACCACGCCACAGCAGGGACCGTTCGGCCCCGAGTTGCTTGCCGAGATCCCCGTTGCCGGTGCGGCGCCCCGCTCCGCCCGGTTCATCGGCGTGGACGGCCCGCGCTGGTTCCTCCGTGGCGTGATTGCGGGCGAGGGTGTGTCCAACCCGGATGCCGCGGCCAAGGTCGAGGACCTCTTCCGCTCGATCGTCGTTGTCAGGGGCAACACGCCCATGCCGCCGCGTGACCTGATTCCGCTGCAGATGCCGGCGACAGGAGCGCAGCAGGCGTGACGGACGAGAGGACCCCGGACCAGCCCTCGATCAGCGACGGGCTTGCCGCTGCCGCGAGGCGCTCTGGACTCGGACGAGTAGCTCCGGGCGAGGCCCCCTCATCGCAGGCCCTGCTTGCGGCCATGGGTGGGGTCCGCGGAATCGTCGAGTCGGTGCTGCCTGGGCTCGGATTCGTCGTGATCTTCGCCCTGACCCAGGACGTGCTCCCGTCCGTCCTCATTCCGCTGGGTCTCGCGGTGGTGTTCATCATCGCCAGGGTCGTCATGCGCCAGCCCTGGACGTCGTCGGTCGCCGGTGTGCTCCTGCTCGGGGTCTCTGCGGGTCTCGCCCTCATCACGGGTCGCGCCGAGGACAACTTCCTCGTCGGTTTCTTCATCAACGGGATCTTCCTCGTCGTGCTCGTCGTCAGTCTCGCCGTTCGCTGGCCGCTCATCGGTGTCATCGCCTCTCTCATCACGGGGGAGGGCACGTCGTGGCGGCAGGATCGCGCCAAGGTGCGCGTCGCGATCATCGCGACCGTGCTGTGGTGTGGTCTCTTCGGGGTGCGACTGGCAGTCGAGCTCCCGCTCTACTTCGCAGGCAATGCGACGGGCCTTGCGACGGCCAAGCTCCTGCTGGGCGTTCCGTTCTATGCGGCCATGCTCTGGGTGACGTGGCTCCTCGTCCGAACGGCGTGGAGTCGCCCGAAGGATGGAGTCGACGTCGAGGATCTGACGGACGAGTCGGCCGGGGACTGACACGGTCCCCGCGTACGGTAAAGTATCTTGATGTCGAGATACTTTGACCTGCGGGCTGGCAGCGCCAGCGACATCCAACGGTCTTAGGCTTACCTTGCTGGCAACGCCGCGACGCGCCCAGCGAGGATGTAGAAGTCGTAGCGCCAGCTCGTGACGCCATGCCAGCAAGGGAGACCATCGTGTCAGCAGTCAACAGCTTCGGTTCGAAGTCCACGCTTTCGGTGGGGGCAACAGAGTACGAGGTCTTCCGGATCGATACGGTCCCCGGCCACGAGCGGCTTCCCTTCAGTCTCAAGGTGCTGCTCGAGAACCTCCTGCGCACCGAGGACGGGGCGAACGTCACCAAGGCGCAGATCGAGGCGCTCGGTTCGTGGGATGCGGATGCCGAGCCGAACACCGAGATCCAGTTCACCCCGGCCCGCGTCGTCATGCAGGACTTCACCGGTGTCCCCTGCATCGTCGACCTCGCGACGATGCGCGAGGCAGTGACCGCCCTCGGCGGCGACCCCAACAAGATCAACCCCCTTTCTCCCGCTGAGATGGTCATCGACCACTCAGTGATCGCCGACCTCTTCGGCAGCGAGAACGCCCTTGAGCGCAACGTCGAGATCGAGTACGAGCGCAACGGCGAGCGCTACCAGTTCCTGCGGTGGGGACAGACCGCCTTCAATGACTTCAAGGTCGTTCCGCCCGGAACCGGCATCGTCCACCAGGTCAACATCGAGCACCTGGCCAAAGTCATCTACGACCGCGAGGTCGGGGGAGTCCTGCGCGCCTATCCAGACACCTGCGTCGGCACCGACTCGCACACGACCATGGTCAACGGTCTCGGCGTGCTCGGTTGGGGCGTCGGCGGCATCGAAGCAGAGGCGGCCATGCTCGGCCAGCCCGTCTCGATGCTCATCCCGCGCGTCGTCGGCTTCAAGCTCACCGGTGAGATTCCGGCTGGCGTGACGGCCACAGACGTCGTGCTCACGATCACGGACCTCCTGCGCAAGCACGGAGTCGTCGGTAAGTTCGTCGAGTTCTACGGTGCTGGCGTGGCATCCGTGCCGCTCGCGAACCGCGCGACCATCGGCAACATGAGCCCGGAGTTCGGATCGACCGCCGCGATGTTCCCGATCGACGACGTCACGCTCGACTACCTGCGGCTCACGGGTCGCAGCGAGGAGTCCGTCGCCCTCGTCGAGTCCTACGCGAAGCTCCAGGGCCTGTGGCACAACCCCGACATCGAGCCCGTGTTCAGCGAGTACATGGAGCTCGACCTCGGTACCGTCGTTCCCTCGATCGCGGGGCCGAAGCGCCCCCAGGATCGCATCCTCCTCTCGGACGCCAAGTCGCAGTTCGAGAAGGACATCCTCGGCTACGCATCCTCCTCAACGTCGGAGTCGATCGTCGACCTCGAGTCGAAGCACTCGTTCCCCGCCTCCGATCCCGGCTCGGTCCCCGGGGAGGAAGAAGAGGACACCCGCGAGGTTCACATTTCGAGTGGCGGCCCCGCCGCGGCATCCAACCCCGTCAAGGTGCACACGCCGGATGGTACGACCTACATGCTCGACAACGGTGCGGTGACCCTCGCCGCCATCACGTCGTGCACGAACACCTCCAACCCGTCCGTCATGCTGGCCGCTGGCCTTCTCGCTCGAAATGCCGTCGAGAAGGGCCTCAAGCAGAAGCCGTGGGTCAAGACGACGCTCGGCCCGGGATCGAAGGTCGTCACCGACTACTACGAGAAGTCCGGACTCGACAAGGCGCTCGAGGGCCTCGGCTTCTACACCGTCGGATACGGCTGCACCATTTGCATCGGCAACTCGGGACCGCTGATCGAGGAAGTCTCCGCCGCGATCAACAAGAACGACCTCGCGGTTACGGCCGTTCTCTCCGGTAACCGCAACTTCGAGGGTCGTATCAGCCCGGACGTGAAGATGAACTACCTCGCGTCGCCGCCCCTCGTGGTCGCCTATGCCCTCGCAGGGTCGATGCACTTCGACTTCGAGACCGACCCGCTCGGCAAGGACCAGGCGGGCAACGACGTTTTCCTCAAGGACATCTGGCCTTCTCCCGAGGAGGTGCAGGCCACGATCGACTCGTCGATCTCTCGCGAGCAGTTCATCAAGCAGTACGCAACCGTCTTCGACGGCGACGAGCGCTGGAAGAGCCTGCCGACTCCGGATGACGCGATCTTCCAGTGGGACGAGAACTCGACGTACGTGCGCAAGGCCCCGTACTTCGACGACATGACCATGGAGCTGACCCCGGTCACCGACATCACGGGCGCCCGCGTCATGGCCACGCTCGGCGACTCGGTCACGACCGACCACATCAGCCCGGCGGGCAACATCAAGGCGGGCACGCCCGCCGCCGAGTACCTGACCGCGCACGGAGTCGAGCGCAAGGACTTCAACTCCTTCGGCTCGCGCCGTGGCAACCACGAGGTCATGATCCGCGGCACGTTCGCCAACATCCGCCTCAAGAACATGCTCGTGAGCGCAGTCAACGACGGTGCTGTCGTCGAGGGTGGCTACACCCGCGACTTCACGCAGGATGGCGGCCCGCAGTCGTTCATCTACGACGCGTGCCAGAACTACCAGGAGGCTGGCATCCCGCTCGTCATCTTCGGTGGCAAGGAGTACGGGTCGGGTTCCTCCCGCGACTGGGCGGCCAAGGGCACGAGCCTTCTCGGCGTCAAGGCCGTCATCACCGAGAGCTTCGAGCGCATCCACCGTTCCAACCTCATCGGGATGGGTGTTGTGCCGCTGCAGTTCCCGGCAGGCCAGAGCTGGGAGTCGCTGGGTCTGGATGGCACGGAGATCGTGTCGATCACGGGCCTCGAGCAGCTCAACGAAGGCGTGACCCCCAAGACCGTCAAGGTCACGGCAACGCCCAGCGAGTTCTCGGCGCCCGGCAAGGAGACCGTGGAGTTCGACGCTGTCGTTCGAATCGACACCCCCGGTGAGGCCGATTACTACCGCAACGGCGGCATCCTCCAGTACGTTCTGAGGAGCCTCGTTTAGGCTGTGTGAATGAGCCTTCTCGAGGAGATCCGCGGTCCGCGAGACCTGGATGCCCTGACTATTGACCAGCTCGTCGAGCTCGCCGCAGAGATCCGTGAGTTCCTCGTGCGGGAGGTGTCGAAGACCGGCGGGCACCTGGGGCCGAACCTCGGTGTCGTCGAACTGACGATCGCCATGCACAAGGTCTTCGACTCGCCGAGCGATGCGATGATCTTCGACACCGGTCACCAGTCATACGTTCACAAGCTCCTGACCGGGCGGCAGGATTTCAGTCGCCTGCGGCAGGAGGGCGGACTCGCGGGCTACCCGCAGCGCTCGGAGTCGATCCACGACATCGTGGAGAGTTCTCACGCGTCGAGTTCGCTGTCGTGGGCGGACGGCATCTCTCGCGCGTTCACGATGACGGGCCAGGGAGACCGGCACGTCGTGGCGGTGGTGGGCGACGGCGCGCTCACGGGCGGTATGACCTGGGAGGCGCTCAACAACATCAGTGACGACAACAGTCGCAATCTCGTCATCATCGTCAACGACAACGGTCGCTCGTACGCCCCCACCATCGGCGGGATGGCGCACTTCCTCAACAACGTGCGCACACGGCGCTCGTATCGCAACCTGTACTCGACGACCCGCAAGCTGTTCGACAAGTTCGGCGGGCCCGGCCGTGCCCTGTACCGCGGTCTTCGTGGCGGAACGCACGGTTTCCTGGCCAGGTTCAGCAACAACGAGGCCCTCTATTCGAACCTCGACATCAAGTACCTGGGGCCGGTTCACGGCCACGACCTGCGCGCCCTCATCGAAGTTCTCGAGCAGGCGCGCGACTTCGGTGCTCCTGTGATCGTGCACGCGATCACAGAGAAGGGTCGTGGCTACCAGCCTGCGCTCCTCGACGTCGCCGACCAGTTCCACGCCGTCGGTCAGATCGATCCCGAGACGGGCGAGCCGGTCGAAGTGAGCAGCAAGCCCTCGTGGACGAGTGTCTTCGCCGACGAGATCGTCCACCTTGCCGACGCGAACCCCAGGCTCGTGGGGATCACGGCTGCGATGCTGCGTCCGACCGGCCTCCACCAGTTCGCGGAGAAGTACCCGCAGCGGGTGCTCGATGTGGGCATCGCGGAGCAGCATGCCGTGACATCCGCCGCGGGTCTCGCCTTCGGCGGCCTGCATCCGGTCGTCGCCGTGTACGCGACCTTCGTGAATCGCGCCTTCGACCAGATGCTGATGGATGTCGCGCTTCACAAGGCCGGAGTGACCTTCGTGCTCGACCGGGCCGGCGTGACCGGTCCGGATGGGCCGAGTCACCACGGCATGTGGGATCTCGCGATCCTGCAGGTCGTTCCCGGAGTGCGCATCGCAGCGCCACGCGACGCGACGCGACTGCGTGAAGAGCTCGGTGAGGCGGTCGCGATAGAGGACGGGCCCACCGTCATCCGTTTCTCCAAGGGGAGCGTGGGCAACGAGTTCGACGCTGTGCGCCGCACCGAGGACGGCGTCGATGTGCTCGTCGAGGCGCCGCACAAAGACGTTCTCATCGTGGCCGTCGGCTCGATGGTGAAACTGGGACTCGAGGTCGCGGAGCGGCTTGCGGCGCAGGGGATCGGGGCTACGGTCGTGGACCCGAGGTGGGTGGTCCCCGTACCCGAGAGCATCATCGGGCTCGCGGCTGAGCACCGGATCCTCGTGAGCATCGAGGACGGCGTTCGTGTGGGCGGCATAGGCACGCGTATCCGGCAGGATCTTCGGGCAGCGGGTGTCGACACTGCCGTCACCGAACTAGGTCTCCCGGATGAGTTCCTGGACCACGGAAGTCGCGAGTACATCCTCGATCAGGTGGGACTCACCTCGCAGCACATCGCGCGCGACGTCGTTGCACAGGTGCTGGGAAGCAAGATTCCGGTCGCTCGTCCTCTTCCCGCGGAGCCCCAGTCATCCGCCGCCCGGGAAACGTCGAACTTCGAGGAACCGCGCTCCTGAGACGACCGAAGGCCGGGTCACCGCTCCCTGAGGAGCCGTGACCCGGCCTTGGTCGTTTGGGCCCTAGGCCACCCCGCGGATCTCGGGGTGGTGGAACGTGTCACCGAATGCGCGCTGTGAGGCACCGGAGCGATCCAGGTACGGAGTCAGACCGCCCATCTGGAACGGGTAGCCGGCGCCCAGGATCATGCAGAGGTCGATGTCCTCCGGCGCCGCGACAACGCTGTCCTCGAGCATCCTGTGCACTTCGTCGGCGAGCCCGTCCTCGAAGCGGACGCGCAGGTCGTCCGCGCTGAGGGACACCGCATTCGCCGGGCGATACTTGTCGACGATGGCCTGGGCCTTGGGGTCGACGCCCGTCACCTTGCCCTTGCCGTCCTTCTGGAGGATGGTGCCGTACTCGGCGAGCTCATGCAGGGCCCTGCTCTCGAAGAAGCGATCGGGGAACGCAGCATGGTGCGTGTCGAGCACATGTGCCCCCACCTTGAGGCCGACGAGCTCGAGGAGCACGAAGGGATCCATCGGGAGGCCGAAGGGCCGTACGGCCTCCACGACGGTCTCGAACGGGGTCCCCTGTTCCACGGCGTGCATGGCCTCGCCCAGGACCTTCGCGAGCACGCGGTTGACGACGAACCCCGGGGTGTCGCGGGTGATGACGGCGTTCTTGCGCAGCTTCGCGGCGGTCGCCATGGCGGTGGCGAGAGCCTCGTCGGTCGTCTTGGGGGCGCGAACCACCTCGATGAGTGGCATGACCGCGACCGGATTGAAGAAGTGGAAGCCCACGACGCGCTCCGGGTGCTGCAGCTTGGCGCCGATCTGCTCGACCGAAAGTGACGACGTGTTCGTCGCGAGGACAGTCTCGGGCGTGATGTACTTCTCGACCTCCGCGAAGACATCCTGCTTGGCGGTGAGTTCCTCGAAGATCGCCTCGATCACCCAGTCGCACTGGGCGAAATCGGCTTTGTCCGTCGTCCCCGTCACGAGGGCGGTGAGGCGGTTCGCCTCATCCGGCGAGATGCGGCCCTTGGACTTGAGTTCATCGATCTCGCGGTGGATCCAGGCGACTCCTTCGTCAACACGGGTCTGGTCGAGGTCCGTGATGACCACAGGAACCTGAAGTCGGCGTACGAAGAGCAGGGCGAACTGGCGGGCCATGAGGCCGGCACCGATCACTCCCACTTTGGTGACGGGACGCGCGAGATCCTTGTCAGGTGCCCCGGCGGGCCGTTTGGCACGCTTCTGCACGAGGTTGAAGGCATAGATGCTCGCGCGGAACTGGTCGCCAGCGATGAGGTCGGCGAGAGCCTCGTCCTCGGCGAGAAAACCCGTCTTCTTGTCTGTGTTCTTCGCGGCCTTGAGGAGTTCGAGAGCCTTGTACGGCGACTTCGCGACACGCCCGATGCGTGAGGCGAGCATCTTCTCGGCGATACCAATGGCGATGTCCCACTTCGCGACGCGCTCGATCTTGCCTGGCGCATTCTTGCGCTTGACCTTCGTGCGGCCGGAGATCACTCCATCGGCCCACGCAATGGAGTCCTCGAGGAAATTCGCCGGATCGAACATCGCGTCGGCGATACCGAGTTCGAATGCCTCGGGGCCCTTGAGCATGCGGTTGTTCTTGAGCGGGTTCTCGATGATCACCTTGAGGGCGTTCTCGATTCCGATGAGATTCGGTAGCAGCCACGCGCCACCCCAACCGGGAATCAGTCCGAGGAACACCTCGGGAAGCGCGAGAGCCGGAACGCTGCTGTCGATTGTGCGGTAGTCGGCGTTGAGCGGGATCTCCACGCCACCGCCCAGCGCCAGCCCGTTGATGAAGACGAACGACGGCACACCGAGCTCGGAGAGTTTGCCCAGCGACCAGTGGCCGAGCTGGGCCATCTGGAGGCCGGTCTCGCGGTCGGGGATCTCGCCGACCTTCGAGAGATCGGCGCCCGCCGCGAAGATGAACGGCTTGCCGGTCACGGCAACGCCCGCAATCTCCCCGCGGGATGCGCGCTCCTTGAGTTCATCGAGAACACCGGCGAACTCGAGGAGGGTCTGAGGCCCGAGCGTGTTCGGACGCGTGTGGTCCTTGCCGTTGTCGAGCGTGACGAGGGCAAGCGTCTTGCCACCGGAGATCGGGACATCCCGAACCAACGAGTGGGTGACGACCTCGTCAGTCGAGAGCGAGGCGAGCCTGGCGAAACGGTCGGTCGTGGCGGTGGCCATTACTTTGCTCCCTTGTAGTGCGGGTTCTCCCAGATGACACTGCCGCCCTGGCCTAGGCCGATGCACATGGCCGTGAGGCCGTAGCGCACGTCGGGACGCTCGGCGAACTGAGCAGCGAGCTGGATCATGAGGCGGACGCCAGAGGAGGCGAGCGGGTGGCCCATTGCGATGGCGCCGCCCCACTGGTTGACCCTCGGGTCGTCGTCGTTGATGCCGAAGTGGTCGAGGAGCGAGAGCACCTGGACGGCGAACGCCTCGTTGAGCTCGAAGAGTCCGATGTCGTCGATCGTCAGTCCGGCCTTGCGGAGTGCCTTCTCGGTCGAGGGAACCGGTCCGATACCCATGATCTCCGGCTCCACACCTGCGAACGCGAAGCTCACCAGGCGCATCTTGGGTGCGAGGCCGAACTCCTTCGCGGCATCCGCACTCGCGATGATGCTCGCGGTGGCTCCGTCATTGAGGCCGGACGAGTTGCCAGCAGTCACTCGACCGTGGGGGCGGAAAGGCGTCTTGAGTGCCGCGAGGCCTTCCATGGTCGTCTCCGGCCGTAGGGCTTCGTCGCGCGTCGCGAGACCCCAGCCGCCCTCGCTGCGGATGGCAACGGGCACCAGGTCTGGCTGGATCTTGCCCGCCTCGTAGGCCGCGGCGGCCTTGCGCTGGCTACCCATGGCAAAACGGTCGGCGCGCTCCTTCGTGAGGCGAGGGAACCGGTCGTGGATGCGTTCGGCGGTGTTGCCCATGTTCAGGGCGTCACCGCTCACGAGCTTCTCCGCGAGGAAGCGAGGGTTGGGGTCGGCGCCGAAACCCATCGGGTGGCGTCCCATGTGCTCGACGCCACCGGCAATACCGATGTCGTAGGCACCGAACGCGATTCCACCGGCGATGGATGTCACGGAGGTCATCGCGCCAGCGCACATGCGATCGATGGCGTATCCGGGCACGGACTGGGGGAGACCCGCGAGGAGAGCGGCCGTGCGTCCGAGGGTCAGGCCCTGGTCGCCGGTCTGTGTTGTCGCGGCGATCGCTACATCGTCGAACCGATCCTTCGGAATGGAGGGATTACGTTCCAGCAGCCCGATCATGGCCTTGACGACGAGGTCGTCGGCCCGGGTCTGCCAGTACATTCCCTTTTCGCCAGCCCGTCCGAACGGCGTACGAACGCCATCCACGAACACGACTTCAGCTCTTTCGGCCACGGTGCCTCCCTAACGACTTGTTGGTCGCCACCGATCCTAGATTCGGGGGCTGAAGACACCCGTATCGTTTGATTCTTCCTACGAATCCGCCTCGGAGGCCTGCTCCGGTGTTTGGCCAGCCTCGACAAAGGCTTGGGCGATCACCTGTGATGTTGCGTCAATCTGCCACGGGCGCGCACCGGAGGTGCGAAGCGCTTCTGCGACACTCTCCGCCGTGACCGGTTCCGGTGGCGTCCAGGCGACGCGTCGGAGCAGTTCTGGGGTGAGGAGGTTCTCCACGGGGAGATTGAGCTCAGTCGCGGCATCGGTCACGGCCGAGCGGGCCTTCTTGAGGCGCCGGTCAGCCTCCGGGTTCTTGTCCGACCACACTCGGGGTGGCGGAATGCTGTCCCCCTGCACCCGCAGGGCGGGGAGGTCGGTGGTCGCCAGCCCAGCCTGGATGGCGTTCCACCATCGATCGATCTGAGTACGACTGGCGCGCCCTGTGAACTCCTTGATCCCCGCAAGGTCTCGCTTGGTCGCGGGAAGAATGCGCGCGGCCGCCGACAGCGCTGAGTCGGGCACGAGCCTGCCGGGGGCGGTATCGATCTCCCGTGCGTAGGCGTCGCGCGCGAGCCAGAGTTCACGGGCAACGGCGAGGTTGCGCTGCCCTCGCACCGTATGCAGACCGCCGAGCCTGCGCCACGGCTCAGCCCTCACAACCACGAGGTCGCGGGCGAGGACCGATTCGAACTCCTGTGCGGCGATCTCCGTTTTGTTGTCGCGATCGAGGATCTCGCCGAGCTTCTCCCGAACATCGACGAGCAACTCGACGTCGAGTGCTGCGTAGACGAGCCAAGCCTGGGGAAGCGGCCTGGTCGACCAGTCCGCGGCGGAGTGCTCCTTCGCCAGGTGGATGCCGAGCAACTCCTCGACCACCGTGCCCAGCCCCACCCGCGGCATCCCCGCGAGACGCGCTGCCAACTCCGTGTCGAACAGGTGGATCGGGTCGAGCCCGACCTCGCGGAGGCAGGTCAGATCCTGGCTGGCTGCGTGCAGGATCCACTCGGTGTCGACGATCGCGTCATTCAGCTCCCCGAAGTGCCCGATCGCGGGCGGATCGAAGAGGAAAGTCCCGGACCCGCGACGGAAGACCTGGATGAGGTAGGCGCGCTGCGAATAGCGGTAGCCCGAGGCGCGCTCCGCGTCGATCGCGATGGGGCCATGGCCGGCTCTGATCTCCTCGACTGCGCGGAGGTACCCCTCGCGGTCCGCAATCACCTCGACGGTCTCATGAGCGGCTTGCTCAGGTCCACCGGCCCGCTCCGTCGCGGGGGTCTCCTCCGGGCTACTCACGTCCCACTCGGCGGGCAGACAACACACTCACTCCCTCGGCGACCGGGGGAAGCCCGGCCAACATGCACAACAGGTCACCCCAGCTTTCCACATGCGACCCCACCTGTTCATCTGCGGGAGTCCACGAAGCGCGAATCTCGACCTGCGCGCCATCGCCCTGTGCTGCAAGTTCACCAAACCCAGTGGACAGGATGCGTGTTGCCGTCCCCGAAGCGGACGAGTACCCAGCGCCCCGGTTGTCGAGGGCGTCCACGAGCCAGGACCACGCGACATCCGCGAGGAACGGGTCGACGCCCATCTCTGTTTCGAGAGGGGCCTGCACGTAACAGATGACCCGGAAGACGCCGCCCCAGGCCTCGGGAGCGGAAGGGTCATAGAGGAGGACGAACCGGCCGGTGCCGAGATCGGAGTCCGATCCGTGGCGTGCGGGGGTGACGTCCGCTGCGAGCGCGTGTGACCAGGGGGCCAGCGTGCCGGGCGCGGGTATCTCGGTGACGGCGAGTTCCGGCCGCATCACCGCATCCTGCATAGCCCTCACGGCAGCGGTGAACGCGTGCGGAGGCTCCGGAGTCGACTGCGTTTCAGGCACTACTGAAGATTAGGCTTGGCAGGCGTGTTATCCCCAGAGGCACGCCGCCGCTGGGGGAGGGAGAGTAGTGCGCGTGAGAACACCGACGAGCCGTCACCGTCGATCCATACGTGTGGCCAGCATTGCCGCACTGTCGGCAGGCGCTGTGATCGCCCTGGGAGCGCTTGTGACGGCGGTAGTGACCGTCGCGGTGGCTCGCAAGGTCGTCACGCCGCCGCGCGTGCGCGAACAGGACCTCCGTATCCTCGCGGTAGATGCAGACACCGTGACCCTGTCCGCCACGAAGGACACCCTCACTCCGGGCGAATACAGTCTCTGGTTCTCGCGGGACACTGGGCACGCTCGCATCGGGGAGATCCTGTACTTCGATGCGCGCACCGTGGTGCGACGCCTGCTCAGTGTGGACTTCGGCGACCTCGAGCATGCGCGCGCTGGGCGGCTGAGCGGGTGGTTCTACCTCGGTCCGTCAGAACTCGGGCTGCCGTGGCAGGACGTGGTCGTCGAGACGGAACTGGGTTCCGCACCAGCGTGGCTCGTCCCCGCAGCGGGCGAATCCGCAGCCGAGCAGAAGTGGGTGATCCAGGTGCACGGTCGGGCGGTGCGCCGGGAGGAGACCCTCCGTGCCGTGCCGGTGTTCCACCGGGCCGGCTACAACGCCCTGCTCGTCTCCTACCGCAACGACGGGGACGCGCCGCGATCGTCGGACCATCGCTACGCATTGGGTGACACCGAGTGGCGTGACGTGGATGCCGCGCTCCGCTTCGCCCTCGATCAGGGCGCGCGTGAAGTTCTTCTCATGGGCTGGTCCATGGGTGGCGCTACCGTGCTCCAGACCCTCACCCGATCAGATCTCGCCGACCGCGTTCGCGGTGTCGTGCTCGACTCGCCCGTGATCGACTGGATCACGGCCCTCCAGTACCAGGGGATCGAGAATCGACTCCCCACCCCGGTCAGTTCCGGAGCGTTGCTGTTGCTCAGCAGGGGATGGGCGGGACTCCTGACGGGGCAGGAGTCGCCGGTGGACCTCGCACGTCTCAATATCGTCGCGAACGCTGCGGAGCTGTCCGTACCCATCCTGTTAATGCACAGTGCAGACGATGGTTTTGTGCCTGTCACCGCCTCCGACGCGCTCGCGCGGGAGCGGCCCGACATCATCACGTACGAGCGATTCCACACCGCTCGCCACACCAAGCTGTGGAACTACGACCGCACGCGCTGGGAGGATGCGATCACGGCGTGGATTGAGGCGATCGAGTCAGCCAACGCGCGAACAGAAAGCTAGCGTCGTCGAGGAGCAGCTGACGCAGTTCCAGTCCTTGCTCGCCCAGGCCGGTGGCCGAGAAGGCGGCCGGACTTGAGTCGCTGAGGACCGGACTGGTCGTGAGACAGAGCTCGTCGACAAGGCCCGCGCCGAGCAGTGCCGAGGCCAGGGACGGACCTCCCTCGCAGACGATCGAGGTATGGCCCGCTGCATGCAAGGAGTCCACGATGGATGCCGGGCTCAGACGCTCCGCCGGGGCGCCGACTGCGAGGACCTCCGCCCCGGGCAGCTCGCCGCGAACGGCGTCGGCGACATCGGGAGGGCAGATGACGGTGATGCGTTCCGTTTCCTCGGGGGAGAAACGGTGACCCGCGAAGTTGCCCGAGCCCGTGACGATCGCGAGTCGCGCCGTGCGAGGCAGCTGATAGCCCTCGACTCTCACGGACTCGGCACCCACGAGGACGACATCGCTGAGTTCGCGGATGACCCCCAGGATGCGTCGATCGGTCGCACTCGTGAGGGAGTTGGAGGTGCCATCCGTGCCCACGGCACTGCCGCTCACGCTTGTCACGAGATTGACGCGAAGCCAGGTCGCCTGCGGCGGGGAGTACCACTCCAGCAGTCGATCCCGCGAACCCTCCGCCCCCATGTCGATGATCTCGAGGGGAGCCGGGTGCACGCGCGAGAGCATCACGCCGCGAGCTTCTCGCGAATCTGACGCTTGGTTCGACCGAGGAGAGCCGTCATTCCTCGGATACGGAGAGGGCTGACCGCTTCGGTGAGCCCGATCGTGTTGGGGTAGTCATCCGGAACTGCAAGCACCTGCTCCGCCGTGAGCCCGGCGAGGCCCTGGGCGAGTATCGACGCGAAACCGCGTGTGGTGGGAGCTTCCCGCGGAGCGGTGGCGTAGAGGTGGACGATGCTGTCATCGTCCACCTCCACGAAGATGAATACCGGTGACTGGCACTCCTCGACACGTTCGAGAAGGTCCGGATGCTCGGCATAACGTTCCGGCAGTTCGGGAAGCTCGTTCGAGAACTCGAGCAGGAGCTGCAGCCGATCGCGGGTCTCGAGTTCGAGGAACTCCTCGCGGATTCGTTCCAGCTGTTCGGGTAGCGCCTCGGTCACGCTGCAAGCCTACTTCGCGGTCGGAATCTCACCCGGCTCCGAGCCCTTCACGATGGGAACGCGAACGGCGGACCCCCACTCGGTCCACGATCCGTCGTAGTTGCGCACCTTGTCGAAGCCCAGGAGGTGGGTCAGTACGAACCAGGTGTGACTGGAGCGCTCCCCGATGCGGCAGTAGGCGACGATGTCGTCGCCGTCCTTGAGCCCCGCACCGTCTCGGTAGATCTCGTTCAGCTCGGCAAGGGGCTTGAATGTGCCGTCCTCGGCAACGGCTTTTGCCCACGGTACGTTCTGGGCGCTCGGAATGTGCCCGGCGCGCAGGGCGCCCTCCTCCGGGTAGGCAGGAGCCGTCGTGCGCTCACCGCTGAACTCCTCCGGCGACCGGACGTCCACGAGAGGGTTCCCGAGGTGGGCGAGCACATCGTCCTTGTATGCGCGGATGGGAGCGTCATTGCGCTCGACGATCGGGTAGTCGACGGGCGTCACGTCCGAGGCATCCGTCGTGTACGGCCGGCCGTCGGCCTCCCACTTGGCGCGACCTCCGTCGAGAAGACGGACGTCCTCGTGGCCGAACAGCGTGAACACCCAAAGAGCGTAGGCAGCCCACCAGTTGTTCTTGTCGCCGTAGATGACGACGGTCGTGTCGCGGGAGATGCCCTTCGAGCCGAGGAGCGCCGCGAACCCCGCTCCGTCGATGTAGTCGCGCTCGACAGGGTCGTTGAGGTCGGTGTGCCAGTCGATCTTGACCGCGCCAGGGATGTGTCCGGTTTCGTAGAGGAGCACGTCCTCATCGGACTCCACGACAACGAGGCCCGGGGTGCCGAGACGAGCCTCGAGCCACTCGCCCGTCACAAGGCGATCGGGATGGGCGAACTGTGCGAGCTGCGGGGCCGGGTCGAGTTCGACGGGCATGGGTACCTCCGGGGTTGTTTCGCTGGTGATGGAGCGACCGGCCGGGGCAGTTGCCCGGAACAGCCCAGTAGGCTTGCTGCGCTCCCGAAAGCGAATCTACGCGCGGTAGCCCGCCCCATGACAGGGCGCCCGTAAGACTCTGACACAAATCGAAGATCAGGCTGAGACCGACAATTGAGTGCCCCCGCCCCCACGACGCCAAGCCGTCTGGTTGACCGCAATCCCGGGCTCTCCGGCGACGAGATGGTTCAGCAGCTCGTACCGCCACGACAGTTCGCGACAGCGTCGCTCGATTCGTACCGACCCGACCGCGACTATCCGTCGCAGGGGGCGGCCGTTGCGGCGATCCGTACCTTCGCGACTGGCTTCGCCGGCGGTGGAGGTCTCTTCGGTCGGCGCAAGCAGCAGGTGGCCAAGCCGGGCATCTACTTGGACGGCGGCTTCGGCGTCGGGAAGACCCACCTGCTAGCTGCCCTCTGGAACATGGCACGTGGGCGCAAGTACTTCGGGACGTTCATCGAGTACACGGCGCTCGTGGGAGCTCTGGGTTATGCCGAAACGGTCGCGCTACTCCGTGGGGCGTCGCTCGTGTGCATCGATGAGTTCGAGTTGGACGACCCGGGGGACACTCGACTCATGGCGCGGTTGCTCGGTGAGCTCGTGGCATCCGGCACCCGCATCGCCGCGACGTCCAACACTCCGCCCAACGCACTGGGGGAGGGTCGGTTCGCTGCCCAGGACTTCCTGCGGGAGATCGATTCGTTGGCCGCGAAGTTCGAAACCCTGCGCATAGACGGTCTCGATTACCGCCGTCGTGACACGGATGCCCACGCCAGGGTCTCCTCGGACGTGCCGGGCGAACTCGCCGAAGTCGACGGTGCGACGACCCTCGACAACTTCACCGACGTTCTGGCCCACCTCGCCCAGGTGCACCCGTCCCGCTATGTCGGGCTCGTCGATTCGCTGGCCGCGGTCGGTCTCTCGGGGGTCTCGGTCCTCACGAGCCAGACGGACGCCCTGCGGTTCGTTGCTTTCGTCGATCGGCTGTACGACGCGCAGGTTCGCGTCATCGCGGACGGGGTTCCCCTCGACGCGATTTTTCCTGAGGACATGCTCTCCGGCGGATATCGCAAGAAGTACCTGCGCGCCACCTCACGCCTTGTAGCTCTGACGAACATGGGCCAGCCGTAACTCACAGCACCTCGGATGGTGGGCGAAACACAGTGTTTACATGCGCCGTCGGCGCGTAACACAACCGAAACACGAGAGACACCCCGGGCGAAACCTCCTCTCGCCAGACTGATCGGCGTACCCGAGGTGAGATCCCGCCTGTGGACCCAACGGTGCATCCTTCGCAGCAACAAAGAGAGGTACACACATGGATCAGGGCAACACCGCCTTCATTCTCCTGGCCGCAGCACTCGTGCTGTTGATGACCCCGGGATTGGCATTCTTCTACGGCGGCCTCGTCAAGGCGAAGAGCGTCATCAGCATGATGATGATGAGCTTCGGCGCGATCGGCCTCATCGGCGTCCTCTGGGCGATCTACGGATACGCGATCGCGTTCCCGGGCGCGGAGGGCACGCTGTTCCCGTGGTCGATTGACACTGGCGCGATCGGCCTGGCGAACCTCCTCGAGGCACCCGAGGGCGCGGCATACCCGCCGCTCGCCTTTGTTGCATTCCAGGCGACGTTCGCCATCATCACCGTCGCGCTCGTCTCCGGAGCTATCGCCGACCGTGCCAAGTTCGGCGCATGGATGGTCTTCGCCGGTATCTGGGCGACACTCGTTTACTTCCCGGTCGCAAGCTGGGTCTTCAACTTCGGTCTCGGTGACGACGGCAGCTTCGCCTACGGCGGGTGGACCACACACGGTCTCCAGGATGTCTTCGGCCTGGGAGTCATCGACTTCGCCGGTGGTACCGCCGTTCACATCAACGCTGGTGCAGCGGCTCTTGCCCTTGCGCTGGTCCTTGGCAAGCGCGTCGGGTTCGCCAAGGGTGCGTATGTTCCCCACAACCCGCCCTTCGTCCTCCTCGGTGCTGGCCTCCTCTGGTTCGGCTGGTTCGGCTTCAACGCCGGTTCGGAGCTCGCAGCTGACAACACGGCCGCTCTTGCCTTCGTGAACACCCTCGTAGCTCCCGCTGCCGCGCTTCTTGCCTGGCTCGTCGTCGAGAAGATCCGCGACGGCAAGCCGACGTCGATCGGTGCCGCTTCCGGTGCAGTTGCTGGTCTCGTGGCCATCACCCCCGCGTGTGGTTCGCTCACGCCGATCTGGGCCATCGTGCTCGGCATCGTCGCTGGTGCGATCTGTGCCCTGGCGATCGACCTGAAGTTCAAGCTCGGCTTCGATGACTCGCTCGACGTCGTGGGTATCCACCTCGTCGGTGGTCTCATCGGAACGCTGTACCTGGGCTTCTTCGCCACCGGCACCGGCCTCTTCACGGGTGGCGACGGCACGCAGCTCCTGGTTCAGGCGATCGCGGCCCTCGCGGTCCTCGTCTACTCCTTCGTGCTGGCGTTCATCATCGGCTTCGTGATCGAGAAGACGATGGGCTTCCGCATCAAGAACGAGGACGAGATCGCTGGCATCGATACCGTTGTCCACGGTGAAGAGGGCTACGTCCTCGCGGACACCAAGTAATCTCACCTAGCGAGTAAGGGGTGTCGCTCTTCGGGGCGGCGCCCCTTACTCTTTTCCGCGTGGGGGAATCCGTGCAGAGCTGGCCGATCGTCCTCGGCGCCGCGACCACCCTCGCGCTCGTCACGGTGTCGTTTGCGCTCGTGTACACGTGGCTGGTGCCAGCACCGAACTGGCGGCGTGCCGTGGCCGCGTCCCTCGCCACGGCAGGCACGGGGAGCGGCGCCTGGCTTCTGTTCGCCCCGTTGGTCGCGCGAGAGGAGCTCGGGGAGCTCTACATACCCGTCGCCGTGCTTGCAGGCCTCTCCGCACTGCTGGCCACGCTGGCGGTGAGGTCCACGGGGGCGCCACTGAGGGTCGCCATGGTTTTTGCGACGGGATGGAGCATCCTCGTCTTCGTGCCCGTCGCCATCGCCACTTTCGTCACGGGCGTGCTCGGAATCGAGCCCCTGGACCACGGCGGAAGCCTCGCGAGCATGGTCGCAACCGGTGCCGCCGCACTCGCTGTGCTGGTGGTCCGCGGTGATCGTCATCGCTCGCTGAGCGCAGCAACCCGACTCCCCAGGGGCTTCGCGGCCCTTGCCGTGCTCACGCTGGTCGGGGGATGGCTGGGATGGCTCGTGAGCGCCGAACTCGCCATCGACGAGGTGTCGGGCACGATCCTGATCAACGGCGTGCTCGGGGCCGCTGGGGGGATAGCCGGATGGTTGGCCGTGCAGAGGATGAGCCACCAGTCAACGACCCTGGGTGCTGTAGTCGCGGGTGCCGTGAGTGGGTTGGCCGCGGTGAGCGCGGGAGCGCCGCTCCTCTCACCTGTCGCCGCGGCATCCTCTGGGGTGATCGCAGGGGGAGTGGCCTGTATCTTCACCCTGCGCCGTGTCGCCGCGAGCCGACGCCAGCAGTGGTACCTCGTCGGCTCGCACCTCATGGCTGGCGCCATAGGCATCGTGCTCATCGGCCTGCTCGCGAGCGATGCGGGGTTCTTATTCACGGGCCAGATCGGCCTCATCGGGGACCAGATCGTGAGTACGGTCGCTGTCGCCTTCTACTCCGGGGTGGTGTCCTTCCTCCTCTGGATCGGCCTGCGCCGGGTCACCAGATTGGCGGAGAGGGCCTAGTCGACAGCATCCGATGTATCACCCGATGCTGCCGCCGCCGCTTGCGTCGGCTCTCGCAAGGCGCGTCTCGCGAGGAGAGTGGCTCCAGCGACGGCGGCAGGCATCATGACGACAGCGCCCAGTGGGACGAGGAAGACGAGGTACGTTGCCGCGCCGAATCCCAGCGTGGCTGCTCGCTGACTGCGCAGTGCCGCCCGTCTCTCGCGCAGGGTGAAGCCTCGGGCATCAAAGGGAAGCCCGGTGAGTTCGAGTGTGAGATACCACCCGCCGATCACAGCTCCCAACACGGGTACGAGTATCTGACCGACTACGGGGATGAACCCGAGCACGAACAGCATGAGGCCCAGGAGGACTGTGGGAACCAGGATCCGCAGACCTGCGCCGACTCCACGCCAGAATGCTCTCCAGAATCCGAGGGAACTCTCCGGCACCGGGCCGAAGCGCCGCTCCGCATGCTTCCAGATGAGTTCGTAGAACGGTTGTCCCACGATCAGGGTGATGGTCGTGAAAGCGAAGACCACGATCAACACGGCGACGGTGAGCAGCGCCGCGGCCGCGACAAGCCTTGTTCCGGTGCGGAAGGGTTCATCCCAGCGTTCGGCGAATGGGGTGATGAGGGCGGAGAACGATTCGAGGTTCACGCCGAGCGTGATGATCGCGGCGAGAAAGACGACACCAACGATGAGCGCCGGGATCATGCCGAGGATCATCAGGCGCGGGGCGGTGCCCCACACCTTGAGCCCACGAAACAGGAGCCCGACCCCGGAGAAGAACTCGGCTGCCGGGCTGCGTCTACCTTCGCGCGGCGCCATGCAAGAACTGTAACTTGTGGGCGATACCGGACTCGAACCGATGACCTCTTCCGTGTGAAGGAAGCGCGCTACCAACTGCGCCAATCGCCCGCGGCCTCAATCTTGCCACAAGTTCGCGACCCGCCCGTCACACGAATTGGCAGTGCCCCGCGTCATCGGCTACAGTCATCTAGCACGCAGCAATGAGTGCAGTGCGGATGTGGCGCAGTGGTAGCGCATCACCTTGCCAAGGTGAGGGTCGCGAGTTCGAATCTCGTCATCCGCTCGGAGTGAGAAGTTAGCAAGACCTGCGGGTTCTGATTGGTTCTCACGCACGGTGGCGTGGCCGAGAGGCGAGGCAACGGCCTGCAAAGCCGTGTACACGGGTTCGAATCCCGTCGCCACCTCGGAGGCTCGTCCTCACACAATTCAATAAGCATGGGCGATTGGCGCAGCGGTAGCGCGCTTCCCTGACACGGAAGAGGTCACTGGTTCGATCCCAGTATCGCCCACCACAAAACCCCCGGGAAACCGGGGGTTTTTCCTTTGTTGCGAGGGCGCGTGCAATATACGTGCAACATCTCTTGCGGATTTGCGCCTCGGGACGTAGTCTTAATGCAACAGCGCCCCTCCAAGGCTAGAGACGAAAGTCTTCCTGAAATAGGAGGGGCCAGTTCCTTTTGTAGGCTGTTCCCCATGAAGCCATTCAGGGAAGTTCCTCAACTTCTAGAGCTTCTAGCGGGTCGCGGCTTGGAGCTCGACTCTGAAGACTCCGAGAAGTTCCTCTATGACTGCAACTACTACCGGTTCACGGGGTACTCGCGGCAGTTTCAGGTGAATCCGGGGGAAGACCAGGACCAGTATCTACCTGGCAGTACCCTCTCCGGAGTTCGGCAGATGATGTTCCTCGATTCCGAGATGCGGAGAATGCTCGGAGCTGCCCTCACTACGGTTGAAATGTCCCTGCGGGCGCGATTTGCCCATGACGCGGGCCGGATTCATGGAGAGGGTGCTTTCTATCTCGATCCCTCCAAGTATCTAGCGGTCACGCCAAAACTTGACCGCCTTATCGAGAAGATCAAGGACGATCTCTCGCGCACGACGTCCCCAACGGTGGTGCGGTACGCCAGTGAAGGTTCATTCGAAAAGGTTCCGGTCTGGGTCGCCGTGGAAGTTGTCTCTTTCGGATCCCTCGCCAGAGTGATGCAGTACCTGGCCGACGACTCGGCGGCACGGCAAACCGCAGCGGGCTTATCGCTCTCATGGGAGGGTTTCCTCAGCACTATTCACTCTTTCTCAGTGCTTCGAAACCGGGTAGCTCACCACGGTCAGGTATGGAATCGGAAGCTTGATATTCAATGCCCTGTGCCAAAAAAGCTCCGTCCACGTGACGTTGGATACAACCCTCAGGGACCGTACCCCGCGATCCTCATGCTCAAGCGGTATTTGCAGTCGATATCACCCTCGAGCCAATGGAGCTCAGAGATTGACAGCCTCATGGGGTCTAGTCAGCTATTCGCGGATGGAATCCTCAAGCCGTTCGCCAAGTAGCGAATCGCGAAGGTCTACGCGCTCGACCTCAACCTAGAATGCAGATTGCATGGCCGGATGCCCTAACGATGGGAGCGACCGTGCCAAAGCCATACGACGCGGAGAAACCCGCTGACCGCACACTCAGGGTGTGGGCCGACGGGCGAGACATTACCGACGAAGATCCCCGAATCTGGGGGTGGCCGTACTCAGATTGGTTTCAGCAGGGCTGGAGGCCGCTGCACGGCCCTAACGCCCACCTACCCGGATTGGTCGAGGGTGGCACTGGGAATATGCGTCAGCACTCCACCAGCGGGTTCTAAGAGGGGCTGTGGACTATTCCAGCCGCACAGCCCCTCACACGGGTACCGTCGCAACCGCACGCGACGGTAGAACGTCAGTTGCGTGCGCCGCGCGCTGCTTTCCGGGAATTGCCCCGGTTAGCGAATCCAGCCACCTCTTGCGGGGTGCTTTGCAGGTACGCCGCGATTTCGCTTCGTGTGGTGTCGCGAATCGTTTTCAGTGACGCAGGGCCCAGCTCGACCACGCCGCGCACGTTCGAAACGGCCTGAGTCGAAGATTCGGCTGTTACGTATTGCGGGATGGCGTAATTGGGCACTCCGTAGCTGGTTGCGTATCGGGATATGTCGCCGCCCGCGTTCATGTACTCGAGCGCAGCGCGGTTCTCCGGGTTCGCCACCGTCGTAGCGGCAGAGACAAACTCGCGACCATGAACAACACCAGCAACCTGCGTAGCCGGGATGTCGCCCGTGTAACCGCCCGACGCATACCCGTAGAGACCAGCAGGGATCGTGAGTGAAGCGCCAGTGCCGTACAAGCCAGACGCTTGCAGTTCAGCCACGAAGTTTGCCAGCCGTGCACTGGCCCCGGAGGTATCGAGATTCACCGTTGTATCAATGTTCCCCGGAATCAGACCGAGCTTGTTCGCGTAACCCTCAGCCTCAGCACCCGTGATGCCGTACTGCGCTAGCTGCTCAATCAGTGCGGTACGGCCCGCGTGGATTGCCGCTGTTGCCTCATCCTGGCTTCCCGTCTGCTCATAGGTTGCGGAGGCAACCTCGAGAGCGCGTTTCGCGATTGCGTCTAGGGATGCCTCATTCTGCCGACCGGCATCAGTGTTGACGTCGAGAGTTGCACCGTTCGCCGCAACCGATTCTGTGGCTTGGTCGATGGCATCTTGAAACTGGCGCTGTGCCTCTCGGGAATCGAGCGTGCCAGTTGCGAAGTTTCGAATCTGCTCTGTCAGCGAGTCAATCTGACCGCCCGCGTCGTATGCCTCGCCGCGCAACGCGGCAAGAGTTCGCTCGTTGTCCTCGGTAGCTTTCCGGGCGCTCTCGGTGGCGTCCTGGTTCAGCTTCCATGCGTCCGCGCCTGACTCGACCTGCTTAGCAACAACCTCCACGCCGCTCGAAATCAGATCGAATTGGGCGATAGCCGCAGCATCTTCCGCGTTCGCGGTACGGCGTGCGTCTGCCCACTTCGACGCAGCATCCGAACCCATCAGCGTGAGATCCACAAGCTCCTCAACACCGATCCCGTACTTTGCGGCAGCATCCACCGCGCCCTCAGTCTGGAGCCGCTGGGCCACCAGCTCGCGGGTGTAGTTCGTGACAGAACCCGTCGCCTGATCGAGCGAGTCGGCAAACGATTCAATGGTCTGCTTACGGTCCGCTGCATCCGCAGCGATCGCACCGAGAACCAGAACCGCAGCCGACAGAGCCGCCGTGGATGCCCCAATGCCGATAGCGGCAGTACGCCCGGTGATACCCAGAGTGCGGAGGGCTTTCTGGTACTCCGCATACTTCGGTATGCCCAAACTTGCGGCAGCGGTCGCGAGCGCAATTGACCCGGCCACGGTGCCCACGGCAACCCCTGTGTTGATTACTGGTTCTGGTAGTTCACCGAACCCATCCACGAGGAATGTTGCAGTCTGAACCATTTGCCGCAGCACGTCGTTAGCGGCAGAACCGGACTTGATCAGAGCCGTGTCGAACGCACCTCCGAGCTTTTCGACGTCGCCGCTGAGATTGTCGAGACGGTCAGCGGCCACACGAGACGCATAGCCGGAATCGCTAACCTCAGCGGTCCACTTCTTGATCCCGTCAGCACCCTCGTTATACAGCGCCGTAGCCGCCTGCACACCGTAGGAACCAAAGATGATCGTGTTAGCCGCGTCACGCGCCTCAGGGGTGAGATCCTTCATGGCGGTCTGGAGGTTCCCCGCCAGCTTCTCGAGCCCCACGAAGTTACCTTGCGCGTCATAGGCGGAGATACCGAGTTCGTCCATCTTTCGGGATGCCTCAGCGGACGGGGCAGAGAGAGCCTGGAGCATTGACTTGAATGCCGTGCCCGCGTCCCCGCCGATCTTCCCGTAAGACGCGAACGCGGCGAGAAACCCGGTGGTCTCCTCAATCGTCAGACCGGTGTTAGCGGCCTGTAATCCGACGTTGCCGAGTGCCTGCCCCAAATCGGTGACGTCGCCCATCGCCTTGCCAGCACCCGCAGCCATGAGGTCGGCAACATGGGCCATGTCCTCACCGTCGAGATTGAACGTCTTTAGCGCGGTCGCCGCGATTCCTGCCGCCTCAGCCACACCGAGACCGCCAGCCGCCGCAAGATCCAGAGCACCGTCGAGACCACCCGAAAGAATGTCCTCGGTGCTCACACCTGCCTTGCCTAGTTCCTCAATTGCGTTCGCAGCCTCAGTAGCCGAGAACACCGTGCGCGCCCCGGCATCCAACGCCGCGTCACGCAGCCGGTCCATGTTCGCGGAGGTTTCCTGGGTCGCAGCTTGAACCTGAGACATGGCCTCATCGAATTCAGCGAACTTCCTTACGGCCACCGCCAGACCTACGGCAATCGCACCTCCAGCGAGAGCACCAGCGGCACCGAGGGCAGTAAACGCTTCTCGCTGCTGTGCAAGCTTCTCCGCTGCGGTGCCGGTCTCGCGGGTAGCTTTAGCCGCCGCCTGCATCCCAGCGATATACCCATTCACCTGCGCTATCAGGCTGACTTTTACTTGACGTTCAGCCATTAGCCGCGTCCCTTCTCTGATTCGTTCCCTCGTCGAAAAAACAGAGGGAAAATGCGTGCTGATTCTTGTTTGCTATGCCCGACGGCCTTGCTGAGAGGGCAAAGGGAGGGGTCCCCACCCTTTCGGTGTTCTCGTTCGTGTTCATGTGTTGTTGCTCTCTTGGTTGTTGGCCTGTGGTGCGTGCTTCCCGAGGAGGGGCCCAAGCACGCACCACAGGGGCTTGTGGGGTTACCAGACGGGTGTGCGTCGGGCTTCCGTGTGTGCGATGCGTCGGTGTTGAGCCAGCGCGGTCTGGTCTTTGCGGTGGTTGGTGTCCCCGGCTGCCTGGTACTCGTCGCCCGTCGGTGGGGTAGTGGGGTTGTCCATTACCTCGGTGAGTGTGCGGAGGGTGGGGCGTCCCGCTGTGCAGGCTCTACCGATGCGAGGTACCGTGCCGCTGACTGCTGCTGTTGCGAGAGTCACAGCGGCGGGGTCTTCGTACAGGAATGCGGACAGGTTGTAGGTGTCGAGCTTTCGGGCTGGCATTCCCTTGTTGTTGAGGATGCCGTCAGCGAGCCAGATACCTATGAGTTTGCGGATGGTCTCGACCTGGGTGGCGCGCTGCTCAATGTCCAGCCAGAGGGGTTCCTGCCCGTTGCGTGTTGCCTGCTCGAGAGTGAGGGTTCCCGGTGCGATCTGTACCCACGTCTGAGCAATGACGGTTGTGTGATCGTCGTAGACGGGGCGGAGCATTTCGAGGTTCTTATCTCCGCGTGCCCTTAGTGCGTTCCATGCCTGCTCTCCGGCGCGCTGTGCGGCAAGGCGGAACGTCGAGAGGGCGTCGTCCACGTATTCGCTGGATGCGCTGAGCTGGGCCGCTTCGACCGCGTATTTTGTTGCGGCGGTGAAGTCCAGATCGGTTCCGGCGAGGTAGTTAGCTGCGGTCGCCTGGGGGACTGCTACTAGTGTCCGGTCGCGGGTGAGCTTCGTGAAGAATGCGAGCATTCGGTCTCGGCGGGCAAGGTAGGCCCGTACCGTTTCGAGGGCGTCTGTGTTTGCCCCGAGGTTGTCGAGTTCGGTCATCCACTCGTTGAGGGTGTCGGGCCGGAGGTCGTGGGGTGTGCTGCTTGGAATGTTCATCGGTTTGCCTTTCCAGCGGTTTCGGGGGTCATGGGGGAAGTGCCGTAAGCGGTGCGAATGTCTGCGCCGTATGCCCGGTCCACGACCTGCTGGGCGGTCATCTGCTCGGGGTTGGTCTCGGCGTTCAGAATCATTCGGATCTCGTCGTGGTCTAGTGGTCGGGTCATTTGTGGCTGCTCTCTGTGAGGCGTTGGCATAGGTCGCATTCCGGCCCATGTGGTGGGAGGGGTAGGGGGTAGCCGGGGTGCAGGCTGCATTCCTCGGTGGGGGAGTAGAGCACCGTTCTCGTGTTGAGCGAGCGCCATTCAGCGGCGAGGATTTCGCACGCCGTACAGCGGGGCGGGAACACTTCGCCTACGTGCCGATCACAGCGGACACCGAGGTCTGGATGCGTCATGAGGCCACCCCCACCGGGACACAGTTGGGGTGTACATACCCGTGCTCTGGGTCTTCCAAGGTGCAGGGGTTCCCGCAAACGACACAGGGTGTCTCGTTACGTAAATCCGTGTTGTCTGTACCGTGTGTATCGTTCGGGTAGTTAGACAACACACTCGATACACTCGATATACCTATTGGTAACGACACACGGGTGTATCGTCCGCGACCGGTGCGAGTAATCCGCTCCGAGCGAGTCAATCGACCGAGGTACGTTCGCGCCTGACTCTGGGGAATGTCCAACTCGTCGGAAATCTCCCGAACGGTAACTTCACCCTCAGCCTTGTTGACGTAGGCCAGAATCTCGGTCGAAAGATCCCCGAGCTGGCCGACCGCTTCCGCACGGCTCACAAGCTCATGCACCGTGAGGTTCGTTTCACCGATCAGGTGCGCCCTACCGACCACGGAGATATCGCCGTCATCGGTGGGCACATCGGCGGAGACAACCTCGAAAGCCAGAGACGGGTTTCTAAGGCCGTAGTTCGATTTGTCCACCGACAGAATGCGCTGGTCTGTCTCTTCGTCCACAGCGAGCAACAGAACGCTCCTGGCGATGTCACGGAACGCGTGTGACCCTGAAACCTTGTCTGACGCGTTGCCCGCACCCTTGCCGAAGTGCATCACCATGATTGGTGCGATATCGAGCTCAGCGGCCAGCGCGGCGATGGGGTCTAGGTTCTTCCGCACATCGGAGGATTTGATCGAGTCGCCCGACATGAGGCTCACGATGGGATCAATGATCAGTACCCGTGTGCCCCACTCCCGCAGTTGCTCTTTCAGGATTCGGAGGTCTTCGGCAATCGTCGGGAGGCTGTGCCACGTCGTGCCGTCCTCGTTCACCACTTCGACGGTGGAGAAACTTTGGATCAGCTCGAGGTTGGCCCCTGCCGCCTGTAGGCGCGGTTTCAGGGTGGTTGCTAGGTCATCCTCACCGGAGATGAAACCGACGCTCACAGGGCGCCCCTGGAAGTCACCGGGGAACGTTCCACGGGTGAGACCGGATGCCAGCCATGCGAGGATCGTGGACTTACCGATACCCCCACGGCCAGCGAGGATCGTGGGTACACCGATCGGCACAAGATCCGAATACGCCCAGTGCTGGCGACGTGTTGAAACGGACGTAAGCGGGGTGGTCAGAAGTGTGCGCGTCATGCGACACCCCCCGCCCAGAGTGCATCCGTGTGCGCCCTCATGAAATCGGCCGGCGTCTTGCCGTTCGTGTAGCAGAAGAACCAGAGGTCACGTTCCCAGCGCACCCGTTCGAGGTCGGGTGTGAGGGATTCGCGACCGTGCATGTACCCGTGTAGAAAAACCTCGTAGCGGGGACTGTCGGACCCTTGGCCGATACTCGACAGATCGACGGTCTGACCTCCCGGGAGGGTGGCTATTGCGGTAGACTGAGGCTTGTTCCGAGCGTCAGCAACCTGGACATTTGCGCCACCGTTACCAGCGGTGGCGTTTCCATTTGTGAGGCTCAAACGGAACCACCTCGCAGAACTCGGCGGACTTCTGCGACTGCATCTAGTCCGCCCTGGTTGTACGCGAGTTCGAGGGCAAGAACCTGCTTGTGCAGGTGGGCGCGTATGGCTGCGGCGTCTTTTCGGTTGACGGCCTCGAGACGTGCGAGCGCGTCAGCGGATGCCGCGAGTACGGGTAGGGGAATCTCAGCGTGGATCACGCGAACGCACCAGCCTTTGCTGGCTGCAAAGGCGTGGTCTGCATGCTGTCGATATCGACACGGATGAGATGAGGCCCGACACGCTCGGCCTGGATAAGTCCAGCCGCGATCCAGCGGCGAACCGTTTTGGTGCTGACCGAGTAATACTCTGCGGTCTCAGCAATTGTCCCCTTGCGGGGGAGGGTGGTGGACATGGGCGAGACTCCCGTAAAACACGAAAACCGAGCACACAGCAGATTCATCTGGAATCTGTTGTTGCCCGGCTCTAGCGTCTCGCCCTCAGGTTGTCACTGACATTGCCTGTTCGCCACGTTTAAGTTCGCTCGGCCCACTTTTCAGCCCATCCGGGCATCTGCCACTGGCATGTGAAGCTCTGGTCACTCAGCATTCGGTTTTCTCTCCGACGGTGTGCAGTTTAGTCGTAGATGACTTCGAGAGTCAAGCCCTGTCCGTGCGTGTCGAATGTCGTACTCGCGTCTGTCCCCCTAAGTGCGGACAACGCCCCGGCATCGTGGGAAGTGATGCCGGGGCGGTTGTTCTAGTGCGAGTAGAACTAGGCGTACGCACAATCTGGCGTACCCGGCTCATCTCAGCCGTAACGTTGGGAGCCGGTTCATCGAATCGGTCATGTTCCCGAGCGAGGGGCGTATGTAGTGGCGAAGGGTAGCCGGACTGGCATGACGCATTGCATGCTGAATGGTCAGCATGTCCGCGCCAGACTCAAGCAGCTCCGTAGCGAACCAAGCTCGAAGCTGGTGGGGACGGTGCGCTATCCCGGCCCGCGATATCGCTTGGGAGAGGGTGTTCGAGACGGACTTCGCGTTGATATGACCCCCGCGGTTGGGTCCGATACCAGGAAACCAGTACGAATCAACCGGGAACTTGGGGCGATCCGATTTTGCGTATGTGGCCACTGCCGGGTGCAAGGGCCTCCACACTTCCGAACCGCCTTTCGCTTCCACTGTGAGGATCAATCCGCGCTCCCAGTCGATATTTGCGCCCGAGGTCGCTGCGATCTCCACTGCACGGAATCCCTGATACGCCGCCAGCATGACCATCATGCGCGTGCGTCCATAGATGCCTGAATCAAGGAGAGCTTGGACTTCGCTCGTGGAGAAGGGGTTCGCCTCGATGCGCGGTGATTTTCCGCGCGGAAGTCGTGCCCCGGGGTTGTCCAGACGGAGACCTTCGTCCTGCATCAATGTGAAGAAAGTGTGGAGGAATGATTTGTAGTTCTGTCGGGTCTTCGGCGACAGATCTGGTCTGCCGAGCCACGCAACAAGCTCAGATCGCGTTGCCTCGAGTACCGGCTTCCCAAGAAATCGACCGAGGCTGCGGAAGTTGATCCTTCTTTCTTTGATCGTGCGCTCGGCACAGCCGACTGCACGCATCTCGGCCTCCCACACGGCGAAGGCCGCGCAGTCCTCCGCTGTCATCGTTGTCTCGCTCAAGTTCCCCTTCACGATGTTCCTTTCCGGCGTGACTCACTCGGCTAGGTCGCTCATGCGCCTAGCAAGCTCGGTATCTCGTCCAGCGGAATGCTGGTATCGCATTGCAGCGGCCACCGTGGAGTGTCCAATCCGCTCCTGGATCTCTCGCAAGGTTGCGCCCGTCTGCGCGAATTTCGTAGCCCCGTAGTGGCGTAGAGCGTGGAACGGCATATCAGGCCGTCCAGCGCGCTCCCGTGCCGGGTAGAAGTGCTTTGCGAACGTGGACGCGGCCAGATGGGTAACCCCGTCAGATGCCGGAAAGAGTAGGGCGTCGGGGGAGTCGTCCACGTGGTCGGCCAGATGCCGCGTGACAGCCTCGGAGACGTGCGGGGGGAGCATGACCGAACGCACCCCCGCAGCGCTCTTGGTCTTGCCGACGACAAAGCCCAGCCCCGTTGTGTGTGTGACCGCGCGAGTGACGTTGACGATAACGGTGTCATCCGTCACGGCCAGATCCTTGCGGCGTAGCTCAGTCAGCTCACCAAACCTCAGGCCACCCCACGCGGAGATGATCACGGCGGCCTTGTAACGGTCGGTGATCGCCTCCACCAGCACGGCCAACTCTGCCGACGTGGGAGGTTCGACCTTGCGCCCGGTGCTCGCATTCTGGGCACCACGTACTAGGCACGGGTTCGTGGGTATGCGCCCGTCCTCGAGCGCGGTTGCGAGGACCGATTTCAATAACCCGTAGGCGCGTGCCGCTTGTGTGAGACGTCCGGAGGCGACCTGTACTGAGTACCACTCGCGCACCATTTCCGGTGTGATCGCGTTTAGCCTGAGCCCGTCGAACGACGACAGGGGGCCGTTCAGTAGACGTTGGTACTCGACGCGGGTGCGGTCCCGCAGCCCCTCCCCGTGGCGGTTCGTGCGGGTGAGCATCCACTGTTCGGCGTACTCGGTGAATGTGCCAGCCCGTGACTTTTTCGCCTCACCCTGGCGACGGGCGAGAGTCGGTGACCAATCGCCCTTGACGATCGCGGCCTGTTGCATGGACAGCCACCCGCGCGCGTCGGTCATGTTGTCGAACGTCTGAGGGGCCGTGTAGCGCACGCCATCCGGCCCAACGTATGAGGCTTGGTGACGGCCCGAGGGGAGCAAGCGGAGCGCGCCGAACGACTCGCGACGCTTGCGAGTTTGTCTCTTCGGCATTCGATCCCACTGCCTTCCGTGCAATATCGTGCAATATCTCTTGTCCACTCGTGTCCACGGGTGGGTAACAGTGACGCTAGCATGTATTGTAGAAATCCAGTAGAAATAAGGCAGGACCGCAGAAATCCGGTCAGCTTTCAGTTTCGTGGAAACTGGTTCGATCCCAGTATCGCCCACCACACCACAGCGAAGGCCCCGGTTCACCGGGGCTTTTTGCGTAGTCGAAGGGATGCCCGTGCGAGTCACAGTCCACGTGCATCCTGGTTCCCGCCGCCCCGGGGTTGGTGGCGACTACGACGGCGCGCTCATCGTACGAGTCTCCGAGCCTGCGGTGGACGGGCGCGCCACCAGCGCCGTCGCAGCGGCCCTGGCTCAGGCCTTCGGCGTGCGGCGCTCGGCAGTGGAGCTCGTATCGGGGCCGACGAGCCGCCAGAAGCGTTTCGATGTCGAGGGCGCCACCGAGGAGCGGCTGGGCGAACTGCTTCGGAGCAAGGGCGAGGCGCAGTAGCGTCACTCCGCGTTGAGCGTGTGGCAGTGCGTCGGTACGACGGCGTTCACCCCGGAGTCACCGCACGACCCTAAAGTCGAGCGATGTTCCGCTATGTCGTGACGTTGGCCGTCGGTTTCCTTCTCAGTCTTGGCGCCGGAATGGCCGCCTCGGCGTCCACTCCGGAGACGATTCCGCTCGTCTGGCATTCGGTCGTCAACAAGACAACCGGTGAAGACATTTCGCGTGCATTCGGAATTCGTCTCCCGCCAGGCACCGTCGTCGAGGCGCGATACGGGCTGGCGAACCACGCGATCCCTGGTTCTTTCGCCACCTACCATGCTCGTTTGCAGCCGGGTGGCACGGAGATACTCGGGCTCGAGGTGAGCAGCCAATTCGTCTCACTGACATACACGATCCCTGAGTTGCCCAACGGCGAATACTCCGTCGTCATCACGACGGACGAAACCCCGACCCAGCCCGCCTATAGCCTGGGCGGTTTCTCCTGGGTGGTAGCTGGCGCGGTGACCGAGCACTTGGATCCCTGTGACCATCCCGAGATCTACGGTCCGGACCCGTGCGGCCGGGATGCGCCACCTGAGCCCGTCACCGAGAGTGCTGCGCAGCCGCCCTCTGACCCAGTTACCCCCGCGTCCACTCCGTCGGTCGTGGCAACTCCCACACCCATCAGTTCCTCGCCCATTCCGTCCGAAGCGCCAGTGGACGCGGGAGGGGAGGCCGACGCGCGCGAGTTCGTCCCAGCCGAGACCTCGTGGTTGTGGCCGGTGTTTGTCGCTGCCGTCGGCGTCGCGATCGCCGCGCTCATCGTTGCGCTCGTCGTGGCTCGTGTGCGACGGGAGGCCAGCTATCGCAGACTGGCGAAGCGGGTCGACTAGCGTTCCTTACGGTAATCCATCTCGCGCAAAGTAGGCATCCGGACGCCACTAAAGTTGTGGGGTGAGTAAGACCGGATTCGACCTGTTCTCTGACCGCTCCGTCGTCGCCATGCGCGTCAACGGTGAGTTGAAGGATCTCGCTGCCGTCACGGCCGAGACTGACACCGTGGAGCCGGTGACAATCGATTCGCCCGATGGCCTCAACATCCTTCGTCACTCCGCGGCGCACGTGATGGCGCAGGCGGTGCAGACAATCAACCCCGAGGCCAAGCTCGGGATCGGTCCGCCGGTCGAGGACGGCTTCTACTACGACTTCGACGTGGAGGAGCCCTTCACGCCCGAGGACCTGAAGGCCATCGACAAGGCGATGGATCGAATTATCCGCCAGGGCCAGCGGTTCCAGCGTCGAGTCGTCACCGAGGATGAGGCGCGCGCAGAGCTCGCGGGTGAGCCGTACAAGCTCGAACTCATCGGACTCAAGGGCAAGGAGACCGGCACCGCCCAGTTCGAAGACGGTGAGTCTGTAGAGATCGGCGGCAGTGAGCTCACGATCTACGACAACGTTGACGGCAAGACCGGCGAGGTCTACTGGAAGGACCTCTGCCGGGGACCGCACCTGCCGAACACTCGCATGATCGGCAACGGCTGGGCGCTCCTCCGCAATGCTGCGGCCTACTGGCGCGGTTCGGAAAAGAACAAGCAGCTCCAGCGCATCTACGGCACGGCCTGGCCGACCAAGGATGAGCTGCGCGCGTATCAGGAGCGCCAGGCCGAGGCGGCCAAGCGCGACCACCGCAAGCTCGGTGCGGAGCTCGATCTGTTCTCGTTCCCCGAGGAGATCGGCTCGGGTCTCGCGGTTTTCCACCCCAAGGGCGGAATCATCCGCGCCGAGATCGAGAACTACATGCGCGAGCGCCTCCGCTCCCACGACTACGAACTCGTCAACACCCCCCACATCACGAAGAAGCACCTCTTCGAGACCAGCCAGCACCTGAACTGGTATCGCGAGGGGATGTTCCCTCCTATGCACCTCGACGAGGAGGTGGATGCCGAGGGCAACATCACGCGGCAGGGTCAGGACTACTACCTCAAGCCCATGAACTGCCCGATGCACAACCTCATCTATCGGGCACGCGGCCGCAGCTATCGCGAATTGCCCCTCAGGCTCGCCGAGTTCGGCACCGTCTACCGCTACGAGAAGAGCGGAACCCTCCAGGGCCTCACCCGCGTGCGCGGTCTCACCCAGGACGACGCGCACATCTACGTGACCCAGGACCAGGTGAAGACCGAGATCGCGAGCCAGCTCGATTTCGTGTTCGAGACCCTCCGCGGTTACGGATTGACCGACTTCTATCTCGAGCTCTCAACGCGCGACCCCGACAAGTCGGTGGGCACGGACGAGCAGTGGGAGGAGGCGACCGAAACGCTCCGCGAGGTTGCGATCGATTCCGGTCTTGAACTCGTCGCGGACCCCGGTGGTGCAGCGTTCTACGGCCCGAAGATCTCTGTTCAGGCGCGCGACGCGATCGGTCGCACCTGGCAGCTGTCCACGGTCCAGCTCGACTTCAACCAGCCGGAGCTCTTCGAGCTCGAGTACACGGCGGCAGATGGCACGCGCCAGCAGCCGATCATGATCCACCGCGCACTGCTCGGCTCGATCGAGCGCTTCTTCGCGATCCTCCTCGAGCATTACGCGGGGGCATTCCCGGTCTGGCTCTCGCCCGTTCAGGTCGTTGGCATCCCGGTGTCGGAGGAGCACGAGGCCTACCTGAGCGCGATCATCCGACGACTCAAGGATGCCGGTGTCCGGGCCGAACTCGATACCTCCAGCGACCGCATGCAGAAGAAGATCCGCACGCACACGCTCCAGAAGGTGCCGTTCCTGCTGATCGCGGGTGCCGAGGACTCGGCAAACGGATCGGTGAGCTTCCGCTTCCGCGATGGATCGCAGGAGAACGGGATTGCAGTGGATGCCGCGGTCGACCGTATCCTCGAGGCGATTGCGACCAAGGCCCAGGTGTAGTCGTGCGCGACTACGACGGCGAGGAACTGGGGCCGGGCGAACCGGCGAGCAGTTTCGCGGCCGTGCCGGATGCCTTCCAGCGGCTCTGGACGCCGTACCGGATCGCCTACATCAAGTCGAACTCCGAGCAGGAGCCTGGCGCCGACGGATGTCCGTTCTGTGTGGCTCCCACGCTTCCCGACGAGCAGGCACTCATCGTCCATCGCGGGGTGCACGCGTACGTGCTGCTGAACCTGTACCCCTACAACAGCGGCCACGTGCTTGTCTGTCCCTACCGGCATGTTGCAACGTATGACGAGGCGACACCCGAGGAGGTCGCGGAGATCGGTAGCCTGACTCAGGTCGCGATGCGCGTGCTCACTGAGACTGCGCAATGCCACGGCTTCAACATCGGCATGAACCAGGGCAGGATCGCGGGTGCTGGTGTCGCGGAGCACCTGCACCAGCACATCGTGCCGAGGTGGGCCCTCGACTCCAACTTCTTCCCGATCATCGCCGGCACCAAGGCCGTACCCCGCCTCCTCGGCGAGGTGCGGGCCGAGCTCGCGGAGGCCTGGCCCGCCGAGGCGTAGCCTCGAGCCGCGCATCCAGTCAATCCGCTCCACCACGCAACGTAGAATCAAGGATCATGGGCACGAACAGCACTGAAACCGACCACCTGGGCACCACTCGCGTCAAGCGAGGGCTCGCAGAGATGCTCAAGGGCGGTGTGATCATGGACGTCGTGACCGCCGACCAGGCGAAGATCGCCGAGGATGCCGGTGCCGTTGCCGTCATGGCTCTCGAGCGAGTGCCGGCGGACATCCGCTCCCAGGGCGGCGTCGCACGCATGAGCGACCCGGACCTCATCGAGCAGATCATCTCGGCCGTGTCCATTCCCGTGATGGCGAAGGCCCGCATCGGTCACTTCGTCGAGGCGCAGGTGCTCGAGGCCCTCAAGGTCGACTACATCGACGAGTCCGAGGTACTGTCGCCCGCCGATTACGTCAACCACATCGACAAGTGGCAGTTCTCCGTTCCCTTCGTGTGCGGCGCCACCAATCTCGGCGAGGCCCTCCGTCGCATCACCGAGGGTGCTGCGATGATCCGCTCCAAGGGCGAGGCCGGTACCGGCGACGTGTCGGAGGCGACCAAGCACATCCGCACGATCTCGGGTGAGATCAACGCGCTCAAGTCCAAGACCAAGGACGAACTGTACGTCGCGGCGAAGGAGCTGCAGGCCCCCTACGAGCTCGTCCGCGAGATCGCCGAGACCGGCAAGCTCCCCGTCGTCCTCTTCACGGCTGGCGGAGTGGCCACCCCTGCGGATGCCGCGCTCATGATGCAGCTCGGAGCCGACGGCGTGTTCGTCGGATCGGGCATCTTCAAGTCGGGGGATCCCGCGAAGCGTGCTGCCGCGATCGTGAAGGCCACCACGTTCTACGACGACCCCTCGGTCATCGCCGAGGCATCCCGCGGTCTGGGCGAGGCGATGGTCGGCATCAACGTGGCCGATCTGCCCGCACCGCACCGTCTCGCCGAGCGTGGCTGGTAAGAAACCGCCCGTCGGCGTTCTCGCCCTCCAGGGCGACTTCCGCGAGCATCTGGCGGTGTTGGGCGAACTCGGTGCAGACGCGGTTCCGGTGCGACGTCCCGAGGAGCTCGCGGCCGTGAGGGGCCTCGTGATCCCCGGCGGCGAATCCAGCGTGATGGACAAGCTCAGCCGCTTGTTCGGGCTCGCAGAGCCCCTGCGTGAAGCCATCAACGGTGGCCTTCCGGTCTACGGCACGTGCGCTGGGCTCATCATGCTGGCCGATGTCGTCGTTGACGGCATAGAAGGCCAGCAGACGCTCGGCGGGCTGGACGTAGTGGTGCGGCGCAATGCTTTCGGATCCCAGCTCGATTCTTTCGAGACGGATCTCGATGTTCCCGCGCTGGGAGAGCCGCCAGTGCACGCGGTGTTCATCAGAGCTCCAATCGTGGAGTCGGTGGGATCCGCCGTGGAGACACTGTCATCCCTCGACGATGGACGCATAGTCGCTGTGGAGCAGGGACCGCTTCTCGGCACCGCGTTCCATCCCGAGATCACCGGTGAGACGCGTTTCCACGAGTACTTCCTGGCGAAGGTGCGCGCCGCCTGAGTCTCCTGCGGGATCATGGGGGCATGAGACTGTATTCCGACTTCGCGCCCCGCCGGACCCGTCAGATCGTTGCCGATGTCATCGCTCTCGCCCTGATCGCCGGGTGGGTGTGGCTCGGGGTCACGGTCTACCAGCTGATCGGGCAGCTGGCCCAGTTCGGCAGGGATATGGAGAACGCCGGAGCTGGCTTCCGCGAGACCATGTCGGAGGTGGGGGAGAACCTCGGCTCGATCCCGCTCATCGGTCCCGGCATCCGCGTTCCTTTCGATGGTGCGTCGGGCGCGGGCGGTGCTCTCGAGACGGCCGGCCAGGGCCAACAGGACGCGATCAACCAGCTAGCGACGACGCTCGGGATCGGGATCGCCGTGCTGCCCATCGCGATGATCCTCGTGCTCTGGCTCATTCCGCGGGTTCGATTCATCCGGCGGGCGAGTCGTGCAAGCGCGATGGTTCGCGCGGGCGCCGGTATCGATCTGCTGGCACTGCGTGCGCTGGCCACCCAGAAGCTGTCCACCCTCTCCGCGATCGACGAGGACGCCATGGCGGCGTGGCGAAGGGGAGACGAGACGGTAATGCGCAAACTCGCCGCGATCGAACTGCAGGCCTCCGGCATCCGCCTTCAGGACTGATCGAGGCGGCGGTACCGAGGTCGCGCCCCGCGCGTCGCGCCGTAGCCGTCGAGTGCGCGGATCTGCTGCATCGTCGACACGGCGACCTCACCGGTTGCGCTGCGGTCGGAGGTCGCGGTGTATCCGAAGGTGAGAGTCAGCTCGGACACGGGATTCCCGTGCCGCTGCATCCTCCGAATGACGGCGAATTCCCACGCCTCACCGGCCGGACCCCACCGGCACACGAGCTCGTCGAGGTCAGCGTGCTGCGGTCGGTGCTCTGAGACGAACTCGTGCATTGCGCGAACACCCTTCACGACGGTGAGGGTGTCGAGCGCAACACCACGACTCTCGAGCACGCGGAGGAAGGCGCTGCGTGCGAACGAAATCCTGAACCATCTGGCTGCCACCCGCCGATGCTACGGCACGAGGGCACGGGAGCCCTTCGTTAGGATGGTGGGCATGTCAGGCCACTCCAAGTGGGCGACGACCAAGCACAAGAAGGCGATCATCGATCAGCGCCGTGCCAAGTCGTTCGCCAAACTCATCAAGAACATCGAGGTCGCAGCCAAGATCGGCGGCGCGGATCTCTCCGGTAACCCGACCCTCGTCGACGCGGTTCAGAAGGCGAAGAAGACCTCTGTCCCGAACGACAACATCGATCGCGCGATCAAGCGCGGTGCGGGGCTCACGGGCGAGAGCGTCGACTACCAGACGATCATGTACGAGGGTTACGCCCCCAGCGGCGTCGCTCTCCTGATCGAGTGCCTTACCGACAACAAGAACCGCGCGGCCGCGGATGTCCGCACGGCGATGACGCGCAACGGAGGCACGCTCGCCGACCCCGGTAGCGTCGCGTACAACTTCCACCGCAAGGGCGTCATCTCGATCACGAAGACCGATGATGTCACCGAGGATGCCATTCTCGAGGCGGTTCTCGAGGCCGGCGCCGAGGAGGTCAAGGACCAGGGCGGCGGGTTCGAGGTCATCACGGATCCATCCCAGCTCGTGGAGGCGCGCACCGCCCTCCAGGCCGCGGGTATCGACTACGACTCTGCGGAGTCGGAGTTCGTTCCGAGCCTGAGCGTGGACATCGATGCGGAGACCGCGCGTAAGGTCTTCCGACTCATCGACGCCCTCGAGGATTCGGACGATGTCCAGAACATTTATTCGAACTTCGCCGTGTCGCCCGAGGTTCAGGCGGAATTGGACGAAGACTAGGGGCATGACACGCAGAGTCCTCGGAATTGACCCTGGGCTCACGCGGTGCGGTGTGGGAATCGTGGATGTCTCGTCGACGCGGGTAGCCACGCTCGTGCACGTCGACGTCATCCGCACTCCTCCCGATCTTGCGCTGGAGGAGCGCCTGCTCCTCATTGCGAGTGGGATCTCGCGTGCGCTCGACGAGTTCGCACCGAACGCCGTGGCGATCGAGCGTGTCTTCGCACAGCACAACCTGCGAACCGTGATGGGGACGGCGCAGGCCAGCGGCGTCGCCCTGCATCTCGCGGCGGCACGCGGCCTCACGGTGGGGCTCCACACTCCGAGTGAGGTGAAGGCAGCCATCACGGGCTACGGTGCAGCGGACAAGCGACAGGTGGGCACCATGGTGGCTCGCGTGCTCCGGCTCGCCGAGGTGCCCAAGCCAGCGGATGCCTCTGACGCCCTCGCACTGGCCATCTGCCACGCCTGGCGATCCGGTGAGACTCGCACGGGCGCCGAGGTGCGCACGTTGACTCCTGCGCAGCGCGCGTGGCGTGACGCGGAGAAGAACCAGAGGAGGGTTGGCTCGTGATCTCGTCGGTGCGGGGCACCGTGTTGCACGCTGCCGGTACTCGTGCCGTGATCGAGGTCGGGGGCGTCGGTCTCGCGATCACGGTCACGCCCCAGCATGCCCTCACTCTTCGCGCGGGACAGGAGGCGCTCGTCCTCACGGCTCTGATCGTTCGCGAGGACGACCTCTCGTTGTACGGGTTCGGCACCGCTGAGGAGCTCGAGGTGTTCGACCTCCTGCGCGGTGTGACGGGTGTCGGTCCCAAGAGCGCGCTGGGGGTTCTGGCGGCCATGAGTCCGGCGGAGATCTCCCACGCGATCGCAATCGAGGACGACGCGGCGTTTCGCAAGGTGTCGGGTATCGGTCCCAAGACGGCGAAGCTCATCGTCGTCTCACTCGCCGGCAAGCTGGCGATCACAAGGCCACGGACGCCGGCAGGGAGCGCACCAGCGGCAGTGTCGGTGGGGGAGAGCGTCACAATCGCGCTCGTCGGGCTCGGATGGCCGGAGCGCGTGGCCGCCCAGGCCGTCGAGGACGCCCTCGCCGCGGCATCCTCGCCCGATTCCGAAACTGTTGCCTCACTGTTGAGGCTCGCGCTCGCATCACTGGGACCGAGGAGCTGACGTGGACCCCGATTCCGTAGTGCGGCAGGAGCCGGAGTCCGATCTTGAGATCGCTTTCGAAGGCGCGCTCCGACCCCGCTCGCTTGCCGAGTTCGTGGGGCAGTCGAAGGTGCGCGGCCAGCTCGAGCTCCTGCTCAAGGCCGCAGCACTCCAGAACCGCACCCCCGACCACATCCTGCTCGCAGGTCCTCCCGGATTGGGCAAGACGACGCTCGCGATCATCGTCGCGCACGAGAGTGATCGTCCGCTGCGCATGTCGAGTGGCCCCGCCATCCAGCACGCGGGCGACCTGGCCGCCGTCCTGTCCTCCCTCGTGCCCGGCGAGGTTCTCTTCATCGACGAGATCCACCGCATGGCACGTTCGGCGGAGGAGATGCTCTACCTCGCCATGGAGGACTTCCGCATCGACATCATGGTGGGCAAGGGGGCCGGTGCGACGTCCATCCCGCTCGATCTCGCACCCTTCACCCTCGTGGGCGCCACGACACGTTCAGGACTGCTCCCCAACCCCCTGCGTGATCGTTTCGGTTTCACGGCCCACATGGAGTTCTACGACGAGTCCGAGCTCGAGAAGGTGTTGGAACGGGCGTCGCGACTCCTCGACCTCGACCTGTCGCCGGAGTCGCGATCCGAGATCGCCCGTCGCAGCCGAGGAACTCCGCGCATTGCGAATCGTCTGCTGCGCAGAGTGCGCGACTACGCGCTCGTTCACGGCGGCGGCCCGACGCTGTCGTCGGTGCGGGCTGCGCTCGAGCTCTACGAGGTGGACGAACTCGGGCTTGACCGACTCGACCGTGCCGTCATGAACACTGTTCTCCTTCGGTTCGGCGGTGGCCCGGTCGGGCTGAGCACCCTTGCGGTCTCAGTGGGGGAGGAGGCGGAGACCGTCGAGTCCGTTGTCGAGCCCTTCCTCGTGCGGATCGGCCTTCTCACGCGCACACCGCGGGGCAGGGTAGCCACGCGTGAAGCCTGGCGACATTTCAAGCTCCAGCCGCCGGCCTCGGCAACCGGAACGCCTGGTCTCTTCGGTGATGACTTATGATTAGGGGCGGTTGCGCAGATAACTCGACTTAGACTTGCGAACCGTAACTCGGCCGAGTGCCGGAGAACTTCACCTGGAAGGTGCCCCTCATGGATCCGTTAACTATTGGAATGCTCGCCATCCTGGCGGTGCTCGTGTTCTTCATGTTCCGAAACAGCCGCAAGCGCAAGCAGCAGGCGGAAGAGCTGCAGACCAAGATGGTTCCGGGTGCTCGCGTCATGACCAGCTTCGGCCTCTTCGCCACTCTCGTCTCGGTGGATGACATCACGAACGAAGCTGTTCTCGAGGTCAGTCCTGGTGTGCTCGTGACTGTGCACAAGCAGACTCTCGCGAAGACCGTTGACGTCGCCGAGGGTGAGCCGGGCGAGCCCCGCTCAGTCGAGGAGGCAATGGAGATCGCAAACCGCGAGGCTGCCGAGCGCGAGGCCGCAGCAGCCGCCGAGAGCGACGAGCCCGCCTATGGTGAGCGTGTCGAGCCGGAGAAGAAGCCCGGTTCGTCAAAGAAGGCCTCCGAGTAGCACTAGCCTTGGTTGCTGGCCCCGCAGTGCGGAGCCAGCACTTCACGGTGGGCACGCGACGAAGCGTCCCGCAACGCACAGAAAGCTGAGACATCCCAGTGGCACGATCTACACCCGTCCGAAAGGCGTGGCGTTCACTCACCTGGCTAGGCGTCATCATCGTGGGCCTCATCGCCATCAACGGCGCCGGAGTGCTGTGGGGTGGAGGCTCGTGGGTCCCGAAACTCGCGCTCGACCTTGAGGGTGGAACGCAGATCATCCTGGCTCCCCGGCTCGAGAGCGGGGAGACCGTCTCACCGGAGCAACTCGACCAGGCTGTGTCGATCATCCGTCAGCGTATCGACGCGAGCGGTGTCTCCGAGGCGGAGATCAGCACGCAGGGCTCGCAGAACATCGTTGTCGCGATCCCTGGTGTGCCCGACGATGAGACGATCGCCCGCATCGAGTCCTCGGCAAAGCTCGAGTTCCGTCCCGTGATCTTCACGGATGCTGCAGCGAACAGTTCCGTCGGTGGGGACGACTCGACGGCCTCGCCGTCGCCGACACCCGAGGCGGAGAACCCCGAACCGCTCTCGACAGAGCTGACCGCGTCCCCGACGGACGCGAGTGACCCCAGCTGGGTGTCGCCCGCGCTTCTCGATGAGTTCCAGAACTTCGATTGCTCCACGCTCGAGGAGAGCAACGCGAACGTTGCCCCGGCCGACCAGCCCCTCGTGACGTGCAGCACGGACGGCATCGAGAAGTTCATCCTCGGCCCGGTCGAGGTCACGGGCGAGGAGATCTCGGATGCCACGAGCGGTCCGGTAACGAACTCACAGGGCGTGAGCACCGGCCAGTGGGGTGTCTTCATCACCTTCAACGAGCAGGGCACGCAGCAGTTCGCCGAGGTCACCAAGAGGCTCTACGGCTACCTCGGGACCGACCCCAACGTTTCTGACCCGCGCAACCGTTTCGCGATCGTCCTCGACGGCAGCGTGATCTCGGCTCCGACGACGCAGGGCGTCATCCAGGACGGTCGTCCGCAGATCTCCGGCTCATTCACGCAGGAATCCGCGAAGACCCTCGCCGACCAGCTCAAGTTCGGCGCCCTCCCCATCGGGTTCGAGGTCCAGAGCCGCGACACGATCTCGGCGACGCTTGGTTCATCCCAGCTGCTCAGCGGACTCATCGCGGGTGCTATCGGACTTGCGCTCGTCATCGTCTACTCGCTCATCCAGTACCGTGCGCTCGGCTCGATCACCATCGCGTCCCTCCTCATCGCGGCGCTCATCACCTACCTGCTCATCGCGATCCTGTCGTGGCGACAGGGCTACCGACTGTCGCTCGCCGGTGTCGCAGGTCTCATCGTCGCCATCGGTATCACGGCGGACTCGTTCATCGTGTACTTCGAGCGCATCCGTGACGAGCTTCGTGACGGCAAGAGCCTCGAGTCATCCGTCGAAGCCGGGTGGAAGCGTGCATTCCGCACGATCCTCGCGTCCGATGCGGTCAACTTCCTTGCCGCGGCGATTCTCTTCATCCTCGCGGTGGGTAACGTCCGTGGATTCGCGCTGACGCTCGGTCTCACGACGATCGTTGACCTTCTCGTCGTCTCGCTGTTCACACATCCGATGCTGCAGCTCCTCGCGAGGACCAAGTTCTTCGGTGGTGGGCACCGCCTCAGTGGGCTTGATCCGCAGGCCCTCGGCGCGGTGTACCGGGGACGGGCCCAGTTCCGCGACCCGGTTGGCGTTCCCGACACCAAGAAGGCGAAGAGCAGCCGTGAGGCAGCGCGCCGACAGACCATTGCCGAGCGGAAGGCGGCCGAGGCCGCAGGATCTTCAGCCTCGAGCGAAGGGAAGGACTCCTGATGGCAAGCTTCTCCCAGTTCGGTAACGACCTCTACACGGGAAAGCGCTCGTTCGACTTCGTCGGCAAGAAGCGCATTTGGTTCACCGTCGCCATCATCGCGATCGTCGTCGCCATCGGAGGCACGTTCCTTCGCGGTGGTTTCGTGCTCGGTATCGAGTTCACCGGTGGCTCGGAGTTCACGGTCAGCAATCCGGCCGAGGTCGACCAGTCGCTCGCGCAGGATGCCGTGGCTGAGGTTGTCCCGGACGCCGCCACCCGCGTTTCCGTCGTCAACGGGGGCGACTCCATCCGCGTGCAGACGGACCTCGTGTCCACCGAGGAGTCGCAGGAGATCCGCGACGCGCTCGGTGAGGCCTACGACGTCCCCCTCGAGGATGTGACCTACTCCTTCATCGGTGCTACCTGGGGATCGGACATCACCAGATCCGCGCTGACCGCGCTCGGCGTCTTCCTCCTGTTCGCCGCCGCGATCATGGCCCTCTACTTCCGCACCTGGAAGATGTCGGCCGCGGCGATCATCGCCCTTCTGCACGACCTCATCATCACTGCGGGTGTCTACGGCATCGTCGGATTCGAGGTCACGCCGGCCGCCGTCATCGGCTTCCTGACGATCCTCGGGTACTCGCTGTATGACACGGTCGTGGTCTTCGACAAGATCCGTGAGAACACGGCGGAGGGCACGTCGCGCACGTTCGGCGAGTCCGTGAACCTCGCGGTCAACCAGACGCTCGTACGGTCGATCAACACGTCGATCGTGGCGCTCCTGCCCGTGGCATCCATTCTCTTCATCGGTGCCGTGCTGCTGGGTGCTGGGACCCTTCGTGACATCGCGCTCGCGCTCTTCATCGGAATCTTCGTTGGCACGTACTCGACGATCTTCATCGCGGCCCCGCTCTACGCGTGGATGCGACAGGGTGAGACGATCGTGCGCAAGGAGGACAAGAAGAAGTCCGCACCGCGCACGACCGCTGGAGCTGTCCGCTGATCGCGGCACGCTGACGTCGCTCCGCATGCTGTCGCTCGAGGTCCTGGGCGCAGCGTGCGTCGCGGGATGCTCCGCGCCGAAGAACTAGAATTGGTTCAGGAGGTGGGGGCATGACGGAGACGGGACAGAGCACCGCTTCGCTGCGCACCCTGCTCCCTCGGCTGTTCTCCCGTGCCCAGCCTGCCGGTGCCGTCGATCGCCTGATCAAGACCGTTCGGATGCACCACCCGAAGTCCGACATCGCCCTCATCGAGCGTGCCTACACTGCTGCCGAGAAGGCCCATCGTGGTCAGAAGCGCAAGAGCGGCGAGCCGTACATCACCCACCCGGTCGCGGTGGCGCAGATCCTCGCGGATCTCGGCATCGGCACCAAGACCGTCGCTGCCGCGCTCCTGCATGACACTGTCGAGGACACCGATTACACGCTCGACATGGTGCGTGCTGACTTCGGCGATGAGATCGCCATGCTCGTCGATGGCGTCACCAAGCTCGACAAGCTCAAGTACGGCGACAGCGCACAGGCGGAAACGGTGCGCAAGATGGTCGTGGCGATGTCCAAGGACATCCGTGTTCTCGTCATCAAGCTCGCGGACCGCCTGCACAACGCGCGCACCTGGGGCTTCGTCGAGGAGGCCTCCGCCACGCGCAAGGCGACAGAGACGCTCGAGATATACGCCCCCCTGGCTCATCGACTGGGAATCCAGGCGATCAAGCTCGAGCTCGAGGACCTCTCTTTCGCAGTGCTGCACCCCAAGCTCTACGTCGAGATCGAAAGCCTTGTCAGCAAGCGCACGCCGCAGCGCGAGCAGTTCATGCAACAGGTCATCGACGCCGTCAATGACGACCTGAAGGCCTCCAAGATCAAGGGCTCCGTCGTCGGACGACCCAAGCAGTACTACTCGATCTACCAGAAGATGATCGTGCGCGGCCGCGAGTTCGACGAGATCTACGACCTCGTCGGTATCCGCGTGCTCGTCAATTCGGTGCGCGACTGCTACGCGGTGCTCGGCTCCATCCATGCCCGGTGGATGCCGGTTCCCGGCCGTTTCAAGGACTACATCGCCACTCCCAAGTTCAACCTCTACCAGTCGCTCCACACCACGGTGATCGGTCCGCAGGGCAAGGCCGTGGAGATCCAGATCCGCACGAACGAGATGCACCAGCGTGCCGAGTTCGGCGTTGCAGCCCACTGGAAGTACAAGGACCGCGTCACAAGTGGACGCGGTGACGACCAGAACGCATCGCACGGTGATGCCGACATGGCGTGGCTCGCCCACATCACCGACTGGCAGGCGGAGACCGACGACCCGAGCGAGTTCCTCGACAGCCTGCGGTTCGAGATCGGCGCGAAGGAGGTCTACGTCTTCACACCCCAGGGCAAGGTCATCGGTCTTCCCGCTGGTGCGACCCCCGTGGACTTCGCGTACGCGGTGCACACCGAGGTCGGTCACCGCACGATGGGCGCGAAGGTCAACGGTCGACTGGTTCCCCTCGAGAGCGAGCTGCAGAGCGGCGATTCCGTGGAGGTCTTCACCTCCAAGAACCCGGATGCTGCCCCGAGCCAGGACTGGCTCGCCTTCGTCAAGAGCACCCGCGCGCGCAACAAGATCAAGGCCTGGTTCACCAAGGAGCGTCGCGAGGAGGCTATCGAGCAGGGCAAGGATGCCATCGCTCGCGCCATGCGCAAGCAGAACCTTCCCCTGCAGAAGTTGATGAGCCAGGACTCGTTCGCCGAGGTCGCGGCGCAGATGCGCTACGACGATGTGTCCGCCCTCTACGCGGCTGTCGGCGAAGGGCACGTGTCGACGCAGTCCGTGATCGAGAAGGTCGTGACATCCCTCGTCAGCGAGGACGAGCACGAGGACGACCTTACGTTTGTTCCCAAGGCGCGCAGTCGGGCCCTGAAGAACAGCGACTCCGGCGTGCTCGTGCGCGGCGCTCCCGACATCCTCGTGAAGCTCGCGAAGTGCTGCACGCCGGTCCCGGGCGACGAGATTGTCGGTTTCGTCACGCGCGGTGCCGGAGTTTCGGTGCACCGCAGCGACTGCCACAACGTCGGTTCCCTCATGCAGGAGCCTGAGCGCATGATCGATGTCGAGTGGGCGCCGAGTTCCAAGAGTGTCTTCCTCGTGCAGATCCAGGTCGAGGCGCTGGACCGGCCGGGGTTGCTGTCCGACGTGACCCGAGTGCTCAGCGAGAGCCACGTCAACATTCTTTCGGCGACCGTGTCGACGTCCAGCGAGCGGCTCGCCCTGAGCAGGTTCGTGTTTGAGATGGGTGACACGACGCATCTCGACCGCGTCCTCAATGCCGTCAGGCGTATCGACGCGGTGTACGACGTGTATCGCGTCAATTCGGGCTAACGCACTCCCGTAGTCGTTCGACAGCCCGGCGTTTGTGCGGGAGCTTGTGGCGGCTCAGCTCGTCGAGGACATCCTGCTCGCAGACGCTGCCGATGCTTAAGAGTCGGCGGGTTGTCTCACGGTCCCTCGGGGACCACGACTCGGTGAACCGCAGGAGGTCTGCTGCCGTGCGCTGGGGGGTCGTCACCGCGAGCCCGGAGATCGTCACCGTATCGGCAGGACCGAGCACCACCTCCCGGATCACGACATGAGGGGTTGGCCTCCGTGTTACCCGTGCGTCGTGTGCGGTGCAGAACTCGTGGGGTGCTGGGGGAGTGTCGACGGCGCCCCACACCCAGGCCGCGGTTCGGCGTTCTGCGATGAGGCGATCGGGAAGTCCGTCGAACAGGGCAGCGGCCCGCTGGCGCTCTGTCGGGAAGTCGTCGAACGGTGCGTACCAACGATCGACCGCGACGAGCTCACCGTCCAGCCGCATGGCACTGAGCTCTGCCAGGGGCAGGTCCGTCGACGTGAGGATCAGGTGCATCCGCCCATCATGGACCTGCGGGAGTCCTGAATCTCATCGTCGTCCAACGTCGGTGGAGAACCCGAGCTGGGGATGAGACGCGGGCGATCCGCTATGACGAGAGGGCACCCAGCCACGCCTTGCGCGCGTCGAGAGCCTCCTTGGCGGCGGCGATCTTCTTCTTGTCGCCGCTGGCCTTGGCGTCGGCGAGCTCCTGCTCGAGCTTCGCGATCGCCTCGTTGAGCTGTCCGAGGAAGCCCTGCTCGCGCTGCTGGCGCTCGGGGTTCGACTTCTGCCAGTGCTCCTCGTCGAGCTTGCGGACGGCGTTCTCGACCTTGCGAAGACGATCCTCGATCACTCTGACCTGGTCGCGGGGTACCTTGCCAATCGCGTCCCAACGCTTCTGCACGGAGAACAGTGCCTCCTTGGCCTTGGCGCGATCCGTGATCTTCAGGATGCCCTCGGCCTCGGCAACCAGTTCGAGCTTGAGCTTGAGGTTCGCGTCGAACTCCGCGTTCTCCTGCGCGTCGATCTCGGACTTGGCGGCGTAGAGCACGTCGCCGGCGGCCTTGAACTTGGCCCAGAGCGAGTCGTCGATCTTCTTGCCAGCGCGACCCGCGAGCTTCCACTCGTCGAGGAGGGCACGGTAGGCCGGGATGCCGTCCGGACCCTTGGAAGCGAGAGCTTCGGCCTTCTCGACGAGAGCCTGCTTGGCGTTGCGCGCATCGCGGTGCTGGCTGTCGAGCTCAGCGAAGAATGCCCGACGGTGGGAGTCGATCGTCGTGCGCGCGGCACGGAATCGCTTCCAGAGGTCGTTGTCCTCGCCCTTGGGGAGTCGAGGCCCCTCGGTCTGCTGCTTCTGCCACCGCGCGAACAGGTCATCAACCTGGGCCGTCACAGTCTTCCACTGGGCTTTGGCAGGATCCTGCGCCGCAAGCTTCTCGGCCTCAACGACGAGGGCCTCACGTTCCGCGAGCGCGGCGGCGATTGCCGCCTTGGCCTCTGCTTGCTGCTTCTCGGTGAGCTCGGTCACGGCGCCACCGAGTGCTTCGAGGCGTGTCGCCAGCGACTGCAGGTCCCCGACGGCGTTCGCCGTCGTGACAGTCGCGGTGAGGGTTGCGACGGCCTTCGAGACATCAGAGGGGGATGCCCCACGCTTCACGCGCTGCTCGAGGAGCGTCACCTGGCCAGCGAGCTCGGTGAACTTGCGTTCGAAGTAGGCCAGGGCCTCTTCCGGGGTGCCATCAGGGTACGAGCCGACAGCCCGTTCACCGTCGGCTTCGCGAACGTAGACCGTGCCGGTCTCGTCGACACGGCCCCATGGGGTCTTCTGGTCAGTCACGTGGATCACCCTGCCTGCCTGTGCCCGGGCGGATGCTTCGGGCGGTCATAGCTTATGACACCCGTTTCACCCGGCCGGAGTGGTTACTGGATCGAGAAGCTCGAGATGGTGGTGGGAACGAGGGGAGGCCCGTCAGCGGAGCCGTCAGCCGTGCCGAGATCGCTGATCGCGGCGATCAGGTCGTCGAGGTTGTCGCTGATGTTGCCGACCACCGTGTAGCCACCCGCTGAGTCCGCGGGAAGTGTGGTGTCGCGGAACACGATGAAGAACTGGTGGCCGTTGCTGTACGCGTCATCCGCGACTCGTGCGACCGCGATCGTTCCCGCCGGGTAGATGTTGTCCTCTGGCGCGTTCTCGATGGGTCCGTACGTGTACGACGGATCGGACGTGCCCTCAGCGTCGAGAGCACCGCACTGCAGGAGGCCAGCCGATCCACCGTTCACGAGGCGGTGGCAGGACTTGCCGACGTAGTAGCCGCTCAAAGTGTCCGCGAGGATCGACGAGACGGCCTGGGGGGCGACTGTCGCATCGAGCGTCACACCCAGCGAGATGTCGTCGTTCAGAACGAGGGTTCCCTCGTACAGGCGCGGCTCGGCGAAGTCGGCTGCGGGCACGTCAGCGCTCACGGCGCTGGACGGAGACGCGGACGGCGTGGGTGTGGGTGTGCCAGGGCCGCCGTTGAAGTAGAACAACTGGAGCGCTGCTGCGACGCCGGCAATGGCGATGACGCCGATGACGGCGACGATGTTGTCGCGGCGACGTCGCTTCTGCTGATTCTCGTGAACCGCCTGACGTGCGTTGTATCGACGGAGGCGCTCGCGCGCCTCGCGCTCTTCACGGGCGCTGCTCTTCTTGGGGGCCACGGTGCTCCTTGGGCGCAATGAGGGGACCAGTGAACCTTACGACGATGGTTGTTGCCCGAGCAAAACCGCGTCGGGGGTCGCGGTTACCATTGCGACATGGATGCGCAGCCTGGCCTGTTTTCCGGCGCCACCCCGCTGGCGGTGCGCATGCGCCCCCGAACACTCCACGAGGTGGTCGGACAGCAGCATCTTCTCGGCCCCGGCAGCCCCCTCGTGACTCTCGCCAAGGAGGACCCGAGTTCGCAGGGTTCCGTCTCGATCATCCTGTGGGGACCACCCGGAACGGGCAAGACGACCCTGGCAAAGGCCATCGCTGCAAGCTCCGGACGCAAGTTCGTGGAGCTCTCCGCCGTCACGGCTGGCGTGCGCGACGTGCGCCAGGTGATGGAGGAGGCCCTGTCATCCCGAGATCTCTACGGCGTTTCGACAGTCCTGTTCCTCGACGAGATCCACCGTTTCACCAAGGCGCAGCAGGACGCGCTGCTGCCGGGCGTCGAGAACGGGTGGGTCATCCTGGTCGCCGCCACTACCGAGAACCCGTCGTTCTCCGTGATCTCGCCGCTGCTCTCCCGCTCGCTCCTCCTCACGCTGCACACGCTCGACGACAACGATCTCGGCCTGCTCATCGATCGTGCACTCGTCGACGAACGCGGTCTCAAAGGACGTATCGAACTCGAGGATGAGGCGCGCGCCGCGATCATCCGGCTGTCGTCCGGGGATGCGCGGCGTGGGCTCACCGCACTCGAAGCCGCGGCCCAGACCGCACTGGCCTCGAGCGAGGGTGACGAACCCCCGGTGATCACGGCCGACCTCGTGGCTCTCGCGGTCGATCGTGCACTCTTGCGCTACGACAGGCAGGGTGACGAGCACTACGACGTCATCAGCGCTTTCATCAAGTCCGTGCGGGGGTCGGACGTCGATGCTGCCCTGCACTACCTCGCCCGGATGATCGAGGCGGGCGAGGACCCTCGGTTCATCGCACGGCGGGTCATTATCAGTGCCGCCGAGGACATCGGCATGGCCGATCCGCAGGCGCTCGTCATAGCGATGGCCGCGGCGGATGCCGTCCAGCTGATCGGGATGCCGGAGGGGCGAATACCCCTCGCGGAGGCTGTCGTGTACCTGGCGACCGCACCGAAATCGAACGCCTCGTACCTCGCGATCGATCAAGCGATAGCGGATGTCAGGGCTGGCCGTATCGGCAGGGTGCCCCTCCACCTCCGCGATGCGCACTATCCCGGGGCCAAGCGACTGGGCCACGGCAAGGGCTACATCTACTCGCATGACACCGACTTCGGAGTTGCCGAGCAGCAGTACCTCCCTGACGAACTGGTCGGTACGCAGTACTACACACCCACCAACCACGGCAACGAGCGGGACATCGCCGCGCGGCTGGAGAAGCTGCGCGCGATCCTGCGTGGATCGTAGCTCTGGGGATCGTGGCTCCGCGGATCGTGGTGAAGCCCGGTTTCTGCTAGGGTTACTGGGTTCGACTGGATGTCGGACACATCCCACCCCCTCTTCACTCGCGGAGTGCCCCGACGTGCGCGCCGATTCCGAGTGGGGGAGCGATGCACGTTCATGAGCCGTGATAGTCGCGGCCATGTGATGAAAGGCTCCAGTATGCCCACGAAGTCCCAGGACCGTCGTAAGGTCCGTCTCTCCCGCGCTCTCGGTATCGCGCTCACGCCTAAGGCGGCGAAGTACCTTGAGAAGCGCCCCTACGCTCCCGGCGAGCACGGCCGCACCAAGCGCAAGGCCGACAGCGACTACGCCGTTCGTCTCCGCGAGAAGCAGCGTCTGCGCGAGCAGTACGGCATCCGCGAGAAGCAGCTCCGCATCCAGTTCGAGGAGGCTCGCAAGACCGCCGGTCTGACCGGTGAGAACCTCGTCGAGCAGCTCGAGATGCGTCTCGACGCCCTCGTGCTCCGTGCCGGATTCGCCCGCACGACCGCCCAGGCTCGCCAGATGGTCGTTCACCGCCACATCCTCGTCGACGGCCAGCTCGTCGACCGCCCGTCGTTCCGCGTCAAGCCCGGCCAGCTCATCCACGTCAAGGAGAAGAGCGAAGGCATGGAGCCGTTCCAGGTTGCGGCCGCCGGCGGTCACGCCGACGTCCTGCCGAAGGTTCCGGCCTACCTCGAGGTCGAGCTCGACAAGCTCCAGGCTCGCCTGGTCCGTCGCCCGAAGCGCGCCGAGGTCCCCGTGACCTGCGAAGTGCAGCTCGTCGTCGAGTACTACGCAGCTCGCTAATCCCTCGTACTACGCTGAACGGGTCGCCTTCGGGCGGCCCGTTCGTGTCTTAAGGAGATCTTCAATGACCGGTGGCGACATTGCAGGCCTGATCGCCGCAGGGATCTTCGCGGTCCTCGTCGGCCTCCTCGCCGTTCCGCTCATCAAGCTCGGTCGCGTCTTCGACGAGACGAGCACGGCGATCCGGGAGCTCAGCGACAACGTGACGCCTCTGCTGGAGGAGGCGACGACCACGATCAGCGAGACCAACAAGCAGATCGCCAGGGTGGATGCCATCACCAGCAGCGTCGAGGAGGCCACGAGCAACGTGTCATCCCTCGTTGCGCTGTTCGCCGCGACCGTGGGCGGCCCCCTGATCAAGATCGCGGGGTTCTCGGCGGGTGTTCGTGCGGCCATCGGTGGCCTTCGCCCGAGCCGGAAGTCGGCGCCTCGAACGAAGTAAGCTGGATACGGTTCATCCGGTCATCCGACCGTTGCCGCTTCAGGCCAGAGGGCCTGCCTCATCTCTAGGGAGCAACACATGAAGGGTGCACTTCTCGTTCTTGCGGGCGTGGCCATCGGCTTCGTCGTCGCACACCAGGTTTCCAAGACGCCGGAGGGCAAAAAGTTCTTCGAGGACGTCGACTCGAAGGCGCGCGAGTTCAGCAGCGCGGTCGTGGACGGCTACAAGGCGCGCGAGGCGGAGCTGCGTGCCGCAGTCGCCGAGGCCGAAGACGCCATCGCCGACCTCAAGCGCTCACGCTAACCGCTCATTCGCTCGCCCCGGGGTAATCCCCGAACACACACAATCGGGACCCCATGCAGACCGCCGACATTCAGAACCGCTGGCTGACCTTTTTCGGTGACCGCGGCCACACCATCGTTCCTTCGGCCTCGCTCGTCAGCGACGACCCGACGCTTCTCTTCACCGTCGCCGGAATGGTGCCGTTCGTTCCGTACCTGACTGGCCTCGTGCCGCCGCCGTTCCCGCGCGCGACGAGCGTTCAGAAGTGCATCCGTACCCTCGACATCGAGGAGGTCGGCAAGACGCCTCGGCACGGCACGTTCTTCCAGATGAACGGCAACTTCTCCTTCGGCGACTACTTCAAGGAGGGCGCGATCTCCTACGCGTGGGAGTTGCTGACGTCCGAGGAGTCCAAGGGGGGACTGGGCTTCGACGAGAAGGATCTCTGGGTCACCGTCTACAAGGACGACGACGAGGCCATCGACCTGTGGAAGAAGGTCGCCGGACTGAAGGATGAGCGCATCCAGCGGCTGGAGATGGACACGAACTACTGGTCGACCGGCCAGCCGGGTCCCGCCGGCCCCTGCTCGGAGATCTTCTTCGATCGCGGCCCGAAGTACGGTGTCGATGGTGGTCCCGCCACCGACGACGACCGCTACGTCGAGATCTGGAACCTCGTCTTCATGCAGTACCTCCGTGGCGAGGGCCAGGGCAAGAACTTCGAGATCCTCGGAGAACTGCCCAAGAAGAACATCGACACCGGTATGGGCATGGAGCGTGTCGCCTTCATCAAGCAGGGTGTCGAGAACTTCTACGAGATCGACCAGGTTCGCCCCGTGCTCGACATGGCCGCAGAGCTCTCCGGTCGCAAGTACGGCCACAACCACGACGACGATGTCCGGATGCGCGTCATCGCCGACCACGTGCGCTCGAGCCTCATGCTCATGTCCGACGGGGTCGCACCGACGAACGAGGGCCGCGGATACATCCTTCGCCGTCTGCTGCGCCGCACCGTCCGGGCGATGCGACTGCTCGGTGTCGAGGAACCCACGTTCGCCGAGCTATTCCCCGCCTCGCGCGACGCCATGAAGGCGCAGTACCCCGAGGTCTCCACGGAGTACGACCGCATTTCGCGTCTCGCGCTGGGCGAGGAGGAGACCTTCCTCCGCACACTCGCGAGCGGCACTACCATTCTCGACGTCGCGGTCGCTCGCACACAGCAGGCCGGCGACAAGGAACTGCCGAGCGACACCGCGTTCCTGCTTCATGACACCTACGGATTCCCGATCGACCTGACGCTTGAGATCGCCGAGGAGGCAGGCCTTTCGGTCGACCGGGACGCTTTCGATGCGCTCATGCACCGTCAGCGCACGCTCGCGAAGGAGGATGCCAAGTCCCGCAAGCAGCACCTGGCCGATCTCTCGGTGTACAGCCAGTTCCGTGCGCAGGGTGAGACCGCGTTCACGGGATACGAGTACCTCACCACAGATACGACGGTCCTCGGCCTCATCGTCGATGGCGCGTCGGTGTCGAGCGCGACGGCAGGACAGATCGCCGAGGTCATCCTGGCCGAGACCTCGCTCTATGCGGAGTCCGGTGGCCAGGAAGCGGATGCCGGCACGATCGTCGGCTCGGGCTTCGAGCTCGAAGTGCTCGATGTGCAGCGCCCCGTGAAGGGACTCATCAGCCACAAGGTCCAGGTCACGAGTGGCGAGGTGGGCGTGGGAGACGCCGCAACGACGCTCGTCGACCCCGACTGGCGCCGTGGTGCCACCCAGGCGCACTCCGCCACCCATCTCATCCACGCCGCGCTCCGCCAGATTCTTGGCCCGGAGGCCCACCAGTCAGGTTCGTACAACAAGGCGGGCTTCATGCGCCTCGACTTCTCATGGAACCAGGCGCTGTCTCCCGCGACGAAGTCGGAGATCGAGGAGGTCGCCAACAACGCCGTGCGCGACAATCTCGAGGTCACGACCCGCATCATGAACCTCGACGAGGCGAAGGCGCTGGGAGCGATGGCGCTGTTTGGCGAGAAGTACGGCGACACCGTTCGTGTCGTTGAGATCGGTGGCCCCTGGTCGCTCGAACTCTGTGCCGGTACCCACGTCGAGCGGTCGTCGGAAATCGGTCTCATCAACCTCGTGAGCGAGTCGTCCGTCGGTTCGGCGAACCGCCGTATCGAGTCCCTTGTCGGTCTCGATGCATTCCGTGACCTGGCCGCGGAGCGGGCGATCGTCTCGGAGCTGACGTCGAGTCTCAAGACCCCGCGTGAACAGCTTCCCGACCGGATCGCGGAGCTCGTGGCGAACCTCAAGGCAGCCGAGCGCAAGATCGCCCAGTACGAGCAGGGCCAGCTCGCCCAGCGAATTCCGGCACTCGTGGAGACTGCGCAGACTGTCGGGTCAACGCGGGTGGTCGCGGAGTTCATCGGCGAGGTCCCGAGTAGCGACGACCTGAGGTCGCTCGTCACGGGTGTTCGTGAGCGGCTCGGTGACGCCCCGGCTGTCGTTGCGCTGGCCGCTGTCGCCGGTGGCAAGCCCGCCGTGATCGTTGCCACCAACGAGCGCGCCAGGGGTGCTGGCATCCGCGCCGGCGTTCTCGCCAAGGCGGCCGCTGGGGTTCTCGGCGGTGGCGGTGGTGGCAAGGACGACATCGCGCAGGGCGGCGGGTCGGATGCCGCAGCAATCCCCGCTGCGCTCGATGCGGTGATCGCTGGAGTCTCCTGAGCATGCGTCCCGGCGTGCGACTCGGAGTCGACGTCGGCACCGCACGTATTGGTGTGGCGCGCAGTGACCTGCACGGGATGCTCGCAACGCCGGTGGAGACCATCCCGCGCGGAGATGGCGACCTCAGGCGTCTCGGCGAGATCGTGCGTGAGGTCGAAGCCATCGAGATCATCGTGGGGCTTCCGCTTGCGTTGTCGGGCCGCCAGACGGCATCGACCGAGGACGCGCTGGCGTTCGCTCACGCTCTCGCAGCGGAGCGGCTCGCACCGGTCAGGACGGTGGACGAACGGCTTTCGACGGTGTCGGCCCACGCAGCGCTCCGAGCATCCGGTCGGAGTAGTCGCAGCTTCCGCCCAGTCGTCGACCAGGTGGCCGCCGTTATAATTCTTCAGCACGCCCTCGACTCGGAGCGCTCGGCCGAACGGCCTCCCGGCGCCCTGATTGACCCGGACGAAGGAGCCTGATGGCCAACGAACCGAGCTGGGAGGACATCTTCCAGCCCAAGGAGGCGGTTGCGCCGCAGCAGCAGCCTCCCGCGGTATCACAGCCACCCGCAGCCACCACACCGGTCACGGCGCAGGCGCCGGGTTCCGATCCCCTCAACTCGCTGTTCGCCGGTACGACTCCCACCGATTCGCAGGGCCCTGCATCGTCGCTCGGCACGCAGGCCGCTCCCGCTGCGGTTCAGACCGCGCCCTCCAGTCGCCGCGCACTGCGGGAGACCGAGGGGCGACGTCGTGGCGGTGGCGGATCGGATGACGGGGGTTCTGGTCGCGGTCGTCGCGGTGACAACAGCGGCAACTACGGGCGCCCTCCCCGCAAGCGCAGGCTCCTCTGGCTGTGGATCACGCTCCCGATCGTCCTGATCGTGGGTGGTCTGGGCGGTGTCGCAGCGTACGGCTGGGCGAACTACGAGGAGCAGATCCGCGAGCTCATGGGTTGGCAGCTCCCGAACGACTACACGACGGCGGGCAACGGCGTCGAGGTGATCGTGCCCGTGCGCTCGGGTGACATTGGCGCTGATGTGGCGAAGACGCTGCATGAGGCGGGCGTCACCATGACGTTCGACGCCGTGTACGACTATCTCGTCGAGAATCCGGACGTCTCGTTCATCCCCGGCAACTGGCGCCTCCAGGAGGAGATGAGCGCGGAGTCCGCCGTCAGCGCGCTGCAGGACCCGGCCAACAAGGTCACGAGCGAACTGCTGCTCACCGAGGGTTCGGTTCTGCCCGACGCCCTCGAGATCATCGCCGAGACGACCGGCATTCCGCTCGAGGAGGTCCAGGCCGCGGCCGCCGATCCCACGGCCTATGGCGTGCCCGCCGAAGCGCCGTCGCTCGAGGGCTATCTCTTCCCCGCAACATACGAACTCAGCGGGAGCGAGAGCGCGCAGGAGATCCTGCAGTTGCTCGTCAACACGATGTTCGAGCACCTCGACGCATTCGGTGTCGCGCCGGAGCAGCGGCATGAGGTGCTGACGAAGGCATCGATCATCCAGCGCGAGGCCGGCTGGAACATCGACGACTTCTACAAGGTTGCGCGGGTCTTCCAGAACCGCATCGACCAGGGGATCAATCTCGAGTCCGACGCCACGGTGGCCTACGGAACCGGAAATCTTCACACCGTGTGGACGACGGATGCCGAACGTGCGGACGCCTCGAACCCGTACAACACCTACGCGAACCCGGGCTTGCCGATCGGACCGATCGGTCTGCCCGGCGACGACGCGATCTCGGCTGCCCTGAACCCCGCCGACGGTCCGTGGCTCTTCTTCGTGCCGATCAACCTCGCGACAGGGGAAACCGTCTTCTCCGAGACGGTCGATCAGCACGAGGCCGCCGCGCAGCAGCTACGGGATTGGTGCCAGGCCAGCGAGGAGAACGCCGCCTACTGTGGCTAGCTCGCGACGCACGAGGCTTGCCGTTCTCGGCTCGCCGATCCACCATTCCCTGTCACCGGCGATCCAGTCCGCTGCCTACCGCGCGCTCGGGTTGCCGTGGAAATACAGCGCCATCGAGATGACGGGCGAGCGTCTCCCCGAGTTTGTTGCACACCTTGACGAGAGCTGGCGCGGACTCTCACTGACGATGCCGCTGAAACGAGACATCCTTCCGCTCCTCGACTGGCGTCACCCGCTCGTTGACCGCGTGGGGGCGGCGAACACGGTTCTGCTGACGGAGGAGGGCGTGCGCGGATTCAACACCGACGTGCGTGGCGCTGTCGAGGCGTTCCGCGAGGCTGGTGTGCAATCGCTCGACACGGTTCACATCCTCGGTGCGGGCGCGACTGCTGCGTCCCTGCTCGTTGCGGCAGTGGAGTTGGGTGCCTCGAGCGCTCTCGTCTCCGCCCGCACACCCGAGCGTGCGGTTGGGCTCTCCGAACTCGGTGAGCGCGAGGGCATCGACGTGACCGTGCGAGCGTGGGGAGTATCAGATCGCTCCCTGCGGATACCGGATGCCGTGATCTCGACCGTTCCGGGCGGCGGGAACGACCTCGTCTTCCCGGAGGCTGTGCGTGAGGCATCCGTTCTGTTCGACGTTGCCTACGACCCGTGGCCCACTCAGTTGGCCACGTCATGGGGCGAGACAGGGGGACGGGTGATCTCCGGATACGACCTGCTGGTTCATCAGGCGGTGGGTCAAGTGAGGATCTTCGTCTCCGGGGATCTCGAGCGTGCACTTCCCGACGAGCCCGCCGTAATCGCGGCGATGCGCGGCGCGCTCTCCTGAGGTGATGAGCGCGGCTGGTGTCGAAACCGGTCGGGTCGCTTATGGGAGGATTGACTCATGCTTCGTTGGTTGACGGCCGGAGAGTCCCACGGTCCCGAATTGGTCGCGATCCTCGAGGGTCTTCCCGCCGGTGTTCCGGTATCGCCCGAGGCCATCCAGGAGGACCTGCATCGCAGGAGCCTGGGGTATGGGCGTGGCGCCCGCATGAAGTTCGAGCAGGACGAGCTGTCGATCTCGGGTGGCGTCCGCTTCGGAGCCACCATGGGAAGCCCCGTCGCGCTGCGCATCGGCAATACGGAGTGGCCCCGCTGGGTCGACGTGATGAGTGCAACACCCGTTGACCTCGAGACCCTGCCGAAGGGCAGGGGAGCAGCGCTCACGCGCCCCCGGCCGGGACATGCCGATCTGGTCGGTATGCAGAAGTACGACTTCCCCGAGGCGCGCAACGTCCTGGAGCGCGCAAGCGCCCGGGAGACAGCTGCAAGGGTTGCGCTCGGCGCCGTCGCTCGCAGCTTCCTCGCGGAACTCGGCATCCAGATCCTCAGCCACACGCTGTCGATCGGCACGGTGAGGGTCCCGGACGGCGCAGCCCTGCCGTCTCCCACGGATGTCGCGGGCCTCGACGCCGACCCCCTGCGCTGCTTCGACCCTGCGACCTCCCTCGCCATGGTCGCTGAGGTAGATCGAGCGCACGACGACGGTGACACGCTCGGCGGCGTTGTCGAGGTCCTGGCCTACGGAGTACCGCCGGGTCTGGGTTCCTATACGCACTGGGACCGCAGGCTCGACTCGCAACTCGCCGCAGCGCTCATGGGCATCCAGGCGATCAAGGGCGTCGAGGTCGGCGATGGCTTCGCGACCGCGGCTCGCCGCGGCTCCGAGGCCCACGACGAGCTCGTGATGGGTCCCGACGGCATCACTCGCCTCAGCGATAGAGCAGGCGGCACCGAGGGAGGCATGAGCACAGGCACCCTGCTGCGCGTTCGTGCGGCGATGAAGCCGATTTCGACCGTGCCGCATGCACTGCGGACCATCGACGTGGCGACGGGCCAGGCGGCCGATGCTCATCACCAGCGTTCCGATGTCTGTGCCGTGCCGGCGGCCGGCGTGGTCGCCGAGGCGATGGTCGCCCTCGTGCTCGCCAACTCGGTGCTCGAGAAGTTCGGCGGCGACTCGGTGGGCGAGACTCGCCGCAACCTCGAGGCCTACCTCGCATCGATTCCCGACCCCCTCGTGACAGCACGGTCGTCACAGGGTGAGTGAATCGCGCGCTGCGGTTGTGCTCATCGGCGCTCCCGGTGCAGGAAAGACCCGCACCGGTAAGCGGCTCGCGCGCCTACTCGACCTCCCGCTCATCGATACCGATGCCCGTGTCGTCGCCGCCCACGGCCCCATCGCGACGATCTTCGACGAACTGGGCGAGACCCAGTTCAGGGCGTGGGAGCGCGAGGCCGTTGCCTCGGCACTCGGGGAGCGTGCGATCGTGACTCTCGGTGGGGGAGCAGTTCTGGATGCCGCAACAAGGGCCGATCTCGAGGGGCTTCCGGTCGTGCAGCTGACGATCAGCGCCGACGTTGTCGAGAGCCGGATCGCCGGGGGGAAGCGCCCGCTTCTCCGCGACGGTATCGGTGCCTGGCAGGCCATCGTTGAGGCACGACAGCCCATCTACGACAGCCTCTCGTCGCTGACCATCGATACCTCACACATCCCCTTGGATACCGTCGCCGAGCGCATCGTCGGCTGGCTGGAGACACGAGCATGAACAACACCACGGTGATCCCCGTCACCGGCACCGATCCCTACGACGTCATCATTGGCCACGGGCTTCTCGGGTCGCTGGAGGAACAACTGGGGAGTCGCGTCGCGAAAGTGCTGATCGTGCATCCCCCCACTCTGGGCGCGCGGGCAGTCAAGCTCCGGGAGCAGTTGCTCGCGACATACGAGGTCTATCTCGCCGAGGTTCCGGATGCCGAGGATGCCAAACGCATCGAGGTGGCGTCGTTCTGCTGGCAGGTCATGGGGCAGACCGACTTCACCCGAACGGATGCCGTCATCGGCCTGGGCGGGGGAGCCACGACTGACCTCGCGGGTTTCGTGGCAGCCACGTGGCTGCGAGGTGTGCGACTCATCCAGTGCCCCACGAGCGTTGCCGGAATCGTCGACGCCGCGGTGGGCGGCAAGACCGGGATCAACACGGCGGAGGGCAAGAATCTTGTCGGATCGTTCTACGCGCCCGCGGCGGTCGTCGTCGATCTGGACACGCTCGACACGCTGCCGCGCAACGAGATCCTCGCGGGTTTCGCGGAGATCGTGAAGTGCGGCTTCATCGGCGAGCCGGAGATCCTCGACATCATCGAGGCGGACCCCGATCGGGCGACCGATCCGACGACACCAGAGTTCCGGCGAGTCGTCGAGCTCTCGGTCGCGCTCAAGGCACGGGTCGTGAGCGAGGATTTCAAGGAATCCGGACTTCGGGAGATCCTGAACTACGGCCACACTCTCGGACACGCGATCGAACACGCCGAGCGGTACCGCTGGCGTCACGGTGCCGCGATCTCCGTTGGCATGGTCTTCGCTGCTGAGCTCGGCAGGATTGCGGGGTCACTGTCGGATGACGTCGTCGACAGGCACCGTGCCATCCTCTCGTCCTTGACGCTGCCGATCGACTACCCACTGGGGCGGTGGAAGACGCTGCTCGCCACGATGCAGCGCGACAAGAAGGCACGCGCGGGCATGATGCGCTTCATCGTGCTGGACGAGGTGGGCAAGCCCACGGTTCTCGCAGGACCCGACGAGACGCTGCTCTTCGCCGCCTACCAGGAGGTCGGGGTCTGACCGTCGCGCCGGTTCGCACCGGGCGGCTGCCGATACACTCGACATCGTGACCAGCTCCGTGACCAGCATCCTCGTGCTCAACGGCCCCAACCTGGGGCGTCTCGGTAGCCGCGAGCCCGATGTCTACGGCAGTGGGACGCTCGAGGATCTCGGGGTCGCCCTCGAGGAGACCCTGGCGCCGGGATTCGAGATGGACCTGCGCCAGACCAACGACGAGGCGACACTCATCGGTTGGCTTCACGAGGCCGTGGACACGCAGTCGCCGGTGATCCTGAACCCCGCGGCGTTCACGCACTACTCATACGCGCTCCGGGATGCCGCGGCTCTGGTCACAAAAGCTGGCCTGCTGCTCGTCGAAGTGCACCTCTCGAATCCGCACGCGCGCGAGGAGTTCCGGCACACGAGCGTGATCTCGGCGATCGCCACGGGCGTCATCGCCGGATTCGGTTTCGACTCGTACCTTCTCGCGCTGGACCTCATCCAGCGGCGTCTCGGCTAGACTCGACCGCTGGTTTACAAACGAACGGATTGACATACGCATGGCCTCTACAGCTGACATTCGCAACGGAGTCGTTCTCAACATGGACGGCGGACTCTGGAGCGTCATCGAGTTCCAGCACGTCAAGCCCGGCAAGGGTGGCGCCTTCGTGCGCACCAAGGTGAAGAACGTCATGACCGGCAAGGTCGTCGACCGCACGTTCAACGCCGGCGCCAAGATCGAGGTCGAGACCGTCGACCGCGCCGACTTCCAGTACCTGTACAAGGACGGCGACAACTTCGTCTTTATGGACCTGGGCAACTACGACCAGATCACGCTCTCGCCCGCCAATGTCGGGGACGCGGCCAACTTCATGCTCGAGAACCAGAACGTGACGATCGCGCTCCACAACGGTGACCCGCTCTACGTCGAGCTCCCGGCATCCGTCGTCCTCGAGATCACGTACACGGAGCCCGGCCTTCAGGGCGACCGTTCGACGGGTGGCACCAAGCCTGCGACCGTCGAGACCGGCTACCAGATCCAGGTTCCGCTGTTCCTCGAGCAGGGCACCAAGGTCAAGGTCGACACGCGCGACGGCAGCTACCTCGGACGAGTCAACGACTAGTGGGTGCTCGCACCAAGGCGCGCAAGCGCGCCCTCGACGTGCTCTACGGGGCAGACGTTCGTGGGGAGTCGATCAACACCGTCCTCGCCGCTGAGTCCATGCGTGCCGCAGAGGACACGAAGCGCGCATCCTCGTGGGACTACGCCCGCACCATCGTGACCGGCGTCACCGAGCACGGCGATGAGATCGACGAACTCATCGAGACCTACGCCCAGGGGTGGACCATCCCGAGAATGCCAGCGATCGATCGTGCCCTGCTCCGCATTGGCATCTGGGAGATCCTCTACAACGACGAGGTCCCGGACAGCGTTGCCATCGCCGAGGCGGTCGAATCAGCTCGTGTTCACAGCACCGATGACTCGGCGGGTTTTGTCAACGGTCTGCTCGGCCGAATCGCGGCAACCCGCGCCTAGGGCGCACGTCGTCAGTCGAACGCCAGTACTCGCGCGACCTCGAAGGTTTTCGGGTAACTGCCGCCCGGTTCGAACTCGAACACGGCGAGCATGAGCTGCATCGGATAGGCGGGTGCCTGATCCGACGACTTCACGGGAATGCCGTCGATAAAGTACCGCGTGCGGTCGGCATCCCACTCGACTGCGTAGTCGTGGTATTCGGTGAGATCGACGTCCACACGCACCTTCTCGAAGTCGTCGACGAGTGCTGCGTCGTACCAGGGGTGGATGCCCATTCCCACGAGTCCACCTCCCTGCTCGATCTCGCGCCCGAAGATCTCCATGACACAGATCTCCCCGGACTCGGCCGGCTGCTCCTCGAAACCGATGAGCCAGAGCGCCACCATCACCGTGGGGTCCGGATTCGCTCGCGCGCGGATCTCGACCCGACCACCCGTGCGCAGCGCCAACCTGAGTTCGGTGCCCTGCTCGACGACCGTCAGACCCTCGCGATGGCGCCCCAGACCGTCAGTGGAGCCGACCGGCCCGGACCGGTTGCCGGTCTGCAACGCGCTCACCCGAAGCCACGGTCACCCGGAGGCTGCCACACAGGCTGGTCCGGCTCGATGAGGAGCGTGAGACCGTCGGCGACGCGATAGCGGGCGGCCGCGGCATCCGAATCCGTCCAATGCGGGAGATACGCGGCGAACCACTGCGAACGGTCAAGCGATTGCCCGGGGAATCGACTCTCGAAAGCCGGCCTCTGCGCGTTCATGGGTAGAGCGTTCCACATGCAGCCGACGTCGGGACAGGCTTCTCTGGCCGCATCATGTCGTTGCGTTACGGACGATTTCGCTCACCACGCCGCGTCGCCGTAACGTGCTTCTCATGCCCCCCACGACGACCCTCGACACGCGCGCCCTCGCGGTGTCGCTCACGGACGTCGACCGCACCTTCCCTGCGGCGACCCGTGGAGGTACTCCTCGCCGCGTGCTCCGTGACGTCTCGCTCGAGATCAACCCCGGTGAGATCGTCGCGCTGATCGGCGCGTCGGGCAGCGGGAAGTCGACACTCCTCCGCCAGGTCTCGGGCCTCGACCACCCGGACAGCGGCGCTGTGCTGATCGGTGGCACGCCGCTCGTGGGCGTCGACCAGCGATGCGCTGTGGCCTTCCAGGAGCCGCGCCTCCTGCCGTGGCGCTCGATCGCCCACAACGTGGAGCTCGGGCTGCCGCACGGCACGCCGCGCGCCGAGGGCAAGCGTCGCGTTGCTGAGCTGCTCGAACTGGTGCAGCTGTCGGATGCCGCAGAGCTCCGGCCGCGCCAGATCTCCGGCGGGATGGCGCAGCGCGCCTCGCTGGCTCGGGCCCTCGCCCGCGGACCGGGCGTCCTGCTCCTGGACGAGCCTTTCGGCGCGCTCGACGCCCTCACCAGGCTCACGATGCAGGACCTCCTGCTCGACATCCACGCCGCAGAGGCGGCCACCATTCTCTTTGTCACCCACGATGTCGAGGAGGCCCTGTACCTGGCCGACCGCGTCGTGCTCCTGGGCGTCGAACAGGGCTACAAGCCTGACAGCGGCGCGGTCATCCGCTCGGTGATCACCGTCCCCGGCAAGCGGCCCCGTGACCGATCCGACGCAGCACTTGCACATCTTCGCGTCCAGCTCCTTGAGGGGCTCGGCGTATCCACCCATCACCCGCCCCACACCTTCTAGAGGAAACACAGCACCCATGACCAAGAAGTTCATTCCCCTGATCGCCGTTGCGGCGGCCGCAGCGCTCGCGCTGACCGGCTGCGTGCAGGGCGAGGGTTCGGCCACCGATGTCGAGACCCCCAGTGCAACCGAGTGGAGCTCGGATGTCCTGAACATCGACTTCGCGACGTACAACCCGCTCAGCCTCATCATCAAGGACCAGGGCTGGCTCGAGGAGGCCACCGGCGGCGACGTGACGATCAACTGGATCCAGTCTGCTGGCTCCAACAAGGCCAACGAAGGCCTGCGTGCCGGCGCCCTCGACGTCGGTTCGACGGCAGGTTCGGCCGCACTGCTGGCCCGTTCCAACGGCTCGCCGATCCAGACCATCGAGGTGTACACGCAGCCGAACTGGGCGGCACTCCTGGTTCCCGCCGGTTCGTCCATCACGAGCGTCCAGGAACTCGCCGGTAAGTCGATCGCCGCCACGAAGGGCACCGACCCCTACTTCTTCCTCCTTCAGGCTCTCGGCGAGGCCGGCCTCTCCCTGTCCGACGTCAACGTGCAGAACCTCCAGCACGCCGACGGAAAGGCAGCGCTCGAGTCCGGTGCCGTCGACGCATGGTCGGGTCTTGACCCGCTGCTCTCGACGAGCGTCGTCACCGCAGGCTCGAAGATCATCTACGACAACATCGACTTCAACAGCTACGGCTTCCTGAACGCGACGGAGTCCTTCCTCGAGAAGTCGCCCGACCTCGCACAGCTCGTGATCGACGCGTACGAGAAGGCTCGTGAGTACGCGATCGCCAACCCGGAGGAGACGGCCGCGATCCTCGCCGAGGTTGCCGCTATCGACCCGGCCATCGCTCAGACCGTCCTCGTCGACCGCACGGTTATCGACCTCGACCCGGTTCCGGGTGACAAGCAGCGCAAGGTTCTCGAGTTCATCGGCCCGATCTTCGTCGAGTCCGGGGATGTCGCGGACCAGGGCCTCATCGATGACGCGCTCGACTCCCTCTTCAACACGACGTTCATCGAAGCCGCCGACCCCTCGAGGATCGGCTGATATTGCCTGAGCGTTCCACGCACGAGCTCGCAGCCGACTCCTCCGAGGGGGAGCCGGCTGCGAGCCTTGTGCAGTACTCATCGGGTTATGGGTATTCGGCCGCGGGCACCGCGCTCGGCGGCAGGCGGCTGAACCCAGGATCACGCCGCACCTCGAGAGGATGGCTGATCGCTGCGGGAGCGGTCCTGCCGATTGTTCTCGTCGGCATCTGGTGGTTCCTCTCCGCCGCGGGGATCGTGGAGTCGTACCGGCTTCCGTCGCCGCTGTCGGTCGTCCAAGCCGGTATCGACCTCGCGGCGGACGGCCTATTGGGCCAGTACATCGCCATCTCGCTCCAACGCGTTCTCATTGGATTCTTCGCCGGCGCCGTCATGGGGCTCGCCCTTGGCGCCCTCGTCGGGCTCTCGAAGTGGGGCAGCGCGCTTCTGGCCCCGACTATTGGCGGCTTCCGCGCCGTGCCTTCGCTGGCGTGGGTGCCGCTGCTGATCCTGTACCTGAGCATCAATGAGGACTCCAAAGTGACCCTCATCGCGATCGGCGCTCTCTTCCCCGTGTACACGACGGTCTCGGGAGCGCTCCGCCACGTCGATCCGCAGCTCGTAGAGCTGGGTAAGGCCTACGGCCTGGGCCGGATGTCATTGCTCGCACAGGTACAGCTGCCGGCCGTCATCCCGAGCGTGGTCTCTGGGCTACGCCTCGCGCTCGCCCAGTCGTGGCTCTTCCTTGTGGCCGCAGAACTGATTGCGTCGTCGATGGGTCTGGGCTTCCTCCTCGTCGATTCGCAGAACAACGGCCGTATCGACCGGATGTTCCTTGCGATCATCCTTCTAGGCGTTCTCGGTAAGACCACCGACGCGCTCATCGGACTACTCGAGAGGTTCCTGCTCAAGCGCTGGGGATAGTAAGCTCGGTGTCACCAGACATCCTTTAAGTTCCGTCCTGTGAGGCGGGGAAGGAGGTCAGAATGACTGCACGCTCCGTGCTGCAGCAAGCTGACATCGCCCGAGCGTTGACTCGCATCTCCCACGAGATCCTTGAGTCCAATCGGGGCTCCTCAGATCTGGTGATTCTCGGGATCCCCACACGCGGCGTGCTTCTCGCGCAGCGCATCGGCGCGATTCTCGACAGCATCGAACCGGGCTCAGGCACGGTCGGCGCGCTCGACGTGACGATGTACCGCGACGATCTCGCGAAGAACCCCACGCGCGCGCCTGCTCGCACCGACATCCCGTCAGGCGGGATCGACGGCAAGACCGTCGTTCTCGTCGACGACGTGCTCTATTCGGGTCGAACCATCCGTGCCGCCCTCGACGCGCTCAGTGACCTCGGAAGGCCGCGCGCCGTGCGGCTCGCGGTCCTCGTGGATCGGGGTCACCGTGAGCTGCCCATTCGCGCCGACTTCGTCGGTAAGAACCTCCCCACCGCCGCCGACGAGCGCATCAATGTGCGCCTTGCCGAGATCGACGACACCGAGGAGGTGACGATCCAGTGAGGCACCTGCTCTCCACCGCCGACCTCAGCCGCGACGAAGCGATCACCCTCCTCGACATCGCGGAGGACATGTCGGATGTCGCGGGCCGAGAGGTCAAGAAGCTCCCCACTCTTCGCGGTCGCACCGTCGTCAACCTCTTCTTCGAGGACTCCACGCGCACCAGGGTCTCGTTCGAGGTGGCTGCCAAGCGCCTGAGCGCGGACGTGATCAACTTCAGCGCCAAGGGCTCGAGCGTCTCGAAGGGTGAGAGCCTCAAGGACACGTCCCAGACTCTTGCGGCGATGGGAGCGGATGCCGTCGTCATCCGACACGGTGCCTCGGGGGCGCCGCGTGTACTCGCCGACAGCGGCTGGATCGACGCGGGCATCGTCAATGCGGGCGACGGCACTCACGAGCATCCGACACAGGCTCTCCTCGATGCGTTCACGATGCGTCGGCGCCTGCACGGGGGAGCATCACGGGGCAAGGACCTCGATGGCGTCCGAGTGACGATCGTCGGAGACATCCTGCACTCCCGGGTCGCCCGGTCCAACGTGTGGCTGCTCTCCACGTTGGGAGCTTCCGTCTCGCTCGTGGCCCCGGCAACGCTCCTCCCGGTCACGACCTCGTCGTGGCCTGTCACGGTGTCCTACGACCTCGATGCCGCACTGGCAGACGCGCCGGACGTCGTCATGATGCTGCGCATCCAGGCAGAGCGGATGAACGCAGCATTCTTCCCCAGCGCGCGGGAGTACTCGCGCGAGTGGGGCCTCGACGACGACCGGGTCTCGCGGTTGCCAGCGGATACCATGGTCATGCACCCCGGACCCATGAACCGCGGCCTCGAGATCTCGGCCGGCGCAGCAGACTCGGCCCGCTCGACAGTGCTCGAACAGGTCGCCAACGGGGTATCGATAAGGATGGCTGTGCTGTATCACCTACTGGCTGGAACTGAATCATGAGCTTTGTAGTGAAGGGTGCGGCACTGCCCGACGGGACCCGCACAGACCTCTTCATCGACGAGGGCCGATTCGTCGAGGAGGCACCGGCCGGTGCCATCACGGTCGACGCAGACGGACTAGTCGCCCTTCCCGGCCTCGTCGATCTCCACACGCATCTCCGCGAGCCCGGATTCGAGCAGAGCGAGACCGTCCTCACCGGCTCGCGGGCTGCCGCGGCCGGAGGTTTCACGGCAGTGTTCGCGATGGCGAACACGAGCCCCGTGCAGGACACCGCGGGAGTCGTCGAACAGGTGCTCTCGCTGGGTGACCGTCATGGCTACGTCACGGTGCGACCGATCGGCGCCGTCACTGTCGGGCTCAAGGGCGAGCACCTCTCTGAGATCGGTGCGATGGCCCAGTCCCGCGCGCAGGTGCGCGTGTTCTCGGATGACGGATTCTGCGTCCACGACGCCCTCCTCATGCGTCGCGCTCTCGAGTACGTGAAGACCTTCGGGGGAGTGGTGGCCCAGCACGCGCAGGAGCCCCGCCTGACCGTTGGTGCACAGCTGAACGAGGGTGCGCTCTCGAGCGAACTCGGACTCGCAGGGTGGCCCGCGGTGGCCGAGGAGTCGATCATCGCGCGGGATGTGCTCCTGGCGCAGCACGTCGGTGCCCGGCTGCACGTGTGCCACGTCTCGACAGCTGGGTCGGTGGAGGTCGTGCGCTGGGCGAAGGCCCGTGGCATCCCCGTCACCGCCGAGGTCACCCCGCATCATCTCCTGCTGACCGAGGAACTCGCGCGCGGCTACGACGCTCGCTTCAAGGTCAACCCACCGCTTCGTCGTGACGAGGATGTGCACGCCCTCCGTGAAGCCCTCGCCGACGGCACAATCGATATCGTCGCGACGGACCACGCGCCGCACCCGACGGAGGCCAAGGAGTGCGCCTGGGATGAGGCGGCCAACGGCATGGTGGGTCTCGAGTCGGCACTGTCGGTGGTGCAGGCAGCCGTCGTCGAGTCGGGACTTCTCGGCTGGGAGGATGTCGCGCGAGTGCTCTCGTCCCGCCCCGCTGAAATCGGGTTGCTCGGGGGCTACGACACACCCTTCGCTGTCGGTTCCCCGGCCAACCTCACACTCGTCGATCCCTCGGCGCGGCGTTCGTTCGCGGTGTCCGACCTGCACGGAAAGTCGGTGAACTCCCCGTACCTCGGCAGGGAGCTTCCCGGTCGCATCGTCACGACCATCCACGACGGCTACGCCACGGTCATCGACGGTGAGCTCGTGGACGTCGACGCGGTGGCCGATTCTGCAGAGAGGGCGGTGAGCGCGCGTGGATAGGGGCATCCTGATGGCGCTGGTTCTCGTGCTGCTCGTCGTGCTGCTCCTGCTCCTCCCGCTGGGCTGGTTCGCACGCAAGCGCCGCCAGCGTTCCGTGGAGTCGCCGGTCCCGGTGCCCGCAGTACGCGGTGACCATTCGGGTGCTTTCACGGGCAAGTACGTTGCGACGACCACATCGGGGGACCCTCTCGACCGCATCGCGGTCCATGGTCTCGGCTTTCGCAGCGATGTCTCGGCTGAGGTCTGGAGTGAGGGACTTCTCCTCGCTCGGCCCGGCGAGGTGGACACGTGGATTCCGCGTACCGCCCTCCGAGACCTCCGCCGCGCGACGTGGACCATTGATCGCGTCGTCGAACCCGATGGACTGGAACTCGTCGAGTGGATGCTCGGCTCCCGCTCCGTCGACACCTACCTGCGCCTCGATGACCCCTCGGGATTCGATGCTGCGCTAGCTCCCCTCATCCCCACCGAAAGGCAGGCCTCGTGACCGGCACCCTCGACCCGGCAGTACTCGTTCTGGAGGACGGTTCCCGCTTCCGCGGCAACGCCTACGGAGCCCGCGGGCGTACCCTCGGCGAGGTCGTGTTCGCGACGGGGATGACCGGATACCAGGAGACGCTCACCGACCCGAGCTATGCGGGTCAGATCGTCGTGATGACGGCACCGCACATCGGGAACACCGGCGTGAACGACGAGGACCCGGAGTCCTCACAGATCTGGGTGTCCGGGTACGTGGTCAGGGATCCCAGCAGGATCGTGTCGAACTATCGGGCGAAGGGCTCCCTCGACGACGACCTCACAGCGCAGGGCGTCGTGGGGATCTCCGGCATCGACACTCGTGCAGTCACCCGCCGCATCAGGGATGCCGGGGCGATGCGCGGGGGAGTCTTCTCCGGAGCCGACGCGACGCTCGACCCGGAGGTGCAGTTATCTCTCGTGCTCGAGGGCGAGCAGATGGCGGGGCGAAATCTCTCCGCGGAGGTCTCGACGGCCGACGGCTACGTCATCCCCGCGGAGGGTGAGCTGCTCGGAGCCCTTGCGGTCCTTGACCTTGGTGTGAAGACCTCGACGCTCAATTACCTTGCCGCACGCGGGTTCGAGGTGCACGTGCTTCCCCAGTCGGTGACCCTCGACGAGGTTCTCGCGATCAACCCCGTCGCCGCGTTCTTCTCGAACGGCCCGGGCGACCCCGGCGCCTCCGACCAACATGTCGAGCTTCTGCAGGGCATCCTGCGCCATGACGTTCCATTCTTCGGCATCTGCTTCGGCAACCAGCTCCTCGGGCGCGCCCTCGGCTTCGGCACCTACAAGCTCCCGTTCGGACACCGCGGCATCAACCAGCCCGTACTGGACCGCGAGACCGGTCGCATCGAGGTCACGAGCCACAACCATGGCTTCGCTGTGGAGGCGGAGATCGGTGACATCCTCGAGTCGACCACCGGCTTCGGACGGGTCGAAGTGAGTCACGTCAACCTCAACGACAACGTCGTGGAGGGGCTCCGTGCGCTCGACATCCCCGCCTTCTCGGTGCAGTACCACCCGGAGGCTGCAGCCGGTCCCCATGACAGCAACTACCTCTTCGACCGCTTCCGCGACATGGTGCTCGCGCACCGGAAGGACACCAAGTAATGCCGAAGCGCAGTGACATCCAGTCGGTCCTCGTGATCGGCTCAGGCCCCATCGTGATCGGCCAGGCGGCGGAGTTCGACTACTCCGGCACGCAGGCGTGTCGTGTGCTTCGCGAGGAGGGCGTGCGCGTCATCCTCGTCAACTCCAACCCGGCCACGATCATGACCGACCCGGATTTCGCGGATGCCACGTACATCGAGCCCATCACGTGGGAGGTCATCGAGACGATCATCCAGAAGGAGAAGCCCGACGCGATCCTTCCTACGCTGGGTGGACAGACGGCCCTCAACGCCGCCATCGAGCTCCACAACCACGGCATCCTCGAAAAGTACGACGTCGAACTCATCGGTGCGAACTTCGAGGCCATCAACAAGGGCGAGGACCGCCAGATCTTCAAGCAGCTGGTTCTGGATGCCGGTGCCGACGTTGCCAAGTCGTACATCGCTCACACCGTCGAGGAAGCCGTCGAGTTCGCTGAGGACCTCGGGTACCCGTTGGTGATCCGCCCGAGCTTCACCATGGGTGGACTGGGATCCGGTTTCGCGTACAGTCGCGAGGAACTCATCCGCATGGTCACTGATGGCCTTCACCAGAGCCCGACCACCGAGGTGCTCCTCGAGGAGTCGATCCTCGGGTGGAAGGAGTACGAGCTCGAGCTCATGCGTGACACGGCCGATAACACCGTCGTCGTGTGTTCGATTGAGAACGTCGACCCGGTCGGCGTTCACACGGGTGATTCGATCACCGTGGCGCCCGCTCTGACGCTCACCGACCGCGAGTACCAGAACCTGCGCAACATCGGCATCGACATCATCCGCGCTGTCGGCGTGGACACGGGTGGCTGCAACATCCAGTTCGCCATCGATCCGAAGACCGGCCGCGTGATCGTCATCGAGATGAACCCGCGCGTCTCCCGCTCGAGTGCCCTGGCATCCAAGGCGACAGGCTTCCCGATCGCCAAGATCGCTGCCAAGCTCGCCATCGGCTACCGCCTCGATGAGATCCCCAACGACATCACCAAGGTCACGCCCGCGAGCTTCGAGCCGACACTCGACTACGTGGTCGTGAAGGTGCCCCGCTTCGCGTTCGAGAAGTTCCCGGCGGCGGACACCAGGCTGACGACCACGATGAAGTCCGTCGGAGAGGCGATGGCCATCGGACGCAATTACTCTACGGCTCTCCAGAAGGCGCTCCGCTCGCTCGAGAAACGGGGGAGCAGCTTCCACTGGGAGGGCGAGCCCGGCGACAAGGCGGAGCTGCTCGCGATCGCGAGCGTGCCGACCGACGGGCGCATCGTGACGGTCCAGCAGGCGATGCGCGCGGGCGCGACCGTCGAGGAGGTCTTCGAGGCGACGGGCATCGATCCCTGGTTCGTCGACCAGATCGCGCTCATCAACGAGGTGGCCATCGAGATCTCCTCGTTCCGGCCACTGGATGAGAGCCTTCTCCGGCTCGCCAAGGACCACGGGTTCAGCGACGTCCAGATCGCCCAGCTCCGCGGCATCGCCGAGGCGGAGGTTCGCGCCCTGCGCTGGCAGCTCGGCGTGCGACCCGTCTACAAGACGGTCGACACGTGCGCTGGCGAGTTCCCCGCGCTCACCCCGTACCACTACTCGAGCTACGACTCCGAGACCGAGGTCGCTCCGAGTGATCGTCGCAAGGTCGTCATCCTCGGGTCCGGTCCGAACCGCATCGGGCAAGGCATCGAATTCGACTACTCGTGTGTTCACGCGAGCTTCGCGCTCTCGGACGCGGGCTTCGAGACGATCATGATCAACTGCAACCCCGAGACGGTGTCCACCGACTACGACACGAGCGACCGCCTGTACTTCGAGCCGCTCACGCTCGAGGACGTCCTGGAGATCATCCACGCGGAGAGCCAGTCCGGTGAACTCGTGGGTGTTGTCGTCCAGCTCGGAGGCCAGACCGCACTCGGGCTCGCTCAGGGGCTCAAGGATGCCGGTGTACCCATCCTCGGCACGACGCCCGAGGCGATCGACCTCGCGGAGGAGCGCGGCCTCTTCTCGAGCATCCTGGAATCCGCCGGACTCCTCGCGCCCCGCAACGGCACCGCCGTCGACCTCACCGGGGCCGTCACGATTGCCGAAGGTATCGGCTACCCGGTCCTCGTGCGCCCGAGCCACGTGCTCGGCGGGCGCGGCATGGAGATCGTGTACGACACCGAGTCGCTCGTCGACTACTTCGACAGGGTGCGCGACCAGGCCATCATCGGACCCGGCTCACCCCTCCTCGTCGACAGGTTCCTGGATGACGCGATCGAGATCGACATCGACGCGCTCTACGACGGCACGGAGCTCTACATCGGCGGCATCATGGAGCACATCGAAGAGGCCGGGATCCACTCGGGTGACTCCGCGTGCACCCTGCCACCGGTGACTCTCGGCCGCGACATCATCGACCGCGTTCGCGAGGCCACGACGGCGATCGCCGCGGGCATTGGCGTGCGCGGCCTGCTCAACGTGCAGTTCGCCATCGGCCAGGGCATCCTGTACGTGCTCGAGGCCAACCCGCGCGCTTCCCGTACCGTTCCGTTCGTGTCGAAGGCGCTCGGGATCCCGCTCGCCAAGGCCGCGTCGCTCGTGATGGTCGGCCGCAGCATCCGCTCGCTCGTCGAGTCCGGTCTGCTGCCCGAGCAGGACGGGTCGATCGTGCCCATGGACGCACCCGTCTCGGTGAAGGAGGCCGTGCTGCCCTTCAAGCGCTTCCGTACCGTCGAGGGCTACGTCGTGGACTCCGTTCTCGGCCCGGAGATGCGCTCGACCGGTGAGGTCATGGGTATCGACTCGAACTTCCCGAAGGCGTTCGCGAAGAGCCAGGAGGCCGCGTACGGCGGGCTGCCGGCATCCGGAACCGTCTTCGTCTCCGTCGCCGACCGCGACAAGCGGGCGATCGTGCTCCCCGTCCTACGACTGAGCCAGCTCGGGTTCGACATCCTCGCGACCGAGGGCACCGCCGAGGTGCTCGCACGCAACGGCATCGAGGCTCGTGTCGTACGCAAGTACTCGATGGGCCAGGAGATCGTTCCCGACCAGCCGACGATCGTCGAGCTCATCAATGCGGGTGAGGTGGATGTCGTGATCAACACGCCGTCCGGACGCAGCGCGCGCGCCGATGGCTACGAGATCCGTACGGCGACTGTGGCTGCGGACAAGCCGATCTTCACGACGATCGCGCAGCTCGCCGCCGCTGTCGCATCGTTCGAGGCCATCCAGGACGGATTCGACGTGAGGTCGCTCCAGGACTACGCGCGCGACCGCGAGGATCGGCTTGCGCGTGGTTGATTTCGGCGCGCGACTCGAATCCGCTCTCGGCACGTTCGGCCAGATCTGCCTCGGCATCGACCCCCACCCGTTCCTTCTGGAGCAGTGGGGCCTCGACGACACGGCCGAGGGCGCACAGGAGTTCGGCCTTCGGGCAGTGGATGCAGCGGCGGGCAGTGTTGGCGTCGTCAAGCCCCAGGTCGCCTTCTTCGAGCGCCATGGGGGAGCCGGCATCCTCGCTCTCGAACAGGTCGTTCGGGCGGCCAGGGATGCGGGTCTTCTCGTGATCGCGGACGCCAAGCGCGGAGACATCGGGAGCACCGTAGAGGCCTACGGCCAGGCCTGGCTCTCCCCGGGCTCACCACTCGAGGCGGATGCGATGACGGTCGTGGCCTACCAGGGAGTCGAGTCACTACGAGGCGTTATCGATCTGGCAGGAGCCTCGGGCAAGGGGCTCTTCATCCTCGCCGCCACGAGCAATCCCGAAGCGCTGGCCACCCAGACGGCCGAGGTGCGTGTCGGTTTACACGCTGGAGCAACTGTCGCTCGCCAGGTGGTGGACGAGGTCGGGGCGTTCGGCACAGGGGCCGGATTGCGTTCGGTCGGTGTCGTCATCGGCGGGAACCTCGTTCTCGACGAGCTCGGACTCGATCCCGCTACCCTGGCGGGCACTCCGATTCTCGCCCCGGGATACGGTGAGCAGGGTGCATCTCTCACGGACATCGCCGCGACCTTCGGCGTCGCGGCCCCCGGGGTCATCGCCAACGTGGGCCGCGGCGTGTTGAAGCTGGGCCCGCAGCGGCTGTCCGATGCGCTACTCTCCGCCGTCGACGAGGTCCGGGGGGCGTTGTGAGTCCCCGCCCGGATCCGCCAGAGGTCGACAGGGTTGCCGCCTCGAAGGCCGCGGTGGCGGCCCGTCGTGCGCGAGCGGCTGTGAAGCAGGATGTCTCGTCCCGCCGCCGCACAGCGCTCGATGTGGCAACGACCGCGTGGAACGACACCGAGACACCGGAGGGTGGCCTCCGGGTGCGCGAGCTCCTGACGAGCATCCCCGGTCTCGGACCTGCGCGGGCAGACCGCACACTCGAGCGCCTGGGAATCTCGCCGCGCAAGCGGCTGGGCGGCCTCGGCGTGCGGCAGCGCGAACGCCTTGGCGAGTTCCTCGAGGCACGGGACACCCCGGCGCCCGCACGACTCACCGTGCTCGCCGGTCCGACGGCGGTGGGCAAGGGGACTGTCTCCGGGTACATTCGCGAGCACTATCCGGACGTCCTGCTGAGTGTGTCGGCGACCACTCGCAAGCCCCGGCCGGGTGAGATCGACGGCGTCCACTACTACTTCGTGAGCGACGAGGAGTTCGACCGCAAGATCGCGAACAACGAGTTGCTCGAGTGGGCCGTGGTGCACAACTCCTACCGCTACGGCACTCCGCGTCCGCCGATCGATGCCGCCCTCGCCGCCGGCCGCCGCGTTCTGCTCGAGATCGACCTGCAGGGCGCCCGTTCCGTGCGACGTGCCATGCCGGATGCGCTCCTGGTCTTCCTGCTGCCGCCGACCTGGGAGGAACTGGTCCGTCGGCTCACTGGTCGGGGCACGGAGGATGCCGAGGAACAGCAGCGCAGACTCGACACCGCACGCGTCGAGTTGGCTGCCCAGAATGAGTTCGACGCCCGTGTCGTGAACACCGAAGTGAGCGAAGCTGCACGGGAAGTCGTAGAATTGATGGATGCGCCCGTGAGCGCGAGGACTTATTCCCCGATGGCGCCGCCAGAGCGAGCAGCCACACCCCCAATTGAGGAGCACTAAGTGACCGACAAGCACGCCGGGATTATTGACCCGCCCATCGACGAGTTGCTCTCCAAGGTCGACTCCAAGTACCAGCTCGTGATCTTCGCGTCGAAGCGCGCCCGCCAGATCAACGACTACTACGCCGACCTCCACGAGGGAAGCCTGTTCGACAACGTGGGCCCGCTCGTCGATTCGACAATCGACGACAAGCCGCTCTCGGTTGCCCTTCACGAGATCAACGAGGACAAGCTCGAGCTCAAGCGTCTCTCCGGCGAGTAATCGCCGCGAGCCATAGTTCATCGCGAGACACAGGGACCGTCATGAACGTCGTCGTCGGAATCACCGGCGGAATAGCGGCGTACAAGGCGGTCTCTGTCGTTCGTGCGCTTGTGCTCGCGGGCCACGATGTCCATGTCGTGGCGACGGAGAACGCGCTGCGGTTCGTCGGACGCCCGACTCTCGAGGCGATCAGCCGCAACACCGTTCACAGCGATCTGTACGAGGGTGTGGCCGAGGTGCGGCACGTCGCGATCGGCCAGGCCGCGGATCTCATTGTCGTGGCACCCGCAACCGCGAACACGATCGCGAAGCTCGCGAGTGGCCTCGCCGACGATCTCCTGGGCAACACGATCCTCGCCAGCACTGCTCCGGTGGTCATCGCGCCAGCGATGCACACGGAGATGTGGCAGAACCCCGCGACGGTCGCGAACATCGCGACCCTGCGCGGCCGGGGCATCACGGTCGTGGGTCCGGCTTCGGGGCAGCTCACCGGACGCGATTCAGGACCGGGCAGGATGTCAGAGCCCGACGACATCGTCGCTGCGGCACTGTCGATCACTCGCCCGCAGGACCTCGCCGGCCGGCGCATCACCATCAGCGCGGGCGGCACGCGCGAGCCCCTCGATCCGGTGCGTTTCATCGGCAACCGTTCGAGCGGGCGGCAGGGCGTGGCACTCGCCGAGGCGGCCGCAGCACGCGGCGCCGCCGTGACCTTGGTGACGGCGAACCTCGAGATCGCGGCCCCGCGGGGCGTCACGATCCAGAAGGTGTCCACGACACTCGAGCTTGAGGCGACTATGGCAGCCGCCTCCACCGACGCGGACGTCGTGATCATGGCCGCTGCCGTGGCGGACTACCGGCCTGAGACCGTCGCTGAGGGCAAGATCAAGAAGGAGACGCAGGGCGATGTACTCGACCTACGTCTCGTGAAGAACCCCGACATCCTGCACGGGTTGGTCGAGCGTCGGCCCGTAGGCCAGATCATCGTTGGGTTCGCGGCCGAGACCGAGGAGGACCCGGAGGCGCTGCTTGCGCTGGCGCGCGGAAAGGTCGCCCGCAAGGGCTGCGACCTTCTCGTCGTCAACAGGGTTGGTTGGTCCGAGGGTTTCGCAACGGAGGGCAACGAGGTCGTCATCATCGATCGTGCCGGAGATATAGTGGGCGAAGCCAGCGGCTCCAAACGATCGGTAGCCGATCATGTTCTCGACCTGATCGCACGTCCGTACTGAGCCGGGCCCGCTGACATCCACTGTTGTCCCATCGCTGACGTGCCTGGAGTCCCCCTGTGAGCAACTCGCTGCGCCTCTTCACCTCTGAGTCTGTGACGGAGGGGCATCCCGACAAGATCTGCGACCAGGTGAGCGACAGCATTCTCGATGCGCTTCTCGCAGAGGACCCGCACGCTCGTGTTGCGGTGGAGACGCTCGTGACCACCGGCCTCGTGCATGTTGCTGGCGAGGTCACCACATCGGGTTACGTCGACATCCCGTCCATCGTTCGTGAACGCATCACGGCGATCGGGTACACGTCGTCCGACGTGTGGTTCGACGGTCGGTCCTGCGGGGTGTCGATCTCCATCGGTGGGCAGTCGCCCGACATCGCACAGGGCGTGAACTCCGCATACGAGGCGCGCGAGAACGCGAGCGAGGATGCCGGTGACGTTCAGGGCGCGGGCGACCAGGGCATCATGTTCGGCTACGCGACCCGCGAGACCCCCGAGCTCATGCCTCTCCCCATCTGGCTCGCACACCGCATGGCCGAGCGCCTCGCCGAGGTGCGGCACGAGGGCATCGTCGACTACCTGCGGCCGGACGGCAAGACCCAGGTGACCATCGGCTACGAGGGCGCAACGCCTCGAACGGCGAACACGGTCGTACTTTCCACACAGCATTCCCCGAGCGTGTCGACCGCCGCGTTGCGCGCCGAGATGGAGGAGCTGGTGATCCGTCCCGTCCTCGACCGCACCGATCTTGACACGTCGGACCTCCGCGTCCTCATCAACCCGACCGGGCGCTTTGAGATCGGCGGCCCGCAGGGTGACGCGGGTCTCACCGGTCGCAAGATCATCGTCGACACCTACGGCGGGGCTTCCCGTCACGGTGGCGGCGCGTTCAGCGGCAAGGACCCGTCGAAGGTCGACCGTTCTGCCGCATACGCGATGCGCTGGGTCGCCAAGAACGCAGTGGCCGCGGGGCTTGCGGACCGCCTGGAGGTCCAGGTCGCGTACGCGATCGGCACGGCGCATCCGGTGGGGCTGTACGTCGAGACGTTCGGCACGGCGCACGTTGCAGAAGATGCGATCATCGCCGCGATCGACGAGGTCTTCGACCTGCGCCCGGGAGCGATCATCCGTGAGCTCGATCTGCTGAGGCCGATCTACGCTCAGACCGCGACCTACGGCCACTTCGGCCGTGAACTTCCCGACTTCACGTGGGAGCGCACGAACCGCGTCGAGCCCCTGCGCAGCGCAGCCGGACTCTAAGGGTGAGTGCGGCACGGATCGCGCGGGTCGTCGTCGATTCGCCGCTGCCGCAGCTCGACAGGCTGTTCGACTACGCGATCCCCGACACGCTTGCGGACCAGGTGGTCCCGGGAATCCGGGTACGCGTCCCTCTCCGGTCTGCGGGGCGCATCGCCGATGGCTTCGTTGTCGAGGTGACGAGCGGTGGCGACTACGAGGGCACATTGAGCGCCCTCGAGGGCGTGACCTCGCCGATCCCGGTACTCACACCGGAGGTCTGGATGCTCGCCCGCCGAGCAGCGGATCGCGCGGCCGGTTCGGCCAGCGACATCCTGCGTCTTGCCGTGCCCGGCCGCCAGGTTCGCGTCGAGAAGGCCTATCTCGCTGACGTCGGGTCCGGTCCGCTGCCCGTCGTCGTGGCGCCGCCCATCGATCACTATGGCGTTGGCACGATCGAATCGGCGATCACCGAACGGCGACGCCTGGCCCTCGATGCTGTGCCTCGTGTGACGCAGGTTGCCGAGAACACGTGGGTGGGGACGTGGGCTCTGACGCTCGCGCAGGCGGCCGCTGCCACGATCGCGGCGGGGGAGTCCGCGATCGTCGTAGTTCCCGACTATCGCGACCAGGATCAGGTCCAGGCGGCCCTGACGTCGCTGCTCCCGCCCGAGTCGATCGTCAGGTTGGATGCTCGCCAGTCGAATCCCGACCGCTACCGCGGGTTCCTGCGATGTCTCGGTCCCGACCCGCTAGTGATCGTGGGCAACCGCTCGGTGGTCTACGCGCCAGCACGAAAGCTGGGTCTGATCGCCATGTGGGATGACGGCGACCCCCTGCACAGCGAACCCCTGGCGCCCTACGTCCACGCACGGGATGCGGCGCTGCTCCGGCAGGAGGAGCAAGGATGCGCACTGATCTTCGCGTCGCATTCACGCAGCACCGAGGTGGAGAGACTCGTGGAACTGGGGTGGGTCACCGCCGTCCAGCCGAGTCCGCGGGTCCTCCCGAAGGTCGTACCGACCGCCCAGCAGGCCGGCGGTGATCCGCTCGCGGAACGAGCACGGATTCCCTCGAGTGCGTGGCGCGCCGCACGGGAGGCTCTCAGTCAGGGCCCGGTCCTCGTACAGGTGGCCCGCCCCGGCTACTCGCCGCGCCTCGCCTGCGTCGACTGCGGCCAGACCGCGCGATGCCTTCGATGTTCCGGCCCTCTCGCGCAGAGGAACCAGCGCTCTGTTCCCTCGTGTTCCTGGTGTGGCGCGCTGGCCGTCGACTGGACCTGCTCCCACTGCGAGGGCACGCGTCTTCGACCCGCGGGGGCGGCCGGCACGTCGAGAACGGCCGAGGACCTCGGTCGCGCGTTCCCCGGCACCCGGGTGATCGTCGCCGACGGAGAGCATCCGGTACAGGCGGTGGATGCGCGCCCTGCGCTGGTGATCGCCACGCGCGGCGCGGAACCCACGGCAGCCGGAGGATACCGGGCCGTGCTCCTGCTCGATGGGGAGCAGATGATCGCCCGAGAGTCGCTGAGGGTGGCCGAGGACTGCCTGCGGTGGTGGTCGAACGCGATCGCACTGGCAGCGCCGGGAGCGCCGACCATGCTCGTGGGCGTCGGGGGTGCCCTCGCAACGGCCCTCGTGACGTGGCAACAGTCGGCTTTCGTGCGGTCGGAACTCGCGGATCGCCGCGCGCTGCGCTTCCCGCCGGCCGTGAGAGTCGCGACCGCTACCGGAACGCTCGAGGCGGTCACACGAGCAGTCGAGGCGGTCGACGGCAACCCCGCGGACATCCTGGGGCCAGTGGATGTCGCCCCCTCAACCGTGCGCACGATCATCCGCTTCGACTACTCGAAGGGGGCCGAGGTCGCCGCCACTCTCCGCGCGGAGGTGATCCGCTCCGCGACGGGCCGCCGTAGCGCCAAGGGCGGTCGCCCCACGACCCCGCTGCTCAAGGTGCGCTTCGACGATCTCGAGCCGTTCCTCGAGCAGTAGTGCGCCACCTCGGCGCCATGGTCATCGAACACCCCCCGGCGCAGGGGAGAATGGGAGCATGAGGATCGTCTTTGCCGGCAGCCCCGCTGCCGCGGTCCCGAGTCTTGAGGCTCTCGCCCGTTCGACGCATGAGATCGTCGCAGTGATCACGCGCGAGGATTCGCCCCAGGGTCGCCGAGGCACCATCACCCCGACTCCCGTAGCCGCTCGCGCCGAGGAGCTCGGCCTGCCCGTGATCCGTGCGAACCGGCTTTCCGGGGATGTCGCGGATGAGGTGATCGGGCTGCGGGTGGACCTCGGTGTGATCGTGGCCTACGGCGGTCTCGTGCGCGAGCCCCTGCTGTCGGCACCCCGACTCGGGTGGATCAACCTGCACTTCTCGCTGCTCCCGCGCTGGCGCGGTGCCGCACCAGTACAGCACTCGATCATCGCGGGCGATGACGTGACGGGAGCCACGGTGTTCCAGCTCGTTCCCGAACTCGATGCCGGTGACATCCTGGCCACGATGTCGACTCCGCTCGGCAAGCACCGCACCTCCGGCAGCCTCCTGGAGGAACTCTCCGAATCCGGCGCGGAACTCCTGGTGCGCGTGGTCGACGACCTCGCCTCGGGGTCCGCGCGAGCGAAGCCGCAGGTCGGCGAGGTCACCTACGCCCCCAAGCTGTCGCTCGCGGACGGCGAGATCGACTGGACACGCCCCGCGCAGGTCGTACACGACCTGATTCGAGGACTCACGCCGGAGCCCGGATCGTTCACGACGGTGGATGGCGCGCGGCTGAAGGTGCTCGAGGCTGCCATCGCGCACGACTCACCGCCGCTGGCGCCCGGCGAATTCGAGCTCCGGGTCAAGTCGGTTCTCGTCGGCACGGGGTCGGCGCCGCTCGAGCTTCTCTCCGTGCATCCCGCGGGCCGCAAGGCGATGGACGCTGGCTCGTGGTGGCGTGGCCGCCCGGCTCGCGGCGAAGTGAGTGCATCGTGAGCCGGGTCTCGACGGCGCGGAGCATCGCCCTGGACGTCATCCTCGCCACGCGCGAGTCCGACGCCTACGCGAACCTGCTGCTTCCCGTGCGCATCTCCCGCGCCCGGCTGTCCGACGCGGATATAGGGCTCGCGACAGAACTGACCTACGGCACACTACGCATGCAGGGGTACTACGACCGGGTCATCGCCCTCGCCGCCGGTCGGGATGTGAGCACCATCGACCCGCCGGTGCTCGACGTGCTGCGGCTCGCGTGTCATCAGCTGCTCTCGATGCGCGTGGCCACCCATGCCGCGGTCGATGAATCCGTTGAGCTCGCCAAGACCGTGGCATCCCGCTCTGCCGTGGGCTTCACGAACGGCGTCCTGCGCACCATCAGTCGCACCGACGCGGACACCTGGCGCGAGCGCGTTCTCGCCACGGCGCGCTCGGGCGAGGAGGCGCTCGCGTTCGAGTACTCGCATCCGCTGTGGATCGTCCGCGCCATCCGGCAGGTACTGACGGCCGAGGGGCGCGAAGCGGAGCTCGAGAGTGCTCTCATCGCCGACAACGTGCCACCGAGGGTGTCTGCCACAGCTCTGCCGGGTCTCTCGCACCGCGTCGAACTACCGGGCACGCCCGCGGAGTACTCACCCGTTGGTGTGAGGCTCGACCACGGCGATCCCTCACGTGTTCCCGCGATTTCCGAGGGCCGGGCCCGTGTGCAGGACGAGGGGTCGCAGCTCGCCGCTCTTGCGCTCTCCCGTGCACGCCCGATCACGCCTGGCGAGCGCTGGCTCGATCTCTGCGCTGGCCCGGGCGGCAAGTCCGCCCTGCTTGCGGCCGAGGCAGCTGCCGGCGGGGCCACGTTCACCGCCAATGAACCGGTTCCGGCCCGCGCGGGGCTCGTGCGCAATGCCCTCGCTGCGGTCGATCCCACCATCGAGGTGTGGGAGCGTGACGGTCGCCAGATCGGAGCGGACTATCCGGGTCGGTTCGATCGGATTCTCGTCGACGCACCCTGCACGGGGCTGGGAGCCCTCCGCCGCCGTCCCGAGGCGCGCTGGCGCAAGCAGCCGAGCGATGTCGCAGGTCTAGGCGGGCTGCAAGCGGCCCTTCTCACCTCTGCGCTCGATGCCCTCGCGCCGGGCGGAGTGCTCGCGTACGTCACGTGCTCCCCGCACGCGGCGGAGACCAAGGCGATCGTCGCATCCGTGCTCCGCGCTCTTCCGAACGTCACGCGCATCAACACGCAGGAGGTGCTCGCCTCCATCACGTCGGAACCGCTCGACCTTCCCGAGGGGGAGCACGTGCAGCTCTGGCCGCACCGCCACGGCACCGACGCCATGTTCATCCAACTCCTGACGAAGGCCTGATCCATGGTTCGCATCAACCCCAGCATCCTCGCCGCCGACTTCGTGAACATGGAGCGGGATCTCCGACGCATCTCCACAGCCGATCTTGTGCACGTCGATGTCATGGACAATCACTTCGTGCCGAATCTCACCTTCGGCCCGCAGATGGTCACGCGCATCCAGGCCGTCTCGCCGATCCCGCTCGACGTTCACCTGATGATCGAGAACGTGGACCGGTGGGCACCCGAGTACGCCAAGATAGGCGCCGCCTCGGTCACGTTCCACGCGGAGGCCACCGAGAAGCCTGTCGAACTCGCGCGCGCACTCCGAGCACTCGGCTCACGCGCGGGGATCGCGCTCAAGCCAGGCACGGATGCCGCGCCCTACCTCGACGACATCGCCGAATTCGACCAGGTCCTCGTCATGACGGTCGAGCCCGGTTTCGGTGGACAGAGCTTCATGGCCGACATGATGCCGAAGGTGCAGCAGGTTCGGGATGCCGCGGATGCCGCGGGCTCGAGCGTCTGGCTCCAGGTCGACGGTGGCATCGACCTGTCCACGATCGCCACGGCGAGGTCCGCTGGGGCTGACACCTTCGTCGCTGGGTCTGCGGTGTATGGCTCGGGGGACCCCGACGTCAACATCGCGGAGCTGCGGGCCCTGGCATCCGGTCACCAGCACGAAGTCTGATTGACTGGGATCATGACCGATTCACCCAGAACCAAGCCAGAAGTCGAGTTCTACGAAGGCCCCGAGCCCACCGAACTCGTCATCATCGACATCATCGAGGGCACCGGCGCAGAGGCGCAGCCCGGCTCGACCGTCGACGTCCACTACCTCGGAGTCGACTTCGAGACCGGCGAGGAGTTCGACTCCTCATGGAGCCGCGGGCAGTCCATCGAGTTCCCGCTCTCCGGCCTGATCAAGGGCTGGCAGGACGGCATCCCGGGCATGAAGGTCGGCGGACGCCGCCAGCTCATCTGCCCGCCGGCGCTCGCCTACGGCCCCGCCGGTGGCGGGCACCGCCTGTCCGGCCGCACGCTGACGTTCGTCATCGACCTCCTGGGTGTTCGCTAGCCCGTCGAGTTCACCAGCTGTACGTCATCGGCTGGCCGGGACCACCCCCGGCCAGCCGATACTGTTAACCCGTGAAAACCTTCGACGAACTCTTCTCCGAACTGGAGCAGAAGTCCGCCGCGCGCCCGGAGGGGTCGCGCACGGTCGAGCTGCTGGATGGCGGCGTGCATGCCATCGGCAAGAAGATCGTCGAGGAGGCCGCAGAGGTGTGGATGGCCGCCGAGTACCAGACGGCGGACGAGACCGCCGAGGAGATCTCGCAACTGATCTACCACCTGCAGGTCCTGATGGTCGCAAAGGGGCTGGCGCCCACGGATGTCTGGCGACATCTGTAGAGGTGCCCACCGAACTCTTCCACCCCTGACCAGGAGCCAGAAATGCTGAGAATTGCCGTCCCCAACAAGGGATCGCTGAGTGAGACTGCCGCGGAGATGCTGCAGGAGGCCGGTTACACCGGTCGACGTGACCCGCGAGCCCTGAGCGCGCTCGACGCTCGCAATGATGTCGAGTTTTTCTACCTGCGCCCGCGCGACATAGCCACCTATGTGGGATCTGGCGCGCTCGACGTCGGCATTACCGGCCGCGACCTCCTGCTCGACTCGCGCAGCGAGGCCAAGGAGATCGCCTCGCTCGACTTCGGCGACTCGACCTTCCGGTTTGCCGCCCCTCCCGGGCGCTTCTCGGAACTGTCTGACCTCGAGGGTGTTCGTGTCGCGACGAGCTATCCAGCTCTCGTGGGCGACTTCCTCGCGCGCCACGGAGTCCAGGTCTCGATCGTCTCGCTCGATGGTGCCGTCGAATCCGCTGTCAAGCTCGGAGTGGCCGATGCCGTGGCCGACGTCGTGTCGACCGGTTCAACCCTGCGCGCCCAGGGGCTCGAGATCATCGGGCCTGTGATTCTCGAGTCGTCTGCCGTGCTCATCAGTGCAACGCCCGACCTCCCGGGTATCGGCACGCTCCAGCGCCGGCTCCAGGGCGTTCTCGTTGCGCGACAGTACGTGCTCGTCGACTATGACGTCCCGCTCACCCACCTCGAGGCCGCAACCCGCATCACGCCCGGCCTCGAGAGCCCGACGCTGAGCCCGCTGCACGACCCGGAGTGGGTCGCCGTGCGGTCGATGGTGCCGAGGAGTGACGCGAACGAGGTCATGGACGCCCTGCACGAGGTCGGTGCGCGGGCGATCCTCGTGAGCGCCATCCACGCGGCTCGGATCTGACATGGGTGTCGCAGTCCGGGTCATCCCGTGTCTCGACGTGGCGGCCGGTCGTGTCGTCAAGGGCGTCAACTTCCTCAATCTTCGGGATGCCGGTGACCCCGTCGAACTCGCGCGCAAGTACTACGAGCAGGGTGCAGACGAGATCACGTTCCTCGATGTCACGGCAACCGTCGACAACCGTGACACGACGTACGATGTCGTGCGCGCGACCGCCGAGCAGGTCTTCATTCCGCTGACCGTCGGCGGGGGAGTGCGGAGCCCCGAGGACGTGTCGCGTCTGCTCGCGAGCGGCGCCGACAAGGTGGGCGTCAACAGCGCGGCGATCGCACGTCCGGAACTGATCGGGGAGATCGCCGATCGTTTCGGTGCGCAGGTGCTCGTCCTCAGCCTCGATGTGCGACGCTCAGGAGGACGTTTCATCGTCACAACACACGGCGGGCGCACGGACACCGACATCGATGCGCTCGAGTGGGCCGCGGAGGCCATTGAGCGCGGTGCGGGGGAACTGCTCGTCAACTCGATCGACGCCGACGGCACCAAGGACGGCTTCGACCTCGAACTCGTCACCGCAATGCGCGAGATCAGCTCGGTGCCCGTCATCGCGAGCGGTGGAGCTGGCGCGATCGACGACTTCCTGCCGGCGATCGCTGCAGGTGCCGATGCCGTGCTCGCGGCGTCCGTGTTCCACAATGGAGAACTGACCGTGGGCGAGATCAAGAGCGCACTGGACGATGCTGGAGTGGTGACACGATGAGCCAACTGACCGACGAGAGCGTGGTCGAGGTGCTCGACCGGGTGACCTTCGACAAGGATGGCCTGCTCCCCGCAATCATTCAGGAGGAGTCGACTCGGGACGTCCTCATGCTCGGATACATGGATCGTGAGGCTCTGCGTCGCACGTTGACCCAGGGCAGGGTGACATTCTGGAGTCGCAGTCGGCAGGAGTACTGGCGCAAGGGCGACACGAGCGGCAACATCCAGCTCGTCCGCGGCGCAGCACTCGACTGCGACGATGACACACTTCTCGTGACCGTCGAGCAGCACGGTCCCGCATGCCACACGGGCGCGCACGCGTGCTTCGATGTCGACCCGCTGGAACCGATGATCGGGGGTATCGATGAGTAACACGACCACCCGTGAGGATTTCGGGGCCAGGATCGCGGCAGGGCATCGTGTCGTTCCCGTCATCCGTGAACTCTTCGCCGACGGCGAGACCCCGGTGGGCATCTACCGCAAGCTCGCGGCCGGGCGTCCAGGCACTTTCCTCCTGGAATCAGCGGAGCAGGGCGGCATCTGGTCCCGCTTCTCCTTCGTCGGCGTCTCCACATTCGGTGTACTCACGCAGCAGGATGACGCGCCCGTGTGGCTCGACTACGGGCTCTCCGCCGAGCGTGCCCTGGGTGGTATCCCCGCTACCCCGCTTGACGCGGTCGCACACCTGTACTCCCGCTGGTCGACGCCGCGCGTCGAGGGTCACCCGCCCCTCACCGGTGGTCTCGTGGGTTTCATCGGCTGGGAGGCGATCCGTCAACTCGAACGGTTGCCCGATGCGCCGCCCGCTGACTTCGCGATTCCCGGTCAGGCACTCGGTTTCGTCTCCGAACTCATCGTGCTGGATCACCGCTTCGGCACGGTGCAGCTGATCGCGACGGCACTCGGCGACGGTGTCCAGGACGAATCGGAGTTGTGGGACGACGCCCAAACGCGTCTCGATCACTTGCAGCAGGGTCTCGCGCAGCCATCGGAGGCGGCGCTTGCCCACGTCGATCTCAGCATCGCACCGTCACCGACCCATCGCGTCACGAAGGACGAGTTCGTTGCGGCCGTGGAGCGCTCGAAGCAGCACATCGTGGACGGCGACGTTTTCCAGGTCGTGATCTCGCAGCGGTTCGACCACGAGATCTCGGCGGAGCCCCTCGATGTCTACCGTGTGCTGCGCACGCTCAACCCGTCGCCGTACATGTACTTCCTCAGCCTCGTGTCGCCAGAGGGAGAGTCGTACTCGATCATCGGTTCGAGTCCGGAGGCCCTGGTCAAAGTGACCGGGGACCGCGTCTACATGCATCCCATCGCAGGATCGCGTCCGCGCGGGGAGACACCCGAGCGCGATCTCGACCTCGCCGATGAGCTGCTGGCCGACGACAAGGAGAAGGCCGAGCACCTCATGCTCGTCGATCTCGCACGCAACGACCTCCAGAAGGTCTGCCGGGCGGGCTCCGTCGAGGTGACCGAGTTCATGCAGGTGGAGCGTTTCAGCCACATCATGCATCTCGTTTCGTCTGTCGAGGGCAACCTGCGCCCGGCGGCGAACGCTGTCGATGTCTTCCGCGCGACCTTCCCGGCGGGAACGCTCTCGGGCGCGCCGAAGCCGCGTGCCCTCGAGATCATCGATGACCTCGAACCCGCCCAGCGCGGGGTCTACGGGGGAGTGGTCGGCTACTTCGACTTCGCCGGGGATGCCGACCTCGCGATCGCTATTCGGACTGCCGTGATCGCCGGCGGACTCGCACGCGTGCAGGCCGGCGCCGGCCTGGTGGCGGACTCAGACCCGGACGCGGAGTTCGAGGAGTCCCAGAACAAGGCTGCTGCGCCGCTCCGGGCCGTCGCGGTCGCGAACGCCCTTCGTCGCGTGCCATGAACGGCCGCAGGCTCAAGTACTCGATTCTGGCGGCTGGCGTCGTGCTCGGCGCGTTGGCCCTCCTCGCGTGGACACAGGACTGGTACTCCGTCACCCTCACCACTGGCGACGAGGTCGTCGTGCCGGGAGAGGCTGCAGCGGGCGGGCTCGCGGCGCTCGGCCTGAGCGTGCTCGCGCTCGTCGGCGCGCTGTCGATCGCTGGCCCCGTCTTCCGCATCATCCTGGGCGTTCTCGCCGTGTCGATCGGTGGTCTGGTCATCGCCTCCGGTGTCATCGCCGTCGCGGATCCCATCTCCGCCGCAACCTCGACGATCTCCGAGGCCACCGGCCTCGCGGGCTCCCAATCACTACGTGAACTTGTCGCCAGCATCTCACCGACCGCCTGGCCCACTGTCACGATGGTGATCGGGTCGCTGATCGTGATCCTCGGCCTTGTCGTCATCGTGACCTCCCGATCATGGGGTGGCTCGCCCCGCCGGTTCCAAGCCGTGCGCCTGGAGAATGCCGATGGGGAGGAAACCCCCGCCGACGTCTGGGACGCCCTCAGTGAGGGCCGCGATCCGACATCGGGAGCCCGGTGATCCCCTTAGAATTGACGAGCACCCCAACGAACGGAGATCGATGAGCGAGTCAGACCCCGGCCACGGAAACTCACCGGCCGCCTGGACGGCCGTCATCATCATGCTGGTCGGATTCACGATCGGGACCGTCGCATTCTTCTTCGACCTTCCCTGGATCGTCATCGGTTCGGCCGTCCTCGTGGTGGTCGGAGCGATCGTCGGCTGGATTCTCTCGCGCGCCGGCTACGGCGTCGGCGGGGCCAAGCTGACACAGAAGGCGCACGACTAGGTGCTGGCCGACCTCGTAGCCGGAGCCCTTCACGACGCTTCGGATCGTCGTGATGCTCGCAGTCTCGCCCAGGTCGAGGCTGACGCCCTCGCGCGCCCTGCCGCGCTCGACGCTCGCGCAGCTCTCTCGCGCCGCGAGACGGTACGCATCATCGCTGAGGTCAAGCGTGCGAGCCCCTCGCGCGGACCGCTCGCCGACATCCCCGACCCGGCATCCCTCGCCTCGGACTACGAGCAGGGCGGCGCGAGTGCGGTGAGCGTCCTCACCGAGGGTCGCCGCTTCGGTGGATCGCTCGCGGATCTCGAGGCGGTGCGCGCCGCTATCAGCATCCCGGTCCTGCGCAAGGATTTCATCGCCGAGCCGTACCAGGTGTTCGAGGCCCGAGCCTCGGGAGCGGACCTCGTGCTCCTCATCGTCGCCGCGCTCGACCAGCCAACGCTCTCGGAGCTGTACGGCCTCGTCGGCGACCTCGGCATGACGCCACTCGTCGAGACCCACTCCGCCGACGAGGTGAAGCGGGCCCTGGATGTCGGCGCTGACGTCATTGGCGTCAACGCGCGGGACCTCAGTACGTTCGAGCTCGACCAGGACCTGTTCGGCAGGCTCGCCGGCGAGCTCCCGGACGGTGTCATCCGCATCGCAGAATCCGCCGTGAAGACCCCGGAGGATGTCGCGCACTATCGCCGCGCCGGCGCCGACGTCGTCCTCGTCGGCGAAGCCCTCGTGACCGGGGACCCGGTCGCCACACTCCGAAAGTTCCTGAACTCATGAAGTATCGCGACGAAGTAGGACCCTATTTCGGAGACTTCGGTGGACGTTTCGTCCCCGAGTCCCTGATCGCTGCACTGGACGAGCTGGATGCCGCGTACCGCGACGCCCGCACCGATCCGGCCTTCCAGGCCGAACTCGCTGCGCTCCACGCAACGTACACGGGCCGTCCGTCGATCATCACGGAGGTGCCGCGCTTCGCGGAACACGCCGGGGGAGCCCGCGTCATCCTGAAGCGGGAGGACCTCAACCACACGGGATCGCACAAGATCAACAACGTGCTCGGCCAGGCGCTGCTCGCACGCCGCCTCGGCAAGAAGCGCCTCATCGCGGAGACCGGCGCAGGCCAGCACGGCGTAGCCACCGCCACGGCGGCTGCGCTCTTCGGCATGGAATGCGTCGTCTACATGGGCGAGGTCGACACCGAGCGCCAGGCGCTGAACGTCGCTCGTATGCGTCTTCTCGGCGCGGAGGTCATCCCGGTCACGACCGGCTCGCGGACCCTCAAGGACGCCATCAACGACGCGCTCCGTGACTGGGTGGCCAATGTCGACACGACCCACTACCTTCTCGGCACCGTCGCGGGGCCCCATCCGTTCCCGGTGATGGTCCGTGACTTCCACAAGATCATCGGCGAGGAGGCGCGTCAGCAGGTGCTCGAGCTCACGGGCCGTCTTCCGGATGCCGTCACGGCCTGTGTCGGCGGTGGTAGCAACGCCATCGGGATCTTCCACGCCTTCCTCGACGATCCCGAAGTCGCCCTCTACGGGTACGAGGCCGCGGGCGAGGGGCACCTGACCGAGCGCCACGCCGCAACCCTCACCAGAGGTCGTCCCGGAGTGCTGCACGGCGCGAAGAGCTACATGCTCCAGGACGAGGACGGCCAGACGATCGAATCGCACTCGATCTCGGCGGGACTCGACTACCCGGGAGTCGGCCCAGAGCACGCGTGGCTCCACGACATCGGGAGGGCGAACTACTTGCCGATCACGGACGACGAGGCCATGCAAGCTCTCCGTCTGCTGTCGCGCACCGAGGGCATCATCCCGGCGATCGAGTCCTCGCACGCTCTGGCCGGCACGCTCGCCCTCGGTCGTGAACTCGGCCCAGAGTCGATCATCCTGGTCAACCTCTCCGGGCGCGGGGACAAGGACATGGAGACCGCTGGCGCGTACTTCGACATCCTGGATGCCCAATGAGCCGCGTTGCGGAGGCGATCTCCGCTCGTCGTGATGCAGGGTCAGGAGCGCTCGTCGGCTACCTCCCCGTGGGGTTCCCCGACCTCGCGACGAGCATCGATGCGGCAGTCGCCCTTGCGGAGAATGGCGTCGACGTCATCGAGCTCGGCCTGCCGTACTCCGACCCGGTGATGGATGGCACGGTCATCCAGAAGGCGACCCAGAGTGCCCTCGCGAACGGGTTCAAGCTCGCGCAGGGGTTCGACGCCGTGCGCGAGATCACGTCGCGCGTGGACATCCCGGTTCTCGTCATGACGTACTGGAACCCCGTGGTCCAGTACGGCGTCGATCGTTTCGCCGACGATCTCCTGGCCGCAGGCGGGGCCGGCCTCATCACGCCGGACCTGATCCCCGATGAGGGATCTGAATGGCTCGCTGCATCCGATCGGGACGACCTGGACCGCGTGTTCCTCGCGGCACCGTCCTCGACGGATGCGAGGTTGCGGCAGGCCGTCGACCTCAGCCGCGGTTTCGTCTACGCGGTGTCCACCATGGGCATCACGGGAGCACGCAACGACGTCGACTCCGCCGCTCGAACGCTCGTGACCAGGCTTCGCGAGGCGGGATCCACCTCTGCCTGTGTCGGGCTCGGTATCTCCACGGCCGACCAGGTACGCGAGGTCCTCGCGTACGCCGATGGTGCGATCGTCGGTTCCGCACTCGTCAAGGCCCTCGCCGATGGGGGAGTGAGCGCGGTCGCTCGCACCGCTGCCGACCTTGCCACCGGTACTAGACTCGCGTAGTTCCCTCTCAGAAAGGTGACCGGCTTGTCCTTCGTGCCGCTCAGCATCCCAAGCCCTCCTGATGCCTGGAGGGAGATCAACATCGCAGCATGGCTCGAGTCGACCTTTGGTTGGGAGCTTCCTTTCCCTCTGCGCATCACGACCTACGCGGTCATCATCCTCATCGGGATCGTGCTTGCGACCCTCTGGGTCAACCGACGTCTGAAGGCGCGCGGGGCCGAGCCCGGCGTCGTTCTCGACGTGATCATCTGGGCCGTTCCCCTGGGACTCGTGGGTGCCCGTGCGTACCACGTGCTCACTCATCTCGGCGACTACTTCGGACCTGGTTCCGAACCGTGGAGCCTCTTCGTCGACGGAGCGCTGAACCCGAACAGTGTGTGGGCCATCTGGAGTGGCGGCAACGCCATCATCGGCTCGCTCATCGGTGGAGCGATCGGCGCCTACATCGGCTGCCGTTTCGCTGGCCTTCGTTTCTGGACGTTCGCGGACGCCCTCGCTCCCGCCATGCTGCTCGCGCAGGTGCTCGGGCGCCTCGGTAACTACTTCAACCACGAACTCTTCGGCCTCCCGACCGACCTTCCCTGGGGTCTTGAGATCCCGGCTGACAACCCGGCGATCCCCGTGGGCCTTCCCGACGGCACCCTGTTCCACCCCACGTTCCTCTACGAGATGATCTGGAACACGATCGGCATCGTCTTCCTGCTCACGATGGAGCGCCAGTTCCGGCTCCAGAAGCGCCGTATCCTCGGCGTGAACGTCCTGGTACCGGTGGGGGACACCCAACCTCGCCTGCAGTGGGGCAAGGTCTGGGCGCTGTACATGATCTGGTACGGCGTGGGCCGCGTGATCTTCGAGTCGATCCGCGTCGACCCGAGCGAGGTCTTCCTCGGCCTGCGGTCGAACGTCTGGGGAGCGATCGTTCTGATCGTGCTCGGAATCATCCTGTTCCTCGTGCAGCGTCGTCGTCATCCCGGCCAGGAGCCGAGCCCGTACCTGCCCGGTCGCGAGTGGAGCGCGGGGGGTGCTGTAGACTCGACCGAGACCTACTCAGACTCCGACGACGACGGCGACGATGCCGCGGAAGAGCACGAGTTGGCCGCCACAAGCGGATCAAGCACCCCGTCCTCGTAGACCCTCGAGGACTCACATTCCCCTTGGGCCGCCGACGTCCCGCAGTTCCAGCACCAACGTGAGGACGGTAGCCATGGCTCTCACGCCAGCCTTCGAGCGCTTCAGCTCCACTCCCGCAGCAACGGGTCTTTACGACCCGCGCAACGAACGTGACGCCTGTGGGCTCGCGATGGTTGCGACCCTTCGTGGAACCGCCGGTCACGACATCATCGACACCGCACTCGGGGCCCTTCGCAACCTCGAGCACCGCGGTGCTGTGGGGTCCGACGCGGGCACCGGCGACGGCGCCGGTATCGTCACGCAGATCCCCGACGCGTTCCTGCGTGCGGTGGTCGACTTCGAGCTCCCCGCGCCCGGACGTTACGCCGTTGGAATGGCATTCCTGCCGACGGACGAGACCGAGCGCAACGAGGTCAAGGCCGGAATTGCCCGCCTCGCTGAGTCCGAGAGCCTTCGCGTGCTCGGATGGCGCGAGGTTCCCGTGGAACCGTCCCAGCTGGGCAACCTCGCCCGCGCCGCCATGCCGGCGTTCGAGCAGCTCTTCCTGCAGTCGACGGTGGACACCGGAAAGGGAACAGCAGGCGGGCTCGAACTCGAGCGGCAGGTGTTCCGCTTGCGCAAGCGCGCCGAGCACGAGCTCTACGCCTACTTCCCGTCGCTCTCGTCGCGCACTCTCGTCTACAAGGGCATGGTGACGACGCTCCAGCTGGAGCCGTTCTACCCCGACCTCTCCGACGAGCGGTTCGTCTCGAAGCTCGCTCTCGTCCACTCGCGGTACTCGACGAACACCTTCCCCTCCTGGCCGCTCGCGCAGCCGTTCCGGATGATCGCGCACAACGGCGAGATCAACACGGTTCAGGGCAACCGCAACTGGATGCGGGCGCGCCAGTCGCAGCTTGAGAGCGATGTGCTCGGTGACATCCGCTCGATCCTGCCCATCAACACCCCCGGTGCGAGTGACTCCGCCTCATTCGATGAGGTCGTGGAGCTGCTGAACCTTGCGGGTCGCAGCCTGCCGCACGCCATGATGATGATGGTTCCCGAAGCCTGGGAGAACCAGGCCGACATCGACCCCACCAAGCGTGCGTTCTATGAGTACCACTCGATGCTCATGGAGCCGTGGGACGGCCCGGCCGCCCTCGTCTTCACCGACGGGTCGCTCGTCGGTGCAACGCTCGACCGCAATGGTCTTCGCCCCGGCCGCTACCTCGTCACCGACGATGGACTTGTCGTGCTCGCCAGCGAGATCGGCGTTCTCGACGTCGAGCCGAGCAAGGTCGTGCGCAAGGGCCGCCTGCGCCCGGGAAAGATGTTCCTCGTCGACACCGTCGAGGGCCGCATCATCGAGGACGACGAGGTCAAGGCTGAACTCGCCGGGTCACAGCCGTGGGCCGAGTGGCTCGACGAGGGCCGTATCGCCCTTGCGGACCTGCCAGAGCGTGAGCACATCGTGCACACGCCTGCATCGGTCGTGCGGCGCCAGCGCACCTTCGGGTACACCGAGGAGGAAGTGCGCATCCTCATCACCCCCATGGCCCAGAACGCGGCCGAGCCGCTCGGAGCCATGGGGTCGGACACTCCCATCGCGGTGCTGTCCGAGCGACCGCGTCTGCTCTTCGACTACTTCACCCAGCAGTTCGCACAGGTGACCAACCCCCCGCTGGACTCGATCCGCGAGGAGGTCGTCACCTCGATGGCGCTCGGTCTCGGGCCGGAGCGCAACCTGCTCACGGCGACCCCGGAGCACGCGCAGCAGGTGGCCCTGCAGTTCCCGGTCATCGACAACGACGAACTCGCGAAGATCCAGCACATCGACGCCCAGCCCGGTGGTGGCAAGTGCGCCACGGTCCGAGGCCTGTACCGCGTTGACCAGGGACCCAAGGCGCTCGAGAACCGTCTCGCCGAGATGTGCACCGAGGTCGATGAGGCCATTCGTGCCGGTGCTCAGTACATCGTGCTCTCCGACCGCGACTCCAACAAGGATCTCGCACCGATCCCGTCGTTGCTCATGCTCGCTGCGGTGCATCACCACCTGATTCGCGAGGAGACTCGCATGAAGGTCGGACTCATCGTCGAGGCAGGAGATGTGCGGGAAGTCCACCACGTCGCACTGCTCGTCGGCTACGGTGCCTCCGCGATCAACCCCTATCTCGCCATGGAGACCGCTGAGGAACTCGTCCGCAGCGGGATGATCCATTCGCTCACGCCCGAGAAGGCCGTGAAGAATCTGATCAAGGCGCTCGGCAAGGGCGTTCTCAAGATCATGTCGAAGATGGGCATCTCCGTCGTGAGCTCCTACGCGGGCGCCCAGGCCTTCGAGGCTGTCGGTCTCTCGCAGGAATTCGTCGACCAGTACTTCACGGGTACGTCCAGCCTGCTCGGCGGCGTTGGCCTCGAGGTCATCGCGCAGGAGAACGCGGCGCGTCACGCCGCCGCGTACCCCGAGGACGGTGCGACGAGCGCACACGAGCGTCTGGCCACCGGTGGTGAGTACCAGTGGCGCCGTGAGGGGCCACCGCACCTCTTCAACCCTGAGACCGTGTTCCGCCTCCAGCACGCGACCCGGTCCAAGCGTTACGACATCTTCCGTGACTACACGAAGCTCGTGGATGACCAGGCCGAGAGTCTGATGACCCTGCGGGGCCTCTTCGGCCTGCGCACGGGCGAGCGCTCGCGTGTTCCCCTCGACGAGGTGGAGCCCATCGAGGCCATCATGAAGCGGTTCAACACGGGTGCGATGAGCTACGGCTCGATCAGCAAGGAAGCCCACGAGACGCTCGCGATCGCCATGAACAGCATCGGCGCCCGCTCGAACACGGGCGAGGGCGGCGAGGATGTCGAGCGGCTGCTCGACCCGACTCGTCGTTCGGCGATCAAGCAGGTGGCATCCGGACGCTTCGGCGTCACGAGCATGTACCTGACGCATGCCACGGACATCCAGATCAAGATGGCGCAGGGCGCGAAGCCCGGCGAGGGTGGCCAGCTGCCCGCGGGCAAGGTGTACCCGTGGATCGCACGCACGCGCCATGGCACGGCTGGTGTCGGCCTCATCTCGCCGCCGCCGCACCACGACATCTACTCGATCGAGGACCTCAAGCAGCTCATCTTCGACCTGAAGCGCTCGAACCCCGAAGCGCGCGTGCACGTCAAGCTCGTGAGCCAGTCGGGCATTGGTGCGGTTGCGGCCGGTGTGGCGAAGGCGAAGGCGGATGTCGTCCTGGTCTCCGGCCACGACGGCGGAACCGGCGCAAGCCCCCTCAACTCGCTCAAGCACGCAGGAACCCCGTGGGAGCTGGGACTTGCTGAGACCCAGCAGACGCTCATGCTCAACAACATGCGCGACCGCGTGGTCGTGCAGGTGGACGGCCAGATGAAGACGGGCAGGGATGTCATCATCGCTGCGCTTCTCGGCGCCGAGGAGTACGGCTTCTCGACGGCTCCACTCGTCGTGGAAGGCTGCATCCTCATGCGCGTCTGCCACCTCGACACGTGCCCTGTTGGCGTCGCCACGCAGAACCCCGAGTTGCGCGCTCGTTTCACCGGCAAGCCGGAGTTCGTCGTCAGCTTCTTCGAGTTCCTCGCGCAGGAGATCCGTGAGTACCTGTCCGAGCTGGGCTTCCGCTCGCTCGACGAGGCGATCGGCCACCGTGAGCTGCTCGACGTCGACCGTGCTGTCCAGCACTGGAAGGCAGACGGTCTCGACCTGGCGCCGATCCTCGAGGGGCCGCAGTTCCGGGACGACGAACCGCGCATCAACCGCACCTCGCAGGACCACGAGATCGACGAGCACTTCGACCGTGAACTGATCCGGCTGGCCGCTGGCACGCTCGAGCACGGGACTCCCGTGACGATCGACCTGCCCATTCGCAACACCGAGCGTGCCGTCGGCACGATGCTCGGGCACGAGGTGACGTTGCGTCACGGCGAGAACGGCCTGCCGTCCGGCACGATCGAGGTGCGTCTCACCGGCACCGCCGGCCAGTCGCTCGGAGCCTTCATGCCGTCGGGCATCACACTGCGTCTTGAGGGCGACACGAACGACTACGTGGGCAAGGGTCTGTGCGGCGGCGAGATCGTCGTGCGCCCGCACCGCTCCAGCGTGTTCCCCGCGGAGCGCAACGTGATTGCGGGCAATGTCATCGGCTACGGCGCCACTCGGGGCAGCATGTTCCTGCGCGGCATCGTCGGCGAACGTTTCCTCGTCCGCAACTCGGGCGCGACCGCTGTCGTCGAGGGCGTCGGTGACCACGCTCTGGAGTACATGACGGGTGGACTCGCCGTCATCCTGGGCGGCACGGGTCGGAACCTCGGGGCAGGGATGTCGGGAGGTACGGCGTACATCTACGACCTCCGCCCCGAGCGCGTGAACCGCGAGTCCCTCGCGTCGGGAGAGCTCGAGCTGCTGCCCCTGGGTAGCGCAGACATCGAGATCCTCGGTGACCTCCTGCAGCGACACCTCGACGAGACCGACTCCGCGGTGGCCAAGAGGATGCTCGAGAATCTCGAGGAATCCGCCGCCCGCTTCACGAAGGTTCTTCCGCGGGACTACGCCGCGGTGATGGAGACACGCCAGCACGCCATCGAAGAGGGGCTGGACCCCGATGGTGACGTGGTCTGGGGACGCATTATGGAGGTGACCGGTGGCTGACCCTAAGGGTTTCCTCAAGGTTCAGGAGCGCGAGCTGCCGAAGCGGCGGCCCGTCGCCCTTCGACTCATGGACTGGAAAGAGGTCTACGAGCAGCAGGATCCTTCGCAGCTCCGCCGACAGGCCGGTCGCTGCATGGACTGTGGTATCCCGTTCTGCCATCAGGGCTGCCCGCTCGGCAACCTGATTCCCGAGTGGAACGACCTGACCTGGCGCGGTGAGGGTTCACAGGCCATCGAGCGGCTCCACGAGACGAACAACTTCCCGGAGTTCACAGGACGCCTCTGCCCGGCGCCGTGTGAGAGCTCGTGCGTGCTCGGGATCAACCAGCCCGCGGTCACGATCAAGCAGATCGAGGTCTCGATCATCGATCAGGCCTTCGCCAACGGCCAGGTCACCCCCCACCCGCCGGAGCGCCTGACGGGCAAGACCGTCGCGGTCGTCGGTTCCGGTCCGGCCGGGCTCGCCGCCGCACAGCAGCTCACGCGTGCCGGACACACGGTCGCCGTCTATGAGAGGGACGACCGCATCGGCGGTCTGCTGCGCTACGGCATCCCGGACTTCAAGATGGAAAAGAAGCACATCGAGGCCCGTTTGGCCCAGATGCATGCTGAGGGCACGCGCTTCCGCGCGGGCATCGAGATCGGTGTCGACATCACGTGGGACGACCTCAAGTCACGGTACGACGCCGTGGTGATCGCCACGGGCGCGATGGTCCCGCGCGACCTGCCCATCCCTGGCCGCGACCTGCTCGGTGTGCACTTCGCCATGGAGTACCTGACCCAGGCGAACCGCGTGGGTGCCGGTGACTCCGTTCCCGACCAGATCACGGCGGAGGGCAAGCACGTCGTCGTCCTCGGCGGTGGCGACACGGGTGCGGACTGCATCGGCACCGCACACCGCCAGGGTGCCCTCTCGGTGACCAACCTCGCCATCGGCACGCAGCCGCCCACAGAGCGTCCCGAGAACCAGCCCTGGCCCATGATGCCGACACTCTTCGAGGTGTCTAGCGCCCACGAGGAGGGCGGCGAGCGGGTGTACCTCGCGTCCACGGTCGAGTTCCTTCGCAACGACGCCGGCGAGGTTCGTGCCATCCGTGTTGCCGAGACCGAGTACGTCGACGGCAAGCGCATCCCGAAGTCGGGAACCGAGCGCGAGATCCCCGCAGATCTCGTGCTGCTCGCCCTCGGGTTCACCGGTCCGGAGACGCACACGATCGAGGAGCAGCTCCCGGTTCCGCTCGACACCAGGGGCAACATCGAGCGCGATGGCGACTACCAGACGAGTGAGTCCGGTGTCTTCGTTGCAGGTGACGCGGGCCGCGGCCAGTCGCTCATCGTCTGGGCGATTGCTGAGGGTCGGGCTGCGGCAGCCGCCGTTGACCGCTACCTTGAAGGGGACACCCGGTTGCCCTTCCCCGTGAAGCCAACGGATCGGGCCATCTCGGTCTAGAGTCGAGCCTCGTGCGTCGACACGACCCACAATCACCAATTTCGCCCTCGGGCACCCCACCACAGAAGGAAGTCATGAGACGAGCCAAGATCGTCGCGACGCTCGGTCCCGCGACGTCGAGCTACGAGAGCATCCGAGCGATTATCGATGCAGGAGTCGACGTCGCGAGGATGAACCTCAGCCACGGATCGTACGACGTACACGAGGCGGTCTACGCCAACGTGCGTAAGGCCGCGGATGACGCCGGCAAGGCCGTCGCGGTCCTCGTGGACCTCCAGGGCCCCAAGATCCGCCTCGGCAAGTTCGAGGCCGGCCCCCACGACCTCGCGGTAGGTGACATCTTCAAGATCACCACCGAGGACATCCTCGGCACCAAGGAGATCGTCGGAACCACGTTCAAGGGCCTGCCGCAGGACGTCGCGCCCGGCGACTTCCTCCTGATCGATGACGGCAAGGTCAAGGTCCGCGTGGTCGAGACCGACGGCGTGGTCGTCACGACTGAGGTTGTCGTCGCCGGCCCCGTATCGAACAACAAGGGCATCAACCTGCCCGGCGTCGCCGTCAACGTTCCCGCGCTCTCCGAGAAGGACGAGGATGACCTGCGCTGGGGCCTCAAGCTCGGTGCCGACCTCATCGCGCTCTCGTTCGTCCGCAACGCCGAGGACATCGTCCGCGTCCACGAGATCATGGCGGAAGAGGGCCGCAAGGTCCCCGTGATCGCCAAGATCGAGAAGCCGCAGGCCGTTGATCACCTCGAGGCCATCGTCGATGCGTTCGACGCCATCATGGTCGCGCGCGGCGACCTCGGCGTCGAGCTGCCCCTCGAGGCGGTGCCGATCGTCCAGAAGCGCACCGTCGAGCTTGCGCGCCGTATGGCCAAGCCAGTCATCGTCGCCACCCAGATGCTCGAGTCGATGATCTCGAGCCCGGTTCCGACGCGCGCAGAGACCTCGGATGTCGCGAACGCGATCCTCGACGGAGCTGACGCGGTCATGCTCTCGGGTGAGACGAGCGTTGGTGCGTATCCGGTCATCACGGTTCAGACGATGGCGCGTATCGTGACCTCCACCGAAGAGCACGGGCTGGAGCGCATCCCGCCCCTCGGCACCAAGCCTCGCACCCAGGGTGGCGCGATCACGCTCGCCGCCGCCGAGGTCGCCGACTTCGTCGACGCCAAGTACGTCTGCATCTTCACGGAGTCCGGCGACTCCGCCCGTCGCATGTCGCGACTGCGCTTCCGCGTGCCCATGAAGGCGTTCACGCCGGACGAGGCGATCCGCCGCCGCATGGCGCTCATCTGGGGCATCGAGTCCTACGTGACCCCCCGCGTCACGCACACCGACTCCATGTACGCACAGGTGGACGCCGTCCTGCTCGAGCAGGGTCTTGCCGAGGTGGGCGAGAAGGTCGTCGTCATCTCCGGTTCCCCTCCCGGAATCCCCGGCGGCACGAACGACCTGCGCGTCCACGTCGTGGGCGACGCGGTCAACGCCGTTGCCCCTGCCTGGGCGAGCGACGAGACCTGATCGCCGCTGAGGCGAGATCGCGTCAGACGCGCGCTCTCGCCTCAGCAATGGCATCCGCAGCCCTGACGAGTGCGAGGTGCGAGAAGGCCTGGGGCGTATTGCCCATGTGGTCGCCGGTGTTCGGATCGATCTCCTCGGAGAGCATGCCCACGTCGTTACTGAATCCGACCAGACGGTCCATGAGCACCTTCGCGTCGTCCAGTCGCCCAGACCGTGCGTACTGTTCGACGAGCCAGAACGAGCACGCGAGGAAGGGATGCTCGTCCCCGACAAGTCCGTCGACTCCGCTGTCCGTGAGATAGCGGAGGACGAGACCGTCGCGAAGCAGCTTTCCTTCGATCGCACTGACGGTTCCTAGCATCCGTGGGTCGTCGGGCGCGAGGAACTCGACCTGCGGGAGCTGCAACAGCGAGGCATCGACCGCGGTCCCACCGTAATACTGCACGAAGGTCCCGAGTTCGTCGTTGTAGCCGAACTCGTCGATCTCAGCACGCAGTCGGTCGCGGTGGTGACGCCAGAGATCGACCGGCCCAGGAAGGTCGTAGTCCTCGACAGCACGTACGCCGCAGTCGAATGCCGCCCACATGAGGACCCGCGAGTGGGTGAAGCGACGGACGGGACCGCGGATCTCCCAGATCCCGTGATCCTCCACATCGACCGTTTCGATCAGGCGCTCGAGAAGTGCCTGCTGGAGCGCCCAGGAGAAGTCATCCTCCGTGACGCCCGTGTCGCGCGCATGGGCCAGTGCACGCATGACCTCACCGTAGACGTCGCCCTGGAACTGCGTGTACGCAGCATTGCCGACACGAACCGGAGCCGACCTGCGATAGCCGGGCAAGGTGGGCGGAGACCATTCCTCAAGTCGACGCTCGCCCGCAAGTCCGTACATCACCTGCATGTCTGCCGGGTCACCCGCAATGGCCCGCAACAACCAGTTGCGCCATTCGTGGGCCTCCGATTCGTAGCCGTGGAGCATGAGCGATTCGAGCGTGAACGCGGCATCCCTGAGCCAGACGAACCGGTAGTCCCAGTTGCGCACGCCGCCGATCTCCTCGGGGAGGCTCGTGGTCGCCGCGGCGACAATCCCGCCCGTGTCCTCGTGCGTGAGGGCGCGCAGGATGAGCAGGGAGCGCGCCACAGCATCGTCGTACTCGTCGCCGACGGGTTCGAAGTGGTCGGCCCACTCGCGCCACCACGCCTCGGTCCTCTCGATCTGGCCGCTCACGTCGACGGCGGGCGGTGGTTCCCGGTGCGCCGGATGCCACGTCAGCACGATATCGACGGTCTCACCCGCGCTCACCGTGAACTCACTCCGGTGCGCGTGGTCTCGCGCCTGGAGGCGGGGGCCGCGGACGATGATGGCGTCCGGACCAGCGACGGCAAGGAGAGCCGCGCCCGCGTCATCCGCGAACTCGGGTGCCTGGCGCACCCACGGGAGTGCCGAGGCGTAGTCGAAGCGGATGCGCAGCGTCTGCTCCATGCGCACCGACCCGCGGATGCCGCGGATCCGCCGCACGACGTCGGCCCGTCGATCTCCGTGGGGCATCAGATCCACCACCTCGACGACGCCGGATTCCGTCTCCCACATGGTCTCGAGGATGAACGTTCCCTCGCGATAGCGCCGGCTCGTGGCCCGGGTGGCACCCACGGGCGCCACCCGCCACTGCCCGTGATCCTCTGTACCGAGAAGTGCACCGAAGGTCGACCCTGAATCGAATCGCGGGAGGCACAGCCAGTCGATGCTTCCCGTGAGCGATACGAGGGCTCCGGTGTGGCAATCTCCGATGAGGGCATAGTCCTGAATGGGATGGGGCATCGTCCCATCCTTTCAGGCGGGGCCTGAGGAATCCCTGCTGCGGTGCGGAAGCGATCATGCCGCGCTGAAATCTGACATGCTAGACGAGCGCCCGTCTGGTGGAATTGGCATACACGTCCGACTCAAAATCGGATGCCGAAAGGCTTGCGAGTTCGAGTCTCGCGACGGGCACCGAAGACGTCACGTCTGGCAGTGAGGGCACCACCAGACCTGCCGGAGCTGGAGTTCGTTGTCGCCGATCTCCCCATGGAGCAGCCGTGTCCCGCAGCGACGACAGGGGGCGCCCGTCCGCCCGTAGACCCAGGTTCGATCGCGCCACAGGTTCCCGGTTGTGGTGCGCTCAGGGCGGTCGCGATTCGCAGTGATGAGTCTGTGAGCAAGGTCCACGAGCTGGGGAAGGGATCCGACCTCGCCCACTGGGCGGGTAGGGAGCACGCCGCTGAGGAAGCAGATCTCGGATCGGTAGACATTGCCAAGGCCCGCGAGCACGCGCTGGTCGAGGAGCGCGACGCCGATCGCCCTGTCCGGTTGCCGGGACAGGTTCTCGAGGGCCACCGCCGGGTCCCAGTCCGGTCCGAGGAGATCCGGCCCGAGATAACCGACGATGCTCTCCTCGTCACTCCGCCGCACGACCTCGAAGAGACCGAGCTCGAAGCCCACCGCAACGGTGCGCTCCGTCGCGAGGACAGCGCGGGCTTGCCAGGCGGGCCGCTGCCATCGCGACTTCGGCCCGTAGATGTGCCAGCTGCCCTCCATCTTGAGGTGGCTGTGAAGTGTGTGGTCGCCGACGCGCATGAGGATGTGCTTGCCTCTCGGCACCACTTCTTCGACTGTCTGCCCCGTCAGATCGACGGTCGCGAATGCCGGCACGCGGATGTCGCACCGGGTCAGGGTCTCACCGGCGAGGACCGCGTTCAGGTTGACCGCCGACCGATAGACCGTGTCACCTTCTGGCATGGGTCACGCTCGCAATCGCAGGCCCTGGGGCGTGGTGCCGAAGCCCGCGTGCACGAGTGCGTCACCCAGCTGAGTTCCGATCGCGAAGTCCCCGTCGATCTTCTCCACCCTGAGCTTTCCGAGACCGCGCCGCACCGTGGCGACCATCGACGTCGCCGCTGCTGCCAGAACGGCCGGGTCGGCCGCGAAGCTCAGGATGCTCCTGCCGCCCTTCTCCACGAAGAGCACAAGTTCTCCGTCGACGAGCACGACGAGTGCACCCGCCTTACGACCCGGTCGGTGTCCCTCGCCCTGCGGCCACGGCAGCGCAGCACCATAGGGGTTGGCGGGGTCTGTCGCAGCGAGCGTCACGGCCTCGAGAGGGGCATCCGTGTCGGAATCGCGCGCGTACGCACGGAGCCGGTCCACGGTCGCGCCGCTCGCGAATTGCGCCGCGCCCAACCGGTCGACGAAGTACCCTCGACGCGCACGGCCCTGCTCTTCGAAACCGCTCAGGACCTTGTACTGGAGCCCGAAACCGCCGCGGATGCCCTCGCTCGCGACCGCGCCTCGCGTCACGACCCCGTGTCGCTCGAGGAGGAGCTCCGCTGTCGCCTTGGCACGGACCGTGGGATCGGGCTCCGGAAGCGGCAGGAGTGACCACCTCCCGGCTCCGACAGGTGGCCCCGCCTGCGCGACGGCGAGCGACCTGCCGCGATAACTGCGTGTTCGGGGCGGCCGCGCGGAGCGTGCCGGACCGCCGAGGTAGGAGCGAAGCGGAGCGAAACTGTCGTTCGTGACGAGTCCAGCCCACACGAGGTCCCACAGCGCCGCCGCCAGCTGCTTGTCGTCGATGGGTGCCGCGACCGAGCCGCCGAGGGCAGAACCGAGCTGACGGAAGAAATACGCACCTCCGCCGGCCAGCACCCCGAGGATGTCCCGCTGGAGCTCCGTCGTCTCGTCACCCGCAGGCTCGGGCAGGGTCAGCGGTGCCGTGTCCGCGAGGTGGAGGCTCACCCAGCCATCCCCACCGGGAAGAGTACCGGCACCCGACCAGACGATCTCGCCAGAGACGGTCAGTTCATCGAGCCAGGCAGGGGAGTATCCGGACAACCGCGCTGGCAGCACAAGGGACTCCCACGCGGAGGCGGGCAACGGGACGCCGGCGAGTTGATCGACTACCTGAGCGAGCCCGTCCGCACCACGGAGCGTGCCGCCCACGTACTGCCAGGCAGGCAGGAACCTGGCGAATGCGGCCTGGTCGACGGGCTCAACCTCGTGACGCAGTGCCGCCAGGGAACGCGCCCTCAGCCGGCGTAGAACCTCCACCGAGCACCACTCCGTGCCGGACGCACCGGGGCGGAACTCCCCGTCCACGACGCGTCGATCCGCCGCGAGTCGGCGAAGCGCGTCGAGAACAACGGCACTTCCCAGGCCGAACCGGGATGCGGCATCCGCAACCTGGAACGGACCGTGGGTTCGGGCGTACCGGCTGATCAGATCACCGACGGGATCGTCGACCGGGTCGATGAAAGCGGTGGGAACCCCGATCGGCAGCGGCACTCCAAGCGCATCACGCAGCCGAGAGGCGTCCTCGATGACCGCGAACTGGTCACTACCGGCAATCGTTGCGGCGATGATCCGGTTGGCCCTTCCGAGGTCTTCGAGCACGCGCTGCAGCGAGTCGGGCGGGTCGAGCTGCGACCGTTCGGCGACCTCCGTGAGAGTCAGAGGTCCGAGCATCCTGAGGAGGTCAACGACGCCCTCGGCATCCTTGGCCAGCCTGTCGGATGCCAGGCGTTGGAGTTCCTGTTCGGTCTGCTCGATCACGACAGGATCGAGCAACTCCCGGAGCTCGGCTCGTCCCAACAGTTCCGCGAGGAGAGCAGGATCGAGGCTCAGCGCCGCGCTCCGCCGCTCGGCGAGCGGGGAGTCGCCCTCGTAGAGGAAGGCGGCGACGTAGCCGAACAACAGGCTGCGTGCGAACGGGCTCGGCACCGCGGTCTCCGTCTCCACAACGCGGATGGTGCGCTTCTCGATGTCGCGCGTGAGCGTCAGCAGCTCCGGCAGATCGTAGACGTCCTGAAGGACCTCGCGCGCGGTCTCGAGGAGGATCGGGAACGACGGGAACTTCCGGGCGACGTCCAGTAGCTGGGACGCACGCTGGCGCTGCTGCCATAGGGGGGAGCGTCGCCCGGGGTCGCGACGCGGCAAGAGGAGTGCACGCGCGGCACATTCGCGGAACCGGGCCGCGAACAGGGCCGAACCTCCTACCTCTTCCGTCACGATCTGCTCGAGCTCGGCTGACTCGAACAGGAACAGGTCGGCACCCGGCGGCTCGGCGTCCGTATCGGGGATGCGCACGACGATCCCGTCGTCTGCCGCCATCGCCGAACCGTCCACGCCGAGCCTGTCGCGGATTCGCGCACTCACCGCGATCGCCCACGGCGCATGGACGGGCATGCCGTAGGGGGAGTGAAGAACGACGCGCCAGTCACCGAGTTCGTCGCGGAAGCGTTCCACGAGCAGTGTCGTATCGCTCGGTACCTGTCCGGTGGCCGTCTTCTGCTCAGCGATCAGCGCGACGAGATTGGAGACCGCCCGGGCATCCAGTCCAATCTCCGCGAGCCCGTCGTCCCTCCCGCTTGCGACAGCGCGGGTGAAGGCCCCGATGGCGCGCCCGAGTTCCGCTGGGCGCCCGAGACCGTCGCCCTTCCAGAACGGCACCTTGCCCGGCTGCCCGAAGGCGGGTGTCACGAGCACCTGGTCGTGCGTGATCTCCTCGATGCGCCAACTCGTGGTCCCGAGAGCGAACACATCGCCGACCCTGGACTCGTAGACCATCTCCTCGTCGAGCTCGCCCACGCGTCGCCCAGCCTCCGAGCCCACCATGAACACTCCGAACAGCCCGCGGTCCGGGATGGTTCCCCCTGAGGTCACGGCGAGTCGCTGCGATCCGGGCCGCCCCTCGATCGTGCCCGAGACCCGATCCCACACGATGCGGGGACGGAGCTCGGCGAACTCATCGCTCGGGTACAAGCCGCTCACGAGGTCGAGGGTCGCGTCGAACGCGCTGCGGGGGAGCGATGCGAACGGAGCGCTGCGTCTCACAGTGTCGAACCACTCCTCGACGTCGAGCGACTCGAGTGCGACCGCGGCGACCGTCTGTTGCGCAAGCACGTCGAGCGGATTGCGCGGGATCGAGATCGCCTCGATGAGGCCCTTGCGCATTCGGTCAACGGCCACGGAGGTGTGGATGAGGTCGGTGCGATGTTTGGGGAAGAGCACGCCCTTCGAGATCTCACCGACCTGATGTCCGGCGCGCCCGATCCGCTGGAGCCCGGATGCCACGGACGGCGGCGACTCCACCTGGATCACAAGGTCGACGGCACCCATGTCGATCCCGAGCTCGAGCGAGCTCGTGGCAACCACGCACCGCAGCGTGCCCGATTTCAGCGCGTCCTCGATCTCCGCCCGTTGTTCCTTGCTGACGGACCCGTGGTGCGCCCGTGCCAGGACGGGTGCAGCGCCAGCGGTCGCGCCTGCCTGGGCCATGAGTGCGGCGGGAGGACCCGCGACATCCCGAACCAGGTCCGGGTCCAGTCGTTCCTCGTAGATCTCGTTGAGACGGGAGGTGAGGCGCTCTGCCATGCGCCTGGCATTGACGAAGACGATGGTCGAACGATGCTCGAGGATGCGATCGACGATGGCCTCCTCGACGTGCGGCCAGATCGATCCCGTTGCCTCCGGCGAAACTCCGATCGCTCCCGAGGATGACCCCTCACGCGGGGTGACGACTCCAGGCTCCGCCATGTCGTCCACCGGCACCTCGACAGTCAGGTCGAAGGTCTTGGCCGCGGGGGGCTGCACGATCGTCACGGGTGCGCGGCCGCCGAGGAATCGCGCAACCTCCTCCAGTGGCCGGACGGTGGCAGAGAGGCCGATGCGCTGCGCTGGCTTCGGCAGCAGCGCATCGAGGCGTTCGAGCGAGAGGGCGAGGTGCGCCCCACGCTTCGTGGCCGCGACGGCGTGGACCTCATCGAGGATGATGGTCTCGACGTCCCGAAGGCTCTCGCGCGCCTGCGATGTGAGCATGAGGTACAACGACTCCGGTGTGGTAATCAGGATGTTCGGAGGAGTGCGCGCGAGCACCCGCCGCTCCTGGGGAGTCGTGTCTCCCGACCTCACACCGACGGTCAGCGCGGGAACGTCGAGCCCGAGTCGATGCGCGGCCTGGGTGACCCCGACCAGCGGCGCACGCAGGTTGCGCTCGACGTCGACACCCAGGGCCTTGAGCGGCGAGACGTAGAGCACTCGTGTGCCGAGGTCGGGCTTCGGCTCCGCAATCAGTCGGTCAATCGACCAGAGGAACGCGGCGAGCGTCTTGCCGGAGCCGGTGGGTGCGACGACGAGTGCGTGGTCACCGGAGGAGACGGCATCCCACGCGCCCAACTGGGCCGGAGTCGGAGCTGGGAAGGCGCCCGTGAACCAGTCCCGCGTCGCGGGCGAGAAGCGTTCGAGCACCATCCCACCATCTTCCCGCGCCCCACCGTCATCATCGGGACCCCTTGACGGGCGGTGAGCGGTGTGGTCGCGCTCCCGCACGATCAGGCGGCCCCGTCGTGGATACCGTAGGCTTTGACCGTGACTGACCAGGATGCCACTCCCACCACCCCGCGTAGGGTCGTCGTTGCTGAAGACGAGTCCCTCATCCGCATGGACATCGTCGAGATCCTCCGCGACAACGGGTTCGAGGTCGTCGGTGAGGCCGCCGACGGTGAAACTGCCGTCGCCCTCGCCACGGAGCTGCGCCCCGACCTCGTCATCATGGATGTCAAGATGCCCCAGCTCGATGGCATCTCCGCTGCAGAGCGTCTCAGCAAGAACCACATCGCGCCTGTCGTGCTGCTGACCGCGTTCAGCCAGAAGGAGCTCGTCGAGCGCGCGTCGGAGGCCGGAGCGCTGGCGTACGTTGTCAAGCCATTCACCCCGAACGACCTGCTGCCCGCTATCGAGATCGCCCTCAGCCGCTACACCCAGATCATCACGCTCGAGTCCGAGGTCGCCGACCTCGTGGAGCGTTTCGAGACCCGCAAGCTCGTGGATCGGGCGAAGGGCCTGCTCAACGAGAAGATGGGACTCACCGAGCCCGAGGCGTTCCGCTGGATCCAGAAGGCGTCGATGGACCGCCGTCTCACCATGCACGACGTGGCACAGGCCATCATCGAGCAGCTCAGCGCAAAGAAGTAGCTGCCTACTTCTCGCTCGGCCGATCGCGCAGGATGTTGGTCATCCTGACCGTCGACAGGCGTCGACCCTCGTCATCCCTGATGACGATCTCGTGAGTGGCGAGAGTCCGACCGAGCACGAGCGCGTCGCAGGTGGCCGTGACCCAGCCGCTCGAGATCGACCGGCTGTGCGTCGCGTTGATCTCGATACCCATCGCCATGCGCCCGGGGCCCGCGTGGATGGCCGAGGAGATCGACCCGAGTGACTCTCCGAGCACGACGTGAGCTCCTCCGTGGAGGATTCCGACAACCTGGCGATTGCCCTCGACGGGCATCCGTGCAACCGAGTGCTCGGCGGACAGTTCGAGGTACTCGACGCCCATCTTGACGGTGAGCTCGCCACCTCCCGTGTCGACGATTCGCGCGTAGAGTTCGGGGTCGAGATCGTCGGGAAGTTTCAGCATGGAGCGTCCTTCTGGGCGGAGAATCGACCGTCAGCGGCCCCGGCTAGGCTGGCTGCGTGTCGGATTCCGAAAAGCCTACCCTCCTCGTCGTCGACGGCCATTCGCTGGCTTTCCGGGCGTTCTACGCCCTCCCGGTCGATAGTTTCGTCACGAGGGATGGGCAGCACACGAACGCCATCCACGGCTTCCTGTCGATGCTCATCCTCCTCCTGCAGAACGAGAAGCCCACCCACCTCGCGGTCGCCTTCGACATCTCCCGTTTCTCCTTCCGCACGCGGGAGTACGCGGAGTACAAGGGCACCCGGTCGGAGACCCCGCCGGAGTTCGTGGGCCAGATTCCCCTGCTCGAAGAAGCTCTCAAGGCGATGGGTGTGCAGACCATCAGCAAGGAGGACTTCGAGGCAGACGACATCCTCGCAACACTCTCGACGCAGGGTGCAGAGCAGGGCTTCGACGTGCTCGTCGTGTCCGGGGATCGCGATGCCATCCAGCTGGTGAAGCCAGCCGTGACCCTTCTCTACCCGAACGCTCGCGGTGTCTCAGAACTCAAGCGATACGACCGCGATGCGGTCATGGAACGCTACGGGATCGAGCCGGAACAGTACCCGGATGTCGCAGCTCTCGTGGGGGAGACCTCCGACAACCTCATCGGCATCGACAAGGTCGGCGAGAAGACCGCGGTGAAGTGGCTGAACCAGTTCGGCTCACTCGACGCGATCCTCGAGCACGCGGACGAGATCTCGGGTGTGGTGGGGCAGAACCTTCGTGACCAGAAGGACCGCGCCATCCGGAATCGCAGGCTCAACCGGCTCGTGACCGACGTGGAGCTGCCTGTGGGGCCGAAGGATCTGGCGCGACGCCCCATCGACGAGACTGCCGTGCGTGAGGTCTTCGACAAGCTCCAGTTCAAGACCCTGCTCGAACGGGTGCTGAAGATCGCTGCGGCGGAGCGTGGCGACTCGCCGACCCCGATCGCCGACACGCCCTCGGCATCCGCCATCCCGGTGATCCACACGATGGTCGACGAGGAACTGGCCAAGTGGATCCGCACCCAGTCCGCAGAAGGCACCAAGCCGCTCGGCCTTCGCGTCACCGCCGTCGGTGGCACCGTCACGGGATTCGGCCTCGCATCCGACACCGAGACCGCCTTCGTGCCGTGGGCTCCGGGCCGCATGGACTACGAGGCACTCGAGGGATGGCTCGCGAGCGATGCCCCCAAGTACCTGCACGGAGCGAAGTCCCAGTTCAAGATTCTCGCGGGCGCAGGGCTGCACCTCGGCGGCATAGCCTTCGACACGACCCTCGGAGCCTGGTTGCTCAAGCCCGGGCTGAAGCCCGAGCCACTCGAGACCCAGGTGTACGACTACCTGGGGGAGACGCTCGCCGTCTCCGACCCCACGCAGCTCGTCCCGGAGAACGAGGGCGCGAGCCCGGCAACGGAGGCCTGGTACGTGCTTCGCGTAGCCGAGTACCTGAGCGGTCGGCTCGATCCGGGATCGCGGAGCGTGCTCGACTCCATCGAACTGCCGCTCATTCCCGTCCTGGCGCGCATGGAGCTGAGGGGAATCACGGTCAACCACGATGTGCTCGCGGGCCTCACCGCCCAGCTGACCGAGACATCCACCGAGGTGGCGAAGCTTGCCTTCGCCGAGATCGGACGGGAGATCAACCTCGGCAGCCCCAAGCAGCTGCAGGAGGTGCTCTTCGACCAGCTCGGTATGCCCAAGACGCGGTCGAACAAGACCGGTTTCTCGACGGATGCCGCGAGCCTGGCCGATCTGCAGGAGCAGAATCCGCATCCCTTCCTCGACCTCCTGTTGCAGCACCGCGATGCGACCAAGCTCATGCAGATCATCGCGTCCATTGACAAGGCGATCGACTCGACCGGGCGCGTTCACACGACGTACGAGCAGGCGGGCTCCAGCACGGGACGCATCGCGTCGAACGACCCGAACCTGCAGAACGTCCCCGTGAAGACTGAGATCGGGCGCCGTATCCGGTCAGCGTTCGAGCCGAGCGAGGGCTTCGAGACGCTGCTCACCGCCGACTACTCGCAGATCGAAATGCGTATCATGGCCCACCTCTCGGGCGATTCCGGGCTCATCGAGGCGTTCAACAGCGGCGAGGATCTCCACCGGTTCGTGGGTGCGCGCATTTTCTCCGTTGCCCCTGAGGACGTCACGCCCACGATGCGCACGAAGGTCAAGGCCATGTCGTACGGCCTCGCCTACGGGCTCAGCGCATTCGGGCTGAGCAAGCAGCTGCGCATCGAAACGTCGGAGGCCAAGGAGCTCATGGCCGACTACTTCACGCGCTTCGGTGCAGTTCGCGACTATCTTCGCGACGTCGTCGAGCAGGCCAAGGTGGACGGCTACACCACCACGATCTTCGGTCGTCGCCGTCCGTTCCCCGACCTGCACTCGAACAACCGGGTGTTGCGGGAGAACGCGCAGCGGCAGGCGCTCAACTCACCGATCCAGGGTTCGGCAGCCGACATCCTCAAGCGCGCCATGCTCTCCATCGAGTCCGACATGGCCGACATGCAGTCCCGCATGCTCCTGCAGGTGCACGACGAGCTCGTCTTCGAGGTGTCCCCGGGTGAGCTCGATGCCCTGACCGAGATCGTCCGTCTGCGGATGGGTTCTGCCGCGGATCTCACGGTGCCTCTCGACGTGCAGGTGGGTACCGGACCGAACTGGGATGCGGCAGCTCACTGACCGCCCGCTTTCCTCCTTCACGGGTCGTTCGCGTAGGGTTCATGGAGGAGGTCTTCCATGAGCGAAAGAACGGCGACTGTCGCTTCTGCCATCGGGCTTCACGCACGTCCGGCATCACTCTTCTCGCAGGCAGCGGCCCGCGCCGGCGTCGTCGTGACCATCACCTCGGAGGATGGCAAGAGCGTGAATGCGGCCAGCATCCTCGGCGTGCTGTCGTTGGGTGTCGAACATGGCTCGACCGTGACTCTCTCCGCCGAGGGCGAGGGTGCGGACGCCGCACTCGACTCGCTCGTGGAGCTGCTCAGCACCGACCTCGATGCTCGCTAGGACCCCGGCCGCGGCGCTCTCGCCGTGGCAGCACGCGCTCGGTGAGGACTTCGATTCGTTGCATCCGCGACTGCGCACCTACTTCGGGGCCATCCCCGAGGGTGCCACGGGCCGAGGGGAGGGAGTCTTCGACATCGTCGGCACCCCCCGGCGCTGGCTCTGGCCGCTGTTGTCCTTCCTCGCCGTGGACAATGTCCTCTTCCCGGCGTGGGATCGGGACCTGCCCTTTCGTGTTCGCAATGCCTCGCTGAACGGGCGCGTCGCGGGGTTGAGGCGCTTCGATTTCCCCGTGCGCCCGCACACCATGACGGACAGCATCGGCTGGGAGTCTGGTGAACTCGTCGATCGCCTGGGTCGACACGGCTCGGTGCGCGTTGGTTTCCGGGCCACGGTCGAAGGGTCGGGCCTCGTGCTCCAGTCGACGTGGGTTCGCCTCGCCGGCATCCGCCTTCCGCGCGCGATCTCGCCGCGCGTCAGGCTCGAGGAGAGCTTCGACACCGATGCCGGTCGCCAGCGCGTTTCGTTCGTGATGGATCACCCCGTCTTCGGCCGCCTGTACGAGTACTCGGGTCTCTTCGATTACCGCATCACAGGCCAGCCCCGCGGAGGATCGCGTGACTGAGCGCGTTGTCCTTGCCGGCGGTTCGGGGTTCGTCGGTCGATACCTCGCCGACCGCTATCGAGAGCGGGGGATGCACGTCACCATCGTCGGTCGCACCTCCGAGGTCACGTGGGACGACCCGGAGGCGCTCGTCCGTGCTGTCGATGGAGCGCACCTACTCATCAACCTCGCAGGACGCAGTGTCGACTGCCGCTACAACGCGGCCAATCGCTCGGAGATCCTCGAGTCACGAGTGGGCACGACCGAGGCGCTGCATTCCGCGGTGCGGCAGGCGGCAGTACCGCCCCCGCTCTGGGTGAACTCGTCGACGGCCACCATCTACCGCCACGCCATGGATCGCCCGATGACCGAGTCGGGCGGTGAGCTGGGGGAGGGCTTCTCCGTCTCGATCGCGAAGGCCTGGGAGCAGGCGTTCTTCGCAGGGGAGACCCCCGGCACGCGCAGGGCCGCCCTGCGGATGGCGATCGTACTCGGCGACGGAAGCGTCCTCGAGCGACTTGTGCAGCTGTCGCGCTGGGGTCTCGGTGGCCCGCAGTGGGACTCGCCGTGGTTCCCCAGTCGTGCCCGTCGGGCTGTCGGTACGGAGCACCGCTACGGGGCACCGTGGGGGCGGCAGAAGTTCAGCTGGGTCCACGTCGAGGACGTCTACCGGATCATCGAGTTCCTGGGCGAGCATCCTGAGCTTGAGGGCCCGATCAACGCGAGCTCGCCGCGTCCCACCGACAATGTGACGCTCATGCGCACCCTGCGCAGGGCCCTGGGAGTTCCCCTCGGCATTCCGCTCCCGCGCCCGGCCCTCGAGGTCGGTGCGGCCGTCCTCGGGACGGAGACCGAGCTGGTCCTCAAGAGCAGGTGGGTTGTCCCTGAGCGTCTCGAGGATGCCGGGTTCGTCTTCCAGCACCCGGAGATCGATGAGGCCATTCGATCCAACCTCGGATCACTGGCATCCGCTCGTATCTAGCGCTAAGCTGGGATGTCACTGTCGTGACTTTCTATTCGCCTGCCACGGCGACATAACCAAGTAGCACCGTCACCGTGGCCCAACTTTGTCCAATCCGGAGCAACTACTACATGACAATCGTAACGACCGAAAAGGCACCCAAGCAGGTCGCCGTCAATGACATCGGATCTGCTGATGACTTCCTCGCCGCGGTCGAAAAGACGCTGAAGTTTTTCAACGATGGAGACCTCATCGAGGGCACCGTCGTCAAGATCGACCGGGATGAGGTTCTCCTCGATGTCGGTTACAAGACTGAGGGTGTCATCCCCTCCCGTGAACTTTCCATCAAGCACGATGTAGACCCCAGCGAGATCGTCCAGGTCGGCGACTCCGTTGAGGCTCTTGTTCTCCAGAAAGAGGACAAGGAGGGTCGTCTGATCCTGTCGAAGAAGCGTGCGCAGTACGAGCGCGCCTGGGGCGACGTCGAGAAGATCAAGGATGCCGACGGTGTTGTCACCGGTTCGGTCATCGAGGTCGTCAAGGGTGGCCTCATCGTTGACATCGGCCTGCGTGGCTTCCTGCCCGCATCGCTCATCGAGCTTCGCCGGGTCCGTGACCTGACGCCGTACCTCGGCCAGGAGATCGAGGCGAAGATCCTCGAGCTCGACAAGAACCGCAACAACGTCGTGCTGTCGCGTCGCGCACTCCTCGAGCAGACTCAGAGCGAGAGCCGCACCACGTTCCTCAACAACCTCGCCAAGGGCCAGGTTCGCAAGGGTGTCGTGTCGTCGATCGTCAACTTCGGTGCATTCGTGGACCTCGGCGGTGTCGACGGTCTCGTTCACGTTTCCGAGCTGTCGTGGAAGCACATCGAGCACGCGTCCGAGGTTGTCGAAGTTGGCCAGGAGGTCACCGTCGAGATCCTCGAGGTCGACCTCGAGCGCGAGCGCGTGTCGCTCTCCCTCAAGGCCACCCAGGAAGACCCGTGGCAGGTGTTCGCGCGCACGCACGCGATCGGCCAGGTTGCTCCCGGAAAGGTCACGAAGCTCGTTCCCTTCGGCGCGTTCGTTCGCGTTGCCGAGGGCATCGAGGGCCTCGTGCACATCTCGGAGCTCTCGGGCAAGCACGTCGAGCTCGCCGAGCAGGTTGTCTCGGTCGGCGACGAGGTGTTCGTCAAGGTCATCGACATCGACCTCGAGCGTCGCCGCATCTCGCTGAGCCTCAAGCAGGCCAACGAGGGTGTCGACCCCGAGGGCACCGAGTTCGACCCCGCACTCTACGGAATGCTCACCGAGTACGACGAGCAGGGCAACTACAAGTACCCTGACGGCTTCGACCCGGAGACCAACGAGTGGAAGGACGGCTTCGAGGAGCAGCGCGCCAAGTGGGAGGCCGACTACGCGGCTGCCCAGGCCCGTTGGGAGCAGCACAAGAAGCAGGTCGCCCAGGCGAGCATCGAGGAGGCGACCTCCAGCGAGGTTCCCGCCGGTGCATCCAGCTTCTCGAGCGAGGCATCCGGCAACGGCGGCACGCTCGCGGACGACGAGTCGCTCGCGGCTCTGCGTGAGAAGCTCTCCAGCAACTCCTAAGTCAGTTCCTGACGCAGTCAGACAAAACGGCCGGTCCCTCAGGGGGTCGGCCGTTTTGCTGTCCTCCGGCGGAAGACGGCGACGAGGCCGATGATCAGCGCCGCGAGAGCGACCACCACCAGGATCGGGATGAGCAGGGCGAACAGGCTGAGTGTGACACTGCCGACATCCTCGGCTGTGCTCACCACCGGTGCTGCCGCTCCGACCGTGATCGCGTTGAGTACCGGTCGTGCCGCCATTTTGGCGAGGTGCGTGCCCAGAGCGAGGACGATTCCGATGGCGATCGGTATCCAGGACCCGGACTCGAAGAACGAGGCAGGGTCGGTGACCACGGCCGTCGCCGAGGATGACCCGGTTCCGAAGGCGATGCCACCGGAGACGGGGCGCACGATCGTCTGGACCCAGTCGTTGATCGAGTCCACCACGGGAATCTTGTCCGCGACGATCTCGATCACAAGGAGCACCGCGATGATGCCGAGGACCCATTCGTTCTCGAGCCAGCTCCACGCGGCTGGCAAGGTGACGAAGTCGAGGAAGCGGCCGGCCAGCCCAAGAATGAGCAGTGGAATGTACGCATTGAGCCCCGCGGCAACTGCCAGCCCGGTGCCCGTGAGGAACTCCATCGTCGTCCTTCCCAGCGCGTTGCCGAGGTCGCGCCGTCACCGCCGAGGCTAGCAGCGGGTGCCGTTCTCCCGTCGAGCTAGCATTGCGCCTATGTACCTGATTGCCCTCACAGGCGGCATCGCGTCGGGCAAGTCCCTGGTCTCCGCTCGGCTACGCGAACTCGGCGCCGTGATCGTCGACGCCGATGTGCTTGCGCGGGAGGTGGTCGAGCCGGGCACCGCGGGGCTCGCAGCAATCGTGGATGCCTTCGGGCGCGGCATCCTCACCGAGGACGGTCGTCTGGATCGACCAGCGCTCGGCGCCATCGTCTTCACGGATCCGCAGGCGCTCCAGCGCCTCAACGACATCACCCATCCAGCCGTCTGGTCGCGCGCGCGCGAGTTGTTCACCGAGGCCGCGGCGGCCAATCCCGACGCGGTCATTGTGTACGACGTGCCGCTTCTCGTCGAGGGTTCTGCGGGTCGACCGATGAGTTTCGATCTTGTTGTCGTCGTCGAGGCACCGGAGCGCGTGAGAGTCGATCGCATGGTCGAGCACCGCGGGATGTCACGGCCCGATGCCGAGGCGCGCATCCGCTCCCAGGCGACCGACGCCGAGCGCCGAGCTGCCGCGGACGTGGTCATCGACAACTCGGGATCGCGCGAGAACACCTACGAACAGGTCGACGCGCTGTGGTCGAGCGCGCTCGCGTCCGCCACGGGCGCACAGGAGGACTGACACAGCCCCTAATACTGTCGGCGGCCCTGCCTAAGCTTGATGGTATGGAACCCACCCGCTCGGTCAGGCCCTTCGAGGTCGTCAGCGAGTATTCGCCGAGCGGCGATCAGCCGCAGGCCATCAAGGAGCTCGCACACCGCATCAACGCCGGCGAGACCGACGTCGTCCTCCTCGGCGCCACGGGAACCGGCAAGTCAGCCACAACGGCCTGGCTCATCGAGCAGGTGCAGCGCCCCACTCTCGTCCTCTCACACAACAAGACCCTGGCCGCTCAGCTCGCGAACGAGTTCCGCGATCTCATGCCCAACAACGCGGTCGAGTACTTCGTCTCCTACTACGACTACTACCAGCCGGAGGCCTACGTCCCCCAGACGGACACCTTCATCGAGAAGGACTCGTCCATCAACGCGGAGGTCGAGCGCCTTCGGCACTCCACCACCAATTCGCTCCTGAGTCGTAGGGACGTCGTCGTCGTCTCTACGGTGTCGTGCATCTACGGCCTGGGAGCAGCAGAGGACTACCTCGAGGCGATGCTCGCACTGCAGGTGGGCATGCGGATCGATCGGGAGACCCTCATCCGCCGCTTCATTTCCATGCAGTACGAGCGCAACGACTACGCATTCTCCCGCGGAACGTTCCGCGTGCGGGGCGACACGATTGAGATCATCCCGGTCTACGAGGAGCTGGCGATCCGTATCGAGATGTTCGGTGACGAGATCGAGGCGATCTACGCCCTCCACCCCCTCACCGGCGATGTGGTTCGCGCCATGGATGCGGTCTCGGTCTTTCCCGGCACGCACTACGCCGCGAGTCCACAGACCATCCAACGTGCCATCGGCACGATCCAGGAGGAGCTCGCAGAGCGCCTGCAGCAGCTCGAGCGCGAGGGCAAACTGCTCGAGGCGCAGCGCCTGCGCATGCGTACGACGTTCGACATCGAGATGATGGAGCAACTCGGCTTCTGCAACGGCATCGAGAACTACTCCCGTCACCTCGACGGTCGAGCACCGGGGGAGGCGCCGCACTGCCTTCTCGACTACTTCGCCGAGGATTTCCTCGTCGTCATCGACGAGTCCCACGTCACGGTTCCGCAGATCGGAGCGATGTACGAGGGGGATGCCTCGCGCAAGCGCACCCTCGTCGAGCACGGGTTCCGCCTGCCGAGCGCGATGGACAACCGCCCTCTCAAGTGGGACGAGTTTCTCGAGCGCACCGGTCAGAAGGTCTACCTGTCGGCGACTCCCGGTAAGTACGAGTTGGGGATCACGGACTCGGTCGTCGAGCAGGTCATCCGACCGACCGGCCTCGTCGACCCGCAGATCGTCGTCAAGCCGTCGAAGGGCCAGATCGACGATCTGCTTGAGCAGATCCGACTGCGCGTGGAGCGCAACGAGCGTGTGCTCGTCACCACCCTCACCAAGAAGATGGCGGAGGAGCTCACGGAGTTCCTCGGTGAGCACGGAGTCCGAGTGCGCTACCTGCACTCGGACGTAGACACGCTTCGTCGTATCGAGCTCCTGACCGAGCTGCGCCAGGGTGTCTACGACGTCCTCGTGGGTATCAACCTGCTGCGCGAGGGCCTCGACCTTCCCGAGGTGTCGCTCGTGGCCATCCTCGATGCGGACAAGGAGGGCTTCCTGCGCTCTGGCACCTCCCTCATCCAGACGATCGGCCGCGCGGCTCGCAACGTGTCCGGTGAGGTCCACATGTACGCGGACAGCATCACGGACTCCATGGCCCTCGCCATCGAGGAGACGGCCCGCCGCCGGGAGAAGCAGATTGCCTACAACACGGAGCGGGGCATCGATCCGCAACCCTTGCGCAAGAAGATCGCCGACATCACCGATGCACTTCTCCGAGAGGGCGCGGATACGGCTGAGCTGTTGAGCAGTCGCGATGGGCGCAAGCGTGCGCCGACTCCCAACCTCAAGCGCGAGGGTCTCGCTGCGGAGGGTGGGGCCGACCTGGAGAAGATCATCGCCGACCTCAACGACCAGATGCTGAAGGCGGCCGCCGAGCTCAAGTTCGAGCTCGCGGGGAGGCTCCGTGACGAGGTGGCGGACCTCAAGAAGGAACTGCGGCAGATGGAGCAGGCCGGGCATCTGCGGTAGCCACCGCTGGGATACGATCGTCCTGTCGCGGTGACCACTGTGGGGCAGTCCCCGCCTCACTGCGACCAGGAAGCGTGACGTTCATGACGTTCCGTCCCCTGACCGCGATCACCGCGGTCTTCTCGCCGTACCGCCTCGTACTCGACAGCCCGCAACGCCGGGCCTTCGTTGCCGCCGCGTGGGCCGGTCGGTTCCCGAAATCAGCCCTCGGCCTCGGCCTCATCCTCCTCATCGCCCTGACGGAGGGTGACTACGCCCTGGCGGGCACCGTCTCCGCCGCCTTCGTGGTCGCTCTTGCCATCGGTGGCCCTCGATGGTCCCGCGCCATGGACATCTTCGGGGTTCGGCGCGTGCTTCCCATCACCGCGGCGCTCCTCTCCGTCTTCGCCGTCCTGTTGCTTGTCGCGATCAGCACGGATGCCCCGGTCTGGACCTGGTTCGTGCTCGCGGTGCTCACGGGCCTCTCGGTTGTGGACATGGGTTCCGTCGTGCGCTCGAGGTGGGCTTCGATTCTCGAACAGGACGAGCGGCTGCCGGCCTTCGCCCTCGAGTCGATCAACGACGAGCTCGTCTTCGTCGTCTCGCCGCCCATCGTCACCCTTCTTGCCACGCTCGTGGACCCCGTCCTTGGTTTCGTGGTCGGACTCGTGGTCGGACTCGGTGGGTACCTCGCCTTCGCGTGGGGCTCGAGCGCATCCCGCTCCGAGCGCCCAACGCAGCGTGGCGCCGCGGTTCCCGCGGGGATTCTCGGTGTGGTGGTCGCATTCGGTGCCATGGGTGTGGTCTTCGGTGGGTTCGACATCTCCGCAGTTGCGCTGGCCGAGCAGGCTGGCGTGCCAGTCGCTGCCGGTCTCCTCATCGGCGTCTTCGCCCTCGCGAGTGTCATCTCCGGCACCATCCTGGGCGCGAGGCCCGTGGTGCGGTCGCGAGCACGACGTTTCGTCGTCGCGGCGATCGCGTACTCGATCCTCGTTCCCCTCCTCGCGCTCTCGTCGGACATCGTCTTCGCTGCCGCCGCATGCGCTGCCGCAGGCGTGGTCACGTCGCCGTTGATGATCACGGGCATCGCACTCGTGGAACACCGGGCGGAGGCATCCCGTCTCACCGAGACCCTCGCGTACCCGACCGCCGCCATCGCGGTCGGGGGAATGCTCGGGGCGTGGCTGTCCGGTCATGTGATCGAGAGCGCGGGCGCGCAGGCCGGCTTCCTGGTGCCGGCGGTCGCCGCGGCAACCGTCGTGGTGACAGTGACCGTGTCGGAGGCGCTCGTTGCCCGGGCAGCCGCCTTCCGCCCGCCCGAATGAATGTCGGCGGCTCGGTAGAATATAGAGAGTGCCGATTTCTGCAACCGAACCTGAAGAGCTCGATGAAGCCACGATGCTCCGCGTCGTCGATCGCCCTCTCGCCAACGACACCCTGTCCGTGCGTGGCGCGCGAGTCCACAACCTGAAGAATGTCGATATCGACATTCCCCGCGACTCCATGGTCGTGTTCACGGGTCTCTCGGGATCCGGCAAATCATCCCTCGCGTTCGACACGATCTTTGCCGAGGGCCAGCGTCGCTATGTCGAATCGCTCTCGGCCTACGCCCGGCAGTTCCTCGGCCAGGTCGACAGGCCCGATGTCGATTTCATCGAGGGCCTGAGCCCCGCGGTCTCGATCGACCAGAAGTCGACCAACCGCAATCCGCGGTCGACCGTCGGCACGATCACCGAGATCTACGACTACATGCGTCTCCTGTGGGCTCGCATCGGCGTTGCCCACTGCGCCGTCTGCGGAGAGTTGATCTCGCGCCAGAGTGTGCAGCAGATCGCCGACCAGCTCATGACGCTCGAATCGGGGACCCGCTACCAGGTCGTGAGCCCCGTCGTCAGCCAGAAGAAGGGCGAGTTCGTCGACCTCTTCAAGGAGCTCGCGTCGAGCGGGTATTCGCGAGCGATCGTCGATGGCGAACAGATCCAGCTCAGCGATCCCCCCAAGCTCAAGAAGCAGTTCAAGCATGACATCTCGGTCATCGTCGACCGCCTGGTCGCGAGCGACGACGTCCTGACCCGACTGACCGACTCGCTCGAGACGGCACTCCGACTCACCGACGGTCTCGTCTCCATCAACTTCGTCGACGAGACCGGGGATGCCGCGTGGCGCACGTTCTCCGAGAAGCTCTCGTGCCCCAACGGACACCCCGTCCAGCTCACCGAGATCGAACCCCGCACGTTCTCGTTCAACGCCCCCTTCGGTGCATGCCCAGAGTGCTCGGGTCTCGGCACCCGCATGTCGGTCGACGCCGATCTGCTCATCGCCGACGATTCCGTGAGCATCGCCGACGGCGCGATCCTTCCGTGGACGAGCGCCGGCAAGGGCCTCTTCAACTACTTCGAGAAACTCCTCGTCGGTCTGTCCCGCGACCTCGACTTCTCGCTCAACACACCGTGGGGCGAGCTGAGCGAAGATGTTCGCGAGGCGATCCTCCGCGGCAACAACTTCCAGGTGACGGTCAAGTGGAAGAACCGCTACGGCCGCGAGATGAAGTACTCAACGGGTTTCGAGGGCGTCATCCCGTACATGGAGCGCAAGTACATGGAGGCCGAGACCGACGTCCAGCGCCAGCGCGTCGCCGAGTATCTGCGCGAAGTTCCGTGCCCGGTCTGCGACGGAAAGCGTCTCAAGCCGGAGGTCCTGGCCGTGACGGTCAACGACATGAGCATCTCGGATGTCTGTGAACTCAGCCTCATTGAAGCCCACGAGTTCATGCAGCAGCTTGTGCTGTCGCAGCGCGACGCCCGCATCGCCGCGCAGGTCCTGCGGGAGATCCGGCTGCGGCTCGAGTTCCTCATCGAGGTCGGCCTCAGTTACCTGGACCTCATGCGTGCGGCAGCCACCCTCAGTGGTGGTGAGGCACAGCGCATCCGTCTCGCCACACAGATCGGCTCCGGGCTCACGGGGGTGCTCTACGTTCTCGACGAACCGAGCATCGGCCTGCACCAGCGCGACAACCGCCGCCTCATCGAAACGCTCGTCAAGCTCAAGAACCTGGGCAACACGCTCATCGTTGTCGAGCACGACGAGGACACGATCCGCACGGCGGACTGGCTTGTCGACATCGGTCCGGGAGCGGGAGAGCATGGCGGCAAGGTTGTGCACTCCGGATCGTACGAGGACCTCCTCGACAACCCCGAGTCGATCACCGGTGACTACCTGGCCGGACGCCGTTCGATCGGGATGCCGGAGAAGCGGCGCCCCGTCGACCCGAAGCGTCAGATCACCGTCGAGGGCGCACGCGCGAACAACCTCCGAAACCTGACGGTGTCGTTCCCGCTCGGCGTATTCACCGCGGTCACGGGCGTGAGTGGGTCCGGCAAGTCGAGTCTCGTCAACGACATCCTCTACAAGGTGCTCGCGAACGAACTCAACGGCGCCAGGCAGATCGCGGGTCGCCACACGCGCGTGACCGGGCTCGAGGACCTCGACAAGGTTGTCCACGTTGACCAGGCCCCGATCGGCCGCACGCCGCGGTCCAACCCGGCCACCTACACGGGCGTCTTCGACAAGATCCGTACGCTCTTCTCCGAGACCGCGGATGCCAAGGCCCGCGGCTACCAGCCTGGGCGCTTCAGCTTCAACGTCAAGGGCGGCCGCTGCGAGAACTGTTCGGGCGACGGCACGATCAAGATCGAGATGAACTTCCTTCCCGACGTCTACGTCGCGTGCGAGGTCTGCGGGGGAGCGCGGTACAACCGCGAGACTCTCGCGGTGCGGTACAAGGGCAAGAACATCGCCGAGGTCCTCGACATGCCGATCAGCGAGGCGGCCGAGTTCTTCGAGGCGATCTCCTCGATCCACCGCTACCTCCGCACCCTCGAGGAGGTCGGGCTCGGCTACGTCCGTCTCGGCCAGAGCGCCACCACCCTCTCGGGCGGTGAGGCCCAGCGCGTGAAGCTCGCGACCGAGCTCCAGCGTCGATCGATGGGGCGGACCGTGTACGTGCTCGACGAGCCGACGACGGGACTGCACTTCGAGGACGTTCGCAAGCTGCTCGTCGTGCTCAACGGTCTCGTCGACAAGGGGAACACTGTCATCGTCATCGAGCACAACCTCGATGTGATCAAGTCGGCTGACTGGCTCATCGATCTGGGACCGGAGGGTGGATCCGGGGGAGGGCAACTGGTCGCGGTCGGCACACCGGAGCAACTCGCTGAGTTCACGGAGAGCCACACCGCGGTCTTCCTCGCTGAGGCTCTCGCCGGCGCTCGCGCCTAGGAGCCGAGATGGCCTCCGACATCTCGTGGCGACCCAAGGCCGGTGACATCCCGCAGCAGCCCGGTGTCTACCGGTTCAGGGATGCGACGTCCCGCGTGCTCTACGTCGGCAAGGCGCGCAACCTGCGCGCGCGGCTGAGCAACTACTTCGCACCCCTGGCGACCCTGCACGAACGCACGCGAAGGATGGTGCAGACTGCAGCCTCGGTCGAGTGGACCGTCGTGGCGAGCGACTTCGAGGCTCTCCAACTGGAGTTCACGTGGATTAAGGAGTTCGATCCGCCATTCAACGTGCAGTACAAGGACGACAAGTCGTACCCGTACCTCGCGATCACCCTCGGTGATCCGGTGCCTCGCGTGCTGGTGACGCGCAACCGCGGCATCCCGAATGCACGGTATTTCGGACCGTACTCGCGGGTGTGGGCGATTCGCGAGACGGTCGACGTGCTGCTCAAGGCCTTCCCGATGCGCAGCTGCACGAACACCACCTACAAGAGGGCCCAGCAGACCGGTCGACCCTGCCTTCTCGGCGACATCGGCAAGTGCGCTGCACCGTGCGTCGGGCGTGTGAGCCTCGAGGAGCACAAGTCCATCGCGCTCGACTTCGCCTCGTTCATGGGCGGCAACGACAGGGGATTCATCCCCGCCATCACCAAGAAGATGCGGGATGCCTCGGAGGCCCAGGACTACGAGGCCGCTGCCCGCTACCGCGACCAGATCGCCGCGATCGAGCTCGTCCTCGAGAAGAACTCCGTCGTGCTCTCCGAGGACCTGGATGCCGACCTCTTCGGGATCGCGCATGACGAGCTCGCCGCGGCCGTGCAGCAGTTCATCGTGCGCGGCGGCCGAATCAGGGGTGTGCGCGGCTGGGTGGTCGACAAGGAGCTCGACATCGGCCTGCCCGAACTCGTCGAGTCGGTCCTGCAGAATGCCTACGAGGACTCGGACCCGCCCAGGACGATCTTTGTGCCCGCCCTCCCGGACGACCGACCGGAACTCGAACAGTGGCTCGGCCAGCGTGCTGGCGCACGAGTGGAGCTCAGGGTCGCGCAGCGCGGCGACAAGGCGGCGCTCGCGCAGACCGTGGCCAAGAACGCGATGAACGCACTCGTGCTGTACAAGTCGCGACGCAGTGCCGATTTCGTTGCACGGTCGCAAGCGTTGACGCATCTGCAGGAGTCCCTCGCGATGGACGTCGCACCGCTGCGCATGGAGTGCTACGACGTGTCACACCTGTCGGGCACGGGGATCGTGGCATCCATGGTCGTCTTCGAGGACGGGCTTCCCCGCAAGGACCAGTACCGGCGCTTCAGCATCGCCGAGTCGACGGATGACACGGACTCGCTGTACCAGGTGCTCACACGCCGACTCGCCTACCTCAAGGAGCCGGAAACCGAGCAGGAGGAGCTGGAGGAGACCGCAGCCGTGCGCCGCAGGAAGTTCGCCTACCGCCCCCAGCTCCTCATCGTCGACGGCGGACAGCCGCAGGTGGCGGCAGCGCAACGTGCACTGGATGATGCGGGTATCACCGACATCCAACTCTGCGGAATCGCCAAGCGCCTCGAGGAGCTCTGGCTTCCCGGGGCGGACTTCCCGGTCATCCTGCCTCGCAACAGCGACGCCCTCTTCCTGATCCAGCGCATTCGTGACGAGGCGCACCGTTTCGCCATCACCTACCAGCGCACGACACGCAAGCGGGACATCACCTCGGTGCTCTCGGAGGTGCCCGGCCTGGGGGATGCGCGCGTGAAGGAACTCCTCAAGCATTTCGGCTCCGTTGCCCGTCTCAGGGCTGCCAGCGTCGAGGAGATCCAGGGCATCCGGGGCATCGGTCCCACCCTCGCTACGGCGATCGTCGAACAGCTCGGAGCGCCGCGGGCCTCGGCTGCTCCGCGCGGGTCAGCCCGTCCTCGCGAGTAAGCTGTGTTCCGATGACGACCGAGGCCGCGCAGCAGGAGATGTTGGTTGTCACCGGCATGTCCGGTGCTGGCCGATCGACGGTCGGGAACGCCCTCGAGGACCTCGGTTGGTACGTCGTCGACAACCTGCCCCCGCAGATGCTCATGCCGCTGGTCGAGCTAGCAGGCCATGCAGGCAACGCCCTTCCGCGTATTGCCGCCGTCGTCGATGTGCGCGGCGGCAAGCTGTTCTCGGATGTCGAGACGGCTATCGACGCCCTTCGCGACACCGCCTCCGTTCGCGTGCTCTTCCTCGACGCGACCGACCAGGCTCTTGTCCGCCGGTTCGAGCAGGTGCGCCGACCGCATCCACTCCAGGGCGGGGGAACGCTCCTCGACGGTATCGAAGCCGAGCGCATGCGCATGACCGGCATCCGGGAGTCGAGCGACATCGTCATCGACACCTCGGATCTGAACATCCACCAGCTTGCGACTCGTGTCGCGGAGAAGTTCTCCGACGCGAACACCGCTGGTGTGCAGGTCACCGTCATGAGCTTCGGTTTCAAGTACGGGCTCCCCACGGACTCTGACCTCGTCGCCGACGCGCGTTTCCTGCCCAACCCGTTCTGGGTGCCTGAACTGGCGGCCCTGACGGGCAGGGATGAGCTCGTTCGCGACTACGTGATGGGTCAGCCGGGTGCGACGGAGTTCGTCGCTGCATACACCACCGCGCTGGGTCCGGTGCTGGCCGGGTATCAGCGTGAGAACAAACGACACGCTACGATCGCCATTGGATGCACGGGGGGCAAGCACCGCTCGGTCGCAGTCGCAGAGGCCCTCGCAGCCCAGTTGCGGGATGTGCCGGGCGTAGCGGTCAACGTGAGGCATAGGGATCTCGGGCGCGAGTAGGCACCCCCCATCCCATCGCAGCAAGAGAAGGAGCATGTCGTGGCACTTACCGCCGAGGTCAAGGAGGAGCTGGCGTCAGTCCAGACGGGCAAGACGACTCTCCGAGCGGCGGAACTGGCTACCATCCTCCGGTTCTCCGGGGGCCTCCACATGATCTCCGGACGCATCGCGATCGAATCCGAGCTCGACACGGAGCGTCTCGCCACGCGCGTTCGGCGTGACATCGCCGAGCTCTACGGCGTTCGTGCCGATGCACAGCTCGTGAGCGCCTCAGCACCCCGGCGCACGAGCCACTACCTCGTCCGAGTGATCGAGGGGGGAGAGACCCTCGCCAGGCAAACCGGTCTCCTCGACGCGCGCAGGCGCCCGATCCGAGGACTTCCCAACCGTCTGACGACGGGCAACACCGAGGAGATGGCCGCGCTCTGGCGTGGTGCGTTCCTCGCCGCGGGCGCCCTGACGGATCCCGGCCGCAGTTCGGCTCTCGAGGTCACGTGCCCCGGCAACGAGTCCGCCATGGCGCTCGTGGGTGCTGCCGGCCGTCTCGGTGTCGCCGCCAAGGCACGCGAAGTGCGCGGTGTGTACAAGGTCGTGATCCGCGACGGGGATGCCATCGCATCCATGCTCGAGCTGATGGGCGCCCGCAAGAGTGTGGCCGCGTGGAGTGAGCTCCGCCAGCGCCGCGAGGTTCGCGCCACCGCCAACCGTCTCGTCAACTTCGACGACGCGAACCTGCGTCGCTCGGCACAAGCTGCCGTTGCGGCCTGCGCCCGCGTGGAGCGTGCGCTCGAGATCCTCGGCAAGGACGTGCCAGAGCATCTGAGGTACGCGGGGGAGTTGCGTCTGCGCTTCCGCGATTCGAGCCTCGACGAGCTCGGGCACCACGCGGACCCTCCCATGACGAAGGATGCCGTCGCTGGTCGCATCCGTCGCCTTCTGGCTATGGCCGACAAGCGTGCGGCCGACGAGGGCATCCCCGGAACGGACGCCAACCTGCCCCCGGATTACGAGGACGAGTAACACCGACGTCACCCCCGCGAGTGCCGCTCACAGGGGTGACTAGACTGGAAAACACACCCCGTCGCAGTCTTTTTCGCGGGACTCGGGGGATCACTGCTAGGAGATCACGATGGCTGAATACACCCTTCCGGAACTTCCCTACGACTACTCGGCGCTTGCCCCGAGCATCAGCGCGGAGATCATGGAGCTGCACCACAGCAAGCATCACCAGGCGTATGTCACCGGTGCGAACGCAGCCCTCGCCGGCCTCGCAGCCGCGCGTGACGCTGGCGATCTCGCCAACGTGAACAAGCTCGAGAAGGACCTGGCCTTCAACCTCGGCGGCCACGTCAACCACTCGATCTTCTGGACCAACATGTCGCCCGACGGTGGCGACAAGCCCACGGGTGACCTCGAGAGCGCGATCGACGACACGTTCGGCTCGTTCGACAAGTTCACGGCCCACTTCACCGCAGCGGCCATGGGCGTTCAGGGCTCCGGCTGGGCAGCGCTCATGTGGGACTCGATCGGCAAGAACCTCATCATCAACCAGTTCTTCGACCAGCAGGCCAACTTCGCCGCCGGCACCGTGCCCCTCCTCCTGCTCGACGTCTGGGAGCACGCGTACTACCTCGACTACAAGAACGTCCGCGCCGACTACGTCAAGGCTTTCTGGAACATCGCCAACTGGGAGAACGTCCAGAACCGCTTCACCGTTGCGCGCGAAAAGACCGACGGCCTGCTGGTACTGTCATAGCGGCATCGTGGCCGGGGCTGGTGCCCCTGCCTCTTCAATCCACATCCCCCACCACAGCCATTCCAGCGTCATGGGACGCGTGAGCATCAATCGGAGCCATAGTGACCGTCAAGATCGGTATCAACGGATTCGGCCGCATCGGCCGCAACTTCTTCCGCGCCGCACTCGCCAAGGGTGCCGACGTGGAGATCGTCGCGGTCAATGACCTGACCGACAACAAGACGCTTGCGCACCTGCTCAAGTACGACACGATCACCGGCCGTCTCGACGCCACCGTCGAGTTCGACGGTGAGCAGATCGTCGTCAACGGCAAGGCCATCCGCGTCTTCGAGGAGCGCGACCCCGCCAACCTCCCCTGGGGCGAGCTGGGTGTCGACATCGTCATCGAGTCGACCGGCCGCTTCACCAAGTCCGAGGATGCCGCGAAGCACATCACCGCGGGAGCCAAGAAGGTCATCGTCTCCGCCCCGGCCACCGGTTCGGATGTCGCGACCCTGGTGCTCGGCGTGAACGAGGACACCTACGACCCCGCGATCCACAACATCATCTCGAACGCGTCGTGCACCACGAACTGCCTGGCGCCGCTCGCGAAGGTGTTCATGGAGAACTTCGGCATCGAGCGTGGTCTCATGACGACGGTCCACGCCTACACCGCCGACCAGAACCTGCAGGACGGCCCCCACAGCGACCTGCGCCGTGCCCGTGCCGCCGCCGCGAACATCATCCCCACGTCGACCGGTGCGGCCAAGGCCCTTGGCCTTGTCATCCCGGAGCTCGTGGGCAAGCTCGACGGCTACGCGCTGCGCGTCCCGGTCATCACCGGATCGATCACCGACCTGACCGTCACGGCATCGCGCCCGGTCACCGTCGAGGAGATCAACGCCGCGTACAAGGCTGCAGCCGAGGGCCCGCTCAAGGGAATCCTCAAGTACACCGAGGACGAGATCGTCTCCAGTGACATCGTGGGGGACCCGCACTCGTCGATCTTCGACGCGGGCCTCACCAAGGTCATCGGCGACCAGGTCAAGGTTGCCTCGTGGTACGACAACGAGTGGGGCTACTCGAACCGCCTGGTCGACATCACCGAGTTCGTCGGCGCGCGTCTCTAGGCCCCGCCTGGAGACCCGGACCACCACGACTCAGTCACCATGCCGATTCGCACGCTCGAGTCCCTCGGGGAGCTCGGGGGCAAGCGCGTCATCGTTCGCTGCGATCTGAACGTCCCCCTGAAGGACGGCCAGATCACGGATGACGGACGCATTCGCGCCTCGATCCCCACGCTCACCAAGCTCATCGACGCGGGTGCCCGCGTTGTGATCGTCTCGCACCTCGGTCGCCCTGACGGCGCCCCGGATCCTCGCTACAGCCTGGAACCGGTCGCCGTCAGGCTTGCGGAGCTCCTCGACCGCCCGGTCGCGTTCGCCACCGACACCGTCGGTGACTCGGCGACCGCGGTGGTCGGAGGGCTGGGCGATGGCGACGTCGCACTCCTGGAGAACCTGCGGTTCAACCCGGAGGAGACCTCGAAGGATGCCGCGGTCCGAGCATCCTTCGCCGGCCAGCTCGCCTCCTTCGCCGACGCGTTCGTCTCGGACGGTTTCGGTGTCGTGCATCGCAAGCAGGCGAGCGTCTTCGAGCTGGCCGACGCGCTTCCGAGTGCTGCCGGCCTTCTCATTGAGCAGGAACTCGGCGTTTTGGAACGGCTCACGGTGACTCCGGAACGTCCCTATACGGTCGTCCTCGGTGGGTCCAAGGTCTCGGACAAGCTCAGCGTCATCGACGCTCTGCTTCCCAAGGTCGACACGCTGCTCATTGGCGGCGGCATGCTGTTCACCTTCCTCGTGGCACAGGGGCACAAGGTCGCCTCCAGCCTGCTCGAGGAGGACCAGGTCGAGGTCGTGCGCGAGTACCTCTCGCGCGCGAAGGAACTCGGCGTGGAGATCGTCCTGCCGACGGACATCGTCGTGGCGTCCGCCTTCAGTGCGGATGCCGAGTACGAGGTGGCCCCCAGCGACGCAATCGAGCTGACCCCCTTCGGCGACAAGGGTCTGGGTCTCGATATCGGACCCGAGACGTCTGCACGCTTCGCTGAGGTGATCGCTGGCTCGAAAACGGTCTTCTGGAACGGTCCGATGGGCGTCTTCGAACTCGCTCCGTTCGCAGCGGGCACCAAGGCAGTTGCAGCGGCCCTCGCATCCTTCGACGGATTCGGGGTGGTCGGCGGGGGAGACTCGGCCGCAGCCGTTCGGGCCCTGGGCTTTGACGACGACCAGTTCGGTCACATTTCTACCGGCGGCGGCGCGAGCCTCGAGTTCCTCGAGGGCAAGCGACTTCCTGGACTGGAGGTCCTCGGATGGCAGCAGTAAGCAGGGTCCCGCTCATCGCGGGCAACTGGAAGATGAACTTCGACCACGAGCAGGCGATAGCCTTCGTGCAGAAGCTCGCATGGACCCTCAAGGACGCCGGTCACGACTTCGACGCCAAGGGTTCAGAGGTTGCGGTCTTCCCACCCTTCACTGATCTTCGACCCGTTCAGAACCTCATCTGGTCGGACAAGCTCGAGGTGGTCTACGGCGGACAGGACCTGTCCGAGCACGATTCCGGCGCGTACACCGGAGAGATCTCCGGTGCGTTCCTCGCGGCCCTGAAGTGCCGCTATGTGCTCGTTGGTCACTCCGAGCGCCGCACGATGCATGGCGAAACTGACGAGCAGCTCGCACGCAAGGTGGCGGCCGCGCTTCGCCATGGACTCGTCCCCGTGCTGTGCGTCGGCGAGACCGCGGAGGACCTGGAGGAGCACGGTCCGAGCGCCGTCCCCGTCGCCCAGCTCCGTGCGGCGCTGGCCGACGTCTCCGGAACGCCCGACATCGTGATCGCTTACGAGCCGGTCTGGGCGATCGGATCGGGATTGGCGGCCACGCCCGAGCAGGCGGAGCAGGTCGCTTCTGCACTTCGATCGACTCTTGCTGAGCTCCTCGGCGACGAGGTGGCCCAGGCCACGCGCATCCTCTATGGCGGATCGGTGAAGGCGAGCAACATCGCGTCGCTCATGCGCGAACCGAACATCGACGGTGCCCTGGTCGGCGGTGCAAGCCTCGACGTCAACGAGTTCGCGAGCATCGCGCGCTTCCAGAAGCATGTCGGAACCTGACACACAGCGCTCCCGCTATACTTACTGAGGCTTTCGAAAGGTTCTTCACGTGGAAATTCTCCAGGTCGTGCTTCAGGTTCTCCTGGGCATCACGTCTCTTCTCCTGACCCTCCTGATCCTTCTTCACCGCGGACGTGGTGGAGGACTGTCGGACATGTTCGGTGGAGGTGTCACGTCGAACCTCGGCGCATCCGGCGTTGCCGAGCGCAACCTCAATCGAATCACCGTTCTTCTGGCTGTTGTCTGGATCATCTGCATCGTGATTCTCGGACTCATCACCAGATTCAACGGCTGATTTCCCACAGGCTGAGCGAGGAGCATCATGGCATCTGGCGGTAGTGCAATTCGAGGGTCCCGCGTCGGGGCCGGTCCCATGGGCGAACAGGATCGCGGCTTCCACGCCGACCGCATCGCCGTGTCCTATTGGGACGAGATGGGCAACGAGACTGTTCGCTACTTCGCGGCAAATCTGCCCGACGAGGAGATCCCTGAGGTCATCGACTCTCCGTCGACGGGTCTGCCCGCCGGTCGCGACAAGAACAACCCGCCGTCGGTGGCCAAGCTCGAGCCGTACAAGACGCATCTCGCATACGTGAAGGAACGCCGCACCGAAGAGGAAGCATCGCAGCTCCTCGAGGAGGCGCTCGTCCAGCTCCGTACTCGCCGAGGCACCGCAGGCAACTAGCGCAACCGCAAGGCTGCGCGCAGTCAGTTCTGCTGGATGTCGTCCGCGCCCGTCCAGAACTGGCCGGGATCGATGAGGTTCTCGGGAACTTCTGCGGCGGCATCCCCGTCGACGAAGAACAACGTGCTGCGACGCCCTTCGAGGCCGGAAGCGGGGACCTCATCGATACTCGCGTCCGCGAGAGTAAGTCCCAGTGCTGATGCCTTGTCGGCCCCGGCAACGACAGCCCACACGCGCGCCGACGAGTTGATGGTCGGCAGCGTCAGGCTGAGCCGCTCCGGAGGAGGCTTGGGGGAGTTGCGTACCGAGATCACGGTTGCCTCGGTTTCGCGGATCCCGTCCATGCCGGGGAACAGCGAAGCGATGTGTCCGTCCGGCCCCATCCCCAGGAATGTGATGTCGAAGTGGGGGAAGCGCGCGGATCGGGGAGCGTTCGCCTGGAGCTCGGTCGAATAGGCTTCCGCCGCGGCATCCAGGTCAAGTCCTGCGTCAGAGCGGGCGAAGGGATGGACCCGCTCAGGGTCGAGCCCGACATGGTCCAGGAGGGCATCGCGAGCCTGCGTCTCGTTGCGTTCGGGATCACCCTCAGGCAGCCACCGCTCGTCGCCCCACCAGACGTTCACGCGGGACCAGTCGACGGAGTCACGCGCAGGCGACGAGTTGATCGCCGCCAGAACAGCGATGCCCATCGTTCCGCCTGTGAGGACGACACTCGCCTCGCCGAACTCCTCGATCAGATCCTTGACCTTGCGGAGGAATCGCGCCGCGACTGCTGCCGCGAGAATCTCCTTGCTCTCGTGGACGAGCACGCGACGTTCAGGACTCATGCTGAGACCTTAGCCGCTCCATGGGACGTGCTCAGTTCAGGAACGCCGCGCTGGATCACTTCGCCGTACAGGTCGTCGGGATCGAGACGTCGCAACTCCTCAGCGAGGCAGTCACGCATGCTGCGGCGGGGAAGTGAGATGTCGTGGGTCGGCTGGGACGGCTGCTCGAGCTGGGCGATCGCCGGCTCGATGCGTTCGAGCTTGATCACGCCGTTCTTGCGCGTGAGTTCGACTGCCTCGATGCCGGCGCCCTGGCTGCCGGCGGACACGGTGAGATCCACACGTACCTTCAGCGCGTGCTGCAGCCACGCGGCGAGTAGCGCGGTGGAGGGCGAATCCGACGCTCCCCGCACCCGGACCGCGGTCACCGGCACAAATGGGGGCTGGTCGAGCACCGCGGCGAGCTGTGCCCGCCAGAGCGTGAGTCGAGTCCACGCGAAGTCCGTGTCGCCCGGGGCGTAGCTGCTCGCGAGCCGAGAGAGCTCGGCGAGCGGATCGCTGCTGGATGCGGCATCCGTGATCCTGCGCTGGGCGATACGGCCCAGAGCCGACTGGGACACGTTCTCCGGTGCGACACCTGGCCACCATGCCACGACGGGGGCGTCCGGGAGGAGCAGACCCGTCACGAGGCTCTCCTCATCGGTCGAGGCGTCCCCGTAGGCACGCACGACGATGACCTCGCTCGCTCCGGCGTCACCACCGACGCGGATCTGCGCGTCAACGCGCGCTCCGCTGGTCTCCTCAGGATCCGAGGAGACCACGATCACCCGCATGGGGTGCTCACGAGAGGCGTCGTTCGCGGCCTCGATGGCCTCCTCCTCCTCACCGAGCCTCGTCGAGATGATGAGTGTCAGGACTCGACCGAGGGCGACAGCACCGCCCTCCTCGCGGATCTTGACGAGCGTCTTCGAGATCTGGCTCGTCGTGGTGTTGGGCAGATCGACGATCATGGACGCCTCCAGGTACGGCCGTCGCGGGCCATGAGAGCATCGGCGGATGCCGGCCCCCACGTTCCCGGACGATACTGCTCGGGCTGGCCCTGCTTGGCCCAGTACTCCTCGATCGGGTCGAGGATCTTCCAACTGAGCTCGACCTCCTCGTGCCTCGGGAAGAGGGGAGGGTCGCCGAGGAGCACATCGAGAATGAGTCGTTCGTAGGCCTCGGGGCTTGCCTCGGTGAAGGCGTGGCCGTAGCCGAAGTCCATCGTCACGTCGCGCACCTGCATCCCGGCGCCCGGCACCTTCGAGCCGAAGCGGATGGTCACGCCCTCGTCGGGCTGAACCCTGATGACGAGTGCGTTCTGGCCGAGCGCCGACGTCTGGCTCTCCGCAAAGAGGTACTGCGGGGCGCGCTTGAACACGACCGCAATCTCGGTCACCCGGCGGCCGAGCCGCTTGCCCGTGCGCAGGTAGAACGGCACGCCCGCCCACCGACGAGTGTCGATGTCGAGGCGAATGGCCGCGTAGGTCTCCGTGGTCGAGAGCGGGTTCATCCCGTCCTCGTCGAGGAAGCCGATGACCTTCTCGCCCCCGGCCCAACCACCCGAGTACTGGCCCCGGGCGGTGTGCTTTCCGAGGTCCTTCGGGAGGCGAACGGCCGAGAGAACCTTCTCCTTCTCGGCGCGGAGATCCGCGGCATCGAATGACACGGGCTCCTCCATCGCCGTCAGGGCCAGGAGCTGCAGGAGGTGGTTCTGGATCACGTCGCGCGCTGCACCGATGCCGTCGTAGTAGCCGGCACGTCCACCGACGCCCACATCCTCGGCCATCGTGATCTGGATGTGGTCGACGTAGTTGGCGTTCCAGATGGGTTCGTACAGCTGGTTGGCGAAGCGCAGAGCCAGGATGTTCTGCACCGTCTCCTTACCGAGGTAGTGGTCGATACGGAACACACTGTCGGGCGGGAACACGGACTCTACGACGTCGTTCAACTCACGCGCGGTCTTCAGGTCGCTTCCGAACGGCTTCTCGATGACGACTCGTCGCCACTGGCCCTCCTTGGGCTCGGCGAGCCCTGAGTTACGGAGCTGCTCGGTCACCTGCGGGAACGACTTCGGCGGGATCGAGAGGTAGAACGCGTGGTTGCCCATCGTTCCGCGGTCCCGGTCGAGTTCCTCGATCGTCGCCTTCAGGCGCGCGAACGCGGCATCGTCGTCGAACTCGCCCTGGACAAAACGGATGCCCGTCGCAAGCTGCTTCCAGACGTCCTCGTCGAACGGGGTCCTCGCATACTGCTTGACGGCGTCGTGGACGACCTCAGCGAAGTCCTGGTCCTCCCAGTCGCGCCGGGCGAAGCCGACGAGCGCGAAGCCGGGAGGAAGAAGACCACGGTTGGCGAGGTCGTAGACCGCCGGCATCAGCTTCTTGCGCGACAGGTCACCTGTCACACCGAAGATGATGAGGCCGCTCGGACCAGCGATCCGATTGAGTCGGCGATCGCTCGGAAGGCGCAGGGGATTGAATCCTGCGGTGATGGGCGCGGGTGTCATGGTGCTCGAATTCGCTATGCGACGGTGTCGACTACTACCGGGATGGCCCCAGCGGGGTTGGTGAGCGTGAGGCTCAGAACCGGGCGGCCGTGGTCCGCGAGCACGCTCGCATCGCCTGCTGCCTGGGCCCTGATCAGCTCACCGAAGGTGAAGGGACGGTCGGGAATCTGCAGGTCCTCGTCCTCGACTGTGGTCAGCTGGAGGAAAACGCCTACAGCCGGTCCGCCCTTGTGGAACTGACCGGTCGAATGCAGGAATCGCGGGCCCCAACCGAACGTGACGGGCCGCTTCGACCGCGCCGCGAGCGAGTCGCGGAGCTCGACGAGCTGAGGGTAGGCGAGACGGTTGACGTACGCCTGGATCGAGATGTAGCCGTCCCCGGGGACCAGCGAGATCAGCTTCTCGACGGCATCCGCGAGACTCGTGGCTCCCTCGACGACATCAGCGGTTCCACGAACCTCGATGTCCCCGTCGACGAACGCGGGGGACGGGGCCTGCGACGGATTGTCGATGAGCGCGCGAGTGGCGATCTTCGCCGACTCCACATCGGGCTGGTCGAACGGGTTGATGCCGAGGAGGCGGCCTGCGACGGCCGTCGCGTACTCCCAGGTGAGGAGCTGCGCACCGAGGGTGCCGGTGATCTCGATCTCACCATCAGCGACCTCACGAGTGTCCTCCCAGTCTCCGACGAGTCGAATGATCTGCACGTCGGGGAGGTTCTCGCTGAGCTCGGGGGAGTTGACGTCGAGCACGACGGGCAGGATGCCGGTACCGAGCTTGCCCGTCGACTCGGCGATGAGCTGCTCGGCCCAGTCGCCGAAGCCCAGGATGTGGGTTCCGTCCGGCACAATGCCGAGCTTGTTCTTGAGGGGCTTGGTGCCGGCGATAGCGGCGCCGAGCACGAGACCGGGGTTGGTCGTGGTGTCGACGGCCAGATCCAGCATCATGGCCTCAGCCTCATCGAGGAGCTCCGAGATGTCTGCTCCTGCGAGGCCCGAGGGGACCAGACCGAAGGCGGTCAGAGCCGAGTAACGGCCACCCACGGTGGGGTCGGCGTTGAACACGCGATATCCGGCCTCGCGAGCCGAGACATCCAGCGGAGAACCCGGGTCGGTCACGATCACGATGCGCTCGAGCGGGTCGATGCCCGCCTCGCGGAAGTAGGACTCGTAGACGCGCTTCTGGCTGTCGGTCTCGACAGTCGAGCCCGACTTCGACGAGATGACGACGGCCGTGGTGGCGAGTCGATCGCCCAGTGCCGAGAGCACCTGCCCGGGGTCGGTGGAGTCCAGAACGGTCAGCTCCACACCGTAGGTGCGAGTGATGACCTCTGGCGCGAGCGAGGATCCTCCCATTCCGCCGAGAACGATGTGGTTCACACCGGACTCGCGGAGCTTGTCACGCAGGGCGAGGATATCGTCGACCATGGGGCGCGATACGGAGACCGCCTCGACCCAGCCGAGTCGCTTGGCCGATTCCTCCTCGGCGTCGGGCCCCCAGAGGGTGGCGTCGCCGCCCGTGATCCGGCTCGCGACGAGATCGCTCACGAGCTGGGGCACAACCCGGTCCACGGCCTCAGCGGCCGCGCCCGAGAGAGCGATCTTCACGCTCACTTGGCCGCCTCGAGTGCTGCAGTGACGGTGTCGAGAAGTTCGTTCCAGGACACGATGAACTTCTCGACGCCCTCCTTCTCGAGGAGCGCGGTGACCTCGTCGTACGAGATACCGAGACCGGCAAGCGCGTCGAGAACGGCCTGTGCCGCGTCGTAGGAACCCGTGACCTCGTCACCCGTGATGACGCCGTGGTCGAAGGTCGCCTCGAGCGTCTTCTCGGGCATCGTGTTGACGGTCTCGGCAACCGCGAGCTGCGTCACGTAGAGAGTGTCGGGCAGGCTCGGGTCCTTGACGCCGGTCGATGCCCACAGCGGACGCTGCTTGTTCGCACCCGCGGCGATGAGTGCCTGGGCGCGCTCGGTGGCGAACGCCTCCTGGTACACGCGGTAGGCGAGCTGCGCGTTCGCGACGCCGGCCTTGCTCTTGAGCGCGATGGCCTCGTCGGTACCGATGGCGTCGAGACGCTTGTCGATCTCGGTGTCGACGCGCGACACGAAGAACGAGGCGACCGAGTGGATCGTCGAGAGGTCGATGCCCGCGGCCTTAGCCTGCTCGAGACCGGCGAGGTAGGCGTCGATCACGGCCTGGTGACGCTCGAGGCTGAAGATCAGGGTCACGTTGACGCTGATGCCAGCACCGATCGTCGCGGTGATGGCCTCCAGGCCCTCCACCGTCGCCGGGATCTTGATCATCGCGTTCGGTCGGTCAACCTTGGCCCAGAGCTGCTGCGCCTGCTCGATGGTGCCGGCAGCGTCGTGTGCAAGACCCGGCTCGACCTCGATCGAGACGCGGCCGTCGAAGCCGCTCGTGGTGTCGTAGATGCCGCGGAAGATGTCACTGGCGGCGGCCACGTCATCGGTCGTGATCTCGAAGACGGCATCGGTGACGGAAGTACCGGCCTTGGCCAGCTCGGCGACCTGCGCGTCGTAGGTCGTGCCCTTGGCCAGCGCGCTGGCGAAGATCGTCGGGTTCGTGGTGACCCCGACGACGTTGCGCTCGGCGATCAGCTTCTGGAGACCGCCCGACTGGATCCGGTCACGAGAGAGGTCGTCGAGCCAAATGCTGACGCCGAGGGCGGACAGTGCTGCGGTGGGGGATTCGGTGCTCATCTGTGTTCTGTGTTCTTTCTTGTTGTCGCTAGCTGCGGACAGCGGCCAGCGTCTCCTTGGCTGCGGCCACGGCTGCTTCCGTGGTGATTCCGAACTCGGTGAACAGGGTCTTGTAGTCGGCGGATGCACCGAAGTGCTCGATCGACACGCTGCGCCCTGCATCCCCGACGTACTTGGACCAGCCGAGCGAGAGACCCGCCTCGACGGACACGCGAGCCTTGACGGCTGCGGGGAGGACGGACTCGCGGTACGCGGCATCCTGCTCCTCGAACCACTCGAGGCACGGAGCGGATACGACGCGGGCGTTGATGCCCTCCTTCTGGAGCTCGGCGCGAGCGGCCACAGCCAGCTGCACCTCCGAGCCCGTTGCGATGAAGATCACGTCGGGAGTTCCGCCGGGGGCCTCTGCCAGGACGTAGGCGCCCTTCGGCACGAAGCTCGCCGAGGCAAACACGTCGCCCTCTGCCGCGCCATCTCCGCGCTCGAAAACCGGGATGTTCTGGCGCGTGAGGGCGATTCCCGCAGGGCCGTTGCGGCGCTCGAGGATCGTCTTCCAGGCCCAACCGGTCTCGTTGGCGTCGCCGGGGCGAACCACATCGAGGCCGGGGATGGCACGGAGCGTCGCAAGCTGCTCGATCGGCTGGTGGGTCGGGCCGTCCTCGCCGAGCGCGACCGAGTCGTGCGTCCAGACGAAGATCGAGGGGACCTTCATGAGCGCGGCGAGACGAACTGCTGGCCGCATGTAGTCGCTGAAGATCAGGAACGTGCCGCCGAACGCACGGGTGTTTCCGTGCAGCACGATGCCGTTGATGATCGCGCCCATGGCGTGCTCACGGATGCCGAAGTGGAGGACGCGGCCGTAGGGGTTGCCCGTCCACTCGTGGGTCGAGTGCTCGGCCGGGATGAAGGATGCGCCACCCTCGATCGTCGTGAGGTTCGACTCTGCGAGGTCCGCTGAACCTCCCCAGAGCTCCGGGATGATGGCGCCGAGGGCACCGATTACCTTGCCGGACGCGGCACGAGTGGAGACATCCTTGCCGCCGTCGAAGACGGGGAGTGCTGCCTCGACGCCCTCAGGCAGCTCGCCGCGCATGATGCGGTCGAACATCTCCTTGCGCTCGGGGTTCGCACTCGCCCAGGCGTCGAACGACTTGTCCCACTCGGCGTGGGCGGCCTTGCCGCGCTCGACCGCCTCGCGGGTGTGGGTGATGACCTCGTCGCTGACCTCGAAGGTCTTCTCGGGGTCGAATCCGAGAACCTCCTTGACGGCTGCCAGTTCCTCCGCGCCGAGGGCGGAACCGTGGATCTTGCCCGAGTTCTGCTTCTTCGGGCTCGGCCAGCCGATGATCGTCTTGAGGATGATGAGCGACGGCTTGTCGGTGACACCCTTGGCCGCCTCGATGGCGTCGTTGAGCGCCTGGAGGTCCTCGACGTACTCGCCGGTCTTCTTCCAGTCGACGGTCTGCACGTGCCAGTGGTACGACTCGTAGCGGGCCTTGACGTCCTCGGTGAAGGCGATGTTCGTGTCGTCCTCGATCGAGATCTGGTTGGAGTCGTAGATCGCGATCAGGTTGCCGAGCTGCTGGTGACCGGCGAGCGACGATGCCTCGGACGAGACACCCTCCTGCAGGTCGCCGTCGCCCGCGAGCACGTAGATGAAGTGGTCGAAGGGGCTCGTGCCCTGATCGGCATCCGGGTCGAACAGGCCACGCTCGAAACGGGCTGCGTAGGCGAAGCCGACTGCCGACGAGATTCCCTGGCCGAGCGGGCCGGTCGTGATCTCGACACCGTCGGTGTGTCCGTACTCCGGGTGTCCGGGGGTCTTGGAGCCCCAGGTGCGGAGGGCCTTGATGTCGTCGAGCTCGAGGCCGTAACCGCCAAGGTAGAGCTGCACGTACTGCGTGAGCGAGCTGTGCCCGATCGAGAGGATGAACCGGTCGCGACCGATCCAGTGGGTGTCGGAGGGATCCTGCCGCATCACCTTCTGGAAGAGCAGGTACGCCGCTGGCGCCATGCTCATCGCGGTTCCGGGATGCCCGTTCCCCACTTTCTCAACGGCGTCGGCGGCGAGAATCCTCGCGGTGTCGACTGCCCTGTTATCGATGGGGTCCCATTGGAGAGCGGCCACGGTGACTGATAACCCTTCTGCAAGCGGCGCCGCCTGAAAGGCTGGTGCACGGCGAACGAACGCCTGCCACAGACGACCTCGGCTGTGTCGCCGCAGCCTCGAACCACTCAGGGAGAGGGGGACGGGCCGCATTTGTTGGCTGGCAGGCTATTCCCAGTATAGAGAGTCCGCGCCCGGTGTTACCGCCCGTGTTGCCCGCGACACGGAACCCCGCTCCGACGGTCGCCTATCATCGAGAGTATGGACGTCGTGCTCGAAGACCGCCCGGAGACGGGGCGCATCGGCGTCATCCGTAAGACCAAGGCCTACATCGCCCTCACCAAGCCAAGAGTTATCGAGCTCCTGCTCGTCACTACGGCTCCCGTGATGATCCTCGCAGCGCAGGGCATCCCCAACCTCTGGCTCGTTCTCGGCACACTCATCGGTGGTTCGCTCAGCGCTGGTTCGGCCAACGCGTTCAACTGCTACATCGACCGCGACATCGACAGAGTGATGAACCGCACCAAGAAGCGTCCGTTGGTGACGGGGGAGCTGTCCGACCGCGAAGCCCTCGCCTTCGCCTGGATCACGGGGATCGTCTCGGTTCTCTGGCTCGGCTTCCTCGTGAACTGGCTGGCCGCCGCCCTGTCGCTCGCCGCGATCCTGTTCTACGTCTTCGTCTACACTCTCCTGCTCAAGCGCCGCACCCCCCAGAACATCGTCTGGGGTGGAGCAGCGGGATGCATGCCTGTGCTCATCGGATGGGCGGCCGTAACGGGGTCCCTGAACTGGACCCCCGTGATCCTCTTTGCGATCGTCTTCCTCTGGACCCCGCCGCACTACTGGCCCCTCTCGATGAGGTACCGCGCCGACTACCAGTCCGTGAACGTGCCGATGCTCGCCGTCGTCCGAGGACGCACCGTGGTGGGCCTACAGGTCGTTCTCTACGCGTGGGCGACGGTTGCGTGCTCGCTCCTGCTCATCCCGGTTGCGGGCATGGGCCTCGTCTACTCGGTCGTTGCCGTCGCGAGCGGCGGATGGTTCATCATCGAGTCGCACCGTCTGTACTCGACCGCGATCCGGCACGGCAACGTTCGCCCGATGCGCGTGTTCCACGCCTCGATCACATACTTGACGCTCGTCTTCCTCGCAGTCGGGATCGACCCGCTGCTGCCGTTCTAGCTCACTGCGGCTGGCGCGGAGGCGGGATCGGTCCGGGGCTCGCGCAGGGAGAGCACAACTGCGGTCATGGCGGCGGCCAGGCAGCACGCGAGCACCATGTGGATGCCGACGAGAAGCTCGGGGAGTCCCAGGCGCGCCTGGGTGAGTCCGACAGCGATCTGCACGATCTCGACGACGAGCAGGACGACCGCGAAGCGCAGCATCCGAGCCTGACCAAGTCGCCATGCGCCGATGACAAGCAGAACGGTCGCCCCGAACGTCGCATAAGCGGGCCAGCTGTGGATGTGCTGCAGCAACTCGGGGTTCAGCCCATTGCGTGCAGCTCCACCGTCACCCGCGTGCGGCCCGGAGCCCGTCACGAGAATTCCGACGAGGATCGTCATCGCTGTGAGCACGCCCGTGGCGTACACCAGGGCGGAGAACCACAGGGGCAGAGCGATCCTGTCGCCGCGGGGTCCGACGAACACGCGGAACACGAGAACTGCCGACAGCGAGACGAGCACGACGGAAGCCAGGTAGTGCAGGCCCACCACATACGGGTTGAGGTTGGTCAGCACCGTAATGCCGCCGATGATCGCCTGGATCGGCACGTAGAGGCCGATGAACAGGGACAGAAAGAACAGGTCACGACGCTCGCGACGGATGCGCAGCACCAGTACGAACATGATGATCGCGATCAGAACGAGCACGAAAGTGAGGAGTCGGTTGCCGAACTCGATGATTCCGTGGATGCCCATCTCGGGCGTTGTGACAAACGACTCGTCCGTGCACCGCGGCCAGGTCGGGCATCCCAGCCCTGACCCGGTCAAACGCACGGCTCCGCCCGTGCCCACGATCAGAATCTGGGCGATGAGAGTGGCAATGGCGAACACGCGGATACGCGTGTCGACGGCGCTGGGCAATCGAGCGAACACGGCTTTCACAGCCGAACCTCCTGTTATTTGGTGCTGTGCCCTGTAGAATCATGGGGTTCTATGAACAGCCCAAGCCGGGGAGTCAGCGCAGACGTCGGAGACAACTCCGAGTCCTGGTTCAGTCTAAGCAAGCCCCGGCCGTGCCACTCACGAGCAGCGCACATCGGGCCTGCCGAGTACTGAACCCCAAGCTGCCGTGGAGGGAATGCCGGTACTGCCACCTTGGTTGGCACCGGTGGGAAAGAGGAATACACATGGCTGACGTACTGATTGATCGCCCTGAGTTGGGCAGTCTCGGCCAATACGAATTCGGTTGGTCCGACTCGGACGCCGCTGGCGCCACGGCGCGACGCGGTATCAACGAAGACGTGGTTCGCGACATCTCCGCTCTGAAGAACGAGCCGGAGTCGATGCTGAAGACCCGACTTGCCGGTCTTCGCAACTTCTTCCGCAAACCAATGCCCACGTGGGGAGCTGATCTCTCGGGCATCGACTTCGACAACATCAAGTACTTCGTGCGCTCCACCGAGAAGCAGGCACAGACGTGGGAGGACCTCCCCGAGGACATCCGCAACACGTACGAGAAGCTCGGTATCCCCGAGGCGGAGCGCCAGCGCCTCGTCTCCGGCGTCGCGGCACAGTACGAGTCCGAGGTCGTGTTCCACTCGATCAACGCCGAGCTCGAGGCTCAGGGCGTGATCTTCATGGACACCGATACGGCGCTCAGGGAGCACCCGGAGTTCTTCGAGGAGTACTTCGGCACCGTCATCCCGGCTGGCGACAACAAGTTCGCCGCGCTCAATACCGCGGTGTGGTCCGGAGGCTCCTTCGTGTACGTGCCGAAGGGTGTCCACGTCGAGATTCCTTTGCAGGCCTACTTCCGCATCAACACGGAGAACATGGGCCAGTTCGAGCGCACGCTCATCATCGCCGACGAGGGCTCGTACGTTCACTACATCGAGGGATGCACGGCACCGATCTACAAGTCGGACTCCTTACACTCCGCGGTCGTCGAGATCATCGTGAAGAAGAACGCCCGCGTTCGCTACACGACCATCCAGAACTGGTCCAACAACGTCTACAACCTCGTGACGAAGCGCGCGATCGCGCACGAGGGCGCGACGATGGAGTGGATCGACGGCAACATCGGATCCAAGGTCACGATGAAGTACCCGTCGATCTACCTCGTCGGTGAGCACGCCAAGGGTGAGACGCTCTCCGTCGCCTTTGCTGGCCCCGGCCAGCACCAGGACGCCGGCGCGAAGATGATCCACATGGCGCCCTACACGACCTCCTCGATCGTCTCGAAATCGATCGCTCGCGGTGGCGGCCGCGCTGGATACCGCGGTGAGGTTCGTGTCGACGAGAAGGCACATCACTCGGCCAACACCGTGCGATGCGACGCGCTTCTGGTCGACACGATCTCGCGATCCGACACCTACCCCGCCATCGACATCCGCGTGGATGACGTACAGCTGGGTCACGAAGCGACGGTCTCGCGCGTGAGCGCAGAGCAGTTGTTCTACCTGCAGTCCCGCGGGATGCCGGAGGACGAGGCCATGGCCATGATCGTCCGCGGGTTCATCGAGCCCATCGCCCGCGAGCTCCCGATGGAGTACGCGCTCGAACTCAACAAGCTCATCGAGATGAGCATGGAAGGCTCTGTCGGCTAGATGTCCATCGCTACTACCCAAACCCCCGGCCAGCACGGAGCTACGGCCCACAGTGACGGAGGGTGGGGCGCCGTAGAGGTGCCCGTACAGACCCGCTCCGAGCGCTTCACCTCAACGGACCCCGCTGAGTTCCCGGATGTCACCGGCCTGGAGATCGACTGGAAGCTCACCCCCGTCGCGACGGTCCGAGACTTGATCGACGGCTCGCTCGACGGAGGCGCCTACTCGCTGCAGGAGCAGCCGGAAGGCAGCGGAACCGTCGAGTGGATCGCGATGGACGACGCGCGGATCGGGAGCGCCGGCATCCCCGAGGACAAAGCAGCAGCCAACGCATGGTCGAGCACCGAGCGCGCCCTCGCCGTGGAGATATCGGGGGAGGAGCCGATCGCGATCGGGCTCGACCGCTCGGGCTTCGGTGACGCCGCCCGCGCCGCCCACACGGTCATCACCGCTCGGGAAGGTTCCACGGGCCACGTGGTTCTCCGCAGTTCGGGCCGGGCCACGCTGGCCGAAAACGTCGAGATCGTCGTCGAGCAGGGCGCATCGCTGACCGTCATCAGCCTCCAGGAGTGGGACGACGACAGCCTCCACCTCGCAAGCCACTTCGCACAGGTGGGGCGGGACGCGAAGCTCACGCACATCGTCATCTCCCTGGGCGGCGCTGTGGTCCGGGTCAACCCGTCGGCCCACCTCAGTGGCGAAGGCTCGAATGGCGAGCTCTACGGCCTGTACTTCGCTGACGCCGGGCAGCACCTCGAGCAGCGCGTCTACCTGCACCACGAGGCCGCGCACACCGTCGGGCGCGTCAACTACAAGGGCGCGCTCCAGGGCGAGGGCGCTCGCACGGTCTGGGTGGGCGACGTCCTCATCGGTCCGGATGCCACGGGCACCGACTCCTACGAGCAGAACCGCAACCTCGTCCTCACCGGCGGGACCCGGGCCGACAGCATCCCGAACCTCGAGATCGAGACGGGTGACATTCTCGGAGCCGGGCACGCGAGCGCCACGGGACGCTTCGACGACGAGCAGCTGTTCTACCTGCAGTCGCGCGGCATCACCGAGCCGGAGGCTCGCCGCCTCGTGGTGATCGGCTTCCTCAACGAGATCGTGCAGAAGGTCGGCGACCCCGCTCTCGAGGAGTACCTCACGGGGCGCATCATCGCGGAGCTCGGGGGCGCAGCATGACCGCGGAACGCGTGTGCACGACGGCAGAGCTCGAGGTCAACAAGCCGTTCAAGGTCGTGCTCGACGGCACGGCAATCGTGATCGTCAAGGACTCTGCCGGTGACATCCACGCCATCGGCGACACGTGCACGCACGGGGACATCTCGCTCTCCGAGGGCTTCGTCGAGGACGACTCGATCGAGTGCTGGGCGCACGGCTCGGCGTTCTCGCTCAAGACCGGCAAGCCATCCAACCTTCCCGCCTACGAGCCCGTGCCGGTGTTCGTGGTGAACGTCGACGCCGATGGCGTCGTCTCCATCGACCCGCACGAGATCGTGTCCGTCTGAGCCCCGGCCAGACCACAGACCCACAGAAACGAAAAGACATGTCAGTACTGGAAATCAAAGACCTCCACGTCAGCGTCGAGACCGATCAGGGCACGCGCCAGATCCTCAAGGGCGTCGACCTGACCCTCCGACAGGGGGAGATCCACGCGATCATGGGGCCCAACGGCTCCGGCAAGTCGACCCTCGCCTACTCGATCGCGGGACACCCGAAGTACACCGTGGAGAGCGGCTCCGTGCTCCTCGACGGTGCGGAGGTGCTGGAGATGAGTGTCGACGAGCGTGCCCGTGCAGGTATCTTCCTTGCCATGCAGTACCCCGTGGAGATCCCGGGCGTGCGCATGACCGACTTCCTGCGCACCGCGAAGACCGCCCTTGACGGCGAAGCTCCCGCGATCCGCACCTGGGTCAAAGAGGTAAACCAGGCGATGGAGTCCCTCCGAATGGACAAGTCCTTCGGTGAGCGGAACGTCAACGAGGGCTTCTCGGGTGGAGAGAAGAAGCGCCACGAGATCCTCCAGCTCGAGCTGCTCAAGCCGAAGTTCGCCGTGCTTGACGAGACGGACTCCGGTCTCGACGTCGACGCTCTCAAGATCGTGTCAGAGGGCGTGAACCGTGCACACGAGGCCAATGACCTCGGTGTCCTGCTCATTACGCACTACACACGCATCCTCCGCTACATCAAGCCCGACTTCGTGCACGTCTTCGTCGACGGACGCGTCGCTGAAGAGGGTGGCCCGGAGCTCGCCGAGCGTCTCGAGGAGGAAGGCTACGATCGCTTTCTCCAGGGCACGGGCGTAGCGTAGGTCCATGGCAACCGCACTCGCACCGGCCCTCTTCGACCAGGTCGAAGAGGCGCTGAAGGACGTCGTTGACCCCGAGCTCGGCGTCAACATCGTCGACCTGGGACTCATCTACGACCTCAGCTGGGATGACGAGAACGATGCGCTCATCATCAGCATGACGCTCACGTCGGCTGGATGCCCCCTCACGGACGTCATCGAGGAGCAGACCGCGCAGTCGCTGGACGGCATCGTCGACGCATTCCGCATCAACTGGGTCTGGATGCCGCCGTGGGGGCCGGACAAGATCACCGACGACGGTCGCGAGATGATGCGCGCCCTCGGCTTCTCGATCTAGCGTTCCTCCACCGTCCGGATCATCCGGACGGTGTGCCCCGCGTCCCACCGTAGACTGTGTGGCTGACCCCCCGTTTTTCGCGTCCTACGAACGCGCCCAGAGAACTGGATCTCCGCTGTGCTTTCTGTACAGGACCTAGAGTTGCGCGTTGGCGCACGCCTCCTCATGGAGAACGTGAGCTTCCGTGTGACCCAGGGCGACAAGATCGGTCTCGTCGGGCGCAATGGCGCCGGCAAGACGACGCTGACCAAGGTACTCGCGGGGGAACTCCCGGCCACTGCCGGATCGGTCACGAGTAGCGGCGCTGTCGGGTATCTTCCTCAAGACCCGCGATCGGGAGACCCCGAGGAACTCGCGCGCACTCGCATCCTGAACGCCCGAGGCCTGGGTGACCTGGTCCAGGGTATGCAGGAGGCGTCGATGGGCATGGCCGACGACGATCCGGCGAAGAGTGCTGCCGCGATGAAGAGGTACGAGCGGCTCACGGACCGGTTCGAGGCACTCGGCGGTTACGCGGCCGAGGCCGAGGCGGCATCCATCGCCAGCAACCTGAGCCTTCCCGACCGAATCCTCGATCAGCCCCTCAAGACGCTCTCCGGCGGACAGCGACGACGCATCGAGCTCGCTCGCATCCTCTTTTCCGATGCCGAGGTCATGATCCTCGACGAGCCCACCAACCACCTCGATGCAGACTCGGTCGTGTGGCTGCGGGAGTTCCTGAAGACGTACCAGGGCGGGTTCATCGTGATCTCCCACGATGTCGAACTTGTGGGGGAGACCGTCAACAAGGTCTTCTACCTCGATGCCAATCGCCAGTGCATCGACATCTACAACATGGGCTGGAAGCACTACCTGAGGCAGCGCGAGGCCGACGAGGAGCGCCGCAAGAAGGAACGCGTCAACGTCGAGAAGAAGGCGACGCAGCTGCAGCTCCAGGCTGCCCGCTTCGGCGCAAAGGCCTCAAAGGCCGCCGCCGCGCACCAGATGGTTGCTCGCGCCGAGAAGATGCTCTCCGGACTCGACGAGGTTCGCGCCGTGGACCGCGTGGCGAAGCTGCGCTTCCCCGACCCGGTCGCGTGCGGACGCACCCCGCTCATGGGACACAACCTCTCGCGTAGCTACGGCTCACTCGAGATCTTCACCGCGGTTGACCTCGCGATCGACCGCGGGTCCAAGGTCGTCGTGCTCGGCCTGAACGGCGCGGGCAAGACCACGCTCCTGCGTATTCTCGCCGGCGTCGACAAGCCAGACACGGGCTCCATCGAAGGTGGCCACGGCCTGCGGATCGGCTACTACGCCCAGGAGCACGAGACGATCGACGTCAAGCGTTCCGTGCTCGAGAACATGGTCTCGGCGAGCCCGAACATCACCGAGACGGAGGCCCGCCGGGTGCTCGGCTCGTTCCTGTTCACGGGGGATGACACCTCCAAGCCCGCGGGAGTTCTGAGCGGTGGCGAGAAGACCCGCCTCGCCCTCGCCATGATCGTGGTCAGCGGAGCGAACGTGCTCCTGCTGGACGAGCCGACCAACAACCTCGACCCCGCGAGCCGCGAGGAGATCCTCGGCGCTCTCGCGAGCTACACGGGAGCGGTCGTACTGGTGAGCCACGACGAGGGCGCTGTGGAGGCGCTCAACCCCGAGCGTGTGCTGATCCTGCCCGACGGCGTCGAGGACCACTGGAACAAGGACTACGCGGACCTGATCAGCCTGGCGTGATCGGGTCACCCTCGCTCAGCGATCGAGGAGTGCGTCCTCGACGTCCGCATCGCTCGGAGATCGTTTGGCCGCCTTCGCGCGGCGCTTCTCCGCCCGCGCCATTTCGTCCGGGTCATCCTCGTTGCGAGCCCTGTACTCCTGCCGCACGGCCCATGCAAGCGCGATGAAGGCCATGACGCCGAAGACGAGCCACTGGAAGGCGTACGAGAGGTGCGGCCCCTCATCCGGTTCGGGTCGTACGGTGGCCGCTGGCCTCGTCTCGGCGGGAAGCGGATCCTCCTGCGCGAGAACTCCATAGGCACCTGTGTAGGTGGGTCGATCGACAAGCTGCTCCACTTGGCCCAGATTGATCGTGGCGAGTTGACCCTCCGGCGCCGAGCGGCCGGCGAGCACGGGTTCGCTGGGCTTGAGCCGTGCCGTGACCGTTACCCGACCCTCGGGCGGCGCGGGAACGGCATCGGGAGCGTCTTGTTCGTTGCCAGTGGGTACCCAGCCACGGTCCACCACGAAGACGCTGCCGTCATCGAGGAGGAAGGGTACGAGAACGGCGAATCCCGCAGCGCCGTTCATCGGACGCCCGCGAACCAGCAGTTGCTCGTCGGTGAGGTAGGTGCCCGACACGGTCACAGGCAGCCACTGCTCCGTGGCATCGAACTCATCCAACTCGGGAAGGGCGCGATCGATCGACACCGGCTGTGCGTCCCAGTTGCGCTCGACGACCTCGATGGCGGCACGTGCCTCGTCCCGCCGCGCGAGTTGCCACATCGAAAGGAATACGCAGGCGACAGCGAAGATCACGACGAGCGCGAGGTATCCGAGCCAGCGTCGGGACAGTGCGAACCGCCACCCCGTGCTCACTGGCCGGCCCCGTCGGGAACTCGATCAACGATTTCGCCCAACGGCACCACCGTGACGGGGAACCCTCGTGTCGCGAGGTAGTCGCGCAGGTACTCGCGGTGCTCGTCACAGGCGAGCCAGGTCTTCACGCGGTCGGCCGAGTGGATACGCGGATTACGCCACGCCACCGTCCACAGCGCGTCGGAACGACATCCCGCACGCGAGCAACGCGTGGTCTCCAGCGAATCGATCATCCGTACTACGCGCCCGGCTCCCGGTAGGGGAGAATCTGCCCGGGACGCTCGACCGAGGCGCCCGGTCCGGCCATTCGAGCATTCGCCACAACGACGGCGACGTAGGGCAGAACCACTGCGCCGATGACAGGCAGGACCAGCCACCATCCGTGCACGAAGAAGCACAGGATGACGCACACGAACCGGATCCCCATCGCGATGGAGTAGTTCAGGAAGCGCCGATTGCGTTCCTCCTCCGGCGACTCGGGAAGGCTCGTGATGGACTGAAGCTCCTCCATGACGTGCCTTCCTCTGACCCAGCGACTGTGTGCGCTGGCACAAGCCTACGTCGCCTCGCCTGACTAATAGGCTGGTGCGCATGACTGAGCCCAGAACTGTTCTTATCACCGGCGGCAACAGAGGGATCGGGCGGGCCATCGCCGAGGAGTTCGTCGCCCAGGGCCACCGAGTAGCCGTCACCGCCCGGTCCGGCCAGGGCCCGGAGGGCACTCTCACGGTCATCGCCGACGTGACGGATGCCGCTAGCATCGACGCTGCCTTCACCGAGGTCGAGAACGCCCTGGGGCCCGTGGAGGTCGTGGTCGCCAACGCCGGAATCACCCGTGACACGCTTCTCCTCCGGATGAGCGACGAGGACTTCACCGAGGTGATCGACACCAACCTCACCGGATCGTTCCGCGTGGTCAAGCGGGCGTCGAAGGGCATGCTGAAGGCGCGGTTCGGCCGTGTCATCCTCGTCTCGAGTGTCGTGGGCCTCCTCGGCTCCGCTGGGCAGATCAACTACGCGGCCTCCAAGAGCGGGCTCATCGGAATCGCCCGTTCACTGACGCGAGAGCTCGGGTCTCGCGGGATCACGGCGAACGTCGTTGCCCCGGGGTTCATCGAGACCGATATGACCGCCGAACTCCCTGCGGAGCAACAGGAGGCCTACCTCGCGCAGATCCCCGCGAAGCGCTTCGCCAGTCCGACGGAGGTCGCCAGGGTCATCACGTGGCTCGCGAGCGACGACGCGGGCTACATCTCCGGTGCCGTCATCCCGGTCGACGGCGGCCTCGGGATGGGTCACTAGGCACTCAGCCCGGGGGAGTCAGCCGCGCAGCCCCAGGAGCGGCAGCACCTGGCTCAGGTCCCGGTCATCGATCAGCACACCAGCAAGATCACGCACCGGTGCCTTGGCGTCGAAGCCGATCGCGAGACCCGCGATGGCCATCATCGTGAGGTCGTTGGCACCATCGCCGACCGCCACGGTGTTGGACAGGGGGATGGATGACTCGGCCGCCCACTCGCGAAGAGTGGTGGCTTTCGCCTCGGCGTCAATGATGGGCCCCGTCAACCCGCCGGTGAGGACGCCATCGACGACCTGCAGGCGGTTCGCCCTCCAATAGTCGAGCCCGAGCTCATCGGCGATCGGATCGAGTATCTCGTGGAATCCGCCGGAGACGACTCCGACTCGACCCCCGGCGCCCCGCACCCCATCGATGAGCTCTGGAACCCCGCGAGTGACGGTGACGTGGGTGCCGACCTCGGCGAACACCGACTCCTTCAGCCCAGCGAGAGTGTGGACGCGCGCGCGGAGACTCTCCTCGAAGTCGAGTTCCCCGTTCATCGCCTTGAAGGTGATGTCCTCCACCTCAGACAACGAGCCGGCCTCCGCGGCCAGGAGCTCGATGACCTCGTTCTCGATGAGCGTGGAGTCGACGTCGAGCACGACGAGGAATCGGGGCATGGTGGAACGCCTTCGGGTGGAGTACGGACGGATTAGGAGACGACGACGCCCTTGCCGACGACGGTGATCCCCGTCTCGGTCACGGTGAAGCCGCGTGCACGGTCGGCGTCATGGTCGACCCCGACCGACGCTCCGGCCTCCACCACGACGTCCTTGTCGAGGATGGCCTTGCGGACTACCGCATTGGGCATGATCTTCACGCGCTCGAACACCACGGAGTCAGCGACGAGCGCGCCCGACTCCACGGTCACCCACGGACCGAGCACGCTCCGCTCGATGTGCGCACCGGAGAGCACCGACCCGAGGGAGATGATCGAGTCGATCATCGTGCCGAGGTCACCGCGGGCATCCCGGACGAACTTCGCGGGCGGCGAGTTGAGCTGCTGGCTGAAGATCGGCCACTCGCGGTTGTAGAGGTTGAAGACGGGCAGCGCCGAGATGAGGTCCTGGTGGGCGTCGAAGAACGACTCGATGGTTCCCACATCGCGCCAGTAGAAGCGGTCGCGGTCTGTGGCGCCGGGCACGTGGTTGCGGTTGAGGTCGTAGACCCCGGCGAGTCCGCGCGAGACGAAGTCGGGCACGATGTCGCCACCCATGTCGTGGTTGGAGTCGCTCCGCTCACCATCGCGGATGACGGCGTCGATGAGGACGTCAGCGTCGAAGACGTAGTTGCCCATCGAGGCCAGCACTTCGTCAGGGGAGTCGAGAAGACCGATCGGCTTCTCCGGCTTCTCGTGGAAGGCCGCGATGCGCGTCTGGTCGGAGGCCTCCACCTCGATCACGCCGAACTGGTTCGCCAGCGCGATCGGCTGGCGGATCGCCGCAACGGTGAGTCCCAGTCCCGACTCGATGTGTGCATCGATCATCTGGCTGAAGTCCATGCGGTACACGTGGTCGGCACCGACCACAACGACGATGTCAGGCTTCTCGTCCCTGAGCAGGTTGAGGCTCTGGAGGATGGCATCCGCGGAGCCACTGAACCAGCGCTTGCCGAGTCTCTGCTGTGCAGGCACGGATGCCACGTAGGCGTTCAGCAGCCCGGAGAGTCGCCAGGTCTGGGAGACGTGGCGGTCGAGGCTGTGCGACTTGTACTGCGTGAGCACGACGATCTGGCGCAGCCCAGAGTTGATGAGGTTGGAGAGGGCGAAATCGATGAGGCGGTAGCCCCCACCGAACGGAACGGCGGGCTTGGCCCGATCTCCTGTCAACGGCATCAGCCGCTTTCCTTCACCACCGGCGAGAACGATGCCGAATATCTTTGGGGCGACCATGGCACAAGACTAGGTCACGGACGAGGTCACGACGATAGCGACGTGGGGTAGCGTCAAGATATGCGAGTCGATGTCGTCACACGTGAGTATCCACCGGAGGTCTACGGGGGTGCCGGAGTCCACGTGGCGGAACTCGTCAGGGCGCTGAGGGGCCAGCTCGACGTGCAGGTGCGCTGTTTCGGGATGCCTCGTTCCGAGCCCGACGTGCACTCCTACCTCGTGCCGCAGAACCTCGTGGGAGCCAATCCCGCCCTCGCCACTCTCGGCGTCGACCTCTCCATCGCCCAGGATGTCGCGGGCGCCGACCTCGTCCATTCGCACACCTGGTACGCCAATGCTGCCGGTCACCTGGCGAGCATGCTGCACGGCATCCCACACGTCGTCACGGCCCACAGCCTCGAGCCGCTGCGCCCGTGGAAGGCGGAACAGCTCGGCGGCGGCTACCGGGTGTCGAGCTGGATCGAGAAGGACGCGTTCGAGAACGCCGCCGCCGTCATCGCCGTGAGTGCGGGGATGCGACGTGACATCCTGCGCTCCTATCCGTCACTCGACGAGGAGAAGGTCGTCGTGATCCACAACGGCATCGACCCGGTGCACTGGAAGCCAGTCGATGACCCAGAGCTCGTTCGCTCGTTCGGTATCGACCCCGAGCGACCGTCGATCGTCTTCGTGGGGCGGATCACCCGCCAGAAGGGCCTCCCGTACCTCCTCAAGGCGGCTCGCCTGCTGCCACCGGAGGTGCAGCTCATCCTCTGCGCTGGCGCCCCGGACACCCCCGAGATCCTGGCGGAGGTCCAGGCCGGTGTCGCTGCTCTCCAGGAGGAGCGCACCGGCGTCGTGTGGATCGAACAGCTCCTCAGTCACTCCGAGCTCTCCGCCGTGCTCTCACAGGCGACCACGTTCGTGTGTCCCTCGGTGTACGAACCGCTCGGCATCGTCAACCTCGAGGCCATGGCCTGCGGAATTCCGGTCGTCGGTACCGCCACGGGCGGCATCCCCGAGGTCATCGATGATGGGGTCACCGGTCGGCTCGTGCCGATCGACCAGCTCGAGGATGGCACGGGCACTCCGCGCGATCCCGACCGGTTCGTCGCCGACCTGGCCGCGGCACTCACCGAGGTCGTCAGTGATCCCGAAGCGGCCCAACGAATGGGCGCGGCAGGCAGAGCGCGTGCGGAGCGCGAGTTCAGCTGGACGACAATAGCCGAACGAACCATCGACATCTACCGCAGCCTCACGGGGAGCGGCACCGGCACACCGTAGGCTGGGAATCACCATGACCAGCGTTCTTGATTTCACCGACGTCTCTGTTGTTCGCGATAGCAATCGGATTCTCTCCGGCCTGACGTGGGAGGTCGACGAGTCCGAACGCTGGGTCATTCTTGGCCCGAATGGGGCGGGCAAGACAACCCTGCTGCAGCTCGCCGCCGCCCAGATCCATCCGAGCTCGGGGTCAGTCACCGTGCTCGACGACACGCTCGGCCGCACCGATGTGTTCGAGTTACGGCCGCGTGTCGGTTTCGCGTCGAGCGCCATGGCACGACGGATGCCACGCGACGAGCGTGTCATCGACGTCGTGCTCACAGCAGCCCTCGCCGTGACGGGCCGCTGGAACGAGGAGTACGAGGACGTCGACGTCCGGAGGGCCCAGCGCGTGCTCGCCGAATGGAAGCTCGACCATCTGGCCGATCGACGGTTCGGAGACCTGAGCGACGGGGAGCAGAAGCGCGTCCAGATCGCCAGGGCGATCATGACGGACCCTGAGCTCCTGCTTCTCGACGAGCCAGCCGCAAGTCTCGACCTCGGCTCCCGCGAGGAACTCGTCACTCTGCTCGGGGGCTTCGCGAGCACCGAGGCCGCGCCGGCCATTGTCATGGTCACCCACCACGTCGAGGAGATTCCGCCAGGATTCACCCATGCGTTGCTGCTGGCCGGGGGAGAGATCCAGGCAGTCGGAACACTCGACGAGGTCGTGACATCCGAGAATCTGAGCTCCGCGTTCGGCCTGCCGCTGTCCGTCACCAAGGATGGCGCGCGATTCGTCGCCCGCGCCGCGTAAGTTGGCGTTCCCTCCCAAGCCTGCGCCCTTCTGCTAAGCTAAGGGGTCGGCCCGCGGCTATACCAGCGCGCCTCACAGACTTTTCACACACCACAGTCATCCACTCATACAGGGAAACACCATGAAGACCGATATTCACCCGGAGTACAACGCCGTCGTTTTCCGCGACCTGGCATCCGGCGCAACCTTCCTGACCCGCTCGACCGTGGGCAGCGACAAGACGATCGAGTGGGAAGACGGCAACACGTACCCCGTCATCGACGTCGAGATCTCGTCGGAGTCGCACCCGTTCTACACGGGCAAGCAGCGCATCATGGACTCCGCCGGCCGCGTCGAGAAGTTCAACACGCGCTACAAGGCATTCGGCGCAGCGCCCGAATCCAAGTAGTACCGCTACAGCGTCGAGAAGGGGCGACTCGGACTTCGGTCCGGTCGCCCCTTTCTCATGCTCGTTCCTGTGTCGAGAACAGGCTCTTGTCGCTAGAAGAGCGCGGAGCGCCGCTTCTCCCACAGCGGGAGCACGGTGTCCCTCGTGAGCGGTGCCAGCTCGATGCCCGGGCTCTCGAGGGTCTCGAGCCACACGAGCTCCTCGATCTCCGACGAGGGCGCGACGACGCCGTCGGTGACGAGAGCGAACACCTCGGCGCGAATAACAGTGTTGGGCTCGTTGGCAGCCTCCGCGCGGAAACTGCCGAGATACTCGGTAGCGTCGGGATCGAGCTGAAGACCGATCTCCTCGAGAAGCTCACGAGTGAGCGCGGCCAGCGCGCTCTCGCCGGGTTCGATCTTGCCGCCGGCCTGCATGAACGCCGTGGTACCCCGCTTGCGCACGACAAGAGTGCGACCACTCGCATCGGTGATGATGCCGGCCGCGACGCGGAGCACCGTTGGTCGACGTGGCGTGACGCGGGGGAGTGTCTCCGCAGTGTCGGCCGTGTCAGGCGCGGTTGAGGGAACGACCTCGAGCACGAGCGGCTCCGCATGGCGCGGATGCGCCACGGGGGCCGCTTCGATCTCCTCGAGCGGCTGCCGCGGATACGCTGGCGGACTCTGCGGCGGCGGGGCAGTCGCGTACGCCGAAGCGCGGGGCCGGGCGAAAGCCTCGAGTGAGAGCGTTCCCGTCGTGTAGATGTCGATCTCGGGGACCGTGAGACTGGGACGGGGACGGGGAGCGGGAATCGGCTGGGTGTCCTCGAAGGAGACCGCATACTCCGTCGTTCTCACCGGCCACTCGCTGTTCGCGACGAACTGGGAATCGCCCTTCGTGGTGCGCACATAGTCCTGGAAACGCTCGGCCTGCTCGCGGTACCAGCCGCGCTGGAGCTCGTGGAGGTCACGGGCATCCAGAGCCAGTTCCTCCGGATACGCGCGCGCGAGGGCCTGGGCCACGAGCCCAGCCGCGATGGCATCCGAGCCCGCGTCGTGGGCATCAGACAGGTCGACGCCATACCGGTCTGCCGTGACCTCGAGTGTGCGCTTGCCCTTGCGGTAGCGGTCGACGGCCTTGTCCATGACGAGCGGGTCAATCACCGGCTTCAGGTCGTCGAGCACCGGGACCCCGTGCCTGCGGCACTCACGGTCGAGGAGGCTGAGGTCGTACGGTGCGTTGTAGACGACCACGGGCATGCCCAGTCCGAAGCTCACACGCAAAGCCTGGGCTATCTCGGCCACGACGGTGGCGGCCGGTCTGCCCTCCGCACGAGCCCGCTCCGTAGTGATGCCGTGCACGCGCGAGGCGCCCTCTGGGATGTCGACTCCGGGGTCGGCAAGCCAGTCCCACCGGGCGACAACATCGCCATCGGCGTCCAGGACGGCAACGCACGCGGAGACGATACGGCTGGTGTCGACATCGACTCCTGTGGTCTCGAGGTCGAAGGCCACGATTCTGCCCCACGAGTTCATGTGGACAGGGTATGACTCGGGTACGACACCGCGCGTCACGCTATCCGCGCGCCGCTGGCACGAGTCGAAGCCAGTAGAACGATTGCGAGCCCAACGTGAGGTTGAGCGTGCCCGACTCATCGACCGACGGGAACTGGGACCCACCGAACAGGTCCCAGGTCTCGGCCCCCTCGTATCCCTCGAGTGTGACCGAGGCGGAGACCGGGGTGTGCGCGAAGCTGAAGACGCACAGCACCGTCTCCGCGGCATCCCCGAACTGCCCCTCGGTACCGGGGTAGTCACGGACGAAGGCGATGACCGAGTCGTGGTCGCTCGGCATGACGGTGAGGTGTCCGAGACCGAACACGGGATGCTGCTTGCGCACGTGGATCATGTTGCGCACCCAGTGCAGCATCGAGCGGGACTGGGCGAGCTGTGACTCGACGTTCGTGAGCGTGTAGTTGTAGACCAGCGACTGCACGACGGGCAGGAACAGCTTGCCGGGATCGGCCGTCGAGAAGCCGGCGTTTCGGTCGGGTGTCCACTGCATGGGCGTGCGGCTCGAGTCGCGGTCGGGCAGCCAGATGTTGTCGCCCATCCCGATCTCGTCGCCGTAGTACAGGAAGGGGCTGCCCCTGAGCGAGAACAGCAGCGCGTACGCGAGTTCGAACTCGAGGCGGGAGTTGTCGAGGAGCGTCGCAAGCCGACGACGGATTCCCACGTTCGAGCGCATGCGGGGGTCGTAGGCGTACCAGCCGTACATCGCCTGCCGGTATTCCTCGCTCACCATCTCGAGCGTGAGCTCGTCGTGGTTGCGGAGGAAGACCCCCCACGCCGAGCCCTCGGGCTCCTGGGTCACCTCGGAGAGCACGCGCTCGAGCTCTCCGGCGTGCTGCGAGCGGAGGGAGTAGAAGATGCGGGGCATGACCGGGAAGTCGAAGGCCATGTGGCACTCCGGCTCCTCGACAGTGCCGAAGAACTCCACGACCTCGTTCGGCCACTGGTTGGCCTCGGCGATGAGCATCCGGCCCGGGTACTCCTTGTCGACCATGGCGCGAATGACCTTGATGAAATCGTGGGTCTTCTGCTCACCCTCGCCGTTGCCCTCCTCGGACTCGAAGAGGTACGGAATGGCATCGAGGCGGATACCGTCGACCCCCATGTCGAGCCAGAAACGGATGATGTTCAGAACTTCCTGCTGAACGGCAGGGTTCTCGAAGTTCAGGTCCGGCTGGTGCGAGAAGAACCGGTGAAAGTAGAACTGGCGACGCACGGGATCGAACGCCCAGTTCGAGTCCTCGGTGTCGACGAAGATGATGCGGATGTTCGGGTACTTCTCGTCGGAGTCGCTCCAGACGTAGTAGTCGCCGTACGGGCCCTCCGGATCCTCGCGGGACTGCTGGAACCACTCGTGCTGGTCTGACGTGTGGTTGAGCGGGTAGTCGATGACGATGCGCATGTTGCGCTCGTGGGCCTTCGTGACGAGCTCGCGGAACTCATCCACGGTGCCGAACTCGGGGAGGACCGCCGTGAAGTCGGAGACGTCGTATCCACCGTCCCGCAGCGGCGACTGGAAGAACGGGGGAAGCCACAGGGCGTCGACGCCCAGCCATTGGAGGTAGTCGAGCTTCGTGATGAGTCCTGCGAGATCCCCGGATCCGTCACCATTGGCGTCGTAGAACGACCGAACCATGACCTCGTAGAACACTGCCCTGCGATACCACTGCGGGTCGAGCGCGAGCCCGGGCAACTGGATGGGGGCGGTGAAGGTCATGAAGCTCCTTGGGACGAGGCGATCGATAGAGTCTAGAGCCGGTTGATGCAAGCGCTTGTCGAACGGGCGCTGCCTAGGATGGACGTCGTGCCCACAGCGAACCCCTATGCCTCCCTGCTCGACGCAGTGACCGTTCGGGAAGCAACGGTGACGGTTCTCGGGACCTCGACGAGGTACTGGGATTACGGCCCCGAGAATGCCACTACAACCATCATCGCGGTTCACGGCTACCGTGGCGAGCATCACGGCCTCGACCCGGTCGTCGCGCATCTCTCTGGCCTTCGCATCATCAGCCCGGACCTGCCCGGTTTCGGCGAGTCCGAGCCTCTTGTCGGGCGTTCGCACGACATCGCCGGGTACACGGCGTGGCTCTCCGCCTTCGTCGCGGAGCTGGGCCTCACGAGTCCTGTCATCCTCGGGCACTCGTTCGGATCGATCGTGGTCTCGTCGGCCGTGGCCGGTGGCCTCGAGGCATCCCGCGTCATTCTGGTGAACCCGATCGCTGCGCCGGCGCTCTCCGGGCCCAACGGTTTTCTCAGCAGACTCACCCTGCTCTACTACCGGGCCGGCCGCGCCCTGCCCGAGCGTCTTGGCGCCTCGCTGCTCAGCAGCTGGCTCGTGGTGCGCTTCATGAGTGTGTTCCTCGCGCAGTCCAAGGATCCGGCGATGCGTCGCTGGATCCACGACCAGCACCACACCTACTTCAGCCGCTACGCGACCCGCAACTCCGTTGTCGAGGGGTTCGAGGCATCCATCACCGCGGATGTCAGCCAGTTCGCCGCGCGCATCACACAACCGACCCTGCTCGTCGGGGCCGACCGCGACCCGATCACGACGGTCGCGGCCCAGGAGCGGCTGCGCGACCTGTTCCCGGATGCCCGGCTCGTGATCATCCCCGGCGTCGGGCACCTCGTCCACTACGAGAAGCCGCGCGAGGCGGCAGAGGCGATCGTCGAGTTCCTCGGCGACGGATCGGTTCCCGGACCAGCAGAACCCATGGCGGAGGGCCAGCGATGAAGATCATCTTCGATTGCCGATACACGCGGCTCGGGCGTCACGACGGGATCTCGCGCTACGGTGCGCGCCTGGTGGAGGAACTCGCCAAGCTGCATCCCGTGACGATGCTGATCTCCGACGAGCGCCAGCTGGAGATGCTCCCTGACCTTCCCTGGGTGATGGGTCCTGACCCGACCGCCATCACGGAGCCCTGGGTGGCACGAACCGTCAACAAGTACCAACCGGACGTGGTCTTCACGCCCATGCAGACGATGGGACCCGGCGGACGCAACTACGCGCTCGTCACCACGGTCCACGACCTGATCTACTACCGTCACCGCACGCCACCGCGCGATCTCAACCCCGCGCTGCGACTTCTCTGGCGCGCGTACCACCTGTGGGTGGGTTTCCAGCGAGCGGTGCTCAACCGGGCCGACGCTCACCTCGTGGACTCGGAGACCACGCGCGACCTCATGGCGAAGTACCGGATGACGCGTAACCCCATGCACGTCGTGCTCCTCGGCACTGAGCAGCCCGAGACGGCCCCGGATCGGCAGATGCCTGCCACACGCGATCTCGTCTACATGGGGTCCTTCATGCCCTACAAGAATGTCGATCTGCTCGCGCGGTCCCTGGCTTCACTGCCGGGGTTCCGCCTGCGGCTCATGAGTCGCATCAGCGACGCGGAACGCGAGCGGCTCACAGCGATGGCGCCGGAGGGATCGATCGAGTTCCTCAATGGAGCCAGCGACGAGCAGTACAACGACGCCCTCACGTCTGCCTTCGCGCTTGTGTCGGCCTCCCGCGATGAGGGCTTCGGCCTGCCCGTCGTCGAGGCCCAGGCGTTGGGAACGCCCGTCCTCCTGAGCGATACGGCGATCTTCCGGGAGATCGGGGGAGCGCCAGCTGGCTACTTCGATCCTGATTCGATCGAGTCGCTCGTGGACGCCGTGCGTGCACTCGATGACCCCGAGGAATGGCGGAGCCGTTCGCTCGCCTCCGCGGAGTGGGCCAAGCGGTACAACTGGCCTGACGCGGCGCGGCAGCTCCTCGACGTGCTTCGGGATGCCGCGGCCCGACGCTCTAACTGACGCGCCCGACCCTCGCCCCGGCCAGCTCGACCAGCCGGCCGGGTGCGATCGGAAAGACCGAGTTCGCACTGCCGGCGGCCGCCCAGACCTCGGGCAGGAGCAGGAGCGTCTCGTCCAGGATCGTGGGGAGCTGCTGGGCATGGGCGAGCGGCGGCACACCGCCGATGCTGTAGCCCGTGACGAGCTTCACCGACTTCGCATCCGCCATCGACACGGGCGCACCCACGAGCGCGCCGACGAGGTCCGTGTCGACGCGGTGGGGGCCAGACGCCAGGACCAGCACGAAATCGTCCCCGGCGCGGAACAGGAGGCTCTTGACGATCGCCTCGACCGGGCATCCGATCGCCTCGGCCGCCTGCTGCGCCGTGTGGGTGCTCTCCGTCATCTCGCGGGCCTCGATCTCGATGCCGAGGGCCGCGAGCTTCTCCACGTAGGCATCGGCGCGACGGTCGCTCACCGGCGGACTCCGGCGTCTTCGCGACCCTCGATCGCGTTCTGCTCATCGAGGCCCGGCGCCCCGGGTTCGAGGGACTCCTCCTCGATCGGATCGTTGAAGGCGATGAGCTCGAACGAGCCATTGTCATGACGGAAACTGTGGACCGACCCGTTCGCGATCCGGCCGTGGTCGCGGTCGGGGTCGACGACGGACAGGATCGACCGGATGACGCCGCCGTGGCTCACGACGAGCACAGCCTGGTCCGGGTGCTCCTCAGCCAACTGCATGAGCGCGGGGAAGACGCGCGCTACGACCTCCTCGCGGGATTCACGACCGGGGACCTCAGAACCCTCCGGGAAGCGCTGGGAGAGTTCGGGGTCGGCGAGACCCTCCGCCTCGCCGTAGTTGCGTTCGACGAGGGTCTCGACGGGGATGGGGCCCGGCATCCCGAGCTCACGGGCGATCAGCTCGCCGGTCTCCATGGCTCGCGACAGCGGCGAGGAGTAGATGGCATCCCACCTGCGTCGCGCGAGTAGTCTCCCCGTCGCGACAGCCTGCTCGCGGCCGGTCTCATTGAGCGGGATGTCGGTGCTCCCCTGAATCCGACGCTGCAGATTCCAGTCGGTTTCGCCGTGGCGAACGAGATACAACAACACGGCGTGGCCTTTCAGGACAGAGAGCCTTGAGGGACGCAGTGGCCTAGCTGAGCCTCTCGAGGAGATCTGCGAGAGTCTCCGACGTTCCCGACTCGATCTTAACGCTCGCGCGGATGTCACCCTTCGTCGAACCACGGTTGATGATCACGACGGGCATGCGGCGACGCGTCGCCTGGTCGAGAAGCCGGATGCCGGAATTCACGACGAGGGAGGAGCCGGCGATCACGAGCGCCTCGGCGCGCTTCACGAGGGCGCGCGCCTCGTCGAACTTCTCGCGGGGTACTAGCTCACCGAAGAACACGACGTCAGGCTTGAGAATGCCGCCACACACACTGCAGTCGGGAATCACGAAGCCGTCGACATCGTGGATCTCGACGTCGCCATCGGGGGAGAGCTCGACGGCATCCGGCGACTCGAGCCACGGGTTGTCGGCTGCGATCCGGTCGGCGATGCTCGCTCTCGCGTAGTGCTGGCCGCACGTGAGGCAGCGCACACGGTCCATGGAGCCATGCAGGTCGACGACCCGAACCGAGCCAGCCCGCAGGTGCAGTCCGTCGACGTTCTGGGTGATCACGCCGTCGAGGATTCCGCGGCGCTCGAGCTCCGCAATGGACTGATGCCCGAGGTTGGGTTCTGCCGAGTCGAATCGCTTCCAGCCGAGGTGGCTGCCTGCCCAGTAGCGCTTGCGGTAGTTCGCGCTGTCGAGGAACTGTTGGAAGGTCATGGGGGTGCGAACCGGAGCGCCCTCACCGCGGTAGTCGGGAATTCCCGAGTCGGTACTGACGCCTGCACCCGTGAGAATGGCGAGCGTGCGACCGCGCAGGAGGCTCACGGCGTCGTCGAGACGAGGGGAAGATGCGGCGGTTCCCGCGTACTGGGTCGTCATGGTGCTCCTTCCCGACGTCACTAAGCCTAGGCAACGAAGTTTTCCGGCATGTTTCCCAGCGCTGCGAGAAACCGTGAGTGTCCACCCCAACTCTCGTCGGCTACAGTCTCTCGGGCGGCCGCATCACGGTCACGGCGGGAGTTCAGGTGCAGATCAGTCACATCGAGTCGCTCGACGATCCCCGGCTCTCCGACTACCGCGATCTGACGGATGTCGCGCTCCGTCGCGTCTCGGAGCCCGCTGGTGGCCTCTACATCGCTGAGTCGTCCAAGGTCATCACGCGCGCCCTCGCCGCAGGACACCGGCCGCGCTCCGTGCTGCTCCTCGAGAAGTGGGTGGACGATGTCGCACCCCTCGTCGAGGACTTCGACGTTCCCGTGTTCGTCGGGGATTCGGAGCTGCTCGAGCAGCTGACCGGGTTCACGCTGCACAGGGGTGCACTGGCATCCATGCATCGCCCCCCTCTGCCGAACGTCAGCGACCTGCTCGCGGGCGCACGTCGTGTGGTGGTCATCGAGGATGTCGTTGACCACACGAACGTGGGGGCGATCTTCCGTTCCGTCGCGGGACTCGGGGCGGATGCTGTCCTCGTCACCCCGCGGTGTGCCGACCCGCTGTACCGCCGGAGTGTTCGCGTGAGCATGGGAACCGTGCTGCAGGTGCCGTGGACCAGGCTCGCCGAATGGCCAGCCGGCGCCGAAGAGCTGCATTCGGCGGGATTCCACATCGCCGCCCTCGCCCTCGCCGACGACGCGGTGTCCCTCGACGACTTCTCGGTTGCCCCTCCTGATCGCGTCGCGATCGTGGTCGGCACCGAGGGGGACGGGTTGTCTCCTGCCGCGCTCCGCGCCGCCGACACCGTCGTGACGATCCCGATGCTGCACGGTGTGGATTCCCTCAACGTGGCGTCGGCGAGCGCGGTTGCGCTCTACGCCCTCCGAGCACGCTGAGTTCGGGAACCACCCACAGGCCGGACACGCTCCCGTCCGCTCGGGACTATGCTCTCGATACCCCGACGGCGAGGAGCGAGACATGGCGGAGACGACCGCAACGGCACCCAGGATGCCCTCGAAGGGGCTCGCGACGGGAACATTGGGCCTCGTCGGCTCCACCGTCATCGGGCTCGCGTCCACCGCGCCGGTCTACTCCCTCGCAGCGACCCTCGGCTTCGTCGTGCTGGCCGTGGGGGCGCAGGCTCCCGTCGCGTTCATCATCGCGTTCGTGCCGATGCTCCTCATCGCGTTCGCCTACCGGGAGCTCAACCGCGCAGTCCCGGATTGCGGCACCACCTTCACCTGGGCGACGAAGGCCTTCGGGCCGCGCGTGGGCTGGATGGGCGGCTGGGGCGTCGCCGTTGCGGGAATGGTTGTACTCGCCAACCTCGCCCAGATCGGCGGCAAGTACTTCTGGTTGCTGATCAACGAGGACATCGCACAGAACCCGGTCATCGTGACGGCGACCGGCGTCGTCTTCATCGCGCTCATGACCTACATCAGCTACCGGGGGACCGAGATCGGCGAGAAGCTGCAGAACGTGCTGCTGGGCATCCAGTACCTGGCCCTCATCATCTTTGTGATCGCCGTCATCGTCGCCCTGTCGACGGGTACCGCGCCGGCCGGGGCGACCGTACCGGAGCTGTCCTGGTTCAACCCCTTCGCCTTCGAATCAGCGTCGGGATTCGTGGAGGCGATCCTGCTCGCGCTCTTCATCTACTGGGGATGGGACACGTGTCTCGCACTCAACGAGGAGACGAAGGATCCTGAGCGGATCCCCGGCCGTGCCGCGATCCTGTCGACGCTCATCCTGCTCGTGACCTACGTGGGCGTGACCGTCGCCGCCATGGCGTACGCAGGGCTCGGAACGACCGGACTCGGCCTCGGCAACGAGAACAACGCGGAGGACGTGTTCTTCGCCCTGAAGGACGTGCTGTTCGGCCCGCTCGCGTGGCTCCTCGTGATCGCGGTTCTCGTGTCGGCGGTGTCCTCGACCCAGACCACGATCCTTCCCACGGCACGTGGCACGCTGGCGATGGCCGCGTATCGCGCACTGCCGCGTCGCTTCGGCATGGTGCATCCGAAGTACCACACCCCAGCGTTCTCCACCGTCGTGATGGGCATCGTGTCCACCGTGTTCTATGTGGGCCTGACGATCGTGAGCGAGGACTTCCTCTCGGACACGATCCTGTCGCTCGGACTCGCGATCGCCTTCTACTACGCGATCACGGGGTTCGCGTGCGTGTGGTTCTTCCGGCGGGAGCTGTTCGCCAATGCTCACAACGTGTTCTTCAAGTTCCTCTTTCCGCTGCTCGGCGCCCTCATGCTGACGGCGGCCTTCATCTTTTCTGCCATCGACATGTTCAATCCGGACTACGGGTACACCGTCATCTTCGGCATCGGTGGGGTGTTCGTCGTCGGAATCGGGTCTCTCGCGCTCGGCGTTGTGCTCATGATCGTGTGGTCGTTCTTCCCGCGGTCGAAGCCGTTCTTCCGGGGCGAGACGCTCAACGAGACGACGGAGGTTCTCGTGCCGGAGGAGACAGTCCCGCCGCGCAGGTCTGTGGATGGCGGCTGGGCCTGACACGCCGTTCAGGAGTTCTGAACGCACTCTGCCTACGATGAACGGGTGCCACAGACAACCCCCGCGCTGACGAAGAAGCAGATCTACCGCCGGCGACGGATCACCGTGTTCACGGCTGCGGCCCTCGTTCTTGCCGCGGGTTTCTACCTTCCTCTGACCCTGCTCGCCCCCGCCCCCACCTCATCGGCCGTGGTCGCCCCATACTCGGCGATTGAGCCTGTGACACCGGTGCTGTCCTTCCCGCCCTACGGCGCTGCGGGCATCGGCGCCGTGGGGTACGACGGGGTTCTCGCTCGTTCGGGAACGGAGGACGCCCTGCCCATCGCCTCGATCTCCAAGGTCGTCACTGCTCTCGTCGTACTGGACGCGCACCCACTCCAGCCGGGAGAACAAGGTCCCAGTGCGACCTTCGGGCCGGCTGACGAGCAGTTCTACGCGGAGCAGGTCGCTCAGGACGGCATTGTGGCGCCCGTCGCGGTCGGCCAGACGATGAGCGAGCGGAACATGCTCGACCTCGCGCTCATGGCATCCGCCAACAACTACGCGCAATCCGCCGCAGCGTGGGCGTTCGGCAGCGAGGCCGCCTACGTGGAGGCAGCGGCCGCGTGGCTCGGCGAGAACGGCCTCACCGGCACGACGATCACGGATGCCACGGGCATCCAGCCGACCAATACGAGCACGGTCACCGACCTCATCGCCCTCGCCAAACTCGCACTCGACAACCCGGTCGTCGCCGAGATCGCCGCAACGGCCTCGGTGGACATCCCGGGGATCGGACTCGTGGAGAACCGCAACGGACTACTGGGCATCGACGGCGTCGACGGCATCAAGACCGGCACCCTCGACGAGTCGGGCGCGTGCCTGCTGTTCTCCGCCGACCACATGATCGCGGGGGAGACGGTCACCCTCGTGGGCGTCGTGCTCGGAGGCCCCGACCACGACACGATCAATGCCGCGATTCGCACGCTGCTGGCCGAGGTCGACCAGGGCTTCCGCTCGATCGATCTCGCAACGCAGGGGCAGGTTTTCGGAAGCTATTCGACCGCGTGGGGCGACGCCTCGAACGTCGTGGCATCCGAGGGCAGCTCGATGCTCGCGTGGTCGGAACTGCCGATTACCGCGGACATCGCCATAGGCGACATCCACCTGGCCACGGCGGGAACCGAGGTCGGCTCTGTGAGATTCACAGTCGGCGATCGGACTGCCGTGGTTCCGCTCGTGGTCGAGGAGTCGATCGACGACCCCGGGCCGTGGTGGCGACTGGGAAACCCCGGTGAGTTGTTCTGATGCTTGCCTGATATCCACCGTTTCGCACCGCCGACAGATAGGCTCGCAGCATCCCGAGCATCTGCTCGACTCCGTGTGGCTGTGAAGTCATCTGAACTTCTGAGGTCACGTGCCCGCTTCTGACGTATCGTCTTCCGGCCCCATCATCCGTACGGGACAGCGGGGTGTGGGAAACCAACTCTCCGAGTTCTCAGCACTCATGAACACGGTGCGCGACGCTGGGCTCCTTCGTCGCCGTCGCACGTTCTACTTCGTGCTCCTCGCCGCGATCACGACCGCCATGGTCGCCGCCTGGTTCGGCACCGTGATGCTCCAGGACACCTGGTTCACCCTCCTGATGGCAGGCGCGATGGGCATTCTGTTCACGCAGTACGCCTTCGTCACGCACGAGTTCGCGCATCGCCAGGTCTTCACCTCCGGCAAGGCGAATGACGTCGCTGGTCGGCTCATGGCCGACCTCGTCGTCGGCATCAGCTACTCCTGGTGGATGAGCAAGCACACGCGTCACCACGCCAACCCGAACACGGCGGGCAAGGACCCGGACATCATGCCGGACACGATCGTCTTCCAGGCCGAGGATGCCACAGCCAAGACCGCCATCGGACGTTTCCTCCAGCAGCGTCAGGGCTGGCTCTTCTTCCCGGCACTCCTCCTCGAGGGAATCAACCTCCACTTCCACGCCTTCAAGACGGTGTTCACGCCTGGCACGAAGGTCGACAAGCGCGCGCTCGAAATCGTGCTGCTGGCGGTTCGCAATGTGGGCTTCGTCGCTGCGATCTTCGCGATCATGCCCCTCGGAATGGCGTTCGCCTTCCTCGGTGTGCAGCTCGCCGTCTTCGGCCTCTACATGGGTGCATCATTCGCCCCGAACCACACGGGTATGCCGATCCTGCCCAAGGGCTCGAAGGTCGACTTCCTCCGTCGCCAGGTGCTCACGAGTCGCAACATCTCCGGCGGCCCGGCCGTCGACATCTACATGGGTGGTCTCAACTACCAGGTCGAGCACCACCTGTTCCCGAGCATGCCGCGCCCGCACCTGCGTCACGCTGCGGAGATCGTTCGCGAGTTCTGCGAGAGCAGGGGCATCCTGTACACGCAGGTGTCGCTCGCCTCGTCGTACGTGGCCGTCATCAACTACCTCAACGAGGTAGGCCAGGGTCCTGCACGCGACCCGTTCGCCTGCCCCGCTGCCGGACGCGTCGGCTACACCGGCATCGCGTAACTACGCCTCGGGGGTGAACCCCGGACGCTTCGGCACCACGTTGTCACCTGACGACTGGTGCCGAATCCGTCTGAGCACCCACGGCACGAGGTATTCGCGCGCCCAGCCGACGTCTCCGACGCGCGCCTGGCGCCACGAGACGGTGGGCAGCGGCTCCGGTTTGTAGGGCTCGAGATCGTTCTCGACGTTCAGCGCCTGCAGCACCATGCGGGCAATGGTGTGGTGCCCGAGTGGCGAGAAATGCAGGCGATCGGGCGCCCACATGCGAGGATCGGTGAGCTCGCGCAGGGCCCACATGTCGGCGACGATCGCGTCGTGCCGCTGCGCGATGGCGCGCAGGTTCTCGTTGTAGATCGCCACCTTGCCCCGAACGCGCCGCAGGACGGGCGTCATGCCGATGTCCGGGCCGTTGAACATGACGACGGTCGCCCCGTCGCTGCGGAGCTTCTCGATGAGCGTCTCGAACCGGGCCGCCACGTCGTCGGGATCCGTGCCGGGGCGGATGATGTCGTTACCGCCGGCCGAGACACTGATGAGGTCGGGTTTGAGGAGGAGAGCGGCATCCGCCTGCTCGTCGGCGATCTGCTGGAGGAGCCTGCCGCGGATGGCCAGGTTCGCGTAGGCGAAACCCTCCGTTCCCTCGTTCAGGACTTCGGCAACGCGGTCCGCCCACCCTCGATGACCGCCCGGGGAGTCCGGTTCCGGATCGCCGATTCCCTCGGTGAAGGAATCACCGATCGCCACATATCTGCTCCACGGGTGCTGCTGTGCCATAGCTCCAGCATCTCGCACGAAAGTGAACACATGCGCAGGGACACGGCGCGAGGAGGTTGCCCCCCCGTTGGGGGGAGTGACAGGATGACAGCACGGTGCGGGTTTCCCGCATCCACGATCGATTACAGCGTCGATTGTTCCGCAGCGGGGGCGACGCACTCGGGATTCGCCGCCTCCGCTGCATCGCACTTCTGCCCCTTGTTGCTGCGCCTGGGGGAGTGCCAAGCTGGGCCTGCGGTGCGCAGGTGCCCGCTACAACGGTTGGAGTGTCATATGGGTTGGTTTGCCGTTCTCATTCTCGGGATCATCGCCGCCGTCATCGCGAAGCTCATCCTTCGCCAGCGTGTCGGCTGGTTCCTCACGATCGTTCTCGGCGTGATCGGCGCGTTGCTCGGCGGATGGATCTCGCAGCTCTTCTTCGGCGAGAATCTGCTCGATTCCAACGGCTTCTTCTCATTCGTCTCGTGGTTCTGGGCCGTGATCGGTGCACTCATCGTGCTCGCGATCTTCGGTGCGATCCGCGGACGCCGGAGGGCGTAGCAGGCAGAACCGATACGAGGGGCGGATGCAACGGAGCATCCGCCCCTCGTCGTTTCCGGCCGCAACGGGGTGGCGTCGGCAGCACCTGCGAGGATGGCTCCATGGGCAAGCAGGACGGCCGTGACCGCCAGGTCACCACGGGTGTCATCGACTCCTCGAGCGCGCCCATCCTCCACGTCGACATGGACGCCTTCTTCGCCTCCGTCGAGCTCCTGGATCATCCGGAGCTCGTGGGCAAGCCCGTGATCGTCGGCCACAACTCACCCCGATCGATCGTCACGGCTGCAACGTATGAGGCCCGCAAGTTCGGCGTGAACTCCGCCCTGCCGATGTCGATCGCGCTGCGGAGGTGTCCCCAGGCGATCATCCTCGAGCCGCACTACGAGCGCTACCAGTACTACTCGCGCCGCGTCTTCGAGATCTGCGACGAGTTGACCCCCTCCGTCGAGCGGCTCGGCATCGACGAGGCGTTCCTCGACGTCGCGGGTGCCCGGTCCATCTTCGGGTCTCCGCAGCAGGTTGCCGAGTTGCTGCGCGCCCGTGTGCGCTCCGAGACGGGACTCATCTGTTCGGTGGGTGCCGCTGCCACCAAGTACGTGGCCAAGGTCGCCTCGGGGCTCTCCAAGCCCGATGGACTACTCGTGGTGCCGCGGGACCAGACGGTCGCGTTCCTGCACCCACTTCCGATCGCCAAGCTCTGGGGTGTCGGCGCCAAGTCGGAGGAGCTTCTGCGGGCGCGAGGGCTACACACGATCGGCGATCTCGCGAGGGCCGATCTCGACACGCTCCGCCGCGCTGTGGGGGAGTCTGCGGCGCGTCGGCTGCACGACCTCGCCTGGGGCCGCGACGATCGCGTCGTCGAAGCAGGGGCGGAGGAGAAGAGCGTCGGGCACGAGATGACCTTCAGCACCGATGTGACGGATGCCACCGCCATCCACCGCGAACTCCTGCGCCTGTCGAACATGGTCGCTGTGCGCCTGCGTCGACACGGGTTGCGCGCGCGAACCGTCGTGCTCAAACTGCGCTTCTCGGACTTCACGACGATTACGCGGTCCCGGACCCTCCCGGACCCCACGGATCTCGGGAGGCAGATCTACGAGGAGGTGCGAGCGATCTACGACACCGCGCGCGAGGGCGGTCGCCCGGTGCGTCTCGTGGGTGTGCGCGGTGAACAACTCGTCGACCCTGATGGCATGATGCAGGCCCTCTGGGACGACACGGCGGGCTGGCGCGAGGCGGAGAACGTCATGGATGCCGCGAGCGATCGTTTCGGCAAGGGTGCGGTGAAGCCCGCGGCGCTGCTCGGCCACCGCGCGACGGATCGACCGCGGCTGGGCCAGCGCGACTGATTCCACAGGCACCGACTCCTGACAGATCGGGCTCGTGGACGAGTCATGTCACTCGTCTCGGGTAACGTCTTCTCAAGTGAGTACACCAGCGCTACCAGGCCCCACAGTGGGTACCTTTGCCGCTGAACACCTCTCTCCGGCCTACCCCGAACGCGCCGCGCGCGGCACGGCATCCAAGCTCCGCGCCTGGCAGGCCGAGGCCCTCGACCTGTACTTCGAGCGCGAACCGCGGGACTTCCTCGCGGCCGCAACACCGGGCGCAGGCAAAACGACCTTCGCGCTTCGACTCGCCGTCGAGCTCATCGCCAGGCGAGTGGTCGACCGAGTCACCGTTGTCGCGCCGACCGAGCACCTCAAGCGCCAGTGGGCGGATGCCGCGCACCGTGTAGGCCTACGACTCGACCCGGGATACTCCAACGGTGCCGCGTGGGGCGGGCGGCGGTTCCACGGGATGGCCGTCACGTACGCGCAGGTGGCGGTGCGGGCATCCCTGCACCGCGAGATCACGGAGTCGGCACGCACGCTAGTGATCCTCGACGAGGTTCACCACGGCGGCGATGCACTGAGCTGGGGTGACGCGATCCGCGAGGCCTTCGAGCGGGCGACGCGCAGGCTCTCCCTCACCGGCACGCCGTTCCGCAGCGACACCGCCCCGATCCCCTTCGTCACCTACGCGCCCGACGAGAAGGGCATCCGCACCTCGCAGACGGACTACAGCTACGGCTACGGCCGCGCTCTCCAGGACGGCGTGGTGCGTCCCGTCATGTTCCTGGCCTACGCAGGCAAGATGCGCTGGCGCACCAAGATGGGCGACGAGATGGAGGCTCGCCTCGGGGAGGGCGACACCAAGGATGTCACGGCCCAGGCCTGGCGCACCGCTCTCGACCCCGGCGGAGAGTGGATGCAGTCGGTGCTCAAGGCGGCGAACACGCGCCTCACCGAGGTACGCCATTCGATTCCGGATGCCGGCGGCCTCGTCATCGCGACGGACCAGCAGGCAGCACGCGCCTACGCCGCCCTCCTCACGTCCATCACGGGGGAGCAACCGACGGTCGTGCTCTCCGACGAGAAGGAGTCGTCCAGACGCATCGAGACCTTCTCCGAGGGTGACTCGCGGTGGATGGTGGCCGTCCGCATGGTGTCCGAGGGTGTGGATGTGCCCCGGCTCTCTGTGGGGGTCTATGCGACCTCGGCCTCGACCCCGCTGTACTTCGCGCAGGCGGTTGGCCGGTTCGTGCGAGCACGTCGGCGCGGCGAGACGGCATCGATCTTCGTGCCGAGCGTGCCGACGCTCCTCTCGCTCGCGAGTTCCCTCGAACGCGAGCGCGATCACGCGCTCGATCGGGAGCGGGACGACGACCAGCTGCTCGACGACGGGCTCATCGACGAGGAGAACCGGGAGGACTCGGCGAGCGACCAGCTCATGGACGAGTTCACGTGGGAGGCGATCGAGTCCGACGCACACTTCGACCATGTCCTGTTCGACGGTGACGAGTTCGGCGCTGCGGCCTTCACCGGCAGTGACGAGGAGCTTGATTTTCTCGGGCTCCCCGGCATCCTCGAGCCCGACCAGGTTCGCGAGCTGCTTCGCCAGCGACACGCTCGCCAGCAGCGGCGCTCCTCGACGAAGCCCACGGAGGAGAAGCCCGTCGCGCTGTACCGCACGCTCAAGGAGCAGCGCACGCTGCTGAACTCGCTCGTGGGGATGCGGTCGAAGATCTCCGGCGAGCCGCACGGGCTCATCCACGCGGAGCTACGCAGAGTCTGCGGCGGTCCGGCCGTTGCGCAGGCCACCGTCGCACAGCTGCAGGCCCGGATCGACTACGTGCGGCGCGGGCTGCGCCAGTAGACCGGTTCATTCCGGGAAAGACAAAACGCCCCGGCCGAAGCCGAGGCGTTTTGCTTTACTGAACTGATACCCAAAACCGCCGTTCCGCTCCATTGCGGGGCAATGTGGCGGCGGTGCGGGTGGGAAGCAAGATCAGATGGGGCGGATGTTCTCCGCCTGCGGGCCCTTCGGGCCCTGGGTGATGTCGAACTCTACCTTCTGGTTCTCATCGAGAGACCGGTAGCCGTTCGACTGAATTGCCGAGTAGTGGGCGAACACGTCAGGACTTCCGTCCTCAGGGGCAATGAAACCAAAACCCTTTTCCGCGTTGAACCACTTGACGGTGCCTTGTGCCATGTAAAACTCCTCCAGGAGCGTTCTGCTTGGCCCCGACAGTCGAGGCCGCATCCGCGGGCGCTGTTGTACCGCACGCGAACGTGTTGCCAAGGCTATAGCAGTAGTTGCCATATGCCGCCATTGTTTGGAAAACCGGTAACTAAATGTCATCTACCGGAAATCTCGCGATCGGGTCCTCGGGACCATTCCGAGGTGCTCAACCTGGTCGGCGACGAGGTTGATGACGCCCTCGGGGGAGCGCTCCAGGGTGCCGCGGATCACGAGCGCCGGAGCCTCCCGGACAACCCTGCGGTAGCGCCCCCACAGGCCGACGCTGCAGATCACGTTGACGAAACCCGTCTCATCCTCGAGGTTCACGAACGTGATGCCGCTCGCGGTCGCCGGTCTCTGACGGTGGGTGACGACCCCAGCAACACGAACTCGCCTGCCGGATTCCGCCGTGACGAGATCGTCGGCCGACAGGATGCCCTGCTCCCGCAATGCGGAGCGAAGATGTGCAACCGGGTGGCTGTCCGTCGAGATTCCCGTCGCCCAGAGGTCGTTCATCATCGTCTCCACCTCGTTCGGCATCGCGAACAGCGGCGGCTGCACCGACACGATCGTGCCCGCGAGGAACTCCGGACGGTCCTGGGCTGCGTTGCCGGCGTTCCAGAGAGCCTCCCGGGTGGTGTGCCCGAAACACTCGAACGCACCGGCCGCCGCAAGAGCCTCCAGTTGGGCCGTGAGGAGACCGGTGCGCCGCACGAGGTCGTTCATGTCGCGGAACTCGCCGTGCTGCTGCCGCTCCTCGACGATGCGGATGGCCACCGCCTCGCTGATCCCCGAGACCTCGTCGAGACCGAGTCGCACGGAGTAGGCGCCATCACGACGGTGGTCGCGGGTATCGAAGGGCGCTGACCGGTCGAAGGGACCGACGGGAGGCTGCTCTCGGTCGAGGCAGTGCGGGTCGCCGTTGGGGCCCGGCTGCCCTTCGAGACGGGCTTCGCCCTCCTCAGGGACCGGGGTGAGCGGCTCGAGCGCGGCGTTCGCCATCGACCGCTGGATGTCGGGCCTGAGCACCTCGACACCGTGGCGCCGGGCATCCGCCACCAGGCTCTGGGGGGAGTAGAAGCCCATCGGCTGGGCGCGCAGTAGGGCCGCGAGGAACGCCCCGGGGTAGTGCAACCGCAGCCACGCGCTCGCGTAGACGAGGAGGCCGAAGCTCAGGGCGTGGCTCTCGGCGAAGCCGAAACCCGCGAAGGCCTGGATTCCGCCGTAGATCTGGTCGGCGGCCTCTCCGGTGATGCCGTTCTCCGCCATACCCGCGTAGAGCTTGTCCCGCAGCTTCTCGATCTTCTCGACACCGCGTTTGGAGCCCATGGCCCGACGCAGCAGGTCGGCATCGTCCGGCGTGCATCCGCCGACAGCGACCGCGATCTGCATGAGCTGCTCCTGGAAGATCGGCACGCCGAGCGTGCGTTCGAGCGGCTCGACGAGGTTCGGGTGCACGTAGCTCACGGGTTCCTGGCCCATCTTGCGACGGACGTAGGGATGCACCGCCCCACCCTGGATGGGGCCGGGCCGCACGAGCGCGATCTCCACGACGAGGTGGTAGAACTCGCGGGGTTGCAGGCGGGGGAGGAGCCCCAGCTGGGCCCGACTCTCCACCTGGAACACGCCGATCGCATCAGCCCGACACAACTGGTCGTAGACGCCCTGCTCCTCCTTGGGGATCGTGTCGAGGTCGAGCTTCTCACCGAGCGTCTCCTCGACGATCTCGAAGCAGTACCGCAGCGCCGAGAGCATGCCGAGGCCGAGCAGGTCGAACTTGACGAGACCCATCCAGGCGCAGTCATCCTTGTCCCACTGCAGCACCGTGCGCTTCTCCTTGCGTGCGTGCTCGACGGGCACCACCTCGCCGACCGGGCGCTTGGTGAGCACCATGCCGCCCGAATGGATGCCGAGGTGCCTGGGGAACTTCATGGCCTCGAGCGCGAGCGAGATCACCTGGTCGGGGATGTCGTGGTCGGTCTCCGGCTGGTCGGGCAGGGGAGTCCACCTCTCAACCTGCTTGGACCAGGCATCCTGTTGGCCCGGCGAGTAGCCGAGCGCCCGCGCCATGTCGCGCACCGCGGCCTTCGGCCGGTACTGGATGACGTTGCACACCTGCGCGGCATTACGTCGCCCGTACTTGTCGAAGACGTACTGGATGATCTCCTCGCGCCGGTCGGACTCGAAGTCCACATCGATGTCGGGCTCCTCCTCGCGCATCGTGGAGATGAAGCGCTCGAACGGCAGCTTGTACCGGATCGGGTCGACAGCCGTGATGCCGAGCAGGTAGCAGACGACGGATGCCGCGGCAGAGCCCCGACCCTGACACAGGATCCCGCGGCTCCTCGACTCCCGCACGATGTCCCACACGATGAGGAAGTATCCGGGAAAACTCTTCTCCTCGATGATGTCGAGCTCGTGGTGGATGCGCGCCCTGATCTGCTCCGTCAGTACCATGCCGCGCTGCTCGATGCCCTCCCACACCAGTTCGCGCAGGTAGCTCGCGGGGGTATGCCCCTCGGGCACCTCCTGGTCGGGGAGCGCCGGCTTGGCGCGACGCAGCTCGAAGGAGAGCTCGTCGGCGATCGTCACCGTGTTCTCGACGGCACCCGGGTAGCGGCGGAACCGCTCGGCCATCTCCGCCCCGGAGCGCAGGTGTGCCTGACCTGCGGCCGGAAGCCAGCCGTCGAGCTCGTCGAGGCTGCGCCGCGCGCGTACTGCGGCGAGGGCCGCGTGCAGGTGGTGGCTGTCGGGGGAGGCGTAGTGGGCGTTGTTGGTCGCGACGACGCGCAGTCCGCGCTCGCTCGCGAGGTGCGCCAGGGCGTCGTTGCGGGCACTGTCGAGCGGATCGCCGTGGTCGAAGAGTTCCACGACGACATGGTCTGGCCCGAACAGGTCGACGAGGCGGTCGAGTTCGGCACCTGCTGCGGCGGCATCGGGAACGCTGATACCCAGTGCCCTGCGCACGGCCCCCTTGCGGCATCCCGTCAGGATCATCCAGTGGCCGTCCGCCTGCTCGGCCAGCTCCTCGAGCCGGTACACCGGCCGGCCCTTCTCGCCACCGGCCAGTTGACCGGCGGTGATCGCCGAGGCGAGACGGTGGTACCCCTCCTCGCGTCGGGCGAGCACGAGCAGGTGGTTGCCCTCAGGGTCGGCCATGCCGTTCTGCGGGCCGCTCAGGCCGAGCGAGAGTTCCGCGCCGATGATCGTGGCGAGCCCGAGCTCCGCCGCGGCCTCCGCCATGCGCACAGTGCCGTAGAGACCATCGTGATCGGTGAGTGCGAGAGCGTGGAGGCCGAGACGGGCGGCCTCCTCGGCCATCATCTCCGGCATGGTCGCCCCGTCGAGAAAGCTGAAGCTCGAGTGCGCGTGGAGCTCGGCGTAGGGCACGAGGGTCGCGGCATCCTGCCTCGGTACCTCCGGGGGCACGTACGCCTTGCGTTTGTACGACCATGCGGGGCTGTCGCCACCGTCGGCGCCGGGCGGGGGCGCGGAACCGGGGCGACTCACGTCGGTCAGGCGTCGCTCGAACTCCGACCACGAGACGGGCGGGTTATTCCAGCCCATGGCTCCACCGACTCTGCCTAGTCATAGCGCGCCTCGGCCCACCAGCCGCTGTCGTCGAGCACGAGGAGCCAGCCGCAGCCCGTGGCATCCACCGCCTGGAAGCGCCAGGAACGGCTCGCCTGCTCCGGTGCCCACCAGCGCTCATCCACCGGCCAGGGGCCAGCCCACGCGGTGAGTTCGAGGGTGCGGGTGCCCGAGGTCATGCGAACCGGTGGTGCCGAGACTGCTCCGCGTGCCGCCACCGACACGGGCTCGCCTCGGGCGTCGACGACGTGCACGGGATGCCGCGGCACGAACACGGTTGCAGGTAAGGGTGCTGGCAACCGGCCCGGCCACGGCGCTGCCCTGTGACGGAGCCCGACCGGGCGATCACCCCAGGCAACGAGGTGCTGGCGATCGGCGAGCGTGCGGCCACCACCCAGGGCGGGCACGAGCACCGCCTCGTGCCCGAGGAGGCCCTGGACGCGGGAGAGGCCGTGGTGGATGCGCTCGTCGGGGCCGGAACCCCAGAGCCCCGTCTCGTGGTGCTGAACGGCATCCACGGCGTCCGGTGAGACGACGACGCGGGTGATACCAGCGGTGAACTCGGCCGAGGACGCCTGCCAGCGCACCCGGTCGATGACGTCGGCCGGGGTGAAGGAACGCGGATGCAGCCAGGTGCGCTCATGCGCCTGCCCGGCATCCGACTCCAGGCGCACGAGAATCGCGGTGCACACCAGCCTGCGGGCGAGCAGATCGTCGATGAACCGTTCGGCGGCCTGGCGCATCCCGAACGCGACCTGGTCGACAAGCTCGAGTGCCGGCTCGAAATCGACCTCGGCATCGATGTCGTCAGGCACGACACGGGGCACGAGCGGCCAGCTGTCCTTACCCGCTGCCAGTGCGTGGAGCCTGGCACCCTGCGGGCCGAAACGCGTCTGCACATCACCGATGTCGAGGGCCGCAAACTGGCCGAGAGTGTGGATGCCCAGCCTCTTCAGCAACGTGACGATGCCGGTCACGTCCGGAACCGGCCCCTCCTCCAGCACTCCGATGTCGAGGGGACCGAGAAAGTCGCTGGCGTTACCCGCCGGCACGATCTCCACGGTCTTCGTTGCTCGCCGCGCCGCAAGCTCGGCGGTGAAGATGCCGTCGGCCACACCTGCACGCACGTGGCCCCCGCCGAGCTCGACGAGCCGGGAAACGAGGGCGAGCGCTGCTGGCCGCTCACCTCCGTAGTAGCGGGCGGCACCGCGTACCCTCACGGCACAGATACCGGGTCGCAGAACAGTCACCCCTGGCGTGAGCTCCTCGATAGCGGAGACGAGCGGATCGAAGACCCGGGCATCCCGACCGGCGTCATAGGGCACAACAACGAGATCGGTGCAACGCGCCTGCGCCTCGCGCACCCGAAGTCCTCGGCGCACGCCCTCGTGGCGGGCAGCGGCGGATGCCGCGAGCACAATGCCCTTCTCGATGAGGGCGATCGGCGCTTCCGGGGAGATGTCAGAGGCGTCGAGCGCCGCCGTGACGGGCCAATCCGCGCACCAGAGCACGATGACCCGTTCCGGGGAGGCTGCAGCGATCATCCCGTCGCCGCCAGTCGAGTGGGTGAAGTGGCGATGCGCTCAATCGTGGAATCGCCCGCGGGTAGCCACATCCGCGCGCTTCGGGGTCGGCCCGCGGTGCGGGTCGTGACGGTCACCGTGACCTCCCGTGCAGCGAGATGCCCATGACCCTGGCCGATGCCGTGCCAATGACCCTCGTCGAGGGAGAACATCGCCTCGCCCTGGGGCCACGGCCCGAGCACGAGCATGGTCGTGCCCCGCTGGCGCAGTCGAGCTGCCAGCCGTGACACGCTCGCCTCGCTCGCCCTCGCGGGCGGGCGTGTGACAACGACACCCATGATGTCCGCCAGGGCTGCGGTCACCGTCATCCACTGGTCGCCCGGCCTCGGCACCAGAACAAGCCGCTCGAGATCCACGCCGTGGTGTGCGGCAGCCTCGATACCGAACTCGGGAACACCCACGACACCACACCATGCGCCGGCCGCGGAGGGAGCCGCGAGCAGGGCCATGAGCAGCGTTGCCGAGCGCTGCACGGAGTAAGCAGCTCCCTGGCGCAGGCCGCCGTCGGGGAGGAGCCCCGCGATCGCGGGATGCGTCGGGATCGTGCGCACGTCGAGCTTCGTCGCCTGCAGCGCACCGATGCGCGCCTGCAACTCCCGCACCGTGTCGGACGGTGCCCCAGCGGACCGCACAGGAGACTGCGCTGGTATGGGGGAGGCAAGTGCGGCTGTCACTTGACCATGCTCGAACATACCTTCGATGGTGTCAACTGCCACCGACAGTGAACGGCGTGTCGCACAGCGGCAGAGAGGACTACTGTGTGTGCCACACACAACCCGAACACAGTGAGGTGTTTCGCATGGTTCCTGAGATCAACTGGCTCGCCGTCATCCTGGCCACCATCTCGAGCATGATCATCGGCGCGATCTGGTACGCACGCCCCGTCTTCGGAAGGCGGTGGATGCGCCTCGCGAAGATCGACGAGTCGACGATGGGCAGCGGGGTTCCGCAGATCATCCTCACGATCATCGTGAGCTTCATCACCGCACTCGTGCTCGCGGGCGCCGCCGCGATCGCACAGGACTTCTACGGCGGCAACTTCCTCGCCAACACCCTCATCACGGCGGTCATCCTCTGGGCAGGCTTCACGGCGGCGCGCGTCATCACGCACGATGCCTTCGAACGCCGCCCCGCGGGGCTCACCATCCTGACAATCGGCCACGAGCTCGTGACAGTCCTCGTCATGGCGCTCATCATCGGCCTCGTCGGAATCAGCGCCGCTTAGACCGCTTCGCCTGGCGCGGGTACTTGACGCGCGCCTTCGGTTTCTGGGTCTGCTTCGGTGCCGTCTTCTTCGGCGCGGGTGCCGGCTCCTCCTTCTCCGACCCGCGCGAACTGTTCGCCGTGCGCCCGCGCACGATGCCGATGAACTCCTCCGTGAGCTCCGTCGCGGCGTCGGGATGCCACGCCAGCGCGATGCGCGTCGTCGGCTGCTCCACGGCTGGCCTCGCCACCACGTCCTTCCGCGACAGCGCGCGGGCCACCGACTGCGGCATGATCGCCACGCCGACACCGGTGGCCGCGAGTTCGACGGCTGCGCCCCACTCGCCCTCGATCACGTGCACGCCCTCCAGGTCGGCGGGCTCCACGGCGTCCAATGCCGACAGCAGGTGTTCCTTCTCCATGACGACGACCGGCTGCTCCTCATAGAGCGGGATCGCCGCGAACTCCTCGGGCACGGGCATCCTCACGAACACCGCGTCGACCTTACGTGAGGCCAGCGCACCGACGGCCCCGGCCTGCGACAGAGGGGTCAGGGTGAGTGGATGCCGCGGCATCCGTTCTGCCCAGACCCGCGCCCACTTACCCGGCGTGACCCCCGGCACGAAGGCAACAACGAAGGGCTGGGTCACCGCCTCAGGCTACCGCGCGGCTGTGCTTCACCCTCGAGACTCCATTCGTGGCGACTGTGGTGCCAGCCGAACCCACCACAGATGGAGTCTCGACAGAACTGACAACATCATCGGCGGGGCCTAGCTGACACACCGCGCTACCCTTGTCACGTGTCAGACCAGACGATGAAGCCCGCCACCGCGGCAAAGAAGCTGGGCATCTACCTGCCCGCCACGCCGCAGGAGTTCCAGGACGGCACGGTGACTCGCGCGGAATACGCCGAGCTTGTGTCGTCCCCGCCCGAGTGGCTAGTGGACCTTCGGCAGAACGGCCCCCACCCGCGAGCGGTGGTTGCGCAGAAGCTGGGGATCTCGGCATCCGGACTCGCCCGTGCCGGGGTTCGTGACGTCATGACGACGACGGAGATCAAGAGCCTCCTCGTGGAGATGCCCGAGTGGCTCTCCGCCGAGCGCGCCGTGCACGCCGCGGTGCAGGAGGAGAACGCTCGCGTCAAGAGCGAGCGTGCCGCCAAGGAGAAGCTCCGCCAGGGCGGACGGTAGCCCCTTAACGACACGGGGCGCCGGAGCCGAAGCCCCGACGCCCTTGTGAGTGCGAGTTACGCGAACTGCGCCTCGACGGTCTCCTTGCCGTGGGTGCGCGCCTGGATGGCGGCGATCGCGAGCATGATGCCGAAGGCAATGGCGTAGATGCCGATCGCGAAGACGAGTCCGAAGATCGCGGCACCGGGCACCGTCCAGACGAGGATGCCGAGAGCGATACCGAACAGGATGCTCGCGACGCCGGCCACGATGGCCCAGGTCCTTCCCTTGCCGACGGCGCCGGAGGCCGAGCCGATGACCATGACACCGTGGGTGATGTTGTAGAACACGATCGTCCACAGCAGGAACAGGCCACCGAGCAGGCCCGCGAGGCCCGGCAGGATGAGCGCGGCGAGACCGGCGAGCACGGACACGATGCCCGCGAACAGCAGCCAGCCCCAGCGCGGCGTGGTGTTGCGGATGCGCACGGCGTGCACGATCTCGGTGATGCCGTCGACGAGGGCGTAGGCACCGAAGACGATGGCGATCGCGAGGAAGGCGGACGCCGGCCAGATGAGCGCGAGAATACCGAAGATGATGGCGAGGATGCCGCGAACCAGAACGAGCCACCAGGGGCCCGCGCTGAGCTGCACGAGGGGCTGTTCGACCTCCTCGACCGCTTCTTCCAGCGGGTCGTCGAGGGGTGCGGATGAGGACGTGGGATCAGTCATGGCACCCACCGTATCGGAGGGCAGTGCAAGGATGGGAGCGTGAGCATGAGCGATTTTCCCACCCAGTTCAGGGGTGAGGTCATCACCCCCGATTCGCCTGATTACGACCCGGCCCGCGCATCCCTGGGTGCAGCGGCCGCACCGGTCGGCATAGTGCTGCCCGAGACTCCTGCCGATGTGGCCCTGGCGGTGCGCTACGCGGCGAGCCGTGGCATCCTTCCCGCGGTCCGCAGCGGCGGACACAGCGGACACAATTTCGTCTCGTCGAGCCCGACACTGCTCATCGACCTGTCCCGGCTCGTCGACATCGAGGTCCTCGAGAATGACCTCGTTCGGCTCGGCCCGGGGTCCGTCTGGGGAACCGTGGCGGAGACTCTCGGAGAGCACGGACTGGCCGTGACCTCAGGCGATACGTCGTCCGTGGGTGTCGGCGGTCTCATCCTGGGCGGGGGAGTGGGGTGGCTCGTGCGCCTGGTGGGTCTTACGATCGACACCCTCGTCGAAGCAGAGGTGGTCACCGCGGCCGGCGAGCTGGTGACTGCAAGCGAGCACCAGAATCCCGACCTGTTCTGGGCTCTTCGCGGTGGCGGTGGCAACTTCGGAGTCGTCACCTCCTACACGGTTCGTGCACGGCGGCTCCCCGGTGTCATCGGCGCGACCATCTCGATCGACCCCGCGTACGTATCGGCCGCGATGAGAACGTGGCGTGACGTGATGCGCGAAGCTCCCGACGAGCTCAGCGCGACGTTCCTGGGGTTGCCGGCGTTCGGGCCGGAGGCCCCGGCATCCGTTCAGATCGTCGCCTGCTGGGCTGGCAAAGATCTCGACACTGCAACGGCAGCGCTCGCACCCCTTCTGTCGATGCCGGGCGTCACGGCGCACACGGTTGCCCCCGCCACCTATGCGAGCCTGCTCAACGAGGCCCCGGTTCCCCCCGTGCCGCTCACCGTCGTCGACAATGCCTCCTTCACGCCGAACCTCACCGACGAGCTCATCGACGCGGTCACCGCGCTCTGGGCCGACCTGGGGCTCGCGGTCTTCTCCGCGCGCAGCCTGGGGGGTGCCTTCTCGCGTGTTCCGTCGGATGCCACGGCCGTGGCGTATCGCGAGAGCGAGGCTCTCCTCTTCAGCGCCATCCTGCTCCCCGGCGATGCCGACCAGGCGCAACAGCAGCGGATCATCGACCGGTGGAATGAGTTGCCCGGCCCGCGAGTTGGCACCTTCAGCTCGTTCATCTCCCGCACGGGACCGGGCGTGCTCGCCGAGATCTATCCGCCTGCCACACTGGAGCGCCTGCGTTCGGTGAAAGCCGTGTGGGATCCGACAAACCTTTTCCGCCTCAACCAGAACGTTGCGCCCGAGTGACCGAATGTATCCATGGCCTTGATGGCCAGCAGTGTGATGTGTGCTTCCCGCAGAAGCTCCCCGAGAAGCCCGCAGCCGTTCGCTCGGCCGCACCCCGCAAGACCGCGGAAGTGCGCCCCGCGCGCGTCGGCACGGCTGTGAAGTCCCGCCGCCCGGTGGGCGAGCAGCGTGTCTACCACGTGACCCACGTACGCAACCTTCAGGGCATCCTCGCGGATGGCGCGCTCCGATCGGATGCCACCCCCGAGGTGCCGCTCTACTCTGAGCTCGGTCTCGAGCTCAGAGCCACTGCCGAGGTCGGCGACGGCCGCACCGTGGACGAGTACGTCTCGTTCGCCCTCACTCCGGAGTCGAGCGCCTGGTCCGAGGTTCGTGGGGGAGCTCACGAACCCGGCTGGTCAGAGGCGGCGCGCCGTGCCGTGCCATCCGACTTCGTCTTCCTGGTTTCGACCATTGGCAGGCTCGGCGATGTCGTGGTTGCCGACGGCAACGCGGCGGGTTCGCTCACCAGATTCGCGTCGGACTCGGAGGGCGTGCGACGTTCGCTCGATCGCCTCACGGACTACCCGGAGCTGGGCGCTGCTGCCGAGGTGCTCGTGGCGGGGAGTGTGCCGCTGGAGAGCATCCAGCTCATCGGCGTCGCCAACGAACCCGCCAAGGAGCGAGTGCGTGGCATCATCGCGGGCAGCGGGTTCGCCCCGCGCATCGCGGTCTACCCGCCCTGGTTCGCGCACGAGTAGTAGTCGGCGCGGTACACCGGCACCGTAGACTGGGCGACCCCAACCTTTGGAGGGCTTCATGGCCGCCATCTCCCGCTCCCGTCGCGCTGCTGCCGGCATCGCCTTCATCGTCGCGGGTGCCGCGATGCTGTTGATGGTTCTGCTGCCCTACGTGAACCTCTCGCTGCCGTTCCTGGCCGTGATCGCCTTCGCTGCGGTGGCCGCCGGGCTCGTGATCCTCGCACTGGGCGCGGTCAACAACACGCTCGCCAAGGTGGCACTCTTCGCGGGCGCCGTCGGATGGCTCATCCTCGCGATCGCGTCGGTCAGCGCCATCCTCCCCGCCGTTGCTGTCACGATCGGTGGATTCCTCGCAGCCCTCGGATTCCTCGTGGGCGCGATAGTTCTCTACACCGGTCGCGAGATCGTGCAGGTCTCGGGTGCGGCATTTGTCGCGTCGGCGATTCTCGCGGTTCTGTTGCTCCTGCCGCGTCTCGGCGTGGTGGCCCTCGCGGGCTTCGGCACCTTCTGGACGATCGCCCTGGGTGTGGCGCTCGTGATCACGGGCATCTACTTCCGCCGCACCGAGCGCACCCGGCGACGCTAGTCCTCGTCGAGCGCTTCCTCGAGGGTTTCGCCCGTCGGGTCCTGCGCGTCGTCGTCAATGAGATCGGATCCGCCGATCGGCGTGCCCTGCCACGCGAGGAGGTTCCATCCTGACTCGGGCGTGCCCTCGAGCTCGATGATTCCGGTGTTCTGAATGTCGTGCTCGCCCGCGTACGAGGGCGGAACGTTGATCGCGCTTCCAGCCACCCACACGCGGATCGCCGCACCGTGACTGACCACGACCGCGGTGCCGACGCCGGATGCCGCGACCTCAGCGATCGACGCATCGAAGCGTTCGAAGAACTCGTGGCCGTCCTCCCCACCGGGCATCCGTGGCGACCGGTCGCCGAGACCCCAGGCGAACACAGTCTCGAGATAGACGCGCACCGCCTCGTGGTCGCGGCGCATCTCGAGCTCGCCTGCGGCGATCTCGTGAAGGCCGGGGAGTTGCACCGGTTCGAGCCCGAGGGAGGCAGCAAGGGGGGCGGCTGTCAGGTGGGTTCTCACGAGCGTGGAGACCCAGATTCCGCCGATGTGCTCTGAGCTCAGGGCATCCGGAATCTCCGCAGCCTGACGATGTCCGAGCTCCGTGAGCCCGGGACCGGGCGCGGCGGTATCGAGCAAACCCTGGACGTTGCTCGGGGTCTGCCCGTGCCGGATCAGAAGCAGCCGCATCAGCGGGTGAGCAGCGAGGCGCGCTCGGGATGCGCTTCGAACCAGTCGGCAACGTACCAGCACATCGGCACGATGCGACGGGTGGAGTTCTTCTCCACATCGTCCACGGCGAACTCGACGACCTCCCCAGCGAGGCCGCGGCCGCGGAGGTTGGGCTGCGTGAACGTGTGGTGGAACGAGATCGCGTCCCCGCTGATCCGGTAGTCGGCCACGGCCGCGAGCTGGCCGTCGATCACCAGGGTGTAGCGGCTGGCGTCGGGCTCGTGGGTGAGCTGCTTACTCACGGGAGCGACTCCTCGATCACCGACACGATCTTGGGGTCGGTGGGAACGACATCGGGACGGAACCGGTGCACCTCACCGGCTGGCGTGATCACGAACTTCTCGAAGTTCCACTTCACCTTGCCGGCCTTGCCTGCCTCATCCGGGGTCTGGGTCAGCTCCTGGTAGAGCGGATGCGCCTTCTTGCCGTTGAGACGAACCTTCTCGAACATCGGGAACGTGACGCCCCACGTGGTCGAGCAGTACTCCTTGATGGCATCCTCGCTGCTGAGCTCCTGCAGGAACTGGTTACTGGGGAATCCGAGAACAGTGAATCCGCGGTCACCGTAGGTCTTCTGCAGCTCCTCGAGCTGGGCGTACTGGGGCGACAACCCGCAGCGAGAGGCGACATTGACCACCATCAGTACCTTGCCGTTGTACTCGGCGAGCGTCGTTGGCTCGCCATCGATGGTCGTGAGGGGGATCTCGTTGATTGTGGTCACGTCACCAATCTACGACCATCCGCTGGGGAATGGCCGGGCGTGGTTGGGTATCCTGAGCCGATGCCCGAAAGTCCTCTCGACCTGAGCCCCTACGAGGTGCTGGGGGTTGCGGCATCCGCCTCGCAGGAGGACCTGCGCAGGGCCTTCCGCAGGGCGCTTCGGGAGACGCACCCCGATACCGGCGGAGATCCGCATCGCTTCACGGCCGTGCAGCTCGCGTGGCAGCGCGTCGGAACCTCGGAAGCTCGAGCGGCGTACGACGCGGGCCGCCGAGCGGATCCGACGGCAACCTTCGGGGCGCGGACGAGTTCACCCCGCACGGACTCACGACCGAAGGCGCGATCGTACGGTCACCCCGGCGGATGGCGACGTGAACGCTACCTCGAACAGATCCGCGAATGGGCTGGCAGAGGGGTGACGCTCGACGACCCCTACGACGCTCGCCTGGTGAGGGATGCTCCGCAGCCCATCCGTCGCGCACTCGCGGACGCCCTGGCGGAGGAGCAGACCGCGCGCACGCTGAGCTCCCTCGGAATCGGATACACGATCTGGCACGACGTGGCCACCGGAACACCAGGAGGCAAGGTCGACCACGTCGTACTCGGCCCTACAGGCCTCTGGGCGATGATGTCCGAGGACTTCGGCGGCCCGGTGCGAGTTCGGCGCGGGGAACTCATCGGGGAGTCGCTCGCGGGCGAGCGGCCGGTCCACGAGCTCGCCGTGGGGGCGAAGGCGCTGTCACGTGCGTGGAAGGTGCGCTTCAACGGTCTGGTGATCGTGGCTCCCGATTCCGCGATTGAGGAGCCGAGCATCCAGCTCGGATCCATACGCGGAGCGCGAGTCGTCGTCACGCGCCAGTCGACGCTGTCGATGCTGTTGCGCACCGGCATCCCCGGCACAACACCCATCGGGGGCAACGAACTGTTCGATGTCCGCACGCGCATCGCCGCTGGCGTGCGCTACATCTAGGAGTTAGCCCGCAGTCTCGGTGTCCGGGTTCTCACCGAAGTCGGAGATGTCCAGGTCGGCGTCCTCGAACGGATTCTCCGGGGCCTTCTCGTCGCCTTTGCGGTGCTTTGGTGTTCCCGCGCCCGCTGCACTGTCGCTCATGGTGCCTCCTTCGATCGGACTTCAACGCTACCCCCGCTCCGTTCATGCGGCGTTAACCCGGCGACAGAACGTCAGCGCTAAGGTGCCGCTATGACCCCGGGCCCGACACTCGCCCGCCGACTCGGAACCGGGGATGCCACGGTCATCGGTCTCGGTTCCATGCTCGGTGCGGGGGTCTTCGCGGCGTTCACGCCGGCAGCCCAGGCGGCAGGGTCCGGTCTTCTCGTCGGTCTCGTCGTTGCAGCCGTCGTGGCACTCGGCAACGCGACGTCGACCGCGCAACTTGCAGCGGCCTACCCGAGCTCCGGCGGCGCATATCTCTATGGCCGCGAGCGTCTCGGGGCGTGGTGGGGTTTCGTCGCCGGATGGTCGTTCGTGATCGGAAAGATCGCGAGCTGCGCTGCCATGGCCCTCACCTTCGCGGCCTACGCAGCGCCGGAGGGGTGGGAGCGGCCCGTCGCCATCGTGGCCGTGGTGGCGCTCGTATCCATCAACCTGCTCGGGATCACACGGACGGCACTGGCGACCCGCGTCATCCTGATCGTCGTCCTTCTGACGCTCGCTGTCGTCGTGTCGTCGGGGGTTGCGTCTGGCCTCCCGCAACTCTCACAACCCCTGGATCTGCTCTCCGGTGGCCCGTACGGCATCCTGCAGTCGGCCGGACTGCTGTTCTTCGCCTTCGCTGGCTATGCCCGTGTTGCAACCCTGGGGGAGGAGGTGAAGGATCCGGCCCGGGTGATTCCCCGCGCAGTGGTCCTCGCTCTCGCGATCGCGATGGTGATCTACGCGGCGGTCGCCGTCACGCTTCTCGGGGTGCTGGGCCCGGCTGGACTGTCCACCAGCGCAGAACCGCTCAGTGAAGCGGCTGCTGCTGCTGGGTGGGGATGGGCAACGCCGCTCGTCCGTGTGGGGGCGGCCGCGGCATCCCTCGGCGCACTGCTCGCCCTCATCGCGGGTATCGGTCGTACGAGCCTGGCCATGGCCCGTCACGGCGACCTCCCGCGCTGGCTCGACGCGGTGCACCCGCGCGTGCACGTTCCACACCGCGCCGAGATCGCGGTGGGAATCGTCATCTGCGTCCTCGTCGCGCTCGTCGACCTGCGCTGCGCTGTCGGGTTCTCGTCCTTCGGGGTGCTCACCTACTACCTGGTCGCGAATGCGGCAGCTCTCAGCCAGCCCCGAGAACAACGACGATTCCCGAGGTTCCTCGCCGTGACGGGAGCCATCGGATGCGTCGTGCTCGTCGTGACGCTTCCGTGGTTGTCCATCGTGGCTGGCGTCGCCGTCGTCGCCAGTGGACTTGTCGTGCGATCCATCCGCGTCGCCGCGTCGAAGAACCATCGTGCGGACGCCTAGGCTGGTGTCCTGTTTTGGGAAGAGGTCTCGTCACCCGTGATTCGTGTCATCAGCTACAACCTTCGTAAGCACCGTGCAATCGGCGAACTCGCGGCCCTGGCTCAGACGCCCGACCTCGACGCGATCTGCGTGCAGGAGGTCATATCCTCCGACCTCCCCGCCGAGATCGGTGGCCTGACCCTTGCCGGGTCGACCCGCAACAACCGGCTCGGTCTTGCCGTCTACTACCGCAAGGAGCGGTACGACCATCTGGAGAGCCGCGCCTACGAGCTCAAGAAGTCGTTGCACGACCTGATCTTCTCCCCAACGCCGGAACGCCTCGTGGGGTCGCGCCTGGTCGACAGGGAGACTGGCCATGAGCTCGTGCTCGCGTCGTTCCACGCCGCTCCGCTCACAGCACTCAACTCGCTGCGGCGTGAGCAGATCAAGGCGGCCCACGAACTGCTCCAGGAGCTCGGCTCCGGCGCGCCGATCATCATGGTCGGGGACTACAACTACCCGCTGTTCAAGGACAACCTGGGGGAGCGCGTGGCCAAGACCGGCTACGACCTGTCCCTGAGCGACCGCATGACTTACACGGCGTACAAGTTCTTCCGCGGGCACTTCGACTTCGTGACATCCCAGGGCTTCACGATCGAGAGCGTCGAGACTCTGGCGCGCGGGTCCTCGGACCACATCCCGATCCTCGTGACGGCGACGTACGGCGACCCCGACTACAAGCGCGCAGGCAAAGAGCTCTAGCGGCGGCGCCGGCCCGGCCCCTGCAGCGGGTTGAGTAGCCGCGGCGAAGCCCGGCGTTATCGAAACCTCACCACCGTGACACGTCGGTGCGCGAAGGGGGACTTGACTCCCCACCGAGCCGCCAGCCCAACCTGCGGTTGGTCTGGACTGCGCGGCGTGGGCCCACGAAGAGTTCGCGCGCACCTACACGCTTAAACGACTGAAGGCGCCACCTTACGGTGACGCCTTCAGTCGTTTGTGCGCGAAGGGGGACTTGAACCCCCACGCCCTATACGGGCACTAGCACCTCAAGCTAGCGCGTCTGCCATTTCCGCCATCCGCGCGCAGGTCGTCCAGATCAGGACTACCGAGGTAAGACAATAGCACGCTGATAGCGTGGTCGGATGACCCAGCCCGACGAGCTCGACGCAACAGCTCGGATCGCCCAGGATCTCATCCGCTTCGATACCACGAACTACGGCGAGGGTCGCTCCAATGGCGAGACCGATGCCGCGGAGTATCTCGGCGCACATCTCGAGGCATTGGGTCTCACCACGGAGTACGTGGATGCCGCGACCGGCCGGACGAGCGTCTTCGCCCGTGTACCGGGCACCGACCCCACCAAGCCAGCCCTCGTGCTTCACGGGCACACGGACGTCGTTCCAGCCGATCCCACCAACTGGAGCGTCGATCCCTTCGGCGGCGTCATCCGGGACGGCATGCTCTGGGGCCGCGGCGCCGTGGACATGAAGAACATGGACGCGATGATCGTCGCGTCCCTCCAGGACATCCTGGGTTCAGGTCGGCAGCCGGCTCGCGACGTCGTGGTCGCGTTCTTCTCCGACGAGGAGAACGGGGGAGTGTTCGGGTCCCACTACGTCGTGGATAACCGCCCCGACATATTCGCAGGAGCCACGGAGGCGATCAGCGAAGTGGGCGGATACTCGGTCCATCTGAACGGTCAACGCTCGTACCTGCTCCAGACGGGCGAGAAGGCCCTCGTGTGGATCAGACTCATCGCCAGGGGCCCCGCGGCCCATGGCAGCCGGATCGTGCGCGACAACGCCGTCACGAAGCTCGCACGGGCCGTCGCCACCCTCGGTTCGCAGGAGTGGCCGCTGAGACTCACGGGCACCACGGAGTACCTCATCGCGGAGCTCGCGCGGATCATGGGGGTGGATGCAGAGCGGGTCGGCCCCGATGAGCTCGTGCTCTCCACGGGAACCGCGGCGGGTTTCATCCAGGCGACCCTCAGGACCACGAGCAACCCCACACTCCTGAAGGCCGGCTACAAGCACAATGTGATTCCCGACACCGCCGAGGCGCTCATCGACATCCGGACCCTCGCGGGCGACGAGGACGCCGTGCTGGCGGAGGTCCAGGCACTCGTCGGTGACGACATCGAGATCGTCGTCATGCACCGTGACATCGGCCTCGAGAACGCCTTCGAGGGCCCACTCGTGACCGCAATGGTCGACGCACTGGGCATCCACGACCCCGGAGCGCCCGTCCTGCCCTATTTGCTTTCGGGCGGAACCGACAACAAGGCGCTGTCCCTGCTCGGCATCAAGGGCTACGGGTTCGCGCCGCTGAAGCTGCCTGCCGACCTGAATTTTCCCGCGCTATTCCACGGCGTGGACGAGCGGGTGCCCCTCGACGCATTAGTCTTTGGCAGGCGGGTTCTGACCGACCTGCTTCTGACCTACTAGGGGGAGTCACGCATGGGTTTTCTCGAGGCCATCATCCTCGGGCTCATCCAGGGTCTGACCGAATTCCTCCCGATCTCCTCGAGCGCCCACCTGCGCATCGCGGGCGAATTCCTCCCCTCCGCGACGGACCCGGGCGCCACGTTCACCGCCATCACCCAGCTCGGGACCGAGCTCGCCGTACTGATCTACTTCCGCAAGGACATCGGTCGCATTCTCACCAAGTGGTTCCAGCAGTTCGGCCGCAGCAAGGGCGCCCACTCCGAACCGATCGACCGGCGCGACCCCGATGTGCGGCTGGGCTGGCTCATCATCATCGGCACGATCCCCATCGTGATTCTCGGCTACTTCGCGCAGGACTACATCCGCTCGACCTTCAGGTCGCTGTGGCTCGTGGCGATCGTGCTCATCGTCTTCGGCATCATCCTCGGACTCGCCGACCTCCTCTCCAAGCGCGTCCGCGAGATCGAACAGATGACCTACCGCGATGGCGTGATCATCGGACTCGCCCAGATGCTCGCCCTGATCCCCGGGGTATCCCGCTCAGGATCAACGATGACCGCAGGTCGGATCCTGGGCTACACGAGGCCAGCCGCCGCGCGATTCGGGTTCCTTCTCGCGGTGCCCGCCGTGTTCGGCAGCGGCCTCTACGAGCTCGTGCACAGCTTCGGCGAGCCCGAGGGCGCCTACGGGTATGCCGAGACCGCGGTGGCCACCGTGGTGGCCTTCGGAGTGGGCTACGCGGTCATCGCCTTCCTGATGCAGTACATCTCGAAGCACTCGTTCCTGCCGTTCGTGATCTACCGCATCCTGCTGGGAGGCACGCTCATCGTGCTCCTGGCACTCGGCATCCTCAACCCGCTGTAGCTCCGGGCTCTACTCCTTGCGCCAGGGCTCCTCGCCGGCCGAGCCGCCGTCCGGCTTGTCGCCGCGGCGAAGGTAGCGCTCGAACTCCTGGGCGATCGCCTCACCGCTCGCCTCGGGGGAGTCGACGGTGTCACGCGCCTGCTCAAGCTGCTCGATGTACGAGGCCATATCGTCGTCATCCCCGGCGAGCGCGTCGATCCCGCTCTCCCAGGCCGCGGCCTCGGTCACGAGGTCTCCGCGGGGAATGACCACGTCGATGACCTCCTCGAGCTTGTCGACGATCGCCAGGGTCGCCTTGGGCGATGGCGCGTTGTGCACGTAGTGGGGGACGGACGCCCAGATCGACATCGTCGGGATGCCGGCCTTCTCCGCCGCATCGGCAAGAACCGACAGGATGCCGACGGGCCCCTCGTATGAACTGCGCTCCATGCCGAACTCGGCTCGGACGGCAGCGTTTTCGCTGCTCGTGAAGATGGAGATCGGCCGGGAGTGCGGAACGTCGGCCAGCATCGCGCCGAGGAAGACGATGGCCCGGATGTCGTTGTCCTCCAGTACCTCGAATACCTCCCGCGTGAAGGTCTTCCACCCGCGGGAGGGCTCGGTCCCGAGCATGAGGAAGATATTGGCCTCGTTGGAGGCGCTGACCTCGAGTTCGGCGTCTGCGGCGATCGACACACCACGCCCCGCGTTCGGTCGTACCGGACCGTAGATCGTCACACCGGGCCAGAGCAGCATCCGGTTGCCGTCATCGCCGATCGCGACGGAGGGTCGATTGAACTGGTAGTCGAAGTAGTCCTCGGGATCGACCTCGGCCACCGGGTAGAGATCCAGAGCATCCTTGAGCGTGCGCACTGCGCCACTCGCCGCCTCACCGGCATCGTTCCAGCCCTCGAAAGCGACTACCAGGAGCCGCCCGGACGCAAAATTCGCTTGATCGGGCATCTTCCAAGGATAGAACTACGATGGTCGGTTGTGACCTCATCCTCTCCTGCCGCCGTTTTCTGGGACATGGACGGAACCCTCGTCAACACTGAGCCCTACTGGATGGCAGCCGAAACCGAGCTGATCGAGTCGTTCGGAGGGCAGTGGTCGCACGAGGAGGCCCTGGAGCTGGTGGGTGCCGGCCTATGGCACTCAGCGCGCATCATCCAGGCCAAGGGCGTGACTCTCTCCGAAGAGGAGGTCATCGATGCCCTCACCGACCGCGTCCTCGAGAAGCTCGACACCGAGGGGATCCCGTGGCGCCCGGGTGCACGCGAACTCCTCACCGAATTGCGTGACCAGAAGGTACCGACCGCTCTCGTGACGATGTCGATCGGCCGTATGGCTCACTTCGTCGTCGATCGGCTCGGGTTCGACGGGTTCGACCACGTGGTCTCGGGCGATGACGTCACGCATTCCAAGCCGCATCCCGAGCCCTACCTGCACGCGGCCGGGCTCCTGGACGTCGACCCGGCTCTCTCCGTCGCGATCGAGGACTCGCCCCCCGGAGTCGCCTCCGCAGTGGATGCAGGAATGGTCACGATCGGCGTCCCCTTCATCCTCGATCTCAGCGACTCCGCCGCAACTCACCTGTGGCCGACCCTCGAGGGCCGAACGGTCGCCGACCTCGCCGCACTCGTTCCCGGAGGCACCCCGTGACCCCTCGTCCGCGCAGCGGTCCCTTCTCCGCAGGGGACCGCGTACAGCTCACCGGCCCCAAGGGCCGCATGAACACGATCACGCTCAAGACGGGTGGGGAGTTCCACAGCCATCGCGGAGTGCTCAGTCACGAGCTCATCATTGGCCAGCCGGATGGTTCGGTCATCCAGTCCTCCGATGGCACCGAGTACCTCGCCCTGCGCCCCCTCCTGAGCGATTTCGCCCTCTCCATGCCGCGGGGGGCGGCGATCATCTACCCGAAGGACGCCGCGCAGATTCTTGCGCAGGCGGACATCTTCCCCGGCGCCACCGTCGTCGAGGCAGGGGTCGGCTCCGGCGCACTGTCCCTGTGGCTCCTGCGTGCGATCGGGCCGCAGGGCAGGCTGATGTCCTTCGAGCGTCGAGAGGAGTTCGCGGAGGTCGCCAAGGGCAACGTCGAGACGTTCCTCGGCGAGCTACCGGACACCTGGTCGGTGGGCATCGGTGATTTCCAGGATGCCCTTCCCAGCGCCGCGGAACCCGGCACCGTCGACCGCATCGTGCTCGACATGCTCGCGCCGTGGGAGTGCCTCGACGTCGCCGCGACCGCGCTGACCCCCGGAGGTGTGCTGCTCTGCTACATCGCCACCGTGACCCAGCTGTCCCGCGTCGCCGAGGCAATCCGGGCGACGGGGGAGTTCACCGAGCCGGTCTCGACCGAGACCCTCATCCGTGGCTGGCACGTCGAGGGCCTCGCCGTGCGCCCGGACCATCGGATGGTGGCCCACACGGGCTTCCTCCTGACCGCTCGGCGTCTTGCGCCCGGAACTGTCCTCCCCGCTCTCAAGCGCCGCGCGTCTAAGTCGGACTTCAGCGATGAGGACGTCGAGATCTGGACACCCGGCTCGGTCGGCGAGCGCCCGCTCAGCGAGAAAGGCCTCCGCCGCGCGGTTCGTGAGGCGCGCATCGCGGCCGATGCCGCGAGCGCCAGCCCAGAGGCTGGCGGGCAGTAGAGTGGTTGCGATTTCAATCCCCCCGAGGAGAACAGTGTCAGTGCGCAAGATCGCCAGCATCGCCGTATTCGGAGTCCTGCTGGTGTCGATTTCGGCCTGTTCGACGCCCGGAGCCAACTCCGCGTTGTGTGATGCCACGGGCAACGCGGACCTCGTGACCGCCGCTGGCGAGTTCGGTGCGAACCCGGATGTCACGTTCCCGACCCCGCTCGTCTCGCCGGATCTCGGTGTCACGGAGTCCATCACGGGAGACGGCAAGCCCGTACGTGCTGGCGGTGTTGTCGGTGGAACGCTCTTCATCTACGACGCGGAGACCGGCGATCCCATCGTCGCGGCGGATCAAGCGGTGCTGCTGCCTACCGAGAACTACGCTTTCCCCTTCACGAAGGTCCTCCAGTGCGGATCGGTGGGTTCACGCGTGATCGCGACGGGCACCGCTGATGAGCTCTTCGGTGACCGCGCGTCTCAGTTCCAGATCGAGCCGGAGCAGAGCCTTGTGCTCGTCGCCGACATCCTGCATGCCTTCCTCGGCCGGGCGGATGGCGCGGATCAGGTTGCACGGGCTGGCATGCCCGCGATCGTGACCGCACCCAGCGGCCAGCCCGGTTTCACCTTCCCGGATAGCGCCGCCCCCACGGAGTTGACCGTAGACCTGCTCAAGAAGGGGTCAGGATCAACGACCTCGGCAGGTGACCAGGTGATCGTGAACTTCTCCTCGATCAACTGGAAGGGCGAGCAACTCAAGGACACGACGTGGGAGACAGCCCCGGCAGCGGTTGTCCTCGATGAGAATGCGCAAGGTGCCAGCCTTCCCCCTGAGGTGATCACCTCACTGGTCGGACAGACCGTCGGATCGCAACTCCTCATCGCGGTTCCCGGAGACCAGACAGTCGTCTACGTTATTGACGTACTCGGCATCGCGGAGTAGCCAGAACACCAGCATCACGACACAGGCCGGATGTCGACGAGACCTAAGGATTGATTCGTGTCGAGTTCCCCACAGAGAGTTCCCGTCGAGGAGCGGCTGTTCAGCCTTGTGCTGGCCCTGCTCGCGACGGATAACGGGCTGACCAAGAACGAGATCCTCTCGACGGTCCAGGGCTATCGCCAGCGCTACTCCGCCTCCGGTGACAACGCGTCGCTCGAGCGGCAATTCGAGCGCGACAAGGACGACATCCGCGAGCTCGGCGTTCCGCTGGAGACCATCGAGACGCCAGGTGAGGCCGGCAACAACCAGAACCTGCGTTACCTCATCCCGCGCGGAACCTATGAATTACCCACCGATGTTCGTTTCTCCCCGGAGGAGAACACGCTCTTGTCACTGGCTGCGATGGTCTGGCGAGAGGGATCGCTGTCGGGGGAGTCGCGTCGTGCCATCCTGAAGCTCAAGGCACTGGGGGTCGCCACCACGGAACCAGTTCTCGGGTACGCACCGCGCGTCCGCGTTCGCGAGGCTGCGTTCGATCCTCTCGGTGAGGCTCTCGAACGCCACGTCATCGTGCGGTTCTCGTATCTCAAGCCGGGCGAAGCAGCTGCGCGAGTGCGGACCGTCGCGCCGCTTGCCCTCGTCCAGCACCAGGGACGGTGGCACCTCTTCGCCGACGAGCCGGAGTCCGGGGTCACCAAGACGTTCCTCCTTCGGCGGATCGTGAGTCCCGTCGAGCTCACCTCGAAGAGTTTCGAACCGCCAGTGGGCGACCAGAGCGCCCGCGCCCTCGCAGAACTCGACCGGGTCTGGGCCTCACGAGTTGCCGTCGTCGAGGTTGAACCCGGAACGGATGCCGCGATCCGCCTGAACAACCGCCGTGGGACGTCTCTCCTCCCCGACGGCTCGCTCCAACTCCACCACACCGACGCGAACATCCTCGCTGACGAACTAGCCGGTTTCGGTCCCGAGGTCCTCGTGATCTCCCCGCCGGAGCTGCGCGAGGCCGTCCGCTCGCGCCTGCAGAGAACGGCGGCAGATCATGGCTGAACGAGTTCCTTCGCAGAAGGCTCAACCCCAGCGCGCGCAGGACAAGCTGGCGTTCCTCCTCTCGCTCGTGCCGTACCTCATCGACCGTGATCGCGTGAGCGTTTCCGAGGTGGCGACGCATTTCGGGGTTCCCGAGCAGCAGATCCGCGACGCCGTACAGCTCCTCGCGGTCTCCGGCATTCCTGGGGAGACCAACTCGTACCAGCACGGTGACCTGTTCGACATCGCCTGGGATTCCTTCGAGGACGACGACGAGATCGTGCTCACGAACCTGGTCGCCATCGACGATTCACCGCGCTTCTCGGCACGCGAGGCCGCTGCCCTCATCGCCGGGCTCCAGTACCTCTCGTCGTTGCCGGAGCAGGCCGACCGGGCCGCGATCGCGAGCCTCATGTCGAAGCTCTCGCGCGGGGCATCCGCCGAACCGAGCGCCGTCGCTGTCGCGGCGAGCGAGACCGATGAGACCCTCCAGCTGGCACGGGACTCCGTCGAGCGCGGGGTGCAGCTCGAGTTCACCTACGTGGACTCACGCGGCGAGCTCGAGGATCGCAAGGTCGACCCGCTTCGCGTGGAATCGATCGACTCCGACTGGTACCTCAGGGGATGGTGTCACCTGCGCGAGGCCATCCGCACCTTCCGCATCGACAGGATCTCCCGCCCGCGAATCACCGACGAGCCCATCTCGCACGAACCCAGCGATGTCACGCTGCCCGAGACCCTCTTCGAGGGCTCTGACGATGATCTCTCCGTCACCATCGAGGTCGATTCCGCGGCGTTGCCCCTCCTCGCCGACTATGCACCGGAAACAGTCTCCGCGGACGCCTCGGACGGCAGGATGACGGTGAGCCTCCGTGTCTCGCACTACCACGGGCTCAAACGCCTCATCGCGAGCATGCCCGGCGCCGTGACCGTGCTCGCTCCCGCGGAGGCCCGCGCCGTAGTGCGCGAGTGGGCTTCGGCGGGTGCCGCGCGGTACGAGGCCTGATCGCCATGATGCCCTGGTGGAGTTGGGTGCTGATCTGGACCGGTCTCGTCGTGCTCCTGCTGGTCGTGCTCGGCCTGGCTGTGTGGTGGCTTTTCCGCAAGTTCCTTGTTCTGCTCGACGACGTGGCCTCGCTCGCGGATCGCGCCTCACTCATCGACCCGCCGGATGCCGAACTGGTGCGGCCGCAGCTCGCGATCCTCGCGGAGGTGAGCGCGATCCACGCCCGTGAGGATGCCCGCCGCACGCATCGTGCCCAGCGGCGCGAGAGTCGACGAGCGGCACGCCTGGCCAGGGCAGCGCGGATCACCGCAGTGGACGCATCCCGGGTCCAGTGGCCGGCCCGCTGGTACGCCAGACACACCTTCAAAGCCAAGTCATAGATGAGCGGGCTAGAATCGAGGCACCTTCCCGCACAGCATAAGGAGCAGCCATGTTCGGAAACCTGACCGGATGGCACCTCGTCGCCATCCTCGTGGTGGTCCTGGTCCTGTTCGGTGCACCCAAGCTCCCCGGTCTCGCGCGCAGCATCGGGCAGTCCATGCGGATCTTCCGCAGCGAGGTCAAGACGATGAAGGACGAGTCGTCGGCCGACGCTGAGTCGGACGCTGACGACGAGCCAGAGGCGGCCAATGAAGCCCCGTCGGCGAAGAAGTCCTCCGCCAAGGGCGCCAGCAAGCCGAAGTCCTAGGGACTATGGCCACCCGTTCAGGGCGGTGGCGCAACAAGAGCGACGAGCGCATGTCGCTCGGGGAGCACCTCCGCGAGCTTCGTAAGCGCCTGGTGATCTCGGCGGTCGCCATCCTCGTTGCCGCTGTCGCCGGTTTCTTCCTCTCGCCGTTCGTCATTGACGCCCTCCGCGTGCCGATCAACCAGATCGCCGAGGAACGCAACGCCGAGATCATCTACACGACGGTGACGGGCGCTTTCGACCTGCGTCTCGCGATCTCGCTCACGATCGCGATCGTGATCGCCAGCCCGGTGTGGTTGTTCCAGATCTTCGCCTTCCTGGTGCCTGGGCTCACGTCGAAGGAGAAGCGGTACACCTTCGGGTTCTTCTTCTCGGCCGTGCCGCTCTTCTTCCTGGGCGCGGCGGCCGGATGGTTCGTCTTCCCGCACATGGTCGAGCTCCTGACGTCCTTCTCCGCGCAGGAGGACGCCACCTATCTCGACGCGAAGATCTACTACGACTTCGTGATCAAGCTCGTCCTCGCGATCGGTATCGCGTTTGTGCTGCCGGTGTTCCTCGTGCTCCTGAACTTCGTCGGGGTGTTGTCTGCGGCATCCATCATCAAGGGATGGCGCGTGGCGATCCTCGTCATCGTGCTGTTCACTGCCATCGCGACCCCTGCCGCCGACGTCGTCTCGATGTTCCTTCTCGCGATCCCCATGGTGCTCCTCTACTTCGCCGCCTACGGGGTGGCCTGGGTCCACGATCGCCGGGCGGCCCGCCGTCAGGCCGAATTCGAGCCAGCCACCGCTTAGGCTTGAGGGGATGACAGATCAGCTGTCCCCGGCAGAGCGGTTCGCAGCATCCCGACGCCGTAGCGGGCACCCCGTGCTCGAGGCCTTCCGCGCGAGCCAGAGGTTCGATCTCGACGCGTTCCAGATCGAGGCGTGCACCCAGCTCGAGGATGGCAAGAGCGTTCTCGTGGCCGCCCCAACGGGTGCGGGCAAGACGATCGTCGCCGAGTTCGCGATCTTCCAGGCCATGCAGCGGCCGCGCGCTAAGGTCTTCTACACGACGCCCATGAAGGCGTTGAGCAACCAGAAGTTCCAGGAACTCACAGCCGAGTACGGCCCGGAATCGGTTGGTCTGCTCACGGGCGACAGCAACGTGAACTCGGGCGCCCGGATCGTCATCATGACGACCGAGGTCCTGCGCAACATGCTCTACGCCGACTCCGATCTGCTCCGCGACCTCGAGTACGTCGTGATGGACGAGGTGCATTTCCTCGCCGACCGCTTCCGGGGTGCGGTGTGGGAGGAGGTCATCATCCACCTGCCGCAGTCGGTGCGTATGGTGTCCCTGAGCGCCACGGTCTCCAATGCCGAGGAGTTCGGTGACTGGCTGCAGGCCGTGCGCGGCGACACCTCGGTGATCGTGTCCGAGGAGCGCCCCGTGCCCCTTGACCAGCACATTCTCATGCGCACCAAGCTCGTCGACCTCTTCGACTCTTCCGGCACGATCGGCACGAATCGGGTGAACCCGGAGCTCGTGCAGCTGTCTCGGTCCGGCTCGCGACCGAGCGGCGGCCGGGGCGGTGGTCGCGGGGGAGCGCGGCATCACTCGTATGGCGGGCGCCCCGAGACGCAGCGGATGCAACGCCCGGATGTGGTGCGCCTGCTCGAGTCGCGCAATCTCCTCCCCGCCATCTTCTTCATCTTCAGCAGGAACGGATGCGACCAGGCGGTCGCGCAGGTCCTCCGCGCCGGGCTCCGCTTCACGACGACGCAGGAGCGCGACGAGATCCGCGAGATCGTCGAGGAGCGCTGCCGCACCCTGCTCGACGAGGATCTCGCCGTGCTCGGGTACTGGGACTGGCTCTCCGGTCTCGAGCGCGGTGTCGCCGCGCATCACGCTGGCCTCCTGCCCGCCTTCAAGGAGGTTGTGGAGGAGCTCTTCCAGAAGAAGCTCGTGAAGGTCGTCTTCGCCACCGAGACCCTCGCGCTCGGCATCAACATGCCGGCCAGAACCGTGGTCCTCGAGAAGCTAGAGAAGTTCAACGGCGAATCCCGGGTGCCCATCACACCGGGGGAGTACACGCAGCTCACGGGTCGAGCCGGGCGTCGCGGTATCGACGTGGAGGGTCACTCGGTGATCCAGTGGGTCGATGGGCTCGACCCGCAAGCCGTGGCATCCCTCGCCTCGAGGCGCACGTACCCCCTGAACTCCAGCTTCCGGCCGACCTACAACATGGCGGTCAACCTCATCGAGCAGTTCGGGCGACAGCGCACCCGCGAGATCCTCGAGTCGAGCTTCGCCCAGTTCCAGGCCGACAGGGCCGTCGTCGATCTTGCCCGCAAGGTTCGATCGCAGGAGGAGTCGCTCGCGGGCTACAAGCAGTCGATGACCTGCCACCTCGGTGATTTCGGAGAGTACTCCGGCATCCGTCGCGAACTCACCGACCTCGAGCGCAAGGGCATCTCGAACACAGCCAGTCGGGCTGAGCGAGACAAACGTCAGCGCCACCTGGGTGACCTCCGCAGGCGCATGAAGCAGCACCCCTGCCACGCCTGTCAGGAGCGCGAAACTCACGCACGGTGGGCTGAGCGCTATTGGAAGCTCAAGCGCGAAACCGATCAGCTCTCCAGCCAGATCCGCAACCGCACCGGTGCCGTCGCCCGCATCTTCGACCGAGTCACCGAAGTTCTCGTCGAGCTCGGCTATCTCCACTCGACCGAGTCAGGCGAGTTCGAACTGAGCGAGACCGGTCGGATGCTGCGGCGCATCTACGGCGAGCGAGACCTCCTCGTTGCCGAGAGTCTCCGCCGCGGATACTGGAACGACCTCGACGCGCCCTCACTCGCCGCGATGGCCACGGCCCTCGTCTACGAGCCGCGGCGCGAGGAGGGCGAACTCGGCGACCGCCACCTGCCGCGAGGCCGGTTCCGCGAGGCGCTCGAGCTCACCGGCAACCTGTGGGCCGAGCTTGACGATATGGAGCACGCGCATCGACTGCCCGGCAGCCAGCCGCTCTCCACCGGTCTCGCCCTCGCCATGTGGCGGTGGACCAACGGCACGCCCCTCGACGCGGTGCTCCGCGAGGCGGACATGGCCGCAGGCGACTTCGTGCGCTGGTCCAAGCAGACGATCGACCTCCTCGACCAGCTTTCGGTCGTGGCGGACGGCGAGGTCGGCCGCACGGCGCGAGCGGCGCTCGACGGCATCCGTCGGGGCATCGTGGCGTACAGTTCCGTCGCATGATCCCCGCCTAAGCTCATACCGTGAAGCCCGTCTTGCCGCTCTGGGCGGCCGTCATCGTCGCGGCCGCGTCCGGCCCGGTGATGGATGCCGGCTTCCCTGACAAGTACCTCTGGCCGCTGGCTCTCGTGGGTGTCGCCCTGGTGCTCGTGACCCTCATCGGGCGGCGCATTGGGGGCGCCATCCTCGTCGGTTTCGTAGCCGGGATCACCTTCTACCTCACGCATATCCAGTGGGCGTCGCTCTTCCTCGGCCCTCTCCCGATGTCGGCCCTTGCTGTTCTTGAGTCGCTGTTCTTCGCGGCGGGCGCGGTCGCGATCACCCTTGCGTACCGGTGGGTGCCGCTGGCCTTCCCCACGCTGCTCGGGCGGCTGGGACTCCTGCCCGTGATCGTCGCCGGACTGTGGACGGCCCGGGAGGCCTGGGCGAGCGTGTGGCCGTACGGTGGTTTCGCATGGGGGCGCATCGGCATCTCCCAATCAGAAGGCCCTCTCGCCCCCCTGTACAGCTGGATCGGCATCTCGGGCATGTCGTTCGTGCTCGTGTTCCTCGTCGCGATCAGCATCGAAGCCATTCGCGTGGCAGAACTCCCGACCCTGGCGCGAATCGCTGCTCCCGTGGGTGTCGCGGCCGCACTGCTGGTGTTTCCGGCCTTCCCCGTTTCCGCCGACGGAACGATGACGGTCGCCGCCGTCCAGGGCAACGGCAAGGCGGGGTACTTCGACGGGTCGAGCGCCGACGACCTCCTGCAGGCCCAGCTGGATGCCAGCCTTCCACTCTTCGGGGAGGACGTCGACGTCGTCGTCTGGCCCGAGGGCACCACCTATCGCGATCCCCTGAAGGATCCGTACACCACGAGTGTGTTCGAGTACGTATCGAGCGAGATGGACGCACCTTTGGTGGCCCAGGGGGTGAGCGAACGCGACGGGCTGTTCCACAACACGGCGATCCTGTGGCAGGCGGGGGAGGGCGCGCTGGACTTCTACGACAAGAAGCATCCCGTGCCCTTCGGTGAATACATCCCCGATCGCGCATTCTGGCGACCGTTCGCGCCGGACCTCATCGACCTCATTCAGCGCGAATACACACCAGGGACCACTGACAACGTGTTCGATGTGAACGGCGTGATCGCCGGCATCAACATCTGCTTCGACATTGTGGACGACCAGATCCTGACGGAATCGGTGGAAGAGGGCGCCCAGATCATCTTCGCGTCGTCGAACAACGCGGACTTCGGGCGCACTGACGAGAGTGTTCAGCAGCTGGCCATCGCACGCGTCCGCGCGATGGAATTAGGTCGTACCATCGTGAACATTTCGACCGTGGGCACGAGCGCGATCATCGGGCCGGATGGGTCGACCATCGCCCAGCTTCCCTGGTACGAGCCCGGAGCCATGGTCGAAACGGTGCCGCTGGCATCGACGATCACCCCTGCAGTCGCCGCCGGCCGACAGGTCGAGTGGTTTGTTGCCGGGCTTGGTCTCGCCGGGCTGCTGATCGCGGGCACGGCTCTCCGCAGACGCAACCGCTGATCGGGTGGGGCAACTCGTCCCAGAAATGCGGGAAGCCCCGCAACCGTCATCCGGTAGCGGGGCTTCTCCACGTTCGAGTGGTCAGGCGCCGATCTTGTCCTGGCTGCCCTGTCCGCGACGCGCGCGGAGGTACTCGAGTCGCTCCTGGAGGAGTTCCTCCAGCTCGGGGCGGGTGCGCCGCTCGAGGAGCATGTCCCAGTGGCTTCGCGGAACCTTGGTCTCGGTCTCATCGAGCTCGACCGGTTCGCCATTGCTGCCGAGCAGCACGCCTTCCTGGCCTGACTTGGGTGACTCCCATACCTGGGGAATCTCAGCGTCCGCCGCAAACACCACATCAAACGTGGTGCCGTTGGAGGCGCGATATGTTCTCTTCACACGCGGGGAAAATTCGACGCCCTCTTCGCTCTGTAAGCTCTGGGTGCCCAATCTCATGCCGCGCAAGCTCCGGTCTGCCATCGTGTGGCCCTCCTTGTGTTCGCGGGGTTAGCTCACAGTTATAAACCCCCAAGCTGGGCAAAACCTTTCAGCCCTGCGAGCCTCACAGGTGGTTCACAGTAAATCCTCGGATCAGCGACGGTTCTTCACTATCTCCAGTGCGAGATCGGCGCGATCGGTGACGATTCCATCGACGCCGAGATCGAGCAATGACAGCATCACGCCGGGATCGTTGATCGTCCAGACATGCACTTCGACGCCCGCCCGGTGGAGGCGTTCGATCATCGGGGGAGTGGTCACCCGGAGCCCGAGCGCTTTCTGCGGCACCTGCACAGCATCGATCCCACGCAGCGCCCTCGACATGGCGAGCGGCGAGCCGACCTTCCCTGCGAGGAGGGCCGCGACGAACGGTCGGGCCGACGCCGATGTTGCTACCCCGGGCAGCTCAGCGATCGCCGCGCGACGCCTGCTCTCCCCGAAGGAGGTGACGAGAACTCGCCCGAGTGCGTTGAGCTTGCGGATCGCGTCGACAGCCGGGGCCACGACATCCGCCGATTTCAGGTCGATGTTGAAGCGGGTCTCGGGGAAGGCGTCCAGAGCCTCGGCAAGGGAGCAGAAGGTCTGGCCGAAGCCCAGGTCGATCCTTCGGAGTTCGGCAAGGGTGAGCTGATCGACGCGGATGTCACGCCCGGCGACCCGCGACAGGTCAGGGTCGTGGCACACCACCGCCGCGCCATCCAGGCTCGCGCGCACGTCGGTCTCGACGTAGTCGACGCCTACCGCGACGGCCTTGGCGAAGGCCAACATGGTGTTCTCGGGCGCCTCGATCGCCAGCCCGCGATGCGCGAAGACGCGCGGTCGTGGGGGAGCGAAGTACGAGGCGGCCGGACTACTTGGGCGCTGGACCCTTGCCACCGAGGAATCCCTCGCTGATGCCCTTGAGCGCCTCCGTCAACTCCGAGGGAATGATCCACATCTTGTTGGAGTCGCCCTCAGCGATCTTCGGCAGGGTCTGCAAGTACTGGTAGGCGAGAAGGTCCGCGGAGGGACCACCGGCGTGGATCGCCTGGAACACCGTGGTGATGGCCTCGGCTTCACCCTGCGCACGGAGCACCTGCGCTTTGGCGTCACCCTCGGCTGAGAGGATCGCGGCCTGGCGGGCGCCCTCCGCCGTGAGGATCGCGGATTGCTTGGTCCCCTCGGCGGTGAGGATGAGCGCACGGCGATCCCGCTCCGCGCGCATCTGCTTCTCCATCGAGTCCTGGATCGATACCGGCGGATCGATCGCCTTGAGCTCCACTCGTCCCACGCGGATACCCCACTTGCCGGTCGACTCGTCGAGTACGACGCGCAGCTGTCCGTTGATGTTGTCGCGGCTCGTGAGCGCCTCCTCCAGGTTCAGTCCACCGACCACGTTGCGGAGCGTGGTCGTCGTGAGCTGTTCGACGGCGCCGAGATAGTTGGCGATCTCGTAGGTCGCAGCACGAGCATCCGTCACCTGGAAGAAGACAACGGTGTCGATCGAGACGACAAGGTTGTCCTCGGTGATCACGGGCTGCGGGGGAAAGGACACGACCTGCTCGCGCATATCGATGAGCGGACGGAGACGGTCAATGAACGGCACGAGAATGTTGAGACCCGGCATGAGCGTCTTGTGGTACTTGCCCAGCCGCTCTACGATTCCTGCGCTCGCCTGCGGAATGATCCGGATGGAGCGGAACAGGATCACCAACACAAAGATGGCGATCACGGCGATCAGGATGACCAGGAACACCTGGCCGATGAGTCCTCCGTCGAACATGGGCTAGTTCCTTTCCACGGTCGAGACCACCGCGGTGGCCCCATCGATTGCGGCGACCACAACGGTGTCGCCTTCGAGCAGGGGAGAGCCATCGAGGTCCCGGGCTGTCCAGACATCCCCATTGGCGAGCTTGACATTGGTGGGGTTGCCCGCGAAGTCGGTGGTGACGACTCCCGAGAGCCCGATGAGGGCATCGACGTTGGTGGGGGCGTCGTGGGCACCTCGCCCGAGTGCGCGCAACAATGCGGGACGCACGATGAGGAGGAGGAGAAGGGAGAGGATGGCGGCGACGATGATCTGTGCCCACCACGGCAGGCCGAACAGGCCGGAGACGAGACCTCCGAGGCTGCCTACGGCGAGCATGAGGAACGTGAACTCCAGCGTCGTGACCTCGATGATCACGAAGATAAGGATGAGCGCGAGCCAGACAATCCAGGCGTAGCTCTCCAGGAATTCCAGCAGCATGAGCACGCACCTCTCGTGGTTCGGTTCGCTATCGAAGCTATCACCTGCCTCCGCTGCGCCACCGTGTTGGTAGTGTCGGATGCTGTGAGCGACACCCCCACTAACCCCCTTGCCCCCGGATCTCTCGCCGGCAAGCGCGTACTCGTAACTGGATCGTCCCGCGGCATCGGTGCCGACACGGTGACCTACTTCGCCGAAGCGGGCGCGCGGGTGGCGATCAACTACCGCAATAAGGAGGCGCGAGCCCTCAAGCTCGTCGACAAGCTCATCGCCGGCGGCGCTGAGGCCATCGCGGTGGGGGCCGACCTGACGGACCCCGAGTCCGTCGCGGCGCTCGTCGAAACCGTGCGAGCAGCCTTTGGCGGTCTTGACATCCTCGTGCTCAACGCGTCGGGGGGCATGGAGAGCGGCATGGAGGCCGACTACGCCATGAAGCTCAACCGGGACGCCCAGGTCAACTTCCTCGAGGCGGCTCGGCCGCTTCTTGAGGCAGGATCACGCGTGGTCTTCGTCACGAGTCACCAGGCGCACTTCATCAAGACCGTCGAGACGATGCCGGAGTACCTTCCGGTGGCACTGAGCAAGCGTGCCGGTGAGGATGCCCTCCGCGAACTCATCCCCGGGCTCGAGGCCGACGGCATCTCGTTTGTGGTCGTCTCCGGCGACATGATCGAGGGGACCATCACGGCCACCCTTCTCCAGCGCGCGAACCCCGGTGCGATCGAGGCCCGCAAGGAGGCCGCTGGTCGCCTGTACAACGTGGGGGAGTTCGCGGCCGAAGTGGCACTCGCCGCTGTGGAGCCGATCCCCGACGACAACACGCGATACGTCGGCGACGTCTCAGACTTCCTGAGCAAGTAGGCACTCCGTGACCGTGAAGGGTGTGCATCGGCTCACGAGCCGCGTGCTGCTCTTCGACAGGGAGAACCGCATTCTGCTGTTCCTCACGAAGGCGCCAGACACGAGCGGGATCGCGCGTTGGCTGACGCCAGGCGGGGGAGTGGACCCGGGCGAGACCCAGCACGACGCCGCAGTCCGGGAACTCTACGAGGAGACCGGGCTGAGGATCGACGATCTGGGGGAGCCAGTGTGGTCGCACGACTTCGATGTGGTCTGGGATGACGCGGACCACGACACCGGTCATGCCGAGTTCTACACCGCCGTTGTCGACACCTTCGAGCCGTCGAGCGAACACTGGACCGAGGAGGAACACGTGGACGTTCTCGCCCACAAATGGTGGACGCTCAGCGAGCTGATCGGCACCGACGAGCCCTACGAGCCGAAGGAGCTGGTGAATCTCGTGCGTCGCCAGTTGCCGTCCTGCTGATGACCGAGCTTCCCGTATTCACCATCGAGGACATCGAGCCGCTCACGCGGATCGATGTCGGATTCTTCGGCACGGACGATGCGCTCGACCTCGGGTTGGCGGCCGTGGAGATCATCACGGAACGCGAACTCGATCTGGCCGTCGATATCGTGCTGCGCGGATACCTCGTGTTCCGCGTGCGCCTGGGGTCGACGGGACGGGACAACGATTCCTGGTTGCAGGGCAAGGCCGCAGTAGCACTTCATTTTGAAGAACCATCACTTTTGGTGCGACGTCGGCTCGAGGCATCCGGTCAGTCACTCGCAGATCTCGGACTCGATCCAGAGCTGTACAAGGCGCACGGCGGATCGATTCCGATTCGTGCATCCGGAGAGATCGTCGGGACGATCACCGTGTCAGGTGAACCCGACGTGGTCGACCACGAGGTGGCCGCCGAGGCGCTCAGGCGCTTCCTGGACGACTGAGCCGTAGGGCCAAGCCCTACGCGGTCGCATTGCTGTATCCGATAATGCACATTATGTCAGTATTTCCGGAAACGCCTCCTCGCTGATTCGTGGCGCTGATGAGCCAGCTCCCCTCGCGTGCGGGCAACCGCGCCTCGGCTTTAGCGGTATTGTCTGGTGAAACACCTTCGATCTCGCAACGCATCATCGGTACGGGATCGTCGGACCTCACGATCTCAGATCACACCCGGGGGGAAACAGTGGTTGCCGATTCGTCTGCCCAGAATGTCGTTCGTCACGAAATGCGGCCCGATCAGCGGGCTCGCCGCAGCTGGGCAATCCTGACCCTCATTGCGCTCGTCGGCGCGTCGGTCTTCGCGGGTTCCGCGCTGGCCACCGCAGCGTCGGCGGATCGCGTCCCGTGCGCACCGTTCGTCCAGCCCTACGCTGGCGATGCGTCCTACGCGAAGGGCGACAAGGTCACCTTTGCCGGGAAGATCTACGAGTCGACCTTCTCCCCCAACTGGTGGTCACCTGCCGCGGTGCCGCAGTACTGGAAGGAATCGACGTGCTCAACGCCAACGCCGACGCCGACGGCAACTCCCACAGCCACGCCCCAGCCAACCCCGAGCCCCACTCCGACGACGACCCCCGCCACCTGCCCTCAGTACAAGCAGCCCTACGCGGGTGACCCGGCGTACGTCAGAGGCGACAAAGTCCTGTTCAACGGCATTGCTTACGAATCGACGTTCGCTCCGAACTGGTGGTCCCCCAGTGCCGCTCCTCAGTACTGGACCGTGACGTCCTGCGACAACGCAACCCCCACGCCGACGCCGACCCCTACCCCGTCTCCCACTCCCCCGGGCGACGACGGTGACCCGGGCGAGACGGGCACAGCCTCCGGACTCGTGTTCAGTCCCTACAAGGACATCGCCCAGGCCATGTACTGGAGCACCGGATACAAGATGGGCACGAGCGCAATCACGGGACACCAGTCGCCGCTCGTCGGCACCGGTGTGACGCTGCAATCGACACTCCCGAGCCTCGACACCATCACACTCGCCTTCGCGACTGGTGAATGCGGCCGGGAGAACTGGGCCGGCATTCCCGGGGCCGACTTTGCCCGTGACAATATCGCCGGTCTCGACTCCGCTGACTACGACTACATCCTGGGGACCGGAGGCGCGGCAGGCAGCTTCACCTGCTCGTCGGCCTCCGGCATGCGCAGCTTCATCGAGCGATACGCCAGCGACAACCTGATCGGGGTGGACTTCGATATCGAGCGCGGGCAGTCCATTGCGGAGATCACACAGCAAGTCGCTTCCGCCGCGGCCGTCCAGGACGACTATCCGGGGCTGCGCTTCTCCTTCACCATCGCGACACTCGGCGCTTCGGACGGAAGCTACGGCGGCGTCAATTCCACCGGTGACGCGGTCATCAAGGCGGTGCTGGCCTCGGGTATCCGCAACTACACGATCAACCTCATGGTCATGGACTACGGGCCGGCGTCGAACCACGTCTGCGTGATGTCCGGCAGCATCTGCGACATGGGAAAGTCCGCAGTCCAGGCAGTCAAGAACCTTCGACACACCTACCCTGCCGTGCCTCTGGCCAAGATCGAGCTCACTCCCATGATCTCGCTCAACGACATTCCCGACGAGATCACAACCCTGGAGGACATCGATGAGATGACCGCCTACGCGGTGCAGAACGGCCTCGCGGGCCTCCACTACTGGTCACTGGACAGGGACGTACCGTGCGGGTCGAAAGCGCTGTCGAACACGTGCAACTCAAGCCCCCTCACCCCGTCTCTTGCCTACACGAAGCGATTCCTGACCGGTCTGGGGAGGCTGTAGCCCAAGCCGCTCAGACCGCGGGCGCCCGGAGCGGGATCGACATCCTGCGAATGCTGAGCACGATGTCGACGAAGAGCAATATCACGAGTGCAGCGAGGCACAGTTTGGTCACGCTGTCAGTGGTGGGCGAAACGAAGATCGGACCGAGTGCGAGCCACGCAATGAGCAGGATGAGCCCTCCGACCGCCGAGAGAAGCTCGATGAGACGCGTGGTGCGCGACCAGCGCCCCGAGACGAGCAACGCTATCCCCAAACCCAGGCTCACCGCCCAGAAAGCGAGGACCCACGGAGCGCGCCACGCCAGGAACCCTGCGTCGAACTCGAAAGCACCGATCAACGGGGCCGGAAGGGCACTCCCCCAGACTGCGAGCGACGGTAGCGCGAGCACGATGGTCGCGCCCAGCAGCCCCAGCGCGATGTACACCACGATGAAGCCTCGCCTGACTTTGTCGCGATCGAGCTCCGCCAGGCGCGGAGCGTTCGAATCCCGCATCTCGCGCCGCGCCGCCACCGCCCCGGCGATGATGCTGAGCGACACCAGCAATCCCGGCCACCAGAACGCCCCGAGCCCCCACGTAACCCACCAGCTGCCCAACAGGCTGAGCCACTCGACACCCTCCGGTCGCGCGGCGAAGGTGGCCACCAGGGATGCCACCCACTGGAGCACCACTCCGCCGAGAGCGATCCTCGCAAACTGGGGTGCATCCGCTGGCTTGATCACCGTGAACCCCGCGGGACGGTAGCGATCGGCCACATCCGCTGGCCTGCCGAAATCCGCAAGCAGCTGGACTGCGAGTTGCGCGTCGGGCTCGCGACCGGATGTCTCGGCCCTCCCCCGGAGCTCCTCCTCCAGCAGCGCACGCAATTCGTAGCCCACATCACGACGGACCTTGCGTGGCAAACGCAGGACGACATCACGAACGTAGTTCTCCAGCAGGTCATCGGTCGTCATTCGTTCGTTCCTTTCACGAGCTGCGTCATCACGGCAGCGAGGGAGTCCCACGAGGTGGTGAGCGATCGGAAGAGTTCGGTCCCGCCCGGGCTGAGTCGGTAATAGCGTCGCGGCGGCCCCCCATCAACCCGCCACTCGGATTCGAGCAGCCCCTGCGACTCGAGCCGTCGCAGCAAGGGATAGAGCGTGCCCTCTTCGATGGGCATCCCCTGCTCTGAGAGCGCCTGCCGGAGCGAGTATCCGTATTGGCTCGACCGCAGCTGCGACAGAACCGCGAGAACCAGAACACCCTTGCGGAGATCCTGCTCGTACTTCGACGCATCCGGAGTTACCATGCCGGACACATTACATAGCGCAGCACAGTAGCGCAATAGAGGCTTGGCACTGCATGCGTGGTCACGAGGGAAAGGGAACCGATCGACGAGTCGCGACATTCTCTTAACGTGAGCATCACTACACCCGACGATGAGTCCGCGAGATGGGATGCGGCTCGAGGAGGCGATCCGGCAGCATTCGGCGCAATCTTCGACCTGCACCGCAATCGCGTCTTCCATCAGGCACAGCGGATGTCGCCCACGATCCACGACGCTGAGGATGTCACCGCGGCGACGTTCCTCGAAGCGTGGAGGCGGCGCGAATCCGTGCGGGTGGTGGACGGTTCGGTTATCGGCTGGCTCCTCGTCACGGCGAATTACCTCGCCAGGAACCTCGAGCGCTCCCGCCGCCGGTATCGAGCCCTCCTCGAGCAGATGCGGGAGTTCGAGGAGAGTCCAGATCCAGCCGACGACGTGGCACGTCGGCTCGATTCTCAGTCGATGGCTGCGCGAGTGCATGACGCTCTCGCGCGGCTGTCGAAACGCGATCAGGACATCATCACGCTCTGCGTCATCCAGCAACTGTCGACAGCCGATGCAGCGGCAGTGCTCGCGGTGCCGCCCGGGACCGTCAAATCTCGGCTGTCTCGCGCGAAACAGCGGCTCGCGGCCGACGTGCTCACGGCCCTCAACAACGAAACCGCACACAACGGAGGTTCTCGATGACTAGACAGGATCTCAACCCAGAGCTCTCAGCGGCCATGCGGCGGATGATCGTCGGTCACGTTAAGACTCGACAGCGGAGTGCATCCGCTCTCCGGCAGGTCGTGCCAGCGCTTGCGGGTGTCGGAATTGTCGCACTCATCGGCTTCGCTGCTTCGACGGGCTCGTTCTGGCCGTCTCCCCCAGCTGGCACACCTCCGCTGGCACCCTCACCTTCTGGATCGTCAGCTCCTCCCACGTCGTCGCCGACTCCCTCAACTCCCCCGGTCACGGAGAACGAGACGGTCAATGGCTACGACGCACGCGCCGTGTATCAGCTCTGTGTTGACGCCACGCCCGACATCACCGGGTTCGAGGTCGAGCCACAGGCCTCGGAGTATTCGTCCGAGAGTGTTCGGCCCGGTGTGGACGCCTACACGCGGGAATCGGTGCCCGAGTCAGACTGGGCCTCCGTCGCGACCGTCAACGTCGAGTGGGTCACTGGATCGTCCCCTGTCGCCCAGGTCATCTCACTCTGCATAGTCTCCGGAAGCGCCGAGGAGCCTGTGGTGACCTTCGTTCGCACGCTGTCCTGAGGCCCAGCCGCCGCACGAGTCTTAGCGCGGGAGTTGAACGCTAGTCGGTACCGCTGTCGAACGCTGAGCCCTCGGACGCGGCATCCGTCGCCCGGTCGAGCGCCTCCTCGGCGCCGGTGTGAGGCGTCACCGAGTCGAGGATGTCGGCGGATGCCCCGGACTCCAGTTCGCCGACCAGCTCCGCGGTCGGTCCACCGATCAGACCGGCCGCTGCGTACTGCTCGAGGCGCGAACGCGAGTCGGCGATGTCGAGGTTGCGCATGGTCAGCTGGCCGATGCGGTCGCCTGGACCGAACGCGGCATCCCCGACGCGCTCCATGGAGAGCTTCTCGGGGTGGTAGCTGAGGTGCGGGCCCGTGGTGTCGAGGATCGTGTAGTCGTCGCCGCGGCGCAGGCGCAGGGTAACCTCCCCGGTGATTGCCGAGCCGACCCAGCGCTGCAGCGATTCACGCAGCATGAGCGACTGCGGGTCGAGCCAGCGACCCTCGTACATGAGGCGCCCGAGGCGGCGTCCCTCAGCGTGGTAGTTCGCGACGGTGTCCTCGTTGTGGATCGCGTTGAGCAGGCGCTCGTAGGTGATGTGGAGCAAGGCCATGCCCGGTGCCTCGTAGATTCCACGGCTCTTGGCCTCGATGATGCGGTTCTCGATCTGGTCGGAGACGCCGAGCCCGTGGCGGCCGCCAATGGCGTTCGCTTCGAGCACGAGTGCGACGGGGTCCGTGTACTCGACGCCGTTGATCGCGACGGGGCGGCCTGCCTCGTAGCGGACGGTGACGATCTCTGTCTCAATCTCGACGTCGTCACGCCAGGCGGCGACGCCCATGATCGGGTCAACGATGTCGAGGCCCGAGCTCAGCTCCTCGAGGTTCTTCGCCTCGTGGGTGGCACCCCAGATGTTGGCGTCCGTGCTGTAGGCCTTCTCGGTGGCATCGCGATAGGGGAATCCACGCGCCACCAGCCACTCACTCATCTCGGTGCGACCACCGAGTTCGCCAACGAAGGCGGCGTCGAGCCACGGCTTGTAGATGCGCAGGCGCGGATTGGCGAGCAGCCCGTAGCGGTAGAACCGCTCGATGTCGTTGCCCTTGTAGGTTGAGCCGTCGCCCCAGATGTCGACGCCGTCCTCCTTCATGGCGCGCACGAGCATCGTGCCCGTCGCGACACGCCCGAGCGGCGTCGTGTTGAAGTAGGTCTTGCCGCCCGACCGAATGTGGAAGGCGCCGCACTGCAGGGCAACGAGGCCCTCTTCGACGAGTGCAGTCTTCGCGTCGACGAGACGGGCGATCTCCGCACCGTACTCGAGTGCGCGCGCGGGAACCTCGCCGATGTTCGGCTCGTCGTACTGTCCGATGTCCGCGGTGTAGGTGCAGGGCACTGCACCCTTCTCGCGCATCCATGCAACGGCGCAGGAGGTGTCGAGCCCTCCCGAGAAAGCGATGCCGACACGTTCGCCGACGGGAAGACTGGAGAGAACCTTGGACATGCCCACAAGCCTAGAGCGCGACAGGGGTGTCGATTTGCCGAGACTAGGGTGTCAGGATGCGTTGTCCCTGCGGCTCCGGGCTCCCCTACGACGAATGCTGCGGCCCGCTCCACGCCGGCGCCGCCTCGGCCCCCACCGCCGAGCGGCTGATGCGCTCCCGCTTCAGTGCGTTCGCCGTGGGCGACGCGGGCTACCTGCTCCGCACGTGGCATCCCTCGACGCGGCCTGCGGAGCTGGAGACGGATGGCGACGTGCGCTGGTATCGGCTCGACATTGAGCGGCGCACCGCGGGTGGCCCCTTCGACACCGAGGGCACTGTGACCTTCACCGCTTGGTTCCGGTCGCCCGAGGGGGCGGGGTCACTCCACGAGCGCAGTCGATTCCGTCGGGAGGATGGCGCGTGGTTCTACCTCGACGGAGTTGTGACGGAGTCCCGATAGTGTCGATGAGCATCACGACGGTGCCATGCCCCACGAAGGAGTGCGTATGAGCGGCTACGTTCTCGCGATCGACCAGGGAACGACGAGCACGCGGGCCATCGTCTTCGATCACGGCGGAACGGTGGTCTCCGTCGGACAGCTCGAGCACCGGCAGCTGTTCCCGTGGGCGGGTTGGGTCGAGCACGATCCCGCGGAGATCTGGAACAACACGCGCGAGGTGATCGGGACAGCACTGTCCAAGGCCGACATCACGCGTCACGATATCGCGGCCATTGGTATCACGAACCAACGAGAGACCGCGGTGGTGTGGGACAGGACCACCGGAAGGCCCGTCTACAATGCCATCGTCTGGCAGGACACCCGCACGCAGGACATCGTCGATCGCATCGCTGACGGTGACCTCGACCGGTTCCGCGAGCGAGTGGGGCTCCCCCTCGCCACCTACTTCTCCGCAACGAAGATCGTGTGGATCCTCGACAACGTCGAGGGCGCTCGCGCGAAGGCCGAGGCCGGCGATCTGCTCTTCGGCACGACGGACAGTTGGGTCCTCTGGAACCTCACGGGCGGCACCCGTGGCGGCGAGCACGCGACGGATGTCACGAACGCCAGCCGCACGATGCTCATGGACCTCGCCACCTGCCAGTGGGACGAGGAGATCACGGCGGAGTTCGGGATTCCGATGTCGATGCTGCCGAGCATCCGGAGTTCCTCCGACGCGTTCGGGGTCGCCGAGGACTCGTCGCTCCTCAGAGAAGTGCCGGTCACGGGCATACTCGGCGATCAGCAGGCCGCGACGTTCGGGCAGACGGCGTTCGACGCCGGCGAGTCGAAAAACACCTACGGCACGGGCAACTTCCTGATCGTCAACACGGGAACCGACATCGTGCGTTCGTCGAACGGGCTCCTCTCCACCGTCGCCTATCGCCTCGAGGGCGAGGAGACTCGATACGCCCTCGAGGGGTCGATCGCCGTCACGGGATCGCTCGTCCAGTGGCTCCGCGACAACCTCGGCATCCTGGAGAAGGCGTCCGACATCGAGGCGCTCGCCGCATCGGTCGACGACAACGGCGGCGTGTACTTCGTCCCGGCGTTCTCGGGGCTGTTCGCTCCCCACTGGCGACCGGATGCCCGGGGCGCGATCCTCGGACTCACTCGTTTTGCCAACAAAGGCCACATCGCCCGAGCCGCGCTCGAGGCCACGGCGTTCCAGACCCGGGATGTGCTCCTGGCGGCCGCCGCCGACCTTGGCATGCCCCTCACGGAGCTGAGGGTGGACGGCGGGATGGTCGCCAACGAGTACCTGATGCAGTTCCAGTCGGACATCCTCGACATCCCCGTCGTCCGACCGGTCGTCGCGGAGACCACCGCCCTCGGCGCCGCCTACGCGGCGGGACTTTCGGTCGGATACTGGGAGGGGCTCCAGGAACTCCGTGACAACTGGAAGGAGGGGTCGCGCTGGCTGCCGGACATGCCGGATGCGGAACGCCAGCAGCGCACGGCCCAGTGGAGTAAGGCGATCACCAAGTCACTCGACTGGGTGTGAACCCCGTCGCTATCGCTGAGTCGCCGCGACCCACTCGTCAAGCTTCGCGAGGGCGGCCCCTGAGTCGACGACGGATGCCGCGCGCTCGAACTGGCCCTTGAGCCGGTCGACGATCGGTTCGGTGATGAGCTCCGGGTCGCGAGAGAGCTCCCACGACACGAGGCCCGCGGCAGCGTTCAGCAGCACGATGTCGCGCACGTGGCCAGGCTCCCCCGCCAGCATCGTGCGTGCAATGGCCGCATTGTGCTCGGGCTGGCCGCCGAGGATGGCCTCGATCGGGGCCCTCGGAATCCCTAGCTCGGCAGGGTCGAGGTCATGCTCCGCGACGAACCCGCGGCTGACCTCCCAGATGTGGCTGTGTCCGGTCGTCGTGAGCTTGTCGATGCCGTCATCGCCCCGGTAGACGAGTGCTGTGGCGCCACGCGTCTGGAACACACCGACCATGAGGGGAACCCGCTCGAGGCTCGCGACTCCCACAGCAGAGGCGTTGGGTCGCGCGGGATTGCACAATGGCCCGAGGATGTTGAAGAGCGTCGGAATGCCCAGTTCCTTGCGGACAGGGCCCGCGTGGCGGAATCCGGGGTGGAAAGATGCCGCGAAGGCGAACGTGATGCCCACCTCGTCAAGAATCTCGGCCGCACGTTCTGGACCGATGTCGAGGTTGAGGCCGAGTGCGGACAGGACATCGGATGCTCCGGACGCCGAACTCGCCCCGCGGTTACCGTGTTTGACCACCGGAACACCGGCCGCCGCAGCGATCACCGACGCTATCGACGAGATGTTGAGGACGGCACCGAACGGGTCTCCCCCGGTGCCGACGATGTCGAGGACGTCGGGCGTGACGGCCAGCGGGAGGGCGTTCGCAAGTACTGCATCCCGGAATCCCACGATCTCGTCGACCGTCTCACCCTTGACCCGCAGCGCCACCAGCAGACCGGCCAGCTGGGCGGGCGTCGCCTCCCCCGCCATCACGGACTGCATGGCCCACTCCGCGTCACCGATCGACATGTCCCTGCCCTCGACCAGTGCAGAAAGGATGCTGGGCCACGTTCTCTGGTTCGCCATGCCGAAATCCTAACGAGGCTGGCACGACTGGCAGCCCCAATGACAAAACCGCCGACGGAAATCGACCATAATGGGAGGGTGACTACAGCCTCACTACCCCGCACGGTCGGGGCCCCAGCCGTCCAGCGCCCCAACGTCGTTGCCGTAGGAACGATCGTGTGGCTGGGCAGCGAGGTCATGTTCTTCGCTGGCCTGTTCGCGATCTACTTCACGCTCAAGGCGACCTCCCCCGGACTGTGGGAGGAGCAGACGGCCAAGCTCAACGTCACGTTTGCGGCGATCAACACCACGATCCTCGTGCTCTCGTCGTTCACTGCCCAGGCCGGTGTTTTCGCGGCCGAGCGTCTTCAGCCCCACCGCACGGGCGGCCTCTTCAACTTCCGTAAGTGGGGAATGGTCGAGTGGTTCTTCCTGACCTACGCGATGGGCGCCACCTTCGTGGTCGGCCAGATCTACGAGTACGCACTTCTCGTGAGCGAACACGTGAGCCTGTCGAGCGACTCCTACGGGTCGGCCTTCTACATCACGACCGGATTCCACGGTCTCCACGTGACGGGAGGACTCATCGCCTTCCTGCTCGTGATCGGTCGAGCCTTCGCGGTCAAGGCCTTCGGGCACAAGGAGGCGACGACGGCCGTCGTCGTCTCGTACTACTGGCACTTCGTTGATGTCGTCTGGATCGGCCTGTTCCTGATCATCTACGTCCTCAAATGAGAATCGGAACCCACAGCACCATGGCGAAGAAGAAAGCAACCGGACGTCGACACCCTCTCGCGAGCGTCGCACTCCTGCTCGTCGGTCTCATCGCGACCGGAGGCGTGTACGCGTTGGCCACTTCCAGCGCGACCGCGGAGACCGAGGCATCCCAGGCTGCACTCATCGAAGAGGGCGGCAAGCTGTTCGCCGCGAACTGCGCCACCTGCCACGGAATGGCGCTCCAGGGAACGTCCCAGGCCCCGAGTCTGATCGGCGTGGGAGCGGCAGCAGTGGACTTCCAGGTCGGAACGGGCCGCATGCCGATGGCTGCCACCGGACCCCAGGCCGAGGTCAAGCCACCCCAGTTCACGGCAGAGCAGACGGCAGCCCTCGCGGCGTACGTCGCCTCCCGCGCTCCCGGCCCGGCCATTCCCGACGAGAGCCTCCTTCAGGGTGACGGCGATGCGGCGGTCGGTGCCGAGCTCTTCCGCATCAACTGCGCCATGTGTCACAACGTCGCCGGTGCCGGTGGCGCGCTGACCGAGGGCAAGTACGCTCCCCCGCTCGTCGGAGTGGAAGCCGCCTACGTCTATGAGGCCATGATCACGGGTCCGCAGAACATGCCCGTCTTCAACGACCACAACATTTCGCCTGAGAACAAGGCGGACATCATCACGTACTTGAAGTTCCTCGAGGACAACCCCGAGCCCGGTGGCTTCGGACTCGGCAACATCGGACCAGTGTCCGAGGGCCTGTTCATCTGGATCTTCGGACTCGGCGCGATCGTCGCGATCACCGTGTGGCTCACCGCCAAGTCCAACTAGTACGCGTCACAGACGGTTGAAGGGATAAGAATGTCGAAGGACCACGGCGGAGACAGCAGCGAAGCTGCGGGCTCGGCGGTCGAGAAGCACGGTGGAGTAGAGCCGTCCCCCGGTACCGGTGTCGTGATTGCTGACAGGGTCGAGAACCCCGGCTTTCCGCCCGAGCGACCGCGTGTCACGGATCTCGACCCCAAGGTCGAGAAGCAGCAGGAGCGTCGTGTGGGCGCCCTGTTCATCGTCTCCATCGTCGGCAGCGTCCTCGCGATCGCCGCGTACATCGCCTTCCCGATCACCGAGGGCAACCTGGGCACGGTACGTCTCAACAACCTGTTCCTCGGGCTCGGCATCACTCTCGCTCTTCTCGGCATCGGTCTCGGCGCGGTCCACTGGGCGAAGGCGCTCATGGACGGCCACGACCTCGTCGAACAGCGCCACGGAACTCGCGGCAGCGATGAGACCCGCGCCAAGGCCGTCGAGGTCTTCGCGCTCGGCAACAAGGAATCCGGTTTCACCCGTCGCAAGCTGATCCGTAACTCGCTCATCGGCGCGCTTGTCGTCAGCCCGCTGCCCGCAGTCGTGCTGTTCCGCGACCTCGCTCCGGCCGAGGACCCGGTTCCGCTGCTCAAGCACACGATGTGGGCGAAGGGAACGCGCCTGACGCGCGATCCGTTCGGCACTCCGATCCGTGCATCCGACGTCACTCTCGGCTCGGCCTTCCACGTCATCCCCGAGGGTCTGAACGAGTCCAGCCACCGACTCGAGGAGAAGGCAAAGGCTGCAGTTCTCCTCATGCGTCTCAAGCCGGAGGACCTCAACGTCTCCCCCGGTCGTGAGGACTGGAACTACGACGGCATCGTTGCGTACTCCAAGATCTGCACCCACGTCGGATGCCCCGTGGCACTGTACGAGCAGCAGACCCATCACCTGCTCTGCCCGTGCCACCAGTCGCAGTTCGACATCAAGGACGAGGCCAAGGTCATCTTCGGGCCGGCAAGCCGGGCACTGCCCCAGCTGCCCATCACCGTGGACGATGAGGGCTACTTGGTCGCTCGCAGCGACTTCACCGAGCCCGTCGGGCCGAGCTTCTGGGAGCGTGAGCTGTGACCACCACGACCGCCACACCCGAGACGGTAACGGAGGCTCCTGTCGAGAAGTCGACGGGTGCCCGCTTCACCGGTTGGGCAGCGAACTACATCGACGAGCGCACCAGCCTGTCGGGCCTCGTCAAGGAGCTCGGTCGCAAGATCTTCCCGGACCACTGGTCCTTCATGCTTGGCGAAGTCGCGCTCTACAGCTTCGTCGTCATCCTGCTGTCGGGAACGTTCCTGACGTTCTTCTTCCAGGCGTCGATGGTCCCCGTCATCTACGAGGGCGCCTGGGTTCCGCTCAAGGGAATCGAGATGTCGGCCGCCATGGCGTCGACCCTCGACCTGTCGTTCGACATTCGCGGCGGGCTCCTGATGCGCCAGGTGCACCACTGGGCTGCGCTTCTGTTCGTGGCATCCATCGGACTGCACATGCTCCGTGTGTTCTTCACGGGTGCGTTCCGCAAGCCGCGTGAGATCAACTGGATCGTCGGCTTCCTGCTCTTCATCCTCGCGATGGCTGAGGGCTTCACGGGATACTCGCTCCCCGACGACCTCCTCTCGGGTAACGGTCTCCGCATCATCGATGGAATGGTCAAGGGCATCCCGATCGTCGGAACGTGGATCTCCTACCTGCTCTTCGGCGGAGAGTTCCCGGGCTTCGACATCGTGGGTCGCCTCTACGTTCTGCACATCCTGCTGCTGCCCGCGATCCTCGTCGCGGCGCTCGGCGTGCACCTCGTGCTCCTCATCGTCAACAAGCACACGCAGTTCGCCGCGCCCGGCAACACCAACGACAACGTCGTCGGCGCGCCGATCATGCCGGTATTCGCAGCGAAGGCCGGTGGATTCTTCTTCATCGTCTTCGGCGTGATCGTGCTGATCGCCTCGCTTGTGCAGATCAACCCCGTTTGGGTCTACGGACCGTACGACCCCTCCCCCGTGTCGGCCGGAACTCAACCGGACTGGTACATCGGCTTCGCCGACGGAATGCTGCGTCTCATCCCGCCGCACCTCGAGAGCGTCCTGTTCGGGTACACGTTCACGTGGTACATCATGATCCCGCTTGTGGTCATTGGGCTCTTCCTCGTCGTCGTGGCGCTCTACCCCTTCATCGAGGCATGGGTCACCGGCGACAAGCGCGAGCACCACATCGCCGATCGTCCGCGCAACGCGCCTACCCGTACCGCGATCGGTGCGGCCGGCGTGACGTTCTACGCGGTCATGTGGGCTGCGGCGAGTTCGGACCTCATTGCGACGCACTTCCGTCTCACGATCGAGGGCGTCATCCACGTCTGCCAGGCGCTGCTCATCCTCGGGCCGATCATCGCCTACTTCGTCGCCAAGCGGATCTGCCTCGCACTCCAGAAGAAGGACCGCGAGATCGCGCTCCACGGCTACGAGTCCGGCCGCATCGTTCGACTGCCGGGCGGTGAGTACATCGAGGTGCACGAGCAGCTGGACGAGTACCAGCGCTGGAAGCTCGTGAGCTACGAGGACTACAAGCCGCTGATGATCCGTCCGGACACGCGCGGGCGTATCACTGCTCGCCAGCGTGTGCGCGCGGCGCTCTCGCGCTGGTTCTTCGAGGACCGCATCGAGCCCGTCACCCGCAAGGAGCTCGACGCCGGCCACGGCGACAGCCACTAGTTCGCACGCAAGAGGAGCCCCCGCCACCCGGAAGGACGGCGGGGGCTCCTCTTCGCTGTGCCCTTCGACGATGACCGTGGCACGAGGCAGGAGATGCCCGGCCTTCCGACGTCAGAGGTGGGTCCCGAGCAGCATCGGTGCTCAATCGATTCGTGAACCAGAGCTCCGGCTTTGTCTGCGAACCACTCGCTGCCGGTCGGCCACATGTGCCCCGCGCAGCACCGCTAGCGGGCGGTTGATCGTCGCGGTTCCGGGGTTCACGATGCAGACCCACCCGTATGGCCCATAGAGAGGATGAGGGAGAAACGTGTCGCTGGTGCTGTAGTCGACACTGGAGCCCTCACTCCGCTCTGGTGGGTATCCGAGGAGCTCTGTGAAGACGGCCGTTCCTACGTGAATGTTCAGTCGCCACCGCCGACCCTCGTCGAGACGAGACCCAGCGTCATCCGGGTAGTCCTTGGTCACGATCGTGGCGTAGGGCTGCCGGTTGCGTGGCACCCGCCCGTCCGGGGCATAGTAGAAAAAGTAGTCGCCCCATGAGATCTCCGGGTGTTCGCTTCCGGGCAGGGGCGCGAGCTCGAGTACCCCGTCGTAGTTTCGGACTTCTGCCAGAATCAGTTCGATAGTCATGCTTCAAGTGTCAGCTTGAAGCGCTGATGGAGGGTTGCGCACGATGATGGCTGCTGCTCGCAGCTCCCAGCGCTACACGACAAGTGGTCTCGCCGCCGTCTCCGGTTACTCAGTTCAGCAAGTTCGAGATCTCGAACACCTCCGCGTGATTCCAGCCGCGATTCGACAGTCCAACGGATACCGACAATTCACCAGCATCCACGTGGCCGCTCTTCGCGCGTACCGTTACCTGGCGTTTGCGGTCGGTCCGGTGATCGCGCGTGCGACGATGCGCGAGATACGTGATCTGCCCGGCGACGAGGCCATCGCCCGTATCGTCACACTGCACGTCGAACTCGCCCGCTCCCGCGACGACACGATCGCCGCGCTCCACGCTCTCGACGGCATCGTGGAAGAACGGAGCCACGACGCGCCCCCAGCACCGGCAGACGTGATGAGCATCTCCGAACTCTCCGCAGCGCTCGGCGTACGCTCATCCACCCTCCGCTTCTGGGAGCACCAGGGACTGCTTACCCCCGACCGAGAAGAACCACTCGCCGCGCGACGCTATCCGCCCGATGCCGTCAGAGATGCCCGAATCGTCGCAGCGCTCCGTGCGGGAGGGTACCGAATCCCGGCAGTCCAGAGCGTCATGACATCGCTACGTGCACTCGGCGACACAGGCAACGCGCGCGAGGCACTTCGCGACCGACTCCAGACGATTGCGTCCCGTTCCGCTGCGCTCCTGCGGGCGGGTACGGACATCGTCGAGATGCTGAAAACACTCGATCCGCATGATGCCATGAATAGCGACCACTAGGCCGCCAATATCCGCTCCAGCGGACTGGGAGCCGTTCTAACGGGCGAAGTAGCCGCGGTAGTACTCGTAGACCCAGCCGACGATCGCGACGAGCAGGAGGCCGACACCGATGAACGAGAGCCAGGGTCCGATCGCGAGCCCAAGAACGACGATCGCAGCCGAGAAGGCGAGAACAATCGGCCACCAGCTCCAGGGGCTGAAGTGGCCCTGCTCTGCGTCACCGTCGTCGATGTCCGCGTCCAAGCGGTCCTCCGGCAGTTCGCCACCCTGGGAACGGACGACGAGACCGAGATAGAAAGCGATCAGGATCGCCAGGGCCCCCGAGAGCAGAATGGCGATGGAGCCAACCCATTCGATCTTGTTGAACCACTCGACATCCTGATGGTTGGCCAGAATCGACCACCCCGTGTACAGCGCGGCCGCGAAGAGGAAGAACCCGGCGAGAATCCAGAACAACCGGACATTGGTACCCATGGGTTACTTCACCTTCTCATCGGCAGCATCGTAGACGGGAGCCTCCGGGGCGTCCTTCAGCGGCCCGATGCCTACTGGAATTCCGGCCTCGGGGTGGTTCAGATCGAACGCAGGAGACTCCGAACGGATTCGTGGGATTGACGTGAAGTTGTGACGCGGGGGCGGGCAACTCGTGGCCCACTCGAGCGAACGCGCATAACCCCACGGGTCGTTCACGGTGACCTTCGGCGCCTTGCGAGCCGTGATGTAGACGTTGTAGAAGAACGGCAGCATCGAGATCGCGAGAATGGCTGCACCAATCGTCGAGACCTGGTTCATCCACGTCACACCATCCTCTTCGAGGTAGGTGCGGTAACGACGCGGAAGGCCCACGACGCCGATCCAGTGCTGGATCAGGAACGTCGTGTGGAATCCGATGAACAGAAGCCAGAAGTGGATCTTGCCGAGGCGATCGTTGAGCATCTTGCCGGTCCACTTCGGCCACCAGAAGTAGAAGCCAGCGAACATCGCGAACACCACGGTACCGAAGACGACGTAGTGGAAGTGGGCAACGACGAAGTAGCTGTCCGAGACGTGGAAGTCGAGGGGCGGCGAAGCGAGGATGACACCGGTCAGTCCGCCGAACGTGAACGTGATGAGGAAGCCGATGGCCCAGAGCATCGGCGACTCGAATGTCACGGAACCGCGCCACATCGTTCCGACCCAGTTGAAGATCTTCACACCGGTGGGGACCGCGATGAGCATCGTCAGGAGCGCGAAGAACGGCAGAAGTACCGATCCTGTGACGTACATGTGGTGAGCCCACACAGTGATCGACAGTGCCGCGATAGCAATCGTCGCAAATACGAGGGTCTTGTAGCCGAAGATCGGCTTGCGGCTGAACACCGGGAAGATCTCCGAGACGATGCCGAAGAACGGCAGCGCGATGATGTAGACCTCCGGATGCCCGAAGAACCAGAACAGATGCTGCCAGAGGATCACACCACCATTGGCGGGATCGTAGATGTGCGCATCGAAGACGCGGTCCGCGCCGAGGCCGAACAGCGCTGCTGCAAGCACGGGGAACGCCATCAGCACGAGCAGCGAGGTCACGAGGGTGTTCCACGTGAAGATCGGCATGCGCCACATCGTCATACCGGGAGCGCGCATCGTGATGATCGTGGTGATGAAGTTGACCGCACCGAGGATCGTTCCGAAACCGCTCAGGGCCAGACCGAAGACCCACAGGTTTCCGCCGAAACCGGGCGAGAAGGTCGTGCTCGACAGCGGCGCGTAGGCGAACCAGCCGAAGGAGGCCGCACCCTGGGGGGTGAGGAAGCCCGCGACCGCGATGAGGCTACCGAAGTTGAAGAGCCAGTAGGCGAACGCGTTCAGACGGGGGAACGCGACATCCGGGGCACCGATCTGGAGCGGCATGAGCACGTTGGCGAAGCCCGCGAAGAGCGGCGTCGCGAACATGAGCAGCATGATCGTGCCGTGCATCGTGAAGAGCTGGTTGTACTGCTCCCCCGTCGCTACGACGGAGATGCCCGGAGCGAAGAGCTGAGCGCGGATGACGAGCGCCATCACGCCGCCAAGAAGGAAGTAGAAGAACGACGTGATCAGGTAGAGATACCCGATCGTCTTGTGGTCAGTGGAGGTGATCCACTTGACGAGTACGTTGCCCTTGCGCTCGGCCGAAGTCGAGATGCCCGGAGTTGCAATGGTTGCTGTGGTCATCGTCGTTAGTCCTCGGTGCCCTCGGTGCCGCTGCCCTCGTTGCCCGGCAGGTTCTGGTTCACGTTGTAGTCGGCGCCGATCTGGCCCTCGCCGCCATAGGGAGCGAAGTCGCCAGCCTTGAGGCGCTCGATGTAGGCGTCGTAGTCCTCCTGCGAGACGACCTCGACGCTGAAGAGCATGAGCGAGTGGTACTCGCCGCACAGCTCGGCACACTTGCCGGCGTACGTGCCGATCTTCGTCGGCGTGAAGTACATGTAGTTGCTCTTGCCGGGAATCATGTCCTTCTTGTAGAGGAAGTCGACGACCCAGAAGGAGTGGATGACATCACGGGACTCGATCTTGACCTCGACGGTCTTGTCCACGGGAAGGACCAGCACCGGAAGCGTCCGCGTGTCGATCGAACCGTCCGGAAGGAAGTCCGCCTGGACACCCGAGTAGTAGGCGTCATCGGTGACGTAGTTGAAGTCCCAGGCCCAGCGCTTGCCGAAGACCTCGATCTGCACGTCGGGATTCGCAGTCGGCTCCTCGATGGCTGCCTGGTCGCGGGCCGTAAAGGCGAAGAACCCGAGCACGAGGATGAGCGGCACGACAGTGTAGAAGATCTCCACCGGCAGGTTGTAGCGCAGCTGCACGGGAAGGCCGGTCTGGCCCTTGCGGCGACGGTACACGACTGCGGCCCAGAGGATGAGGGCCCAGGTCACGAGACCCACCACGAGCAGCACGATCCAGGACGTCACCCAGAGCCCGATGATGCGCGATGTGTGGTTTGTGGTGTCGGGATCACCGGGGAGCCAGCCCTGAAGCTGCTCCTGGGTGCACCCGGCAAGAATGATTGCAACGGCAATGCCAATTGGCACGGCCGCCCATCGAAGATGCTGTTTAGAGCGCACCTGTGACCTCTCGCAGAACTCGGACTTCACTCCCGCCCAGTCTATAACCGCGACGGGCTCCCCCGAACGCACGGCGACCCGTGGACACGCGAAACGGAAGCGAAAAACGCGCCCCGAAGGGCGCGTTTTCGTGGAGAACTGGCGGCGACTCAGCGCCGGGAAGAATCAGTGGAAGCTGTCTCCGCAGGCGCAGGACCCTTCCGCGTTGGGGTTGTCGATCGTGAACCCCTGCTTCTGGATCGTGTCCTCGAAATCGATGGTCGCTCCATCGAGGTACGGCACGCTCATCTTGTCGACGACGACCTCGACACCATCCGCAAACTCGGCGATGGCATCGCCGTCGAGCGCCCGCTCGTCGAAGTAGAGCTGGTAGATCAGGCCGGAGCATCCGCCCGGCTGAACCGCAAGCCGCAGGCGGAGGTCATCGCGACCCTCCTGCTCAAGCAGGCTGCGAACCTTGCTCGCAGCGGCGTCTGTGAGGCCCACGCCGTGGGTGGAGATGGCGGTATCTGTCATGTCCACCATTCTACGCCCGCCCCTCGAGCTTTGCGAGTAGTACGGCCTCGGTGAGAATCGCGCGCCGGAAGACTCCGAGATGCAGGGACTCATTGGGGCTGTGGGCCCGCGAATCGGGGTCCTCGACTCCCGTCACGAGAATCTGGGCTTCGGGAAACACGTCGACCAGGTCGGAGATGAACGGGATGCTGCCACCGATGCCCGTTTCCCTCGCTGGGCGCCCCCACGCCTGGCGCATGGCATCCTCGGCCTCCGCGACGGCCCACCCACTCGTGTCGACGAGAAACGGATTGCCCAAGTCGACGTCGTCGATTGTCACGGTCGCGCCGAAGGGAGCGTTCGCTGCGATGTGTCGCTCGATCGCCTCGAAGGCAGCCCTGGCGACCTGGCCGGGGGCGACACGAGCACTGACCTTCACCGTCACCGACGGGAGGAGTGTGTTGGATGCCTGCTCCACAGTCGGCGCGTCGATGCCGGTGATCGTGATCGCGGGTTGGTTCCACATTCGGCTCAGCACGCTGCCGTGACCGACGGGACGCACCCCGGGCAGGAAGGCTGCTTCTTCTGCCAGGCGCCCCTCCGAGTACTCCGGAGTCGTGGCATCCCGCGAGGTGAGTCCGTCGACGGCGACCGACCCGTCCTCCGCATGGAAGGTCGACAGGAGACGAACCATCGCGAGCATCGCGTCCGGGGCCGCTCCCCCGAACATCCCAGAGTGACTCGCATGGTCGAGAGTCGAAACGGTGAGCTTGAAAGCGACCATGCCCCTCAACGCGACGGTGAGAGATGGGGTGTCGACGTCCCAGTTGTCCGAATCCGCCACGACGATCACATCGGCTGCGAGTTCATCGCGGTGCTGGGTGATGAAGTTGGCGAACGAGCGGGAGCCGAACTCCTCCTCGCCCTCGATGAAGAGGGCGAGACCCAGGTCGAAGTCTGGGCCCACGGTCGCTACGAAGGCACGAAGGGCTGCCACGTGAGCCATGACGCCGGCCTTGTCATCCGCCGCCCCGCGCCCGTACAGCCGATCCCCCCGGACAGTCGGCTCGAAGGGAGCTGACTCCCAGTCCTCGTCCTTGCCAGGAGGCTGCACATCGTGGTGCGCGTACAGGAGGATGGTCGGCCTGCCGTTGCGGGCCGCCCGAGTCGCCAAGACCGCCGGATGCCCGTTCCGCTCGTCGTCGATCGGAGCGGTGGAGACCTGGACGTTCTCGAAGATCTCGAGACCGTCGACGAGCGCCCGGATTGCCTCGGCGCTTGCCGCCACGTGGGCCGGGTCGAATCCATCCCACGACACGGAGGGGATCCTGACCAGCGACCCGAGATCGGATACCGCGCTCGGCAGGCCGGATCTCACCGCCTCATCAAGGGCCGGGAAGAGGGCGTGCTGATCGATTTCGGTCATGCGAGTAATCTTAAGCAGACTCAAGAGGCGAGGATCATCGTGGCCAAGACACCTTCCAGCACACCGTCGACCGTCGAGACTGCTTCCGAGCAGCCCACGGTGGGTAAGGGGCGCCCCACGCCGACCCGTCGCGAGAAGGAGGAGGCGCGCAAGCGACCCCTCGTCTCGAACGACCGTGCTGAGGCCCGGCGCAAGGCACGCGCCGATGCCCAGCTGCAGCGCGACAAGGCGCGCATCGGCATGGCCAACGGTGATGAGCGTTACCTGCCGATCCGTGACCGCGGGCCCCAGAAGCGATACGTGCGCGACTACGTCGATGCGCGCTTCAGCTTCGGCGAGATTCTCATCCCGCTGATGTTCGTGGTGATCATCCTCACGTTCCTCCCCGACCCCAACGTTCAGGCCATCGGCCTCATCGCGCTGTGGGCGTTCTTCATCGTCGCGGCAGCCGACGCGGTATTGCTCGGCTTCCAGGTCACGCGCAAGCTCAAGGCGAAGTTCGGAGAGGACCGCGTGGAGAAGGTGCGATGGTACGCAGCGATGCGCGCCCTTCAGTTGCGGATGATGCGCCTCCCCAAGCCGCAGGTGCGACGCGGCGCTTACCCCGAGTAGCCACTACTCCGCCGGAGCCGTTCAGAGCGACTTCGCGAGCCCTCGGTTGATCGAGCGTGCCCACAGCGGGCCGAGGTAGAGGAACGCCGTGTAGCCCTGGACCAGGGTCGCGCCGGCATTCAGGCGGGCGCGAACGTCTTCAGCCGTTTCGATGCCGCCCACGGAGATCACGCAGAAGTCCTCCGGCACGATCGACCGGATGAGGCGGAGCAGTTCGAGGGACCGCGCCGCGAGCGGGGCACCCGAGAGTCCCCCAGCGCCTGCGGCCTCGACAACGGCCCTCTCGGTCGCGAGACCCTCCCTGGACAGGGTCGTGTTGGTCGCGATGATGCCGTCGACGAGCTCGACCGCGAGATTCGCTATGGTGCCGACCTCCCCGTCGCTGAGATCCGGGGCGATCTTGACGAGCACAGGGGTCTCCCCCGCTGCTGCCTTCACTGCCTCGAGCAGGGGGCGCAGCTTCTCGAGTTCCTGGAGTCCTCGCAGGCCGGGCGTATTGGGAGAACTGACGTTGACCACGAGGTAGTCCGCAAGAGGGGCCAGGGCCCGCGCGCTCACGAGGTAGTCGTCGGTCGCGGCATCCACATCGACTACACGCGACTTGCCGATGTTGATGCCGATAACGGGCCGGTCCGCTCGCCCCGCTGCCTTGGCGATGACCTCGCGCGCGGTCGCTGCGCCGTGATTGTTGAAGCCCATGCGGTTGATGACCGCGCGGTCGGCAACGAGCCGGAACAGCCTCGGACGAGGGTTGCCCGGTTGCGCCTGAGCCGTGATGGTCCCGACCTCGATGTGCCCGAAACCCAGGTCTCCCAAGCCCCTGATGCCCGAACCCTCCTTGTCGAAACCGGCTGCCAGCCCAAACGGGGACGGGAAGGTCAACCCGAGCGCCCTCACCTCCAGGCGACGGTCAGGACGCGTGAATCGAGCGACGAGACGGCCCAGGCCGAGAGTGGGAAGGGCACGGATGACGGCGAATGCGAGGCCGTGTGCCCGCTCCGGATCCATGCGCGAGAGAACGAGGGTGAAGAGGAGTCGATACATGCTGCTGCAAGGGTATCGGTCAGCGGCCGACTGGATCGGTCAGGAGGTCGTCTCGCTCGACTCGTGGTCGACACGCAGCAGCGTGATCGCCGCCTCGAAATCGTCGAGCGAGTCGAACCCCTGGTAAACACTCGCGAACCGCAGGTAGGCGACCTCATCGAGCTCGCGCAGGGGTGTCAGGATGGCAAGACCGATGTCGTTCGCTTCGATCTGCGCGGCGCCCGTGGCACGGATCGTCTCCTCGACGCGCTGGGCGAGAACCGCGAGATCGGTATCCGTGACGGGACGACCCTGGCAAGCCTTGCGCACGCCCGAGACGATCTTCTCGCGACTGAAGGGTTCGACGACACCATTCCGCTTGATCACACTGAGACTCGCAGTCTCGGTGGTCGAGAAGCGTCGCCCGCATTCCGGGCACTGCCGCCGCCGCCGGATCGAGAGCCCGTCATCGCTCGTTCGTGAGTCGATAACGCGGCTGTCAGGATGGCGGCAGAACGGGCAGAACATGGTGCCTCAAGGATACGCCCTCACCGGGCAGTAAGCCGGGACAGCTCACTGCTCGGGGAATCGTGCGGTGACGGCTGCGCCGTGAGCGGGAAGATCCTCGGCCGAGCTGAGCGCGACGATCCGCTGTTCGACCTGCTGGAGTGCGTCCCTGTCGTACTCGATGACCTGTTGCGGGCGAAGAAAGGTGTACGCACCGAGCCCCGACGAGAAACGCGACTGGCCGCCCGTCGGAAGAACGTGGTTGGACCCCGCGAGATAGTCACCGAGGCTCACCGGCGAGTACGCGCCGAGGAAGATGGCGCCGGCGTTGTCGATCTGGTCGAGGAGCGCCCCAGAATCACGCACCTGGAGTTCCAGATGCTCCGGGCCGTAGGCGTTGCTGAACGCCGCGGCCGCAGCAAGATCCGAGACCAGGACGACAGCCGACTGTTCGCCGCGGAGGGAGATGGCTACCCGGTCGGCGTGCGCAGTCTGCTGCGCCAGCCGGGCAACCTCCGCCATGACGGCGGTTGCGAGCTCCTCGGAGTCGGTGACGAGAACTGCTGCGGCGAGTTCGTCGTGTTCGGCCTGGCTCACGAGGTCGGCGGCCACGAGCGTGGCATCCGCGCTGGCATCCGCGATGACCAGGATCTCCGTGGGGCCCGCCTCGGAGTCGATTCCGACAACGCCACGAACCAGCCGCTTCGCGGCGGCCACGTAGACATTCCCCGGCCCGGTGATGACATCGACGGGCTCGAGCGAGAGGTCGGGCACGCCGTACGCGAGTGCGCCGATGGCGCCCGCACCACCCATGGCGTAAACCTCGTCGATACCGAGAAGTCCAGCGGCACCGAGGATCGTCGGATGCACGGCACCGTCGAATCCGCGCTGGGGTGGCGAGGCGATCGCGAGCGATGACACTCCGGCAACCTGGGCGGGAACGACATTCATCACCACGCTCGACGGGTATACCGCCTTTCCGCCCGGCACATAGAGCCCGACGCGAGTGACCGGCTGCCATCTCTGGATGATTCGGGCTCCGGGCGCCACGTCTGTGACAGCCCCCGCGGGCACCTGGGCCTCCGACACGAGACGGACTCGATCGATGGCCGCCTCGAGCGCCTCGCGCACCTCCGGTCTGAGTCCTCGCACGGCAGCCGAGATCTCGTCCGCGTGAACCCGGATGCGCGGCGGACGGACCCCATCGAGGCGCTCGGCTTGCTCGAGAAGCGCCAGCTCCCCGTTCATCCGTACCTCGTTGATGAGATCGTGGGCCGTGCTCGTGGCGACGGAGACGTCGACGCTCGCTCGGGGCACCAACTCCCCGAGTTCGGACCGGGTTGGTTGGAGCTCGCGGAGATCAAGTGTGCGCATCATGGCGTGTCCATGTTAGTTCGTGGCGATTCGACGGATCGCGTGGGCAGGGGCGGCTAGCCGAGGCAGGACGGGCCGAGGAGGCTCTTGAGTTCGCCATAGAGATCGGCGGAGACCGTGACCGGGTACGGCACTTCGAAAACACGGGCACTGTCGCCGCGGATGAGTCTCAGCCTCACCTCGTTCTCGCCGCGGTGCCTGATCAGCACGTCATTGAGTGCCGTGATCACCTCAGTGGTGGCCCGCTGCTCCTGAACGGAGATCACCAGTGGCCCGGAACCGAGGCTCGCACCGGTGTCCGGGGTGAACATGCTCACCGCGTGGAGGTTCATCCCGTCGTCGCGCACACTCACTCGCCCACGAACCACCACAATCGCATCGTTGGTGAGGGCCGGCGAGAACTCCTGATAGGTCTTTCCGAGGAACATGACGCTGATCTCACCGGCGAAGTCCTCGATCGTCGCGATGCCGTACTGGTTGCCCGAATTCCGGGCAACCCGATGCTGCACGCTCGTGATGAGTCCGGCGATCGTGACGTGCTCGCCGTCCTGCGCGACATCACCCCCGAGTATCTCGGTGATGGTCGAACTCGCGTGCTTCGCAAGCTGCACCTCGAGGCCAGCGAGTGGGTGGTCGGACACGTAGAGTCCGAGCATCTCGCGTTCGTAGGCGAGTTTGTCACGCTTGGCCCACTCCGGACGTTGTGGCACGTGGTCAACGGCTTCCGGTTCATCCCAGAGGCTGTCGAAATCGAACCCGACCTGACCGTTCGCTTCATTGCGCTTGACACTCACCGCAGAATCCACGGCATCCTCGTGGATCTCCAGCAGAGCGCGCCTCGTAGCACCCAACGAGTCGAACGCACCCGCCTTGATGAGGGATTCGACCGTGCGCTTGTTCGCGACCTGGATGGGCACCTTGCGCAGGAAGTCGTGGAAGGACGTGAAAGCACCCTTCTCGGTGCGCGCTGCTCGGATCTGTTCGACGACTGAGAAACCGACGTTGCGCACCGCACCAAGCCCGAAGCGGATGTCGTCGCCGACTGCCGCAAAGAATCCGATCGACTCATTGACATCGGGGGGTAGCACGTTGATCTTCATGCGGCGACACTCGTTCAGGTACAGGGCGAGCTTGTCCTTCGCATCGCCGACGCTCGTGAGGAGCGCGGCCATGTACTCGGCGGGATAGTGCGCCTTGAGGTAGGCAGTCCAGTACGAGATCACACCGTACGCGGCGGAGTGAGCCTTGTTGAACGCGTAGTCGGAGAAGGGCAGCAGGATGTCCCAGAGCGTCTTGATCGCGGCATCCGAGAAGCCGTTCGACTTCATGCCAGCTTCGAAACCCTCGTACTGCTTGTCGAGTTCGGACTTCTTCTTCTTACCCATGGCGCGGCGGAGGATGTCGGCCTGGCCGAGCGAGAATCCGGCCACGCGCTGGGCGATCGCCATCACCTGCTCCTGGTAGATGATGAGGCCGTAGGTGGTGTCGAGGATGTCGGCCAGTGGCGCTTCGAGCTCGGGGTGGATGGGCGTGATCGGCTGCAGACCGTTCTTGCGCAGCGCGTAGTTCGTGTGGGAGTTCGCACCCATGGGGCCAGGGCGGTACAGAGCGATGACGGCCGAGATGTCCTCGAAGTTATCGGGCTTCATGAGCTTGAGAAGCGAGCGCATCGGCCCACCATCCAGCTGGAACACGCCAAGAGTATCGCCGCGACCGAGTAGCTCATACGCGGCCGGGTCATCGAGTTCGAGGTCTTCGAGGACGGGGCGGTGCCCGCGGTTGGACTCTATGTTGTCGAGCGCGTCGTCGATGATCGTGAGGTTGCGCAGCCCCAGGAAGTCCATCTTGATGAGACCAAGAGCCTCAGCCGCCGGGTAGTCGAACTGGGTGACGATCTGGCCGTCCTGTTCGCGACGCATGATCGGGATGATGTCGATGAGGGGGTCGGACGACATGATGACGCCTGCCGCGTGCACACCCCACTGGCGCTTCAGGTTCTCGATGCCGAGGGCGGTGTCGAAGACCTTCTTGGCCTCCATGTCCGTGTCGATGACGCCGCGGAAGTCAGCCGCTTCCTTGTAGCGCTCGTGCGTCTTGTCCAGAATGCCCGACAGGGGCATGTCCTTGCCCATGATGGGCGGCGGCATTGCCTTCGTGAGCTTCTCGCCCATGCCGAAGGGGAAGCCGAGCACACGCGAGGAGTCCTTGAGCGCCTGCTTGGCCTTGATCGTTCCGTACGTGACGATCTGGGCCACGCGCTCGTCCCCGTACTTCTCGGTCACGTAGCGGATGACCTCGCCGCGGCGACGGTCGTCGAAGTCGACGTCGAAGTCGGGCATGGAGACACGGTCGGGATTGAGGAAGCGCTCGAAGAGCAACCCGTGAACGAGAGGATCGAGGTCTGTGATGCCCATGGCATAGGCGGCCATCGAGCCTGCTCCCGAACCACGACCGGGACCGACACGGATGCCGTTCTTCTTCGACCACCCGATGAAGTCGGCGACGACGAGGAAGTAACCGGGGAACCCCATCTGCGTGATGACGCCAGCCTCGTAATCGGCCCGCGCACGCACCTCGTCGGAGATGCCGTTCGGATACCGGCGCTCAAGGCCGCGCTCGACCTCCTCGAGGAACCAACTCGCCTCTGTATGCCCATCCGGCACGGGATAGCGCGGCATGAAGTTCGCCGACTCATTGAACGCGACATTGCAGCGCTCGGCGATGAGGAGGGTGTTGTCGCACGCCTCGGGGTGGTCCCTGAAGAGTGAACGCATCTCCGACGCCGACTTGAGATAGAACTCGTCCGAGTCGAATTTGAAGCGATTGGGGTCGTCGAGAGTCGACGCTGACTGGACGCACAGGAGCGCGGCGTGGGCGGTGGCGTCATGGGCGTGCGTGTAATGGAGATCGTTGGTCGCGACGAGCGGCATCCCGAGCTCCTTGGCGAGCTGGAGCAGCTCGGTCATGGTGCGGCGCTCGATGTCGATGCCGTGGTCCATGATCTCGGCGAAGAAGTTCTCCTTGCCGAAGATGTCCTGGAACTCTCCCGCGGCCTTGCGCGCCTCGGCGTACTGTCCGAGCCGGAGTCTTGTCTGGACCTCTCCACCGACGCATCCGGTGGTCGCGATGACGCCTCTGGAGTACCTCTGCAGCAGCTCGCGATCCATGCGCGGCTTGAAGTAGTAGCCCTCGATCGACGCGAGCGACGACAACCGGAAGAGGTTGTGCATGCCCTCGTTGGTCTCGGAGAGCAGAGTCATGTGCGTGTAGGCACCGGACCCACCTACGTCGTCCTGGGTCTGGTGCTGCCCACCCCAACGCACGCGCGTCTTGTCGCTTCGATGGGTGCCCGGTGTGATGTAGGCCTCGGTACCGATGATGGGCTTGAGGCCCGCCGCAGTCGCCTGCTTCCAGAAATCGTAGGCGCCGAACATGTTGCCGTGGTCGGTGACAGCGATGGCCGGCATCCCCTGCTCGGCAGCAGCCTTGGTGAGCGGGCCGACGCGGGCCGCACCGTCGAGCATGGAGTACTCGCTGTGGACGTGCAGATGCACGAACGAGTCGCTGGAAGAGGGCACTGACATCTTTCGGATCGGTGACGGGAATCCAGACTAAGCCCGCCCGCCGACGGCTTCACCTCGGACGCGCCCTACTCGCCGCGAAGCACCTCAAGCGCCGCTTGAAGGTCGGGTGAGTACGGCGATTCGAACGACACGTACTCCCCCGACGACGGGTGAACGAAGCCCAGCCGGTGAGCATGAAGCCACTGCCTCGTGAGGCCGAGCTTCGCCGACAACGTCGGGTCGGCGCCGTACATGGTGTCTCCAACACACGGATGGCGCTGGGCCGCCATGTGGACTCGGATCTGGTGGGTTCGACCGGTCTCAAGCTCTATCTCGAGAAGTGTCGCGGCGAGGAACGCCTCCAGCGTCTCGTAGTGCGTCACGCTGGGTTTGCCATCGGTGACGACAGCGAACTTCCAGCTCGATCCGGGATGCCGCCCCAAGGGAGCATCAATGGTCCCGGCCGTGGGGTCCGGATGGCCCTGCACGATGGCGTGATAGATCTTGTCGACCTCGCGATCGTGGAATGCTCGCTTGAGCTCCGAGTAGGCGCGCTCACTCTTCGCGACCACCATCAAGCCACTCGTTCCGACGTCGAGTCGATGGACGATGCCCCTGCGTTCGGCCGCTCCGGACGTCGCAATCGTGAAGCCAGCCCCGGCGAGGGCACCCAGCACGGTCGGACCGTCCCACCCGATGCTCGGGTGCGCCGCGACACCAGCCGGCTTATCGATCACCACGATGTCATCGTCGTCGTAGACGATTCCCAGGTCAGCCACGATGACTGGCACGATCTCCGGGGCGGCCTTGGATTCCCATTCGACCTCGAGCCAGCCGCCAGCGACCAACCGATCAGACTTGCCCAGGACCCGACCATCGAGGGTCACGCCGTTCGCGGAGACGATCTCCGCAGCGAAGGTACGGGAGAAACCGAGGAGGCGCGCGAGGGCGGCGTCTGCTCGTTCACCGGCGAGCCCGTCGGGCACCGGCATGCTGCGTGACTCCACCGTCGTCATCTCTCTCGTCGTGAGTTCTGGCCGTGCAACAGAAACGGCGGCGAGGTCACCACGTGCCGAAGGGCTCGCAGTGGACCTCGCCGCCGCCTGAGTGCTAGTTGTTGACGAATCCGCCCGGGTAGTCCGTGGGCTGCGCAGCAGGCTGTGCAGGGTACTGGGCCGGAGCCTCGTACTGCGGTGCGTCGTACGTGGGTGCCTCGTACTGCGGAGCGGCGAACTGCTGTGCCGGCGCCGCGTACTGGGGTGCCGCGGGTGCGGGCTCTGCAGCTGGCGCAGCCGGTGCGGCAGCCGCTGCAGGAGCGGGTGCGGCCGCGAGCTCATTCGATGCGTCGAGGTCACGCAGCTGGCCCTCGATGTATCCGCGCAGCTTCTGGCGGTACTCGCGCTCGAAGGTACGAAGCTCCTCGATGCGGTTCTCCAGGGTGGTGCGCTCCTGCTCGAGCGTGCTGAGCTCCGCCCGCTGGCGGGCCTCAGCCTCGGCGACGACGCGTGCAGCTGCAGCGTGTCCCTCGGCGATGAGCGCGTCGCGCTTCTCCACACCCTCACGCACGTGCTCCTCGTGGAGGCGGCGCGCGAGCTGAAGAAGGTTGTTCGTGTTGCCCGGGTCCATTGCCGCGGCGTCGGCCTGCGGGAAGGCGGGGGCGGGTGCTGCGACCGGAGCAACCACCGGAGCGGCTGCAACGGGCTCCGGCTGTGCGAAGCCGCCACCCTGCTGAGCCTGTCGCTGCAGCTCATTGATGCGCGAGTCGCTGGCGATGAGACGCTGGCGAAGTTCTTCGTTCTCCTGGTTCAGGCGCCGAAGTTCCACGACGACCTCGTCGAGGAAGTCATCCACCTCATCCTGGTCGTAGCCCTCGCGGAACTTGGTGGGCTGGAACCGCTTGTTGACCACATCTTCTGGAGTCAGGGCCATCGTTGTCACCTCAGGAACTTTCTTTCAACGTCAACTTAACGTTTAGCTAAGTATCACTCTACCCGGACCCGGTCGGGGGGTGCCGTGAGTTATCCAGAGTAGCGCGGAGCGCGCTAATTCATGAACCCCAGCGTGACCGACATGAGGATGATCACGACGAGCATCACGATGCTCCACGCGAAATCCAGAGCCGCGCCACCCACACGAAGGGGCGGGATGACGCGTCGCACCAACTTGATCGGTGGATCCGTCACGGTATAGGTAAACTCCGCGAGCACGAGGGCGAACCCGCGCGGGCGCCACTGGCGAGCGAGCATCCTCGCAAGATCGAGGACGAACCGAGCCCACATCAGAATGAAGAAAATGACAAGAGCGACGTACACGATCGTCGCGACGATGGAGACCAGGGAAGACACTTCGACAGACTAGCTGGCCCGATGGGGGCAGACGTTCAGGGCGAGCCCAGCGGGCGCTCCGGGTCTTAGCTCTGAGCGAAGAAGGAGGCGTCGACGTCGGTCTCGACCTCGGAGTGGTCGCCACGCACCTCGACGTAGGACGGCGAGAGCAGGAACACCTTGTTCGTCACTCGCTCGATCTTGCCGTAGAGACCCTGCGACAGGCCGCTCGCGAAGTCGATCAGGCGGCGAGCGTCCTGCTCGCTCATCTGGGTGAGGTCGATGATGACCGGGATGCCTTCACGATAGTTCTCGGCGATGACCTGCGCGTCCTTGTAGGCGCGGGGGCGAACGGTGAGGATCTCGTTCATCTCGGGACCGGCATTTCGTGCTGAGGGGCGGCGGAGGGGCGTGACCTGGGCACGACCAGCGGACTGGCTGCTCGCCGGCGCCAGAGGCGCGGCGGGGGCCGCAGGGCCGTCCTGCTCGTACTCATAGTCCTCGTCAGCGAGGCCGAGGTAGACCATGGTCTTGCGCAGTGGATTTGCCATCGTGATCCTCCGAATGTCGAACTCTTCGTTTGAAGGTTAACCAAGGGTTGGTCGGTTCCCCGTGATTGCGGTGCCAATCCGAAGGTGTGTCGCGCCTTCTGCGATGGCTTCCTCGAAGTCGCCCGACATGCCCATCGAGAGCGCGGATGCCTCGGGGATGTCACGTCGCAGCGTCTCGGAGAGTGCTCGCACGGTCGCGAACGCCCGCCGCGGCTCCTCGCCGAGCGGCGCCACGGTCATCAGTCCCTTGAGGTGAAGGCCGGGTGTGGACTGGATCCGCGCTGCAAGACCCTGGACATCGTGCGGTTGCGCCCCACCCCGATCGGGATCGTCGGTGAGGTTAACCTGAAGGAAGACGTCGACAGGGCGGCCGGCGCCACCGAGGGAGGCTACGAGCGACTCCCTGTCCACCGCATGGATGACGTCCGCATACTCGCGCACGTGCCGGGCCTTCTTCGACTGCAGCTGACCGATGAAGTGCCACGTCGCGCCCACCGATGCGAAGTCAGTGCCAGCGAGTTCCGCCACTTTGGCCTGGGCTTCCTGGTGGCGGCTTTCGCCGAAGTTCGTGACGCCCAGCTCCGCGAGCTCGCGGATCAGGCTGACCGGATGGAACTTGGTGACGACAATCGTCGTGATGTCGCCGGGCGAGCGCCCTGCAGAGCGCGCAGCATCAGCAACGCGACCTGCGACACCAGCCAATCTCTCGGCGAGGTCCGGAGACGCACCGGTATCCACGGGCGCTACTTGAGGAAGTCGGGGATGTCCAGGTCGGCGTCGTCGTCGTCGAAGCCACCCCGATCGATCGGGGCGGTGTGGACGAGACTCGGCTCCTGGCTCCAGGCAGCCTCCTCGACCGGCTCTCCAGCGGCTTCTGCCGAGACGGGCTGGTCGTCGGGCGCGACGTAGTTCGCCCGGCGGTTCTCACGGGGCTTGGGTGCGGGCTCGCCCCCGTCGAAACCGGCAGCGATGACCGTGACACGCACCTCATCGCCGAGGGTGTCATCGATGACGGCACCGAAGATGATGTTGGCTTCGGGGTGCACAGCCTCCTGCACGAGCTTCGCCGCGTCGTTGATCTCGAAGATCCCGAGATTCGAACCACCCTGAATCGAGAGCAGGACACCGTGTGCCCCATCGATCGAGGCCTCGAGCAGGGGCGAGGCGACAGCAATCTCCGCAGCCTTGATGGCCCGGTCCGCTCCCCTGGCCGATCCGATGCCCATGAGGGCGGAACCCGCGCCGAGCATGACGGACTTCACGTCGGCGAAGTCGAGGTTGATGAGGCCGGGAGTGGTGATGAGGTCGGTTATCCCCTGGACGCCGGCGAGGAGAACCTGGTCGGCGGTCGAGAAAGCCTCGAGCATGCTGATCCCACGATCGCTGATCTCGAGGAGCCGGTCATTGGGAACGACGATGAGCGTGTCGACCTCGTTCTTGAGGTTGGAGACGCCGAGCTCAGCCTGGGCCGAGCGACGCTTGCCCTCGAAGCCGAAGGGCTTGGTAACCACACCGATGGTCAGCGCGCCGATCGACTTGGCGATACGGGCAACAACGGGAGCACCACCGGTGCCCGTTCCTCCGCCCTCACCAGCGGTGACGAAGACCATGTCGGCTCCGGCGAGAGCCTCCTCGATCTCCTCGGCGTGATCCTCGGCTGCACGCCGACCGACCTCGGGGTCCGCACCGGCACCGAGTCCGCGCGTCAGTTCACGACCGACATCGAGCTTGACGTCTGCGTCGCTCATGAGGAGCGCCTGGGCATCCGTGTTGATCGCGATGAACTCGACACCGCGCAGGCCGAGTTCGATCATGCGGTTCACGGCGTTCACGCCGCCACCGCCGATGCCGACGACCTTGATTACCGCGAGGTAGTTCTGGTTTGACGTCACGTCGGGCCTCCGCTGCCACTTGCCTTCTCACCGTGCCTTCTGCACCGTGAATACTGGGGAAAACCTTCAACCTCTACTTGAAGATCAAAGTTTTACTCAGTATGCTGATCTGGTTCGAGGCTAAGTCGGCGTGCCCGGAGCGGGCCGCACGCCATGCCGCGTGTCGCAAATGCGCGCCTACGCTGGGCGGAAAATTCCGTTCGTGGGGGCAGAGACATCGAACTCCCCCGGTTGCGCCGGATCGGTCACGGCGATGAGCGCCGACAGCAACGCGGCCTTCTTCGCCGAGTCATCCGCCGCACCCCAGGTGACACGCTGCCCCACACCCGCGAGCACGAGAGTGACATCGTCCTGAGTGTGCGCCGTCACCGACTGCACCTGCGCGAGCAGCTCGGGCGGCAGCGAGAGCAGCACCTCGACGGCAGCACCGAACGCCGGTGAGTCGGTGGCGGCACCAGCCAGATCGATGAAGGGCACCCCGGCGATGGGCTCGGCGGACTCCTGCAGGACGATGCCTGCCGGGTCGACCAACGAGAATCCCGTCGGTGTTGCCACGGATGCCACGGGCTGCCGTTCAACAATCGTGACGACCAGCGTGCCCGGCGGTACCGTCTGCGTCGCATAGCTGCGGATCAGAGGGAACGCGGCCAGCTGGGTCTCGATGGTTCCCGCATCGAGGAGTGCGAGCGGCGTTCCCATCTGGCTTCCGAGCGCGTCCTGCACCTCCTGGGCGTTAATGCGGGAGGTGCCCTCGATACGCACCTCCCGCAAGGCGAGAATGGGCGAGTACACGGCCGTCAGGACGATCCCGATGAGGGTGAGGATCACGCCCGCCACGGCGATGAGTGCTACACGACGATTGCGCGTCCGGCGCGTGAACCGCCTGACCTCGGCGCGTTCGGCCTTGCGGCGCTCACGAGCGGCCCGCTTCAGTTCCGCCCGGGAACCCGCATCCGGGCGCGGCTGACGCGAGGGACGGGGGATGCGCTCCGTCGGGGCCGACGCCGGGACACGTGACTCCTTCGCGAGGGTGCTGCTCTGCTGCCTCGTGGCAGGCGTGCGAACGGGCTTCTTCTGCTTGCGCTGCTGAGGTGGTTCAGCCTTGGGTGGATCGAACCCTTCTGGCCGTTTCACGTCACGCGTCCGCTGGCGCCCCGAGCGCCTCCAGGACCTGCGGCACTATGCGATACACGTCGCCACACGAGAGGGTCATGATGATGTCCCCCGGCCGCGCCACCTCGGCCGCGCGGTCGGCGGCTGCCTGCCAGTCGGGCAGGAAATCAACGCGGCTTGCATCGCTGAAGCGGTCTGCCACGAGAGCACCCGTCACGCCGGGCACCGGATCCTCGCGTGCACCGTAGACATCGAGCACAATCGTGTGATCTGCGAGCTCCTCGTAGGTCTGCGCAAACTCGCCAGCCATCGCTTGCGTTCGGCTGTAGAGGTGCGGCTGGTGAATCGCGATGATCCTGCCCTCCCCCACCACGCTGCGCGCACCCGAGAGTGCCGCGGCGACCTCGGTCGGGTGGTGGGCGTAGTCGTCGTAGACGCTGACACCCCGCACGATCCCATGGAGTTCGAACCTGCGCTCCGTACCGCCGAAGGCGGTGATCGCCGCAAGGGACGCCTCAGGGTCGAGGCCGAGGCCGACGAGCACCGCGAACGCCCCGGCCGCGTTGATGGCATTGTGGCGACCGGGAACCCTCAGAGTCGCAGCGTATGACCGCCCCTCGTAGGTGATCACGAAATCCACGGGCCCCTCGGAACCGATGTCGCCCACCCTCACGTCCGCGTTTTCGCTCTCCCCGAAGGTCACCACGCGCGGGTGGTCCAGACGCGCACGCACCCGGCGCGCACCAGCGTCGTCAGCGGAGATGACGACGAGTTCGGATGCCCTGCTCGCGAACTCCACGAACGCCGCATCGAACGCGTCGTGGTCGCCGTAGTGGTCGAGGTGATCGGCGTCGACATTGGTGATGAGGGCGACCGCCGTGTCGTAGAGGAGGAACGAGCCATCCGACTCATCCGCCTCCACCACGAACAGCTCTCCCGAACCGAATCCTGAACTCACGCCGAGGGACTGGATGACGCCTCCATTGACGAAGCTCGGATCCTGCCCCAGCCCGATCAGGGCGGTCACGATCATGCCCGTGGATGTCGTCTTGCCGTGTGCTCCGGCGACCGCGACGAGTCGCGAGCGGTTGATGAGCCAGGCGAGAGCCTGGGACCGGTGCAGCACGGGAATTCCCCGAGCGACGGCCGCGAGGTATTCGGGATTGTCAGGCCAGAGCGCTCCGGTGTAGACGAGGGTGTCGGCATCCGCGAGCCCCGGGTTGTCCGCCGAGTGCCCGATCGAGACGACCGCGCCGAGGTCGCGGAGCTGCTCCGTGTTGTGGTTCTCCGACCGATCCGAACCGGTCACGCGGTGCCCCGCGGCAAGGAAGAGTCGTGCAATGCCGCTCATGCCGGAGCCGCCGACGCCCACGAAATGGACGGCGCCGACATCGTCGGGAAGAGGGAGGGAAAGGTCAGGCTTGATCATCTCGGTCGATGCTACCCGTCGGCTCGCGTGGACCCGGAGACGAGCGCCTCGTGGATGAGCGTCACCATGCGATCCGTTCCATCGATCGCCCCCACCGTGGCGATGCGCGCGGCCATATCCGCGATACGCGCACGGCTGCGGAGCAGCGGGATGAGCCCGTACTCCACCCACTCCGGAGTGAAATCCGCATCGCGCACGACGATCGCACCACCGGCATCCACCGACTCGCGGGCGTTGAGGCGCTGCTCGCCGTTCCCCGCAGCGTAGGGAACGAACACCGCGGGGATGCCGAGTGCCGTGAGCTCGGCGACCGTCGAGGTTCCGGCGCGGGAGAGTGAGAGGTCTGCCGCCGCCAGGGCGAGGTCCATCCGGTCGCAGTACTTGAGGAGGTGGTACCCCGGGATACCCGGATCGTCGATCGCGTCGCGGTACTCCCCCGTGACGTGGATGACCTGCCATCCGGCGCCGAGGATGAGCGTTATCGACTGCGAGATGGTCTCGTTGATCCGGCGAGCTCCGGAGGATCCACCCGTCACGAGGAGCGTCGGGCGTTCGTCGAGGCCGAAGAACTCGCGTGCCGCGGGGCGAGCCGAGAATCGGTCGAGCCTCTCGATCTCCTTGCGCAGCGGCATCCCGACCCACGTCGCGCCTCTCAGCGGCGTGCCACGGAAAGCGACGCCCACCGCGTCGGCAACCCTGGCGCCGAGCCGGTTGGCGATGCCAGGACGGGCGTTCGCCTCGTGAAGGGCCAAGGGCACGCCCTCTGCCCTGGCCGCGAGATAGGCGGGCGCGGCAGCGTAGCCGCCGAACCCCACTACGACGTCAACGTCGCGCGTCCGGATGATCTCCCGAACGTCAGCCACCGCCGCACGAAGGCCAGCGGGAAATCGCAGCGCAGCACGGTTGGGGCGCCGGGGAAACGGCAGCCGCGCGATCGTGAGGAGCTCGTAGCCGCGCTCCGGCACGAGTCGCGCCTCGAGGCCCTCCCGCGTGCCGAGCACGAGGATCGTGGATTCCGGCTCGGACTCGCGAAGCCGATCGGCAACCGCGAGCAGAGGGTTCACATGGCCAGCGGTACCTCCGCCAGCCAGGAGATACGTAGTCATGCCCTGCGCAGCCCCTCGCCGGGAATGAACCGGCCACCGAAGGCCGGCTCCACGAGATCGGGCTCCTTGTCGCGGTCCTGATGGCGGGCGAAGGACAGGACGATACCCACGCCCAGCAGGTTAGCGACGAGCGCGGATCCTCCAGCGGAGATCAGCGGGAGCGGCACCCCGAGAACCGGGAGCACGCCGAGCACGACGGCGATATTGACGAAGGCCTGACCGATGACCCACACCATGACACCCGCGGTCGTGATGCGGGCGAAGGGATCGCGAGTGCCGCGGATGACGCGGACGAAGGCGATCGCGAGCACAACGAAGAGGGCGAGCACGACGGTAGCACCGATAAGCCCGAGTTCCTCGCCGATGATCGCGAAGATGAAGTCACTCTCGGCGTGCGGAAGCCAGTTCCACGTTGCCTTCGAGTGTCCTAGGCCGACGCCGGTCAGCCCGCCGTTGGCCAGCGCCCACGTGCCGTGGAGGACCTGCCAGCAGCTTCCGGAATAGTCCTGGTCGGAGCATCCGTTCAGCCAAGTACTAATGCGGGAACTGCGCGACGAGCTCGCCATCGCGAACAGGGCCCCCATGACGGCGATTCCGACGACCGCGACCGCCAGGAAACGAAGCTTCACGCCAGCGAAAAAGAGCGTGCCGAGCACGATGAGAACCATGATCATCGCCGTGCCGAGGTCGTTTCCGATGAGGACGAACATGATCGCGATGCCGGCAACGGGAGCGATGGGGAGCGCGACGTGCTTCCAGTTGTCGAGCAAGTCTTGTTTCGTGGAAAGCACCCAGGCGATCCAGACGATCAGGGCGATCTTCACGAACTCTGAAGGCTGGGCGTTGAAGCCAGCGATCGAGATCCAGTTCTGGTTTCCGCCGTAGCCCCAGCCGATTCCGGGGATGAAGACGAGCAGCTGGAGCGCGCCACCGATGAGCAGGGCCGGCCAGGCCCACCGCTTCCAGAAGCGTGGGCGCATCCTGGACGCCACGAGCATGAGGGGAATACCGATGATCGCGTAGAGCGACTGGCGCAGGAACACGCCGAAGGGGCTCGCGTCCGCCGAGATCTCGACGACGAACGACGCTGACAGGACCATGACGAGTCCGAACAGCACGAGGAACAGGGTGGTGCCGAGAAGAAGGATGTAGTTGCGGTTCTCGGCCGTGAACAGCTTCGCGATCGGCACTCGCACGGTGGCCGGACGACCGCCCTCGGAACGCGGTGGCTGCCCGGAGACTCCGCCGCGGTCAGCCGGCTGCCTGACGCCCTTCGCCGGGTTGCGGGTCGTGGTCATCTCCCGCACCTCCCAGGTGATCTTTCACGGCCGACGCGAATCGCGTGCCCCGGTCTGCATAGTCGGTGAACTGGTCCATTGATGCTGCAGCCGGCGCAAGAAGAACGACATCTCCGTCTCGCGCGGCGGCAGCGGCCAATCGAACCGCTTCCGGCATTACCTGCCTAGTGTCATCCGCGGTCACCTCGAACAGCGGCACGTCTGGCGCGTGTCGCGCGAATGCGGCGAGCACCTCCCCGCGGTCGGCTCCGATGACGATGGCCGACCGCAGCCGGGCCGCATGCGTCGAGACGAGCTCGGACACATCGACACCCTTGAGGAGACCGCCCACGATCCAGACAACGGAAGGGAATGAGGTGAGGGATGCATTCGCCGCATGCGGATTGGTGGCCTTCGAGTCGTCCACCCAGACGATCCCCTCCGCCATGGCGATCGTCTCCGTGCGGTGATGATCGATCTCGAAGGTCGCGAGCCCCGAGTGGACGTCGGCTGGGCTGAGTCCGGCAGCACGAACGAGGCCGGCCGCCGCCAGCACGTTCGACGCCATGTGCCGGGATGCCAGACCCACGGCGCGTAGCTCGTCGATCGTCGCGAGTTCGAATGCCGAGCGATGCCGGTCATCGTGGAAGGCCCTGTCGACGAGGATGCCGTCGACGACGCCCAGGTCGCTCGGTCCGGGCGACCCGAGACCGAAACCGACTGCTCGGCAGCCGTCCTCGACCTCAGCCTCCTCCACGAGGTGCATGGTCCGCTCGTCGGCGAGGTTGTAGATGCACGCGACCTTCGTGTTGAAGTACACCGTGCCCTTGGCCTCGGCATACGCCGCGGGGGAACCGTGCCAGTCGAGATGGTCGTCGGCGATGTTGAGACAGACGGAGGCCAGCGGATGCACCGCCCCGGGGCCGGATCGTGGCATCCAGTGCAGCTGGAAGCTCGAGAGCTCGACGACGAGCACGTCGAAGCCTGCCGGATACCGGATGGCGTCCAGGACCGGAATACCGATGTTGCCGACGGCGGCCGCTCGTGTGCCCGCACTCGTGAGAAGGTGCGTGGCGAGTCCTGTCGTCGTCGTCTTGCCGTTGGTCCCCGTCACGAGCAGCCATTCGGCAGGAGGAGAGACCTTGTCCCTCAGTCGCCATGCAAGCTCGATGTCGCCCCAGATCGCCAGAGACCTCCCACGAGCCCACAGGAGAATCGCGTGGTCGGGACGGTAGCCGGGCGAGACGATGACGAGCTCGGGGTCGAAGTCCACCAGTGCAGTGGGTACCACGGTCGCATCCGGCTCGACGATGAGACGGCCGCCGATCACGTCGAGCAGCTCCGCGCGCTCGCCATCACCGGATGCCGCGATCACAACAACATCACTGCCGAGTTCGATGAGGGTGTCAGCGACGGAGAAGCCGGTGACGCCGAGCCCGAGCACCGCCACGCGAAGCCCGGCCCATTCGGCGGTCCAACTGGTCAGGGAGTCCAGGTCACGCACTTACTGGTTGACCCATTCGAGGTAGAAGAGGCCAACGCCCACGGCGACGAACAACGCGGAGATGATCCAGAACCGCACGACAACGGTGATCTCCGCCCATCCCTTGAGTTCGAAGTGGTGGTGCAGCGGGCTCATGAGGAAGATCCTCTTGCCGCCCGTGATCTTGAAGTACGCCCGCTGGAGGATCACCGACCCGGTCACGACCAGGAAGAGTCCGCCGATCAGGACGAGCAGCAGTTCCGTGCGGCTGAGGATCGCGAGCCCGGCGAGTGCGCCGCCGATTCCAAGGGAGCCCGTGTCGCCCATGAAGATCTGGGCAGGCGAGGTGTTCCACCAGAGGAATCCGATCAACGCGCCCACGATTGCCGCAGCGATCACGGCGAGATCGAGCGGGTCTCGCACTTCGTAGCACTTGTACAGGACGTCGGGATCGATCGTCGCGTTGCTGCACGACTGGTTGAACTGCCAGAAGCCGATGAAAATGTACGAGGAGATCGCGAAGATGGCCGCGCCCGAGGCGAGACCGTCCAGGCCGTCTGCGACGTTGACGCCGTTCGACGCGCTCACAATGATGAGCGTCACCCAGATGGCGAAGAGGATGCCACCGACAACCGTGCCGAACACCGCGAGGTCGAGCCAATGGATGTCACGAATCACCGAGATCATCGTCGACGCCGGGGTGACACCGTCCGCGTCGGGGAAGTTGAGCGCCAGGGCGGCAAAGCCACCGGCGACGATCACCTGGCCGAGGACTTTCGACCACCCACCGAGTCCGAGACTGCGCTGCTTACGGGTCTTGAGGAAATCATCGATGAAGCCGATGAGTCCGAGACCGACCATGAGGTAGATGACAAGGAGCCCCGAGATACCGGGTGCTTCACCGAGCACCCAATGCCCGACGAAGTACCCGAGGGTCGCACCGATGATGAAGACGATGCCGCCCATCGTGGGCGTCCCACGCTTCGTGTGGTGCGATTGCGGACCGTCATCGCGGATGAACTGTCCCCATTTGAGGCGGATGAAGAGCTTGACGAAGAGGGGCGTGAGCAGAAGGGTGAACGCCATGGCGAAGGCGCCAGCGACGAGGAGGGAGATCATTCGGTCACCCCCGCGACTCGATCACCGAGGAAGCGGAGACCCGCGGAACCCGAGGACTTCACGAGCACGACGTCGCCCCGCTGCAGTTCCTCACGGAGCACATCGTAAGCCTCGTCCGCATCCGCGACGAGAACCGACTCTCCGTCCCACGAACCTTCGAGACCAGCAGCATTGTGGATGTGGCGCGCGGCGTGGCCCACCACCACGAGCTTTCGGATGTTCAGCCTCACGACGAGACGGCCGATGCGGTCGTGCTCCTCGTCCGCGTACTCCCCCAGCTCGGCCATCTCGCCCAGCACGGCGACCGAGCGCTGGTCGGGGGCGGTGACCTGCGCAAGGGTCTTGAGGGCAGCAGCCATCGAATCGGGGCTCGCATTGTAGGCATCGTTGATAATGACGACGCCGTCCTCACGCGACTGCACTTCCATCCGCCAGCGGGCGGCGCGAGGCAGGTCGGCCACGGCTGCCGCGGAGCGCTCGACGGGGATTCCGAGAGCCCTCGTCGCGGTAATAGCGGCGAGGGCGTTCATGACATGGTGTTCGCCGAGGATGCGGAGCTCGACACGAATATTCGCGCCATCCGCTTCAAGGGTGAATGCCGTGCCGGACGCACTCGCGGTGACATCGCTGCCACGCACCTCGGCATCGGCGCCGAGTCCGAACCAGGAGACGGACGCTCGAGTCAGCGAGGCCATCTTCGCCACTCGCGCGTCGTCGATGTTCAGGATGGCGACAGCCGTCTCGGGAAGGTCTGTCACCATCTCGGACTTCGCTCGCTCCACGGCATCCGGCCCCCCGAACTCACCGACGTGGGCGAGTCCGACCTTGAGCACGATTCCCACGTCGGGCATGACGATGCCGATGAGGGAGGCGATCTCGCCGATGGCGCTCGCGCCCATCTCCACGACCAGGTAGCGAGTGTCCTCGTCGATGCCGAGCATCGAGATGGGAGCGCCCACATGGTTGTTGAAGGAGCCGAAGGGCGCGACGGTGGCACCCTCGCGTTCGAGGATCGCGCGCAACATGTTCTTCGTCGTCGTCTTGCCATTCGACCCGGTCACCGCGACCACGCGCAGCTTCCCGAGCGCCCGAACCCTGGCAACCACCTCTCGCGCCAGGGAGGCGAGGGCCACGACGCCATCGTCCACCACGACCTGGCTGATCGGCAGGTCGGTCTGGCGCTCGACGATCGCGAGCACGGCGCCGTTGTCGACAGCGCTGTCGAGGAAGAGGTGCCCATCGGTCACCTCACCCGGCAACGCGAAGAACAGCGCGCCGCTGGAGACCTTGCGTGAATCCGTGTGCACGTCGCCCGAGACAGACGTCTCGACGGTATCGGCACCGCCGAGAACCAGGGCGCCCCCGGTGATATCGGCGACCTCTCGCAGCGTCAGGGCGATCACGACCAGCCAGCCTCTCGGAGCGCGAGACGCGCCTCGTCGCGAGCACTGAACGGCAGCTTCTCGCCGCGCACATCGATGTGGTCCTCGTGGCCAGGTCCTGCCCACAGGATCGCGTCGCCCTCGCGGGCAAGGGATACCGCCAGCCTGATGGCCTCGCGCTGCGAAACCACCTCGTGAATCTCTGCAGGATGCTCTGCAGCGGCCGCGCCGGCGAGAAGTGCCGTGCGGATCGAGGCCGGATCCTCGAATCGAGGGTTGTAGTCGGTCACGATGAGAATGTCTGAGTCCTCCGATGCGATGCGGCCCATCTCGCCACGCTTACCCGAATCCCGGTCGCCGTCCGCACCGAAGACCATGATGAGGCGGCCCTCGGTCACTCGTCGAACCGCGGCGAGGGTGACGCTGAACGCATCCGGGCTGTGGCCGTAGTCGACGAAGAGGGCCGGACCACGCTCACCGGAGACCCTCTCGACGCGTCCGGGAATTCTCGTGGTGATCTCCCCATCGCGATCGAGAACGTGCCCGATCGCCTCGAGGTCGAACTCCGCCTCGACCAGCATCACGATGGCGAGGGCCGCATTGGCCGCCATGTGGTGTCCGATGACGCCAACAGAGGTCGTGAGGGAACGCCCGCCGGGGCCAGTGAGACGGAAGACCGTGGCATCCACCCGCTCCTCAAGGACCTCGACGAACCAGTCGGCCTCGAGACCGCTCAAGGACGTGATGGTCGTGACCGGAATGTGGCACTCGTCAACGACTCGCTGGCCCCACTCCGTGTCGAGGGAGACGACAGCACGGCGCGCGCGATCCGGGGAGAAGAGCGGCAGCTTCGCGGCGAAGTACTCCTCCATCGTCGCGTAGTCGTCGAGATGGTCGCGGCTGAGATTGAGGAACCCGACGACGTCGAACACGAGACCGTCCACCCGGCGATGGGTGAGTGCCTGGGCGCTCACCTCAAGGGTGACTGCACGAACTTCACTCTCGCGCATTCGCGCCAGCAGCCCGTGGATCTCCGTCGCTTCAGGGGTGGTGAGCTCGCTCGTGATGGCGACCGAACCGATGGCACGCTCGGCCGTCGTGGAGAGACCCGCGACGAGTCCGAGCTGGCTCAGGATGCCGTGAAGGAGGTAGGAGACACTCGTCTTGCCGTTGGTGCCGGTGACGGCAAGCATGAGCGGCGGAGCCTCCGTCGTGCGGTAGACCCAGGCCGAGATATCCCCCAGCGCTTCGCGGGGCGACTCGACGATGATGGTCGGCAGTCCGGAGTCGGCAGCCCGGGAGGCGCCTTCCCGGTCTGTCAAAAGGGCAACCGCGCCGTTCTCCCGCGCCACGGCGGCGAGGTCCGCCCCGTGACGGTGGGCACCACGGAGTCCTACGAAGATGTCGCCAGGGACGACGCGACGGGTGTCCAGGGAGATTCCGGTGATCTCGACGCCATCGAGGTCACCCGTGGTCTCCAGGCCGAACTCATCCACGAGCGTGGAGAGGGGCCGTGCGATCAGGTGCTCGGGACGGAGGATCGAACTGTCACCGTCCTGCACTCGATCCTCCTGTGTTCTTGTCGCGCCTCACCAGGTCAGTGGGAGCGACGGCGACGGCTGTCCCGATGGTGCCACGCGGAACGTGGTCAGTGTCTGGGCCATAACGTCGTGGAAAGTTCCCGCGATGTTCGTCGAGCTATACATGCTACTGGGGATGCCAGCGCTCACGGCAACCACGTACTGCGGAGCCTCGGCGGGCGCGAGCCCCGCGTAGGAGATCACGGCCTTGTCCCCGTACACACCGTTCTCCGCCACCTCCGCTGTTCCACTCTTGGCGGCGATCCTGTACCCCGGAATCTGCAGGGTGCCCGCGTTCGGACCCACCGAGACGAGGCTCTCCATCATGTCGAGCGTCTGCCGTGCAGCGCTCTCGGAGACCACGCGACGCGACTCGCCTTCCGGCAGGTCGGTGACCGTCCCATCCGCGTGCTCACAACCCTCGACGAGCGCAACGGGAAGCCGGACTCCCCCATTACCGATGGCCTGATAGGCGCTGGCGAGCTGCACAGCGGTGAGGGTGAGACCCTGTCCGAACTGCACGGTGTAATTGGTCCGCTCGTCCCACTCGGAAGTCGGATGCACGACACCTTCGGATTCAGACAGGAAGCCGACCTCGGTCGCCTGGTTGAGGCCGAAGGCGAGCATGTAGTTGCGTCGAGTCTCGGCATCGACGCTCTGCGACAGCAGCGAGAACGCGGTGTTCGAGGAGTCGACGAGAGCACCCGTGAGGGTGTACCTCGTGTCATCGTGGGCCCATGCATCCTTGATGAAGCCACCGTCGGAGAGGTAGATGCGTCCGGGTGCGACCACCTGCGTGTACGGGTCGGCCGCGCCCTGGTCGATCAGTGTTGCGGCCGTCAAGGTCTTCATCGTGGATCCGGGCTCGTACGCCCAGCTGAAGGCGCGCGAACCGAGCGCGTCGCGGCGGGCGTCGCCCGGGTTGTTCGGGTCCACGGTCGGATAGTCGACCACGGACATGAGGTGCCCGTCGCTGACGCGCATGACGACAGCGGTCACCCACTCCGCCCCGAGCTCGTTGTAGGTCTGCGCCATGCGCTGCTGCACGAAGAACTGCAGGTCACGGTCGATCGTGAGCCGGAGCGTTCCGCCGTCCTTAGGTTCCTTGGTGGTGACGAGGCTGTCGGGAAGACGTGTTCCGTCCTCGCCCTTCTCATACGTGGCGCTGCCGTTGGTGGCGGCGAGGCAGTCATCCTCGCTCAATTCGAGACCGGCCTGGGGGCCATCCGTGCCAATGAAACCGGTGAGGTTGCCGGCCAGCTCCCCATTCGGATAGGTGCGACTCTGCCTCAGCTCGAAATAGACCCAGGGAATGTCGAGATCGCGCACCGCGCGGAACACGTCGAGGGTGACACCCTGCTTGAGGTAGACGAAGTCGGACTCCGGGTCCGCGGACAGCGTCGCAAGGAGCGCGGCCGGATCCTGGCCGGTGAGCTCGGCGATCGACGCGAGTGCCGTTGAGGCCCTCGCGGTGGCGTCGTGCCCAGCAAGTGCACTCTTCGGGGATGCCGTGATGTCGTAGCGTTCGACGGTGCTCGCGAGCACCGCTCCGTTCGTGTCGACGATCGAGCCCCTGGTGCCGTACGTGACGAGTTCCTGGGCGCGCTTGGTGAGCGCTGCGGCATTGAGTTCCTGAGCCTGGACGATCTGGATGTCCACAAGCCGCACCACGAAAACGGAGACGACCGCGAAGATCGCCAGCACGGCGACGGTGATCCGCAGTCGACTGCGTCGAGTTCTCACGAGTGTCAGTCCTGTCAGTACGTCACGGGCGCGGGGATCGCGTCCACCGGGGCTTGCGGCGTCTCGGGCGTCACAGGTGACGTCGTTCCCGCCTCAGCACCCAGTGTCGCTGCAGGGGCCTCCGGTGAGACGAGCGGCATGCCGGTGAGCAGCGAGTTCGTCACGAGGTTGCAGGCGCCGCCGCATCCCTTGTCCACCGAGCCGGGGGCGGCAGCGACCCCGCCCGTACTCAGGTCGAGGAACAGCGGGCTGCTGCCGGGCACCATGCCGAGGTGTGCGGCGTTCGCTGAGAGATTCTGGGTGGAACCGAGCAAGTTCAACTTCTCGGCGAGGGCGTCCTTCTGGCGCACCAGTTCCTTCTGTTCGGCCTGAAGCGCCGAGATCTGGTAGGTGCTGTCGGTGACCGCGATGCTCAGGAGCAGCTGCGCCGCAAAAATCGCTGCGAGGCTGACGACCGTGATCACCGCATAGGTGGCCCGGGGGCGCGACCGGCGGTCGGGGCGATCGACCGGACGCGGTGCGGGCGTCGGTACTGGGGTCGGTGCTGGCGCGATACCGGGAACATCCGGACGCGAGATCGGGCGTGCGTACGCGACAGAGCTGCTCACTGTGCACTCCTGACTCGTTCGGCTGCGCGCAACCGAACCGATGCTGAACGTGAGTTGATGACCTTCTCCTCGTCGGATGCCACTTCGGCTCCGCGGGTGAGGAGGCGAAACTCCGCCCGGTGCTCCGGCAGCTCGACCGGAAGGCCTGCCGGGGCCGTCGACCGGGTGCGGGATTGCAGGGCGCGCTTGACGATGCGGTCCTCGAGCGACTGGTACGACATGACGACGACGCGCCCGCCCAGGGCAAGCGAGTCGAGCGCCGCCGGAATCGCGCGCTCGAGGACGGAAAGCTCCTGGTTCACCTCGATGCGAAGCGCCTGGAAGACACGCTTCGCGGGATGTCCTGCCCGCTGAGCCGCGGCGGGAGTTGCCTCAATGATGAGGTCGACGAGCTCCGCCGAGGTTGACAACGGCTTCTGTTCCCTGCGCTGGACGATGCGGCTCGCATAGCGCGGAGCGAGTTTCTCGTCGCCGTACTCGTAGAAGATCCTGCGCAGCTCGGACTCGCTGTAGGTGAGGAGCACGTCGGCGGCGGTAGTGCCGGCCGTGGCATCCATGCGCATGTCGAGCGGGGCATCCTTCGAGTAGGCGAAGCCTCGCTCGCTGCGATCGAGCTGCAGTGACGAGACACCCAGGTCGAACAGGATGCCGTTGACCTCGTCGATCCCGAGGGAGTCGATCACTTCGGGGATCTGGTCGTAGACCGAGTGCACGAGGTCGATGCGGTCCTCAAACGGAGCGAGCCGCTCGCCCGCTAGCGCCAGAGCCTCGGTGTCCCGATCGATGCCCACCAGGTGCAGGTCGGGGAAACGCTCGAGCAGGGCCTCGGAGTGCCCCGCAATTCCGAGGGTGGCGTCGATCACCACGGCGCCCGGCTCCGCGAGGGAGGGCGCGAGCAACTCGACGCACCGCTCGAGGAGTACTGGGGTGTGGATCGTGTTCTCTGCCATGGGAGGTGGGCCTCGTTCCCTGAAACTGATCCCCATCCGGTACGACCTGGCGTCGGGGAAGTACGTCAGGGCTTGCCGGCTGGGAGTCAGCGACAGGGACTCAGAACAGGCCGGGGATCACCTCCTCAGTGGTGTTGACGAAGTCGGATTCTGCGGCGGCGTAGTACTCGTTCCACGCCTCGGTGTCCCAGATCTCCGCGCGGTTGCCCGCGCCGATGACCGTGAGCTCACGGTTGAGGCCCGCGTACTCGCGGAGCGAGGCAGGCAGCGTCATCCGGTGCTGCTTGTCCGGGGTCTCCTGGTTCGCGCCGGAGAGGAAGAGACGGAGGAAGTCACGGGCCTGCTTGCTCGTGACCGGCGCCTGCCGGATCTTCTCGTGGAGCGATTCGAACTCGCGCTGGCTGAAGACGTAGAGGCAACGCTCCTGACCGCGAGTGACGACGACTCCGGACGCGAGTTCGTCCCGGAACTTGGCCGGAAGGATGATGCGCCCCTTGTCGTCGAGCTTCGGGGAATAGGTGCCAAGAAACATGCAGGCACTCCCCTCTTTCTCCGGCCCGGATTCAGGTTGGCTCCACTTTACTCCACAACACTCCACAAATCTACGGATTTGGTGGCATTCTCCCTGGATAGACGCAAACAGCCCAGTAAAACAGCGGCCACCGACAGTGGAGGAAGGTGGAGGGAAAATCCACGATCTGGGGCTCGTGAGGGCACAAAAAAAGCCAGCCGGAGGGCTGGCTTTTAGTGGAGAACCTGAACTGGCGTTTAGCCGTTACCGTCCTGGCGACGGTCCCAACGATCGTTCAGAGAGTCCATGAAGCTCGGTCCGCGCTGGCGACTGGACGAACGCGGTGCCGAGGGCGCTTCCGCACCGGCCGCGCGACGGGGAGGGGCGACGGCGAGAAGGACTCCGACGAACATGATCGCGAAGCCGAGGATTCCCACCAGAGGCTGCTGGATGATGACACCGGTCACCAGGGTTGCGACACCGAGCACGGCAACGAGAACGCCGACGGCAACGAAGCGGTAGTTGGTGCGACCGCGACCGGGACGAGCCGTCGCCACGAAGTCGGCGTCGTTCTGATAAAGGCTCCGCTCCATCTCTTCAAGAAGGCGCTGCTCTTGCTCAGAGAGTGGCATCGTGAGTCCCTTCTGTCTCGGGATGGACCGCTAAGGCCTCCATAGTACGCCCGCCCGCGTGGCTAGGCTAGACGAATGGCTGAGAGTACCCGGTTGGTTGACCTGATTCAGCTGAGAATTGACGAGTTCCTCTCCGCGCGCCGAGCGGAGCTCGCTGGCATCTCGGACGAGCTCAACCCCGTGATGGATCTGGCCGCCAACTACCTTTCCGGGGGCAAGCGATTCCGCGGTCTGTTCTGCTACTGGGGATGGCAGGCGGTGGCGGGATCAGCCAGCCCGGATCCCTTCGCGGTGGAGGATGCCTCGGCCGAACTCCCCGGGATCGTGCTTGCGGCTTCCGCCCTCGAGGTCTTCCACGCGGCCGCGCTGGTCCACGACGACATCATGGACAACTCCGACACCCGCCGCGGCTCCCCCGCGGCACATAAGCAGTTCGAGACGATCCACCGTGATAGCCGATGGACCGGCTCCGCCGACGCCTTCGGCCGCTCAGCTGCGTTGCTCCTCGGCGATCTCCTGCTCGGATGGAGCGACGACCTCTTCGACGCCGCCGGGGGGCTTGTGCCGCGAGAGGCCGAACTCGCCGGCCGAGCGGAGTTCGCCAGGATGCGGACAGAGGTGTCGGCCGGTCAGTACCTCGACATCCTCGAGGAGAACGCGTGGGTATCCCACCCCGACTCCACCGCGCTGGCACGCGCTCATCGAGTCATCGTCTACAAATCGGCGAAGTACACGATCGAAGCCCCGCTCGCCATCGGCGCGTCCCTGGGCGGCGGATCGACCGCCCAGGTGGAGAGCCTTCGGGCGTTCGGCCTGCCGCTCGGCGTGGCCTACCAATTGCGAGACGACCTGCTGGGAGTGTTCGGCGACCCTGCAGTGACGGGCAAGCCAGCTGGCGACGACCTCCGGGAGGGAAAGCGAACGGTTCTGATCGCACTCGCCCGCCAGCGCCTCTCCGCCAGTACGCGCGAACTGCTCGATGAGCTGCTCGGCGATCCGCAACTCGACGACGAGCAGGTCGCCATGATCAGATCAGCGCTCCGCGAGTGCGGTGCCGTCGACGAGGTGGAGCGCATCATCGCCCACAACGTGGACCTCGCGACCCGCGCCCTGGCGGACGCGCCCCTGTCAGCTGGCGCGCGCAGCAGTCTTCACGACCTGGCGATCACCGTCACTCGCCGCGCGTCGTAGACAGGGCGGCAGCTCCTAGAAACCGAGGGCCTGAGCGATTCTCCGCACTTCGGCCTTGCGTCCCGCGAGAAGTGCGGCGATGGGGCTCACACCGAGGCTCTCCTCGGGTGACAGCAGCCAGTGCATGGCCTCTTCATCGCTGAAGCCCGCGTCCGCGAGCACCACAAGGGTGCCTTTGAGCTCATGCATGGGCTCGCCATTGACGATGAAGAGGTCCGGAACCTTCCACACGCCGTCGATACGGCTAGCGAGCAGGGAACGGTCCTCGATCAGCCGTCGCACCTGGCTGACCTTCAGGCCGAGCATTTCTGTGAGGTCGGGGATGGTCAACCATGTGACCTCGGGGGTTTCTGACACGCATCAAGAGTGCCACGCCCTCGCGTCGTCATGGCGACAGCCGCAGCATCCTCAAATGTTTCGATCATGTAAATTCAAATCACATCCGTCTCACTAATTGACAGTGATTAACATTTGTGACACGTTGGTGACGATGCCAGCGGACTGGCGAAACTCCTCGGCCGGGAGAAGGGTAGGACATGACGGAAACTGCGGGTCACGACGCCCAACTGGTAGCACGGCGCGTGTTCGACGGACTTGCCGGCGAGCCTGCCACTCCCCTCGTCTCGCCCTCCCGCGCGCGCCTGGCCCAGACCGCGCGCCAGACGATGCCCATCCTCCTCGCAGGGTCGATGGCCGCCATGACGCTCAACCTGACCGGTCCGCTTCTGCCCGCCGATGCTCCCGACACCGCCCGCGACAACGCCCTAGCCCGCAAGGACCTCGGCGCACGAGGTTCCTTCGGCCAGGCAGAACGTGAGACGGTCACGGAGGCCGTCGCAGACGCAGCTCCGGCGCCGGATGCCGCGGCATCCGCCCCCGCGTCGGTGTCGACTCCGCCCACCTACGCCGTGGAACCCGGCGACACCATCAGCGATATCGCGGGCCGTTTCGGCCTCGCGACCGCGTCAGTTCTCGCGCTGAACGGCCTGAGCTGGTCGTCGCTGATCTTCCCCGGGCAGGTCCTCAAGCTTACGAACGGCGCACCATTGCCGGAGCCGGTGGCCGCCGAGGTGGCACCCCAGCACGACAGGTACACGATCGCCGCAGGAGACACCATCAGCGCGATCGCGGACCGATTCGGCATAACCGCGGCCGCGATCCTCACAGCCAACGGACTGAGCTGGTCCAGCATCATCTATCCCGGGCAGACACTCGCGATTCCCGTCGCCTACTCGGCGGATGGATCGGAAGCGGTCGTCGACGAGGCACCGCTCCCCTCAGCCCCCGTCACGGATGCGCCGGTCACCGAGGTTTCGGTGGACCCCGTCGCTCCGGACCCGACAGCCGTCGGAGGCCGGTACACCGTCGTAGCCGGCGACACGATCTCCGGTATCGCCGCGCGGCAGGGTGTCGACGTTCAGTCGCTCCTCGCCGCAAACGGTCTCTCACTCGACAGTCTCATCTTCACGGGCGACGAACTGATCATTCCCGGGATCTCCACCGCGTCGGTGAGCGAGACGACGACGTCATCCACCGACGAATCGCGCACCTACGCCGCCGTCATCGTGCAGGTCGGGCGTGAACTGGGGGTATCTGACTACGGCATCGTGATCGCTCTCGCGACGGCGATGCAGGAATCGACACTGCGCAATCTGGACTGGGGCGACCGCGACTCGGTTGGCCTCTTCCAGCAGCGACCGAGTTCCGGCTGGGGAACGCCCCAGCAACTCATGACTCCGTCCTATGCCGCGCGACTGTTCTACGGCGGCCCGAGCAACCCGAACGCCGGATTCACCCGTGGTCTGCTCGACATCGACGGGTGGGAGTCCATGCCGTTGACGGTTGCCGCCCAAGCGGTCCAGATCTCCGGCCACCCCGATGCGTACGCCAAGTGGGAATCGGCGGCTTGGTCGCTTCTTGCGGAACTCTCCTAAGTGACGTGTCTAGCGGCCGACTCGCAGGGGGCCAACTTTAGACTTGGCCGGTGAGCGTCAACAGCACCGACCCGATGATCGGTCGTCTTCTCGACGGCAGGTATCAGGTCCGCTCACGAATCGCCCGCGGCGGGATGGCGACGGTGTACGTCGCGACAGACCTGCGACTCGAGCGTCGCGTGGCCATCAAGATCATGCACGGGCACTTGGCCGACGACAGCCAGTTCAAGGAGCGCTTCATCCAGGAGGCCCGCTCTGCCGCGCGTCTCGCGCACCCCAACGTGGTCAATGTCTTCGACCAGGGCCAGGACAGCGACATGGCCTACCTCGTCATGGAGTACCTCCCGGGCATCACCCTGCGCGAGTTGCTGCAGGAGCACCGGATCCTCACGACTGAGCAGACCCTCGACATCATGGAGGCGGTGCTCGCGGGACTGGCCGCTGCGCACAAGGCCGGCATCGTCCACCGGGACCTGAAGCCCGAGAACGTGCTCCTTGCCGACGACGGTCGAATCAAGATCGGCGACTTCGGCCTCGCCCGTGCCGCCAGCGCCAACACCGCCACCGGCGCCGCTCTGATGGGCACGATCGCCTACCTCTCCCCCGAACTCGTGACGCGCGGCATCGCCGACACACGCAGTGACCTCTATGCGGTGGGCATCATGATGTACGAGATGCTCGTGGGCGAGCAGCCGTTCCGAGGCGAACAGCCGATGCAGATCGCCTACCAGCACGCGAACGGCACCGTTCCGGCCCCCAGCATCCGTAATGCGAGCGTGCCGGTGGAACTCGACGAGCTCGTGCTGTGGGCGACCCAGCGCGATCCCGAGAACCGGCCCAGGGATGCCAGGGCCATGCTCGATCGCCTGTTCGAGACCCACAGCGCGATGATGACGGCGCAGCCCTCGAGCGGCGCACCCACGCAGCGCACGATGGTGCTCCCCGGTGCGACGCCCGCGGTCCACACGACGGCGGAGACCACCGTCCTGGGGTCACGCCGCCCGCAGACAGAACCCGTTCCCGACGCTGCTGTGGCCCTCGCCGAGAAGGCCGCGTCGAAGCGCAAGCGGGGATGGTGGATCTTCGGCGCCATTGTGGCGCTGGCAGCCATCGCGGGCACCGTGGGGTGGTACTTCGGATTCGGGCCGGGTTCGCGCGTCGTCATCCCCGACTCCCTGGCCGGAATGTCGGTCGAGGAGGCAACGGATGCCCTCACCGCACTGGGCCTCACGGTCAATCCGGAGAACGGCTCGATCCCGTCGGTCGACATCCCTAAGGATGCGGTGGCCGAAACGGATCCGGCGCTTGGCTCCTCCGTGCCGCCTGGTGCGGAGATCCAGTTGCTGATCTCGTCGGGTCCGAGGCTCATCGATGTTCCCCCATTCGCCGGCATGACGGAGGACGACGCCAAGGCGGCAATCGCCGCAGCCCCCTTCACGCTCGCCGACCCGATCATCCGGCAGTTCGACGACACGGTCATCGCGGGCACGATCATCGATGCCTGGGATGCCAGCGGCGCCAGCCTCACGGGAGTCGCACAGTACCCCGAGCGTCAACCCGTCACGCTCATCGTCTCCGCTGGGCCGCTACCCGACGTCACGGGACAGAACACGGACCAGGTGCGGGCCACACTCGAGGGTGTTGGCCTCACGCTGGGCACCATCAGCGAGGACGAGTTCTCGGACACGGTGCCGCAGGGCGCGGCTCTCAGAATCCGATCCTCTGACGGCGAGTCACCGGTGCGCGTCGGCGACACCGTCGACATCATCGCCTCGAAGGGCGTGGAGCAGATTGTCATCCCCGACGTCGTCGGGCAGTCCTGGGCCGATGCGAAGCCGCAGCTCGAGGAGGCCGGCTTCGACCTCAACTACAACGGCGTCGCCGATCTCCTGCCGGGCACCTTCATCGTCAGTCAGCTGACGCCCGGCGGCGGCACGAGCGCCCCCAAGGGAAGCACCGTTAAGGTCAACTTCAGTAGCTGACCCAGGGCCGCCGCCTGGGCGTCAGAACGCCGTGAGTTCTTCGGCCACCAGGAAGGCGAGCTCGAGCGACTGCATGTGGTTCAGGCGCGGGTCGCACAGGGACTCGTAGCGCGTCGCCAGGGTCTCCTCATCGATCTGCTCCGAACCACCGAGGCACTCGGTGACGTCGTCGCCCGTGAGTTCGACGTGGATGCCGCCCGGGTATGTTCCCGCAGCCTTGTGCGCCTCGAAGAACCCCTTGACCTCGTCCACCACGTCATCGAAGCGACGCGTCTTGTAGCCGTTCGGTGTGGTCAGTCCGTTCCCGTGCATCGGGTCGGTCACCCACAGCGGGGTCGCGTCGACGGTCTTGATGGCCTCGAGGAGGGGTGGGAGTGCATCCCGGATCTTGCCGGCACCCATCCTCGTGATGAAGGTGAGGCGTCCGGGCTCGCGATCCGGGTCGAGCTTGTCGATGAGGCGCTTCATGTCGTCGGCCGACGTGCTCGGGCCGAGCTTGACGCCGATCGGGTTGCGGACGCGCGAGAAGTAGTCGATGTGTGCACCGTCGAGGTCGCGTGTGCGCTCACCGATCCAGAGGAAGTGGGCGCTCGTGTTGTACGGCGTGCCGGTGCGCGAATCGATCCGCGTCATCGGGCGCTCGTAGTCCATCAGCAGACCCTCGTGGCTCGAGTAGAACTCGACTCGCTTCAGCTCGTCGAAGTCCGCGCCCGCGGCCTCCATGAACTTGATGGCGCGGTCGATCTCGGTCGCCACCTTCTCGTAGCGGTGGTTGGCGGGGTTCGATGCGAAACCCTTGTTCCATGAGTGCACCTGGCGCAGGTCCGCGAAACCGCCCTGCGTGAAGGCGCGGACGAGATTCAGCGTCGACGCGGCCATGTGGTAGCCCTCGACCAAGCGTGACGGGTCGGCACGACGGGACTCCGGCGTGAAGTCGTAGCCGTTCACGATGTCGCCGCGGTAGGCGGGAAGCGTGACATCCCCGCGAGTCTCCGTGTCGCTGGAACGCGGCTTCGCGAACTGGCCGGCCATGCGGCCCATCTTGACGATGGGCTTGGATGCGCCGTACGTGAGAACGACGGCCATCTGCAGGATGGTCTTCACCCGGTCCCGGATCTGCTGGGCCGTGGCACCGGCGAACGTCTCGGCGCAGTCACCACCCTGCAGGAGGAAGGCATCCCCGCTCGCGGCGCGCGCGAGACGGTCCCGAAGCACGTCGACCTCGCCCGCGAACACGAGCGGAGGAAGTGTGGCGATCTTTGCCGAGGCCTCGCCAACCGCATCCGGATCCGGCCATTGCGGCTGCTGCTTGATCGGCAGGGTCCGCCAATAGTCGAGACCGGCGACCACAGCGGGATCAGCAAGCACGACGGGTTCGGACGGATCTACCACGGCAGGTTCCTTGGGTATCGAGGGTTTCGGGCGGGGTTGCCCCGGGGATTGAGCTTAGCGTCGGGCGGGAGCGGGACTCGTCAGCGGCGAGCGGTCTGCTTCTCACGCACCGACGACGCATACACGTCCACATACTCCTGGCCACTGATGCGGTTCAGTTCGTACATGATCTCGTCGGTGATGGAGCGAAGGATGAAACGGTCACCCTCGAGCCCCTCGAAGCGCGAGAAGTCGAGCGGCTCACCGAAGACGATTCCGATGCGGCGGACCTTGGGGAGCTTGCTGCCGATGGGCATGACCTTCTCGGTGTCGACCATCGCGACGGGGACCACGGGAACGTGTGCCTCGAGGATCATGCGGGCGACGCCAGTGCGGCCGCGGTAGAGCCGAGCGTCAGGGCTACGAGTGCCCTCGGGGTAGATGCCGAGCACATCGCCCTTGGCCAGCACGCCGAGACCCGTGTTGAGGGACGCCTCCGATGCTTTTCCGCCCGAGCGGTCGATGGGAAGCATCCCCGTCCCCAGCAGGAAGTGCTTGATCAGCCAACCCTTGAGGTCCTTGCCCACGAAGTAGTCGCTCTTGGCGAGGAAGTAGATGCGCCGGTCGACGACAAGCGGAAGGATCACCGAGTCGATGACGGAGAGGTGGTTGCTCGCGAGGATCACTCCCCCGGTCTTCGGGATGTTCTCGACCCCGGTGACCCACGGGCGGAAGACCGTCTTCAACAAGGGTCCCGCTACGAGGTTCTTCATGAACCAGTAGAACATCGCACTCCCTGCCGAATGAAAGTGTCAGTCTATCGCGCCGTGGCGTGGATCCGGGCAAGGTCGGCCGCGCCCACCATGCCAGCATCGTTGACCAGTTCCGCAATGACGAACTCCGGTTCAGGATGGAAGCCACGCGCGGGCAGATGCTGATGGAAGGCCTCGCGCACCGGGTTCAGGAGAAGATCGCCGGATGCCGCGACCCCACCGCCGAACACGAAGAGCTCCGGGTCGAGCACAGCACTGAGACTCGCACACGCCTGGCCGAGCCAGTGACCGAGTTGCTCGAGCGCGTGCAGCGCGCCGGGGTCACCGGCAGCGATGAGATCACCGACGATATGCCCGTCGAGGACTCCGTCGTTCGCGAGACGGGCTTCCGCAAGGGCGAGACCAACGCCGCCGACATCTGCTATCTCGTTGGCCATGCGCAGGAGCGCACGCCCCGAACCGTACTGTTCGATGCAGCCACGCGCACCGCACCCGCACGGCAACCCCTCCGGGACGACACGAAGGTGGCCGAGCTCTGCTCCGGCCCCGAAACCACCGCGGAAGAGGCGACCGCCCGTCACGATGGCTCCGCCCACGCCGGTCCCGATGGTGAGCATGGTCATGTCGCGTCCGCCCCGGCCAACGCCGAATCGGAATTCCGCCCACCCGGCCGCGTTCGCATCGTTGTCGATGGTCACGTCGATGCCGAGGCGGTCGCTGAGACGACTCTGGAGGGGCTCATTGCGCCAATTGATGTTCGGTGCGTAGTACACCGTCGACTGGGCGGAGTCGATGAACCCTGGCGCCGCGACACCGGCGGCGATGATCTCGCGACCGACGGAGAGGCGCTGGACCATCTCCACGACCGCATCGATGATCGCGTTGGGCTTGCCCGCCTCTGTGGCAATGCGTTCCTCGGCGAGGATCTCGCCAGCCTCGTCGACGACCGCGCCGGCGATCTTCGTCCCGCCGATATCAATTCCAATGGCATGCACGGATGACGAGCCTAGCGTCCAGCGAAGCCTCGGTTTCGCCGGAACCCCCCGGTTAGACTGAGGTGAATGACCCTGACCGGTACCAAAGGAGTTGCCGTGAAACAGTTCGACGTTCCAGCACTAGTTGAAGCCGATCCTGAAGCCAATGTCACCGACCTGCTCATCGACAGGGTCAAGGCGACACCCGATCGGGCGCTCTTCGCACTTCCCACCGATGACGGCGGATGGCGGGATGTCACGAGCTCCGAGTTCCTCCGCCAGGTGACCGCGCTCGCGAAGGGCCTCGTGGCCGCTGGCATCGAGCCCGGCGACAAGATCGGCCTCATGGCCAAGACCCGTTACGAGTGGACGCTCATCGACTTCGCGACGTGGTTCGCGGGAGCCGTCCTGGTACCCGTGTACGAGACATCCGCCCCGGCGCAGATCCTGTGGAACCTCACCGATTCCGGCGCAGTAGCGATGATCACGGAGACCGCGGACCACTTCGCACGATTCGACGAGATCCGTCCTGATGTCCCTGCCATCCGCAACTCGTGGCAGATCGACCTCGGAGACCTCGACAAACTGGCGGCGTCCGGCACTGCCGTGACCGACGAGGAGATCGAGCGGCGCCGCAACCTGGCGAAGGGCTCCGATCTCGCGACCCTCATCTACACCTCGGGCACCACCGGCAAGCCCAAGGGCTGCATCATCACGCACTCCAACTTCGTCGAGCTCGCGCGGAATGCCCAGCGGCGTATCCCGGAGGTCGTCAACCCGGAGTCCAGCACCCTGCTGTTCATCACGCTCGCGCACATCTTCGCGCGCTACATCTCGATCCTCGCCGTCGAGGGAGGAGTCAAGGTCGGCCACCAGCCGGACACCAAGCTGCTCGTGCCCTCGATGGGCTCGTTCAAGCCCACCTTCCTCCTCGCCGTGCCCAGGGTCTTCGAGAAGGTCTACAACTCCTCAGAGCAGAAGGCAGAGGCCGGTGGCAAGGGCAAGATCTTCCGCCGGGCCGCGGATGTCGCGATCGCCCACTCCAAGGCGCTCGATGCCGGGCACGTTCCGCTCGGCCTCAAGATCCAGTTCGCCATCTTCGACCGTCTGGTCCTCAGCAAGATCCGCGCTGCCCTGGGCGGTCGCGCCCAGTACGCGGTGTCGGGATCGGCGCCGCTCGGTCTTCGACTCGGTCACTTCTACCGCAGCCTCGGCCTGACGATCCTCGAGGGCTACGGCCTGACCGAGACCACGGCACCCGTGTCGGTCAACGTCCCATCGCACTTCAAGATTGGCAAGGTCGGGCCGCCCCTGCCCGGCAACTCGGTGCGTATTGCTCCCGATGGTGAGATCCAGGTCAAGGGCGTCTGCGTCTTCGACGGCTACTGGAACAACGAGGCCGCCACCAAGGACGTCTTCGAGGACGGCTGGTTCAAGACGGGCGACCTCGGCGAGATCGACGATGAGGGCTACCTCCAGATCACCGGACGCAAGAAGGAGATCATCGTCACGGCCGGCGGCAAGAACGTTGCTCCCGCTGTTCTCGAGGATCCGATCCGCGCCAACCCGATCATCGGACAGGTCATCGTTGTGGGCGATCAGAAGCCGTTCATCTCGGCCCTCATCACCCTCGACGAGGAGATGTTGCCGGTCTGGCTCGCCAACAACCAGCTCGACGCCCAGATGAGCGTCGCGGAGGCCGCGAAGCATCCTGCCGTTCTCGCGGAGGTGCAGAGCGCGGTGGATGCCGCGAACGGCGCCGTCTCGCGTGCGGAGTCGATCCGCAAGTTCCAGATCCTCGAGTCCGACTTGACGGAGGCGAGCGGTCACCTCACGCCGAAGCTCAGCATCAAGCGCAATGTCATCCTCGTGGACTTCGCCGATGTCATCGAGGGTATCTACACGGGAGCACCCACCGAGGGCATTTCGGTCTCCCAGTAGCGCGCAGCAGTTCCGGCGGGCGCCCTAGTACCAGGGTGCCTGCCGGATCGCACGCATCGCCTCGCGCTTCGCTTCGGGCTCGAGTCCCTCGATGTAGAGGTGCCCGTCGAGGTGGTCGACTTCGTGCTGGAGCGCCTGTGCCATGAGGCCCTCCCCACTGATCTCCACGACGTTGCCGTCGAGGTCAACGCCCCGCACCCGCGCGAACGGGTACCGCCGCCGCGGGAAGTAGAAACCGGGCACGGAGAGGCAACCCTCCTCCACCAGTTCCGGTTCACCAGAGACCTCGACGAGCTCTGGATTGATCACGTACCCGACGTCACCATCGATGTTGTAACTGAACGCACGGAGACCCACACCGATCTGGTTCGCCGCGAGGCCGGCGCGCCCCGGGATCCTCACATTCTCGAGCAGATCCGCGACGAGGGGTGCAGCACGCGGGTCACCCACGGGGATGACGTCGCATCGCGATCGCAGGACGGGGTCGCCGAAGAGGCGAATCGGTCGTTCGGCCATGTCAGTTCGCCATCTGCGCGGGGAGCGCCTCGATCTCGAGCAGCAGGTCACCGGCGTCGACCTGCTGCGTCTTCAGTATTGCCAGACGCTTGACAACGCCGGAGACTGCGGCGGTGATCGCGGCCTCCATCTTCATCGCCTCGATCGTCGCCACCGCCTGGCCAGCGGAGACGACATCGCCCGGATTCACCTGCAGTGTCACAACACCCGAGAAGGGCGCCGGCACGTGGCCCGGCGTACCCGGATCGGCCTTCTCCGTTGATGCTGAGTCAACCGAGATGCTGTGGTCGCGCACGAACACCGGGCGGAGCTGACCGTTGAGTGTCGCCATCACGGTGCGCATGCCCTTGTCGTCAGCCTCGCCGATCGCCTCGAGCCCGACGAAGAGGCTCACCCCCTTGTCGAGCGTGGCGATGTGCTCCTGGCCCTGGTGGAGGCCGTAGAGGTAGTCCGGCGTCTCGAGCACGGAGAGGTCACCGTAGGTTTCCCGCACCTGCTCGAATGCCTTCGTCGGACCCGGGAACAGGAGCCGGTTGAGTGCCGAACGACGTTGCACGGAGTCGCCGTCGAGGGCAGCGGCATCCTCAGCGCTCAGGGGTTCGACACCGATCTTCACGGTGCGTCCCTCGAGAACCTTCGTGCGGAACGGCTCGGGCCAACCGCCCGGAAGCTCGCCGAGTTCGCCAGCCATGAAACCTATGACGGAGTCAGGGATGTCGTAGCGCTCGGGGTTCTGTTCGAAATCGTCGGGATCGGCATTCGCTGCCGCGAGGGCAAGAGCGAGATCGCCGACGACCTTCGACGATGGGGTGACCTTCGGAGGGCGACCGAGGATGCGATTGGCCGCCGCGTACCAGTCCTCTACCTTCTCGAACTGGTCGCCGAGCCCCAGCGCGATCGCCTGCTGACGAAGGTTCGAGAGCTGGCCGCCGGGAATCTCGTGGTGATAGACGCGCCCCGTGGGCCCGGGAAGTCCCGACTCGAATGGCTTGTAGACCTGTCGTACGGCCTCCCAGTACGGCTCGAGATCTGAGACCGCTTGCAGCGACAATCCGGTATCGCGCTCGGTGTGGGCGAGCGCCGCCACGAGGGCGGAAGCGGAGGGCTGGCTGGTCGTGCCGGCCATCGGCGCGCTCGCGACGTCGACCGCATCTGCGCCCGCCCGGGACGCGGCAAGGAGCGTGGCCAGCTGGCCGCCTGCCGTGTCGTGGGTGTGGACATGGACAGGAACATCGAATCGGGATCTGAGCGCGCTCACGAGCTCGTACGCCGCCTCTGCGCGGAGCAGTCCGGCCATGTCCTTCACGGCAAGTATGTGAGCGCCGGCGTCGACCATCTGCTCGGCGAGACGGAGGTAGTAGTCGAGGGTGTAGAGCTTCTCTGCGGGGTCCAGGAGATCGCCCGTGTAGCAGACGGCGACCTCCGCGACAGCGGTGCCCGTCTCGAGCACCGCGTCGATCGCCGGACGCATCTGAGACACGTCGTTGAGAGCATCGAAGATGCGGAAGATGTCCACTCCGGTGGCCGCCGCCTCACGCACGAAGGCGTCGGTGACCTCGGTCGGGTACGGCGTGTAGCCGACAGTGTTGCGGCCGCGCAGCAGCATCTGGACGGCGATGTTGGGAACCGCGTCGCGCACGGCTGCCAGACGCTCCCAGGGGTCCTCCCCGAGGAAGCGAAGGGCTACATCGTAGGTGGCACCGCCCCACGCCTCGACGGAGAGCAGTCCTGGCGTCAGGCGAGCGACATGAGGAAGCACGGCGACGAGATCGCGGGTTCTCACGCGCGTCGCCAACAGGGACTGGTGGGCGTCCCGGAACGTGGTCTCCGTCACGGCGAGAGCCGTCTGCGCACGGAGCGACGACGCGAAGCCCACGGGCCCGAGTTCGAGAAGCCGCTGCCGAGAACCCGCAGGCGCCGGCGCGTCCAGGTCCACGGACGGGAGCTTGAGGCTCGGGTTGATGCGGCCCGCCCCGTTGCCGTTCGGCTGGTTGACGGTGACATCGGCGAGCCAGTTGAGCACCTTGGTGCCACGATCCTTCGACGACCTTCCCCGCACCAACCAGGGTCGTTCCTCAATGAACGACGTACTGAGGTCACCGGCGACGAAGTCAGGATCGTCGAGGACAGCCTGGAGAAACGGGATGTTCGTGGTGACGCCCCGAAGGCGGAACTCGGCGAGCCCCCGGCGCGCACGCAGCACCGCAGCGCGGAAGTCGCGGCCGCGGCACGTCATCTTCACGAGCATCGAATCGAAGTGGGGGGAGATCTGCGCACCGGAGGCGACGGTGCCTCCATCGAGACGGATGCCAGCGCCGCCGGGTGACCGGTAGGTCGTGATCTTGCCCGTGTCCGGGCGGAATCCGGCTGCGGGATCCTCAGTGGTGATGCGGCACTGCAGGGCGGCACCGCGCAGCTGCAGGTTGTGTTGCTGGAGTCCGAGCTCGGCGAGGGTCTGACCGTACGCGATGCGCATCTGCGATTGGACGAGGTCCACGTCAGTGACCTCCTCCGTCACCGTGTGCTCGACCTGGATGCGGGGGTTCATCTCAATGAAGACGTGCTCGCCGGCGCGCTCCCCCGCGGTATCGAGCAGGAACTCCACGGTTCCCGCGTTGACGTAGCCGATCGAGCGAGCGAAGGCGATGGCATCCCGATACATGGCCTGTCGGATGCCCTCATCGAGGTTCGGCGCCGGTGCGATCTCCACGACCTTCTGGTGACGGCGCTGCACCGAGCAGTCTCGCTCGAAGAGGTGGACGGTCTCGCCGCCGGAATCGGCGAGGATCTGCACCTCGATGTGACGAGGACGCACGACGGCCTGCTCGACGAACATCGTCGGGTCGCCGAACGCGCTGTCGGCTTCGCGCATCGCGGCCTCGAGGGCCTCTCTGAGGTCCTCCCTCTTGTCCACGCGCCTCATCCCGCGGCCGCCCCCGCCCGCGACAGCCTTGGCAAACACGGGGAATCCGATCTCGTCGGCTCCGGCGATCAGCTCATCGATGTCTTTCGAGGCTGGCGTCGATTTGAGCACCGGAACTCCCGCGCTGATGGCGTGTTCCTTGGCCGTCACCTTGTTGCCCGCCATTTCGAGCACCTTGGTGGGCGGCCCGATGAACGTGATGCCAGCATCCGCCGCCGCCTGGGCGAGGTCGGGATTCTCGGAGAGGAAGCCGTAGCCGGGGTAGATCGCATCAGCTCCCGATTCCAGGGCGACCCGGATGATCTCGCTCACGTCGAGATAGGCGCGCACCGGATGGCCAACCTCACCGATCTGGTAGGCCTCGTCAGCCTTGAGGCGGTGCATGGAGTTCCGGTCCTCGTAGGGGAAGACCGCGACAGTCTTCGCGCCCAGTTCGAATGCGGCGCGGAATGCGCGAATCGCGATCTCGCCTCGGTTCGCCACGAGGATCTTCTTGAACATCCGGTCCCTTCGGTGAAGACCAGCCCTCAGAGCCTGAGAACTCTGGCAATTGGCCCAACGGACGGCCCCAAAGTGCCTCCGTTTTAGGTTCTTAACAGTAGTGAAGGTATCGTCGTTGTTCGTGCATGTACTCAGTGTCAGCTCTCTCAAGGGAGGCGTGGGAAAGACCACGGTGACGCTCGGGCTTGCCTCAGCGGCTTTCGCGCGTGGCCTCCGGACCCTCGTCGTCGACCTCGACCCGCAGTCGGATGTGTCGACCGGAATGGACATCGACGTCTCCGGTCACCTCAACATCGCAGACGTCCTGGCCTCGCCCAAGGAGAAGATCGTTCGCGCTGCGATCGCTCCGAGCGGATGGACCAAGGGCCGCCCGGGCAAGATCGACGTTCTCATCGGTTCCCCCTCCGCCATCAACTTCGACGGCCCGCATCCGAGCATCCGCGACATCTGGAAGCTCGAGGAGGCCCTCGCCAATGTCGAGGCCGACTACGACCTCGTTCTCATCGACTGCGCACCCTCGCTCAACGCACTCACCCGCACGGCCTGGGCCGCCAGTGACCGCGTCACCATCGTCACCGAGCCGGGGCTCTTCTCCGTCGCCGCCGCCGATCGCGCGCTCCGGGCCATCGAGGAGATCCGTCGTGGGCTCTCCCCTCGTCTCCAGCCCCTCGGCATCATCGTGAACCGACTCCGTTCGCAGTCGCTGGAGCACCAGTTCCGCATCAAGGAGCTGCGCGACATGTTCGGCCCGCTCGTGCTGAGTCCGCAGTTGCCGGAGCGTACGTCACTCCAACAGGCCCAGGGCGCTGCCAAGCCCCTTCACGTCTGGCCCGGCGAGAGCGCACAGGAGATGTCGCGCAACTTCGACCAGTTGCTCGAGCGTGTGATGCGCGCAGCCAGGATCGGCGAATTCGCCGAGGAGCCTGTCTAGGCCCTCGCGCTACCGACGACTGTCCCGTCGTCATCATCACGAGCGCAGCGAGGCTGACGCCCGCCTCGTCGCGACTCCGCTGCGTTAGGAAGCGGCGCGGGCGGCGCGACGACGGGCGAGCTCGTCCATCGGGTCCTCAGCCGGGGTGGAGTCGAGCTCCACGAGATCCTGCTCGACCTCACGCAGGACCTTGCCCACGGCGATGCCGAAAACGCCCTGGCCACGGCTCACGAGGTCGATGACCTCGTCGTTCGACGTGCACAGGTAGACGCTGGCACCGTCGCTCATGAGAGTCGTCTGGGCGAGGTCGTTGATGCCGGCTTCGCGCAGCTGGTTGACCGCCACGCGAATCTGCTGCAGCGAGATCCCGGTGTCGAGAAGACGCTTGACGAGCTTGAGAACAAGGATGTCGCGGAAGCCGTAGAGTCGCTGGGAACCGGAACCGGCCGCACCGCGAACGGTGGGCTCGACGAGCTGGGTGCGAGCCCAGTAGTCGAGCTGACGGTAGCTGATGCCCGCCGCGCGAGCCGCAATGGCACCGCGGTAGCCCGCTGCGTCGTCGAGCTCCGGGAGCCCATCGGTGAAGAGCAGACCGAGGTCGTAGCGAGTCTCCTCGTTACGGCTGAGTTCAGTCATGTCCGGGCTCCTTCTGGCTAGCCAAACCCTCATCTTGAGGTTGACGCTTAATGTCTTGCGGCTCCCCACGGTACTCACCGCGAGGGCGGATCGCCGACACTAGCCGGGCGTGTCGGATTGATTCGACGCTACTACGAATCAAGTCGTGTCAGGGCAGATCGGATGAGACTGCTCCGAACAATTTCGAGCTGCCCTGCGATCTCGCGCGCCATCTCGGCCGCCCGCGCCCTGCTCGCGGCATCCTTGCGGCGTGCGACGGGCATGAGAGCGTTCTCGATGAGGCCCAGTTCACGCTCGGCCGCTGCGCGGAAGCCCCGAAGGTGACGCGGCTCGATTCCGGATCTCTGCAACTCCACGAGGGCCTTGAGCACGTAGAGGGCGTCCTCCCCGAAGACCTCACCCGGAACGATGAGAGACGCCGAGATCGCATCGCCGAGGAGCATCGCGTTCGCGCCGGCCTCACGAATCAACTCATCCTTCGTGAGCTTCCGCTCAGAGGAGAGCATTGAAGGCGCTGCAACAGCGCCGCCGGGCAACTCCGGGGTTCGACCGGCATCGAGGTCCTCGAGGAATCCCCGGATGACCTTGAGCGGGAGGTAGTGGTCACGCTGCATCGTGAGTACGAAGCGGAGCCGATCCATGTCAGCGGCCGAGAACTTGCGGTAGCCGGACTCGGTTCGCGCCGGGGAGACGAGTTGTCGTTCCTCGAGGAACCGCAGCTTGGACGGCGACAGGTCGGGAAACTCCGGGTTGAGCTTGGCGAGCACCTGGCCAATGCTCAATAGCGAGGAACTCCCAGACGCGCGCGTCTGGGCCGCACTGCGCGGCACTACGAACCAGCCAGGTGAGCGAGATCCAGCCGTGACGCATAGAACGTCAGTCGGAACTTGCCCACTTGCACCTCTGCACCGTCGCTGAGGAGCGCGGTGTCGATGCGAACACCGTCGAAGTACGTGCCGTTCAGCGAACCGAGGTCCTTGACCTGGAACGTCGTTCCGTGACGCAGGAATTCAGCGTGACGACGCGACACGGTCACGTCGTCGAGGAAGATGTCCGCGTCGGGATGGCGACCGACGGTCGTGACATCCCCGTCCAACAGGAAGCGAGCACCGACGTTGGGCCCGCGCCTCACGATGAGGAGAGCAGATCCGGAGGGAAGAGCGGCAATCGCGTCGACCTCTTCACCGGAAACTCCACCATCGAGCGCCGCCAGCTGTGCCGCGAATTCATCACCGTAGTGAACGGTGGTGTCGTCGCTTGAGGGCACCCTACCGGCGGTGTCATCCTGACCAGCGGAATCAACCATCGGAAACCCTCCTTGTTCTAGCCACCCAGCGTATCGGATTTCGCACGGTCCTCGACCCTCGTCATCCGAACCACCCTGACCGCCTCGATGAGGTACACGGCCCCAGCCCACCAGTAGAGGAAGGCGCCCCAGATCGCGAAGGCCCATCCCAACGGATCGGCGATCCACGCGACATCCGGGAAGGCCTGGCCCAGCATGAGGATGGGCAGTGCATAGAACAGGCAGAGGGTTGCGACCTTGCCGAGGTGATGAACCGGGAGCGGACCGAACCCGAAGTTTGCGAGGACGATGCCAATGCCGAGGAGCATCACGTCGCGCCCGACGATGATGACCAGCAGCCACCACGGAATCACCTCGCGCACGGCCAGTCCGATAAGCGCAGCGAAGATGAAGAGCCGGTCAGCGGCCGGATCGAGAAGCTGTCCCAGCCTTGAGATCTGGCGGAACGTTCGCGCAATGAGCCCGTCGAGGAAGTCTGTGACGCTCGAGATCACGAGGACGAGAAGGGCGAGGGCATCATTGCCCTGGATGATGAGCGAAAGGAACACGGGCACGAGAAGGAGCCGCAGGAAGCTCAGCAGGTTGGGTACGGTCAGCACCCTGCTACTGACGTCACTCGCCCTGGTCGATCCCACGACTGGAGTCTAGCGAGGCGACGGTGACCGCGATCCGACGCAGCAGTAGGATGCGGTCATGTCTCCGCTCGTCACCGTCATCCTCATCGCGGCAGCAGTGTGCGCCTTCACCTGGATCATGTCCCTCATCACGAAGGAACACTCCTGGGTCGATCGTCTGTGGTCGATCGTTCCGGTGATCTACGTGTGGGTCTTCGCCGCGTACGCGGGGCTCGCCGACACCCGCCTCAACGTCATGGCCGTGCTTGTGACGCTCTGGGGGGCCCGGCTCACCTTCAACTTCGCGAGGAAGGGCGGCTACTCGGGCACCGAGGACTACCGCTGGCCGATCCTTCGTGCTCGCATGAAGGGGTGGCAGTTCGAGATCTTCAATCTGCTCTTCATCGTGCTGTACCAGAACACGATCCTCGTGCTCATCACGCTCCCGACCCTCACGGCGTTCGAGCACCGCGACACTCCATTCGGAGTTCTCGACGTCGCTGTGACGGTGCTCTTCCTCGCGTTGCTGGCCGGCGAGACGATCGCCGACCAGCAGCAGTGGAATTTCCACCAGCAGAAGAAGGCCGGCGGGGCCGACTTCCGTCCGCGATTCCTGCAGACGGGACTGTGGAAGTACTCGCGGCATCCCAATTTCTTCTTCGAGCAGGCGCAGTGGTGGGCGCTCTTCCTCTTCGGCGCGATTGCGGCCGGCTCGCTCCTGCAGTGGACGGTTCTCGGCGCACTCCTGCTCACCGGCCTGTTCATCGGCTCGACGATCTTCACCGAGTCGATCACCAAGTCGCGCTACCCGGAGTACGCGGACTACCAGGCGACCACCTCCCCCGTAGTTCCGCTGCCGCCGCGTCGCGCCGCTCGTCGAGTCACGGCCTAGCGGCGTTGCTCCCTCCGCTCCGAACACAAGGCGGCTAACGTACCCGCATGTCGTGCATCAGGTTCAACACTCCCGCGCAGCGCGCGCAGATGAAGGCCCAGGCTCCCGCGATGCTGACCGCGGAAGAGGCGGCCGCCCTGCATCCCGCGCCACCGGTGACCGCATCGAAGATCGCCCGTCTGCGACTTCTCGCCGAGGATCCGAACCCACGCATCCGCGAGCGGGCCGCGCTCGACTACCACCTCCCCGAGGAGGTCTTTGAGAAGCTCGCTCGCGACCCGGATCCTGAGGTCCGCGCCTGCGTCGCGCGAAACGAGACGACGCCCTGCGACGTCCTGCGGTCGTTGGCGACGGATCCCTCCGAGCGGGTCCGTGGATTCCTCGCGGTCAATTTCTTCGTGCCATCGGATGCCATGGAAGTGCTCGCCGCGGACCCCAGCCCCGTCGTGAGGGATCTCGTCCGCTGGAAATCAGAGCTCGCCACGGCCTGACGCTCGTCCAGTAACACCAGTCACACGGTTCACTTTCGTCACAGGAGTGTCTACCCTAGAACCATGAGCTCCCGAGCGAGGCGATTCGGCGCGCTGTCCGGCGCGCTCGCACTCGCGCTGGTGGCCGGATCTGTGGCATCCGCCTCTGCCGTCGACTACCCGACGTGGGACGAGGTCGAAGCCGCACGCAACAACGAGGCGGCAACGGCGGCCACGGTTGCCAACATCAGCAGCCTGCTCGATGGACTCCAGGCGGAAGCCGCTCGACTCGGCGACACCGCTGCGGCCCGCGAGGCCGAGGCCGCAGCCGCCCGGTCCGCACTGGAACGAATCACTGCCTCGGCCGCTGCCCTCGCGGACCAGTCGGACGCTGCAGCGGCACGGGCCACAGCATCCGCAGAGGAAGCGGGGCAACTCGCCGCCGCGCTCTACCGGTCGAGCGGTGGGGATCTCACCACCGTCCTCCTCGTCTCGGGCAGCGACGACTCCGATGATCTTCTCTACCGGCTCGGGGCACTGGGTCGCGTTGGCGGGCAGGTGGGCGACGCCTTGGCCCAGGCCGAGCAGGATCGCAACCAGGCACAGTCACTCGCCGACCAGGCCGAGGTCGCGAGGCAGGAACGCGACCGGCTCTCCGTAACGGCCACACAGGCCTCGGATGCCGCCACGGCCGCAGCCAACGCAGCCGACGCGGCCGTAGCCGAGCAGCAGTCCAGGCTCACGCAACTCTACGAACAACTCGCCAGCCTGAAGGGCACGACGGTACGTCTCGAGCAGGAGTACCGCATCGGGCTCGAGGCAAACGGCGGACCGGACTCCGGCGGCCCCGGAGCAGGCGGGTCCTACGACGGTGGGGGCGGTTTCACCGTGCCGGGCAACGAGGTCAACAACGTTGCTGCGGCCCAGGCCTTCGCGATGGGTCAACTCGCGGCGATGGGCTTCGGCGCGGACCAGGGCAATTGCCTGATCTGGCTGTGGAACCGCGAATCGGGATGGCGCACCAACGCGTACAACGCATCGAGCGGTGCGTACGGCATCCCCCAGTCGCTTCCGGGCAGCAAAATGGCGAACTATGGTGCCGACTGGCGAACCAACTACGAGACGCAGATCATGTGGGGCCTGATCTACATCCAGGGTCGTTACGGCTCACCGTGTGGTGCCTGGGCGCACTCCGAAGCGTACAACTGGTACTAAATGGCAGCCGGAACCGTGCGCGTCGACAGCTGGCTCTGGGCTGTGCGCATCTACAAGACACGCTCCGCAGCGACGACTGGCTGCCGAGCGGGGCACGTCAAGGTCAACGGGGAGCGTGCCAAGGCCGCGCAGGCGATCAAGCGGGGCGATGAGGTTCGCGTGCGCATTGCAGGGTTCGACCGGATCCTCAGTGTGAACGAACTGCTCGTCAAGCGTGTGTCACCGGCCATCGCCGCCACAGCCTACGTGGACAACTCCCCGCCGTTGCCAGCCCCCGAGGAGACGGCCTTCATCCCTCGGCGGGACCGTGGCGCCGGGCGACCCACCAAGCGGGAGCGGCGCGATATCGACCGCCTGCTGGGGCGCTCCTAGGACTTGGATCAGGCCTTGGGTTCGACCGAACCATCGGCCTTCGCCGACTTCGCAGCTCTCCGACGGGCCGTGCTCGACCCGCCGGCCAGTCCTTCTCCGATCGCCTGGCCGGTCACTCGACCCGTCACGATGTCGCCGAGATCGATTCCCACGAGGTCCTTGAGGATCTGGGTCACGGTCGTGAGCTGGCTGGCCACGTTCTGACCGACCTGCTCGGTGCCCTTGCCGTCCGAGGAGATGACGGTCATGGTTCCGATCGAGCCGAGCGGCTCCGATGCGGCGCGGACGATCTCGGGCAGCTGGTCGATGATCTGCTGACGGAGGAGGTCTCCAGCACGCTCAGCGAGGGCCTCCGCCTTGAGCTTGGTCGCCTCGGCTTCTGCGTTACCGCGAACGCGAATGGCCACTGCCTCGGCCTCACCCTCGGCCTGAAGTGCCTCGGATGCCGCGATACGGCGGTTCTTCTCGGCGATACCTTCGGCCTCCACAGCTTCCGCCGCGCTGCGACGACGGTTCCGCTCGGCAACACCCTCAGCCTCGATGGCCTCCGCTGCGGAGCGACGCGCGTCGCGATCGGCGTTGGCGTTCGCGACGGCGGCGAGGGCGTTGGCCTCGGCGTTCTTGGCGATGGCGTAGGCCTCGGCATCCGCGACCGCGCGGATCTCGGCATCCAACTCCTGCTTGCGGAGTCCGACGCGCTTGCCCGCGGTAACCTCCTGCTGGGCCACGACCTCCTGCTGGGCGATCGCCTCGGCGAGCGGGGCGGCGGCGGCGGCTTCCGCCCGAGCCTTGTCGGTCTCCTTCTGGATCTCGGCGTTGCGCAGGTCGAGCTTGCGCTGGGACTCGGCGACAGCCTGGTCGGCGGCGATGCGGGCCTCTTCCGAGGCCTGGCGCGAGACGGACTCGGCGATCTCGGCCACCTGCTTCACGCGAGCTGCTTCGGCGCGGCCCAGATCCTTGATGTAACCGTTGTCGTCGTCGATCTCCTTGATCTGCAGAGTGTCGATCGTCAGACCCTGCACATCGAGCGATTCGCGAACGGCCTCGAGCACCTGCCCCTGCAGGGCGCTGCGGTTGGTGATGATCTCGGTGACCGTGAGCTGTCCGACGATCGAGCGGACGGAACCGCTCAGCACCTCTTCGGTCGACGTTTCGATCTGGTCCTGCTGGTTGAGGAATCGCTGGGCGGCGGCCCGAACCATCGACTCGGAACCACCGACCTTGACGACGGCAACCGCGTTGACGCGGATGGTGATCGCATCCCGCGTCTGGGCCGTTGCCTGCACGTTGAGCTGCCGGCTTCGCAGGCTGAGCTTGAAGTACGCCTCGACGATCGGCTTGACGAAGACACGAGATCCGAAAACGACCCGTTGCCCGGCGTTCTCCGTCTCTACCTGTCCGCTCTTCAGCGCCTTCTGGCGCGAGGTGACGATGATCGCCTCGTCGGGCTTCGCGACCTTGATGCCGCGGAGCAGCACGATGAGCACGATCAGGACGACGAGCACGACTGCGCCAATGGCGATGAGGTTCACGAGGGGGTCGAGGCTGAAGGAGAACATAACCTCAGACTATCGGGGCAGGCGCGGTGCGCCAGCCTCTGAGATTGCCGCTAGCTGAACACCGGCTTGCGACGGGACACCCAGATGACCCCCGCTGCGACAAGTCCGATCGTCGCCGCGATGAGCACGATGTAGAAGGCCACCGAGAGGTACCCGTTGTGCGAGATGTACGGGTTGAGGAAAGGGTACGGATACCAGTAGGAGGTACCCGCAAGCTCGTTGGGTGTGAAGGGCCCACGGACCATCGTGTACACCACCCAGACGACCGGGAAGACAAGAAACTTCCAGAGCTGGTTCCACTCGATGGGGAGGCGGCCGGGCGTGAAGATCCAGTCGAGCAGCATGACGATGGGGATCGCGACGTGGAGGATCTCATTGGACCACTCGAGGGTGGTGCCCTGCGGCAGCTGGATGCCACGCAGCAGCAGGTTGTAGACGATGCCCGTGATGATCATGTAGGTGGCGACCGATGCTCGCAGCAGGTTGTACCACGAGGGGTCACCAGCTTTGCGGGTGAAGAGCAGGTACCCGCCGATGAGCATCACGATGATGGCTCCGACATTGGAGAGGATCGTGAAGAAGCTGAAGAAGTTCACCAGGGCGAGTGGAACATTGGTGACGTCATTCTTGGCCCAGTAGTCGAGGCTCGTGATCAGCTGGCCGACGATCGCGGCGATACCCGCGCCAGCGGCAAGGAGGCGGAAGATTCCGAAGGCTGGTCTCATGGGGTCCTCGTGATTGCGGTCTGCGCTGACTCGGGTCAGCTGACCACATGCTAGCTGCGCGGAAGTGGGTAGGTACGGATCAACTCGGCGACGTCGGGATGACGCTGAGCCAGGGCATCCGCGTCTCCGAGTTCAACGTCCTCGGGCACCACACCCGGCCACTCCGTCGAGCCGCCGAGGAACCAGTCACCCGCCACGCGCGCCGTGTGGAAGGTCCCTCCCGGAATCAGCAGTTGCACCTCGTGCCCGGCGAGGATGTCCGGCCCGATCGTGTGGCGCTGGCTCGTGCCATCCGCCATGAGAAGCAAGAGCTCGAGTGGGTCCCCGGAGTAGTAGTGGTAGAGCTGGTCGTTGCGTATGCGGTGGAGCTTCACCGGCGCCTCAGGGGCGACGAGGAAGTAGAGCGCGGTGCCGAGCGGCCGCGCCGACTGGAACGGCTCAGGCAGGACACCCTCCGCTAGGCGGACATCGTTCGCATAGCTCACACGCACGTATCCGCACGTCTGCGCCGGCGCCAGATCGAGCGCCTCGATGATCTGTTGGGCTGTAGGCCGCGTCATCGTCGCCCCAGGACCAGCCGTGAGTGCAGGATGTGCACGAGCCCGATTCCGATCACCGCGAACCCGACACACACCAGGACGGAGCTGAGGTACTCGGCCGGCAGGGGCACGAGGATGAGGAACGAGCTGGCGATCGGTACGACGAGCACGAGAATCAGCCCGAGCACCATCGCGGCGACGATCGCACCCTTGATCCAGGTGAACGGCAGCGACTTCGACACGAGCACGGCGAGGCCCGCGAGGGCGATGGCGATCGTTGCGCCCGTGCGCTCCTCCGCAACGGTGACCTGCTGTGCGTTCGCGATGAGGGCGATCGCCGTGATCATGAGCGCGATCACGATTCCCGCGGGGATGGCGAAGGCCAGAGATCGGCGGAGGAAGCCAGGTTCGTAGCGTCGCGCGTTCGGCAGCAGGGCGAGGAAGAAGGCCGGGATGCCGATCGTCAGTCCATCGGTGACCGACAGCTGCCTCGGAAGGAACGGGAACTCCATGAGAAAAACGCCGAAGATCAGGGCAAGCGCGACGGCGTAGGCAGTTTTCGAGAGGAAGAGCATCGAGACACGCTCGACGTTCGCAATGACCTGCCTCCCCTCCCTTACCACACCGGGCAGGTGCGAGAACTTGCCGTCGAGGAGGATGAGTCTGGCCACAGCCTTCGTCGCGGCCGAGCCCGATTCCATCGCGATGCCGATGTCCGCATCCTTGATCGCGAGGGCATCGTTGACACCGTCTCCCGTCATGGCGACGGTGTGTCCCGCAGCCTTGAGGGAGAGCACGATTGCGCGCTTCTGCTCGGGGGTCACTCGACCGAATACCTGGTTCTTCTCGAGGACGGACCGCAGTTCCTTTTCGTCCTCTGGCAGGTCACGAGCGTCATAGCCCTGGGCAGACTCAAGGCCCACCTCGCGCGCGATCGCCGCGACCGTGTGCGGGTTGTCCCCCGAGATGATGCGGACGTCGACGCCCTGCTCGGCGAAGTAGTCGAGCGTCTTGCGAGCATCGGGACGGATGCTCTCCCGAAACGTCAGGAGGGCCAGGGGCACGAGGCCCTCGGGGCGCTTTTCGGCCTCCGCGTCCGCCGCGGTCAGCTTCGCGGGAGCCTGGGCCAGCACGAGGGTCCTCTTGCCGGACCCAGCGAGTTGCGCTGCCCGGGCCAGAAGTGGCTCGTGCTGGGGTGCATCCGCGAACACCATCTCCGGGCCACCCAGGACCCAAGCGCCCGACGGCCCGGTCGCAAAGGACACGGCACTCCATTTGCGAGCGGACGAGAACGGGATCCGATGGGTGGCCTCGATCGCTTCCTGCACGGGAAACTCCGGCGCGAGACACCGTGCGGTCGCGTTGGCATCGGGTTCTGCGCCGTTCCACGCGAGCACGCGCTTCCAGTCGTCACTGCTGTCATTGCCGAGCGGATGAGCTTCGTCGAAGACAATGTCGCCCGCCGTCAGAGTGCCGGTCTTGTCCAGGCAGATGATGTCGACCCTGGCGAGGCCCTCGACTGCGGCGAGTTCCTGCACGAGCACCTTGCGGGCCGAGAGCTTCACCGCACCCACCGCAAACGCGATGCTCGTCATCAGAACCAGCCCGAGCGGAATCATCGCAACGACCGCAGCGATAGTGTCCACCGCGGCCGAGCGCCAGTCGCCCGATTCGATGGCGACCGCCCACCCGCCCTCGGTCACCATCTGGGCATTGAGCACGAGGAGAGTGAGGGGGCCGATCGCCCAAGTCAGCCATTTCAGCACGCGGTTGATCGAGGAGCGCAACTCCGACGCGACGAGTGAGAAGCGCTTCGCCTGGCTCGCGAGCTGGTTGGCGAAGGAATCGGCACCCACCCGGTCGACTCGGGCGGCACCCTCACCGGCCACGATGACGGAACCTGAGAGCAAACGGTCGTCCGGATCCTTGTCCACGGGGTCGGACTCCCCCGTGAGCATCGACTCGTCGACCTGCAGGCGAGCGGATGCCACGACCACGGCGTCCGCCGGAATCTGCTCGCCCGGCCGCAACTCGAGCAGGTCATCCAGCACCACGTCGGCGACCGGAACCTGCTGCTCGAGTCCGTCGCGTCGGACCCTCGCCAGCGGCGCGTTGAGGAGTGCGAGCTTGTCGAGCGCGAGCTTCGCCCTGTACTCCTGCACCGTGCCGATAATCGCGTTCGCGAGGGCGCTCAGTCCGAACAGCGCGTCCTGCCAGTGCCCGATCGCCAGCAGAACGATGAAACAGCCCGCGATGATCCCGTTGAACAGCGTGAGCACGTTCGCGCGCAGGATCGCTCCGAGGCTGCGGCTGGAGGGCGGGGAGAAGTCGTTGGTCCTGCCATCCGCGTGGCGTTCCGCCACCTCGGCGGAGGTGAGTCCCGCTTCCTGCGTCCCCGCCGGCCCCGCGTCGCCCCTCAGCATGGTGCTGATCCTAGCGACGGACCTTCGTCAGCGTCAGGAGTCGGATGCGGCGAGCTGCCCGCAGGCCCCGTCGATGTCCTTGCCGCGAGTGTCGCGCAGCGTCGTGGGGATGCCCGCGGCCTCGATCCGGCGAACGAACTCGCGCATCACGTCGGGCTCCGACGAGGTCCAGATCGAGCCGGGAGTCGGATTCAGCGGGATCGGGTTGACGTGGACCCACCCCTTGCCGCGCTCGTTGAGTTTTGCGGCAAGGAGGTCGGCGCGCCATCCGTGGTCGTTCATGTCCTTGATGAGTGCGTACTCGATCGAGACGCGGCGACCGGTCGCCTCGAAGTAGGAGCGGGCGGCATCCAGCGCCTCGTCGACCTTCCAGCGGGAGTTGACGGGGATGAGCTCGTCGCGGAGCTCGTCGTCGGGCGCGTGGAGCGAGAGCGCGAAGGTGACCGGGATCTTCTCCTCGGCGAGCTTGAGGATGGCGGGCACGAGGCCGACCGTCGACACGGTGATGTGCCGAGCAGACATACCGAGCCCTTCGGGCTGCGGTGCCGTCATGATGCGCACAGCATCGACAACGCGCTTGTAGTTGGCGAGGGGCTCGCCCATGCCCATGAAGACGATGTTGGTGACGCGTTCGCCGCCCTCGCCTCGCACGGGGCCACCTAGCTCCCCCGCGGCGATGGCCTTGTTGGCGCGCACGATCTGGTCGATGATCTCGGCGGTCGACATGTTGCGGGTGAGGCCCGCCTGCCCGGTCGCGCAGAAGGGGCAGTTCATGCCGCAGCCGGCCTGCGACGAGACGCACAGCGTGATCCTGCCGGGGTAGCGCATGAGCACGGACTCGACGAGCGCGCCATCGTGCAGCTTCCAGAGGAACTTGATCGTGTCGCCCTTGTCCGTCTCGAGGCGACGCACCTCGGTGAGCAGAGGCGGGAGCATTCCGGCGACGAGCTCCTCGCGACCCGAGGCGGGCAAGTCCGTCATGTCGGACGCCACATCGGTGTAGTGGGAGAAGTAGTGGGTCGAGAGTTGGGCCGCACGGTAGGCGGGCATCCCGAGCTCCTTGAGCCGCTCGCGGCGCGCTTCCGGCGTGAGGTCGGCGAGATGCACGGGCGGCTTGCCGCGCTTCGGCGAGGCGAACTGGAGGGCGGGTCGCCCATCCGGACCCATGGCCTGCTTCCACCCCTCGGGGGTCGGTCGCACCTGGGGTCGGGCGTCCCGCACAATCTTGTCCATGTATTGAGGGTAACTTGCTGCGGCCTGCTCTCTCCGGAGGGCTACGGAACGGTGAGGTACTTCGCCAGCTCGCGCTCCAGGGCTGCACGCGGTTTCGCGCCGACGAGCGTGCGGTCCAGACGACCGTCGACGAAGACCTTGAGCGTCGGGAGGGAGAGCGCGCCGTACTCGATCGTCCGCTCGGGGTTGGCGTCGGCATCCATCTTCACGATCGTGATCTCCGGATGCTCTGAGGCCAGCTGCTCGAGAACGGGCTCGAGATGCTTGCAGGGCGGGCACCATTCGGCCCAGAAGTCGACGATGACGACCCCGGATGCCGCGAGCACAGCGCTCTCGAAGGTGTCATCCGTCACGGCACCCAAGGTGCCCATCACGCCGCCCCGCACGTCGAGCAACCGGAAGCACGTTCCAGAAGCTCCGCGAGAGCAGCCCGCCGGCGGGTCAGCTCCTCGATGCTGGAGTCAAGCTCGGCGAGCGCCGCGCGGTACGCCTCGAGCGACTCAGGACAGTCGTGTCCACGCTCGTTGCCCGCCACCAGGCACTCCACAAAAGGCCGCGCCTGCTCGGCACGCACTCCGAGCGCGACGAGCCCGTTGATCTCCCGCACGAGGGAGACGTCGCGGTCGTCGAAGTCCCGGTACCCGTTCTCGAGTCGCGGCGCGGACAGCAGCCCGAGGGACTCGTAGTAGCGCACGGCTTTGGTGCTCACCCCGGCCCGTTCGGCCAGCTCCCCGATTCTCATGGCCCCACGGTAAACCCTGCCCCGTGGGGCAAGGTCAAGTCGGTGTGCCACGACTTCTCGACTACGCTGCGGCACTATGAAACGCATCGGTTTCCTCTCCTTCGGACACTGGCAGGCCGTGCCGGGATCGCTCGTGCACACCGGCCAGGACGCACTGCTGCAGACCATCGAGCTGGCCGTCGCGGCCGAGGAACTGGGCGTGGATGGCGCGTACGTGCGAGTGCACCACTTCGCCCGCCAGCTGGCCTCTCCGTATCCGCTCCTCGCGGCCATGGCCGCACGCACGTCGCGCATCGAGATCGGCACCGGCGTCATCGACATGAGGTACGAAAACCCGTTGTACGCGGCAGAGGAGGCGTCGATCACCGACCTCATCAGCAACGGTCGCCTCCAGCTCGGCATCAGCCGCGGGTCACCGGAGACCGCACTGAACGGCTATGAGTCCTTCGGGTACGTTCCAGCCGACGGCGAGACCGATGCGGACATGGCGCGGACCCACACCGAGGTCTTCCGGGCCGCCATCGCGGGGGCGGGCGTCGCGCTCAGCAACCCGAAGATGACCGGGTCGAGCGCACCGCTCTCCATCCAGCCCCAGTCCCCCGGCCTCGCCGACCGCATCTGGTGGGGCTCCGGCACTCGTGCCACAGCGACGTGGACCGCGGAGCAGGGCATGAACCTCATGAGCTCGACCCTCCTCACGGAGGACACCGGAGTTCCGTTCGATGAGTTGCAGGCGGAGCAGATCGCGCTCTTCCGTTCCGCCTGGGCGGAGGCGGGGTGGGAACGCGAGCCCCGCGTGTCGGTGAGCCGCAGCATCCTGCCCATCATCGACGACGAGACCCGCCACTACTTCGGGCTGCGTGCCCAGGCAGATGCCAAGGACCAGGTCGGGATGCTCGACGGCGCGCTCTCACGCTTCGGGCGCAGCTACATCGGCGAGCCCGACGCAATCGCCGCGGAACTGGCGCAGGATGCCGCGGTCGCGGCCGCCGACACCGTGCTCGTGACGGTGCCGAACCAGCTCGGCGTCGAGTTCAACGCGAGGATCCTCGAGTCGATCGTCAGCGACGTGTCCTCAGCTGCAGGGTGGCGCTAGCGGAGCCGCTCTTTCTGCGGGTCGCGAGAACAGGTTGACGAGATTGCCGTCGGGGTCGCCGAAGATGGTGGAGCGATTGCCCCACGGCATGGTGGTGGGCTCGAGGACAATGTCATCGAGCCGGCCTCGGAGCCGCGCGAATTCGGAATCCACGTCATCGACCTGGAATTCGACGATCAGGGCACGGTTGGATCCCGCTTGAGGTGCGCGCGCTCCTAGCATCGCGACCGTAGCCGGACTCGCGATCGCGAGCGTGCCAACTTCTGTGCGGAACTCGGCGAAGACGGGCGCTGGTCGCGTGGCGACGGCGCCCGTAACGAGCTCGTAGAAGGCGGCGAGACGATCGACGTCATCAGTGATGATCCGAACCGAGGAGAAATTCATGGTGTCCTTTCGTGCGGACCACTCGGCCCGCCGGGTCCATCCTGTGTTCCTCCCGCGACAACGTTGTGTCGGTGTTTAAGAAGATTCCCGATCTGTTTCTATCCCTCGAAGAGTTCCGAATCGGATGTCGAGGTCATCGGCACTGAGCGCCCTCCGAGTCGACCGCTCACCGGTGGGCTCGACCGCGACTATTCGGTCCCCACGGAAAGCGCGGACGCCATTGCTAAGGCGACACCAGGCGATCAGGTACCAATCGTTGCCTTTCCCGACGTAGCCCATGGGCTCCACCTCGCGGGCAGTCTCGTCGCCGACGCGATCCCGGTAGGTCAGCAGAAGCACACTCCCCGTGCTGACAGCTCCCGCGATCGCTGGCGACAGCGACCGCCCGTCGTCGAGAAGGAGTATCCGCTCAGCCTGCCTTGCGCTCTCGCGGAGCGTGCGTTCATCCATGACGGCGGTGACCTTGCGCAGCGCGGACGCCGACGCCGCATGAAATGGGCTCTGCGCGAGCATGGTGAGGGCGAGGGAAACCGCCAGCGCCTCGTCGCCGGTTAAACCCAGCGGTGCGAGAGTGTGTGAGGGATCGATGCAATAGCCGCCCGTGCGACCAGGCTCTGCGTAGATCGGCACCCCCGCCTGCTGGAGCGCTGAAAGGTCGCGCTCGATGGTTCGCGAGCTCACGAAGAACCTTGCCGCGAGCCACCGGGCACTTCGGGGGCGAGGGGCGACCGCGCGCAGCTCCTCGACTAGCGCATAGAGACGGTCCGTCCGATTCATTCCGACACTGTATCGAGAGCCCGCGCGAGCCTCGATGAGTCCTATTCTCGGAAGAACGCACCGATACCGGGAGAAGCATGACCACCTCTTCACTTCACAAAGCCTCGCTCCTCACGGGCGAGAAAGCGTTCGAGAACGAGCACGGGTCGATCACCCAGCTCACCTCCGCATCCCTCCCGATCCTCGCGGGGATCTCGATCAAGCGGATCGTCCTGGCACCCGGTGGCATCCGCGAACCGCAGTGGAACGTGAACGCGAACCAGATTGCGTACGTGACCAGGGGCACTGTGCTCGTGTCGATGCTCGGCAACGCCGACGAGTTCTCGCACTTTGTCGTGAAGCCCGGCCAGATGTACCACGTGGAATCCGGTGCGGTGTATCACATCGAGAACATCGGGGACGATGAGGCGGAGATCATCGCGGGCCTTCGCAGCGACCGGCCCGCCCACTTCTCGCTGCGCAACGGTTTCAACGCGATGACGAACGCCGTGCTCGGTAACACCTACGACATGCCCGCCTCGGCCTTCGAGGTGTTCGACCGCGAGAACGCGTCGCAGATCGTCCGACGTGAGGGTCCGGCGCGGGTGCCGGACTCGGCGGGCTATCCCAATGCGCACCTCTTCGACGTTGAGGGCGAGATCGCGCCCCTTCAATACGACTACGGGTACGCCAAGTTCGCGCGCAAGCAGTACTGGGCGGCCCTCGAGGACCTCTCGATGTACTCGCTGGGCGTCGGCGGTGCCGGCATGCGCGAGCCGCACTGGCATCCCGTGACGGGAGAGATGGGTTACGTCCACAAGGGCCACGGCCGGATGACGGTGCTCAGCCCAGACGGATCCCTCGAGACCTACGAACTGGACCCGGGTGACACCTACTTCATCCCGCGCGCGTACCCGCACCACATCGAGTCCCTCACCGACGACGGCATCCACTTCCTCATCTTCTTCGACCAGCCCATGCCCGGAGACATCGGATATCGGGCGACAGCGTCGGCGTTCTCGCGAGAAGTGCTGGCCGCCGCGTTCGAGGTGCCAGAAGCAAACCTGCCGGATTTTCCGGAGACACCGATCGACCCGCTCATCGTCCCCCGGATCAACCCGCGCGACCCTGTGCTGTAGGCGCAACCGTCGGTGTCATTCGGGGTGCTCCAGCCTCGATACGGTAGAGGGATGCGCGAGCCCACACCCACTGAAACCCTGAAACTCGTCGGGCGTTACGAAGCCGGGCAAGAGATACCCGAACACATGCGTGCTGAAGTGCGCCTGCTCGGAGAGCTGCTGGGGCGCGTGCTCCGCGAAAGTGGCTCCCCCGGACTCTACGAGGACGTCGAACGCCTGCGCATCGCAACGATCCAGGCTTACACGGATTCGGGCCCGGAGGCGTTCGCCCGCGCGGTCGAGGTGGCAGAGTCCTTCGACCTGGCCCGCGCCGGGGAAGTGGCTCGCGCCTTCACCGCGTACTTCCACCTCGTGAACCTCGCCGAGGAGCACCAGCGCGTGCGCGTTCTCCGCGAGCGTGCCGCGAGCGACACCGAGCCGGGCAACGACTCCGTCGACGGTGCCTTCGCGCAGCTGAGCGCCGAGATCGGTGGTGACGCGGCACTCGAACGCCTGCGCGCCCTGCGCTTCCACCCCGTCTTCACGGCGCACCCGACAGAAGCACGACGCCGTGCGGTGTCGGACTGCATCCGTCGCTTGGCCACCCTCGTGCGTGAGAATGACGCGTCGCCCGTTGGCCCGGAGGGTGACCGGATCAAGCGCGCCATGCTCGCCGAGATCGACACCCTGTGGCGCACCGCGCCGTTGCGCGCCGAGAAGCCGACGCCCACCGACGAGGTGCGCTCGATCATGGCCGTCTTCGACGAGACGCTCTACACGTCGATCCCGGCCGTCTACCGACGCATCGACGACGCGCTGCAGGGCGGGTCGGCAGGATGGACGCAGCCCGTCGTCGAGCCGTTCGTGCGACTTGGCACGTGGGTGGGAGGAGACCGCGACGGAAACCCGTTCGTCACGGCATCCGTGACCAGGAATGCCGCCGCGATCGCGAGCGAGCACGTGCTCATCGGCCTCGAGCGCACGACGGCGCGCGTGGGCCGCGAACTGACGCTGGATGCCACGACCACCCCGCCGTCCGACGAGCTGCTCGCTCTCTGGCAGATGCTGCGCTCCGCCGACGAAGCCACGGCCGGCGAGGTCGCCAAGCGCTCCCCCAACGAAACGCATCGCCGCGTGCTGCTGATGATCGCGCGGCGCGTTGCCGCCACCCGGACCCGTGACGCTGACCTCGCGTACCGCGAGCCTGCCGAGCTGCTCGAGCACCTCCGCACGGTGCAGTCATCCCTCGTCGCGGCCTCGGCACCTCGCCAGGCATACGGCGCGCTCCAGGAGCTCATCTGGCAGGTGCAGACGTTCGGGTTCCACCTCGCCGAACTCGAGGTGCGGCAGCACTCCGCCGTGCACGCCAAGGTGCTCGCCGAGGTCGAGGCCGGCGGCGAGCTGAGCGAGCAGGCGCAGGAGGTGCTCGAGGTCATCCGTGTCATCGCGCAGATCCAGACGCGCTACGGACCGCGCGCCGCGGGCCGCTACATCGTGTCGTTCACGCAGTCGGCCGAGGACCTCGCGACCGTCCACCGCCTCGCTCGCGCTGCGGTCGGCCCGCAGGGCACACCGCCCGTGCTCGACGTCATCCCGCTCTTCGAGACGTTCGCCGACCTTCAGGCGGCCCCGGCGATCCTCGCTGAGATCGTCGACCACCCCGAGTTCGCCGCCCGGCTGGATGCCACGGGCCGCAAGCTCGAGGTCATGCTCGGCTATTCCGACTCCTCGAAGGACGTCGGTCCCGTCGCCGCGACCCTCGCCCTCTACGAGGCACAGGAGAAGATCGCGACGTGGGCTCGCGAGCAGAACATCGAGCTGACGCTCTTCCACGGGCGCGGTGGCGCGCTCGGCCGTGGCGGTGGGCCCGCCAACTCAGCCATCCTCGGCCAGCCGCCGCACTCCGTCGACGGACGCTTCAAGGTCACCGAACAGGGCGAGGTCATCTTCGCCCGCTACGGCGACCCCGAGATCGCTATGCGTCACGTCGACCAGGTCGCAGCGGCGACGCTGCTGGCGTCCGCCCCCTCGATCGAGAAGCGCAACGACGGGGCCGCGACGCGGTTCGCTGACGTTGCCGCGACGATGGATGCGGCATCCCGGGCCCGTTTCTTCGAGCTCGTGAAGGCGCCGGGCTTCGCCCCCTGGTTCGCCACCGTGACACCCATGGAGGAGATCGGACTGCTGGCCCTCGGCTCGCGGCCCGCACGTCGCGGCCTCTCGGTCGAGTCGCTTGAAGACCTCCGCGCCATCCCGTGGGTGTTCTCCTGGACCCAGGCCCGCATCAACCTGACCGGATGGTTCGGTCTTGGCTCCGCTCTCGAGGCCGTCGGTGACGCGGATGAGCTCGAACTCGCCTACGCGGAGTGGCCGATCTTCCGCACGATGATCGACAACGTGGCCATGAGCCTCGCGAAGGCCGACGAACGCATCGCTCAGCGCTACCTTGAGCTCGGGGATCGCGACGACCTCGCCGACCTCGTGAACGATGAGATGGCCCTTACGCGCGACTGGGTGATCCGGCTCACTGGCGGCGACGAACTGCTCGCCAACAAGCCGGTCCTGCAGCGGGCCGTCAAGATGCGGAGCCCCTACGTCGATGCGCTGTCGCTGCTTCAGCTACGCGCTCTGCGCGAGCTGCGCGCTACGCCCCAGAACGCCGAGCCCGATCCCGAGCTGCAGCGCCTCCTGCTGCTCTCGGTGAGCGGGGTTGCGGCTGGGCTGCAGAACACCGGGTAGAAGGTCTGGGAGGACCACCGTGAGTACCGAGAAATCGCCAACGCTGCGCCTCTCCTCGGGAGTCGTGCGTGGAATCGCGGAGAACGGGGTCCTGCGATTTTTGGGGATTCCTTATGGTGAGCCGCCGGTGGGAGATCTTCGGTTCGCCAATCCCGTTCCCGCACAAGCGTGGAGTGGCGTGCGAGACGCTACCGAGTTCGGTCCCACCGCGCCTCAGAGCCAGTACCCACACCCGATGTCCGACTTGCTTCGCACCGTCGCGATCGCAGGCGAGGGCATCCTGACGGTAAATGTCTGGACCCCCGAGAACGCTGCTTCTGCACCCATCGTCGTGTGGGTCCATGGTGGAGCGTTCGAGCGCGGCACCTCGGCACTTCCCGGCTACGACGGCAGCACGTTCGCTCGCGACGGCGTGGTCTTCGTCTCCCTCAACTATCGCCTCGGCGCGGAGGGCTTCTCCGTCCTCGACGGCGCACCACTCAACCTCGGCTTGCGGGATGCCGCGCTCGCACTCGAATGGGTGCACCGTGAGGCGCCCGCCTTCGGGGGCGACCCGTCGCGCATCACGCTCATGGGCGAGTCGGCTGGCGGCGCGATCGTGGCATCGCTGCTGTCGCGCCCGGACAGCCTGGCGCTCGTCTCGGGAGCAATCATCCAGTCCGGCCCTCTCGACGCACCTGACACCGACCATGCGGGGCGTGTGACCCGGGCACTGGCCAAGCACTTCGGCATCGCGCCGACCAGAGAGGCGTTCCTTGAGGTCAGCCCCAGTGAACTTGTGAAGGCGCGCACCCTCATGGCGGCGAACTCGTCACCGCTCGCGGGAGCACCCAGCCACTCGGTCGCCGTCGACTCCGACTCTCTGCCTCTCTCGCCGCGTTTCGCGCTCCGCGATGTGGCGGTGCCGGTTCTCATCGGCACCAACACCGACGAGTACCGCCTGTGGCTGAGCCCCGACACGATCGCCTCCATCGGACCCGTGAAGGGGTTCATCGCCAGCCTGGTCGCACGGATGCCGCGGCGAGCCCTGCGGGAGGTGCGGGCCGCACTCCCCCACTCTTCGCCCGGCGAAGTACTCGGACAGGTGCTGACCGACCGCATCCTGCGCGCCCCAGCGACGGACGTCGCGAACAGCCGCGCTGCACCGACCTACCTCTACGAATTCGCGTGGCGAAGCCCAGTCCGCGACCTTCGGGCCGCCCACGCGGTGGAGATGGCCTTCACGTTCGACGGAGTCGACTCTGCTGACGCTCTTGCCCTCTCCGGGCCGGGTGCACCGCAGCAGCTCGCCACCGAGATGCACGACGGTTGGGTACGGTTCATCACAACGGGTGATCCGGGTTGGCCTGCGTTCGACAGCGTGAGACTCACCCGCGTGTACGACACCGAGTCGCGAACGCTCCCGCAGCGTCGCGCAGGAGTGGTTGACGCGCTTCTCACTGGAGTCTGACCGCTAGGGCACCGCTCACGTCAGACGCGATGCTTGTCTGCCAACCTCGCGCGGCGACGGAGAACGGCGAGGAGCACTGCTCCCGCCAGTACGAGCAGTGCCGCGGCGGGCGCCATCGGCGCGACTTCCTGGCCGGTGGCGGCAAGCGCCGGCGCGCTGTCGCCACCACAGCCGCCGGTTGGTGGCGTGCCCTGGATCTCACCCCACGCCCTACCGCTCACGGCCTGCCCGTCGATCGTTCCGGTGTAGGAGAACAGTCCCTCGTACACCGCGCGCCCGAGTACGTCGATCTCCTGGAACGGGTGGTCGACCGCGCTGAAGACAACGTCCACGGCGGGTCTGCCCTCGCCCGCCGCGAGCGTGACGTGATCAGCGAGCGTGTAGACGTAGCAGCTCTGGGGAGAGGTCCACTCGCTCCCCGGGACCGCCTCGACCTCGATCGCAGATTGCGACCAGTTTGCGGTCGGGACGAGGGTGCCGTTCACGTTCTGCGTGGAGCCCTCGCCAGCGAGCATGGCGTAGTAGAGGTCTCCGACGTCGGCCTGGCTCGTCTTCGCGACCAGGAGGCCCTGCCCCGTCTCGGGCATCATCATGGAGAACTCGGTCCACTGGTACCCGTTGCGCACAATGTAGTTGGCGGTCTCGTTGTAGGTCTCGGTGAGGTTATCGAACCACAGCGTCCCAGAGGTGCCACCGACGGATAACCCGCCTCGAGTGATCGACCACTCGTCCACGTGCAGAACGGGCATCGAGTAGTACTGCGACCCCTGCCCTGTCATCGGGTCGTTAGTGGCCGCGAGGTAGGCGCCGATGTCGCCGCCGTAATCGTTCGTGATGGGGCCGCGCTGATCATCCGTCGGGATGCCACCAACTGGCGTGCCATCGAACATCCAGAGCGGAAAGAAATCGTTCGGCCCGTAGCCCCATTGGACGATTCCGGTGGGATCCGTCACCAGTGCCTCAAACGTTGTGGGCTCGGTCACGCCGCTGCCCGCGTACCCCGTCGTGAGGGCAGCGGTGAGCAGGTAGCTTGTCCCGACCGCGCCGGGCGCACCGGTGATGGCTGTCATGGAGATCCACTCCACCTCGCTGCCGGTGGTTCCGAGCACATCGATACTCCACGGCTCGTAGTCGATGGATATGTCGGCAGTGGCCGTGGTGGGTGGCAGGTCCGGCAGCGCGAGACCGTCGACGCCGCCGATGATCGGGCCGGCGTTCTCGCCGAGTCGGTTGAAGATGAATCCGGCCTCCTCAACCGTGATTGGTATCGGGAGGCTCGGGTCGAGCCACGACAGCGGATTGCCCTGCGACATCATCGCGACTGAGTTCGTGCTGCCGTCGCTGCCGACGAGCTCGCCGAAGAATTCGAAGGACTGCGAGTCGTACTGAGGCAGACCGGTGGACAGATAGGCGCGAAAGCCCGTGCAGTCCACGCCCTGCGCGAGTGGGATCGCCGAGTACTGTGCGATGTCACCGAAGTCGGTCGCCGGGATGCCCGGATCAACGCTGCTCGAGACGCACGCGGGCGGAACCGCCAAGGCGGAAGCCTCGCGGCCGTGAGCGGCGGTCGCAGTACCGTCACCGCCGACGGCCGCGACGACCACTGTGCCGAACAGGACTGTGGACACAGCGGCGCGCAAGAGCATGGGAGCATGCTATCGGGCATGGACTCATCGGCTCCATCGCGACCACGCGAAGACATATCGGGTTGCTCAGTTCGCTGACAGGATGAGGCGAATATCGCCCTCGGGGGCCCATCCGACGATGTGCTGTCGCTTCTGCAACTGCGCGGCCCGCGAGAGTTGTGGGCGTCTGTCCGGTCGAGGATGCCGGCTCCGGTAGTGTCGATGCCAGTGACACGGGGTGCCCATCGGGCTGAGATCACACCCGTCGAACCTGATCTAGTTCGTACTAGCGAAGGGATGTCGCACATGTTGCGCACGCCATTAACCCTGCTCACCGCAAGCTCAACTGCCCTCGGGGAGGTGAGAGCGGCTGGGCCCCTTGTGCAGTGCCTCACCAATGTCGTGACGGTCAACTTTGTCGCCAACACACTCCTCGCGCTCGGTGCTTCCCCCGCGATGGTCGACATCCCCGGGGAGGCCGGGCCCATGGTCGGCGCTGCATCCGCCGTGCTCATCAACCTGGGCACGCCAGCGGCCGGGCAGCGCGACGCCATGATCGAGGCTGCTGAGGCGTGCGCCCAGCTGGGGCGCCCGTGGGTGCTCGACCCTGTCGCCGTCGGCGCCCTGCCGGTGCGCACCGAACTCGCAGACGCTCTTCTCGCCTTGCGCCCCACGGTGATCAGGGGCAACGCGTCGGAGATTCGCGCCCTCGCCGGCGCTAGCGCTGGCGGGCGCGGTGTCGACTCCTCCGACGGTGTCGACGAGTCCCTCGAGGATGCCCGTTCGCTTGCTCTCTCAACAGGCGGCGTCGTTGCGGTCTCCGGGCCCGTCGACCTCGTGACCGACGGGCACGCCGTGGTGAGAATCGCGAACGGAAGCCCGCTGCTGACTCGCGTCACGGGAGGGGGGTGCGCGCTCGGAGGTGTCGTCGCTGCGTTCGTCGGCTCCCACGACGACACCCTCGAGGCCGTCGTTTCCGCGTGCACGGCGTACGCGGTTGCCGCCGAGCACGCGGCGGCCGCAGCTCACGGGCCCGGCAGTTTCTCGGTCGCGTTTCTCGACGCCCTCGCGAACCTGTCCGGCAACGACGTGCTCACGTCGGGCAACCTCTCGTGAACCTCTCCCTCTACCTTGTGACCGACACGGATGCCGCGGCGCGAGCCGGACGTACCGTGCTCGAAACGGTTGCCCTCGCCGTTGACGGAGGGGTCACCGCGGTGCAGGTGCGCGACAAACGCGCGGATGCCCGGAGCCTGCTCGCCCTCGTCACCGCCGTGGGCCGCACCGTACCCCCAGGGGTGAGCGTCATCGTCAATGATCGGGTTGATGTGTACTTGGCCGCGAAGCGCGAGAGTTCCCAGGTTGCGGGAGTACACCTCGGGCAGAGCGACCTTCCGGCAGAGCGCGTGCGGGAAATCGTGGGCCCGCACGCCGTGATCGGGGTGACCGCGTCATCCGATGAGCAGATTCGTGCGGCCGCGGTATCGCGTGGCCGCGTTGACTACGTGGGCCTCGGCGTCGTGCGCGAGACGTCGACCAAGACCGACGCGCCACCCGCCCTCGGCGTCGACGGCATCGTGAGGCGAGCCTCGCGCTGCCCCCTGCCCGCCGTGGCCATTGGCGGAATCGTCCTCGACGATGTGGCCGCACTGCGCGCAGGAGGGCTCGCTGGAGTCGCCGTGGCGTCAGCGATCGGTGGCGCGCGCGACCCGGAAGCGGCCGCGCGGGACTTCGCACGGGCGTGGGGTGCGGCATGATTCCCCGCGTGCTGAGCATCGCGGGCACCGATCCGACCGGGGGTGCTGGCATCCACGCCGATCTCAAGAGCATCGCCGCGAACGGCGGCTATGGCATGGCCGTGGTCACCGCGCTCGTCGCACAGAACACGCGAGGAGTGCGAAGCATCCACGTGCCACCTGTGGATTTTCTTGCCGAGCAGTTGCGAACTGTGAGCGACGACGTCGAGATCGACGCCGTGAAGATCGGGATGCTCTTCGACGAGAACATCATCGCAACGGTTCGCGCGTGGCTTGCCCGCACTGCGCCGCCCGTTGTCGTGCTCGACCCTGTGATGGTGGCCACGAGTGGTGACAGGCTCCTCTCGTCACGCGCCGAGGACGCCGTGAGGTACCTCCTCACCGACGTCGACCTCGTCACTCCCAACCGACGCGAACTCGCCGTGCTCGTGGGCACCCGCGACGCCTCGACCTGGGATGAAGCCCTGGAGCAGGCGCAGGTACTGGCCAGCGAGTACGGAGTCTCCGTTCTGGCCAAGGGGGGTCACTTCGAGACCCCGATCACCATGGATGCCTACATCGATGGCGCAACGGGCACAGTGACCGAGTTCAGCGCGACTCGGGTAGCCACGAAGAACACCCACGGCACGGGATGTTCGCTCTCCTCCGCCGTCGCAACTCTCCGTGTGCGACACGGAGCATGGGAGCCCGCGATCGACGAGGCGAAGACCTGGCTCACCGACAGCCTGAGCGCAGCCGACGACCTCCAGGTCGGGCAGGGCAATGGACCGATCTCCCATTTCGCGGCACTGTGGCGGCAGTCCGCTCCTCCGCTCCCTGCGAGCCGCGTGGCCGAGGAATGGTGGACGGATATCGCCCCGATCCGGGAGTCGACAGACGCCCTGCCCTTTGTTCGTGGCCTGGTGGACGGCAGCCTCGAGCGAGGTGACTTCACCTGGTACCTCCAACAGGACGCCCTCTACCTGCGGGATTACTCGCGAGCTCTCGCCCACGCGAGCGCTCTCGCCCCCACCCGCGAGGAGCAGGCCTTCTGGGCGACGAGCGCCCATAGTGCGATCGCCGCGGAGCTCGATCTGCACACCCACTGGCTCGACACCGATGAGCTGTTCGTCGCGGAACCCAGCGCGACCACGACCGCCTACGTCGATCACCTGCTCGCACTCGCCGCGCGCGGAGACTACGGCGAACTCATCGCTGGTCTACTCCCCTGCTTCTGGATGTACGTCGACATCGGCGAACGGATGCTCAGCCACGCGGCATCCGAGAACCCCTACCGTCAGTGGCTCACCACCTATGCCGACCCCGCGTTCCGTGATGCCACGACCCGCGCCATCGAGTACGTGACCTCTCACGCTGGGCATGCGCTTCCCGAGCACAGGCGACGGATGCAACGGGCCTTTCGCACATCGGCACGCCACGAGCACGACTTCTTCACGGCGCCTTCCGGGCGAAACACGGACTCGGACGCACGGGACGCTGTCGCGTGGGACCCTCATGGAGCCGCTTGACGACCCCCCAATCTGGTCGTGCAGAGCAGGGTTGCGGAGATCATGCGAGAGCCTGCCCGGCAACGAGGGCAAGCACCGTTGTGGTCATGCTCCTTCGTGAGGTGTGGGGCCGGCGGATTGCGGCGCTCCGCGAAGCGCCACGATGTCGAGACGGGAAATCCGGTTGTTGTCTACGTGGACGACGTGGGCGAACGTGCCCCCGGAGATTCTCCTCCCACCTATCGAGCGAACAACCTGGTCGACGTGCACTGCTAGGACGGACTCGGAAAGATGGGCAATGGGGCCAACCGTATCGGTCGTTCGAGTGCGGACCCATTGTTCTCGCCAGTACTCGGTGACTGCGGCTCTACCGTGGAGACGCCGGCCGTCACCTTCGGGCCAATCGACGTCGTCGGTGATCAGCGACATGAGGCGGTGAAGATCCTGAGCGTTGTAGGCGTCGTACGCGCTCCGGAGTTGTTGGGCGTCCACGTCTGATTCACCGACGCCCGGACAGAGCTTGGATCTGCTCCACTATCAAGTCAGGACGGGTGATGAACGGATGGTGACCGGTGGGAAGTTCGACAGATCGCGTTGCCCTTCCCGCATGGAGCCGCTGGAGCTCGACTGACGTGCTGCGGTCCCGACTGCAGATGATGTAGGTCGAATCCACATCTTCCCATCCGGCAACGCTGGTCGGAGTCGTGAACGCGCTGGCGGCCTGCCTGGTCACGCGGGCCCATGCTTCGCGCTGCGTCTCGTCGTCGGCATCCTGGAGGAACCGTGCCCCGAAGGTGCTGGCGTCGTAGCCGTTTGCGCTCAAGGTGCCATCGCCATTGTCGCCGATGCTGACCGGATCGGTCTCGCCGCTCATGATCATGCCCTGCGTCTGTCCGACGGCAGGCAGGTAGGACGATACAAAGAGAAGGTGCTGGACCGCGGGATGCGATCCGCTCTCGGCGATGACGGTACCGCCGTAGGAGTGTCCGACCACGATGGCTGAATCCCCCACCTCGTCAAGAGCAGCCCGCAGCGCCGCAGCGTCGGCAATGAGGCCTCCTTCCTCCCTGGCTTCGCCGCACGAGGGCAGCGCCACAGCACGGCTGTGAATCCCTGTCGTTCTCCTCAACAGGTCGGCGGTCTCCCGCCACCACCACTCGCCATCCCGCACTAGCGCGCCATGCACGAATATCAGCTCCACGGAATCTCCTTCTCTTCTGGGTACTATCTACGATAGACGTAGCAATAACTACGCGAAAAGGAGTGGGATGGGTCGGCGGAAGCAACCGGAGATCGCCAGCGACCTCCTTGATCGATGCACCGACTACTCGTTGGCGAACGGGCTGCCCGATCGACTCGAACCTCTCGCGCGGGCGGCTGGCGCGTCTGCGCGCATGCTGCTGTACCACTTCGGGACCCGAGACGCCTTGCTGAAGGCGATTCTCCAGCGGGCACGCCAGCGCCAGGTCGCCAGCTTCACCGACTGGCTGCGCGCCCGAACCAATGAGGCTTACACCGACACCCTGGCGCGGGCATGGACCGAGATGACCGGCCCCAACGGGCAACCGTTCGTGCGCATGTTCAATCAACTTCGGGAGAGTGCGGAGCAATCACTCTGGCCCGATTTCAGACGCATCGCGACAACCGATTGGCTGGAGCCACTGGAAGTGGGACTCGGCACTATCAATCGGCCGGAGCTGGCGACCCTCGTCCTCGCCGTGATACGCGGCCTGCTGATGGATCGCGAAGCCACCGGAGACACCGCACGAACCGATCGGGCCTTCTTCGAGTTCCTCGGCAGCCTTGGTGACGGCGCGACGGGGAATAGTGGCTAGACGCACCTGAGCCTCCCCGAAAAAGTGGTACTTCCTTCACTTCCACCGTCCGGCGCGCTACTGTCAGGCATGGCCTTCAGAATGAATCGACGGATCAAGATCGCAAAGGGGCTTAGTCTCAACGTCTCGAAGAGCGGCGTCTCCACCTCGGCAAAAGTTGGCCGCGTCACCGTCAACTCCCGCCGCGGTGCGACCGTCAACATTGCCAAGGGTGTCTCGTACAACACCGGCTCGGGCTCAGCCGCTCGCCGCGGCAGGGCCGCACCCGTGGCGCTCGGCGCGGTTGCGGTGACGCCTGCCGGACCTCGAACCTACCGACGACCGTTCGGACGTATTCGAGGCTGGGTGTTCTGGACTGGAGGCATCTTCGCTGCCCTGCTACTCGGTGCTATCCCAGCGATCGGCCCGTTTCTCCTGCTGTCGGTGATTGCAGGTCTCGTCGCAGTGTGGCTCACGACCCCGAAGCAGATCGCGGGCGACCGGTCCGCGCCCGCGACGGTCGGAGGGACATCGGTCGAGCCGCCCGAGTCCGTCTAGCTTCTCCTCCCACGATCGTTGGCACTCACCGGCCCGATCAGTCCGAGGCGCGCCTGACGCCGTGGTGGCGTCTGCGCACGGACGGCGGCGGCGATGGCTGCAGAATTCCCGCGAAAGCGCGTAGAACGGCTATCTGCAACGAGCCGTGCAAGACAAGGAAAGGCCCCATCTCCGGTCTAGTGGAGATGGGGTCTGTCGTTTCGACTTTCCGCGGAAGTTGCTCCCACGGAGATCTTGTCGGGCTGCGTCCCACCGGCACGGCCGTCACATCGCGGTAGTGGGAACGCGCTGGCCGCGCAGGGTGCGATGCGCCGGAACCGGCGTAGCGGGGCCCATCTGTGTCGCGCGATCGAACGACTGAGGGGCCGTCCGCAATGGACGGCCCCTCAGTCGTTGAGTCGGGCTGACAGGATTTGAACCTGCGACCCCTTGACCCCCAGTCAAGTGCGCTACCAAGCTGCGCCACAGCCCGTGACAAACAACTGGAATAGCTTAGCGTGTTCGCGCGTTGCCAACTGCACACCTCCGGTATGCCCAAATGTCAGAGGGATGGTGCACAATGTTGACAACGTGAACTTCCCGCGGGCACCTCTGCCCGCGGTCTGCACCTCTGGCCTCCACCACGACAGGAAATCTGTGACCGAACGCACCATCCCCAGTAACAACGAGATCGACCCTGCTGGCCTCGAGGCTGGCGTTCCTCAAGCTGCCAGTGGAGAGGTCATGGATGCGCAACACGAGACGCACGTAGTAACGAGTTCGACTCCAGCCGTCGATACGCCCGATCACTCACGACGCAACACGGTCGTGATTGCCCTCATGCTGGCCGCAACGTTCGTGGTGTTTCTCAACGAGACGATCATCGGCGTCGCGCTCCCCCGCCTCATGGAGGATCTGCGCATCGAGCCAAGCACCGCGCAGTGGCTCTCCACTGCGTTCATGCTCACCATGGCGATCGTGATCCCGGTAACCGGTTTCCTCATGCAGCGCCTCAACACGCGCACGGTGTTCATTCTCGCGATGAGTCTGTTCAGTGCGGGAACGGCGATTGCTGCGGTGGCACCTGGCTTCGAGCTGCTGCTCGCGGGGCGCATCGTGCAGGCCGCGGGAACCGCGATCATGCTCCCGCTGCTCATGACGACCGTGATGACCCTCGTGCCACCCCACTCTCGTGGGCGCGTCATGGGAAACATTTCGATCGTCATGTCAGTGGCGCCGGCCGTGGGGCCCGCAATCGGTGGCATCATCCTCGACGCTCTCGACTGGCGGTGGATCTTCATCCTCGTACTGCCAGTCGCCATCGCGGCGCTCGCCATGGGCGCGATGCGCGTGCAGAACGTCACGACGCCGACAAAGGCACCCGTTGACGTCCTGTCGATCATCCTCTCGGCCTTCGCGTTCGGTGGACTCGTCTACGGCCTGAGCCTGCTCGGCGAGTCGGCGGCGGGTACCGCTCCGATCGCGCCGTGGATCCCGATCATCGTGGGTGTGATCTCGCTGGCCCTCTTCGTGTGGCGTCAGCTGATGCTGCAGCGGTCCGACCGAGCGCTCCTGGACCTGCGCACCTTCACGCGCCGCGGCTTCGCAGTCGCTATCGTGCTCATGGCCGTCATGATGGCAACACTCTTCGGCACGATCATCCTGCTGCCCATCTACACGCAGGACGTTCTCGGCCTCTCGCCCACCGTAAGCGGGCTCCTCGTGGTACCCGGCAGCCTGCTGATGGGTCTCATGGGCCCCGTAGTCGGTCGCCTCTACGACAAGGTGGGCCCACGCCCGCTGCTCGTTCCTGCGTCCATCCTGGTGAGCGCCTCACTGTGGTCGTTCACCTTCCTCAGCGAAACAACACCGTGGTACGTCGTCATAGTCATGCACGTCGCGCTCTCGATCGGTCTCGCCTTCATGTTCACGCCCCTTTTCACGAGTGGCCTGGGCGCGCTGCCGCCGAACCTGTACTCGCACGGCAGTGCGACCATCGGCACGGTTCAGCAGCTCGCGGGGGCCGCGGGAACAGCGCTGTTCATCGCTCTGCTCACTGCGGGCGAGATCATGCGCGCAGCGGAAGGCGCAGACGATGTCATTGCTCGCGCCACGGGCGTGCACTGGGCTTTCCTCGCAGGCGCGATCATCTCGCTGTTCGCGATCGTGATTACGTTTTTCGTACCCAAGCCCGACCCGGAGCTGGCTGGCACCAACGCGCACGGAGGGCACTAGCGACTGGCTGTGTGGCTGCGAGAGCCTGAGCCGTCGCAGCCACACTGCCAAGAGCAGACCTCACCCACGCGGTGACTGTCGCGCGAAGTTCTTAGCGCTTGCGCTTCTCGCGCACCCGCATGTTCACATTGATCGGCGTGCCCACGAAGCCGAAGATCTCGCGCAGTCGACGCGTGATGAAACGGCGGTACTGCGGGTCGAGGAAGCCGGTCGTGAACAGCACGAATGTCGGCGGGCGCGACGACGCCTGGGTGCCGAACAGGATGCGCGGCTGCTTGCCACCGCGCAGGGGGTGCGGATGCTCGGCGGCGAGCTCCGAGAGCAAAGCGTTGAACTTTCCCGTCGGAATACGGGTGTCCCACGACTCGAGGGCCGTCTCCAGAGCTGGAACGAGCTTCTCCAGGTGCCGACCGGTCTTCGCCGAGATGTTCACGCGTGGTGCCCAGTCGACGTGCGACAGGTCCTGCTCGATCTCGCGCTCGAGGTAGATGCGGCGCTCGTCATCCAGCAGGTCCCACTTGTTGTAGGCCAGCACGAGGGCGCGGCCCGACTCGAGCACGAGGTCGATGATCTTGAGGTCCTGCACGCTGATGGGGACCGACACGTCGATCACGACCACGGCAACCTCTGCACGCTCAAGGGCGGCTGAGGTGCGGAGGGTCGCGTAGAAGTCGGCACCCTGCGCAAGGTTCACCCGACGACGGATGCCCGCAGTGTCGATGAAGCGCCAGAACTTGCCGCCCAGCTCGATCTGCTCGTCCACCGGGTCGCGTGTGGTGCCGGCCATGTCGTTGACCACCACGCGCTCCTCCCCCGCCGTCTTGTTGAGGAGGCTGGACTTGCCAACGTTGGGGCGACCGAGGATGGCGACGCGGCGCGGGCCACCCACCTCCTCCTTCGCGACGGACGAGATCTCCGGCAGCACGGTGAGGACGTGATCGAGGAGGTCAGCGACACCACGGCCGTGGAGCGCGGACACGGGCCACGGCTGGCCGAGGCCGAGGGACCAGAGGGCTGCTGCCTCGGGCTCCTGGTACGCGTCATCCACCTTGTTGGCGGCAAGGATGACGGGCTTCTTGGTTGCGCGCAGCATGCGTACAACGTGCTCATCGGTAGCGGTCGCGCCGACCGTGGCATCCACGACAAACAGGACGGCGTCCGCGAGATCGACGGCGATCTCGGCCTGGGCTGCAACGGAGGCGTTGATGCCGCGGGCGTCGGCCTCCCAGCCGCCCGTGTCGACGATCGTGAAACGGCGGCCGCCCCACTCGGCCTTGTAGTTGACGCGGTCACGGGTCACACCCGGAGTGTCCTCGACGACGGCCTCGCGGCGGCCGAGGATGCGGTTCACGAGCGCGGACTTGCCGACGTTCGGGCGTCCAACGATCGCGAGGACCGGCAGCGCGGGGAGGTACGTGATCGCATCCGGGTCCTCCGACGCCGAATCGAGGATGTCGAGGTCCTCGTCGTCCAGGTCGTAGTCGCCAAGCCCCGCACGGAGGGCTTCCGCACGGCGGGCCGCCTCGTCCTCATCGATCGAGGTGATGCGCTCGACGAGCGCGGAATCGAGTTCGGGGAAGTCGTCAGTCTCATCGACGTCGGCCATGGTCAGTCCTTATGGTTCAGCTGCGCTCGGCTCGCGGACCACTCAGCCTGTGGTGGATCGAACGAGGGCGACGACCGAGGCGACGGTCGCCTCGAAGTCAAGTTCTGTGGAGTCGATGGTGGTCACGCCATCGGCGGCATTCATGAAATCGACGACCTGCGCATCCTTCGCATCCCGCGAACTGAGTTCCCGAGCGGTCGCCTCGGCCGAAACCCCGGAGAGTTCGGCTGAACGCCTCGCCATTCTAACTTCTTCGGAGGCTGTGAGGAGAATCCTCACGTCGGCATCGGGAGCCACCACGGTCGTGATGTCCCGGCCCTCCACCACGATCCCCGGCATCTCGGTGGACACGATGATGCCGCGGAAGAGGTCGACGAGGTACTGGCGCACCTCCGGGATCCTGGCGATGTTGCTGACCGTGGACGAGATGGCGGGCTCCCGGATGTCCGTCGTGACGTCCTCAGATCCCACCCGCACGAAGTACCCTTCGGGATCGGTGCCGATCGCGAAGGCAAAGCTCGGGAGGGATTCGATGACGTCGGCCGGACCGTGAGTGTCGATGCCCTCGTGGCGGCAACGCCATGCGAGCGCGCGGTAGGCGGCTCCCGTGTCGAGGTACGCGAATCCGAGCGAACGAGCGGCAGCCCGCGAGACGCTCGATTTTCCGCTACCCGCGGGCCCATCAACGGCAACGACGACGGTCATGCTGACAACTCCGAGATTCTCCAACCACGAGCGGTCAGTTCCGTTGCGAGGCGCTCCTCCGCTTCCGGGAGCACGGAGATCTCGGCGAGGCCGATCTGCGCGCCCGGCGAATGCTCGAGCCGGAGGTCCTCCATGTTGATTCCCGCTTCTCCGATATCGGTGAGGAGACGCGCGAGCTGACCCGGGGTGTCATTGACGATGACCACCAGCTGGGCGAAGCGTGCCGACTGCCCGTGTTTGCCCGGGATGCGCGCTACCCCGGCATTTCCGCCGGCGAGAGCCTCCGCGATCGCACGGCGGGAGCCCCGGGCATCCGGATCCTCGAGAGCGGCGAGCAGGCTATCGACGTCGTCGCGGTATTTGCGGAGCACGTCAACGACCGCGCCGGAGTTCGCGCTGAGGATCTGGACCCACAACTCGGGATCACTCGACGCGATGCGCGTGGTGTCACGAAGGCCCTGCCCCGCGAGCGACACGGCCGCCTCGGGCGCGTCAGTGAGGCGGGTGGCAAGGAGGCTCGCCACCACCTGCGGCACATGCGAGACGAGCGCAACGTTGCGGTCGTGCTCCTCGGTGGACATCTCGAGGGGAATGGCACCCAGATCGAGTGCGAGCTGTTCGACGGCAGCCGCGCGCCGGTAGCTGATGCCGTCGTGACCGGCGATCACCCACGGGCGCCCGATGAAGATGTCGGCGCGAGCGGAGATCGCGCCGCTGCGTTCGCGGCCTGCCATGGGGTGGGAGCCGATGTACCGGCTGACGTCCGCGTCAGCGGCGATGAGCTCCGCGAGGGGTCCGGCCTTCACGCTCGCGACATCGGTCACGAGGGCATCGGGGAACGCGGCGAGCTCGGCGGCGACCGTCGCGGCCGTAACATCCGGCGGCACGCACACGACGATGAGCTCGGGGGCATCTCCATCCGCGGCGCGGCGGCCAGCTCCGTAGTCGACGGCGAGCGCAACGCTCGACGGCGACGTGTCCGCGAGCGAGACGTCGACGCCGCGCGCAGTGAGCGCGAGCCCGATGCTGGTGCCGAGGAGCCCGGTTCCCACGATCCGAACGGGGCCGGCAAGGCGGCGATCAGTCACGGTCTTCCTCGGTCTCGGTGTCATCGGCGGCCGCGGCATCCTGTCCGCCCGATCGGGACAGGGTCAGCACTCGGCCGAGTTCCACCTTAGTGAGATCGCGGGTCTGCCCGACGGGCAGTGTGCCCAGGTGAAGAGGGCCGAACTGGCGGCGCACGAGGTCGATGACGGGATGCCCGACAGCATCCATCATCCGGCGCACGATCCGGTTCCGTCCCGAATGCAGGGTGAGCTCGACGAGCGTCTCGCGCCCCGAGCCTCCGGGAAGAGCCCTGGCCTTATCGGCGACGATCGGGCCGTCCTCAAGATCGAACCCGGCGAGGAGCTTGGCGATGGTCTGCGCGGTGACGACCCCCTGCACCTTCGCGATGTACGTTTTCATCACGCCGAACGATGGGTGGGCGAGCACGTGGGCGAGCTCGCCGTCATTGGTCAGGATGAGCAGGCCCGAGGTCGCTGCGTCGAGTCGTCCGACGTTGAAGAGTCGCTCGGGGTAGTCCTTGGTGAACAGTCTGAGATCGGGGCGCCCGCTCTCGTCGGCGAGCGAGCTCACCACACCGACCGGCTTGTTGAGCATCACGTAGCGCTTACTCGTGTCGAGCTGGATGGCTACACCGTCCACGGTCACGAGGTCGGTGGGAAGCACCCGTCGACCGGGCTCGGTGACCTTCTCGCCGTTGACCGTCACACGGCCCTGAGCGATGAGATCCTCGGATGCTCGTCGCGACGCCACGCCGGCTGCAGCCATCACCTTCTGAAGCCGCTCGCCTTCGGCGGCCGGATCAACGCTGCTCATCGAACCCCGCAGACCCGTCGTCGAGAAGTGGGGAGATGTGGGGCAGGTCGTCGATCGAGTTCACACCGAGCTGCGTGAGGAGCAGCGGCGTGGTCTCGTAGTGGATCGCGCCGGTCTCACTGTCCGTGAACGCCTCGGTGATGAGCCCACGGCTCAGCAGCGTGCGGACCACCGAGTCGACGTTCACGGCCCGGATCGACGCGATCGCACCACGACTGATCGGTTGCTTGTACGCGATCACGGCGAGGGTCTCGAGCGCGGCCTGGCTGAGCCTGGTGGGGCTCTGGGTCAAGACGAAGTCGCGCACCACGATGTCGTGCTCAGGGCGCACGTAGATGCGCCAGCCGCCGCCGACCTCCCGCAGCTCGAACCCACGGCGCACTCCCCCGGCTTCGCCATCGTAATCGGCGACGAGGCGTTCGATCGACTGGCGCACCGCAGGCACGGGGTGCCCGACCGCAGTCGCGAGGTGCACGAGGCTCTGCGGCTCATCGGCGACCATGAGGATGGCCTCAATCGCGCGCTCGACGTCGGATACCGCGGGCTGCGGGGCTGGGGTCGGCGCTTCGGTGGTGGATTCTGCGGTCATCTCGTCCTTTGACGTGTCAGTGTCCATAGTCTGCTCCGAGGTTCGCGAGGCTGTCGTCGGACCACTGCTCTGCCGTCCACTCGATCGTGAGATCGCCGAGTGGCTCGGCCTGCTCGAAGGTGATGAAAGCACCGCGGTACAGCTCGAGCACGGCCAGGAACCGCGCGATGATCACGCCACGCTGCTCGGCTCCAGCGATGAGCTGCCGGAACGACATCGGCTCGCCCTGCCGCAGCATGGAGACGACGTGCGCGGCCTGCTCACGAATACTGACGAGCGGGGCGTGCAGATGGTCGAGTCCGACAGACGGAATCTCACGCGGCGCGAAGGCGAGCGCGGCGAGGGCCGCGAAATCCTCCGCTGAGAGTGTCCACACCAGTTCGGGCACCTGCCTGCGGTACTTCTCCTCGAGCCGCACGGCCCGAAAGTGACGGGATGACTCGGCGTCCAGTCGCTCGGAGAACCACCGTGCCGATTCCTTGAACGCGCGGTACTGGAGTAGCCGGGCGAAGAGGAGGTCCCGGGCCTCGAGCAACGCGACATCCTCCGCATCGACCAGTTCGCCCTGGGGAAGAAGCCCGGCGACCTTGAGGTCGAGGAGAGTCGCCGCGATGACGAGGAATTCGCTCGCCTCATCCAGTTCCTCCTCCGAATCCAGCCCGCGGAGATAGGAGATGAACTCGTCCGTCACCGCCGAGAGCGAGACCTCGGTGATGTCGAGCTCGTGCTTCGAGATGAGGGACAGGAGCAGATCGAACGGCCCGTTGAAATTGGCGAGCGAAACCCGGAACCCGGGGGCGTCGGTCTCGAGCTCGCCTACCGGGTCAGGCGACCGCGCCACGCGAAATCAACTCTCGTGCCAGCTGGCGGTAGGCCTCGGCGGCGGCGTGTTCCGGCGCGAAGCTCGTGATGGGCGATCCGGCCACGCTGGCATCCGGGAACTTCACGGTGCGACCGATCACGGTCTCGAGAACCTGGTCGCCGAACGTCTCGACGACACGCTCGAGAACCTCGCGGGAATGGAGGGTACGTGCGTCGTACATGGTGGCCAGGATGCCGTCCAGCTCGATCGCGGGATTGAGCCGGTCACGCACCTTGTCGATGGTCTCGACGAGCAGCGCGACACCGCGGAGGGCGAAGAATTCACACTCGAGGGGAATGAGCACGCCGTGCGCGGCGGTCAGGGCGTTGACAGTCAGGAGGCCGAGCGATGGCTGGCAGTCGATGAGGATGACGTCGTACTGGTCACTCACCTTGCGCAGCACTCGGGCGAGGATCGTCTCGCGTGCCACCTCGTTGACGAGGTGAACCTCGGCGGCGGAGAGGTCGATATTGGCCGGGATGACGTCGAGGTTGGGGACGCTCGTGTGCACGATCGCTTCGGACGGGTTGGCGATGGTGCCGAGAAGCAGGTCATAGATCGTGGGCACGTCGTGAGTGGCCACGCCGAGCCCGGCTGACAGGGCACCCTGGGGGTCGAAGTCGACTGCGAGTACCTTGCGGCCGTACTCAGCAAGGGCTGCGCCCAGGTTGATGGTTGTGGTGGTCTTGCCCACCCCACCCTTCTGGTTGCAGAGCGAGATGACGCGAGCGGGACCGTGTCCGCGAAGCGGCTTCGGAACAGCGAAGTCGGTGAGCGGGCGGCCGGTGGGACCCGTTGCCGTGGCCTCGAAGCCCGGCAGGAGAGCCGAATCCTCGCGCTGCGCTGTCATTCTCACAGTGTACGGCGGCACCTCTCGTGAGCCCGGCGGCCACACACCCGGCCGCGCAGGGTCGCCTCTACCTCTGGTTGAAGGTTCAGCGGGCTCGGGGATGCGCCGTCGTGTACATGTCGCGGAGCGTGTCGACGGTCACGAGGGTGTAGATCTGTGTGGTTGCCACCGATGAGTGGCCCAGAAGTTCCTGAACAACCCGGACATCCGCTCCCCCTGCCAGGAGGTGCGTCGCAAAGGAGTGCCGGAAGGTGTGAGGCGAGATCTTCACGCCCAGGTGTGCACGTTCGGCCGCAGCCTGGATCACGAGCCAGGCGTTCTGGCGTGACAGACGCTGGCCGCGCATCCCGAGGAAAAGGGCCGGGGTCGATCGACCGGTTGCCGACAGCAGAGGACGTGCCCTCACGAGGTAGGCATCGAGCGCCCTCCGCGCAAAGCTGCCCACGGGAACAATGCGCTGTTTGTTTCCCTTACCCGTGAGTCTCACCACATCGCCATCGATCACGTCGTCGACATTGAGGTCGACGACCTCGGACACTCGGGCACCCGTCGCGTAGAGGAGCTCGAGCAGTGCGCGGTCCCTCAGCGAACGGATGTCATCGCCCTCAGTCGCGGCGAGCACGGCGTCCATCTGCTCGATGGTGATCGCCTTCGGGAGGCGCAAGCCGAGCTTCGGAGGCTTCGTGTCGGCCGCGACATCCACGGCGACCTGCCCCTCGTCGAGCAGGAACCGATGGAATCCGCGAATCGAAGACAGGACGCGAGCCATGGAGGATGCCGTGAGCGGCCGCTCTGCACGAGTGCGGAGTTCGGTCGAGAATGCCGCGACATCGGCACCGGAGATCTCCTCGGGACGGGTGATGCCCCTTGTCGCGAGCGAGTCGACGTAGGCGAGGAGATCACGCCTGTAGGCCTGCACAGTGTTCGCGGACAGTCCCCGCTCGATCGAGACGTGACGGAGGTAGCGGCCGACCGAATCGGCCACGGAGAGCTGCCGGACGGTCATGCCCTCACGGTGTCGCGCTGCGGCCACGCGGCATCCGCAGCACCGAGTGTGCTCCACCCGCGCTCGCGAGCAGCGTGAGCTGCGAGCACGGCCACGCAGAGGATCGAGTTCTGCACGCGGCGCTCGAGCACCGCCTGCACGGCATCGTCGAGGGTGACCCAGCGCAGCACGATCTCCGCCTCCTCCTCGGTGCGATCAAAGGTCTCGTCGGACGCCGAGACGCCACGCGCGAGGTAGACGCGGATCACCTCATTGCTTCCGCCCGGACTCGTCATGATGTCGGAAAGCACGTTCCACTCGGATGCCACGAGGTCGGCCTCCTCGGCGAGCTCACGCTGCGCCGCTACCAGTGGGTCCTCCCCCGCCATATCGAGGAGGCCCGCTGGCAACTCCCAGTCGCGGGAGCGCACCGGATGCCGGTACTGCTGGATCGCAAGCACCCGGCCCTCCTCATCCATCGCGAGCACCGCGACGGCCCCGGTGTGGTCGACGAAGTCCCGCACCACGTCCGTGCCGCCCATGCCGAAGGTCTCGCGTCGGATGTCCCACACGCGCCCCGCGAACTCGCGAGTGGACGAGGTCACCACGAGGGCGACGTGCTCATCCGCGAGAGGCTCGGAGCTGGTGTCAGGCATCGTCCGGTTCCGGCACCTCGAAGAGGCGCGAAGCCTGCTGGCGCTCGAGGGCAGCACCGATCAGGCCGCGGAAGAGCGGGTGGGCCCGGTTGGGACGCGAACGCAGTTCCGGGTGGGCCTGGGTTCCCACGTAGAAGGGGTGCACCTCGCGCGGAAGTTCCACGAACTCGACGAGGGTGCGGTCCGGGGAGATTCCGGAGAACTTCAGTCCGGCATCCGCTATCAGCTCGCGGTACGCGTTGTTGACCTCGTAGCGGTGACGGTGACGTTCCGCGATCGTCGGCGCACCGTAGAGCTCCTCGACGATCGAGCCGGGCTCGAGTGCCGCCTCGTACAGGCCGAGGCGCATGGTTCCGCCGAGGTTGCCGTCTGCGATGATGTCGACCTGCTCGGCCATGGTGGCGATCACCGGGAACTCGGTTTCCGGGTCGAACTCGGAGGAGGATGCTCCGGCGAGACCCGCAACGTCACGCGCGTACTCGATGACCATGCACTGGAGGCCGAGGCACAGGCCGAGAGCGGGGATTGCGTTCTCGCGGGCGAACTTCAGCGCGCCGAGCTTTCCCTCGATGCCGCGGACGCCGAAGCCACCAGGCACGAGGATGCCGTCCAGGTCGCCGATCATGCGCGCCGCGCCCTCGGGCGTCTCACATTCGTCGGAGGGCACCCAACGGATGGAGACCTTCGCCTGGTGAGCGAAACCGCCAGCCTTCAGTGCCTCGGTGACGGAGAGGTAGGCATCCGGCAGGTCGATGTACTTGCCGACAAGGCCGATCGTCACCTCGTACTTGGGTTCGTGCACGGCCTTGAGCAGATCATTCCAGCCATCCCAGACGACGTCACCCGCGACCAGCCCCAGCTGGTCGATGATGTACGCATCGAGTCCCTGGTCGTGCAGCATCGTCGGAATGTCGTAGATGCTGGGCACGTCGACCGCGTTGACGACGGCAGCCTCGTCAACATCGCACATGAGCGCGATCTTGCGCTTGTTGCTGTCGGAGACGGGGCGGTCGCTGCGCAGCACGAGGGCGTCGGGCTGGATCCCGATCGAGCGGAGGGCGGCGACGGAGTGCTGGGTCGGCTTGGTCTTCTGCTCTCCAGAAGCTCCCATGAAGGGAACGAGGGAGACGTGCACGAAGAACACGTTGCGACGGGTGAGTTCATGGCGCACCTGGCGCGCGGCCTCGATGAAGGGCTGGCTCTCGATGTCGCCGACGGTTCCGCCGATCTCCGTGATGATCACGTCGGGTGCGGGCTCGCCGTCGGGTCCGGGCTGCGCCTGCAGTCGCATCCGTCGCTTGATCTCGTCGGTGATGTGCGGGATCACCTGGACGGTGTCGCCGAGGTACTCGCCGCGGCGCTCCCTCGCGATGACCTGCGAGTAGATCTGCCCGGTGGTCACGTTGGCCGCCTGGTTGAGGTTGATGTCCAGGAAGCGCTCGTAGTGGCCGATGTCCAGGTCGGTCTCGGCACCGTCATCCGTGACGAACACCTCTCCGTGCTGGAACGGGTTCATCGTGCCCGGATCGACGTTGAGGTAGGGATCAAGCTTCTGCATGACCACGCGCAATCCGCGCGCGGTGAGAAGGTTGCCCAGACTCGCGGCGGTCAGGCCTTTACCGAGAGAGGAGACGACGCCCCCGGTGACGAAGATGTGCTTAGTAACGGCCTCGTGAGAATTATCCACCACGGGGTTCCATCCTATTCGACGTTGGGGACGCATTCGCCCGACTCGCGGCACGCAATTCCCGAATGGTCACCGTTTCTGCGCTGCAAGGTCGAGAAGCTCCCGCGCGTGGGCGAGGCCGCTCTCGGAATCGGGGAGTCCGGAGAGCAACCGAGCCATCTCAGACAATCGCTCATCGCCCTCCAGTTGTTCAACGTTCGACTCCGTGACGGCTCCGTCCCGGTCCTTGAGCACCCGGAGGTGATTCGTAGCGAAAGCAGCAACCTGGGCAAGATGGGTCACCACGATGACCTGCGCTGACGCGCTCAGCTCCGCGAGTCGCCTGCCCACCTCGATCGCCGAGGCTCCGCCGACGCCGGCGTCGATCTCGTCGAAGATGAACGTCGGCACAGGGTCGACTCCAGCCAGAACGACTTCAATGGCGAGCATGACCCGGGAGAGCTCGCCTCCCGACGCGCCTCGACCGAGCGGCCGAGGTTCTGCGCCGGGGTGCGGAGCCAGGAGAAAACTCACCTGGTCCTTGCCGAGCGGCGAGTAGTCCTGGCGGTCCTCCACGGTGATGAGCAGCCGAGCATCGGGCATCGCCAGCGCGCCGAGTTCCTCGGTGACTCGCGTCGACAGCTCGCGCGCTGCCTCGCGGCGACGCTCGCTGATCGTCTCAGCGAGCGCCATCACTTCGGCGCGATCCCGCTGCACCTCGTCGCCGAGTGACTCGATGCGCGTCGAATCGCTGTCGAGCTCGAGGAGCCGCGAGCTTCCCGAATCGAGGAAGTCGATGGCGTCGTCAAGGGTCGGGCCGTACTTGCGTACAAGCGCGTTCAGCTCGGCGCGACGGTTCTGAACGCTCTCGAGCTCCTGTGCGCTATCGGTGTCGAGCGAGCTCAGGTAGCTCGCGAGTCGTGCCGAGACCTCGCTGACGGCGAGGGATGCCTCGGCCAACGCCTCGGCGATGGAGCCGAGCTCCGCGTCATGCACCGACACCCTCTCAAGGTTGCGGCGGGCGATGCCGAGAAGCCCCACGGCGTCCCTGGCCTCCTCCGGTGACTCGGACGAGAGAAGCTCGTGCGACTCCGCCGCGGCGAAACGCAGGTCCTCAACGTTCGTGAGGCGGTCGGCGCGTTCGGCGAGCGCGGCGTCCTCACCGCGGGTCGGTGCGACGGCCTCGATCTCCGCGATTGCGACGCGCAGGTCCTCCGCTTCACGCGCACGCCGGTCACGTTCCGCGACCAGCACATCAAGCTCTCCCTGAGCGGTCTGCCACCGGCGGAAGACCGCGGAGTACTCCGTCAGGAGAGTCTCAAGAGTCTCACCGCCGAAGCGATCAAGCGCCTCGCGCTGCGCCGTCGCGGAACGCAGGCGGATCTGGTCGGACTGCCCGTGGACGACGACCAACTGCTGGCCGATCTCGTTGAGGACGCCGATGGGCGCGCTGCGACCCCCGACGAACGCCCGGCTTCGGCCTTCGGCAGAAACAGACCGGCCGAGAATGAGGTCCCCATCATCGAGGTCACCGCCAGCATCCCTCACACGCTCCGCCACTGCCCCCTCGGGGTCAACGACCCAGCGCCCCTCGACGACGGCCTGCGGGCTGCCGGAGCGAATGGCCGCGCTGTCGGCCCGCTCACCGAGCAACAGTCCGAGCGCGGTCACGATCATGGTCTTACCCGCGCCTGTCTCACCCGTGAGCGCGGTGAATCCCGGACCCAGGGGAAGCCGGGCTTCGCCGATCACGCCGAGATCGCGAATGGAGATCTCCTCGATCACGGGCGAGCGCCTTCCTCGCTTCCGGGCCCGCGCCATCCCGTGACCGGGAGTGCGAACTTGTTGACCAGCCGGTCGGTGAAGGGTGCCTGCTGGAGCCGCGCCAGCACCACCGGCACCGGTGACCGTCTCACGACGACCCTGGCGCGCGGGGGCAGCTCGAAGGTCCTGCGGCCATCGGCCCAGAGCACCGCTCCCCCGGGTGTGCGCTCGAGAATTTCGACCGCCAACGCGGACTCGGGGCCCACGACCAACGGGCGGGAGAACAGGGCGTGCGCGCTGATCGGAACGAGGAGCATGGCGTCCAGGCTGGGCCAGACCACCGGCCCTCCCGCGGAGAACGAGTAGGCCGTGGAACCCGTCGGCGTGGACATGACGACACCGTCACATCCGAACGTCGACAGCGGGCGACCGTCCACCTCGACCACGACCTCGAGCATGCGTTCGCGGTTGGCCTTCTCAACGGAGGCCTCATTGAGGGCCCATGTTTCGTAGATGACCTCACCGTCGAGCTTCACGCGCACTGAGAGCGTCATGCGCTCCTCGACCTCGTAGTCCTGGGCCAGCGCGCGGGCCACCGTCTCGCCGAGTTCCTCGCGCTCGCTCTCGGCGAGGAAACCCACGTGCCCGAGGTTCACGCCGAGCAGGGGCGCTGAGCATCCGCGAGCAAGCTCGGCGGCACGGAGGATGGTGCCATCCCCACCCAGCACGATGACGAGCTCGAGTTCGTGCTTCTGCACATCGACGTCCAGGATCGCGGCGCCGACCAGATCCGGAGCCGCCTCCACAATCTGGCCGTGCCCGTCCTCGGGGAGCACGGGCACGAGCCCATCGGCCATCAACTGCCGGCAGACCTCGAGCGCCGCCTCAAGCGACTCAGCGCGCCCGGTGTGCGCGACGACGAGGATGTGTCGTTCGGATGTCACGAGCCCTCCACGTCCCATCGCAGCATTCGCGTCACGCGATCGCGGAAACGGCTGCACTCCATTCTGCCGGATTGCTGCCGCGCTCCGCGCTCAACCAGGCGAGATACTCGCGATTGCCCGCGGTACCGACGATTGGGGAGGGAAGGATGCCCGCGGTCCCGAGCCCGAGGTCCCATGCGGCCCATAACACCCCCATGACAGCCTCGTCCCGGAGCGCCGCCGTGCGCACGACCCCCTCACGGATGCCCGTCCTCCCGACCTCGAACTGCGGCTTCACCAGCAGCACGAAGTCGGCACCAGTCTCGGCCACAGCGAGCATCCCCGGGAGCACTATGCCGAGCGAGATGAACGACAGGTCGCCCACCACCAGGCTTGGCCTCTCCGTCGTTCCCGCCTGCTCGGCGAGGGTCTCGGGCTGCAGATAGCGCGCGTTCACGCCCTCGAGGTTGCGAACGCGGGGATCCGACCGAACCGGTTCTGCGAGTTGTCCGTGGCCAACATCGAGGGAGATCACGGAGCGAGCTCCGCGTTCAAGGAGAACCTGCGTGAATCCGCCCGTTGACGCTCCCACGTCGATCGCCAGCCGACCACGGGGATCGATCGGGAATGTGTCGAGTGCTGCGATGAGCTTGTGTGCTGCCCTGCTCACATAGTGGTCAGTGTTCGCCACCTCGATCGATTGGGTGTCACCCACGCGATGCGCGGGCTTCACGACACCCACTCCGTCCACGGTGACCAGACCCTGCGTGATCAGCGTCGCAGCATGCGACCGCGAGCGTGCGAGGCCGCGAGCGGCCACCGCAGCATCAAGCCGCGAGTCAGCCATGCGTCCCCGGTGAATCGCCCCCTTCGAGGCGTGCCTTCAGCTCCTCGTGCAGCTGGGCCAACGCGTCGGCACGCGTCTCGAGCGGTTGGTCCTCGATCACTCGGAGGCGCGACAGCAGGCCGTCCTGCTCTGCTGGGTCGTTGGTCGAAGGATCGCTCGTCATGCTCACGAATATAGTTCGGGTGGAACGTCGAGGGCATAGATCGTCGCCCCGGAGTTCCAGATCGCCGCACAGCCGGCCCGCAGAAGGTCGAGCCCACTTCCCGCCTCCGCCGTGAGAACGTGAGCGCGTCGCCGTACTCTCGCGCTGCCGACGATCGTCAGGACCGAGTCGCCCTCCTCGACGGTCTGCGTCTCCGGATACGGCTCGTGGAGACCCCTCAGGTCGTCCAGGATGTACGTCGGTCGCTGGTCCGGTACCGCAGCGAGCACCTGCTTGGCCTGGTCGATTCCGGTCAGGACGAGAGCCGAGGGGATGCCGGCGCGATTGGCCCCGAGGATGTCGGTGTCCAGGCGATCCCCGATCATCAGGGCGCGACGGGAGCCGAATCGAGCGAAGGCCTCCTCGTAGATCGCGACTTCCGGCTTACCTGCCACCAGCGGCAGGCGTCCGACTGCCGTGTGCACGGCAGACACCAGTGTTCCGTTGCCGGGTGCGGTGCCTCGAGCCTGTGGGATCGTCCAGTCGGTGTTCGTGGCAACCCAGGGAATGTCGGCCCCCGCCGCGCCACCGAGCACGAAGGATGCCTCGGCCAACTGCAGCCAGCCGACACTAGGGTCGAACCCCTGCACCACGGCCGCGGGTGAATCCTCGGCCGTACGGGTCACCACGAACCCTCGGCGCTCGAGTTCGACCGTGAGGCCCTCGCCTCCCACGACGAGGATCGTCGAGCCCTCCGGCACGAGGCCGGCGAGAAGCGTCATGGCGGCCTGGGGTGACGTGACGACGTCGGATGCAACGACATGCAGCCCCAGATCGACAAGGTGTGCCGCTACCGTCGCATCGGAACGCGAGGCATTGTTGGTCAGATAACCGACGCGAAGGCGAGAGTCGAGCGCGTTTATGCTCTCGACGGCATATTCGATGGGACCGGCCCCCCGGTAGATGACACCGTCAAGGTCGGCAAGGATGACGTCCACATCGTCCAGGATCGACTCAGGCACTCGGCCGCCCCTCGCCCTCATCCGTCGACGGGAAACCCTCGACACTCAGTTCCTCTTCGATGACCTCGATCGTGTCGTCGTCATCGGGGTCGATGGCCTCAGCCGCGATGTCGGCGCGTTTCCACCACTGGTCGGCTTCGGCCTGTCGACCGAGGTCCTCAAGCACGGTCGCATACGCCGCGAACAGCGAAGCGCTCCACGAGTACGCGGTCGTGGGATCGAGTTGCGGGATCTCCAGCTCCTGAAGTGCGGCCTCGGGGTTCTCCTGGTCCAGACGCGCGCCCGACATGGCGATCGCAAGCTCAACCTGCACGGGAACGGGGAGAGACACCCTCGGAACCGAGCGTCCGAGTTCGAGTGCACGATCCGGCCGACCCAGGCCGCGTTCGCTGTCAACCATCATGGGCAGCTGGTCATCGCGACCCGTGATGCGACGGTAGGTCCTGAGCTCGCGAAGGGCGAGTGCGTAGTCTCCGATGGCGTACGCCGTAATGGCAAGAGTCTCCCGGGCCACTCCGATGCGACCGGCCCTGCGTGACGCCGAGATCGCATGGCGGTGTGCAAGCTCCGGGTCGTCGTCAATCAGCCGGGCTGCCATCGCAAGGTGCCGGGCGACCTCCTCAGCGTTCTCCTTGCTCAGGGTCTTCAGTTCGTTGCGAGCAACACGATCGAGGTCGGCAGCGGTTACCGACTCGGGGATCTCCGGGTCATCGTGCCGCGGACGAACCGACTTCGTGCCGAACGGATCCCGGTCAATCTCCGGCTCACGCTCTCGAGCAGAGCGGTCACCGCGAGCGGGGGCTCCGCCCTTCGTCCACAGACGCTTCTCCTCCGGTCGACCCTGACCGGAGCGGGGCGGCTTGCCCCTGGAGTTGTCTCGACCGGATCCGGCTCCCCCACTGCGAGGACGAGACGGTCGATCGTCACGTGAATCGGTCATGGGGGCCTCCTGGGTCCTGCTTTACAGCCGCGAACGCGGCGAGGTGGTGACTTAACGCAAAATGGCCACCCGACTCTGTCTTTCAACAGAATGGGTGGCCATTTCACAAAGAAGTCCGGCGGTGTCCTACTCTCCCACAAGGTCCCCCTTGCAGTACCATCGGCGCAGAGAGTCTTAGCTTCCGGGTTCGGAATGTGACCGGGCGTTTCCCTCTCGCTATGGCCGCCGAAACACTATTGATTTATGTATCGAAATTGGCCAGAACGCTTGATCTCAAAGGATCAGTTTCTGGACGCAGTTCCCGACCGTAAATCGGGAACCACAAAGTGGACGCGAATATCTTCTCATTCACCCTCGAAGGGTGGAGTGTTATCAATTTATCGGCTTATTAGTACGGGTCAGCTCCACGAGTCTTTAGTCCTCGCTTCCACATCCCGCCTATCAACCCAGTAGTCTAGCTGGGAGCCTCTCGACCGAAGTCATGGAAATCTCATCTTGAAGCCGGCTTCCCGCTTAGATGCTTTCAGCGGTTATCCGTTCCGAACGTAGCTAATCAGCGGTGCTCCTGGCGGAACAACTGACACACCAGAGGTTCGTCCATCCCGGTCCTCTCGTACTAGGGATAGCTCTTCTCAAATTTCCTGCGCGCGCAGAGGATAGGGACCGAACTGTCTCACGACGTTCTAAACCCAGCTCGCGTACCGCTTTAATGGGCGAACAGCCCAACCCTTGGGACCTACTCCAGCCCCAGGATGCGACGAGCCGACATCGAGGTGCCAAACCATGCCGTCGATATGGACTCTTGGGCAAGATCAGCCTGTTATCCCCGAGGTACCTTTTATCCGTTGAGCGACAGCGCTTCCACAAGCCACTGCCGGATCACTAGTCCCGACTTTCGTCCCTGCTCGACCTGTCAGTCTCACAGTCAAGCTCCCTTGTGCACTTACACTCGACACCTGATTGCCAACCAGGTTGAGGGAACCTTTGGGCGCCTCCGTTACTTTTTGGGAGGCAACCGCCCCAGTTAAACTACCCACCATGCACTGTCCCTGAACCGGATCACGGTTCGAAGTTAGATATCCAGAGTGACCAGAGTGGTATTTCAACAATGACTCCACCTGAACTAGCGTCCAAGCTTCACAGTCTCCCACCTATCCTACACAAGCCACACCGAACACCAATACAAAGCTATAGTAAAGGTCACGGGGTCTTTCCGTCCTTCTGCGCGTAACGAGCATCTTTACTCGTAGTGCAATTTCGCCGAGTTCGCGGTTGAGACAGCTGGGAAGTCGTTACGCCATTCGTGCAGGTCGGAACTTACCCGACAAGGAATTTCGCTACCTTAGGATGGTTATAGTTACCACCGCCGTTTACTGGGGCTTAAATTCGCAGCTTCGCCTTACGACTAACCGCTCCTCTTAACCTTCCAGCACCGGGCAGGCGTCAGTCCGTATACATCGTCTTGCGACTTAGCACGGACCTGTGTTTTTAGTAAACAGTCGCTTCCCACTGGTCTCTGCGGCCTTCAAACGCTCGGGAAGTAAATTCCGTCACGCCTCAGGCCCCCCTTCTCCCGAAGTTACGGGGGCATTTTGCCGAGTTCCTTAACCACGATTCTCTCGATCTCCTTGGTATTCTCTACCTGACCACCTGAGTCGGTTTGGGGTACGGGCAGCTAGAACCTCGCGTCGATGCTTTTCTTGGCAGCATAGGATCACCGAATTCCCCCGTGAGGGGTATGCATCAGATCTCAGGCTATGTGAGAGACGGATTTGCCTATCTCTCGCCCTACGTCCTTACACCGGGACAACCATCGCCCGGTACGGCTACCTTCCTGCGTCACACCTGTTAATACGCTAACCGCACCAGCATGGGGTCGAGCGTTAGGCCGGATGCGTCACCCCGAAGGGATCAGTCGTCCGGATTAGGACTCTTAGCACTACTGGATTAGCTTGGGCGGTTCTTCGCCGGTACGGGAATATCAACCCGTTGTCCATCGACTACGCCTGTCGGCCTCGCCTTAGGTCCCGACTTACCCAGGGCGGATTAGCCTGGCCCTGGAACCCTTGGTCTTTCGGAGGACGGGTTTCTCACCCGTCTTTCGCTACTCATGCCTGCATTCTCACTCGTGTGGCGTCCACGGCTGGTTTACACCGCCGCTTCACTCGCCACACGACGCTCTCCTACCACTCCGTGCGCCTGGACATAAATGCCTAGCTAATACACGAAATCTACAACTTCGGTGGTGTGCTTGAGCCCCGTTACATTGTCGGCGCGGAATCACTTGACCAGTGAGCTATTACGCACTCTTTCAAGGGTGGCTGCTTCTAAGCCAACCTCCTGGTTGTCTCTGCAACTCCACATCCTTTCCCACTTAGCACACGCTTGGGGACCTTAGTTGGTAGTCTGGGTTGTTTCCCTCTCGACGATGAAGCTTATCCCCCACCGTCTCACTGCTGCGCTCTCACTTACCGGCATTCGGAGTTTGGCTAACGTCAGTAACCTTTTGGGGCCCATCAGCTATCCAGTAGCTCTACCTCCGGCAAGAAACACGCAACGCTGCACCTAAATGCATTTCGGAGAGAACCAGCTATCACGAAGTTTGATTGGCCTTTCACCCCTATCCACAGCTCATCCCCTCCATTTTCAACTGAAGTGGGTTCGGTCCTCCACGACGTCTTACCGTCGCTTCAACCTGGCCATGGATAGATCACTTCGCTTCGGGTCTAGGACCAGCGACTGTATCGCCCTATTCAGACTCGCTTTCGCTACGGCTACCCCTCTCGGGTTAACCTCGCCACTGATCGCTAACTCGCAGGCTCATTCTTCAAAAGGCACGCTGTCACCCCTACTAAGGAGGCTCCAACGGTTTGTAAGCAGACGGTTTCAGGTACTATTTCACTCCCCTCCCGGGGTACTTTTCACCTTTCCCTCACGGTACTTGTCCGCTATCGGTCATCTGGGAGTATTTAGGCTTACCAGGTGGTCCTGGCAGATTCACACGGGATTTCTCGGGCCCCGTGCTACTTGGGATACTCTTCGCGCCATTGACACATTTCAACTACGGGGCTGGCACCCTCTATGGCGTGGCTTTCAATCCACTTCGTCTATATGTCGTTGTAACGCTTGCTGTACGGCAGTAACAGCTGAAAAGTCCCGCTACCCCGACCATGCAACGCCTGCCGGCTATCACACATGATCGGTTTGGCCTCTTCCGATTTCGCTCGCCACTACTAACGGAATCACGGTTGTTTTCTCTTCCTGTGGGTACTGAGATGTTTCACTTCCCCACGTTCCCTCTACCCGCCCTATATATTCAGGCGGGAGTCACCAGGTCGAATTGCTTCGCCTGGCGGGGTTTCCCCATTCGGAAATCCTCGGATCAAAGCTCTATTATCAGCTCCCCGAGGCTTATCGCAGATTTATACGTCCTTCTTCGGCTCCAGATGCCAAGGCATCCACCGTCTGCTCTTAGAAAATTGATATCACATGAGTTTGAATCGATCGCCAGCCCGAAGGCTGGAGATAGACCAATGATTGTCCTGACAAGAGTCAGGAGTCATCGTTTATGTGATCCGAACCTTTCGGTTCGAATCTAAGATGCTCGCGTCCACTGTGTAGTTCTCAAAATACGGGCGGTACCCCGTGTGCCAAGCCCTAGGGGCTAGTCACAACAAGGTCCAGAGGTCCGATCGACACCCGAAGGCGCCGGCCCGGTCCCTCAGGACCCAACAGCGTGCAGAAGACCAGACTCGAGTCGAGCATCCGTTCCTGCGTTGTGTTCGTCGTCGAGACGAAAAACACAGCGCGTACTGAGAGGCAAGATCCTTACCTGGTCACAATGTCAATGTTCCACCCATGAGCGCCGTCTGACCCGAACAGGTCAGTACGACTTGGCTGCTTTGTTCTCCCTGTATACAGAGGAGAGCAGCACGTGCTCCTTAGAAAGGAGGTGATCCAGCCGCACCTTCCGGTACGGCTACCTTGTTACGACTTAGTCCTAATCACCGATCCCACCTTCGACAGCTCCCTCCTTGCGGTTAGGCCACTGGCTTCGGGTGTTACCGACTTTCATGACTTGACGGGCGGTGTGTACAAGGCCCGGGAACGTATTCACCGCAGCGTTGCTGATCTGCGATTACTAGCGACTCCGACTTCATGAGGTCGAGTTGCAGACCTCAATCCGAACTGAGACCGACTTTTTGGGATTCGCTCCACCTTACGGTATTGCAGCCCTTTGTATCGGCCATTGTAGCATGCGTGAAGCCCAAGACATAAGGGGCATGATGATTTGACGTCATCCCCACCTTCCTCCGAGTTGACCCCGGCAGTCTCCTATGAGTTCCCACCATTACGTGCTGGCAACATAGAACGAGGGTTGCGCTCGTTGCGGGACTTAACCCAACATCTCACGACACGAGCTGACGACAACCATGCACCACCTGTTTACGAGTGTCCAAAGAGTTGACCATTTCTGGCCCGTTCTCGTATATGTCAAGCCTTGGTAAGGTTCTTCGCGTTGCATCGAATTAATCCGCATGCTCCGCCGCTTGTGCGGGCCCCCGTCAATTCCTTTGAGTTTTAGCCTTGCGGCCGTACTCCCCAGGCGGGGAACTTAATGCGTTAGCTGCGACACAGAAACCGTGGAATGGTCCCTACATCTAGTTCCCAACGTTTACGGCATGGACTACCAGGGTATCTAATCCTGTTCGCTCCCCATGCTTTCGCTCCTCAGCGTCAGTTACGGCCCAGAGATCTGCCTTCGCCATCGGTGTTCCTCCTGATATCTGCGCATTCCACCGCTACACCAGGAATTCCAATCTCCCCTACCGCACTCTAGTCTGCCCGTACCCACTGCAGGCTGGAGGTTGAGCCTCCAGTTTTCACAGCAGACGTGACAAACCGCCTACGAGCTCTTTACGCCCAATAATTCCGGATAACGCTTGCACCCTACGTATTACCGCGGCTGCTGGCACGTAGTTAGCCGGTGCTTTTTCTGCAGGTACCGTCACTTTCGCTTCTTCCCTACTAAAAGAGGTTTACAACCCGAAGGCCGTCGTCCCTCACGCGGCGTTGCTGCATCAGGCTTGCGCCCATTGTGCAATATTCCCCACTGCTGCCTCCCGTAGGAGTCTGGGCCGTGTCTCAGTCCCAGTGTGGCCGGTCACCCTCTCAGGCCGGCTACCCGTCGTCGCCTTGGTGGGCCGTTACCTCACCAACTAGCTGATAGGCCGCGAGTCCATCCTTGACCGAAATTCTTTCCACGCGCAGAAGATGCCTTCGCGCGTCGTATCCGGTATTAGACGTCGTTTCCAACGCTTATCCCAGAGTCAAGGGCAGGTTACTCACGTGTTACTCACCCGTTCGCCACTAATCCGCCGGAGCAAGCTCCGGGTTCATCGTTCGACTTGCATGTGTTAAGCACGCCGCCAGCGTTCATCCTGAGCCAGGATCAAACTCTCCATAAATGTTTATGCGCCATCGTTGCCTCCGGAATGGGAGGACGAACAATGACAAGTTTGAAACTGACAGAACAAATCAATACTGACTTGCTTTGTTGTTTATATCTTTTCCAAAGGAATCCGTGTGTTAGTGACGTCAACTCCGAATGGAGCCGCAGTCAATACCACAACGGGTTTTTGGCATTTGACATTGTGCACGCTGTTGAGTTCTCAAGGATCGGACGCTCCTGGATTCCACGCTTGCGCGTGTCGCTCCAGGGCAACTTGCCTTTGTTTGTTACCCTCCCGCTCTCGCGCCGGGCAACTTGTCTAACTTACCACCAAGCCTGCGTTAGTCAAATCGACCCGCCGGAGACTTTCAGATCTCCGAACGCACCCGCTGGGTGGGTTTTCACCCTAATCCTGGAAGCAGAATCTCACAAGGAGTATCCGTACTTACTTGGGGGTGGTTGTCCCTCTTGAGGCCGGAATGTTGGGGGTTGAACCGCTCCGAACTTTCCGCACCTTTGGGGTGACAGGTGATTACATTACGGGGATCTGGGAGGTGCTGCAAATTACGACGCATCCCGGGCGTGTCGCGCCAGACTTGCCCGGATTCCTGCGGCGAGGAGCGTGAGCGCACACAGCGCGATCGCTCCCCCGGAGGTGCCCACGCGCTCGAGGAACAGGAACCATCCCGAAGAATTTCCGTCGCCTCGGAGGACGGCAACGAGAACTCCAGCCGCGAGGAGGGACAGCGGCACCAGGGCCGCCGCGATCACGCGCACCCGAGTGGGCGTCCGGTACGTAACATCCCGTGGGATCTGCCGTGCACACCAGATCTGGACCCAGAGGCCAATGCCCGCGAGTCCCAGCACGGAGCTCGCGAGTGCGACCCACTCCCAGAGCGGCCTACCCGAGAGCTCGGCGTTCAACGCGGGTATCAGGGCGCTCCCCCAGCGTCCTTCGTGCGTGAAGGCGTCCCATACGAGATGGGTCACGACTCCGATCGCCAGCGAGAGCAGGAGCAGGAGAGTCCGGCGTGAGCTGCCCCAGGTATCGCGCCATCCGGCAGAGACATCTCGCCACGCATCGGGCAGGCGCCGCGCGTACCACCCGGGAACCAGCTCGGGAACAGCAGGGCGAAGTAGGACCCGCCATACCAGGAAGAGCCCGAGCGCGAGCGGCAGATCGACGGGAATCACGGCCCACCACGAGTGTGTTGTCCAGTAGTCGGGTCCGACACGGAGGTACAAGGGCAGGTCCGGCATCATCGCGCCGATCGCCACCGCCCCGGGAACCAAGGGAGTCCGGATGAAAGGAAGCGCGACGATAGCGTGCGCCGGCGTGAAGGGCACGCTACTCCACGAATATGCCGGCGAGAGTCTTCTTGCCGCGACGCAGCACCGCCATGCCCGAGAGGAGTTCGGTGTGCTCGAGCGTTGCCTGGTCGTCCTCGACCTTGACGTTGTTGACGTAGACGCCACCCTGACCGATTGCCCGACGCGCTTCGCTGGCGCTCGCCGTGAGGCCCGTATCGACGAGGAGTTGCGCAATCGACGTGGACGAGGGCGACGTGGTGCCCGGCAGCTCGCGGAGCGCGGACTCGAGGGTCGCGGCATCCAACGCGGAGAGGTCACCCTGGCCGAAGAGCGCCTCGGATGCGTCGATCGCGGCCCGCGTGGCATCGGCCCCATGCACGAGACCGGTGACCTCCCACGCGAGGATCTTCTGTGCCTCGCGCCGGAACGGCTCGGCGGCCACCACACCCTCGAGCCGCTCGATCTCCTCGCGGCTGAGGAACGTGAAGACCTTCAGTCGCTGGATGACGTCGGCATCGTCGGTGTTGAGCCAGAACTGGTAAAACGCGTACGGGCTCGTCATCGTGGGATCGAGCCACACGGCGTTGCCCTCGCTCTTGCCGAACTTGGTGCCGTCCGAGTTGGTGATCAGCGGAGTGCCGATGGCGTGGGCGGTGGCGCCCTCCGACTTGTGGATGAGATCGGTGCCGCTCGTGAGATTGCCCCACTGGTCGCTTCCCCCGGTCTGCAGCACGCATCCGTACGTGCGGTAGAGCTCCCGGAAATCCATGCCCTGGAGTATCTGGTAGCTGAACTCGGTGTAGCTGATGCCGGCGTCGCTGTTGAGACGGGCGCTCACGGCATCCTTCTTGATCATCGTGCCGACCCGGAAATGCTTGCCGATGTCCCGCAGGAACTCGATCGCGGACAGCGGTGCCGTCCAGTCGAGGTTGTTGACCAGCAGCGCCGCGTTGTCACCTTCGAAACTCAGGAACCGCGCCACCTGCCCCTGCAGGTATCCGACCCATTCCGCCACGACACTCTCGTCGTTGAGGGTGCGCTCTGCGGTCGGACGCGGATCGCCGATCAGGCCAGTCGAGCCTCCCACGAGGCCGAGCGGTCGATGGCCAGCCAGCTGCAGACGGCGCATCAGGAGCAGTTGAACGAGATTCCCCAGATGGAGGCTAGGAGCTGTCGGGTCGAAGCCGCAGTAGTACGTGATGGGAGGGCCTGCCAGCAGCTGCTTCAGCTCGTCGGGGTTCGTCGACACGTGGACGAGACCTCGCCACGTGATCTCCTCCCAGACATCGGGGAAACTCGGGTCGTTCGCAGGCAGGGTCAGGTCTGGCACGACAACAACCGTACCGCCAGCGCTCGACACTCACTGCTCGATGCGTTCCGGCGGATCGAGGTCGGGAGGCCTTGGCGGGTAGAGGACGGTCACGAGTACCACAGAGATGATGATCAGCAGGAACCACGAGCCGAGTTTGGCGATCGAGACGAGCTCCCAGCCATCCTCCTGGCCGGGGTACTGCCAGGCGTTGGCCCACGTTCCGATGTTCTCGGCGAACCAGATGAACGAGGCGACGAGAACGAAGGCGACGAGGACGGGCATCTGGATGGTCGCCCTGAAGACGCGCGCGTGCATCGTGCAGAAGCCGAACACGACGAAGGTCGCGAGAAACAGGGCGATCCTGACATCCCAGAAGTAGTGATGCAGGAAGAAGTTCGCGTAGATGGCGGCCGCGAGGAGCGCCGTCACCCATCGCCTCGGGTAGCGCTCGAAGCGCAGGTCGAAGAGGCGGTACACGCGAACCATGTAGGACCCGACGGCCGCGTACATGAATCCGCTGTAGAGCGGCACTCCCCCGAGCTGCAGGATGCCGTCGCCCTCGTACACCCAGGACCCGACCGAGGTCTTGAAGAGCTCCATGATGGTGCCCACGATGTGGAACATCAGGATGACGCCAGCTTCGCGCAGTGACTCGAGACGGAACACGAGCATGAGCACCTGGATCGTGACGGCCCCGAGAACGAGGAAGTCGCTTCGTGCGATGAGCGCGTCGTCGGGATACCAGAGCCGCGTCGCGACGATGAGGCCCAGGATCGCGGCGGCGAACACGCTCGCCCACGCCTGCTTCAGGACGAAGACGGCGAACTCGACCGCCCTGGCGCGCCAGCCGTGGCGCGGAACTCCATCGAGCCTGCGGTGAGCCCACCCGTCGATGCGGGCCTCAGCCGAGGTGTACCCGGTCATCGAGTCACCTCCGTCGATCCAGCGGACGAGAACAGGCTCAGAAGATGCTGATCCCCGACGCGACAGCGAACACGATAGCCCCGACGACGATCACACCGGCCACGACGGCCACAATGACCTGGGCACGCTGCGTCATGCCGCGGCGCCACCATCCGGGATCCGGGTTGTTGTCCTTGTCGAGGGTCATGAGGTGCTCCTTGGGGTGAGATCGCGAACTCTGGCCACCAGCTGGGCTCGCTGCTCCGCGACCCTGGCGGGCGCGGTACCCCCGGCGCCCGACCGGCTCGCCACGGAACCCGCCACCGACAGTACGTCTCGGACGTCGGGGGTGAGGTGTGGGGAGATCGCGAGGTACTGGGCATCCGATGGCTCATGCAGGTCGAGGTCGTGCGCCTCGCAGAAGGCGACGAGGGCCCCGCTGATCTCATGGGCCTCGCGGAACGGCACGCGCTGGCGGACCAGCCAGTCCGCGACATCCGTGGCGAGGGAAAAACCCTGCGGGGCGAGGGCGGCCATGCGGTCGGTGTCGAACCGCAGGGTGGCGATCATCCCCGTGAAGGCAGGCAGGAGCACCTCGATCGTCGTGACCGAGTCGAAGACGGGCTCCTTGTCCTCCTGCAGGTCGCGGTTGTACGCGAGCGGGAGGGCCTTGAGCGTCGCAAGGAGGCCGGTCAGGTTGCCGATGAGCCTGCCCGCCTTGCCGCGGGCCAGTTCCGCGATGTCTGGGTTCTTCTTCTGCGGCATGATCGACGACCCGGTGGAGTAGGCGTCGTCGAGTCGCACGAAGCCGAACTCCCGCGTGTTCCAGAGGATGATCTCCTCTGCGAACCGCGACACATCGATGCCGAGCTGAGCGAGGATGAACGCGAACTCCGCGACAACATCCCTGCTCGCCGTGGCATCGATCGAGTTCTCGGTCGGGCCCGAGAGACCCAACTGGGATGCCACGAGCCCTGGGTCGAGACCGAGGGAGCTGCCCGCGAGCGCGCCCGCGCCGTAGGGACTGGTGGATGCCCGCACTCTCCAGTCACGCAGACGCTCAAGCGTTCGCACCAGCGGCCAGGCGTGCGCTAGGAGGTGGTGCGCGAGCAGAACTGGCTGCGCGTGCTGAAGGTGGGTTCGCCCGGGCATGATCGCGGACTCGTGCGCGGTGGACTGCGCGACGATCGCATCGATCAGGTCGACGACCAGCGAGTTGATGACACCGGCGTGATCGAGAAGATACAGGCGGACGAGGGTCGCGATCTGGTCGTTGCGACTCCGACCGGCACGAAGACGCCCGCCCAGATCCGCGCCGACCACCTCGATGAGCGCCGCCTCGAGGGCGCCGTGCACGTCCTCATCCTCCGGCCGTGCGACAAGCGTGCCGTTGTCGATGCGCACCAGCAGCTCATCGAGACCCGCGTGCATCGCACGCTCCTCGTCCGCCGTCAGGTATCCGGCCTCGGCCAGCGCGCGGGCGTGAGCGTGGGAGCCCGCGATGTCGTACTTGGCGAGCACCCAGTCGAAATGCGTCGAGCGACTGAGGTCGGCCAGTTCTGGCGAGGGACCGCTCGCGAAGCGCGCCCCCCAGAGGGCACCCTCGCCGGTGGATCCAGTTGTGTTCGACATCGCGTCCAGTCTAGAGATCGGCCCCGGGTGGGAATCAGCCGGCGAAGGAGAACGAATCGATGATGTCGTCGAGGGAGACATCCCCGCCCGCGACGATGCTGACCTGGAGGGTGCCCTCGAATGCGACAAGGATCTCCGCAGTCTGACCGTTCGCGAGGGCCAGAACGGCCCGATGCGCAGGCGCGCCGGCGAGCTCCGTCGCGGTCTCCTCGGACACAGTGCCGCCCGTCGAGGTCGCCGCACCGGCGATCGAGTTGGTCAGCATCGTGTCCATGTCCTGCGCCATGATCTCGTCGGGGAACTCCGCCGCCGAGACCACCGCGAGGTTGGAACCGTCGAGCCACTGCGCCTGCGTCAGCGGGATGTCGAAGCCCGCAACACTCTGCACGGTCGTCGTCTCGTCCGGTTCGCCGGGGAGCGTGACCGTGAATCCGAGGTCGTCGTTCGTGTAGACGTAGCCGTCACTGCTCGCCTCGGGGGCTGCGGACTCGCTGGTCGTGGCATCCCCGCCATCCTTGGGGGCAACGGAGTTCAGAAGCCAGAGCACACCGACGAACACGAGTACCGCGACGACCGCCGCGATGATGATCAGGATGACACGCTGGCGACTGGACGTGCGCTTCGGCGACTCCGGCGGCTGAACGGCCTCGGGCGACACAGGCTGGGTCGGTTCGGGCGTGCTGGACGGGGGCAGACTTGTCATGAGAGCTCCTGGTCGGTGACCCGCCAGGGCAGCTGACGGAATCTCGAACCTATCAGGCTTGCTCCAACAGCCACATGAGGAGCGCCTTCTGGGCGTGAAGTCGGTTCTCCGCCTCATCCCAGATCACACTCTGGGGGCCGTCGATGACCTCCGAGGTGACCTCGTACCCGCGGTCGGCTGGCAGGCAGTGCAGGAAGATCGCGTCCGGTTTCGCGAGCTTCATCATGTCCGCGTCAACCTTGTAGGCGCTGAGGGATGCCACGCGAGCGGCCTTCTCCTCCTCCTTGCCCATCGACACCCAGGTGTCGGTGACCACCACGTCGGATCCCGCGACTGCTTCGAGGGGGTCCGTGTAGATAGTGATAGAGCCACCGGTCGTGACGGCGATGGCGTCGGCATCCGCAATCACCCTGCTGTCGGGCTGGTAGTCCTCGGGGCACGCCACACGCACGTGCATGCCCGCGGTCGCACCAGCCAGCAGGTACGAGTGCACCATGTTGTCGGCGCCGTCCCCGAGGAAGGTGACCGTGAGTCCCGCGAGCTGCCCCTTGTGCTCCCTGATCGTGAGGAGGTCGGCGAGCAGTTGGCACGGGTGGAACTCGTCGCTCAGGGCGTTGATGACGGGGACGGTCGTGTTGTTCGCCATCTCGACCAGCCCGGCCTGGCCGTAGGTGCGCCAGACGATGGCGGCAACCTGGCGCTCCAGGACGCGCGCCGTGTCCGAGGGGCTCTCCTTGCCGCCCAGTTGACTGTTGGCCGTCGAGATGATGAGCGGCTGCCCTCCCAGGTCAGCGATACCCACGGCGAACGACACTCTCGTGCGAGTGGAGGACTTGTCGAAGATCACGGCAACCGTCTGGGGGCCGGCGAGCGGCTTGCTCCCCCAACGGTCCTTCTTGACCTTCTCGGCGAGGTCGAGGATCGCGGTCTGTTCGGCCGGGGAGAGGTCGTCGTCGCGAAGGAAGTGTCGGGTCATGGCGTTGCCTCCAGGGCGGAAAGGAACAGGTCGAGGAACTCGGACACCTCATGGTCTCCGATGATGAGGGGTGGCGCGAGCCTGATGCTCGTGTCGTTCGCCGCGTTGACGATGAGGCCGGCATCGAGGGCTGCGTGACTGATCGCCTGGGCGCGCGGGGCATCGAGCCCGACTCCGATGAGGAGACCGGAACCGCGAACCTCGAGGACTCCGGGCATGCCCTGGAGCGCCTCGCGAAGCTGCATCCCCCGCACGCGCGCGTTCTCGACGAGGCCGGCGCGCTCAATCTCGCCGAGCACCGCGTAGGCGGTTGCCGTGACGAGCGGGTTCCCGCCGAACGTGCTGCCGTGCTGTCCGCGGATGAGGAGGTCGGATGCCGCGCCGAAGGTGATCAGGCCACCGATAGGGATGCCACCACCGATCCCCTTGGCGACGGTGATCGCATCCGGCACGATGCCGTGCTGCTGGAACGCGAACCACGAGCCCGTGCGCCCCGCACCCGTCTGGATCTCGTCGAGGATCAGGAGTGCACCGTGGCGCGCCGTGATCTCGCGTGCGGCCTGGAGGTAACCCGGCGGTAGATCAACGACGCCGGCCTCCCCCTTGATCGGCTCGACGATGAAGGCCGCGACGTCGTCGCCCATCGCCGCCTCGAGCGCCTCGATCGTGGTGTCGAGCTGCTCCGTACCGGGAAGCGCCGGCTCGAAGGCCTCGCGCAGAGCGGGCTTCGCCGTCAGCGACAGCGCCCCCATGGTCCTGCCGTGGAAGGCGTCCTTGAGGGACAGGATGCGCGGCCGTCCCGTGCGCCTCGCGAGCTTGATCGCGGCCTCGATCGCCTCGGCGCCCGAGTTGCAGAAGTAGACGCGGTCTCCCCCGGAGACCCGCAGTAGCCGGTCGGCAAGCTGTAGCTGAGGGGGTGTGGCGAAGTAGTTCGACACGTGCGCAAGCGTCGCCGCCTGGCTCGACACGGCTTCGACGAAGACGGGATGGGCGTGTCCGAGGGAGTTGACGGCGATGCCTGCCAGGAAGTCGAGGTAGCGCTTGCCGTCGACGTCCCATACGTAGCATCCCTCCCCGCGCACGAGCTCGGCGAGTGGGGGTGGCGCGGACTTCATGATGCGCGTGGCGTACTGGTCCTGCCAGGGTTCGGTGGTCATGACGGCACCACCTCAGTGCCGATGCCGTGCGTGGTGAAGACCTCGAGGAGGATCGAGTGTGGCTGGCGACCATCGATGATCGCCGCCTTCGGCACTCCCCCTGCCACTGCGTCGAGACAGGCCGTCATCTTGGGGATCATCCCGCTTTCGAGTCGTGGCAGCATCTCGGCGAGATCCCGCGTGTTGATGACCGAGACGAGCGAGTCACGGTTGGGCCAGTCGCTGTAGAGGCCAGCGACATCCGTGAGCACAACCAGTTTGGCGGCTCCGAGGGCGACGGCGAGGGATGCGGCAGCCGAGTCGGCATTGACGTTGAGTAGCCCCCCGGTGCTCTCCTCGATCGCCACCGTGGAGATCACGGGGATGCGGTCCGCCGCGAGTTCGAGCAGCACCGCCTCGGGCTGAACGGTCGTGACCTCTCCCACGAGGCCGAGGTCGACCGGCTCACCGTCGACGATGGCCTCCCGCCGCACACCCGTGAAAAGACCGTAGTCATCGCCGGAGATGCCGTGGGCGAGGTGGCCGTGCTCGTTGATGAGACCGACGAGTTCTCCGCCCACCTGCTCCGCGAGCACCTGGCGCACGACACCGATCGACTCCTCGGTCGTCACACGGTAGCCCCCGCGGAACTCGCTCGGGATGCCGCGACGCGTGAGTTCAGCGGTGATCTGGGGGCCCCCGCCGTGAACCACGACGGGCTTCACGCCCGCGTAGCGGAGGTACACGACATCCTCGGCGAAGGCGCGCTTGAGGTCGTCGTCGACCATGGCGTTGCCGCCGAACTTGATGACGATGATCTCGTCACGGAAGCGCTTGAGCCACGGCAGGGATTCGATGAGAACTGCAGCCTTCGCGGCCGCCTGATCCTGGCTGACCATCAGCTGGAGTACGCGCTGTTCTCATGCACGTAGTCGTGCGTGAGGTCGTTGGTCAGGATCGTCGCCGTCGAGTCGCCCGACCGCAGGTCGATGAGCACGTCGACGCGGCGCGGCGTCAGGTCCACTTCGGAGCGCGGCCGGTCGGGGGCGCCCGCGTGGCACACCCGCACCCCGTTCATCGACACGTCGACATCGTACGGATCGAAGGTGGCCGACGTCGTACCGATTGCCGCAAGCACCCGGCCCCAGTTGGGATCGTTGCCGAACACGGCGGCCTTGAAGAGGTTGTTGCGGGCGACCGACCGGCCGACCTCGACCGCGTCCGCCTCACTGGCAGCACCCAGGACCTCGATGCGGATGTCGTGGCTGGCACCCTCCGCGTCGCCCTGCAGCTGCTCGGCGAGATCTTCGCAGAGCGAGGTGAGGAGTGCGGTGAACTCTGTGACGTCGGGCACGACCCCCGAGGCTCCGCTCGCGAGGAGCGAGACCTGGTCGTTCGTCGACATGCAGCCGTCCGAGTCGAGGCGGTCGAAGCTCACGCGCGTGGCGGCACGGAGAGCCGTATCGAGATCGGCGGAGGGCAGGTCGGCGTCGGTCGTGATGACGACGAGCATGGTCGCAAGGCCGGGGGCGAGCATCCCTGCCCCCTTCGCCATGCCGCCGATCGTGTACCCGTTGCCCTCGCGCACGGCGCGCTTCGGGCGGGAATCGGTCGTCATGATGGCCTCGGATGCCGCGACTCCGTGATCGCCGAGGTCCGCTGCAGAGGCGGCCACCCCCGCGAGCATCTTCTCGAGCGGGAGCTGTTCACCGATGAGCCCCGTCGAGCACACAAGCACATCGCCGGCGGAGACGCCGAGGGCTTCGGCCACCGCTTCGGCCGTGGAGTGCGTGACCTGGAAGCCCTGCGCTCCCGTGAAGCAGTTCGCTCCCCCGGAGTTGAGGACGATCGCCGCAACCTCGCCGTCGGCGATGACCTGCTGCGACCAGATGATCGGGTTCGCCTTCGCGCGGTTGCTCGTGAAGACCGCCGCTGCGGCCTGACGGGGGCCGCGGTTGGCGACGATCGTGAAGTCCAGGCCGCCGCTCGCCTTGAGTCCGGCCGAAACCGCACCCGCATCGAACCCCTGTGCCGCTGTCACGCTCACGGTGCCACTCCATCCGTCGTCAGTCCCGTGGTTTCCGGGAGACCCAGCGCGATGTTCGCCGACTGGATAGCCGCTCCCGCCGTGCCCTTCATGAGGTTGTCGAGTGCGCTCACGACGACGACGCGACCCGCTGCCTCGTCGACGGCGAGCCCGATGAGGCACGTGTTGGCGCCGACCGTGTCGGCCGTGCGCGGGAACTGGCCTGGAGGCAGGAGCTGCACAAAGGGCTCATCCGCGTACGCCTGCTCCCACGCCGCCCGCACGTCTGCCGCAGTGGTTCCGGGTGCGAGGCGCGCCGTCGACGTTGCGAGGATGCCACGGCTCATGGGCACGAGGACCGGCGTGAACGACACCGTGACCCACTCCGCCCCGGCGACGCGGAGATTCTGGACGATCTCCGGCGTGTGACGGTGGACGCCACCCACGGCGTAGGCGGACGCGGAACCCATGAGCTCGCTCGCGAGCAGGTCGGTCCGGAGGGACTTGCCAGCGCCAGAAGGTCCAACGGCGAGCACCGCCACGAGGTCCGTCGGCTCGATGACGCCTGCCCGGATGCCCGGGGCGAGGCCCAACGTGATCGCCGTGACGTTGCATCCCGGCACGGCGATGCGGCGGGAGCCCTCGAGGCTCGCGCGCTGGGTGCCGCCATCGGCGTGCAGGAGTTCCGGCATCCCGTAGTCCCAGGCCCCGAAGTAGTCGCCGCCGTAGAACTGGGCCCAGGCCGATTCGTCGGTGAGCCGGTGATCCGCTCCGCAGTCGACGACGAGCGTCCCCTCCGGAAGGCCGTCGGTGAGCTCACCCGACTTGCCGTGAGGCAGGGCGACGAACACGACATCGTGGCCCGCGAGAACCTCGGGCGTCGTCTCGGAGAGTGTCAGGTGCGAGAGCGACCTCAGGTGGGGCTGAACTGCCCAGAGGGGCTGCCCCGCGTTCTGGTGGGCAGTCACGGTCGTGACCTCGAAGTCGGGATGGGAGGCGAGAAGGCGGAGCACTTCGCCCCCTGCGTAGCCGCTGGCGCCGGCGACGGCGACCGAATAAGTCATTGATCAACCTTAGTGAGAGGTGACGCCCGGAGGGGCGTCGGACGAGAGGGAGGGGCGGCGGCGTCCCGTCGCGCCGGAACGGCACGCGTCAGGGAACGTCGCCTAGCGTCGCTCGTCGGATCCGCGTCGGCGCGCGACGACGGCCAGAGAAAGGCTCTCGTCGTGGGCGCGCAGGGTGGTCACGTAAGAGAGAGTACTCCTCGCGGCAGGTCGGGGCGAATCGCTACCCTTGGGGCGTGAGTCCCGCTCGGGACCGCACTGCGACCGCAGTCCTGCAGAAGAACAAGGAGTTTCCTATGGCCAACCTCGATGGGCTCATGGACCAGATCCCGATCAGCGACATCGCCAAGAAGCTCGGCGTCGATGAGAGCGTTGTGAGGAACGCAGTCTCCGTCGCCGTCCCCGCGCTCGTCGGCGGCCTCGACGCCAACGCCAAGTCCGGCGGCGCGAAGTCCCTCGAGACCGCGGTCGGACACCATGCTGGCAAGTCCACCAAGCTCGCCGACATCGACGAGACCGACGGCAAGAAGATCGTCAAGAACGTCTTCGGCACCAAGACGGACGACGTCGTCTCGGCAGTGGCGAAGAAGACGGATGCTGGCAGCGGAATCGACATCGGGGCGATCGTGCAGCAGATCCTGCCGATCATCGCACCGATCGTCCTCGCCTACCTCGCCAACCAGATGTCTGGCTCGACGTCCAAGACCACGAAGGCCGAGGAGCCCACGGGCGGTGACATCGGCTCCATCCTCGGTGGGCTTCTCGGCAGCCAGCAGGGCCAGGACGTCCTGGGCGGGCTTCTGGGTGGCCTGCTGGGGGGCGGCAAGAAGTAGCACGCACTCCGGTCTTTCCGCAGGACTGACAACGGGCTCCCGATCATCGATCGGGAGCCCGTTGTCGTTGGGTCTATTCGCGGGCCAGCGCGCCGAACCGATCCGCCGCGAGGGCGACTGCCCGGTTCTTGGCTTCGGTTGCCTCGGCGGCGGTGAGCGTGCGATCGGTTGCGCGGAACCGCAGCGCGAAGGTCAGCGACTTGCTGCCCTCCTGGATACCGGAACCGCGATAGTCGTCGACGAGCGAGACGTGCTCGAGGAGCTCGCCTGCACCCTCGATGATGATCGCCTCGAGATCGCCGGCAGGGACCGATTCACTCACGACCAGGGAGAGGTCCTGGGTGGCTGCGGGGAACCCGACGATCGGACGGGCCGAGATGTCGCGAGCGGCGAGCTCGATGACGGTGTCCAGGTCGACCTCGACAACCGCGACGACGCGGGGAAGGTCGAGATCCGCAGCGAGTGCCGGGAGGAGCTCCCCCGCGAAACCGACCACGCGGTCACCGATGCGCAGTTCCGCCGTGCGACCGGGGTGGAGAGCCTGATGGGAGCCCGACACGACGTCGATCGTCACGGACAGGACCGTCGACAGCTGCCGAACGACACCGAGCGCGTCCGCGAGACCGCTCGCGACGGCCGGCTGGCCCGGCTGCTTGCGCACCGCGTCACCGAGGAACAGCGCACCCACGTGCCAGGGCTGCGGAGGGATGCTCGCGCGCAGCGACTCCAGGTCCGTCTCCGACGGGAGGGAGTCACCGACCGGGAGGTCTCCGCTTCCGTAGCTCGCGGAGATCTCCGGCTGGAAGACGGTACCGACCTCGTAGACCGCGAGGTCGGTGAGTCCACGGGACAGGTTGCGACGCGCGACCCCGATGAGCCCGGGCAGAAGAGTCGTGCGGAGGTAGCCGGCATCCGGATCAAGAGGATTCGCGAGGCGCACGGCCGGGGAATCCCCCGGGGCGACGGAACCGAAGAGGTCGTTCTGCTGCTTCGAGACGAACGGATAGCTGAGCACCTCGGTGAGGCCGCCCGCCGCCAGGGCGGTGGTGGCGAGGCGACGCAGCTTCTGCTCGCGACTGAGCCCGCGACCGGGAGGCGCGACGGGGAGGACGGCGGGGATGCGGTCATAGCCGACGATGCGGGCGACCTCCTCGGCGAGCGTCCACCGGTCGGTGAGGTCGGGGCGCCAGGTGGGAGGAGTGACTGACCAGCCGTCGTCGGTCGCCTCGACAGTCGCGCCGATGGCCGTGAGCGAATCGGTGATCTCGTCGGCCGAGTAGTCGACCCCCATGATCGAACCGACAAAGGGCTCCGGCAGCGCGATGGGCGTTGGGGCGACCGAGTCGTCGCGGTAGAACCCAGCGGCATCGATCGTGCCGCCCGCGAGCTCGACGATGAGGGAGAGCACGCGAGCAACGGCCGCAGAGGATGCCGCGGGGTCGACGCCGCGCTCGTAGCGCTTCGCCGCCTCGCTTGGGAGCTTGTGACGGCGGACGCTGCGGGAGATCGTCACCGGATCCCAGATCGCCGCCTCGACGAGGACATCAGTCGACACATCGGTGATCTCCGTATCGAGGCCGCCCATGACGCCCGCGAGGCCCACGGGTACCGACTCGTCAGCAACCACCAGATCCTCGGGATCGAGAGTGCGCGACTTGCCGTCGAGCGTCACGAGGGTCTCCCCCGCCCTCGCGCGGCGAATGACGAGGCCGCCGGACACCTTCGCGAGGTCGTAGGTGTGCGAGGGCTGCCCGAGCTCGAGCATCACGTAATTGGAGATGTCGACGATGAGGGAGATAGAGCGGATGCCCGCGAGCAGAAGTCGCGACACCATCCACGAGGGGGTGGGGCGGGTGGCGTCGACACCGCGCACGACGGCCGCGGTGAAGACGATGCATCCGTCGCGACCGCGGAGAGGCGCGTCGTCGGCAAAGGTCACCGGGTATCCGGTGGCAGCACGACGACTCTCCGCCGCTGCCGCAAGCTCCGGGTCGAGCAGCGGATCGCGCAGTGGCGCGCCCGTGGAGTTCGAGTACTCGCGGGCGATACCCCGGATCGAGAAGGCGTAGCCGCGGTCCGGCGTGACGTTGACCTCGACGGCAACGTCGTCCAGGCCGAGGAGCTTGATCGCGTCCGTGCCCACCTCCGGGTCGAGTCCCAGGGTCGACAGTCGGAGGATGCCGTCGTGCTCATCGCCGAGACCGAGTTCGCGCGCCGAGGCGATCATGCCGTCGGACACGTGACCGTAGGTCTTGCGCGCCGAGATCGGGAAGGGACCGGGCAGCACCGCACCCGGCAACGACACGACGACCTTGTCGCCGACAACGAAGTTGTGGGCGCCGCAGACGATTCCCCTGATATCCCTGGTCCCTGAGGAGGCGCCGTCGGCGCCGTCTCGAAGGGCTCCGACATCCACCTGGCACCAGTTGATCGTTTTGCCATTGGACTGCGGCTCCGGCTCGAACGAGAGCACCTGCCCGACGACGACCGGGCCGGTCACGTCGAACGAGTGGATGTCCTCCTCCTCGAGGCCCACGCGCACAAGAGCGGCATGGACATCCTCCGGGGTCGCCTCGACGGGGACGTCGACGAACTCACGCAGCCAACTGATCGGGACGCGCATCAGACCACCATTCCGAACTGCTGGGAGAAGCGGATATCGCCCTCGACCATGTCACGCATGTCATTCATCTCGTTGCGGAACTGGAGGGTCCGCTCGATTCCCATACCGAAGGCGAAACCCTGGTAGACCTCAGGATCGATGCCGGCCGCTCGCAGGACGTTGGGGTTGACCATGCCGCATCCGCCCCACTCGACCCAGCGCGCGCCGCCCTTGGCGTTCGGCTGCCAGACATCGAGCTCGGCGCTCGGCTCGGTGAACGGGAAGTAGTTGGGGCGCAGACGGATGCGCGCCTCCTCGCCGAACATCGCGCGAGCGAGGTGCTCGAGCGTGCCCCGCAGGTGAGCCATCGTGAGCCCTTTGTCGATGGCGATGCCCTCGATCTGGTGGAACACGGGAGTGTGGGTTGCGTCGAGCTCATCGGTGCGGAAGACGCGACCCGGAGCGACAACATAGACCGGCAGGGGGCGTTCGAGCAGCGAACGCACCTGCACGGGGCTCGTGTGCGTGCGCAGCACGAGGTGGTCATCGACCGGGTCGACGAAGAAGGTGTCCTGCATGGCCCGCGCAGGGTGGTCGGCGTCGAAGTTCAGAGCGTCGAAGTTGAACCATTCGTTCTCGAGCTCGGGCCCCTCGGCGACCTCCCACCCCATACCGACGAAGATGTCCGACATCTGCTCGATGAGGAGGCTCAGGGGATGACGCGCGCCCGCACGCCACCGGAGTGCTACTGCGGTGACATCCACTGCCTCCGAGGCGAGTCGGGCTGCCTCCTCGGCGACGGCGAGTTCCGCCTCGCGGGCCGCGAGGGCCTGCGAAGCACGGGCCCGGGCCTGGCCGACGAGCTTGCCGGCCGCGGCACGCTCCTCCGGTGGAACCGACTTGAGGCTCGCGTTGAAGAGAGCAAGCGGGGATGACTCCCCCACATGCGCCGCTCGTGCGGTGCGCAACTCTGCGACGGTGGTGGCTGCGGCGAACGCTGCGATCGCTGCCTCCGCGGCATCCGTCACCGCGCTCTCGGTAATCGGGGTGGGCTCTGACACAAGTGTCGAGTTTAGTCGTGGTGCGTGACCTTGCCGTTGTCCGCTGTCCCTGCGCGCGCACCATCGATGCCCGCTCCCCCGAGTTGGGCGATCACCCGTGCCGTCCGGCGCGCGCGCCGCGCGGCGACGCCGCCCGCGGCCGTGCGTTTCGCGACGAAGCGGGCAATCGTCGACAGGAGGAGGTTCACCGCGAGGTAGATGGCCCAGACGACGAAGAAGAAGGTGAACTGGTACTGGCTGCCGAAGGTCGTGGTCGTCTGGCGGAGACCGATGTTCAGGAGCTCCTGGTATCCGATGATGAACGCCAGCGAGGTGTCCTTGAGGAGCACAACGAGCTGGGCGAGGATGATCGGCAGCATCTGGCGGAACGCCTGCGGGAACTCGATCGAGAATCGCACATGCAACGCCGTGAGCCCCAGGGCGAGCCCGGACTCTCGCTGCCCCCTGGGAAGGGAGGCGATCCCCGACCGCAGCGCCTCACCGATGACGGCGCCGTTGTAGAGCGCGAGGGCTGCAACGCCCGCCCAGAATGCCCCGGAGGAGAAGACGAGCAGGATGAAGAGCATCATGAGGAGCACCGGCATTCCGCGGAAGAACTCCACGAGGATGCTGGCGGGGACGCGGATCGCTGCCGCGCGAGCGGTGCGAGCGAGTGAGAGCAGGACCCCGATGGCGATCGCAAGCACTGCCGCGACTCCGGCCATCTGCAGCGTTGCCATGAGCCCTACGCCGATGCGTCTCCAGTAGGCGAGGTCGAGCAGGATGTCCCACCGGCTGGGATCGAGGATGCCGGGCTGTGCCACTCCGCCGGCGTTGACCCGAGGCGACGCGAGGAAGATCACCATGGCCACGAGGCCGGCGAGGATGATCGCGCCCGCGACGATCGAGAGGACGAGAGAGAGTCTGCGGGCCCTCGGCCCGGGGACGTCATAGAGGACGCTCATCGGTTCACCATCACCCGTCGTTCGAGATGCGCGGCGACCTGCCCCAGAGGAACAGTGATCACGAGGTAGAACACGGCGACGGCGACGAGGACCGCGATCGTTGCGTTGCCGTTGACCTGGATCACCTGGCGCGAGACGGCGACCAGTTCGAGCACCGAGAATCCGGCGGCGACGGAGGTGTTCTTGGTGAGCGCGATGAGGACGTTGATGAGCGGAGGGATGACCATCCGCACCGCCTGCGGAAGGATGATCAGGCCAACGGTCTGGCCGAAGCCCATGCCGATCGCGCGCGCGGCCTCCGCCTGGCCCACCGGTATGCCGTTGATACCCGACCGGAGCGCCTCGGCGACGAACGGGGACGTGTAGAGCGTGAGCCCGACGAGCGCGGCGGCGGTGAAGTCGAGGCGGACGCCGAGGCTCGGAAGCACAAGTGCGCAGAAGAAGAGCACGAGCGTCAGCGGGGTGTTGCGCAGCACCTCCGTGTAGACGATTGCAAACCCGCGCAGCGCGGGGATGGGCGAGATCCTCATCGCGGCGACGACAGTACCGATCACGAGCGCGCCCGCTCCGGAGATCAGGAGAAGGCGCAGGGTCATCAGGAACCCCTCGGCGAACCGAGGCAGATTCTCGATGATGACGTCCAACGGCGTTCCTTACGTACGAGGGAGGAGTGGCCCGGCCGGCGGGACCGGCCGGGCCACGGGGTCGAACCTCTAGTAGCGGTCGACCGTCGGGGGCTCGGGCAGCGGGAGCACCGTTCCGGCGGTCGACTCCCACGCGTCCGCCCACGTGCCATCCGCGAAGGCCTCCTCGAGTACGTCGTTGATGAACATGCGGAAGTCCGTGTCATCCTTCGTGACGCCGATCCCGTACGGCTCCTCAGTGAAGGGGTTGCCGACGACCTCGAACTCACCGTCGCTGCCGTCGGCGAGACCTGCAAGGATCACGTTGTCGGTCGTGAGAGCGGCCACCTGGCCCGAACTGACGAGAGGCAGGCAGTCTGCATATCCCGCAAGGGACGTGACCTGATCGGTGTACTCCGCGATGTTCGCCTCGGAGGTGGAACCCGCGACTGTGCACACGGGCTTGCCCTCGAGGTCTTCCGGGCCGGTGATGCCGTCGGGGTTGCCAGCGAGAACGAGGATGTCCTGCCCTGCGCTGTAGTACGGCCCTGCGAAGGAGATGACCTCCTTACGGGCATCGTTGATCGTGTACGTCGCAACGACCATGTCCACCTCGCCCGACTGGATGAACGGCTCGCGATTCGCGGAGGCCGTCTCCGTCCAGGTGATGCCGCTCTCGGGAATGCCGAGCTTGGATGCGATGATCTTCGCGATCTCGACGTCGAAGCCCTGCGGGCTTCCACTCGCGTCGACCTGGCCGAACAGGGGCTGGTCGAACTTGGTGCCGATCGTGATGGCGCCAGCCTCGTTGAGGCGCGCCATCGTGGTGCCTGCCTCGAACTCGACCGCTTCCTGTGGCGCGACCGATTCGTCAGCCGTGGGTGCCCCTGAGTCGACGCATCCCGCGAGGCCGAGAACTCCGACCGCGGCGAATGCAGAAATCATCAGGCCTTTTGTGAGACGCATGGTTCCTCCTGTTGTGTGCTTCCTGCCCGCTCTTTTAGCGGGCGGGTTCTTTCAGTGGGCAAGTACCTTGGAGAGGAAGTCCTTCGCTCTCGCGCTCGTGGGATTTGTGAAGAAGACCTCCGGTGTCGCCTCCTCGACGATCTCGCCGTCGGCCATGAAGAGCACGCGATCCGCGGCCCTGCGTGCGAAGCCCATCTCGTGTGTGACGACGACCATCGTCATGCCCTCCTCGGCAAGGCCGACCATGACGTCGAGGACCTCAGTGATCATCTCGGGGTCGAGGGCCGATGTCGGCTCGTCGAACAGCATGACCTTGGGATCCATCGCGAGAGCTCGAGCGATGGCGACCCGCTGCTGCTGCCCGCCCGAGAGTTGGGAGGGCATCTTCGTGGCCTGGTCGGCGACACCCACCCGCTCGAGGAGCGTCATCGCCCGCTCTATGGCCTCGCGCTGGGAGCGGCGGCGAACCACCGTCTGGCCGAGGGTCACGTTCTGCAGCACCGTCTTGTGCGCGAACAAGTTGAAGGACTGGAACACCATGCCAACGTCGGCGCGGAGCCGGGCGAGCTCCGATCCCTCCGCAGGCAGGGCTTTGCCGTCGATCGTGATGGTGCCGCTGTCGATCGTTTCGAGACGGTTGATCGCGCGGCAGAGGGTGGACTTTCCTGAGCCGCTCGGCCCGATGATGACCACGACCTCGCCGCGGTGAACCGTCGTCGTGAGGTCCTTGAGAACGTGGAGCTCGCCGAAGTTCTTGTTCACGTGGTCGAGAACTACGAGGGGTTCCATCCACCCACACAAGCACACCCCCAAACGGGGGTCAACTCAGCGGTCTATCTGTGACCCGACCGACACATGCGTCAGTCGAGCGACTTCAGCACTTCGCGACGCTCGCGCTGCTCCGCCGGATCAGGCACCGGGAGGGATGCCAGGAGCCGCCGCGTGTACGCATGCTCAGGAGCTCCGAGCACCTGGGCCGGTGGACCCTCCTCGACCAGCTGGCCCCGATACAGCACCGCGATCCGGTCGGCGATCGCATCGACGACCGCGAGGTCGTGGCTGATGAAGAGTGCCGCGAAGCCGAACTCCCTCTGCAGTTCCATGAAGAGCTCGAGCACCCTGGCCTGGACGGACACGTCGAGCGCGCTCGTCGGCTCATCGGCGATGAGCAGTTCCGGCTTCAGGGCCAGTGCGCGCGCGAGGCTCGCACGCTGGCGTTGCCCACCACTCAGCTCGTGCGGGAAGCGATCACCGAAGGAACGGGGCAACTGGACGGCCTCGAGGAGGTCGTCCACGCGGGACCGCACCTGGGTGGCATCCAGGGACTTCTCGTGCACGACGAGCGGTTCGGCCACGCACTGCGCGATCGTGAGGAGGGGATTGAAGCTCGAGGCGGGATCCTGGAACACGAAGCCGATCCTGCTTCGCACGGGTGTGAAGTCCCGCTCCCGCACCCCCCGCATCTCGTGCCCGAGAACCTGGAGCGAACCACCGGTGACCTTTGTCAGGCCGCCGATGGCTCGGCCGATCGTGGTCTTGCCCGATCCGCTCTCCCCCACCAGTCCGAGCACCTCGCGCGGCGCGATCGAGAAACTGACGGAGTCGACGGCACGGAAACTGCCACCTCCGAACCGTGCGGCGTACTCGATAACGAGATCGGATGCCACGACCACAGGCTCCGCCGGTGCAACCGGCTGTCGTTCCCTGGTCACATCGATGCGCGGGACGGCCGCCAGCAGGCGCTTGGTGTAGTCAGCTTGTGGATGAGCGAAGAGCTCGGCGACCGGCGCCTCCTCGACGACCTTTCCCTGATACATGACGATGACCCGATCGGCGAGATCGGCGACGACACCCATGTTGTGGGTGATGAGCACGATCGCCGTGCCGAACTCCTGCGACACACGTCGGAGCAGTTCGAGGATCTCAGCCTGCACCGTGACATCCAGGGCAGTCGTGGGCTCGTCGGCGATGATCAGCTCGGGACCAAGCGCCAGAGCCATCGCGATGACAATGCGCTGCTTCTGCCCGCCGGAGAACTGGTGGGGGTAGTAGTCGACCCGCTCCGAGGCATCCGGAATGCCCACCTTCTCCAGGAACTCGATCGCCTTCGTCCGGGCCCGCTTGCGCGAGTACTTACCGTGAGCCCGCAGGCCCTCCGCCAACTGCCACCCGACCGTGTACACCGGGTTGAGGGAGGTCGACGGCTCCTGGAACACCATGGCCGCGTCAACACCGCGGATCGCCCGCAGACGATCTCCCGTGAGACCAACGACGTTCGTGCCGTTCAGCACGACCGCGCCCGAGGTCGTCGCGGTGGACGGGAGGAGCCCGATGATCGTCTTCGCGGTAACGGACTTGCCGCTGCCGCTCTCACCGACGATCGCGACGATCTCGCCCGCGGCGACGGAGAGGCTCACATCATCGACGGCGAGCACATCCCCACCATCGGTCGCGAACGAGACCTCGAGATTGCTGATCTTCACGACATCGGTCATGGCTTACCCTCCAGGGCGTCGATATCGACGACATCGGCGACACCGCCGGGAGCGGTGGACACCTCTGCTGTGGGATGCGGCAGGACGTCCGCGCGACGGCGTGTGCGCAGTCGCGGGTCGGCAAGGTCGTTGAGGGACTCCCCGACGAGCGTGATGCCGAGAACGACGAGAACGATCGCGAGACCCGGGAACACCGAGGTCCACCAGATCCCGCTCGTCACGTCCGACAGGGACTTGTTGAGGTCGTAGCCCCACTCGGCAGCCGCAGTCGGTTCGATTCCGAAGCCGAGGAACCCGAGTCCGGCCAGCGTGAGGATCGCCTCGGAGCTGTTGAGCGTGAAGATGAGCGGAAGCGTTCGGGTCGCATTGCGCAGCACGTGCCGCGACATGATGCGCAGGGGGCTCGCGCCGATGACCTTCGCCGACTCGACGTACGCCTCGGCCTTGATGCGAACAGTCTCGGCCCTGATCACGCGGAAGTACTGCGGGATGAACACCACCGTGATCGAGAGCGCTGCTGCGAGGATGCCACCCCAGAAGCTCGACTGCCCGCCACTGATCGCGATCGCCGCGACGATGGCCAGAAGCAACGACGGGAAGGCGTACACCGCGTCGGCCACGACGACGAGAACTCTGTCGAGCCATCCGCCGACATATCCGGAGATCAGTCCGAGGAGCACGCCGATGAAGATCGAGAGGAGCACCGCGACGATGATCACGAGGATCGCGGTCTGGGTTCCCCAGATCACGCGCGAGTAGACGTCGTAGCCCCCCACAGTCGTACCCATGATGTGCTCGGGGCTCGGGGGCTGCTGGGCGCCGAAGACGCCGTCCGCGTCCCGAAGTTGCGCGTAGCCGTACGGGGCGATGATCGGGGCGAAGATCGACGTGAGGATGAAGATGCCGGTGATCACGAGGCCGGCGATGAGCATGCCGCGCTGGAGTCCAACGCTCTGGCGCAGCTGGTGAACGACGGGGAGTCGGTCGAGGAGACGGGTGCGCTTCATGGTCAGTACCGGATCCTCGGGTCGATGATCGCCGCGATGATGTCGACGATGAAGTTGGTCACGGCGACGATCACCGCCAGCAGGGCGACGATGCCCTGGACCGCGACGAAGTCACGCGATGTCAGGTAGTGCGCCAGCTGGAAGCCCAGCCCCTGCCATTCGAAGGTCGTCTCGGTGAGCACGGCACCGCCGAGCAGCATGGCGATCTGGAGTCCGATGACGGTGATGATGGGCACGAGGGCCGGCTTGATCGCATGCGAGGTGACGAGTCGGTACTCCTTGACGCCCCGCGAGCGTGCGGCGTCGACGTAGTCCATCGAGAGCGTACCTATGACGTTTGTCCGCACGAGCCGGAGGAAAACTCCCGCGGTGAGAAGCCCCAGCGCGATCCCCGGCAGCACGGCGTGGGCGAGGAGGTCTGCGTACACGGCGCCCGGATTCGGTGTCTGGGCGGCATCGATGAGGTAGATGCCGGTCGGATTCGGGACTCGCGAGAGCTCCAGTTCAACCCGCACCGATGCGCGCCCCGCGACAGGAAGCCAGTGGAGTCCCACAGCGAAGATGAGCTTGAGCAGGAGGCCCGCGAAGAACACCGGGGTGGCATACGACAGGATCGCGAAGATCCGAAGCCCAGCATCCGGCCAGCGGTCGCGGAGGTAGGCGGCGAGCATCCCGAGCGGGATACCCACGATGAAGGCGACGATGAGCGCGTAGAACGCGAGCTCCAGGGTCGCTCCGCCATAGCGGAAGAGAAGATCGATGACAGGCTGGCGGTCGGTGATCGACGTGCCGAAGTTGCCCGTGAAGATCTGTCCGAGGTACTCGAAGTACTGAACGATGATCGGCCGGTTGTACCCGGCCTCCTCGATGCGTTGGGCCAGCTGCTCCGGAGGAAGGCGGCCGCCGAGGGCCGCCGTGATCGGGTCACCGATAGTCCGCATCAGCACGAAGACCATCGTCACAAGGATGAAGATCGTCGGGAAGATGAGCAGGAAACGCACGATGATGAACCGGAGGAGCTTGTTGCCCCCTGCTCGCCCGCGCTGTGGTGACGCCGGCGGAATCGTGCCGGCGATCTCGGTCGTAGTCATGTGGTGCGGTCTATCCCCGGTCAGAGGATGGGGTGGCTCGCCGGACGACGAACCACCCCATCCGTTGGTGGAACCTTAGCTCTCTCAGCCCTTGACGAGTCCCGCGAAGCGGAACTTGAAGGACGGGTCGAGCGTCACACCGTCGATGTCCGTGCCGGACACCGCGACCTGCGCTCCCTGAAGGAGCGGCAGGGTGGAGAGGTCCTCGGCGACGGTCGCCTGGATCTGCTCGATGAGCGCGGTACGAGCCGCGACATCCGAGGTCACACCCTGCTCCGTGATGAGCTCATCCACGGTCGGGTTCGAGTAGTGGTTGGCGAGGAAGTTCTCCGTGAGGAAGAACGGTGTGAGGTAGTTGTCCGCGTCCGAGTAGTCGGGGAACCACCCGAGCTGGTACGCCGGGTACACGTCGGACACGCGGTCCTCGGAGTACTGAACCCACTCGGTCGACTGCAGGTCGACAGTGAAGAGACCGGTCGCCTCGAGCTGGCTCTTGACGAGCGCGTACTCGTCACCCGACGAGGGACCGTAGTGGTCCGGGCTGTACTGAAGGCTCAGGGAGACCGGAGTCGCGACACCGGCTGCCGAGAGGATCTCGGCTGCCTTCGTGGCATCCGGTCCGCCCTCGCCGTCACCGTAGAGGTCCTTCAGCACCTCGGTGGCGCCGGTGAAGCCCTCGGGAACGAACGAGTACAGCGGGGTGTAGGTGCCCTTGTAGACCTGGTCGGCGATCTCGGCGCGGTCGACGAGGGATGCCACGGCCTGGCGAACCGCGAGGGCCTTGGCCGGGTCGGCCTCCGCCGTCGTGGCTCCGTACGGCTGGGTGTCGAAGTTGAAGACGATGTAGCGGATCTCGCCACCGGGTCCATCGTGGACGACGACACCGTCATCGCCACGCAAATCGGCCACGTCCGTCGCCGAGAGGCTGCGGTACGCCACGTCGACATTGCCCTCCTGAACGTCGAGCTTCAGGTTCGAGGAGTCGGCGTAGTAGCTGAGGATCACCGAGGAGTTCTGTGCAGGACCGAGCAGGCCCGCGTAGTTCTCGTTGGGGACGAACTCGATCGTCTTGTTGAAGTCGTACGTGGCGATCGTGTACTGGCCGTTGAATGCCTCGCCCGCGACGATGTCGGCGTCGGGGGTGAGTTCGGTGGCCGAGAACACCTCCTCGTCGACGATGGCGCCGGGGAAGGTGGTCAGGATCTGCGGGAAGACCTGGTCGTTGGCGGCCTTGAGGGTGAAGACGACGGTCGTGTCATCCACCGCCTCCGTGCTCTCGAGGTTGTAGAGGAGGCTCGAGGGGCCGTCGGGTGCCGCGATCTCAAGCTGGCGGTCGAAGCTGAACTTGACGTCGGATGCGGTCAGGTCGTTGCCGTTGGCGAACTTGAGGCCGGGCTTGAGAGTGACGGTGTACTCGGTCGGGGAGGTGAACTCCGCCGACTCCGCGAGGTCGGGCTCGGGGTCAGGGCTGCCGAGGGGCGAGTTGAGGAGGAATGCGTAGACCTGGTTCTGGACCGCGAACGATCCGTTGTCGTACGAGCCGGCGGGGTCGAGGGTAACGACCTTGTCCGTTGTTCCGACGAGGATGGCGCCATCCCCGGTCGCGCCCGTGTCGCCACCTGCTGCGCAGCTCGCGAGAACGAGTGCGAGTGCAGATGCGCCGATGAGCGCGCTTGTTGCGCGCTTTCGATGAGTGGATGCGGTTGTCATCCGTTTACCTCTTCCTGATTGCAGTGTTCCTGATGTGAGAGAACGCGCAGGAGGATGGTCACCCCCGTAACGTCGCAATGTCTCAGTCCTAACACACTCCCGAGCGACCTCCGAGGGAAGAGGCGTCAAACCCGGTCATATTTACACGACTGCAACGTGCATGCGGAACGACGTCAGCTGCGCTGGGCGAAAGCGCTCTCATAGAGGCAGACCGCGGCTGCGGTGGCGAGGTTCATCGACTCCGCGTGTCCGTAGATCGGAACCTGGATAACCCAGTCGGCCAGGGCGTAGTGCTCGTCGGTGAGCCCGCGCGCCTCATTGCCGAACAGCCAGGCGGTGGGCTTGGCAAGCGCTCCGGAGTTGCGGGCAGCGAGAAGGTCGCCGCCCTTGACATCCGCCGCGATCACCTGGAGGCCCGCGGCAGCAACCTTCTCGAGAACATCCTCAAGTTCGGCACCACGCGCGACCGGGAGATGGAACATCGAACCGGTCGTGGCGCGCACGACCTTCGGGTTGTACACGTCAACGCTGCGACCGGTCAGAATGACGGCGTCCGCCCCCGCGGCATCCGCCGTGCGGATGATCGTGCCAGCGTTCCCCGGGTCCCTGACCTCCTCGAGCACCGCGATGAGCCTGGGGCCGCCCGCCAGCACGTCCTCTACCGACCTGAGGAACTGCCGGCAGACCGCCACGATCCCCTGGGGTGTCACGGTGTCCGCCATGGCGTCGAGTACCTGTTCGCTCACGAACTCCACGTCCAGGTCCGCGTTGGCAGCAGCGGAGGCGAGCCCGGAGTGCTTCTCCCACGCGGTGGGCGTCGCGAAGATCTCGAGCACCAACTCGGGGCGGAAGGCCAACGCCTCGGAGACGGCCTGTGGCCCCTCAACGAGAAAAAGCCCGGTCTCAGACCGGGCTTCTCTCTTTGCGAGTTTCGCCACGGCGCGCACACGGGGTGAGCGCGGGTTGTCGATCATGTCGACAGCCTATTGTGACGAGGTGAACGAACCGTGACCGGCTCGCTGCACTCGGTGGTGCTGGTGGTATCGCTAGGCGACCTTGGGGGCGCTGGTGTCGGCCGGCAGTGCCGCCTTCGCAGTCTGCACGAGGGCCGCGAAAGTCGCGGGCTCGGTGACGGCGAGGTCGGCGAGGATACGGCGGTCGACGCCGACGCCGGCCAGGTTCAGGCCCTGGATGAAACGGTTGTACGTCAGGCCGTTGGCACGGGATGCCGCGTTGATGCGCTGGATCCACAGGCGACGGAAGTCACCCTTGCGCGCACGACGGTCACGGTATGCGTAGACGAGCGAGTGAGTGACCTGCTCCTTGGCCTTGCGGTACAGGCGCGAACGCTGTCCACGGTAACCGGAGGCACGATCGAGGATGACGCGACGCTTCTTGTGGGCGTTGACTGCCCGCTTTACTCTTGCCATTTTTTTGTCCTAAACCCTTACTTGCCGAGAAGCTTCTTGATGACCTTGGCGTCCGCCGGGGCGAGCACCTGCTCCTGGTTGAGCTGGCGCTTGAGCTTGCCGCTCTTGACCTCGAGGTTGTGGCGCATGCCAGCACCCTGCTTCATGACCTTGCCGCTACCGGTGAGCTTGAAGCGCTTCTTGGCACCGGAGTGCGTCTTCTGCTTAGGCATCCTTGTCTTCCTTTTCCGTTGGTACTTCGGCAGCGGAGTTGTCCGCTGCTACATCCTTGGCCGCGTCGCGCGGGGCCTTGTTCGCAGTCTTGCGAGCCTCAGCCTCGGCCTTCGCAGCCGCCTTGGTCTTGTGGGGGCCGATCACCATCACCATGTTGCGTCCGTCGATGGTGGGGGTGGATTCGACCGAGCCGAACTCCGCGACATCCTCAGCGAAACGCTGGAGGAGGCGCACACCCTGGTCGGGACGCGACTGCTCGCGCCCGCGGAACAGGATCATGGCCTTCACCTTGTCGCCCGCGAGGAGGAATCCCTCCGCGCGCTTGCGCTTGGTCTCGTAGTCGTGCTTGTCGATCTTCAGGCGGAATCGAACCTCCTTGAGGATCGTGTTCGCCTGGTTGCGTCGCGCTTCCTTGGCCTTCTGTGCCTCTTCGTACTTGAACTTTCCGTAATCCATGATCTTGGCGACGGGAGGCTTGGAATTGGGAGCAACCTCAACCAAATCCAGGTCGGCTTCCTGGGCGAGACGGATGGCGTCCTCAATGCGGACGACACCTACCTGCTCACCATTGGGGCCGACGAGACGAACCTCAGGTACGCGGATTCGGTCGTTGGTACGGGGATCGCTGATGCGGAACTCCTCTGTCTTGATGATTCCGTGGCGTGTGCCACGCGGAACGAAAGAGGACATCGCGCGGCGCGCACAGCGCGCCACTCACCCTTGATGCTGCCTGGCCCACAATGACGGAGGCCATCGACGGAACAGACGGGGTGCAACTACCCGATAGCCTGTATGAGGCGGCCAGCAGGTGGGAGAATCTCCACTTTCGCGTCTCCGGGAGCCCGGAGCCTCGCCAATGGTAGCAGACCATTGGTGTTCCCGCCCAGAACTCAGCTGGGGTTCCCACCCCGCTCGATGGAGGACATTCATGCCTGACGGCTACGACGAAGCCAGCAACGAGATCCGCGACATCGGCGATGTTCCCGCGATCGAGCTGATCAACACCGTCTCGGTGCACCTCATGAGCGCCGCCGCCGTCAAGCTCGGCCTTGCGGACGACCCGGATGCCGCCTCCGAGATCGACCTCGACGAGGCTCGGAAGCTCATCACGGCCCTGGCTGGTCTGGTGACGGCAGCCGCCCCCGAGGTGTCGGACAGTCATGCCCGCCCGCTGCGGGACGGCCTGCGTTCGCTCCAGCTCGCCTTCCGTGAAGCGTCCAGCATCCCCGATGCGCCGGGTGCGGGCCCGGGCGAGAAGTTCACCGGTTCGGTGATCTGACCCGATCCTCGTCAGGCGGATGCGACGAGCTGGACCTTCAGGGAATCGACGCGCACCGCGATCGTCTCGTCCGATGACCAGCGGTCGCTGAGACGAGCCATGAGTTCGTCGACCGCGGACCTGTCGAGCCCCTCCTCGAGCGACAACCTGACGATGAGCTCCGGCCCCGCGAGCCTCGCGTCCGGGTCCCCCGGTGCCAGATACAGCTCACGGACGACGGGCTCCGGTGACGCCGAGGCGAGGAAGGCCTCGAGCACGGCCGGGTCGAGATAGCTCGGCGTCCACGGCTGGGATTGGGCGATCGCCCAGAGGGCGGGACGACGCACGGCGAACTCCGTCTCGCTCGTCGGGTCGACAATGACGACGTCCGTGTGTTCCTCGACGGCGGCCAGTGCGACCCGCGGCGCTGCGGCGGGGACGGGACGAGCATCCCGATTCCAGGCGCCGAGCGCGGTGACCGAGGTGAATGCCGGCTGCACGGTGCGACCGTCGGGGCCAGCCACCCTCACGATGGACAGTTCTTGCGTCTTGTCGACGAGATGTCCGTGGGGGCCGACACCACTGTCCCCACGCTCGGCAACCAGGGGCACAAGGAGGCGCGACTCGCGAAGCGCCTCCACCACCTCGGCCTCGCCGACCTCGCGGGCGCGGAAACGGCGTATCGCCTCCAGGAGGCGCGGGGGCGCTGAGCCATCGTCGTCCGGCGTTGCCGGATTCTCGATGTGTCGGCCGGCCCAGGGCACGCCTGCACTATCGGCCGCGGGCATCCCGTCGCCGACCATGTCAGGCGGAGGCGACGTCGAGCGCCTCGGCGAGGGTGAATGCCTTGGCGTAGAGGGCCTTGCCCACGATGGCACCCTCGAGGCCCTGCGGGACCAGGGCGCGCAGCTCGGCGATGTCATCCAGCGTTGCGATCCCGCCGGACGCGATCACGGGGCGGTCGGTGCGGTCCATGACCTGTTCCAGGAGGTCGACGTTCGGACCCTTGAGCGTGCCATCCTTCGTCACGTCCGTGACGACGTAGCGAGCGCACCCCGCCTCCTCAAGGCGGTCCATGACGGCCCAGAGGTCACCGCCCTCCTGGGTCCATCCCCGAGCCGCGAGCGTCGTACCGCGCACGTCGAGTCCCACCGCGATGGCCTCGCCGAACTCGGCGATCACGTGGGCAGCCCATTCGGGGTTCTCGAGCGCAGCCGTTCCCAGGTTGATGCGCTTGGCGCCGGTCGCGAGAGCAGCCTCGAGCGTCTGGTCGTCGCGGATGCCACCGGAGAGCTCGATGTTCACCCGACGCGGCGTCGCCTTGATGACCCTGCGGATGACGGCGCGGTTGTTCCCCCGCCCGAACGCCGCATCGAGATCCACGAGGTGGATCCACTCGGCACCCTGGTCGATCCATTCCTGTGCAGCATCCACCGGGTCGCCGTAGTTGGTCTCCGATCCCGCCTCGCCCTGGGTCAGGCGCACGGCCTTGCCCCCCGCGACATCGACCGCCGGAAGGAGCTCGAGGGCGGGGGTGGTGTTGAATTCGCTCACAGGGTTTCCAGCCAGTTCGTCAGGAGTCGGATGCCCGCTTCGCCCGACTTCTCCGGGTGGAACTGCGTCGCCGACAGCGGGCCATTCTCGACCGCGGCAAGGAACCGCGAGCCGTGTTCTGCCCATGTCAGGACGGGTGAAGGGAACGGGTGGTTCGTCTCCAGCGTCCAATCCTGGGCCGCGTAGGAGTGTACAAAGTAGAAGCGCTCATCGCGAATCCCCTCGAAGAGGCGCGAGTCCTCCGGCGCCTCGACGGTGTTCCACCCCATGTGCGGCAGAACGGGGGCATCGAGTTCACGCACGACGCCCGGCCACTCCCCCAGTCCCTCGGTGTCGACGCCCCGCTCGACGCCGAGTTCGAAGAGCACCTGCATGCCGACACAGATGCCGAGGACCGGCCTGCCGCCAGCGAGCCGCTGTTCGATGACAGCACCGCCCCGGGCCGCGCTCAGGCCGTCCATGACGGCCGAGAACGCGCCCACGCCGGGCACCAGGAGGCCGTCTGCGGCCAGCGCGGTGGAACGGTCGGACGTCAGTGTGACGCGAGCGCCCGCAAGCTCAAGGGCCTTGGCGGCCGAATGGATGTTTCCGGAGCCGTAATCGAAGATCACGACCGAAGGTGACGCGCTCACGATCAGAGTGCGCCCTTGGTCGAGGGAATACCCACGACCTGGGCATCCCGCGCGACGGCGAAGCGGAACGCCCGCGCGAACGCCTTGAACTCGGCCTCGGCGATGTGGTGCGGATCGCGACCCCCGAGCACTGTGATGTGCACGGTGAGGGCAGCATTGAAGGCGATCGCCTCGAACACGTGACGCACCATGGAGCCGGTGAAGTGGCCGCCGATCAGGTGGTGTTCGAATCCCGCGGGCTCCCCCGAGTGCACGAGATACGGCCTTCCCGAGATGTCGACGACCGCCTGCACGAGCGCCTCATCCAGCGGCACGAGAGCGTCCCCGAAGCGGGAGATTCCGGACTTGTCACCCAACGCCTCGCGGATGGCGAGGCCCAGGGCGATACCGATGTCCTCCACCGTGTGGTGGACATCGATGTGGGTGTCACCCGTCGCCTCGACGGTGAGATCAACGAGCGAGTGCCGCGCGAACGCCGTCAGCAGGTGGTCGTAGAAGGGCACACTCGAATTGATGGACGAGGTGCCGGTGCCATCGAGGTTGATCGTCAACTCGATGCTCGACTCGCTCGTCTGGCGGCGGATGGTCGCCTCGCGTGGGGTCATGATTCCCATCCTACCGAGGTGACCGGAGCGCCCAGAGTGCTCCAGAGGCGCCTAGCCGAGCCTCGCGAGGGCCTCGAGGAAGATATCAGTTTCCGCCTCGGTTCCCGCGGTGACGCGAAGGTGATGCGGGATACCCACATCTCGGATCAGGATCCCCTCGTTGAAGAGCTTGACGAAGAGATCGTGGGAGTTGGCGACCCCACCGAACAGCACGAAGTTCGCGGCGCTCGGGAGCGGCAGGTATCCGAGCGCGGGCAGCGCCTCGATCATCCGATCGCGCTGGCGCTTGATGTCGTCGACCATGGCGAGCATCTCGCTCGAGTGGGCGAGGGCAGCAACCGCGGCGGCCTGGGTCAGCGAGGAGAGGTGATAGGGCAGGCGCACGAGCCTGAGAGCATCGATGACGGCGGGATCGGCGGCGAGATAGCCGAGACGGATGCCTGCGAAGGCGAACGCCTTGCTCATCGTGCGACTGACGAGCAGCCGGGGGCGCCCTTCGAGGAGGGTCAGGGCTGTGTCTCCGTCAGCGAATTCCGCATAGGCCTCGTCCACGAGCACGATGCCGTCGGTCGCGTTGTACGCGGCCGCGATCACGTCCAGGTCGAGGGGGGTCCCCGTGGGGTTGTTCGGTGAACAGAGGAAGACGATGTCGGTCTGCTCGCGCTCGATAGCAGCCACGACGGTCTCCGCGCTGAGGGTGTACTCCTGATCGCGGTCGGCGGGGACCCAGCGGGTGCCGGTGCCACTCGCGATGATCGAGTGCATCGAGTACGTGGGCGGGAAACCGAGGACGCTACGCCCGGGGCCGCCGAAGGCCTGGAGGACGTGCTGCAACACCTCGTTTGAACCGTTCGCGGCCCAGATGTTCTCGGGAGCGAGACCGTGGCCGAGGTACGCGGAGAGCGATTCGCGCAGCGACGTGAACTCGCGATCGGGGTATCGATTGGCCCCGAGCACCGCTTGTGCGAGCGACATGACGATGTCCGTTGCCACCGCCTCCGGGATGGGGTGGGTGTTCTCGTTCACGTTCAGCTGGACGGGAACGGGCTCCTGGGGCGCACCATAGGGCTTGAGCCCACGCAGGTCATCCCGGATGGGGAGGTCGTCGAGGCTTGTCACCCGTCCAAGCTTAGGGCGCACGCCATGGCCCGAACTGACGGCGCTGGCACTGTCGCGCTGGCACTGTCTATCGCGCGAACTCCAGCGGGATCGCGAGCTGCTGGCCCGCGAACACGTCGGCGGACTCGAGCTGGTTGAGTCGGACGATCGAGTCGATGACGTCGCGCGGATCGGTGCCCGGGGCGACCGCCTCTGCAACATCCCACAGGGACTGGCCCGACGCGACAGTGACGTAGTCGAACGAGACGGGCGTCGATTCGAGGGATGCTACGGCGCCGCCGCCGTTGAGAGCGAACAGCAGCGCGGCGACGACGAGTGGTGTGGCCGCGAGGGTCAGAAGGACCCCGCGGCCACGTCGTGTGAGGCGCAGGCGGGGTGCGGGGGCGCGGCCCGAATCGGACTGTCGTGCCACGTATGTCGCTGTGGGGAAAGCAATCGTGCTCATCATCCACTCCTTGCGTCTCGAACGAGGTTTCGTATCCGGCTCTCGGCCGGGAGTGCCGGATACGAAGTCATTAGTATTCCTGTACCGAACATAACTTCGATTGCTATCGAAATCAAGTCCATCTTCGAACAAGCCACCGACAAAGTTGTCAACACACTCGAAGATGTGTTTGTCTGCGGTCGCTCATCCGGATACAGTTTCGACAGAACCACCGACATTCGCCGGCGTACGGCAGGAACGAGGAACCGTGGACGAGACTCTCCCCACCGACCGCCCCGCGACCCGGCGTCGAAAGAGCCTGAGCGACAAGCAGCTCGCCATTCTCGATGTCATCCAGCGTTCGGTCGCATCTCGGGGGTATCCGCCGAGCATGCGCGAGATCGGGGATGCTGTGGGGTTGGCATCGCTGTCGAGCGTCACCCACCAGCTGGGTCAGCTCGAACTCAGCGGCTACCTGCGACGCGATCCGAATCGTCCCCGCGCGATGGAGATCCTGATCGACCTCCCGGAGCTCGAAACCGAGGCCGTGGTGGAGAGTGGAGCCCCCTCCGTCGGGGATGCCGCACTCGTGCCGCTCGTCGGGCGCATCGCGGCGGGCATCCCGATCACCGCCGACGAGCAGGTCGACGAGGTGTTCCCCCTCCCCCGGCGACTCGTCGGCAAGGGCGACCTCTTCATGCTCAAGGTCGTGGGTGAGTCGATGATCGATGCGGCGATCTGCGATGGCGACTGGGTCGTCGTCCGCCAGCAGCGCGACGCCGTCAACGGGGACATCGTGGCGGCCATGCTCGACAACGAGGCCACGGTCAAGGTCTTCAAGCAGCGCGACGGCCACACCTGGCTGCTCCCCCGTAACTCCTCGTTCGAGCCGATCCTCGGGGATGAGGCCGAGGTGCTCGGCAAGGTCGTGGCGGTGCTCCGGGCGGTCTAGCCCGCGATCACCTGCCGCGGGCTAGACCCTTCCGCTACTTCGCGGCTGCCTTCTCCCTCGCTGCCCGCGTTGCCGTGAGCACGTTCGTGAGTGACTGCACGGTCTCGTCGTACCCGCGCGTCTTGAGGCCGCAGTCGGGATTGACCCATACCTGGCGTTCCGGGATCGAACCGAGCGCGATCTCGATGAGGTCACTGATCTCCTCCACCGAGGGCACTCGCGGCGAGTGGATGTCGTAGACGCCCGGGCCGATACCGCGGCCGAAGCCGCTGTGCTTGATATCCGGCACGACCTCCATCTTGGATCGGGCTGCCTCGATCGAGGTGACGTCCGCGTCGAGACGGTTGATCGCGTCGATCACCACACCGAACTCCGAGTAGCAGAGGTGCGTATGGATCTGCGTGCGGTCCTCGACGCCCGCCGTGGCGAGGCGGAACGAACCCACGGACCAGTCGAGGTAGTCGGCATGGTCCTTTGTCTTGAGCGGCAACAACTCGCGGAGGGCCGGCTCATCGACCTGGATGATGCCGATGCCGGATCCCTCGAGGTCGGCGATCTCGTCGCGCAGGGCGAGGGCAACCTGGTTCGCGGTCTCGCGCAGGGGCTGGTCGTCGCGCACGAAGGACCAGGCGAGGATGGTGACCGGTCCCGTGAGCATGCCCTTGACGGGCTTGCTCGTGAGCGACTGGGTGTATGTCGACCACTCGACGGTGATGGGCGCGGGTCGCGAGACGTCACCCCAGAGGATCGACGGGCGCGTACAACGGGAGCCGTAGGACTGCACCCAGCCGTTCTGGGTGACGGCGAAGCCGTCCAGATTCTCGGCGAAGTACTGCACCATATCGTTCCGCTCGGGTTCCCCGTGGACGATGACGTCGAGCCCGATCTCCTCCTGGAGGTCGACGACACGGCGGATCTCCGCTCGCATGGCCTCGGTGTACTCCTCCACCGAGATGTCGCCCCTGACCAGGGCTGCGCGCGTCTTGCGGATGTCGCCCGTCTGGGGGAACGACCCGATCGTCGTCGTCGGCAGGAACGGCAGGTTGAGTGCCTCATCCTGCGCGGCGAGGCGTGCAGCGTAGTCGCCGCGCGAGAAGTCCTCGGGGGTGAGCGCCGCCGTGCGGGAACGAACGGCCCCGTCTCGCACGCCGGCCGCGGCATGGCGAGCTTCGAGGGCCTCGGTCGCGGCATCCAGTTCGCTCTGGATGGCGGCCTTGCCCTCGATGAGTCCCTTCGCGAGCGTGGCGACCTGTCCGACTTTCTGGTCGGCGAACGCCAGCCAGTTCGTGAGCCACTCCTCGAGGAGCGGCTCGTCCTCGACGTCGTGGGGCACGTGGAAGAGGCTCGTCGAGGTCGAGACAGCGACGTGTGGGCTGAGGCCCTTGAGGGACTCGAGGGACGCGAAGGCGCCCTCGAGGTCACCACGCCAGATGTTGTGGCCGTCGATCACTCCACCGACGAGAACCTTGTCCGTGGTGATGCCCGAGGGCAGGTCGCCCTTCACGAGGTCGATGCCCACCGCCTCCACCGGAGTCTCCAGGAGGACAGGCAGGGCGTCGTCGAGCGACGCGTAGGGTGCGGCCACGAAGATCGCCGGGCGCACGGGCGCTCCCCCGAGAGAGGTGTAGGCAGAGGCAGTCGCCGCCAGAACCACGTCACGCGGGGCCTCGATGCTCTCCGACACGAGACCGGGCTCGTCGAGCTGCACCCACTCGGCACCAACTGCGGTCAGCGCCGCGAGGAGCTCGGCGTAGACCGGGAGCAGGTCGTCGAGTCGATCGAGCGGGCTGAATCCCTCGGGAGCGTCCACACTCGGCTTGCTCAGCAGGAGGAAGGTGACGGGCCCGACGATGACGGGGCGCGTGCGGTACCCGGATGCCGTGGCCTCTGCCACCTCGCGGATGAGGCGATCGGATGCCAAGTGGAAGTCGGTCTCCGGACCGATCTCCGGGACGAGGTAGTGGTAGTTGGAGTCGAACCACTTGGTCATCTCGGCCGGGGTGTCCTGGCCCTCGCCCCGTGCGATGGTGAAGTAGCCGGCGAGATCGATGGTTCCGTCATCCTTCACCAGCCGGGCGAAGCGCTGGGGAACGGCTCCCACGGTCACGGCGGCGTCGAGCACCTGGTCGTAGTAGCTGAACGCCTCGGGAATCGACGAGTCCGTGCGGCCCAGCCCGAGGCTCGCGAGACGCTCACGGGTGGCGGCACGGAGATCGGCAGCGGCCGCCTCCAGCTCCTCGGCAGAGATCTTCCCGGCCCAGAAGGCTTCGACGGCGCGCTTCAGCTCACGACGACGACCGATACGCGGGTAGCCGAGGATCGTGCCGGTGGGAAAGGCTGGGATCGTGGTCATGCGAGTTCCTTTTCTCGTGGAGGTGTCGTTGGCGACCCTGGGTCGCCGACCAGGCCGACGCCGCGGAGGACCGCGAGTGGCGCCTGGTGCTGGTTGAACGTGTAGAGGTGAAGGCCGGGGGCGCCGCCCTCGAGCAGCTGGTCCCCGAGCTCAATCGCGTGACGGATTCCCACCGCGGCCTGGGCGCCCTGGGAATCCGCGGCAGCGAGCTCGCGCTCGAGGGAGCGAGGAGTCGCCTCACCGGTGAGCTCGAGGATGCGCTCCAGCCGCCGGGGGCTCAGTACGGGCATGATGCCGGGCAGGATGCGCATCGTCACTCCGGCGGCACGCGCACGCTCGACGAAGCCGAGATACTCGTCCGCGTGGAAGAAGAGCTGGGTGATCGCGAGATTCGCCCCCGCGGCCTCCTTGGCCAGGAGGGTGTCGAGGTCCTGGTCGACCGACCGGGACCTCGGGTGGCCGTTGGGGAACGCCGCAACCGCGATCGTGACCTTCTCACCGTGAGTCACGCGCTTGGCACCAGGGAATCCGGGCACGTCGCTGAAGCGGAAGGGCTCACGCTCCTTCTGCACACGATGGATGAGTTGCACGAGCTCACCCGCGCTCCCGAGGTCGCCGAGGAAGTCGTCATCCTCGGTGGCGCCCGCTGGCGGGTCGCCGCGCAGTGCGAGGAAACTCGTGACCCCGGCATCCAAGAACTCACGGATGAGCTGGCTCGCCTCGGCGTAGGACGAGCCGACACACGTGAGGTGAGCCATGGGCTCGACGGAGCTGTTGCGGAGCATGTGGGTAAGCACCGAGAGCGATAGCCCCCTGGTTGAACCGCTCGCCCCGTACGTCACCGAGATGAACTCCGGCGACACGGCCACGAGCTCGGCTATCGAGGCGTAGAGGGCGGTCTCAGCCTCGGAGGACCGGGGCGGGTACAACTCGAACGAGAACGTCGCGTCGGCGCGAGTGATCGCACGCACAGGACTAGTCGTCACCACTCACCCTCCGGTCGCCAGAATTCTGCTGTCCGTTGGGGCGGGTGCCGGGCTCGGCGGTCGCACCTGCCGGGAGCGAACCCGACCACTTCAGTCTAGGCAGCGCTCCCGGCGGATGACGGAACATTACGCCGTGCGGAACTCCTCCACCTCGGGCAGCCGCGACGGGTGCACGAGAGCGCGCACGCGGGTGCCCGTCTCCTCGTAGTCGGTCGACAGCACACGACCCTGCACGTGAAGCCGCGAGATGATCTCGCCACGGTCGTACGGGATCACGAGCTCGACCTCGATCTCCGGGCTCGGCAGGAGTTCGGAGATGCGCTCGAGGAGTTCATCGATGCCCTCGCCGGTACGAGCTGAGACGAATATTCCGGTCGGCTCCAACCCGCGCAGGACGAGACGGTGGTCATCGTCGGCAAGATCCGCCTTGTTGAAGGCGACGATCTCCGGGATGTCGCGCGCACCGAGTTCCCCGATGACATCGCGCACGGTCGCGAGCTGGCCTGCAGGGTCGGGATGCGACGCGTCCACCACGTGCACGATGACATCGGACTGGCCGACCTCCTCGAGCGTGGAGCGGAACGCCTCGACCAGCTGGTGCGGGAGGTTCCTCACGAAACCGACGGTGTCGGCGAGCGTGAAGAGGCGACCGTCTGGCGTGCGGTAGCGGCGGACCGTGGCATCCAGGGTCGCGAACAGGGCGTTCTCGACGAGCACACCAGCGCGCGTGATGCGGTTGAGGAGGCTCGACTTGCCCGCGTTCGTGTACCCGGCAATCGCAACACTCGGCACCTCGAAGCGCGTGCGGTTGGCACGCTTGGCCTCGCGGGCCGGCGCGAACCCCTTGATCTGGCGGCGGAGCTTGGCCATGCGGGTGTGGATGCGACGGCGGTCGAGTTCGATCTTCGTCTCACCCGGTCCGCGGCTTCCCATGCCGGTGCCCGCGCCGACCTGGCCACCGGCCTGTCGGGACATCGACTCACCCCACCCACGAAGTCGCGGCAGGAGGTACTCGAGCTGGGCCAGTTCGACCTGCGCCCGACCCTCACGGCTCGTTGCATGCTGCGAGAAGATATCGAGGATCACCGCGGTCCTGTCGATGACCTTGACCTTGACGATGTCCTCCAGGGCACGCCGTTGGCTCGGGGCGAGCTCGGTGTCGGCGATGACGGTGTCCGCACCGGTGGCGGCGACGACACCCCGGAGTTCCTCGGCCTTGCCCTTGCCGAAGTAGGTGCTCGGGTCGGGATGCGGCCGGCGCTGCAGCAGCCCGTCGAGGACAACAGCTCCTGCGGTCTCCGCAAGAGCTGCGAGTTCGCGCAGGGAGTTCTCGGCATCGGCAACCGTTCCGCCGGAGTACACGCCGATGAGGACGACGTTCTCGAGGCGCAGTTGGCGGTACTCGACCTCCGTGACATCCTCGAGTTCCGTCGAGAGGCCAGGAACGCGGCGGAGCGCCTGGCGATCCTCACGGTCGAACTGGTCGCCGTCGCGTCCGGACTCGTAGTGCGCGTCATCCTGAAGCGCCAAGGCGCTGCCGCTGCCAAACCGGGATACCTCGGCGGAGCGAACGCCGTCGGCGGCGAGAACGCGATCCACGTCGCGACGAGACATCGCGTCATCGCGAGGTTCGGCGTCGTGTGATGTGGTTTCAGTCATGGTGTGGTTAACCCTATTTCTCTCTACTTCGGTAAGTTCTCTGCATGGTTAGTGAGCACTACTTCTCCTCGACACCCGGGAGTGAGCTCAGGCCACGAACGATTCACGTACGCCTTGCGGGCGCAGACCGTGAACTCGTGACCGCGGGAGGCGTCTTCAGCCCTGACCGTGTCGACACGGGCACCCAGGTACTCCTCGCGAACGTGCCATCCCCTCCGCCGGGAGGAAATCTCCTGGATCTCGGCTGCGGGTGGGGGCCGATCGCCCTCACGCTGGCCTCGGAGTCACCTCATGCGAAGGTGTGGGCGGTGGACGTCAACGAGCGCGCACTGGATCTCGTGCGGGCAAACGCCGAAAAAATGTCCATAACTAATGTTAACGCAGTTCTTCCGGATGATGTCCCTGATGACGTCAGTTTCACGACGATCTGGTCGAACCCCCCGATTCGCGTCGGCAAGAACGAGCTCCACGGGCTGCTGGAGCGATGGCTGCCGCGGTTGGAGATCGGGTCGGATGCGTGGCTCGTCGTGCAGCGCAACCTCGGTTCCGACTCGCTGCACCGCTGGCTCCAGGGCCGTTTCCCGGAGGACTTCTCGATCATTCGCGCCGCCACCAATAAGGGCTACCGCGTACTGCGCGCTCGTCGCCGGACCGGCATGACGTCCCCCATCGATATCGTCGAGCAGTAGCGAGTCGCCGCCGGTCTACACCTCGAGCACGCCCTCGAAGACCAACTCCGCCGGCCCGCTGAGGGAGACGTGCTCGCCGTCCTCCGCTGCGAACATCCGCACACCAACGCGCCCGCCGGGCACGTCAACGCGCCACTGGTTCGGCGCTCCGGCCCCCGCCCAGTACCGTGCGGCCAGCGCCGTAGCGACAGCGCCCGTGCCGCACGAGAGCGTCTCGCCACTGCCGCGCTCGTGCACGCGCATCCTGATGTGTCCGACACCATCGCTCACGAGCGGATCCGCCGCGACCATGAACTCAACGTTGACGCCGTCGGCGGGTTCGGGATCGACCACGGGGATGTAGCTCAGGTCCGCGGCATCCAGCTCCTCGTCACTGGCAAGGGCAACCACGACATGGGGGTTGCCGACGTTGATGCCGAGACCGGGGCGGGCCACGGGAAGCTCCTTGGCGCGTACGAGGGGCTCGCCGCCGTCGAGACGCCAGCGCCCCATGTCCGCGGAGAACCCGTTGGTCGACCGCTGGACATCACGAACACCCGACCGTGTGCCGATGGGAAGGGTGTCGCCAGGCTCGAGGTCGGCGAGACCGGTCTCGATGAGGTACTTCGAGAAGACACGGATGCCGTTGCCGCACATCTCGGCGATCGAGCCATCAGCATTGCGGTAGTCCATGAACCACTCGGCATCGGGATCCTCAGCGAGCGCGGCGGCTCCCGCGTCGATGCTGCGGCTTCGCACCGCGCGGAGCATGCCGTCCGCACCCACGCCGAAGTGGCGATCGCAAATGGCGGCGATCTGCTCCGGCGAGAGTTCGACCTCACCGTCGGGGTCGGAGAAGATCACGAAGTCGTTGCCCGTGCCCTGGCCTTTGGTGAAGGAGATCGTCGCCACCACTCAATCCTGCCGTATCTGCAGGAGAGCACTGGCGACGAGGTCCGGATCGTCGTAGTCGTAGACCGTCGCGGCGTACCTGCGGAACCAGCCGACCTGCCGTCGGGCGTACCGCCGAGTGAGCGCTGCGGTCTGCTCGATCGCCTCGGCCGTCGTGAGTTCACCGTCGAGTTCGGCGATCGCCTGGGCGTATCCGATGGCCCGGCTCGCCGTCGTTCCGAGGCCACGCTCGCGCAGTCGCGTGACCTCGTCGAGAAGGCCAGCCTCCCACATGCCCGCCGCCCGGGCATCGAGCCGCTGGACGAGTTCGGCCCGGGGAGCCTGGAGATGGATGATGGATGCCTCGCGCCACGGTGGTTCGTCCTCCGGCAGCCCCGATCCGAAGGGCTTCCCCGTGATCTCGATCACCTCGAGGGCGCGGACGATACGTCGCCCGTTGTGCGGTCCGATGGACGCTGCCGCGTACCGATCGAGCTCTGTGAGTCGGGCGAAGAGGATGCCGGGTCCCAGGGTGGCGAGCTCCTCCTCCAGCCGCGCGCGCACGGCCGCGTCAGTGCCGGGGAAGCTGAACTGCTGGATCACGCTCGAGACATAGAGCCCCGATCCGCCGACGAGGAGCGGGACGGCACCGCGTGACTCGATCCCCTCGATCGCCTGCCGGGCGGCCATCTGGTACGCCGCGACCGATGCCTCCTCGGTGGGATCGAGCACGTCGAGGAGGTGGTGGGGCACGCCACGACGCTCCTCGACCGGCAGCTTGGCCGTGCCGATGTCCATGCCCCTGTACAGCTGCATCGCATCCGCGTTGACGACCTCGGCCGCGATACCGCGATCGCCGAGTTCCTGGGCCAGATCGAGGGAGAGTGCGGATTTGCCGGTGCCCGTCGCACCGACGATGACGACGAGGGGAATGCCGTGCGGGGTACTCAGCGGAGTCCGTCACTCGTGTCGTAGATGGGCGTGGTGGCAACGCGGAGCGTTGGGAGCCCCAGTGAGACCCTGGCCGGGGCATCCGCCGCCGAGCCTGCAGTGCCCGACGGAACCGCGCAGGATGCCGCCTCCGCGCGATCCCACGCGTCTCCTGCGCGCGTGCGACGCACGGGGAGCTCGCCGACCGTGTCAGCGATCAGGTAGAACGGCGCGGCCTGCGAGACAACCGCGGACACCACGTCGCCAGGGCGCGGGATGACGCTGCCGTCGGGCACATCGAAGTGCACGAGCCGCGAGTCCTCTGCGCGCCCCGAGAGCCGGTGGGTCTGATCGCTCTTGCGGCCCTCCGCGGCGGTGACCATGACCTCGACGGTCGTGCCCACGAGGCGCTGGTTCTCCTCGAGGGAGATGCGGTCTTGAAGCGCCATGAGGCGCTCGAAGCGCTCCTGCACCACTGCCTTGGGCACCTGGTCGGCCATGGTCGCGGCAGGGGTGCCCTCGCGGATCGAGTACTGGAAAGTAAAAGCCGTCGCGAATCGCGCCTGCTCGACGACACGGAGGGTCTCCGCGAAGTCCTCCTCGGTCTCGCCGGGGAAGCCGACAATGATGTCCGTGCTGATCGCCGCGTGAGGAATGCGGTCGCGAACGCGCTCGAGGATTCCGAGAAACTTCTCCGACCGGTAGGAGCGACGCATGGCCTTGAGGATGCGATCCGAGCCGGACTGCAGCGGCATGTGGAGTTGCGGCATGACGTTCGGCGTCTCCGCCATCGCGTCGATCACGTCATCGGTGAAGGCAGCAGGATGCGGACTCGTGAAGCGAACCCGCTCGAGTCCCTCGATCTTGCCGGTGGCACGCAGGAGCTTGCCGAAGGCCTGTCGATCGCCGAACTCCACACCGTAGGAGTTGACGTTCTGTCCGAGAAGGGTGACCTCGATGGCACCATCGTCAACGACGGCCTGGATCTCGGCGAGGATGTCACCCGGGCGACGATCCTTCTCCTTGCCGCGGAGCGCCGGCACGATGCAGAACGTGCAGGTGTTGTTGCACCCGACCGAGATCGACACCCACGCGCTGTGGCTGGACTCCCTGCGCGTGGGGAGGGTCGACGGGAACACCTCGAGCGATTCGAGGATCTCAAGCTGAGCCTCATCGTTGTGACGGGCCCGCTCGAGAAGCGTGGGAAGCGCGCCCATGTTGTGGGTACCGAAGACAACGTCGACCCACGGGGCCTTCTCGAGGATGCTCGCCTTGTCCTTCTGGGCGAGACAGCCGCCGACGGCGATCTGCATGCCCTCGTGACCGCGCTTGGTTGATGCGAGCTGGCCCAGGGTGCCGTAGAGCTTGTTGTCCGCGTTCTCGCGCACTGCGCACGTGTTGATGACGACGATGTCGGGATGCCCGTCCTGGGCCTTCACGTAGCCGGCAGCTTCGAGCGAACCACTCAACCTCTCGCTGTCGTGCACGTTCATCTGGCAGCCGAAAGTCCGCACCTCGTAGGTGCGAGCGGAGGTGAGGACGGGTGTGCTCATGGCTCCATGGTACGGCGCGGATAGGGAACCGCCGGGCATGCGGCGTTCAGCGGAAGACGGGTCCGGATGACTCGCCACTACGGCTCAGCGCGCGGTCGACGGCCGCACGCACTACCCCGCTGGAGTAGCCCTTGCGCATGAGGAATCCACTGAGCCGACGCGTGGCCGTCTCGGTGTCGAGAGAGCGCAGCTGGGGGGCGCGACGTTCGGCCAGGTCGATCGCCCGTGCGAGCTCGTCGTCGTCGAGGTCCTCGAGGGCGGCCTCGATGGCGTCGTTCTCCAGCCTGCGCCGACGCAACTCGGCCGTCACTCCCGACCGACCGAGTCCCTTCCGCTGACGCAGGGTGCGAATGAGCGTCTCGGCGAGGGCAAAGTCGTCCAGAAGGCCGACGCCCAGAAGGCGGTCACATTCTTCGTCGGCTTCGTGCTGGTCGAACTCACGCCCGATCAGGTAGTCGCGCATCTCGGCGACCGACATGCCACGCCGCGCGAGCGCATGCATGCTCACGTTGTTGATGCGCTGGAACTCGCCCGCCCGGGACGCACGCTCCGCGCGAGTCGGTGGTTCGTGGCGCCCCCGAGGCGCATCGGCTGTGGTGGGCTGCGACGGCGACGCGGCCTGCTCGGTGACGGAGTCACGTTCGGGTTGCCCGAACAGCCACGTCACCGAGGCAAGCCGCTCGCCATCTGCCATGGTTACTCGCCTACTGCCTTGAGCGCGGTCTCGACCGGCATGACCGGCCCGGATGCCTTGCCGGCCTTGGTGGCCTTCGGCTCGGGAGCCGCAGCGATCTCGGCCTCGCGGGCGAGCGCCGCACGTGCCTCGGCGCCCACTCCGAGCTTCATCATGATCCTCTGCTCGATCTCCTTGGCGATCGCCGGGTTCTCGAGAAGGAACTTGCGCGAGTTCTCCTTGCCCTGACCGAGTTGGTCGCCCTCGTAGGTGTACCAGGCACCGGACTTGCGCACGATCTCGTGCTCGACGCCGAAGTCAATGAGGCTGCCCTCGCGCGAGATGCCCGTGCCGTACAGGATGTCGAACTCCGCCTGCTTGAACGGCGGAGCCATCTTGTTCTTCACGACCTTGACGCGTGTGCGGTTACCCACGGCATCCGTGCCATCCTTCAGCGTTTCAATGCGGCGGATGTCGAGGCGAACAGAGGCGTAGAACTTGAGAGCCTTACCGCCGGCGGTGGTCTCGGGGCTGCCGAAGAAGACGCCGATCTTCTCGCGGAGCTGGTTGATGAAGATCATGGTGGTGTTCGTGGAGCTGAGCCCGCCCGTGAGCTTGCGCAGGGCCTGCGACATGAGGCGAGCCTGCAGACCCACGTGCGAGTCACCCATCTCACCCTCGATCTCCGCACGCGGAACAAGGGCAGCGACCGAGTCGATCACGATGAGGTCGATGGAGCCGGAACGGACGAGCATGTCGGCGATCTCGAGCGCCTGCTCCCCCGTGTCGGGCTGCGAGACGAGCAGCGAGTCGATGTCGACGCCCAGCTTGGCCGCGTACTCGGGGTCGAGAGCGTGCTCGGCGTCGATGAACGCCGCGATACCGCCAGCACGCTGGGCGTTGGCGATCGCGTGGAGGGTGAGCGTGGTCTTACCCGACGACTCCGGGCCGTAGATCTCGACGATGCGCCCGCGCGGAAGCCCGCCGATCCCGAGCGCGACGTCGAGCGCGATCGAGCCCGTCGGGATCACCTCGACAGGAGCACGCTCGTCGCTGCCGAGACGCATGACGGAACCCTTGCCGAACTGGCGGTCGATCTGAGCGAGGGCCGTTTCAAGGGACTTCTCGCGGTCTGCTACTGATGGCATCTTTTCTCTCCTGGTCTGAGGTGGCTGCCCATAGGCTGTCGCTCCGCAGCGGACCGGTGGTGCAAGGCCCGCAGCCTCCCGACAAAGGCTGGTCGTGCTACGTCCAACGGGACGAGGCCCACGCTACGCCCGGCCCCCGACAATCGGTGGAGGCCTGCTGCGTGTTGTGGATGACACTCGTCTTCGATAGGACGTTGGGGAGAAGCTACCACTTCATCGAATCAATATTCGAGCGAACGGGGCGTGTCGCGAGAACCGCGAGTGCAGGAACGAGCGCTCAGGGCTTCTTCGGTTCGCGGCGCCCGACGCCATACCGGCGTTCCTCAGGGACATCCATCGCGCTGCACAGCGCCAGCCAGACGTCCCGCACGGACACACCGGCCTTGATCGCATCGTCGGCGGTCATGCCACCGATGTCACCCAGGACCAAGTCTCGGGTCAGGATCCGCCCGTAGGCATCACCGAACTCATCGGCAACGGCCAGCCAGAACTCACTCAGACGCATATCTCAACGCTAACCCGAGCTCGGCGGCCACCGGAGACGACGAATGCCCCGGCACGGGGCCGGGGCATTCGTGGAAACCTATCAGCGGGAGACGAGGTCGGAATCGAACTCGGCCACCAGGTCGTCTGGCAGCGTGTCCGGTACCGGGCTCAGGCCCTCGATGACCGAGAGGCGGTCACCGACTTCACGCATGATGACCGAGATCGGCGTGTCGAGAGCCTCGGCGACCGAGGCAAGAATCTCAGAACTCGCCTCCTTCTGCCCGCGCTCTACCTCGCTGAGGTAACCGAGCGCGACGCTCGCCTTGCTCGCGACCTGACGAAGGGTGCGCCCCTTCTGCAGGCGAAAGTCGCGGAGAACGTCGCCCAATTCCTGTCGAACCAGAACCATTGGACCCTCCTTATATGCCTGACTGTGCGGTCGAACTTCTTACCGGATGGCTAAGACTACAACCACCGAGGTACATGAACTCTAACCACCCAAATCTGTGCGGTGCGTGTGAACCTGACAGATGTAACGTGATCGAAACGAGGGCTATTCCCGCCTCACCCTTCGAGCATCTTGTGAAGTTGTACCAGTGCTTCGGCGACCGTGGCCGAACGGATTGCCGAGCGGGACCCGGCGAGGCTCAGCTCGATCGAGGAGACCCGCTCGCCCATCGCGAGACCTACGAACACGGTGCCGACAGCCTTGCCGTCCTGGGGGTCTGGCCCCGCTACACCGGTCGTCGAGATCCCCACGTCCGCAGGCCTGCCGTCGACGGCAAGGACGGCGCGCACGCGATCGGCCATCTGCTCGGCCACCCGAGCATCGACCGCTCCCGCCGCGGCGAGCAAGTCGGCATCCACACCGAGGAGGGTGTGCTTGAGGCGTGTGTCGTAGGCCACCACACCGCCGAGGACGGTGGCGGATGCCCCCGGCGTCGCGATGAGCTCGGAGACGAGCATCCCGCCCGTCAGCGACTCGGCGACAGCGATCGTCAGGCCGCGCTCGACGAGCGCGCCGACCACCGCAGCACTAGGCACGCTTGCGGTTCTCCCGCCACGCCTGCCAGAGGTAGTCGATGCCTGTGACCACCGTGAGCACGAGCGCGATCGCCATGACGACCCAGTTGACCCAGAGAACCCAGTCGCCGACGATCGTGAAGAGCGGCACCAGGAAGAGCGAGATCGCCACCGACTGGAACACCGTCTTGAGCTTGCCACCGCGGGAGGCCGGGATGACGCGATCACGCAGCACCGCGAACCTGAAAGCCGTGATGCCGAGTTCGCGCACGAGGATCACGATGGTCACCCACCACCACAGTTCACCGAGGATCGACAGCATCACGAGCGCCGCACCCGTGAGCACCTTGTCGGCGATCGGGTCGAGGATGATGCCGACGTTGGTCACGAGGTTACGGCTGCGGGCGACGGAGCCGTCGACACCATCGGTGGCGATCGCGAGGATGAACAGGCCGGCTGCGAGCCAGCGGAGGATGCCGTACTCGCCGTTGTCCGCCGCGAGAAGCCACACGAACACGGGAGCGAGCAGGATGCGCGCAACCGTGATGATGTTCGCGAGGTTGCCGTTGCTCGCCGGGGTGTCACCCTTCGACGAGACGCGACCCTTCATCGAGTCGCGGACCGCCGCAGCGCGATCGGCATGAGTCCGTCGCTGGCTGTTCGGGGAGTCCTGCGGAGCGTCCGGCTCAGCGACCACGTGTCTACTCCCGATCGGTCAGATTCCAGGCGTCCTCGTCGGACCCGCCATCCACGACATCGTAGCCGTTGAAGGATTCCTCGACCTGATCGCGCGGGGCCGCGGATGCCTGAGGCGCTGGTGACCCGGAGGCCGGGGCATCCTGCCCCCTGAGCTTGGCCAGAACGCCGGGCAGCTGCTCGGCCGTCACGTGCACGTCCCTGGCCTTGGAGCCCTCGGACGGGCCGACGATCTCGCGCGACTCGAGAAGGTCCATGAGGCGGCCAGCCTTGGCGAAGCCGACCCGCAGCTTGCGCTGGAGCATGGACGTCGAACCGAACTGGGTGCTGACCACAAGCTCGGCCGCGGCCAGCAGCAGTTCGAGATCGTCTCCGATGTCGGAGTCGATCTGCTTCTTCTCGGCCGTGGCCTCGACATCGTTGCGGTACTCGGGGCGGGCCTGGCCGATGACGTGCTGTACGACCGCGGCGACCTCGCTCTCCCCCACCCACGCGCCCTGCACACGGATGGCCTTGGAAGAACCCATCGGCAGGAAGAGCGCGTCGCCCTGCCCGATGAGTTTGTCGGCGCCGGGCTGGTCGAGGATAACGCGGCTGTCGGTCATGCTCGACACAGCGAACGCGAGCCTCGACGGCACGTTCGCTTTGATCAGACCGGTGACCACGTCGACGGACGGGCGCTGCGTTGCGAGAACGAGGTGGATGCCCGATGCCCGGGCCAACTGCGTGATGCGCACGATCGAGTCCTCGACGTCGCGCGGTGCAACCATCATGAGGTCGGCAAGCTCGTCGACGACGACGAGCAGGTACGGGTAGGGCGAGAGCTTGCGTTCGCTCCCCTGGGGCAACACGATCTCGCCGGCGACGACCGCGCGGTTGAAGTCGTCGATGTGACGGAAGCCGAACGACGCGAGATCGTCGTACCGCATGTCCATCTCCTTGACGACCCACGCAAGCGCCTCTGCCGCCTTCTTCGGGTTCGTGATGATGGGCGTGATGAGGTGCGGAACGCCCGAGTAGATCGAGAGCTCGACGCGCTTCGGGTCGATGAGCACCATGCGCACCTCGGAGGGCTTCGCGCGCATGAGTACCGATGTGATCATCGAGTTGACGAAGCTCGACTTGCCCGAGCCGGTCGAACCCGCCACCAAGAGATGGGGCATCTTGGCGAGGTTCGCGACGACGAACCCGCCCTCGACGTCCTTGCCGAGCCCGATCGTCATCGGGTGCTCGCTCTTCGTTGCCGCTGGCGACCTCAGGACGTCTCCGAGGGAGACGATCTCGCGGTCCTTGTTCGGGATCTCCACGCCGATGGCGCTCTTGCCCGGGATCGGCGAGAGGATGTTGACCTCGTTGCTCGCGACCGCGTAGCTGATGTTGCGCGCGAGAGCCGTGACACGTTCCACCTTGACGCCGGGGCCGAGTTCGAGCTCGTAGCGCGTCACGGACGGGCCTCGGCTGAAGCCGGTGACCGCGGCATCCACCTGGAACTGCTTGAGCACCTCGGTGATCGCCGCGACGACCTCGTCATTGGCCGCGCTGCGTGCCTTCGGCGGCGTGCCGGCCGCGAGAACGGAGGGCGTGGGGAGGCGGTAGACGGCCGTGGGCTGCTTGGCACGCGGCGCGGGCTCTGCCTCCTCGAACTCGCCCGCGAGGCCCTTCTCGCTCGCTGTCGCGGCAAAGCCGGGAAGAAGGCCGGGCGAATCGTCACGGATGCTCGTCGCTGCAGGGTCCACTTCGCCCGTGAAACGCTGCACAGCGGCCTCGGCATCCGCCAGCTCGTCGAGGAGACTCCACGCTCCCGCTGGCGCCGGATCGATCACCTCGGTGACGTCGTCCGAGGAGGGCGCGACATCCCGCGCGATGACGGGGCTGTCGAACGCTGGCTCGGCGGAGGGGGCCTTGTTGCGGCGCCACCACGGGACCGAGGCTGGGTCGTCATCGAGCCCGAGGTCGCCGAGCGTGCCGAATTCGCCGGAGTCGCCTGGCGAGCGCTTCGCCGCCTTGGCGGCCGCTCGCTCGGACTCGTCCACCAGTTGCGCTCCGAAGAGGTAGGCGTAGAGCTCCCGCAATCGCGAACCGAGTCGATTGGGCGGAGTCTTGGTGATGATGAAGAGCGAGAGGATGAGCAGCACGATCAGCACGGGAGCGGCAAGAGCAGCGGTGCCCACGAAGAGCAGGGGGCCCGCAAGGATCCAGCCGATGATGCCGCCGGCCTTCGCGAGGAACTCCATCCCATCGGCAGGCTGCGGCTGGCCGCCGAAGGTGTGGCACAGGCCGCTGATCGAGACGACGAGGATGGTGACGCCGATACCGATGCGCGTGTTGTCGTGCACGCTTGCCGGGTGGCGGAAGAGCCAGATGGCGAACAACAGCATGATCACGGGGAGCGCGAATGCAACGCGCCCGAAGAGCCCGCCGAACGTCCAGGTGTCGAGGGCGATCGCAACCGGGTCAGTCGGGTTGAACCATTCGACGACCGCTCCGGCGACCGCGAGCAGGAAAATCAGGAAGGGCACACCGTCGCGACGCTCCTCCTTCGCGAGAGTCTCCTTGCCGAGGACACGGAAGGCGCCTCCCGTGGCATGCGCGAGCCCCATCCACGCCTTGGTGAGGAGGCCGGGCTCCTCCACGGGCGGCTGCTTGCCGCGGGGAAGCTTCTTGGTGGGCTGGGTGCGGCCGCGCGCGGGCGCCGTACGCGGGCGCGACGTCGTCCTGGAGCTCGTAGCCATGCGCATCACGGTACCCGCGGGGTCCGTCACAACCCGGGAGGCACGCTGGGGGCCGTCAGTAGCGGATTGCGTCGATGACCTTCACCCGCACGGCCACAAGCGCGGGAAGGAGACCTGCCAGGGCTCCGACCCCCGCCGAGACTGCGAGTCCCAGTATCGCCGCCTCCAGGGGGAACGGCGGTACGTCGGAGAGACCGGATGCCACGAAGTCGCGCACCCACGGATTCTGGACGATCGCGACCGCCAGCACGACACCCGCGAAGCCCGCCACGACCGTGGCGACGACACTCTCCATCATGACGGCGAAGAACACGCGGGAAGCCGTCGCGCCGAAGCTGCGCCGGATACCGATCTCCCGGATGCGCTGGCGCACCGTCACGAGCGAGATGTTCACGAGTCCGAGCGCTCCCAGGAGCAGGATCAGGATCGAGATTCCCGCGAGCACGAGCCTGACCGAGCCGAGCGGGTCTCCACCCTCCCAGGCGAGGTAGTCGTTGCGCGTGACATCCACCTGCCAGTCGTCGCCGAAGGCGGAGGCCACGTCCCTCTGGATGAGTTCCGTCAGCTCCGGGGCGAGCTCAGGAGGAACCCAGAACTCGTACTGCGGCCACGCATTAGCGATCATCTCCGGCGTGGACAGCTGCGCGTACGCCGAGTTGAGGATGAACATCGTGAGGCTGGAGTCGAATGGGCTTGCCGGCAGGACGCCGATGACGACGGCGGTCGTCGAGTCCTGGCCGAGTAGCGTCACCGTGGGATGCGAGCGCAAGTCGGGCGCGCCGAGCCGCTGGTAGAACGCGTCGCTCACGACGATCGCGGGAGCGAGGCGGAGCTCGTCCTGTTCGGTGAACCACCGTCCCTGCTCGAGCTGGACGCGATGCATGACGCCGTAGTCGGGATCGACCGACTGCCCGTAGGTCTCGCTCACCCCGTCGACGAACTGCACGTTGAGCTGCACGCCCCCGACCGCCCCCACGTAGGTGATCCGATAGCGCTCGATCACCGAGTTCGCGGCAGTTGTCAGGGTGTCGACCGGTCCCTGCTCCCCCGTCACCGGGTTGTACGGCGACCCGAGCATGAGTGTCGCGGGCCGACCAGATCCGCGCTCGAGCTGCTCGATCTGTGCCTGCTGGGCGATGGCACCCACCCCCACCACCGTCGTGAGCGCGCACACGGCGACCCCGACTCCGATCAGGCTGAGCAGCACCCGTGTCCTGTGGATGCGCAGTTCGTCCCATGCCTCGACGACGGCTCCCACGAGTCCGCTGAGAACTCCCCCGCGCTGCCGGCTCCCCGCGGCACGCTGGCGCGCCCGGGGAGTCTTCTCGACCGTCACTGCGTGATTCCCGGCGTCGACTCCGAGAGCGCGAGCACCCGGCGAACATCCACGGGAGCGAGGACGCCGCGATCCAAGCGGTAGTGACGGCGCGCGAGCGCTGCAACGTTGGCGTCGTGGGTGATCGTGATGAGCGCTGCACCCGACTGTTCGGCAACGTCATCGAGGAGCTTCATCACGGAGGCACCGGTGTCGATGTCGAGCGCGCCGGTCGGCTCGTCGGCAAGGATGAGGCGCGGCCCACGGACGAGCGCGCGGGCGATGGCCACCCTCTGCTGCTCACCACCGGAGAGCTTCTCCGGCATCGATCCCATGCGATGGCCGAGGCCGACACGCTCAAGCATCTCGCTCGCGATCCTCGCCCTGTTCCAGAACTGCCTGCCGGAGGCGTAGAGCAGCGGCGTCATGGCGTTCTCCAGGGCCGTTCGGCCAGGGAGGAGGTTGAACTGCTGGAAAATGAAGCCGATGTCGCGCCCGCGCTTGCGGTCGCGACGCCCGCCCGTGAGGGACTCGAGGGGTTCGTCGTCGAAGAGGATGCGACCCGTGGTCGGGGCGTCGAGCAGCCCGAGCAGGTTGAGCAGCGTCGACTTGCCGGAGCCCGAGCGTCCCACGATGCTCACGTGGTCGCCGACCTCCACCTCGAGGTCCACACCCCGGAGAATATCGAGCTTCTCGCCATCGGGGAGGTCGACGGTGCGCGTCACTCCCTCGAGCTGCAGCAGTGTCATCCCTCGCACACCATTCCGCCATTGCCGACCGGGTAGCAGTTCTCGCCCATGCCCTCCGGCGCGCTGGGTGCACCAGGCACGAACTGGAGGATCGCATCGCCCTCCTCGAGTCCGCCCGTGACCTCGACGTTGACTCCGTCGTTGAGGCCGAGCGTGACCTCGCGGGTCTCCGTGGAGCCGTCGGGCAACACGAAGTAGACATTGCCCTTGCCCGATGCCCCCTCGACGGCGGTGATGGGCACGACAAGGACGTCCTCGGCGACTCCGCCAGCAATCACGAGGTCGGCAGTCAATCCCGGGAACACCGTGACATCGCCCGGAACCGTGCACGTCACGGTCGGGCCCGATGCCGAGCCGGTGCCCTCACTCTGTTGGCCTTGGCCCGTGCCCTGGCCCTGCCCCGGGAGTGGGGTCGTGATGGTGAGGTTCGTACAGGCGAAGGGCGCTGGACCGCCCGCTATCGTCACCTGGGCCTCGGACGGCCGCTCGATGAGGCGGTAGAGCTGCTCGGGAGGGATGCTGCCACTCACGTGGAAACCGGGTGGAGCGATCTGCCCCACCGGGTCGCCCACCGCGAACTGCTGCCCCACGAGTGCGGTGAAGCTCGACAGCGTGCCCGCGACCGGCGCTGTCGCGTACTTCCACTCCGTGCCGGACGTGCCGTCGGAGTAGGTGACGATCGCCTTCAACTGGAGGATGTTCTGGCCCGCCTCGACCCACGCGCCCTGGGCGACGAACACGTCGCGAACCTCGCCAGTGAGAGTTGCGGGGATCGGGACTGCAGCGTCAGACGCGACCGTTCCGCTCAGCGTGACATCGTTGCTGACAGTCCCCCGCGCGACGATGTACTCCGGCTCGACGATCTCGGCACCGGGAACCGCGGGATCGGCGGCTTCACTCTGGTCGGGGAAGAACGCGACCTTGACGAGCGCTGCGGCGATGACCGCGAAGATGATGATCCAGAGGATCGGGAAGACCCAACGACGGGCAATACTCACGGCAGACAGCTCCCTGCGGGTCTCGAACGGTACCCATCCACGCTAGACGGGAGACAGTTCAAGAGAATCACTCGGAAGGATGATTCGACCAGCCCAACGTTTGCCGGGAGATGAACGTCGGGGGCTACGCCTCAATAACTACCGGAACGATCATCGGGCGGCGGCGGTGCTGCGTGTTGACCCAGCGACCCACGGTGCGCCTGATAACCTGCGCGAAGGCGTGGGTGTCCCGGGTACCGTTGTCCGCGGCATCCGTCAGCGCCTTGACGACCTGGGGCAGAACGGCGTCGAACACGTTCTGGTCCTCGGCGAAGCCCCTGGCCTGGATCTCCGGCCCCACGATGACCCGCCCGGTCTGGGGGTCGATCGCCACGAAGATGGAGATGAACCCCTCCTCGGCGAGGATGCGACGATCCTTGAGGTCCGCGTCGGTGATCTCCCCGACGCTCGAGCCGTCGACGTAGACGTACCCGAGGTCGAGCTGGCCGACGATCTTCGCCACTCCGTCGCGGAGGTCGATCACGGTGCCGTCCTCGGCGAGGATCGTGTTCTCCTCGGGAACGCCGGTCTGGATCGCCAGATTGGCGTTCGCCACAAGATGGCGCTGCTCCCCGTGAACCGGGAGCACGTTCTTCGGCTTGAGGATGTTGTAGACGTAGAGCAGCTCGCCCGCAGCGGCGTGACCCGACACGTGCACCTTGGCGTTCGCCTTGTGCACGACGTTCGCACCGAGCTTCATGAGGCCGTTGATGACCCGGTAGACCGCGTTCTCGTTGCCGGGGATGAGGCTCGAGGCAAGGATGACGGTGTCTCCCTTGCCGACCTCGATCTGGTGCTCGAGATTGGCCATGCGGGCGAGGACGGCCATGGGCTCGCCCTGGCTGCCCGTGGACATGTAGACGACGCGATCGTCCGGGAGGTCGACGGCCTTCTTGGCGTCCATGAGAACGCCGTCCGGCACCTTGAGGTAGCCGAGTTCCGCCGCGATGCCCATGTTGCGCACCATGGAGCGCCCCATGAGAACGACCTTGCGGTTGTTGGCGACCGCGGCATCCAGAACCTGCTGCACACGGTGCACGTGGCTCGAGAAGCTTGCGACGATAACACGACGCGGTGCCTTGGCGATGACGGCCTCGAGCACGGGACCGATGTCACGTTCGTTGGGTGTGAACCCCGGGACATCCGCGTTCGTCGAATCCGAGAGGAAGAGGTCGACGCCGGCCTCGCCGAGACGTGCGAACGCGCGCAAGTCGGTGATGCGGTCATCGAGCGGCAGCTGGTCCATCTTGAAGTCGCCCGTGTGGAGGACCACGCCCGCGGACGTCGAGATCACGACGGCGAGTGCATCGGGGATGGAGTGGTTGACCGCCACGAATCCGAGATCAAACGGGCCGAGCTTCTCCTCCTGCCCTTCCTTCACAGTCAGGGTGTAGGGCTGGATGCGGTGCTCCTTGAGCTTCGCCTCGATGAGGGCGAGAGTCAGGGTGGAGCCGATGACCGGGATGTCCTGCTTGAGCTTGAGCAGGTACGGCACGGCACCGATGTGATCCTCATGGCCGTGCGTGAGCACGATACCGAGCACGTCGTCGAGCCGATCGCGGATCGGGCTGAAGTCGGGGAGGATCAGATCCACGCCGGGCTGGTGCTCCTCAGGGAAGAGCACGCCGCAGTCGACGATGAGGATCTTGCCGTCGATCTCGAACGTGGTCATGTTGCGACCGATTTCGCCGAGACCTCCGATCGGAGTCACACGGAGTGTTCCGGAGGTCAGGGGCGGCGGCGCGAAAACTGAGACTGGCATTGGCACGAGCCTACCGCCGCATCAGCGAGTCGTGCCCGCAACCTTCGGCAGGGCGCCGCCTGCAGCGGCATTGCGGTCGGGACGGAAGTTGTCGAAACTCACGCCCGTGATGTCCTTGACGAGGTCGAGTTCGTCCTCGATCTGGGCGGCCTCCCACTCCTCCGGGCCGACAAGCGGAAGGCGAACGCGCGGGCTCGAGATGCGACCGAGGCCGTGGAGGATGTACTTCGTGGCGACCGTTCCGGGAACGTGCGTCATCGTCGCGCGGACCAGGGGCTCGAGGGATTGGTGCGCCGCGGTTGCAGTGCGCAGGTCACCGGCATTCACGGCATCCACCATCTGGCGGTACGGGGTTGCCGCGATGTTCGCAGTCACCCCGATGAGGCCCGTTGCACCGATGGCGAGGCTCGGGAGCACGTTGGCGTCGTCGCCGGAGAAGTAGTACAGGTCGGTCTGGTTGAGCACGCGGCTGACCTCGGAGAGGTCACCCTTGGCGTCCTTGACCGCAAGGATGTTCGGATGCTTCGCGGCGCGCAGGATCGTCTCGTAGGTGATCTGCACACCGGTGCGACCGGGAATGTCGTAGAGAATCACGGGCAGGTCGGTCGCGTCGGCGATCATCCTGAAGTGGGTGAGGACGCCAGCCTGGGTCGGCTTGTTGTAGTACGGCGTGACGATCATGTTGCCGTCCGCGCCCGCCTGCTCGCTCTTCTTGGCGAGCTCGATCGCGTGCGCGGTCTCGTTCGAGCCACCGCCCGTGATGACCTTCGCGCGGTCGCCAGCGACCTGCTTGGCCACCTCGACCAGCCGTATCTTCTCCGGGTCGGTGAGGGTCGAGGTCTCCCCCGTGGTTCCCGTGACGACGATGCCGTCGGCACCGGCAGTGATCACGTCGTCGATGTGCTTCTCGACATCGGCCCAGTTGACCTCACCGTCGGCGTTCATCGGGGTCACCAGGGCGACGAGCACCTGGCCAAAGGGGTTGGGGATCGTTGACACGCACCAAGGCTACCGCCAACGGGAAAGGGGCCGCACGGCTTACCGCACGGCCCCTCGTGTCCCAAGCCTGTCTAGGCGAGCGCCTTCTTCTTGAGCGCTTCGTACTCCTCGGCCGTGATCGTGCCGTCGTCGAGAAGGGCCTTGGCCGCCGCGATGTCGGATGCCGGGCCGCTGCCCGCGGCCTGGCGAATGTAGGCCGTCGCCGCGTCGTTGCTGGCCTTGGCGAACTCATGCTGGCGCTCGGCCATGCCGCGACCGCGGGCGATGAGGTAGATGAACGCAGAAAGGTAGGGGAACACGAGCAGGGCAATGATCCACAGCGCCTTGTACCAGCCGTTGAGTGCACGGTCACGGAACAGGTCGGTGAAGATCGTGATGAGGATCATCAGGTAGACCACGAAGGCGAAGATGAGGAAGGTGTTCCAGAGGAAGGTCCAGAGGTCCATGCGAGTTCTTTCTTTCAGTTTCTCCGGCCAGGTCAGGCCGGGAGTCGCGGATCGCGGGCGTTGGTAGGCGTCCCGAGGAGCGCCGCTCCCGTCTCAACTATGGCCTCGTCCGGGCCATCAGATTCCCGGTTGGCGCGAGAATCCTCGCTGGCTGGCGCAACAATGCCTCTGACACGGTAGTCGGAGGGCAATTGCCCGAATCGAGCCCTGAACGCGGAACGCAGCTCGAACGCCGAAGCGAATCCGGAGGCGCGAGCGATTTCGCTCACCGTGAGCGTTCTGCCGTGTGGCGACGCGAGCAGGTCGGCCGCCGACATCGTGCGCCGCGAGGCTATCTGATCGGCGATCGTTGAGCCGCTGTGTTCGAAAGCCCTTTGGAGGTGACGCAGGGACACGCCAAGGTACTTCGCAAGCAGTGCCGGCGCGAGTGCCCGATCCCTATGACGTTCTGCGATCTCCTCGAGCGCCTTGGCTCGAAGCACCGCGCGCTGTTCGTCGTGCTCGTCTCCAGTGTCCCCACGTTCCAGGAGGAGACCCACCGCCAGGTCCTCCAGCGCCCTGTCGATCACGCGTAGGGAGGTAGCTGTGGACATCCACTCGCGGTCGACAACAGAGCCCACGAGCGCGACGATCGGCTCCCGGAGTGACGGTGGTGCGGCGATCAACACGCGGTCGGCTCGCAACCGCACTCCGCGATCCCGGAGTCGGGACTCCGAGAAGAGGAGGTGCGTGACGCGTGCTGGCTTCAGACAGCTGAGGTCGTAGTCGCTCCATCGCGTCACGATGCACATGTCGCCCGCCGTGAGCGTGTGCCGTTCACCCATCGTCGAGTCCAGGACGATTACCCCCTCCCGCACGACGAGGAGGTGCGCGGCGTCCGGCCGTGAGAACGGAAGGCGGCGAAGTGCCATCTCAGAGACGGTGAAATCCGCCACGCTCGCATTCGGCAGCTTCCGTCGGTGGATCTCGAGATGAAACGGGGAGTCGGCGCGCACCCGAAAGGCCCGCCCGACCTGTCGAAGGATCGAGACGGGCAGCGAACGCGCGCCCGTGAGCTGCACCACGACCGTCTCGAGTTCGTCGTCGGACGGTGCCCGCAACGGCGACACCGAGAGCTCATCACTATCCACAATGTTGAGATTAGTTCTTGCGCCACGGCTAGGTCATTCCCGCGCCACAATAGGGTCGTGCAAACACGCACGCCCTACATTGTGTTCACGGTATGTACGACGCGGGCGGGCCGAAGGCTTGGGCACCGCAACGCGTCCGCTCATTGTCCTGATCTTCCGTACACCCCTCTCGAGGAGTCCGCATGAACCCCATGCCCCGGCTGCTGTCCTCTGGCCCCTTCCGATTCGGATTCATCGCCACACTCGGGGTGCTCCTGGCGCTCGTGCTGGGCACAGCCCTCGGGTCCCTGGGCTACGCGCTCACGCTCATCTTCTTCGCGCTGTTCGTGAGCCTGGGCCTCTACCCGATCGTGCTGCGGCTCGAGCGAATGAAGTTCTCACGCGCCGGGGCCGTACTGACCGTCCTGGCAGGGTTCGTGGTCATCCTCGCGCTCCTGATCTGGATGCTGCTTCCCGTGCTCATCGAGCAGGTGACGCTCCTCATCAACTACCTGCCCATCGGGTTCGACGACGTCGAACGCCAGGCATGGTTCGAGGATCTCAACGATTCGCTCGGCGGAGTACTCACGCCCTTCCTCGACCAACTCGAGGATGGCGTGAGCGACCCCAACGTCTGGGTGGCCATCACGGGCGGTGCTCTTCGCGTCGGCATCAACATCATCAACGGCACCTTCGGGGCGATCTTCGTGATCGCCCTCACCGTGTACTTCGTGGCGACGCTCGAGCCCATGAAACAAGGGCTCTACTCGCTCGTCCCTGCGTCTCGGCGGGAGGGGTTCGCCTCGATCGCGGAGGAGATCTTCGAATCGGTGGGAAGCTACCTCGGTGGGATGTTCATCCTCGCGCTGATGAACGCCGCCTTCAGCTTCGTGGTGTTGTCCATCGTGGGCGTACCCTTCGCCCCGATCCTCGCGGCGATTGCCCTCCCGATCACCTTCATCCCTGTGGTGGGGAGCCTCGTCAGCGCGGGCATCATGACCGTCGTGTCGCTCTTCACGTCTCCGGAGACGGCCCTCATCGTCGGAATCGTCATGCTCGTCTACCTGCAGATCGAGGCCTACGTGCTCACCCCGCGCATCGTCGGCAAGGCGATCCAGATTCCCGGCTCACTCGTGCTCATCGGTGCGATGGTCGGAGCGACGCTCCTGGGGCTCCTCGGCGCGCTCGTCGCGTGCCCGATCAGCGCCTCGATCCTTCTCATCATCAAGAAGGTCGTCGTGCCGGCGCAGAACGCGCGCTGACCGCGTCTACGGGGCGACGCGCCCGTTGTCGTTGAACGCCCCGTAGGTGAGCGGCATGAGGTCCGCCCAGATGGACTCCATCTGCTCGGCGGCCATCTCGATCTCGCGCTGCGGGAACGACGGGAAGTGCGTTCCCTCGCGCTTCGTGCGCAGCGAGAGGAAGTTCATGAGCGATCGGGCGTTCATCGTGACGTACATCGACGAGTAGATCGAGAGCGGCAGCACGATGCGCGCTACCTCGCGGGCGATGCCCGCGTCGAGCATCCGCTGGTACGACGCGTAGGCCTCCGTCGCCACGGCCTTGGCCTCGGAGATGGCGAGATCGGTCTGCTCCGGGCTGCCGGGCAGGAACTCGTAGGCACCGGCCTTGCCCACCTGGACGAGGTTGCGCTCGGGGCCGGGAACGTAGAACACCGGGTTCAGCTCGCGATAGCGGCCGCTCTCCTCGTTGTACGAGGCGATGCGGTGCCGCATGAACTCGCGGAAAACGAAGATGGGCGCCTGAACGTAGAAGGTCATCGAGTTGTGCTCGAACGGTGACCCGTGGCGGTCGCGCATCAGGTAGTTGATGAGGCCCTTGCTGCGGGATGTATCGAGCCCGGCGTCCTGCGCCTGCTCCAGCGTCTGCTCCCCCTGGGTCGACACGCGCGCCGCGAACAGCACGTCGGAGTCCTGTGCGCTGGAGCGTACGAGCTCCACGGTCACATCGGAACGGAACTGGACCTCGGGCTTCGTCTCATCAGGCACGGCCTTCACGATAGCGAGAGTTCGCCCCGTCATATGCCGCAACACTCAGGCAGAGGGGTTGGACGACTTCTACATTTGCTCCATGTCGCTTCCGCTCATCGTCGTGGTGCTGGTCACCCTGGTGGCGTTCGCCACGGCGATCGGCCTGCTGTGGCGATCGCGCCAGGGTCGAGTCGTGCAGGTGGACGCAGGAACCATCGTCCGGGTCTCGGACGTGCCCGGGTTGCGTCGGCTGCCGCGCGGGGCGACGCTCCTGCAGTTCTCGACCGAGGTCTGCGCTCCGTGCCGCGCGACGCACACCGTTCTCGACGCGGTTGCCGCCGAGCGCACCGACATCGCCCACATCGACCTGGACGTGACTCGCCGTCCGGACCTCGCGAGCAGGTTCAACATCCTGCAGACCCCCACGACGCTGATCCTGGACGGCCGCGGAGTCGTTCGTGCCCGCATTGGTGGGGCACCCCGACGAGCCGATCTCCAGGCGGAGCTGGACCGCGTACTCGTCGCATGACCCGGAGGCAGCAATGACGACATCCACCTCGACGACCACCCCCACCCGGGGCATCGACCCGCGCTCGCCCCGCTTCGGTGCCGGCATCACGGCCGTTCTGCTGCTCGTCGTGGTCGGTCTGGCACTGGCATCCCCCGTCGTGTCAACTCCCATAGAACGTGCGACACAGCCCGCCTTCATACTCTTCGCGGCGATCAGCGCCCTCTTCGCGTGGGGTGCCTTCGCCGGCATCCGCCGCCACCCCTACGGCGCGATCTTCCGAAAGCTGGTGCGCCCGCGCCTGTCCGCCCCGACCGATCTCGAGGACCCTGCTCCGCCGACCTTCGCCCAGGGTGTCGGTTTCGTCATCACCCTCGCTGGCCTCGTGCTGCAGCTCGCCGGGGTTCCGTTCGCCCTCGTCGTCGCGGCATCCGCCGCCTTCATCGCCGCCTTCCTGAACTCGGTGTTCGCCTACTGCCTCGGATGCCAGATCTACCTGCTGCTCGCTCGCGCGGGAATCCTCGGCCGAAAGGATGCCGCCGGCGCCTCAGCCGCCTAGTCTGGAATCGACGAAAGGGGCTCCATCGATGTCAGTCACCAGCGAAGCCACAACCCTCTGGTTCGGCGATCTGAAGAGCGGTTCAGGTACCACCTCACTCGATTCCTCGGATGCGGCGGAGTTCCCCGTCACGTGGGCCGCGCGTTCGGTCGGCGAGGCAGGCCAGACCAACCCGGAGGAGCTCCTCGGCGCCGCGCACTCCGCCTGCTACTCGATGGCCTTCTCCAATGCACTCGCCGGCAACGGCACGCCGCCGGAGAGCCTCCAGGTGACGGCCGCCGTCACGTTCGACCCCGGAGAGGGCATCACGGGAAGCCATCTCCTCGTGAGCGCCAAGGTCCCAGGCATCAGCGATGAGGACTTCCAGCGTCTCGCCGAGGAGGCCAAGGGCGGATGCCCCGTCTCCCGTGCACTCGCCGGCATCCCGATCACCCTCGAAGCCAGCCTCGCCTGATGGCGCGCGGCGGTGCCGCTGACGGCACCATCCACACGGTTCTCGTCAGCGGTGCTTCCGGATTCATCGGCACGGAACTGTGTCGGCAGCTCGAGGCCGACGGTCGCACGGTGCTCCGTCTCGTGCGCCACGCGCCGGCGACGGAGTCCGAGTTCCGCTGGTCTCCCGAGGGCGGAACCATCGACCAGGCTGCGATCGAGGCGGCCGACGCCGTCGTGAACCTCGCGGGGGCCACCACCGGGCGGATCCCCTGGACCCCAAGCTACAAGCGCCAGATACTCGACTCGCGGGTGAAGGGCACGACGACGATCGTCGAAGCAATCAACCGCGCCACCTCGCCGCCCGCCGTGCTCGTGAACGGTTCGGCCGTCGGCTACTACGGGGATCGCGGCGATGAGGTGCTCGACGAGCAGTCAACGAAGGGCACAGGCTTCCTCGCCGACGTCGTGGAGGACTGGGAGAACGCCGCCCGCCGGGCATCCACCCGGGTTGTGCTACCCCGCACGGGTGTCGTCGTCGGCCGGGGTGGTGCCTTCACCCCGCTGCTCGCCCTCACGCGGGTCGGACTCGGCTCGCGATTCGGATCGGGGAGCCAGTTCTGGCCGTGGATCAGCCTCCATGACGAAGCGGCGGCGATCCGCCACCTCATCGACTCGTCGCTCGACGGCGTCGTCAATCTCGCGGGTCCAACCCCTGCGACCTCGGGCGAGATCACGGCGACACTCGCCGACACGCTGCGGAGGTGGCATCCGTTCGTCGTCCCCGCGTTCGCGATCAAGGCGCTCGGGGATGCCGGTAGGGAGCTGCTGCTGAACAGCCAGCGTGTGACGCCGAGCCGGCTCGTGCTCGACGGCTTCGGGTTCCGTGACATCACCGCGACCGAGGCCATCGAGCGAACGTTCGCCGCTGGCGTTTAGGCCTCCGCGCGCCGTTCCCGGCGCTCGAACGCGATGGCCTGTCGCGTGGCCCAGCGGGCCCTGCGGCGGTCTCCGCTCGCGTCATAGGCGAGCCCCAATCTCAGCCAGTCGCGCCACGACTCGGGCGATTCCTCGACGGCGGCCTGGTAGGTGGGAAACTCGAGGTCGGCGGCCGCCCGGTCGATGCGACCGCTCGGCGAACGCGGCAGATCGTCCTCGGGCAGGCCACCCTCTGCACCGAGCCGCGCGACGAGGCGGTTGCCGCGGGCCACGAAGAGAATCTCGGAGAGGAGCGCCCACGCCCCGATGACGGGAAGCACGATGAGCGCGGCACCGATGCCGACGGCGATCGCATCTCCCGAGCCCAGGAGAAGGAACGCGTACTGCGCGACCGCGACGAGGTAGAGCGCGAGGAGCACCGCCATGACGATGGTGCCGATGCGGGCGCTCATGAGGGGTCGCTCGTCGGCATCCCCACGTCGATGAGCTTGTCGAGGCCCACGATGAGCCCCTTGGCCTCTCTGGCAGCCCGAAGGCTCACGAGGATTCCGGCCTCGTACGAGGTGCGTGACAGGGTCTCGTGGCTGATCGTGACACGCTCGCCCTCTCCGCCGAAGTAGACGTCCTGGCGGGCCGAGACCCCCTGCATCCGCACACTGTGAATGGGGATGCTCGATACCTGCTGCCCGCGTGCGCGCTGGTCGACGTGGGGTGCTGCGACGGGGCCGATCTCCTGGCGAGCTGCACCCATGAGTTCGGCAGTGCGGACGGCGGTGCCGGAGGGCGAGTCGACCTTGGAGGCGTGGTGGGCCTCGACGATCTCGATGGAGTCGAAGAAACGAGCGGCGTGAGTGGCCAGGGCGGTCGCGAGCACCGATCCGATGGAGAAGTTCGGCACGACCACGACGCCGACCTGCGGCTCCGGTCCCAGGAGCCGTTTGATTCCCGCGAGTCGTTCGCTCGACCACCCGGAGGTGCCCACGAGAACGTTGATCCCGAGTTCGATCGACTTCTCGACGACACGTTGCGAGACGACGGGGATGGTGACATCCACCACCAGATCAGCGCCAGCGATGTCATCGAGCGAATCACGGGAGGAGATGAGGGCGGCGACTTCGAAGTCGTCAGACGCCTCGACGAGGGCGGTCATGACCGTACCCATGCGTCCCGGGGCTCCGACAATGGCAACGCGTGTGGGCATGTGGCCAATCTACCAAGTCACCCTGCCGGGCTAGAACGGCTGGTCGGCTGGCATGCCCGTTCGCAGCTCCGGGGCGAGGTGCCCGAGGTCGTTGTGCGTGACGAGCACAGGCGGCTTCGCACTGCGTACCCGGATGATCGTCAGCCCGCAATTGGCCTGGTTGATGCCGAGCCACCGCCACGCAGGAGCCCCGAAGACCTCCCGCACGAACCATGCGATCACGAAGTTGTGCGTGATGAGCAGGTCGTGTCGGTCTTCGCGCGCAGGCACGAGGAACTCGTCCACGGCGTCGGCCATCTGCGCCTGCCCCGCCTCGATCTCCTGCGGGGTGATGCCGCCGAAGAACGGCTCGAACGCGGCGGGCATGCTGGGCTCGGGCCCAGAGGGGATGCAGTCCATGAGTAGTGCACTCGGCACCGAGCCCAGTGCTGGCATCCGTTCGGTCATGATCGCGGCGGTCTCCTCCGCGCGCTGCAGCGGGGAATGCCAGGCGCGGGAGAAGGGAACTCCCCCGAGCCGTTCGGCGATCGCTCGCGCTTGCCGCACGCCGCGGGGACTCAGCGGACCATCGGGGAGCCCGTACTCGGCGTCGAGCTGCTCCCCATGCCGTACCAGGTAGATGTAGTGAGCCATATCTGGCACCTCTGTTTCTTGCCGCGAGGCGGCGCTGTTATTGCGGAAGCAGGCCAGGCGACACTGCCAGGCCGGCGAGAGAGTCTGCATCGACGGAACCCACAGCCGCGACCGACAGCGGCCGCGCAGCGAGGAGCTCCGCGAGCTCGCGAACGTCGTCGACGGTCACGAGGTCGAGTCGTCGGAGTGATTCGTCGAGGTCGGCGAACTCACCGAGGGTCAGCTCGCTCCGCGCGAGCCGAGACATCCGCGTATCGGAGTCCTCGAGCGAGAGGGCCGAGCCACCAGCGAGCTGCCCCACGGCACGACGCAACTCGTCGGTGCTCACGACCTCACGGGCGACGCGCTCGAATTCCGTGACCATGAGCTCGGCGACCTGTGCCGTCTTGGCGGGAGAGCAGCCGGCGTACATCCCGACCAGGCCCGCGTCCGAGTAGCTCGCAGCGAACGAGTATACGGAGTAGGCGAGCCCCCTCTGTTCACGGATCTCCTGGAAGAGCCTGCTCGACATCCCCCCACCGAGGATGGAGTTGAGTACTGCGAGAGTCGAACGGCGTTCGTCGGATGCCGCGAGGCCCGAAACTCCGATGAAGAGGTTCGCCTGCTCGAGAGGCCGCTGCACGACCACGAGCGGGCTCCCACGGTCGATGATCTCGGCGGCCGCACTGCGCCGTGCCACCGGTGTCGCCTGCTGCTCCAGGTCCCACCCCGCTGCGGCGAGTGCCGCACTGGCGCGGGCGACGAGCTCGTCGTGGTCGACAGCACCGGCGACCGTGATCACGAGGTCCTGGGGGCGGTAGTTCTCGCGGTAGTGCCCCACGACCGCGTCGCGCGAGACCGCCTCGATCGCGGCCGGGTAGCCGCCGATGGGCCTGCCCAGGGGATGCTCGCCGAAGACGGCCTCGAAGAAGCGCTCGTTCGCGACATCCGACGGGTCGTCGTCGGCCATCGCGAGCTCCTCGAGGATGACGGCGCGCTCGGTGACGAACTCGTCAGCGTCGATAAGCGATGACGTGAACATGTCCGCGAGTACGTCGATGGCCATAGGCAGGTCGCGATCCTGCACCTTGGCGTAGTAGCAGGTGTACTCCTTGGCCGTGAGCGCGTTGTGCTCGCCACCGACCGAGTCGAAGGCGATCGCGATGTCGAGCGCGGTGCGCGATGCGGTGCCCTTGAAGAGAAGGTGCTCGAGGAAGTGCGTCGATCCGAAGGTCTCCGGCCGCTCGTCGCGCGATCCGACCGCGACCCAGTATCCGATGGTCGCACTCCGCGCGCCGGGAACGCTCTCGCTGAGGATTCGCACACCGCTCGGAAGGACCGTGCGGCGGACGAGGGATCCCCCCGATGCCGCGAAGGTGAGGTCAGCAAGGTCGAGCGGGAGTGGTACGGCGCCATTCATCGCTCCTGAGCCTACGTCATGGGTTGCTCGGGAGGCTGAGAAGGGGCCAGAAGGGTGTGCCCCATTTTGGGGTAAGGAAAGGAGGACAAACAGACTGGTCTGTCTGTCCTCATTAAGCTACAGTGATCTCCGGGCACCCGAAGCCCGGGCATATCCGCTAACCCGATGGCGGATATGCATAATCCCCCGCAAAGGAGTCGCGCTGTGATGATCGTCGAGGATTCTCCGCTCACGCAGCGCGCTCCTGCGAAGGGTCGCATTCTGGAGACGGCCTCTGTCTTGTTCTACGAGGACGGGATTCGCAACGTGGGCGTCGACCGCATCATCGCTGCGTCGAGCGTCACCAAGGCCACGTTCTACAAGCACTACCGGGCCAAGGACAACCTCATCATCGAGTACATCTCGGGCCAGCACCGCGCCGTCCGGGCCAACCTCGAGAGCCTCATCGAGGCTTCCCCCACCCCCGAAGCCGCGCTGCGGGCGTTTGTCTCCGCCGTGGCGGCCGAGGTCGGCGCTCCTGGCTTCCGCGGATGTGCGTTCATCAACGCCGCTGCCGAGTTCCCCGACCCGAACCACCCCGTCCGCGTGATCGTGAGCGACCACCGCGAGTGGTACGTCGAGACCCTCGCCGACCTGCTTCGCAAGCTCGGGCATCCGGTACCAGGCGATGCCGCTGACGAGCTGCTCCTTGCCAGGGACGGCGCCTTCTCCGGTGGCTACGCCGGCGACTCGATCGCGGCCATCGCGGCCATGAGCCGCGTCGCGTCCCGCGTCATCGCGGACGCACGCGCGGCCGCGTAGGCCGACACTCGGCTCCAGCCCCGGGGCCAGCTGCTACTGCGAGGCCCTGTCCAGGTCTGCCATCTGGTGGCGGGTGAGTTGAAGCGTGACGGCGTCCGAGAGGTCGGCGAGTTGCTCAGCGCTCGTTACCGAGGCCACGGGCGCGACCACTCCGGGCTTCGCGAGAAGCCAGGCGAGGGCGACGGATGCCACGGTCGTGGACTGCTCCCGCGCGACCCGGTCCAAGGCAGTCAGGATGCGCATTCCCCTGCGCGTCATGAGTTTGGCAACCTCGCCCCGCCGCTGATTCAGTGCAACGTCGGACCGCTGGCGGTACTTGCCCGTCAGGAACCCGCTCGCGAGGGCGAACCTCGGCATGACTCCGAGTCCCTGCTGGGCTGCGACGTGGGCGAGGTCCCCCTCGTACTCCGAGCGCTGAAGCAGGTTGTAGCGGTTCTGCAGCGCGACCATGGGCGCGACACCGAGCTGCGCCGAGGCGACGCGCGCCTCGATGAGGCGGTTGCCCGTGTGGTCCGAGCATCCGAAGTAGCGGACCTTGCCCGCGCGGATCAGTTCGTCCACCGCGAGCAGGGTCTCCTCGAACTCGACGTTCACGTCGTCGATGTGCAGGTAGAGCAGGTCGATGCGGTCGGTGCCCAGGCGATTCAGGGAGGCGTGAACAGCCCTCGTGAGAACCCGGGCACGCAGGCCGGGGTGATCGGCGGACTTGCCGACCTTGGTTGCCACGACCATGCTGCTGCGGTTCCGGCGCTTGCGCATCCAGTTGCCGATCATGGTCTCGCTGCGGCCGCCCGCATACGAATCGGCGGTATCGACGAAGTTGCCGCCCTGTTCGGCGTAGGCGTCGAGGATCGAGTTGGTCTCGGCGTCATCCGCCGTCCACCCGAAGACGTTGCCGCTGAGGGCGAGGGGGAAGACGCTGAGATCGGATGATCCGACTGCGCGGAACCGGAGTGGGCCCCTCGTGGCCGCGTCGAGGTGCCCGGTGGCCACCGCCACCGCCACCTGCTGCAGCTGCGTCACGATTCCTGCCATCCGACCGGTACCCCTCCGGTCACGACCAGAGTAGAACGCTGTGCGGAGACGGCGGGGAGCGACAGGCCAATCGTTACCACTCCGTGGTAGAGGCCCCGTTAACGCAATGAGGGCCCGCCTCCTCGGAGACGGGCCCTCATCAGTGACTACTGCTAGCCCTCGGCGGGAGCCTCGGGGCCCTCGGACGCGGCGGCGGAGCCGTCGGTGTCGGCCGAGTCGGCCTCATCCGAGACCGGAGCCAGCGAGAGCTTTCCGCGATCGTCGATCTTGGTGATCTCGACCTGGATCTTCTGGCCGACGGAGAGCACGTCCTCAACGTTCTCGACGCGCTTGCCACCGGCGAGCTTGCGGACCTCGCTGATGTGCAGCAGGCCGTCCTTGCCGGGAGTGAGCGACACGAAGGCACCGAACGTCGCGAGCTTGACGACGGTTCCGAGGAACCGCTCGCCGACCTCGGGGTTCAGCGGGTTCGCGATCGCGTTGACCGCGGCGCGAGCGGCCTCGGCCGACGGGCCGTCGACGGCGCCGATGTACACGGTGCCGTCATCCTCGATCGAGATGTCTGCCCCGGTGTCGTCCTGGATCTGGTTGATCGTCTTGCCCTTCGGGCCGATCAGCTCACCGATCTTGTCGACCGGGATCTGCACGCTGATGACGCGCGGCGCGGTCGGCGCCATCTCGTCGGGCGCGTCGATCGCGGCGTTGATCACGGCGAGGATCGCGGTGCGAGCCTCCTTGGCCTGCTTGAGCGCACCGTCGAGCACGCTCGAGGGCAGGCCCGCGAGCTTCGTGTCGAGCTGGATCGCGGTGACGAACTCGGAGGTACCCGCGACCTTGAAGTCCATGTCGCCGAGCGCATCCTCGGCGCCGAGGATGTCGGTCAGGGCCGCGTAACGCGTCTGGCCGTCAACAACGTCGGAGATGAGGCCCATCGCGATTCCGGCAACGGGTGCGCGCAGCGGCACACCGGCGTTGAGCAACGAGAGGGTGGATGCGCAGACCGAACCCATCGACGTCGAACCGTTGGAGCCGAGAGCCTCGGACACCTGGCGGATCGCGTAGGGGAACTCCTCGCGGGGCGGCAGAACCGGCACGAGGGCGCGCTCGGCGAGGAAGCCGTGCCCGATCTCGCGACGCTTCGGGCTGCCCACGCGGCCGGTCTCACCGGTCGAGTAGGGCGGGAAGTTGTAGTGGTGCAGGTAGCGCTTCTTGGTGATCGGGCTCAGGGAGTCGATCTGCTGCTCCATCTTGAGCATGTTGAGCGTCGTGACACCCAGGATCTGGGTCTCACCGCGCTGGAAGATCGCGGAACCGTGAACACGCGGAATGACCTGCACCTCGGCGTCGAGCGCACGGATGTCGCTCAGGCCACGACCGTCGATACGGATGCCCTCGGTCAGCACGCGGTTGCGCATGACGACCTTCGACACCGACTTGTAGGCTGCGCTGACCTCGGCGAGTGCCGACTCCGGAAGCTCCTCGGCGGCGACCTTCGCGGTGATGGTCTCCTTGACGCGGGCCTTGAGCGCGTCATCCGCGTTCTGGCGCTCGATCTTGTCGGCGATCTGGTACACGCCCCCCAGCTCGTCGTAGGCGAAGGCCGCGACGGCGTCGTAGGTGCTCTGCGCGTACGGCGGGAACAGCGGGAAGTCCTGGATCGGCTTCGCGGCCTGGACTGCGAGCGACTCCTGGGCCTTGATGAGCTGCTTGAGGAACGGCTTGGATGCCTCGAGGCCCTGGGCGACGACGGCCTCGTCTGGCTTGGTCGCACCGGCCTTGATCAGGTCCCAGCTCACCTCGGTGGCCTCGGCCTCGACCATCATGATCGCGACATCCTCGTTGCCGTTCTCGTCGACGACGAGGCGGCCAGCGACGGTGAGGTCGAAGACGGCCTCCTCGAGCTGCGAGAACTTCGGGAAGGCGACCCACTGGTCACCGATGAGTGCGAGACGCACGCCAGCGACGGGGCCGTAGAACGGCAGGCCCGAGATCTGGGTGGATGCGGACGCAGCGTTGATCGCGAGCGCGTCGTAGAACTCGTCGGGTGCGATGGAGAGCACCGTGATGACGATCTGGACCTCGTTGCGCAGGCCCTCGACGAAGGTCGGGCGCAGCGGACGGTCGATGAGGCGGCAGACGAGGATGGCCTCGGTCGAGGGGCGACCCTCGCGACGGAAGAAGCTTCCGGGGATCTTGCCTGCTGCGTACGAACGCTCTTCCACGTCGACCGTGAGCGGGAAGAAGTCGAATCCCTCGCGCGGGTGCTTTCCGGCACTCGTCGCGGACAGGATCATCGTGTCCTCGTCGAGGTACGCGGCGACCGCGCCCTGGGCCTGCTGTGCGAGACGACCGGTTTCGAAACGGACGACGCGCTTGCCGAACGAACCGTTATCGATAACGGCCTCGGCGAACTTGATTTCTGGACCCTCCAAGGGGTTTTCTCCTTTGTTTACCGTCGCGAACCCGTGTGGCGCGCGACTCATCAGTGCTCTGACATGAGCAAGGAGCAGGGAGGAGGCAGAAAGCGGCGCACACTCGCGAACGAGGGGCGCTGTGGCATACGTGCCGTAGATGTCGGCACTGCTCTGGTCAACAGTAGAAAAACACCATGCTTCTCGCTTGGTAGTTCACCACCGGTGACCAGCTTCTTGCCAGCCTGCTCCGGTTGTCATCTTACGGAAACCCGTAATCAACCTCATGAATCGTACCAGTTGCGGCGTGGCGAACCTAGGGAAGTGCCTGCGGCGACCCCCGCTGTTCACCTTCGGTGGCTACAACGGACAGCGATGGACGTCGTTCTCGACTGGCTCACCGCCGCAGCAGGATCCCCGTGGCTGTACTTCGGGGTGTTCGTGCTTGTGGTCGCCGATGCCTTCACCGTCATCCTCCCGAGCGAGACCGTCGTGGTCGCCCTCGCGTCGCTCGCTCTCTCCACGGGCGAGCCGTCCCTCTGGGTGCTCATCCCGGTCGCGGCGGTCGGCGCCGTCGTCGGCGACAACCTCTGCTACGTCATCGGGAAGCGCATCGGCACGACCCGGTTCCGATGGATGCGCGGTCCTCGGGTGTCCGCGGCGATCGAGTACGCACGGCGAGCGCTCGAGAAACGTCCGGCCTCGCTCATACTCACGGCCCGGTACATCCCGTTCGCTCGGATTGCGGCCAACCTGACCGCGGGCGCCACCGGGTGCTCCTACCGCAGGTACCTGCCCCTGACGGTGGTCGCCGGCACGGGCTGGGCGATCTACAACTGCGTGATCGGAGCACTCTTCGGTGCGTGGCTGGCCGAGTACCCGATCCTCGCGATCGTGATCTCGGTGGCTGTCGCGATCGCGCTCGGGGTGACGATCGACGCGATCACCGCGCGGTGGGCTGCCCGATCCGCGTCATCCGCCGAGTTGCGGTCGTAGGCTGGGCCTCATGGATGACGACGCCGCATCGACAGACCCTGCCGAGGAGACGAAGCGCAAGTTCCGTGAGGCCCTCGAGCGCAAGAAGCAGGGCTCGAACGCACCGAAGGATGGCCCCGCCTCCAGTTCGACCATCGGAGGGGCGCGACCCAAGGCCGATCACAAGCGGGAGTTCCGACGCAAGAGCGGCTGAGGGGATGACCCCGCCAGCCGCTCTCGGTCGTTGCTGTGGTGCTACTGCGCCCCGTATCCGCCCACGGGGCTGAAGCCCTCGGGAAGCGCGAACGGGTCGCGGATCTGCTGTGAGCGGTCGCTCGCGACCACGAGGGCGGCGAGCTCGCCCGCGGCCCGGTCAATGCGCCCGGGCAGCGCATCCTCCGCGCTCCCCCAGTCGGAGGATGCCGCGTATACACCCGTCGACACCGGCACGGCGTGCAGATAGGTGAACAGCGGACGCATCGCGTAGTCGATCGCGAGCGAGTGTCGCTCAGTGCCACCCGTCGCTCCGAGGAGAACCGGCAGGCCGTGGATCGACTGCGGGTCGAGCACATCCACGAAGGACTTGAACAGCCCGCTGTAGCTCGTCGTGAAGATCGGGGTCACGGCGATCAGGCCATCGGCCTCGGTGACCGCGGTGATCGCCGCCTCGAGCTTCGGCGGGGCGAACCCCGTCAGGAGGTTGTTGGTGATGTCCTGCGCAAGGTCGCGCAGCTCGATCACCGTGACCTCTGCCGTGATGCCCTTGCCCTCGAGCGACGCGACGGTCGCTGCCGCGATGCGGTCGGCGAGCAGTCGCGTGGACGAGGGCTGGCTCAGGCCAGAGGACACAACGGTGATCTTGCGTGTGGTGTTGTCGGTCATCAGCTTGCCTTCCTGGTTGCGGCAGGGCCGAAGGAGGAGCCAGCGGGAGCGGGCCGTGCGGGGGTGTCCCGGTAGGGACGGTCACCCGCGAGGTTGTCTCCGCGGTTGGGGTTGGGGATGGCAACGCGGACCGGTCCGTCGCCGTAGGCGGCGGCCACGAGCGACGCGTGGGTGGGGGCATCCGGAACCTCGGCGGGGCGGTTCTCGGCCAGCTCCTTGCGGAGCACGGGCACGACCTCCTCACCGAGGATGTCGAGCTGCTCGAGCACGGTCTTCAGCGGGAGTCCGGCGTGGTCCATGAGGAACAGCTGGCGCTGGTAGTCGCCGTAGAACTCGCGCATGGACGCGTAGCGGTCGATGACCTCCTGCGGGCTACCGACGACGAGCGGCGTCTGCTCCGCGAAGTCCTCCATCACGGGGCCGTGGCCGTAGACCGGCGCGTTGTCGAAGTACGGGCGGAACTGGTTCTTGGCGTCCTGCGACTTCTTGGCCATGAACGCCTGCCCGCCGAGGCCGACGATCGCCTGCGCGGCGGTGCCGTGCCCGTAGTGCTCGAAGCGCTGGCGGTAGTAGGCGATGAGGCGCTGGTAGTGCTCCTTCGGCCAGAAGATGTTGTTGGCGAAGAACCCGTCGCCGTAGTACGCGGCCTGCTCGGCGATCTCGGGCGTACGGATGCTGCCGTGCCAGACGAACGGCGCGACACCGTCGAGGGGGCGCGGTGTGGAGGTGAAGCCCTGCAGCGGCGTGCGGTACTTGCCCTGCCAGTCCACGACGTCCTCACTCCACAGGCGGCGGAGAAGGGCGTAGTTCTCGATGGCGAGGTCAACACCGTCGCGGATGTCCTTGCCGAACCAGGGGTACACCGGTCCGGTGTTGCCACGACCCATCATGAGGTCGATACGACCATCGGACAGATGCTGGAGCATCGCGTAGTCCTCGGCGATCTTGACCGGGTCGTTGGTGGTGATCAGGGTCGTCGCGGTGGAGAGCTGAAGCGTCTCGGTCTGCGCGGCGATGTAGGCGAGAGTCGTCGTGGGGCTCGAGGAGAAGAACGGCGGGTTGTGGTGCTCTCCGAGTGCGAAGACGTCCAGCCCAACCTCCTCCGCCTTCTTGGCGATGGCGACGATGGCCTTGATGCGGTCATTCTCGCTCGGGGTGGTGCCATCCGTCGGATCGGCGGTGATGTCGCCGACCGAGAAGATTCCGAACTGCATTGTGTGCTCCTGTTGGGCCGAAAGTCCATGCGTTTGCATCGACTAGCTTACATAACCGGAGGGGTGGTGCAGATATTCCCGGACCGTTCCCGGGTTCAGCAAGACCCCGTCGGAGCGGATCCTTCGCGAATGCCGCGCAGCCAGGGCAGAACATCCGGCACGGAAACCGAGCCAGCGAGCAGATGAGAGATACCGTCGAACTCGCGGAAGGTCACGTTCTCCCCCGTCGAGCAGAGGTGCTGCACGTACGACGTGGTCGAGCTCGGATCGACGGTCGTATCCGCGAGCCCCTGGCCGATGAAGACCGGGACACCGATCGGTGACGCTCCCGCACTGTTCTCGGCGAGGAGGGTCTGCCAGGGCGCGGTTGTCGCTGGGTTGCTGCGCACGAAATTGCCGATGAGCGGCTTCGCGACGGCATGGAGCCGGTCACCCTGGGTGAGCAGGCAGATGCTCGCCAATTCGTCCACGGCGGCGGCGCCATCATCGGTGAGGATGGCGGTGAGCTCGTCCTTCGTGTAGCGGTCGGCATACGCAGCCTCGAAGGAGGGGAACGCATAGGCGGTGATCGTCACGCCCTCCATGTAGTCGATGTCGTCGGTCATGAGCTCAGAGAGATCTGCTGCTGGAGCGGCGGTGGCAACCGCGATCACATCGAGGTCCGGCGCGTACCCGGCAGCGGCCTGCTGCCCGGCGAAGAGTGCCGCCTGTCCGCCCTGCGAGTGACCCCAGAGCACCACGTCGGTACTGAGGCCAGGGCTGAGCGTGCGCGCTGCGCGGGCGGCATCCAGCATGCTGTTGCCCTCCGTGACACCGATGAGGTACGAGGAATCGCCACGCACGGCCATGCCCGGATAGTCCGTGGCGACCATCGCGTAGCCCGCCGCGATGAACTCGGACAGCCCGGTCATCATGAGGAAGGGATCGATGAGGACCGACGGGGCACAGCCCTGGGCTGCGCCCGTCGTCGGGTGACCCCAGGACACGATCGGGGTACCCCCGGCCGGAGGTTCGCCCTCGGGCACCGCGACGATCGCCGACGACAACAGATCCCGACCGTTGACGTCGGTCGTGTGGTAGATCACCCGCCACGCGTCGACCCCGAGCGGAGCCGAGAGAATCGGGAGGGACCGCAGCACCTCGCCGGGCTCGCCAGCTGGCACGTCGTCGGGCACGGAGTAGAAGGACTCGTTGCTGATCTCGTCGAGCGCCCCCTCCTCCAGCCGGCGCTCGGCATCCCAGACGCAACCCGACAGAAGAAGACTGGCGGCGACGAGCAGGACTACGAAGCGTTTCACAGCGTCTCCCCCATCAGGAGCTCCACCCGGAGAAGGCCGCCCTTCCTGATGATGTCGACGGGGATGCGGGTGCGCTTGCCCGCCATGTCGAGTCTGGAAAGCGCCTCGTCGACGATTGCCTCGAGCCCGCGCGGTACCCAGCCGACCGGACCAGTCACCCGCGACCCCGTGAACAGGCGCACCTCGATGGGAGCATCCTCGGCGTCCTGCTGTTGGTTGCGTCGGGTGATCGCCGTCTCGAGTTCGTCGCCCGATGCGAGCAGCTCCGACAGGGTCTCCTGGTGGGGATTGCTTCCCGCCAGCCTGAGGCGCACACGAGCGTTGTTCGGCGCCAGCCCCCACTTGTACTGGCCGAACGAACCCTTGCCGAGGTCGTTCCGGTCGAAAGCCGGCATCTCAGGAGCCACGTACGGATGCTACCGCGCTCCGCTTTGCCGGGGTAAGGCTCGTCAGGCGCTCAGCTGACCACGCACGATCGAGTCGCCGGAGTGCGATGGGTCACCGTCCAGGGGTTCGGCCGAGACATCCACGAGATCGTAGACGGACAGATCGACCCCGGCGGGGATGGGCAGGGTGCCGGAGTTGCCCTCGACGGTTCCGAGGCTGATGAGGCGCGTGGCATCCGAACTGATGAGCCACACCTCCGTGTAGCCCTCGCGGTCCTCCGGTACGTCGAGCGTCACCCTGACGAATCGGGCGCCGTCCGCGGACTCCTCGACGACGGCCTTGCCCGTCGCGTCGGGCCAGGCCGGGAACGCATCGAGTGTCGCCGAGGCCACCACGACGGATGCCGCAGGCCGAAGCGTCTGCCAGGCCGCGAGCCCACCAACAGCGAGCAACCCCACGACGGCCGCCGCGATGGCGAACGGCGCCCAGCCTCTGCCGGCGCGTCGACCGATGCGAGGCACGGGTGGGGTGCGGGCATCACTCGCCACGCCTGACGGCGCTGTCGTTGCCGCCACTTCTTCGGCGATGCGCTCCCAGACCCGTGGGGCTGGGGTGAGCAGTTCGGCGTCGAGCGTCGAGCGACCGACCTGTGCGGCACGGCTGAGCTTCGTGAGCTCGGCGGTGCACGCCGGGCAACCAGCCAGGTGGGCACGGTCCGCGTCATCGGCGACCCCTTCGCCCAGGGCGAGGAGAGCAAGGACATCAGGATCGATGTGTTGCATAGGTCACCTCCAGTCGTGCTCGCATCCGCTGCAGGCTGCGTCGGATATGGCTCTTGACCGTGCCCAAGGGTAAGCCGAGACGGTCAGAGATCTCGTTGTGCGTGAGGTCGTCGAAGAATGCCAGCCGCATAACGCTCTGCGCATCGGGTTCGAGACGGGCGATCTCGTCGGCCACGACGAGCGTGTCGGCAAGGTCGGGGGGTTCGGCGACCCAGTCAGAGTCCACGGAGATCGTCGTGAGCTGTTCGTGGAGGCGGCGGATCTTCGCGCGGGCCTCGTGCGTATCGGCGATCTTGTTGCGCGCGATCCCGACCAGCCACGCTGAGAGGCTCGCGCGCTCCGGGGAGAAGCTCGTGCGGCCCGTCCATGCAGCCACGAAGGTCTTCTGGGTCACGTCCTCCGCGTCGCCGATGTCGCCGAGTGATCGGATCGCGAGCGTGTAGACAAGAGGGGCCCAGCGCTCGTAGACCCGCGCGAGGGCGGCGTCGTCGCCCGACGCGAAAGCGGCGGCTAGCCGAACGTCGTCGTCCACGTGCCGATCGTAGTCCGGGGATCGTGAACTCATTGGGGAACCGCCACGACGACGACGTTGTCGGAGTAGTTGAGCTGTTCGGAGTTGAACTGTCCGCCGCAGGTGATGAGAACGAGCCGCGGTGATCCCTCGCGATCGAAGACCTGGTCGAGCGGGAGCTGGTCCTTGAGGATACTCTGCACCGACTCGACGGCGTAGGTCGTTGTTGTGCCATCCGAACTCGTCACCGTGATGGGTGCACCGACTCCGAGTGTTTTCAGCTGGGAGAAGGGCCCGAGGCCGTACTCCAGGGAGTCGACGTGGGCTGAGATGACCGTGGTACCCGACTCGCTGCCGGGGTCGGACCCGAACCGATACCAGCCAGCGATCGCCACATCGGGCGGGAGTTCCATGTAGCCATCCGGCTGGACTCCGACGGGCACCACGGAGACATCGATGCCGACGCCCTCGACCTGGACCCGGACGGGAGGCACGGGCTCCCGAACGGGCGCGAGAGCCGCGCTGTGCGTGCCGATCGCGGGAGCTTCGGCCGTGGCCGAGGGAGTGGGGATGGCACGTGGCTCCACCGACACCGGCTCCGGCGTGCACCCCGCGAGGGCCAGTGACCCGGCGAGCAGGAGGAGAGCCACGGGCGCGAACGTGGAACGCTGTGTCATGACTCTCCTCCTCTCTTCACTCCGGCTGCGCAGGCAGCGGCCTGGCTGTGCGCAGCCGCCCTACAGGACTACTTGGTGAGCTTTGCCGCGCGCATCCGAATGAGGGCGAATGCGAGCAGCCCCAGTACCCCGAGCGCTCCGGCGAACGACCAGGCGACCTGCGCCGGGCTGGCGTCCGCAGCGAGACCGGCGTTACCCGAGGGCACGCCGTCCGGCGTCGAGTGCAGACCGCTGATGGTCTGGACGGCGAGGTCGAGGTTGTCGTCCTCGAGGCTGCCCCACGCGTAGACGATCGTGTTGACGCCCTCCTGGATCGTGACCGGTGCGGGGCCGATGACCGGGTCTGTCGTGCCGGTGGCCGCAACGGCGGCCTCGATGGTGCCGACGGGCAGATTCGCCTTGACCTCGTCGGGGTTCGACAGGTTGGTGAATGCGGCGGCACCGTTCGCGAGGATGTCGACAGCGGGAGCCGCGGCGACGTGGCGAACCGTGAGCTTGCCCTCGCCCGCGGGGATCGTGCTGAGGTCGTTGGTGAAGAGCGTCGCCGTCGGCGTGCCGTCCTCAGCGAGGTGCGCGACCGCGGTGTAGCTCGTGTTCGCTGCAAGGGGCAGGGTTGCTGGACCGATCGCGGGACTCGTGATCGGATCGCCAGCAGCGGTGATGACCACCTCGTAGTCGCCAGCGGGCAGGTCGAGCGCGTCCGTGAGGGTTCCGGGCTCGAAGTCCTCGAGCAGGACCTCACCGTTGACCCAGACATCGACTGTCAGTCCGGGAACCGCGTGGAGCACGGAGAGATCTGCCGTGGAATCGGAGATTGCCTGTGCGGGACCTGCGATCCCGACGGCGGCGATGACACCGGCAGCGATGCCGGCGGCGAGCTTGTTGCGCATGATGTCCTCCTCTGAGCGGGCGGGTTTCGCCCGTCAGAAAGCACTTCCGCGGGAGAGGGCGTTTTGGATGCACCTTCCCGGAAAAAAGTTCGACGAAGGCCCGGTAGCCTGACTGGATCGGCGACATGGCACTCGCTGCAGCCGCACATCACCGTGAAAGGACCCGGAGGACCGGTGGAGAATTCGCACGAACCCGAGCAGCAATCGGGCCAGCCCTTTCCGCCTCCCCTGCCGCCGCCTCCCGCGCCCGTGCCGCAGATCTCGACTCCTCACAGCCCCCAGCACCCCACCCCGGTGTACGCGCCACCCCTGTCGAAGCCGGGTGCTCAGTCCGGCAGAACCGCGGCGATCGTGGTTGCGATCGTCGTCGGTTCCATCGTGCTCCTGGGCGGCCTCGGCGTCGCGTTCTACGTGATCGCGCACGGCGCGCTCTCCGCGATGGACAGCGCTTCCTCGGACCTCCCGGCCGACGCTGAGTTCACGGACCTCCCTCTCGTCCCCGGAGAGCCGGGACCGTCGACCGCCGTGGCGCCTCTCGAGTGCCCTGAGCAGTGCTTCACCTCGGCCGCTCTCGACAGGATCCTGTTGGACTCCTCGACGTACCGAACCTTGGGGGTGGGGTCGGAGGGCGAGTACACAGACGACGAGTACGCCACGACCACGGCCGACCAGGAATTCCTCGAGTTAGCCAGCTATTGGAAGGACGAGGCGAGTTCGCCAGACCAGTGCTTCTTCGCCACGCTGTGGTCCCCGATCTCGGATACCGTGGACAGCCGCCCGGAGTCCCCCGACGACCTGGTTCGGTACCACACCGCCTGGTACTCCGAATCCGAGTATTCGACCCTGACTCACTCCACACGCCTCTTTACGACCACGGCGGGGGCAACCGGACACATGACTGCCCTCCGCGACCATGTCGGGACATGCACGAGCTACGCGTTGGGCGGCGACGAGGCCTACTGGGAGGCCACGGTGACACCGATGCCCGCCGTTGACCTTCCCGACTCGATTGCCGCGGTCGGATGGGTCGAGCAGGAGTCCTACGGGAGTCGCGTGTATGTCGCCGATCTTCAACGCGGCAACCTCGTCGTGAGGGTCAACCTCTATACCGAGCAGGAAATCAGCGAAGAGGCATTCCGGGACTACCTCGTGGCGGCATCCGAGCATCTCGCCAAGATCACCGTCCAGTAGCCACCGCTCAGAGTTCCAGCACCACGAGCGCGGCATCGTGCAGGGCTCGCCCGTAGTGGCGCCCGTGGCCCGCGGCGTGCACGGCAAGCGGATGCAACTGGTGCAGCGGTATCCGTCGCTCGTAGTCGGTGGCGAGATCTCCGTCGCTGCGGTAGCCCTCAATCACGTCGTCGAGGTACGGGCACCCGAAGAGGTGCAGCATCGCCAGGTCCGTCTCCCGGTGACCGCCGTGCGCGGCGGGGTCGATCAGCACGACACCATCGTGCGACCAGAGCACGTTTCCCGCCCAGAGATCACCGTGGATGCGGGCAGGCGGCTCGTCATCGTCGAAATCACCCGCCGCGATACGTTCGCAGGCCCTGCGGATGTCACGTGCCTCTGCGTCGTCGATCGTTCCGGCCTCCTCCGCGAGGGCCACGAACGGGAGCACGCGGTCTCGCGCGTAGAAGCCGCCCCACGTGGCATCCTCGGCGCTCGCCATGGGACGGCGGCCGATGAACAGGGGGCCGACCCAGCCGTCGGGTGGCGCCCCGAAGGATCGGGCGCCCGCAGCGTGTGTGCGGGCCAGTGCACTGCCGAAAGCGCGCGCAGCCGTTCGAGTGGGCGGGACCTCGGGTACCCACTCGAGCCTTATTCGACCCGGGGCAACGTCGATCACTGCGACAGTGCGGGCTCCGTGCGCTGCCGTGAGCCAGTCCAAGCCTGCCGCTTCGGCCTCGAAGAATCCAACGGGCGCATCCTGGCGGGATTTGGTGAAGGCCTCCATGAGACCAGTCTGCGGGCTCCCGGCGCTCAGTCGCGAGAGCACGAGCCGCGGGACTTTCGGTCCACCGTGCCGACCCGCCGAGGTGTTGACTTCCGCCATGACGTTCTTCGATTCCATCACGACTGTGTTCCGTAAGTTCGCCGAGTTCGGTGGCCGCGCCACTCGACCCGAGTTCTGGTGGTTCACACTCTTCAGCGCGCTTGTCGCAGGGGCTCTCGGGAGCCTCAACCTCACGTCGACCACGGGGACCTTCGACGCCTTCCGCATGATGGGCGAGCAGGCCACCGCGACGACCACAACCTTCTACCTCGGCAGCAGTCTTGCGGCGGTGTGGTCGTTCGTTGTTCTTCTGCCCTCGCTGGCGGTAACTGTGCGCAGGCTTCGGGATGCTGGGCACAAGTGGGCCGAGATCTTCTGGATCCTGCTCCCGATCGCCGGAGTCATCATCCTGATCGTGCGCTTGTGCGATCCGACGGTGCAGCTCGCACCGCAGGCACCCGCGCCCGCCGCACCGCCCGCACCCTAGCTACTACCGGAGAACGTAGAACGGGCCGTCACCGTCTCCCTCAGGAGTTGGTGACGGCCCGTCCGTCAAGTTCGACGCGATGTCTCGCGAGCGCCTGCTTGCGTTATCGGCGGAGTCCGAGACGCTCGATCAGCGAACGGTAACGCTCGATGTCGATGTCCTGGAGGTAGCCGAGCAGACGACGGCGCTGACCCACGAGCAGCAGCAGACCACGACGTGAGTGGTGGTCGTGCTTGTGCTCCTTGAGGTGCTCGGTCAGGTCCTTGATGCGCTGGGTGAGCATCGCGACCTGGACCTCAGGGGATCCGGTGTCACCGGGGTGGGTAGCGTACTCGTCGATGATCGCCTTCTTGACACTGGCTTCAAGAGCCATAAGGTGATCCCCTTTCTCCTCGTTGCGCGGCGCCCGAGTCGGAATGACTGGGCTCTCTTTATCCGCGGCCGTTAGACGGCAACCTTGGGAGTCTAGCACTGTTCGCATTCGACCAGCGGACCGGGCGCCAGTCAGGATCGAGGGCGTGCGTCTCGGCAGTACCGAGCCACCGAAGTCGGGTACGTGAGATACACACGACCGCTGGGCGAAGTCCACCGAAGAATGCGGCCGGCGAGCTGCTCCACCGTCCAGGCGGTGTGGTGCTTGAAACGATGGTGCTTCAGACACAGGTGAGCGAGGTTGTCGACAGCGGTTCTGCCGCCGTAGAACCAGTCGTTCGTATGGTCGATATCGCTTCGGGATGCCGGTCGATTGCAGTTCGGGAAACGACAGGTCTCATCGTCAATGACTAACCATCTCCGCAGATCCGCCGGGGGCATTCTGCACTCGCGGTCGACATCTTTGACAGAGCCCGTGACCGGATCTGTGAGGACGCGAACGAAGCTCTTCGCCGTGCCCGCGAGCGTGAGGGCGGTATCGATGTCGATGGGCCCATAACCCTCGAGCGTTGCTGGCTGGTCACTGGCGCCAAGGAGACGAAGGACCGGGACGGTGATCGCGAGTGTCGCGACGATGTTGCGGACGCTCCCGTCGCCCGGCTGTCCCTCGATGAGGAGTTCGAGGAGCAGGTCTGTGCGTCGCTGGGCAATGGTGCGATCATCCGTCGAGTCCCTGCCCTGTTCGCGGCGATCGCGCTCTGCCATGTCGTTGAGGCGGTGATGTGCGGCGTGAATCAACGGCGCGGAGCCGGTGACGAGAAGGCTCGCCATGCCGTCGTGCTCCGGCAGCACCACAACGTCACGATCTTTCAGAGCTCTCTCGTGGCGGGCCTCGATCGTCTCGGGGTGCAGTCGCTCGCGCAGTCTCCGGGCCTTCTGCGTGAACTTCGCGACCGTCAAGCACTCCGCGGCTGGCAGTACCGCTGCCTCGAACGCGGGGAGAGCATCGGCCGGCACCGTGCGAGATTCGTCGACGAGCTTCTCGGCATGCCGCAACGAGACCCGCCCCTCGGACAACGACGCGAGAGTTGCGGGAAGCTCGTGCACCAATGCCTTGCTCGTGGCGACCATCGTCTCGGCCGTGGGTTCCGGGATGCGCAGCACACACGCCAACTCGGCCACCAGCTCACGCCGGGCACGAACCCCGGGAGTCCACCCGCGGTCGTTGGAGACACCCGAGGAGGTCTGCGTGACCTCCGACCATTGTCTGGCCTGATCGACCAGTTCGAGCTTGCGCGCCTGGAGGGAATTGATCATGCGATCAACTGCCTCGATGCTGTCGACCATCGCGCCGAGAGTGTTCGACATCGCCCCGTACAGCGAGGTTTGCGCTGCTGTCGCCGCATTCACCTCCGGGGCGAGGTCAAGAATCTTCATACGAATATTCTACCCCCCATCGGGGCGCAAGAATAGTATTCCTGTTCGAATGCGGGTTCGGGCCCCCAGTCAATCCAGCACTCCCCCGCATAGGCTCGTCGCGTGACCGAGTCGATCTTCCTGGACGTGCTGCTCATCGTGCTGCTCGTCAGCTACATCGTCTACGGCGTTCGCGCGGGTCTCTCCCACGCGGTCTTCGCCTTCGCAGGAGTGGTTGCCGGTGCGATCGCCGCGTACTTCCTCGTGCCCATCATCTCGGGCTGGGTGCCGTTCCCCCAGGCCCGCCCGATCGTCGTGATCATCTCGGTTCTCGGGCTCATCGCGATGGGCTCGACGGTCGGCGCCCTCATCGGTCGAGTCGTTCGGCGCGGGTTCGAGGCGACCCCGCTGAGCGGCCTCGACCGCCTGGCCGGAGGGATCGCCACCGGCATCGCCGCAGCCCTCGTGGCATCGGTGTTGGGCGCGAGCGTCGGTCAGCTTGGCGTGCCGTTCCTCTCCCGCGCGATCGCTGGGTCGACCGTGCTCCGCACGATCTCAAACCTCACCCCCGATCCCGTCGAGGCGTACCTCGCCCAGTTGCGATCGACCGTGCTCGATAACGGCCTGCCGGTGATCTCGGATGCCCTTGGGATCCAGGATCCTGTCATCCCGAGCATCGACGCGGGCAGCCCGGAGCTCACGGCCGCCGCGCAGTCCGTCGTGCGGATCACCGGCAACGCCCTCGCCTGCGGCATCGCCCAGAGCGGAACCGGCTTCGTGGTCGCCGACGACCGCGTCGTGACGAACGCCCATGTCGTCGCTGGCGTGACAGAGCCGGTGATCGAATCGCCGGCCGGGCAGGCCATCGCCGGAACCGTCGTCTACTTCGACCCGGTCGTTGATCTCGCCGTGCTCGCGGTGCCGGGCCTCACATCGGAGCCCCTCGACCTCGGCGTGACCGCTCCGCCCGGCACGGATGCCGCGGTCCAGGGTTACCCGTTCGGTGGTCCGTTCTCGTCGATTCCCGCCGGGGTGATGGCCGTACAGGTGACGTCGGTGCAGGACATCTACGAGAACTCACGCTCGCCGCGCGAGGTGTACACACTCGCCTCAGCGGTGCGCGAGGGAAACTCGGGCGGACCGCTCCTGTCCCTCGATGGCGACGTCATCGGTGTGGTCTTCGCGCGCAGCGCCGACACGGCGGATATCGGGTATGCGATGACGATGACAGAACTCGACCCCGTGGCCGACCAGGCGCCGACCCTGACGAACGCCGTCGACACGGGAGCGTGCACGACGTAGTCAGGTCGGGAGCGGTGCGGCCGCTCGACGTTGGGCGGCGAGTACGGTCCCGGCGATGATGAGCCCCTGGGCAGCAAGGTAGACGAGCATGATCAGGACGTCCTCCTGCCACAGCGAGAACCCGGGCACGAAGAACTTCAGGGACAGCAGGGTGTCCGAGGTGAGGAAGAGCAGAGCACCCGTTGCGATGATCGGAGTGGTGCCGAGGGCCGCTGCTGCCGCTCCGCACAACAGGAGGCCGTACGCGGCGAGGGGAAGCGTGAGGGGCCCGATATGCGGGAGCAGCACCAGGAGGAGAATCCCGAGCCACGCCACGTAGAAGAGGCCGCGCCATCCGATCGCCCTGGTGCGCAAAGGCCTGAGGTACAGGAAAAGGTAGGCGACGTGCGCGAGCGAGAAGGCACCGACACCCACGAGGAAAGCGATCTCCCCGGGCACTCCGAGAAGGATGTCGCCCGCCGTGGAGAACACCAGGGCGAGCCCCGCCCACAGCGCGATCTCCGAGCGGATCCGCGGCAGGCCGACGAGCAGCGCAAGAAGCAGGGCGGGCATGAGCAGCGCCTTGGTCGGCGTGGCGATGACCTGCGATCCCAGTGCGAGCGCGGCGAGATGGATGACACTCACCGCACCGAAGGGGAGGAACCCCCACCAGCGCCTCACGACCGGGACTCCGCTGCTCGCAGGCGTCGCGCCTTCGACGCGGTCAGGATGAGCCCGAGAACGGTTCCCGCCACGGCGCCGATCGAGTTGGAGACCAGATCGCGCGGATCGGAGACCCGCCCCCCGATGAACTGCTGCGCGAACTCGATGAGCAGCGTCGTCACGATTCCGATGAGGATCGCGATCCACCAGCGGTTCCGCCCGAAGAGCAAGACGAAGAAGAGGCCGAGCGGCACGAACAGCGCGATGTTCGCAAGGAACTCAAGGGTCGAGAACGTCAGCCACTCCGTCGCTTCGAATCGACCGAAGAACCTCGCGAGCCTCCACAGCAGGTTCGTGCTCGCGGGCGCGGACTGCGGGGTCAGGGTCGCCCACGCGAGGAGAGCGAGGTACGCGAACGTCGCCAGGCTGAGGACGGGATGCCGCGCGAACATCCCCCCATGGTGCAGTGTTTGGCTGGGAGAACCCGTTCGACTCGCGCGGCTATGCCCTGACTTGTGACGAATATTCTCAGTTTGCCCCGACCCTGCGGTCACCGTTCAGAAGGCGAGGAGCATGGAGGTGGCCTGCGCCACGAACGTCCACAGGGCGATCAGGCCGACCCCCGCGGCAATGCCACCCAACACGAGCCGGCGCGCGCGGGCCGCTCGGACCTCCTCGCGGATGAGACTGAACGAGGAGTGCAGACCCTGCACCTCGAGCGACTCCGACGCGGGAGTGTCCCAGGTCGATTCGAGGTCAGCGAGATCCGAGATCGCGGCGACCTCGGTGCCGGAGAGAGCGCGCGGCGACCTGGCGAAGTAGCGTCCGAGCTCGTTCGCCGTCATGACCTCGACCGATCCGGGAGCCACCCTGATCACCAGTCGGCGCGGCGCGACAACCACGAGGACAGGGGTCACGATGACGGGCTGCTTCGCGACATCCGAGAGGCGTTCGGCCGCTGTGGCCGCCTGCGTGACGGCCTCGGCGAGATCCAGCGGACGCTCACTGCCGACACTGACCTCGTCGCCGGTGATGACGACATCGCGTTCGCCATAGTGTGCCGCCCTGACCGCGAAGGTTCCGGCTGGGCCGATGAGCAGGTGGTCAAGAGTGGCATCCCCGAGGGGAACATCGTGGAGCACGTCCCAGTTCTGGCCGAGGTTCTCGAGGATGTCGCCGACCACGAGTTCGGCGAGTGCATCCCGGTAGCTCGCCCGGGATGCCGGCAGCAGGGGCGAGAGCCCGATCAACCGCGGCAGGGCACCGCGCGGTGGCGCATCCCGCTGGCGGTCGACGACGTCGGCCATGGCGGACTGCGCTGCGATCCGATCGCGCACTGCCCGCCCGACCGACATCTTCTTCCCCTCCGTGCCCCTGCCCGGGCGCTGCGGTGCGTGAATGCGCCCTGAGACGACGTTGGGCCGGAGGCTCCCCCGCCTCCGGCCCTACTCGTTGCGACGAATCGCACCCGATCGAATCGGTTCCTCCCCCGAAGAACGGTGATTCGTAACTACAGTGTGTCGAACCTGTGAAACACCTGCAAACCCCCACTTGGGGGTACCCGTGGGGGACATGTTGCTGGTGTGACTCGACTTACTCGCGCGGGAAACCCTCGGGCAGCCGCGCGGATGCCACGACGTGCAGTCTCTGGGTCGCTCTCGTCATTGCCACGTAGAGTGCCGCTGCGCCGCGGGAGTGCTCGTCGATGACGTCCTGCGGTTCAACGACGACAACGGAGTCGAACTCGAGCCCCTTGGATTCCTGGGGAGTCAGGATCGCAATCGATCGGTTAAGACCTGCCGCGCCAACACCGACCTCGGTCCCGAACTCCGTACCGAGCCTCGTCGCAAGCCCAGGTATCCACTGTCCCGTGGCGATCACCGCGATGGTGCCCTGGCCGAGCTCCCGATCGGCGCGGATGCTGCGTACCGCGAGCTCAGCGGAGTCACCACCAACCTCGACCATGACGGGCCAGTCCCCCTCGCGCACCGCACGGGAGCGGGTGATTCCCACCCCGTGTGCGAGCGCTACGGCCTCGGCGACCTCGCTCACCTGGGCGGGCGTGCGGTAGTTCACCGTCAGCTCCTCCAGGCGCCAGTTCGTGCCGACATGGGGCTGGAGGGCTTCTGCCCAATTTGTCGTCCCCGCCGCGGTCGATGCCTGCGCAACATCCCCCACGATCGTGAACGACTTGAGCGGGTTCCTCCGTGTCAGCACTCTCCACTGCATGGGTGAGAGCTCCTGGGCCTCGTCGACGACGATGTGCCCGTAGGTCCACTCGCGGTCGGCGGCAGCCAGCTCGGCCGTCGTGCCGCGGTAGGAGCCAGCCTCGAAGCCCTCGGCGAGCGTCTTGGCGTCGACGAGACCCTCGACGTCCATGTTGCGGATGGCCTGCTCGGCGTTCTCGATGTCGCGCTTGCGCTGCTGCTTGCGCTGCGCCTTGCTCGCGTCGCCCGCGGCATCCGACTCCCCCAGCAGCTCCGCCGCTTCGTCGAGGAGGGCAATGTCGGCGATCGTGAACTCCGCATCGCGGGAGCGCAGCAGCAGCGCGCGCTGCTCGGGCGACCACTGCGGCGTGAGCGAGGCGAGCCAGTTGGGGCGCGCGTAGAGGTCCTGCAGAAGCTTCTGCGGCGTGAGCGGCAGCCAGGCCGAGTTGAGCAGCACCCGAACGTCGTACGAGCCGCGGAGGTCCTCACGCAGCCACGCCATGTCCGAATCCTCCACGGTGTTGCCGTGCGACCGGAGCTGGTCGGCGAGGAGTCGAGCGAGCGACCCGAGCGCAGCCTTGTTGAAGGTCACGCGGGCGATGTTGTGCGGCTTGCGGGTGTCCCACGCACGCTGCATAGCCGAGTGCACGAGCGACGGCTCCACAGTCAGCAGCTCGCCGTTGACATCCACCACCTGCGATTCGCGCGGAACGACCTGCCGCGAGCGGACCGCCCGCTTGATGAGGGCAGCCATCTCGAGGCTGCCCTTGAGCGCCGCGACCTCGGGAACGTCGTCGCGCGTCGCCTCCACGCCTGGATACAGCTGGCCGAGACTTGCGAGCACCACGCCCGTCTCACCGAGCGACGGCAGGACCTGCTCGATGTACTGGAGGAACGACGGGGATGGCCCGACGATGAGCACGCCGTTCGACGCGAGCCTCTCGCGGTAGGAGTAGAGGAGGAACGCGGCGCGATGGAGTGCCACCGCGGTCTTGCCCGTGCCCGGCCCGCCCTGCACCACGAGTGTGCCGGCGAGCTCCGACCTGATGATGGCGTCCTGCTCGGCCTGGATCGTGGCGACGATGTCGGTCATCCGTCCCGTGCGCTGCGCAGTCACCGTGGCGAGCAGTGCCGCCTCGCCCTGGAGCCCTTGAACGTCCCCGTCCAGCAGCTCACGATCGAAGATCTCGTCGTCGATGCGGATGATCTCGCGGCCCTTGCTCTGCAGGTGACGCCGAGCTCGGGCACCGAGAGGAGTGGCCGCCGTCGCCTGGTAGAAGGCCCTGGCCTGGGGCACGCGCCAGTCGAGCAGGAGCGGCTGCTGGTCGGCATCGCGAAGCCCGATCCTGCCGATGTAGTGGTGCTCGGATCCCTCCGGTGCGTCGGCGACGGTCAGCCTGCCGAAGGCGAGGCGCTCGTCCACCTGGCGGAGCTGGGCTACGCGGTCCTCGTAGATGCGCGCGAAGGCGTCCCGCTCCGAACGATTCTGGTGGGTTCCGCCCTGGTTGGTGCGACGAACGGCCTCGAGTTGAGCCTGGGCTCCCGCGAGCAGTTCGTCGAGTCGTTCGTACAGGGTTGCGACATACTCGCGTTCCCTCGACAACTCGCTCGACGGCATCCGCCCACCTCTCGATTTCAGGCCTTCGAGTCTAGTGGTGAGTAGCTGATGGACTCTTGCGCAGGTGCCGCGACGGTGGCAGTCTGGACCCAGAACAACTCATCGCCCGGAAGAGTCGCAGGCAGTGCCGCACCACCGGGCGATGAGTCTGTTAACGGTCGGTTACCGGCGGCGTTAGACCGGCTGTGTGGATGCCGCGGATCCGTCGCTCGCGAGGGCGCGCCGGTAGTCGACGACCGTCGTGAGCAGCAGCGCCTCATCGGCCTCCGCGGTGCGACGTCCACGTCCCGTGATGATGCGCTGGCGGGCGAAAGCGAGACGTGTCGCAGCCTGGAGATAGCGCTTCATCTCCGCTCGCTTGCCGCGGGAGCGAGCCCACGCCAGCGCCTGGCGCCGCCCGGTCGGCGTAGCGATCACGTTGACCTCCTCCGGGTCGAACCACCCAGCTGCCGCGTATTCGGCGAGACGATCGTGCGTGAGCTTGGACTCCTGCCTGCGGAAGAACACGACGAGCCCGATCGCCCCGATGAACAGCGGAACCTGGACGAGCACGTAGTAGCCGAAGAAGTTGCTCACGAAATACAGGGCGCCGTTCCAGAAGGCGTGGAGGAGGATCGCGGGGATGAGCCCGAGGATGAAGTACCCGATCGCCCCGAGCGCGCTCGAGCGCCGCGCCGCGATCCCCAGTGCGATGCCGACGAACGCCGTGAACATGACGTGCGCGAAGGGCGACATGATGCCGCGCACGAGGAAGATCTGCACCACACTGCCGTCGACTCCGCCGGCCTCCACGAGCTGGGACCCGAAGTACAGGATGTTCTCGGTGAAGGCGAACCCACCGGCGACCCAGGCGGCGTACACGATCCCGTCCACGGGACCGTCGAAGTGCCTTCGCGCGGCCCAGAAGATGATCAGAACGCCGAGCCCCTTTCCGAACTCCTCGACGATCGGCGCCTGGATGGCAGCCGCGAAGAACTCGTAGCCCGGACCGGGCCCACCCATGCTGGTGATCACGTTGTCGATCTCCGCCCCGACGAGGAGCGCAAGGAGCACCGAGACGCCCGCTCCCCAGAGGAACGCGAAGACCACGGCCGCCCGCGGTTCCGGTTCCCACTTGTCGATCCAACGCACCCCGAAGAACACAATGGCGAGCGGTATGAGGGCCATGATGCCGCCGATGGCGAAGGCGTTCACGCCGAGGCCCGCGACGAGGTAGACGGCCACGAAGAGCGTCACGAGGGAGAGGAGGATGATTCCCACGACCGCGAGTACCGCGCGCGCTGCGCTACCCGGAACGGTCGGCGGGATGGTCGCAATTCCGGCGGTCGAGGCGACCTCGGCCGGTGCGGTACCCGGCTGGGCCGGAGACACGCCCGCGGATGCCGTGTAGTCCGTGGTGGACTCGGTCGGTTGGGGAGGTGTCATGACGACGACACTATCGGCTGGGTTCCCCCGGGGGCGGTTCAGCCCTGCTGTTCGCGGAGGATCTGGAGCGCCCGGTTGACCCTGTCGCCGAGGCCGGCGACCCGCTTGCGAGCAGACCGGGATGCGCGGTCGATGAGCTCCTCGATCTCAGCGCGGTGCTGCTCATGCACGGTGGCGCGCGCGCTCGCCGCCGCCACCGACGCACGTGCCGCGGCGAGCGCCAGCACGTAGGTCACGACCGGAAGGGGAAGCGCGGCGAGAGTGACCGGCCACGCCCAGATGCTCGCGACGACCAGCGCGAGCGCCAGCACAGTGGGCGCCAGCCGCCAGGGTGTTGCTCGCCACAGTTGCTCGGTGGCACCGCGGCCAGCGGGGATCGCGCGAGCGGCCTCCCGGGCATCCAGCTCGGCCACCTGCGCACGCCAGGCCTCGAGTTGCTCGGGCGCCGTGCGGGTCCCCTCGGCCGCGAGCAACTCGGCCTTCACGCTCGTGAACGCTGAGAGCTGGGGCAGACGACTCGCGGTGAGCACAACGTCGGCGAGCTGCAGCGCGAGGAGGCCGAACCAGCTGGCCAGCAGGAGAACGGCGAGGAGGAGATCTGGGTGCACTCCAGCACCCTAGCCCAGTGCCCTCCCCGTCGGACCTGCGAGAGCGCGACGCCGCGTACTAGTCCTGGAGCACCCGCTGGCGGCGCGAGATGCCGAAACTCACCACGGCCGCGACGACGCAGAGGCCTGCCGCACCGAACCACGCGATCGTGTACTCACCGGTGGAATCGCGGACGACGCCCGCCACAGTGGCCGCGATCGCGGCACCGACCTGATGGGAGGCGAAGACCCATCCGAAGACGATCGGTCCGTCCTTGCCGAAGACCTCTCTGCACAGCGCGACCGTGGGGGGCACAGTCGCGACCCAATCGAGCCCGTAGACGACGATGAACACGATCATGGGCGGATGGACTGCCTCAGAGAGCAGGAAGGGCAGCACCGCGAGGCCGACCCCGCGCCCCGCGTAGTACGCGGCGAGCAAGATCCGGGGGTTGACCCGGTCGGTGAGCCACCCCGAAGCGATCGTGCCCACGATGTCGAAAAGCCCCACGAGAGCGAGCAGGCCCGCCGCGGTCGTCTCGGGCATGCCGTGGTCGTGGGCGCTCGGGATGAAGTGGGTGCCGACGAGACCGTTTGTCGTGGCCCCGCAGATGGCGAAGCCTGCGACGAGTGCCCAGAACGTTCGTGTCCTGCTGGCGCGCCGCAGGGTCGTGAGGGCGATCCGCACCGCATTTCCTTGAGGACGCGGGACTGGCGCCCACCCCTCCGGCGCACCGTACGGTGCGAGGCCGAGATCGGCCGGCGAGTTCCGCAGGAACAGCAGCACAAGCGGGACTACAAGCAGTGCGCCGCCCGCCACCAGCAGCGATGCCTGTTGCCAGCCCTGCTCCGTCACGAGGATGGCGATGAAGGGGAGGAACACGAGCTGGCCCGTCGCACCACCCGCCGTGAGGACGCCGACCACCAGCCCCCGGCTCTTGATGAACCACTGGTCGGCCACCGTCGCCGCGAACACGAGAGCCATCGACCCCGTGCCGAGACCGATGAGCACGCCCCAGGTGAGAACGAGCATCCAGGGTTCCGTCGCGAAGATACTGAGAGCGGCCCCGGATGCCACGAGCAGGAGCGCCACGGTCGTGACGCGGCGCAGTCCGAACCGGGCCATGAGCGCCGCAGCGAACGGGGCCGTGAGGCCGTACAGCAGCAGGTTGACCGTGACCGCGAGGGACAGGTCGGTGCGACTCCAGCCGAACTGCTCCTCGAGCGGGAGCATGAGCACGCTCGGCGCAGCCCGGAACCCTGCCGCACCGATGAGCGCGAGGAACGCCACGGCGGCGACGATCCACGCCGGGTGAAGGCGGCGGCGTGGTGTGGACACTCCAGCTGGGCTGTTCACCGCGTGAGGAGCCCCGCGTCGAGCGTGAACTGCGCACCCGTGGCGTAGCGGGCGCGATCGCTCGCGAGGTAGAGCACCAGCTCCGCGACATCCGAGGCCTCGATCCAGGGCACGCCCGGCAGCAGGTTGCCGGCGGATCGTTCGGCGATCTCGAGCGCCGTGGCTCCCTCCAGCTCGGCGAGCCCGTCGTTCATCGGGGTGTTAACACCCGTGGGGTGGATGCTCACCACTCGGATCCCGAAGGGTGCAAGTTCGATCGCCCACGCCTTCGTGAGACCGGTCAAGCCATGCTTCGACGCGACATAGTGCGAGAGGCGATTGCCGCCGCGGAGGCCCATGACGGAGGAGTTGTTGATGATCACACCGGACCCCTGCCGCTTCATCACGGGGACGACGCTGCGGGCAACGAGGAACGGGCCTTTGAGATTGATGTCGATCATCGAATCCCACTCCCCCTCGGTCATCTCGTCGAGGGCCGCGTAGGCGACGATTCCGGCGTTGTTGACCAGCACATCGATACGACCGAAGGTCTCAACCGTGCGATCGACCGCAGCCTGTACTGCCGCGGCATCCCGAACGTCAGCGACAATCGCGATCGCACGCGAGCCCAACGACTCCACCTCGGCGACGAGCGAATCGAGCTCGGCTGTGGAGCCCTGGGCGTAGGCGGGGTACTCGATCTTGGCCGCGACATCCAGCGCGACGATCTCCGCACCATGGGCAGCAAGCGCGAGGGCGATCGCGCGCCCCTGGCCGTGAGCGGCGCCGGTGATGAAGGCCACGCGGCCCGCGAAGTCGGCCGTCACCTCAGAAGGTCCGCTCGTCCCCGGGCTTGCGGTAGTCGTAGAGCACCTCGTCGAGCGGCACACGACCAACGGTGTTGAAGAGGTTGGTCGCGACCATCTGGCCCGCGAAAGCCAGCAGGATGACACGCAGCTGCGGGCTGAACGCAGCCTCGAGCTTCGCGTAGAACTCGTCGGGGATGCCCGCAGGGTCACGCACGATGAGCCGACCCCAGTCGATGAGCAGCTGCTCGGCCTCGGTGACCTGCGGGTTGTCGGGGTCCTCCCCGTTGTCGATGAGGATCCGGCGGAAGAACACCGAGCAGACGAGGCAGTCGTTCTCGTCGGAGATCGCGTAGGAGAAGAGCGACACCGCGCGCTCGCCGATGAACGGCACGAGTTCGTCGCGCAGCGTGTACCACTCCATGTACGCATCGAAGCTCGGCACGTGGCTGAGGAGCGTCGCCTTCATGTTCGTGATGCGACCACCGTACGTCTCGATCTGACGGTTCGCGGCGGCCTTCGCAGCATCGCTGCGGTTGTCGTCGGAACTGATGGGCAGGAAGGTCATGGCAAAAGACTAATCTGCGGCAGGCGCGCGGAGCCCAGCGTTACGACGCTGGCGAGAACACCTTGCCGGGATTCAAGATGCCGAGCGGGTCGAATACCCGCTTGACCTGGCGCTGCAGCTCCAGTTGGTCGTCACCGAGCTCATCGCGCAGCCAGCGTCGCTTGAGCAGACCGATGCCGTGCTCCCCCGTGAGCGTTCCACCGAGGCGCAGCGCCGCGAGGAACATCTCATCGGCGGCGGACCAGATGTGATCGGGAACCTCCGGCCCCTCGAACACGAAGTTGGGGTGGAGGTTGCCGTCGCCCGCGTGCGCGACGGTCGGGATCTCGATGCCGTACCGCTGCTCGATGTCCCCGATCGCCGCGAACATCGCTGGCAGCGCGCTCCGGGGCACACACACGTCCTCGATGAGCACGGTCCCGAGCCGCGCGATCGAGGGGTGGAACGCACGGCGCAGCGCGAAGAGGCGCTCGCCCTCGGCGCGGTCGCCGGAGAGGACCGCGACACCACCGAGCGACGTGATGCTCGTGAGCGCGGCATCCGCCTCGACGAGTGCACCCGGCCCGTCGAACTGCACGATGAGCTGTGAACCGCCCGGATGCCCGAGGCCCAGATGGTTCGAGATGTGAACCATGGCCGACTCACCGATGAGCTCCATGACCGCGGGGGTGAGCCCGGACGCTGTGATGACCGCGGACGCCCTGGCCGCATCCTCGACGCTCGCGAACGTGGCGCTGATCACGGCGACCGGGCCGGGGACGAGACGACGCGTGCGGAGGGTGGCTTCGACCACGATTCCGAGAGTGCCCTCCGAGCCGATCATGAGCGCGGTGAAATCGAGGCCCGTGACGCCCTTGACGGTTCGGTGGCCGAGTTCGAGGAGACGACCATCGGCGAGCACGACCTTGAGCCCGAGTACGGATTCGCGCGTGACCCCGTACTTCGCGCAGAGCAGGCCGCCAGCATTCGTCGCGATGTTGCCCCCGACGGTCGATATCGCTCGGCTCGCGGGATCCGGCGCGAACCACAGGCCATGTGGCGCGAGAAGGTCGTTGAGTTCGGCATTGATGATGCCGGGCTGCACGACGGCGAGCTCGTCGTCCCTCGACACCTCGAGCAGTCGATTCATGGCGAGCATCGAGAGCACGATCTCACCAGCACCCGCCACGGCCGCACCCGCCAGACCGGTGCCGGCACCGCGCACGACGACGGGGGTGCGCGTGGCCGTCGCGATCCGCATGACGGCCTGCACGTGCTCGATCGTGCGGGGAGTCACCACAGCGAGGGGCGCCGCCTCGGACTCGTATCCGGACTTGTCACGCCGCGTCGCGTCGAGAGCGTCGGCGTCGAACGAGACCGCGTCCCCGAGTTCGTCGCGAAGCAGGCCGAGGGCGCTCGACTGGCCTTCGAGCGGGTGGTGCATCGATGCGGTACTCACCGTTCCAGTCTGACAGGTGGCGGACGGTGCGGGAGGGCGGTCGGCCGTGTCTGAATTCCGCTAGTGGATGTCACCACCCCGTGCGACGCTGGATGCATGTCCCCCGCACTCCCCCCGCCGGCGCTCCCGTCCCACGCGAGCTACGGACCGGGCGACCCGTCCTTCGAGGAGCGTTACCGCGCCATGCAGTCGCGTGACTCGCGGTTCGACGGCCAGTTCATCACGGGCGTGCACTCCACGGGCATCTACTGCAGGCCGAGCTGTCCAGCGGTCACACCCCGCGAGCGCAATGTGCGCTTCTACCGCACCGCGGCTGCGGCCCACGAGGCTGGCCTGCGGGCGTGCAAGCGCTGCCAACCCGACGCAGTGCCCGGCTCACCCGACTGGAACCTCCACGACGACCTCGCCGCGCGTGCCATGCGACTCATTGACGATGGGGTCGTCGACCGCGAGGGGGTGCCCGGCCTCGCCGCTCGTCTCGGCTACACCCCGCGGCACCTCACCCGCGTCCTCACGGCGGAGCTCGGCGCCGGACCCCTCGCGCTCGCCCGTGCACACCGCGCCCAGGCGGCGAGGACCCTGCTCGCGGCAACCTCGATGCCCGTCGCCGAGGTCGCGTTCGCCAGCGGCTTCGCGAGCATCCGACAGTTCAACGACACCATCCAGGCCGTGTACGAGGTGACCCCGTCACAGCTCAGAACCCTCGCGCGAGCAGCCGGCCGCCAGGCGCCAGCTGCGGACGGGACGACGTCGATCACCCTCCGACTCCCCGCCAGGCCACCCTTCGACGGTGCTGGGCTCCTGCGATTCTTCGCCGACCACGCGATCACCGGGCTCGAGGTGGCGGATGACACGGCCTTCGAACGCGTGGTGCGCCTCCCGCACGGCCCCGCGCACGTGCGCATCGCACTCGAGGGGGACAGCGCGATCTCGTGCACTGCCCGCCTCGACAACGTCGCAGACCTGTCGACGCTCGTCTCGAGGGTCCGCCGCCTGTTCGATCTCGACGCCGACTCCGTCGCGATCGATGCAGCCCTCGCGCGGGACGCGGATCTCGCACCGATTGTTCGTCGCGTGCCGGGCATCCGACTCGCCGGCTCCCTCGACCCGGAGGAGGCGCTGTTCCGCACGCTCGTCGGGCAGCAGATCTCGGTCGCGGCGGCACGCACCGTGCTCGGCACCCTCGTTCGCGACCTCGGCGATGGCACCTTCCCCACGGCTGAGGACTTCGCGACGAGGGGAAGGGAGGTGCTTCGCGGGCCGGCCTCCCGTATTTCCACGATCATCGGAGCGGCAGAGGCGCTCCTCGACGGCCGGCTGCGTATGGATGTCGGGATGCCCGCTGCCGAATTCACCGCGCAACTCACCGCGCTCCCGGGCATCGGCCCCTGGACTGCCGGGTACCTCGCCATGCGTGTGCTGGGCAACCCTGACACGCTCCTGTCCACCGACCTCGTCATGCTGCAGAGCGCTCGCGCCCTAGGCCTGCCCTCGACCGCCCGGGATCTCGCACGACACGGCGAGCGCTGGGCGCCGTGGCGCAGCTACGCGGGCCTTCACCTCTGGCGAGCACGGCCTACGATCGGTGGATGAGCGAAGGAGCCGGGGCATGACCGATCGAGCGACGGCGCATCCCGACGCGGCGGTCGAGGAGCGCGCGGACGATCGCGACGAGAGCGAGACCGAGCGCCTGGACCGCAACTGGGCGGAGCTGCTGCAGGAACTCCGCGTCATCCAGACGGGAACCCAGATCCTCACGGGCTTCCTGCTGACGCTCGCCTTCCAGCCCCGCTTCGCCGATCTGGACACGTACCAGGTGAGCACGTACCTGGGCCTCGTGATCAGTGCGAGCATCGCAACCATCCTCGCGCTCACCCCGGTCAGCCTGCATCGCGCCCTGTTCCGGAAGAAGGCCAAGGCCGAGATCGTTCGGATCGCCAACCGGGTGCTCAAGGTCACCCTGGCGACCGTCGCGATCACGCTCGTCGGCACGGTGATGCTCATCTTCGATGTCGTCGTCAGCCGGCAGGCCGGTTGGATCGCGGGGGGCTCAGCCCTCGTGCTGGTCATCCTCGCCTGGGTACTGCTGCCCTTCGGGGCCAGCAGGCAGCACCAATGAGCCAGCCGACCGCCCGCGGCCTGCCCCGCAGCTCGTGGGCCTTTGCCGCTCGACGGGCCTGGCACGGGTTCGTGAGGCACAGCGGAATCGACTCGGCCGCCGCGATGAGCTTCTTCTCCGCCCTCGCCATCTTCCCCGCGGCCCTCTCGATCGTCTCGGCACTGGCGATCGGCAATGGCACAGGGAGACGTGCGACCGACTTCCTCCTCTCCGTCGCGGACGAGCTCGCGCAGCCGGAGACCGTCGAGACGATCCGCGCACCACTCGAAGCCCTGCTCTCCATCAACAACCCCGGCATCGCACTCGCGATCGGACTGGTGCTCTCACTGTGGTCACTCGCCAGCTACGCGACCGCCTTCGGCCGTGCCGTCAACAGCGCCTACGAGGTGCAGGAGGGCCGCCAGATCTGGAAGTTCCGGGGGCTCATGCTCGTGGTGTCGGCGTTCCTGCTCGTCGAGTTCACTCTCATCGCGGCGCTCCTGCTCTCCACACCTCGCGTCACCGAGGCCATTGGCGCGTCGATTGGCGTCGGTGAGCCGTGGATCACGCTCTTCGACATCGCACGCTGGCCACTTCTCGCCGTGCTCGTGGGCCTCATGATCGGGGTCCTCTACTACTTCACACCCAACGTCACGCACGAGCGCATCCGTTGGGTGAGCCACGGCGCCCTCTTCGCCATCGTCGCCTGGCTCATCGGGAGCGCGGGGTTCGTCCTGTACGCGACGACTGTCGCGCCGTACGACAGGATCTACGGATGGCTCGGCGGCGGGCTCGTACTCCTGATCTGGCTGTACATCAGCAACCTGGTCTTCGCGCTCGGTGCGGAGGTCGACGCCGAGGTCATGCGGCTGCGCCAGTTGCACGCGGGCATCGCCGCGGAGGAATCGATCCGCGTCACGATGCGGGACACCGCCCGGAACCTCATGCTTGCGCGGCAGCGCGCGGAGGACGAAGCGGAGGGCCGCAGCATCCGCGAGCGCTACGGGAAGTCGGAGGAGTCCGCCTAGGCCGACTTCTTCTTGGCTGGCGCCTTCTTGGCGGCCGGCTTTTTCGCAGCCTTGCCACCGGATGGTGCATCCTTCGACGCCTCGCGGTTCTTCTCCACGCTCCGACGGAGTGCCTCCATGAGGTCGAGCACCTCTCCCCCGCCGTCGCCCTCTGCCGCATCGCCGAAGGTCTCCGCGGTGTCGAGGGCGTCGCCCTTCTCGAGCTTGGCCTCGATGAGGTCGCGCAACTGCTCCTGGTAGTCGTCGGTGAACTTCTCCGGCGAGAAGTCGGATTCGAAGGATGCCACGAGCGCCTGCGACATCTGCAGTTCCTTGTCGGTGATCGTGACCTTCTCGTCGAGGGACGGGAACTTGGCCTCGCGCACCTCGTCGTCCCAGAGGAGTGACTGCAGCATGAGCACGTCCCCACGAACGCGGAGTGCACCGAGGCGGGTCTTCTGGCGCAGTGCGAACTTCACGATCGCGGTGCGGTCGGTCTCCTCGAGGGTTCGACGCAGGAGAGCGTAGGCCTTGACCGACTTCGAGTCCGGCTCGAGGTAGTAACTCTTCTCGAACATGATGGGGTCGACCTGATCACTCGGCACGAACTCGACGACATCGATCTCGCGGCTGCGTTCGGCAGGCAGGAGGGCCATGTCAGCATCGGTCAGCACGACCGTGCGCTCGCCGTCGTCGAAGGCCTTCGCGATGTGCGCGTACTCCACGACCTCGCCGTCGAGCTCGCAGACCCGCTTGTAACGGATGCGCCCGCCATCCTTGTCGTGCACCTGGTGAAGGGATACGTCGTGGTCCTCGGTCGCCGAGTAGACCTTCACCGGTACGTTCACCAGGCCGAAGGTGATCGCGCCCTTCCAGATCGACCGCATCGCGCTGACTCCTTATGTGGACATGGTGAACATGGACCTCCAGTAGACACCCTGCGGCCTAGCGGTGCCACCCCTGTATTTTCGGGCACCCACGACGGAAGATGGGGATATGGCACAGACGGGGGACGACCAGGTCGTCACGATCGACGGCCACCGCCTCAAGCTCACGAGCCTCGGCAAGGTGCTCTACCCCGAAGCGGGCACGACGAAGGCCGACGTGCTGGACTACTACGCGCGAGTCGCGGAACCCCTCATCCGTCACGCCGCGAACCGTCCGGTCACCCGCAAGCGCTGGGTCAACGGTGTGGGAACGGCGGATGCCCCCGGCGAGATGTTCTTCCAGAAGAACCTCGACGAGCGCTCAACCCCGCAGTGGGTGCTGCGCCGCGACATCCAGCACTCCGACCACGTGAACTCCTATCCACTCGTCAATGACACCGCGACGCTCATCTGGCTGGGCCAGATCGCGGCCCTCGAATTGCATGTGCCGCAGTGGCAGTTCGGGCGCACCGGTAAGCCCAAGAACCCGGATCGCCTCGTGCTCGACCTCGACCCCGGTCCGGGAGCCGGCCTGGCGGAGTGTGCAGAGGTCGCGCGTCTGGCCCGCACGATCCTCCGGGGCATGGGCCTGGATCCGATGCCGGTCACGAGCGGATCCAAGGGCATCCACCTCTACGCCGCCATCGACGGCAAGCAGACGAGCGATCAGGTCTCCGCCGTCGCGCACGAGCTCGCGCGGGCCCTCGAGGCCGATCATCCCGACCTCATCGTGAGCGACATGAAGAAGACCCTGCGCGAGGGTCGGGTGCTCGTCGACTGGAGCCAGAACAACGGGAGCAAGACCACCATCACCCCCTACTCGCTGCGCGGTCGACTCCTGCCGATGGTCGCGGCACCGCGCACCTGGGACGAATTGGATGACCCGGACCTCGCCCACCTCGACTACCGGGAGGTCATCCGCCGCGTCGAGGAGCGCGGAGATCTCCTCGAGGGCCTCACAGCGGGACATCTCGCCTCGCTCGAGCCCACTCCGGAGCGGATGGCTGGTTTCATCGCGGCCAGTTCCATCGAGGCAGGCGGGCCCGACGACAGGCTCGCGGCCTACCGCAGTATGCGCGACCAGGCCAAGACGCCGGAGCCCGTGCCGAGCGAGGCTCCGCCGACGTCGACCGGCAACTCCTTCGTGATCCAGGAGCACCACGCGCGCCGACTCCACTACGACTTCCGGTTGGAGCACGACGGTGTGCTCGTGAGCTGGGCACTCCCGAAGGGGGTGCCCACGGATCCCGGCCAGAACCACCTCGCTGTGCAGACCGAGGACCACCCGCTCGCGTACGGCGCCTTCGAGGGCACGATCCCCGCCGGCCAGTACGGGGCCGGAGAGGTGACGATCTGGGACAGAGGAACCTACGAGCTCGAGAAGTGGCGTGACGGCAAGGAGGTCATCGCCACCCTGCACGGCGAGAAGCACGGTTCGCACCGCTACGCGCTCATCCAGACCGGCGGACGGAATGGCGACGAGAACAACTGGCTCATCCACCTCATGAAGCCGATCGACGAGCAGCCGCCGCGCACGGCGAGGGCCGACTCGCGTCGCAAGGTCATCGGGGGCACCCGTTCCGTGCGTTCCACGAGCGAGCGGCGCTTCGCCCCCATGCTCGCGAGCCCTGGAACGGTCGGCGAGCTCGGGGACACCGAGGCATGGGCGTTCGAGATGAAGTGGGACGGTATCCGAGCAATCGCCGAGGTGCGCGACGGGAGGGTGACGCTCCTCAGCCGCAACGGGGTGGACATCACGGTGAGTTACCCCGAGCTCGAGGGCATCCCTGGGATGCTGCGTTCTCGGGGGCACGGTGCCGACGCCGTGCTCGACGGCGAGATCATCGCGCTCAACAAGGCGGGTCGCCCCGACTTCGGCGTGCTACAGACCCGCATGAAGCTCACAAAGAAGAAGTACGTCGACGAGGCGCGTGTGACCACGCCCGTGCAGTTCATGGTCTTCGACCTGCTGGAGTTCGACGGTGACACGCTCACGGGAGAGAGCTACGACGAGCGCCGCGAGCGCCTCGTCGACGTGCTGGACGCGACGGGCGCCGTCCAGGTGCCGCCCGCCTTCGACGGCGACGCGAAGGCGGCCTTCGCCACGAGCAGGACCCTGGGACTCGAGGGCATCGTGGCCAAGCGTCGGGACAGCGACTACCTTCCCGGTAAGCGGGCGCGGTCGTGGGTGAAGCTGCGCCACAACCTCAGCCAGGAGGTCGTGATCGGAGGCTGGCGACCGGGCTCCGGGGCCCGGAGCCACCACATTGGCTCGCTGCTCATGGGTGTGCAGGACGAGGACGGGCTGCGCTACGTCGGGAGGGTCGGCTCCGGCTTCACCGACAAGGAGCTGGATTCGCTCGCCGCGACGTTGCGCAGGAGCGAGCGGGTCACGAGCCCGTTCGTCGGACTCCCTGCGGCCGACGCCGCCGACGCTCACTTCGTGACTCCGAAGCTCGTCGGCGAGGTGACGTTCTCGGACTGGACGCCAACAGGCAAGCTGCGGCATCCGTCCTGGCGCGGATGGCGACCGGACAAGGACCCGGCGTCGGTTCGCGCGGAAGCAGGGCCCACACTCAGCGAGCATGGCTAGGGTTGATCCATGAATCCTCGAATCCTCGCTCTCGCCGCCGGTGTCGCCGTCGGATACGTGCTCGGTACCCGTGCGGGGCGCGAGAAGTATGACGCGATGAAGGCGAAGGCCATCGCGCTCTGGGAGGATCCGCGCGTGGCCAAGGCGCGGCGCGACGTTGAGGAGTACGCGCGCCAGCAGGCACCCATCATCCGTGAGCGCGCCGAGGCCGCAGCGAAGGCAGCACCGGCCGTGGCCAAGGATGTCGCGGACAAGGTCGGGCCACGGCGAAGGACGTGGCAGGCAAGGTTTCCACCACGGCGAAGGATGTCGCGGGCAATGTGACCACGACGGCCAAGGACGTCGCGGGCAACGTGACCACGACGGCCAAGGACGTCGCGAGCAACGTCTCGTCAACCGCCAAGGATGTCGCCGACAAGCTAGCCACGACCGCGAAGGACGTCACGGAGCGCGTCACCGAAGCCGCGGCAGACGCACGCGACGAGGCCCTCCACGTGATCGAGGACGAGGACGCCCCGAAGTCCTGACCCCGGCGATCAGCTCTCGCGCGGAACCACGAGCTCGGCGCCCCGCGTGAGGTAGCGGGTCAGGTCCGCTGGGATTCCCGGCGCTCGCTCCACCTCGTCAATGGCCTGTCGCACGAGCACGGCCATGCGCTCCTGGTGCACGGTCAGCGCACCGCTGGCGACGAAGATCTCACGCAGGCGACCGGCCTGGGCCTCGTCGAGACTCGAGCGACCGATGAGGTTGTCGAGGACCACACGCTCGTTGCCGTCGGCGAGCTCGTGGGCGAGCCTGAGCAGGCCGGTGCGCTTGCCGCTACGAAGGTCCGCCGTGACCGACTTGCCGGTGGTCTCCGGGTCCCCGAAGATCCCGAGCTCGTCGTCCTTCATCTGGTACGCGACACCGAGCGCCTCGCCGTAACGCTGGAGAGCATCCATCGTGGGCGCGTCCACGTCCCCGCGCGCGATGGCGCCCAGGCGGAGTGGGAGCACGGTCGTGTACCGCGCAGTCTTGAGAGCGGCGATCGCGTCGGTCGGTACCTCACCCGCTGGCGCGGTCTCGCCGCGCACGTCGAGCCACTCCCCACCGATCGTCGTACCGAGCGCATCGAGCAGCTCGTCGACCAGCGCGATGCGCGTCTCGGCCGGCAGCGGAGCCGCCAGGAGGAGTTGCTGGCTTCTGGCGATCGCAAGGTCACCCGCGAGCACCGACGCGGTCATGGCCTCGTGCGCGGCACGCGCGGTGTCACTGCCCTCGGCGAGCGCACGCGCCGAGGCGCGGCCGGCGACATTCGGGCGGCCGTGGCGACGGGTGTCCCCGTCGATGAGGTCGTCGTGCACACACAGCCCCAGGTGGAGGAGCTGCACGGCCGCCGAGATGGCGTCGGATGCGGCATCCGTCGTTCCCCCGAGGCCGAAGTACGTCGCTACCGCGAGCCGCGACCTCAGGTACTTGCCCCCGGTCATCTCGGAGAGCAGCCGTGCGGGGTGCGCGGCCTCCGTCGGGAAGGCGCCGAGGCCAGCCTCGAAGTCCGACCACGATGAGGCGATCACGTGCGCGGTACGGTCGACGGCCTCGTCGACACGATGGGAGAGGGTGCCGCTGCGAGTGTCTGTACTCGTCGCGCTGGACTCCACGTGCGATCTCCTCTGAACGCTCGACCGCTCACCCCTGTGTGAGCCCGCCGTCCGGTCCAGTATGTCATCCGGTGTTCATTTGTTTGGGAGTAGCAGAAATTGCCGATTTCGCAAGTGACACGACGTGTCTACCAGCCCTATGGCAGCTAAATGAGCGGGCGTCAAGGCGCGAGGGATGTTTTGTTTTGACGTCCGGTAAATTATCGCCTACGGTCGGGAGCACCGACGAGATCGGGATGTGTGCGATGGCGGACACCGAGGATGGAGCAGTTCGACGATGAATGGTGTTTCTGGCAAGGGAACGGGCCTGTGGCTCGTCGGTGGACGCGGAAGCGTTGCCACCACAGCGGCGGTGGGAATCGTCGCCCTGAGTCGCAATCTGGCGGGGCCCGTTGGCCTCACCACTGCGAGCGAGGACTTCGTCGGCGTGCCGCTCGCCGAGTTCGGTGACATCGTCATCGGCGGCCACGACGTCGGCACGACTCCCCTCGCGGAGAAGGCCCTCGCGCTGAGCACCGCTGGCATGATCGATGGCGCTCTCGTCGCCGCGGTCTCGGACGGGCTCACGGCATTCGACCCCAACATCCTTCCCGTGCCCACCGCGCCCACCCAGCAGGGCGAGATCGAGAAGCGCGCCCAGGACATCCTCGACTTCCAGGCGAAGTTCGACCTCGCGCGCGTCGTCGTGATCGATGTCTCCTCGACCGAGCCGCTCCCCGCCTACCGCAGCGAGTTCGAGGATCGCGCGCTCCTCGAGGCGTCGCTCGCGACCCCAGGTGAGAACGTCCTCCCCCCGAGCTCGATCGGTGCCCTCGCGGCCGTCAGCGCCGGTGCTGCTTACGCCTGCTTCACCCCCTCGACCTCCCTCAACCTGCCCGTTCTCTGGCAGTGGGCGACGGACGCCGGCATCCCCTTCGCCGGCCAGGATGGCAAGACCGGCGAGACCCTCCTGCGCACGGTGCTCGCCCCCATGTTCACGTCGCGCGGCATGAAGGTGCGCTCGTGGGCCGGTACCAACCTCCTCGGTGGCGGCGACGGTTCCACGCTCGCCGACCCTGAGGCCGTGCGCTCGAAGCTCGCGTCCAAGAACCGCGGCCTGCACGCCCTCCTCGGCAACGACGTGGTCGCCCCGCTGCATATCGACAACGTGCCGGACCTCGGCGACATCAAGACCGCGTGGGACCACGTGAGTGCAGAGGGCTTCCTCGGCAGCCGCGTCATCCTGCAGACCACGTGGAGCGCCTACGACTCGATGCTCGCGGCACCGCTCGTGATCGATCTCGCGCGCCTGCTCTCGCTCGCCCAGGCCAGTGGCGAGTCGGGCCCGATGGCGGCGCTCGGCTGCTTCTTCAAGGACCCGTGGGGCAGCGACATCCACGCCTTCGCCGAGCAGTCGAAGGTGCTCACGGAGTGGGCTCAGCACGTAGCGACGCGCCTGCCCGTCGGTACCCCGTAATGCCCCTGCGCGACTACCGGGAACTCGTGCGCGCCCCCGCGGCGTTCTCCGTTCTCGGTGATGCCGTCGTGGGCGCCAGCTGGGCTGGTCGTCCACTGCACGGTCGCGCGCTCGGCATCCCCATCGCTTCCGCACTGCTCTACTGGTCGGGCATGGCGCTCAACGATCTTGCCGATGCCGACCTCGACGCGATCGAGCGTCCGGAGCGGCCGATCCCCTCCGGCCGTATCTCGCGGCGTGCCGCCGGCATCACGGCAGCCGCGCTCGCTGCGGGAGGGATCGCGGCCGCCGGCATCTTCGGAGGTCGCCGATCCGTCGCCCTCGCCGTGCCGCTCGCCGCCGCGATCGCCACGTACAACCTCGTCGCCAAGGAGGGGCCGTTCGGTCCCGCCGTCATGGCGGCCTGCCGCGGCCTCGACGTGCTCATGGGCGCTGGCTCAGACCGGATGCTCGCCGCAGCGCCCGCCGCCGCCATCGTGGCCGCGCACACCGCCAACGTCACCGTGCTCTCACGGGGTGAGGTCCACGGATCCACCAGTCGCGCCGTGGCAGGGTCCGTCGCCGCGACCGCCGGTGTCGCCGCCGCCACTGTCGCCGTGCCAGCACCCGCCGCGGCCGGCGTCGATGCCTCGCTCGGACGCACTGCGGGCGCCCTCGCGACGGCGCGCTTCGGTGTGACCGTCGGCGTGCCGCAGTCGGAGGCCGTCCTCGACCCCACGGCCGGGACCATCCGCACGGCCACGCGCGCGGGCATCATGGGCATGATCCCGCTGCAGGCCGGCCTCGCCGCGCGAGCCGGGAATCTGGTTGCCTCCATCGCGCTCATCGGACTCGACATCACCCTCAAGTCCCGCGCCGCCAAGGCGCGGTCGGCGCAGCGGGGTCAGGAGGGGGGCTCGATCACGTGATCGCCCCCGACACTCCCCCCGTTCCCGTCCTCGGCTACGGCACGAACGGTTTCACCGACCACACCCTCTCCGACACCCTCGACGTGCTGTCGGGCTACGGCTACGGTGCCGTCGCCCTCACTCTCGGGCATCCCCACTTCGATCCCTTCGGCGACGACTGGGAGGCACGTGCCCGAACGCTGCGTGACGATCTCACAACCCGGGGCATGCGAGTGGTCGTCGAGACCGGGGCCCGGTACCTTCTCGACAAGCATGTGAAGCACCGGCCGACACTCGTGGACGTCGATGCGGCTCGACGCATGACCTTCCTCGCCCGCGCGATCGAGATCGCGGGAGTCCTGGGAGCCGACTGCGTCTCGATGTGGTCCGGGGTCACGCCGGAGGGGATGTCAGACGCCGAAGCCTGGCGACTGCTCGTCGATCGCACGGCAGACGTCGTCGCTCTCGCGAGCGTCCGTGGCGTGCGACTGGGCTTCGAGCCGGAACCGGGGATGCGCGTCGAGACGGTCAGCGACTCGCTCGCGCTGCGCTCCGAGCTCGGCAACCCCGAGGCACTCGGGATCACCGTGGACCTCGGTCACTGCGTCGCCGTCGAACCGGGGGGCGTCGTCGAGGCACTGCACCAGGCAGGCGACCTGCTCGTCAACGTGCAGGTCGACGACATGATGCCCGGTGTCCACGAGCACCTCGAACTCGGCACCGGACAACTCGATATCGACCTCGCGTTTCGTACCCTCAGCGAGATCGGGTACACAGGAGTAGCGGCAATCGAACTCCCCCGGGACTCGCATGCTGCACCACGACTGGCCAAGGAGAGCATCGCGAGGATGCGACAGGCTCTCGACACCATCACCCACGACGTTGTGAGGAGTGCACGATGACAGCAGAGGACTGGATGGCGACAGCGCGCGACGCCGTGCGCGAGAAGCCGACAGCAGCGCTGCGGTGGCTTGCGCAGGCCGGACTCGGTGTTGGCCGCGACCTCGTGGACGAGGCGTCCGACCCGAACGGCCAGGTGCTCGGCACAACAGCGGATGCCGCGCGCGCCGAGCTCATCACCGTGCTGGCCGAGGCGCAGTCGCCGCAGGACTTTGCGACCTCCGTCACGACGCTCTACGACCAGGGTGACAACGAGGTGAAGCGCGGGATCCTGCGCGGCCTCAACCTGCTCACCGAGCGTGGTGCACTGCCCGAGGAGGCCGTGGCCGCGGGTGTTGCCCTGGTGCACGATGCCTTCCGCGCGAACGACCCCAGGCTCGTGGCATCCGGCATGGGCGCTTTCGCCGGTGCGCACCTCGACCAGGACACCTGGCGCCAGGGCGTCATCAAGCTCGTCTTCATGGACGTGCCGTTCACGGCCGTGGCTCAGCTCGACGAGCGGCGCGACGCCGAACTCGAGCGCATGGCCCGCGACCTCGTGCGCGAGCGCAGCTCGGCTGGCCGCGTCATCACCACAGACCTCAGCACTCTCGCCGAGCCGATCGCGAAGGGATAGCGCGATGCGCATCTTCGACCCCCACATCCACATGTCCGCCCGCACGACGGACGACTACGAAGCCATGTACGCCGCGGGTGTGCGTGCCGTCGTCGAGCCGGCCTTCTGGCTCGGGCAGCCGCGCACGAGCGTCGGCTCGTTCGTCGACTACTTCGACCTCATCACGGGGTGGGAGCGGTTCCGCGCGTCGCAGTTCGGCATCCGACACCATGCGACGGTCGGCCTCAACCCCAAGGAGGCGAATGACCCGCGCTGCCGCGAGGTCATGGCAGAGCTCCCCCGGTTCCTGGTGCGCGAGTCCGTCGTGGCGATCGGCGAGACCGGCTACGACTCGATGACCGTCGAGGAGCAGCAGGTCTTCGAGGAGCACATGGCGCTCGCGCTCGAGTACGAACTCCCGGTGCTCGTGCACACCCCGCACCGCGACAAGCTCTCGGGCACGCAGCGCACCCTCGACGTCGTGGCCGCCTCCGGCGTCGCACCGGAGCTTGTCGTCGTCGACCACCTCAACGAACTCACCGTTGACCTCGTGGCCGACAGCGGCTGCTGGATGGGCTTCTCGATCTACCCGGACACCAAGATGGACGAGCAGCGTATGGTCGCCATCCTCCAGCGCATCGGCACCGACCGAGTTCTCATCAACTCGGCGGCCGACTGGGGACGCTCCGACGTGCTCAAAACGCTCAAGACCGCGAAGCTCATGCTCGAGTCCGGCTTCACCGAGGCCGACGTCGACCGCGTGATGTGGCAGAACCCTATCGACTTCTACAACCAGAGCGGCCGCGTGGATGTCACGCCCCTCCCCGGTTTCGAGGCGCTCCTCGCTCCGCCGCTCTTTGAGGGCAACTCCGTGCAGCGCGGAGCCCCGGCCACCGCGCCGGATGCGGTCCAGGCATGATGCACCTGTCGTACTGCACGAACGTGCATCCGGCAGAGGACCTCGACGGTGTCATCGCGCAGCTGCGTGAGTACGCCGGGCCAGCCAGGGAGGCTGCCGGCTTCGACGTGCTCGGCGTGGGCCTCTGGCTGCCAGCAGACCTCGCGCACCAGCTCGCCACCGACGAGTCATCCCGCGATCGCCTCCGGGCCGTGCTCGACGAGCAGGGCCTCGAGGTGCGCACCCTCAACGCCTTCCCCTACGCGGCGTTCCACGCCGATGTCGTGAAGCTCGACGTCTACGTGCCGGACTGGACCGACCCGCGTCGCCTCGAGTACACGATCGACACGGCACGCGCGCTCGCCGCCCTCCTGCCGCCACGAGCCGAGGGCAGCATCTCCACACTCCCGCTCGGCTGGCGCACCGGCTGGGGCCCCGAGCAGGATGCCGCGGCCACCGAGGCCTTCGCGACGCTCGTTGCAGCACTTCGCCAGATCCACGACACCACCGGCCACATCATCCGCATCGGTATCGAACCGGAGCCCGGCTGCATCCTCGACAACGTCGCCGACATCGTGGAGTGGCTCTCGGCACGCAAGGACGTCATCGACCCGGAGTTCGTCGGTGTGTGCCTCGACACCTGCCACCTCGCCGTCTCCTTCGCCGACCCCGTGGCCGCGGTCCAGTCGATCCACGACGCCGGACTCAAGGTCGTGAAGATCCAGGCCTCCGCAGCCCTGGAGGTGCTCACACCCGCCGACCCCGCGTCACGCGAGGCGATCTCCGTCTTCGCGGAACCGCGCTATGTGCACCAGGTGCGCGAGAACCAGGGCGACCAGATCCTCCGCGTGGACGACCTCGACGAGGCCCTCGCGACGCTGCCCGCCGAGGGCCCGTGGCGCGTGCACTTCCACGTGCCCCTGCACATGGTTCCGGATGCACCCCTGACGGCCACCACGGATGTGCTCCTCGCGGCCGTAGACACCGTCGTCAGCGCGCGTCCGGAGCACGATGTGCACGTGGACGTGGAGACCTACACCTGGGCCGTCCTGCCCGAACCGCCCGCCGACCTCGCCGCGGGTATCGCGAGCGAACTCCTCTGGGCACAGCGCGAACTGATGGGAACCCGAACAGAATGACCACTCGCCCGATCCTGCTTCTCGACATTGTGGGGCTGACCGCTCCGATCCTGAAGAACATGCCGCGACTGTCGGCCCTCGCGAGCAAAGGTGCACAGGCAAGCCTCGGCACAGTGCTGCCTGCGGTCACCTGCTCGGTGCAGTCGACCATCCTGACCGGCACCATGCCGTCAGAGCACGGCATCGTCGGCAACGGCTGGTACTTCAAGGGGCTCGGCGACATCTACCTGTGGCGCCAGCACAACAAGCTCGTGCACGGCGAGAAGGTCTGGGAGACGGCACGCCGCAGCCAGCCCGACTACACCGCAGCCAACCTCGGCTGGTGGTACGCGATGGGCGCGACGACGGATGTCACGGTCACCCCGCGTCCGATCTACCACGCGGACGGCCGCAAGTCCGCGGACGACTACGTGCGTCCGCCCGCCCTGCACGATGACCTCGAGAAGCGTTTCGGTGTGTTCCCGCTCTTCCAGTACTGGGGACCGACGGCCACGATCAAGTCGTCGCAGTGGCTCATCGACTCGACCCGCTACATCCTCGAGGGCGGGGGCACCGGCGGCAAGGTTCCCGAGCTCACCATGACCTACCTCCCCCACCTCGACTACGACCTCCAGCGCTTCGACCCCGAGGGCCCCGAGGCCGCCGCGGCCGCCGCCGAGCTGGATGCCGCGCTCGCCCCGCTCCTCGACCAGGCCGAGGCCCAGGGCGTCACCGTCGTCGCGCTCGCCGAGTACGGACTCGCCGCAGCGGACAAGCCCATCGACATCAACCGCGCCCTCCGCCGCGCGGGCCTCCTCGAGGTCTACGTGCAGCAGGGTCTCGAGCAGCTCGACCCGTGGACGTCGCGCGCCTTCGCCGTCGCCGACCACCAGATCGCCCACGTCTACGTCGACAACCCCGAGGACATCCCAGCGGTTCGCGCGATCCTCGAGGGCCTCGACGGGGTTGACGAGGTGCTCGACCGCTCGCAGCAGGCGAAGTACGGTCTCGACCACGAGCGCTCCGGCGAGCTCGTCGCGGTTGCGAAGCCCGGCGCCTGGTTCACCTACTACTTCTGGCTGGACGACGACAAGGCGCCAGAGTACGCGCGTGGTGTCGACATCCACCGCAAGCCCGGCTATGACCCTGCTGAGCTGTTCTTCAACCCGTCAGACCCGCTCGTGAAGGTCAAGGCGGCGGCGAACCTCGCGAAGAAGGCGGTCGGCCTGCGCTACGCGATGAACGCGATCTCCCTCGACCCGTCGATCGTGAAGGGCACCCACGGGCGCCTCCCCAGCGGCCCGGCGGATACGCCGATCATCCTGTCGTCGGATCCGACCTTCCTCGCGGGCGAGGGCGACACGGTCCCGGCCACGTCGATCAAGAACCTCATCCTTCGCGCGCAGGGGTTCGAACCCGCGGGTTGAGGAGGCCACGAAGTGGCCGTCTCGAAACCTCACATCCGAGCAACCCCGGACGTGAGGTTTCGATGACGCCGGGCTTCGCCGCGGCTACTCAACCCACAGTGTCCGGCGGCGGCTGGAGCGGGAGGCGCAGGGGGCCCGTGAGGGGCACCATGCCCGACAGGCGCTCCGGGGAGAGTACGCGGTCGACGGTCTCGGGCTGCATGAGGCCCGCCTCCACGACGAGGTCGCGGATCGACGCGTTCGACGTGAGTGCGACGTGGGCGAGGGATGCCGCGGCCTGGTAGCCGATGTAGGGGGTGAGTGCCGTCACCACACCCACGCTCGTCTCCACCTGCATTGCGAGGCGCTCCGTGTTGGCCGTGATGCCCTCGACACAGTTCACCCGCAGCGTGTAGCAGGCGTTCGTCATCCAGGCCAGGGACTGGAGGATGGAGCTCGCGATCACGGGCTCAAAGGCGTTGAGCTGGAGTTGGCCGGCTTCCGCGGCAGCGGTGACCGTGGCATCCGCCCCGATCACGGAGAACGCGACCTGGTTCACGACCTCCGGGATCACGGGGTTCACCTTGCCCGGCATGATCGACGACCCCGCCTGGCGCGGCGGCAGGAAGATCTCACCGAGCCCCGCCTGCGGTCCGCTCGAGAGCAGGCGCAGGTCGTTGCAGATCTTGGAGAGCTTCACGGCAGCGCGCTTGAGCGTTCCGCTGAGGGTCATGAAGATGCCGGCATCCGCGGTCGCCTCGATGAGGTCGGGGGCGGTCTCCATCTCGATGCCCGTCACGGCCACCAGGTGGCGCCGTACGGCCTCCGCATAGCGGGGGTCAGCCGTGATGCCCGTACCGATCGCGGTCGCGCCCATGTTGATCTCGTTGAGCCACGGGATTACCTCGGAGAGCCGGTCGTAGTCCTCGGAGAGGGTCGTCGCGAACCCGGCGAACTCCTGGCCGAGGGTCATCGGAACCGCGTCCTGGAGCTGGGTGCGACCGATCTTGAGGATGCTGGCAAACTCCCGGCCCTTGGCGGCGAAGGCCTTGGTGAGGAGCAGGTGCTCGGTGAGCAGGCGCTGGGTTCCGAACACCATGGCGAGCTTGATGGCTGTCGGGTAAACGTCGTTCGTCGACTGGCTGCGGTTGACGTCGTCGATCGGATGCAGGTGGGCATAGTCGCCCTTCGCGAAGCCGAGTAGCTCCAGGCCGCGGTTGGCGATCACCTCGTTGGTGTTCATGTTGGTGGAGGTTCCCGCGCCACCCTGGATGACACCGACACAGAACTCCTGGTGCAGCACGCCGCTGGCGATCTCCTCACAGACCCGGTCGATGAGGTCGGCCTTCTCGGGGCTGAGCACGCCGAGCTCCTTGTTCGCGCGGGCCGCCGCCTGCTTGACGCGCGCGAGTGCCTCGATCAGGTACGGGTAGTTGTAGATCGCGCGCCGGGTGATGGGAAAGTTCTCGAGCGCCCGCGCCGTGTGGATCCCCCAGTACGAGTCTGCCGGGATGGCCATCGTGCCGAGCGAGTCGGTCTCGGTTCGCGTCGGAATCTCGCCGCGCAGAGCCGCAAGGAACTCCCGTCGCGGTGACATCTCGTCCCCCGTGAGCAGGCCCCTGTTGTCCGTCGACATCGCTATCTCCCTCCGCCGCCTCCGCCGCCGCCACCGCCGCCGGAGAACCCGCCGCCGCTCGACCCGCTGGAGAAACTCGATCCGCCCGATGACGACCAGCTCGAGCCGGAGGACGAGGACGTCACGATCGGTCGGATGGTGGAGACCGATGCGGAGCTGAAGTTGCTCATCAGCTGCGGGGTGAGGCTCGTGCCATCCAGCCACGATGGCCCACCACTCGACCACTCGGCGCGCAGCTCCTCCACCCAGCGGTCTTCGACGCCCCAGAGCACGGCGTACGGCAGCAAGCGCTCGTTGAGCTTGACGATGGCGTCATGGTCGGCGACATCCACGCGCAGGGCGCCCTCAGGGGACTGCAGCATCCGCATACGCTCCTCCTCGGCGACAGTGAGGTAGAGGCGCAGGCCCTCGAGGTAGTCCCTGGCCTCAGCGCCGGCCTCGGTGAGGCGCGGGGGAAGGATGAGCACCATGGATGTCACGAGCGCGAGTACCGACGCGACGATGGCGGGCAGCACCACCTCGACCCCGAGTGCACCGAACCAGGCCGCCCACGCCCACACGGGCGCGAAGGCGATCCAGGTGAGTCCTGCGCCGCGTCGGATCCACGTGGGCACTGTGGTCACGGGCCGCGCGCGAAGCCCCTCGGAATCGGCAAAGGTGGCCGTCGAGCTGCGCATTGCGTAGATCGCCGACCCCTCACCCGCCGAGAGCTTGCCCGGGTTGACGCGCTTGCCCGGGGTCAGCTTCGTGCCGAAGAGTGCGACCAGCACGCGCCGTTCCCTCGCGCTTGCGCCCTCGCCCGTGACGAGTTCGAGCTCGAACTGGTCGTTCGATGAGCCGCCGGGTTCGGTATCGATGATGCGGATCATGCCGCGCACCGCGAAGTCGATGAGAAGCGCGGGGAATCCCGACTCCTGCCTGCGGAGCAGTTCGGCGTCGAGGAGCAGGTCGCTGCTCTCCGGCGGTGAGTACTGGGCAATGATCGTGCCCCGCCCCTTGGCGTCTCGCCACAGGAGGGATCGCAGCACGAAGGCCAGCAGCAGCCAGAAGCCCGACAGCGCGAGAAGCACCTTGGGAACGACCTGCACGATCCAGCTCTCGGTCGGCGGCGTCGGCTGCACGACCGTTCCGCCATCGAAGCCGATCGCGACCGTGAGCGTGTTGTACGGGAGCACCGGCCCGAGACTCGCGGAGAACGTCGACCCCTCGCGCTCGAGTTCGCACTGGCCCACCTCGCCGTAGTAGCCGAGGAAGCAGCTCGCGTCTCCCGTGAGGCCGCCCTCCAGGGATGCTGAGAGGTGCACCGTGGCACTCACCGTGCCGAAGGACTGCGCCCAGCCGTCACCGTTGATGTCCCAGTAGAACTCGTCGCCGCCTGAATCCTCGAAGTGGCGGATGACGTCGCGCATCGTGTACTCGATGACGTAGGTCGTGCGCCCCTGCACGTAATCGTCTGTTCCCAACGCCAGTTCTGCGAAGTCCCCGTAGTCGTCGCGCTCGTACGGCACGTTCGCACCGTTCTCGTCGGTGATGGACACGACCGAGGGCTCAAGCCGCACGTCGCCGTAGGTCAGCGGCAGGGCGCGGATGATGCCGCGGTTCTGGTCGAAATCAGGGAAGATCGCGACGATCGTCTCCACAACCCGCAGGGTAGCCCGACCCTCCGAGTTCGTATCGAGGTAGTACTCGGCGTCGAATGACTCGAAGGAGAAGTCGTTAACGTCGGTCGGCGTGCCGCCCACGGATGCCGGGGTCGCCTGGCTCCCAGTCGATTCCGCCGCTAACGCGGGGGCCGCCGCAGATCCGAGGAGGAGGATGGCCGCAAGGGCGGCCACGCGCACGAGCTTCACCAACCCAGACTATCCCCGCGCCCTCCGCTGGCTATGCTGGGGATCGCCATGGTTCGCGTCTCGGTCGTCATCCCGGCCCTCAACGATTCGGCCATGCTGGATCGCTGCCTGAGTGCCCTTGCAGCGCAGACCCGGCTTCCTGACGAGATCATCGTCGTCGACAACGGCAGCACGGATGACACGGCCGACGTTGCCCGCAGGCACGGCGCCACCGTCCTCCCCGAGCCCCTCCGAGGCATCTTCCCTGCCTCGGCCGCGGGATTCGACGCAGCGCAGGGTGACCTCATCCTGCGACTGGACGCCGACTCAGTACCTCCGGCGGACTGGGTGGGCAGGGTGGTCGCCACGTTCGGCGAGGAGCCCTCGCTCGACCTGCTGTCCGGTCCCGGCACGTTCTACGGCGGTTCGCGAACCGTTCACTGGGTGGCCGAGAACCTCTACATCGGCGGCTACATCTGGTTCGTGGGCCTGCTGCTGGGGCATCACCCGCTCTTCGGCTCGAACCTCGCCTTCCGCAGGAGCGCGTGGGAACGCCTGCGCGGATCGGTGCACCGCACCCTCCGGGAGATCCACGACGACCTCGACCTGGCGATCCACGTCGCGCCCGACATGACGGTTCGGTTCGACCGCACGCTGCGCGTTGGGGTCTCCGCCCGGCCCTTCGCCTCGTTCGCGGGATTCCGCCGTCGCATCCGCTGGGCATTCGGCACCCTCGAGCTCAACCGCCGCGAACGCTCCTACCGGAGCCGACGGGCGGAGCGCCGTGCGGTGCAGCGAGCGCGAGGCGCTCAGGCCCGGTAGGTCTCCAGCAGGTCGAGCACAAGCTCGTTCGGCGCCGTCTCGCACGGGCTGTGTCCTGTGGCATACACCGCGAGCCTTGCCCCGATGGACTCGGCGAACTCCCGGTGCAGGTGGGACGGCCACAGGTCGTGCTCCCCGACGGCCACGAGCTTGGGCAGGGGGGATGCCGCGAGCACTCCCCTCACGTCGGGTGCCCGCTTCATGAGCGAGATGATGTCGCGTACCGCGTTACGCCGCGTCAGGGCGAATCTCGCCCGCACGAAGGCGAGGCGGCCGGGCGGCACGTGGGTGAAGTTCTGGCGCACGCCCCAGATCATGAGCGCTGCGCCGACACCGCCCGTGGCGAGGCCAGTGAAGGGCCCGAGCCGCTTGACGCCCCGAAACCCCTGGCCGGGCTCGGGAGGGCAACTCAGGAGCGTGAGGCTCGCGAAGAGTTCCGGGCGCTGCGCGAAGGCCAGCTGCGACACGGTTCCCGCGAAGGAGTACCCGAGGACGTGGACGGGCGCGCTTCCCGCCTCCAGCACGGAGATGAGGTCGTCGACGAAGAGCTCATGGTCGTAGTGTCTCCGTGGCGGGCTGAGGTTCTGCGGTCCGGCCTCCCACGATTCGTACTGGCCGGCCATGTCGAACGACTCCACCCGGTAGCCCGCTGCCGCGAGCAGCGGCATCATGAGGATGAAATCCTCCTTCGAGCCTGTCACGCCAGGGACGAGCACGACGCGCGGTGCCGCCGGGTCCCCGAGAGCTATCGTCGCGAGTCCGCCGCTCGGTGCCGGGTGCACATATGTCTCGGTGCCCTCGGGCAGGGCAGTCCAGTCGAGGTCGGGAATGGCGGCATCCCGTCGACGCGCCTCAGCGCGAGCCCCGGACTCATCGATCACGCATCACAAGATAGCGCCGATCAGGTGACGGATCGGGGCGCGAGGGCGACGCGTCCCACGAAATCCTGCAGGCGCGCGTAGACATCGGCCGATCGCGGATGATGCGAATCCTGCTGCCACGTGTGCTGGGCGTCCTCGTCGACATGCACCTCGACCGGAACGCGGTGCCTGCGCAGGGCCGCGGCGAAGTTGAGGCTTGCGCGGTAGAACGGGTCGGGACGCGAGGTGGTGACGAGCGTGGGCGGGAACGTCGGGTCCACCCATTCGATGGGCGAGAGGTATCGGGATGCTGCGCGGATGGCGCTCGACGCGATACCCGCGGGCAGCAGCATCCGCACGAACTGCGTGCTGAGGATGAAGCCCCGCTCGAAGATGACGGAGAAATCGAGGGCGGCACAGTGCTGCACCACACCCCGCACGCGTGTCGTCGGCGTGGGCTCGAGACCGTAGTGCTCAGCGAGCTCCGCATTGCGGGTCGTCGCCGTGACGAGCGCGGCGAGCTGGCCGCCCGCGGAGTCCCCACCGACGATCACGGAGCGTGGGTCACCGCCGAAGTCCGCGATGCGCTCGCCCACCCAGTGGAGGGCGGCCGAAGCATCCGCGATCATGTCGGCCATGCGGTGTCGCGGCGCCCTGCGGTAGTTGACGTTGACCACGACCATGCCGCTCTCGGCCTGGCTCGCGCAGTACTTGGTGAGGGTGGACTTGTCGCCCGACGTCCATCCGCCGCCGTGGAAGTAGACGTACACGGGCAGTCCCGCACCGTCGCTCGGGGCGCCCTTCGGCACGATCACGTCGAGGCGGTGTTCGCGGATGCCGTCGCCGACGTAGTCCAGGTCGAGGGTGTAGTCGACCGAGGTGAGCGGGTTGGCGTTGAATCGCCGCACTTCGCGGGGGGTGAGGTGCGCCATGAGCGCGCGCCAGACCCACACGGGTACCCGCGAGAGGGCGGGCGGCGATGCGGGCATGACAGCACCGTATGCGCCCGGCCCGAGCGGAGGCTGGGTGCGAACTGCACAACAGCCGCGAGCCCGCCACCCCTTGACCGTAGGGGCCTGCGCGTGCCTAATCTGACGCATGACTTTCCCGCCACAAGTCCCCGGCCCCGCAGCCGACCTCGACCTCGTGGGCCCGTGGATGACGCGCCAGCGCTGGTTCGCCAACAAGGGTGCTCGGCCCAGGCTCGAGGAGATCGGACGCTGGGAACTCGCGCCCGAACCCGGCGTCCGCTTCGTCACGCACCTGCTCATCGACCACGCCGCCGGGGGCGCGACCCTGTACCAGGTGCCGCTCTCCTACCGCGACGAGCCCCTGGTCGACGTCGCGCCGATCGGGCGTCGTGGGCTCGCCTGGGTCTACGACGCGCCGCGCGACAACGACTACGTCGCAGCCCTTCTGAGGATGCTCGAGCACGGGAGCGCAGCCAGTGGTGCGGGAGCCTCGGCGCTCGGCGAGCGGAACCCGGCATCCGTACCGTTCGACGCGGACTCCCCCTCGCTGCACTCGCGCGTGCTGTCGGGCGAGCAGTCCAACACGTCGATCATCGTGGAGTGGCCGGGCACCGGCTCGATCCCCGTCATCTGCAAGCTGTTCCGCGCCCTCCATCACGGCGAGAACCCCGATGTCGAGCTGCAGGGCGCGCTGGCCGCCGCTGGTTCGACTGCCGTCCCGCGAGCGGTGGGTGCGATCGTGGCCGAGTGGCCGGACAGCGGACGAGCAGACGGGCGCGCTCGCGGACACCTGGCGTTCGCCCAGGAGTTCCTGCCCGGCGCCGCCGATGCGTGGCGGCTGGCGCTCGAGTCGGCCTCCGCTGGCGAGGACTTCACCGAGCCTGCACGACGCCTCGGCGTCACGACGGCGACGGTTCACGCGATGCTCGCCCGGGCCCTCCCCACGCGCGAGGCGACCGCGTCGGACATCGCCGAGACGCTCGACCAGATGCGGCGTCGACTCGATGCCGCGCTTCGCGAGGTGCCCGAGCTGGAGGCCCATCGCGCGGCCCTCGAGGAGACTCTCGCCCTCGCGAGTGCCTCGCGGTGGCCGGAGCAGCAGCGCATCCACGGTGACCTCCATCTGGGTCAGGTGCTCGACGTGCCGGGTCGCGGATGGTTCGTCGTCGACTTCGAGGGAGAGCCGCTGCGTCCGATGGCCGAACGCAGCCAGCTCGACAGCCCGCTCCGCGACGTTGCGGGCATGCTGCGCTCGTTCGACTACGTGGCGGGAGCGCTCGGGGTCACGGCCGGGGTGGACGCGAGGGAGTGGGCTCGCGCCTCGCGGCTCGCCTTCGCGGAGGGCTACGGCGAGGCATCCGGAACCAACCTCGCGGAGTGCCGCGCGGTCCTCGATGCGTTCGAAGCCGACAAAGCGCTCTACGAGGCCGTGTACGAGGTCCGCAACCGTCCGGAGTGGCTGGCGATCCCCGTGGCGGCGATCGAACGCATCTCAGCGCGCGTACCCGGCTGAGCCAGCCCCTCGGACTCTGCCTAGTCGCTCAGCGCGCTGCGCAGCAGGCTCGAGAGTGCTTCGAGCTGGATGTTCGACTCCTCGGCGACCTCGTCGTCCGAGCCGTCGAGCGCCCGCGCCGCGAGTCCCGCCTTGCTGCCGATGAGCTCGGCGATCCTCGCGTCGATCGTGTGGGCCGCAATGATGCGCCAGGCCGTGACCGGGAGCTCCTGGCCGATGCGGTGTACACGGTCGATCGCCTGGGTCTGCTCGGCATTGGTCCAGCTGAGTTCGGCGAGCACCACGTTGGATGCCGCCTGCAAGTTGAGACCGACACCCGCCGCCGTGAGGGATGCGACGACCACGGCCACGTCGGGATCGGTGCTGAACGAGTCGATGGCCTCCTGGCGAGCCTTGGCGCTCTGGTCACCTCGGATCGAGACGGACTTGAGGCCCACACGCTCGAAGTGCTCCTCCGCGGCATCCATGACGTCGATGTGCTTCGCGAAGAACACGACCTTGCCGACCGACCGTGCGAGCTGCGCCGTGTAGTCGGCGGCGAGGGTGGCCTTGGCCTGGCCGATCCTGCGGACCATCGTGAAGACGTTCTCGCCGGTGTTCTGGCCCTTCGACTCCTCGAGCTCGGCGTGGGCCACGACGCGGATGAGGTCCTCGTCCGAGGCATCGGGCTTGATGGCGCGCACCCGGCGGAACCGGTCGAGCAGGCGCGCGGTGAGCGCGGCCTCCGCCGCGCGGATCGAGCGACCCAGTTCGTCATCTAGTTCGACGGGGATGTCGGCGATGCGACGCGCGGGGATGTCGGCTGCGACATCCACCTTCTTTCGGCGAACGATGCCCATGTCGACGACGGCCCGGCGGGCCTCCGCGAAGAAGCCGGGATCGGCCGGGGTCAGGCCGGTGTCCTCGAGCTTGGCCATGAGTGGCGCGAGTGGCTTCTTGTCGTCGATCCAACCGAGGAACTGCCAGATCGCGCGGAAGTCCTCGATCGAGTTGATGAGAGGCGTACCGGTCAGCGCGATCATGAGCGCCTTCGGGTACGTGGCGCGGATGCTGCGCGACAACGAAAGCACGTGCTTCGAGCGCTCCGACTTGAGGTTCTTGATGAAGTGCGCCTCGTCGACGACCATCCCCTTGAAGCCGAAGCGGCTCAGCCAGCCGACGTGCCGGTCGAGGATCTCATAGTTGACGATCACAACATCGCTGAAGGCGTCGACGTCGTTGCCGTCACCGTGGACGACGGTCGCCGTGCGTCCGGGGGTCCAGCGCTCGACCTCGCGCGCCCAATTGGTCTTGACGACGTTCGGCACGACGACGAGGAGCGGGTAGGAGTTCGACGCGGCCGCGGCGAGGAGAGCCTGAGCCGTCTTGCCCAGACCGGGCTCGTCGGCAAGGAGGAACGTGCGGTGACCGCGTCGGACCTCCTCGACGAAACGCGCCTGGTGGCGCATGAGTTCGAGATCGCCCTGGGCGTGGAGCGAGCCCGCCTCCGGAAGGTCCATGGTGGCAGCGCCACCACCGGCGCCGTATTCGAAGGAGCGGAACAGTGGCTCGATCAGTTCCCAGTTCGCGAGGCGGCTCGGCTGCGTGCTCGCTGCGGCTACGGCACTGAAATCGGGGGCGAGGAACGGGTTCGACATCTGCATCTGGCGCACGGATGCCGGCACCACCTGCTTCTCGACCTGCTTGTCGACCGGCTTCGGCTCCGTGGTGATGATGAGCTCATCGGGGCTGAGCTCGACACCGGCGGCCAGCAGGAGGTCGCGGCGCAGCGCCTTGGCTGCGGCAGTGACCGGTGCATCCTCGCTCAGCATGGCGATGAGACTCGTGTCGCGCGCGGCGGTCTTCGCGAGGATGCCCGCGAGCCCGTCGAGGCGCTTCTGCTCGTTGGCGCGCTCGCTGTCGGAGAGCGTGGCATCCGTCTTGACCCGGGCACGCTCCTCGCGGAGGAGCAGGGCAGCCACCTGGAAACGAGCACGGTTGGCGGGCTTCAGCGGTCCCTTCTGCACGGCGGTCTCCACCTCACGTGCGGCGCGGGCGAGGATCGGGATGACCCCGACATCGTCGCCGGGGCGCACACGACGGCGCTGCGAGGCTGTGCCGCGCTGGGTGCGCTGCTTGGTCGAGCGCCTGCCCGAGTCTGACTGGCCGGTAGTTGCCACGTGGTCTCCCTGCGCGGATGCTGCGACCCGACGCCTGATCAGTGAACGGTCCCCGGCGAGATCACCGGGAGACGGCAACGATTCGAATTTCTCCAGACCCAGTCGCGGTGCGGCTGGTGGAAGGAATCGTCGTTGGCACCATTGTACGCCCAAACGACGGCGCCCGGCGTTAGCGCTCCGTGGACGGTGGCGTGACCTTGATCAGGATGCCCGCAACGCTGAACACGAGGGCCGCAACGTACTGCAGCCCGAGCCACAGGTCCGGCGCTCCCAGATCGATCGGGAAGACGGGGTTCCACAGGATCGCGATGGGCACGAGGCCGACGAGCCACCACCACTGGTGCGCCTGCCACGCGAACACGGCCACGATGAGCGCGAAGATGCTCACGACGTAGCGGATGACCGTGAATCCGTCGGACTCGATGAAGGCCACCCCGGCGAGCAGGGCGATCACGGCGATGATGGCGGGTATGAGCGCCGTGCGGCGGGCTGGGTTTGGGTATGAAGCACTCATCCGCCCCAGCCTATTCGCGATCTAGACGCCGCCTCCGCCACCGCCTCCTCCGCCGCCGCCGGAGGACCCGCCTCCGCCGGAGCCACCGCTGGAGCTACTCGACGAGGTACCCGAGTAGGAGGTCGAGATCGATGACGACAACGAGCCGATGCTTGAGGCGAAGACGGCGGCGTTGAAGCCCGACGTGCCCGAATACCAGTCGGGGCTCGAGTCGGTGTAGTACTTGCCGAGTTCCTGGGCCCACTCCCGTTCGAGCGAGAAAAGAACGGCATACGGCAGGAGCTTCTCGTAGATATCGAGAACCTGGCGGGGATCGTCCAGGCTGACCGGCTCGCGCTCCGCGCCGGTCGGCGACTGCAGCATGCGCAGGCGGTCGGCCTCCGCCAGCCTGATGTAGAGCGAGAGCCCCTTGAGGTGGTCGCGCAGCTCCGACCCCTTCTCAGTGAGGGGCACTCGCGCCACGAGAGCGAACACGAGGGGGACGACGAGGACGGCCGGGATCACCAGGAGGAGCGGGATCGCGCCACCCAGCGCATCCTCCGTCATCGTGACACCGAGGATGAAGGTCGCGACGAGTGATCCGATCGCCACGATGATCGGGAGGGCAGCCGCGAAAGCCCGGTACGACGCGCGGTATCCAAGGCTCGTTGCCCGGGATGTCGCCGACTGGATGATCGCGCGCACGTGCTGGCTCAGCGCCGTGTCGTTCTTGGACATGAGGTAGCCCGTTCCCGGCGCGAGTTGCCACCCGAAGAGCGCGGTGACGAGCTGCCTCTCGTGACCCTCGAGGCCCGTGGCATCCTGCAACTCGAGAAGGTAGTCATTGCCCCTCGCGAACCAGCCCGTCGCGGGGGTCTCGATGATCCTGATGTGCTTGCGCACCGCGAGGTCGACAAGTGTCGCGGCAATCGCGCGGCGTGACTTGCGGACGACGATCGCCGAGATCAGGATCCCGGGCTCCGCTGGCGGGGTGTACTCGGCGATGATCGTCGGGCGGCCCCGGGCATCCCCCAGATAGGTCGAACGCAGCACGATCGCGATCACAAGCGAGAACACCGACCCGACGAGCGAGAGCACCTGCAGCCACCCGAGGGCAGAGCCGAAGTACGAGTCATCCCGGGGAACAAAGGTGCCGGGGTCGAAGCCGATCGCGAAGGTCATGTTCTGCAGGGGCTCGACGTTCGTCACCTGCATCGTGAACACTGTGCCGCCGGCATCCCCCGAGGCCTGGATGTCGCAGGGGGTGTCGACACCCTCGTACCCGAAGTAGCACGCCGCTTTCCCGGTGAGGGATGCCGCGAGCGCAGCCGGAACGTGGACCCGCGCGGTCAACGTGCCGAACGGCTGGTACCAGCCCGTGCCGTTGGTGTCCCAGTAGAACTCGTCGGCGGTGGTGTTCTCGAAGAATCTGGTGACGTTGCGCTGGTCGTAGGTGAAGACGTAGGTCTGCGTGCCGTGCACGTAGTCGTCCGCGGCGCTCGTGACGAGCACGAAGCCCTCATCGTCGGTCTCCACCTCGTAGGGCCGCGGCACGCCGTTCTCATCGGTCACGGACACGACGCTGACATCGGTCGGAGCGCCCTGATAGCTACCGGGGATGGCCCTCCTCATCCCCCGGTTCTGGTCGAACTCGGGGAAGACCGCGACGAACGTCTCGACGGTGCGGAGAGTGCTTCGCCCGGCGTCGTCGACGTCGAGGTAGTAGTCGATACTCAGGGAATCGAAGACAAAATCGTCGACGCCCGCCGTCGCGGAGCCGGATGCCGGGGCTGCTGTGGCGGGGCCGGGGACCCCGGCGAGGGGTGCCGCGACGAGGAGCGCCGCGAGGATGACTCGTGCGAAACGGTTCACGCTGCCACGGTAGCCGATCAGGGCCCGCTGGGTAGGCTCGCAGCATGCACGACGACCGCGCTATCGAACGCCTGCAGGAGCTCGTCCGGATCCCCACGATCTCCCGGCTCGACGAGGCCGAGGTGGACTGGGCGCAGTTCGATCGGTTCATCGAGACGGTGGCCCGGCTCTACCCGCGCACCCACGCCACCCTCACGCGCGAACTCGTTGGGGGACGCTCGATGCTCTACCGCTGGCCTGGAGCGGGGAACAGCGAGCCCACCGTGCTTATGGCCCATTACGACGTCGTCGCGGCAAGCGACGACGGGTGGACTCATCCCCCCTTCGCGGCCGAGGTGACAGGCTCCGGCGACGATCGGATCATCTGGGGGCGAGGCACTCTCGACGACAAGGGTTCGCTCGTGGCGATCCTCGAGGCGGTCGAGCGGTCGCTTGAGTCCGGGGTGACGCCAGCCAACGATATCTACCTGAGCTTCGGGCATAACGAGGAGACGGCGGGGACGGGCGCCGCAACGATCGTGGACGTGCTCGAAGGTCGTGGCATCCGCCCGGCGCTGGTGCTGGACGAGGGCGGCGCCGTCGCCCTCGACGCGTTCCCCGGTGTTGACCGGCCGCTTGCGGTCGTGGGAGTGTCCGAGAAGGGCGCAACGCTCATTCGCCTGGTCGTCGACCAGAAGGGCGGACACGCCTCCACTCCGCCGGCTCTCACGGCCACGGCGCGGCTCGCCCGTGCGATCGTCCGCCTGAACCGGAGTTCGTTCCCCTCAGGGTTCAACCCGGCCAGCCTCGCGATGCTCCGCACACTTGCACCCCATGCGACCGGCACGGTCGGACGAGTGCTGCGTTCGCTCAGGGTGACCAAGCCACTCCTGCTGCGGATCTTCGCGCGCTCGGACGAGACGCGCGCGATGATCCGCACGACGCAGGCCGTCACGATGCTGGAGGCCGGCCACGCGGCGAACGCCCTCGCCGAGCATGCCGAGGCCATTGTCAACATCCGCGTGGCCGTGGGGTCGTCCGTCGACGAAGCCGTGGCACATGTGCGGAGGGCGATTCGCGATGAGGCGGTGACGATCGAGATCGTGCAACCCGGAGAGCCGTCGCCGATCTCGCCGACCTCGGGGCGTGCCTGGGAGGCCATCGCCGAGACGGTGGCCCAGACGCATCCGGAGGCGATCGTCACCCCCTACGTGCAGAATGGCGCGACCGACAGCAGGCACTTCACCCGCATCTCCCGCAACGTGTACCGCTTCACACCCTTCGTGATGAGTCGTGACGAGCGCGACACGCTTCACGCCAAGAACGAACGGATGCACGTCTCGAGCTACCTGCGCGGGATCGAGTTCTATCGCGCCCTGATCGGCAGGTTCTAGCTCCGCGCTCCGGCGTTACTGGTCGCGCGCCCAGCTCCCCAGATCTGCCGGGGTGTCGGTGATGATGCCGTCCACGCCCAACGAGATCGCCTCGGACCACGAGCCCTCGTCATTGAGCGTGTAGAGCATCACCCCGAGGCCCGCGGCGTGGATGCGATCGACGACCTCGGGAAACCGCTGGACGAAAGAGATGCTCGTGACGATCCCGATCGCGCCACAGGCCTCGGCGAGCACTGCCGGATCACCGTTGACCTCGCGACTGATGATGACGCGTTCGATCGTGGGGGCCACCGACTGCGCGGCCTGAAGAGTCATGAGGTCGAAACTCGCCAGCACCACGCGCTGCGAGAGTTCCCACTCCTGGATCAGGGTCGTGACGATCGCCACCTGCTCGGCCGTCCACGACCCCTTGAGTTCGATGATCGCGTGCTTGTCCGACGGTTTGAGGATGCCGAGGAACGCGGGGAGGTGGGGAACGGAGAGGCCCGCATACTCCGAGCCGGCCCAGGAGCCGGCATCCAGCTCGGAGATTTCGTCCCAGGTGGCCGCCCACACCGGGCCCGTTCCGTCGGTCGTCCGGTCGAGGGTCCAGTCGTGCATGAGCACGGGTACCCCGTCGGCGGTCAGCTGCACGTCGGTTTCGACGAACTCCGCGGAGCTGTCGAGGACGGCTTGAAGTGCCGGCAGCGTGTTCTCGGGGCCGCCGCGCAGGTCACCGCGGTGGCCTGCAACCGACGGGACCTCCCCCGGTTGACGGAGGGTGGAGAAGGTCGAGGCGGAGGGTGCGCCGCCGGGGATGAGCACCATCACCATCACGAGTACGAGCGCACCGGCGGCAGCCAGAAGTGGCTGGCCCGGCACGGGTCGCCGTCGTAGCTGTGTCGGCATTGACACGCTCCATCAGTCTCGGGTGTGCCCGCCTCGTTGCGGGTCCCTCCACCATAACGGCTCCGTTACCTTTTCGTTACCTTTTGTTCACGCGAGCGCGTCGTCGATCTCGGCGCGAGTCGGAATCGACGGGACGGCCCCCTCACGCTGCACGGAGAGGGATGCCGCGGCAACCGCGAATCGCAGCGCATCCCGCGGCTCCGAACCCTCCCCGACCGCCGCGGCGAATGCACCACAGAACGTGTCACCCGCGCCCGTGGAATCCACGACGGACACCGAGGGCGCCGGTACGTGCACGACCCCCGCGCCCCGCTCGTGCAGTTCCGCTCCGGCACCCCCCAGGGTCACGACGACGGTGGGGACGAGCTCCGTGAGATCACCCACCCCGGACTCCGAGCTGAGCTGCGCGGCCTCGTGCTCGTTGACCACGAGCACGTCCACCGAGGCGAGCACCTCCCGGGACAGGGGCGCCATGGGTGCCGCGTTGAGGATCGCAGTGGTCCCGGCTGTGCGTGCGGCGATCGCCGCCTCGAGAACGGTGGGCAGCGGGATCTCGAGCTGGAGCAGCAGGACGTCGGACTGCGCGATCGCAGCGCGGTCGGCATCCTCGACGTGGACGGTGGCGTTGGCCCCGGAGTCCACGATGATCGTGTTCTCACCCGCAGCATCCACGGCGATGATCGCCGTCCCGGTGGGCGACGCCACCCGTCGGAGCCGCGAGATGTCGATGCCGTCCTCGATGAGACCCGCGCTCGTCATCTCGCCGAACGAATCGGTGCCGACCGCCCCGATGAACGACACCACGGCACCAGCCCTCGCCGCCGCGACGGCCTGGTTCTGGCCCTTGCCCCCGCGTGCCGTCGCGAACCCCGAGGCGAGCACCGTCTCCCCGGGAGACGGGATCCGCTCGAGCGAGTAGACCTGGTCGACGTTCGCACTTCCGACAACGCACACACGTGACACGGGCTAGCTCCTCGACCGGGATCGGGCGGCCGCCGTTGCGGTGATCTTGTTCGCCATGCCGCTGAAGATCACCCCATGGAACGGGAGGATCGAGAACCAGTAGAGCCGGCCGCCCAGGCCGGACGGGAAGAACACGGCGCGCTGGCGGTAGATCGAACCGCCGTTCGGATCGGCCTCGGTGGTCATCTCGAGCCAGGCCTGTCCCGGCACCTTCATCTCGGCACGGAGCCTCAGCGTGTGACCCCGGTCGATCGTCTCGACGCGCCAAAAGTCGAGGGCATCGCCGGGGCTCAGGCGCCGGGCATCCCGTCGGCCACGCCGCAGACCCACGCCGCCCACGAGCTTGTCGGCCCAGCCGCGAACCGCCCAGGCCAGGGGGAACGAGTACCAGCCGTTCTCGCCCCCAATGCCCTCCACGACATCCCAGAGATCATCAACGGATGCCTCGGAGTGCTGCTCGCGCAGATCTGTGTAGACCGTGTGGCCCGACCAGTCCGGGTCACTCGGCAGCAGGTTGCTGGGTGCGCCGGCGATCGTCGCGTTCTGCCAACTGGTCTCCACCTCGCCGTCCCGCACCTTTGCGAGCGCGAGGCGCACGGCCTTCCGATAGCTCGTGAGCCCACCCTCGGGGTCGGGGATGAACTCCGCGATGTCGTGCTCGCTGGCCACGCAGTCGTACTGGAGGCTCGCGATGATCGGCACGGCCAGCTGACGCGGGATCGGGGTCACGAGGTTGACCCACTGCGAGGCGAGCCACGGTGTGAGCACGGGGAGGGATGCGATGGGCCGCTGGTGCAGGCCCGCTTCCACCGCGTAGCCGTTCATCATCTGCCCGTACCGCAGCACGTCGGGGCCGCCGATGTCGAGCGTCCGGTTGACACTCGCCGGCAGCTTCGCCGCCTCGATGAGGTAGTAGAGCACGTCGCGAACGGCGATGGGCTGGATGAAGTTGCGCACCCACTTCGGCGCCGGCATGTACGGCAGCACGTCGGTGAGGTGCCGGATCATCTCGAACGACGCGGACCCGGAGCCGATGACCGTCCCAGCCTGGAACGCCGCCGTCGGCACCCCGGAGTCGAGCAGGATCTGCCCGACCTCAGCACGGCTGCGCAGGTGCTTGCTCAGCGTCGAGAGTGGAACGTCGGGATGCAGCCCGCCGAGGTACACGATGCGTGAGACTCCAGCGGCCTTCGCCGCCGTGCTCGCGTTCTCCGCAGACGCGACCTCGGTCGCCTCGAAGTCCCCGCGTGCACCCATCGCGTGCACGAGGTAGTAGACGACGTCGACACCCTCGAACGCCGCTGCGAGGGTCGTGGCATCCGTCAGGTCCCCCGCCGCGATGTCGACGCGGGAGGCCCACGGAACGTCGCGCAGCTTGCTGGGGTCACGCACGAGAACGCGCACCTCGTGGCCGGCTTCGAGGAGACGGGGCGTGAGACGCCCGCCGATATAGCCGGTCGACCCGGTCACGAGAATGCGCATGGTCAACCTTCTCCGGTTATCCCGCTCGTCGCCACCGATTGACAGGGACGCTCAGAGGAGGGACTTGGTGTGCCAGAAGGGGTTAGCTTCTGGTCTTGGTCGCATTCTCTCTTGTCGTCCGGGTCCATCTCCACATGCACTGGTCACCTCTCGTCTGCCTGGTCAACCCATGCAAGCTCATCGCTTCACTTCGAGAACAACGATAGGCCGCCGGCTCCTGCCCGGCACTGATGGCTTCGCTGCCGGACCGCACCTCCCATGGCGCGTGTGGCTGCGCCCGGACCCGTTCGTTCAATTCCCGCGCTCGACACGAATGGCGGCAGCAATGCGCACGTTGAGATCATCGAGCTCATCGAGGACGGCGATTGCCGCCCATACCTGTTCGCGCTTCCGGCCCGTCACCTCGCGCACGACACCCGCGTCTTCGAGGCGTCGCATCGCTCGATAGGCATTGGCAGTCTCGACGCCGGCGATCCGTTCAGCGTCGGCGGCGGTGATTATCGGGTTTTCGAGCAGTGCATCGACTAGCGTCTCCACTGCGCTTCCGCGACGAGGACGGGCGACCGCATACCACTCCCTCGGCAGGCCTCGGAAGGTGGCTGCAGTCTTCGCGGCTTCCCGAGATGCCACCTGCGCTCCGAGCGCGAGATCCTGCACGATCGCATCCGCGTCGCCTTCGCGGTATCGACCGAGCAATCCGAAGTAGAAGTTCTGGTCGGCGGCTAGCGCTGACGCGATAGGGATGACGACGGTCTTGGAGACCCCTGTGCGACGAAGCACCGAGTTCAGCAGCGCACGGCCAATGCGACCATTGCCGTCCGTGAACGGGTGGATCGACTCGAACTGCGCATGTGCTATCGCGGCCTGCGCAACCGGATGGATATCGTCCCGGTTCACGAATCGGAGCAGGTCATCCATATAGTCGGCGACGGTCTCGCCAGGGGGTGGCACGTAGAGCGCGCCCCGTGGCGAGTAGTCACTTCCGCCGATCCAGTTCTGCATGTCTCTGACTCGGCCGGCGTAGTCGCGCTCGGCGGGATCGTCCTCCATCAGCAACCGGTGGGCATCCAGAATCGCAGGCAGCTCGATAGCGGTGGCGGAAGCGTCGACGAGCCGTGTGACCGCCTTGGCCGCGGCGACCATGGACACTGCGGCAGAGTTCGATCTGACACCAGCGATCGCTCTCGCGTAGTCATCGGGTGAAGCTTCGACGGACTCGATCTTCGACGACGCCACCGACTCGATCCTGATCAGGAATCGACCAAGCGGCGCCATCAGGTCAGCCGCGTCGTCTTCGAGAGCCGTGGCTTCACGGACTGCACGATCGAGCTCTCGGGTCGAGCTTGGGGTGAACTCGAGCTCGGCGATCTTCGGCGGCAGCGACACCGCGACCTCGGTAAGCATCCGATCTGCGCGGGAGCCCCGGCGCCCGCGACTCACCCACGGCACCAGCGCCGTCTTCTGTGCGGCCCATGCCGTGACGGGCTCACTCTGGTTCTCAGACACGGACGCTCCTAACCATCAACAGCGTAGCGGTTATTCGCGTTTATCCTACGTAAACGATAATAATGAGAGGGCTATTCTCGGTTCTGTGATGTGTAGCTGGAACCGGTCGGACCTACAAAAGAAGCGACGACACGAAGCACCGCACGGCTGCGCTGAGCTGGCGGCATCGAACGAGAAACCGCCGCAGCTCTGAGCCCCAACCTGACCTTTCGGCTTCCGTGGCGACGAATATTAAAGAAGACTCTTGGTGTGCCAGACGGTCTTCGTCTCCGTGAAGGCGACGATGCGCTCGAGGGACGGCGAGGGCACTCCCGGCTCGGGGGCGAGCACGCGCTTGAGGGTGTCGGCTGCCGCGATCTGCAGGTCGACCCACTCGAGGGCGCCAGCGCCCGCGAGGTCCAGCCCGTTGACGTCGGCGTGCGCGGCGAGCCACGGTGCGATTTCCGCAGGTGACCCCGTCAGCACGTTGACCACTCCCCCGGGAACGTCACTCGTGGCCAGCACCTCGGCGAGCGAGATCGCCGTGAGCGGTGCAGACTCGCTGGCCACCACGACGACGGTGTTGCCGGTGAGGATGGCGGGCGCCACAACGCTCGCAAGACCCAGGAGCGAGCCACCGGACTGCGGGGCGATGATCGCCACGACACCCGTGGGCTCGGGAGTCGACAGGTTGAAGTACGGGCCGCTCACGGGGTTACCGTTGCCTGCCACCTGCACGTATTTGTCGGCCCAGCCCGCGTACCAGACCCACGCGTCGATCGCCGCGTCCACCTGCTTGGTGGCGGCTGGCTTCGCGAGACCCTCGGATGCCACGATCTCCTCCACGAACTGGTCGCGGCGACCCTCGAGCAGCTCGGCGATCCTGTACAGCACCTGGCCGCGGTTGTAGCCGGTGGCCGAGGACCAGCCCGCGAAAGCGGAGCGTGCTGCCACGACTGCATCCCGGGCATCCTTACGGCTGGCGAGGGCGGCGTTCGCGAGGAACGTGCCCTTTGCGGAGACGACCTCGTAGGTGCGTCCGCTCTCGCTACGCGGGAACTTGCCGCCGATGTAGAGCTTGTACGTCTTGGGCACTGCCAGGCGACCTACCATGATGATCCCTTCAGGTACGCAGCGAGGCCGTGACGGCCACCCTCGCGCCCGTAGCCGGACTCCTTGTAGCCACCGAACGGGCTCGCGGGGTCGAACCTGTTGAACGTGTTGGCCCAGATCACACCGGCGCGCAGCTGGTCGGCGACGGCGAGGATCTTCGATCCCTTGTCGCTCCAGATGCCGGCGGACAGCCCGTACGGGGTGTTGTTGGCCTTGGCGATCGCCTCGGCCGGCGTTCGGAAGGTGAGCACGCTCAGCACCGGTCCGAAGATCTCCTCTCGGGCGATCCGGCTCGAGGTCGAGACGTTCGTGAAGATGGTCGGGGCGAACCAGAAGCCCTTGGCCGGGATCTCGCACGGTGCGCTCCAGCGCTCGGCACCCTCGGCCTCACCGATCTCGCTGAGCTCCCGGATGCGATCGAGCTGCTCGCGCGAGTTGATCGCACCGATGTCGGTGTTCTTGTCGAGTGGGTCACCCAGGCGCAGGGTCGACAGTCGCGACTTGAGTCGCTCCACGACCTCGTCGTGGATGTTCTCCTGCACGAGCAGGCGCGAGCCGGCACAGCAGACGTGGCCCTGGTTGAAGAAGATGCCGTTCACGATGCCTTCAACGGCCTGGTCGATGGGCGCGTCATCGAACACGATGTTCGCGGCCTTGCCGCCGAGTTCGAGGGTCACCTTCTTGTCGGTGCCGGCGACGGACTTCGCGATGGAGCGACCCACAGCAGTCGACCCGGTGAAAGCCACCTTGTTGACGTCGGGGTGGTTGACGAGCGCCTCGCCGGTGTCACCAGCGCCCGTGAGGATGTTCACGACCCCGGCAGGCAGGTCGGCCTGCTGGAGGATCTCCGCGAAGATCAGCGCCGTGAGGGGCGTGGTCTCCGCTGGCTTGATGACGACGGTGTTGCCCGCGGCGAGCGCCGGGGCGATCTTCCAGGCGAGCATGAGCAGCGGGAAGTTCCACGGGATCACCTGGGCGGCGACACCGAGCGACTGCGGGTTGGGGCCGAGCCCCGCGTAGTCGAGCTTGTCGGCCCACCCGGCGTAGTAGAAGAACCATGCCGCGACCAGGGGAACGTCGACGTCACGCGATTCCTTGATGGGCTTGCCGTTGTCGAGGCTCTCGGCGACGGCGAGTTCGCGCGCACGCTCCTGCACCAGCCGCGCGATGCGGAACAGGTACTTGCCGCGGTCGGCACCGCTGAGCTTCGACCACGTGCGGTCGTAGGCGCGGCGGGCCGCCGCCACCGCGGCATCCACGTCCTTCGCGTTCGCGTTCGCGATCTCCGCGATGCGCTCCTCGGTCGCGGGAGACACCGTCAGGAACGGCTTGCCGTGCCCCTTCACGAACTGGCCGTCGATGAACAGCCCGTAGCTGTCCTGCAGCTTCAGGACGCTCGTCGATTCCGGCGCGGGCGCGTAGTCCAAGAAACTCATGGGTCAGTCCATCGTCACGTAGTCGGGGCCGGAGTACCGGCCGGAGCGGAGCTTCTGGCGCTGCAGAAGAACATCGTTGAGGAGGCTCGACGCACCGAAGCGGAACAGGTGCGGCTGGAGCCACTCCTCGCCCACGGTCTCGGCGACGGTCACGAGGTACTTGATCGCGTCCTTCGACGCGCGGATGCCACCCGCGGGCTTCACACCGATGCGCTCGCCCGTCAGCCGGTGCCAGTCGCGCACGACCTCGAGCATGAGAAGGGTGACGGGCAGAGTCGCGGCGGGCGACACCTTGCCCGTCGAGGTCTTGATGAAGTCGCCACCGGCGAGGATCGACAGCCAGGATGCCCGGCGCACGTTGTCGTAGGTGTTCAGTTCACCGGTCTCGAGGATCACCTTGAGACTCGCGTAGCTACCGTCCTCACGACGGCAGGCCTCCTTGACCGCCACGACCTGGTCGAAGACGAGCCCGTAGTTGCCCGCGAGGAACGCGCCGCGGTCGATCACCATGTCGATCTCGTCGGCGCCTGCAGCGACTGCGTCCGCGGTGTCCGCGAGCTTCACCGCGAGCGAGGCACGACCACTCGGGAACGCGGTGGCCACGGCCGCGACCGAGACACCGCCGTCGTCGGGATCACCGTGGGCCTCGCCCAGCGCGGCCACGGCGGTCGGCACCATGTCGCCGTACACGCACACCGCGGCGACCCGGGGGGTCGTGGCATCGAGCGCGTCGGGCACGAGCGCCTTGGCGACGAGCGAACGAACCTTGCCGGGGGTGTCAGCACCCTCGAGGGTCGTGAGATCGATGAGACGGATGATCGTGTCGAGGGCCCAGGCCTTGGATGCGGCCTTGATCGACCGTGTGCCGAGACCGGCGGCCCGCTGCTCGAGGCCGACGGCGTCGACTCCGGGAAGACCCTCGAGGTACTGGCGGAGGGACTTCTCTGTGAGGTCCGATCCGATGAGCTCTATCGCACGCTCTGCGGGGGCCAGGGCGGCTCCGACCTGCTTTGATGCGTTCACCGTCACAGTCTACCGAGGGGCCCTGTGGGTGATCTGGGCGGGAGGCGACTTCTCCTATGCTGGCGGGATGACCAGTTGGGTAGTGGCAGCGGACCTCGGCGGAACGAAGGTCGAGGCGGCGCTCGTCGACTCGGACGGGCGGGTTCTCGCCGGCTCGCGATTCCGAGCGCCCACCGGTCGCGAATCGACGAGCGAACAGCTCGAGGCGAACGTGCGCTCAGTGCTGGTCAATGCGGCGGCCGCACTCCCCCAGGGCGATGTTCTCACGGGGGTGGGCATCGGGTCGGCTGGCCCCATTTCCGTGGACACCGGGCGGGTCTCGCCGCTCAATCTGCCGGCCTGGCGCGACTTTCCGTTGCGGGATCTCGCGGTGTCGCTGCATCCCGACATCCCCGTCGTGCTGCGTGTCGACGGCGAATGCATCACGCTCGCCGAGCACTGGCTCGGAGCTGCCCAGGGTGCGAGGAACCTCATGGGCATGGTCGTCTCGACCGGCATCGGTGGCGGCCTCATCCTCGGCGACCGCTCGGTCGCCGGTCCCACGGGCAACGCAGGGCACATCGGCCACGTCGAGGTCGGCGGGTTCGACACTCCGTGCCTCTGCGGTGGTACGGGATGCGTCGAGGCCGTCGCATCCGGGCCTGCGACAACCGCGTGGGCTCGAAGCCAGGGCTGGAACGGATCGACCGGCGAGGAGCTCGCCGCGAGCTACGCCGCCGGCGACCCGATCGCGCGGGCAGCGGTGGTCCGGTCGGGCACTGCGATCGGACAGGCGATCGCCTCGGCGACCGCGCTCCTCGATCTCGATGTGGTCGCGATCGGCGGCGGGTTCTCTCGAGTGAGCCCCGACCTGTTCGACATCATCCGATCGGCCATCGCCCAGAGGAGTCCGTTCCCCTTCGTGGCCAAGGTCACCGTGCTGCCCTCCGGACTTTCCGACGAGGGTCCGCTCATCGGTGCCGCGGCGCTCGTGCACCGCCCCGACTACCGCTCCTGAGCGGCGGCGCGTTCCTCGCGTGCCCTGCGTGCCCGCTTGGCCGCGCGCGTGTCGAGTTCGTCCTCCACGAAGCGGGGCCGCGCAAGCACGATCGCGGCGAAGCCGGCGGGGAGAGCCGCGACCATGAGCACGATCAGGGGCACCGTCCAGGAGCCGGTCGCGTCGTGGAGAATGCCGATCACGAGCGGACCCAGCGCGCCGATGCTGTAGCCGACGGCCTGCGAGAACCCGCTGAGGCCCGCGGCGGCCGCGGGTGTTCTCGTGCGCAGCCCGATGAGGGCCAGCGAGAGCGGGAAGCTCAGCGGGCCCAGTCCGACAAGGGCGACCCATACGACGGTCCCGTAGGTGGGCACGAACAGCAGTCCGAGGTAGCCCACGAGGAAGCAGCCGAGCCCCGCCCAGATGATCGGTCCGACGTTCCGGACGTGCGCGGCGATCACGGGGGCCAGGAGCGAGCCCGGCAGACCCATGAGAGCGAAGACACCGAGGAGCGACCCGGCCGTGGCCGCATCCACCCCCGCGATATCCACAACCAACTGCGGCAGCCAGGCGAACATCGCGTACGCACCGAAGACTGTCACTCCGATCGTCACCGCGATCGCCCAGGCCGTCACGGAGTGTCCGATGCGTCCGACCAGCTCGGGCGGAGCCTCGGGCAGCTCCTCGTCGAGGCGTGCCTGCTGTGAGATCCTGCGCTGTCGGAGAGCGAGCGTGATCCAGGGGGTGACGGCGACCGCAGCGACGACACCCCAGAGCCCGATCGACACCCGCCAGCCCGCGGCATCCGCGATCGGCGACGCCACGATCGGCGGGGTCGTTGCCCCGATGGCCAGGAGGCTCGCGTAGATGCCCGTGACGAGTCCGATTCGATCCGGGAAGTACTCCTTGACTGCAGCGGGGAGCAGGATATTGACGAAGCCCATGCCGGCGAGCGCCAGCGCACTGCCGATGAAGAGCGGAGCGTAGGCGGTCGCGAGCGCGCGGACGATCGGCCCCGCGATCATCCCGAGGCACGCGATCACGATCGTCACCTCGAGGCCCAGGCGACGCGCGACGGCGGGCGCGACAAGTCCTGCCGCGGCGAAGGCAACCGGGGCGAGCGTGCCGATGATCCCGAGCCCGACCGCATCGATGGGCACATCGTCGCGGATGCGGGAGGCGATCGGCGACAGCGCCGAGACCGCGGTCCGAAGGTTGAAGGCGAGCAGGATGATGCCCACCAGGACCGTCACCCGACCCGTCCAGAGAGGGCGTCGGGTCACGGAGTTCACGGTCGGACTCGCGGGGCGATCCCGAGGATCTCGCGCGCGGCTTCCTCGTCGCGCGCGATCTGGGCGACCAGCTCATCGATGCTGTCGAACTTCCACATCCCCCTGATGCGGTCGACGAACTCGAGCGTGACGGTCTTGTCGTAGAGGTCGAAGTCCTGATCGATGGCGTGCGCCTCGACCTGCTTCTCCGGCACCCCGTCGAAGGTCGGATTGTTGCCGATCGATACCGCGGCCCCGTAGCGGTTGCCGTCGACCACGAGCCACGCTGCGTACACGCCGTCCGCGGGCGCGAGCCCCTCGAGATCGGGGGCGAGGTTTGCCGTCGGATAGCCGAGTTCGCGACCCCGGTGCGCGCCGTGCACGACCGTGGATCGCACGCTCGGCAGCCCTCCGAGCAACCTCGAAGCCTGCTTCACGTCGCCTTCGGCAAGGAGTTCTCGAACCCATGTAGAGGAGACTCGTCGCGGTCCGTGGGGCGCGACATCCTCGATGCGGATCACCTCGAACCCGTGCTCGCGGCCGAGCGATTCGAGCATGGCGACGTCGCCGGCACCCCTGGCACCGAAACGGAAGTCGCCGCCGACGAAGATGACCTTGGCGTGCAAAGCATCCACCAGGATCCGCTGCACGAACTGCTCCGGCGACATGTCGCGCAGCGCCTCGTCGAAGGTCACCATGAGAACGGCGCCCACACCGGCCGACTCGAGCAGCTCGACCTTCTGTGCGTTGCTCACGAGAGGCTCGGGGCACAGCTCGGGTCGCAGGAGGCTGAGCGGGTTCCTGTCGAAGGTGACGACCGTCGGCACGAGTCCGCGGTCGTTCGAGATGAACCGCAGCCGGTCGATCACGGCGCGGTGTCCGGCATGGAGTCCGTCGAACTTGCCCACCGTGACGGCACTCGGGCCGAAGTCCGGTGGCACCGCCGCAGTGTCCGTCCAGAACTCCATCAGGACTCCTCGGGGCGCGGGCGCGAACGCACCAGCCAGAGGATGCCGAGGATCGGCAGCACGAGCGGAATGAACAGGTATCCCCTGCCGAAGTACGACCACACCGTGTCGTGGGGGAAGTACTCGGGATGCACGATGCTCAGGGTTCCGACGACGAGCACACCGAGGAGCTCGATTCCGATCGCGATCCACGCCACGACGTACCAGCGCCGGCCCTTGCCGATGAGCGCGACGGTCGCGAGCACGTAGACGAGACCGGCGAACGCGGACAGGGAGTATGCGACGGGAGCCTCGGAGAAGCGACCGGCGAGCTGCACGATCGACCTGGCCGTCGCCGCGAGCGCGAGGATCGCGTAGACGGCGATGAGGACGCGGCCGACACCGACCGCACGCGAGGAGAGCTGTGACATCGGGGCCAATTCTAGTTGCGGGCTGTTCTGCTACTGGCCGAGGAGGGCGCCGGGGCCCTGCACGAACCAGATGACGTTCATGCGGTAGACCATCACGGCGATAGCCAGGCAGGCGACCCCGATCACCACCGTGCTCCAGCGGGTCCGATCGATGAGCGCCCAGAAGACGGCGAGCGGAGGTAGAAGAACGGCGGACACGAGGTACACCCAGAACTCAAGTCCACTCCCCGTCGGCACATTCCCGAAGGCCGGGGCGACGATCGCGATGACGACCTGGACGATGAGAAGAAGCTCCACGACGGCTGCTGCACCGAGGATCAGATCGTTGGGGCTCCGCTTGGCGAGCCCGAGGATCACGCAGAGCAGGCCAGCTGCGACCGCGACGGCGATCTGGACAGTAGTGAACCACTCGATCATGGGGCACCCTCCGAGTCGGCCGCAGGCGCGGGAAAGTTCACGAGAACGCGCGCGACACCGCGGGAGATCTCCACGAGACCCACGAGGCGACCGGAGGGATCGAGGGCCGCCACGGGCGAAGCGTCCGGAGTGCCGAGGGTGATGCGCTTGCCGTGGCCGAGGTCGATCGCTGCCTGCTCGTCGAGCGCGACCACGGGGAAGAGCTTCTCGGCAACGGCAGCTGGTGGCGTGAGGTGTACGGGCAGGTCATCGTCCAGGGACGCGGCATCCTCGACACGGAACGGGCCGACGCGCGTACGTCGCAGGGCCGTGAGATGCCCGCCGACGCCGAGTGATTCGCCAAGGTCGCGGGCGAGGGCGCGGATGTAGGTGCCTGAGGTGCAGTCGACGACCGCGGCAACGTCGATGAAGCCGGCCCCGCGGTCGATCGAGAGCACCTCGAACCGGCGAACGGTGACGGGGCGCGCCGGGAGTTCGACGGTCTCGCCCTCGCGCACGAGCGCATAGGCGCGCTTGCCGTCGACCTTGATGGCGCTCACGGCGCTCGGTCGCTGAAGCAGATCACCCGTCAACGCGGCGACCCCACTCACGATGGCCTCGTCCGAGACGTCGGCGAGCGCGGACTCGGATGCGACGGGCCCGAGTTCCCCCTCGGCGTCGTCCGTGTTCGACCCGGCGCCGAGCCGGATCGTCGCCTCGTAGGTCTTGTCCGCCCCGACGATCCACGTCAGGAGCCGGGTTGCGGAGCCAACCCCGAGCACCAGGAGACCCGTCGCCATCGGGTCGAGGGTTCCCGCGTGGCCCACCTTGCGCGTGCCGAGGCCACGGCGGGCGCGAGCAACGACACCGTGGCTCGTGATCCCGGCTGGCTTGTCGACGAGCAGAACGGCATCGGGGGCCGGGCGACGCGCCTCAGGCTGTGCGTCGGCCGCGTCATCCCCCGGCCGAGCATCCATGGTTCGATTCTACCGGCCAGCATTCGACAGCCCCGCGCCTAGGATCGAGGCATGCGGGTGGGAGTGATCGGTGCGGGTGCAGTGGGCGGTGCCATCGCGGCGCTCCTGGTGCGCGGCGGCCACGAGGTCGAGGTGACCGCCCGGGGTGACCACCTCGCGGCGATCCGAGCCGAGGGCATCAAGCTCACGGGAGGCTGGGGCACGTACACGGCCATCGTGGATGCCAATGCGACACTCACGTTCTCGCCCGAACTCGTCATCGTCGCGACCAAAGCGCAGGACGCCGTCGCAGCCATCCGCGACAACATCGCACTCCTCCGTGGTGTACCCCTCCTGGTGGTGCAGAACGGTCTCGACTCGATCACCGCGGCCCGAGCCGCGTCGCCCCGGTCCGATGTCATCGGTGGCCTGGCGACATTCGCGACGAGCTACCTCTCCCCCGGGGAGATCACGGTCACGACCGCCGGCCCCACCTACGTGGGTGTCGACGGCGAGTACGACGTGCCAGCGCGCTACGTCGCGAGTGTGCTGGCTCCGGTCATGCCGACGACGGTGATCCCGAACTTCCGCGGAGCGCAATGGACGAAGCTCATCATCAACCAGGTCAACGCACTCCCGGCGATCACGGGACTCAGCGTGCAGGAGGTGGTGGCCGACGACGGCCTCCGTCGCGTCTTGACCGCGAGCATGCGGGAGGCCGTACGGATCGGCCGCAGGTCCGGTGTGCGCTTCGAGAAGCTCCAGGGCCTGAGTCGTCGGCTGTTGCGATTCTTCGCCCTTGCGCCGCTGGCCATCGGTGAGTTTCTGCCGAGGGCGATGAGCGCCCGGATCGGCGCCGTACCCAACCCGGGCTCGACCCTGCAGAGCATCCGCCGCGGGCAGACGACGGAGATCGACCACCTGAATGGTGCCGTCGTGACGGCCGCCGGCGCGATCGGTCGCACCGCGCCCGTCAACGAACTCCTCACCTCGCTCGTGCACGAGGTCGAGGAGAGCGGCACGTTCCTCACCTCGCGGCAGGTTATCGACCGCTACCGGGGGCTGGCGAGGCGCTGAGCCCTAACAGCTGTCCGCGAAGACCCTGCGCGGCAGCTCGGCATCCGTGTTGTCGACGATCGCGGATGCACGGGCGCGAGGGTTCGCCTCTGCGAGGTACAGCCGCTCCCCGCCGGCATAGCGCGGGCTGCGCGGCGCCGCCCCGTCCACGGTGATGGCGGGCAATGCGTAGGTGTCGAGCCAGACCGAGAAGTTCCACAGCCCGCGAAGCTCAGGCCTGCCGAGGAACGGACCATCAACGATGAGCGTGGCATCCTGCGGACCGGTCAGCCACTCCATCTCGACCGGAACATCGCGCTCGGCGTCGAAGGCCGACGTGACGAATCCGGTGCTGCCGCCGAGCCTGAACGGCTCGACCAGCACGCGGCGGAACAGGTCGTAGTCGTACGAGTCGTAGTAGTACCCCTCCGCAGAATCCACTCCGCGCGCGAACCGCTCGGCGCGCGGCCGGTGGAAATCGTCGATGGATGCCCGGAACACCGCGTGGCCGCCACGCCCGAGCCGCTCGGCCAGCGCATCGGCGAAATCCCTCCGGCAGGAACCATCGATGCCGTCCACCGACAGGAACGTGCGGCCCTTGGCGTACTGAGCGAGGAACTCGTCCGCGAGCGCATCGAATGCCGCACGCTTCTCGGACGTCCATCGGGTTGCGGATCTCAGCTGCACCATGTCACCTCATCTGGTCGTGACATCCAGTCTAGATTTCGGCCGACCGGAATGGGCCTGCCGAGCCGATTAGGTTGGTGAGGTGCAGATCGCCCCGGCCGTGAACGCGTGGTTCCGCGCTCACCAGCGCGACCTCCCGTGGCGACGGGACGGGTTCGGGGCGTGGGGCATCCTCGTGAGCGAGGTCATGTTGCAGCAGACGCCCGTCGTGCGGGTGATCCCACGGCTCGCCGAGTGGCTCGACCGGTGGCCGGATCCCGCAGCACTCGCCGCGTCGCCGCCCGGGGACGCCGTCCGGGCGTGGGACCGGCTCGGGTACCCGCGTCGAGCCCTTCGGCTGCACGCCGCAGCCGTGGCCATCGTCGAGCGTCACGGCGGGGTCGTGCCGCGGGACGTGTCCGCGCTGCTCGCGCTCCCCGGCATCGGCGACTACACCGCGCGTGCCGTTGCCGCGTTCGCCTACGGAGACCGGCACCCCGTCGTTGACACGAACGTGCGCCGGGTTCTCGCCCGCGCCGTTGACGGTCAGGGCGAGCCGGGTCCCCCCTCCACCCGCCGCGATCTGGCCGCCATGGAGCAGGTGCTGCCAGAGGATGTCGCGGAGGCGCGCGTCACGAATGCCGCCGTCATGGAGCTCGGGGCCGTCATCTGCACCGCGCGGGCGCCGCGCTGCGAGGAATGCCCGATCAGGGACGACTGCCGCTGGCGCGCGAGCGGTTACCCGCCCTACGAGGGCGCCCGCACCCCCGTGCAGGCCAGGTTCGAGGGCAGCGACCGCCAGGTGCGCGGCCTCATCATGGCGGAGCTTCGAGCCAGTGACATCCCGGTGACAACCGCAGAGATCGCCACCCTGTGGCCGGAGGCAGCACAACGCGACCGCGCCCTCGCGAGCCTGCTCGCGGACGGCCTGGTGATCGCGGTCGACGGCGGGTTCGAGCTGCCAGGCTGAGCCGCTGGTGTTTGCGCAACCCGCGGTCGCCGCGAACACGCGCAGATTGCGCAAACCAGCGCGCGAACCGACACTGGAGGAATGCCGGAGCTGCCAGAAGTGCATGCGCTCGCCAGCGACCTGCGCGGTCGCCTCGTGGGCCGCACTGTGGAGCGCCTCGACATCGTGGCCTTCCCGGCACTGAAGACGTTCGACCCGCCGGTGAGCGCGCTCGCTGGCCAGGAGATCGTGAGCGTCGACAGTCACGGCAAGTTCCTCGACATCGGTATCGGCCAGTTGCACCTCGTCATCCACCTCGCCCGCGCGGGCTGGCTCCGGTGGCGGGATGCCGCGCCTCAGCCTTCCGCGCGCCCGGGCCGCGGCCCCCTCGCCGCCCGACTCGTCCTCGTGCCAGACGATGAGCGCCCCGGCAGCGGCTTCGACCTCACCGAGGCCGGCACTAAGAAGAGCCTCCAGATCCACGTCGTGCGCAGCCCGGCGGATGTCGCGAACCTGCGCACGCTCGGCCCGGACCCGCTCGACCCCGCGTTCACGGAGGAGGCGTTCGCGGCGATCCTCGCCGCGCAGGGGCGGGCGCAGATCAAGGGAGTGCTGCGCAGCCAGTCGATCCTCGCGGGCATCGGCAATGCCTACTCCGACGAGATCCTGCACACTGCCAGGATGTCCCCCTTCGCACCGGCCTCGATGCCCGCGGAGAGGGTGTCGGAGCTGTATGCGGCGATGCAGGGGACGCTTCGGGCCGCCATCGAGCGAGCGGATGGGCTCGCGGCATCCGAGCTCAAGAGCGAGAAGAAGTCGAACCTGCGGGTGCATGGCCGAACCGGCGAGGCGTGTCCGGTCTGCGGCGACACCATTCGCCAGGTGATCTACAGCGACTCGACATTCCAGTACTGCCCGACCTGCCAGACGGGCGGCAAGCCGCTCGCCGACCGGGTGCTCTCGAGGCTGCTGAAGTGAGGCTCGACGAACTGGTCGCGGACGCGGCCGCCCGATTGGATGCCGCGGGCGTGCCCGACGAGGCACTCGCGGAGTTGCGCCCCGAGCGTCGACTTGGACCACTGACGCGCCCGGCGAAGTTCGTTCCCGTTGGTCGTGCGTGGCGCCTGGGCGACCTGCTTGTGACCCGCGACGGAGAGCTCCTCGCGACGGGAAGCGTCGTGCGCGCGGTGGTCCCGAAGGACTTCTCCGCCAACAAGAGCCCGGCGGAGGAGCATCGTCGCAACCTGCAGCGCGCGGCGGCGCGTGGACCGTTCGCCACGGGCGAGTCGGTCAACTACGACTTCCGGCCCGCGCTTGGCCACACGGTCGTGGAGCACGACGGTACCGTGACACTCCGGCTCGCCTACGCCGAGGTCGCCCTCGAGGCCTATCTTGCCGACCGCGTCAGATTCGCGATAGCTCCCGGGCCTGACTGACCAATAGGCTCGCGGGCATGACGGAGTCCACGACCTCCACACCGCGCCCCGCACGGCGCACCACGGTGCCGAGAACGATCGCACTGCTGGGCCTCGGCGGGATGCTCGTGCTGTGGGTCCTCGAACTGCAGGCTCTCACGTGGGAATCCGGCGACAGGGTGCTGCACCTCAACTACATCGGAATCGGGGTGTGTGTCGTCACCACGGTCGCAGCAGCCGTGTGGACAGCCCGGAGCCCGCGGAAAGGTTGGGCGATCGTGGTGCTTGTGTTGAGCATCCTGATCAATCCGATCTGGCTGCTCCTGCTCATCCTGGCGTTGGGGTGAGGCCGCTCTAGTCCTCGAGCTCGCGCGGCTTGATGTACGGGTCCTCGTCGCCGGCGTACTGGGCCTTCTTCTTGAGCGACTCGACTTCGGCGTCGCGCGCCGCGGCCTCGTCGAGGAGAGTCGCGATGAGAGCGGCGTTCTCGGGGATGCCGTCGGGGATGAACTCAAGGGAGGGAGTCAGGCGCGCGGTGAGGTTCTTGCCCACCTCGCTGCGCAGCATACCCGTTGCCGACTTGAGCGCCGCCGCCGTGTCCGCACGCTCCTCATCGGAGCCGTAGACCGTGTAGAAGATGGAGGCGTGCTGCAGGTCGCCAGTGACTCGAACGTCGGTAATCGTGACGAACCCCAGTCGCGGGTCCTTGACCCCGCGTTCGAGCGTCTTCGCGACGATGACCTTGATGCGGTCGGCCATCTTCGCCGCCCGTGCTGCGTCAGCCATGTTCTACTCCTACCTTCGTCGCAACTCTGGGCTCCTCTCCCGCTTCCTCAGCGAGGGAGAAGCCCGACTGGAGGTATCCGGCGGCGATGTTCGGCTAAGGAAACTCGGGGTCTCGCGGGGCCCCCGTTTTCCGTGCCGAACATCGCCGCCGGATACCGTAACCACGGGCTACACGCGCGGCTTTTCCTTCATCTCAATCGTCTCAATCTCGTCGCCGACCTGGATGTCGTTGAACTTGCCGAGGCCGATACCAGCCTCGAAGTCCGTACGAACCTCGGTGACGTCATCCTTGAAGCGACGCAAGCTCTCGATCGTGAGGTTGTCGCCGACGACGACGCCATCGCGGATGACGCGTGCCTTCGCGTTCCTCGTGATCGTTCCCGAGCGCACGATGACACCGGCGATGTTCCCGACCTTGGAGGAGCGGAAGATCTCGCGGATCTCGGCGACACCGGACTGCACCTCTTCGAACTCGGGCTTGAGCATTCCCTTGAGGGAGTTCTCGATCTCCTCGAGCGCGGCGTAGATGACGGAGTAGAAACGCACGTCGACGCCTTCACGCTGGGCGCGCTCGCGCGCCTTGGTGTCGGGTCGAACGTTGAATCCGATGATGATCGCGTTGTCGATCGTGGCGAGGTTGACGTCGCTCTCGGTGACGGCACCCACACCACGGTGGATGATGCGCAGCTGGACACTGTCGTCGACCTCGATCTTGAGCAGCGCATCCTCAAGTGCCTCGACGGCACCGGACACGTCACCCTTGATGATGAGGTTGAGGGCTTCGACCTTGCCGTCTTCGAGGGCCTTGGTGAAGTCCTCGAGGCTGATGCGCTTGCGAGCCTTGGCGAGGAGAGCGTTGCGCTCCACGGCCTCGCGCTTCTCGGCGATCTGGCGGGCGGTGCGGTCCTCCTCGGTGACGATGAAGGTGTCGCCTGCGCGCGGCACGGTCGACAGACCCTGCACCTGCACGGGGCGGGAGGGATAGGCCTCCTCGACCGGCACACCGTTCTCGTCCATCATCGCGCGAACGCGGCCGTAGGCCGTTCCGGCGACGATCGCGTCTCCGACGCGGAGCGTTCCCGACTGGATGAGCACGGTCGCAACAGCACCACGGCCCTTGTCGAGCTTGGCCTCGATCGCGACGCCACGGGCATCCTTGTTGGGGTTGGAGCGCAGGTCGAGACCGGCGTCCGCCGTGAGGAGCACCGCGTCGAGCAGCCTGTCGATACCGAGGTTGTTGAGCGCCGACACGTCGATGAACATCGTGTCGCCGCCGTACTCCTCGGCAACGAGGCCGAATTCGGTGAGCTGCTGGCGCACCTTGGCGGGGTTCGCACCCTCCTTGTCGACCTTGTTGACCGCGACCACGATCGGCACGTTGGCCGCCTGCGCGTGGTTGAGGGCCTCAACGGTCTGGGGCATGATGCCGTCGTCCGCCGCGACCACGAGGATCGCGAGGTCGGTGACCTGTGCACCACGTGCACGCATGGCGGTGAACGCCTCGTGACCCGGGGTGTCGATGAAGGTGATGGCGCGCTCGATGCCCTCGTGCTCGGTCCAGACCTGGTACGCACCGATGTGCTGGGTGATTCCACCCGCCTCACCGGCAACCACGTTGGCCTTGCGGATGGCGTCGAGGAGCTTGGTCTTTCCGTGGTCGACGTGACCCATGACGGTGACGACGGGCGGACGGATCTCGAGGTCCTCGTCCGTCTCGTCCTCGAGCTCCTGGTCGAGGTCGAGGTCGAAGCCGGCGAGCAGCTCGCGGTCCTCGTCCTCGGGCGAGACCATCTCGATCTTGTAGCCGAGCTCCTCGGCGAGCACCTGGAAGGTGCCCTCGTCGAGCGACTCGGTTGCGGTCGCCATCTGGCCGAGGTGGAACAGGGCGGTCACGAGGCTGCCGGGCTGAACGGTCAGGCCGGTCAGCGTCTCCAGCTTGTCGGCGAGATCCGAGATGGAGGCACCGCGACGCAGACGGATGATCGTCTTGCCGTCACCACGGGGAACGGCAACGCCACCCAGCGACGGGGCTTCCCTCAGCTCGAATTCTGCGCGCTTCGTACGCTTCGACTTGCGAGCCTTGCTCTTGCCGCCACCACGACCGAAGGCACCAGCGGTACCACCGCCAGGCCCGCGACCGCGACCGCCACCACCTGCCGGCGGACGGTTCGGGCCGAAGTTGTTGCCGGGAGCGCCACCGGGAGCACCGGGACGGAAGCCGCCGGGACCACCCGGGCGCGGAGCACCCGGACGCTGCTGGAAGTTGCCACCGGGGCCACCCGGGCGCTGCTGGAAGCCGGGACGGCCACCCTGTCCGGGACCACCGGGACGCGGTGCACCGGGACGGGGAACGGGCGCACCGGGGCGACCCATCCCCTGGTTGGAGGCGAACGGGTTGTTGCCGGGGCGCGGGATGCCGGGGCGTCCCATTCCCTGGTTCGATGCGAACGGGTTGTTACCGGGGCGCGGGGCACCCGGGCGCGGGATGCTGCTCGGGCGCGGGGCATCCCCGGCGGGGGCTGCGGGCGTCGCGCCAGCGGGGGCGGATGCCGCGGCCTCTGCCGCCGCCTTGGCCTCTGCCGCCGCGGCCTCAGCCTGCGCCTGCCGCTCGGCGACCGTGAGGGGCGCTGCGGGAACCGGCGCGGCATCCGCGACGGGTTCGGGCGCGGCGACCGGCTCCGGGTTGGGGTTCACGGGCTTCGGTGCCGCCTTGGGGGCGGCCTTCGGCTTCTCGGGCGCGGGAGTCGGCTTGATGCCGTCGGCCTCGAGGGCAGCCTTGACACGACGGGCTACCGGGGGCGCGATGCTGGAGGACGGTCCCTTGACGAACTCGCCCATGTTCTTGAGCTTCTCAAGAACGACTTTAGATTCGATGCCGAGCTCAGATGCGATCTCGTGCACGCGTGGGTTTGCCACATTTCTCCTGTTCTGAGCCTGCGCCCAGAACATGGGGGCAGGCGATTAGCGGACGGGTCTCATTTCGAGCCGCTCATTAGTTGTCCATAGGTCAATCAGCCTGTTCGTTCGGATGACTCGGTCGAGCCATCGACTGCTGCACGTACCGCCGTCGCGTCCAGCCCCGCCGTTCGAAACGCTCGGGACCAGGCCCGGCGCTTGTCTGCGGCGTCAACGCAATCGAGTGTGGGATGAACCCACGCTCCTCGTCCATCGAGGCTCCCGGACGGATCCGGAACCACGTGGCCCTCTCGCACAACCAGCCGCAGAAGAGCGGAGCGGTTGTCGCGAGAACGGCAACCGAGGCACGTTCTTGCGGGTTCCATCTTACCCCCGGTTCTGGGTTTGGCCGTCTCACGATTCGGCCAGGGCGTCGAATGACCGCCCTGGCCGAGTCTAGCTACGCGCTCACGAGCTCCTCATCGGTGTCCGGAATCGATTCCGGGGATGCCGCCCCTTCCAGGCGCACCACGGGACGGGCCGTCCGATCCACCGTCAGCTGGAAGACGTCGGGCCGACTGTAGTGACCCACCGGGTCGGCGAACACCTTCGCGAAGGACCCGACCGCGAGATCGATGTCGGCGTACACGAGGCCTTCCGTGCCCGGATCGAGGGGCGTGGACACCGCTGTGCCATCTGGCCCGTAGACGACCGCAGAGAGGCCAGCGGCCACAGCATCCGTCCGATCGCCAGGCAGCATCTGGTTGGGTACGATGACGAACGCGCCACCCTCGAGGGCGTACGTGCGACTCAGCGTGAGGCACACCTCACCCGACAGCTGGGGAAGCGGCGATTCGCTCACGGGAGTGAGCGCCGGCCATCCCGCCACGTGGATCTCCTCGTGCTGGGCGTACATCGCGAACTTCACCAGGGGCTGCATGTGTTCCCAGCAGTTGAGCGCTCCAACCCTTCCGAGCGGGGTGTCGACGACCTGCAGGCCGGAACCGTCGCTCTCGCCGAACAGTGCGCGCTCGACGTGTGTGGGCTTGAGCTTGCGCCGATGCAGCAGGATCGCGCCGTCGGCACCGATGATGAGCTGCGACATGTACAACGATCCGTGGTCGCGCTCGCTGAGTCCGAGCACGACCATGATCCCGTGCTGCTTCGCTGCTTCGCGAATGGCCTCGATCTCTGGCCCGTCGAGCGCCGGGGAGTTCGCGCGGTAGTTGGCGATGAGCGGTACCTGCTCTCCGATGTTCTGCGACCAGATGAATGCGGGATATCCGGGCAGCCAGGTCTCCGGGAAGGCGACGAGTTCGGCGCCTCCCGCGGATGCCCCGGCGATCAGATCCACGGTCTTGTCTGTTGTTGCCGCGAGGTCGAACCAGACCGGTTGTGCCTGGATGGCTGCGACGCGAGTGGTGGGTGTCATGTGAGGTTCCCTTCGGGTGAGTGCTGTCGCGACGTGCGATTCTCGGCAGGCTAAGTCGGGACAATCCCGGGGCTGCAGACGATTCCGGCGTGGAACTGTGCGATTCCTGCACCAAGCCGGAGCAGAAACAGGAATGTCACACAGCGTGACTCTCCTTGACACGTGAGAGCGGCAGTGTTGGGTCATGGTGGTCCACTCGGTATCGACGGTCAGCGAATGGGAAGCTCTCGCATCCGCGACCTTCGTGCCCGTTCACGTCGAGTCGCCAGTCGAGAGGTTCATGGGGACCTTGGATCACCGCGGCGATCACGAGTGGGGTGTCACGGCGATCCGCAACGGCGCTGGCCGCGTTTCGCGCACCAACGACCTCTTGTCGTCCTCCCCCGATGACATGGCCCTGTTCTCGGTGCAGGTCCGAGGAACAAGCAGTGTCGAGCAGGACGGGCGGGTCGCGCACCTGCGGCCGGGCGACGGCGTGCTCTACGTCACGCGGGGCACCTACACGCTGACCTTCCCGGAGGCCGCAGAGCTCGCCATCCTGCAGGTTCCTGTCGAGAGACTCGGCCTCACGGACATGAGGGTGAGGGAGATGACGGCTCGCACGCTTCCCGTGCGAAAGGATGCCGGGCTGCGAACCTTCGCCCGAGTCGCACGATCGCTCTTCACCGATCGCCCCGTGATCGACGATCAACGGGAGGCGCTCAGGGTGGCCACCGAGATCCTCGGCTCGTCCCTCTCCCGACGTGGCGGTGGGGCGGCCCGTCCGCGGTCCCACTCAGCACTCTTCGCGGCCTTCGACCGGATCATCCACGATCGCCTCGCCGACCCGCGTCTCGACGTCTCAGCGCTGGCCAGCGCCGAGAACGTCTCCCCCAGGACGGTGCATGCGGTCTTCGCCGACCATGGAACGACCCCGGCTGCCTACATCCGCAGCGTCAGGATGCAACGGGCACGCCGACTACTCACGTCGACGCACCTTCCCCTCGTGGACATCGCCGTGCACTGCGGCAGCACCGACCCCAGCATCTTCAGCCGAACTTTCCGCAGAGACGCCGGCATGACCCCGAGTGCCTACCGGCAGCGGAGTCGTGACCTCTAGGACTCGAGGATGCTGTCCGGCTGGATGTCGATGCGTGCGCCCGTGAGCTTCGCGGCGAGGCGGGCGTTCTGGCCCTCCTTGCCGATCGCGAGCGACAGCTGGTAGTCGGGAACGAGGGCACGAACGGCCTTCGTCGACTCATCGATCACGAAAGCACTCGACACCTTGGCCGGCGACAGGGCGTTGGCCACGAACGTCGCGAGGTTCTCGGAGTAATCGACGATGTCGATCTTCTCGTTGTTGAGTTCCGCGGTGACTGCCCGCACGCGCTGGCCGAGCTCGCCGATGCAGGCACCCTTGGCGTTGACACCGGGCTCGGTGGCACGAACGGCCATCTTGGTGCGGTGACCGGCCTCGCGCGCGAGCGACGTGATCTCCACGATTCCACTCGCGATCTCGGGCACTTCGAGTGCGAAGAGCTTGCGGACGAGAGCCGGGTGGGTGCGGCTCACCGTGATCTGCGGACCCTTGAGCCCCTTGCTCACGGCGGTCACGTACACGCGGATGCGCGTGCCGTGGGCGTACTCCTCGCCCGGGACCTGCTCCTCAGGAGGCAGGATCGCCTCGACCGACCCGAGGTCGACGTGGATCATCCTGGGGTTCGGTCCCTGCTGGATCACGCCGGCGACGATGTCACCCTCACGGCCCTTGAACTCGCCGAGCACATGGTCGTCCGCGATGTCTCGCAGGCGCTGGTTGATGACCTGCTTCGCAGCGAAGGCCGCGATACGGCCGAAATCGCTCGGGCTGTCCTCGGCCTCGCCGATGACCGCTCCCTCGTCGTCGAGTTCTGGCACCCAGACACTCACGTGCCCGGTCTTGCGATCGAGCACCACGCGTGCGGCGGTCGGATCGGTTTCGCCGACGTGCTTCAGGTAGGCCGTCTGGATGGCCTGTTCGATGATGGTCGCAAGCTCCTCGAAGGGGATCTCGCGCTCGCGCTCCATAAGTCGCAGCACGCTCAGGTCGATGTCCACTGAGGGCCTCCGCTATTCACAATGTCTCGCACGGTCGGCGGTGGCCGACGGCGTCGAGGCCAGTTTAGCGTGGACCTCTAGGGTGATGGTGTGACGAGAGCCGCTGCATCCCTTGCGACACTCGTCGTCATCGCACTTCTGGCGGGCTGCGCCGCGGTTGGCCAGGGCGGCGCTGTGACCGAGACCGACGATGATTTCGGGAGCGTCGATGTCTACGCGGTGCTGGAGGACGGCTCGCTCAGCCCGACCGCGAGCGGTTTGACACAGGATGTGTGGGACACCTTCACCCGCGTCGCCACCCTCGATTTCGCCGCAGAGGTCGTTCTGGAGTACCGCGTGGGTGACAGCGACGACAGCGACACCCTCGCGTACGTCTACCAGGACGACGATCTCGAGTACTGGGTGCTCGCCGCCAACCTCGCGACGAGTGGCGACCACGAGCAGCTCGTCGCGACGCTCATCCACGAGTACGGGCACATCCTGACCCTGGAGACGAGCGAGGTCTCCCCCGATGTCGGCGTGTGCTCGACCCTCGACCTCGACGAGGGCTGCGCCGCGGAGGACTCCGTCGTGTTCGCCTTCCAGCGCAGATTCTGGTCGGGCTATGAGGATGCCCCCGATCCGGCTAACTCGGATGCGGATGTCGCGTGGGAGTTCTACCTCGAGCACGAGGACGACTTCGTGAGCGACTACGCCGCGACCAATGTCGTCGAGGACCTCGCCGAGACCTTCATGACGTTCGTGCTCGAGGACGAGCCGACGGGCACCAGCACGGTCGCCGAGAAGCTCGACTTCTTCTGGCGCTACCCCGAGTTCGTGGCGATCCGGGAACGCATCCGTGCCGAGTTCGCTGACGACCTCGGGCTGGCCGACTGAGACCCCTGGTGGTCTAGCCGAGGAGCGCGGCACCCACCTCGTCGAGCGCCACGGGGGTGCGCTCGCCCGTGCGGCGGTCCCAGATCTCGACGCGGCCCTCGGCCGCATCCCTGCCCACAATGACGATGAGCGGCACGCCCAGGAGCTCTGCGTCACCGAACTTCACACCGGGTGACACCTTGGGGCGGTCATCGAAGAGCACATCGAACCCGCTCTCCTCGAGCGACCCCACGAGGGCCTCCGCCGTGGCGTAGACAACCTCTTCGCGACCCGCGGCGATCACGTGCACGTCGAACGGTGCGACGTTCTTCGGCCAGATCAGGCCCTTCTCGTCGTTGTTCGATTCGGCGATGACCGCCATGATGCGGGTCACACCGATGCCGTACGAACCCATCGTGACGGTCACGAGCTTGCCGTTCTCGTCGAGCACCTTGAGACCGAGCGCCTCCGCGTACTTGCGGCCGAGCTGGAACACGTGGCCGATCTCCATGCCGCGTGCGAGCTCGACGGGGCCCGAGCCATCCGGAGCCGGGTCGCCCGCGAGCACCTCGGCCACCTGCACGACACCGTCGCCGACGAAGTCCCGCCCGGCGACCAGGCCGAAGACGTGTTTGCCGTGCTCGTTTGCGCCGGTGATCCAGCCGCTGCCGTCGGACACACGCGGGTCGAGGACATACCGGATGCCCGTCGCAGACTTCTCGCCGAGTACCGGGCCCGCAGCAGACCAGGGTCCGATGTAGCCCTTGACGAGTCCGGGATGCTTGCGGAAGTCGTCCTCCGTCGCGGCCTCGACGAGGGCCGGCGCGAAGGCGACCTCGGCACGCTTCATGTCGACGTCGCGATCACCGGGGAGACCCACGATGACGAGTTCCCGGTTGCCCTCGAGGTCGGTGAGCGCGAGCACGATGTTCTTGAGCGTGTCCGCAGCGGTCCACACGCGGCCGTCCGGGCGCGGGTGCTTCTCATTGGCGACGGCAACAAGGGTCGCAATGGTGGGCGTGTCCGGGGTGTCGAGCACCTCGGCCGGGGTCAGGTGCTCGTAGGAGCGGGCCGGGGGCGCTGCGGTCGTGAAGGCCTCGACGTTCGCGGCGTAGCCGCCGTCCGAACGCACGAAGGTGTCCTCGCCGATCGGCGTCGGGTGCAGGAACTCCTCCGACTTCGAGCCACCCATCGCGCCGGCATCCGCCTTCACGATCACGTACTCGAGGCCGAGACGCTGGAAGATGCGCTCGTAGGCGTCGCGGTGCTGCTGGTACGAGACATCCAGGCCTGCATCGGTGTAGTCGAAGGAGTAGCTGTCCTTCATGGAGAACTCGCGGCCGCGCAGGAGACCGGCGCGCGGACGGGCCTCGTCGCGGTACTTGTCCTGGATCTGGTAGATCGACAGGGGCAGGTCCTTGTAGCTCGAGTAGAGGTCCTTCACGAGGAGCGTGAAGACCTCCTCGTGCGTGGGCGCGAGAAGATAGTCGGCGCCCTTGCGGTCCTTGAGGCGGAAGATGCCGTCGCCGTACTCCGTCCAGCGTCCGGTCACCTCGTAGGGCTCACGCGGCAGCAGCGCAGGGAAGTGCACCTCCTGTGCCCCGAAGGCCTCGAGCTCCTCGCGGATCACGTTCTCGATCTTGCGGCGCACCTTCAGTCCGAGCGGCAGCCAGGCGAACACCCCCGGCGCCTGGCGACGGATGTAGCCAGCTCGAACGAGCAGGCGGTGGCTGGCCACCTCGGCATCGACGGGGTCTTCACGGAGGGTACGGACGAAGAGCTGGGACAGGCGTGTAGGCACCCGCCCATGTTACCGGCGGTGCGCGACTCCCCGACCTGACGGAGAACGTCGCTATCGGGCATCCGCAACGTCGTTCTCCGTCAGGTGGGCGGGACTGGGGAGAGATACCCACAGCGCTGGCCCCGCGCGCGGATACTCACAGGATGCGACGACCCGCACCGCTGCCCACCGCCCTGGCCGCGGACGGCTTCACCATCGCCTCGGCGCGGGCAGCTGGCGTGGGCGAAGGACGACTCCGGTCGTCGGATCTGGCCAGCCCCTTCTACGGTGTGAGGAGCCTTGGCGAGCCCACCACGGTTGTTGCGCGCTCCCGAGCGCTGCAGTCACGGATGACTCCAGATCAGTTCTTCAGCCATTCGACCGCCGCGATGCTTCTCGGGCTCCGTCTGCCGGAGGGATTCCGGGCATCCACAGTGCACGTAACATCCGTCAGGCCGCACCGCGCTCCGCGGCTGACGGGAGTGTCGGGACACGAGTCAGGAGTGTCCGCGCTCGTCTCGGTGGGTGGGCTGCGGGTCCTCAACCCGATCGACACGTGGCTCCAGCTGGGGGCAACTCTCCCGCTCGATGACCTCGTGGCCATGGGCGACGGGCTCGTCAGCAGAAAACAACCCGTGACAACAATGGAACAGCTCGGCACGCTCGTGCGCGGCTATCGAGGGCGCGGTAGCCGCAAGCTCCATGAGGCACTCTTACTCATGAGGTCAGGAACGGATTCGGCTCGCGAGACGGCGCTACGGCTCGTCGTGATGCGAGCCGGTTTTCCGGAACCTGAGGTCAACGGGGTGATCCATAACATCCACAGTGCTCAGGTGGCTCGCGGCGACCTCGTGTTCAGGGCCTACCGGGTCGTCTTGGAGTACGAAGGTCGGCACCATGGCGAGAGCGAGCGGCAGTTCGCCATCGACATCGCGCGCCTGGACGAACTCATGGATGAGGACTGGCGCGTGATCCGAGTTGACAAGGCCCTGCTCGCCCGCCGGTCGGCGCTGGTGGGCACAATCGACCGCGCGCTTCGAAAAGGCGGCTGGACCCCTTCGACCTGACGAAGACTGTCGGTGCGGGCGCTTCAGAACGACGTTCTCCGTCAGATGGACGTCAGTTCGAGGTGACGACGAGCGGCTCGCCGACCGCCCCCGGGGGCATCTCGGCAGCGAGGCGGTTGGCCTCCTCGATGAGGGTCGCGACGATGTCTGCTTCGGGCACCGTCTTGATGACCTCGCCCTTGACGAAGATCTGGCCCTTGCCGTTACCGCTGGCCACGCCGAGGTCGGCCTCACGCGCCTCGCCGGGGCCGTTCACGACGCATCCCATGACAGCCACTCGCAGTGGGACCGTCATTCCTTCCAGACCAGCAGTCACGTCGTTGGCGAGCGTGTAGACGTCAACCTGGGCGCGGCCACAGCTCGGGCAGGACACGATCTCGAGCTTGCGCTCGCGCAGGTTGAGCGACTGGAGGATCTGCAGCCCGACCTTGACCTCCTGCGCCGGCGGCGCGGAGAGCGAGACTCGAATGGTGTCGCCGATTCCCTCGGAGAGCAGGATGCCGAAGGCCGTCGCCGACTTGATGGTGCCCTGGAACTCGGGGCCCGCCTCCGTCACGCCGAGGTGCAGCGGCCAGTCGCCGCGCTCGGCGAGGAGGCGGTAGGCCTTGACCATGACAACGGGGTCGTTGTGCTTGACCGAGATCTTGAAGTCGTGGAAATCGTGCTCCTCGAAGAGGCTCGCCTCCCAGACCGCGCTCTCGACGAGAGCCTCGGGGGTCGCCTTACCGTACTTCTGGAGTAGGCTCGGCTCGAGCGAACCGGCGTTCACGCCGATACGGATGCTCACGCCGGCATCCTTCGCCGCCTTGGCGATCGCACCGACCTGGTCGTCGAACTTCTTGATGTTGCCGGGATTCACGCGTACGGCACCCACGCCGGCGTCGATCGCCGCGAAGACGTACCGGGGCTGGAAGTGGATGTCCGCAATCACTGGGATCTGGCTCTTCATCGCGATGATCTTGAGCGCATCAGCGTCATCCTGATGCGGCACCGCCACCCGAACGATGTCGCAGCCGGAGGCCGTGAGCTCCGCGATCTGCTGCAACGTGGCGTTGATGTTTGTCGTCTGCGTCGTCGTCATCGACTGCACGCTGACCGGGAAGTCGCTTCCCACACCGACCTTGCCGACATGGATCTGACGGGTCTTGCGACGAGGGGCGAGGGTTTCAGGGACCTTCGGGAGACCGAGATTGACTGCTGGCACGAGACAAGCCTACGACTTACAGGATGGAGATCGGCTTGACGATGTCCGCATAGACGAGCAGGAGTGTCATCGCCGCGAGCAGCGCCGAGACAACGAGAGTGATCGGGATGAATCGCGCGGTATCCACCGGGCCGGGGTCCGGCTTGCCGCGGAGCTTCGCGAACCCTCTTCGCACGGCCTCCCACAGTGCTCCCGCAACATGGCCACCGTCGAGGGGCAGGAGCGGGATGAGGTTGAACACGAAGAGGGCGACGTTGAGCGAGGCGAGGAGCTGGATGAGGCTTGCTGCCCGATCGGCGACCGGAATCGTGTTGAGGCTCGTGATCTCGCCCGCTATACGACCTATCCCGACCACTCCGATCGGTCCGTTGGGGTCCCGCTCCTCCGGACCGAAGGCGGCGACCGCGATATCCACGATGCGTTGGGGCAGGGTCACGATGATCTGGGCGACGCGGGCGATGTTCTCCCCCACGGCAGGAAGCACGGCTGTGACGGGCTGGCGCACCGTCTCCGTCGCGGGGCCGATGCCGAGGAAGCCGACGTCCTCCGTGACCGGCTGGCCCTCTGCATCCTCCTGCACCGAACCTGTCTCCGTCAGCACGTATCGTTCCGACAGGAGTGGGATGGCGGTCAGCGAGACCTCGCTGCCGTCGCGCTCCACCACGAAGTCCAGTTCCTCACCCGGCGACGAGCGGATGAACTCGGTGGCCTGGCTCCACTCGGTGATGGGTTCGCCGTTGATGCTCACGATGCGATCGCCCGGCTGGAATCCCGCGGTGAGCGCAGGGGATGCCGCATCCCCCGGGGCACATTCCTGGCTCGTGCTCGTCGCCGGGATGACGCACTCGTTGACGCTCGCCACAGTCGTGCTCGCTTGGGGAAGACCGAAGCCACAGAGCACGATCGCATAGAAGAGCACACCCAGGAGCAGGTTCATGACGGGCCCGCCCAGCATGATGACGATGCGCTTGGGCACGGGGAGGCGGTAGAACGCCCGCTTCTCCTCCACGTCGACCAGGGTGTCGGCGCTGGCCTGACGAGCGTCCTGCACGAGCGTGTCGAAGACGCTCGTGGTGGCCGTTCGAGCAGCTTCGCCGGGCTTCTTCGGCGGGAACATCCCGGCCATCGAGATATAGCCGCCCAGGGGAAGCGCCTTGATGCCGTACTCGGTCTCACCCCGGCGCCAGGAGATGATCGTCGGCCCGAAACCGATCATGTACTTACTGACCCGCACGCCGAATTTCTTCGCGGGGACCAGGTGGCCGACCTCGTGGAGACCGATGGAGATCGCGAGACCGACGAGAACGATCAGGATGCCCAGGATGTACAGCAGCACGGTTTCCACGGCGTCAGAGTACCCATCTCATGCTGGTAGCAGGCTGTCTGCCGTGGCCCGCGCCCAGGTTTCGGCCTCGAGCACTCCATCCAGTGTGAGTTCGCCGCCACTCGTGTGAGCGTCCACAACCTTCTCGATGGTCGGCACGATGTCGAGATAGCCGATGCGGCCCGCGTGGAAGGCGATCACGGCCTGCTCGTTCGCGGCGTTGAAGACCGCGGGATAGGTTCCGCCGGACGACCCGACCTGTTTGGCGAGGTCGACGGCCGGGAACGCCGCACTATCGAGGGGCTCGAACGTCCATTGGCTCGCCGTGGTCCAATCGAGGGGCACCCCGACACCCGCAACGCGGTGCGGCCAATCGAGCCCCAGGGAGATCGGGAGCCGCATATCCGGCGGCGAGGCCTGGGCGATGGTCGACCCGTCCACGAACTCCACCATGGAGTGGACGATCGACTGTGGATGCACGGTGACCTCGATCTGGTCATAGGGAACACCGAACAGCAGGTGCGCCTCGATGACCTCGAGCCCCTTGTTGACGAGGGTCGACGAATTCGTCGTGACGACGAGGCCCATGTCCCAGGTGGGGTGCGCGAGCGCCTCGCGCGGAGTGACGTTCGCGAGGGACTCCCTGCTGCGCCCACGGAAGGGGCCGCCCGATGCAGTGAGCACGAGCCGTCGCACTTCTCGCGGCTCGCCGGAGCGGAGCGCCTGTGCGATCGCCGAGTGCTCGGAGTCGACGGGCACGATCTGCCCGGGCGCGGCCCTCGAGGTGACGAGTTCGCCACCCACGATGAGGCTCTCCTTGTTCGCGAGGGCGAGGGTCGCTCCCGCCTCGAGTGCTGCCAGCGTCGGCTCGAGACCCACGGAGCCCGTGATTCCGTTGAGCACGACGTCGGCGGGCACGTCGCGAACGAGGGATGCGGCATCCGCAGCCCCGAGTGCGGTGTGCTCGACTCCGAACTCGCGAGCCTGCTCGGCCATCGCCTCGGCATTCGAGCCGGCAGCGAGCCCCACGACCCGGAAGCGATCGCGATTGCTCGCGATCACCTCCAGGGCCTGGGTACCGATCGAACCGGTCGAGCCGAGGACGATGACGGTGCGCATGGGAGGCTAGGCGATTCCCAGGATCTCGACGACGAACACCAGGGTCTGGCCTCCGAGCTCGTGAGCCTCGGGGTCAGTTCCATAGGCGTACTCCGGCGGGATGCCGACGACCAGCTTGGTGCCGACCTTCTGACCCACGAGCGCAGCGCCGAAGCCCTCGATGACACCGGTCGTCGCGAAGGACGCGGGCGCGCTGCCGTAGCTCTGGTCAAAGATCTCGCCGGTGTCCCAGCTCACGCCCTGGTAGTTGACCTCGACGGTCGCGCCGGACTCGACCACATCGCCGTCGCCCTCCTCAAGGATGTCGACCACGACCGAGGTCGGCGGGTCGGCGTCGGGGATCGTGACGACGGGGGTGCCGCTCGAGAGGTCGACCGTCGGGACGTTCTCGGTCCACTCGTCGGGCACGAGAGCCTCGGGCGCCTGCTTCAGCTCAACCAGGTCGACGACGAAGACGAGGGTGTCGTCCGCGGTCACACCGAGCGTCTCCTGGCCGGCGTCGCCGAAAGCATCGACCGCGGGAAGGACGCCGACGAGGCGCGAACCAATCGTGGAGCACGTGAGCGTCTTGACGATGCCCGGGAGGAGCTGGGCCTCGTCGAGGGTGAACTCGGCTGTCGGCTCGCCGTCGTACTGGGACGCGTCGAGCTGGTCGCCCGTCGTGCCGTTGAAGACGGTGTACTCGACGATGACCGTCTCACCGGTCTTGACGGCCTCGCCGTCACCGGCAATCACGACGGAGCGCTGCGTCTCCGCTGCCTCGGTGGGGGTGGGGATGTCGACCTCAGGGGCCTCGCCGAACTCTCCGCTGACCTTGACTGCATCAGAGGCCGAGCCGGAGGGCGTCACTGCACAGTCCGGATCGGTAGCGGTGGTGGCCGGTGAGCACGCCGCAAGCGAGATCACGAGCCCTGCCGTGAGAAGAAGGGGGATAGCAGTGCGCACGAAAGCACCTTTCAGGAACGTGGTGGAGCGGAATGTTCCACCCATCATTCCGTACTCCGGCTGTGGCTGTGATGTGGATTACCGATGGATGACCTGTATCCGAGGTTCATGGGTCAGCGGGAAGTTCACGGAAGCGGCGATGAAACACAGTTCGCTCGCGTCCTTGTGAAGGGATGCAGCGAGCTCTGGATCGCCCTTCGAGATGGTCACATCCGGTCGCAATGTCGCCGAGACGAAGCTGCCACCGCCGTTCGCCGTGGTCCGCAGGACCCCGCTGATCGAGTCCGAATACGACTCCACGACAATGTCGTTCTTTAGCGCCACGTAGAGATAACTCAGCAGGTGGCACTGGCTGAGAGCCGCAAGGAGCAGGAGTTCGGGATTCCAGCGCTCAGCTGAACCGTGGAACGGGACATCCGCCGACGCCAGGATGGCCGGCATCCCCTCGGCGGTGATCTCGGTGTCGCGCGTGTACTCGCGGTAACCCGAGGTTCCCGTGCCGAGGTTGCCCTGCCACTGGACGCGCACGAGGTAGTCGTGGTCGCTGCGCATGGTGGTGCCTCATTCCTCCGGAGGGGCGAATAAACTGGGGTCATTATGACTGACACCCTCAGCGTCTCATCCTCCCCTGTCACCCAGGAACGACGGGTGGTCACGGCCATTCCCGGCCCCAAGTCACAGGCTCTCCACGAGCGACGACTCGCCGTGGTGCCGGTGGGTGTCACCGCAGCACTGCCCGTGTACATCGAGCGCGCGCACGGCGCGATCGTCGTGGATGTCGACGGCAACCAGTTCATCGACCTCGGTGCCGGCATCGGCGTGACCACGATCGGGCACACAGATGACGCGGTGGTCGCTGCCGCGACGGCCCAGCTCGAGAGCCTCACCCACACGCTCTTCACCATTACCCCCTACGAGAGCTACGTTCGGGTCGCGGAGCTGCTCGCCGAGCACACCCCGGGCACCTTCGCGAAGAAGACCGTTCTCGTGAACTCGGGCGCGGAGGCCGTCGAGAACGGTGTCAAGATCGCTCGCAAGTTCACGGGCCGCAACGGCGTCGCCGTGCTCGATCACGCCTATCACGGCCGCACCAACCTGACGATGGCCATGAACTTCAAGGCCGCCCCGTACGCAACTGGCTTCGGCCCGCTCGCGGGGGACGTCTACCGTGCGCCGAACTCCTACCCCTTCCATGACGGCCTGTCGGGCACCGAAGCGGCCAAGCGCACGATCTCGTACCTCGAGAAGACCGTCGGCGCTGCCGACCTCGCCTGCCTCGTCGTCGAGCCCATCCAGGGCGAGGGTGGCTTCGTGGTTCCCGCGGATGGCTTCCTTCCCGCCCTCCAGGAGTGGTGCACCGCGAACGGCGTCGTCATGATCGCGGACGAGATCCAGAGCGGAATGGCTCGCACCGGCGCGTACTTCGCCAGCGAGCACTTCGGCTGGGTGCCCGACATGGTTCTGAGCGCGAAGGGCATCGCTGGCGGACTCCCTCTGGCGGGCGTGACCGGTCGGGCCGACATCATGGACTCCGCGCAGCCCGGCGGACTCGGTGGGACCTTCGGCGGCAACCCCGTCGCCGCAGCCGCAGCCGTCGCCGTCTTCGACCAGATCGAGTCAGAAGGCCTCCTGGCCGAAGCGGGACGCATCGAGCGTGTGCTCAAGCCCGGACTGGTCGCCCTGCAGGAGAAGTACCCGGTGATCGGCGACGTCCGTGGGATCGGCGCGATGATCGCCATCGAGCTCGTCTCGCCGGACACGCACGAGCCGGATGCGGCCGCCGTGACCGCCGTCGCCGCCTACGCGGCACAGAAGGGTGTGCTGCTGCTCACGGCCGGAACCTACGGCAATGTGCTGCGCTTCCTGCCGAGCCTCGTCATCAGCGACGACCTCATCACCGAGGCGCTCGCGATCATCGACGAGGCGTTCGCCTCACTGTGATCCTGGGTGCGGTCGGTGGGTGGATGCGCGACGCGTTCGATAGCTCTGCGGTCGGTCGGCTGATTCACTCAGACGACGTCCTGGGCGAGCTGCGGCCATCGAACGCGGCGGAGCTCGCCGTCGTCGTGCGGTCGGGGTTGCGCGAATCGAGCCACATCGGCGCGGCAGTCGTTCTCGATCCCTCAGGTGCCACCCTCGCGGAGCACGGCGACGCCGATGCTCTCCTCTACCCCCGATCGACGATGAAGTTCTTCCAGGCCATGGCAGTCCGACGGGCTGGCGTGAGCCTCGAGGGCGAGGAGCTGGTGCTCTCGGCAGCGAGCCACATCGGCACTCCCGAGCATGTACGGGTGGTGCGCAGCATCCTGACCCGGGCCGGCCTCGACGAGGACGCCCTGCAGTGCCCAGCCGACTGGCCGATGGATGCGACGTCCCGTCGTGCCGCGACCGAACCTCGACGCATCACCATGGGCTGCTCGGGAAAGCACGCCGCCTTCCTGCTCGCGTGCGTCGAGAACGGCTGGCCGGTCGAGTCCTATCTCGACCCCTCCCACCCGCTGCAGCGCCTGATCCTGAGCACGGTCGAGGACTACGTCGGAGAGACGATCTCGCACAGTGGGATCGATGGCTGCGGAGCTCCCGTGCACGCCATGACCCTTCGCGCCCTCGCGAGGGGCGTCGGTCGCGTGGGGGCGAAGAGTGAGGATGACGGCGGACGACTCGCCGCCGCCATCCGCAGGTTCCCCTGGGCGCTCGACAACGCATCCGTCCGCACTGTCATCACGGAGACCGGCCTGGTCGCCAAGAGCGGCGCGGAGGGTGTCTTCGTGGCCGCGGAGGACGATGGAACCGCGGTCGCAATCCGCGTTCTCGACGGGTCACAGCGCGCGCTGGCACCCGTCGCGCTCTCGCTCCTGATGCAGCACGGGGCGCTGGGACTCGAGGTCGGCGAGCGCGTGACTGCGGCAGTCACCGAGAAGGTGTTCGGCGGCGACGCGATCGTCGGCGAGCTCTACTCCGTCGTCTAGTGGGCCTCCGCCGCTAGTGAGCCTGGCTCTCCGCCTGCATCCCGTCGATGTACTCCCTGATGGTGGGCATCTCCATCAACCGCTCCTGGAAGAACGTGTTGATGAGGTTGACGACCTTGGTCTGCGCGGCCTCGACCGCCGCGGTCGTGGCTTCACCGGTCTCCTGGCCGTCCAGCGTCCTGCGGAGGGCCAGGAGCGCCGACACGATCTCGACCTCCTCATCACCCTCGAGAGTCGTGACGACGTCGAGGACGAGCGAGTCGGCCTGTGCCTGTACCTCCTCGATGGGGATCGAGGAACCCGGGACCGTGGCGTTCTGGAGCGTCGTGATCAGTGACCAGACCTGGTAGAGGATTGTGGCCGGCTCGTCGAAGAGCTCACGCACGAAGGCCGCGTCCATGTGGCGTCCCGAGAGCCGGAACACGTTGTACATGCGCTTGGCGGCCTTGCCGTAGTTGAGATTCTTGGTGAGGTACTTACGCACTTCGCCCTCGAGCTTCTCGACGTAGTCATCGAGCGCGTCATCCGAGACGAAGCTCGCGACCTTGGCGAACACAGGAACGGCATCCGCATCCAGGTACACCTCCTGGAAGTACGCGTCGAGGTACCCGTCCAGGGCGACGATCTCGCCATCCGGCGCCTCCCAGGTCACGTCGATGACGTTGCTCGCGTTCGAGAGCTGGTGACGCTCCGGGTCGGCGACGACCCAGTCGAGCTTGCACCATCCCGGGTCGTGCGCTGCCTCGCGGAAGCTGATGGTGACGGTCGTGCCATCCGGCTTCTCCACCAGCATCTCCCCCACCGCGATCTCCGGCGCTGACCACGAGATGGGGCTGCCCTTGCGCACCGGGGAACCGTTGACGGTGCCATCCGTCTCATGCGTGCCGAGTTTGGCCTCGAGGAACTGGTAGGTCGGCCCCTGGAGGGTCGAGAGCACCTTCTCGCGCAGGACCTCCGCGAGGATGTCACTCGCCTCCGCCCGCGTGGGCGCGATGATGTTGAGGCGCTGGAAGAAGTCCGCGTCGCCGGGGAAGCTCTGGATCTTGGACTGCGCGGCGGAGCCGGAGAGCGCGAGCGCGCCCTCGACTACGCCCTCCGGGCCGGTCACCTCGACGATCGACCCGATCTGCCGGAAGCGGGCGAGATCGTGCGGGCTGAAGTCGAGCATCGACACCTTGTGACCGAAGATGCCGTTCTCCACGTCGATCTGGAGCGGGTCGTCATCCGATTGCGCAGCTGCGATCGCGGTGAGCCACTGCAGCGTGGCTTCCTCATCGAGCTCGACACCGAGGCGCTGGGCGGACTCGACGATGCGCTGGATCTCTTCGCTTGGGGTGCTCTCGGTCGTCATCGTGTCGCTTTCAACTCACGTCGTCGGAAGACCCCGGGTCTGCGATGATCGACCGGAACAGAGTTGCCTGGTCCCGCGCATCACCGAGGGCGTTGTGGGAGAGATGTGTCCCGCCGAGGTACTGCGGGGAGAGGTGCTTCATGCTCGTGCGGCCGAAAGTCGTGCCGAACTTGCCCATATAGTACGACTTGATATCGACGGCCGAGTGACCGAAGGGGTTCCGGCCGAGGTGGCGCTCGAAGTAGTCCGCGACGAACATCCAGTCGAACGGGGTGTTGAATCCGACGAAGACAGGCACGCTGCCGTCCGGTGTGACCTCTGCGACCCACGCCTCGAACTGTTCCATCGCGAGGGCCGGGTGCACGCCGTCCTGGGCGAGCTCCTCCATGGACAGCCCCGACACCTCAAGGGCTCCCGGGGCGGCGGCATCGTGTTCGGGAGCGAGCTCGACATAGAAGCCACGCTCCGGGTGGTCGACGGCGCAGGCACCCACCGACAACAGCGAGTAGATGCTCGGCACCGGACCCGCTGTCTCGACGTCGACGGAGATGTAGAACTCGGGTTGTTCGTCAGGCATGCCCCAACGCTAGCTGCATCGGGCTAGCCGTAGAGACTGACAACCGCCTCACGGAACGTGACCGTGTGACGTTCGACGTCCGCCGCCGTGGTCGCCGGCGACATGAGGGCCATGTTGTGGAACGGAGTCATGAGGATGCCACGGTTGAGGGCGTGCAGGTGCAGGTACTGCTGGAGCTCGAAGTCGTCGGCCTCTGCCGCCTCGTGGCCGTCGCGCGGCGGTGTCGGACGGAAGCTGTACTCGGCCCTCGCCCCCAGTTGCGTCACCTGCCACGGGACATCGAACTCGTCGATCGCCTGTTGCACTCCCGCGGTCCACTCCGTACTGCGTGCAATCATGCCGACGAAGGCTTCGGGGGTGAGTACCTCGGTGAGCGTCGCCCGGATACCGGCGAGTGAGAGGGCGTTGCCCGCGAGCGTTCCGCCCACTCCCCCGACGTCGATGTCCTCGAGGTCGAGCGAATCCCGCACAGCGTTCGCGAACTCGCGTGTCATCCCCCACGCGCCAGCTGGGATGCCGCCACCGATGCTCTTGCCCAGTACGACCGCGTCGGGATGAAGATCAAGCTCGGCGATGAGGCCACCGGGACCAGCGCTGAACGTGTGGGTCTCGTCGATGATCAGAAGGGTGCCGTAGCGGGTGCAGAGTTCGCGCACGGCTTCGAGGTATCCGGGCGCCGGGAGCACGATGCCGATGTTGGTGAGCGCTGGTTCGATGAGCATGGCCGCGATGTCACGTGTGGCGAGCACTCTCTCGAGTCCCTCGACATCGTTGAACTGCACGACCGCCGTCGTCTCTGCCAGAGGAACGGGCGCGCCAATGTTGCCTCGACGGGACACCACCTCGCCTCGGTCGTTGAGGGTCGCGTAGGCCTCATCAACGGTGCCGTGATAGCTGTAGTCGTGCACGACTATCCGGGGGCGACCCGTCGCCTGGCGCGCGTAGCGGATGAGGCTGCGGTTCGCGTCCGTCGCGGAGAGCGAGAACTGCCACACGGGCACGCGGAAGCGCTCGCTCAGGAGTTCGGCCACGACCGAGGCATCCTCGGTGGGCAGCATGAAGGTGGACCCGCGCTGGAGCTGCGCCTGGATCGCCGCGACGGATGCCGCCGGTGCATGACCGCACATGGCGCCCGTGTCGCCCAGGCACAGGTCGACATGATCGATCCCGTCGATACACGTGAAGTGCGCGCCGGACGCCGACTCGACGTACACGGGCCAGGGCCCTGGCCACTTCGACATCCAGAGCATGGGCACGCCGTCGGGCATGTGCTGGATGGCACGTTCCCACTCCTCCTCCGACCTGGGCCGACCGGCGCGGAACACCTCCAACTCCGATTCCCACAACGCTGCGAGACGAGCACGGTCCTGGTACATGGGTGCCTCACTGGGTACTGGGCGCGGTTACTGCTTGGCGAGCCGCTTGCGCCGGGCCGAGCCCGTGACTTGCGCCACGATCACGAGCACCAGCGCGAAGATGAACACCGCGGACGCGATGACGTTGGCCTCGGCAGGTACGCCCCTCGCCGCGGCCGTGTAGATGTAGATCGGGAACGTCGTGACGGCGCCGTTGTTGAACCGCGTGATGATGAAGTCATCGAAGCTCAGCGCGAACGACAGGAGCGCCGCGGCGGTGATGCCAGGAAGCAGCAGGGGGAAGGTGATCCGCCAGAACACCTGGCCGGCCGAGCCGTAGAGATCGCGACCGGCCTCCTCCAGGGCGGGATCCAGGCTCGAGATACGCGCCTTGACCGTGACCACAACGAAGCTCAGGCAGAACAGCGCGTGGGCCGCGATGATCGTGCCGAGGCCCTTCGGGATGCCAGCGGAGAGGAACTGGGCTGCGAGACCGGCGCCGAGCACGATCTCCGGGGTGGCCATCGGCAGGAAGAGCAGCAGGCTCACGGCAGAGCGGGCGCGGAACCGGTAGCGCGACAGGGCGAGCGCCATGAGCGTACCGAGTGCGGTCGCGATCACCGTAGCGACGACGCCGACAAGGATGCTCGTGCCGAACGCGTTGCACACCGAGGGGTCGGCGCAGATATTGAGCCAGTTGTCGAGGGTGAAGCCCACCCAGACGATGTTCGACTTCACCGACGCGTTGAAGGAGAACACGAAGGTGTAGACGATCGGGATGAGCAGGAAGACGAGCGCCAGCACCGCATAGACGGGCAGCAGCCACCTGCCGAGCGAGAACCTGCTCACAGCAACTCCTCCGTCCCCGCGCGCTTCACGTAGATACCGACGATCAACAGAATGACCGCCATGAGGATCACCGAGAGGGCCGCCGCCGCCGGGTAGTTCAGGAGCTCGAGGAAGTTCGTCTCAATGACGTTTCCGATCATCTGTGTGGAGGACGAACCGAGGAAGCTCGAACTCGCGTTGATGAAGTCACCGGATGCCGGGATGAAGGTCAGCAGCGTGCCGGAGACGATCCCGGGGAGCGACAGCGGCAGCGTGATCTTCCAGAACGTGGTCGCCGGGGTCGCGTACAGGTCTGATCCCGCCTCGAGATAGCGGGTGTCGAGGCGCTCCAGGGTCGTGTAGATCGGGAGGGTCATGAACGGGATGAAGTTGTAGGTGAGACCGAAGATGACCGAGAAGGCGGTACCCGTGAGGTGGCCGTCGGGGGGCAGGATCGTGAGGGCCTTGAGCGCGTGGACGAGGGGTGTGTCATCCGACATCAACTGCTTCCATGCGAGCGTGCGCAGCAGGAACGAGATGAAGAACGGCGCGATCACAAGCGTGAGCGCGAGTGCCTGGATGAGGGGCCACTTCCGCGCCGTCACACCGATGAAGTATGCGAGAGGGTAGCTGATGATGAGTGCGAAGAAGGTCGCGGCGATCGCGTAGCCGAATGCCCTGAGGAAGTGCGGCCAGTACTGCGACACCACCATGGCGTAGTTCTCGATCTTGAACGCCGCCTGGTACTGCCCGACATCGCCGAAGTCCACGGGCGCCTGAAGCGACGTGAGGATGAGGGAGATGAAGGGCGTGAGGAAGAACAGCGCGAGGTAAGCGAGTCCGGGGGCGAGCAGCACCCACGCGATCCAGCTGCGCTTGCGCGGCGCCTGTTCTACGGCGGGGCCCTGTGACCCGAACGCGGCGAAGGCCATCCCTACGCCTCCTCGATCTCCGTGAGCAGATCTTTCCTCGTCTGCGCCGCGATCGCAGCCGTGTCGGTGTCCGACGCGAAGCGTGGCGTTGGCTCCGGCTCGTCCACGAGACCGAAGCCATGGTCCACCGTCCACGACACCCAGACCTCGGCGCCCTCCTGGACCACAGGACCGAACACCATGTTCTGGGCGAACACCGTAACGGGACCGATACCCGGGATCGCGATCTGGTACTGCGTGCTCACGCCGCTGAACGAGACATCCACGACCCGGCCGGGGCCGAGGACGTTCGTGCCGGCCTTCGGCGCCGGCGCCTCGGTGGCAAGCATGAGCTTCTCGGGGCGCACCCCGATCGTGACGTTGCCCGTGTGACGCTGCGCGCGCTCCTTGGGTACCTCGACCTTGACACCGGCCACGTCGACGACGATCGAGTTGCCGGAACTCGACGTCACCGCTCCCGTGAAGAGGTTGGACTGCCCGAGGAAGTTCGCCACGAACGCGGTCTTCGGGAGCTCGTACAGCTCCTCGGGGGCGCCCATCTGCTCGATCTCACCCTTGTTCATGACGGCGACGGTGTCGGCCATCGTCATGGCCTCCTCCTGGTCGTGCGTGACGTGAAGGAAGGTGAGACCCACCTCGTCCTGGATGGTCTTGAGTTCGCTCTGCATCTGGCGGCGCAGCTTGAGGTCGAGAGCACCGAGGGGCTCGTCGAGGAGGAGCAGTGCTGGCCGGTTCACGATCGCGCGGGCAAGCGCCACGCGCTGCTGCTGGCCGCCAGAGAGCTGCTGCGGACGACGGGATGCCAGGTGATCCAGCTCCACGAGGCGCAAGGCCTCGTGCGCCTTCCCCAGCGGGTTCTCGATCCTGCGGCGCCGCAGGCCGAACGCGACGTTCTCCAGCACGGTCATGTGCGGGAAGAGCGCATAACTCTGGAACACCGTGTTGACCGGACGCTTGAAGGACTTCACGTTCGTGACATCCTTGCCGCCGATGAGGATGCGACCAGCTGTCGGTTGCTCGAGGCCAGCCACCAGGCGGAGCGTTGTTGTCTTGCCACACCCCGACGGGCCGAGCAGAGCGAAGAACGACCCGGCGGGGATCACGAGATCGAGATCCTCGATGGCCGTGAAGCCGGGGAAACGCTTGTGGATCCCGATCAGCTCGAGGTCAGCGCCGGCCTCTGCGAACGTACCGTCGGCCATCAGGCACCGAGGCTGACTCGCTGGAACTCGTTGTTGAACGCCTGGTCGTCCGCGGCGTTCAACGTCCGGAAGATGTGCGACTGCGCGAGAGTCGCCTCGTCCGGGAAGATGAGCTGGTTCTCGGCGACCTCGGGGAAGAGCTCGGCTGCGGCCTCCGCCGCACCGGCGACCGGCGTGATGTAGTTGACCCAGGCGGCGACCTCGGCGGCGACCTCGGGCTCGTAGTAGTAGTTCATGAGCGCCTCGGCGTTGGCCTTGCGCGTCGAACCCATGGGCACGACGAAGGTGTCGCCCCAGAGCGTGCCGCCCGTGTCCGGCAGGGCGAACTTGAACCGCTCGTAGCCGACCTCGGCGTTCAGCACCGTGATGTCACCGGACCAGCAGATTCCCGCGATGGCATCGCCCGCGATGAAGTCCTGCATGTACTCGTTGCCCTTGATCCCGAAGATCTGGCCGCTCGTGACGTGCTCCTCGAGCACGGCGATAGCCTCGCCGTACTCCTCGGTGCCCCAGTCCGAGGACGAGATGTCGACACCGTTCGCGAGGAGCAGGATGCCCATGGTGTCGCGGAGCTCGCTCAGCACAGTCACCTTGCCCTTGAGCTCTGGCTGCCAGAGGTCCTCGACGGACTCGAGACCCTTCGGGAAGGCCTCGGTGTCCCAGGCGAGTCCGGCGAAGCCGTTCTGCCAGGGAAGCGACAGCTTGCGCCCGGGGTCGAAGTCGGGGTTGAGGAGTGCCGGCGCGAGGTTCGCCTTGTTCGGGATGTTCGCCTCGTCGAGCTCCTGCACGTATCCGAACCGGATGAGACGAGCGATCATCCACTCGGTCAGGCAGAAGGTGTCGTAGCCCGGGTACTGGCCGAGTGCGAGCTGATCCTTGATCGTGCCGTAGAAGGTGTTGTTGTCGTCAACGTCGACCCGGTACTCGACAGCGATACCGGTCTCCTCCTCGAAGCGCATGAGCGTGGGAGATGCGCCGGCGTCGTCCTCGTCGAGATAGGCCGGCCAGTTTCCCCAGACGAGAGTCGGGTCGTTGGCCGAGTTGTCCTCTGCCGGAGTCGGAGCGGTGCTGCCACTCGGTGCACAGGCCGCGAGCGCGAGCGCACCGGCGCCGATGCCCATTCCCTGCAGGACGTTCCTGCGGCTGAACCGCGTCTGTCGAGCCTGACTGACCAACTGCCGGATCATCGGGTCCTGGGGAAGTTCTCTGGGCATTGAGTCGACTCCTTTGGTTCGCGCGTTCATCGAATACTGACATACCGCCGTGCGCGGGAACACCCTCCAAGGAGCAGAAGGCGCACTTTGTAACATGAATTTCACCGAATCAGTGCCCAGCAGCGTGAATTTGTGCGGAATCCATCGTCATCCGCCGTCCGCGCGAGTACGCTGTGCGCATGAGAGTGGCGGTTCCGAAAGAGATCAAGAACAACGAGTTCCGTGTCGCGATCACTCCGGCCGGCGTGCACGATCTGGTTGCGCACGGCCACGAGGTGCTCATCGAGACGGGTGCGGGCATCGGGTCATCCATCCCTGATGCCGCCTACGTCGATGCGGGCGCGGTCATCGCGCAGGATGCCGCGACCACCTGGAACTCGGCGGAGCTCCTGCTCAAGGTCAAGGAGCCGATTCACTCCGAGTACGCGTACTTCCGGGACGACCTGGTGCTGTTCACCTACCTGCACCTCGCCGCGGAGCCGGACCTCACCCGCGCCCTCCTCGACGCGAAGGTCACATCGATCGCCTACGAGACGGTGCAGCTCCCCTCCCGCGCTCTTCCGCTTCTCGCGCCGATGAGCGAGGTGGCCGGTCGCATCGCCCCGATCGTGGGAGCGAACGTGATGATGAAGCCCTCGGGCGGCCCCGGCTTGCTCGTTCCGGGCGTTCCGGGGACGCACGCAGCGCGCGTGGTCGTCCTCGGCGGCGGGGTCGCGGGCACGAACGCGGTCTCGGTGGCTGTCGGGCTCGGTGCCGAGGTGACCGTTCTCGACACCAACATCCAGCGCCTGCGCGAACTCGACGCCCTCTACGCCGGGCGCGTGCACACGATCGCCTCCAACGGTTTCGAGATCGAGAAGGCGCTTCTCACCGCAGACCTCGTGATCGGCTCGGTGCTCGTCCCGGGCGCGAAGGCGCCGAAGCTCGTGAGCAACGAGCTCGTCTCCCGCATGAAGCCGGGAAGTGTGCTCGTCGATATTGCGGTGGACCAGGGCGGATGCTTCGCCGACACCCACCCGACGACCCATGCCGACCCGACCTACCCGGTGCACGGTTCGCTCTTCTACTGCGTCGCCAACATGCCGGGCGCGGTTCCGAATACCTCGACCTACGCCCTCACGAACGCGACACTCCCCTATGTTCGCGCGATCGCCGGTGCGGGTTGGCGGGACGCGCTGCGCCGTGATCCCGCGCTCGGTCTCGGGCTCAACACCCACGCGGGCAGCGTCGTGAACGCCCAGGTCGCGGAGGCCCACGGTCTGGCGTCGATCGAGCTCGCGAGTGCACTCGCCTAGTCCGGTCACAATCGCGCCCTGCCGAGGGTGCCGTCTGCGCGGTAGTGCCACACGATCCTCTGGTCGGGCGGCAACGGGGGTGGGAGCTGCCGTGATCGGGTGAGCACGCGGATATCGGCGAGCGTGCATCCATCGAACACGACGTTGCACGTGTCGCGGAGCGAGCCGAGAAGGCCCCACCTCGCCTGCCACTCGTCGACGTCGCCCATCACCGCGGTGCCGGGCGCGATCGCACCGGGCGACGCCTGGTCGGGAGGCGTGACCGCCCAGCCAGCACTGCGGAGCCGGGGACCGAGAGTCGCCCCACGCGGGGTGACCACGGCGAGTGGCCGCTTCGGGTCGAGGGACGACATCGTCGGAGCAGGTGACTCGGCCGCGGTCGGCGCAAACTCCGCCACCTGCGCCCGATGACCCCTCCACAACGCCGCCCCGGGTGGCACGTCCCCGAGGAAGCCAGCGCCGTCACCGCCAGCGAGCACCCAGTCCTGCCGCGAGCCGTGACGGAGCATCATGCGCGCGGGAAGCAGTGCACCGACCTGCTGCAGCTCACCGTGGAGACGCTGGGCGCTCACGGCGACATGGATGCCACGTGCCGGCCCGTCCCGCAGCACCCTGGAGAGCATCTCGAGCCACTCCACCCTGTGTTCCGCGGTGAAGCGCGGAACGAGCGCGTCGATGTCGTCGATGGTGAGCACTCCGGGCTGGATACCGCCTCCGGGCGAAGCGTCGAGCAGGGAAACGACGCCAGCGAGCGCGTCCCATGCCGCGGGTGGATCGCCGGGCATCCGCCGGCCCGCTATTCCCGCGAGAACCGTCGATCTGCCGCTCCGATGCGCGCCGATGATCATCAGGCCGCCGTCCCCCTCGGGGTCCCAGAGGAAGGTCTCCTGGCGCTGTTGCTCCGGCAGGTCAACCAGGCCGAGAGGAAATCCTCGCCCGACCGGCGCGAGGTCGCGCGGGTCGATGTGGAGCGGGAGTGGATCGCGCCACGGTCTCCTGGGAGGAGGTGACTGCGGCCAGCGGCGCGACACCTGCGCGATGTCCTCGCTCCCGGCCAATGCGACCTGGGCGTGGACGACATCGGAGCCCGCGAGCCGCACCACGGCCCGCCCGCGGACCGACACATCGAGCTCCGCGGCATCCGCAGCGCCGACGACGGCGTCGCTGTCGGCCCGATTGTTGACCCGCAGCGAGATGCGCAGGTCGGCATTGGCGAGCACCGAGTCGCGCACGACTCCAGCGGGCCGCTGGGTGCACAGGATGAGGTGCACACCGAGCGATCTGCCCCGGGCCGCGAGATCGGTGAACAGGGCGTGCAGGTCCGGGAACTCCGCGAGCATGGCCGCGAACTCGTCCACGACGATCACGAGGCGCGGCATCTCGCATCCCTCGATGCTCCTGACCCCGGCCTCGGCGAGCGTCCGCTCGCGAAGACGGAGCTCGGCCCGCAAGCTCGCGAGAGCGCGCGAGGCCTCGTGCTCGTCGAGATCGGTGATCGTGCCGACAGTGTGGCGAAGGCCTGCGAGGGGCGCGAACGCCGAGCCGCCCTTGAAATCCACGAGCAGGAAGTTCACACGTTCGGGCGGATGGGATGCCGCCATCGCAAGGATCCACGACACGAGCAGCTCGCTCTTGCCGCTGCCCGTTGTGCCCCCGACCACGGAGTGCGGCCCGTCCGCGACGAGATCGAGTGTGATCGGCCCGGTGGGCCCAACGAGCGGATGGCAGGCGAGGTCACGGCCCTCCGGGTCCGGGGGGCCCAGGAGCGGAGCCAACGGAGCGACGGCGGGGAGCCCATGGGGATCCGCCGCATCCCGCGCCCGGGGATCGTCGCGCAGGCTGTCCGCCCAGGCGCGCGCCTCCACGCTGGAGACGAACGCAGGTCGCAGCGGTACCCGCGCCGCGGGATCCGGATGCTGTGCAACCCGCATCGCCCCCGCACACGAGACGACGATCCGGCAGGCGGGCGGGATGTCGCCCTCCGCGGGAGCCACAGCAATCGTGACGGACGACTGCTGCTCCCCCGCCTCGCCGAACTCCACCACAAGCGCTGCACTGGTCTCCCTGCCCTGCCTGTCGGCCTCGGTGTGCGGGTGCGGTAGCGCATGAATCCACTCCTCTGCCCCGAGCGATCCTTCGGCACCCTGGGACACTCGCATCCAGAAGCGACCGGGAGGAAGTGCTCGCGCGACCTGCACCAGGATGCTGCGGGCGCACGCCATGGCGAACGATGCGGGCCCCACGATGCCGATGCCGAGCACGGGATCCACGACGAGTGGTGCCTCGAGGGAGCGCGCCCGCTCGGCGAGACGCACAAGTTCAGGGTGCTGCTCCGACGGCGGACCGGCAAGCGGCGAGACCTCGAGCCCGCTGGGAATCGTCGCCGAACCCAGGACGACCCTGATCGACCGCGGATCGCCGTGCCACCGGCCGCGGTCGTGGCGACGCCGCACGAGCGTGGGACCGTCGGGGGTGGCATCCCGCAGCGCCTCACGCTCGGCCGCGTGGAAGCGCTCGAGATCGCGCTCGGCCGAGGCGACCGCGTCGGCGAATCGTGCGGCCTGCCTGCGACCTGCCCTGCGACCGCCCCACCACTGGTCGCCGACGCTCGCGATCGCGGTCACCGGGCCCAGCGCTGCGAAGACGAGGGCGAAGACCGATCCCGTGATGAGCCACAGCGCGACGGACACGACAACCGGTGCGGCCACCGCCAGAACCGGGAATCTCCAGGGCGGTGGAGGCGGAGCTGGCGCGGGGAGGACGAGTCGATGGTCGGTCACCGCTCCAGAGTGCGGCAGCCGTGGACGCGTCACCCGCGACGGTCGACGAACTGGGGATGGGAGCGTGTGCCCCGGGGAATCGCGGAGGGGTCAGCTGACGATGAAGAACTGCTCGCCGATCTCGACGCGGGTTCCCCGTGCGATGCGGTAGCGCTTACCCGGGTCGCAGCGGCGAGCGGGGCGCTCTGGCTCCCGCACGACGGTGCCGTTGCCGGAGTGCCGATCGCTCACCCAGAAGGCACCGCCATCCTGGCCGAACTCGAGGTGGGTCTTCGACACGGACTTGCCGGGATCGGAGATCGTCACGAGCGCGTCGAAGTACTCGCCGGGTTCGGCAAGGGGGTTGCGCCCGAGCAGGCCCGAACCCGTGACACTGACGCTCTCGCCCGTGCTGAACTGCAGGATGAATCGGTCCCCACCTGCACCCGGTGCAACGATGCGCGTCTGCTCGACGTCCTCCTCGAGCCCATCGGACGCGCCAAGCGGCTCGGGGGCTCGGCGCCTCGGTGTGCCCGGGAAGGCGGGGACCGGACCGGAACCGGGCATCGGGGGCAGCGGAGCCACGGGGGGCGGTGGCGCTGCCTCCCGAACTGCCTCGGGAAAGACCTCGGGGGTCGAAGGCGGTGCGGACGGCTCCGCGGGGAGGGCTTCCTGGGGAAGGTCGGGCTCGGCGATGCGTTCGGGAAGCTCGTCGGGCTCGACAACAGGATCCGCAAAGGGCTCCGGATCCGGCTCGGCTTCGCCGCGCGACTCGGCTTCGGTGTGCGACTCGGGTACGGCGGGTGGCATGGCGGCGACCGGAGTGTCGCTCCCCCAGGGGAACGGGTCCAGGATCGCCGTATCGCGCGGTCGGGACGAGGGGGTGCGAACGAACCCGCACTCCCCGCAGAAGATATCGGAGTCGGAGAGCAGAGCGCCGCACTGGGCGCACCAGCTGCCCTGCAGTGACTCCTCCGGCTCAGGATCCGCGGCCTGCGCAGGGGGCGGGGCGGCCGCGGGCGTCTCATGCTGTTCGGCGAGCGCCGAGAACGGGTTGGAGAGGGTCTCCGGCGATGGCAGGGACTCCTCGAATGCCGCGAGATCGTCGTAGTTGCCGACATCCATCATGAACGTGTCGGGGATCGTGTGGGAGCTCGGTGCCGGGATGACCAGTTCTTCCACGGCGGGGCTCAGGATCGCATCGGCGTCGGGATCGACGGGCGAGATGATGAGGTCGTGCGGGTCCTGGACCTGGGCCCCGGCGTCCTGCGAATTCGCGGCATTGTCGGCCGGAGCAGCGAGAGTGGAACGAGCGGCGACGGGCCGACCGCACTCCCCGCAGAACATGGCTCCGGAGGGTAACTGGGTCCCGCAGTGGGAACAGATCACGATGGTCCTTCACTCGGGCACGTAGCCCTCTTGGATGCTGACGCCCTATCGGGTGAACAACTTTGAGACACTATAGCCACCGAGCGAGCGCAGCGAGATGCGCGCCTTCACCCTCTCCCACCGCGTGAGTCCATCGTCGAGTGAGGCACGCAGGTCGTCGACCGCCCGCCACACCGTCTCGGCATCGGTCACAGGCGCTTCGTCCGGCGAAAAGACCGCCCGGTCAGCCACGGCCGCGAGTACCTGGGCCTGAACCGCGCCGGTCACCGCGGCGATCTCGCTGCGTGTCGCTGCGGCGCCGGTTCCCAGGCCGTGGTCGATGACGGCGTCCTCGAACTCCCGCCATCCGCCGGTGATCCGATCCACCGGCGTGCCCGTGCGTCGCCGCAGGCTGCGCCTGCGCACCTTCGCCGCGATCACGAGCAGGAAGGGCGACACGAGGATGCCGAGTGCCAGAAGCACCCAGCCGACAACCCGCAGCACGGCGAGAACGATCTCCAGCACCGGGTCGAGATCGGGCGGCAGTTCCCGTTCGCTGTCGGGCGTCGCGAGCCTGTCGGTCGGCTCCGTCTCGACCACCGGCGGCGGCACGATGGTGGGCGGTCGTGCCACCTGGGCGTTCTCCTCCGGAAGCTCCTCGGGGATGTCGCGGAATGGGGGTGTCGCGTCGATGGCCACCCATCCGTACTGGGCCGTGTTGACCTCGAGCCACGCGACGACGTCTCCGCCCCGCACCACACCGCCGTCGGGGACGAAGCCCATGACGACACGAGACGGGAAGCCGATCTGGCGCGCCATGATCGCGGCGGCCACCGAATACTGCTCGGCGTCCCCGATCATGCGCGGGGCGGTGAAGAGCTCGACGATCCGGTCGGTCGCGTGTCCGGACCTGCTGGGCGGCTCGTCCTCCCCCGTACCGTGGCTGATGTAGCCCTCGGACGCGAGCCCGTCGAGCATGGCCACCAGTTGGGGCCCGGCACCGTCGACCCCCTCGGTGTAGCGCTCCAGCGCCTCCGTGACCTCCTCGGGTGGAGCAGGGGCACCCGGGACCGTCGCGGAGCCCGGGTCGAGGTCACTGAGCTCGGACTCCGCTGGCTGCTGCGGGGCCACGGCGGTGAGGGCGTACCGGTCACCCTGCGTGATGCCCCCGACGACTGCGGCGGCGCCCGAGGTGTCGTTGTAGAAGAATGCGTCACGACGGCTCGCGGCATCCGCCCCGGAGAAGTCGATCGACTCGAACTTGCCGACGGTGGGCACCCACACACCCGAGTAGTCGGCGACCTCAACGTCGATGCTCACCTGGTCACCCGTCACGGTGGACTGGTCGAACGTCGAAGGAACCCGCACGAAGGATCCGGATTCGCTCGTGACCCGGTCACTGCCGACCGAGTAGACCACGCCGTCGTAGGTGTCGAGCGTGGCGAGACGCAGCAGCCGGCCGTCGAGACCGTCGACCCGGAAGAGCACGGAGTCGACGGTGCCCTCCTGCCAATAGCCGCGGAAACCGGCGAGCGGACTCACATAGTCGCGCGGATCGAAGGGCTGCACGATGGTGGTCCTGAGCACGGTGCGCGACTCGCTCGGCGGAACGGCGACTGCGGCAGTCACGCCGGCACCCGCGGCGATCGCGAGGATCACGAGCGCGCCGATGGTGGATCGCACGCCAGCTGAACCGACGTCGCGCGTCGACGCGGTGCCCCCGGAGGTCGTGACGAGGGCGGCGATCGCCTCGCGCCGGCGGTACCAGCGGAACCAGGCGAGCCAGAGGAGGATGACCCCGAACAGGGCCAGCGGGGTCACGATGCTTCGCGTGGGGAGATCCGGACCGAAGGCGAGTGCCACCACGTAGAGCACTGCGGGCGCGAGCACCGCAAGCTCGCGGTGTCGCGCGCGAAGGGCGATCGAGAGTCCGATCGTCACGGTGCCGAGCACAAGAACGAGTGCGGGAACGAGCAGAGCCTCGTAGTCACCCACGGGAAGGGTGATCGTCAGCAACTGCTTCCATCCGAGTGCGACCCCCGACACGAGGTCGATGAGTCCCTCGATGCTCGGGAGCACGACGTTGTTCGCCTTGCTCGGGACGGCGGTCGGCACGCCGACAGCGAGGAACGCGACGGCAGTGACCGCCATGACGAGCCACGCGGGCCAGGCGAACCGAGAGCCGAGAACGGCGATGGCGGTGCCCACGACGGTTGCCACCGCGACGACGATGAGGATGCCACGCCCCTCGTAGATCGGCCAGAGGGCGGTCGCGGCGATCGCCGTCGCTGCCCAGAGGAACACGACGTTAACGAGGACCGCTCCCCCGCTCGCTCGCTTCACCGTGCGCTGCGTCATACCGACACCGTCCGCGAGAGCGCCTTCTGGAGATCCTCGAGGAAGCCGATCGTGAGCACGCTCAGGCCAGCGACCCGGCGGAGGCCAGGCTGCGTCTCGGGATCGCACACGACGGCAACGACCTCGACACCGATCGGGAACTTGGTCGAGGCTGCTCTCAACTCCTGCGCCGTCACGCCGGAGCCACACACCAGGAATGCGACGGAAACACCGGCGGACTGCTCTCCCGTCACCCGCGCGACATCCGTCATGGCGAGGGCCGATTCGGAGGTCTCCACGACGGCGAGATCGTCGAGCAGTCGTGACCGGGAGAGCGTCGAGAGGCTGCGGACAGCATAGAGCTTGCGCTTGGCGAACTGCGGGGTGACCTCGCTCGTGACGACCGTCAGGGTACGGGCATCCCGGATCGCGCGCGTTCCGAGCGAACCGGCGACACTCACCGCGAGCTCGAACTCGTCCTCGCTGCCGTAGTCACTCGAGGCAAGGCTCAGGGCGATCACCAGGTGGCTGCGCCGCGTCTCCTCGAACTGGCGCACCATGAGTGTTCCCGTGCGCGCACTCGACTTCCAGTGGATGTAGCGTCGCTCGTCGCCCGGGACGTACTCGCGCAGGGCGTGGAACGACACATCGTTCGTGGCAAGGTCGCGGGTGGGGTTGCCCTCGAGGTCGCGGATGAGACCGGTACTCATGCTCGGGATGCCGATGGTCCGCGGATGCACGTAGAGCTCCGCGACATCCGCCCAGACCACCTCGCGCCGCACCAGCCCGATGGGGTCGGCCCGCACGGTCCTGACCGGACCAACGGGAACGATGCCCCGGCGAGTGCTGGGGATCTCGAACTCGCGGACCTGCTCGCCACGGGCGGGCAGCCCCGGCAGGGCGAGTTCGGCGAGACCCGCGCCGACGGGCACCTCGACCGTGATGCCGAAGGCCCTGCGACGCGTCGAGTTCGAGACCAGGATCTGGCCGATGGCACGTTCCCCGACGACAACCCTGGAGCGCGGGACGTCGAGTCCCACGCTCATCGACGATCTGCCGACGAGGTAGATCACCGCGACCGCGAGGAGGGCGAGGAGCGCCCATCCGATCACGACGAGCTCGAGGATTCCGAAGCCGTAGCCCGCACCCAAGGTGAGCGGGATCGCGACGATGATGAACCATCCGAGCGGGGTCACGACGGCAGCGACACGTCCGAGCACGCGCGCGAGGATGCTGCGAAGCCCGGCGGTCACGCGGACTGCGGCGATCACGACATCGGCGAGGAAACCCGTGCGGTCGCCCACGATCCTCGTGCGGGCGTTGGTCAGGCCGCGACTCCCGGTCGTGAACTGGCTGTCGAATCGTGACTGCGAATCGTGGGTACGGGTCGACTGGCGCGTCGAGGATGACTGGGTCCTCGACGACGCCGGAGAGCCGCCCGTGCGCGCCATTACTGTGCCGCTTGCCTGTCGCTCGGCGGAGGGGTCTCGATGAGGATCTGGGCCATGACGCTCGAGGAGGTCACGCCGTCGAACTCGGCCTCGGGGTCGATCACGAGACGGTGAGCGAGCACCGGCTCGGCGAGCGCCTTCACGTCGTCCGGGATCACGTAGTGGCGTCCGCTGGCGGCCGCCAGGGTCTTCGACGCGCGCAGGAGGGCAAGCGCTCCGCGGACGCTCGCGCCGAGCCGCACCTCGGTGGTGCTGCGGGTGGCCTCCACGAGGCGACCGACGTAGTCGTTGATCGTGGGGTCGACGTGCACCGTCCTGGCGAGCTGTGCCATCTCGACGACGACCTCGGCGGTGACGATGGGCGGGAGCACGTGCTCGTGCGACCGCACCTGGGAGCCCTCGAGGATGCGCATGGTCGAGGCGTGATCCGGGTACCCGATGGAGGCCTTCATGAGGAAGCGGTCGAGCTGGGCCTCGGGCAGGCGGTAGGTGCCGGCCTGCTCGATCGGGTTCTGCGTGGCGATCACCATGAAGGGGGCGCTGACCGGATGAGTGACACCGTCGACCGTGACGTGCTGCTCCTCCATGACCTCGAGGAGCGCTGACTGGGTCTTGGGGCTCGCGCGGTTGATCTCGTCCGCGAGCACGATGTTCGCGAAGACCGGACCCTGGTGGTACTCGAACTCGCCGCGACCCTGGTCGTAGATGCTCACACCCGTGATGTCGCCGGGCAGCAGGTCGGGAGTGAACTGGATCCGGCTCGAGGTCCCCGCGACCGACTGGGCCATCGCCCGTGCGAACGAGGTCTTGCCCGTTCCGGGGAAGTCCTCGAGCAGCAGGTGTCCCTCGCTCAGCAGGGCGGTGAAGCCGAGGCGTATGACAAACGTCTTGCCCAGGAGCACCTGGTCGACGTTGGCCACGAGGCGTCCGAAGATGTCGGAGAACCAGGTGGCCTGCTCCGGGGTCATGGTCATGGTGTTCCCTTGGTGGTTGATGGCTGCTCAGTCATAGTCGAATCCGTTGTAGCTCACGTCGTACTCCTGGCCGCCGTTGGCGAGGACGCGGATGGTCAGGTACGGGGTGTCGGTCTCCGCGGCATCCACGTGACAGGTCGGACCCGAACTCGAAACACTCGTAAACGTACCGGCGCCGGGCGTGAGGCCACAGGCGACCTGCACGTCTTCGTAGCTTCCGCTCGGCGGAGTGAAGGTGAACGTGCCGGAGACCGCGGGGTCTGTGGGGTCATCCTGCGTGTAGAGGATGCCCGAGGCCCGCGGATCGACGGGAACCCCGAGCTCGAATCCTGCCGACGGTGTGTCCTGGCACAGCTCCTGGCCGGAGTACACGCGACAGGCGATCGCTGTCATCGTGACCACGGTCCCGTACTGGAGAGGCTCGGCCTGGATGAAGGAACCGATCGAGATGGGGCCCTGCTGGGTGCCGCCGTTCAGTCGGTAGTAGATGCGGAACTCGTTCGTGATCGGCGTGCTGCCCATCTCGCCGCCCGTGAACACGAAGTCGTACACCTGGCCGTTGAGTGCCGGCTGGTCCCACGTGATGCTCGTGATGATGCCGGGTTTGGTGAGGGCCGCGACAGACGGGCTGGTCGAGCATCCCTGGCTGTTGAGCGCGAACACCACGAACGAATAGGCCACGTTGGCCGAGAGCCCCGTAAACGACGTCGACGTGCTCGTGCCGTTGGACTGGACGGTCGCCCCATTGGCCTCGACGGTGCCATTCGGGGAGCAGGTCGGCACGGCACCCGTGTAGGCGGCAGCCTGATAGCTCGTGATGGGGCGGCCGTTGTCGGCGAAGACCCCGGACCACGACAGCGAGATCTCGCTGTCACTCACCGTGGACGCCAATGGCGTTCCGGTGACGGCCGGCGCTCCCGCGGGAGTCCCCTGACCCGTCGCCGTGTTCCAGGGCGCGAGGGCACCGTACGCCTCGTTCCTCGCGCTGACGCTCACGTTCACCGCGACGCCGTTGCTGAGGGAACCGTCGTACACGTCCACGGAACACGTCGCCGACGAGCAGGAGGCCGTGGTCGACACCGCTCCAGCGGTGACCAGGTACCCGGTGACGGCGGAGCCGCCTGGCGGGTTGGGGACCCGTGCCCAAGAGATGCGGAGGCCACGGTCGAGCGGTGCAGCATTCAGTCCGTTCGGTGCAGCGGGGATGACATCCGACCAGATCGCGTCGGGGAACGTGACGGGGGTCGAATCGCCGATCGAGTTGATCGCGGACACGCTCACACGCACGGCACTGGCCGGTCCGTTGCCCGGCGTGGGGATCGCGCACGTGGTTCCCGGGCAGGTGATCGTGGCGACGGCCGCCCCGGCCGGTGTCGTCGTGGTCACGCGATAGCCCGTGATGGGCGAGTTGTTGAACTGTCCGGCGTTCCAGCGCATCGTGATCTGGCGATCGCCGAAGCCCGTTGGCGCGAGGTTGCTCACCGGGTCCGGGCGATCCTGCACGGAGACGGTGATCGAGCCCCAGGTGTATCGCGACGGGTCGTTGGTGGCGTCGGCGACCTGGTACTGGAAGCTCACGTCGCCCGGGGATGCCGTGCCCGCCACAGTGACGACGAGGCGGGGGTTGTCGGCGCTGGGCTTCGCCTGCACGCCGGGTGGGAGGCCGGCCCCGTCGAGCCCGCGGATCTGGACGACGCGCAGGGGCACGCCGGGGAACGGGTTGGCGGCCTGGTCGTTGGTGAGCACGTCGATCGTTGTCGACTCGCCGCGACGAACGACCGCGGAGTCGGGAGCCGGGCGCACGAGGGGCCTCGTGGATGCCACGACCCTGAGCTCTATACGCCCCGACTTGCCCTCGGCAGTCGCATCCCGTACCCCGAGCGTGAGCGACGACGTTGAGCCCTTGACCGCGGTCGCATTGGCGCGCACCGTGAGCTGGCTCCCGTTGAGCGCGTAGGAGAAGCCGGTGGGCTGGGGAGGGAGCGCCGTGTAGACGAGCTCGTCGAGGTCGTCCGGATAGGGATAATTGGTGAGCCTCAGCAGGTCGATGACGCGCTCCTGGCCGGGCTCGAACTCGAGTGACGCGCCGCTGAAGACGGGTGGCTGGTTCTCCCGCGGCAGCACGGTGATCGGCAGCACGATGGTCGCCGTGTGCCCATCCGGGTCGTCCGCGGAGACGCCGTCGGTGACCTCGAAGGAGATGGAGGCCGGACCGAAGTACTTCTCGGCCGACGTGAAGACGAGGGTGTCGGCATCCACGACGAGGCTCTCCCCGTTCGCGTGGGTGGCCTCGACCGTGCTCGAGTCCGTGAGCCGAACCTGCTTGCCCCCGACCGCGATGACGTAGTCGTTGATGTCGATCCGGAGCGAGTCCTCGCTGGTGACCCGCAGTGCTGGCGCGCGGCGATCGACCTGCGGGAGGGCATCCTCGAAGCCCGGAACGCGAATGAAGGCGTAGCTGAACACCGAGTCGTCCTCGGGGTGGGTCACGCGGAAGGGAATGATCTGGCTACGCTCGGTCACGGTCACTTCGATGCGCTTGTTCGAGGTCACCGTCGCCGTCTCGGAGAAGCCCCGGTAGATCGAGAGTCCGAGCGATCGCGGGTCGCCGTCGGCGAAGAAGACGTTGGCGAGCACATCGACGACGACCGTGTCCCGGTCGAGCACGTCGGACAGTGTCAGCACCGAGTCCGACGCGATCGGATAGGCCAGGGGCGCATCCTCGCTCACGCGTACCCGGATGAAGTTCTGGCTCGACCCGCCGGACTCGTTCTCGATGCCGTAGATGACGCCGTAGGTTCCCGGCGTTCGTGGCGGGGTGACCTGGACCACATCACCGACCACCTCGGCCGTGGTCTCGTCATCGTTCGGTTGCGCCGACACGATCGTGAGGGGGCTGCCGTCGGGATCGGAGTCGTTCGCGAGCACCTGGACCGACACCGTGAAGCCCGGGCGCACCGTGACCTCGTCGACAACCGCGACGGGGTTGCGTGCCCCGTCGAGCCTCGGGCTGATGCCGACGCGAATGGTGCCCGTCGCGCGCGCGCCGAGGGCGTCGATCACGGTGTAGGTGAACGTGTCCGTGCCTGCCGAGTAGTCGCCGGCCTCGTACGTGATGGTGTCGGAGTCGGTCTCGACGACCGAGCCCTTCTGCGGGCTGCTCGATTGTCCGAGCAACTGCACCGAATCGCCGTCGGGGTCGATCTCCGAGAGAGGCACGCGGATGCGCACTGACTCACCGGCGAGCACTCGGGCAGTGATCGTCGTGGGGACCGGCGGGTTGTTGGTCGCGGCATCCTTCTCGCGCACCGCGATGCGCACGAGCGCGGTCGCTGCCTGGCCATCCGGTCCCGTGACCTCGTAGGACGCCGTGAAGTTGCCGGGGCTCTGCGGCGCCAGGTAGCGGAGGATGTCGCCGGACGCGAACAGGAGGCCCGCGTCATCCGGCACGTCCTGGGCGAGCTTCGGCTGGAGAGTCAGCGCCAGGCCGTCGGGATGCTCGTCGTTGGCCAGCACACGGATGTCGATGGCGTCGCCGACCCGAACGGTGACCGCATCGTCCTCCGCGATGGGCGGCTGGACCCTCGCGGGAGCGGGGATCTCGATCACGGTGATCACGCCCTCCGCCTCCGCGAGACCGTTGCTCACCCGGTAGTTGAAGGAGACAGGACCCGAATCGAGGGGTTTCTCGAGGCTCACCCGCACGAGTCGCTGTTCGAGGACCTCGGCGCGCACCCCCGACCCCTCTGGCACGTTCATGACTCCGGTGACGAGAAGCACTCCACCCGCGGGATCCACGTCGGTACCCGCGACGTCCACCCGCTCGTTGCGGAGGCTCTGCACGAACACGGTCTTGGGGATCGTGATGGGTTTCGTGTTCGCGTCCGGCGGCGCTGACACGTCGATCCGCACGACGCCCGTGGCCGTCTGTGTGCCGTCGGTCACGACGTACTCCACGTAGTGGCTGCGGATCTCGGTGCTCACGAACCGGAAGGTTCCTGCCTCGAAGCTAGGGGTCACTGTGAAGCCGCTGCGCGCCGGCACGCTGTTGAGACGGATCGTGCCCGACCCCCCTCTCACATGCTCGAGCGGGGAGACAGTCTCCTCCTGGCCAGCATAGGCGTGCACCACGAAGGGTTCCGGGAGGAGTGGCACCTCGCCGACTGGCCGCACCGAGACCAGGAGTGCTCCCGAGCTCTGGGCCGTGCCATCGGAGACGACGAGGGTCACGATCTTCTCCGCGCCACCGCCACCGGAGTCCGTGAAGACCACCGCTCCGCCGGGCTTGTACGCCACCGTGTCCGGGGCAGGCACCGTGGCATCGGTCAGGTAGAAGGGGTCGCCGTCGGGATCGACCCAGTCCCCCAGCACGTCGGTGGTCACCCGTCCACTGGTCTGCACTGTCGCCGTCGTGCGGCGCACCTGTTCGGGAGCACCGTTCTGGTCGGGAGTCCGCACGGACACCGTCACCGTTGCGGCCGCGGAGCCGCCACGCCCGTCCGTGATCGTGTAGCCGAAGGTGATCGTGCCGCTCGCCCCGGGCGCGAGGGTGATCTGCACCTGCTGCTGCTCGTTGATGAGGTCGATGCGGCCGATCGACTCCTCGATGGGCGTGAGCTCACTGATAACGAGCACGTCGCCATTCGGGTCGTAGTCGTTGAGGAGCACCGGGAGCACGGATGCTCGTCCCGGTCGCGCACCGAAGGCGTCGTCGATCGCGACCGGCGGCTCCTGCGCCTTCTCGATCTCGGTGGGAACGTCGTCGTCGTTCTGCTGCTCCTCCGGCTCCTCATCGTCCGGCACGATCAGGTCGTCCCAGTTGTTGATGAGCTGGCCTTCGCGCTGCACGGCCCACGTGCTGCCGGAGCGGCCATCGTTGAGAACCGCGCGGGTCCCGTTCGCGACGAAATCGAGGCTTGCCGTCGAGGGCATCGAGGCGAGGGTGGTGAGCGAGCCGTCCCGCTCCGTGCCGCACCGACGCCAGGACTGGCCGGAGGTCCATGCGGCGAACTCGCATCCCTCGAGCACGAGCGGGGCAGCGGAAAGACCGGACGTGCCGCTCGCGAGTTCCACGGCATCCGAGCCGTCCAGCGGCACGCCGACGAGCCCCGCGGAGTGGCTGATGAGAGCGTGGTCGCCGGTGACCGCTGCATCCTGCACGAGGGATCCCGCACCGGAGGGCACGAGCTCGGCGAGCACAACCGTGCCTCCGCGTTCCGTGGTCACTGCCCGCTCGACGGCATCCCAGAGGATCCAGTTACCGCCGACGGAGCTCAGCTGCAGGCCCGTGGTGTCCGTTCCGAGATCCAGGGCAGCCGTCGAGACGACGGCATCGGAGACGGACGTGTTGACGCGGTAGAGCATTCCCGCTGCGGGTGCCCACCCGAACAGGAGCCCGGAGGGATCGACACTCACGAGTGCGTCCGTTCCCAGGTCCAGGGAGGACGGGGCCTGCGAGTCGAAGGCGGGCAGCGCATCGAGCGCCATGATCCACGTGCGACCGGTGCCCCTCTCGAAGATGATCACGCGTCCGCCCGCGAGGTACACCTCGGGACCGTCCGGGGGCAGGGCGACAGTCTCGGTGACCTCCGACGTCGCGGGGTCGACGACCTCCACGCGGGCCTCCGTGAGGTCGACCAGGAGCACGGTGTCGCCGGACTGCAGAACCTCGAGGTCGCTTCCGCTCGTGGGCACAACCGTGTTCAGCTCCAGCACCTCGGTGTTGGCGCGGCCGATGGCCTGCTGCTGGTTGTTGGGCACCCACACCGATCCATCGCCGAGGTCGAGACGCTGCGCCGTGTAGCCGGTCGACACGATCGCGACGCTCGCCACGAGGGCAGCAATGATCGCGCCGCTCGCCACACTGGCAACGAGCGACCGGCGTGTGGCGAGCCACTGTCGGATCATCTGGTCACCATCACTCGGGAACGTCCACGCACTTCTCGGCGCTCGAGGCTCCGCTCTTGCCCTCGCGGTTGACGGCAACCGTGATGCAGACTCGGCCGCCCGGCTCGGAGTTCACGATGAAGCTCGTGTTGCGCTGGAGAATCGGAGCGCCACCGTCGTTCGTTGAGACCTGGTACGTGTCCTCCGCGTCGATACCCGGGTCGCTCCACGTGAATTCGACGGCGGAGTCCTGGGTGGTCGCCTCGATGTTCGCGACGGTCGGGATGTCACTCGAGCCCGAGCGCAGCAGCACGAAGGTGGCGACAGCCCCGAGCACCACCACGAGAGTCGCGGCGGCCACAACCGCCCAGGCGAGAGCGGTCATGGGGCCACCGCTGGAGGATCGGCGAGCGCCCGTGCTCCTCGGCAGCGGCGCGTCATCCTTCACGATCGTGCCCACCGAGTTGTAGGACTGGTCGATTCCCCGGCGACGTCGACGACGCTGGGACACGGAACCGCGCGGAGTGGCACCCCCGCGGATCACCGTGCGATCCTCCAGGTCGGCGACCGTCGACGATGCCCAATCGTCGACGGCGATCTCCACGGCAGTCTGGGGAACGCCGATCTCGGACTCGACCGCCTGGATCTCGTGGACGAGCTCCATGACGCTCGCCTGCCGGTTCTCGGGCTTGCGCGACATCGCACGCTGGAGCGCACGCTCCAGGCTCGCCGGCACGTCGCTGCGATTGATGGGCTGCACCCTGGCACGGTTGATCCGGCCGATGAGATCGGTGGACTTGTTCGATTCCCCGGGCACCTCGAACGGCGACCGTCCGGCCAGGAGCGAGTACACCGTCGCCGCGAAGGCCCACACCTCGCTTGCGATGGTGCCCGATGTCTCATCCATGAGCACCTCGGGCGCCGACCAGGGAATCGACATGCCCACTGCCTCGCGCTCGCTCGCCTCGCTGAGCGTCGCCGCGATGCCGAAATCGCTGAGGACCGGATGGCCGTATGCCGTCAGAAGGATGTTCGATGGCTTGATGTCGCGGTGGAGAACGCCCGCACGATGTGCGGTCTCGATCGCGCTCCCGATCTTGACCGCAATGCGCAGAACCTCGGGAACGGGAATGCGCTCATTCCGGTAGCGCTGACTGAGGGCCGAGGAGCACAGTTCCATGACGAGGTACGGTCGACCGTCTGCTGAGACGCTCGCCTGGTAGACCGTGAGGATCGAGGGATGCGCAGACAGCTGGGCCATCAGGTTGGCCTCGGCCTGGAACATCTGCCGCACCTGATCGTTGACGATCTCGGCCAGCATCACCTTGACCGCGACCTGCCGGCGAGGCATGTTCTGCTCGTACAGGAACACATCGGCGAAGCCGCCAGACCCCAGCACGTGGATGTGTGAGAATCCGGGCAGGATCGGAGGTTGGGACGGAAGCCTTCGCGCCACGAACACCCCCTGGACCTCTACCTCTGGACGTAGTGTCTAGTGTAAGCGGGGCATATCCCGACGGGGCCATGAGTCCCCCATAATGCGGACCTATCGTTACCCCAGTTGTGGGCAGGGCGACAAGGCCGGTCAGAGGGCCCGCGGCGGGCGTGGCGCGGTGTCCTCGATGTCGTAGCCGTCGTCCGAATCATCCGCTTCGCCGCCCGGGGCAGTGGGTGCGGCGATCACGTCGACGATGACCACGGTGACGTTGTCGCGCCCCCCTGCGGCGAGAGCCGCGTCGACGAGTGCACCCGCGGTCTCCTCGCTCGACAGGCCCGCCGCAAGGTGAAGGCGGATGCGCTCGTCATTGATCTCCTTGGTCAGTCCATCGGAGCAGACGAGGATGCGAAGGCCGGCGCGCACGGGAACCATCCAGTAGTCCGCTACCGGGGCGACACCGAATCCGACAGCACGAGTGATGACGTTGCTGTCCGGGTGGAACTCTGCGTCCTCCTTGCTGAGCGCCCCGGACTCGACGAGCTCCTGGACGACGGAGTGATCGATCGTGACCTGTGTGAGTTCGTTGCCCTCGAAGGCGTACACGCGACTGTCTCCGATGTTGAAGACGGCGAAGTAGGGATGCCCGTCGCGCAGTACGAGCACGGCGCCCGTCGCGGTGGTTCCGACACCGAGGGCGCTACCGTCGGCGATGACCGTGATGTCGTCGGTCGCCGACGCGAGCGCACGCTCCAGGTCGACGACAGTCGAGAAGTCACCGGTCAGCGCTTCGGCGAGGCGCTCGACGACGGCCGCACTCGCGAGGTCGCCCGCGGAGTGTCCACCCATCCCGTCGGCGACGACGAAGCCCGGCGAGCGGGCGAGGTAGCTGTCCTCGTTCGCCGCACGTCGGCGTCCGACATCCGTCACCGCGGCCCACGACAGGGTGAGGAGTTCGTCGCTCCCGGGAACCGTGATGCTGTGGACGATCGAACCATTGCCGATCTCGGTCATGACGCGACCCTCTCGCTGGAGGGGGGAACTGTCAGCGCGACGACCTGGAGAACATTGTCGTCCCCGAGGTCGAGCAGGGTGCCAGCGGGAACCACGATGGATTCACCCTGCCGCAGCGTTCTCGGGGAGGACCCCGGTGTGAGCACCGACGTGCCGTTGGTCGAACGGAGGTCTGTGACCACGACGGCGGTCCCCACCTCACGAACTTCGAGATGTGTCGAGGACACCTCCCGCGCAGGAGAGGGCACGCGTACGAGACGGGGCGCCGTCTCACGGGAGATCCGCGGTGGGTGGGGGTTGCGCCCGATGTAGCAGGGAACGTCGAGTGCCACGAGGTGTCCACCAAGTCCTATTCGGAGTGCGAAGTGCGCGGTCGAGGGTTCGGGATCCGGCGCGGATGCACCGTCCGGTTCGGCCACGGAAGGGGCCGGGGTCCTGATCTCCCGAAGGCCACGCTGGGAGATGATGGTGTCCTCGATCGCGTGCCCGCCCGGGCTTTCGTCCCGCCGCGACGGCACGATGATCGTGTCATCGAAATCATCGCCCATGGCCACCAGCATAGGGATGCCGGGTGTCCGGCGAGTTACCCGATGAACGACATCACGTGCTTCACGCGCGTGTAATCCTCGAACCCGTAGGACGAGAGGTCCTTGCCGTAGCCGGAGTGCTTGAAGCCACCGTGCGGCATCTCGGCCACGAGGGGGATGTGTGTGTTGATCCAGACACAGCCGAAGTCGAGGTGCTTGGCGAAGCGCATCGCGCGCGAGTGGTCCTTCGTCCAGACGCTCGACGAGAGACCGTAGCTCACGCCGTTCGCCCATTCGAGGGCCTGCTTCTCATCCGAGAACTTCTGCACCGTGATGACCGGGCCGAAGATCTCGTTCTGGATCGCGTCATCCGTCTGCTGGAGACCGGAGACGACCGTCGCCTCGTAGAAGTAGCCCGTGGAACCCTGGCGGTGACCACCGAGTTCGACGGTCGCGTTACTCGGCAGAGCATCGATGATTCCCGAGACGCGCTCGAGCTGGTTGGCGTTGTTCACCGGGCCGAAGAGGATGCCGTCGTCGCTCGGCGCTCCCGTCCTGGCGTTCTCCTTCGCCCAGGCGACCATCGCAGCCACGAACTCGTCGTGCACGTCCTGGTGGACGAGAACCCGCGTCGCCGCAGTGCAGTCCTGACCTGCGTTGAAGTAGCCTGCGATTCCGATGCCCTCCACGGCGGAGGCGATGTCCGCATCCTCGAACACGATCACGGGGGCCTTGCCGCCGAGCTCGAGGTGAACGCGCTTGAGATCGGATGCCGCGGCCTTGGCCACCTCCATACCGGCACGGACCGATCCCGTGATCGAGACCATCTGCGGTGTGCGGTGCTCGATCATCTTCGCCCCGGTGGTGCGGTCGCCGGTGATGACGTTGAGCACACCTGCCGGCAGGAACTCCGCGGCGACCTCGGCGAGCAGCAGGGTCGATGATGGCGTCGTGTCGCTCGGCTTGAGCACCGTCGTGTTCCCCGCAGCAATCGCGGGGGCGAACTTCCACACCGCCATGTTGAGCGGGTAGTTCCACGGGGTGACCTGGCCGATGACACCGATGGGCTCACGGCGGATGCTCGACGTGTGGTCCTTCATGTACTCACCCGTGGCCATGCCGCTCAGGTGGCGGGCTTCTCCGGCGAAGAAGCGGATCTGGTCGACGGAGAGCATGATCTCGTCCTCGACGAGCGAGGCACGGGGCTTTCCGGTGTCCTTCGACTCGAGGTCGGCGAACTCCTCGGCCCGCGCTTCCATGGCGTCCGCGATCCTGAAGAGTGCGAGCTGCCGTTCCGCCGGCGTGGTCTCGCCCCACTCCTCGAAAGCCGATGCCGCTGCCGCGAACGCGTCGTCGACGTCCGCCTGCCCGGACACGGGGGATGTCGCGTACGTCTCCTCTGTCGCGGGATCGATGACGGCGAAACTGTCGTCGCCCTTCGCACTCACGTAGCTGCCGCCGATGAAGTTCTTGATCTCCGATGCGCTCATGTCAATAACTTAGTCGGCGAGGCCGTGGCGCTCTACCTCTCGAGCTACGGATTTGCCCCGCATTCGAGCGCGTCTTGTGCGGATTCGCTTGTCTGGAGTCCAATCCACTGACAGAATCAAGCCATGAGCAGCGTGTCGCGGCCGACCCCGACCAAGCCAGTACAGCTGGATGGCGTCTCCAAGGCGATCATCGAGCAGCTCCAGAGCGACGGTAGACGCTCCTACGCCGAGATCGGCAAAGCCGTCGGGCTCAGCGAGGCGGCCGTTCGCCAGCGGGTGCAGAAACTGACCGAGGCCGGCGTTATGCAGGTGGTCGCCGTGACCGATCCGATGCAGCTCGGCTTCTACCGCCAGGCCATGGTCGGGATCTGCGTCACGGGAGACACGACCCATGTCGCCGAGGAGCTCGGTCGCCTTCCCGCGGTCGACTACGTGGTACTCACGGCTGGCAGCTTCGACATCCTCGCGGAGGTCGTCTGCGAGAACGACGACGACCTCATCGACCTGTTGAACAAGCAGATCCGCCAGATCGAGGGGGTGCAGTCGACGGAGACCTTCGTCTACCTGCGCCTCCACAAGCAGTTCTACAACTGGGGCACCCGCTAGACGGGCCCCGCCTACAACAGCAGAAGGAACGATAGCCATGGCCGAACTCAACGAGGCCGCACTGCAGCAGAAGGCCAAAGACCACCTCTGGATGCATTTCTCCCGTCAATCCGTCATGGAGGACGGCCACGGCGTGCCGATCATCGTCAAGGGCGAGGGTCACCACATCTGGGACTCGAAGGGCAAGAAGTACATCGACGGCCTGAGTGGCCTGTTCGTCGTTAATGCCGGGCACGGTCGCAAGCGCCTCGCAGAGGTTGCCGCCAAGCAGGCCGAGGAGCTCGCGTTCTTCCCGATCTGGTCGTACGCGCATCCGAACGCCATCGAACTCGCCGACCGGCTCGCCTCGTACGCGCCCGGCGACCTGAACCGGGTGTTCTTCTCCACCGGTGGTGGCGAGGCAGTCGAGACCGCCTTCAAACTCGCCAAGTACTACTGGAAGCTGCAGGGTCGCCCCACCAAGCACAAGGTCATCTCGCGGTCGATCGCGTACCACGGCACACCCCAGGGCGCCCTCGCGATCACGGGCATCCCCGCGATGAAGGAGATGTTCGAACCGGTGACGCCCGGCGGCTTCCGCGTCCCTAACACCAACTACTACCGCGCCGACGAGATGGGCTTCGTGCCCTCAGGAACGGGTGACGACGAGTACGAGTTCGGCCAGTGGGCTGCGAACCGGATCGAGGAGATGATCCACTTCGAGGGCCCGGAGACAGTTGCTGCGGTCTTCCTCGAGCCGGTCCAGAACTCGGGCGGCTGCTTCCCACCCCCGCGCGGCTACTTCGAGCGCGTCCGGGAGATCTGCGACAAGTACGACGTTCTCCTCGTGAGCGACGAGGTCATCTGCGCCTTCGGTCGGATCGGGCACATGTTCGCCTGCGACGCGTACGGCTACGTGCCGGACATGATCACGTGCGCCAAGGGCATGACGAGCGGCTACTCCCCCATCGGCGCGACGATCGTGTCCGACAAGGTGTACGAGCCCTTCAAGCACGGCAACACGTCGTTCTACCACGGCTACACGTTCGGCGGTCACCCCGTGTCATCCGCCGTGGCGCTCGCAAACCTCGACATCTTCGAGGAGGAGAAGCTCAACGACAACGTGCGCGAGAACTCGCCAGCCTTCCGGGCGACGCTCGAGAAGCTGAATGACCTGCCCATCGTCGGCAATGTGCGCGGCGACGGCTACTTCTTCGGCATCGAGCTCGTGAAGGACAAGGAGACGAAGGAGACCTTCAACGAGGATGAATCGGAGCGTCTGCTTCGCGGCTTCCTCTCCAAGGCGCTCTACGAGGCTGGCCTCTACTGCCGCGCGGACGACCGGGGCGACCCCGTCATCCAGCTCGCGCCGCCGCTGACGATCGGACAGCCCGAGTTCGACGAGATCGAGGGCATCCTGCGAGGCGTCCTGACTGAGGCATGGACGAGGCTGTAGCTTTGCGCGCCGCCGCCCCTGCGGCGCGCCGCAGTTGGCTATGAGGATGGATCGTTCGGCGGCGAGCAAGTCGCCGCCTTGTGGAGCGGGTAGCGAGGGACGATGACCGGCTATCGCGGGTTGTCGTACTGGCATGACTCTGTTCAGGACGACCTGACACCGCGCGCGCCGCTTCCCGGCGACAGGGACGCGGATGTTGCGATCGTCGGGGGCGGGCTTACGGGGCTGTGGACCGCGTGGTACCTGCTTCAGCGGGATCCGACGCTTCGTATTGTCGTGCTCGAGAAGGAGATCGCCGGATTCGGGGCCTCCGGCCGGAATGGCGGCTGGTGCAGCGCCCTGTTCCCGCGCTCCACGGCGTCGCTTGCCGCAGCCTACGGGCGGGAGGCCGCCGTGGCGATGCGCCGGGCGATGATCGCGACCGTCGACGAGGTAGGTTCCGTCGCGGCATCCCTCGGCCTCGACATCGACTACGTGAAAGGCGGCACGGTCAGCTTCGCGCGGTCACCGGTGCAGTGGACGGCAGCGCAGGAGGAAGCCGCGGATGCCGCGCGCTACGGCGTCGACACCGTCGAGCTCTGGGGTGCCGACCGCGTCAGGGCCGCTGGTTCCCTCGGCGCCACCTTCGATCCCGCCTGCGCCCGGCTGCACCCCGCGAAACTGGTGCGCGGCCTCGCCCACGCGGTCGAGGACCGTGGCGTTGTGATCCACGAGCTCACTGAGGTGGTGGACGTCGAGCCTGGCGTGGTCAGAACGAATCGGGGCACTGTTCGAGCCGACGCCATCATCGTGGCGCTCGAGGGCTACACGCCGACGCTCAACGGCCATCGACGCGATCTGCTCCCCCTCTACTCGCTCATGATCGCGACCGAGCCACTCCCCGAGTCGACCTGGGAGGAGATCGGGATCGAACACGGGCAGACGTTCACCGACTTCCGCCACCTCCTGATCTACGGCCAGCGAACCGCCGACAACCGATTCGCGTTCGGCGGTCGCGGCGCCCGCTACCACTGGGGAAGCACAGTGCGTGATCGCTTCGACAGGGTCCAGCCCGTGTTCGACCACTTGCGGCGGTCGCTCGGCGAGCTCTTCCCGGTCATCGGGGACGCGAAGGTCACCCATGGCTGGGGCGGACCGCTAGGGGTGCCCCGGGACTGGCACGCCTCCGTCCGATGGGATCGCGCAACGGGCATGGGAACGGCAGGCGGCTACGTCGGTGACGGCCTCAGCACCACGAACCTCGCGGGGCGCACGCTCGCGGATCTGATCACGGACACGGAATCCGAGGTCACGGGCCTACCCTGGGTCGGCCATCGGTCACCGCGGTGGGAACCCGAACCGCTGCGATTCGTCGGCGCCAACGCCGGCCTGGTCGCCATGACCGTTGCCGACACCGAGGAGCGGATGTTCGGCAGACCCTCGGTCGCTGCCAAGCTCATGGCGCCCCTCGTCGGCCACTGAGGGTTCCACCCGACTCACTCCGTGATCGCGGCGGCGAACTGCGACGTGTAGAGCTCGAAGTAGGCGCCGCGCGCCGCGAGCAGCTCCTCGTGGTTGCCCTGCTCCACGATCGCACCAGCCTCCATCACGAGGATCACGTCGGCATCGCGAATGGTGGAGAGCCGGTGGGCGATCACGAAGCTCGTGCGATCCGACCGCAGGGCCTTCATCGCCTCCTGCACCAACACCTCCGTGCGGGTGTCCACGGAACTCGTCGCCTCGTCGAGGATGAGCACGCTCGGTCGGGCGAGGAAGGCCCGTGCGATCGTCACGAGTTGTTTCTCACCTGCGCTGATGTTCGAACCCTCGTCGTCGAGAACGGTGTCGTAGCCATCGGGGAGCGAATGGACGAACCGGTCCACATAGGTTGCGCGGGCCGCATCCAGGATCTCCTCCTCCGTGGCATCCGGGCGCCCGTAGGCGATGTTGTCCCGGATGGTGCCCGCGAAGAGCCAGGTGTCCTGGAGCACCATGCCCATGCGGGAGCGGAGGTCGTCCCTCGTCATGGTCGCGATGTCGACTCCGTCTAGCGTGATGCGCCCGCCGTCAATCTCGTAGAACCGCATCATGAGGTTGACGAGGGTGGTCTTGCCTGCTCCCGTCGGCCCGACGATGGCGATCGTGTGCCCAGGTCGGGCAACCAGGGAGAGATCCTCGATGAGCGGCTTCTCGGCGTCGTAGCTGAACGAGACGTTCTCGAACGCGAGGCGGCCCTCCGGCTCCCGCGGGCTCTCCGGCTCCGATGGGTCGGGCGACTGCTCCTCGGCGTCGAGGAGCTCGAACACACGCTCGGCGGATGCCACGCCGGACTGCAGCAGGTTGGCCATCGAGCCCAACTGGCTGAGCGGCTGGGTGAACTGCCGGGAGTACTGGATGAACGCCTGAACGTCACCGAGGCTGAGTGACCCGTTCGAGACGAAGAGACCCCCGACGACGGCGATGGCGACGTAGACGAGGTTCCCGACGAACATCATCGCCGGCATGATGATGCCACTGACGAACTGGGCACCGAAGCTCGCGGTGTACAGCTCGTCGTTCTTCTCCGCGAACCGCTGCTCCACCTCCCGGTGCCTGCCGAACACCTTCACGAGCGCGTGGCCCGAGTACGCCTCCTCGATCTGCGCGTTGAGCGCGCCCGTGTGGGTCCACTGGGCGACGAAGAGCTTCTGCGACCGCTTGGCGATCTGGGCGGTGATGAAGAAGGTGAGGGGAATGGTCACGAACGCGATGAGCGCAAGGACGGGCGAGATCAGCACCATCATGGCGAGAACGCCGATAACCGTCAGCAACGAGGTCACGAGCTGGCTGAGCGTCTGCTGCATCGACTGACCGATGTTGTCGACGTCGTTCGTCACGCGACTGAGGAGTTCGCCGCGCTGCGTCTTGTCAACGTAGCTCAGCGGCAGGCGGTTGATCTTCGCTTCGACGTCGGCCCGGAGTTGGAAGACCGTTCTCTGGACGACGCCGTTGAGCACGTACCCCTGCAACCACGAGAAGACCGACGAGAGCACGTAGAGCAGGAGGGCGATTCCGAGAACGAGCTGCAGGGCGCTCACGTCGATGCCCTGCCCGGGCACGAGCGTCATCCCGCTCAAGAAGTCGGCGCGCTGGGTATCCCCCGACGCGCGAAGCTGCTCGATGAACTGCTCCTGTGTCACGCCCGCGGGTAGCTGCGCGGAGATCACGCCCTCGAAGATGAGGTTGGTCGCTGCACCCAGCAGACGCGGTCCGATCACGCTCAGGGTCACGCTGATGACCGAGAGGATCACAACCCACGCCACAGCCATGCGGTGCGGTCGGAGGCGACCCAGGAGCCGCTTCGCCGACGGCAGGAACGCCATCGATTTCTCGACGGGCATCCCCGCCTGGCCGAATGGTCCGCCGCCGCGCCCTGGCATACGGACGGCTGGTCGTTGCTGTGCGGATGTCACGCTGCGTCCTCCGCCTTCAGCTGGCTGGCCACGATCTCTGCGTAGGTCTCATTGGTGGCGAGCAACTCATCGTGAGTACCGCGGCCGACGATCTCCCCGTCGTCGATCACGAGGATCTGGTCGGCGTCGACGATGGTCGACACCCGTTGCGCGACGATGATCTTCGTGGTCGCGCGCTCTGCCCGGGTGAGTGCTCGACGGAGCCGGGCATCCGTTGCCGTGTCGAGCGCGGAGAACGAGTCATCGAAGACCAGGATCTCGCTGCGTTTGACGAGGGCCCGCGCGATCGCGAGCCGTTGGCGCTGACCACCCGAGACGTTGGTGCCGCCCTGCGAGATGGGTGAGTCCAGCCCCTCCGGCATCGCCCGCACGAAGTCCTCGGCCTGTGCGATCTCGAGCGCACGCCACAGTTCATCGTCCGTGGCATCCGGCTTGCCGTATCGCAGGTTGCTCGCCACCGTCCCCGAGAAGAGGTAGGCCTTCTGCGGCACGAGGCCGATTCGGCCCCACAGGACGTCCGGGTCGAGGTCCCTGACGTCCACGCCGTCCAGGACCACGGCACCGGCCGTCGCGTCGAAGAGTCTCGGCAGGAGATTGACGAGGGTGGTCTTGCCCGCGCCCGTGCTGCCGATGATCGCCGTGGTCTGTCCGGGCTGCGCCACGAAGCTGATGTCGCGGAGCACTGGCTGCTCGGCTCCGGGGTAGCTGAACTCGACGCCGCGGAGCTCGAGGGAGCCGCTCCTCGGGAGCTCGGACACCCCGTGCGTGGGCAGAACGACCGACGTGCTCGTGGCCAGCACCTCACCGATCCGGTCGGCCGACACCGATGCGCGCGGGATGAGGATCGCCATGAAGGTCGCCATCATCACGGCCATGAGGATCTGCATGAGGTACTGCAGGAAGGCCGTCAAGGCCCCGATCTGCATCGAGCCATCGTCGACGCGGAACGCACCGAACCAGAGAACGGCAACGCTCGAGACGTTCATGATGAGCATGACGACGGGAAACACGAGGGCGAAGAGCCTGCCTGCGCTGATCGCGGTCTGCGTGACATCCTCGTTGGCCTGCTCGAAGCGCCGGCTCTCGAGCCCCTCACGCACGAAGGCGCGGACGACACGGATGCCGGACAGCTGCTCGCGCAACACCCTGTTGACCGTGTCGATGCGCGACTGCATGAGCCGGAACATCGGCACCATCCTGCTGATGATGAGGCCGATGGACACCAGGAGAACGGGGATCGCCACGACCATGATCCAGGAGAGCTCCACGTCCTGTTGGAGTGCCATCACGATGCCTCCGATCGCGAGGATCGGGGCGGACACGAGGAGTGTGAAGGTCGTGAGGACAAGCACCTGGACCTGCTGAACGTCGTTGGTGGTCCTCGTGATGAGTGACGGAGCGCCGAAACGGGAGACCTCCCGCTCCGAGAACTCACCGACCCGCTGGAAGATCGCCGTGCGCAGGTCGCGCCCGACTGCCATCGCCGCCCGTGCACCGAAGTACACCGCGATGATCGCGGCGGCAACCTGCACGAGTGTGATGCCCAGCATGATCAGGCCGATCCAGAGGATGTGGGCCGTATCCCCCGTCGCAATTCCGTTGTCGATGATGTCCGCGTTGAGGCTCGGCAGATAGAGCGAGGCGATCGATTGGACGAGTTGGAACACGACCACGGCGGCAACAACGGGCCAGTGCGGCCGGAGGAATCGCAGCACGAGAGACAGAAGCATGGTCAGACTCCGCTCGTTGGGGGAAGGGTTAGCCCGTGGAGGAGGAATCCCACGATCTCGTCGGTGGAGAACTGTCGGGAGCCGATCGGTATGGTCGACGCGATGGCGATCATGCGGAGGTAGTCACCCAGCTCGTCCGGATCGATCCGGAGCTGAGCTCGATCGCCGTCGAAGACCGCCGAGATCATCGCATTGAACCTGAGGCGTTGCGCCTCGCCCGCGCCCGGTCCGCGGTGCCCTGCGACCGCAGCCATCCGCATCACGTCCCGAACGCGGTGTCGCATGCCCTCGACCAGGAGACGCAGCTTCTTCTCGAGGGGGAGCTGCGGGTCGATGTCCGGTTCCAGGTCGACGCGGTGCCGACCCTCCAGGAATGCGGTGGCGGCAGCCTCGATGAGCGTCTCCTTGTCGCCGAATGCACGGAAGACGGTGCCCTCAGCGACACCCGCGGCCTCGGCGATCTGCCTCGAGGTCACCTCTCGACCGTGCTCGAGGAGCAGTGGGATGACTCGCTCGATGATCATCGCCTGTCGGTCCTCCACCGACAACGCTGGCGCTCGTCCTGCGCTGGGCATGGGAGGATGCTACCTGAGTGAGCACTCACTCAGCAACTCCCAGCGAGCCTCGGGCAGGCCACGATGACGTGTTCGGAAATTTTTGATGACACGTCCACTAAATCGGGAATGAATCAGCCGTCCATGCGCTTGCATGGAGTCATGACCATTTCTACTGACATCCACCCTGACTACATCGCCGGCACGTGGAAGCTCGACCCCACCCACTCCGAGATTTCGTTCACCGTCAAGCACCTCATGATCAGCAAGGTGCGCGGCACGTTCGAGACCTTCGATGTGACGATCGTCACCGCTGAGGACCCGAAGGACTCCACCGTCGTGGCCACCATCGACGTGGCATCCGTCAACACCGGCGTCGAGGCGCGCGACCAGCACCTCCGCACGAGTGACTTCTTCCTGGTGGACGAGCACCCCGAGATGACGTTCACCTCGACCTCCGTCGAGGGCGGCCCCGATGACTTCACGGTCACGGGCGACCTGAGCCTGCGCGGTGTCACCAAGAGCGTCGTCCTCAAGGGCGAGTTCGGTGGAATCATCACTGACGGATACGGCCAGACCAAGGCGGGCGCGACCGCGACCACGAAGATCAACCGCCACGACTTCGGTGTGAGCTGGAACAACGCGCTCGAGGCCGGCGGAGTCACGCTGGGCGACGACGTCACCATCAATCTCGACCTCCAGGTCGTCCTGCAGCCGTAGCTCCCCACCACACCTCCTGCGACGGCGGGTTCCGGGCGACCGGCACCCGCCGTCGTTCGTCTATAGAGTCATCCTGTGACTGAGTTCGACGCCGCCACCCCGCCTGCACCGGAGAACCTCCCCGCCGAACCCGTTCTGGCTGCCTTCGCTCCACCTCCCCGGGCTCGCCTGGGAGTGGGCGGCGCGATACTGATCGCCCTCGCCGTGCTGCTGACAGTGGCGGCGACGGTAGCACTCATCCTCCTCGCGGCCAATCAGCAGCGGGTGCGCGACCAGATCACGATCTGGAACTTCACACCGAGCGCCGCGGTCGAGAGCCACGTGGAGCGCACGACCATGACCGACGAGGGCAGGTTCCTCTACTTCGCCTCCGAACCCGTCGTGATCCCCGAGGAGGAGTTCGACCCGATCTGCAGCCAGGTCGAGGGCGCCGGCATCCTCGGGTGCTACCTCACGGGCTATCAGCAGATCTTCCTGTACCAGGTGACCGATGAGCGTCTCGATGGCGCTGAGGAGGTCACGGCGGCCCACGAGATGCTCCATGCGGCGTGGGATCGGATGTCTCCCTCCGAGCGTTTGGCACTCGAGCCGCTCCTCGAGGCCGAGGTGACAAACCGAGCGGACGACGAGGAACTCGCCGCCACGCTCGAGTTCTACGCCGAGGTCGAACCCGGCGAGCGGGCCAACGAACTGCACTCGATCATCGGCACCCAGTTCGCGGATCTCAGCCCCGAGCTCGAGGCGCACTTCGCCCGGTACTTCGCGGACCGTTCGGCGGTCGTCGCACTGAACGAGAAGGCGCAGGCGGTCATTCGCGACCAGATCGCGCAGGGCGACGCCATCATCGCGAAGATGGAGGAGCTGGATGCCAGCATCACAGCCGACTACGACTACTACAACGCCGGCTACGACCAACTGAACATCGACATCGACAACTTCAATGCCCGAGCCGACTCCGGCGACTTCTCGTCGCAGGCCCAGTTCGACGCCGAACGCAATGCGCTTCTCGCTCGCGGTTCCGACCTCGACGCGCTGTACGTGTCGATCGATGCCCGAGCACAGGAATACGAATCTCTGCGGACCCAGCTCGAGGAGCTCAGCGCCGTCGTCGATGACCTGCAGGCCGCTCTGAACATCGATCCACCGCGCTCGACGAACGAGTAGTCTGCTCCTCCCCAGCGCTCGCGACACGGGAAGAATCCCGATGTCCGAAAAGAGCCAGAGCAGTGTCGCCGCGCCACATTAGGGTCGAAGCATGTTCTCCCGATCGTTGACCGATGTGACCCCCGAATACCTGATTCGCACCGATTCGCCTCTGGGGCGAATCGAGATCACGAGCGATGGCACCAGCATCACCTCGCTCGCAATCGAACGCGAGGGCCACCTCCCCTGGGAGGAACTCCCGGAGAATTCCACAGCTGTGCTCGAGACAGCGGTGGCACAGCTCGAGGAGTACTTCGGCGGCACTCGCCAGGAGTTCGATGTTCCGGTGACCCTGGGCGGCACGGAGTTCCAGCGGGCTGTGTGGGCCGAACTCGACGCGGTTCCCTTCGGGAACGTGGTCTCCTACGGATACCTCGGACAGGCGACGGGTCGGGCAACCGCGGGGAGGGCTGTCGGCGGCGCGGTCGGCGCCAATCCCGTCCCGATCATCGTTCCCTGCCACCGCGTGCTCGCGTCGGATGGCAGGATCACTGGCTACAGCGGTGGCAATGGCATCCCGACCAAAGTCTGGCTCCTCGACCACGAGGGGATCCCCCACCGATGAGCAACGTCATCGTCGGAGAAGACGGCATCGCACGGTGTTCGTGGGCCGGGAGTGATCCTGAGTACCAGAGGTATCACGACGAGGAATGGGGGTTTCCCCTTCACGGGCGTGACCGCCTCTTCGAGAAGATCAGCCTCGAGGGCTTTCAGGCCGGCCTCTCGTGGATCACGATCCTCAAGCGTCGACCGGGGTTCAGGGCCGCCTTCGCGGGATTCGATCCGGTCGTCGTCGCCGCCCTCGGCCCAGACGATGTCGAGCGTCTCATGCTGGACAGCGGCATCATCCGCAACCGCGCAAAGATCGAGGCCACAATCGGCAACGCGCGTGCAGTACTTGAACTGACGGCCGAGAACCCGGCTGCCCTCGATGACCTGGTGTGGTCATTCGCTCCCCCGCCGCGCGCCAGGCGCCCGCACTCGCCCTCAGAGCTCCCTGCGGAGACTCCAGAATCGAAGGCGCTCAGCAGGGAGCTCCGCGCCCGGGGCTTCCGCTTCGTCGGCGCGACGACCATGTACGCCCTCATGCAGTCGGCTGGGCTCGTGGACGACCACGTGGTCGGCTGCTACCGCGCCGAACCGTAGCCCGCCAAGGGGGGCGGATAGCCTGCTGCCGTGATGCGCTCTGGGTGGTAGACGGATTCCTCAGCTCCGAGCATGAATGCCCAAACGAAGGGGAGGAAGATGCCGAGCACCAGGAATCCCGCATCACGGCCGAACGCGATCCCCGTTCGATACATACCGATGTACAGGAACACCGACGTGACGATCGACCCGTAGGGGATCAGACAGAAGAGCACGAAGGCACCCTGCTGCCCACCGATCTCTAGCCACTTCCAGGTCGAATAGAACGGCACCCACGCTATCCACGGCTCAACCCCCACCTTCCGGAAGAAGGTCATCAGGGCGATCGCCATGACCACGTACCCGACGAGGACGAGCACGAGCGTTACCACGACGGAGATGGCCAGGACCAGGAGGACGGCGTTCAGCGCTGTCTCGTTGTAGTCGGTCACGTCAGAACCCTACAAGGAGCTGGCTCGGCCCGCGTTCTAGCCGACCACGAGATCGATCTCGCCCGGCGCACCCTGCTCGAGTCGGAGTCCGGAGCTCTCGGCCCACGCGAAGAGCGAAGCGACGTCCGGATGATCGATACCCGCCACGATGACGGCCCGGGTGAACTCACCCTTCGCCTTCTTGTTGAAGTGACTGAGCGCGACGCGACGACCGGCCGAGTTCTGCGTGACCACACGCAGGTACCACGATCCAGCTGGCGCGGGACCCAGCGTCGCGTACGCCTCCGAACGCAGATCCAGGATCAGTCCATCGTGCGAGCCGAGAACGGAGGAGATCGCAGGACGCCACAGCGTGCGCAGTGACAGCTCCGGGAGCCGCGAATCATGTGACAGGCGATACGCGGGGATCGCGTCATCCGCCGCCAGCATGCCGAAGAGTGCGGAGTGGATCGCGACGTGTTCGTGTGCGAATGCGCGCTGCTCCGGGGTCAGGCTGGTGACATCCAGGCCGTCGTAGAGCACACCCGTGTACCGCTCGAGGGCGGGCAGGAGCGGGGACGTGCCGATGGCGCGGTTGCGGGCGACCTCGAAACTCTGTGTTGGCCCGAGTCCCAACGCGCGCGTCGCGAGCGACGTGGTGCGAGACACCGTGCGAAGTGCTGCGAGGGCCTTGCGGCGCTGCGGCCCCAACTGACTGAACGACAACGCAGCGAGGTCGAGCGAGGTGCCGGCGACACCGCCGTCCCTCTTGGTCTCGGACGGTGGGAGAAGGAGCAGCACCTACGACTGGAGGAACGCGACCGCGCGCTCGACGTTGGTGCCCAGGGGCTCAACCGAGTCGAGCGTGATGCGAGCCACCGCGGCGCTGTCACCCGTCCACTCGGAGTAATCGTCCAGGCTCTGCTCGACCGCGTTCCACGTGAGCTGGATGTGCGGCATGCTTCGACGCCACGATTCGATGCGCTCACGGTGGAGGTCGGGGTCCGAGCACACGACCTCGATGAACTTGATCGGCTCACCCAGTCGTGTCGCAAGGTTGACCCACTGCTCACGCGCGGGTGCGACCGCATTGACGGCGTCCACGAGAACCCCGGTACCTGCCTCGAGAACGCGCTCGGCAAGAGTCTCGGCAACGAGGTAGGCAGCGAGCCCCGTGGGCTGATCGCTCGCGATACCCGCCTGGAGGATCGCCGTCTCGATCGGGTCGACCGGTACGACAGGGATGCCCAACCGACCAGCCACGACCTGTCCGATCGTGGACTTTCCGGTACCGGGCAACCCCGCCATCACGACAAGCATGACTAGGCCGTCGCGACCAGTTCGGCGTTACGAGCGACGACAGTGACGATGTCGTGCTCGACCGAGAGGAATCCGTCGTCCGCGTTGGCGCTGAGGACCGTACCGTCGGGCGTGGTCACACGAACCTCACCCTTGGCGAGGATCGCCAGGATCGGCTCGTGGCCAGGCAGGATTCCGATCTCACCCTCGGTCGTACGCGCGATGATCTGCTTCGCCGTGCCGGACCACACCTCGTGGTCGGCAGAGACGACGCTCACCGTGAGCTCGGCCATGGTTAGCCGTTCTCCTTCTGGATGCGAGCCCAAGCCTCTTCAACGTCGGAGATCGCACCGACGTTGAAGAACGCCTGCTCTGCGACGTGGTCGAAGTCGCCCTTGACGATCGCGTCGAACGACTCGATGGTCTCCTTGAGCGGAACGGTCGAACCCTCAACACCGGTGAACTTCTTGGCCATGTAGGTGTTCTGCGAGAGGAACTGCTGGATGCGGCGCGCACGCGACACCGTGATCTTGTCCTCCTCGGAGAGCTCGTCGACACCGAGGATGGCGATGATCTCCTGGAGTTCCTTGTTCTTCTGCAGGATCGCCTTGACGCTGGTGGCGACGCGGTAGTGGTCCTCGCCCAGGTAACGGGGGTCCATGATGCGGCTCGTCGAGGTCAGCGGGTCGACTGCGGGGTAGAGACCCTTGGACGCGATCTCACGGCTGAGTTCGGTCGTGGCATCCAGGTGGGCGAAGGTGGTCGCGGGAGCCGGGTCGGTGTAGTCGTCAGCGGGCACGTAGATCGCCTGGAGCGAGGTGATCGAGTGACCACGCGTCGAGGTGATGCGCTCCTGGAGGATACCCATCTCGTCGGCGAGGTTCGGCTGGTAACCCACGGCGGAGGGCATGCGGCCCAGAAGCGTGGAGACCTCGGAACCGGCCTGCGTGAAGCGGAAGATGTTGTCGATGAAGAGCAGAACGTCCTGCTTCTGCACGTCACGGAAGTACTCGGCCATCGTGAGTGCGGAGAGGGCGACGCGGAGACGCGTTCCCGGCGGCTCATCCATCTGGCCGAAGACGAGCGCGGTCTTGTCGAAGACGCCCGCCTCCTCCATCTCACCGATGAGGTCGTTGCCCTCACGGGTGCGCTCACCGACACCGGCGAACACCGAGACACCACCGTGGTCCTGGGCGACGCGCTGGATCATCTCCTGGATGAGAACGGTCTTACCAACACCGGCACCACCGAAGAGACCGATCTTTCCACCCTGCACGTAGGGGGTGAGGAGGTCGATGACCTTGATGCCGGTCTCGAAGAGCTCCGTCTTCGACTCGAGCTGGTCGAATGCCGGGGGCTTGCGGTGGATGGGCCAGCGCTCCGTGATCTCGATCTTCTCGCCGGGCTCACCGTTGAGGACCTCGCCGATGACGTTGAAGACCTTGCCCTTGGTGATGTCACCCACGGGAACCGTGATCGGCTCACCCGTGTCGCGAACCTCCTGGCCACGGACGAGACCGTCGGTCGGCTTGAGGGCAATGGCACGAACCAGGTCATCGCCGAGATGCTGTGCAACCTCGAGGGTGATCTCGGTCTGCTCACCGGCGACGGCAACGGTCGTCTTGAGCGCGTTGTAGATGCCCGGGATCGCGTCGTGCGGGAACTCGATGTCAACGACGGGGCCGGTGACGCGCGCGATGCGCCCGACGCCTGTTGCTGCCTTGGCCTCGGGGGCCTTCTTCGTAGCGGTAGCCATTGTGTTCTCTTCCTGTCGTTACTTCGCCGAGGAGAGGGCGTCTGCGCCGCCCACGATCTCGGAAATCTGCTGGGTGATCTCGGACTGGCGCGCGTTGTTGGCCAGCGTCGTATAAGTCTTGATGAGCTTGTCCGCGTTGTCGCTCGCCGCCTTCATCGCCTTCTGCGTGGCAGCGTGCTTGGCAGCGGCTGACTGCAGCATCGCGTTGAAGATGCGGCTCTCGATGTAGACAGGGAGGAGGGCATCCAGAACATCGCCGACCTCTGGCTCGAACTCGTACAGCGGCAGGATGTCGCTCTCCGCAGGTGCCTCGACACCCTCCACGACCTCGAGCGGGAGAAGGCGGACCACCTCGGGCTCCTGGACGAGCATGCTCACGAAGCGGTTGTAGACGATGTGGATCTCATCCACGCCACCCTCGCTTGCGGGCTGCAGGAACTTCGCGACGACCGCGTCGCCGATCTCCTTCGCCGTCGCGAACTCCGGAGAGTCCGTGCCGCCCGTCCAGATCTGCTCGGCGTCGCGCCGGCGGAACTGGAAGTACGCGGCGGCCTTGCGACCGACGAGGTAGTAGACGACGTCCTTGCCCTCAGCCGTCAGACGAGCGGCGAGCTCGCCTGCCTCGCGCAGGACGTTCGAGTTGAACGCACCCGCGAGACCGCGGTCGGACGAGAAGATCACGATCGCGGCGCGCTCGATGACCTCGGGCTCGGTGGTGAGAATGTGGTCGACATTCGAGAAGGTCGCCACGGCCGAGACCGCGCGCGTGACGGCACGGGAGTACGGGCCGGATGCCGCAACTCGCTGCTGCGCCTTCTGAATGCGCGACGCCGAGATGAGCTCCATGGCCCGAGTGATCTTCTTGGTCGTCTGGGCAGCACGAATTTTCTGCCGGTAGACCCGAAGTTGCGCTCCCATGTCTTACTTACTTTCCCTTGAGTGTGGTTGTCGAGTGATGAGCGTCAGCGCTTCTGCTTGACGATCTTCTCCTGCTCGATGTCCTCGGCCTCGATCTCCTCGAAGACCTCGGTACCGACGGAGTTGAGCGGCTTGCCCTCGCCCGTCTGGAACTCGAGCTTGAACTTGTCGACGCCCTCATCGAGAGCCTTCGTGGTGTCGTCGTCGAGGACGTTGGTCTCACGCAGCGTGTCGAGAACCTTGGTGTTGCGAGCCAGGTAGTCGTGCAGCTCGGACTCGAACCGCAGGATGTCCTCGACCGGGACCTCGTCGAGCTTGCCGTTGGTTCCGGCCCAGATCGAGACGACCTGCTTCTCGACCGCCATCGGCGAGTACTGCGGCTGGCGCAGGAGCTCGGTCAGGCGAGCACCGCGGGCGAGCTGGCGACGGGACGTGGCATCCAGGTCCGACGCGAACATCGCGAAGGCCTCGAGCGAACGGTACTGGGCGAGCTCGAGCTTGAGCGTTCCCGACACCTTCTTGATCGACTTGACCTGAGCGTCACCACCAACACGGGAGACCGAGATACCCACGTCGACCGCGGGACGCTGGTTGGCGTTGAAGAGGTCGGACTGGAGGAAGATCTGGCCGTCGGTGATCGAGATCACGTTGGTCGGGATGTACGCCGAGACGTCGTTGGCCTTGGTCTCGATGATCGGCAGGCCGGTCATCGAGCCGGCACCCAGCTCGTCGGAGAGCTTGGCACAACGCTCGAGCAGACGGGAGTGCAGGTAGAACACGTCACCGGGGTATGCCTCACGTCCCGGCGGGCGGCGCAGGAGGAGCGACACGGCACGGTAGGCCTCGGCCTGCTTCGAGAGGTCATCGAAGATGATCAGGACGTGCTTGCCGCCGTACATCCAGTGCTGGCCGATGGCCGAGCCGGTGTAGGGGGCGAGGTACTTGAAGCCTGCGGGGTCGGATGCCGGGGCCGCAACGATAGTCGTGTACTCCATGGCGCCGGCCTCCTCGAGCGCGCCCTTGACCGCGGCGATCGTGGAGCCCTTCTGGCCGATGGCGACGTAGATGCAGCGCACCTGCTTGGTGACGTCGCCGGAGTCCCAGTTAGCCTTCTGGTTGATGATCGTGTCGATCGCGATCGCCGTCTTACCGGTCTGGCGGTCGCCGATGATGAGCTGGCGCTGGCCGCGACCGATCGGGATCATGGCGTCGATCGCCTTGATACCGGTCTGCATGGGCTCGTGGACGCTCTTGCGCTGCATGACGCCGGGAGCCTGGAGCTCAAGGGCGCGACGCTCCTCCGACTTGATCTCGCCGAGACCGTCGATCGGGGCACCCAGCGGGTCGACGACGCGACCGAGGAAGCCGTCACCAACCGGAACGGAGAGCACGTCGCCGGTGCGGGTGACCTCCTGGCCCTCCACGATTCCGGTGAACTCACCGAGCACGATGGCGCCGATCTCGTTCTCGTCGAGGTTCAGCGCGAGGCCGGCGGTACCGTCGGCGAAGCGCAGGAGCTCGTTCGCCATGGCACCGGGGAGACCCTCGATGTGCGCGATGCCGTCACCGGCGTCGACGACGGTGCCCACCTCGGTGGCCGCAGCCTTGCCGGGCTCGTACGCCTTGACGAAGTCCTTGAGCGCATCGCGGATCTCATCCGGGCTGATGCTGAGTTCTGCCATTGTGATTGTGCCTTCCGTGGAAAGTGACGGCCGCTAGGAAGCGAGCCGAATCCTGAGGTCTGTGAGGCGGGTGGAGACGCTGCCGTCGATGACATCGTCACCGATCTGCACGCGAAGTCCGCCGATGATCGAGGGGTCGATGACCTGGTTGAGGAGCAGGTCGCGACCGTGCTGCTTCGCGAGGCCCGCGCGGAGGCGGTCCAGCTGCGCAGCGGTGAGGGGGGATGCGGAGACGACGGTGGCAACGGAGAGGCCTGCCTCGTCGGCAACGATGGCCGCGGCATCCCGGATCAGCTCGCCGATGCGGCGGTCCCGGGGCTGCTGGACCAGGTGGTTCACGATGGTCACCGTCTGCGGGCTCGCCTTGCTGAGAAGGGTACCGACGAGCTTCGACTTGGACTCGGGGGAACCGAGCTTGCTGCCGACGGCGAGCTCGAGCTCGGCGTCGGAAGACACGGCAGTACCGAAGGCGAACAGCTCCTCGTCGACGGAGACACCCTTGCCAGCGGAACGGGCGGCCGCGCGGATGGCGACCTCCTCGATCCCCGCCAGCAGGTCATCCTGCGTCGACCACCGCGATGCGGCGATCTCCGCGAGGAGAGTTCTGGTCGGCGCGTCGAACGAGGCGAAGAGGCTGCCGATCACGGCGCGCTTGTCGTCGGCGGCAGTAGCGGGGTCGGCCAGTGCAGCGCGCAGCTGCGCCGAGTTGCCGATGATGCGACCGGCCTCGAAGAGCTGGACGGCCGTGGCCAGCCCAGCGCTGGAGGGCACGGCGGCGAGCGCGTCGCGCGCCGACACCAGTGCTTCCCTCGTTGCGGAACCCATCTACTTCGCCTTGCTCTTCTCGTCGTTCTCGAGGTCGGCCAGGAACTGGTCGACCAGTGCCGAAGCCTTCTTGTCGTCAGCGAGGCTCTGCCCGATCACGCCGGACGCGAGATCGATGGCGAGCGAGCCCACCTCGGCGCGAAGCGAGGCAACAGCAGCCTGGCGCTCGGCCTCGATCTGGGCCTGAGCGGCAGCCGTCACACGAGCGGCCTCGACCGATGCCTGCTCCTTGAGCTCAGCAATGATCTTGTTGCCGTCGGCGCGAGCCTGCTCCCGGATCGCTGCAGCCTCGGAACGACCCTCTGCGAGCTTGGCGGTGTACTCCTCAAGCGCAGCGGCGGCCTCGGCCTGGGCGATCTCCGCCTTCTTGATGCCACCCTCGATCGCCTCGGCACGCTCATCGAGCGTCTTCTGGATCGCGGGAAGGAACTTCCACACGAAGAACACCGCGATGATCGCGAAGCAGACCGCCGACCAAATGATGTCGTAGGGCGCAGGCAGAAGCGGGTTCGGCGACTCCGCCGTCTCTTCTGCTACGGCAAGGATTGCGCTAAGCATTCCTGCCTCCTTTATCGATGCTGAGGCTTACGGGAAGGGGATGAACGCGACGGCGATCGCGATGAAGGCCAGCGCCTCGGTGAATGCAATACCGAGGAACATGAGGCCGGTGAGGCGACCCTGCAGCTCGGGCTGGCGAGCGACCGACTCAACGGTCTTGCCGACGACGATACCCACGCCGATGGCGGGGCCGATGGTGGCGATGCCGAAGGCGATCGGGGCAATGTGACCTGTCAGTTCAGCGAGGTTCACTGTGTTTCCTTCCGGTTTGTTGACTCCGGCGGGTGCCGGGGTCGGTCTAGTGCTCTTCAGCCAGCGCGAGCTGGATGTAGACGGCTGTGAGGTAGGTGAAGACGTAGGCCTGCAGTACTGCAACGAGCAGCTCGAAGACCGTGAAGACGAGTCCGAACGCGAGCGTTCCCGCTCCGAAGAGAGTGAACGGCAGGTCGGTGCTGAAGAAGAAGAACTGCGTAGCGGAGAAGCACAGGACGAGCAGCATGTGTCCGGCGACCATGTTCATCAGAAGACGAATGGAGAGCGTCACCGGCCGCAGGATGAAGGTCGAGAGGAACTCGATGGGCGTGATGATGAAATACAGCGGCCACGGTACGCCAGACGGGAACAGCGAGTTCTTGAAGAACGCGCCCGGGTGCTTCTTGATGCCCGCGTACAGGAATGCCACATACGAGATGATCGCGAGAACGATCGGCAGACCGAACACGGCACTGCCCGCGAGGTTGATGCCGGGGATGATGCCCGTGATGTTCATGCCAACGATGAAGAAGAACATCGTGACGAGGAGCGGAAGGAACCTCTTGCCGTCCTTCTCTCCGAGAGCACCGAAAACGATGTTGTTGCGAACGAATCCGTACGCAAACTCGAGTACGGACTGCCCTCGGCCAGGGATGAGCTTCATCCGTCGCGTACCCAGCCAGAAGAGCAGCAGGAGAACAGCCACGACGAAGAACCTGATGAGGATCACGCGGTTGATCTCGAAGGGCGTGCCTTCGAAGAAGATGACCGGCGGGAAGAAATCTTCCAGCGAGGGCCCGTGGAACTCTCCGCCGGATCCGTCATCAGTGGCGAACGGGGCGAGGAGAGTGAGAGCGTGGTGTAGCAGCGCTATCTCCGAAAATCGGGGCGTGTCACCACGCGGCGATGAGAAGGGGGGATGTTCGCCTCAAACACTACCAAGAGAAACCGTCCACACCCAATCGGGAGTTCTTCACACTATTACTTGGGGGTTCTGCGCTATCGAGCATCGGGATCGTCGCCAAGCGACACGTCACCGACGTAGGGCACACGAGCTCCGACGAAGGCAATCACATCCACCACGAGACTGCCGATCACAGCAGCCAGAATGGCGAAGAAGAAGACGAGCGGCTCGAGGAAGGGCTGCCCTCGGAGGAGCAGCAGGATAGCGATGAAAAGCACGAACTTCAGGAGCCAGCCACCCAGCACGATCCCGAAGAACAGCACGCTCGACGGCTCATTGCCCGTGACCTTGGCCGCCACCACGATCGTTCCCGCGGTGAGCGCCATGAAAAGTGCCGTAAGCCCTGCACCGAGCAGTCCACTCACGAGGCCGGGAACTCCCGCGACGAGGTAACCCACGATCGAACCGACCACCGCAATGGCCACGGTGAGGATCCCCCCGTAGACGAGGGCTCGCGCCAGGACTGTTGCGGACTTCATGGTGTTGCCTTTCGGGAGGGTGCTGGGGCGTGGGGACGAGCATCCTCGTCATCGGAGTCGTCCTCGAGCTCGGATGCCGCGTCGAGCCCGTCGAAACGGGCGACCTCGGGTGTCTCATCCAATGCCGTCTGCGCAGCGACCTCGAGGGCTTTGCGCTTGCTGAGAGGAGAGAGCGTGATCACCGCGCAGATCGCGAGGCCCACAACGATGAAGAGCGTCGGGAGGTACCACGGCAGGAACATGTAGCCGAGCGACCCGACGGCGACGACGAGCGTCCACCCGTAGAAGAGCAGCACGGCGTGGAGGTGGGAGTGGCCCATGTCGAGGAGGCGGTGGTGCAGGTGCTTGCGGTCGGCACTGAACGGGGACTTGCCGGCGCGCAGCCTCCGGAACACCGCGAGCCCGAAGTCGAGTAGCGGCACGATGAGCACCGCGAACGGCAGCAGGATCGGGATGTATGCCGCGAGGAAGTAGGCGTTGAAGACGTCAGGCTGGGCGATGAGTCCCGGGTCGACCGCTCCGGTGACGGAGATGGCGGACGCGGCCATGAGGAGGCCGACGAGGAGGGCACCGGCATCCCCCATGAAGAGCTTGGCCGGATGGAAGTTGAGCGGCAGGAACCCTATGCACGCACCGATGAGCACGGCGGTCGTCAACGAGGCGAGGTTGAAGTACTCCGTCTGGGCTCGGGCCTGCAGGATGTAGACGTAGACGAAGAACACGCCGTTGGCGATGAGCGCGACCCCAGCGACGAGTCCGTCGAGACCATCGATGAAGTTGATCGCGTTCATCACGAGCACGATGGCGAGCACGGTGATCGTGAGTGAGATGTAGGGCGAGACGATGACCTGGCCGCCGATGGGCAGCGTGGAGAGCTGGAAACCCTGCCACGCGAGGATGCCCGCCGCGATGATCTGGCCCGCGAGCTTGGTCAGCCAGTCGAGATCCCACAGGTCGTCGGCAACGCCGAGAAGCACGATGATGAGCGCGGCGCCGAGCAGGCCGAGCACGGGACCGGGGTCGGAGAAGACCAGGCTCAGTTGCGGAACGAACGACGCTACCGCGAAGGCAGTGAGGATGCCGAGGAACATCGCAATACCGCCGAGGCGGGGGGTCGGATTCGTGTGGACGTCGCGCTCACGGATGCCGGGGTAGAGCTTGTACTTCGTCGACAGCCGCCAGATCAGCCAGGCGAGCCCGAAGGTCACCGCGGCCGAGACACCGGTCACCGCGACATAGAGGACTATTCGCATCGATCCACTCCGACCACCTCGCGGATGTCCTCCGCGGAGATGGCTCCCTCACGGACGATGCGCAGTCGGCCCTGTGGAGTGGTGAGGGATGTGGCATCCACGATGGTCGAGGCGACCGTGCCGCCCGGTCCGCCGTCGAGGTAGATAGCGACGGAGTCGCCCAGCATGGCATCCGCTTCCTGGGCGGTCGTCGCCGCCGGCACGCCCGTGGTGTTGGCGCTCGAGACGGCAAGTGGTCCTGTCTCGGACAGCAGCTCGAGAGCGATCGGGTGCGACGGCATGCGCAGGGCCACCGTGCCCTTGGTCTCACCGAGGTTCCATGTGAGGGTGCTGCGCGCGTGGAGGATGACCGTGAGGCCCCCCGGCCAGAACTTCGCGACGAGCGCGCGCACCTCATCCGGCACGCTCTCCGCGAGGGCATCCAACGTCGGAATTCCCGGGATCAGCACGGGCGGAGGCGAGGCGAGAGTGCGACCCTTCGCGGTCACGAGCTTCTCGACGCCGCTCGGCGAGAAAGCATCGGCTGCGACCCCGTAGACGGTGTCCGTGGGCATGACGACGAGGTCGCCGCGGCCAATGGCGGCGCGCGCGAGTCGCATGCCGGTGAGAAGTTCAGCCTCTACCGAGCAGTCGTAGATGGGAGGCATGGTGCGTTCATCGTACCGGTCGAGGCTGCACCGGCACTGCGAGGCAGCCGTGCGCTGCGGCCGGATGGCAGACTTGACGGTAGTGGACACTTTCTTCTTCTTCGATCTCGACAAGACCCTCTACGCGTACGACTTCCGCAAGCGCCTGCCCGCGCTCGCGGAGTTGACGGGTTCGAGCCAGTACCACCTCGCCCGCGCCTGGTGGGCCGACGGCTATGAATCCCGTGCGGAGATCGGCGAATGGGGTACCGCGGACGAGTACCTCGACGCCTTCGCCGAGGTGACGGGGACCCGGCGCCTGTCACTCGAGGAATGGGCATCCGCCCGTGCACTCGCCATGACCAGGATCGAGGGCAGCGTCGCAGCGCTGCGGCGAGCCGCGTCGCTCGGCGGCGTGTCCCTGCTGTCCAACAACCCAGCGGCGACGGCCGCGGCGCTCCCGATCCTCGTGCCCGACGTCGTGGAGATCCTCGGCGGCAACCTCCTGGTGAGCTCCCAGCTCGGTGCACGCAAGCCGGATGAGGAGCTCTACCACCGCGCGCTCGACCACTACGGCGTGGCCGCGGAGAACGCATTCCTCGCGGACGATTCCGGATCGAACTGCGCGGGAGCTCGCGCGGTGGGCATGACGGCGCACCATTTCGTAGAGGTGGATGGAGTGTTCCAGACGGATGCGCTGCTCGCTGCAGTCGAGGAGTTCGCCGCGCGATGAGCCTGCTCTTCATCTTCGACATGGACGACGTGCTCTACGACTACGACTGGGGCGTGAGGATGGCCGGGCTCACCGAGCTCACCGGACACGACCTCGACGAACTGCGTCGGCGCTGGTGGAACGATACTGGGGAGTGGGCGGCCGAAGCCGGGCACTACCCCACGGCGGACGACTACCTCTCCGCGGTGCGCGAAGCACTCGACTTCGACATCGACGAGGACGAGTGGGTGCGGATCCGCGGAGGGGCGATGACGCCATTCGAGGGATCGCTCGCGGCCGTTCGTCGCGCCACGGAACTCGGCCAGGTCACGCTCCTGACCAACAACGGGCCGCTGGTCTCCAAGCACCTGCGCACCCTCGCACCCGAGCTCGTCGAGATCTTCGGCGATCATCTCTTCACCTCGAGCGACTACGGGGCCCGCAAGCCGAACCCCGAGGTGTTCGAGCGTGTCCTGGAGGCCTACGGCGTGCGGGCATCCGACGCGTTCTTCGCCGACGACCTGAGGATCAACGTCGAAGGTGCACGGAGTGTGGGCATCACGGCGCACCTGTTCCGTGAGCCGGAGGGCCTTCTGGCCGCGATCGAGGAGTTTGCGGCATCCCGTAGCACGGTCTGACGGATGCGACGCTGAGCGAGGTCCTGGGTTAGCGGAGGGCTGTAGTAGCCCTGTCGCGACCCGTGAGGTCGCGGTGGTGCGCGATCGCGCGCCACCCGTCCTGGGCAAGGAGGGCTGCGATCGGCGCGGCCTGCAGTTCGCCGTGCTCGAGTACGAGGGTGCCACCGGGGCGGAGCAGACGTAGCGCGGTTGTGGAGACCTGCCGCACGACATCCAGGCCGTCCTCGCCGCCGTACAGTGCGATCTCGGGGTCGTGGAGGCGAACCTCCGGGTCACGCGGGATTGCACGCAGCGGGATATAGGGCGGGTTCGAGATAACGACATCGACGCCGCCGTCGAGCTCCGGAAGCGCCTCTGCAAGGTCGTGGAAGATCGGGGTCGCGTTGTCGGCACCGACTGACCTGAAGTTCTGCCGCGTCCACACGTAGGCTCTCGGCGACACCTCGACACCGTAGACCCGAGCGTGGGGCACCTCGGTGGCCATCGCCAGCGCGATCGCTCCGCTGCCCGTGCCGAGATCGACACCGACCGGCTCGGCGGATGCCACGGACCGGAGCGCATCGATGGCGTACTGCGCCACGGACTCGGTCTCCGGTCGTGGCACGAACACGCCGGGCCCGACCGCGAGCTCGAGGGACCTGAAGTTGGCGACACCCGTGATGTGCTGCAGCGGCTCACGTGCAGCACGACGCTCGACGAAGTCGGACAGCGCGATCGCCTCGTCCGTGCCGATGTTCGAGTCAGTGGCGACGCGCGCCTGCACTCCCCCACGACTGATGCCGAGGATGTGACCGGCAAGCAACTCGGCATCGATGCGCGCGTTCGGTACGCGCGCCGAGTCGAGGATCGCGCTCGCGCGGTCGAGTGCTGCTGCGAGTTTCATCGGGTTATGGTGGGGTGAGAACTCAGGACTCGTTGCCGAGCTCGGCGAGTCTGGTCTCCTCGTCGGCCGTGATGCACGACTGGATGACGGGCTCGAGCGCCCCGTTCATGACCTGGTCGAGGTTGTACGCCTTGTAGCCGGTCCGGTGGTCCGCGATGCGGTTCTCCGGGAAGTTGTAGGTGCGGATGCGCTCAGAACGATCCATGGTGCGGATCTGGCCCTTGCGGAACTCGCTCGCCTCGGCGTCGGCGATCTCCTGGTGGTAGGCGAGGATGCGGGCTCGCAGCACGCGCATGCCGGCCTCGCGGTTCTGCAGCTGGCTCTTCTCGTTCTGCATCGCCACCACGATTCCCGTCGGAAGGTGGGTGATGCGCACGGCGGAGTCGGTCGTGTTGACGGACTGCCCCCCGGGGCCGCTCGACCGGTAGACGTCGATCTTGAGGTCGTTCTGGTTGATCTCGACCTCTTCAGGCTCGTCGACCTCGGGGAAGACGAGCACGCCGGCTGCGGAGGTGTGGATGCGACCCTGCGACTCCGTTGCGGGAACGCGCTGGACACGGTGCACTCCGCCCTCGTACTTGAGGTGGGCCCAGACGCCCTCCGCAGGATCGCTGGAGTTGCCCTTGAAGGCGACCTGCACATCCTTCACGCCACCGAGGTCGCTCGAGGTCTGCTCGATGATCTCGGTCTTCCACTTCTTGGACTCGGCGTAGTGCAGGTACATGCGAAGCAGGTCTCCCGCGAAGAGCGCGGACTCTGCGCCGCCCTCCCCCATCTTGATCTCCATGATCACGTCACGGGAATCGTTGGGGTCGCGCGGGATCAGCAGACGACGCAGCTTCTCCTGCGCTGCATCCAGCGCCTCGGTGATACCGGGGACCTCGGCCGCAAACGACTCGTCCTCGGCAGCCATCTCGGATGCCGCGGCGAGGTCGTCGGTCAGCTTCTGCCACTCACGGTACGCCGCGACGATGCGCGACAGCTCTGCGTAGCGGCGGTTGACCTTCTTGGCCCTGACCGGGTCTGAGTGGAGGTCGGGGTCAGCAAGCTGGCCCTCTAGCTCATCATGTTCGGCCAGCAGCGGTTGCACTGACTCGAACACGGCTAGTCCTCCTTGTGACCGTTGGTGCTCGGCATCGACTTCTGCACGAGCATCAGGAACTCAACGTTGGACTGTGTCTCCTTGAGCTTGCCCAGGACGATTTCGAGGGCCTGCTGCTGGTCGAGACCCGCGAGGGCGCGACGGAGCTTCCACGTGACCTTGACCTCCTCGGCGCCGAGGAGCATCTCCTCGCGACGGGTACCCGAGGCGTTGACGTCGACAGCCGGGAAGATGCGCTTGTCGGCCAGCTGGCGCGACAGGCGGAGCTCCATGTTGCCGGTGCCCTTGAACTCCTCGAAGATGACCTCGTCCATCTTGGAACCGGTCTCGACGAGCGCGGTCGCGATGATGGTGAGCGAGCCGCCCTCCTCGATGTTGCGTGCAGCACCGAAGAAGCGCTTCGGCGGGTAGAGCGCCGACGAGTCGACCCCACCGGAGAGCACGCGGCCGGAGGCCGGAGCGGAGAGGTTGTAGGCACGGCCGAGGCGCGTGATCGAGTCGAGAAGCACGACGACGTCGTGACCGAGCTCGACGAGACGCTTGGCGCGCTCGATGGCGAGCTCCGCGACGGTCGTGTGGTCCTCGGCCGGGCGGTCGAAGGTCGAAGCGATGACCTCACCCTTGACCGTGCGCTGCATGTCGGTGACCTCTTCGGGGCGCTCGTCGACGAGCACAACCATGAGGTGGACCTCGGGGTTGTTCTTCGAGATCGCGTTGGCGATGGCCTGCAGAACGAGTGTCTTTCCCGCCTTGGGGGGCGAGACGATGAGGCCGCGCTGGCCCTTACCGATCGGCGACACGAGGTCGATGATCCGGGTCGACAGCTTGCTCGGCTCGGTCTCGAGGCGCAGGCGCTCCTGCGGGTAGAGCGGCGTTAGCTTGCCGAACTCGACACGGTTGGCCGCCTCTTCGACCGGCAGGCCGTTGATCGAGTCGATACGCACGATCGCGTTGTACTTCTGGCGACCCTGGCCCTGCTCGCCCTCGCGGGGCTGGCGGATGGCACCGACAACGGCGTCACCCTTGCGCAGGTTGTACTTCTTGACCTGGCCGAGCGAGACGTAGACGTCGTTGTTGCCCGGCAGGTAGCCGGTGGTGCGCACGAAGGCGTAGTTGTCGAGGACATCGAGGATGCCAGCGACCGGGATGAGCACGTCATCCTCACTGATCTCGGGCTCGAAGTCGTCGCCGAGGGCTCCCCCGCGGCCGCGCTTGCGGTCACGGTAGCGGTTACGGCCGCTGCGCTCGCCCTGGTCACCGTCGGTGGTCTCGACGCGCTGCTGCTGGCCGTTCTGGCGGTTGCCGCCCTGGCGCTGCTCGCCCTGCTGACGGTCGGCCTGCTGGCGATCGCCGTTGCGGTCGCCGTTGCGCTCACCACGGTCACCATTGCGGTCGCCGTTGCGCTCGTTGCGGTTGCGGTTGCGGTTGCGGCTGCGGCCCTGGCCGCCCTCGTTCTGCTCGCCGTCGGCGTCGTTGCCGTCCTGCTCGGAGGGAGGGGTGTGGCCCGTGGGGCCCTCGGGGAGTTCGATGCCGAGGTCGGTTGTGGCCAGGTTCGCACTGGATGCACGACGGGGTGCTCGCGTGCGTGCCGGCAACTCCACGATCGGCTGGTCGGTGGGCTCGGGCGCGGTGGCGACCGCATCGGCGTCAACGACGGGTGCTCCTGCGAGCTCGGGGGCCGCAGCAATCGCCGCGGTGTCGGCGCTCGTCACGCGGCGCGAGGTGCGCTTGCGCACCGCTACCGGCTCGGTCTCGGGCGCGCTCGCGGGGGGTGTGGTGGCCTCAGCCGGCGCCTCAGTGGGGGTGGTCTCGACGGAAGGGGCGTCGGTGGCACCAGCGGCACCACCGTTCTCGTTGATGGCGTTCACGAGTTCTCCTTTACGAAGCTTGGATGCGCCGCTGATGCCCAGGGATACTGCGAGAGCCTGGAGCTCCGCGAGCTTGAGAGCGCTCAGGTTCGGCGTGTTGACGTCAGTCACGTGTGTGGGATTCCTTTCCCCGGCGGGAATGAGGTGCATCCCTGCGGAGAGCTGATCGCCTTCTCATCGGGTGCGGATGCACCGAAGTGAGTGGGAAAGCGAGGGTGATGGTGCTGATCGAGGGAGTGTCGGCTAGGCCGGTTCTGCTACCTCGTGCAGAAACACTGTAGCACCTTTGAAGTCGACGGCCAGCATGAGCGCTTCCCACGGGTTGGACGTGTTGCCCTCGACGAGGTCTGCCGCGAGCACCCGCTGGGAGGGGTCGCTGGACAGGACGAGTATCGATGGGCCGGCACCGGAGACGACCGCAGCGTGCCCGCTCGCGCGCAGTACCTGGATGAGTTCGCTCGTCTCGGGCATCGCGCTCGCGCGGTAGTCCTGGTGCAGGCGGTCCTCGGTGGCCTCGAGCAGGAGCTCGGGGCTCTGGATGAGAGCCGCGATGAGCAGGGCCGACCGCGAGAGGTTGAAGACGGCATCCGCGTGGGGCACGGATTCTGGCTGCAGGCTCCGCGCGAGCGCGGTCGACATGGTCGCCGCGGGAACGAGGACCACCGGCGAGACGCCGCGGTGGACGATGAGCTTCTTGGCACGCGGGCCCTCTGGCGTCATCCACGCGATCGTGAGCCCGCCGAAGATCGCGGGTGCAACGTTGTCCGGGTGACCCTCGAGCTCAGTGGCGAGCGTCAGAAGGTCGTCGGAGTCAAGCTCGACGACGCCCTCGAGCAGGCCCTTGGCGGCCATGATGCCGGAGACGATCGCGGCCCCAGAGGAACCGAGGCCGCGTCCGTGCGGGATCGAGTTCTTCGCCACCAGGTGCAGGCCGGGCATCGGGATCGAGTAGTGGTCGAACGCGTGCTTGATGGAACGCACGACGAGGTTGGTCTCGTCGGTCGGGACTTCGCCCTCGCCGACTCCGTGGACATCCACGTGAACGCCCGACTCGGTGGCCGTGACCTCGAGCTCGTCGTAGAGCGCGAGCGCGAGACCCAGCGTGTCGAAGCCGGGGCCGAGGTTGGCCGAGGTCGCGGGGACGCGGACGGTGACCGTGCGTCCGACGAGGTCGGTCATTGTGCGACCAGACCGAGGACCGAGGCAACCTCCGCCGTGTCGACCGGGACGATCGTCGGGGTGACGTCGTCGCCGCTCGCGGTACGAAGTGCCCACTGCGGATCCTTGAGGCCGTGGCCGGTGACCGTCAGCACGACGGTCGCCCCACGCGGGATCTGGCCGGCCTCGGCGCGCTCGAGGAGGCCCGCGACACTGATGGCGGAGGCCGGCTCCACGAAGATGCCGACCTCAGCGGAGAGGATGCGGTGCGCCTCGAGGATCTTCTCGTCGGTGATCGCGCCGAAGTAGCCGTCGCTGTTGTCCCGGGCTGCGAGCGCGAGCTCCCAGCTGGCCGGGTTGCCGATGCGGATGGCCGAGGCGATCGTGTCGGGATTCTTGACGATCTCGCCCGCGACGATGGGTGCGCTACCCGCGGCCTGGAAGCCGAACATCCGCGGCATCCGCGTCGTTGCGCCTACCGCGAGCTCCTCGGTGTACCCGCGGTGGTAGGCGGTGTAGTTGCCCGCGTTGCCGACGGGCACGAAGTGGAAGTCCGGAGCATCCCCGAGAACCTCGACAACCTCGAACGCTGCTGTCTTCTGGCCCTCGATGCGGTCGTTGTTGACCGAGTTGACGAGGTGGACCGGGTAGTGCTCGGCAAGCTCACGAGCGATCTCGAGACAGTCATCGAAGTTGCCCTGCAGCTGGATGAGCTGGCCGTTGTGGGCGATGGCCTGGCTGAGCTTGCCCATTGCGATCTTGCCCTCGGGAACGAGGACGGCCGCGGTGATGCCGGCGTGGGCCGCGTACGCGGCCGCGGAGGCCGACGTGTTGCCCGTCGAGGCGCAGATGATCGCCTTCGCGCCGTGCTCGACGGCCTTGGAGACAGCCATCGTCATGCCGCGGTCCTTGAAGGAGCCCGTGGGGTTCATCCCCTCGAACTTGACCCAGACGTTGGCACCGGTGCGGCGATTCAGGGCAGGAGCCGGGATGAGCGGCGTTCCGCCCTCGCCGAGCGTGATGATCGGGGTCGCATCGGAGATGTCGAGACGGTCGGCATATTCGCGGAGTACTCCGCGCCACTGGTGAGCCACGTTCTGGTTATCCTTCAACTCGCAGGACGGATACGACGCTGGAGACGACAGGACTCGCCGCAAGCGATGCCACGGTAGCGGCGAGCGAAGATTCGAGCGCCTCGTGCGTGACTATGACAAGGGTAGCGGTGGGCTGCTGGCCCTCCTGACCGCCGGCCACCGATTGGGACACCGCTTCGACGGAGACACTGCGCTCACTGAAGGCCTTCGCGATAGTCGCGAGGACGCCCGGTTCGTCCGCGACCTGCAGGGTCACCTGGTAGCGGGTGGTTGCGCTCGAGATCGGCAGGACGGGCAGGTTGGCGTGGGTCGACTCGGCAACACCCGGGCCTCCGGCGACGTGGCGGCGAGCCGCCGACACGACGTCGCCGAGCACCGCTGATGCAGTCTGCACTCCCCCGGCCCCCGCACCGTAGAACATGAGGCTGCCCGCTGCCTCGGCCTCCACGAATACGGCGTTGTTGGCCCCGTGGACGGCAGCGAGCGGGTGACTCAGCGGAACCAGCGCGGGGTGGACACGAGCGGAGACTCCCTCGACCCCGTCAGTGTCGACGCGCTCGCACACCGCGAGGAGCTTCACGACGTACCCGGCTTCGCGAGCCGAGATGACCTGCTCGCGAGTAACGGCCGTGATGCCCTCGCGGTAGACGGCATCGAGGGGAACGGTCGTGTGGAACGCGAGGCTCGAGAGGATGGCTGCCTTCGCGGCCGCGTCGAAACCCTCGATGTCGGCCGTCGGGTCGGCCTCCGCGTATCCGAGCGCGGTCGCCTCGGCGAGAGCCTCCTCGAGGGTGTCCCCCTCGGTGTCCATGCGGTCGAGGATGTAGTTGGTTGTTCCGTTGACGATGCCGAGAATGCGTTTGACCCGGTCACCGGCAAGGCTGTCGCGGAGCGGGCGGATGATCGGAATCGCGCCGCCCACCGCCGCTTCGTAGTACAGCTGAGCGCCGACCTGCTCCGCCGCCTCGAAGAGCTCTGGACCGTAGCTCGCGAGCACCGCCTTGTTGGCGGTGATCACGTCGGCGCCGGAGTTGAGGGCCTTCAGGATGTAGCTGCGTGCCGGCTCGATGCCCCCGATGAGCTCGACAACGATGTCGGCACCGAGGATGAGGGAGTCGGCGTCGGTGGTGATCAGCTCACGCGGGATGTTGGTGTCGCGCGCAGCATCCGGATTGCGGACTGCTACACCGACGAGCTCGAGGCCGGCACCGGCGCGCGCCGCGAGCTCCTCGCCGTGCTCGAGCAGCAGTGCTGCGACCTGGGATCCGACGGATCCACCGCCCAGTACGGCCACTCGGAGGTTGCGGTATTCGATCACAGTTCTTCTCCAGGTCGTAGTGCGACATCGCGCGACAACAGGTCAGCTTCGGTCTCGCCACGCACGATGAGTCGCGCGCGGCCGTCCAGGACGGCCACCACCGGCGGCCTCCCCAGGTAGTTGTAGTTGCTCGCCATCGCCCAGCCATAGGCGCCCGTCGCGGGAATCGCCAGCAGGTCGCCGGGCGAGACATCGCCGGGGAGGTACTCGGCGTGCACGAGGATGTCGCCAGACTCGCAGTGCTTTCCCGCGACTCGCACGAGCACGGGCTCCGCAGCGGAGGCCCGGTTCACGATGCGGGCGGAGTAGTCGGCGCCGTAGAGCGCAGGTCGGATGTTGTCGCTCATTCCGCCGTCGACCGAGACGTACTTGCGCACGGCGCTCGAGGGCTCCGCCTGCTCGGTGTCGCCTGAGAGCGTCACCTCGACGTCCTTGATGGTGCCGACCTCGTACAGCGTCGTCGTCGACGGGCCGATCACGGAACGCCCGGGCTCGATGGCCACGAGCGGAATCGGAACACCGAACTCGCGGGCCCCCTCAGCGACGATGTCGGCGAAGCGGCGAGCGATCTCCTCGACGTCAAGGGGCTCATCCACCGAGGTGTAGGCGATGCCGAAGCCCCCGCCGAGGTTCAGTTCGGGCACGTCACCACCCTCGAGCAGTTGCGAGTGGAGGGTGAAGAGGCGGTGCGCTGCCTCGGCGAAGCCGTCCGACTCGAAGATCTGCGACCCGATGTGGGAGTGGAGGCCGAGGAAGGAGAGTTCGGGGTGGGAGCGGATCTGGGCGACGACGGCCGCGGCATCCGCGAGCGGAATGCCGAACTTCTGGTCCTCGCGAGCGGTGGCGAGGTACTCGTGCGTCGAGGCGTGCACACCACTGTTGATGCGCAGGCGGACCGGCTGAACACGACCGTGGCGGGCTGCGGCGTCGGCAACCCTCTCGATCTCCAGAACGCTGTCGATGACGATGGCCCCGATACCCACCGAGACGGCCCGATCGATCTCGGCGCGGCTCTTGTTGTTGCCGTGGAGGCCCAGTCGCGACGGCTCGACACCGGCCGCGAGTGCGACAGCGAGTTCACCGCCGCTCGCGACGTCGATGTTGAGCCCCTCCTCCGTCACCCAGCGTGCGATCTCGACGGAGAGGAACGCCTTGCCCGCGTAGTAGACCTTGGCCGCTCCCCCGACGCGGGCGAACTCGCGATCGAACGACGAGCGGATGCGTGCGGCGCGGGAACGGGCATCCGCCTCGTCCACGACGTACACGGGTGTGCCGAACTCGGACACGATGGCGGATGCCGCAACCCCCGCGATCACGAGTTCGCCGGAGTCATCACGGCTCGCGTTCTGCGACCAGACTGCAGGCGGCAGCGCGTTGGCGTCGACGGGGGCGCGCAGCCATGACGGCGCAAGCGGGTTGCTGGACACGATGACCTCACGGTGTGGGCGATCTGGTGAGGCGAGCGGACCCGGATTGGTCCCTGAAGCCGACACCAGTGTACCGGGCGGGGAACGAGCGCTTGCGGGTGTTACGGGCAGGTGCCGGTCTCGAGGAGTGCCGGATCGCCGAGGGCGACGCCGTCGCCCGTGACCCGCACCACGAGATCCGAACCGACCACGGAGACCTCGGAGAGGGTGAGGGCTTTCGGCAGCGACTCCGCGACACAGAAGACCTGCGACCGCAGGAGCGACCCGGCGATCCCCGACACGAGCGGGTTCGACCGCAGGTCGTCGACCGAGATCTCCTGCTGCTCGAGGGTGATCGTCTCGGGCCGGAACGCGATCCCTCCCGCATCGGCGGAGGGCGCGAGATCGATGGAGATCGGAACGCTGAACAGCAGGAGGTCCACGGTCGTATCGACGGTGATCAGGCCGTTGCCGAGGGTGATGGAGTCTAGTTCGATGCCGCTCAGGTAGGTCGAGAGCCTCTGCACGCTCGACGCCGGGATCGTGAGCACGATGTCGAGGTTCTCGGTGGGCTGCGACTCGTCGAGGGGAACACCCGATGCGGTCACGGTCGCGGATCCCGAGATCTCGCCGATGGTGAGTTCCGGGATCCCCACGACGATCTCCGTCATGCGTCCGGAGATGGCCTGGAGCAGGACCGGGCCGCCCCCGACCTCGACGTCGAGCGGTGTTGCCGGATCGACGGGGAGCGCCTCGATGACGCGATCCCGGATGTAACCCTCGGCGTACTGGCGAGCGAGGGTCTCCCCCACGATCGCAGCCACCGCGAGCAGCGCGACCACGATGAACAAGCCGATCACCCAGCCCAGCCAGCGCCGCTTGCGTCGGGGTGGTTCCTCGACGAGGAGCACCTGCGTCGTCGCGGAGGCGGATCCTGTGGGCTGGAGGGGCTCTGTCACGTCACATCCGGTCCGGAGCGCTCACGCCGAGCAGGCCTAGCGCATTGTTGAGCACCTGCCCGACCGCATCGTTGAGCCAGAGCCTCGTGCGATGCACGTCGGTGATCGCCTCGTCGCCCTGCGGGGTCACCCGGCAGCTCGAATACCAGCTGTGGTAGGCCCCGGCGAGCTCCTCCGCATAGCGGGCGACGCGATGCGGCTCACGCAGCTCGGCGGCCTGTTTCACGACGCGCGGGAATTCGGCGAGGATGCCGAGCAGCACACTCTCCGACTCGTGGTCGAGGAGCCCCGCGTCGAAAGCGGAGCGGTCGACACCGTACTCCGCGGCGTTGCGGGCCACCGAGTGGGTGCGAGCGTGCGCGTACTGCACGTAGAACACGGGGTTGTCGGGCGTGTGCTTGCCCCACAGCTCGAGGTCGATGTCCACCTGCGAGTCGATCGAGCTGCGCACGAGTGCGTACCGACCCGCATCCACTCCCACTGCCTCGACGAGATCCTCAAGGGTGACGACCGTGCCTGCCCGCTTCGACATGCGCACCGGCTCACCATCACGCACGAGGTTGACGAGCTGGCCGATGAGGATCTCGAGGTTGACGTACGGCTCATCGCCGAACGCCTTCGTCATCGCCATGAGGCGCTGCACGTAGCCGTGGTGGTCGGCGCCGAGCATGATCAGGTTGCGCTCGAAGCCTCGCTCACGCTTGTTGAGGTAGTAGGCGAGGTCACCCGAGATGTACCCGGCCTCGCCGTCGGACTTGATGACGACGCGATCCTTGTCGTCGCCGTAGTCCGTCGACCGGAACCACGTGGCGCCATCGGCCTCGTAGATCGCGCCGAGGTCGCGCAGGCGATCGATCGCGCGCTCTACCGCACCGGATTCGTGCAATTCGTTCTCGTGGAAGTAGACGTCGAAATCGACACCGAACTCGTGGAGGCTCGCCTTGATGTCCCCGAACATGAGCTCGACGCCCACCGCGCGGAAGACCTCCTGCTGCTCATCACGCGGGATGTGGAACAGGTCCCCGGGGTAGTCGGCGATCACACGGGCGGCGATGTCCGAGATGTAGTCGCCGCCGTAACCGTCCTCGGGAGCAGGCTCGCCGAGCCAGCTCGCGAGCAGGCTGCGCGCGAAGCGGTCGATCTGCGCACCGTGGTCGTTGAAGTAGTACTCGCGCGTGACGAGGCCACCCTGGGCCTGGAAGATGCGGGCGAGGCTGTCGCCGACGGCTGCCCAGCGCACTCCCCCGATGTGGATCGGCCCCGTCGGGTTGGCCGAGACGAACTCGAGGTTGATCGTGACACCCTGGTAGAGGTCCCCGCGCCCGTACTCTGCGCCCGCCTCGACGATCGTGCGCGCGAGGGCGCCAGCAGCGGCCGCATCGAGGGTGATGTTGATGAAACCCGGGCCGGCGACATCCACCGCGGCGATCCCGGGGATGGCACGCGCCTGCACGGCGATCTCCTCGGCGAGCTCACGGGGGTTCACACCGAGCGGCTTGGCGAGCTTCATCGCGATGTTGCTCGCCCAGTCGCCGTGGTCGCGGTTGCGCGGGCGTTCGAGGACGACGTCCGCGACGGTCAGCTCGATGGACTGGCCTCGGCCCTCGACGACACCCTGGACGACGGACAACAGGGCGGACGACAGATCGGCGGGATTCACGATCCCCAAGAGTACCCGGGGTGGCATGGGAGTACCGGCACAGTCCGGCGCGGGCAACGGCCCTGCCGGTCTGCGCGGGGTCACAATGTGACCATGCGAACGCACCGCACAACTCTGGCCCTGGCGACGACACTTCTCAGCGTGATCGCGCTGGCCGCATGCGTGCAGGACCCCGGGATGCCCACCCCCACGCCGACCGCAACGCGGAGCTCGACTCCCTCCCCTGCTCCCACCGAGTCCTCTCCGACGCCGACGCCGAATCCGACCCCCGAGATCATCCCGTTCGCCGTGGACTGCTCGAGCCTGATCGACCCGGACACGATGTACGCATTCGATCCGAACTTCTCACCCTTGGGTGCGTTCACGCCGGATGCTGGCTCCCTCGCCGCCGACGCACAGGCCGCTGGCGGCACCGTCTGCAGATGGGTTCACGACACCAACGGCGTCACGATCGACGTGTCGGTGGCGGATCTCCCGTCGGATGTCGCCAGCTCACGCATCGCGACGCTCGACGCCGCGGGTTCCTCGGTCGGCGACTACGGTGCCCGCGGTTACTTCTCCGTCGCTGGCGGCCTCGGGCAGGCGCAGGCGTTCCCCTCGCACTACTGGGTGTCGATCGTGTCGCCGATCTTCGCCGCACCCGGCGACGCCGGTGCGCTCATGGGCGACGTCACTGCTGCACTGCCCTAGGGGCGTCAGCCCAGCTGCACCAGCTGGAGGCCGTCGTCGAACGGAAGGTCGTCGACGACGGCGAGCACCGACATCGACGTGAGCGTGAGATCAGCACCGTGATTGGTCAGGAACGCGATGTCCGCTGCGTCGCGGCCGGTCGAGATGCGCAACATGCTCTGGCGCGGCGCCAGGTGCGTGGCATCCACGAGCCACCACTGGCCGTCGACATGGGCCTCGACGACCGCGTGGAAGTCCATCGGCTCAAGGCCGGGAGCGTAGACGGCCACCATCCGGGCGGGCACGTCGAGCGCTCGAAGGAGGGCGATCACGAGGTGCGCGTAGTCACGGCAGACCCCTCGGCCTGCAGCGAGGGTCTGGACGGCGCCGTCCGTGGGCTCGCTCGATCCCGAGACGTAGCTGAGGCGTGCGCTGACCCAGCGCACCACGGCCGCCAGGAGGTTGTGACCCGTGAGGCCCCAGAACTCGGAACGCGCGACCGCGCTGAGGCTGTCGGACTGGCAGTAACGGCTCGGGCGGAGGTAGGTGATGAGCTCGAGCTCGTCGACGGGGGCGGGGGTCGCGCGACCCTCCACCTCCACGCGGTAGTCGACGGACATGGTGCCGGCGCCGCTCTCGAAACTGTGCAGGCGGCTGCCGTTCGGGTCGACGATCTCGGTAACATCGGGGGTCTGGTCGCCGATCGAGAAGTCGAGCGTCTCGTGGACGACGGATGCGCCACGCGCGACTCCGACATCGAACACGAGGTCGGTTCGGCCGGCCAGTTCGATGTCCAGATGGACGGAGACGCTGCGGATCATGGTTCGATCCTCGCATGCGGTCACTCGATCATTCGCGCTGGTACTGTTGAGGCGTCCCTTTGCCCCCATAGCTCAGGGGATAGAGCGTCTGCCTCCGGAGCAGAAGGCCGCAGGTTCAAATCCTGCTGGGGGCACTGAAATGAAAAGCGCTCCGCCACATGGCGGGGCGCTTTTCATTTCAGCACCCCAGTTCGGACGCGAACCTGCTCGTGGGCGCGCTGGAGCTGGGAGCGAAGGCCATTTCTGGCCTTCGCCGCGACGCCAGCGCCGACGGCCGTCTCGGCCGTCGGTCAAGTGGAGGCCCCCGCCTCCTACCGCTCTTCGTCGGTGAGGTTTCGATACGCCGGGCTTCGCCGCGGCTACTCAACCCACAGAGGGGGCCTTCCCGAACCGCGCACGCAGGAACGGCAGCAGCAGGATGACACCGCTCACGATCGCCGTGATACCGCCGATCTGACGGAACACGGTGAGCTCCAACAGGCTGAAGCCGCGCACGAACGCGTACACCGCCACGAAGATGAGGACAACGGAGATCAGTCTCGCCTGGCCCGGGGTCACCCCGCTCCACAGGTAGACCGCGAGCACCGCTGCGATCGATCCGACGAAGACCGCATCCGCGACGGGCGCACTTGCCGCCCCGAAGACGAGGAACAATCCGACGACGATGGCCGCGATGGACACGATGAGCTTGATGGTCGTGCCCACCGTCGAATCGGGCTTGCGCTCTGCCATCCCTAGGCCTTCGCTGCGGCCGCGAGCGTGCGCCCGACGGTGAACAGGAGCACGAGGTCGAGAATGCCGACCGCGATGAGCGTGATGCCGAAGAACACGGCGTACGCGATCGTGACGCCGTCAGCGAAGAGGATGACGAGCACGCCGGCGAGCGCGATGAGGATGCCGATCACGATCGAGAGGGCGCTGCCGTTGCCGCGCGCGGTGTCGATCAGGGTGGCTACTCCCTCGAAGATCCAGGAGATGCCCACGAGGATCACGATGAACACGGCAGTCTCGAAGGGATTGCGGATGACGATCACGCCCGCGGCGAGAATCACGGCGCCCAGGATGAAGTTGGCGACCTTGCCGCCCCCGTTCAGCTCCTTGTCGGTGAAGCCCTGGACGACGCGCACGATTCCGAGGATCACGAAGTAGATGCCGAGGATCACGGCGAGGATGTTGATCGTGGACTGCGGCCAGACGAGCACCAGCACGCCCAGGATGAGGGCGACGGCCGCACGGATTCCCCAGACGATCCGGGTCTGCCGGAAGAGGCTCGTGAGCTCACTCGTAGTCGATGACATTGCGTCCTGCTTTCCTCGATGACTCGGTCGTGCTGGGCTGCGGAGCCCGCTGCATCGCACAGGCTACTCCGAGAGGTGCCCCGAGAGCGGTTGTGACGCAACAAAGTTTCACTACAACGTTCCGTGGCCGGGCGTCGTCTTCTTCAGTGTGAGCACACTTACGGTTGACTCGTCGAGTTGCCCGACCGAGACCAGGAGCGTCAGCGTGGCCAGTCCCAGCCGGAGCCCAGAGTGGGAGCACGTCCTGACGCAGCTGGTACGGGAGCGGGGGGACGCTCTGACCACCTACGCGTACCTGATCTCGGGGAGCCGGGATGACGCATCCGATCTCGTGCAGGATGCCCTCGTGAAGACGTTCGGACGTCTCCGCAACGGCTTCACCGTCGCGAGTGCGGAGGCGTACGTCCGCCGAGCCATCCTGAACACGTATCTCGACGCCGGACGCCGCAGGACGCGCTGGCGCAAGATCGCGCACCTCCAGGTCACCCCCGAGATCGATGAGGCGCGCGATACCGAGGTGCAGTCGAGGGTGGACCTCCAGGCTCAACTCATGAGGCTCCGTCCCCGTGAGCGCGCGTGTGTTGTGCTGCGGTACTACGAGGACCTCAAGGTCGACGACATCGCGGAGTGGCTGGGGATCAGCGCGGGTGCGGTCAAGCGATACCTGAGCGATGGTCTCGCTCGACTGGCTGTCTCGCTGAGCGACGAGGAGGGCGATCGTGACTGAGAACGACGGCATGCGCGATGAGAACGACCTGCGGAGGCTGCTGGCCGAGACCGACGCCCCGCACACTGTCGACGCCGACGCGGTGATCGCCAGGGCCAGGCGCCGCCGCGTTCCCCAGCAGGTCGCCGCGGGCGCCCTCGGTGTGCTGGCACTGGTGGGTGTCGGCGTCCTGGCCGTGAACGTGTCCTCACTGACACAGTCCACGTCGACGGTCGCGGAGCAGGGCTCGCTGAGCGACGAGGCACCGCTGGAGAGCTCAGACGAAATGGCCCCGATGAAGCGCCTCGGCGCCGAGTCCCTCAACACGTGCGGTGAGGCGGCCGCCAGCCCTGAGCCGAGCGAGTACGGTCTGGAGCTCGCGGTGCAGTTCCCGCCGGCCGCTTCGTCGACGTCCGCCTTGATCGACGGAACCGTCACCATGACCAACACCTCTGACGAGGCCGTATCGGGTCTGACCGTGATCGGCCCGACCGTGACAGTGTCGCGGGGGGACCTCGTGGTCGCGCTCGGAGTACCCACGGAGTACGAGATGACGATGGTGGAGCTGCAACCGGGCGAGACGGTGGCGTACGCGGCATCCTTCGTTCCGGTGCTCTGCTCGACTGGGGAGGATGTCGCGACCGCTGCCGCGCTGCCCGCCGGCGACTACGACGTCTCGGCCGCAGTGGACTTCACCCCCGCAGTCGGGACCGTCGATCCGCCCCTCCCCGATCTCGTCACGGGACCCCGGTCACAGATAACCCTTCAGTAGCGCCCCTTAGGATCTCGGGTACTGCCGACGTCGAAGGAGCTATCGGATGTTCTCACGCTGGAGTGCCGCTGCCGCGCTTGCCGTCGGGGCTTTCGCGGGCATAGCCGGGGCAGTCGTCGCCCCTGTGGCCGCCTTCGCGGAGGATCCGCTCCTGTTGGAGGGCGCCTACGTCGTCGACACCGCAGGAGTGCTCGGCGGCGATGATGAACCCCGCATCACCGCCGCACTCGATTCGTTGTACGACAACACGGGGATGCAGCTCTATGTCGTCTACGTGCGGGGATTCACCGGTGCAGCGGACCCCGTCGTCTGGGCAGACACGACGGCCGTGAGCAACGGGCTCGGGGCCAACGACATCCTGCTGGCCGTCGGCACGGACACGCGCCAGTACGCGATCTCGGTCGACGAGGCGAACCCGCTCACCGACGAACAGCTCGACCAGCTCGAGGTCGACGTCGAGCGCGAGCTGCGCTACGACCGGTGGACGGAGGCCGCGATCGCGGCATCCGAGTCGATCACCCGCTCCATTCGGGGCACCATCCCGGCTCCCGGCTCCGGCACCGACGGCGTGCCGATCCTGCCGATCGTGGGCGGAGTGGCCGTTGTCGGAATCGGCGCCTTCGTGATCTACAGGTTGCGGCGGCGCGGACACGAGGATGCCACCACCACCGCTGCGCCTGAGTCGATGACCCAGAAACAGCTCGACACCCGCGCCGGAAGCCTCCTCGTCCAGCTGGACGATTCGCTCAAGACCAGCGAGCAGGAGCTCGGCTTCGCCGTTGCCCAGTTCGGGGATAAGGCCACGAAGGAGTTCACGGAGGCGTTCGCCACGGCGAGCAACAACGTGAAGGAGGCCTTCACGATCAAGCAGCGGCTGGATGACGCCGAGCCCGAGTCCGACACAGATCGCCGTTCGCTCACCCTCCGCATTATCGAGCTGTGCGAGCAGGCCGATGCGGAGCTCGACAGCCAGGCGGACGCTTTCGACGCCCTGCGCGAACTGGAGAAGAATGCTCCCGCCGCACTCGACGAGGTCGTCGCCTCGGCGTCCGCGACCCGGGAGAGGCTTGCCTCGGCGGGGGCGACGCTCGCGTCCCTCACGTCGACCTACGCCGGCTCCGCGGTCGGTCCTGTGGCCGGCAACGTGACACAGGCGGGCAAGCTCCTCGACTTCGCGGACACGACAGTTGCCTCGGCGCGAGGGTCGATCGCCGCGGGCAGGGCGAGCGATGCCGCCATCGCGCTGCGGTCCGCGCAATCCTCGGTCGGACAGGCATCACAGCTGCTGGAGGCCATCGACGCGCGTCGGGCCGACCTGGATGCCGCGAACTCCTCGCTCGACGCACTGTTGGCCGACACCGCGCAGGACATCGCCGCGGCCCGCGCGCTGCCAGCGGACGCGGCATCCGCCCGGCTCGAGCCCTCGCTGGCTGCGGCAGAGGCCGCGCTCGCCGCGGCCCAAGCGGGTCGGACGGACCCCGTCACCGCCGTTGCGCGACTGAGCGAGGCGAACCTGGCGCTCGAGACGGTGTTCACCGGCGTGCAGCAGGAGCAGGCGAGGATCGTCACGGCGGCAGCCCAGCTCGAGGCGGCTGTGGACGCCGCGCGAGCTCAACTCTCCTCCACAAACGAGTTCATCACCACGCGTCGCGGCGCGATCGGCGAATCCGCACGGACGCGGGCCAACGAGGCCGACCGCCACCTCCAGCAGGCCATAGCGCTGCGGACCTCGGACCCGATCGCAGCCCTCGCCGAGGCACAGCGGGCGAACGACCTCGCGAGTTCGGCGTTCGCGCTCGCCAACAGCGAGGTGAACCGACACTCCTCGGCCGTGAACTACGGCGGATCGTCGTGGGCGGGCGGTTCGGATGGCGCAGACCTGGGCGGCATCCTCGGTGGTCTCGTCGAGGGGATGCTGCGCTCCGGCAGTGTTCCCCGCAGGAGCAGCTCCTACCGCAGCTCGTCGCCGTCCCGCAGCTCACGCTCGACGTCGTTCGGCGGCAGCTCCCGCAGCTCGCGGAGCTCCAGCCGGAGCAGTGGTGGCCGCCGCAGTCGCGGCGGTAGGTTCTAAACAGGCTCTCGACCGACTCGATCACCGAAGTTCGACCCTCAACGAAAGGCACGGCTCATGGCCAAGCAATCCATCCTCGGACGCATCACCCAGCTGCTCAAGGCGAACATCAACTCGCTCATCGACCAGGCCGAGGACCCGCAGCTGCTGCTCGACCAGCTCGTGCGGGACTACACGAACTCGATCGCCGAGGCCGAGAGCGCCGTCGCGCAGACGATCGGCAACCTCCGCCTTATGGAGCAGGACCACGCCGAGGATGTCGCGGCCGCCGCCGATTGGGGCCGCAAGGCACTCGCCGCGAGCGCGAAGGCCGACGAGCTGCGCACCGCTGGGAACGCTGCGGACGCCGACAAGTTCGACAACCTGGCTCGCGTCGCGATCGGCAAGCAGGTGTCCGCGGAGAACGAGGCGAAGTCGGCCGAGCCGACCATCGCGTCCCAGACGACCGTCGTCGAGCAGCTCAAGAAGGGTCTCGACGGCATGCGGGCCAAGCTCTCGGAGCTCACGTCGAAGCGCGACGAGCTCGTTGCACGCGCCAAGACGGCAGCGGCCCAGCAGCAGGTCCACGAGGCCATCGGCTCCATCGATCTGCTCGACCCGACCAGCGAGATCAGTCGTTTCGAGGACAAGATCCGCCGCGAGGAGGCCAAGGTCCTCGGGCAGCAGGAGCTCGCGGCATCCAGCCTCGACGCCCAGTTCGAGGTCCTCGAGGACCTCGATGCGCAGGTCGAGATCGACGCCCGTCTGGCCGCCCTGAAATCGGGTGCCGCCCCCAAGGCGGTCACGGCCGGCGAGTAACGGTGGCGGCATCGTTCCTGGTTGTCCCGCAGTGGCAGGGCTCCGGGTCCTCACGCGCCATGCGGCTCGTCGACGGCGCCGAGGCGATCCGCGGTGACCTGCCGAGTGCGTCAACACACGATGTGGAAATCCCTCTCGAGGCTGGCGACGCCCAGGGCACGGGAGTGCTCAGGCTCTCCTCGATCGCCATCGTCAGGGACCGGGTCACCGAGCAGATCGGCAGGCTCCCCTCCCCCGTCATCACGATCGGGGGCGACTGCGGTGTCGAGATCGGTGCCGTCGGTTCGATAGCGAATCCGGATGTCGCGGTCGTCTGGTTCGACGCGCACCCCGACCTCAACACCCCCGAGTCCAGCCCCTCTGGGGCTTTCGGCGGAATGGTGCTGCGCACCCTCCTCGGCGAGGGTGCGAGCGAGCTTGTCCCGCCGAACCCGCTTGAGCCATCCCAGATCGTTCTGGCCGGGGTGAGGTCGTTCGACGAAGCCGAGGACGAGTACCTCGCAGAGTCGGGCATCCCGGTGCTCGCACCAGCGGATGTCACGGCCGAACGACTCGTCGCCGCCGTCGAAGCCACGGGCGCTGCATCCGTCTACATCCACGTCGATCTCGACGTGCTGGATCCGGCCGACATCGAGGGGCTCGCCGCACCGCAGCCCTTCGGGGTCCGCGCCACGGCGCTCGTCGAGTCGATCCGCGCGCTGACGACTCGTTTCTCGCTCGCTGGGGCCGGGATCGCCGCCTTCGCACCCGCGAGCGTGGATGCCGCCTCGAGCGACATGTCGACCGTGCTGAGGATCATCGCCGCACTCACCGCACGTCCGTCCTAGTGGGACGGGAGCCACGACTCTAGGCTGAAGCCATGGCACACGTGGATGAGTACGACGTCGTGGTGATCGGGGCGGGCGCCGTTGGCGAGAATGTCGCGGACCGTGCGGTGCAGGGCGGACTGACCGCGGTGCTCATCGATAGCGAGCTCGTGGGCGGAGAATGCTCGTATTGGGCGTGTATGCCGTCGAAGGCATTGATTCGCAGCGGGCTCGCATTGCGTGCAGCCCAGCGGCTCGAGGGCGCGCGGGAGGCCGTGACCGGAGAACTCGATGTGCAGGCGGTCCTGGCCCGACGCACGAGGATCACGCACGACTGGGATGACTCGAGCCAGGTGAAGTGGGTGGAGAGCGCTGGTATCGCACTCATCCGAGGTCACGCCCGCATCACCGCCGAGAAGGAGCTGACCGTCACTGCTGCCGACGGCACGAGCCGCACGGTTCGCGCACGCCACGCCGTGGTCGTGAGCACGGGCTCCGACCCTTTGCTGCCGGACATTCCCGGCCTCCTCGACGCGAACCCCTGGACGCCGAGGGATGCCACGAGCGCTCGCACCGCCCCGGACTCGCTCGCGATCATCGGCGGCGGTGTCGTCGCCGTTGAGATGGCGACCGCCTATGCGAGTTTCGGCACGACCGTCACGATCTTCGCGCGCAGCGGGCTGCTCACCAATCAGGAGGACTTCGCTGGCGAGCTCGTGGGCGAAGGGCTCCGCGACCTCGGTGTCGATGTTCGCAGGGCTTCACCAACTCGCGTGGAGCGTACGGATGCCGGCATCGTGATCCACTCCGACGGCGACACGGTGACGGCGACGGAAGTGCTCGTGGCCACCGGGCGGGTTCCGCGAACGACCGACCTCGGGCTGGAGACCGTCGGTCTCACGCCGGGCGATTGGATCACCGTGGATGACACGATGCGGGTGCCCGGTATCGACTGGCTCTACGCCACGGGCGACGTCAACCACCGCGCACTGCTCACGCACCAGGGCAAGTACCAGGCGAGGGCCGCGGGCGATGTCATCGCGGCGCGCGCGAAGGGCGAACCGGTGGATGACGCGCCCTGGGGTCGGCACGTGGCCACGGCCGATCACTCCGCAGTGCCGCAGGTGACGTTCTCCGACCCGGAGGTGGCATCCGTCGGCATCACCTCGGCCGAGGCCGCGAAGCAGGGTCTCGACGTGCGCGTCGTCGACTACGACATCTCGTGGGTCGCCGGCGCGACAATCCAGGCCGACCACTACCGCGGCAAGGCCCGGATGATCGTCGACGAGAAGCGACGTGTCATCCTTGGCGTCACCTTCGTCGGACAGGATGTGAGCGAGCTCCTGCAGTCCGCGACCTTCGCGATCGTGGGCGAAATCCCGATCGAGCGGCTCTGGCACGGCGTACCCGCCTACCCCACCCTGAGCGAGATCTGGCTCAGGCTTCTCGAGACCTACGGCCGGGATTCGTGACGGTACGGGGTGGCCTCGTTCGATTGAGCAGGGTGCGCTGGCTTCGCGCCGTGCTGCTCAGCCCCGTGATCGCACGACCCGGCTACTGGTTCGCCACCGCGAGCGGTTTCGTGTGGGGTGCGATCCTCAGCCGTTTCAGGATCTCGCGGCAGGGCGGCGTCATCGTGGCTCGTGGGATGCCCACCTGGGCCTTCGGTCGGGGTGGCACGACCATCGGCGCGGTCTACCTGACCTCCACGACCGTGTCAGACTCGGTACTCGAGCACGAGGCCGTGCACCGGGCGCAATGGCGCAGGTACGGGCTCGCCTTCGTCCCGCTGTACGTCATGGCCGGGCAGAACCCGCTGGCGAATCGGTTCGAGATCGAAGCGGGATTGAAGAAGGGTGGGTACGTGTGACGCGCATCGCAGTCATCACAGGAGCGAGCTCCGGCATCGGCGCGGTTGCCGCACGGCGGCTCTCCGAGCAGGGACTCGAGGTCGTCGTGGTCGGCCGTAATCCGGAGCGCACTGCCTCCGTCGCCGCCGGGATCGGTGCACGATCCTTCCTCGCGGACTACGACAGTCTCGACTCGGTGCGTGAGCTCGCGGCATCCCTCGCGGCGGAGTACCCCCGCATCGATGTTCTCGCCAACAACGCCGGGGGCCTCATCCACCAGCGGGGACGCTCGGCCGACGGGTACGAGCGGACGATCCAGCACAACCACCTCGCCCCGTTCCTGCTCACGAACCTCCTGCTCCCCCAGCTCGAGGGCGGCCGTGTCATCGGCACGGCGAGCGTCGCCAACCGCTTTGGCAACCTGCGGCTCGACGACCTCCAGTGGGAGCGTCGGCCGTGGCTCGGCGGATGGCGAGCCTACGGCACGAGCAAGATCGCGACCATCGTCTTCGCGCGCGAGCTCGCGGCGCGGACGGGCATCGACTCGTACTCGTTCCATCCAGGTTTCGTGGAGACGAGCTTCGGCGCGGAGTCCCCGCTCATGAAACTCGGCAACAAGGTCACACCGGGCAGGCTGTCGATCAGCCCGGAAGAAGGCGCAGCACCGCTCATCGCGCTGGCAGCGCCCGATGTGGTGCCAGCGATCAACGGAACGTATTTCGACCGCCTCAAGCCGAACGGAATCGTGCACCGCAGCGGGCTCGCGCCCGGCGTTGGCGAGGGCCTCTGGGCCGAGTCTGCACGACTCGTCGGGCTCGGCTGACTCAGTTCGAGCTGAGGAGGCGGGCCTGTCCGTCCGACGCGATCCACGCGTAGACGGTGCTCTCCGTGAAGGCGGAGACCGGGAGCATCTCGCTCAGCCACGCGTCCACCGACCGGCGGAGCTGCTGCCCGCGGTCGCGCACGAGCCACGTGATCGTGAAGCGTCCGGGAGCATCGAGCACCTCGACGTCCGAGGCGGATTGCACCTCGACGAAGACCTGCCCGCGGGCCGAAGCCGGAAGCGTGGCGAGCATGGCGCGCATCTCGGGGATGGCGGTCTCGTCGCCCGCGAGGAGCAGGCGATGAGCAGCGGTCGGCTGCCAGGAGGCGGGAAGGGTGGTGGTCATTGCCGTTCCAGTATAGGCATGCCTTACCTAAACAAACAGGCCTCCCAGCCAACCCGCAGCGTGCACATGAGTCATTCTCGATATGCTGAGGTCATGTCACTACAGCGCCTCGTCCCCGTGACCGTCGTCGTGCTGCTCACGGCATCGCTCGCCGCCTGCACGTCCGATGCCCCAGCGTCCACCCCGATTCCCACTGCGGTAACCTCAGCATCCGCGACGCCATCTCCCACACCGACACCGAGCGCAATCGCGCTCACCTGCGAGTCGCTGCTCGGGCCCGAACTCTGGGCCACAGCGGCCGACACCCTTGCAGGCCGGGACTACCTCGACAAGATCAGGAATGAGGGTTCACCCGTAGCCCTCTTCGAGGAGTACGGCGGAGTGGTGTGCGCCGTTGCGGCAGGAGACGAGATCGGCGCCTTCTATGCCGCATCCCCCATCGACGCCGATGCGCAAGCGGTGCAGGAGGAGCGCCTTCTCTCGGAGAGCTACGTGGCCTCGTCCGTGGATCGGGGGACGCTCTACACCGACGTCTCCGGCCGGCAGCCACCGGGACTGGACTACTTCTTCCGCGACGGCAACTGGTGGATGGCCAGCAGCCCGGACAGCCTGACGGCGATCGTCGCCAACTGGCCCGGGGCCTAGCGGGCAGCTACCACTGCGGTGGATGGCGCCGCTGCCAGCGGAGGCGCCGCTCCAGCTGGACTCCGAGGGACAGCAGAACGTCCTCACCGCCGGGGCGGCCGATGAGCTGGACGCCCATGGGGAGACCTTTCGCCGTCTGGTGAACGGGGAGCACGATCGCGGGCAGGCCCGCGACGTTCACGAAGCTCGTCCATGGCGTGTACTCCACCTGCTGGTCGAAGTTGCGCTCGCCGTCCTCTGAGTACCACCCGACCGGGCGCGGTGTCATCGCGAGCGCCGGCGTGAGCACTGCATCGAACGGTGCGAACTGACGGATGACCCGGCGCTCGTACCCCGCAAGCCAGGCGAGCGCCTCGGCCAACCGCCGTGCTCCCAGCGCGCGACCCTGCTCCACGAGCCATCGCGTGAGGGGCTCCAGCAACTCGAGCCGATCACCCTCGACGGGAATCCCGGCTGCGGATGCCTGCCAGATGACCTTGAAGTGCTCTCCGTAGGGCTCCGGGTCGAGCGCGAAGTCGTCCAGTCCGTGGCCGATGGCCGCGAGCTCCGTGGTCGCGACGGCGAGGGCATCCGTCGCCTCCTGGGAGATCCGGATGTCGTGGCTGGCGTCCCACGGCGAACTCGTCATCACGCCCACCTGGTACCGGCCCTCGCCACGCACGGCGGCGCCGAGCCACGGCCCTTCGTCCCACGTCGGCGGGCCGACGGACCAGGGCGACGGCCCGGCAATCGCGTCGAGCAGCAGTCCGACGTCGCCGACGCTCCGGCCGATTGCTCCGTACGCGACCAGGCCCGCGAGGCTCGTGAACCCCGAGCCGGACGGCACTCGACCGCGTGAGGGTTTGAGTCCCACGAGCCCGGTGGCGGCGGCCGGGATCCGGATCGACCCACCGCCGTCCGAGGCCGGGGCGAACGGGAGCAGACCAGCCGAGACGGCGACGGCCGCTCCCCCGCTGCTGCCGCCAGCGCCCAGCGAGAGGTCCCACGGGGTGCGGGTCGGGGCACTCACGAGCGACTCCGTGTACGACGAGAGCCCGAATTCTGGTGTGGCCGTCTTGCCGAGGCTCACCGAACCGGCATCCTCGAGGGCCGTCACGATCTCGTCGGAGATGTCGGGCACAACGTGTTCGAAGGCGCGCGACCCGTATGTGGTGCGTGTTCCGGCCGTCGCCCAGAGATCCTTGAGACCCAAGGGCATGCCCCAGAGTGCTGCGGCGTGCGGTGAATCCGCCTGCACCCGGTGCGCCCGGTCGAGCGCGGCGTCCGCCGTGACGGTCACGAACGCACCCAGGTCGCCGTCGATGCGGTCGATCCGTTCGAGGTAGTGCTCGGTGAGTTCCACGGGGGTGAGGTCACCGCGACGGAGCAGGTCGAGCTGTTCGACGGCGCTGAGGTGGTGGAGTTCGAGCACCATCCGAGCCTAGGTGTTGACATCCGCGAATAGACCTGCTTAGTTAGTTACTCAAGTAACTAACCCAAGAACCGAGAGGAGGTGCGATGGACGATTCACGTCCGATCTTCACGCAGATCGCGGAACAGATCGAGAACGACATCATCGCCGGCGGCCTCGCCGAGGAGGCCCAGGTGCCCTCCACCAACGAGTTCGCCGCGTTCTACCGCATCAACCCCGCTACAGCCCTCAAAGGAGTCAGCCTGCTCGTGGACAACGGGATTCTCTACAAGAAGCGCGGCATCGGGATGTTCGTTGCCGCGGGAGCCCGCAACAGGCTCATCGGCAAGCGCCGCGACCAGTTCCGTGCTGACTTCGTGCAGCCGCTGGTGACCGAAGCACGCAAGCTCGGCATCGCGCCGGGCGAGCTCACCGACATGATTCGAAAGGAACACAACGCATGACCAGCCCCGTGATCGAGGTGACAGGACTCACTCGCCGGTTCGGCTCACTCGCCGCCGTTGACGACGTCACCTTCACCATCGACGAGAACAAGATCTACGGCCTGCTCGGTCGCAACGGAGCAGGCAAGACGACACTCATGCAGCTGCTCACCGGGCAGGACTTCGCCACGTCCGGCACGATCCGAGTGTTCGGCGAGTCCCCCGTCGAGAACGCCCGGGTGCTCCAGCGCACGTCGTTCATCAAGGAAAGCCAGAAGTACCCGGATGACTTCCGCGTCAAGCACGTCTTCCGCAGCGCACCGTGGTTCTTCGCCAACTGGGACGCCGAGTACGCCGAGCGCCTCATCGAGGACTTCCGCCTGCCGACCCAGCAGCGCATCAAGAAGCTCTCACGCGGTGAGCTGTCGTCGATCGGAGTGATCGTCGGGCTCGCCTCACGCGCACCGCTGACCTTTTTCGACGAGCCCTACCTGGGCCTCGATGCCGTTGCCCGGCAGACCTTCTACGACAGGTTGCTCGAGGACTACGCGGAGCACCCGCGCACGATCATCCTCTCGACACACCTGATCGACGAGGTCGCGAACCTGCTCGAGCACGTCCTCGTGATCGACAACGGTCGCATCATCATCGACCAGAACGCCGACGAGCTCCGTGGCACCGCCACCGCAGTCGTGGGCACCACATCGGCAGTCGACCGGTTCATCGGCTCCCGTGAGGTGCTCCAGCGCGACACCATCGGCGGGCTCGCCTCCGTCACGATCGCCGGGCTGAGTGCGGAGGATCGCGCGGCAGCCCAAGCAGCGGGGCTCGAGCTGTCGCCCGTCTCACTGCAGCAACTCATCGTCAGAAGGACCAACACCTCCGAGAAGGATCTGGAGCACAGCGCATGAACACCCTCAGCATCCCCCAGCCCCTGAGCACCGGCCGCCGCATCCTCAATGTGCTCAAGCTCAACACGGTCAATCCGTGGACGGCCATCGTCATGCCCTGGATGATCCTCGGCTTCATCTTCCTGGTGAACTACCTCATCTGGTGGATCATCTTCAGCGCCGCGGGTGCCCAGAACGCGGCGAGTGTCGCCAAGGGCCTGCAGTACAGTGGCGCCTCCGGGTTCATCTTCATCTACATGATGATCGTGGCCATCCAGACGATCAATCTCACGTTCCCGCTCGCCCTCGGCTACGGGGTCACTCGACGTGATTTCTGGCTCGGCACATCGCTCACCAACGTGCTGCTCGCCGCCATGTTCTCGATTGGGCTGACGATCCTCTCCATCATCGAAACTGCGACGAACGGATGGGGCCTCGGCGGCCGCATGTTCACCGCGGTCTGGTTCGGTGAGACCTGGCCGGAGCGGCTGTTCGTGATCTTCACCCTGCTCCTGTTCTTCCTCTTCTTCGGTTCGGCGATCGCGACCGTCTACGTTCGGTGGAAGGCGAACGGCGTGTCAGCGTTCTTCATCGCGCTGACTCTCCTGCTCGTGGGTCTCGCCGCACTCGTGACGTTCACCGAGAGTTGGCCGGCCGTGGGCAACTTCTTCGTGACGTCCGGAGTGCAGGGGACGGTCGCCTGGTCCTATGTCGTCACGGTCATCGCCGCCGTGACGGGGTTCCTGTTCCTGCAGCGAGCAACCCCCAAGAGCTAGGAACGGTCTGACGGATGCCCGGCGAGGAGTGATTCCGCCGGGCATCCGTCACGTCCCGTCGCCCCGGCGCGAGATGATCGAGGAACGCACAGTAAGGAGACCCCGTGGGATACCTGTTCCTCGCCCTCGCCATCGCCGGTGAAGTCATCGCGACGACGTTCCTGAAGTTCACCTCCGGCGAGAAGGCGGTGTGGTGGGCCTACCCGATCGTGGGAATCGGTTACGTCTTCGCTTTCTTCATGCTGTCGCAGACGCTCTCGCGTGGTGTGCCCCTCGGCATCGCCTACGCGATCTGGGCCGGCGTGGGTGTCGTGCTCGTGGCGATCATCAGCTGGCTCGCGTTCGGAGAGCTACTCACCTGGCAGCAGATCGCCGGCATCGTGCTCGTGGTCGCGGGTGTGGCACTCCTGGAACTGGGCGGCAAGCACTAGCCGCTACTTGAGGGACTTCTGCATGAGCACAGTGCCGAGCCAGCGGTCGAACTTGAAACCGACCTTGCCCATGTGCCCGATCTCCTTGAAGCCGAAGTCCTTGTGGATCGCGATAGATGCCTCGGCACCCTTGTCGGCGATCACGGCGATGATCTCCTTGATGCCCGCCTTCTTCGAGCGGTCGATGAGCTCTCCGAGCAGCACCCGGCCAAGACCCTTCCCCGTCGAGGCCGGCCCGAGGTAGATCGAGTTCTCCACCGTGTAGCGGTAGGCCGCCTTTTCCTTCCACGGGTACACGTAGGCGTATCCGAGGAGCTGGCCGGAGGGGTTCTCCGCGACGATGAAGGGCATCTTCTTCTCGGTGACCTTGGCGAACTTGCGCTTGATCTCTGCGAGCGTCATCGGCGACTCGTCGAAGGTGACGGTGGAGTTCATGACGTAGTGGTTGTAGATCTCACGCACGTACGGGAGATCCTTGGCCGTGGCATCCCGCACGGTGTACTCGAACGGTGCCTCGGGCTTCGCGCCCGGGCGCAGGTGCGGGGGTAGGCGCCGGCGGGAGACGTATTCTTCCTCGAGCACGGACCTCTCCTCACCACCCAACCAGTGCAGTCGAGCCTACGGGGTCATGGGCTCGCTCAGGTCACATCCCGGCGCCACGTCGTGAACGCTCCAGCTACCGCGATCACGACGCCGTAGGCCGCGAGCACGAGGCCACCCTGCCACCATTCGAGAGCCTCCACGGTCGAGCTACCGACGCCGAGCGACGTGTACACGCTCGCGCCCACGAGCGCATCGCTCGCGGCCCCGGGCAGGAAGCGGCCGACCGCCGCCGTCCAGTCGATGAATGCAGTGCCGAAGCGCAGGATCGGCTCGAGGAACTGTGTGAACGCCAGCACGATGACGATCGACGCGATCTGGTTGGGAATGAGGGTTCCCAGCCCCACTCCGACGGCAGCCCAGAGACCCATGGCGAGTACGACGCGCGCCATGAGCAACCAGGTGTCCGAGACATCGAGCGCGGTCGGCACACCCGTGAACCCGAGCACCGGGGCACCCAGGCCGACGGATGCCACGAGCGCTGCAATCCCGTACACCGCTCCGGCGATGGCCAGCACGACCAGCTTGGCCCCGAGCACGACGCCCCGGCGCGGCTGCGCGAGGAACGTCGGCGTGAGCGTCTGGTAGCGGAACTCGCTCGTCACCGCGAGTGCCCCGAGGATGAGCGGGAAGACGTACCCGATCGCCGTGGCGGTGCTGTAGACGATGGGCGGCAGGACTTCTGCGGGCAGCTGGGGAGCGTCCGCCTGGCCGGGCTGCGCGCTGATCGCACCGAAGAGTCCCGCGAGTAGCGCTGCCGTGAACCCGACATACCCGACGAGGATGAGCAGGAGTACCCACCACAGTCGGACCGAGGTGAGCTTGAGGAGTTCCGACCTCAGGGCCGCGATCATGCTGCCGCTCCCGTCTCATCCGTGGATACGAGATCGAGGAAGGCGTCCTCGAGACCGGACTGCTGCGCTGCGAGGAGGGTCAGCGGGATTCCCGCGGCGAGCGCGAGGCGCCCGATCTCCTCGGGGGTCGCGCCGGTGACGATCAGGCCCGAATCGGTCGGGGTCGCCTCGAATCCCGCGACGGCGAGAGCCGCACGCAGCGAGCGCTGGTCTGTCGCGTCGACCCGCACCGCGCTCGTGCCCTCGAGTGAGGCAAGCGTTCCCTCGAAGACGGCTCGACCCTTCGAGATGATGATGACGCGGTCAACGCTCTGCTGCACCTCGGAGAGCACGTGCGACGAGACGAGCACCGTGCGGCCCTCTGCTGCTCGAGAGCGCAGGAATCCACGCATCCAGCGGATGCCCTCGGGGTCGAGCCCGTTCGTGGGCTCGTCGAGAACGAGCACACCCGGGTCACCGAGGAGGGCCGAGGCGAGCCCGAGCCGTTGGCGCATGCCCATGGAGTAGCCGCCGACGCGACGGTCCGCGTAGGGAGTGAGGCCGACGAGCCCGAGCACGAACTCGATCCTCGAAGCCGGAAGGGCTGCTGCGGCGGCGTAGACCTGCAGGTGCTTTCGCGCGCTGCGCCCGGGGTGGAAGCTCGAGGCCTCGAGGGCCGTGCCGACGGTGGCGAGCGGCCTCTCCAGGTCGCGGTAGGCGACCCCGCCGAATGTGGCGGTGCCACTGGTGGGTGTGACGAGACCGAGCAGCATCCGGAGGCTCGTGGTCTTGCCTGCGCCATTGGGGCCGAGGAAGCCGGTGACGACTCCCGGCTCGACCGTGAAGGTCAGGTCGCTGACCGCTGTGACCGCACCGAACGTCTTCGTCAGGCCCGAGAACTCAATAGTTGTTCTATCCGGCATAGAACAACCCTATCGAGGAGCTAGGTCAGGCGCCAGTCCACCGGCGGCGCGCCCTGGGACTCGAGCAGCTCGTTGGCTCGGCTGAACGGGCGCGAGCCGAAGAATCCCCCCGACGCCGAGAGGGGGCTGGGGTGGGCCGACTGGATGATCGGGGTCTGCCCCAGGAGCGGCGTGAGGGTCGCGGCATCCCTCCCCCACAGGATCGCCACAAGCGGGCCACCGCGTGCCACGAGCGCGCGGATCGCCGCCTCGGTGACCTTCTCCCAGCCCTTGCCCCGATGTGACCCCGAGGCGCCTGCACGGACAGTCAGGACGCGGTTGAGGAGCATCACGCCGTGCTGGGACCATGCCGTGAGGTCGCCATGAGCTGGCGTCTCGATTCCGAGGTCGTCGCGGAGCTCGCGGTAGATGTTCTGGAGGCTGCGCGGTACGGGGCGAACGTCGCGATCGACCGCGAACGACAGGCCGATCGGATGCCCCGGCGTCGGGTACGGGTCCTGCCCGACGATCAGCACCCGCACGTCGGCCATCGGCGCCGCAAAGGCGCGCAGGACGTTGCTGCCCGCGGGCAGGTATCCCCTCCCCGCCGCGGTCTCCGCGCGCAGGAAGTCGCCCAGTTCGGCGATCTGCCCGGCGACCGGCGCGAGGGCTTCGGCCCAGTCCGGCGCGACGAGCTCGGTCAGGGGGCGGGGAGTCACCGGCTCTTAGCCCTCGATCGTCACCGGGGGCAGCGCCGACCACGGGAAGACGATCCAGTGCGGAGTCCTGCGCCAGGCGTAGTCGGGCTCGTGGACGGTGCCCGGCTTGGTGTACAGGCACACGGTGCGCACCTCGGCACCGGCCGCCTCGAGGAGCCCTACGACCATCTTGAGGGTGCGCCCGGAGTCGGAGACGTCGTCGACGAGCAGCACCTTCTTGCCCACGATGGAGGCCTCGTCTAGCAGGGGCGGGAGCATGATGGGCTCAGGTAGGCGCGTGCCGATACCCGTGTAGAACTCGGCATTCACGGCGCCGCAGCTCTTGATTCCGAGCGCGTACGCCACTCCTCCGGCGAGCAGCAGGCCGCCTCGAGCAACGGCCACCACGAGCTCGGGCTCATAGCCGCTGCGCAGCACATCCTCCGCCAGTTCGCGGGATGCACTCCCGAAATCGTCCCAGGTCAGAATCTCGCGCACGTCGTCAGCCATGGGACAACGCTACCGGGGCCGGGAGGGGCTAGCATCCGTTCATGTCTCTTGTTCGCGGCAAGGCCGGAGCCATCACACTCGGCCTCGTGGGGTACCTGTTCCTCGTCGAGCTCGTCAGCGGAATCCTGCAGGGGTTCTATGTGCCCCTCATCCCCGACCTGGTGGAGCATCTCGGCATCCGCGATGCCGACTTCAACTGGTTCGAGGCCGCCCAGCTCCTTCTCAGCGCGATCGTCGTTCCGATCCTCGCGAAGCTCGGCGACATGTACGGCCACAAACGGATCCTGCTCATCTCAACCGTGTTGACCGCTGGCGCGACCTGGGCCCTCGCGTTCACGGGGGACTTCACGACGTTCCTCATTGCCTGGGCGCTGCAGGGCTTCTACGTCGTCTGGCTGCCGCTCGAGGTCGCCCTCATCTTCGACCGCGGGCGCACGACGGGCACCGGAGCATCCCAGACCAGGCGCGCCGCCGGATACCTCGTGGTCGCGCTGGAGGCGGGAGCCATCCTCGGGGCGCTCGGTGGTGGACGCATCTTCACCGCTCTGGGCGGGGACGTGCAGACGACACTCATGGTTCCCGCGATCGCCGTCACCCTCGTGTTCTTCGCCATTCTGTTCGGGGTGCCGGAGTCCAAGCCGCTCCCGGGTCGCAACCTCGACCTCGTCGGGTTCATCGTGCTCACCCTCGGACTGCTCCTGATCACGTCGGGGCTCACATTCCTCCGCATCAACGGCCCGGGCACGTGGTGGGTCTACGTCTTCATGGTCGTCGGCGTGCTCGTCTTTATTCCGTGGGGTCGCTACGAGTTGCGCCAGAAGGACCCGGCCATCGACCTCCGCGTGCTTCGCCAGCCGACGATGTGGCCCGTGCAGCTCACGGCGGGTCTCGTGGGCGTGAGCATCCTCGGCGCGCAAGCACCGCTCGCGACCTTTGCGGGCACCGATCCCGTGAACGGCTACGGGCTCGGCCTGGAGGCCGATGTCATCTCCTACCTGATCGGCGCCTACCTGGTCTCGATGATCATTGGCGCGCTGATCTTCCCGCGCCTGTCGAAGTGGACAAGTCCGCGCGTTGCGCTCATCGTCGCGGCGTTCTTCGTGGCCACGGGGTACCTGTTGTTCCTCGTGAACCACACGACCGTCGTCGGGGTCTTCGTCAACATGGCCATCGCGGGCCTCGGCTCCGGTGCGCTCGTGGGAGCCCTGCCCGCGGCCGCAGCGGCTGCCGCGCCACGCGGCCAGACGGGTGTCGCCACCGGCCTCACGAACACCACCAAGACCATCGGCGGCTCGTTCGCGTCGGCGATCTTCGCCATCGTGCTCGCAGCGGGCGCGGCATCCGCCGTCACCCAGACTGCGTCGAGCCTGCTCGGCTACATGACCGTCTTCGCCATCTGCGGTGGCACTGCCCTGATCGCAGCTGTGCTGCTCTTCCTGGTGCCGAAGCTCGCCTTCGCCGACATCGAGGTCGATGCCGAGGAGTTCGCCGGCTTCGTCGAGGAGCCGACCGACCGCTAGCTCTTGGGCTGGAGCGTTCCCCGCATGACCTTGTGGGGCGCAGCCTGCGCGACGGGCTTGATCGTGACGAGATCGAGGTCGACGAACGGCGGGAGTTCCATGGCGTGCACGATCGCCTCGGCGATGTCGTCGGCGTAGAGCGGGTCCGGCACGTTGTCGTAGACGGCGTCGGCCTTGGCCTGGTCGCCCCCGAAACGCACGAGGGAGAACTCCTCGGTCTTGACCATTCCGGGAGCAATCTCGATGACACGGATGGGCTCGCCTGCGAGCTCGAGGCGCAGCACACCCGTGAGGGCGTGCTCGGCGAACTTCGCGGCGTTGTATCCCCCGCCACCCTCGTAGAGGACGTGGCCGGCAATCGACGTGATCATGACGATGCTCGCCGTGCTCCCCGGTTCGATTCCCGCACGCAGCAGCGGCAGGAGAGCGGATGTCACGCGCTTGGTGCCCACGACATTGACGTCGTACATGCGCACCCAGTCCTCCGCGTCGCTCTCCTCGACGGAGGCGAGACCGTAGGCACCACCGGCGTTGTTCACGAGGGCGTGGATCGGGCCGAGGCCGGAGAGGAAGTCACGGAGCGCATCCACGTCGGACTGCTTCGTGACGTCGGCCACGAAGATCTCCGTGCCGGTCTCCTCGGCGAGCGCGATGAGCCTGTCCTCGCGTCGCGCAACGCCGACGACGTCCCAGCCGTTCTTCCTCAGGAGGCGAACCGTGGCCGCTCCGATACCCGAACTTGCTCCCGTGACTACTGCGCGCCGACCAACCATCGACCAAAAGTACCGCGGATAGGCTGGCCACGATGACCGAGAGCACAGCGTCCGCCACGACAGCCACCGTCGCTCCCGCGAAGAAGCGGGTGCCCTTCTGGGACAACGCGAGGTTCGCCGCCGTGACCCTCGTCGTGATCGGGCACGGAATCCAGCGACTCACTCCGACGGATGACGCGGCGATGGTGCTCTACCTGTTCATCTACGCGTTCCACATCCCGGCCTTCGCCATCATCAGCGGCTACTTCTCGGCATCCGGACCGCCGACGGTTCGCGGGATGAAACGGGTGCTCACCGACATCCTCCTGCCGTACATCATCATGGAGACGATCTGGACCGTCGTTCAGTGGCTCGTCGAGGGCAAGCAGGAGTTCAACCCGACGAAGCCGAGCTGGACGCTGTGGTTCCTGCTCGCACTCGGGATCTTCCGTCTCGTGCTGCCCTACCTCGCGCTGCTGCGGTGGCCGCTCCTCTGGTCGGTTGCGCTGTCGATCGGCGTCGCCTACCTGCCCAACATCGACTCCACGTTCTCGCTGTCGCGGACGTTCGGGCTCCTGCCCTTCTTCCTGCTGGGCTGGAAACTGCGGGAGTGGAAGCTCGTCGAGCGCTGGCGGCTCGACGAGCGCGTGAGCTGGTGGCTCCGCGGCGGAGCACTCGCCCTCTTCGCGGTGTGGCTCGCGGTCATCATCGCGTTCATCGAACCGTTCCGAGCCGTGAACCTGCGGTTCTGGTTCTTCTACCTCGACTCCTACAGCGACCTTGGCAACGACCAGTGGTGGGCGGGGCTCGTGCGGCTCGGACTCATCGCGGTCGGGGTGGTGCTGAGTTTCGCGTTCCTGCTGCTCGTGCCGCGATCGTCGTCGTGGATCACCCCGCTCGGGCAGGGCACGATGTACGTCTACCTGCTGCACAGTTTTGTGCTCTACCCGGTGCGGGAGAGCGGCATCCTGAAGGGCGATCTCTGGTCGCCGTGGGTGCTGATCCTTGTCGCGATCGGATGCATCGGCGTCTCGATCGTGCTCGCGATGCCGTTCATCCGCCGAGTGTTCCGACCCCTCATCGAGCCGAAGCCAGCGTGGCTCTTCCGCGAGGGCACCGCCGAAGAACCACTCAGGCCTGACCGGACCTAGTGCATGTCGACGCGCTTGGGGAGCGCGAAGACGAGTCCGAACGCCACGATCGCGAAGACCGCACTCACCGCGAGTGCAGGCACTGCCGCCTGGCCGAACGCCACGGGCAGGTCCGCAGGCCCGGCGATGGGGCCGATGTTCCCGAAGAACACGGCACCGATGACCGCGATGCCGACGGCGGACCCGATGCGCTGCATGGTGCCGATAACACCGCTCGCCGCCCCGGCCTCGGTTCGATCCACGGTCGCGACGATGAAACGCGCATTGGGAGCGATGAACAGCCCCGAGCCGAACCCCGCGATGAACAGCGGCACGAGCAGGTGCCAATTGGTGAGGTCGGCCGGCGACATCACCAGGAGGATGACGAAGAGGGCGATCAGACCGATCGACAGCAGCGCGATACCGATCACGAGAACGGTTCGACCGAGGCGCTGGGCGATCCGGTCGCTCTGGCTCGCTCCGATGATGTTGCCAATGGCGAAGGGAACGGAGACGAGCCCGGATTCGAGCGCCGAGTGCCCGAGACCGGACTGCCAGAAGATCGAGAGCGTGAAGAAGATGCTCGTGAACGCGGCGAAGAACACGAGGGCGAGAATCGTGCCGCCGGTGAAGGACGGGTGGGAGAACAATCGCGGGGGCACGAGCGGTTCCGCACCGCGCGACTCGACCCGGCGCTCCCAGAAGGCGAACGCGACAAGGAGAAGCACACCTCCCGCGAGGGACAGGTAGGTCCACAGGGGCCAGCCCTCGTCCTCGCCCTGAATGAGCGGCACGAGGATCGCGACCAGTGAACCACTGAGGAGCGCAAGGCCCACGACGTCCGTCGACAGCTTCTTGCCCTCCGCGCCCTTCGGCAGCAGCACGACGGCGGCGATGAGCGCAACGATCCCGATCGGCACGTTGACCGCGAAGATCCAGCGCCAGCCGTTCTCCTCACCGATCGCCTCGATGAGCAGTCCGCCCACGATAGGGCCGAGGGCCGACGAGACGCCGATTACGGCACCCATGATCCCGAACGGCTTCCCGCGCTTGCGCGGTTCGAACATGAGCTGGATGAACGCCTGCACGGGCGGGAAGAAGATGCCACCGCCGAGCCCCTGCACGACGCGGGCGATGATGAGGTGCGTGCTGTCCTCGGCGAGTCCGCACCACACACTTGCGGCGGTGAAGATCGCCAGACCGACGATGAAGACCCACTTGTGACCGAAGCGGTCGCCGATGCGACCGGCCGGGATGAGCACGAGGCCGAAGGCGAGCGCATAGCCGGAGATGATCCAGGAGAGCGTGGACTCCGAGGCGTCGAGGCTCGTGCGGATGGTCGGCAGCGCGACGTTGACGATCGTCGTGTCGAGCAGCGCCATGAACATGCCGGCGAGAAGTACGGTCAGCGCCAGCCAGGCACGACGGGGTGACACGGTCGTGGGGCTGATGGGGTCGGTTGTCGTCATGATGCGCGCCCTTTCCTGGAGCGTTCGTCGTCGAGAATCTGGGGTAGAGCGGCGAGCAGTTCCTCGTGCCAGGCGATCTCACCGAGGAGCCGGTGGCGATCGTGGCGGACGACGTGCTGTTCGGTGAGGGTGAGGTACTGGGCGATACGTTCGGATTGAATGTCATCGGCATCGAGTCGGGCCCGCAGCTCGGCGAGGCGTGCCTCGAGTATCTCCTCGAGGGAGTCGAGATTCTCCGTGCCGAGTCTCGCCATCGCGAGGTCGAAGGGGTCCGGGCGGTAGACGATGTCCACGAGGGCGGCAGCACGGATGTCGCGGAGTGCGTCCCGCCCCTCCTCCGTGATCTCGTACACCTGCCGCTCCGGGTAGTTGCCCTCGCGCTCGACGCGCACGGGGGCGATCAGCCCCTCGAGGGCGAGACGCTTGATCGCGCCGTAGATCGCGCCCGGGGTGACATCCGCCCACTCGTCGATGTGCTCCTCGTCGGCGATGAGCCGGAGAGCGTGACCGTGCAGCGGCCCACGCTCGGCGAAGGTGCCGAGGACGAAGAGGCGAATGGATGACACGCGACTACTCTCGCATGACTAGTCAAGTAGCGCAACTTCCTGTTACGCCCCGTGTCGGCACCCGTTGACCGTCCACAGGGCCGAACCTAGGCTCGCAGTCGCCCCGGCTTCCCGGGTCCCACGTTTTCGTTCTCAGATCCGCGAAAGAAAGACAAAGGAGACGCTCATGAGCGACTGGAAGTTTGAAACCAAGCAGGTCCACTCCGGCGCGAAGGCCGACCCCACCACCAACGCCCGCGCCACACCGATCTACAAGACGACCTCGTACGTCTTCAACGACACCGCCCACGCGCAGAACCTGTTCGCGCTCGCCGAGTTCGGCAACATCTACACGCGCCTCATGAACCCGACGACCGATGTCGTGGAGCAGCGGCTCGCCGCGCTCGAGGGTGGCACCGCGGCCCTCGCCGTGGCATCCGGATCGTCCGCGATCACTTACGCGGTGCTCAACATCGCCGGCGCAGGCGACCACATCGTCTCGTCGTCATCGATCTACGGTGGCACCTACAACCTCTTCAAGTACACACTCGCGAAGCTCGGCATCGAGGTCACCTTCGTCGAGAACCAGGACGACGAGGCTGAGTGGGCTGCCGCTGTGCGCCCCAACACGAAGCTCTTCTTCGCGGAGACCATCGGCAACCCGAAGATCAACATCCTCGACATCGAGAAGGTCTCGGCGGTGGCGCACGAGAACAACCTCCCGCTCATCGTCGACAACACGATCGCGACGCCCTACCTGATCCGCCCGTTCGAGTTCGGTGCCGACATCGTCGTGCACTCGGCCACGAAGTTCCTCGGTGGCCACGGCACGGTCATCGCCGGAGTCATCGTTGATGGCGGAAAGTTCCCGTGGGCTGCGAACGCCGACAAGTTCCCCGGCCTCACCGAGCCCGACCCGAGCTACCACGGCGCCAGCTACACGACCGTGCTGGGCGACGCGATCGCCTACGTGATCAAGGCACGTGTCACGCTCCTGCGCGACACGGGTGCCGCCCTCTCCCCCGACAGCGCCTTCGCGCTCATCCAGGGCATCGAGACGCTCAGCCTGCGCATCGAGCGTCACACGCAGAATGCCCAGGAGATCGCCGAGTGGCTTGAGAACCACCCGGATGTCGCGTCGGTCAACTACTCCGGACTCCCCTCGAGCCCGTGGTACGCGGCGGCGAACAAGTACTCCCCCAAGGGTGTCGGTGCAGTCGTCTCGTTCGAACTCAAGGGCGGCGTCGACGCCGGCCGTGCGCTCGTCGAGAACGTCGAGCTGTTCAGCCACCTCGCCAACATCGGCGACGTGCGCAGCCTCATCATCCACCCCGCCTCGACGACCCACTCGCAGCTGACCCCCGAGCAGCAGCTCACGACCGGTGTGACACCGGGCCTCGTGCGCCTCTCGGTCGGCATCGAGAACGTCGAGGACCTCAAGGCCGACCTCGAGGCTGGCTTCGCGGCCGCCCGCGCGGTCGCAGCAGCGGCCAACGCCTCCGCGTAGTTCCTCCACACCAACCCCCGCGAGAAGCCACCTATCCTGGCTTTTCGCGGGGGTTGGCGCGTTGAGTGGCCTCTCGCGGGGGTTGAGTGGCTGCGTAACATGCACCGTCCGCTCCGGCGCATCGGCAATACTTGTCACGACATGGACTGGCAGACCCCCGAGGACACCGTTCCCTCGGCATTCATCACCGAGGCGAACGCCCGATCGCTCAGCGGCAAACCACCGGCGACCGGTGCGTGGCGCGATGGCGATCCCGTCGGCAACCGCCAGTTCGCCTCGGTCGGCGCTCTCACGCTCGAACGCGGTGGAGAGCTCCCTGTCGTTCGTGTGGCATACGAGACGTTCGGAACGCTCAACGCGGATGCCTCCAACGCGGTGCTCGTGGTGCACGCACTCACGGGCGACAGCCACGTCGTGGGCGACCCGGGCCCCGGGCATCCGACCGGCGGTTGGTGGAATGGCATGGTCGGCCCGGGCAAGGCGATCGACACGGACCGCTGGTTCGTGGTGGCTCCGAACATGCTGGGCGGATGCCAGGGAACCACCGGTCCGGCATCGTATGCGCCCGACGGCCGCGAGTGGGGCTCCCGCTTCCCCTTCGTGACGATCCGGGACCAGGTCGCCGTGCAGATCGCACTCACGGACGCGCTCGGGATCGGGCGCTGGGCGGCGGTCATCGGCGGTTCGATGGGCGGCATGCAGGCGCTGGAACTTGCGATCGAGCATCCCGAGCGGCTCGACAGGGTCGCCATCCTCGCGGCCCCGGCGATCTCGAACGCCGACCAGATCGCGCTCAACTCGGTGCAACTCGAGGCGATCCGCATGGACCCGCTCTTCGCCGACGGCGACTACTACGACGAGGACGAAGGCCCGCATCAGGGGCTCGCTCTTGCGCGGCGTATGGCCCTCCTCAACTACCGCTCACCGAGCGAGCTGAACGATCGATTCGCGCGGAGCTGGCAGAGCGGACTGAGCCCGATGGGTGGGGGCGGACGCTACGCGGTGGAGAGCTACCTCGACTACCACGGCAACAAGTTCACACGCCGGTTCGATGCCAATAGCTACCTCACGCTTGTGCAATCCATGAGTTCCCACGATGTCGGCCGCGGCCGTGGCGGAACCGTCGAGGCGCTTCGACGCGTGACCGCACGAGCACTCGTCCTCGGCATCGACAGTGACCGACTCTTCCCGGTCCCCGACCAGCGCCACATCGCGGCCCACCTGCCGGGCAACATCGACGGTACCGAGCCGCACGTCATCAGTTCCCCATTCGGCCACGACGGCTTCCTCATCGAGGAATCACTCGTCGGAGGCCAACTCAGACGACTCCTCGACGACTAGTTCTACCCCCGCGCCCGGATTTGTACCCCGGCGCGCCGTGCGCCACCCCCCGTAGCGGGGACGCCTGTGACACGATGATGCCAATGGACCTCATCGCCAAGGAGCGCGACCGACTGCTCCAGCGCACCGCACGCGTCTACGGTTTGAGTTTCACCGTGGTGTCGCTCGTGTGCTTGAGCATGCCCGGAAGCGTGGACGTGCTCACCTGGGTACTCTGCCTTCCCCTGTATGCCGTGCTGGGTTTCGCACAGGTCCGCCTCGGGCGCAGCCGTTCCCTGCGGTGGGTCGCGCTCGGGATCGCGGCAGGCCTGAGCGCCATCCTCGTCATCACGTTCGCGAGCACCGCAGGCGTCGGACCCTCCGCCATCTCGGCCGTCGCGCAGCTCTCCGCCGGTTCGATCGCGTCGTTCGCCGTGGTCCTGACGACGGAGCGGATGCGACGGATCTTCCTCGCCGTCGCGATCGTCGTCTCGATCACGATCGTGACCGTCTCCCTCGCGCCGTACCAGGCACCGCTGCGGACGATCCCGCTCCAGGTGCTCGGCTGGCTGCTCGCGGCGATCATCGGATTCTGGATCAGCGCGGGCGTCCCGAGAGCCGCGCGACGCATCGCGAGCATCGGCAGGGCCCACCGCGCAGAACGCCAGGCGAGCGAGACGGAGGCGCAGCGACGCCAGGGCGCACGACTCCTCCACGACACGGTGCTCGCCACGCTCACACTCCTCGCGCACTCCGGAGTGGGCGTCGCCCCTGTCGCCCTGCGGGAACAGGCCGCGGACGACGCGCGGCTGCTCCGCCAGTTGCGGCTCGGGGCAACACCAGCGCCCCAGTCGTCGGGCACCTACCAGCTCGAGGTGAGCGAGGAGACCGTTCTCGGCACGACCCTCGAGTCCGTGAAGCAGCGGTTCGGACGCATGGGCCTCGAGGTGAGCTGGCACGGCACGGGGCAGGTGCTCCTGCCGAGCCACGTGCTCGACGCGTTCCTGCTCGCGCTCGCTGAGTGCCTCGAGAACGTCCGCAGGCACTCCGGCGTGACCGAGGCCCACGTCACGATCACCGACGACGAGACGACCGTCCGCGCGATGATCACTGACTCGGGAGTCGGTTTCGCGCTCGACGATGTCGACTCCGCCCGCCTCGGTTTCAAGGAATCCGTTGTCGGCAGGTTGCGCGAAGTGGGCGGCAAAGCTCGCCTCTTCTCCTCCCCCGGCTCCGGCACGACCGTGGTGCTGGAGGTGCCGAAGTGACCAGCCTTCCCGAGGAGAACACCCTCGGCACTGTCATCGGCCGCCCCTTCCGCCGCCGTGAGTCGGATGCCACGAGGCGCGTGATCCGTGCTGCAACGCCGCGCCGCTCGAGTCTCGGCACCGGGTTCATCGGAATCGGCGCCGCAGTCGTAGTCGGTCTTCGTGCCGTCTACGGTTTCGTGTGGTTCGTCGGACTCTGGTCGGTCTACCCGATCCCCTACGCGGCCCTCGCCGCCTGGACCGTGCTGATCGTGACACTCGTGGCCACCTTCGTGACGATCCGCGTGCTGGGCGAGCTTCCCACGTGGGCTTTCGCCCTGTTCCTGCTCGGGCTCGCGGCATCCGTCGGGCTCGACCTGTTCGCGATCTGGGATCTCCACGACATCGGGCACTTCGCGACGGCCGCCCCGACCGCGGTGATGGGCCTGCTCGTGGCCCTCACGAGCCGCCGCACGTCCGACATCGTCGTGGCCGCGTCGGTGTTCGGCGCGGGACTCGCCACCGCCATGATCGTCAACACCGCCTGGAGCGAGAACACCGCGAGCGCCCAGGTGACCACGCTCGCCTTCGCGGTGCTACCCGCCATCATCGGCGCCGTCGTGATCTCGGGCTTCCGCCGTCTCGTGCAGGTCGAACTCGACCGGGTGCTCGTGCAGAGCACGGTCTCCGCTCCCCGCTTCGCCGTCGGGATGCTCGCCTCGGAGGAACTCGCGAGGCTCGACCTCGCCGCCGAGGAACTGCTCGACTCGGTGGCCACGGGCAAGGTGAAGTTGCCGTTGCACCCTAAGACGGCGTCGGTCGCGGCATCCCTCGCCACCGAGCTGCGGCTGCACCTCATCGAGGGTCGGCGCGAGACGTGGCTCTACCACGCGATCACCGAGTCCGACCTGCTCGGCAAGGCCGTGACGCTCACCGACAAGGGCAACCTCGCTGGCCTCCTCGATCCGCAACAGCGAGACGGCCTGCTCTCCACGGCCTGGCTGCTCATCGCGGACAACAGCGTCAAGGCGAGCTCACCGAGAACCGTGCACCTGACCCTCGGCCCCGCGACGTCGGCGATCGATACTCCCTCCGGCAAGATCTGGGTGCCCATCGTCATCACCACGACGGGCGTGCCGCGTAACCGCGTCGACCCGGCCACATGGGAAGCTATCGGTCGAGTGGGCCAGCACAGCGATTCGACCGAGAACCAGAGTCTTCGGGTGGACATCAGTGCCCTGGTGGACAACCCGGCTGACCAGTGAACGCAGTAAGGAAAATGAGGACACCGTGACAACTCCTGACCGCATCAGGCTCGCTCTCGTCGACGACCACAAGATGCTTCTCGGCGCGCTGACGGAGTGGATCCGTAACGCCGCATCCGACATCGAGATGGTCGCAGCAGTGCCGAGCTGGCCCGAGCTGACCGTGCATCCCCAGTTCCCCGTCGACGTCGTGCTCCTCGACCTCGACCTCAAGGACAACATCCCGATCTCGCTGAAGATCAGCACCCTCAAGACGATGGGCGTGAAGGTCGTGCTCATGAGCACGTACTCCGAGCCGAACGTCGTGCGCGAGGCGCTCGCTGCCGGTGCGCTCGGGTACCTCGTCAAGAGCGAGGACGCCGACATGATCGTGGAGGCGATTCGCGCCGCTGCCAAGGGCGAGCCCTTCGTCTCGGCAGAGCTCGACCTTGCGCTGAGCGCAGGCGAGGTGGGCGGTGCCCCCAAGCTGAGCGCGCAGGAGCGCCGCGTCATGGCGCTGTACGGCGGCGGCGAGCCCGTCAAGGCCGTGGCGTACCAGCTGAGCATCTCCGAGGAGACCGCGAAGAGCTACCTCAAGCGCATCCGTGAGAAGTACCGCGTTGCCGGCTTCGACGTCGGCACCAAGGTGGCCCTACGCAAGCGGGCGATCGAGGACGGCATCCTTCTCGAGGGCGACATCCCGCGCCAGTTCTGATAGGGCGGCCTTGCGGCGATCCAGCAGGACGCTGACGATCGCGAGGCTCACTCCCGGCACAACGAGCAGGAGACCGACCCAGGTTGGTGAGAGGTAGCCGAGCCCCGCGGCGATCGTGACACCGCCGAGGTACGCGCCGAGGCTGTTGCCGATGTTGAGCGAGGCGTGGTTGATCGCTGCGGCCAGCGACTGGCCATCGCCCGCGACATCCATCAGGCGAGTCTGGATCGCCGGGGAGAGCGCGGATGCGGCGACCCCGACGAGGAACACGAAGAACACGAGCCCCACGGGGTTCTGAGCGGTGAGTGCAAGACCCGCGAGCGCTACCGCGAAGCCGCCGAAGCAGATGAAGAGCGTGCGGATGACGCTGCGATCCGCCCCGCGACCGCCCAGGAAGTTTCCGATCGTCATGCCGACCCCCACGGCGACCAGGACCCACGGCACGACACTCGCGTCGAGGTTCGCCACGTTGGTCACCACCGGCGCGATGTACGTGTAGACCGCGAAGAAGCCGCCGAAGCCGATGGATCCGATGAGGAGCGCGAGCCACACCTGACCGCGCCGGAACACGGTGAGCTCGCGGCGGATCGTGGCTGCCGGGTCGCCCGGCTGGAAGGGCACCGCGAGTGCGACAGCAACGAAGGTGGCGGCGAACACGAGCGCGACGGCGATGTAGGCGGTGCGCCATCCCGCGACCTGGCCCAGGTAGGTGATGGTGGGCACTCCGATGACGTTGGCGATGGTCAGGCCCGAGAGCACGAGCGCGACGCCCTGGCCTCGCTTGCCCGGCCCCATGAGCGACGCGGCGACGAGTGCCGCGATGCCGAAGTACGCACCGTGGGGAAGGGCGGCCAGGAACCGAGCCGCGAGCACGAGCTCGAAGGTCGGGAGAAGTGCGGACGCGACGGTGCCCAGCGTGAAGAGGGCGACACAGCCGAGGAGCAGCTGCTTGCGCGGCAGGCGGGCTGCCACTGCCGCGATCGTCGGCGCCCCCACCACGACGCCGAGGGCGTAGGCGGAGATCAGCCAGCCGGCGCGCGCGTTGGCCAGCTCGTGTGACTGCTCCCAGAGGTTGGGCAGCAGGTCAGCGGCGAGATTGGGAAGCAGCCCCATCGCAACGAACTCGGTCAGGCCGATGCCGAAACCGCCCAGCGCCAGGGCCAGAAGGGCGAGTCGCGTCCTGCCGGGGGTGAGCGTGGACGTGGCAGTGGGCAAAGACATGGGAGGCCGATCACTAAGCGAAAAGGAGCCGCTCCCCGTCGAGCCCTACGAGTCTACGTCGCGATCTCAGCGTCGCGATCGTGGCATCGCCAGGGTCCGGTCAGTCGAGCTGGGACTCGCGCAGGAGTGCCTGCTCCAGGCGCTCGACCTTGCCCTCGAGTTCACCGGTGTGGCCCGGCCGGATGTCGGCCTTGAGCACGAGGGAGACGCGCGTGCCGTATCGACCCACGGCCTCCGCCGCCCTGCGCACGACATCGAAGACTTCGTCCCACTCACCCTCGATCGTCGTGAACATCGCGTCGGTGTGGTTGGGGAGCCCGGATGCCCGGACCACGGCGACCGCCGCAGCCACCGCGTCGTGCACGGAGTCCGTGCCATCCGCTCCCCCGCTGGGTGCAACTGAGAACGCTACGAGCATGGCTACTCCTTGTCGACGGTGTGCGGTGTGGGACCGGTCGTGCCGGCTGGCACGCCCAGGGGCCATGCTGCACCATCCACCTGATCGACTCCTCCGTGGAACGACCACCTCGGCGCGGTGACGATGGAGGTGATCGCCCAGCCGAGCAGCACGAAGTAGAGCACGTTGCGAGCGGTCAGGACCGAGAGCATGGGAACGTCGAGCGCGAGAAGCCATCCGTAGAAGTACGGGTAGATCAGGTGCGTGAGAGCGCCGATCACGAGCAGGAGCGAGGCCGGGGTGCGGAACGAGCGGCCGAGCCCAGCAGCACTCGTCGCAAGACCGAGCACGACCGGCACGGCGAGCCAGGAGACGAACTGGGGCGAGCCGACCTTGTTGAACGCGATGAGCGCGGTGACGAGCGCGAGTGCGAGCGGCGGCAGTAGGTCGCCCGGCGATGCACCGGCTCGCAGTGCCCGGACGCCGAGCAGCACGATGGCCGCGACCGCCACCGCCATGATCGGCGTCATCACGCTCGCCGCTGTTGACCAGCCAGGACCGACGACCTGGTAGGTCAGGATGTTCTGGTCGTAGTACACGCGGGTTCCCGGCACGCCGGCTCGTGTCATCCACATCCAGAGCATGCTGATCGGCGCCTCGATCTGCAGGCCGCGTCCCGTTTGCTCGGTAATGAAGCTCAGGATGCTCGCCGAGCCGCCGACCGCAAGCGCACCGACCAGCACCACCAGAGTCGTGCCGACGGCCCCCGCAACGACCTTGAGGCGATCGCGGAGCGCGACAACCGCGGCGAGGAGGAGGGCCGCCGGCCAGACCTTGATCCACGTGGCGATCGCGAGGATCACGGAGGCTAGGAGGGGGCGGGTCGCGAGCAGGAGCACGCCGATGATCGCCACGGGCACGGTGATCGAGTCGATGCGGGACAGGGCGATCGGGCCGAGGAGGGCGAGGAAGGCGACCCACCACCAGCCCACGACCGTGCGTTCGGGCCGCCGCCCCCACCCGGTGAGGAAGGCCATCGCCACGGCGTTGAGGATGATGACGATCGAGATCCAGGTCGCCCCGTACTGTTCCATGCCCAGGGCTGCGGCGGCGAGCATGGGCCCGAGCGCGAGAATCGGATAGACCCAGGCGGAATCGATGCCCACCCAGAAGCCGTTGTCGAGCGCCTGCTCCACCCAGAACTTGTAGACGAGGGTGACGTCGCCGAGAGGTAGACCGGGGGCGTAGAGGGCCAGGAAGCCGAGCCACAGCTGCACGATCGCGAACGCGATCCAGAGAGCGAGCTGGCTGTCCACGATGGCTCGGATGACACGGAGCCCGCGTGGGCGAGCGGACTCGACGACCATGCCTCCCAGCGTATCCGGTAACAAAATGACCTGATTCCCTGGGCTCACGCGGGCTGCGGGAAGATGGAAGCACACAGCACCCACCACCAGGAGACCACTATGACTCGATCTGCCTCTGTTCGCGGCTTCGTGGCCCTCGGCGCGGCCGCTCTCGCGCTCGGCCTCGCCGCCTGCGCTCCCGCCGCTCCCGCGAGCGACTACGTCACCGAGGGAAAGCTCACGATCGGTACCGGCGAACCCGCCTACTTCCCCTGGGTCATCGATGACACTCCCGAGTCCGGTGAGGGCTTCGAGTCGGCAGTCGCCTATGCGGTCGCCGACGAGCTCGGCTTCGCCCCTGAGGATGTCGTCTGGGTCCGCACGACCTTCGACGAGGCCATCGCACCCGGCCCCAAGAACTTCGACTTCAACCTCCAGCAGTTCTCCATCACCGAGGAGCGCGCCGCGAATGTCGACTTCTCGTCGCCCTACTACGAGACCACCCAGGCCATCATCACTGTCGAGGGTTCTGCCGCAGCTGGCGCGACGTCGATCGAGGACCTCAAGGGCCTGCTCATCGGCGCCGCAACCGGCACGACGAGCTTCCAGGCGATCGAGAGCCAGATCGCCCCGACCGCGGGAGCGCAGGCCTTCAACACGAACGACGACGCGAAGCTCGCTCTCGAGAGCGGCACGATCGACGCGCTCGTGGTGGACCTGCCGACCGCGTTCTACCTCACGGGAGTCGAACTCGACGGCGGCGTCATCCTCGGCCAGCTTCCCCTCGAGGATGGCACGGGCGACCTGTTCGGCCTCGTGCTCCCCAAGGACAGCCCGCTCACCGCGAAGGTGACCGGCGCCGTCGATGCGTTGCGGGACAGCGGTGCGCTCGCCGACCTCGAGGCCGAATGGCTCTCCGAGTCGGTATCCGTGCCCGTCCTGAAGTAGTTTTCCTAGGTGACCAACGACGAGGCCCGGCAGCCCAGCTCGATCGAGCTTGAGCGCCGGGCCTTTCGTCGTCGCCAGAACGCACGGTCGGTGCTGATCAGCGCAGCGTCGACCGTCGCCCTCGCCGTCGTGCTGTGGATCACGCTCGTGAACACGCCCGGCTGGGCCAGGGTGCAGCAGAGCTTCTTCAACCCTGAGATCTTCGTGGCCTCGGTCCCACGCGTCTGGGACGGGTTCCTCCTCAACCTCCGCGTGCTCTTCTTCGCGGTCATCGGCGTGCTGGTCGTGAGCGTTCTGCTCGCGATACTCCGCACCCTGCGCGGGCCGGTGTTCTTCCCCCTGCGCGCCCTGGCATCGGGCTACACGGACCTGTTCCGCGGGATCCCGCTGATCATCGTGCTCTACCTCGTGGGGTACGGGATTCCGGGCCTCCAGGGCTCCGACGGGGCGCGCATCCCCGCCGCCGTTCTCGGCACGATCGCACTCGTGCTCGTGTACTCGGCGTACGTCTCCGAGGTGTTCCGGGCGGGCATCGAGGCCGTGCATCCGTCGCAGCGCCTTGCCGCCCGGTCGCTCGGGCTCAGCCACAGCAAGACACTGCGTCTCGTCGTGCTGCCGCAAGCGGTGCGCAAGGTCACCCCGGCCCTCATGAACGATTTCATTGCGATGCAGAAGGATGTCGGACTGATCTCGGTGCTGGGTGCGATCGATGCGGTGCGCGCCGCCCAGATCGAGGTCGCGCAGTACTACAACTTCACGCCCTACGTGGTCGCGGGCCTCCTGTTCGTCGCGCTCGCGCTGCCCCTCATCCGGCTCACGGACTGGTACTCGGCCCGCCTCCGCGCCCGCGAACAGGTGGGAGGCATCGTATGAGGGATCCGCAGCGCTCTCCCGTGCTCTCGGTTCGGGGTGTCCACAAGTCGTTCGGCGACCGCGAGGTGCTGCGCGGAATCGATCTCGACGTGTCCGCCCACGAGGTGGTCGCCCTCATCGGGGCGAGTGGCTCTGGCAAATCGACACTTCTGCGCACGATCAATCTCCTCGAGCAGATCGACGACGGGCAGATCTTCCTCCGCGGCGAAGACATCAGCGATCCGAGAGTGGCGGTGGATGCCGTCCGCGCTCGCATCGGCGTCGTCTTCCAGCACTACAACCTGTTCCCGCATCTCAGCGTGCTCGACAACGTCACACTCGCCTCGCGGCACGTCTTCGGCGAGAGTCGCGCTGTAGCGGAGGAACGCGGTCGCGAACTCCTCGCTCGCATCGGACTCGCCGAGCACGCCGGCTCGTTCCCCGATCGGCTCTCGGGAGGCCAGCAGCAGCGTGCCGCCATCGTGCGCGCGATCGCCACGAATCCCGAGCTGCTCCTGCTCGACGAGATCACGAGTGCACTCGACCCTGAGCTCGTGAGCGAGGTGCTCGATCTCGTGCGGGAGCTCGGCGAGGATGGCACGACCATCGTCATGGCGACGCACGAGATGGCCTTCGCGCGCGACGTCGCCCACCGCGTCGTCTTCCTCGATCAGGGAGTCATCGTCGAGCAGGGCCTCGCCGCGGAGTTCTTCGCCGCACCGAGGGAGCCGCGCACCCGCGAGTTCCTGTCCCGCTTCCTCACCTAGCCTCCAGACTCCCCTGAGTTGCCCACTTCGGCCAGTGCGTTCGCTCACAGACTGGCCGAACTGGGCAACTCACGCGGCGATGATGCTCGCGATCGTTGCGGGGAGGGCTGCGCACAGGTCGAGGATCGTGAAGGGTCCGCCGCCGCTCGCCCGCTCCGCTGCGAGACCGTGGAGTAGGGCTGCCGTCGCGGCAAGTCGGGCGAGAGCCGTGTCATCCGCCGCGATCAGGTCGGTGTGGGTCGCCACGAGCGCACCGAGGATGCCGCCGAGCGCGTCGCCGGCCCCCGCCGTCGCCAGCCAGGTGGGCGCGCTCGAGACCCCAATCGAGATGCCCGGGCCGGCGACATGGGTCGTGTGCCCCTTGAGGAGAACCGTGACGTTCAGTTGTTCGGATGCACGCCTCGCCCACTCGAGCGGTGCGGAGGCCACGGCATCCACCTCGACGTCAAGCACGCGCGCGAGCTCCCGGTAGTGGGGGGTCAGGACGACAGGCCCGCTGGCGTGCTCGTGGAGATCGAGGGCTCCCCCATCGAGCACGGTGGGCAGGCCCTCGGCGAGCGCCGTGAGCATGGGCTCCGTATCGCGATCGACGGGGTCCATGCCCGATCCGAGCAACCAGGCCTGCACGCGTCCCGGCGACGTCACGGCCTCGGGGCGGCGCTGGAGCACGAGGCTCGCAGCGCGTTCCGGGCCGAGGTAGCGCAGCATCCCGACGCCCGTGTGCAGCGCGGCCTCGACGCTCAGGACCGCAGCGCCCGGGTACTGGTCGGACCCCGTGAGGACCCCGAGCACTCCCCTGCTGTACTTGTCGTCACCCACCGTGGGCACGGAGATGAGAGCGGATGCCTCGTGCGCTGTCCACGGCGAGAAGTAGGTCATGGGACTCACGATAGTTTGAAGGGGTGAGCCTCAGTATCCCCGGTCGTGTTGTCGTGTTCGATTACGGGGAGGTGATCTCCCGGAGTCCGAGCGCCGCCGACCAGCAGGTACTGCTCGACCTCGCAGGCGTCGAGGCCGAGGTCTTCTGGCCCAGCTACTGGGGTCGGCGGGATCCGCTCGACCAGGGCACCGTGAGCGTCCCTGAGTACTGGGCCCAGGTCGCGGCCGACACCGGCGCATCATGGTCGGCCTCCCGGGTGTACGAGCTCTGGGTCGCCGACTTCCGTGGCTGGTGGAGTGTCGAGCCGGGCACGATCGACCTCATCGCTCGGCTGAAGGCGGGCGGAACCCGACTCGCGATCCTCTCCAATGCGGGCTTCGACTTCGCGAGCGGCTTCCGGTTCGGACCGCTCGTCCAGTACTTCGAGCAGATGTTCGTGAGTGCTGAGATGGCCGCGATCAAGCCCGACCCCGCCATCTACCTCGAGGTCGCCGACGAGTTGGGAATCACCCCGGGCGAGATGGTGTTCATCGACAACAAGGCCGTCAACACTGATGCCGCGGCCGCACTCGGCATCACGGTCCATCACTTCACCGGAGTGCCCGGGCTCGAAGCGTTCCTGGAAGGACTCTCCTCGTGAGCGCACTGTTCACTCCCCTGTCGATTCGCGACACCGAATTCCGCAACCGCCTCTGGGTCGCGCCGCTGTGCCAGTACTCCGTCGACAAGCAGGACGGCGTGCCGACCGACTGGCACATGGTGCACCTCGGCAGCTTCGCCCTCGGCGGTGCAGGACTCGTGATGACCGAGGCGACCGCGGTCTCCCCCGAGGGCCGCATCTCCCCCCAGGACACCGGCATCTGGAACGCCGAACAGGCGGAGGCCTGGGGTCGGATCGTACGCTTCATCCATTCGCAGGGCGCCGTGGCGGGCATCCAGCTCGCCCATGCGGGACGCAAGGGGTCGACCTGGCTCGAGTGGATTCCCGAGCACGGCACAGTCCCGATCGAGCAGGGCGGCTGGGTGGCGGTTGCGCCGTCGGCCATCCCCTACCCCGGCTACGCGACGCCACGAGCGCTGGAGACCGGCGAGCTGCCCGGCATCGTCGACGACTTCGTCGCTGCCGCCCGCCGCGCGCTCGACGCGGGCTTCGACCTGCTCGAGATCCATGCGGCGCACGGTTATCTTCTCCACGAGTTCCTCTCCCCGCTCTCGAACACCCGCGAGGACGCCTACGGCGGCAGTCTCGAGAACCGGGCGAGACTTCTCCTCGAGATCGTTCGGGCGGTTCGCGCGGAGGCGGGGAACGGCGTGCCGATCCTCGTGCGCTTCTCCGCGACGGACTGGGTGGATGACGCGTGGGATGTCGACCAGACTGCAACGGTCGCGGCCTGGACCCTGGACGCCGGAGCCGACCTCTTCGACATCTCGACGGGCGGCATCACCAATGGCGTGCACATCCCGTCGGCGCCCGGATACCAGGTACCGTTCGCCGAACGCGTCCATGAGGTCGCCGACGCACCGGTAAGTGCGGTTGGACTCATTACGACGGCGGCCCAGGCCGAGGAGATCGTGGCATCCGGCAAGGCCGACGCTGTGATGATGGGCCGCGAGATGATGCGCGACCCGCACTTCGCCTGGCGCGCGGCCCACGAACTCGGCGTGGACCTCGACTACTACCCGCCGCAGTACTTGCGCGCCAAGTTCAAGTAGGCGCGCTGGAGCTGAAAGCGAAGGCCATTTCTGGCCTTCGCCGCGACGCCAGCGCCGTGCGCGGTCTCCGCGCACGGTTGCCTACGTCCGACTACCGACGCCGCGTCGCGTCCTGCACCTCGCCGACGAGTTCCTCGATGATGTCCTCGAGGAAGACCACGCCGCGCGTTGCGCCGTTCTCGTCGAACACCCGCGCGACGTGGACGCCGACGCGGCGCATCGTGGCAAGGGCATCCTCGAGGTCCGTGTCGCGGAAGATCGAGATGAGCTGGCGGATGCGCTTGGGCGGCACGGGCTCGTTGTACTCGTCCTCGTCGAGATCGATGACGTCCTTGAGGTGCAGGTAGCCGGACGGCTCGCCCTCCTCGTCCACGAGGATGTAGCGCGAGAACCCGCGCTGGGCAACCGCGCGCTCGAGGTCAGCAGGCGCGGCATCCTCCGGCAGGGTGACGAGGGTGTCCATACCGACAGCGATGTCCTTGACCTTCTTCGACGTGAACTCGAACGCTGCGGTCAGCGTTCCGCCCTCGTCGCGGAGGATGCCCTCACGTTTGGACTGGTCCACGATCGTCGCGACCTCGTCGAGCGTGAAGACGCTCGTGGCCTCGCTCTTCGGCTCGACCCGGAACAGCCGCAGTGCGTTGTTAGCGATCGCATTCAACACGACGATGATCGGATTGAAGATTCGCGCGATGAACACCAGGGGCGGCGCCAGAATCAGCACCGCTCGGTCCGGCAACGAGAAGGACAGGTTCTTCGGCACCATCTCGCCGAACACCACGTGCAGGAACGAAACGAGGAGCAGCGCGACGATGAACGCGATCGTGCTGATGACCTCCTCCGACCACCCGGTGAGCGCCAGCGGGTACTCGAGAAGGTGATGGATCGCCGGCTCGGAGACGTTCAGGATGAGCAGCGAGCAGATCGTGATCCCGAGCTGGCAGGCCGCGAGCATGAGCGTCGCGTGCTCCATCGCCCACACGGCCGTCTTCGCTGCCCGAGAGCCGGCCTCGGCTCGCGGTTCGATCTGCGAGCGCCGCGCCGAGATGACCGCGAACTCGGCGCCGACGAAGAACGCGTTGATGGCCAGGAGCACGAAAAGCCAGGCGATTCCCCACCAGTCCATTACTTCGCACCCCCCTCAGGGGTTTCGATGGGTTGGGGCGTGTAGCGAACGCGGTCGATGCGGCGACCATCCAGTCTCTCGATGCGGAACGTTCCCGTCGGCAGCTCGACGATGTCACCGACGACGGGCAGCCGTCCGAGTTCGCTCATGAGCCAGCCGGCCACGGTCTCGAACGGCCCTTCCTCTGGCACCACAACGCCGGTCCGCTCGCGCAGCTCGTCGGGCCTCAGGATGCCGGGGAACGTGAACCAGTCACGGGAGCGCACCACGTCGGGCTTGCTCCGGTCGTGCTCGTCGGAGACCTCGCCCACGAGTTCCTCGACGAGATCCTCAAGGGTCGCCACCCCCGCGGTGCCGCCGTACTCGTCGACAACGACGGCCATCTGGTAGCCGCGACCGCGCAGCTCGGCGAGCAGCGAGTCGAGCTTCATCGTCTCCGGAACACGCAGGGCGTCCGACTGGAGAGCGGATGCCGGGACCTCGCCGCGCTTCTCGCGCGGAACGGCGACGGCTTGTTTCACATGCACGATGCCGACGACGTCGTCGACCGAGTCATCCGTCACCGGGAAGCGGGAGTGCCCCGTCTTGCGCGCGAGCTCGATGACGGCCTGCGCGGAGTCCTTGCGGTCGACGCTCGCGAGGCGCGGCCTCGGGGTCATGACATCCTGCGCGGTGAGGTCGGCGAAGGCCAGTGTTCGGGCGAGAAGGGTTGCGGTGTCGAGGTCGAGGCTGCCCTCGCTCGCGGAACGGCGCACGAGGGAGGTGAGCTCCTCGGCCGTCCGGGCGCCGGAGAGCTCCTCCTTCGGCTCGATTCCGATGCTGCGCAGGACCCCGTTCGCGGTGTTGTTGAGCAGCGCAACCGCGGGGCGGAACACCGTGGTGAAGACCACCTGGAACGGAATCACGACCTTGGCGGTCGCCCGAGGGACGGCGAGCGCGAGATTCTTCGGCACGAGTTCGCCGATGATCATCGACAGGAGTGTTGCGAGAGTGATCGCGATGATGGTGGCGATGACGCGCGTTCCGGCTTCGCCCAGGCCGAGCGCTGCGAGGGGCACGGCGAACCACGTGCTGAGGGCGGGCTCGAGGGTATAGCCCGTGAGCAGCGTGGTGAGCGTGATGCCGAGCTGGGCACTCGAGAGGTGCGTCGACGTGTGCTTGAGCGCGCCGATGGTCATGCCGAGGCCGCGTTCGCCACGTTCCTGTCGCGCCTCGAGATCAGAACGATCGAGGTTGACGAGCGCGAACTCGCTCGCGACGAAGAAACCGGTACCGACGGTCAGCACGACTCCGATGGCCAGCATGATCCACTCATACATGGGGGAAACCGCCGGCCAGGGGTCTAGAGGGAGGGTCGTCCATAAGTGCGACGAGTCTACAGAACGTCGGCTGGGTAATCGCTACCAGGACACCGGCAGCGCCTTGCCCTCCTCGTAGCCCGCGGCGGACTGAATGCCCACGAGTGCGCGCTCCTGGAACTCCTCCAGAGTCGTCGCCCCTGCGTAGCTCAGGGAGCTGCGCACACCTGAGGTGATCATGTCGAGAAGGTCCTCGAGCGAGGGACGCTGCGGGTCAAGGTAGATCTTCGAGCTCGAGATGCCCTCGGCGAAGAGTGTCTTGCGGGCGAGTTCATACGCGTCGAGACGGTCGAAGCGCTCCTTGACGGCCTTGGTGGATGCCATGCCCCAGCTCTCCTTGTAGGCCCTGCCCGACTCATCCACTGCGAGCGTTCCCGGCGCCTCGATCGTTCCCGCGAGCCAGGATCCGATCATGACGGATGCCGCGCCAGCTGCGAGCGCGAGTGCGACGTCCCGCGGGTAGCGCACACCGCCATCCGCCCAGACGTGTGCGCCAAGCTTGCGCGCCTCCTCCGCCGTCTCCAGTACCGCGGAGAACTGCGGACGCCCGACGGCCGTCATCATGCGCGTCGTGCACATGGCACCCGGGCCGACACCCACCTTGATGATCGATGCCCCGGCCTCCACGAGATCGCGCACAGCCTCGGCGGTGACGACATTGCCAGCAACAATCGGAACCCCGAGTCCGAGAGCAGCGACCTTGCGGATTGCTGCGACCATGCCGTCCTGGTGGCCGTGGGCGGTGTCGATCACAATCACGTCGACGCCGGCATCGACGATCGCGCGCGCCTTGCCCGCGACGTCCCCGTTGATGCCGATCGCGGCGGCGACCTTGAGTCGGCCCTGCGCGTCTAGTGCGGGCTGGTAGAGAGTGGAGCGCAGTGCGCCCTTGCGGCTGATCGTGCCGACGACGCGTCCGTCGTGCAGCACCGGCGCGAACTCGATGTCAGCGGCGACCATGAGATCGAAGGCCGCGCGCGGTCCCGTGAGTTCGTCGACATCGATGGAGGGGCCCTGAGGTCCGATGAGGTCGCGGATCGGGGCATCCGGCATCGCGCTGGCGAGACGCTCGGCCGGCACCGCTCCGAGGTAGGTGCCGCCGGCGTCGTGGACGACGAGTCCGTGGCCGACGAGCGGCGGGATCTGCTCGAGTGCGTCGGCGACGGTGGCCTCCGCGGACAGCTCGACCGCGGCATCCCAGCCCACCGGTTGCGCTTTCACCCAGCGGATCGCCGCGTCGAGATCCTGGTGGTGCATGTCCTGCGGGAGCACCCCTAGGCCACCCCGGCGAGCGAGCGCGGCGGCCAGCCGGGGACCGGTCACCGAGTTCATGTTCGCGGAGACGATCGGGATGCTCGCACCCGTGCCATCCGGCGGTGCGAGGGACACGTCGAGCCGGCTCGAGACCGCCGATCGGGAGGGCACGAGGAAGACATCGGAGTAGGTCAGATCGTGAGTCGGACTCGTCTCATAGAAGCGCATGAATTAACGCTACTCCCGGCCTGTAAGCCCACCTCCCGCTCAGGAAAAACAAGTACGCTGGTCGTCGGTGTGTTCTCACCCGGAACCGCCAGTTGTCAATCATGACGAGAGAACCGGAAGTGGGCGGTCGGCTGTGTCAAGCCAAGTGACCGGAGTCGTTCCGGAGGGTGATTCCTCCGGCGAATTCGGAGCCAATGAGTGGCTCGTGGATGAAATGTACGAGCGTTACCTCGAGGACAAGAATTCGGTGGACCAGAGTTGGTGGCCGATTCTGGAGAACTACCAGCGAACACTCGATCCGACCCCCACCGGGGCGATCGACATCGTGGGTGCAACGCAGGGCGCCGAGGCCGCTGCGGAGACCTCCCTCGAGGCTCCCGCCGCCGATGCCCCGGCCACGAGTGACGCCACCCCTGAGGCGCAGGTCGGTGGCGAGGCGCAGATCCCCGAGCCCGTCGCCGAGAGTGCCCCGGCAGCCGAGCCGGTGCCGCCGACGACTGGTTCCCAGCCCGTGGCGCGAACCACCTCGACCCCGGCCCAGCGCCAGCCGATCCCGGCGGATGCTCCGGCCACAGCGCCCATCAAGACCCAGGCCTCCCCGGCAGAGCCCGAGCCCGAGCCCGAGAACGTGGTCGCCACGCTCAGGGGTGCAGCCAAGAGCCTCGCAGCCAACATGGACGCGAGCCTCACGGTGCCGACGGCCACAAGTGTTCGCACCATCCCCGCGAAGCTCATGATCGACAACCGCATCGTGATCAACAACCACATGAAGCGTGCGCGAGGCGGCAAGGTCTCGTTCACGCACCTCATCGCGTGGGCGATCGTTCGCACGCTCAAGGAGTTCCCGAGCCAGAACGTCTACTACGACGAGGTCGACGGCAAGCCGTCGGTGGTCACCCCCGCGCACATCAACCTCGGGATCGCGATCGACATCCCCAAGCCGGATGGCACGCGCGCGCTCGTCGTTCCCGGCATCAAGCGCGCCGACACGATGGATTTCGGCGAGTTTCTCGTCGCCTACGAGGATGTCGTCGCCCGTGGCCGCACAGGCAAGCTGACCGCGTCCGACTTCCAGGGCAACACGATCTCGCTCACCAACCCGGGCGGCATCGGCACTGAGCACTCCGTTCCCCGTCTCATGCGCGGCGCGGGATGCATCGTCGGCGCTGGTGCCCTCGAGTACCCGGCCGAGTTCCAGGGTGCGAGCCCCAAGACCCTCGCCGAGCTGGCGATCGGAAAGACGATCACCCTCACGAGCACGTACGACCACCGCGTCATCCAGGGTGCGGGCTCCGGCGAGTTCCTCAAGAAGATCCACGAGCTCCTCATCGGCGAGCGTGACTTCTACCAGGAGATCTTCGCGGCACTTCGCATCCCCTACGACCCCATCCACTGGGCTGCCGACATTTCGGTCGATCTCGCCGACAACGTCGACAAGACCGCCCGCGTGCAGGAGCTCATCAACGCCTTCCGTGTGCGTGGTCACCTCATGGCCGACACCGACCCTCTCGAGTACCGCCAGCGCTCGCACCCCGACCTCGACATCTCGAGCCACGGCCTGACCTTCTGGGACCTGGACCGCGAGTTCGTCACGGGCGGCTTCGGCGGCAGGCGCACGATGCTGCTGCGCGACATCCTCGGTGTGCTGCGCGACTCCTACTGCCGCACGATCGGCATCGAGTACATGCACATCCAGGACCCGGTGCAGCGTCGCTGGTTCCAGGAGCACGTCGAGCAGAAGTACACCAAGCCCGGCCACGACGAGCAGCTGCGCATCCTCGGCAAGCTCAACGAGGCCGAAGCATTCGAGACGTTCCTGCAGACGAAGTACGTCGGCCAGAAGCGCTTCAGCCTCGAGGGCGGCGAGTCCCTCGTCGCACTCCTCGACGCGGTGCTGCAGAAGGCGGCGGAGGAGCAGCTGGAGGAGGTCGCGATCGGCATGGCCCACCGCGGTCGCCTCAACGTGCTGACCAACATCGCGGGCAAGACCTACGGGCAGATCTTCCGTGAGTTCGAGGGAACCCAGGACCCGAAGACCGTCCAGGGCTCCGGCGACGTCAAGTACCACCTCGGAACGGAGGGCTCGTTCACCGCTGCTGGCGGCGAGACCATTCCGGTCTACCTCGCGGCCAACCCGTCGCACCTCGAGGCGGTCGACGGCGTGCTTGAGGGCATCGTTCGCGCGAAGCAGGACCGCAGGCCCATCGGCTCGTTCAGCGTGCTGCCCCTCATGGTCCACGGCGATGCCGCCATGGCCGGCCAGGGCATCGTGGTCGAGATCCTGCAGATGTCGCAGCTCCGTGCCTACCGCACGGGTGGCACCATCCACGTCAACATCAACAACCAGGTCGGCTTCACGACCCCGCCGAAGGAGGGTCGCACGTCGACCTACTCGACGGATGTCGCGAAGACCATCCAGGCACCGATCTTCCACGTCAACGGGGATGACCCGGAGGCCGTGGTGCGCGTCGCCGAACTCGCGTTCGCCTACCGCCAGGCGTTCCACCGCGACGTCGTCATCGACCTCATCTGCTACCGCCGACGCGGTCACAACGAGGGCGACGACCCCTCGATGACGCAGCCGCTCATGTACAACCTGATCGAGGCCAAGCGTTCGGTGCGCACCCTCTACACTGAGGCCCTCGTCGGTCGTGGCGACATCACGCAGGAGGAGTTCGAGGCTGCCCACCGCAGCTTCCAGGACAGCCTCGAGCGTGCGTTCGCCGAGACCCATGCCGCGCAGACGGGCACGATCCCGATCATCACGGCGGATGGCGAGGCCGTGGCCGATCTCGAGAAGCCAGAGTCGCAGCGCCACGAGCAGCCCGCGGGCGAGCCGGAATCGACGGCGGTGCCGGAGTCGGTCATTCACCTCATCGGCGACGCACAGGACAACCCGCCTGCCGGGTTCACCGTGCATCCGAAGCTGCAGGCTCTCCTCAAGAAGCGCGTCGACATGAGCCGCAACGGCAACATCGACTGGGGCTTCGGTGAACTTCTCGCTCTCGGCTCGCTCCTCATCGAGGGCACTCCCGTACGCATGGCGGGCCAGGACACCCGGCGCGGCACCTTCGTCCAGCGCCACGCGGTGCTCCACGACCGTGAGAACGGCCAGGAATGGCTGCCGCTGGCGAACCTCACGGAGAACCAGGCTCGGCTCTGGATCTACGACTCGCTCCTGAGCGAGTACGCGGCGATGGGCTTCGAGTACGGCTACTCCGTGGAGCGTGCCGACGCTCTCGTGCTGTGGGAGGCACAGTTCGGCGACTTCGCCAACGGCGCCCAGACAGTCATCGACGAGTTCATCTCGAGCGCCGAGCAGAAGTGGGGTCAGCGCTCGAGTGTCGTGCTGCTGCTGCCGCACGGCTACGAGGGCCAGGGGCCGGACCACTCCTCCGCGAGGATCGAGCGGTACCTGCAGCTGTGCGCGGAGAACAACATGACCGTCGCGCGCCCCTCGACACCAGCGTCGTACTTCCACCTCCTCCGCCGCCAGGCCTACGAGCGTCCGCGCACCCCGCTCATCGTCTTCACCCCGAAGGCGATGCTGCGACTGCGTGGCGCCACGAGCGAGGTATCGGACTTCACGAGCGGAAAGTTCGAGCCCGTGATCGACGACAACCGCCTCGCGGACAAGAGCGCGATCAAGCGCGTTCTGCTCACCTCCGGCAAGATCTACTACGACCTCATCGCCGAACTCGACAAGCGCGAGGTGCAGGACATCGCGGTCGTGCGGATGGAGCAGTTCTATCCGGTTCCCGCCGAGGGCCTCAACCGCGTTCTCGAGCAGTACCCGAACGCCGACCTCGTGTGGACGCAGGATGAGCCCGAGAACCAGGGTGCCTGGCCGTTCATGTGCCTCGAAGTGGTTCGGCACCTGCAGGGTCGCACCATCAAGGTGGCCTCGCGCCCGGCATCCGCGTCTCCCGCGACGGGCTCCTCGAAGCGCAGCGCCATCGAGCAGGCCGACCTCATCAACCGAGCGCTCGCCCTGTAACTACCTGAGGTAAGCGAAACGGCCCTTCCCGCGCAAGCGAGAGGGGCCGTTTGCCTTACCTCAGAATTTAGTTCGTGAGCTGGGGCGCGACGATCGTGCGGCCACCGGTCGGGACGATCTCCTTGCCGAGCGGGGCCAGCGAGATCGGGATCATCTTGAAGTCGGCGATCGCGAGCGGGATGCCGATGATGGTGATCGCCAGGGCGACGCCGGAGACGATGTGTCCGATCGCGAGCCACAGTCCGGCGAAGATGAACCAGATGACGTTACCGATGAACGTGAAGGCTCCAGCCGTCGGCTTCTGCACGACCTGGCGACCGAAGGGCCACAGCACGTAGTTGGCTATCCGGAAGGAGGCGATTCCCCACGGAATCGTGACAATGAGGATGCAGCAGATGATGCCGGCCAGCACGTAGCCGAGGAACAGCCAGAAGCCCGAGAACACCAACCAGATGATGTTCAGGACTGTATTCACTATGCGTTCTCCAATCGGGCGATGATGGCCGCCCGAAGCTCCTCTGGAGCCTTCTCCTGGCACGCCTTCTGCATCTTCAGGGTCAGCGTAATGCCCACGAGGTGCTCGGTCGAGCAGTCCTCGCAGCCCTCGAGATGGTCGGTGATGTCCTGGAAGTCCTCGGGGCTGAGTTCGCGGTGCAGGTACTCCTCGAGCTCCGCCTTGGCTTTGTCACATCCGCAGTCGGTCATTTCGTGCTCCTCGATGAGGTGGGTGCGGCGACGATGCCGCGTTCGCGTGCGTAGTCGGCGAGCAGCTCGCGCAGCATGCGGCGCCCGCGGTGGAGGCGGCTCATCACGGTGCCCACGGGGGTCTTCATGATGTCCGCGATGTCCTGGTATGAGAAGCCCTCGACGTCGGCGAGGTACACCGCCAGGCGGAAGTCCTCGGGAACCGCCTGCAGGGCTTCCTTCACATCGCTATCGGGCAGGTGATCGATGGCCTCGGCCTCCGCCGAGCGGGTCGACCGCGACTGGGTGACCGACTCGGCGCTGCCGACCTGCCACTCCTCGAGGTCGTCGATGCTCCCCTGGAAAGGGTCGCGCTGCTTCTTGCGATACGTGTTGATGAAGGTGTTGGTCTGGATGCGGTACAGCCACGCCTTGAGGTTGGTGCCCTGCGTGTACTGGCCGAAGGCCTGGAACGCCTTGACGAAGGTCTCCTGGACGAGGTCAGCAGCGTCGGCCGGGTTGCGCGTCATGCGCATCGCCGCGGCATAGAGCTGGTCCATGTAGGGGAGGGCCTGCTCTTCGAAGAGAGCGCGGAGGGCCTCCGCGCTAGTGGGGTCAACCCCTTCGCCTGGAGTCTCGGCTGCGGTTTGGTCGTCGCCCTCGAAGGGCGTCTCGGTACTCATCAGCGCCCAGTCTAGGTCGCCGGGTACGCGCGTATCGCGTTCCAGTACCTGTGCCAGCATGCGCTATCTCCTCGCGAGGGTCGAATGGCCCGATACTGTGGTAACCGATGCAGGTCTACAGGTATTCCGGTCCCGAGTTCAGTCCCTATGGCGATGACGAGCTCGTGCCCGTCGACGAGTCCGGTCCGTGGCTCGCGCCCACCGCAACCGGACGGCTGGATGCACGCCTCCAACTCCCCGGTTCCAAGAGTCTCACCAACCGTGAGCTCGTGCTCTCCGCCCTCGCGGACTCCCCCACGCTCCTGCGCAGGCCGCTGCATTCGCGCGACTCCGCGCTCATGATCGAGGCCCTGCGCAACCTCGGCGCGACCATCGAGGAGGTGGAGGGCGACGGCGAGTTCGGACCCGATCTGCTCATCACCCCCGGCGAACTCATCGGTAGTTCGTCCATCGATTGCGGACTCGCCGGCACGGTCATGCGCTTCGTTCCGCCGGTCGCCTCCCTCGCGCTCGGTCCCGTCGTCTTCGACGGGGATGCCAGCGCCCGCCGTCGCCCGATGCGCACGATGATCGACGCTCTCCGTACCCTCGGCGTCGACGTGAACGACGATGGACGCGGCGTGCTCCCCTTCAGCGTGTACGGAACGGGATCGGTGGAGGGCGGCGAGCTCGAGATCGATGCATCCGCGTCCAGCCAGTTCGTGTCGGGCCTTCTGCTCTCGGCACCACGGTTCACGCGCGGCCTCCGGCTGCGCCACACGGGCGAGCACCTGCCGAGCATCCCGCACATCGAGATGACCATCGAGTGCCTCGCCGCCCGCGGAGTCACCGTGGAGAGCCCGGAGCCGGGCCTCTGGACCGTCGAACCGCAGGCGATTGCCGGTGGCGAGATCGACATCGAGCCCGACCTCTCGAATGCCGCGCCGTTCCTCGCGGCCGCCATCGTGGCCGGCGGCACAGTGACGATCGACGGCTGGCCGGATGTCACCACTCAGGTAGGCGCGCACCTCGAGACGATCCTTCCGCTCTTCGGAGCGGGAGTGACGCGGGCCGATGGCTCCCTCACTGTCGATGGAGGCGTTGGCCTTCTGGGCGGCGCGACTCTTCCGGGTGTGGACATCGATCTGTCCGCGGGTGGCGAGCTCGCCCCCGCGATCGTGGGGATCGCTGCGCTGGCGAGCACCCCCAGCCGCATCACCGGCATCGGTCATCTTCGCGGTCACGAGACCGACCGGCTGGCGGCTCTTGCCGCCGAGATCAACGGCCTGGGCGGCAATGTCACGGAGCTCGATGATGGTCTCGCGATCGAACCCGCACCGCTTGGCGCCGGACTGTGGCACACCTACGAGGACCACCGGATGGCCACGACCGGAGCCATCATCGGGCTCGCGGTGCCGGGCGTCGAGGTCGAGGACATCGACACCACCTCGAAGACACTCCCCCAGTTCGCGGCCCTGTGGACCGGTCGCACGCTCGCTGTCGCCGAAGGCACGTCCGCATCCGGCGAACTCGGAACGCTGTAGCGCGTATGAGCTGGTTGACCGACTCCGACGACGAGGACGCCTGGTCCGAGTACGACGAGACGGATGCCCGTGTGCGCCCGAACCCCAAGGGCAACAAGCCGCGCAGCAAACTCCGCCCCGAGCACACGGACGCGATACCCGGCCGCGTCTTCAGCGTCGACCGCGGTCGATACGGTGTCTGGGTCGACGAGGGAGGCGCGGAGGAACGACAGATCGTCGCTACCCGCGCTCGCGAGCTGGGCCGCAAGGCCATCGTGACCGGTGACTACGTGGATCTCGTGGGTGATACGACCGGTTCGGAAGGCTCCCTGGCACGCATCGTGCGCATCCAGCCCCGCACTACACTGCTCCGTCGCAGCGCCGACGATACCGACGCCGTCGAGCGCGTGATCGTCGCCAACGCCGACCAGATGCTCATCGTTGTGGCCGCCGCGAACCCCGAGCCCCGACCCCGGCTGGTGGACCGGTACCTTGTCGCGGCCTACGACGCGGGCATCCACCCGATCCTCGTCATCACGAAGACCGACCTCGCCGACCCTGCCGAGTTCCTCGGGAACTTCGCCGGGCTCGACCTCACGATCGTCACGAGCGGGTCGGATGCCGTGCCCATCGACGAACTGATCGAACTGCTCGACGGGCACACCACGGTGGCTGTCGGTCACTCGGGCGTCGGAAAGTCGACGCTCGTGAACGCCCTCGTACCCGACGCCAACCGCGCGATCGGGCGCGTGAACGACGTCACGGGGCGCGGAAGGCACACGTCGTCCTCCACCATCTCGTACCGACTCGGCAATGGGTGGATCGTCGATACGCCGGGTGTGCGGTCGTTCGGGCTGGGCCACGTGGATCCGGCGAGCATCCTTGCATCCTTCACCGACCTGGCCGGGCTCGCCGAGGACTGCCCTCGCGGATGCACGCACCTACCGGGCACACCGGACTGCGCGATCATCCTGGGCGTCCAGGCCGGCGAGCTCGGTGAGGCCGGGCGGCAGCGCCTCGACTCGTTCCAGCGGCTCATCGCTACGCTGGGATCGTGACGGACTACTCCCCCGCAGACGACCTCTCGCTCGCCCTCTCCCTCGCCGGCAACGCCGACCTGCTGTCGCTCGACCGGTTCCACTCCGTGGATCTCGTCGTCACGACAAAGCCGGACCGCACGCCCGTGACAGACGCCGACCAGGCGGTGGAGCGCAGCATCCGCAGCGGCATCGAGGCGGCTCGGCCCGGCGACTCCATCCTGGGTGAGGAGTACGGAACGCAGGGCACGGGAAGCCGCCAGTGGATCATCGACCCGATCGATGGAACCGCCAACTTCCTGCGGGGAGTGCCGATCTGGGGCACGCTCATCGCCCTTGCCATCGACGGGATCCCGATCGTGGGAGTGGTGAGCGCACCCGCGCTCGGGCGTCGCTGGTACGCGGCGGCGGGCCACGGTGCATGGGGGATGTCACACGGCGAGGAGCCGAAGAGACTCGCGGTCAGCGGGGTGAGCGAGATCGCCGATGCATCCCTCAGCTACAACAGCCTGCAGGGCTGGGATGAGGAGGGGCGCCTCGACGACGTCGTCGCACTCTCGCGAAGCGTGTGGCGCTCACGCGCGATCGGCGACATGTGGTCGTACATGCTGCTCGCGGAGGGCGCACTCGACATCGTCAGCGAGTTCGACCTGAAGCCCTACGACATGGCCGCGCTCATCCCCATCATCGAGGAGGCTGGCGGGCGATTCACCTCGGTGGATGGCGTGCCGGGGCCATGGAACGGATCGGCACTGGCGACGAATGGGTTGCTGCACGATCGCGTTCTTGCCGCACTAAACTCCCAGTAGACCGACGATTCTTCTCAGGTCCCTGACCGCACACAGACTTCCTAAGGGGCACCGGCCATGGCCACGATCTCGACCTCGCTCACGCGCCGATACGGCGTCATCCTGATCGCTACCGCTGCTCTTGCCCTGGCCGGTTGCGCTGGCGCCCCCGAGCCCACGGACGTCAACACGGCTGACGGGGTGGACACGGATGCCTTCGCCATCGTCGTCGGGGACTGTCTCAACGACAGCGGCGTCGGCGAGGTCGACACGGTCCCCACGATCGAGTGCGAGAAGCCGCACGAGAGCGAGGTCTTCGCCTCAGTGCAGATTCCGGACGGGGACTTCCCGGACGAGGAGACCATCACGGCCCAGGCCAACGCCGACTGTACCGCGAACTTCGCAACGTTCACCGGCATCGAAGCGGGTGACTCCAAGTACTCGATCGGCTACTACTTCCCCACCGAGGAGAGCTGGGCAGAAGGGGATCGCGAGATCCTCTGCTACCTCTTCGACGAGACGGGGCCGATCACGGGCTCTGTGGAGGGCTCGGCGGAGTAGCTTCCGTGACCGACCGCGGTAACGACTTCACAACGACCGGGCGACGCCGCGAGGGTCAGTTCACCGGAGGTACGGGGATTTCGACAGGTTCGGCGAATCGTGCTCGGTTCCTCAGGTGGAGATGACGAGCTAACGACGCTAGGTTCGGCTGTGCCTCCCGGCGACGCGTCCGACACGACCGAGGAGTACCCGCCCTGACAACCAGGCCGCGAACGTTACCGACAGTGTGACGTTCGTATGGCTGCTCGTGTCTGCACGTCGGACGACTCGGGATCATCACGATCCCTCGAGACATCGATAGCGACCTGAGCGCCCGGACGTAACCCGAGACCCGCGCTATTCGCGTGGGCACAGGAATCCGTGACTGACAGCATTGCCCTCCACGTTGAACGACTATTCAAGGTCTTCGGCAGAAATCCTCTCGACTCCGTGCAGAAGCTACGGAGCGGCGCTACGCGCGACGACCTTGGCGACGACACCATGGCGGCCGTCATCGACGCCTCCTTCGACGTCCGCGAAGGAGAGATCTTCGTCGTGATGGGCCTATCAGGGTCCGGCAAGTCGACGCTCATCCGCATGCTCAACGGACTCCTGGAGGCAACCTCCGGCTCCGTATCGATCGGCGGCGACACGATCACGGGTGCCTCTCCGCGTCGCATCCGCGCAATTCGACGCGAGCGGATCTCGATGGTCTTCCAGCACTTCGCGCTACTTCCGCATCGGACTGTGCTCGAGAACGTCGCGTACGGGCTCGAGATTCAGGGCGTTGCCCGAGCGGAACGCCTCGAGCGCGCCCGCACCACGACGGAACTCGTGGGGCTTGGCGGGTGGGGCGACCGGCTTCCGTCCGAGCTCTCCGGTGGGATGCAGCAGCGGGTGGGTCTCGCGCGCGCCCTGGCGGCGGATACCGACGTGCTCCTCATGGATGAGGCCTTCAGCGCGCTCGACCCGCTGATTCGTCGGGAGATGCAGGAGGAACTGCTCGAACTCCAATCGAGCCTCGGCAAAACGATCGTCTTCATCACCCACGACCTGAATGAGGCGATGCTGCTCGGAGATCGCATCGCTGTCATGCGCGACGGCCGTATCGTGCAGATCGGCACGCCGGAGGACATCCTCACGGATCCGGCAAACGACTATGTCGCGCAGTTCGTCGGCGATGTCGACCGTGCCCGAGTACTCACCGCCGCGAGCGTCATGGAGCCGGCGCGCCCTCTCGTGCAGTCCACGGCTGGTCCCCGCGCTGCGCTGAAGACGATGCGCGACCTCCAGACCTCCGCCGCGTACGTCGTCGGTCGCGACCGCACTCTTCGCGGGATCGTCCACGACCGGGATGCCCTCAGGCTCGTGCGAGAGGGCAGCACGAGCATCGACGCCATCGTGCGGAAGGTCGACCAGCCGGTGCTCGCGTCGACACCACTGATCGACCTGTTCGTTCCGTCGGTGGAAACCCCACTCCCCGTTGCTGTCGTCGACGATGCCGGGCGCCTCGTGGGAGTCGTACCCCGCGTCACACTCCTGGTCGCTCTCGGCCCCGGCACCAGCACCGAGGAGATAGCGGTACTTCAACCTCCGCTGCCCACCGATGTTGTCGATCAGATACTTGCCACGACGACCGACACATCGAAGGCAGGTGCGCGCTGATGGACTTCCCCCGCATTCACATCGGAGACTGGGCTGAAGGACTCGTCGACTTCATCGTCGACAACTTCGCTGGATTCTTCCTGGTGCTGCGCACCGTGTTCCTCGGCTTCTATGACGCCGTCGAATGGATGCTCAGCAGCCCGCCATTCTGGGTCATCATCATCGCCTTCAGCGTGCTCGGCCTTCTTGCCCGCGGGTGGATCTTTGCTCTGCTCACCGCAGGGAGCCTCCTGCTGATCGTTGCCATGAATCAATGGGGACACTCGATGGAGACGCTCGCTCTGGTGCTCGTCGCGGCATTCATCGCCATTGTGGTGAGCGTCCCGGTGGGCATCGCTGCTGCGAAATCGCAGGTGTTCTCCTCGATCCTGCGACCCGTCCTCGACTTCCTCCAGACGATGCCCGCATTCGTCTATCTCATCCCGGCGCTCCTGCTCTTCCGTGTCGGTGTTGCACCCGGAATCGTGGCGACGATCATCTTCGCCATGGCTCCCGGGGTTCGACTCACGGAGCTGGGCGTGCGCGGCGTGGACAAAGAGGTCGTGGAAGCCGGACATGCGTTCGGCGCATCCCCCGCCCGCATCCTGCGCCAGATTCAACTGCCTCTCGCCCTGCCAACGATCATGGCGGGAGTGAACCAGGTCATCATGCTGGCGCTGTCGATGGTCGTTATCGCCGGCCTCGTGGGTGCAGGCGGTCTCGGAGGCGAGATCGTCGCGAGCCTGGGTCGCCTCGACACAGCGCTCGGAGTCGAGGCAGGGCTCTCTGTGGTGATCCTCGCGATCCTCCTCGATCGCCTGACCAGTGCGTTCGGCTCCGGACGCGGATACTTCGACAGGGTTCTCGCCTTCCTGAAGGCTCCTCGAGATGAACGTGGCGACGAGGCCGCGGCGACCACCGCCTCGCCAGAGAAGGTCAACGCCTAGCTATCAAGACTCGCGGACCCCTCACGGGGCCCGTGCACGATGCGTCACAGAGTGCGCATCGTCGTGAGCGGCGAGGAGAGACTCTCCCCGCCGAGGAAGGAAACACAGTATGAAGAAGAGCACGACAGCGATATTCGCCGTCACTGCCGCCACCGCACTCGCCCTCAGCGGGTGCGCACCGCAGGACACCAACGACGCAGGAGGAGACGGAACGGCTCCCACCGCGATCACCCTCGCCGTTTTCAACGGCTGGGATGAAGGCATCGCCACGTCCGAGCTCTGGAAGGCCGTACTGGAAAGCAAGGGCTACGACGTCTCCCTGGAGTACGCCGACGTCGCGCCACTCTTCGCTGGACTCTCCACCGGCGACTACGACTTCACCACCGACGTGTGGCTGCCCGGCACTCACGCAGCGTACGTTGAGGAGTTCGGCGATGAGATCGTCGACCTCGGCGCCTGGAATGACGAGTCGAAACTGACTGTCGCCGTCAACGCGGATGCACCCATCGATTCGCTCTCCGAGCTTGCCGCCAACGCGGACCTCTTCGGCGACCAGATCGTCGGCATTGAGCCGGGCGCAGGCCTGACCGCTGCCATGGAGAACGAGGTCATCCCCGGCTACGGACTCACCGACATGACCTTCACCACCTCATCGACCGCAGCTATGCTCACCGAGCTCAAGGCCGCGACGGATGCTGGTGAGAACGTCGTTGTGACGCTGTGGGAGCCGCACTGGGCCTACGGCGCGTTCCCGATCAAGAACCTCGAAGACCCCGAGGGCGCGCTCGGCGGAACCGAGAGCCTGCACTCCTTCAGCCGCGTCGGCTTCTCGGACGACTTCCCTGAGGTCGCCGCATGGTTGAGTGACTTCGAGATGGACCTCGAGCAGCTCTACTCCCTCGAGAACGTCCTGTTCGTGGAGAACGACACCGACGACCTCGGCCCCCTCGTGGAGCAGTGGATCGCCGACAACCAGGAGTACGTCGACAGCCTCACAAGCTAGTCACGTACGTGAAACACGCAGCGCCGGCCACCCGTGAGGTGGTCGGCGCTGCGTCGTGTTGTGGTGGAGATGGGTGTTGTGGAGATGGGGGGAATTGACTCCCACCGGCACGGCCGCCACGTTGCTGCGCAACGCGTCGGAACCGGCGCGGCGGGGCCCACCCGAGAAGGGCTTCGCAACCCCCCAGCGCGACAACGCCCCGGTCCACCGCCCTGTGGGCGGCGGACCGTGTCGTGGTGGAGATGGGGGGAATTGAACCCCCGTCCACTGCTGTAATCCTGCGCCTTCTACGGGTGTAGCTTGTGAAAGCGTTCTGCTCGGCTCCGACATTTGCCACAAGCACCTAAGTCGACGAGCCCAGCCCTAGTTAGAGTCCCGTGCAGCCCCAAGGCCTAGCTGCACAGCAATCCCTCTTGATGACGCCAGGATCCGGGTAGAGGGCATTCCCGGACTGACGGTCTCTTTTAGTGGGTAAGGAGACTACGCCGCGAGGGCGAGGTCAGCCTTAGCCGAGACAGTGCGATTGGAATCGGCACTTATTGTTTTGCAGAGATCGTTAACGAGATAACCCTGCATCCTCGACCCGCTTCTCGCAGTTTTGCAGGCAATGTCGAAACCGATCATCCCCATGCATAAGGTCGTTGTCGCGCTGTGGAGTTGTCAACCCGCCGCTCCAAGACAGGAGTAGGCGGCCTTCTAGCTTACGCCGGTTCTCACAGCATCGCTATGCGAGGATGCTTGCACCCGTTCGCCCGTCGCGAGCACCGCTGGGCATCCCACGATCCAGGAGAAGTCATGGCTGACACGATCATCACCGTCCAGGGCGAGCACTCGGCGTGGTACCCCGCAGAACGTGCCACGGCGTTCGCGTCGGTTCACGCGTGGGGTGACAGTCGTGACGAGGTGTTCGGTCGTGCCGTGGCATCCGCCGACGCCGTGCGGTCACTCATTGACACCATCCACGACGCGAAGAACGGTCCCGTCACGTGGTGGTCGTCCGACTCCGTACGGGTGTGGTCGGAGCGCCCGTGGAACAACGAGGGCAAGCAACTCGACCCGGTGTTCCACGCCGCCGTCGACTTCTCCGTGAAGTTCAAGGACTTCGCGGCCCTTGCGGAATGGGTCGAGTCCGTCGCTGCCATCGAGGACACCTCGGTCGGGGGCATCACGTGGGACCTCACCGAGTCCACGAGAACGTCAGTGACGACGGAGGTGCGATCCCGGGCCGTGAAGGATGCCGTGGCCAAGGCATCCGTATTCGCACAGAGCATCGGCCTCGGGTCGGTCACTGCAACCGCCCTCGCAGACCCCGGGATGCTCGGCGACCCGGCAGGTGGCGGAGTTGCCCCGGCCCCGCCGATGTACCGCACGGCGATGAAGGCCTCAGCCGACTTCGGTGGCGCCCCGCAGCTCGCGCTCAAGCCCGAGGAGATCGCCGTCTCGGCGGTCGTGGACGCGCGATTCATCGCGCGGTAGGTCACCTGGCTCGACTGCTAGCGTTGCGGCCATGAGCGAGACGCCACCCGCGCCCCCGTCCACACCCTCGAGTCGTCGACTCCTTCTGGGTGCCCTCCCCGCCCTCGTCATCGGGGCGGTGTCAGCCTTCGCTCTGTGGCTGCTCGAGCACGCGTCATCCGCGGCCGAGGCCTGGATGTGGTCGGTGGTTCCGGCGAGCCTGGGGTTCGACGGCGATTCGTGGTGGTGGATACTTCTGGTCCTCACCATCACGGGGGCACTCGTGGGGCTCGTGGTCTGGCTTGCGCCCGGGCACGGCGGATTCGACTCGGCAACAGTCGAACTCATGGCACCAGTTCTGCCGCTCAAGGCTCTCCCCGGAGTGGCTCTCGTCATCTTCTTCGCCCTCGCCGGTGGTGTGAGCCTCGGCCCGGAGAGCCCGATCATCGCTATCAACACGGCCCTCGCGGTCGCGCTTCTGGCGCGGTTCGTTCCCGGCCTCCCACAGCAGCTGGTCGCGACGATGGCGGCATCGGCAACCATCGGCGCGATGTTCGGAACCCCCGTCGCCGCCGCGCTGCTGCTCACCGGGCTGCTGGCCGCACAAGGACAGGGTTCACTGTGGGACAAACTCTTCCTGCCGGTCGCCGCCGCGGGTGCAGGCGCCGCCACGATGATCTTCCTCGGCGTCGCCCCGCTGAGCCTTCACCTGCCGCAGTACGACAATCCGAGTCCACTCGACCTGGTGACGGGCTCGCTCGTTGCCCTGTTCGCGGCCGGAGTCGCCATCATTGCCGTCCTGATCTTCCCCGCGACACATCGGCTGTTCCATCGCCTGCGGCACCCGCTCATCTACGTAACCCTCGGAGGTCTCACCCTGGGTGTGCTCGGTGCCATCGGCGGCCCGATCACGCTGTTCAAGGGCGTCACCGAGATGGGTGAGCTCGTCGAATCCATCGACTCGCTCACCGTCGTCGCCCTCCTGGTCATCATCGGAATCAAGGTGCTGGCACTCGTCGTGTCGGCGAGCTCCGGGTTCCGGGGTGGAAGGATCTTCCCCGCGGTCTTTCTCGGAGTAGCGATCGGAATCCTCGGACACCTCGTGATCCCGATCCTGCCACTCGCCCTCGCCGTAGCCTGCGGTGTGCTCGGAATGGTGCTCGTTGTCGGCCGGGATGGTTGGCTCGCCCTGTTCATCGCTACGGCAGTGACCGGACAGATCGAGACTCTCCCGATGCTCTGCATCGTCGTGCTGCCCGTCTGGCTCGTCGCGAGGAAAGCGCCCGAGATGATCGTGCACGTGCCAGCGGAGACGGAACCAGCTACTCGTTGAGGTTGTTGCGGCTGCGCATGGCGCGCTCGGCCTCGCGCTTGTCCTGCCGCTCGCGCAGGGTCTGACGCTTGTCGTACTCACGCTTACCCTTGGCCACGGCGAGCTCCACCTTGGCGTTGCCGTCGGAGAAGTAGATCGACAGCGGCACGAGCGTGTAGCCGCCCTGGCTGATCTTGTTCGCGATCTTGAGGATCTGGGCCTTGTGAAGCAGCATCTTGCGCTTACGACGCGGCGGGTGATTGTTCCATGAGCCCTGGTTGAACTCGGGGATGTGCACGGCGTCGAGCCACGCCTCTCCCCCGTCGATGTAGCCGTAGCCGTCGACCAGGCTCGCCCGACCCTGGCGCAACGACTTCACCTCGGTACCGGTCAGCACGAGGCCAGCCTCGTACGTGTCCTCGATGAGGTAGTCGTGTCGTGCCTTGCGGTTGCTGGCGACAACCTTCTGGCCACGTTCCCTGGGCATGAATCTCTCCGTCTGCGATGCGCTCTGTGCGAGCAGCCCATCAGTTTAGCCTGACGGTCGGGTCAGACGTAGTCGACGTCCGCGGTGTCCTTGCTGATGATGAGCGCGACGAGTGTGATGACACCCATCGCGGAGAGGTAGACACCGACCAGAATGGGGCTTCCACCCGCCGCCGCCCACAACGCGACCGCGATGAACGGAGCGACCGCGGCACCGAGGATGCTCGACAGGTTGTAGCTGATGGCGGATCCCGTGTAGCGCACATTCGTCGGGAACAGCTCCGGCAGCACGGCGGCCATCGGACCGAACGTGAGACCCATGAGGGTGAACCCGATGATGAGCATGGCCATGACACCGATCTGCCCGCCGCTGAACAGCGGAACGAACAGCAGGCCGAACACGATGATGGCGATCGTCGTGCCGATAAGGAGCCGACGGCGTCCCCAGCGTTCGGCGAGCGGTCCGGAGACGAGCGTGAAGATTCCGAAGAACACCACCCCGATGATGAGCATGAGGAGGAAGTCGTTGCGGGAGTAGCCGAGACCCGGGTTCGCGGCATCCGTCGCCGTCGTTCCGTAGGTGAGCGTGTACGTGGTCATCAGGTAGAACAACGTGTACGTGGCCAGCATGATGAACGTGCCGAGGATGAGCGGGCGCCAGCTGGTCTTGAAGACGGTGGCCAACGGCAGGGATGCCACCTCCCCGCGCTCCACGACCTTCTGGAATGCGGGTGTCTCGACGAGCTTGAAACGGACGTAGAGGCCGATCACCACAAGAACTGCGCTTGCGAGGAAGGGGATGCGCCATCCCCAGGCCAGGAACTGTGCGGCATCCATCGACGACGCGAGAATGAGGAACACCCCGTTCGCCAGGATGAAGCCGATCGGCGCGCCCAGCTGCGGGAACGTGCCGTAGATGGCGCGCTTTCCCTTGGGCGCGTTCTCGGTCGCGAGCAGCGCGGCACCGCTCCACTCGCCGCCGAGGCCGAGGCCCTGGCTGAACCTGAGGAGCACGAGCAGCGCGGGCGCGATGATCTCCCAGCCGGGCGTGATGCCCGTGGGCAGCGCCCCGATGAGCACCGTCGCGATACCCATCGTGAGAAGGGATGCCACGAGCGTGCCCTTGCGGCCGATCCTGTCGCCGAAGTGACCGAAGAGGATGGAGCCGATCGGTCGGGCGACGAAGGCGACGCCGAAGACCGCGAACGACGCCAGCAGCGCGATCGTCGGGTCCTCGTTGGCGAAGAACAACGTCGGGAAGACCAGCACGGCTGCTGTCGCGTACACGTAGAAGTCGTAGAACTCGATCGACGTGCCGATGAGACTCGCGACGATGATGCGCGAGCGCGGGTTAGCGCTCACAAGCTCGCTGTTTTCGAGCTCTTCCCGCTCTTGTGCGGCCATGGGAATGTTCCTAAACCTTGAGATAGCGACTGATGGCAACGCCTGCAGATGCCGCGGCGAGGGCTGCACCCACCACCACGAGAATCGGCACGACCACCACCGCGTCGCTCAGGCCCACCAGCGTAGTCGTCGCCTGGAGCGTCGACTGCAGGTATCCCTGAACGAAGAACTGCACTATCGCCACGATCGCACCGCCTGCGAGCAGCGAACCGATGAGTGCCGCGAAGACACCCTCGAGGATGAACGGCGTCTGGATGAAACGGTTCGATGCGCCCACAAGGCGCATGATCCCGAGCTCCCGCCGTCGCGAGAACGCACTGAGACGGATGGTCGTCGCGATGAGCAGCACCGCCGCGATGAGCATGAGCGCGGCAACACCGATCGCGGTGTAGCTCGCCGCATTGAGGATCGAGAAGATCTGGTCGAGGTACCCACGTTGGTCCTCGACGTTCTGCACGCCGGCCGCACCGGAGAGACTCTCGATGAGGATGTCGGCGTCGGCGGGATTGATGAGATTGACGCGGAAGCTCTCGTTGAGCGTCTCCGGGGTGACGAACGCCGCGATGGGACTGTCGGCGAACTGGGTCTGGAAGTTCTCGTACGCCTGCTCGTGCGTCTCGAACTCGAAGCGCTCGATGTAGGGCGAGAGGGCGGGAGAGGTGAGCTGGCTCTCGACGGCCGCGATCTGCGCCTCAGTCGCAGCGGTCTGCGTGCAGTTTCCGGTCGTGTCGACGTCGGTGCACATGTAGACGGCGACCTGCGCGCGGTCGTACCAGTAGCCCTTCATCTGTCCGATCTGCATCTGGAGCAGGATGGCCGCGCCGACGAAGGTGAGCGAGATGAAGGTGACGAGCACGACCGAGATGACCATGCTCATGTTGCGGCGGAGGCCGTTGGCGACCTCGCCGAGGATCAGACCGAGCCTCACGGGACGACCTCCGTCGTGGCGCGGCCGAAGCCCTGCACCGGGATCGCCTGGGTCTGGTACCCGCCCTGGCGCTCGTCGCGGATGATCTGGCCGCTCGTGAGCTCGATCACGCGGCGCTTCATCTGGTCGACGATGCCCGCGTCGTGCGTTGCCATGATGACGGTCGTTCCCCCGAGATTGATGCGCTCGAGGAGCGTCATGATGCCTGCGGATGTCGCGGGGTCGAGGTTGCCCGTCGGCTCGTCCGCGAGCAGGATCGCCGGCTTGTTCACGACCGCGCGCGCAATCGCGACACGCTGCTGCTCGCCACCGGACAGTTCGTGCGGCAGCCGATTCGCCTTGCCTGCGAGTCCGACCATTTTGAGGGCATCCGGAACCGCCTCCTGGATGAACCCCCTCGACTTGCCGATCACCTGGAGGGTGAAGGCCACGTTGTCGAACACCGTCTTGTTGGGCAGGAGTCGGAAGTCCTGGAAGACCACACCGAGGTTGCGACGGAAGTACGGAACCTTGCGGCTCGCGAGGGTGTTCAGGTACTGACCCAGCACGTGAATGGCACCCTTGGTGGGCGTCTCCTCCTTGAGGATGAGGCGCAGGAAGCTCGACTTACCGGATCCGGAGGCGCCCACGAGGAAGACGAACTCCCCCTTGAGGATCTCGAGGCTCACGTTGTTGAGCGCGGGCCGCGAGGTGCCGGGGTATGCCTTGGTGACGGAATCAAAGCGAATCATGACGGGGTCAGCCTAAGTTGACGTGTCCAGAAGCCGCGGAACGACACCCCCGCGGCTGTTTTTCTCAGGATCGGGGGTCGGGGCGTGGCTGCCTGCACACGTTCCGCGGGGCGCGCCTGGTTCGGGATGCCGCAGCCGGCGTGTCGCCTCAGATGTGTGCATCCCGTGGCGGGTCTAGAACGAGTCGGTACGCTGCATCCCGCGAGAGGTGATGCGGAAAGATGCGGCGCGAGTTCTTTCCCGTCGGGTCGAAGGGGTCGGTGGGTAGCGCGATCGAAGTCAAGGGGATGACCCGGAGCAGCGCTGCACGGGTGGCCTCCGGGATGATCGACTCCACGCCGTTGTGCAGCTGCACCACGAAACCGCTCCCCCGGCTGGTGCTGAGGTGCAGGTCGATGTTGCCGGGGATCGCGGCATCCGCTGCGGTCTTCGCGGTGTCGATCTCGCTGAACGGGATCTCGTGGCGACCGAACCGGAGACGACCGGAGCTGAAATTCACGGATACCTCGCCCCCCTTCGAGAACGCGAAGCCGATCACCTGCAGCGGAACCAGAAGCAGGTCAAGAAAGCCGTTCGATACCGAGCGGGATAGGCGCGCGATGCGTCGAGTGCCCACCAGGGGAGCCCACTCATCTCGCACCTTGTGCCTCTAGTCCTCGATCGCGCGCTTGCGCCACTTGATGCCCGCGGCGATGAAACCGTCGAGGTCACCGTCGAAGACGTCGTCGGGCTTGGAGACCTCGTACTCCGTGCGGAGGTCCTTCACCATCTGGTACGGCGCGAGGACGTAGGAGCGCATCTGGTCGCCCCAGCTGGCGGTGATGTTGCCCGCGAGCTCCTTCTTCGTCGCCGCTTCCTGCTCCTTCTGCACGATGAGAAGGCGTGACTGCAGCACGCGCATGGCGGCCGCGCGGTTCTGGATCTGGCTCTTCTCGTTCTGCATGGAAACGACGATGCCGGTCGGGATGTGGGTCAGGCGTACGGCGGAGTCCGTCGTGTTGACCGACTGGCCTCCCGGGCCGCTCGACCGGAAGACGTCGACGCGGATGTCGTTCTCCGGGATGTCGATGACCGTCGCCTCTTCGAGCAGCGGGATGACCTCGACCGCAGCGAAGCTCGTCTGGCGCTTGCCCGCCGCGCCGAACGGGCTCATGCGCACGAGGCGGTGAGTTCCGGCCTCGACGCTGAGCGTGCCGAACGCGTAGGGCGCGTCGACCTCGAAGGTGGCCGACTTGATGCCGGCCTCCTCCGCGTAGCTCGTGTCCATGACCGTCACGGGGTACTTGTGCTGTTCTGCCCAGCGGAGGTACATGCGGAAAAGCATGTCGGCGAAGTCCGCGGCATCCACCCCGCCTGCGCCGGCGCGGATGGTGATGACGGCGGGGCGGTCGTCGTACTCGCCGTCGAGGAGGGTCTGCACCTCGAGGTCGCCGAGGTTGGCGGAGATGGCGGCGAGCTCGGCGCGCGCGTCGGCTGCAGCCGCGGCATCCTGCTCCTCGTTGGCCAGCTGCACCATGATCTCGAGGTCGTCGAGGCGACCCTCGATGCTGTTGATGCGGGCGAGCTCCGACTGGCGGTGGCTCAGCGCGCTCGTGACCTTCTGCGCCTTCTCGGTGTCGTCCCACAGATCGGGAGCACCGGCCTGCTCGCTCAGCTTGGCGATCTCCGCCTCGAGCGCTTCGACGCCGACCACGCTGCGGATGTCCGCGAAGGTCGAGCGGAGCGCCGCAATTTCGTCAGTGATATCCAGCTCGTCCATGTCGCACCCAGCCTACCGGGAGGTCACTGGGCCTACCGGGAAGTCGTTGAGCGCCAGCCGGGGGGATGCTGCGTGCCAGCCGCGCGTAGCATCGAACGAGTGTCGGATGCCCAGCCCTCGTTCCGCTGGGGGTCGATAGCCCTCCCGGCGCTGCTCCCCACCCTCCTGTTCTCGCTCGGCGAGGGAGCGATCATCCCGATCATCCCCGTCGTGGCGGGCAACCTCGGGGCGAGCCTCGCGGTCGCAGGCCTGATTGCTGCGGTTCTCACGCTCGGCGAGCTGTTCGGCAACATCCCGAGTGGGTGGGTGATCGCGCGCATCGGCGAGCGCCCAGCCATGATCGGGGCCGCTGCGCTCTCGATCGTGGGCCTGGTGATCTGCGTCATCTCGCCGAACCCCGTCGCGCTCGGATTCGGCATCCTGCTCGTCGGCCTCTCCGCTGCGGTCTTCGCGCTCGCTCGGCACGCGTTCCTCACGAGCTTCGTGCCGCTCCCCTACCGCGCCCGCGCGCTCTCGACGCTCGGCGGCGTGCATCGCCTCGGGTTCTTCATCGGGCCGTTCCTCACCGCTGGCGCGATCGAGCTCACCGGATCGGCCGCGTCAGCGTTCTGGATTCACGTCGTGGCCTCGCTCGCCGCGGTGCTCATCCTCGTGCTCCTTCCCGACCCGGCCACGACGTTCGGCGCGGTGGCGACGGTGCGGCTCGATGGGCGACGGATGCGGGAGGGCGAGGCGCTCGTCGAGGGCGAGTCATCCGGCCTCTTCCGCACCCTGCGAGACAACCGCGCGGTGCTCTCGCGCCTGGGCGTGGGTGCCGCACTCGTCGGTGGACTGCGCGCGAGTCGCAACGTGATCATCCCGCTGTGGGCGGTGAGCATCGGCGTGAGCGACACGAACGCTGCGCTCATCATCGGCATCGCCGGCGCCGTCGACTTCGCCCTGTTCTACACGGGCGGGGCGATCATGGACCGCTGGGGTCGGCTCTGGAGCGCGGTGCCGTCGATGATCGGACTCGGCGCCGGGCACCTGGTGCTCGCGGCCACGCACGACGTGGACGGACGGGTGGTGTGGTTCGTCGCGGCCGCGATGCTCCTGGCTGCCGCGAACGGTGTTGGCAGTGGCATCCTGATGACGCTCGGGGCCGACCTCGCGCCGCCCGGCAACCCGGCGCCGTTCCTCGGAGCGTGGCGATTCACGGGAGGGATCGGTGGGGCTGGTGCCCCGCTGCTGATAGCTGGCATCACTGCTGCGGTCTCGATCTCGGCGGCCGCTGGGGTGGTCGGGGTGCTCGGTCTTGTGGGTGCTGGTGTGCTCGCGCGGTATGTTCCGCGGTACTCACCGCACCGGCGTTAGGCACTGTGCTCGCTCCCGAACACGCTCCTCGCCGTCGATGTCACCTCGATGCGGAGCCCGTCGGGCACGAGCGGCGACACGACGGGCGGATGCCACTGAGCCGAGAGTTCCACGGTCGCGCTGCGCCCGTCCACCGAGGTCGCCTCCTCGATCCTTAGCCCCTCGAACGTGTCGGGCAGGTCGTCGAGGTACTGCTCCACGGCCGTGCTGACGTCCTCGTCGGCCAGCTCGACGCGGACGATGCCGTCGGTGGCCGTGACATCCGAAAGGTCGTAGGCCTCCGCACCTACGAGAGCCGCCGAGTCGGAGAGCGAGAGCAGGCGCTTGCGCTCAAGGTAGAGGGACGTTGCCGCCGCGACGAGTAGCGCGATCGTGAGGGCCAGGGCGGTGAAGCCGGCCACGAGCGGGAGGATCGAACCCGTGTCGTCTCGGAGGGTTGGCGGCGTCATCCGGCGCTCCAGAAGCGGGAGACCTGTTGGGTGGTACTGGCTTCGATGGGCACCGTCAGTTCGCCGCCGAACATCGGCGGCACGAGAGGGAGCGGAACCTCCAGCGCGACGGCCACCGTCACGAATCCGCGAGGGGTGTGGCATTCGGTGGGCGTGGGCGTGCAGGTGATGCGAACGTCGATCGATGAGGCCTTGACGCCGTGATCGGCGAGCGCGAACTCGACGGCGGTCTCGACCGCTGCACGGCCGTCGTCCGCGGTGGGTGCGAGCACGAAGACCCGTGCAGCTTGACGGGCGCCTCCTTCGGCCGCGAGCGCGGCCGCTTGGATCTGGCCGATCGTGAGCACGAGGTACACAAGGGGCACGAGTAACAGCAACCCGGCCACGATGAACTCGAGAGATGCAGTGCCAGCGTCACTCGACGGCCGGCTCGAGCGCAGCATGTCCTGACACCTCCAGAACTCTCGGCGGCCCGAGCAGCCCCGCGATCGGGAGCGCTGCGCTCACGGTGATCTCCACGGCAGGATGCCCGTGGAAATCGACCTCTCGTGCCCCGACCTCAATGGAGTACCCCTCCCCCAGTGCAGCTGTCACGAGCTCGCGTGTGCGCAGCACTCCGTCGACGGGGGTCGAGTCGGCGAGTGACGCGTACCGAGCGCCCTCGGCCGCGGCATCCACGAGCGTGTTCCGAACGTGCAGCGCGAGCGCGAGTTGCACAACTGCGAGCGCGAGCACAGTAAGCAGCGCCCCGACCATGACGAACTCGGCGACGGCGGAGCCCCGGTCATCCCGAAGTCGCACGATCAGAACCCGGTGACGCGTTCGATGGCCTGCTCGAAGACGGCCGTGAGCGCGGGGCCAGCGGCGGCCCAGATCAGCACAACGAGGCCTGCAGTCATGAGGGTGATGAGCACCCAGCCGGGCACGTCACCGCGGTCGCTTTTCGCGAACTCATGGATTGATGTACGAAGGCTTTTCGTCATCCGGATATCTTGCGGAAGCCACAGACAACGCCTTCGGAACTATCCACAGCGGAGGCAGGAGACCTTCACCCGATGGGCTGGCCGTCGCGTTGCTCTCGCAAGACAGGCAGCCACGTGCGCAGCTCGGCTCCGAGAGTCCGCGACATGATTGGGCCGAATACACACAGAGATTCCTCCCACGGGTGTCCGAAGGTTCCTTCGGCCAGGTCCAGGGTCGCGTATATGTAGTAGTCCCCGTCTGGCACGACGGTTGGAAGCAGAGGAAAACCGTCCCCTCCTGTCGGGGCGGGAACCTCATCTCCTGGCCTGAGTCGAAACGCGTCATGTTGCCAGTCGAGGATGAGTAATTCGACGTCTTCACCGAATCCAGCAAGGAATGCGCGCCGTGCAGAGGCGTCGACGGCCCTGATTGCCGCGTCCGAATGGCCTGGGCGCGAGGCGTCCCATACTTGGCTAATGTCGAATGTCACTGACGGCGATGGTTCCCTGATAGCCCGCTCGGGCCTGCCTCCGCTCGGCACAAACTGGAAGCGGCTATAGAACTCGTCCCACACTGCTCGATACTCCTGCTCCTCGAGACGGTTCCATGCTCCGATCATGCGACAAGGCTATGCCTTGGCGTTTCGCCGCAAGCTGCCATACGTATTTGTGGTCGCGGCGTACGTAACGGACACTCAGTCCACCGCCAGGGACGGGGTGCCGACCAACTCCCGCAGCGAAGGGCACCCCTAGGCCCCAGCCCGGCTCGAACGGGCTGCCACCCTCGCCAGGCTGCGGGCCGGACGCGCCTTTACCGGGTAGACGCGCCTTGGGTGGGGTCAAAGGCTAGCGAGCCTAGGACGGAATAGAAGGAGAGCGCAAGCCCGATGTCTTGCTCACCCAATAGCTGCAGGCAACAATCGACCCATGACCAAGTACCTCATCTCGTTCCCGGCCGAAGCACTCGTACTCACGGAGGAGGAGTACCCAATCGTCTCTGCTGACAGCCACGCGATGATCGAGGAGGCGAAGGCCGCGGGCGTCTACGTCTTCGGCGGTGGGATCGACGAGAGCGTGGTTCCCGTGCTGGTGAGCGCTGACGGCGCAGTCGCCTCGGAAACCTACCCGGGGTCAAGAGTCACCGGCGGCTTCCTCGTGCTTGAGCTTCCCACTCGCGAGGACGCCGTGGCATGGGCCGCGAAGGTCGCAACAGCGTGCCACTGTGCGCAGGAACTTCGCGAGTTCGGGTACGACCCCGCGAGCTAAGAGGTACGCCGGTGGCCGACCGTTCCCGTCGGCCACCGGCTGCTTGAGCACCTAGAGGATGTAGAGCATCTCCTGGTAGGTCGGGAGCGGCCAGAGGTCATCGGCCACGATGTCCTCGAGCTTGTCGGCCGCGGTGCGAACCGCGAGCATCGCTGGCAGCAGGTCGGATGCCGCGTGCTGAGCCTCCGCGAGTGCGGTGTCGCCCGCCTCTGCCTCGACTCCCGCGCGCAGGGTGGCCAGCGCGGCCTTCAGGTCAGCGATGGGACCGCTCACCTCGGACAGCGCTGAGGTGTCGGCATCCACCCCCGCCGCCTTGAGGGCTGCGACGTTCTTGGCGAGCTCCGTCTGGTAGCGAACCGCCGCCGGGAGGATGACCGTTGCACCCATCTCGAGGGTGAGGCGTGCCTCCACCTCGATGGTGAGCGCGTACTGCTCCAGTCCGATCTCGTAGCGGCTGTGCATCTCGCGGTGGTTGAACACCCCGTACTTCTCGAAGAGGGCCATGGCCTCGTCCGTGATGAGTTCGGGCAGTGCATCCAGCGTCGTCTTCAGGTTCTTGAGGCCACGCTTCTCCGCCTCGATCGGCCAGGCGTCGGAGTATCCGTCACCGTTGAAGACGACCGCGCCATGCTCGGTGATGATCTCGGTGAGGATCTTCTGCACGGACTCGTCGAAGTCGGCTCCGGCCGCGACATCCGCCTCGAGCTTCGTGGCGATGTAGTCGAGCGAGTCGGCCATGATCGTGTTGATCGTGACCATGGGCGCCGCGACGGTCTGCAGCGAACCCGGCGCACGGAACTCGAAGCGGTTACCCGTGAAGGCGAACGGGCTCGTGCGGTTGCGGTCGCCCGGGTCGGTCGGCAGCTCTGGCAGGGTGTCGACGCCGATCTTCATCGTGCCGCGGCCCTTCGACGAGCTGAGCGAACCCTTCGCGATCTGGTCGAAGATGTCGGCGAGCTGGTCACCGAGGAAGATCGAGATGATCGCCGGCGGGGCCTCGTTCGCGCCGAGGCGGTGATCGTTCGACGCCGATGCCACGGATGCCCGCAGCAGCCCGCCGTACAGGTGCACGGCCCGGATCGTCGCAGCGCAGAACACCAGGAACTGCGCGTTCTCGTGCGGGGTGTCCCCCGGGACGAAGAGGCTGCCGAGCTCGTTGTTGCCGAGCGAGAAGTTGACGTGCTTGCCCGAACCGTTGACGCCCTGGAACGGCTTCTCGTGGAAGAGGCACTCCATGCCGTGCTTCTTGGCGATCGTCTTGAACGTCGTCATGAGCAGCTGCTGGTGGTCGGATGCCACGTTGCCGCGCTCGAACATCGGCGCGATCTCGAACTGGCCCGGCGCGACCTCGTTGTGCCGGGTCTTGGCGGGGATGCCGAGCTTGAACAGTTCGCGCTCGGTGTCCATCATGAAGCCGAGCACGCGCTCGGGGATGGCGCCAAAGTAGTGGTCGTCGAACTCCTGGCCCTTGGGCGGCTTCGAGCCGAACAGCGTGCGGCCGGAGTTGAGCAGGTCGGGGCGCGCGAGGAAGAAGTGGCGGTCGACGAGGAAGTACTCCTGCTCCGGCCCGCAGAACGCGACGACGTTGTTGAGGTTGGTGTGACCGAAGAGCTCAAGGATGCGCGTGGCATGTCGACCCATCGCCTGCTGCGAGCGGAGCAGCGGGGTCTTGTGGTCGAGCGCCTCACCCGTCATCGAGACGAAGACGGTCGGGATGCAGAGGGTGTTGCCGTTCGGGTTCTCGAGCACGTAGGCGGGGCTCGTGACATCCCACCCGGTGTAACCGCGGGCCTCGAACGTGTTGCGCAGACCGCCGTTGGGGAAGCTGGATGCGTCGGGCTCGCCCTGCACGAGGGTCTTGCCCGCGAACTCGGCGAGCGCGGTGCCGTCGCCGACGGGCTCGAAGAAGCTGTCGTGCTTCTCGGCGGTGAGGCCGGTGAGCGGGTAGAAGACGTGCGCGTAGTGGGTGGCGCCCTTCTCGAGCGCCCAGTCCTTCATGGCGGATGCCACGGCATCGGCCACCAGCGGGTCAAGGGTTTCGCCGTTCTCGATCGTGGCGATCACGGACTTGTACACCGATTTCGGCAGACGCTTCTGCATGACCGTCTTGCTGAAGACGTTCTCGCCGAAGATCGCCCCGGGTGCCTCGCTCGGGTCGAAGCTCACGGTGGGTGGCACATAGGCTTCCACGTCGGTGATCGCCTGCCGCCTGACGTTGTTTCCGCTCATATTTCATCCCTCGGGTTGGGACGTTGGCCCACAACACGAGTGGCGTCCTTCGCCTCAGGCTAGGGACGTGATGTACCGAGGATGTTTCGGGGAAATGTCCAGCGAAATCATGTTATCCACGATATTCACTAGAGCATAAATCTAATGAATGGTACTCTGCTCGCATGAAAACTCTTGCATGGTGGTTTCGGATCGTTGGACTGATCTATCTGGCACTGGGGGTGACGTTCATCCCCAGCATCAACTCGGGGCGGGTCGAGACCCTCGTGCCTGGATTCGACGGAGCTAAGGGGGGTCCCGCGTGGGACGGATTTCTCGACTACCTGTTCATGTTCGGCCTCGAGGAGATCGTGCTCGGCGCCTTCCTCATCGCCGTCGCATCGATGCGTCCAGCGCGATACGCGCCACTCGTCTGGCTGCTCGTGGCCTTCTCCATGATTCGCGGCATCGGCCACGACCTCTACATGATTGCCAGCGGGTACTCGATCATCACCAATCTCGTCTTCGTGGCGCTCCACGTTGCCATCATCGTGAGCGGAATGATCATCGTCAGGCGAGCGGCCCGCCTTGCGCCTCAGGCGCCCGAGTCGAGCAACACCCTGATCGACCGCGCAACCCAAGCCCTGTAGTCCTCGAGCGACCACCCACAGTTGCCAACGAAATGCAGGAAAGTATCCGGCCCGGTGATGAGCGCGAGCACATCGGCCGCGCGCCCGGCGCCGGATTCGGGCACGAGCCCTCTCGACACCGCCCACGCCGCACCCAGGCGCATGTCCCGCATCCTGCGCTCCTCGATATCCACGTAGAGCTCGCGAACGGCGGGGTCCGCGTCGGCCGCGGCACGGAACGCGGACCACACCGGCGCCGCCCGCTGATTGGCCTCAGTGAGAAAGTCGACGTACGCGCGCATGGCCACATCGAGATCGGGCTCTTCAAGGATCGCCGCCAGCACGGGACGCTCGGTGAGCGAGTGGCGACCCTCGTCGCCCGCAAACGTGCGCTCGAATGCGGCCAGCATGAGTGCCGACTTCGGTCCGGCGAGATGCACCGACTGAACGGACACCCCCGCTTCGGTCGCGATGGCCTTCATGGGCGTCGCGGCATAGCCGTCACGTGCGAACAACGCGGCTGCGGCATCCACGATGAGTCCGCGGGTACGTGCCGCTTCTGCATCCCGCACGGGCGAGTGGTATCGGCGGGGCGCATCCATATTGATTAGAGTACCAGTTCAGCCAACAAGGAGCCCAGTGTCCACTTTCCTGCTCTGCTCGACTCCCGTGCACGGACACGTCATGCCCGTGCTGGGCATCGGACGCGCCCTTGTTCAACGCGGACACCGGGTTGTGCTCCTCACCGGATCACGCTTCGAGAAGCAGGCTCGAGATGCCGGACTGGAGTTTCGCGCGCTCCAGGGGATCGCCGACTTCGATGATCGGGACGCCGACACGTATCTGCCGGACCGCAACCGCTACCGAGGCATCGCGAGGGCGCAGTACGACATCAAGAGCATCTTCGTCGCAACGATCCCCGACCAGTTCGCGAGCGTGCAGGCTGCACTCATCAACGTCGTTCCGGACGCGATCCTCGTGGACGGCGCGTTTGCCGGGGTCACGCCACTCCTGTTCGGGAGCGCCCCCCGCCCGCCGATCGTCGGCGTCGGCGTGACACCTCTCAGCCAGTCGAGCGCAGACGTCGCACCATTCGGCATGGGACTCGCTCCCCTGCCCGGCGCCGTCGGCCGCCTCCGCAACCGATTCCTGGGCTGGCTCGCGAATCGGGTGTTCTTCCGGGAGACGCACGCGTTGGCCAAGCGCATCCTCGCGGAACTCGGGGTAGTGAGCATCCCTGGATCGATCATGGATGTCTCGCGCTCCTTCGACAGGTTCCTGCAACTGACCCCCGCCGAACTCGAGTACCCCCGACGGGACCTCGGCGCCTCCACGCGCTTCGTGGGACCCGTGCCCTCGACGCCCGGCGCAACAGCCGTGCCCGAGTGGTGGCCGGAACTCGACGGGACCCGCCCCGTCGTTCACGTAACCCAAGGCACGATCGACAACGTGGACCTCTCGCGCCTCATCGGCCCGACTGTAGAGGCTCTCGGTTCTCATCGGGCCGACGCACCCCTGGTCGTCGTGACGCTGGGAGGACGAGGTCGCGAGAGTCTCGCGCCGTTGGGCACCCTGCCGCCCAACGTGCGCGTGGCGGACTACCTCCCGTACGACAAGTTGCTCCCCCTCTGCGACGTCGTCGTCACGAACGGCGGTTTCGGAGGGGTGCTCCAGGCCCTTCGCGCCGGGGTGCCGGTCGTCGTCGCCGGAGACACTGAGGACAAGCCAGAGGTGGCCGCGCGGGTCGCCTGGGCTGGCGTGGGCGTCGACCTGAGGACAGGGCGACCCGACGCTGCCGCGGTGGCGAGCGCGGTGAACCGCGTGCTGACCGAGAAGTCGTTCCGCTCGCGGGCGGCTGAACTCTCCGAAGCGATCGGACGACTGGACACCATCGACCTGATCGAGGGCGAACTGAAAGCGCTCGTCCGGGGGTCCTGAACTGATCAGCCCTGGATTCGCGCCGTGACCTCGATCTCGATCTTCATTGCCGGGTCCATGAGGGGAACCTGCATCATGGTCGCGGCGGGTCGAACGTCGCCGAAGACCTCGCGGAGTGCCGGCCAGCAGGCCTCGAAGTCGTTGCCGTCGGGCAGCAGGTAGTGCACACGAACGACGTCCGCGAAGGTTGCGCCGGCGTCGGCCAGTGCAGCCCCGATGTTGCGGAGGCACTGCGCGGCCTGCTCCGCGACATCCTCGGACATCGTCATGGTGGCGTAGTCGTATCCGGTGGTTCCCGAGACGAAGACCCAGTCGCCGTCAACGACGGCTCGGGAGTATCCGATGGTCTCCTCGAAGGGTGAACCGGAGCTGATCAGGCGACGCGACATGGTGGTCCTCTCGTATGGCGGACTCGTTAGCCTAGCGGCGCTAGTGTGTCGTCGTTGGCACGATGACAGGGGAACGCGCATGACTTCAACGGCAGTGGTGATCGTCTCCGGTGGGGACGCGGTCAGTCCATTCACGACGCCAACACAGGCCTGTGCGACCGGCCTCGCGGCGGGCAACACCGACACCGCCCTGCGCGAGTTCCTTCTCGCCCGCGGTCACGCTGTGTACACGTCCCCCGCCATGAACGCGCGCGGGCCCGTCATCGAGCAGGGCGGTTTCGGAGCCTTCGGCGGGATGCCCGTGACCCTGCCCGACATCATGACCGTCAACTCGACCGGCGACATCGACCTGGCGGGCGAGCATCTCGCGCGGTTCCTCGGCTACCTGCACTCCGAGTACGGCGTTTCGGCCGTTCACCTCGTCGCGCACTCGATGGGCGGCCTGTTCTCGCGCGCCGCGATCCGCGTGCTGAAGTCGACGGACTCCCCCGTGCGGGTGCTGTCACTCACCACCCTCGGCACCCCATGGGCCGGTTCGCTCGTGGGCGACTTCGTGATCGGGGATGCCACGCTCGCCGACTGCGCGGCCGACGCTTTCACCGAGATGGTCGTGACCGAGTTCAAGAAGCGCGCCGAGACCCTCCCTGTCGGTGCGGCCCAGCAGGTGACGACGCGCTACCTCATGGGCGAGGGTGGCTGGAACGAAGCGCAGGCCGGAGTGCTCGACGGCATACCGGTGACGCTCCTCGGCGCGACCTACTTCAGCGCGGACGGAGATTCCAAGTACTGGCCGCACGACGGTTTCGTCTCCGAGTCCAGCGCCCTCGCAACCGGCGTATCGGATGCCGTGCTCCCCCACCGCGCTACGCACAGCTTCAAGCGCACCCACAGCATCTTCACCTCCAACGCGATCGGCGCGGATTGGAACACAGCGCTCACGTGGGACCCGGAGGTGCTGGAGGTTGTGGCGGCGGCAATCGTGGAGGCCACCGCGTAGATGTGCCAACGCTACGCTTCGCGGTCGTCGCCCCAAGGGTTCACCAGTTCAAGATCGAGCCCGACGAAATCCTTGACGTTGCGGGTGGCAAGCGTCGCGTTGCGCGAAATGCAGATCGCGGCGATCATCCCGTCCTCCACGGAGAGCGGGCGACCCATCAGCCGACGGGAGCTGTGTACGTCCCCGAAGACCCGAGCGGCCTCAGCGTCATACGGCAGCACATCGGCGTGCGCGATGGCCGCGTCAATGGCGAGCGCGAGGCGTGCCTTACGGTTTCCGTCCGGCATTCGGGCCACACCACTGAGCACTTCGCCGACCGATATGGCGGTCACTATCGCGACGGGGTTGACCGCCAGCCAGTTCATGACTGCAGGGTTGGGTGCGGCTCGAAGGGGCTCGGAGAGCACATTGGTGTCGAGGACGATCACGACAGATCGAGTTCACGCGAAGGAGTTCGCTCGTCCAGCTCAAGCTCGACGCCGCGAAACTCCGACGACAGCGCCAGCCAGGAATCGACAAAGGACGCCGGCGCCACTGCTGCGCTCAAGATAGCCCGCGCTTCTGCCTCCATCGAGCGGTTGTTCACTGCGGCACGCTGCTTGAGGCGGCGTTGAACGTCGTCATCCAGATTTCTCACGGTGATCGCTGCCACGTTTCCTCCCGCTAGCAATGCTAGCACTACAGTCCAATCTGGAGCACGAAGATCCCCGGGAAGACCGCAAACGCGATCGTCACAGGGAGCACCCCGAACACCAACGGGAAGAGCATCGCGATCTCCTTGCGGCCCGCGGATTCGAGGAGCTGGCGGCGGGCGTCATCCCGTGCGTCCTGCGCCTGGGCTCGGAGGACCTCGCCCAGCGGAGTGCCTCGGTCCAGCGCCGCGATGACCTGCTCGGCACAGCGCGTGAGGGGCGGCAGGTCCAGGTCGTGGGCCAGCCGAGTGAGAGCCTCGGAGAGCGGGATGCCAGTAGCCGCTGTCGCAAGCACACCCGAGAACTCCGCCGCCAACTCGCCGGACCCCGCTCGCGCGACCCTCCGAAGGGCGTCGAGGATGCCCTCGCCTGCCGAGAGGCTGAGCGCGAGGAACTCGAGCACGACGGGAAGCTCCTCCGTGAGCCGTGCGAGTCGGCGCTTCGCCGCGCGCTGGAGGAGGGCATCCCGCGTCAGGACTCCCGCGATTGCGCCGGTGGCGACGAGCACGACCTGCGCAGCGGGACCCGCAGCTCCGGCGACAGCAGCACCGAGAGAACCAGCTGCGAGACCGACGATCACCGCGAGAGCCTGCTGCCCTCGATAAGCCTCGATTGTTGTCCCGGAGCCTGCTTGGCGGAGTCGACGCTCGATGACCTCGACGTTCCCCAGCAGCGCCCCGAGCGCGCGACGAAGTGGATCGAACACGGGGCGCACCAGCAGCGCCAGCGCGGGAGCCGGCCCGGGCGACGGTGGTTGCAGCATGTCGCGGGCTCCCTGCGAGACATCCTGAAGGTAGGGAGCGATACGGCGCGCGAACCGCGGCTGGGCGAGCTTGGGGATGAGGCTCGCGAGGCTCCAGAGCCCGAGGCCCAGTGTGGTGCCCGTGATGATCGCCCACCACGATGAATCCGTCACGCGAACCACCGCCGCTCCTCTGGGAGCCTGCCGACCCGCAACATGAGGCGGTACGCGATGGTCGAGACGAGCATGCCGCCAACGACGAGGGCCACACCTTGTGGGGAGTTGTAGGCCGTGGCCGCCTCGGGGCGCGTAGCCAGCAGCAGCAGGACGACCCACGGCGCGGCGACGCCGAGTCGCGCCGCATTCACGACCCACGATTGGCGGCCCTCGACCTCGGAGCGGATCGCGGCCTCCCGTCGAAGCTGCGTGCCCAGATCGCGCAGGATGCCCGGCAGCTCGGCGCCGCCCACCTCGCGGGCCATCCGCAGGGTCTCGACGAGGCGGTCGGCCACCGGATCGGCGAGGCGATGCCTGAGTTCGTCGGCGGCGAGCGAGAAACTGCCCGTCGATCGGTAGCGGGCAGCGAACTCCACGAAAGCCACACGCGTATCGTCCGGCCCAGACGACGCGAGGGATGCCAGGGCCTCCGGCAGCGCGAGCCCCGACCGCACTGCCGAGACGAGCAGGTCAACGACGTCCGGCCACACCGCCCGGCTCGCACGACGGCGAGCTCTGGCCCGCGAACCGATCACCGCGAGCGGGGCGAGTCCAGCAACGCCTGCCAGGGCGAGCGACAGCGGCACCACTCCAATCAGCGCCTGTGCGGCCGCGCCCGCGACCAGTGCGAGAGTGCCGCACACGGCCGTGACCACGCCTACGCTCACACCGGGAAGGCCGGCTTGATTCAGCCGCTGTCTGAGCAGGTTGGGCTGTCGCGGTGCCGAATGCGAATGTCTCGGCCACAGCCACGGCGACGCAACCAGCAGGAGCCCCGCGGCGAGTGTCAAGCCGAGAACGACGCTCACCGCGGCCTCCCCAGCACGGACGCCGGGTCGAAGCCGGACGCCCCGAACTTCGACAGCCGGGTGGGATGGATGCCGGTCGCCTCCAGCCGATCCCCGTGCGTCGCGAATACGCGCTCCACCTCCGCCACGCCACCACGCACCACACCCGTCGGCGCAGCAATCTCAACCACTCGACGACGACCACCACGCTCGAGCCGGCAATGCACGACCATGTCGATGGTCGACGCGACCGCGGGCACGACAAAGCCAGCGTCGATGTTCCGCCCGGCGAGCAGGGGCAGCGTGCCAAGTTTGGCGAGGGCATCCCGCGCGCTGTTGGCGTGGATGCTCGACATTCCAGGTAGGCCCGAGTTGAGCGCGATAAGCAGGTCGAGGGCTTCGGCCTCGCGCACCTCGCCGACGACGAGGCGGTCGGGCCGCATGCGCAGTGATTCCTTGATGAGCCTGCGCAGCGTTATTTCGCCCGTTCCTTCAAGGCTGGGTTGGCGGCATTGAAGTGCCACCCAGTCACGCCCGGCGACAGAAAGCTCGAACGTCTCCTCCACGGTGATCACGCGCTCGGTCGGTCGTGCCGCGGCAAGCAGCGCGTTCAGCATGGTCGTCTTGCCGCTCTGTGTCGCCCCGGACACGAGGATCGTGAGGCCCGCGAGCACGCACATCCGCAGGAACTCTGCCGCCTGCTGCGTGATCGAGGCAAGCGCGACGAGAGCGCCGAGATCACGCACGCCTCGATTGAACTTGCGGATGTTGACGGCCCAGTCGCGCCTCGTGACATCCGGGATCACGACGTGTAGCCGCGACCCGTCGGGCAGCGACGCGTCGACGAAGGGCGAGCTCAGGTCAACCCTGCGACCGGTGCTGGCGAGCATCCGTTCGACGAGGTCACGCGTGCCGTGCTCGGGCAGGCGGATGCCGGTGAGCTCGGCCACTCCCCCGCGTGCGACGAACACGGCACCCGGCGAGTTGATCCAGATCTCCTCGATGTCGGGATCGTCGATCAGCGGTTGGAGCACGCCGAGACCCGTGAGGCTCGCGACGATCTCGCGCTCGGCGAGCGCCTCGTCGGCGAGGAGGGGTCCCGCTCCGCCGAGCGCACGTTCGGTGTACCTGCGCACCTCCTCGCGCACGTAGTCCGTGGCGAGTTGATGGTCGAGGAGCACCCCGTCGCGGCGCACTCGCTCGCGAACTCGCTCGGCGATCAGGTGGTGCGCAGTGGGCATGCCCACAGTGTGTGACAGCCGCAATCGGATGCCGCGTGCCTGTCCACAGGCGTGGTGCTAGCGGCCACCCTGGCGGATCTCGCTGCTGCCGACACCGTTCAGGCTGGCGCTCGCACCGAAGCCCGCTGCGCCGGACGGGAGCGCGTATCCGACGATCAAACCGATCAGGAGGGCGACGATTCCGACGACCCAGACGAGCCAGCGGCGGTCGAAGTGGTCGGCAACGACTGCGCTCGCTCGCTCGACGGTGCTCATGGCACAGCAGCCTACGCCTTAAGCTGGTTCGGCCAGCGGGAGTGGTGAAATTGGCAGACACGCAGGATTTAGGTTCCTGTGCTCTAGGGCGTGCGGGTTCAAGTCCCGCCTTCCGCACCGAATGACAGCGCGCCCACAGGGCACGGTGGCATTCAGTTCTGACGGCGGGCGCGAACCGTCTCGGGGCCCCCACCCCGCAGTCCGACGCAGCGCGAAGCGCTGTGGCGGCGGCTGGGTGGGGAGGGTTCAAGTCCCGCCTTCCGCACCACCGCGCGACTACGCGCTTCCTCCCGCAAACCCCCGCGACCACTAGCCACAACTGCAGTCTCGCGCCCCGAGCATCCGTCGAGCATCCCAGCCCCAGCCCAGCCGCACCGAGTACCCTCGACGAAATCCATCCGAACCCCTCCCCGGGCCGCCGCGCCCTCGATCTGGAGTCCGAATGCCTTCTGTCGCCTCGTTCGTTCGCCCCACCCTCGACCTCGTTCGCGGCGGCCTGATCGGCGCCGCCGAGATCGTGCCCGGTGTCAGCGGCGGCACGATCGCCCTCATCGTCGGCGTCTACGACACCCTGATCGACGGCGCTGGGCATCTCGCGCGAGGGATCGCCCGACTTATCGGCGACGGTACCCGCGGGAGGGGCGTGTCCCGTGCGGCCGCACACTTCCGATCTGTCCGATGGGGTGTACTGCTCCCGGTTGGTGTGGGGATGCTCGTGGCGATCGTCGTCGGAGCTCGCCTATTGGCCCCTCTCCTCGAGGAGCAGCCGGTGGCCACCCGCGCCGTCTTCGCCGGGCTGATCGCCGCATCCCTCATCGTACCGATTCGCATGGTGGGCGGAGCGTGGCGTCCCCACGAGGCGGCCATTGCTCTGGCCGCCGCGGTCGCCGCGTTCATTCTCACCGGGCTCCCCCCAGCGGCTGATGCCGACCCCTCGCTTCCGATCGTCGCGCTCGCCGCCGCTTTCGCCGTGTGTGCCCTCGTGCTGCCCGGGGTCTCCGGCTCTTACCTGCTCCTCACCGTGGGCATGTACGCCCCGACGCTCGCCGCGGTCAACGACAGGAACTTGGCCTACCTCGGGGCATTCGCGCTGGGGGCGATCATCGGCCTTGGTCTCTTCGTCTCTGCGCTGCAATGGCTTCTGGCGAACCAACGCCGACTCACCCTTGTCGTGATCACGGGGCTCATGCTCGGCTCGCTCCGCGCCCTGTGGCCATGGCAGAGCGCCGACAGCGAACTCCGACCGCCTGGCGACGACGCACTCGCCGCTGTCGGGCTCTTCGCGATCGGTGCCGTCGTTGTCCTCGCCATCATCGGTCTCGAATCTCTGCTTGTGAGACGCCGGCTCATGAACGCCGATGTCGTGAGCGATCCCGTTCCCGATGGTTGGGACGCCGACGAGGAGACCCACACCTAGCGGGATTCGACCCCGCTGACGCGATCCGGGGTGCGGTCTGCGTCCTCCCGTTCGAGCCGAGCGAAGTACCCGGCGATCGGCACATCCGTCGAGGAGTGCGCGACGATCGACAGTGAGATAGCGACCACGATGATGTGGAAGAGATAGTCGGCGTCAGGATTGCCACTCTCGAGCACAAGAAGCCCGTAGAGGACGGAGGCGAACCCCTTCGGGCCGAACCACGCCGCGGTGGCCCGTTCCTCCCACGGTAGCTTGCTGCCGATTAGGGCGACTTCGACTGCCACCGGCCGCGCGATCACGAGAACCAGTACCGCGAAGACGTACCCGAGGATCGGAACATCGCCGAGAAGAGCGGGCGAGATCAGCGCGCCGAACACGAAGATCGCCAGGAGCTTGACGATCTCCGCGATGTACTCGCCGTACTCGATGAAGGCGTCACGCATGTCTGGAGCCGCGCTGGCGAGGGTGATTCCCGCGGAGAACGCCGCCAGGTAGAGGTTGGCTCCCGTGAGAGTGGCGACACCGTAGATGATGATCGCGATGGCCACAGGTCCGAGCGATGCATACAGCGGCGTCGCGGCGAGGAAGCGGATGCGCAGCATCCAGGACACCAGCAGGGGCACTGCGACCCCAAGCACTACGCCTCCGACGAGCTCGAGCGTGAGAACCAGCGGCTCCACCTCCGGACCACCGACCGCCGCAATGAGGACGAGCACAACAGGGAGCGCGAGTCCGTCATTGAGTCCCGACTCGACGTTGAGCAGCCCACGGATGCGCGCCGGAATCTCCGTCCGACCGACGATCGCCGAGGCGAAGACAGGGTCGGTGGGAGCAAGAACTGCGGCAACGAGCAGGGCCTCCAGCCAAGGCAGACCCAGGAGCCAGACCCCCAGCACGGCAGTGATGACGAACGTGAGCGGCATCCCGAGCAGGAGAGCGCGACCGGGCAGCCGCCATGCTCGTGCTAGATCACGGATGCCGAGTCGCTGACCGTCGGTGAAGAGGACCACAAACAGGGCGATCTGCGACAGTTCACTCACTTGGGGGTCGCCGGCCTCGAGACCGATCACGCCGACCATGCCCTGCCCGAGTACAAAGCCTGCCACGAGGAAGAGCACCGCCGTCGACAACACGGTTCGGTGGGCGATCCCCGAGATGAGGATGGCCGCGAGCAGCACGATGCCGAAGGCAAGGATCACGGGCTGTCTCCCCTCGTTGCCGACCGGTCACTCGGTCGATCACCACCCATGATGCACCCAAGCGATTGACGGCGTGAACCGCCCAGGGGTCGCCGTGTCGCGTGTGCCCATTTTGCTGGCGCCCAGCTCTCACCGGGTACTCTGTGAGAACACATCTGCCGCCGATTGACCCACCGGCAACCGACGACTGGAGCCTCGCCCTTGGTACCTACGGCCCTCATTCCTTTCCTCGATCCCGAGGGCATCATTCAGGGCGCCGGGCCGTGGGCATTGCTGGTGGTCTGCCTGATCATCTTTGCCGAGACGGGCCTGCTCGTCGGATTCCTGCTCCCGGGCGACACCCTGCTCATCATCACGGGACTCGTCGCGTTCTACCCGGGCATCGGTTTCGACATCTGGTGGGTGTGCATCTTCATCGGGTTGGCGGCGTTCCTCGGTGGCGAGGTCGGGTATCTGATCGGCCATAAGGCGGGTCCACGAATCTTCGAGCGCAAGGAGACCGGCCTGCTCTCGGTCGAGAATGTCGAGCGCACGAACCGCTTCTTCGAGCGCTTCGGTGGTCTTGCTGTGATCCTGGCGCGGTTCGTCCCGATCGTGCGCACGGTCGCCCCCGTCGCCGCGGGTGTCGGCCACATGAGCTACCGCAAGTACTCCCTCTACAACGCGATCGGCGCCTTCATCTGGGGTGCGGGCCTGACCTACGTTGGCTACCTTCTCGGGTACGTTCCGATCCTCGGCGACTTCGTGCGCAACTACATCGACATCATCCTCATCGGTGCCGTACTGCTCGCGGTCGTTCCGACGGCGTTCCACTACATTCAGGCGAGCCGCAAGGCGCGCCGTCGCGGCTCAAGCACGATCACTGACGAGGAGGCCGAGAAGCTCTCCCTCGAGCCCAAGGACTTCGACCAGAAGCTCGACGACTAGCCCGTTTCGGCAAGATTCCGCCAGAGATTCGGCGAGCGTCCGCCAACTCCGGGCGCCGGGGCGGTTCGAGAGGATGCCGCTGGCTAGGGTCATGCCATGACCGACACCGCCGCCATCCTCGCCCACTTCGAGGCCAAGCTCCGCTTCGAGACCGACCCGTCCGACGTGCGTGCCGCCCAGCTCGCCGGTGACACGTTCGCGTTCATCGACACGCGTGGGGATGCCGCGTGGAACCAGGGTCGCGCCGAGGGTGCAGTGCACCTTCCGACGGCTCAGATCGCCTCGAGGGCGGCTGAGCTCGTTCCCGCTGGCACGCCCGTGGTCGTCTACTGCTGGGGGCCGGCGTGCAACGGGGCGACGAAGGCGGCGATCGAGTTCGCCAAGCTCGGCTACGCGGTGCGCGAGATGATCGGCGGGTTCGAGTACTGGGCTCGCGAGGGTATGCCCGTCCTGACGGATAGCGGCCACCTGCACCGCCCGGTCGACGAACTCACCTCACCGGTGAACGCGATCAGCTGCGACTGCTGAGCGCTGCGAGGCCCTGACCCGCGGCACGGCGCACGTCGACGTCCTTGTCCTTGAGGAGCTGACGGATGCCCGCCTCGTCGCTCACAGAACCCACTGCTCCGAGCGCCCGCGCCGCCGCCGCCCGCACGCGTGCCACATCGTCGGTGAGCAACTCGGCGAGCGGTACCGCGAGCGGCAACCCACGGGCAGCAGCCACCCGGGCAGCCATCTCGCGCACGCGCCAGGCCTGGTTCTGCAGTGCGACGCCGACCGCGTCGGCCGCGGAGTCGTCCCACACATAGAGAAGGGCTCGTGTGCCCCACAGCTCGGGCCAGTAGAGCACGGGTGCACCCTTGAGCACACCCTCGGCGTGGCGTCCACCAACGGCGAGAAGGAACTCGTCGCCAGCGCTGAGGCCACCGATCAGGGCCACAGACCGCTCGATCACCTCACGCTCACCCCAGCGGGCTACGGCTGCGGCAATGCGCTGCTCGGTCGGGGCGTCCAGGTCGGTGGTGTTGCTGGTGTCGTCGGTACTCATCGGGATGCCACTCTACGGGCTGAACGAGAACCCGAGGTAAGCCGATCGGCCCCTGCCGCCGGCCGTTTCAGGGCCAATCGGCTTACCTCAGCGGGGTTATGGCAGAGGTGAGACCCAGATCGACGCGACCGCGTCGGGAGACAGCTGAAGTTCTGCGCCGGTGAAGGTCACCGTCAGGGCGTCGGGAGTGACGGCGACCACCTCGAGGACGGTGTCGAGCACGACACCCTCAGCGTCGAGGTGGCGGAGCACCGCGGGGTCCCGGTCGCTGATGCGCACGACGGTGCCGCGCGACCCGGGCGCAAGATCACCGAGGCCCGTGGCATCCGGACGCTGGATCACGCCGTCGCGGGACGGGATCGGGTCGCCGTGCGGGTCGCGCACGGGGTTGCCGAGCTTGTCATCAAGGGCGTCGAGGAGCCGGTCGCTGATCGCGTGCTCAAGCACCTCCGCCTCGTCGTGCACCTCGTCCCACCGGTAGCCGAGCTGCTCGACCAGCCAGGTCTCGATGAGCCGGTGCCTGCGCAGCATCCGCAGTGCCAGCTCCTCCCCCGCGGGCGTGAGCTCGATCGCGCCGTACGGCTCGTGGAGGGCAAGGCCGCGGGCCACGAGCTTCTTCACCATCTCGGTGACCGAGGATGCCGCGAGCCCCAGCCGCGCCGCGAGCACCGACGACGTGATCGGCGTCGACTGCCACTCGGTGTGGGCGTAGATCACTTTGACGTAGTCCTCGATGGCGCTCGGGCTGGTCGCCATGTCAGGCCCCGGTCACGACGAGCACGATGAGCAGCACGTTGAGCACGCTGATGAGCGCGGCGGACACCCAGCCCGCAATGCGAAGCCACGGCGGATTGACGAACTCCCCCATCTCCCTGCGTGAGCTCGCGATCCACACGAGCGGAACGAGCGCGAAGGGGATTCCGAAACTCAGCACGACCTGGCTCAGTACGAGCGCCTGGGTCGGGTCGAAGCCGATCAGCAGGATCACGAGCGCGGGCACGAGGGTGACCACGCGCCGCAACAGCAATGGAACCCGCACCTTCAGCAGGCCGCCCATGATCGCCGAGCCCGCGTAGGTGCCGACGCTCGTGGAGGCCAGCCCCGAGGCGAGCAGCCCGATCGCGAAGATGACGCCCACCACCGGCCCGAGCGTGGCCACGACGGCAGCGTGAGCGCCCTCGATCGTGTCGGTTCCGTCGATGCCCCGCAGGGCGGATGCCGCGAGCAGCAGCATCGAGATGTTGACAGCTCCCGCGATCAGAAGCGCCGCACCGACGTCCCACCGGGTGGCGCGCAGGAGGCCTCGAATGGCGCCCGGCTCGTGGTCCACCCCGTGCCGGTCGCGGGCGAGGGCGGAATGCAGGTAGATGACGTGGGGCATCACGGTTGCGCCGAGCATGCTCGTGGCGAGCAGCACGGAATCGGCGCCCTGGAACCGCGGGATGATGCCCTGTGCGGCCTCCGCCGGGTCGATGCCGGAGAACAGCAGGCCACTCACGAACCCCACGACAATCACGCCCAGCAGCGTGACAACGATGATCTCGAACGACCGCTGCCCGTGTCGCGACTGAACGGAGAGAAGAACCATCGAGGCGATGCCGACGATGAGACCGCCGAGCGGCAGTGGCAGCCCGAACAGCAGGTACAGCGCGATAGCCCCACCGAGTACCTCGGCGATATCGGTGGCCGCGGCCACGAGCTCGGCCTGCACCCAGTAGAGGCGGCGAGGGGCGGTCGGCAGTCGCTCGCCGAGGATCTCCGGGAGGCTACGACCGGTGACGATCCCCACCTTGGCCGACTGGTACTGCACGAGCACTGCTATCGCGTTCGCGAGGATGAGCACCCAGAGCAGCAGGTAACCGTACCGGGCGCCTGCGGTGAGGTTGGCCGCGACGTTACCCGGATCGACGTAGGCGATGGCGGCGACGAAGGCCGGGCCGAGGAGGAGGAGCGTTGCACGCGCGCGGGGGCGGGGCGTGGCATCCGTCGACACAAGTTTCGGCACACCGAAACTTTACCGCGCGTCAGCCCTCGATCAGGCGAGTGCGCACGTGCGGCATGAGAAGGGCGAAGGCCTGGGCGCGATGGCTGATCGCATTCTTCTCGTCGGGGCGGAGCTCGGCTGCGCTCACCGAGAGTCCCTCGGGCTTGAAGATCGGGTCGTAACCGAACCCGCCGCCGCCGACCGGCTCGATGAGGACCGTGCCTGGCCAGAGCGCGAGCTCCACCCACTCCTCGTCGCCGACCACGAAGGCCGCGGCGCACGCGAACTGCGCCGCGCGATCGGTCGAGTCACCCAACTGCGCGAGCAGGTGCGCCACGTTGTCGGTGTCGACGCGGGTGCCGGCGTAGCGAGCCGAGTGGATGCCAGGGGCTCCGCCCAGCGCGTCGACGCAGATGCCCGAGTCATCCGCGATCGCGGGGAGACCCGTGTGCGCAGCGGCGGCGCGCGCCTTGATGAGCGCGTTCTCCTGGAAGGTCGCGCCATCCTCGACAGGCTCTGGCCCGTCGTACGCCACGAGTTCGAGTCCGTCGAGCGCAGGCCCGAGGATGCGCGTCAGCTCGACGACCTTGTGCGCGTTGTGCGTCGCCAGCACGATCTGCGTCGGGCTCATCAGCTGCCCGCCAGCGCCTGAACCTGCAGTGCCGTGAGGTCGACCGCGCCACCGACGGCGAGGTCGAGCAGGGCATCGAGCTCGCGGCGGTTGAACGGGGCACCCTCCGCGGTGCCCTGCACCTCGACGAACAGTCCGCGCCCTGTAACAACGACGTTCATGTCCGTCTCCGCGCGCACGTCCTCGACGTACGCGAGGTCGAGGAGGGGCTCGCCGTCGATGATGCCGACGCTCACCGCCGCAACCGAGTCGATGAGCGGCTTCGCGTTCTTGCCGATGAAGCCCTTCGTGCGTCCCCACTCGATCGCGTCCGCGAGCGCCACATAGGCACCCGTGATCGCGGCGGTGCGGGTTCCGCCATCTGCCTGCAGCACGTCACAGTCGATCACGAGTGTGTTCTCGCCGAGCGCCTTGGTGTCGACGACCGCGCGCAGCGAGCGTCCGATCAGACGGGAGATCTCGTGGGTGCGCCCGCCGATCTTGCCCTTGACCGATTCGCGATCCATGCGGTCGTTGGTGGACCGCGGCAGCATCGCGTACTCCGCCGTCACCCAGCCCTTGCCCTTGCCCGCCAACCAGCGCGGAACGCCGTTGGTGAAGCTTGCGGTGCACAGCACCTTGGTGCGGCCGAACGAGATGAGCGCGCTGCCCTCCGCCTGGTCGCTCCAGCCGCGCTCGATCGTCACTGGTCGCAGCTCGTTCGCCGCGCGTCCGTCAGCCCTGGTCATAGGGAACTCCTCGTGATGTTCATGGTCGTCTGTCCTGGCCCGGCAGCGAGATCGCCCCGGTATCGAAGGTGTCCACACGCACGACCTCGGGGCCGAGGAATCGGGATGCCAGCTTCTTGAAGGCGTCCTTGTCCGGTCCCGTCGCCTCGAAATCGTAGCGGGGTGCTGCGGGTGCCTGCCGTTCGATGCCGTGCTGCACGAGCGTTCGGTAGACGTCGAACGCCGTCTCCTCGGCACTCGAGACGAGCGTGACGTCGTCCCCCATCACGTACTGGATGGCGGCGGACATGAGCGGATAGTGCGTGCAGCCGAGTACGAGCGTGTCGACGCCAGCGCTCTTGAGCGGGGCGAGGTACTCCTCGGCCACCGAGAACAGCTCCGGGCCGCTCGTGATGCCCGCCTCGACGAACTCGACGAAACGCGGGCAGGCCTGCGTGACGAGCTCGAGGTCGGATGCCGCGGCGAACGCATCCTCGTAGGCCTTCGACTTGATCGTTCCGGTGGTTCCGATCACGCCCACCCGCCGATTGCGGGTCTGCCGAACCGCGGCGCGCACGGCTGGCTGGATCACCTCGACCACGGGGATGCCGTAACCATCGGTGAAGCGCTCCCGGGCATCCCGAAGCATCGCGGCCGACGCCGTGTTGCAGGCGATCACGAGCACCTTCACGCCCTGCGCGACCAGGTCGTCCATCACGGCGAGCGCGTACTCGCGTACCGTCGCGATCGGCTTCGGGCCGTAGGGAGAGTGGATCGTGTCGCCGACGTACAGGATCGACTCGTGGGGCAACTGGTCGATGATGGCCCGCGCGACCGTGAGTCCACCGACGCCGCTGTCGAAGACTCCGATCGGTGCGTCACTCATTCCACCAAGCCTATCCTCGGGGGCCCGAGGGCATGCGGCCTATCCTTGTCGGCATGAGCACCGCGCTTCTCACCGACCGTTACGAGCTGACCATGATCGATGCGGCGATCGGCAGCGCGATGCACGAACGCGAGTGCGCGTTCGAGGTGTTCGCCCGACGGCTCCCCGAGGGGCGCCGCTACGGGGTGGTCGCGGGCACGGGTCGGCTGCTCGATGCCGTCGAGAGCTTCCGCTTCGGCGACCCGGAGCTGGAGTGGCTGCGCGCCCAGTCCGTGGTGCGGCCGGACACCCTCGACTGGCTCGCCGACTTCCGGTTCTCCGGCTCGATCCATGGCTACCGCGAGGGCGAGGCGTACTTCCCCGGCTCGCCGATTCTCGTCGTGGAGGGCACGTTCGCCGAGGCCGTGATCCTCGAGACCCTCGCTCTCAGCGTGCTCAACTACGACAGCGCTGTCGCCTCCGCCGCCGCCAGGATGGTCTCTGCCGCCGAGGGTCGCCCGCTCGCCGAGATGGGTTCGCGTCGAACGGGCGAGCGGTCCGCCGTCGCCGCGGCGCGCGCAGCATTCATCGCGGGATTCGGTGCCACCAGCAACCTCGAGGCTGGCAGGAACTGGGGCATCCCGACCATGGGAACCGCCGCACATTCGTTCACACTTCTGCACGACTCCGAGGAGGAGGCGTTCCAGGCCCAGGTCGACGCACTGGGTGCCGGCACCACCCTGCTCGTGGACACGTTCGACATCGAGCACGGGGTTGAACTTGCCGTCAAGGTGGCCGGTCCGGGCCTCGGCGCTGTGCGCATCGACTCCGGCGACCTGCCCGTGCAGGTCGCCGCGGTGCGCGCGCAGCTGGATGCCCTCGGTGCCACCAACACGCGCATCACCGTCACGAACGATCTCGACGAGTTCACGATCGCGGCCCTGCGGGCGGCACCGGTCGACTCCTATGGCGTAGGAACCTCGGTCGTGACGGGCTCAGGGCACCCGGCATCCGGATTCGTCTACAAGCTCGTCGCGCATCGGGATGACGCTGGCCAGTGGATCCCCGTCGCCAAGAAGTCCGCGGCCAAGGCAACCGTCGGCGGCCGCAAGTCCCCCGTGCGCACGCTCGTCGATGGCACCGCAGTGGCAGAGACCATCAGGATCGGCGACGATGCGGAGCCCACGACCGGTCGCGAGTTGCTCGTGCCGCTGCTCCGGGAGGGCGTGATCGACGAGCAGTATCGGGGCGCGGACGGCACCCTCAGGGCTCGCGAACACTGTGCCGAATCACTCGCGGAACTGCCGGCGGATGCCCTTCGTCTGGGACGCGGTGAACCGGCGATCCCGACGGTCTACGTCGGCTGACGCCCCAGGTTGCGGCTACTCGAGCGTCTCGTAGATCTCTTTGCAGGTCGGGCAGATGGGGAATTTCTGCGGGTCGCGACCCGGCGTCCACAGCTTGCCGCAGAGGGCGCGCACGGGCTTGCCGGTGAGGGCGGACTCCATGATCGCGTTCTTAGGGGCGTAGTGCGAGAACCGCTCGTGGTCGCCTTCCTCGACGACCTCGCGCGTGAGCAGCTCCTGCAGTTCGCGGTCGAGCGTGTCGGTGCCGCCGCCGGTGTGGTCCGTGTCAGCCATGCGACCAGTTTACGGCGCTGGGATGCGACATCCCCTGCTAGTTCTGGAGCGTGAACTCGAGGAGTTCGGGGGAATGCTTGTCGAGGATTCGGCCGCCCCACAGCACGCCGAAGACGACGGCGACGAACCCGATCGTGAGCCCTGCGGCGAGAGCCGTTCCGTACTGGTGGGGATCTGCGGCCCCAAGCACGATGAGCCAGATGACCGGGGCGCTGAGCGCGATCGGGATCAGCAGGGAGAACGCCTGCACGGCGGCACCCGCCCCGCTGGCGGCCTGCGGCTGCGCGAAGGGGCTCGCCCCCGGCAGGATCGTCGGGTAGGGCAGGGCGGCCGAGGTGACGCTCGCCACCCCGAGCGCCGTCAGCAGCACGCACACGGAGAGGCCGATCAGTGCGGGCAGCACGGTCCAGTTTCCGACGATCCACGACGTACCGACGGTGCCGATGGCGATGAGGGGAATGCCGATGAGCAGGGGCGGGATGATGCGACCCAAGCGGTCCGCACTGCCTGCCGTGCTCGTCGAGAGGTGCAACCAGAACGCCGTGGAATCCTGGGCGACATCGTTGTGAACCGACCAGCCGAGGAACAGGCACATGATCGGAACCGGTAGCCACAGGATGACGTCCGTCGGGATGCCCGCAATCGCGAGCGTGCCGATCATGATGAGGGGAACCACGGGCACTACAGCGATGGCCACGAGGTACCGGGAGTCACGGCTCCAGTAGCTCAGGCTTCGGGCCGCCACGGCACCGAACGGGGTCGCCGGGAGCGCGCCGAACCATCCGAGACCGCGGTAGGGCCTCCGGCTCTCACGCAGTCGCGGTGTGACGAGCATCCTGCCGACGAGCACCCGCCAGGCAACCGCGAGCACCACGACGAAGGCGACGGCGATGGCGAGTTTGGCCAGCGCATCGGGCATGCGGCCGATCGCGGCATCCCCCGGCACACTCCAGACAGCACCGAACGGGGTCCATGTGGCGACGGTGGCAATGCGACGGATGATGGGAAGGCCCTGGCTGCCCCAATCGACGGTCGCCAGGACTGCCGAGACCGGCGCGAGAAGCACCACGAGGGCAAAGACCGCCAGTCCGGCGGCCTCCCGGCGGCGGCGGGTGGAGAGGTAGCGGGCGGCTATCGCTGAGCCGACCCGACCCAGCAGCACGCACGTCGCGACGATGATCGGTACGACGAGGAGCGCAAGCCCCACCGGTCCCCCGTCGCGGCTCCACGCCACGACCTGCGCGACCGCGAGCACGGCAACCGACACGATCGGGATGCTCACGAGCGCCGCGAGGGAGAGGAGCAGAGTGAGCTTGGTGACGGGGATACCGAGCAGCGCGAACCGTCTCGGCTCGAGCGCGTCATCCGCCCCAAAGGCGAGCGGGGCGACCGCGAACGCCAGTAGCACTGCCGAGCCGATGGCGATGATCACGGCACGCGCGATGTCCGCGGAGCCGTCGCGCAGCGAGGCGATCACACCGGCGAGGAAGAAAACGAGAGCGACGGCTGCGAGGAATCCGACGATCAGACCGAAGGCCTGAAGCGGCGGGCGGCGCAGGATGTTGCCGAGCGTCGAGATCCTCAGTCGGAGAAACTGTGCAACCACTCGATGCCCTCCTGCGGAGTCACGGTACCTGCCAGCTCGACGAAGCGCTCCTCGAGCGATCGATCGCCACTCACGGCCTCGACGGTGCCGTCCGCGAGGATCGCACCGCCGACCACGACGGCAACGTAGTCGCATGTGCGCTCCACCAGCCCCATGCTGTGGCTCGAAAGAACAACGGTTCCCCCGGCCGCCGCATAGCTGCGAAGTACGTCCGTGACCATGGCCGCTGATACGGGATCGACGGACTCGAACGGCTCATCGAGCACGAGAAGGCGCGGCGAGTGGATCATCGCCGCGGCGAGCGCGATCTTCTTGACCATGCCAGCGGAGTAATCGCCGACGAGCCGCGAGAGCGCCTCCTCGAGCCCGAAGGCCTTGGCGAGATCGTCGGATCGCTTGCGCGTGACCGGGCCGGTCAGACCGCGCAGCACACCGGAGTAGTACAGGAGCTGCGAGCCCGTGAGGCGGTCGAAGAGCCTGAGGCGATCGGGCAGCACACCCATCTGCCGCTTGGCCTCGACAGGGTCCTTCCACACGTCAGCCTCGTGCACCGTCACGGTGCCAGAGTCCGGGCGGAGCAGGCCGGTGATCATCGAGAGGGTGGTGGTCTTGCCCGCGCCGTTGGGGCCGACGATGCCGTAGATCACTCCGGCCGGGACATCCAGGTCGATCGAGTCGACGGCGAGCGTTGAGCCATAGCGCTTGGTGAGCCCTCGCACGGAGAGCACCGCGTCGGCGATCTCCGGCCTCGGGGCAACGACGGCTGGCTCGACCTTCTCAACGACGGCCTTCTTGGGCTGAATCTTCGACGAGGCTGCCTTCGTCGGGCGACCCCGGGCTGCCTTGGGCTTCGCGGGCGCGACGGGCTTGGCATCGGCATCGGGCTCGGGCTCGGGCTCGGGCTCGGGCTCGGGCTCGGGCTCGGGCGATTCTGCCTTCGCGTCCGCGTTGTCCGCAGCATCGAGTTCCGTGTCGGACTCGGCTTCGGCTGCTGCGTCACTCTCGAGTTCGGAGATCTCCGACTCGACGATCTCGACTTCAGCCTCGTCGGTCTCCGCCTTTTCAGGCTCAGTCTGCTCGGTCTCGGTCTGCTCGGTCTCGGTCTGCTCGGTCTCAGTCTGCTCGGTCTCAGTGGTTTCGGTTTCCGTGGCCTCGGAGACGGATGCCTCGGCCGCGGGCGTCTCTGCCGGGGCGGTCTCGCCCTTCAGCCGGGCGGACACAGCACGGGAGGCGCGAGCAAGGCCGGGCAACGCGAGCTTCGGGACAGTGAGCTTGGGCACCGTGAACGCACCACGGGCGGGCTTCTCGTCCGCTGGAGGCTCAGCAACGCCAGCCTTCTCGGCGGCGTCCTCCTCTACGACCGGCTCCTCCACGGAGGGTTCGTCGGAGACGGGCTCGTCGCCTGGAATGTCGTCGGCGGAAGGCTCCTCCTCGTGCAAGCCCTCCTCGGGCACATCCTCAGCGGATGCGACCTCGGCCGGTGCTTCCTCGGCGACAGTGTCATCGGCGTCCGCATCCACCGCCTCGGTGGTCGCGACCTCGACCTCTACGGCCTCGGCAACCTCCACCTCGGGTGTCTCAAGACCGTCAGCTGTCTCGATGACCTCGGCCTGCTCGGCCGTGGTCTGCTCGGCCGTGGTCTGCGAAGCGGAGGCCTTGGCAGCCGTGGATGGGCGCTTCGCAGGAGTCGCGGGCTTGCGGGCGGCTGGTTTGCGCGGGGCTGCAGGCTTGCGAGGTGTTGCTGGCTTGCGTGCGGCGGCAGCAGCAGGCTTGGCGCGAGGAGTGGTCTTCTTGGCGGCAGGAGTGGGCGTCGTCTCGGATGACGCGCCGGAAGCGGGCTTGGCAGTGGATGCCGCGGCACCCTTGGCCGCAGCGCTCTGAGTCGGTTTACGGGGAACAGCGGGCTTGCGCGCTGCGGCTGCCGGTCGCGCGGGAGTCTTCTTCGGCGGTTTCTTCCCGGACCCGGACTCAGCAGCGTTTTCCACCGGTTAAACCTACCAATGCCCTTGTCGTGCGAAAGCCAGCATCACGAATCCGCAACAACCCCTCAATATTCCAGCGTCCTCACGGGGCCGTTGAGTAGCCTGTTGGGAAGCACAACGGTGTGTCCACAGCCCTACTCCACGGTGAACTGCAAGCGAACAGCTTTTCTCGACCTGGAGACGACGTACGTAGACACAGAGGAGACCACCGTGACACAGATTGTCATTCTTGCAGCTGGCATGGGCAGCCGTCTCGGCCGCTCACTCCCGAAGCCCCTCACGGAGCTCGCCGATGGACGCACGATCATGCAGCAGCAGTTCGACAACATCCGCTTCGCCTTCGGGTCGAACGCGCAGGTCACGATCGTCGTCGGATACAAGCTCGAGCACATCATCGAGTCGTTCCCCGAGGCATCCTTCGTCTACAACGAGCAGTACGACCAGACCAATACGTCGAAGAGCCTCATGCGCGCACTCCAGGCATCGGCGCCCGGTGGCGTGCTCTGGATGAACGGCGACGTGGTCTTCGACCCGATGGCCCTCGAACGTGCCGCCGCACTCGTCGCGCGCGAGCAGTCCTTCGTCTCGGTCAACACCGCGAAGGTCTCCGACGAGGAGGTCAAGTACACGACCACCGCAGAGGGCTACATCAAGGAGCTCTCCAAGACGGTCGTGGGTGGCCACGGTGAGGCCGTCGGCATCAACTATGTGTCGCGCGACGACAAGGCTGCGCTCCTGCGCCAGCTCAAGCGCGTCGGCGACCAGGACTACTTCGAGCGCGGTATCGAGATCGCGATCGAGGAGGACCGCCTGCTGTTCGAGCCCGTCGACATCTCCGACCTCTATGCGGTCGAGGTCGACTTCGCCGAGGACCTCGAGCGCGCGAACCTCTTCGTCTGAGTTTCTCGCGGCTGGGTCGCGATGCGACCGCATAGCCCGGGCGCGCTTACGATTAGGGCGTGTCAACGACTGCCCTTCCAGCGCGCGACTGGTCTCCCTTCGAGCGCTACCGGCGGTCGCTCTGGCTCCTGACGGTCCGTGACCTGCGGGTTCGGTACTCCACCTCCGTGCTCGGCTACCTGTGGTCGATCCTCGATCCGCTGGTCATGGCGGGCATCTACTGGTTCGTCTTCACGCAGGTCTTCGAACGACCCGTCGGCGTCGATCCGTACATCGTCTTCCTTCTGAGCGCACTGCTGCCCTGGATGTGGTTCAACGGCGCCGTCTCGGACTCGACCCGTGCGTTTCTCCGCGAGGCGAAGCTCATCCGCTCGACGAAGATCCCCCGAACGATCTGGGTCGGCAGGCTCGTGCTCGCCAAGGGGATCGAGTTCGTGGCGAGCATCCCTGTTCTCGCGATCTTCGCGATCGCCACCGGTGCGGTCGTGCACTGGGAGGCGTTCTACTTCCTCATTGCGATACCCCTGCAGGCGATCCTGACGCTGGGAGTCGGCCTCATCGTCGCACCGCTCGTCGTCTTCTTCCGTGACCTGGAGCGCGCAACGAAGCTCGCTCTGCGGTTCGCGTTCTACGCGAGCCCGATCATCTACGGCCTCTCCGACCTGCCGGCCGCCCTGCAGGGCATCGCCGTGATCAACCCCCTCTTCGGAATCTTCTCGCTCTACCGCTCGGCCTTCTTCCCCGAGCAGCTCGACTGGTACGCGGTGGCGGTCGCCGCCCTGGTGAGCGTCATCATCCTCGTCATCGGACTCCTCGTGTTCTCTCGAACCGAACGTGCCGTCTTGAAGGAGATCTAGTGGATGCCCCGGTCGTGATCTCGGTCGAGGGCGCTGGCATCCGGTTCCGCAGGAACAGGCGCTCGCGCCGCAGCTTCAAGGACCTGCTCTCGGGTCGTCAGCGTCGCACACGTCCCGGCGAGTTCTGGGCGCTGAGGGATGTGACGTTCTCGGTGCACGCGGGAGAGTCGATCGGCGTGGTGGGGCGAAACGGACAGGGCAAGTCGACGCTCCTGAAGCTCGTGGCCGAGGTCATCCTTCCCGACGAGGGTCGGGTGGGGGTGCATGGTGGTGTCGCGCCGCTCATCGAGATCACCGGCGGCTTCGTCGACGACCTGACGGTACGCGACAACGTTTATCTGACGGCCGGCCTCCATGGGATGTCACGGGCGGAGATCGACGAACGCTTCGACGAGATCATCGACTTCGCCGAGATCGCCGACTTCGTCGACACCCCCTACAAGCACCTCTCGAGCGGCATGAAGGTGCGCATCGCGTTCGCCGTCATCTCCAGGCTCGAGGAACCCATCATCCTCGTCGACGAGGTCCTCGCGGTGGGCGACAAGGCCTTCCGGGAGAAGTGCTACCGGCGAATCGAGGAGCTGCTCGCGGGCGGACGCACGCTGTTCTTCGTGTCACACAACGAGCGCGATCTGCGGCGTTTCTGCCAGCGCGGTCTCTACCTCGACAAGGGCACACTCGTGCTGGATGCCCCGATCAACGAGGTGCTCGATCGCTACACCGCCGACTACGGTTCGTAAACCCCTGCACCCTCCCAGCCCGCTCCATTAACGTTGGGCCATGGCTACCCCGACCGACGTGACGGTGTCCAACCCGATGATGGTTCGCGGCATCGATCGGGTACTCACGGTCCAGCGGCCGGTGGTGCTCGCACACATCCGAAGCATCCGTCGCGGTCGACCGGATGCCACGCCTGCCGAGATCATCCGGATCCTGGAGAGGCGGTACCTCCTGGCGGTCACGGGTGGAGGTGCCGCGGTGGGCGCGAGCGCTGTCATCCCCGCGGTGGGAGTCGGAACCTCGCTCGTGCTGTCAGGTGTCGAGACCGCGGGATTCCTGGAGGCGAGCGCGCTGTTCGCGCAGTCCGTCACCGAGATCCACGGGATCGTGGTCGATGACCCCGACAGGGCGCGGGCGCTCGTCATGACGATGGTGCTCGGAACGGCGGGCACCGACCTCATCCGCCAACTCGCGGGCCAGGCAACAGGCGGGCCAGGCAAAACGGCTTTCTGGGGCGAGATGGTGACGAAGTCCCTCCCCCGCACCGTCATGGGTCCCATCGCGGACCAGGTGAAGAAGACGTTCCTGAAGAAGTTCTCGGTGGCCCAGGGCACGAACGTCGTCGGACGCATGATCCCGTTCGGCATCGGAGCGGTGATCGGCGGTGGAGGCAACCACCTCCTGGGGAGGCAGATCATCCGGGCGTCGCGCGAGGGATTCGCGGCCCCGCCCGCCGAGTTCCCCGAGTGGCTCGCCGTGCAGCCGAAGGCACCCAAGCCGCCGAAGGAGCCCAAGAAGCCCAAGAAGCCGAAGAAGCCCAGGGAGCCGAAGGGCGTCACAGCGGAGAAGTCCCGTCGGAGCCTGCCCAGGCTGCCACGACGCACGCCGAAGCAGCCGCCAGAGCAGTCACCGGAGTAGTTGTCCTCCCCTGAGATCGGGTGGCTCGTGGCATCCACAGGGGTCGCCCGTGCGCTTTACCGTGAGGGCATGCGCCACGAGCACGCCTATCGCGTTCCCCTCACCGTCGACCGCGGCCCTGGACACGTGTATCGCTTCACGAACGTCAGCGGCGAACCCCTGCACGGGGTCACCCTGACCCTCCACGGATCCGGAGTCATGGGGGCCAATCCTCCCACCCGGCTCGACCCTGGCCAGTCACTCGAGGTCGACATCGTCGGGCGAGCTCTCGCACGAGATTCGATTCTCGTGGTGCGATGGTTCCGTCCGGACGGTGTCGAGTACCTCTGGAGGGTCAGCTTCTAGGGTCGGCTACCGGTGGGGTGCGGTTCGCCTCTTGGTGCGCTCGCGCACGAAATCCCGGGCAGTGAAGGTCTCGGCGGTGCGTGGGAGTGTGCTCTCATCGAGACCCGTGAGAAGACTGCCGGGGTCCACCCCCAGGACCGCAGCGATACGCACGACGGTGTGGAAGGTGGGATTACTGAGACCTCGCTCGATCTTGCCGTAGTTGGAGACGTTCATGCCCGCGAGGTTGGCCACGTCGTCCTGGCTGATGGCAAACGTGAGTCGCTGCTCCCGGATGCGCTCTCCGAGAATGCGCGCTGCTTCGGAGAGGTGGTGGGGCATGACTCATTGCTACTTGCCGCGCTGAAAGATAGCCAGAGCGTCAACACACCGTGCATATATGCCTCACTCGGTGGGAAGAGCCTCGTCGTCTTCCTCGTCGTCGAACGGGTCGCTCTCGCTGGGTTCGCGGTCCCCCACGTGGATGGCGTGATGCCGGTCCCACTCCCCCATCAGGTGGCCGATCGCCTCCCGGAATCGCGCGGTTGCCGCACCGGGCGACGTGTCGCCGAAGTGGCGCTCGGCCCAGAATGCGAGCCTGGCACGGGCATCCTCGTCGGTGAGCACCCTGTCGCTGATCGCCACGATGTCGCCAGCCTCGCCGGCATCGAGCCAGTCGCACGAGCCGAGGAATCCGCCCTCATCGATATCGGCGCTCGGGGAGACCGGACGGGTCACGATGATCGGCTTTCCCGTGGCGAGGCGGTCGTAGACCATCGCCGAGATATCGGTGATGGCCACGTCGGCGGCGACGAGCTGCCAGCCGAGCTCTGGACCGTTGTCGAACACGTGCTGAGCTGACGGGTCGGCGGCATTGGCGGCCGCGATCGACGCGATGATCGCGGCATTGGCCGAGGCGTACTCGGCATCGAGAACCCCGCTGCGTGGGTGCGGGCGGTAAATCACCCTGTGTCGCCCCGTTGCGAGAAGTGCCGAGACGAGTTCGACGCCGTGCGAGGCGATGGAGCCGTAGGCGGCGGCAGCGCGGTCACCCTCCCAGGTGGGCGCGTAGAGCACGACGGTGCGCTCGTCGGGCGTGTAAGGCAGTTCCCCCGCGAAGTGGTCGGCCTGAGGCCGCCCGATCGGGATGGCGCGCTTGGCCAGGTCGAAGTCCCAGAGTCGGTGGGAGAGGCGATCGACCGCGGCATCCCCCGCCACGAGGCTGTAGTCATAGGCCTTGAACTGGTTCGTGGTCATGTACATCTTGTCGGACTCGCCGTGGTTGATGAACACGTGCCACATGCGGCCGTACCGGAACATCTGGAAGTTGCGGGCGTTCTGGTTGACGTAGAAGACGATGTGGATGTCCTGGCTGTGCACGAAGTGCTCGAGGTCGGCCACCTGTCGCAGGTACACCACAGGAACGGGCGACTCCTTCCACAGCTGGAGCACCGAGCCCGGGCTGCGGGAGATGATCGCGACGGGCCAATCAGGGTTGATCTCGGCGAGGGGCGCGTACCACTGCCGCACCTGGTACAGGTTCACGGGTGCGTCCGCGAAGTAGAGGGCGATCTTGATCGTGCCGGGGGCGGGATGCGGCCGACGGGCAACCTCCTGGGCGACCTGTCGGCGGGTCCGACGGGACCGGAGAATATTGCGAAGAACCTTCCTCGCCGTCCTGAAATCACGCAGCAGCGGCACGCGCACCTCCTTCTTCGATTAGATCAGGCATCAGACCAGCGGTGGGCGGCCGGCGAGCGTCATTCGCCAGACCGTTACCCATCTGATGCCACGCCGCCCACCGGGCGCCGTGCGCCACCCCTCGAGCCATCCACCGAACCACGCCCGTAACGCCGCGGGTCGCCTCGCCCAGCGCAGTATCTGGATCCCGGTCCAGCTCCCGACATAAAGCGGCACAAGGATCCAGGGCAGATTGCGTTTTGCCAGCCATACCCGGTTCCGGGCGTTGAGACGGTAGTAGTACTCGTGGCGGGTGGGCTCGATGGCGGGATGGTGTGCCACGAGGTCACCGGCGTACCAGGTGCGCTTGCCGGCATCCCACACCCTCCAGGCCAACTCAATGCCCTCGTGCGCGTAGAAAAACGGCTCAGCCCAACCACCCGTGGAGTCGAACACCGTGCGGGGAAGCAGTGTCGCGCCCTCCCACACGGAGAACACCGGACTCGACCTCGCCGGGTCGCCCTTGCGGATGCGCGGAACCCAGCGCCGCGGACTCTCTTTGCCGCTGGGGTCGACCACCCGGGGCTGCAAAAGTCCGATCGTCGGATCCTTCTCGAGCTGCGCGATCGCGTCGGCGAGGAAGGTGGGCGACGGGATGCTCGCATCGTCGTCGAGGAAGAAGATGTAGTCGCCACCCACGAGGTCTGCTCCGCGGTTACGGCCCGCGGGGATGCCGAGATTCTCCGCCAGCGCCAGTGAGCGCACGCCGGTCGGCAGCCCTGTCGGCTCCCAGCCGTTCCCGACCACGATCACGTCCAACTCGACGTCAACCTGGGCAGCGAGACTCGCGAGCCCACGCGCGAGGTCGGCCGGTCGGGTGCCCTGCGACAGGGACACCACGCCCACCCGGGGAACACCCGTCACGCGCGAACCCTCTTGGACGCGACGATCGCGACGAAGTGACCAAGGAGTGCGAGCGCCGCAAGGGGCAGGAGCACCAGGAGCAGAACCCTGTCCGCGGCAAGCGGGTCAGGAAGGAAGAGTCCGACGATCGCCGCGACGAAGACGAGGATCGTAAGCTCGACAGAGTGGTAGAGCCGGTGGAACGGGACGAACCGGGCCGCCCGCCTCAGCTTGGCCACGAGGGCCTGGCTGGGTTCGGCCTCACCCTTGCGATCGCTGAGTTTCTCGAGTCCGGCGTTGGCACGCGCGACGTGAACCATGTCGTTGAGCGCCTTGTTGAGCACGATGATGAGCGCGAGTGCGAAGCCCGCAGTCGTCCAGGCGAAGTCGCCGGGGAACTCGAGCGGCCATCCGGCGGCCCGGATTCCGAGCACGACGGCGATGAGTGCCTCGGTCGTGTAGTGACCCACCTTGTCGAGGAACACCCCAGCAGGCGACCGGGTGTTGCGCCATCGCGCGACCTCCCCGTCGCTGCAGTCCACGAGCATCTGGAGCTGCCCGAGCACGAGAGCCAGCGAGGCCCCAGCGATCCCCGGGATCAGGAGCGAGAGGGCCGTCGCCCAACCGACCAGGATCATGAGCCCCGTAACCCCGTTGGCGCTGATGCTCGTGCGCAGCAGGAGCCACGTGAGGTAGGGAGAGATATCCCGGAGATAGAGCGACGCCGTCCAGTGCTCGGCGTTGGCCCTGAGCCGAACCTCGGGGGGCTGGGTCACCTCTCGCAGTTGCGCGATCGACGTGGGGCGGGACTCGGCCACGCGGTCACCTTCCCGTGTACTGCTTGATGTTCTTCGTGATGCCCAGGAACCCGAGGAGGAATCCCGTGCCCCACCCGAAGTGGATGCAGGGCAACACTACGAGATACCAGAGCGCGGTGCGCAACCCCTCACGTGCGGCAACGGCGGAAGCCCCCACCACGAAGAGGGCATACGTCGCCGGGATCACCGCGAAGAGGACGAGCCACGGGATCCCCGTGGCGAGGCCGACGATCGCGAGAATGAGCCCCACAGTGATGGCGAGAACGGCCAGAGGCGGGACGAAGTACCGGAGCGAATTGGCCGACCCGAACCTGCGCGCGAGTTCGCCTCGCCAAATGCCGGTCGCCACGAACTGGCGGATGAGACGTCGCAACGATGACCGCGGCCGATAGACCACTTCGAGCTCCGGTGTGAACCACACCGTGCCACCGGCCGCGCGGAGCCTGCGGTTGAGTTCCCAATCCTGGCCACGTTTGATGCCCTCGTCGAACAGGCCGACCGCGATGAGGCGGTCACGGCGGAAGACGCCGAGGTAGGCAGTCTCCGCGGGGCCCGCCTTGCCTCCGACGTGGTGCTGGGTCCCACCCAGTCCCTCCGGGGAACCGTACGCGTGCGCGACGGCCTTCTCGAACGGTGTGCGGCCGACGGCCTTCATGATCCCGCCGACGTTGTCAGCGCCGGTCTCGAGGAGCGTGCGCACGGCGACTCTGGCGTAGTCCTTCGGAAGCACGGAGTGTGCGTCCACACGGATCACGATCGGATGAGTGGAGGCGTGGATCGCGACGTTCAGGCCGGACGGTGTCGACCCCGCCTCATTGCGAACGGCACGGATGCGATGGTCAGCCTGCGAGAGCCTCGCGATGACCTCATCCGTACCGTCGACACTCGGCCCGAGAGCCAGCACTATCTCTGAAGGACCGGCGTAGTCCTGGTCCGTCAGACTTCGCACTGCGGCTTCGATGTGGTCGACCTCATTGAGTACCGGCATCACGTATGACACACCGGGAAGTGCATCAGACTGCGCAGTCATGGGGTCCGTTACGTCGAGCGGTGGGGTCGACCCAGCCTATCGCGCGAGCTGTGCCGACCCCCATCTGCTCGACGGGGCTACTCCAGCGCGCCGAGTGTGACGTCGGCCGTGGCGGACTTGCCGTTCCTGACGTAGCTGAGCGTCGCGTCCGCCCCTGCGGGCAGCGCCCGCACCTGGGCGGTCAGGTCGGTGCGGTTCGTGACGGGGAGTCCGTTGATGGCCGTGATGATGTCCCCTGCCTTCAGTCCGGCGGCGGCGGCCGCACCACCGGGCACCACATCGATGATGCTCGCGCCCGTAACCGTGGCATCCACCTGGGCCTCGTCGTCGGCAACATCGGAGACGTTCGCACCGAGGAGACCGTGGGATGCCACACCCTCCGAGATCAGCTCCTGGGACACGCGCTCCGCAACCGACGACGGGATGGCGAAGCCGACACCGATGCTGCCGGAGCCATCCGAACTCGACCCCGCCGTGGCGATGGCGACGTTGATACCGATCACCTCGCCGTCGGAGTTGAGGAGCGCACCACCCGAGTTGCCGGGGTTGATCGCGGCATCCGTCTGGATGACGGAGAGGGAGATCGAGGATGACGCCTGCTGCTGCTGGGGAAGCTGCTGCTGGCCCTGTCCCTGTCCCATGTCGAAGTTCCAGAAGTCGAACGGGCTCTGCTCCGGGTCCTGCTGGTCGGGGAGCTGGTCCTCCGGGGTCTGCTGCTCCGGCACTGCGGACGAGGCGACCGTGATGCTGCGGTTGAGCGCACTGACGATGCCATTGGTCACCGTACCGGCGAGGCCGAGGGGTGCGCCGATCGCGATGGCGGTGTCGCCGACGTTGAGGTCGGACGAGTCGGCGAACGTCGCGGGCTGCAGATCGGTGACGTCATCGACTTTGATCACGGCGAGGTCGTAGATCGCATCGACACCCACGACAGAGGCGTCGAGAAGTCGTCCGTCATTGGTCTGAACGCTGATGGTCGCATTCGCGGCAGCGCCGTCCAGGGTGACGACGTGCGCGTTGGTGAGGATGTAGCCGTCTTCGCTGAGAATGACACCCGAGCCAGTGCCTCCCGCGGTGTCGGATGACACGGAGATTGTGACGACGGACGGCGATGCCTTGGCCGCGACCGCGGTGATGAGGGTCGCGTCATCCGCGTCGTTGACGGTGATGGTGGCGGGACCGGCGGCCGGGGTCTGGCTCGTCTCATTGAGTGACGTGGCCCAGAATGCGACGCCGGCACCCGAGACGCCGCCAATGAGGGCTGCGGCCGCTACCGCGGCGACGACGCCGACGGTGAAGTTGGAGCGGGTCTTCTGCTTGGCCAGCGCGGGGTGCGCGGCGGGGTCGATGGGTCGACCGTCGGCGGGCGGCGCCGGCGGCGGGTACGACGGTCCTGCGTTCACCGTGGGAGCGGTAGCGATGGCAGGGGGCGGGTACGCGGCGACCTGCCCGGCAGGAGCCACGGGCGGCGCCGCAACGGGGGCAGGCACGATGGGCTCGACAGGGGCGGACGCTGCTGGGGTGTGCGCTACGGGCTCGACAGCGGCGGACGCGGCAGCATCGGGCGCTTCGGTGCTCTCGGGCACGGAGTTCTGGGGGGCGGTGTGGGCAGCCTCGGACGACGTCGCAGTCGTCTCGTCGGGCGTTTCGGGTGTGGTCTCGGGGGTCTCAGCCATGGGGTGCTCCTTTCAGCGTTGCAAGACTCCACCGCGAACCTGTGCGTTGTATATGGACCGGCTGCAAGGCAACTTTCGATTGCCAGTAGGCTCGCAGCCGATGACTGTATCCGGTTCCTGGGAGCGTGCCGCACGCGGCGCGATGCTCCTCGGCGACGGCGGCGAACTCAGCCCCACAATCTTCGCCGAGATGTCCGCACTCGCCACCGCAACCGGGGCCATCAACCTCGGTCAGGGCTTCCCGGACGACGACGGTCCGCCCGAAGTTCTCGCTGCAGCACGCCAGGCGATCAGCGACGGTATCAACCAATACCCGCCTGGGCTCGGGATGCCAGACCTCCGCCTGGCGATCTCGGAGCACCAGCAGCGCTTCTACGGACTGGCTGTCGACCCAGACACAGAGGTACTCGTCACCGCGGGTGCGACCGAGGCCCTCGCCGCCACCATCCTCGCCCTCACCGAGGAGGGCGACCAGGTCGTGGTGTTCGAGCCCTTCTACGACGCCTATGGCGCCACTGCCGCCCTCGCCCGCACAGAACTCGTCACCGTGCCACTCCCCGCGCCGGATTTCCGTCCGGACCTCGATGCGCTCCGCGATGCGGTCACCGACCGCACGCGGCTCATCATCGTCAACTCGCCTCATAACCCCACGGGCACGATCTTCGACCGCGGCACCCTCGAGCTCATCGTTGAGCTCGCCCACCGGCACGACGCGATCATCGTCACCGACGAGGTCTACGAACACCTGACGTTCGGCGTACCGCACGTGCCCATCGCGACCCTCCCGGGCGCACGCGAACGCACTGTCTCCATCTCGAGTGGGGGCAAGACCTTCAGCACGACCGGATGGAAGATCGGCTGGATCACGGCCCCGCACCGGCTTCTCGCACCCATCATCGCCGTCAAGCAGTACCTCACCTACGTGAATGGGGGCCCGTTCCAACCGGCAATCGCCGTGGGGCTCCGACTTCCGGACTCGTACTTCGAAGGGGCCGCGACATCCCTCGCGCATCGCTGTGCGCTCCTCTCGGGCGGCCTGCGCAGCGCGGGCTTCGAGGTGCTCTCGCCGCAGGCCGGGTACTTCGTGATCGCGGATGCCGCACCCCTCGGCATCACGGATGGCGCCGAGTTCTGCCGACAGCTACCCGCCCGCGCCGGGGTGGTTGGCGTCCCGGTGACCGCGTTCGTACGGGAGGAGCACCGGGACGGCTACCGCAGTCTCATCCGATTCGCCTTCTGCAAGCGCGAAGACGTGCTGGAGCGCGCGGCGAGCCAGCTCGCGACACTGAGGTAGTTAGAGCCGTCGGAGCTGCAGGGCCGGATTGACCTGGCGGACTGCCGCGATGCGCTCCGTTGTGACGTGCGCGACGGCGACCCCGGTCTCCTCACCGACCGTGACGAGCTCGACGCCCATCGGATCGACCACCATGCTGTTGCCCACACCGATCGGAGGGGCCTGGTCGGCAGCAACCACGTAGATGGTGTTCTCGAGCGCGCGAGCGGTCACGAGCGTGCGCCAGTGGTGCTCCTTCAGCGGCCCGCGTACCCACTCCGACGGCACGGCGACGAGATCCGCACCGGCGTCAACGAGCCTGCGCGTGCTCTCCGGGAACCGCAGGTCGTAGCAGGTCTGCAAACCCACCACGAAGCCGTCCCACTCGAACGTCTCGGGCGGCAGGATCGGGCCAGCTGCGACCCAGTCGGACTCCCGGTGGCCGAAAGCGTCGTAGAGGTGGATCTTGCGGTAGGTGGCCACGAGGTCGCCGGACGGCGCGACAGCCACGACGGTGTTCGACACCTTGTCGGCCGTCGAATGCTCGAGCATCCCCGCGACGATGTGCACGCCGAGCTCAGCGGCGAGGGATGCCAGGCGCTCCACGAACGGGCCGTCGAGGTGCTCAGCTGCCTCCACCCACCGGGGCCCGGCCTCTGGCGAGAACCACGACGAGTATTCCGGGAACACCACGAGCGTCGCCCCGCGAGAGGCCGCTTCGGTGGCCAGCGCCGAGATGTCGTCGAGGTTCGATCGCCGGTCGTCGCCGGGAGCGAACTGCGCCACCGCGACAGCACTCACGCACGCCACCAGTCGTCGAACATGCTCACGGGCTCCGCGCGCTTGTGGCGCGTTGCGAGGTAGCGCTGTTCGATCGCCTCGGCGACGGACTCGTCGATGTCCTCGCCGCGCAGGAACGCGTCGATATCGCTGTAGGTGAGACCGAGGTTGGCCTCGTCGGTCTGGCCTGGGGTGTCGTCGAGGAGGTCGGCGGTCGGGGCCTTGAGGTACAGACGCTCGGGGGCACCGAGATGCTCGAGCAACTGGCGGCCCTGGCTCTTCGTCAGGCCCGTGAGGGGCAGCAGGTCCGCCCCTCCGTCACCGAACTTGGTGAAGAACCCGGTCACCGCTTCGGCGGCGTGATCGGTGCCCACGACGAGGAAGCCCGCCTGGCCCGCGAGGGCATACTGCGCAATCATCCGCGCGCGGGCCTTGACGTTGCCCTTGGTGAAATCGATCATCTCCTCGCCCGTGGCATCGAGGTACTCGGCCTCGAACCCGTCGACGGCGCGGTGGATGTTGAACGTCACGGAACGGTCTGGCTGGATGAATCCGAGCGCCAACTGCGCGTCATCCTCGTCCTTCTGCACCTGGTACGGCAGGCGGACCGCGACGAACGTTGCGTCGATGCCCTCGGCGCGCAGGCCCTCAACGGCGAGCTGGCACAGCCGACCCGCGAGGGATGAGTCCTGGCCACCGCTGATGCCCAGCACGAAACCCTTGGCATGGGATGCCACGAGGTACTCGCGCAGGAAAGCGACACGCTTCGCGATCTCGCCGGCAGGCTCCACCTGCGGACGGACGTTCAGCGCCTGGATGATCTGTGCCTGAAGCTCTCGCATGACACGAATCTACCCCTCGCCCCCGGCGCGAGCCGAGCCCTACGCGGCCCTGGCGACCTCACCGAGCACGTCGTCCTGGACGACGGAGTCCCGCGGGATGCGAACACCATCGGCGACGCGAACGCCATCACCGATGCGGCTGCCGCTTCCGATACGGGCCGAGCGCCCGACCGAGGCCGACCGACCGATGTGGACGTTGCTGCCGATGAAGGCACCCGCCGCCACGAAGGCGTCACGGTCGATCCAGCTCCCGGCGCCGATGTAGACGCCTGCCGCGATCTCCGCGCCAGGCTCGACGTACGCCGTCTCCACGATCTCGGAGGTGGCATGAGCCGTCGCCTTCAACGCGACGTAGCCCTTCCCGTTTCCGTGCTTGCGGTAGCGGGTCACCTCGCCCGCATCCGACTCGACATCCTCATAAACCTTCTGCATGTCATGTGTAACGCAGAAGGGCCCCCGAATAATCCCGCGAACGGGGTTATCATCACCGCCCGGTGATGCTGGCGCCGAGCGGGGTGTTCTCGTCGAATCCGGGGAGGATGAGGAAGCTCGCACTGGCCGTCGGGGTGGCGAAGTCCATGAGCGCGTCGCGCTCGTCGAGACGCTGTTGGGTGGCGACGAAGGTACGCAGGTCGCGTTGGAAGCAGATGAACATGAGGCCGGCATCCACTCCCCCGTTGTCGAAGGCGTAGCCGCGCCGCAGCATGAGCGCGCTGCCGGTGAACGAGGGATGCGCCGCGCGGGCGTGGGCGCGAGCCGGCACAAGGTACTCTCCATCCGGCGACTTCGCGGTGAGGTTGACCTGTGCGTCCGGGTCGCCCCCGGAGAGCGGGGATCCGTCGATCTTGTAGCGCCCGATCGTCTTCTCCTGGTCTTCCACAGCCAGGGCTCCGAAGGCGGCGCGGTCGAGCACGAGTCGGCGGATGACGCAGACGGTGCCGCCCTTCGCCGCGCCATCCTCGATCCACACGTTCTCGTCGAGCTCCTCCGTGCCGTGGGGAACGATCACGCCGTCGAGGAATCCGAGCGGGTTGCGCGCGACCGTGCCCTTACCGGGAGCCCGGAACCCGTGCTGGGACCAGCGAGGGGTATGCCCAGGAACGGTCGCGAGGAGGAGTTCGAGTGCGGCGCCCAGCACCGTCGGATCGCTCGCGTACAGCGCGAGGAGCAGGTCGCCGCCGACCGCGGCGGGATCCATCGCTGCGTCCTTGGCGAACTGCGGGAGTGCCTCCGCTCCGGGGAGCGCGGCGTCGAGATCCGAGAGGATACGCGGACCTAGCCCGACCGTGACCGTGAGGTCGCCAGAACCATCGGGAATCTCCACTGACGTCTCTCGTGGGATGGACGTGACCTCGAGAATGCCTGTGCCCAGCGGCTCCAGCCAGGTGAGGTCTGTCGGATCGGCGAGGTCCACGGAGGCGATGAGCCCGAAAGTTTGCGGGGTGGTGGGGCGGGTGATGCCCGCCTGGTGCGGGCCACGGGGGTCCACGGGTGCGCCGGGGGTCGTTGCATCCGTCGGACCCGTCGGCTGCGCGGAGACGGCGGCCTGCACGGCAACAGTCGCGCCAACGCCCGCCGCTGCAGCGCCCACACCGGTCGCGACGAGCGACCCGAGGAGCTGCCGTCGGGAGAGTTCGGTCACCGTGAGTTCCGCGCGAGGAAGTCCGCACCCGGCAGCGGATAGTCGTCGAGATCGACCTCGCCCACACTGTCAGGCAGGCGAGCGGGTGCGGCATCCGAGACGGCGAGGCTCGGCTGGGGCGGCGGCGCGGCGATCGACAGGAACGAGACGCCCGGCGGCACGTCGAGGTCTGGCATCGCGCCCGGGTCTGCTCCCACGAGCTCAAGCCCCGACTGGCACGGGCTCGCCGCGAGTGCCTCGGGCAGGATGCTCGCCACCACACCGCCACGGATGCACGTGCCGATCCCCGGAGCACGGGTGGCGGAGGTGTCCGCGACATCCACACCGTTGGAGCCGAACTCGTTGTCGATGAGCTGGTTCTCCGAGGCAGGAATGTCCTCGGCGTTCGCGATCGCCACGCCCGCGTAGGCATTGCCCTCGATCCGGTTCCGTTGCAGAAGGTTGTCCTGGCCACCCGCGATGCCAATGCCGATGCCGAAAGCACCGTCGGCCTGGCTCGGCGACTCCGACGAGACGTTCTCCGACACGAGGTTGCCGACGACGAGATTGTCCCGCTGCGGGACGAAGGCCTCCTGATAGTTGGAGATGAGGGTCATCCCGACCCGGTTGCCCGACCAGCGGTTGCCGACGATCGAGAGGGAGTCGCTCGCGTTGGCGTTCTCGAAACCGATCGCGTTGTTCTCGGCCGTATTGCCGCTCACGACGATGTCGCACTCCTGACACTGGCCCACGTAGAAACCCGAATCCGCAGAACCCGAAGCGTAGGAGTCGGTGATCGTGCCGTGCTGGGCGTCGAAGGCGTAGATGCCGTAGAGCCCGTTGTTGTACGCGGTGACGTGGCTGATCGCGAAACGCTGGAGCGGCGGGTACTTCTCGGTGTCGAGCCCCTCGTACCCGTCAACGCCGTGAGCCTGCGCGTTGGTGCCGTCGTGGAGCCCGGTGACGAGCACGCCATTGAACGTGTGGCTCGTGACGGTGAGATTCTCCACGGTCACCCCGTCGGCGATCACCAGCACGCCCTGGCTGCGACGACCCTCCCCGTCGATGATCACGGTGTTGCGGTCCTCGCCGCGGAGGGTCACGTCGTCCGTGGCGATGGTCACAGACTCCGTGTAGGTGCCGGGGGCGACGAGCACGACGCCGCCGGGAGCCACGCGCTCCATCGCCTCCGAGATCGTCGGCGCATCGGCGGGAACCCGCACGAGCTCCTGGTCTGCGGACGGCGCGAGCGGGGCGCATCCGGCGAGAATCAGGATGCCCAGACCGAGACCGGCAAACGTCAGGCGAGGGCTCCACATCACGGATTCAGACTACCTGCGGCGGGGTACATGGCGGGCATCACGCGGTGGCCAGGCCGGAGGAACCAGGACCCGTCCTCACGGAGCAACGGGACGAAGCACGAAACTCACCAGGTCCCGTATGGAGGCGGAGTCCTCCGATGCACCGCTGAGCGAAGTGACGATGATGGCGCCGAGGATGGCGTTGCCGAGTTGGTCGACCGGGGCCTCGGGCGGAAGCTGGCCGTCGCGCACCGCCCCTGCGAGCCGCGTGCTGAGGTAGCGGTTGACGCCAAGGGCCGCGCCGAGGTGATCACCAACGACGGGATCGTCGGCTGCAGCCGCCACGAGGGAGCGCAAGAGCGCGGCGCCGCCGGGCGCGCTCACGACCGACAGGATGTGATCGAGCCACGTATTCACGTCAGCGTGCACATCGCCGGTGTTCGGCACCTCAAACTCGAGGGGAAGGAGTCTGCCGTCGGTGAGGCACTCGGCGATGAGAGCGCCCCGCGACGACCACCAGCGATAGATGGTCTGCTTACCCACACCAGCTTCCCTGGCGATCCCTTCGATCGTGAGGTGCTCGTAGCCCACGGAGTGGAACAGGCGGGCGGTCGCCTCCAGTATGGCTTCGCGTGCGGCGGCGCTGCGGACCGGGCCAGCTCGGTGCTCGTTCATCTGCACAGGATATCTACATGCTCTAGACGAGACGTATCGTATGATTAGCGCATGGCCGCTCTGCTCTTCCGTGTTGGATCGTTCGCTGCTCGCCGCGCCTGGACGGTTATCGTCTCGTGGATCGTCATCCTCGGGCTCGCGGTAGCCGCGTTCCTCGGTTTCGGTGGGACGCTCAGCAATAGCTTCGACATCCCCGGTACCGCCTCCGGCGCGGTGATCGATGAACTTGCCGACAAGCTCCCCGACACGTCGGGTGGGACGGGCACTGTGGTCTACCAGACGGCCGATGGTTCTCCCTTCACCGATGCACAGATTGGTGCGATCTCAGACCTCGCCGCGAGCGCGAAGGAACTGGACGAGGTCGCCGACGTCATCGACCCCTTCGCTGCTTCCGAGCAGCAGGCAGACCAAGCGCAGCAACTTGCCGACGCCCGGCAGCAGCTTGCCGATGCCCGAACCCAGATCGACGATGGCCAGGCACAGCTTGACGCTGGTCGAGCCCAGTTGGACGCTGGCCAACAGCAACTCGACGCCGCACGCACTCAGGCGGAGGCTTCAGGCGCGCCGGAAGCCCAGTTCGCGGCGCTCGACGCACAGCAACAGCAGATCGACGCCCAACTGGCTGCGCTCGAGCAACAGCAGTCACAGCTTGACGCCAGCCGGGAGCAGCTCGACGAGGGTGAAGCAGAAGCGCAGCTCGGTCAGCAGCTGCTCGACTTTGCCGACGGCATCAGCGTCGTCTCGGCTGATGGTTCGACAGCGATCGTGAACGTGATGTACAGCGAGCCGCGTTTGAACCTGCCAGAGGAGGTGAAGCAGGCCACCATCGCACACTTCCGCGACTCGCCCGTGGAGGGCACGACGGTCGACTTCGGCACGGACATCGCTCAGGGCGTCCCGGAGATCTTTGGGGTTGGCGAGGCCGTAGGGCTCGTGTTCGCCGCAATCGTCCTCATCGTGATGCTCGGCTCGATCATCGGCGCGGCGCTCCCCATCGTGACCGCCCTCGTCGGTGTGGGCGTGGGTGTGACGGCATCCCTGGCATTCTCCGGTGTCGTCGATATGGCTTCAGTCACGCCCGTTCTTGGGGTGATGCTCGGCCTCGCCGTCGGCATCGACTACTCACTCTTCATCGTCAACCGTCACCGCAAGCAGGTGCTCTCAGGCGTCCCGGTTCGCGAGTCGATTGGTCTTGCGACGGGCACCTCGGGCACAGCCGTGGTGTTCGCCGGCTCGACGGTCATCGTCGCCCTGCTCGCTCTCAACGTCACGGGCGTGCCGTTCCTCGGGCTCATGGGCACCGTCGGCGCGGTATGCGTCACGATCGCCGTACTCGTGGCGATCACACTTGCGCCCGCCATTCTTGGCCTGGTCGGCACGCGACTCTTGACCAGTCGAAAGCGCAGAGCCATCGGACACCATCGCCACAATGCGAGCACAGTCAAGCCGATGTCAACCGTCCGCGCCGTGGTCACGACGCTGATCGCCGTCGCGACTCTCCTCGTCATCGCGATACCTGCGATGTCCATGCGGCTGGGACTCCCCGATGGCTCGAGCGAGCCCGCCGACTCCACGAGCTTCCGCGCCTACGAGATCATCGACCAGGAGTTCGGTGCAGGGGCCAACGGTCCGCTCCTGGTCGTCGCCAGCGTTCCGGAAGGACTTGACGACGACGATCTCCTCCAGACGCAAGTAGATATCGCTCAGACGCTTGACGATCAGGAATCTGTACAGGCCCTCGCGCCCGTCGCGACGTCCGACGACAACACCCTTATTGCGTTCCAGGTGATACCGACCGAAGGCCCGAACAGCGCCTCCACCGAGAAGCTCGTGCAGGACATCCGGTCCCTCCCTCCCGTTGACGGCGACATCACCCTCGGCGTAGCGGGCCAAGCTGCCATCAACATCGATATCTCCGAGGCACTCGCTGACGTACTACCGATCTACCTCGTTGTCGTTGTGGGCCTATCGCTCCTCATCATGATCGTGGTGTTCCGGTCTCTCCTCGTGCCCCTCATCGCGACAGGCGGGTTCGTGCTGTCGCTGTTCGCCACGTATGGACTCATCGTGGCCGTGTTCCAGTTCGGGTGGGGTGCCTCGCTCATCGGCCTTCACAACACCGGCCCCATCCTCAGCTTCCTCCCCGTCATTCTGGTCGGCATCCTGTTCGGACTGGCCATGGACTACCAGCTCTTCCTCGCTTCGGGCATGCGAGAGGCGTATGTCCACGGAGCACCCGCCCGGCTAGCGGTCATGCAGGGATTCAAGGCAGGACGCTCGGTCGTCATCGCGGCCGCACTCATCATGGTGAGTGTGTTCGGAGGGTTCATCTTCTCGGAATCCACGATCATCCGATCGATAGGGTTCGGACTCGCGTTCGGTGTACTGCTCGATGCATTCGTCGTGCGGATACTTCTCATGCCCGCGCTCATGCACCTCCTCGGAGGTGCCGCCTGGTGGCTTCCGCGCTGGCTCGAGCGGGTCCTTCCCAACGTCGACATCGAAGGCTCGGCGCTCGAGCGTGAACGACCGGTGGAGGGCTCGCCTTCGCCGTGAGCCCCCGTGCACAGTGCGCACTGCGCGAACCGCATCAGCGGCGAACGAGCTGGAACCGCTAAGGAATCCGCAGCTGGTTCACGAGGGGGCACTCGAAGGGATCGGCGTGGCCGAGCCCCACCTCCTGCAAGTAGCTGAGCACGATCCGGTACGAGTCGAGGAGTGTCGTCTCCGAATAGGAGATACCCTCCTGCTCGCAGTACGGCTTAACGATGGCCCGGGCCCTGCCGAGGTTGGCGCTCGGCATCGTCGGGAACAGGTGATGCTCGATCTGGTAGTTCAGTCCGCCCATTCCCATGGCGACCGGGATGCCTCCGCTGATGTTGCGGGACATCAGCGTCTGGCGGCGCAGGAAGTCGATCGAGAGATCCGAAGGCACGATCGGCATGCCCTTGTGGTTGGGCGCGAAGCTGCTCCCCATGTAGACACCGAAGACGGCGACCTGGACGACAAGGAATGCCAGAGCCCACAACGGCCCGATGGCGAGGGTGACGAGCACGGGGAATCCAATGAGACGGATGCCCAGCAGCACGACCTCGACAGTTCGGTGTTTCACTACCTCAGCTCCCGCGACCGCCCTGAGTGCGTTGATGTGCAGGTCGAGCCCCGCCAGGGTGAGTAGCGGGAAGAAGAACCAGTGTTGGCGAGCGATGAACCAGCCGCCCAGCCCCGAGCGACGCCGAGCATCCGCCGGCACGAACACGAGGACTCCCGGCGCAATGTCGCCGTCTTTGCCGATCTTGTTCGGGTTGGCGTGGTGCCTGCCGTGCTTGTTCATCCACCAGCCGTAGCTGAGGCCGACGACCACTGTGCTGAGGATGCGCGCTGCCCACTCGTTGTTCTTGCCCGACTCGAAGATCTGGCGGTGTGCAGCGTCGTGCCCGAGGAAGGCGGCCTGCGTGAAGAGTATCCCGAACGCGACTGCAACAAGAAGCTGGATCGGCCCTGTACCGAGCCAGAACAGACCAGCGAAGCAGGCGGCGAAGAGGGCGGTCAGGACGAGCGAACGGCCGAAGTACCAGCCGTACCGGCGATTCATGAGGCCAGAGCCCGTGACCTCCGCAAGAAGGTGGGCGTAGGCCTCGACGTATCTGGCCTGGACCTCGGATCGGGCAATGGGAGCGCGGAGCGTATTCTCCGTCGGAGACTCAGACACGGCAATTCCTTGGGTCGAACGGTGCCGGCGTGGGTCTGGACCAGATGTCTCACGATACGCGTCGAGTGCGTCGCTGAGGAGTGGTTGACATTCCGCTGTCGTTGGCTACTCATCGCAGGGCGGGGGGCCGTCTTTCGCCTTCGTTCAGTTGCGGGGCGTCCCACCGGCTCCCCCAGACGCCGCTGCGCGGCGCCCGGGGCCCCTCGCGCGGCGGGGACAGGATTTGACTCCCCAGCGAACCGCCGCCACGTCGCTCCGCGACGCAGCGGACTGTGCGCTGTGGGCCCACGAGCATCTTCGCGTCCGAGTCCAGAAACGAAATGACAAAAGGCCCGGTCCGAAGACCGGGCCTTTTGTCATTTGGTTGCGGGGACAGGATTTGAACCTGCGACCTCTGGGTTATGAGCCCAGCGAGCTACCGAACTGCTCCACCCCGCGGCGTGAGATCAACTCTACCACGGGCTGGGTGACGCACTATTCGCTGGCCGCGATCGCGCGCTCGATGGCGTCCTGCATGCGGGCGTCGGCCTCGGCCGCTGCCACCAGATCGTTGGCCGCGTAGGCGGCCTGACGATCAGCGAGAGCATCCTGGTAGTCAGAAAGCGCCTGCTGGAGCGCGGCGTTGCCCGTGCTCGGGGTGGTCGGCGTGGTCGGTTCGTCCGGGACATCCGGATCCACGGGCTCGGTCGGAGTCTCCTCGATGGGCACGTCACCGTCACCGGCGGATGCACCGGAGTCGCCGCCGAACAGGGTGTCGAGCGCGCCATCCAGGGTGTCCTCGAACGCGATCTGGTCACCGAACGAGACGAGCACCTTGCGCAGGAGCGGGTAGATCGTTCCGCTCGTCGACTGCACGTACACGGGCTGCACGTACAGGAGACCGCCACCGACCGGGAGGGTCAGCAGGTTACCGCGTCGCACCTCGGTCTGGCCGCGCTCGAGGAGCGCGAGCTGGTTGGCCACGGCAGTGTCTGAGTTGAAGTTGTTCTGCACCTGGCCGGGACCGGGCACCGTCGACTGCTTGGGCAGGGTCAGGAGTGTGAGCTTGCCGTAGTCCTCCCCCGCATCCGCGTTGACCGCGAGATACCCGGTCAGCACGTTGCGCGTGGAATCACCTGCACCCCGCGGGATGAAGGTCGAGTACAGCGTGAACGCGGGGTCATCGGATCCGGGAACCTGCATGGTCAGGTAGTAGGGCGGCTGCAACGCGGCCGTGGCGCCTCCCACCGGGTCATCCGGGGTGATCCACTGGTCGTCGCTCGAGAAGAACGAGCCCGCGTCGGTCACGTGGTACGACCCGAGGATCGCGCGCTGCATCTTGAACAGGTCGCTCGGGTACCGCACGTGCTCGAGCAGCTGGTCGCTCATGTCACTCATGGGCTTGACCGTCGAGGGGAAGATCTTCGACCAGGTCTTGAGCACCGGGTCCTCGTCGTCCCACGCGTAGAGCGTCACGCTGCCGTCATACGCGTCGACGGTCGCCTTGACCGAGTTGCGGATGTAGTTGATGTCATCCACCGCGAAGCCTGGCTCCGGAGTGTACGTGTCGGCGATCGACTCCGAGAGGGACTCGATCTGCGAGTACGGGTAGTTCGTGCCCGTCGTGTAGCCGTCGACGATCCACACGATCTTGCCGTCCACGATTGCCGGGTACACGTCACTGTCGAGCGTCAGGTACGGAGCCACCTTGGCGACGCGCTCCTTCGGGCTGCGGTCGTAGAGGATCTGGGATTCCTCGTTGACGGCATCGGAGAGCACGATCTCCTCGGACTGGAACTTGATCGCGTAGATGAGCTTCTTGAAGAGGTTGTCGAGCGCGGGGCCACCCTCGCCGTCGAAGGTGGTGGTCGCCGCGAGATCGCTGTCCTCGCCACCGGAGGGGTAGTCGAGCTCGATCTCGTTCGCCCCCTCGGGCGCACCGACGATCGAGTACTCGGGCGAACCCTCGCCGAAGTAGACGCGGGGCTCGAAGTCGCCCAGCGCACCGGAGCTCGGGATGCCCGACTCGAGGAACACGGGTTGGCCATCCGCCGCACGCTGGTTGCCGTAGGCCGCGACGACCCCGTAACCGTGCGTGTAGACGACCGTGTTGTTGTACCAGTTCTGCGAGTCACCGAGACCGGCCTGGTTCAGCTCGCGCACGGCGATCACGGTGTCCTGCGTCTTGCCGTCGATCTCGTACCGGTCGACATCGAGGTGGCGACCGAACTGGTAGTACTGCTTGAACTGCTCGAGCTGCGCGAAGGCCAGGGGCGCGATCGCGGGGTCGAGGATGCGGATGTTGGCCGTCGTCTCGGCGTCCTCACGAAGTGCGCCTGGCTCGGCATCCGTCTGTGCACTGTAGGGCACCTCTTCGACGTCCTGCACACCGTAGGCCGTGCGTGTGGCCTCGATGGATCGGTTGATGTACTCCGATTCGAGAACGCGCGCATTGGGCTCGACCGAGAAGCGCTGCACGATCCAGGGATACACACTGCCGACGACGAGACCGCTCACGAGAAGCAGTGCGGTGCCGATGATGGGCAGGCGCCAGCGGCCGATGATCGCAGTGACGATGAAGAGCACCGCGACGAGAACGGCGATACCGGCAAGGATGGCGCGGCCCGGGATCGTGGCGTTCGCCTCGGTGTAGCCCGCACCGGTCTGGAGGAAGCCCTGGCTCTGGCTCGCCAGGGTTGTGTACTGGTCAAGCCAGAGGCTGACGCCCTGAAGGAGAAGGTAGATCGCCGCGGTGATCGCGAGCTGGATTCGAGCCGTGCGGGAGATCCGCACCTCGCGACCGCTGAACCGGATCGCACCGTAGAGGTAGCTCGTAGCGAGGGCCGCGATCGCCGAGATGAGCACGACGGCCGAGGCGAAGCCGACGACTCCGTGCCACAGGGGAAGGTCGTAGAAGTAGAAGGAGAGGTCGAGGCCGAACTGCGGGTCGGTCTCACCGAAGGAGGTCTTGTTGAGCCACTGGAGCACTATGGGCCAGCGTGTGGCCGTGGAGACACCCGCGAACAGGCCGATGACACCCGGGATCGCGAACATCGCTACCCTGCGGAGCGGCTCAATGACCTGCTGGTAGCGGTCGAGCTGGGAGTTGAGCTTCGCGTAGACGGGCCGAGCACGGAATGCGATCTCGATGCTCGCCCACACCGGGATCGCCATCGCGAAGAACCCGATGAGGAACATCACGCCGGCGGCGATCCACTGCGTGGTGAGTACGGGTAGATACCCGAGCTGGTCGTACCAGAGCACGTCCGTGTAGAGGCCCGAGATCGTGAAGAACGCGACCACGAGAACCGCGATCACCACGGCCGTGATGGTGAGGGTGACCCTCGTGCGGCTGGTGGACCTGTCTGCGGATCCGGAAGGGGTGCTTGACACTCGGTGGCTCCTGCTGTTGGGGGCGCGACGACCGGTCAGGAAGTCCCCACCATCTTAAGGGTGGGTTTCTGCGAGATTGCCGGGCGCTAGCCGACAGTGCAGGTCGGAAGACTCTCCAGGTCCTGACCCGTGCTGATCGCGTCGAGGGCAGCGAGCGCGTCGTCGAGGGTCTCGACCGAGTACACGGTGAGTCCGGATGGCTCGTGCCCGGCCACCTCGGAGCAATTGTCCGCCGGCGCAAGGAACCAGTCCGCGCCTGCGTTCCGCGCACCCCACATCTTCTGCACGATGCCGCCGATCGGACCGACCTCGCCCGTGGAGGCGATCGTGCCCGTTCCGGCGACGTTCTCGCCGCCGTTGAGCGGCCCCTCGGTGAGCTTGTCGATGATCCCGAGGGCGAACATCATGCCGGCACTCGGGCCGCCGACGTTCTCGAGCTGGATGGTGACGGTGAACGGGAAGGTGTAGTCGCTGCCGACGATGATGCCGAGGACCGGGACGGGCTCCTCCTCGTCGCTGAGCTTCGGGGTGATGCTGAGGGTCTGCTGCGCGCCATCCCTCTCGACGACGACCTCCGCGGGCTTGTCGACGCCGTTCTCGGCGATGATCTCGCGGAGGCCCGTGACATCCGCAGGAACTTCGCCGTTGACCGAGACGATGATGTCGTCGGCGAGCAGGATCCCCTGGGCAGCACCTGTGCTGGACGTGTCGACGACGGACAGCGTGCTCGTGATCTCGTACCCGAGGTGGGTGAGGGCGGCCGCGATGGCCTCCTTCTGCGAGTTCTCCATGTCGATGCGGCCCTGCTCGCTCGAGTCCTCGAGGTTGGTTCCGGGAGGGTAGACGGCGTCGATCGGCACGATCGCGCGGCTCGGATCGATGTAGGCCGCCGCGATGTCGAACCAGCTGGGTGGGTTGTTGGGCGTACCGCTGATGTTGACCGTGAGCATGTCGAGCGTGCCCTCGGTGGGGAACGTCTCCTCCATGGGGATCTGGATCATCGGCACCTGCTCGCCGTCGATCGTGACGTCCCCGAGAGTGTTGAAGACGGGGCCGGGGCGCTCGATCACATAGGGAGCAGGCAACAGCGCGATGATCGTCGCAACGACGAGCGCGAAGCCGAGAAGGAGCCAGCCGAACCACCCGCCGCCACGGCGGGGCGGCGCCGGATCGGGCGTGATATCGGTGAAGAGGGCCACCAGGGTCCTTCGGAGATCGAGCGGAAAGAACGGAAAAGTCGCGGTGTTCGCCACGGGCGCACAGCGCGCGGGCCAAGCCTAGGCGAAATACGGGTGTGCTCGACTGCGCAGCGACTACCGTAGATTTCATGCCTGAGAATTCGCGGGACGATGACAGTTCGGACCGCCCTGAGGACGAGTTCCGTGACATGCTGCGCGAGTTCCTCGCCGGCAACGGGGAGATCGATCCAGCCCAACTCGCGGGAGCCGCTGGGCTCCCGGATGATCCCGCGGTCGTTGCCCAGCTGATCGCGCAGCTCCAGAACGCACTCCAGTCCTCCGGGGACGGCGTCAACTGGGGCCTCGCGCTCGAGCAGGCCAAGGCGATTGCCGCCCGCACCAGCGTTCCCTCACTGCCGGCCGAGCGCTCGCAGCTCGAGCAGTCCCTGCACGTGGCATCCCTGTGGCTCGATGAGGTCACCGAGATCGGTGGGCTCACGACCGAGCCGCGGCTGATGAGCCGCCAGGAGTGGGTCGAGGCAACGATGCCCGTATGGACCCAGCTCGCCGAACCGGTCGCGACATCCATCGCCAACTCCCTCACGAACGTGCTGCAGGAGAGCGCGCCCGAGGAGATGGACGACATGATCGCTGGAGCGAGCCAGGTGATGCGCAACGTGGGCGGCACCCTCTTCGCTATGCAGCTCGGGCAGGTGGTCGGCCAGCTCTCGAGCGAGGCCGTCTCGGGTGGCGACATCGGGATCCCTCTCCTGGAGGGAGCGGAGGCTGCCGTGGTGCCGCAGAACATGCTGGCGTTCGGCGCAGGTCTCGACATCCCCGTCGACCAGGTGCAGCTCTACCTTTCTGTGCGGGAACTCGCCCACGCGCGACTGTTCCGCCACGCCCGCTGGCTGCGCCTGCAGCTGCTCACCTCGATCACCGAGTTCGCACGCGGCATCCACATCGACACGGAACGACTCGAGCGACTGGCCTCCGACTTCGACCCTGCGAACCCCGAGGAACTCCGCAACGCGATGTCGAGCGGCGTACTGATCCCGCCGAAGACCGATGAGCAGCTGGCCGCACTCGAGCGCCTCGAGACAACCCTCGCCCTCATCGAGGGATGGGTCGACCTGGTGACGGCTGAGGCGACGACTCGACTCCCCTCAAGTGGCGCGATCGCCGAGACCGTGCGTCGGCGCCGCGCCTCGGGCGGCCCTGCCGAATCCGCATTCGCAACGCTTGTCGGTCTTGAGCTCCGTCCCCGACGACTACGCGAGGCGACCGCCATGTGGCAGGCCGTGACGGATGCCGTGGGCATGGACGCCAGGGACGCCCTGTGGTCGCACCCCGACCTGGTGCCCGTCGCCAGCGACATCGATGATCCGACCGCGCTCATCGCACGGATCACGGCCGGCCCCCCTGAGCCGGACGAGTTCGATCGTGCCCTCGAGGATCTCCTCGACGACGAGAGCGGCGACCGCCCGACCGAATAGGTAGCCCGCGATCAGCCCTGTGGATGGCGCGGGGCCGGGTCGCACGATGGCTTCCACACTGTCGGGATGACGATCCGGATCGACCCCCGTTGGCCCTTGGTGTGGCGGGATCCTCACACCCTGCAGGTCGGAATCGACCCACCGCGCGTGGTGCTCCGGCGGGTGAGTGTTCTCGAGGAGCGCCTGGTCTCGGCCATGAGTCTCGGCATCATGCTCGACGGGCTCGACGTGCTGGCCGGCGGCAACCACGCCGTCGTCGTCGACCTTCTCGACAGGCTCGCTCCGGTGCTCCAGGCGCCCGTTCCACGATCCAGAGGGACGACCGTTGCAGTCTCCGGGGCGGGGAGGTTCGTCGATCTCGGCGCACGGTTGCTCGGGGAGGCGGGCATCCGCGTGCTCGTCTCGGAGGATCCCGCGTCGCTCGTGGCGGCAGCGCCGACGCTCGCCATCGTGGTGGGCCATGGCGTGCTCGCTCCGCGACTGCATTCGGTGTGGCTGCGGAGAGACGTGCCCCACCTGCCCGTGCTCTTCACGGAATCGGCAGTGCACCTCGGCCCCTGCGTCGAGCCGGGGATCGGGCCGTGCCTCGCCTGCATCGAGTTGCACCGCCGCGATGCGGACCCGGCGTGGCCGACGATCGCGACGCAACTTCTCGCGCGGCCACGCAGGACCGAGCCGCCGGCACTCGCGACGGAGGCCGCGGCCGCGCTGTGCCGGATGGTGATGGAGCGACTGGAGAACGGCCCAGTCGACGCGACCGCGCTGCGCATCTCGGTGAGCGGAGAGCGCTCGCGCCACCCCTGGACTGTTCATCCTGAGTGTTCTTGCGGCGGGCTCGAGTCCGCGTTCAGCCGAGAATTGACAGGAACCGACTCGGCTTCCGGGCAGCTCGCGATCCCCCAGAGCCGCCCGCCCACGACAGTGCAAGGCTCCGCCGGGCGCGCGTGATACCCACATAGAGAAGGCGGCGCTCCTCCTCGATCGCCGCGTCGTCCTTGGCGTGGCTCAGCGGCAGGAGCCCTTCCGCGAGTCCCACGAGGTAGACGGACTCCCACTCGAGACCCTTCGCTGAGTGGATCGTGGTGAGGGTGACGGCGGAGAGCGTCGGTTCGTGTTGCGCGGCCTGGCGTTCGGCGAGATCCTCCACGAAGGAGCGGAGGGACGTGCCCTCGGGAGCCTCCCGCGCGAGTCGCATGAGGGCATCCAACGATTCCCACCTCGAGCGCACCGCGCCGGCCGTCTCGGGGGGCTCGGCCGACCACCCGATCGAACTCAGCACGTCTCCCACCGATCGCTCGAGCGGGCCAGTGACCGCGCCGACCGTCGCGCCGCGGAGCAGCATGATCGCCTCGACGACCTCCCGCTGCTCGAAGAACCTCGTCGCGCCGCGGACCTGGTAGGGCACCCCGGCATCCTGAAGTGCCGATTCCAGGAGCTGCGACTGCGCATTGATGCGGAACAGGACGGCGATATCGGATGCCTCGACCCCGGCCGCGAGCTGGGCTGCGATGCTCGCGGCCACCCCCTTCGCCTCGGCCTGGTCGCTCTCGTATGCCGTCGTCGTGGGCTCGGGACCGGCCGCGGACGTGGCCGTGAGTTCGAGGGCCCCCGGTCGTCCCCGCATGAGACGGTTCGCGGTGCTCACGATGGCAGGTGTCGAACGGTAGTTGTGCTCCAGCCGGAGCACCGTCGCCTCACTGAACTCCGAGCCGAAGCCGAGGAGGTAGTCGGGGCTCGCGCCCGCGAACGTGTAGATGGTCTGGCTCACGTCACCGACGACGCACACGTCGCTGTGCGAGCCGAGCCAGAGCCGGAGCAGGTCGTGCTGGAGGGGCGAGACGTCCTGGTACTCGTCGACCACGAAGAACCGGTACTGCTCCCGCACCTGCTGGGCGACTCGTGGCTCGGCCTCGATCATTCCGGCCGCCGCGAGCAGCACATCCTCGAAGTCGAGCTGGCGGCGCTCGTCCTTGAGGCGCTCGTAGGCCTCCTGCAGGTCGACGACGCGATCGGCACTGAGAGAAGGAGGCGCCGGGCGATTGCGCGCCGCGTACTCGGCGAGAGTCAGCCGCGAGGTCTTGCGCCACTCGATCTCGGCGGCCACGTCGCGGAGCGTCGCCGTGTCCAGCCGCAGTCGCAGCCCGTCGGCGGCGTGGGCCAGGAGCCGCGCCTTGCTGTCGAGCAGGCGGGGCATCGTCCCGCCGATCACCTGCGGCCAGAAGAAGTTCAGCTGGGAGAGTGCAGACGCGTGGAAGGTGCGCGCGGTCACACCCTCCGTCCCGAGGGCGCGCAACCTGCTGCGCAGTTCCCCTGCGGCACGAGCCGTGAATGTCAGCGCCATCACCCGGCCGGGCGGGTAGACGCCGCTCGCGACACCGTAGGCGATGCGGTGTGTCACTGCTCTGGTCTTTCCCGTGCCCGCTCCCGCGAGGAGGCAGACCGGGCCAAGGAGGGTCTCCGCGGCGACCCGCTGCTGGTCGTCGAGGTTCTCGAGGAGGCGTGCTGCGTCGCTCACGCCTGGCCGTCGTCGATCGGGCCGCCGAACCAGTCCTCGATGATCGCGCGCGCGATCGAGGTCGGCCCGGGAAGGAGGATCTCGCCGAGGGATGCCGCGAGCTCGTCGCGCGTGAACCAGCGGAGGTCGAGGATCTCCGTGCCATCCGGCGTGGCGGCGCCGGTGAAGCCGTCCTCCACTCGAGCCCGGAATCCGACCATGAGCGACGCGGGGAACGGCCAGGGCTGGCTGCCGAGGTACACCGGGTCGGTGATGCGCAGACCCGACTCCTCGTGGATCTCGCGTAGCACGGCCGCCTCGAGGGACTCCCCCGGCTCGACGAAGCCCGCGAGGAGGCTGTAGCGATTGGGTTCCCAGAGCGCGTTCGATCCGAGTAGCAGGCGGTCCGTGGCATCCGTCACGCCCACGATGATCGCCGGGTCGGTACGAGGGAATACCTCGAGCCCGCTGATGGGGTCCCGCCGCACCCAACCACCCTTCTCGGGGACGGTCACCTCGCCCGTGCGGGGCGAGAAACGGTGCGAGTCGTGCCAGTTGAGGATCGCGAGCGCCTCGGTGAGGAGCCCTGCGTCGCGGTCACTCAGAACGGCACCGAGCTTGCGGAGGTTCGCCCAGTCGGATTCGGCGAGATGCCGGGCGTCGGCGAGCTCGACAGCGACGACCGGGGTGCCAGCGGGCTCGGGGCTCGTCGTGGAGGTCGAGCGGCCGAGGTACACGCGCGTCTCCCCCTCGGGCACAGCGGCGACCGGCAGCAGCGCGAGTTGTCCCGGCCCCGCAAGCAGCGCGGTTCCCTGGAAGATGGGCAGGATGCGCGTCGCGGGGTCAGCCCAGAGCTCCTCCCACAGGTGCTCCCGCTCCCGGCCCTGGTGATCACGGTCGACCTCGAACCGCGAGAGCGGCAGGTTCCGGAGGAAGTGCTGCGACATGGACGACCCGTCGGAAGTGCGTGGCGTACGGCGAAAGCGGGTGACCCGCAACCTACCCTGTTGGGTATGGCGAGATCCCATCTCACTCTAGCCGCGCTGGCGGCCTCGGCAGTGCCCGGCCTCGATGCCGTGGCAGCTGCTCCCTTCGGCGCGGGCGATGGCGACTTCGACTCCGCCGTGATCACCGCACGCGACGGCTCCCACTGGCTGATTCGCGTCCCTCGCAACCCCCGCGCCGAGGCCGAGCAGTCCGCCGACCTCGTGGCACTCCGGGCTCTCAGCCAGGGAGTGCGGGCACGTCTGCCGTTCGGAGTTGCGAACTTCGCGGGGCAGGTTCCCGTCGACGGCACCCGCGCGATCGTGAGCACGTTTGTGTACGGCGCGAAGGTGCCCGTCTCCGCGTGGGACAGCACGCTCGCGGCATCCGTCGGCTCGGCCATCGGCGCTCTGCATGCTCTCCCCTCCAGCGTCGTCGCGGATGCCGGCCTGCCGACACTCACCGCTGGCGAATGCCAGCGGTCGTGCATGACCGTCGCCGACCGCGCCGCCGCGACCGGGCTCGTGCCCGCGTCCCTCGTCGGACGCTGGGAACGCGCACTGGAGGACGCCAAGCTGTGGCAGTTCCAGCCCGCCGTGATTCACGGGGCCCTGACATCCGACGTCGTGCTCTCCTCGGACGGCACCGTCACGGGCATTCTCAGCTGGCACGACCTTCGCGTCGGCGACCCCGCGCGCGACCTGCAGTTTGTGCTCGGGAGCCGGGACCAGGGAATCGTCGATTCGGCCCTCGCCGCCTACCAGCGCTCGCGCGGCGCTCACGACCGCCAGCTCATGGAACGTGCACGCCTGTACTCCGAGCTCGAACTCGCGCAGTGGCTGCTCCACGGCACGGAGACGCGCAACAGCGAGATCACGGATGACGCGGTCGAGCTGCTCACGGGCCTTGCCGACAGCCTGCGCGACGACGTCATGGACCAGATCGGTGCCAAGACGATGCCGACCATGGCCGTCGACGAGGTCGAGGCGATGCTCGATCGCACGCGTCGCGCCGTCTGAGTTCGCCTCTGCGCGGGGTCGAGAACACCCTGTCGTGATGGTAATTTCTCCTCATGTCCGAGAACATTCCCCAGTACGGTGAGTACGCGCCCACTCCTCCCGTGAACGCACCCCAGCCCGCCCCTGCCCAACCGGTGGCACCCCAATACAACGCCACACTGCCGCCCTACGCCGGTGCCGGTTACTACCAGCCCGCGCAGGCCGCCCCGAAGAAGCCGGGGCTGGGCATTGCCGCCCTCATCATCGCGATTGCCGTGTTCGTGATCTCGATGATCTGGGCCATCGCCAACGGTTTCAGCGCCGCGAGCATCCCCGGGCTCGTGGAGGGCTCATTCGAGGATGGATTCCAGGCGGGTGCAGAAGCCGCCGAGTCACCCCAGGGTGCGGCGTTCGGGCTCAGCGTGTTGGGTCACGTCGTTGTGGGTACGCTCGCCGGCGTCACAGCACTCGTGCTCGGCATCATCGCCATCGTGCAGAAGCGCGGTCGAGCTCAGGGCATCGTCGCGACGGTGATCGCGGTCATCGCGCCGATCGTGTCCTACTTCGCCTACTCGATCGTTGTTGCCGCGGCATACGTCTGACCTGCTGCTGCGGGCCTAGCCGTACACCGCGCGCCAGCGCTCGCGTAGCGCCTGTTCGTCGTCGATGTGCTCTGGCCGGATGACGAGGTCATCGGCGACGTAGTAGAACGCCGCGTCGATCCGACTGACCTCGATCCCCCTCCACTGCGCGTACGCCAGCCTGTAGAGCGCGAGCTGCAACTGCTTCTCGTCGAGGTCCTTGTCGTCGTGCGGGGCCTTGCCGGTCTTCCAGTCGACGACCTCGAAGCGGCCGCCCTCGACCTCGTACACGGCATCGATCTTGCAGATCACGATGCGACCCTCGAACGGCAGGTGGATCTCGCGCTCCACCTCGATGGGGCGGCGGGAGGCCCACGGGCTCGCCTCGAACGTCGCACGCAGCCGCTGGAGGGCAGCCTCGGTGTCCTCGATGAGGTCGTCGGTGCCGAAGTCGAGCTCGGTGCTCGCGGCATCCAGCTCCTCAGAGTCACCCCCGACGCCGTAGCGGTTCTCCACCCACGAGTGGAACAGCGTGCCGAGACGGGTCGCCCTGAAGGGTCGCTCGGGCATGGGGCGGCGGAGAGCGGATGCCACGCGCGCAGGATCATCGACGAAGTCCTTGAACCGAGATGCCGGCACTCGCGTCGGCAACTCGAGGCGTTGCTCCCCCGCAAGGCGTTCCCGGCGCTCGGCGAGCAGCAGCTCGATGTCGCGCGCCCAGGGACCGATGACCTCGGGCTCCGACGCGCGAACGAGCGCCGCGGCGGCTTCGACGGGCGCGCGGCGGTTGCCGAGTGGATCCCGGGGCCACAGCATCCGTTCGAGGTCGTCGCCGAGCGGGTTCTCCTCGAGCGCCGTCGCCTCGGGAACCGCGGGGATGACGCCGGCCTCCGCGAGCTCGCGCAGGTACACGCTCGGCACTCTCGGCTTGGACTGTGTCGCCCAGAACGAGCCGGTGAGCATGAGACCGTGCCGTGCGCGGGTGACGGCAACGTAGGCCAGCCGGCGCTCCTCCTGGAGGAGGTGCTCGCGAACCCTCGCCTTGAAGTCCTTCTCGGCGTCGCGAACGGCGACCCGAGTCTCCGCCGCCTCCCACTCGAAGACCGGCAGCTCGGCGGCGTCCCCACGGAAGGGCCAGGGCAGCTGCCCGAACGAGAGCCAGCCCTGGTAGCCGCCCTCCGCGGGCCGACCCGGGAGCTCCTCGTCAACGAGGCGGGGCACGGCGACGACGTCCCACTCGAGGCCCTTGGAGCCGTGGATGGTGAGCAATTGAACCGTGCCGGGCTCCGGGTCCTCGGGGCGCGGTGAGAGATCCTCGCGCAGTTCGGCCTCGTGCAGCCACGAGAGGAAACCGCCCAGCGTCGCGACATCATCGAGCGCCAAGTAGTTGCTCACGGCGTCGAAGAACGCGTCGAAAGTGGCCGCTCCCAGCGGGCGGAAGTCGTTGGCGGCCACCTCGATGTCGAGCTGCAGCTCCTGCATCACAACGGCGACGAACTCTGGCAGGTCGAGTCGTGCACGGGAGCGAAGGCGGGTGAGGAGCCTCGCGGCATCCCGCAGTCGTTCCAGCCCCACGTCACTGAAGTTCTCGAGAGCAAGGTGCCCGGGCGTCGCCGTGCCGATGAAGTCGAGCGCGTCCACGATCGAGCCGCCCTCCCCCGGCGCGACGGACGTGCGGAGGGCATCCGCGAGCTCGTCGTCGTACTTCTGCTGTGCGTAGTCGCGATCGCGCAGCCACGAGGCGAGCCGGTTGAGGGCGAAGAGGTCCTGCACGCCGATGCGCCAGCGCGACCCCGCGAGCAGCCGCAGGAGCTCGAGCCCCGCCGACGGGTCATGAACCACCGTGAGGGCCGCGACCAGGTCCGCGATCTCGGGCTCGGCCAAGAGCCCGCCGATGCCGAGGACATGGAAGGGGATGTCGCGGTCCCGCAGCGCCTCGATGAAGAAGGCCTGCGACTTGCGCGTGCGGAAGAGGATCGCCGCGGAGGGCGGGGTGGCAGACTTCATCCGCGGGGCGAGCCAGTCGGCGACCGCCGCCGCCTCAAGTGCGACCGACTCGGGGAAGGCGACCTCGATCTCGAGGCTGCTCGCTGTCGGACTCGGATCGAGTTTCTCGACCCGAACGCGTCCCCCGGCGAACGGTTCGACAATGGTGTTCGCCGCCTCGAGGATGCGCGTGCCATTGCGCCAGCTGGTCGAGAGGTCGTACCGGCGCTCCGCCCCGAAGGCCCTCGTGAACTCGTCGAGGTTGGAGGCGCTCGCACCGCGCCACCCGTAGATGGACTGGTTCGGGTCACCGACCGCCATGACGGGATGCCCGCCGAAGAGCTCCGCGAGGAGGCGGGTCTGCACGACCGAGGTGTCCTGGTACTCGTCCAGCAGCACCACCCGGAACCGGTCGCGCTCCACCTCGGCAACCTTGGGCTGCAGGGCAACGATCCGGAGGGCGAGCGCGACCTGGTCGGAGTACTCCACGAGACCGCGCGCCGTCTTGGCCGCCTCGAACTCGGCAGCGAGGTCGATGAGCACGTCGAGAGCTCCCACGTTCTCGGCGATGCGAATGGCCTCCGCGTACTCTCCGCGACCGCCACTGGGGAGATCGCGAACGCGCGCCACCCGTGCCGCGTACTCACGAACCTCCTCCGGGTCGGCCACGTTCTCCGCGAGGCCTCGCGCTACCGTCAGGACCGCCCGCGTCATGGGGTCGAGGTTCTTGCCGAGCCCTGCGAGCCTCGTGTCGGTGCTGCGCAGGACGGTGTTGCGGGCCAGCTGCCACGCCGCAGCCTCGCCGAGCACCGCACCATCCGCCTCGCGACCGAGCACGACCGCGTTGTCCCGGTACAGCGAGTTCGCGTAGGAGTTGTAGGTGGCGACCGTGGGGGCCTCGAACGGGTCGTACTCGTCGCCGAGCATCCCTGCCGCGGCGAGGTCCGCGATGCGGTCGCGGATGCGCTCGGCGAGTTCGCCCGCGGCCTTGCGGGTGAAGGTCAGGCCCATGATCTCGCTCGGCCGCACGAGACGGTTGGCCAGCAGCCACAGCACGCGACCCGCCATCGTCTCGGTCTTGCCGGAGCCAGCCCCCGCGGCGACGAGAGCGGGCGCGAGCGGCGACTCGATCACGGCGCGCTGCTGCTCGGTGGGGCGGGGCCTGCCGAGGGCGTCGCTGATCTCGTTGGCGCTGATTGTTCGCACGTCAGTCACTGGAGACCGCCCTCACCCGATGGAGGCGCAAGCGCGAGACATCGCCCTTACCGAAGACGGGCAGCTCGAGCGGTCCCGCGAACTCCGCAGCAGCAATGAGGGCGGCTGCAGCCTCGACGCGAGAACGGAACTCCGCCAGAGCCTCCTCATCGAACGCCGCCTGCACGCCCTCCCGGTACAGCTTGTCGCGCAGCCCCTGTTTGACGAACAGCAGTTTGGCGCCACCCGGCGCGTGTTCGCCGTGGGGTGCGAGGGCCTCGTCGAGCAGCCCCTCCGCGTACGCAAGCTGGTAAGCGCCGAGCTGCGGATGCTCAGCGATGGCCGCCGCGCGGGTCTCCGGTGTTCCGGTCTTGAGGTCGACGATCACGACCTTGCCGTCCGGTGTGCGCTCAACCCTGTCGATGGATCCACTCAGCACCGCAGGGCCAACCTCGACCGTGAACCGACTCTCGGCCCCGACCAGCGTCTTGCCCTCGCGCCCGAAGTCGGCGAGGTACTGTGCGAGCGCCTCGGTGAAGCCACGCGCGATCGTGCGCTGGCGCTCGGCCAGCCACGGCGCCTCGAAGAGCAGCTCCCCCCAGCGCTTCTCGACCGCGGCCCACAGCGAGTCGACAGTGATGTCGTCCGCGGTCTCCATGGCCCAGTGGATGATCGTGCCCACGCCCGCGATGACGCCCGACTCGGAGCCCGCGATCTTCTCGAGGAACCAGTCGAGCGGGCTCTCGAGAAGTGACTGGATGGCCGACGGCGAGAGCGGCACCGCCTCCCCCTCGAACAGCGGCCCGGTTGTGCTCGGCTCGAGGATCCCGTGCCACGAGTCGGGCTCCGCTCCAGGAACACCCTCCACCGCGAGCGCCGCGAGGGTGGATGCCGCGGCTCGCGCATCCGCGCCCCCGCGGGTCACCCGTCGCCGCAGCCGCCCCACTTGCGCCCGCAGCGTGAGGGGCGGAGCCGTCGCATCCAGCACGGGCGACTCGTGCGCTCGCCCGAGCAGCACGCTCGGCGCCTCGTCGTCGTTGGCGACCGCCGCGATAACCACCCTGTGCCTGGCTCGCGAGACGGCGAGCGCGAACATCCTGAGTTCGTCGCCGAGCACCTGCTTGCGCTCGTCCACCGCCGAACCGTCGACGCCCGTGAGCACGTTCACGAGTTCCTGCGGCGCGAGCAGCGACCCACGGAGGCGCAGGTTGGGCCACACGCCATCCTGCAGCCCGCCCACGATGACGGTGTCGAATTCGAGTCCAACGGTGGCCGAGGCGGTCGCGACGAGCACTGATTCCTCGATCGACTGGGGCGAGAGGGTGTCCTCGGGCACCTCAGCACCGAGCACATCGTCGAGATAGGTGGCCGGCGTGGCATCCGGTCGCAGTTCCACGAAGCGCTTCGCGGAGGTGAAGAGGGCAACGATCCCGTCGAGGTTGCGGTTCGCTTCGGCGGCGGCGATACCCGCGGAGAGCGCCCGGTCGTACCAGGTCTTGGCCATGCCGCTGCGCTCCCAGGCGAGCCAGAGCAGCTCCTCGATCGAGCCGTCGCTCGCGGCGACCTTCGCGAGCGTCTCGGCGAGGCGTTCGGCCGCGCGCGCGACGCGGTGGTCGATCGTCACGAGCCGGGAGGGATGCTCAAGCGCATCGACGACCAGCTCGTCTGCCGAGCGCCGCCCGCCGCCCGCGACCTCCTCCGCCCGCAGCGCGAGACGCAGCCGCCGCAGGGCCAGCCGGTCGAGACCGCCGAAGGGGCCGAGCAGCATGTCCGAGGCGAGTTCCGGCGTGAGCGGTGTGTGCCCCGTGCCGACCTGCACGATGAGCAGGAGGGAGCGCGCCGCGTGGTCATCACGGAGAGGGGTGCCGCCGACCGTCGTGCGCGTGGGCACCTCGGCGAGCGCGAGGGCGCGCGTGATCGCCGGGATCTGGGCACCGCTGCGCACGACGACCGCCATCCGGCTGTACGGGATGCCACGGTTCAGGTGTTCCTCGCGCAGCACACGAGCGGCGGCAGCCCACTCCCGTGCGGCGCTCGGTGCCTCAATGCGGGACACGGGGACGGGCGCATCCACACCCGCCGCGCTGGCCGCGCGCTGGCGGCCCGCCGCCGCCGCACCGATGCGCGCCGTGACCGAGCGGGTGAGTGCGGCGAGCGCGGGGCCCTGCCGGTAGCTGGTCGAGAGCACGAGCGTCTCCGCCGGGACGGAGATCATGGAGGCCAGACGGCCGAGGGCGTCGGGCTCGCCACCGCGGAAGGCGTTGGCCGCGACATCCGGATCACCGAAGGCGACGACGGCGACACCGCTCATCGCGAGCGCGCGAAGCAGCGCGAGGGTGGACTCGGTCGCCTCCTGCAGGTCATCGACGGCAACGAGCCGCAGGGATGCCACGCGCTCCCCCACGTCGCCGCGCTCGAGCGCTGCGACCGCGAAGCTGACGAGCTCGGCCTGGTCGAACCGGGTCTCCGAACGGTAGGAGAGCACCTCGCTGTACTCCCTGATGAGCTCGGCGGCGGCCGTCCACTCGGGGTGGCCGTGCAGGGCTCCGAGCCGGGCAAGCTCCTCGGGCGAGACGTCGTACTCCGTTGCCCGCGTCATGAGTTCACGCAGCTCGGTGCGGAACCGGCGGAGCCGTCGCACCTCGGGGCCGAGCGTCTCGGGCCACTCCGGGCCGCCGCCCTCCTCGATATGCCCTTCCAGAAGCGCGGCGAGTTCCACGTCCTGCTCGGTGCCGCTGATGAGACGCGGTGGCGCGGCGCCGGCGGCCCGCGCAGCGTCGCGCACGATCTCGAACGCCAGAGAATTGACGCTCCTGGCCATCGCGCCCGTCGTCGGCACCCCAAGGCGCACCGCGATCGAGTCGCGCAACCGTGTGGCCGACGCTCGCGAGGGAGTGAGTGCGAGCACCGCGTCAGCGCCCCAGCCGCGATCGAGAACGCGGTCGGCCACGAGTTCGATGAGGGTGGTGGTCTTGCCCGTGCCCGGCGCACCGAGAACGGCGGCGGATGCGGCATCCCCCAGCGCCAGCACCGCGCGCTGCGATGCGTCCAGCTCATGCCATGTGACTGCCGGAGTGGGCGCCGAAGCTGGCGAGAAACCGGAGACCGTCACCCCATCACGCTAGTAGCGTGCGCTGACAGAGAACGCCGCCGAACGAGAGAGAGACTCGCTAGAACGCACGATCTGGGATCTCTTCCGCAGCCACTTGACCGGCAATCTCAGCCTTCGGCCAGTGACGCCCAGGGCCGACGATCGACCGCCAGCAACCTCGAAGGACATGTCTGGGAATTACGTCACGTCGTTTACGTAATGTTGAACGTACTGCGCGTTGGTGAGTCGAGTTTGCCGCAGGATCGTGAACACGATCTCGTTGTTCGTCTTTATCGCAAAGTCGACCGCTTCCCAATCAACCAATTCGACATCGTTCTTTCGCGCGAATTCTTCTAGGTAGGCAATTAGAAGTTCAGTCCAACGGCGGTCGTACACAGGAAATGCGCGGGGGAAACTTACTAAGTGCAAGTCTTCCCTGAATTGCCGTGGACGAGTTTGGCTGAACATTCGCAGTCCCAACCAGTCGCGCAGTTGGTTCACGTCCCACAACACGTCGTCCGGCTCTATCTCTCGAGGGGCGACGGGACTTTGTCGCTGAACCTCGTAGGTCTCGCGCAATTGTTGTTTGTACTCTTCATAGGAGATTGCGGGAGAGGGGCGACCTCCAGCTCGATCCGTAGGAGCCTTGTCGACCATCCACTTTTCTCGGTTCCCGCCGAAGTACACTCGGCAGGCCTCAATAGCAGGAAGATCCGTCTCGACTTTCCGCGACATGACCGGAATCGGCCCGAGTCGAGGAGAATCCACTATGTCGTAGACCGCGATGAGTTGCTCCCCTGGCCCGAAGTCGCCGTAGACCCACTGCTCAATCGGTCCAGGGTCGTGCACGATTCGGAAGTTGTCCGACACGATTCGCGCACTCTTTCGGTAGAGGCCCCGCAGCACTCGAGCTGAAATCCTCTGCCCGGAACTCATAGACACCACCCGTTTCCAGGTGGGCATTTCCCGCTGTGGGAAATGCGGTACTGGTCTACCAAGGGCTCGGTATCGGGCAGCGCACTAGCCCACTTCCAACTTCCGGATGCCGCATCCCCCAGCCCGAGCACCGCGCGCCGCGATGCGTCCAGCTCATGCCGTGTGACCGCCGGAGTGGGCGCCGAAGCTGGCGAGAAACCGGAGACCGTCACCCCATCACGCTAGTAGCGTGCGCTGACAGAGAACGCCGCCGCTCCCGACGCATCAGGTGCGGGGAACATGTCGGGACGGTGCTGCACTGGGATTACCGAGCGGCCCGCGGTTCTGCCTCTGTTCCAAATACCTTCGCGCCTAGAGCGTCACTCAGTCTTGATTGCGGGACAAACTTCACACCGCTCTCGCGTGCAGCAGCTCGCAGACTCGACATATCGTCATAGACGAGAAAATCTGTCTTCTGGAACATTGTGGTCCTAGGGACGAGCACAACTGCGGGATGGTCCTCAAAACTAACGAGCCAGATCGAGGACTTTCCCTGTCGCGTCGAGATAGCAAGCAACGGTCGAGCCTGGTCGATCTGAGACAGGGCGGGCGGATCGTTCACTGCCCGCGACGCCGCTAGCTCGATCATCTCTCGGGTCGACTTTGCCGTTTCTCCTTTGTCCAATCGGAAGAAGGAGGAGGCGAGGCTGACAACCACAACTAGAGCAAATGCACTTAGTCCTGCACTGAGGTCAGCGTCGTTGAATAGAAGGACGACCACGCAACTCACCCATGTGATGACTAGGGTCCCCAAACGCTGACGCGCCCATTCCCCCAAGTTCATGCCATCTCCGTGTTCAGGACCATCGACATGAGGTCTTCTGCGGAGGCTTCGTCCAGCAAACGACGCTCTTCTGGAGTGGCACGAACTCTTCGCCACCGCGTCTCTCGATAGGTCCTCGATAGGCTCAAACGCGCTGCTGCGCTGAAACTGTCTGGATCTGGCTCATTTCCTCGTTCGACTGTCACCTCGAGCCCGGCCACACTGAAAACCGCTGGGCGAAACGAGTGATCAAAGGCAGCGTGAACCTCGTCCCAGTAGCTGTCCTCGTAGAGGCCGGGCAGATCCTCGGCGGATCCCACCACGAGGCTGCACCAGTCCACCTCGAATATCACGATGGGCCATCGAATAGCGCGATCAATCGAGAACTTCACCAGCACCCCCGGGCCATCTCACTATGTGACTGTAGGAGAACGCAAACCGAAGACTCGATAGCCATTCCTAAGAGAGTAGGGTCCGCCCGTCTCCATATGAAGACCTAACGCCAATGCCGCGGATCTGCCGCTATGAATCGCTAGAAGGGCGCCCAGAGATCTGCGGGACGCTACGACACTGAAGCGTTCCTTAGCCAGGCGTTCAACTCAGCGACTTGGTCCCTTATCGACTTGGAACCAGACAAACTCGATGGCACGGAAAACGTACGACCGCCGTCCCGGCTCACAGAGATCATCCCACTCCACCAGCCCCGCGACGCGAACAGCATGCCCGAGTAGGGAACCGAGCTGAAATGCCGGATGCTCGAACGAGCGAGTCGCACCGTTGAGAACCATCCGACGAACTTGGCTTGGTCATCAGAAACCCAAACCCCGATGAAGAAGGAACGCACAAGAAAGTACAAGCTCGCCAAACAAGTCACGGCCAAGACGACCACGGTCAGTGATCGCGCCGTGTACCAGGTTTCTATGCCCCCCGCGATGAGGAAGAGAACGATCAGGGAGAGCGGTATTGCCAGTGCTCGCCCGACGTTTCCCGACTTCCTCACGCGGCGGAAGCTCCTCAACACCATCCGCAGAACTCCGCCCTCCCTACACCAGTAGCGCAGCGCACGCCGCCACCCGTCGAATCTTGGGAGCGACCGTCACCCCATCACGCTAGTAGCGCGGGCTGACAGAGAACGCCGCCGATCATAGAGGCGGCTCGGCCGCAGGCCCGCTTGGACTGTAGCTGCCGGAGTACACCCGCTTTCGCCCATCATTCTCGGGTACCGGCCGGCGCCAGCGCTGCGCATGAGTCCGCTCAATCTGACTCTGGGTGAGACCTCGCCACAGCGCGTCCTCCGGAACAGGCGGATCGAGTTCGATCGGCGGGCTCTGCACCGTGAAGGCGGTAGAAGGCTCCTCCACCTCCGCGTACATGAGTGAAGCGAGATGTTCGATCGAGGTCGGGGGCTCGTATTGAGTGGTTACGCCTTCGATATCGAGGAGCGCAACCCAGACGCGCTCGCTGGCTCGCAACTTGTAGACAACCGCGACCGTGCCAGGCTCCGGAAAAGCGACCTTCCTCACAGTGACATCGCCCCAGTCGATCACCATCAAGGCCGCACGGAGCTCGTCGTGCCAATTGCCGTCTAGTGCCTCAACGAATCTTGAACCCAGTCCGGATATGACCAGTCACCTCCGTTGTCCCGATACGCCGCAAGAGCGCCGGGAATCGTGTTGGATTGGCCATCGCCTGACCGTGTGAGTTGACAACGATTCTCCACGAACCAAGCCTCTCTGTCATTCGCCTAGCGCCCGCCACACCGCAAGCGTGCGCTCACAGAGAACGACGCCGCAGTGCGTCGCGGATGTGTCGTAACCTGTGTCCGTGGACATTCGTATCGGTATCGCCAACAGCCCCCGTGAGATCAGCTTCGAGTCATCGCAGACGTCGAGTGAGGTGGAGAAGGTCGTTGCAGACGCACTTGACGGCAACGCGACGTTCCTGAAGCTCAACGACGACAAGGGCAAGCTGTACATCGTCCCCGTCGCATCCCTCTCCTACGTCGAGGTGGGCTCCGAGGAGTCCCGCCGGATCGGATTCGTGGCCTGATATGGAACTGCTGTACGTCACCGTCATCGGCGCCTCGCTGGGCCTCATCCTGCGCTACGTGCTTCCCAAGCGTGAGACCTACGGCGCGGCACTGCTGCCCGCCATCGGTGCAGCCGTGACATCCATCGTCTGGGTCGGCCTCGTCTGGGCCGGATGGACGTTCGACGGTGGATGGATCTGGGTCGCGAGCCTCGGCGCTGCCGTCGTCGTCGTCGTCCTGACCGCGCTGCTCATCCCCGGGCGTCGCGCCGAGGCGGATGTCGCGCTCTTCGACAGCCTCGCTGGCGTCAAGGCCTAGTCGAACCCCAGTAGACGTTCGGGCCTTTCGAGGCTCGAGTACGTCAGGCGGTGAGACCGAGCGCGTCCATGCGACGCGTGTGAGCCGCGATGAGTTCGGTGAAGACGGGCTCGACCCGTGCCTCATCGGACTTCTTGTTCGCGCTGAGTGTGAGGGCCGACCGTGCTGCGAGCATCGTGTCGCCCACGAGTCGGCGACCCCACACGGCCATGCGTGCGGCAAGGCGCGGATTGTCCGCGAGTTCCTGGTTGAGCTGGTCGCGGAGGACAGCTTCCCCCTCGCGGTCCGCGTAGATCGCCTCAATGCGATCGCGTTCGGTGGCCGGAAGCCCCGACGCGAGGCGAGCGTAGAAGTCGTCGAGGAAGCCCGCAGTGAGATACGCGGCAACCAACGTCTCGTACCAGTCCGCCCCGCGAGTGCGGCGATCGAATTCGTCGATGGCCGCTGTGTACGGCTCCATCGCCCCGGCGACGGAACCGCCCGACCGGGTGATCTCCTCGGCGAGCGCACGGTGCTTGGCGATCGATACTTCCGCTGCCCTACTGATTGCGGCCTTGCCTGCCGTGGTGGGCGCGTTGGCCACCCCGCGTGACAGGTTCTCGAAGATCATGAGCTGTGCGTACGCGGCTCGACCCAAGAACTCGGCGAGCGGCGGAGTGAACTCGTGGAGGTCGAGCTTGGTGGTCGCCAGATCCTCCGACCGGGGACGGATCCTCGGTGCATCCGTGCGCCGGGACCTGCGTCTGAACCAGTTAGCCACGTCGTCAAGCTTAGGCCTCGTGGTCCTGGTCGTTCGCTCTGCGGCCCGCCTGCGGGGTCGATAGCCGGGTATCAAGCTAAACTTGGCTCATGCCCCCCGTTTCTGGAGGGGGCCATACGCCTTTCGACGACATTGGGCGTATCTCGCTACTTCGACAGGTGAACACACTTTGACATTTGCAGATCTCGGCATTGAGCAGGACATGGTCGACGCTCTCGCCACCAAGGGCATCATCGAGCCCTTCCCCATCCAGGTCCAGACGATCCCCATGGGACTCGGCGGCCAGGACATCATCGGACAGGCCAAGACGGGCACTGGTAAGACGCTCGGCTTCGGTCTTCCGCTGCTCCAGGCGCTCGGCACCGACCCGGAGCCCGGCGTCAAGGCGCTCGTGGTCGTACCCACGCGCGAACTGTGCGTGCAGGTTGCCGAGGACCTCGTGCTCGCGGCATCCAACCGCAACACCAAGGTCGCGGCGATCTACGGCGGCAAGGCCTACGAGGGTCAGGTCGAGGAGCTCAAGGCCGGCGCGCAGGTTGTCGTCGGCACGCCGGGACGTCTACTCGATCTCGCCAACCAGCGTCTCCTGAGCTTCAAGGATGTCAAGGTCATGGTGCTCGACGAGGCAGACAAGATGCTCGACCTCGGGTTCCTCTCCGACATCGAGAAGCTCTTCGCGCAGACTCCCCCGAGCCGCCACACGATGCTGTTCTCGGCAACGATGCCCGGCCCGATCGTCGCCCTCGCGCGACGCTTCATGAACCGGCCGATCCACATCCGCGCAACCGACCCCAACGAGGGGCTCACGCAGGCGAACATCAAGCACGTCGTGTACCGCGCGCACAACCTGGACAAGGACGAGGTCATCGCCCGCATCCTGCAGTCCGAGGGTCGCGGCAAGACCGTCGTGTTCACGCGCACCAAGCGCGCGGCCGCCCGCCTCGTCGAAGAGCTGAACGACCGCGGATTCAACGCCGCTGCCGTGCACGGAGACCTCGGCCAGGAGCAGCGCGAGCGCGCCATGGCCGCCTTCAAGGCCGGCAAGAAGGACATCCTCATCGCCACGGATGTCGCGGCCCGAGGCATCGACGTCAACGACGTCACCCACGTCATCAACCACACGGTGCCCGACGACCACGACACCTACCTCCACCGCGCTGGACGTACCGGCCGCGCCGGTAAGACCGGCATCGCGGTCACTTTCGTCGACTGGGACGACCTGCACAAGTGGTCGCTCATCAACCGCGCACTCGAGATGGGCATCCCGGAGCCCATCGAGACCTACTCGTCGAGCCCGCACCTCTACACGGATCTCGACATCCCCGAGGGCACGAAGGGTCGCCTGCCGGGCGCCCATGCTCCCGCAGTGCGCGACCCGCAGTCGCGCCCTCCGCGTGAACGCCAGGGCGGCCAGCGCAGCGGATCGGGTGGCCAGCGCAGTGGGTCGGGCGACCGTCCACAGCGCACCCGCACCGACGGGCCTCGCCAGGACAGCGCTGAGGGTGGTGGAACGCACGACGGTGAGGCACCCCGTCGTCGCCGCAACCGCACGCGCACACGACGCCCGAGCACTCCCCCGGTCTCCTAGACACGGTCGGGCAACTTCCTCACCTCCTCTAGCAATTGCACCCCGAACGGGGCACAGTGGTAGGAGGTTCAGGGGAGGTGCCCTATGAGAACGATCGGTGTGGCGAGCGGGCTCGCGATGTTCCTGCTCCTCACGGCATGTGCGGCGGAGCCATCGGGGTCGGATCCGGAATCGGAGGCGCCCGATCCCGGGGCGGTGGATCCGGCACCGCCGCCCACCGCCGAAGACTGCCTCGTCGGTGACCCGTGGAGCCTCAATCTTGTGGACTACGCGGACCAGGCACAGAGCTACCTGATGGGACTCGGAGTGCCCGTCGAGGGGCTCGAGATGAACGGCTCACAGACTGTGCAGTTCAGTTCTGAAGGCCAGATGTCGGTCCTCACCGACATCACGTCGACGGGAACGATCGTCACACCGGAGGGTCCGATACCGTTCTCGGTGTACTCCGGCGAGGGCGGTAGCGGCGATTGGGACTTCATCGGTGACACGCTCATGATCACGAGTTGGTCAATTCAGTCTCCAGAGCAACCGACAGCAGAGGACCCGCTCGGTCTCGAGATACCCGTGCCCGATTACTCGACGATCCCGGAGATCGGGGTGACCTGCCAACCAGGCCTCCTGACCCTCGTGGCCCCGGAGTCCCCCTTCGTGCCCCTTTTCAGCAGGTGACGCCAGTGTGTCGTCCCGACACGCGCGCTTCTGAAGGACTTTCGCTGCCATAATGTCTGCGATGTGACGGACGAAGAGGGCCCGTCTCGTGCGGCATCCCTTCGCCGTCATCCTCACCGTCCTACCGTCCAGCCCGGCCGGCCGGCGCACAATTCGATCGATAGGAAGACCATCCAGATGTCTGACGCAACTGTTCCGCTCTCCCAACCGCTGTACGGTGCCAGCTTCGGCCAGGCCGTGAGTCGTTTCTTCAAGAAGTACGCCACCGTCAGTGGCCGCGCGAGCCGCAGCGAGTACTGGTGGGTCGTGCTTTTCGGCATTCTCGTGAACGCTGTCCTGGCCATCCTCTTTGCCGTCGTGCTCATCGCCACGGGAGAGCAGACGAGCACGGGTGTTCGGGGCACCGGACCGGAGATTGCGGTCATCGTAATCTGGGTCATCGTCTTCCTCGCCCTGATCATCCCCCACATCACCGTGACGGTGCGCCGCCTGCACGACGGGAACTTCTCGGGCTGGCTCTACCTGCTGACCCTGATCCCCTCGGTCGGCGGACTCATCGTCTTCATCCTTGCGCTGCTCCCCTCGAACCCCGAGGGTGCCAAGTACGACAACGCAGCCGGAATCTAGCGGTCGCTGCCCCTCGGCCCGCTGCTCGGTGTCTCGCCGAGCGCGGGTCGGGTCCCCGATGCCCGATCAATGAGCTTCTCGAGCACCTCGGGCGCTGTGGTGTTCTCACCGAGTCGGTTGGGTTTGCCGTCGCCGTGGTAGTCGCTCGCCCCCGTGATCTCGAGGCCGTAGCGCGCGGCAACCCGGCGCAACTCGCGCTTGCCCTCCTCGGTGTTGTCCCGGTGGTCGAGTTCGAGTCCGAACAGGCCCTCATCGGCGAGTTCGCGGATGACGTCGTCGGTCATCGGCCGGTAGCGACCGTGAGTGGCCGGATGCGCAAGCACCGGCACGCCGCCGGCCGCGACGATCATCCGCACGCCCTCGAGCGGTGAGGGCGCGTAGTACTTCTCGTAGTAGCCGCTGCGCCAGTGCAGGATCGACTCGAATGCGGCACTGCGGTCGGTGACGTACCCCTTGCGCACGAGGGCGTCGGCGATGTGCGGGCGACCCAGGGTCGAATCATCCGTCGCTTCGGCGAGCACGTCGTCCCACGTGAGCGGGTAGTCGACGGCGATGCGCTCGACGATACGCTCCGCGCGATGCAGGCGTCCCTCGCGAATGCGGGCCGTCTCAGTGATGATGGCGCCATTGAGCGGGTCGAAGAGGTAGGCGAGCATGTGAACGCTCGCTGGGCCGTAGTTGGTGCTCAACTCCATGCCCGGGATGATCGTGAGCCCGGTGCCGCGAGCGGCGCCGATGGCCTCGGCCCAGCCGGCTGTGGAGTCGTGGTCGGTGATCGCGAGTGTGCCGATGCCTGCCTCGAGAGCGGATGCGACGAGCTCAGCGGGAGACTCGGTGCCATCGGACACGGCACTGTGGGCGTGCAGGTCGATGGGGGTTCCGGGCATCCTGCCACTCTATAAGCACGGTCGCGCGCCATCCGGCCCGGGACCAGGCCCCGTTCAGGGATCGTCGTCTAGGCTCATGCGGTCAGTCCAGACCCCTGAGGTGCTCTCCCCATGTCCCGTTTCATCGCTGCCCTCCTGATCGTGGTCAGCGGCGTCGCCGCGCTCGTGTTCGCGTGGCCGCAGTTGTTCGGTCTCGCGTGGACGCCCGTCGTTGCCCAGGTTGTGGCCATGCGCGGACTCGGCGCCGCCGTCGCGCTGGTACTTGCGCTCGTGCTCACGGTGATCGCGCTGCTCGCACTCGGGATCCGCCGGTTCGTGGCATCCCTGGCAGTCATCGCCCTCGCGTTCGCGGCGCTCAACGTGATCGTGCTCGCCACGCGCGGGTTCGGGAACGTGTCATTCCAGACTGAGGGTGACGGCGACATCACGGTGCTCTCGTGGAACACGCTCGGGGACGAACCGGGGGCATCGACGATCGCAGAATTCGCGCTCGAGAACGACGTCGACGTTCTCACTCTCCCCGAGACCACCAACGAACTCGGACTCGAGATCGCGGCGCTCATGAAGGACGCCGGCAGGCCCATGTGGGTGTACACGCTGGCATACGACCAGGTCTCGAAGGCCCGCTCAACCACGCTGCTGATCAGCGCCGAGCTCGGCGAGTACAGCGTCGATACCGAGAGCCGCACGACCGCGGTGCTGCCCAGTGTCATCGCCAAGCCCGTTGACGGCAGCGGACCGACGTTCGTCGCGGTTCACACCGTCGCACCATTGCCGCCCATGGAGCCCTTCTGGCAGAAGGACCTCCGCTGGGCCGCCGACCTGTGTGCGGAAGGCGACGACATCATCATGGCGGGCGACTTCAACGCGACGCTCGACCATTTCGCGGGGATGCCGCGGTCCGACGGAGGAGACCTCGGTGCGTGCGCAGACGCGGCGCTCGCCACCGACAACGCGGCCGTCGGCACGTGGCCGACACGATTGCCCGCGCTGCTCGGGTCCCCGATCGACCATGTGCTCGCGTCATCCCAGTGGACCGTCACGGGGATGCGCGTGGTGGAGTCCCTCGACGACGCTGGCAGCGACCACCGGCCCATCCTCGTGCAGCTGTCCCCGTCGGAGTAGCGGCCGGTCCGTTCGACCGGCAGGGGCACAATGGATGTATGGCCGAGTCTGCTGCTGATGCGCCGCGCGCGACATCCAACCGTTCCACCACGCCCCGCTCCGACACGTTCGCGCACTACATCTCGTCGCAGTGGGCGGACCGTGTCGAGGAACTCCCCGCCGCGCGCGCCCAGGCCACGTACGCAGCGGACCGGCGAGCACGCATCTCGGCCCTCCACCCTGGCGCTCGCCTGATCATCCCGGCGGGGGCTGCCAAGCAGCGCTCGAACGACACCGACTACCCCTATCGCGCCCACTCCGCCTTCGCCCACCTCACCGGCTGGGGTTCCGACGCGGTCGCCGGCGCCGTGCTCGTGATGGAACCGACGGCCGACGGCCACGACGCCACGCTCTACTTCCGCGAGGCCGCGGGCCGGGACACCGACGAGTTCTACGCGAATCCGGAGATCGGCGAGTTCTGGACGGGGCCGCGCCCCTCCCTCGCCCACGTCGCGGCCGATCTCGGACTCGCCACGCGCGGGATCGCCGACCTCGGTGCCGTGCTCGACACGGTGGATGCCACAACCCTCGTCGTACGGGAGGCGGACCGTGACCTCACCGACCAGATCGACGGGCGTCGGCTCCTCGCCTCCTCGGGCGCGGACGAGAGCATCGAGATCGACGCCGATGAGGCACTCGCTCGCGACCTCAGCGAACTGCGTCTCACGAAGGACGACTTCGAGATCGCCGAGATGCGGGCGGCCGTTGCCGCTACCAAACAGGGCTTCGACGACGTGATCGCCGACCTGCCCCAGATCATCGCCCACCCCCGCGGTGAGCGCCTCGTCGAGGGCACCTTCAACCGGCGCGCGCGAGCCGACGGTAACACCGTCGGGTACGACACCATCGCGGCATCCGGACCGCACGCGTGCATCCTGCACTGGACGCGCAACGACGGACCGGTCGTCCCCGGCGACCTCATCCTCCTCGACGCTGGCATCGAACTCGACAGCTACTACACCGCCGATATCACCCGCACCCTTCCCATCTCGGGACGGTTCACAGGGGTGCAGCGACAGGTGTACGAGGCGGTGCTGGATGCCGCGGACGCTGCCTTCGCGATCGTGCGGCCGGGCATCCGCTTCCGTGACATCCACGCCGAGGCCATGCGGGTCATCGCCGAGCGCACGGCCGAGTGGGGGCTGCTGCCCGTCACGGCGGAGGAGTCACTCGAGCCGGACCACCAGTACCACCGCCGCTACATGGTGCACGGGACATCCCACCACCTCGGCATCGACGTGCACGACTGTGCGCAGGCCAGGCGCGAGCTCTACATCGACGGCGTTCTCGAGGAGGGCATGGTGTTCACGATCGAGCCCGGGCTCTATTTCCAGCCGGACGACCTGAGTGTGCCAGCCGCGTACCGCGGTATCGGCGTACGTATTGAGGACAACATCCTGGTCACCGCCGATGGCGCCGAGAACCTCTCGGTGGGCATTCCCCGCACCGCGGACGACGTCGAGGCCTGGCTCGCGCGCTGAAGTTTGGTCAGTTTCGCTACACTTCGACTCATGAGGATCATTGGAGCGGTTGTTCCGGTCGCCGTCGTGCTTCTGCTCAGTGGCTGCGTGACCTCACCCACGAGCACACCATCCCCCACCGCCACGGCCATCGCCGAGAGCCCGTCCGCCGCCCCGTCACCGACGGCAATCGCGCCGGCATTCGAAGCCGTCGATCCCAGCCTGTTCTTCGTGAATGACCTCGACGGGTCGGCGTACTGGGGCGCGTGGACCACGGAGGATGTGCAGTTCTCCTCGCCCGACCGAAACATCGGATGCGGCATCCTCGGCGCCGATGCCCCCTATCCACTCCTGTGGGGCTGTGCGATCGGCACCAAGGAGTGGGCGTTCCCCACCGACGATCCCGGCGACTACTGCTACAACGCTGTTGTTCCGTGCGGCGGTGGGATCGAGGCAACCGGCACTGAGCTGCCGCATCCTCGATATCGCGGTGACCCCGGCTTCCCGGGTGCCCTGGTCACAGGCATGCCCGAGGTGCCCATCCGGGTGCTCGAGTACGGGCAGTCGGTGACCTTCAACGACGTGACGTGCTACTCCGAGGAGACAGGCATCACGTGCGAGCACGCCGGCAGCGACCACGGCTTCGTCATCTCGGAAAGCCGCAACGACATCCACTAGCCCGTTGGGTTTTCACTCTTCTCCGGAGGTTTTGCCCCCACATCACGCTGGTTACCGGTTGCAGCGCTGTTGCGGGCGAACCCTCCGGAAAAGAGTAAAAAAGCACGTGGTGGAGCGGGGCGGGGCGACGGATGCCGCGGCTAGTCCTGCGCGGGGTGGTGCTGCAGCACGTCCTGGGCCTTGGCCGTGAGCTCCGGCGCGATGATGATCTGGTAGTTCGACGCGATCACCTGGTGCGTGGACGTGAAGTCGCGACGCCTGCGACCGACCGCGTAGCTCACGATGCCAAAGATCATGCCGAAGCCAGCACCGATGAACAGCGCGGCACCGATGACGCTGAAGGACTGCGGGGAGGCCGGCGAGAAGATGGTGAGCACGAGCCCGAAGAAGAGGCCCAGCCACGCGCCGGAGGCAGCACCCGCGAGCGCCGCGCGACCGTAGGTGAGCTTGCCCGTCACGCGCTCCACGGTCTTCAGATCGTTGCCGACGATGCTCAATTGCTTGACGTCGAACTCGGCCTTCGACAGACGATCGACGACCGACTGCGCCTCGGCGTACGTGTCGTAGGTACCCAGCACGTCGCCCTTGGGAAGGGTGGGTTGCAGGGCGCCTCTGCGGCCCAGGCCGTTCGGTGTGCTCACGGGGCCATTCTCCCACGCGGGGGTAGGGTTTACGCGTGAGTATGACGAGAGCATTCGCCGCCCGACTGGTGGGCTGCTCCGTCTTCGACCCCAACGGCGACCGGGTCGGCAAGGTGCGTGACATCCTCGTCGTGTACCGCGCCAAGGCCTCCCCTCGAGTCGTCGGGATGATCGTGGAGGTGCCCGGCAAGCGCCGCGTCTTTCTGTCGATCGGCCGCGTCACGAGTATCGGTTCCGGCCAGATCATCACGACCGGCCTCATCAACCTTCGCCGCTTCGAACAGCGCGGAGGCGAGGTGCGTGTCATCGCCGAGCTGCTCGGCCGTCGCGTCAAGCTCGCCGACGGATCGGGGCCCGCCCACATCGAGGATGTCGCGATCGAGGAGGTCGCCCTCGGCGACTGGGAGATCGGCCAGCTCTTCCTCCGCCGCCCCCGCGCGGGAGGCTCGCCCTTCAGCAAGGGCGCCACCGTCTTCGCCTCCTGGTCGGAGATCACCGAGGACACCGTCTCGGGCGAGGCCCAGTCCGCGACCCAGCTCGTCGCGAGCTACGCCGACCTGCTGCCAGCGGACCTCGCCAATGTCATGCTCGACCTTCCGGAGACCCGCATGATCGAGGTCGCCGAGGAGCTCTCCGACGACCGTCTCGCCGACGTGCTCGAGGAGATGCCCGAAGCGGAGCAGGTCGACATCCTCGGTCACCTCGATGACGAACGAGCCGCTGACGTGCTCGACCAGATGCAGCCGGATGACGCGGCCGACCTCATCGCGCAGCTCTCGAGTGAGCGCGGGGAGGCCCTCCTCGACCTCATGGAGCCCGAGGAGGCAGAGGATGTGCGCTTCCTCCTCACCTACGCCCCGGACACCGCGGGCGGCCTCATGACCAACGAGCCGATCATCGTGTCATCGGATGCCACGGTCGCCGAGGGTCTCGCTCTGATCCGCCGCCACGAGCTCGCGCCGGCCCTCGGAGCCGCCGTGTGTGTGACGCTCCCGCCGTACGAGGCGCCTACCGGTCGTTTCCTCGGCATCGTGCACTTCCAGCGCATGCTTCGCTACCCGCCGGGTGAGCGTCTCGGCACACTCATCGACACGAGCCTCGAGCCCGTGCGAGCGGATACGAGCGCGGCTGAGGTGTCCCGCATCCTCGCGAGCTACAACCTGGTGTCGGTGCCCGTCATCGACGAGAACCACCGCCTCGTCGGGGTGGTGACCATTGACGATGTCCTCGACTACCTGCTGCCGGACGACTGGCGAAGTACGAGCGACGAGACCCCGCGTCTCGACGACACTTCGACCGCAGCAATTCCTGTGAAGGGAAGGAGGACTCCCAGTGGCACGCGCTAACCGCAACAGCGACAACAACCGTCTCGATTCGCCCAAGGGCCTGCGTTCCCCCCTCCCGCGCTTCCAGAATCGCGACCGCACTGGCCGCTTCTCCGAGGCATTCGCCCGTGCCATGGGAACGCCGTGGTTCCTCATCGGCCTCACGGCCTTCGTCGCCGTGTGGCTGGTCTACAACTCGATCGCTCCCGAGGAGGTGCAGTTCGACCCGCGCCTCACAAACTTCACTCTCCTCACGCTCATCCTGTCGCTGCAGGCCTCGTATGCCGCGCCGCTCATCCTGCTCGCGCAGAACCGGCAGGATGACCGGGACCGCGTACAGATCGAGCAGGACCGGCAGCGCGCCGAGCGCAACCTCAACGACACCGAGTACCTCGCCCGTGAGGTTGTTGCGCTCCGCCTCGCCGTGCGCGATCTCGCGAGCAAGGACTTCATCCGCGCCGAGCTGAGGGCACTCCTCGAGGAGCTCGACCGTGAGAAGGACAAGGACCCCGCAGAGTGACTGACGCGCGGATCGAGTCCGAGCTCCGCACCGCCCTCTCCCGCGTCATCGATCCGGAGATCCGCAAGCCGATCACCGAGCTCGACATGATCGGCGCGATCAGTGTGGAGTCGGGTGCGGCGACGATCGACCTGCGGCTGACGATCGTGGGATGCCCCGCCGCCGACACCATCGAGCGCGACGTTCGCGCGGCCGCTGCCACCGTTGCCGACGTGACCGCGCTCGACCTGCGGGTCGGCGTCATGTCGAGGGAGCAGCGTGACGCTCTCACGGCTCGACTGAAGGGCACGCGCACCTCGCAGTTCGGAACCGACTCGCTCACACGCATCCTGTGCGTCACGAGCGGCAAGGGCGGAGTGGGCAAGTCGTCTCTCACCGCCAATCTTGCCGTGGCTCTCGCCCGACGGGGGCTCTCCGTCGGGCTCATGGACGCCGATGTCCACGGCTTCTCGATCCCCGGCCTCCTCGGCATACCGGGCGAGAAGCCGACGCGCGTGGGGGAACTGATCCTGCCGCCCGTGGCCCACGACGTGAAGGTCATCTCGATCGGCATGTTCACCGAGCCCGGCACGGCCGTGTCCTGGCGCGGGCCGATGCTCCACCGCACGATCCAGCAGTTCCTCACCGACGTGTTCTTCGGCGATCTCGACGTGCTGCTCATCGACCTGCCCCCGGGCACGGGCGACGTCGCCATCTCGCTCGGGCAGTTGCTGCCCCAGGCCGAGGTGCTCGTCGTCACGACTCCGCAGGCCGCAGCCGCTGACGTCGCGGAGCGCAGCGCGCTCGTCGCACGTCAGACCGGGCAGACGGTCGTGGGCGTTGTCGAGAACATGGCCGGGCTCGTGCAGCCGGATGGCACGGTGCTCCACCTGTTCGGAGAAGGCGGCGGCGAGGCCGTCGCCGGTCGCCTCGGGGTTCCCCTGCTCGCGAGCGTGCCCCTGAGCATGGCCCTGCGCGAGGGCGGCGACAACGGGATGCCCGTGGTGCTCGCCGACCCTGAGGATCCTGCCGCGGTCGCGCTGGACGCGCTCGCTGCGACCCTCGGCACCCGCGAGCGCGGGCTCGCGGGGCGGCGGCTGGGGTTGAGCGTTACCTGAGTTGCGCGGTGGTGGGGTTTCGATGACGGCCGCTTCACGGCCCTACTCAACCCACGAGGTCCTGTTGGTTGAGTAGCGCGCTGGAGCTTGGAGCGAAGGCCATTTCTGGCCTTCGCCGCGACGCCAGCGCCGATGCCCGTCTCGGGCATCGGGCGAAGCCCGGCGTCATCGAAACCCGGTGGGTTGAGTAGCCGCGGCGAAGCCCGGCGTCATCGAAACCTCGCCCCGTCCTACCGGGTGTACTTGGTCGGAACGGGACGGTATCCGTCGCGCGCGACGGAACGAGTGGTACCTGCGATGGCGGCCAATCCGAGGCCGGCGAGAAGAACGATGCTGAAAGTCATACTCATAGTGAACGCTCGTTTACTGTTAAGAACAAGCTCATACTCCTTAAGTATGGCTGTAGCCTACCTACATGGACATCCGCCGCCTGGAGCTCCTCCGCGAGCTAGCCGACCGCGGCTCCGTCACCGCTGTCGCACAGGCCACACACCGCACGGCCTCGGCGGTCTCGCAGCAGCTGAAGATCCTCGAGCGCGAGGCCGGAGTGCCCCTCACAGAACGCTCCGGGCGTGGCATCCAACTCACACCGGCGGGCCGCGAGCTGGCTCGCACCGCGACGGATGTCGCTACCGCCATCGAGCGGGCGGAGGCGCTGTGGGAGGACTTCAGGTCTCAACCGAGAGGCGAGGTGACACTCGCCACCTTCCCCTCTGGCGGACAGATGCTTCTGCCCGGGCTGCTCACCTCGGTTGCCGCGATGCCGGGACTCGCGCTCGCCTGCAGCGACCTGGACCAGCTCATCGGCGAACCCATGGACCTCACCGCCGATTTCGACGTCGTCGTGATCGATTCCCCCGAGGTTCGACCGGAATGGGCGCATCGTCGCCTGTCGGTCACCGAGCTGATGTGGGAGCCCCTCGACGTCGCACTCCCCGAGGACCACCGTCTCGGTGCACGTCGGTTCCTCAGGCCGTCCGACCTCATCGACGAGACCTGGATCGGCGTTCCGAAGGGTCTACCGTTCGACCGCATCCTGCGCGACATCGAGGCGACCAACGGTTCCCCGGCCCGCATCGCTCAGCGCATCGGCGACAACGGCATCGTGGAGGCGCTCGTCGCCGCGGGTCACGGCATCGCGATCCTCCCCCGCTACACGACGCGCGATCGCGAGAACGGACTCATCACCCGCCCGCTTGAGGGCGTTCGCTCCCTGCGCCTGATCTCCGCACTCACACGTCCCGATCGGGCCGAGCGCCCGTCGGTCAAAGCCGTCGTCGGCGCCCTGCGTGCCGAGGCCATCCGTTTCGAGCACGATCACACGCGAGTGGCCTAGCGAGGCTCGACAAGGCGCGCGAGAAGCTCGGTCAGCAGACGCTCGACGAGCGGTGCGGGAAGCGCGGAGACGAGCGCCAGCAGCGGTGCGAGTGACTCCGGGAGTTCGTCGCTGCCCCCGAGTCCCACCTGCTGCAGGAACGCCCACGCCGTCTCGGAATCGAGAGGGCCAGCCTCGGCGAGGCCCGCGAGCAGTTCGGGGGGAAAGCTCGCGAGAACCTGCTCCGGGGAGACGGGAGGGATGCCACGCACCTCCGCCGCGGCCGCGACGAGCGCCTCGGAGAGCGGCTCGAGCACGCTCTCCGTCACGGGCGTGATCGTGAGGTGCGTTGTCGTCGGCAGCACACTCCCATCGGACTGCACGAGGGAGGGCTGCAACTGCAGCTGCCAGCCGTGGGCTCTGACCCGATCGGCCCAGTGGTGGGGGTCGATTCGCTCGCGGGCGGGAGCCGTGGCATCCCCGGTCACCGCGAAGAGTGGGCCGACGGGGTCACCCACCACGGTGAGACCCGGGATCGAGTTCACGAGATCGACGAGATGCCGCGTGGACCGCTGGCACGAGGCGGCGAGTTCGGCGAAACCGTCCATGCCGAGAGCCTGAACGATCGCCCACGACGCCGCGAGCGGGCCAGCCGACTTCGATCCGAGCATCGTCGGGTTGATGACGGGATAGCCCGGCCACCGCGTGGTCGAGAAGTACTGGGCGCGCTGGCGGTCACGACCCCGCTGGAGAAGCACCGAGGCTCCCTTCGGGGCGTAACCGTACTTGTGCACGTCCGCGCTGATCGAGGTCACCCCCTCGACGCGGAAGTCCCAGTCCGGCAGGCCCTCCCAGAAGGGCAGCACCCATCCGCCGATACAGGCATCCACGTGGCAGGGGATTCCGAGCTCGGCGGCCGCGCGCGCGACGGCCGCAACGGGATCGAGCGCGGCGTGGGGGTAGCTCGGGGCCGAGACCACAACCAGCGCGACATCCGGTCCGAATCTCGCGATGAGATCCTCGGCATGGGCTCGGCCGTCGGTGCCGACGTCCACGAGGTCGAGGTCCAGCCCGAAGTAGTGCGCGGCCTTCTGGAACGCTGCGTGAACGGTGACGGGAGCGACGAGGCGCGGCCGCCCCTCCCCCGACCACAGGTCGCGCGCTGTCTTGACGGCGAGCAGGCAGCTCTCGGTGCCTCCGGTGGTGACCGTTCCCACAACACTGTCGTCGCCGTGCAGCATCTCGCGGGCGAATCCGAGCACCTCGCGCTCCATGACCGCGACCGAGGTGAAGGTGGTCGGGTCCAGGCCATTGACGGGCTGCATCACGCGGATGGCACGGGCGGCGAGCTCGTCGAGCTCCGCGAGGCCGGAGTCGTAGACATAGGACAGCACGTGACCGCCGTGGGTCGGGGCATCCGCCGCGCGCAGCCTGTCGAGACGCGCGAGGATCTCGGCGGGGTCCTTCTGGAAGCTCACAGGGCCTTCCCTCTCGTTGAGGACGGTTCGACATCGACCTTGCGCAACGGATAGCGCAGGAAGGTCGCGAGCGAGGCGAAGATGATCACGGCGGGTACGACGCTGAAGCTCAGGATGATTCCCGCGATCGCCGAACCGGGTTGCGTGACCTCCTGCCCGGCAACCGACTCGATGTAGCCGGATGCCGCGAGCACGATGGTCAACACGGTGGCTCCGAGTGCCATGCCCGTCGTCTCCCCCGCGGTCCACACCCCACCGAAGGTGCCCGCGTTGCCGTCCCCGTGGGTTCGCGCGTCGTGGGAGATCACATCGGGCAGCATCGACATCGGCAACGACTGCATCCCCGCGTACGCGGCACCGGCGAGCGCGACGGGCGCGTAGAGCCAGGCCCCGGGGATCCAGAGCTGCAGGGTGATGGAGAGGGCCGCCACGCCGAAGAGCACCGAGGCGATCGTGAAGGCGCGCTCCTTGCCGATGCGCCGGGCGATCACAGCCCACACGGGCGCGAAGACGAGCGCCGGAGCGATGAGCGAGAGGAAGAGGATGGTCACGCCATCGCCGAGCACCCACCGGGCCACGTACTGGGCACCCGCGAGCATGAGCCCCGTCGCGAGGCCCTGCAGGAGGAAGGTCGCAATCAGGGACCGGAACGGCTGGCTGCGCCGGAGCGCCTCGATGCCCGCGCGGTAGTTCTGCGCGATCGAGAGGCGGACGGCACCGGTGGGCGCCCCTCTCGGTGCGACGAAGGAGGAGACGAGCATCCCGAGCCCAATGACGATGCCCGCGACCACCGCCATGACGAGGTAGCCGACGTGCTCGTCGGAGAATGCGTCCCGGATCTCCGGCCCTCCCGCGCCGAAGAGCAGGATCGCGACGGTGAGTACGACAACACGCACGGCGAGGAGCCTCGTACGTTCGTCATACCCCTCGGTCAGCTCGGCGGGCAGCGCGATGTACGGCACCTGGAACAGGCTGAAGGCAGTGGCGGTGGCGAGGAAGGCCAGGAAGACCCACACGCCAGACACGATGGGCGGAAGACCCGCAGGAACCGCGAACGTCGCGATGAAGAACACCGGGAGCAGGAGAGCCCCGAGCATCATGAAGGGGCGCCGCGACCCCCGCACCGCGAGGCTGCGGTCGCTCCTCGCGCCGATCACCGGATCGATGATCACGTCCCACACCTTGGCGGCCGTGACGAGCACGCCGGCCGCGAGGGCGGCGATGCCGAGAGTGTCCGTCAGGTAGTAGACGAGCACGAGGCCGGGCAGGGTGGCGAAGCCTCCCGTGCCGAGCGATCCGATCGCGTAGGTGGCGATGGTCCTGCGGCTCAGCGGCGGCACCGGTGCTGTCATCTTCCCGAGTATAGGTACGCTCACGCCCACGGATGTATCGGATTCACCCGCCCATTCGCAGGGATGCGAGCGTACTGTGGGACACATGACCCACACTTCGCCCACGGGAGTCCTCGGAGTCGACGACCTGCTGTCGGACATCAGCGCGTCGGGCGGCGAGACGGCGACCGTCATCGCCCCCTTCACCGGCCAGCCGCTCATCGACCTCCCCCAGTCGACGGCCCAGGACGTGGCGGATGCCGCGGCAGCAGCGCGCGTTGCCCAAGTCGTGTGGTTCGCCGCTGGCCCAGCACACCGGCGCAGAGTTCTGCTCCGCGGTCACGACCTCCTCCTCGAGCGCCGCACGCAACTGCTCGACTTCAACCAGCTGGAGACGGGCAAGTCCCGGTCCCAGGCCTTCGAGGAGGTCGTGCAGGCGGCCAACTCGGCCCGCTATGCCGCGCTCGTCGCGCCCAGGGTTCTCCGGAGCCGACGTCGCGGCGGAGTCCTGCCCGTCGTCACGCGTTCCCGGGTGGACTTCGTGCCGAAGGGGATCGTCGGCGTTGTCACCCCGTGGAACTTCCCGGTCTCCCTCGCCGCCATGGACGTTCTGCCGGCGCTGGCCGCCGGCAACGGCGTCGTACAGAAGGCGGACAACCAGGCGAGCCTGAGCGTGCTCGCGCTCCGCAGGGCGTTCATCGACGCTGGAGTGCCCGCCGCCCTCTGGGCCGTGGTCGCGGGTCCGGGTGACGTGGTCGGCAACGCCATCGTGGATGCGTCGGACTACGTGTGCTTCACGGGATCGACGGCCACGGGCATCCGCGTCGCCGAGCGAGCCGCGTCCGGCCTGCACGGAGTCTCCCTCGAGCTCGGCGGCAAGAACCCGATGATCGTGCTGGACGACGCGGATGTCGCGAAAGCCGCTGCGGGTGCCGCCTACGGGTCCTTCTCGGCGCTCGGGCAGCTGTGCGTGTCGATGGAGCGCATCTACGTGGAACGCGGGATCGCGGACGAGTTCACCACCGAGTTCGTGGCTGCCGTGAAGGGGCTCAGCCAGGGACCGGACCTCGACTTCGACATCGACCTCGGCTCCCTCACCTCGGCCGCGCAGCTCGAGCGCGTCGAAGCCCACGTCGCCGACGCCGTGGCGAAGGGTGCGACGGTGCTCGCCGGAGGCAGGGCGCGCCCCGATCTCGGGCCGTTCTTCTACGAGCCCACCGTGCTGACGGGGGTCACGAGCGAGATGGCCTGCTTCGCCGATGAGACCTTCGGGCCGCTCGTCTCGATCCACGTCGTGGACAACGAGAAGTCGGCCATCGACCAGGCCAACGCCTCGGAGTACGGCCTGAACGCCTCGGTATTCAGCCGCTCGCTCAGTCGAGCGCGCCGGGTGGCACGAAAGCTGCAGGCTGGCACCGTGAACCTCAACGAGCCGTATCGTGCAGCGTTTGGAAGCGTCGACTCGCCGATGGGCGGGATGAAGAAGTCTGGCCTCGGCAGGCGGAATGGTCGCGAGGGGATTGTCCGCTTCACGGACACCCGGACGATCGGCGAGGCCACCGTTCTCTTCCAGATGCCGCGCACAGGCAGCGAGTTCCGCAAGCTCGTGCCGGTCGTGCTCGCGCTTCTGCGCATCCTTCGGGTGTTCCGCCTGCGCTAGGCGAACCGCTAGGTCGCCTCCGCGTCGAACGGAGCCTGCTCGGCCTCCCGGAGCTTGCGCTTGCGCTGGTTGTAGGCCGACTCGATCGGCGCCTTCACTGTGGGTGTCGGCGGCGCATCGTCCTCGAGAAGGGCGTCGCGGATGATACGGCGGGGGTCGTACTGGCGCGGGTCGAGCTTCTTCCAGTCGATGTCATCGAAGTCGGGACCCATCTCGTCCCGCATGCGCTCCTTGGCTCCGTTGGCCATGTTCCGGAGGTTTCGTACGAGCCTCGCGAGCTGCGACGCGTAGTACGGGAGTCGCTCCGGGCCCAGCAGGAAGACAGCGATGATCGCGATGATCAGCAACTTGTCGAAGGTCAGGCCGAAGGACACTCGTTCAGGATAGCCGCCGACCCTGCATCCTCCCTCTACAGTGGGGGGCGAGGAGACCTATCACCGTGTCAGACAAGCAGTTGAGCTGGAAGTTCGCCGAAGAGTTCGTCACCGAACCCGACGCGATCGCCGAAGCTCGAGTCCATTCGCTCGAACTCGGCGTCGACGCCGTCACCCCCGCGATGGGAGCCCAACTCGCCGTGCTTGCCGCAGCGACCGGAGCATCCACGATCATCGAGGTGGGAACGGGTGTGGGTGTCAGTGGCCTGTGGCTGCTCTCGGGTGCCCCGGATGCCGTGCTGACGACGATCGATCTCGAGACCGATCACCAGCAGTCCGCCAAGCGCGCGTTCACCGACGCTGGGATCGCGGCCAAGCAGGTGCGATTGATCGCTGGCCGGGCATCCGACGTCCTCCCGCGTATGAACGAGGCGACGTACGACATCGCCTTCATCGATGCTGACCCCGGATCGGTCATCGAGTACGTGGAGCACGGTCTGCGGATGGTTCGCCAGGGCGGCACCGTGATCGTCGCCCACGCGCTCTGGCGCGGGCGTGTGGCCGACCCTGCTCAGCGCGACGAGATCGTTGCCAACTTCCGATCGCTCCTGAGGGAGACGTCGGCATCGGACGCAGTGCTGAGTGCGCTGTCGCCGGTAGGCGACGGCTTGTTGCTGCTCACGAAGATGAGCGCGTAACCCGACTAGGCGGGCGAGACGACTCCAGCGAGTGCGTCGTGCAGTTCCTTGGCTTCGGCGTCGTTGACCGACACCACAAGGCGACCGCCACCCTCGAGCGGCACGCGCACGATGATGAGGCGACCCTCCTTGACAGCCTCCATCGGTCCGTCCCCGGTCCTCGGCTTCATGGCTGCCATGAGTTGTCCCCTTTCAATGGATACCTCTCCATTATCCCGCACTTTGCTCGCAACACTGAAATCGTGTGAACGGTCACGCGACCAGCAGGGTCACAGTGGGACCAAGATCACGGCGGTGTCCAGTCCCGCCCGTCGACCCACCAGGCGATGTCGATCCATGCGAACTGGCCCAGGATGCACAGGATCACAAGTACCACCCTGTACACCGGTGAGCGGGGCTGAGCGAGGGCTCCCAGTGCCGGAAACAACGGCATGAGAAGTCGGAACGTGCTCGACTGGGGGAAGAATACGGCCAGTAAGTAAAGGCTGTAGCTCACCAGCCAGAAGCGGATGTCGACGCCGAGCCGTCGCGCCGGTGGGCTGAACAGCAGCACACCCCAGAGGGCGATGACCAGGACCAGCGCGACGATGAGCAGTACCGGTGGCAGGCCCCACCAGTTCGCCCACCACTCGGCCGCCCGGAACCAGGGAGTGAAGGGCACCAGCTCGTCGTAGCCGACGTACACGGAGCGCCAGGCGAGTTCGGTGTCGACGTAGGCGGAGAGACGGCCCGTGACGAGGCCAGCAATGAGCAGCCAGGCCAGGCCCAGGGCGGCCGCAGACAGGCCCGAGACAATGGCGGCGATGCGCTCCCGCGCCGGGAACGGCTCCCGGCCGGTGCGATCGAGCCACCACCGGTGGATCACGTGAAGGAGCAGCACCAGCGCGAAGGCGAGCGCGCCGGGGCGGGTGACGGCCATCGCGGCGACCACCGGGATGAGCACCCAATAGCGGCGCAGGACCAGCAGGTAGAGCGCTACGACAAGCAGGAACAGGAACATCGACTCGGCATACGCGACCTGCAGGATCGGAGACAGGGGCGCGAAGCAGAAGAGCACCACCGAGAACAGAGCAGCCTCGCCCGGAAGGAACCGCGCCATGAGCCGGTAGAACACGAGGGCCGCGCCCAGAGCGAAGGTCGTCGAGACGATCACGGCGGCCACACCGAAATCGAGGCCCAGCACGAGCAGCAGGCGAACCAGCGCAGGGTAGCCGGGCATGAACGCCCAGGCGTTCTCCCCCACGTGTCCATCGTCCGTGATCGGCACGGCGCTGGGGTACCCGACGACCGCGATGATGTTGTACCAGTTGCCGTCCCAGATCCGTGCGAAGTCGGTGTAGCCGGGCTGTGCCCCCGTCCAGGGATTCGCTCCCTGCCGAGCAGCGAACGAGAGCATGAGGGTCGTGGTGACGACGCGGGATGCCGCGAAGACCACGAGCACCTTGGCCCACCACGGCGTCAGCCGGTAGCGGACGGTGAGGCGCGTCCTCAGCGAGTGCCCAGCCACGCGCGCAGCCCCTGCTCGCAGGCGATGATCTCCGTGATGTCGACTCGCTCGTCGTCGGCATGGGCACGCAGCGGGTCACCTGGGCCGTAGTTGACCGCGGGCACTCCGAGGGCGGAGAAGCGGGCGACATCCGTCCAGCCGTACTTGGGATGCGCCGTGCCCCCGACCGCCGCCAGGAACTGCTGCGCGAGGGGGTCGTCCAGGCCCGGGCGCGCACCCTCGGCGAGGTCGGTCACGACGAGGTCGTAGCCGGGGAAGGTCTCCCGAAGGTGAGCGATGGCATCCTCGCCCGACCGGCTCGGGGCGAACCGGTAGTTGACGGTGATCACCGCCTCGTCAGGGATGACGTTGCCGGCGACCCCGCCTACGATCGCCACGGCGTTGAGGCCCTCCCGGTAGACGAGACCATCGACCTCGATCTCGGCGGGCACGTAGTTCTTGAGGATCGTGAGCACGTCCGCCGCGTCGTGGATGGCGTTGTGGCCGACCCAGGAACGCGCGGAGTGGGCGCGGATGCCGGTGAGTCGCAGTTCAACGCGCGCCGTGCCGTTGCATCCCCCCTCGACAGTTGCGCTCGTCGGTTCGCCGAGGATCGCGAAGTCGCCAGCGAGGAGGTCCGGGCGCTCCCGGGCGAGACGGCCGAGCCCGTTGAGATCGCTCGCGACCTCCTCGTTGTCGTAGAAGATCCAGGTGAGGTCCACGGGCGGCTCGTCGAGGTCGGCGGCGAGCACGAGGGCGACGGCGACGCCGGCCTTCATGTCAACGGTCCCACGGCCGATCAGCTCATCACCGTCGCGTCGGACGGGGAGGTTCGCGTTGACCGGGACGGTGTCGATGTGACCTGCGATCACTACGCGCGAGGGCCTGCCGAGGGTGGTGCGGGCGACGACCGCGTCGCCCTCGCGGATGACCTCGAGGTGCGTGTAGGCGCGAAGGCTCGCCTCGATGGCATCGGCAATGGCTCGCTCGTTGCCGGACACCGACTCGATGTCGCACAGCTGGACGGTGAGGTCGACCGCGGACTGCGAGAGGTCGAGCACGGGCAGGCTGGGATCGGTGACGGGCACCCTGACAGTTTAAGTAGTCTGAAGGGCATGAGCTCGCGCGATGCATGGGGATACGGTCTGGCCACGGTCTCGAAGGGCGGGATCGTTCTCGACACGTGGTTCCCCTCCCCACGGCTGGGCTCGCTCCCCGCAGGGACGGAGCCCTACATCGCACCCGCAGAGCTCGAGGAGCTCGTCGGCAGCGATGAGCGCCGCAACGTCGAACTCGAGTTCCACACGGTCACGATCGACCTGGATGCCCCGCCAGCCTCGACTCCGGACGCCTACTTGCGCCTTCACCTGCTGAGCCACCTGCTCGTCGCGCCGAACACCATCAACCTCGACGGCATCTTCGCGCACCTGCCGATCGTCGTGTGGACAAACGCGGGCCCCGTGCATCCCGACGACTTCGACCGTCTCCGCCCCTCACTGCAGCGCGCGGGCATCGCTGCCACGGGCATCGACAAGTTCCCGAGGCTCATCGACTACGTGACGCCCCCGCGGGTGCGGATCGCGGATGCCTCGCGCGTTCGTCTCGGCGCGCACCTGGCCCCCGGCACCACCGTGATGCACGAGGGTTTCGTGAACTTCAATGCCGGCACCCTCGGCACCTCGATGGTCGAGGGCCGGATCTCGCAGGGAGTCGTGGTCGGCGACGGTGCGGACATCGGCGGCGGTGCGTCCATCATGGGCACCCTCTCCGGGGGTGGAACGGAGCGCGTCGCGATCGGCGCCAGGGCGCTCCTCGGCGCGAATGCCGGTGTCGGTATCTCGATCGGCGAGGACAGCGTGGTCGAGGCCGGGCTCTACGTCACGGCGGGCACCAAGGTCACGATCATCGACGGGCCGGGCGAGACCCGCACGGCGAAGGCTGCCCACCTGAGCGGTGTGCCGAACCTGCTGTTGCGCCGCAACTCGCTCACAGGTGCCGTGGAGGTCCTGCCGCGGTCGGGTGCCGGTATTACGCTCAACAGCGCGCTGCACGCGTAGGGCGTGTAGCTCAGCGGTCCTCCGGCGGAGTCACCTGCAGCATGAGCAGGTCCTCCTTGACGTTCCTGATGCGGTCGGCCCGCAGCTCGCGATATTCGTCGGTGTCCTGCATCCGCTCGGAGAGCGAGACGGCGTCGGCCGAGGCCGCGAGGTCCTCAAGCGCCTCCGCTCGGGATGCCACGACGAGATCGCGGGCCCACGCGTCATCCCCCGCGAGCTCCCGAAGGCGCTGTGCTAGCCGACGCAGGAGGTGCTCCCGCCGTTCGAGGTGATCGGTGTCGGCCTGGCGGTAGTCGGCGTGATGCGTCGCCTTGCCCTGCTTGCGGGACGCGGCATCCGAGAGCGCCGCGATGCGCAGGGCGTCGCCATCCTTCTCGTCCGCGAGGTTGGAGAGCTCCTCGCGCACCGCGCTGACGTAGCGCTCCTCGTCGTAGTTCAGGCCGTCGCGAACCGACCTCAGCACCATGAGGTTCTTGACCGCGAGACGAACGGCGGCTGCGGCGATGAGAACGCCCTCGTCGATGAGGTCGTCGATGGGAGGCTCTGGCCTCGGCTTCGGGGCAACGTACTTGCCCAGATTCAGTTTCTTGCGGCGTCTGGGAAACCGCATGCCGCCTCCTGGAACGCGCCTAACGGTCCGCGGGCCAGTCACGCGCTGGCGAGCCGGTGAACAGCTGCTGCGGGCGACCGATCTTGGTGCGCGGGTCCTCGTTCATCTCACGCCAGTTGGCGATCCAGCCGGGAAGCCGGCCGATCGCGAACAACACGGTGAACATGCGGGTGGGGAATCCCATCGCCTTGTAGATCACGCCGGTGTAGAAATCGACGTTCGGGTAGAGCTTGCGCTCGATGAAGTAGTCGTCCGCGAGCGCGACGCCCTCCAGCTCCTTGGCGATGTCGAGCAGGTCGTCCTGCACGCCGAGCGCCTCGAGCACCTCGTCCGCACTCTCCTTGACGAGGGTGGCACGGGGGTCGAAGCTCTTGTAGACGCGGTGACCGAAGCCCATGAGACGGATGCCGTCCTCTTTGTTCTTCACCCGCTCCACGAACTTCTGCACGCCCTCACCGGACTCCTTGATCTCGCGGAGCATGGTGAGCACGGCCTCGTTGGCTCCGCCGTGGAGCGGTCCGTAGAGCGCGTTGATACCCGCGGAGATCGAGGCGAAGATGTTGGCCTCGGTCGACCCTACGAGCCGAACCGTCGACGTGGAGGCGTTCTGCTCGTGGTCCTCGTGGAGGATGAGCAGCCGGTCGAGAGCCTTGGACAGCACGGGGTTGACCTCGTAGGGCTCCGCCATCGTGCCGAAGTTCAGCTTGAGGAAGTTGTCGACGAAACTCAGCGAGTTGTCGGGGTAGAGGAACGCCTGCCCGAGGCTCTTCTTGTGCGCGTAGGCGGCGATCACCGGAAGCTTGGCGAGGAGGCGGATCGTGGAGATCTCGACCTGCTCGGGGTCGTGGACGTCGAGGGAGTCCTGGTAGTAGGTCGACAGCGCCGAGACGGCACTCGACAGCACTGACATGGGGTGCGCGTTGTGCGGCAGCGCGTCGAAGAAACGGCGCAGGTCCTCATGGAGGAGCGTGTGGCGGCGGATCCGCTCGTCGAACTCGGCGAGCTCGGACGGAGAGGGGAGCTCACCGTGGATGAGCAACCAGGCAACCTCGAGGTAGGTGGAGTTCTGGGCGACGTCCTCGATCGAGTACCCGCGGTAGCGCAGGATGCCACGATCCCCGTCGATGTAGGTGATGGCGCTGCGCGTCGACGCGGTGTTCACGAAGCCCTGGTCGAGGGTGGTGAAACCGGTCTGCTTGGTGAACGTGGAGATGTCGATCGAGTCGTGGCCCGCCGTGCCACGCACCACCGGGAACTCGGCGGTGCCTCCCGGAAACTGCAGGATGGCCTTCTCGGGTTCGGAGGTCGCGTCAGTCACCGTTACAGCTTAGAGTGCGCCCCAGACCACTGTCACATGCCGCAAAGAGCGACCGAATCGGTTGGTGGGATTCGACAGGTCAGGAGAGCAACTCGAGGCGCGCGACGGCGTCGGCGATCGCGGCATCCGAGGCCGTCAGGGCCACCCGAACGTGCTTCGCGGGCTCCTCGCCGTAGAACGATCCGGGCACGACCAGGATGCCGGCATCCGCGAGTTCCGCAACGGTCGTCCAGGAGTCCTCCCCCTTCGTCGCCCACAGGTAGAGGCCGGCCTCGCTGTCGTCGACGCGGTACCCGGCCGCACGCAGCGCGGGCAGCAGACGCGAACGTCGCGCGCGGTACAGCTCGCGCTGGGCCTGGACGTGGGCATCGTCGCCAAGTGCCGCGATCATGGCCTCCTGCACGGGTGCCGGGGGGATGAGACCGATGTGCTTGCGAACGGCGAGCAGCTCGCCGATGAGCTCGCTGCATCCCGCGACGAAGCCCGCGCGGTACCCGGCGAGGTTCGACTGCTTGCTGAGCGAGTACACGGCGAGAACGCCCGAGCGCACGCCCTCGATGACGCGGTGGTCGAGGATGGAGGGTGCCGGCTCCGGCTGGTCCCAGGTGAGTTCCGCGTAGCACTCGTCGTTCACGATGATCGCGCCGAGCTCGCGCGCCCTGGCGACTGCGGCCCGCAGCTGCTCGACGCCGAGCACCGAACCGCTCGGGTTTCCCGGGCTGTTGAGCCACACGAGCTTGGTCTCGACCGGCCACTCGGCAGGATCGTCGGATGCCACGGCGCGAGCCCCCACGAGGGCCGCACCGATCGCGTACGTGGGGTAGGCGATCGCGGGGTGCACCACGACGTCGCCCGGGCCGAGCCCGAACAGGGCCGGCAGGAGCGCGACGAGTTCCTTGGACCCGATGGTGGGGAGCACGTTGGCAGGCGAGAGGTCGTCTGCACCCCGCCTGCGGGCGTACCAGTCGACGATCGCCTCACGAAGCGCGGGGCTCCCCGCGGTCTGGGGGTAGGAATGGGCGTCCGTCGCGGCGGCGAGTGCGCTGGCGATGACGGCGGGCGTGGGATCGACGGGCGAGCCGACCGAGAGGTCGACGAAACCGTCGGGATGCGAACGCGCACGCTCGGCGAAGGGAACGAGTGAGTCCCAGGGGAAGTCGGGCAGCGCCAGGGGCGTGCGCGGCACGCTACTCGCCGCCGCCGACCGGAAGGGCGGTGATGAGGGCGTGATCCTTGTGGATGAGCCCGACCTTCGCTGCGCCACCCGGGGACCCCAGGTCGTCGAAGAACTCGACGTTGGCCTTGTAGTAGTCCGCCCACTTGTCGGGGAGGTCATCCTCGTAGTAGATGGCCTCGACGGGGCACACCGGCTCGCAGGCACCGCAATCGACGCACTCGTCGGGCTGGATGTAGAGCATCCGCTCGCCCTCGTAGATGCAGTCGACGGGGCACTCGTCGATACACGCACGGTCTTTCAAGTCCACACAGGGCTGTGCGATGACGTAAGTCACGGGCGATCTAACCTTTCGCGGCGGGAGCTTCAATCCTACCCGTGCGGAGCGTGGAGAATCGCGGCCACGCCAGCACGAGAGCAGCGATCAGCACAGAACCGATGGTCCAGACGACTCCGGCGAGGTTGTTGGCGACGAGCACCGTGCCCGAGGGTGTGCCGAGCGACAGCACCCCCTCCGCGAGGAGGAGCCCGGCGGCGGCGAACCCCGCGACCACTCGGGTCTCGTAGACGATGCGCAGACCCGTGAGCAGCGCGGCAGCCACGACGAGGGCGGCGATGAGACCCCAGGGCACGACTGTCGATCCGACAACCACCGTGGACTGGTGCACGACGGTGAGAACGGCCCCGACCGCGATCCCGATCACGAGGGCGAAGATGCACGCGATGATCCGGGCACCCCTGCCGTACCCGCCGAATCCGCGGTTGGGCGGCCGGAGGCGACCGAACCGCTCGGGTGCGTCGAGGGGGATGGGCGCTCCCGACGCCCGTTGGAAGACGTCGTCGCCGACCACGAACTGGCTCGGGTAGCTCCCGAGTGCCTCCCTCTTCGCTTCGAGCGACTCGGGGTCGTCGACGGAGACGGCGCCACGCCCGTGCGACTGCCCGAGGACGTAGAAGGGCACGCGCAGCACCTCCGTCGCCCAGCGCGTGGCATCGTGCACGCGTCGGCTGTCGGGGTGCCCGTCGATGCCGTCGGGCCCGTAGCTCACTACGACGTCGGGCTGGACCTGCAGGATGGCGGCAGCGATGTCGGATGCCACCTCCCCCTCATCCGCGGAGACGAGGGCATCGGGCACCTCGAGCGCCGGCTGCGGGCCGGCCGCACCCCAGGTCATCCCGGAATCGCGGTACCGCCGCGGCTCGAGTCCCTCCCAGCGTGCGCCCGTCTCGCCGAGGAAGCGGTAGTCGGAGACACCCAGTACTGACATCGCCCGGGAGAGCTCGGATGCCCGGAGTTCCGCGATCTCCTCGGGTGCACCGGCGCCGGGGCTCTCGGTGACAAGGTCGTTCTGCTCTCCCCTGGTGCAGGTGAGAACTGTCACGTGGGCGCCCTGACGCACCAGCCGGGAGATGGTCGCGCCGGTGGTCACGGTTTCGTCTCCGGGATGCGCGTGTACGAAGAGGATACGTTCCACCATCGGTCATCCTCCTGCGTCGCCCTGGGCCCGGGATCGAGTCCGGCTAGACAGGATACGCCCCGGGCAGTAGTGTTCTTCGAGTTAGGTAAGGCTTACCAAAGAAGAAACCACGTGCTCGCAAACTTTCTCATCGGCCTGCGCGAGGGTCTCGAAGCCGCGCTCGTCATCGGCATTCTCCTAGCGTACCTGCGGCGTTCCGGCCAGGATCAGCGCAGGCGCGAGATCTGGATCGGCGTTGCGCTCGCGATCGGACTCTCCCTCACCGTCGGCGCAGTCCTCACCTTCGGGGCATACGGACTCTCGTTCGAAGCACAGGAGATCCTCGGCGGTTCGCTCTCGATCGTCGCCGTCGGATTCATCACCTGGATGATCTTCTGGATGGCACGCGCCGGTCGCGGCCTGAAGAGCGAGCTCGAGGCCGGCGTCGACAGGGCTGTCACCGCTGGCGGGCTCGGACTGGCTCTGCTCGCCTTCCTCGCGGTTGCGCGTGAGGGTGTCGAGACGGCCCTCTTCATCTGGGCTGCAGCCCGATCGTCGGGCGAGGCACCCCTCGCCATCGTGGGCGCGCTGCTGGGCATCCTCGCGGCCATCGCCCTCGGCTGGCTCATCTACCGGGGGATGATCCGCCTCAATCTCTCGCGATTCTTCACCTGGACGGGTGCCGCCCTCATCATCCTCGCCGCCGGTGTGCTCGCGTACGGGGTGCACGACCTCCAGGAAGCACGAGTGCTGCCCGGTCCGTTCCAGCCGATGCCCGACGGCACGCCGGCAGCGTTCGCGTGGATGTGGAGCTGGGCGTTCGACGCGACCGGCGTCATCCCCCCGGACAGCGCCATCGCCGCCATCCTCAAGGGCACTGTCGGTTTCTCGCCAGCGATGACCTGGCTCGAGATCGTCGTCTGGGCGCTGTACGTGGTGACGGTGCTGACCCTCTTCCTGCGGGCGGTTCGTCGCCCGCGCACGCCCGCCCGCAGCACTCCCCCGGTTCCTGCCACAGCCCACGCTGGCGCCTGACCACCACCTCCCCCAGCACCACGCCCGATCCGAGAACGTCCCTGGAGAAGAATGACCATCAAGACCCTTGCCACCGGAGTTGCCGCGTTCGCAACCCTCGCCCTCCTCGCCGGCTGTGTGCCGAACGCCACAGGCGGGAGCGTCGTCGTGGCCGTCGAGAGCACGGCCGACAGCTGCACGGTCGACAACGACACCGTGGCGAGCGGCACGGTGACCTTCCGCGTCACGAACGCGGGCGACCGCGTCACCGAGTTCTACCTGCTCGGGGAGGATGAGCTCAGCATCGTCTCCGAGGTCGAGAACATCGCCCCGGGCTCCTCCCGTGACCTGACCGTCGTGGCCCAGCCCGGTTCCTACTTCACCGTGTGCAAGCCGGGCATGATCGGAGACGGCATCGGACAGTCGCCCTTCACGGTGACCGGTGATGCGATCGCGATCGACGCGGACAGCGAGGCGGCCCGGGCCGATGCCGTGGCCCGGTACACCGCCTACGTGAAGACGCAGGCCGCCGAGCTCGTGCCCGCCGTGCAGGAGTTCGTCGACGCCTACATCGCGGGTGAGGACGACACTGCTCGGGGCCTGTTCCCGCTCGTGCGCGTGAGCTACGAGCGCATCGAGCCGACAGCATCCCAGTTCGGTGACCTCGACCCCGCGATCGACTACCGCAAGCCGGGTGCTGAAGCGGAAGGGCTGGAGTTCACCGGCTTCCACCGCATCGAGATGGACCTCTGGCTCGACGCCGCGCGGGCGAACTACCCCGACGAGACGATCGACGCGCTCGACACCGCCGGCCGTGAGGCTGTCGGAGCGAAGCTTGTCGAGGATGTCACGGCGCTCTACGACGAGGTGCACTCCGACGACTTCGCCCTGAGCGTGAGCGACATCACCAACGGAGCGATCGGACTCCTCGACGAGGTGGCCGCACCCGATGGCAAGCTCCCCGGCGAGGAGAACGAGTTCGCTCACACCGATCTCTACGACTTCTACGCGAACGTGGAGGGCGCGGAGGTCGCGTACCTCGCCGTTCGGGACATCGCGCTCGCCTCCGGGGCAGACGGCGAGGCGCTCGTCGCTGAACTCGACGAGGAGTTCGCCGCGATGAAGGCGCTCCTGCTCACGTACGGCAACTACGACGATGGCTTCGTGTTCTACGACACGGTCACCCAGGAGGAGCGCAACGAACTGGGTGCACAATTGAACGCACTCAGTGAGCCCCTCGCCAAGCTCACCTACGCGGTGCTGGGAGTGGAGCAGTCGGAGTGACCGAGAGCACAACGCCGGAGGGCGCGGGGAACGAGACATCCGACCCCGCGCCCTCCGGCGTCTCACGACGGGGCCTGTTCGGACTCGTCGCCGCTGGCGTCGGCGCAGGAGCCGTCGCCGGAGTGGCGGGTGCCACGGCTCTTCGTCCTCCGCGATCACCCGAGGACTCGGCTGGCGCCTACCCCTTCTACGGCGAACACCAGGCCGGCATCGTGACCCCGGCACAGGATCGCCTCCACTTCGCATCGTTCGATATGGTCTCCAGCGCAACGCGGGAGGATCTCATCCAGTTGCTCCAGGAGTGGACCGCAGCCGCGGCTCGCCTGACCCAGGGGCTCGACGTGAGCGAGGCAGGCGCTGTCGACGGCCCCCCGCTGCTTCCGCCGGACGATACTGGTGAGGCCCAGGGCCTGCCGCCGAGTGGCCTGACGATCACGATCGGGTTCGGGGCATCCCTCTTCCGCACCGCCGACGGTGTCGACCGCTTCGGACTCGCCGATCGCAAACCGGACGCCCTCGTCGACCTGCCGCTGTTCCCCTTCGATCTCCTGGAGGATGCGGTGAGCGGCGGAGACCTGTGCATCCAGGCGTGCGCGAACGATCCTCAGGTCGCGGTCCACGCGATCAGGAACCTCAGCCGGATCGCGTTCGGGACCGCGCGCCTGCGCTGGAGCCAGCTCGGCTTCGGCCGCACATCGTCCACCTCGACGGAGCAGACGACGCCCCGCAACCTCTTCGGCTACAAGGACGGCACGAGCAATATCAAGGCCGAGGAGCCCGCCGCGCTCGACGAGTTCGTCTGGGTGGGCACCGAGGAGCCGGCGGCGTGGATGCACGGCGGGAGCTACCTCGTTGCCAGGCGGATCCTCATGACCATCGAGAACTGGGACCGCGTCACACTCGGGGAGCAGGACGCGATCATCGGTCGCACCAAGGGCGAGGGGGCGCCGCTGTCCGGGGGCGCCGAGTTCACGGAGCCCGACTTCGAACTCAAGCGCACGGACGGGTCGACGGTGATCCCGGAGGACTCGCACGTGCGATTGGCGCACCAGGCGGCATCCGGCACACGGATGCTACGGCGGGGCTACAACTTCGTGGATGGCAGCAACGACCTCGGCCAACTGCGCGCTGGTCTCTTCTTCATCAGCTACCAGCGGTCACCCGAGCAGTTCGTGGCAGTGCAGTCGACGCTTGCCACGGATGCGATGAACGAGTACATCCGCCACGTCGGCTCCGCACTGTTCGCCGTGCCACCCGGCGCGAGCGAGGGCAGCTACGTGGGGGCCGGGCTCTTCGCCTGACGCGATCAGCCGCTCGTCGCTGCGGTGACGGTGTAGTTCGCGACCCACCCGTCGGAGCCGTTCTCCGAGACCACGACGAGCACACCCCACGCATCGCTCGAGGCGATGTAGGTCCCGCCGTTTGTCGCCTCGCCGAGGTCGGCCTGCGAGACGAAGCCTGCGGCCTCCAACTCGTCCTTGATCTGCTGGAGCGCCGCCCCGTCCGAGACCCGCACCGTCACGTTGAAGACCTTCTCGGCCCCGCTGCCGATCGATCCGCCGTAGATGATGTCACCGTCGATCACGGGCACCTGGTCGCTCGGGAAATCGGCCGGCATGGAGGATCCGCCGAGGTCGACCTCTCCCCCGGTCGCACCCTCGATGATCGACTCCACGGGGTTGCCGAAGCAGCCCGAGAGAGCTGGCGTCATAGCGAGCGCGATGACGAACGCGATCGGTGCCGTGTAGCGAATACGGAGGGCCATGGCGTGCTCCCGAGGTCGGTGCCGGATGTCGCGCCCAGTGTATCGCCGCAAAGAGTGAGGGATTATTTGCATCCTGAAATAATTGCGTAACGAAACGGAAATGCCCCCCACACGGGTCACCTCTAGCGTGGGCGCATCACCTGCACACAGACCGTGGATTCAGCAGGCCAGCGCACCGTTGCGTTCCCTTCGCCGGTGCACCATGCGGCGGTGGGCACCCGCGCGGTGCGACTGTCCCGCGAATGCGGCTCTACCGCGACACAGAGGACACCAATGATCAACTCCGCCCCTGCCCGCCCACGACACCGCCGCGCGGCGCTGATGGCAGGTGCCTTTGCCATCGGGCTCTCGCTCGTCGGCGTGAGCCCGGCCCACGCAGCACCCGCGCTGGAATCGGTGACGCTTACGCTCTCCCCCACGACCGTCGGCATCGGCGACAGCGTGGTCGCAAGCGCAACGCTCGTTGCCACGACCGACGTCTTCGCCTACGAGGTCACCTTCAGCTTCAACGACGACATCTTCGCCTACGTCGAGGACAGCGCCACGGGCCCTGATGGCGGCTTCGACGCCGTGACCGAGGGACCGGGCACCGTGACGCTCACGCACACTCGCCTCGGCACCTCCCCGGCGCTCTCCGGTGACATCGCCCTGAGCGCCGAATTTGTAGCAGTGGGTGACGGCGAGACGAGCATCGACATCCCCCTCGTGACCCTCGTCGACACCGAGAACGCATCGACACCCGTCACCGAGGCGGCCTCCGCCGACGTCCTCGTGGAAGCCGACGAGGTTGCACCGTCTCCCTCACCCTCCCCGTCCACCTCGCCGTCGGCACTGCCTGAGGATGGCGGCCCGCTCGCCTTCACGGGAAGCACCATGGGCGGCAGCATCGCGATCATCGTGCTCGCAGCGCTCGCAGCCCTCGCGCTCGGTGTCGTGCTCGTGCGTCGCCGGATTGCGAGCACCCGATGACCAGCACCCAGAACCAGGCCACAGCACACACTTCTACAGCACAGAGGAATCCAGTGACCACACGACGCATCCGCACGGCGGTAGCGGCGACCACGGGCATCGTCTCGCTGGTTGCCGTCGGCGCCCTGGCAGCGACCCCCGCCGTCGCCGCGACCGACCCTGCACCGCTTCTCATGCCGTTCTACACGGAGCTGGATGTCACGGGCGACAGCCAGGTGACCACCGCCGATCTCGATCTCATTGCGGCCAACCTCGGTGCGACACCGGAATCGGCCAGCTGGTCCTCCGTTCAGGTCGCGGACGTGGACGAGAACCTCGTCATCACTGTGACGGACCTGGCCGCGGTGTCGCAGCGCATGGTCTACGACGACGGTGACTTCGAGATCGTCGAGGCGAGCGTCATCGACATGCAGGCCGCCATGAACGCGGGGGTCACGACATCCGTCGAGCTCACGCAGGCCTACTTCGACCGGATCGCGGCATACGACAAGAACGTCATCGACCAGGGAGCGGGCGGCAGACAGCTCAACTCGATCATGACGACGAGCTCGGTCGCACTCGCCGCTGCTGCAGCGGCCGACGCAGAGCGCGCCGAGTCCGGCATGACGAGCACCCTGCTCGGCATCCCCGTTGCGCTGAAGGACAACTACAACACGCTCGACATGCCGACGACTGCCGGATGTGACTGCTGGGTCGACAACCAAACCGACACCGATGCGTACATGGTGGAGGGACTGCGTGAAGCAGGAGCCGTCATCCTCGCGAAGGCGACGCTCGACGAGTGGGCATACGGGTTCTCCTCGGCCTACTCCGTGGGCAATGTGGCCGGCATTCCGGTCGCGAACCCGTACAACACGACCAAGACTGCGGGCGGCTCGAGCGGTGGAACCGGCGCGGCGATCGCCGCGAACCTCGCGGGTGTTGGCTTCGGCACCGACACCGGTGGGTCTATTCGTGTTCCGTCGTCGTACAACCAGCTGGTGGGCATCCGCCCGTCGGTCGGTCTCGCGAGCCGCGACGGCATCGTTCCCCTGGCTCTCAGCCAGGACACCGGTGGTCCCATCACGAGGTCGGTGACGGATGCCGCGATCGCGCTGGACGCCGTCACGGGCATCGACGAGAACGACCCCGTCACGGCCGCCCAGGCCGGTCTCGTGCCCGACTCGTACACCGAGTTCCTCGACGCGGACTCGCTCTACGGAGCCCGCATCGGTTACGTGCAGTCGATGATCGGCTCCAATGCGACGACCGTGCGTCTGTGGAACGAGGCGAAGGCACGCATGGAGGCGATGGGTGCGACCGTGGTTCCGATCACGGCACCGAGCGGCTTCCCGAACGTTCTCAACGAGGGCAGCGGAAGCAAGAACGAGTTCAAGCATGATCTGAACATCTACATCGCCGAGCATCTCGCCCCTGAGGTGACCTTGCGAAGCCTTACCTCGATCATCGAGTCGGGCAGGCTGATCACGGGCCGGATCGGCACGTACGTGGAGCGGGATGGCATCACCGAGCAGACCTACCAGAACTGGGCCGGCCCCACGGGTACCCACACCACCCAGCTCGCGGCCGGTCGGGTGCTCGTCACGGGGATGCTCAACGACCCGGACGGCAACCCCGCCACGGACGATGCTCTCGACGCGATCGTGTACCCGTCGGGTAACCCGTACAGCACCCAGAGCACCAACCTGCGCCTCAGCCCGAACACCGGCCTTCCGTCGGTCACGGTGCCGATGGGCCAGGCGACTGCCGAGGATGGCTCCACCATGAACGTCGGCGGCGGCGTGAACCTGGAGTTCCTGGGTCGCATGTTCGACGAGGGAACGCTCCTCGGCCTCACGTACGCGTTCGAGCAGGAGACACAGGCTCGTACGAGCCCCACCCTGTACGGACCGCTGCCTGAGTAGCATCCGCTGAAACGGCGAAGGCCGCGATCCCTTTCGGGTCGCGGCCTTCGTTCGTTGCTGGGAGCGCTACGCGTTCTGCTTCTTACGCTGCGCGCTGGAGCTTGGAGAAACGCGTCAGCGTTTCCGCGACGCCAGCGCCGAGCGAGCCTGCGAGCGAGGTACCTTCGGTACCCGGTTCCTTAAGCGTTCTGCTTCTTGCGCTGTGAAGCGGACCGTGCACGAGCATTGGCGTCGAGCTCGACCTTGCGGATGCGGATGACCTCGGGGGTGACCTCGACGCACTCGTCCTCGCGCGCGAACTCGAGGCACTCCTCGAGCGTCAGCTTGCGCGGCGGAACCAACTTCTCGAAGTTGTCCGACGTGGACTGGCGCATGTTGGTGAGCTGCTTCTCCTTGGTGATGTTGACGTCCATGTCGTCAGCGCGCGAGTTCTCGCCCACCACCATGCCCTCGTAAACCTCCTGCGTAGGCTCGACGAAGAAGCTCATGCGCTCCTGCAGGGCGATCATCGCGAAGGGCGTGACCGAGCCGGAGCGGTCGGCCACGATGGATCCGTTGGTACGGGTCTCGATGGCACCGGCCCAGGGCTCGTACCCGTGCGAGATCGCGTTGGCGATACCGGTGCCGCGCGTGATGGTCAGGAACTCGGTGCGGAAACCGATGAGCCCACGCGACGGGACGACGAACTCCATGCGCACCCAGCCGGTGCCGTGGTTGGTCATGCCGTCCATGCGACCCTTACGGGCGGCGAGGAGCTGCGTGATGGCGCCGAGGTACTCCTCCGGAGCATCGATGGTGAGGTGCTCGTACGGCTCGTTGAGCTTGCCGTCGATGGTCTTCGTGACCACCTGGGGCTTGCCCACCGTGAGCTCGAAGCCCTCACGACGCATGTTCTCGACGAGGATCGCGAGGGCGAGCTCGCCGCGGCCCTGGATCTCCCAGGCAACCGGCCGGCCGATGTCGACGAGCTTGATCGAGACGTTACCGATGAGCTCGCGGTCGAGACGGTCCTTGACCATGCGCGCCGTGAGCTTGTGTCCCTTGACCTTGCCGATGAGGGGGCTCGTGTTGGTGCCGATGGTCATCGAGATGGCGGGGTCGTCGACGGTGATGGTCGGCAGCGCGCGGGGGTCGTTCGGGTCGGCGAGGGTTTCACCGATGGTGATGTCCTCGAATCCGGCGACGGCGACGATGTCACCGGGGCCACCGGACTCTGCCGGGAAACGGTCGAGTGCCTTGGTCATGAGCAGCTCAGTGACGCGGACGTTGGCAACGGTGCCGTCGTGCTTCATCCACGCGACGGTCTGGCCCTTCTTGATGTTGCCCTGGAAGATGCGCAGGAGAGCGAGACGGCCGAGGAACGGGCTGGAGTCGAGGTTGGTGACCCAGGCCTGGAGGGGGTGCTCGTCATCGTAGGTCGGCGCGGGAATGTGCTTGAGGATCGCGTCGAACAGCGGCTCGAGGTCGTCGTTGTCGGGGAGCTCGCCGTCTGCCGGCTTGTTCCAGCTCGCGGCACCGTTGCGGCCGGAAGCGTAGACGACGGGGACGTCGAGGATCGCGTCGAGGTCGAGGTCGGGCATGTCATCCGCCATGTCACTCGCCAGGCCGAGGAGCAGGTCCTGGCTCTCCGAGACGACCTCGTCGATGCGGGCATCCGGGCGGTCCGTCTTGTTGACGAGCAGCACCACGGGGTGCTTGGCCTCGAGGGCCTTGCGCAGCACGAAGCGGGTCTGGGGCAGCGGGCCCTCGCTCGCGTCCACGAGCAGGACGACGCCGTCGACCATGGACAGGCCGCGCTCGACCTCGCCACCGAAGTCGGCGTGGCCGGGGGTGTCGATCACGTTGATGGTGACCGGTCCGTCTGTGGCGTGCTTGCCGCTGTACGAGATCGCGGTGTTCTTCGCGAGGATCGTGATGCCCTTCTCGCGCTCGAGGTCATTCGAGTCCATCGCGCGATCCTCGAGGTGCGCGTGCGCATCGAAGGAATTGGTCTGGCGAAGCATCGCGTCGACCAGGGTGGTCTTTCCGTGGTCGACGTGCGCGACGATGGCCACGTTGCGCAGGTCGGAGCGTGTGGCGATAGCCATGACGTGTCCTTTGGGTTTGGGGCTGGGCTGGGCTGCATCAGCACGGCGGAGCCTGATGCGGTGCGTATGACGCGAGCGACCGCCGGAAGGCATCCGGTTGCTGTGAGTTCTGGGGATGCGCAGGATCGCCTCTCGCGAAACCTGCGGGTGTAGTCTACCGTGCCAACCGTCGCCGACCCTGTGCGTGCTCGCTCACAGCGTTGCGCGCGTCTCCGGCATCACTGACGTCAGTTCGCGGACGAGGTGGCCGGAGCCCACTCCCAGACGTTCCAGAAGAGTCCTGGCGGCAGCATCGACGGCGAGATGCCGGTGACCTTGCTCTGCTCGAAGGCCGTCACGGTCGGGTTCTGGTACAGCGGCGCACCGTAGAAGCTCCCCCACACAAGGGCATCGATCTCGGTGAGGATCTCGGTCTGCCGAGCAGGGTCGAACTCGACGACGAGCTCGTCGATGAGCGCATCCACGTCGGGGTCACTGAAGAAGTTGCGGTTGGTCGATCCGTCCGTCGCGAACGTGTTCGGCGCGCCCTTGATGAGGCCGAGGCTCGTCACCTCCCAGCCGTAGATCGCGGCGTCGTAGGCTCCGGCGGTGCCGAGCAGACCGCGCCAGTCGGTGCTCGAGCAGTCGGTGACGTTGAAGCCGGCCTGGGCCGCCGACTGCTGGATGAGGATGAACTCGTTCGACCTGCGAGGGTTCGTGGGGCTGTAGAGGATGCACACCTCGGGGTTCGTTGCTCCAGCCTCAGCCAGCAACTTCTTGGCACCCTCGACGTCGACCTCGAGGAACTCGTCGGAGCCGTTGGATTCCACCGACTCGTCGTAACCCGCTTGCCCAGGCAGGAAGACCTGGGAGTTTCGCAGCTCCGCCGAGCCCTTCAGGGGAACGATGAGCTTGTCGAGGATCTCCTGGCGCGGAATCACCTTGAGGAAGGCCTCACGGATGAGCGGATTGTTGAAGTTGCCACTCTTCGACTGGTCGAACTGAAGGTCGATGTGCTCGAAGGATGCCTCGCTCCCCCCGACAACGGTGCCCTCGAGTCCGTTGAGCGCCGTCCAGACATCCGCGGTCGCCTGTGGCGCGATGACCTGGACCTCCCCGTTCTGGAACGCCTGGACCGCAGCGAGCGGATCGCTGATGTAGCGAATCTTGATCTCCTCCGCCTGTGGACGGTGGGCACCCTTGTACTCGGGGTTCACCGAGAGCGTCACGTACTGGTCAGCGATGAAGTCCGTGATGACGTAGGGGCCGCTCGAGAGCAGGAGATCCGTGTCATCCGGCATCTCGGTGAAGTTGAAGCCGGTGTTCCAGAACTGCGAGAGCGCGGCGAGCGCCTCGGTGTCGTCGTTCTGGATCGCGTCGAGGACAGCGTCCTTGGCCTCCTGGTTGTCGGAGATGCCCAGTGCGTTCTTGGCGACAACGTGGGCGGGCAGGGGCGGGACGATCTGGAGGTTCCAGTCGATGAACGGCTCGTCGTAGGCGAGCGTGATGGACTTCTTGTCCTCGCTGACGGTGGGCGTCTCGGTCACGAGACCGAGTCCGTACTCCGGGTCGGCACCGGAATCGAAGTACACGACGTCATCCGGGAACGCGTCGGTGAACTGCCCGCTCTCCGGGTCGACGAACTCCTTCGCGTCGAAGTCCTCCTCGTTGAACGCGCCCGAGAGCGCGGCCCACTCGAGGAGGAGGTCCGAGGCGTCGATGGCGGTGCCATCCGACCACGTCACGCCGTCGGCAATCGTGAAGCGCACGACCAGGGGATCCTCCGAGAGCAGCTCGTAGCTCCCGAACGAGGGGTCGGTGACGAGCTGGGGTACGTCGTCGACGTAGTTGAAGCCGGACAGCGTCGTCGAGGTGATGGCCGTGTTGCCCGGCTTGTTGCCGTAGCTCGTCCTCGCGTTGTACGAGGTGAAGGACTGGCTCCACCCCACCGAGACCACGGACCCGTCGACCACCTGGGACTGCGGCGCGACACATCCGGCCAGGGTCAGCGCGGCGATCGTCAGGGTGGCGGCGGCCACGGCGAATCGTCTGGTTCTCACTGTTCCTCCACGTCGCAGACCACAAGACGCTCAAGCGACGTGGCGGGCGGTAGTCGTGCACCCCCGGGGTCGGGCACATTCCTTGCACGACTCTAGGCGCAAACCGGATTCGGCGGTAATGGCACAGGAACGCCCCGGCCGTACGCACGGGTGCGCGCGGCCGGGGCATTCACAGGATGGGTCGAGCCTCAGGCACCCAGACGAACGTTGCGCCCGGGGATCGCCTCCAGCAGGTCGCGCGTGTAGTCGTCCTGGGGGTTGGAGAAGACCTCATCCACGGTCGCGCGCTCGACGATCCTGCCCTGCCTCATGACGCAGACGTGATCGGCGATCACCCGCACCACCGCCAGGTCGTGCGTGATGAAGAGATAGGTCAGCCCCAGCTCGGCCTGCAGGTCGGCGAGGAGGTTGAGCACCTGCGCCTGCACGAGTACGTCCAGGGCGGAGACCGCCTCGTCCAGCACGACGATGTCGGGCTTGAGCGCGAGCGCCCGAGCGATGGCGACGCGCTGTCGCTGCCCGCCCGAGAGCTCGTTGGGGTAGCGGCCAACGACCGTGGACGGCATCGCCACCTGGTCGAGCACCTCGAGCACTCGAGCCCGGCGACTCGCCGCGGTGCCGATGCCGTGCACGGCGAGCGGCTCCGCGATCGTGTTGCCGATGTTGCGGAGCGGGTCGAGCGATGCGTACGGGTCCTGGAACACCGGCTGCATCTTGCGCCGCAGATCGAAGACCTGCTTCCTGCTGAGACCGTCGGTGTCGATTCCGTCGACGAGGATCGAGCCCGCCGTCTTCTGTTCGAGCTGCAGCAGGAGCTTCGCCGCCGTCGACTTTCCGGAGCCCGACTCCCCCACCAGGGCGAGCGTCGTGCCGCGCGCGACACTGAACGAGACGTCGTCCACGGCAGCGAACTCCGTCGTACCGAAGCCGCTCGGCTTGCGGAGATGGAACACCTTGGTGACGTTCTTGAACTCGATCGCTGGCGTGCCGGCCAGGTCCGTGGCGTGCTGGGCGTGCTCGGCCGCGTGGGTGAGATCGACGACCTCCGAGACACCGCTCGTCGTGATCGTGGCGAGGGGTTCCGCACGCTTGACCGCCGATTGGATGCGCGTCGAGACGAGGCTCGGCGCAGCCGACACCAGGCGCTGGGTGTACGGATGCCTCGGATCCTGCAGCAGATCGAGTGCGGGTCCCGCCTCCACGATGCGCCCACGGTTCATGACGATCATGTTCTCCGCGCGCTCCGCCGCGAGGCCGAGGTCGTGCGTGATGAGGATCATCGCTGTGCCGTGCTGGCTGGTGAGCGTCTCGAGGTGGTCGAGGATGCGCCGCTGCACGGTCACGTCGAGCGCCGAGGTCGGTTCATCCGCGATGACGAGCTTCGGGTTGCCCGACAGGGCGATGCCGATGAGCACGCGCTGGCGCATTCCGCCCGAGAACTGGTGAGGATACTGCTTCAGCCTGCTGCCGGCGTCCTGGAGGCCCGCCTCCTGGAGCACCTGGATGGCGCGCTTGCGGATCTCGCGCTTGCCCTTGGCCCCACCGTTCGCGCGGATGGTCTCCTCGACCTGGAAGCCGATGTTCCACACCGGGTTGAGGCTCTGCATCGGGTCCTGAGGAACGAGTCCGATGCTCCGACCCCGGAGATTCTCCATCTCGCGCTTGGACACCTTGGTGAGGTCAACTCCGTCGAAGAGGATCTCGCCCCCGGTGACGCGACCGTTGCCCGCGAGCAGGTTGATGATCGCATGAGCGGTCGTCGACTTGCCGGAGCCCGACTCCCCCACGATCGCGAGAGTCTCGCCCGGGTAGACATCGAAGTCGACGCCGCGCACCGCGGGAACCTGGCCCTCGGGTGTGGTGAAGGAGACCTCGAGTCCCCGGACCTCGAGAAGTGGCTTCAGCTCGGTCATCGTGATGCCCTCGCCTTCGGATCGAGGGCATCGCGCACGGTCTCGCCCATCATGATGAACGCGAGCACCGTCAGCGACAGCGCGATCGAGGGATAGATGAGCGTCGTCGGGTTGGTACGCAGGTCGACCTGCGCCGCCGAGATGTCATTGCCCCACGACATGTAGATGTTGTTCGGCAGGCCGACACCCAGGAACGACAGGGTCGCCTCCGCGGTGATCGCGGCCGCGAGACCGACCGTTGTCACGACGATCACCGGAGCGATCGAGTTCGGCAGCACGTGCACGAGCATGGTGCGTGCGCGGGACAGGCCCAGAGCGGTCGAGGCCGTGACGAACTCCGATTGTTTCACCCGCAGCACCTCGGATCGGAGTATTCGCGCGGTCGCTGGCCACGCGAAGAATCCGATGGCGAGGGAGATGATCAGGATGTTGCGGTCCTTGAGGAACAGCGACATGATCACCACCGCCGCGAGGATGTAGGGGATCGCGAAGAACATGTCGCCGATGCGCATGAGCAGCGAGTCCAGCCATCCACCGAAGAACCCGGCGAACGCGCCGACGGCCACTCCGATGACCGTCACCAGGAGGGTCACGATGAGGCCGACGGAGAGCGACGTGCCCGTTCCGTGGATGATTCGCGAGAAGACGTCGCATCCCTGCTTCGTGAAGCCGAGTGGATGCCCGGGCTCTGGCCCTCCGTTGCTGTTCGCGAGGTAGCACTCATCGTTCGGGGGCACGCTCGTGAACAGGTTGGGGAAGAGCGCGACGACGATGACGAGCAGGATGATCGCGGCCGATGCCCAGAACATCCAACGCCCGCGCACATCGCGCCACGCGTCGAGCCAGAGGTTGCTCTTGCGTTCGCTCACGCGCACGGCGTCGATGGCGCCGAGGTTGGCATCCTCGACCTCGGCGACGTACCGCGGCATCTCTCGGATGGGTTGCTTACTTGACATAGCGGATCCTTGGGTCGAGCACGCCGTAGAGAAGATCGATGAACAGGTTCACGAGCACGTAGATGATCACGAGGATCGTCACGATCGAGACGATCTCGGGGCTGTCATGCCGGTTGATCGCCTTGAAGAGCTCGTTGCCCACGCCGGGCACGTTGAAGATGCCCTCAGTGACCGTGGCACCCACGATGAGGATGCCGAAGTCGGCGGCCAGGTTGGTCGTCACGGGGATGAGCGAGTTGCGGAGGATGTGCACCGGCACCACGCGGCCACGCGAGAGGCCCTTGCCGTAGGCCATGCGCACGAAGTCCTGCTGGCTCGTGTCGATGGTCGACGAACGCGTGAGCCTCACCACGTAGGCGAAGTTCAACGCGGCCAGCACAAGGGCCGGGAGTATCAGATCCCCCCAGGGCGCACCGGGTCCCACCGTCGCGCGGAAGATTCCGAGTTGGATGCCGAGGAAGAACTGTGCGACGAAGGCCAGCACGAACACCGGGAGGGAGATCAGTACAAGGCTGATCAGCAGCGAACCGTGGTCGAACAGGCTTCCCTTGCGCAGTCCTGCGATCAGTCCGACGATCACTCCGAAGACGAGCTCGATGGCGATGGCGAGCAGGGCGAGCCGCAGCGTGTTCGGGAATGTACGCAGGAGGATCTCATTGACCGATTGGCCGGAGAACGTCGTACCGAGATTGCCCTGGAACAGCTGGCCCAGATAGTCGAGATAGCGGATGAGGAACGGCTGGTCGAGGTTGTACCGGGCCTGCAGTGCCGCGAGCTGCTCCGGAGTCGGCGTCTTGTCGCCGAACATCGCGAGGATGGGGTCGCCGGGGAGGGCGAAGACCATCGAGAAGATGAGCAGGGTGGAACCGAAGAACACCGGGATGGCCTGCAGCAGCCGCCGGATTATGTATGCGGTCATAGCGCGTTAAGTGCGAGCCGGCCACGGCGAGAGTGTGGGGCAGCATCGCGCTGCCCCACACTCTCGCCGTCAAGCCGAACGGGCTACTCGGACTTGGTGACCTTGTAGAGGATCGGCCAGCTGTCCCAGCCGAACTCGACGTTGTCCACGAGGGTCGAGTAACCGGCGTTGACCGAGCCGTACCACAGCGGGATCGCCGGGAGGTCCTGGAAGAGGATCTCCTGCGCCTGCGAGAACGACTCGTTCGCCGCCTCGATCGAGTCGGCGCTTGCGCCTTCCTTGATCAGGGCGTCGTAGTCGGGGTTCGAGTAACGAGCGTCGTTCGAGCCGGAACCGGTCAGGTAGAGCGCCGACAGGATGTTGTACTGGCCCGGGTAGTCGAACTGCCATCCCGAGCGGAACGCGGTCGTGATCGTGTCGTTGTTGACCTCGGTACGAAGACCGGCGAAGTCGGGGTACGGAACGCCGATGGCGTCGATACCGAGCACGTTCTTGATCGAGTTGGCTGTTGCGTCCACCCACGCCTGGTGTCCACCGTCGGCGTTGTACGCGATACCGAACTGGCCGGACCACGGGGAGATAGCGTCGGCCTCGGCCCACAGCTGAGCCGCGAGATCGGGGTCGTAGGCCAGAACATCACTGCCATCGAGCGAGTCGGACCAGCCGTCGATGACGGGGGAAGTCCAGTCGACCGCGGGGGTCGCGCTGCCCTCGAAGATCTTGTCCGTGATCTCTGCGCGGTTGATGGCGTGCGAGATCGCGGCGCGGCGGAGCTTGCCCTCCTCGTCCATGCCGAAGTGGTCGAGGCTCACCTGGATGGTGAACGACTGGAAGACCGCTGCGGGCTGGGACACGGCGCGGTCGCCGAGGTCAGCCTCGTAGGTTGCGAGGGATCCCGGCGGGACCTGGTCCATGACGTCGAGGTTGTCGGCGAGCAGGTCGGCGTACGCCGCCTCCTGGGTCGCGTAGATGACGAGGTCGATGCCGCCGTTGGCGGGCTGGCGCGGACCGGTGTAGTCGGGGTTGACCACGAGCGAGATGCGCTCATCGTGCACCCAACCGGTGTCGGAGAGCATGTACGGGCCGTTTCCGATCGGTGCCTCACCGAACGCCTCGGGGTCATCGAAAAACGCCTCGGGAAGCGGGAAGTACACCGTGTAGCCGAGGCTCAGCGGGAAGTCCGACTGGGGCGCAGCGAGCTGCACGGTGAAGGTGGTGTCATCCACGACCTCGAGGGCGAGCGTGTCCTCTCCACCCTCGGCGGAGTAGCCCTCGATGTTGGCGAACCACCACTGGTTCAGGAGCTCGGGGTTCGAGGCTCCCCACTGCCACGCCTTCACGAACGACTCCGCCGTGACCGGCGTTCCGTCGGTGAAGGTCTGGTCACCCTTGATCTTGATGGTCCAGAGCTGGTTGTCGTCGGATTCGATCGACTCCGCGGCATCCATGGCCATCGAGCCGTCTGCTTCGTAGTAGACGAGGCCAGCGAAGAGGTTGTTCAGCGCGAGCGCGCCGCTGACCTCGTTGGTGTCTGCGGGGATGAGGCCGTGTTCCGGCTCCGTGATGTTGGACGTGACAACGGCCGACGAGCTACTGCCGCCGCCTCCGTCGGTGCTGGGGGCACAGCCTGCCAGCGCAAGGACAGAGGCGACCGAGAGGGCCCCCGTGATGGCGAGAAGTCGTGGAATACGCAAGTTTCCTCCTGAACAAGAAAGCAGGTCCCGGTAAAACCCAGCACCGGGACCTGCGGGATAGATGACACCCTAAGAGGGGGTTGCATTTATCCAAAATGATCCGGGCTGAACGTTACCTAGCGGAAATCAAGTGTCAAATAACTTGCATGCGGCGCGGAAATGTAAGCGTTTACACTCCTCTGCGCGCAGCAAAATTGTGCCTCGCGACGGTATTCGCCGAGAGGTGAGGAGTCCCCAACTTGCCTCTTGTGGACACCGTCCATAGATCGGCGAATAACATGGGAAGCGTTTGCACCAACCACACAAGATCTCCCGACGATTGGGGCACGTTGTGCTGAAACCCGGCCCCTATCCGGCAGCGTTCGCGGTCGAATCCAGGCGCAGGACATGGGCCGAGATCCTGCTCGTCCTCGGGCTCTCGCTGGGTGCATCCGCAGCCTATTCCGTGGTCTCGATCATCAACAGGACCACCCGCGACGAGGCACTCGCCGACCAGTCGACGACCATCAACCAGTCGCTGAGCGATCGACCGTGGTTCGACCTGATCTACCAGCTCATGGGCATCTTCTTCGACCTCGTGCCCGTCGCACTCGTGGCGTTCCTGCTCTGGCAGGCGGCCCGACCCCACCTTTCCCGGCTCGGCATCGACGGAGCCCGACCGGGCCGCGACACCCTCCAGGGGCTCGGACTCGCGCTGGCCATCGGCATCCCGGGCATCGGCGTCTACCTCGCGGGCCGCGCACTGGGCATCACCGTCAACGTGAACCCGGCCGGGTTGGATGCCTATTGGTGGACGATTCCCGTGCTGCTGCTCTCGGCGCTGCGGGCGGGCGTGACCGAGGAAGTCATCGTGATCGGCTACCTCTTCGCGCGCCTGCGCGACCTGGGGTGGGGCCCGTGGTCGATCATCCTCGCGAGCGCCACCCTTCGGGGCACCTACCACCTGTACCAGGGCTTCGGAGCCTTCATCGGCAACTTCGCGATGGGAGTGCTGTTCGGCTGGCTGTACACGCGCACAGGGCGCGTGCTACCCCTAGTGATCGCGCACGTCGTGATCGATTCCGCGATCTTCGTGGGCTACCCGTGGGCCGCAGCGACCTTCCCGGCGCTCTTCACCACCCCGAGCTAATCAGCTCAGTCACACATCCCAAATGCAGGATTCGACGGCCCGAAGCACACGAATCCCGCACGTCACCGTGCGACGAAGCCAGACTTCCTGCATTTGGGATGTGACAAGTGGGGCTAGTCCGCGAACGCCTCAATGGGCGGGCACGCGCACACGAGGTTGCGGTCGCCCCAGGCGTTGTCGACGCGGCGCACGGGCGGCCAGTACTTGGTGCGAATGAGACTGCGCAGCGGGTAGACGGCGAGCTCGCGGGAGTAGGCGTGGTCCCACTCGCCCTCGATGACCGACTGGGCGGTGTGGGGCGCGTGCACGAGGGGGTTGTCGTCAGCCGGCCAGACACCAGCGGCCACGGCATCCGCCTCCTCCTTGATCGCGATCATCGCGTCGATGAAGCGGTCGATCTCGGTCAGGTCCTCACTCTCCGTCGGCTCGACCATGAGCGTGCCGGCCACGGGGAACGACATGGTGGGCGCGTGGAATCCGTAGTCGATGAGGCGCTTCGCGACATCGTTGTTGTCGATGCCCGTCGCCTCCTTGAGCGGCCGCAGGTCGAGGATGCACTCGTGGGCGACGAGGCCGTTGTCCCCCGCGTAGAGCACCGGGTAGTGCTCACGCAGTCGAACGGCGACGTAATTGGCCGCAAGGACCGCGGCACCCGTTGCCTGTTGCAGTCCCTCGGCACCCATCATCCGCACGTACGCCCACGAAATGGGCAGGATGCCAGCACTCCCGTACGGGGCGGCACTGACGGGGTTCGCGGTGCCTTGCGGCAGGAACTCCGCCAGGTGTGCCTTGGCGGCCACGGGCCCCACGCCGGGGCCACCGCCGCCATGTGGGATGCAGAAGGTCTTGTGCAGGTTGAGGTGCGAGACATCCCCACCGAAGTCGCCGAATCGGGCGTAGCCGAGCACGGCGTTGAGGTTCGCACCATCCACGTAGACCTGCCCGCCGGCCTCGTGCACCGCGGTCGTGATGTCGACAACGTCGTGCTCGTACACACCGTGCGTCGACGGGTAGGTGATCATGAGTGCGGCGAGTTCGTCGGCGTGCAGCGCGACCTTCGCCCGCAGGTCGTCGAGGTCGACGTTGCCGAGGTCGTCGCAGGCCACCACGACCACACGCATGCCCGCGAGCACGGCGCTGGCCGCGTTTGTGCCGTGGGCACTCGACGGGATGAGGCACACCGTGCGCTGGTCGTCCCCGCGGGAGCGGTGGTATCCGCGAATCGCGAGGAGCCCGGCCAATTCGCCCTGGCTGCCGGCGTTCGGTTGCAGGGACACGGCGTCGTACCCGGTGACCTCGGCGAGCCAGGTCTCGAGCTGCTCGATGAGGGTGCGGTAGCCCACGGTGTCACTCTCGGGGGCGAAGGGGTGGATGCCCGCGAACTCCGGCCACGTGACTGCGGCCATCTCGGTCGCGGCGTTGAGCTTCATCGTGCACGAACCGAGCGGGATCATGCCGCGGTCGAGCGCGTAGTCCTTGTCGGCGAGGTACTTGAGGTACCGCATCATCGAGGTCTCGCTGCGGTGCGTGGAGAACACGGGATGCGTGAGGTACGGGCTCGTGCGAGCGAGCGATGGAAGGTACTCGTGCTGGCGCTCTGGGTCGAGCGCGAACCAGCGCACGCCCTTGGTGAATACTCCCTGTTCGGCCGCGGGCTCACGCTCACCGGCCTCGAAGATGTCGTAGAGCAGCGGGAGGACGGCCTCGAGGTCCTCGGCGCTCGTCTCGTCGAACGACAGCGACACGGTGTGCTCGTCGACCTCGTGGAGGAGGATGTCGTGCCTGAGGGCACGGGCGGCGGTGGCAGGCGCATCCTTCACCGTCACGGTGAACGTGTCGAAGAAGCTGTCGGCGTGCACGTCGACGCCGCGCGCCCTCAGCTCCTTGGCGGCGAGCACGGTTGCCGCGTGCACGTGCTGGGCGATGCGCTTAAGCCCGTCCGGTCCGTGGTAGACCGCGTACATCGAGGCCATCACGGCCAGCAGCACCTGCGCTGTGCAGATGTTCGACGTGGCCTTCTCACGGCGGATGTGCTGTTCACGCGCCTGCAGGGAGAGGCGGTAGGCGGGATGCCCCGACGCATCCTGCGACACACCGACAAGTCGTCCGGGCAGCTGCCGCTCGAGCCCGGAGCGCACGGCCATGTAGCCAGCGTGGGGACCACCGAAGCCCATGGGCACTCCGAAGCGCTGCGAGGTTCCGACCGCGACATCCGCGCCCAGATCGCCCGGGGAGGAGAGCAGGGTGAGGGCGAGAAGGTCTGCGCCGACGATGGCCACTCCGCCATGCTCCTTGACGGCAGCGATGGTGGCGGCAGGATCCCAGACCCGACCGGACGCGCCGGGGTACTGGATGAAGGCACCGAAGGCCTCCGGCAGGTCCGATCCTTCGAGAGCCTCAGGGAGCGGGAAGGCCGTCTCGCGCAACTCGATGCCCACGGCCTCGGCCCGGTGGGCGAGAAGCCGCTTCGTCTGGGGCAGGGCGTCGGCATCCACCAGGAATACGTGGGAACCCGAGCCGGACACGCGGCGCGCCAGGAGCATCCCCTCGACAACGGCGGTGCCCTCGTCGAGCATGGACGCGTTCGCGGTGGCGAGGCCCGTGAGGTCGGAGATCATCGTCTGGAAGTTGATGAGCGCCTCAAGCCGTCCCTGGGATATCTCCGGCTGGTAGGGCGTGTACGCCGTGTACCAGCTGGGGTTCTCGAGTACGTTGCGCTGGATCACCGCTGGGGTGATCGTGTCGTAGTAGCCGAGCCCGATCATGGAGCGGCGCACGCGGTTCTTCGACGCGAGGACGCGCAGCTCGGCGATCGCCTCACGCTCGGTCGCGGCATCCGGGATGCTCGACTCGGCCAGGGGCGCGGACTGGATGGCCGGGGGAACCGCCGCGCGCACGAGGGCCTCGACAGATTCGTAGCCGAGGGCCGCCAGCATCGTGGCCTGGGCCCCGGAGTCGGTGCCGATGTGACGGCTGGAGAAAGCCTCAGTCATTCGTGAGTGCCGCGTACTCGTCGTGGGAGAGGAGCGCCGGGAGCGACTCGAACTCGACGCGCAGAAGCCATCCACCGTCGAAGGGCTCCGAGTTGACGAGCTCCGGGTTGGCGGTGACGGCGTCGTTGACCTCGATGACCGTGCCGCCTACCGGCGCGAACAGCTCGCCCACCGACTTCGTCGACTCGATCTCGCCCACGATCGACCCCTCGGCGAGGGTCGACCCCACGGCGGGTAGGTCCACGTACACGATGTCGCCGAGCTTGTCAGCGGCATACGCGGTGATGCCGACGGTCGCGACGGAGCCATCGACGAGCACCCATTCGTGCTCTGCCGTGTACTGGAGGGCGGTGAGGTCTGTCATTTGTCTTCCTTCGAGTAGAACGGCAGGGAAACCACGGTGGCGGGGATGCGGGATCCACGCACGTCGATGTCGAGCGGGGTGCCGACCTCGCTCACGGCGGGGTCGACGAGGGCCATCGCGATCGGATAGCCGAGGGTCGGCGAGAGCGCACCGCTGGTGATGATGCCCACCTCGGTGTCGCCCTGGAACACGGCGTAGTCGGCGCGACCCGCGCGCTTGCCCTCGGACTGAAGACCGACGAGCACCCGTGCTCCCGGCTTCGGGCCAGCGACGACGGCGTCGCGCCCGACAAAATCGACGGACTTGGTGTTCAGCGGGATGACGCGCCCCAGACCCACCTGCACGGGCTGCACGTCGAGCGACAGCTCGTGCCCGTACAGCGGCATGCCCGCCTCGAGGCGCAGGGTGTCCCTCGCCGCGAGTCCGCAGGGCACCAGCCCGAACGGTTGCCCGGCCTCCACCAGAGCGGCCCAGAGGGATGCGGCATCCGCCTCGCTCACGAAGAGTTCGAAGCCGTCCTCACCCGTGTAGCCCGTGCGGGCCACGAGGACGGGACGCTCGTGGAAGCGCATCCCGGTGCAGGCGTAGTACGGCAGTGTGGCGAGCGTGTGGCCCATGGCGGACTCCGGAGCCGCCGTGAGTCCGTGCGTGTGCTCGAGGATCGAGCGCGATGCTGGCCCCTGCACGGCGATGAGTGCGATCGCCTCGGTGCCGTCGGTGAGTGCGGCATCGAAGCCATGGATGCGCGTTCCGAGCGCCGAGACGACGGGAACGCGATTGCCAGCATTCGCCACGACGAGGTACTCGCCCGGCGCGTTCTGGTAGACGATCAGGTCGTCGATGATCCCGCCGTGCTCGTCGAGGATCATCGTGTACTTGGCCTTCGAGAGCGGCAGCGCGGAGACGTTGGCCGCCAGCGCGAAGTCGAGGAACTCGGCGGCCTGCGGGCCCGTCACGCTGAGCTCGGCCATGTGGGAGATGTCGAACAGTCCAGCGGCGGCGCGAACAGCGTGGTGTTCGGCGAGGTCAGAGCTGTATCGGACCGGCATCTGCCAGCCTCCGAAGTCGGTGAAGCTGGCACCGGCGTCGGAGTGCTGTTGATGAAGGGGACTGAGCTTGGGGGGACTTGTCGTCACGGAGTTCTCCTGGCAGGTGGCTGCGGTAGAACTCCCCCTCTGTCATCGGTACCTGAGAGTTTCGCGCGTCAGCGCTTTCACCATCGGCGGCGCGGGAGTAACTCCAGCGCTCTTTCCAGAGTGGCCTTCTCGATGCGGTACTGGACCTGAGAGATTGGCGGGGAGGCTTGCTCCTTCGGTGCTCACCCTGGGGCGAGCTCTCCCGCATCGTGTTTGCGGCCTTCGATCTTTGGTTGTGGGCTCAGTCTAGCCACCCGGATGTTTCGTCCGAGTGAATTGCGCCCTGCGGGTCAGGCGGTGCGGCGCGAGCGTCGACCGACCAGCACGACTCCCGCCGCAGCGAGCAGGAGCCCACCAAGCGCGAGCGGGGCAGCGTCGAAGCCCGTGGCAGCGAGCGCAGGCTCGGGTGCAGGGGCGGGCGCCGGCGCAGGCGCGTAGATGAGGGCGACCCACCACATGATCGGGTCATCACCCTCGGCGCTCACGATGTTGCCCGACAGCTGGGGGTCGACGCCGAACGTGGCGAGCGGCGTGCTCCACAGCGCGGAGTAGGACTCGTCACCGGGATTCTCGACAACCCAGGCCGTTCCCGCGTGGTCAATCGAGATTCCGTAGGAGTAGTGATTGCCCTCGGAGATGGGCCAGGTGCCGACGAGCGTGGCCGTGACTGCCACAGGGTCAACGAGGAAGAGGCCACCGGACTGCGTGAGGAGGTAGAGCTTGCCTGTGGTCGGGTCAACGCTGAACCCGTACGCCGAATCCTCCACGGCGTCGAGAGTGCCCAAGAGGGTCGCCTTCGCCGTCAGAAGGTCAAGGGAGTACAGCTGGTCGTAGTCGTTGAAGTACGCCTTGCCGTCGAGGCCAATTACCATCGAGTAGACCTCGACCGGCTCGTCGGCTTCGTCCACGACGGTGCCGACCTCGGTCAGACCGCCCGTGGTGGTGTCGAACACCACGAGATGCGAGTCGTTCCCGCCGTCCCAGATGGTGGCGAAGAACGTCTGGGTGGTGGCATCCCACGCGCCCTGGTATGCGCACTCATAGCCCTCGTTGCCGGCTCCTACCGCAGTGACGGCACCGGTCTGCGCGTCGACAGTGTGGAACGTCACATCCGCGTCGTTGCACGAGGCCGTGACGAGGTGGTCGCCAGCGGGCAGTGCCGGAGGCGCAGCGTGGGCGGGAATTGCCAAGGACGAGAGTCCGAGGCTCAGAGCGGCAACTGCGAGGACGGCCTGGGTTGACTTCACGTCGAGCCTTTCGGGCAAAGGGTGCGGATGTGTCGAACTTTACAGCACTTTCTCAGGTTCGGCACCGCTAGTGAGACTTTTGAGAAATCCCGTGACCAGTGACGAGCCCCCAGTAGCCTGAGGACTCCCATGGACCACAAACTCCTGAAGCAGTTCGTCGCTGCCGCACACCACCTTCACTTCGCTCACGCCGCGAAATCGCTCGGGGTTCCGCGGTCGACGGTGGTGGCATCCGTTCGCTCCCTCGAAGCGGCGGTGGGCTACGAGCTCTTCGACAAGTCGGCCACCTCGACCGTCCTCACGCCAGAAGGCGAAGCCTTCCTGGTGGAGGCCGAGCGTCAACTCGCCGCTTCAACGAAGGCTGCTGCAGCCGACACGCGGGCGGCTGGCGGCAAGGCCAAGGCGTCCAAGGGCAAGGGGCGCGCTCCGGTCGTCAAGGGAGAGCGCAGGCCCGGGCGTCCGCGGCAGGGACGCTGACGCCCACCTTCGGTAAGGCTTCGTGGATGCCGCACCTCGACGAGCGCTTCAACCGGCCGAGCGACCACGAATCTCTCGGACGGACGACAGTGCCGAGGTTACGAAGCGCTGAATCTCTCCGGGCGCAGAGGACTTCCACCGCTGGCCCACGGAGCTCATGGGACAGATGACGATCGAATTCGGCTCGCCAACAACACCGAGCTCTGTGCCGAAGTCGTCCGTCACCACCTGCCACCGGAGGTCGAGTTCTCTCGCGAGAAGCTCCCCGACCTTTGCGCCCACAACATTGATGACGGTATTCGGGTCCAGACCAGAGGGGCTCGAGGAACGCTGCTCGGAATCGAAGAAGCTCGACACTTCACTGATCGAATCGAGACGCAGCACGTCTGCGATCTCGAGGAGCTTGGCGAGCCACTCGACCTCGCTGTCGTTGGGGTCACTCAGTGTCTGTTCCATCGTCTGCTCCGCGCGCAAGACTAGGGAACGCAGGTGAACAGTCGATGGACGGAAGACAGCCCCCGTCTAGCGAGCCTTGGTAGCAATGCCGTAGCTCACGTAGCGCCAGCGTGACGGTGTCAGACGGTTGAACACCGCGTCGTCGACCGCGGCGAGCGCCGCACGCTGACCTTCGGTGACTCCGAACAGGGAGAGCGAGCCGGTCGTGTACAACTCGTGCGATTCAAAACCGGCGAGCAGGGAGTGCATCTCCCTGACCGACATGAACCGCCAGGATGACCGACGCAGCCGGTACGCGATCGCGCGCGCTGCGCGGTGGAGCCAGGTGCTCCGCAGGTTCTCGGCGTAGAGCAGGCGGCCTCCGGGTTTGAGGGCTCGCAGCATCCCCTCGACCGCGCGTTGCTGCGCCTCGAACTGCGAGCCGACACCTCCGAGCACCGACTTGAAGATGATGAGATCGAACTGGTTCTCGAAGGGGATGCGCGTGGCGTCGACGTCCTGGTAGGTGATGCCGGTCACGCCGTAGCGGTCGTGGAGCGGGCGGGCCTGCCCTTCGGTGTTCTGGAAGTTCGTGCACAGGACCGTGTGGCCCTGCAGGGCCAGCCAGAGGGAGGGACCGCCAGGCCCTGCGCCGACTTCCATTGCGTGAAGCGGCGCTTCGTTCGGGTCGAGTTTCGTCGCCCAGAAGTCGACGGCCTTGGACCAAGTGCGGACGTCCCACCCGACGATGTCACGCATCAGCGTCGCGTCGATGCTCTGGCCCACTCCCTCAGGCTACTCGGTGGGCTCAGTGGGCGGTGTCGCTCACGAGTTTGAGCCCCACGATGCATCCGACCAGCCCGACAAGCAGGAGAACCTTCACGAGCGAGAGCGGCTCGGTGCCCGTGATCATCGCGTAGGCGACGGTGATGGCTGCGCCGATGCCGACCCAGATCGCGTATCCGGTTCCGGTGGGGATGTCCCGGAGGGCGAACGCCAGCCCGCCCATGCTCGCCACGAGGGCGACGCCGAACACGATCGTTGGAACGACCTTGGTGAAACCCTCGCTCTTGCCGAGCGCTGTCGCCCAGACAGCTTCGAGGATGCCGGACACGATGAGGATCAACCACGACATGACTTCGTTCCCTTGGCCAGTCTTGTCGCGTTCCGGGTACTGATCCGTCGTCCGGGAGGTGTCATTGCCTCTGTTCCCACGGTAACAAGGCAACCTGTGCAGTTCTGGAGCAGAGAGGGCAGGGCACGTAACCTGCAGATCGCCCGAGCCGATGACTGCCAGAATCGAGTCGTGACTCTCGAATCGCTCCCCATCCTCGACCTCTCCGAACTCGACGCGGGCACTGACGCCGCAGAGGCGTTCCGCACGAAACTCCGGGAGGTGACCCACGACGTCGGCTTCTTCTATCTCGTCGGACACGGCATCCCTCAGCCGCTCATCGATGAGGTACTCGATGTGTCGAGACGATTCTTCGCACTGCCGGAGGACCAGAAGCTTGCGATCGAGAACGTCAAGAGCGCCCAGTTCCGGGGCTACACGCGCACAGGCAAGGAGCTCACCAACGGTGAGATCGACTGGCGCGAGCAGATCGACATCGGCGAGGAGCGTGACGCGGTGAGCGACAAGGACGCCGACTACTGGCGTCTCGAGGGGCCCAACCTGTGGCCGGCGGAACTTCCCGAACTCGAGAGGGCCTTCACTGAATGGCGCTCCCAGCTGAGTTCCCTGGCTTTGCGACTCATGCGAACCTGGGCCGTGGCGCTCGGGGCCTCGGAGGATGTCTTCGACGAGGCCTTCGCGGACCGCGCCTTCTCACTCATCAAGATCGTGCGCTACCCGGGTACGAGTGAGGAGGGTGTCGCCCAGCAGGGCGTCGGCGCTCATCGGGATGGCGGCGTCCTGACGCTCCTTCTTGTCGAGCCGGGCAAGGGCGGATTGCAGGTCGAGCACGACAGTGAGTGGATCGATGCGCCTTCGCTGCCTGGCGCCTTCGTCGTCAACATCGGTGAGATGCTGGAACTGGCCACCGATGGGTACCTCAAGGCAACGCTGCACCGCGTGGAGTCACCACTGGTAGGCACGGACCGGATCTCGATCCCGTTCTTCTTCAACCCCGCCCTCGATGCCCGGATGCCACACCTCGAGCTGGATCCGGCGCTACGGTCAGAGGCTCGTGGCCTGTCACTCGATCCGACCAACGCCCCCATCCTCGAGACGTACGGCGAGAATGCGCTGCGGTACCGACTTCGCGCGCACCCCAACGTGGCGGCGATCCACCACCCCGACCTGATCGAGTAGCGCCTACCGGTTGGGCCGCACAGCGGCGAGGGCGCCGGTACCCCAGAGAGCCCACGCCACGAGAACGGGCTGGAAGAACAGGCGAACGAACCGGGCGCGGTCGGAGTTGAGCCTGAAAGCGCTCGTGCGGGTGACGTACTGGGAGATGTTGCCAGGGAAGATCGCTACGAAGAATGCGGCCACCGCGAGGCCGACGGCCACGCGGCGTCTGGGCAGCGCGACGAGAGCAGTGCCGAGAGTGATCTCGGCGATTCCGGATCCGACGACCACGAGATCCTCGTCGACGGGAACCCATTCCGGCACCTGGGCGCGGAACTCCTTTCGCGCGACCGTCAGGTGCGTCATCCCGGCGAAGGCCAGCATCGCCCCGAGAGCGATCCGCCCGATAGTGCGCGGTACGGATGTCGCCGGCCGGGGTTCAAGGATCCGCTGCAGTGTCATCCCCGCACGGTACCACCGCGGACCGGGCGGGGTGCCCCACGGCCCCGAACTGACGCAGACCGCTGCTTTCAGACCTACATAGCGACGATGTGCGTCAGGTCGCGCACCCCCGAACGACTAGGGCGGCGGCGCGCACGAGTTCTGCGCTTGAAATAGGTTCTGCCAGTGGTCACACTGTGGACATGTCACTGTCCCGGGGTTGGACTCCGCTCGCTCTCGTGTACCTGGGCCTCTCGATCGGCGGCATCGCGATCACGTGGGCCTTCAACGGACTCGCAATCGCCCAAGGCAGCGCATGGTTCGGCGAGTGGTTCAGCAACGGCGCAGCCACCCAATCCCTGCAGTGGGACCTCGTCGTGCTCGCCACCGCCGCGAGCGTCTTCGTGATCGTCGAGAGCCGTCGGATCGGGATGCGACGTGCCTGGGTGCTCGTGCCCCTGTCGCTCCTCACCGCAGTGGCCTTCACGGTCCCGCTGTTCCTCGCGCTGCGGGAGCGGCACCTTGCGCTCCGGCGCTCAGGGGTCGGCGAGGCCTCGGGGACCACCGCCCCTTGATCAGCCCGCCATCACGGCGAATCGACCGCATGACGAGGTGCTTCCCGGCGGGCGGGGCCCAATCGCCGAATCTGCACAACGGTGGTCACGATACAGACAACCGCCAACAACCACAGCGCCCAGGGCGCACCACCTATCCACTCCGCGGTATGCACGATGGTGTCCCCCCCGAAGGTGGCTCCCACTCGATAGGCGGCCCTGACTGAGTCGACCGGAGTACGGGAACCATCCAGGCGCACATCGTCGAGGCGGACCTCCCCGTCATCGCTCACCCACGACCCGATGTTGTTGCATCCGCGGGCTGTCGGGATGCAGGACTCCCCCGAGAACGTTCCCCAGATCACTGGACGCGAGGAATCGACGAGCGCAACCACACCGAGCACGACGCTTCCAAGCGAGAAGATTGCGAACACGACGATGCCGCTGATCCGCACCCCGCGGAGTAGCCAGCTGGGGGGCTTCATCGGTACGGCGCGAGGGCGGTCTTCCGGCCCCACGATTTCCAGCCGGGCGCAGGGATGACGAGGGCTCGAAGCGCTGTAGTCCGGGATGAGTCCAGGGTCGTGCCATCCGACAATCGAAGCGAAAGCGCACGGCGGTAAGGCCCCGCCGTGGCAGTGCCCGATCCGGCGATCACAGCACGAAGCATGAGCATCGTCTGGGCCCTGCTCTCGAAGCTCCACGGGAGATCCCAATAGAGACCGGGGTCATCGACCTGGATGTTGATCGTGTGTCCGCAGACGATCCACATGCCCGCGGCACCGGAGCGCGTCGGCTCAATGGATGCGACGGGAACCCCGAAATCGCTGTGCGTCGTCACACTCGCTGACTCCCGCGTCAGCGCGCGTGCGAGCTCAGCGATCTCCTCCACAAACTCTTCGCGGACGCGCAACTCCTCACCCGAGGGCGGCGGCTGTTCCTGATCGTCGTCTTCGTCACTATCGACAGCTACCCCGGTCCACGAACGGAGCTCCGTGAGAACGTCACGGCGGCGCTGTCGGGTTGCGCTCGAAGACCAGTCGATGCCAGTGACAGAGATTGGGGTGAGGAACGTCGTGAGGACGAGCCCGGACGCCGTCGACCATCTGACGTAGGGGAACTCAGGGTTGATCGAGACGGAGCGGATTCGATCTCGGGCGATCGTGCGATTCCAGAAATAGCCGATGACCCTCAGCTGCTCTCCTCCGAATTCGATACGTACGCGCCACAACCGGGTTGTCCACCACAGGCCCATAATTCCAATGGGACCGGTAATCGCGAGCACCCAGAGGGGTATCTCGGGCGAAATCACGAAAGGTGCCACAGCGAAACCTGCAAAAACCAATCCGCCGAAGGCATTGGCGCCGAGTTCGACCGGGGTCGGCCGCCACGTAGTCAGCTCGGCCCCCATGTCTTCGACCATAGCGAATAGCCGGGGCCAGTCGCCCACTGCTACACGCGATCTGTCAGGCGCGACGCAACTGCACGATCGAGACACCCGTGATGGCGATGCCCGCAATGAGCATGACCCATCCGAGGATCGGCTCGTTGCTCCCGACGATCCCCCAGATGCCGACTCCAACAAGCAGAAGTGACGTCACCAGACCGAGGATCATGTAGATGCGGTATCGCGTAGGACCCATCTGCGACTCAGTTTCCATGGCGGCACTCTATCGGCGAGGCACAGCCTGGTCGAGCGGCTGTCAGAGTGTTGCAGCTTGCAACTCGGCCAACCGTTCGGCCACCAGTTCGGCGAACGCCGCTGTCTGCTGCTCGAGAATGCGGCCATCCGTCAGCACTCGCACCTGGACAACAAGGTTTCCGCGCTGCAGGTCCCACACATACGATCGCCAGCGCGGACCCGGTTCACCCTCGCGAACCCACCCCACCGCGGCAACGTCGCTCGGCACGGATATGGCAGCCTGAGCAGTGATCTGCACCAGGCTCGTGTCGAGGCCGCCCGCCGTTGGCACGGCGAGATCTTGCCAAGGGCACGCCGACACACGCTCGTGAAGGTCGCGCACGAACGCGGCCGCATCCTCGCTCGTCGGGAAGACACGCGCCGCGATATCCGCAACCTCGTCGCCGGTCTCCCAGGTCTGAATCCACATGATCCCGTCCTCTGAGCTGCTGTCGGGTCCGGCAGCGATGAACGGCGCATTGGCGGGGACGAACGCGCATTCTTCGTCGCCGCCCGCTGCGAGCCATCCCTCTCCCGTGTTCGGCGCGACAGCGGCCACCGTGCTCGGCTCGAATGCGCCTACGGAATAGCGCTCATCCTCTATCGACAGCGAGGAAACGTCCTCGGCGGACACGGCCAAGAGCGTCGCGGCGTCAAGCTCGAAGCACCGTTCGGGACATACCAGGGGTGATGCCGCATCCGGCTGCTGTGCAGGACCCTCAACGAACGGCTGGTCCGGGCTGGTCTCGCTCACGCTATGGCTGACATAGGCGAAAAAGCCGAGGATCGGGAGGGAGAGAACAACAAGCGCCGCGAATGCAATCAGCGCCCACCCCCACCGCTTCAGTCCCCGCCTGGTGGGCGGTTGGGGCTCCGTGGCGGTATCGCTCATGCGACTATCTTGGCGGCGACGACGGGACCGCTGTCGGCTTAGTTATCGAATCGGAACGACCCGCAGCTGCACCTCACAAACCGACTCAGCATCCAACGTGTGACCGCGTCAGCGCACCCAGCCCTGCAGGATCGCTGCCGCGGCCTTGTGGTCGAGTTCGCCTGTTGCGACTGCGATGACGAGTTCGTATGCCGCGTCATCCGGAGCGTCGAGGTCGTGGCCGTTTATCGCGAGGAAGACATACATCGAAAGCCAGCCGAGCCGCTTGTTCCCGTCGACGAGGGCATGGTTTCGGGTGATCGACTCGAGGAGAACCGCGCCCTTCTCGAAGATGCTGGGGTACGCCTCATTACCGAACAGGGTCGTTGCCGGCCTTCTCGCGGCCGCTTCGAGCAACCCGAGGTCGCGTACCGGTAGATCACCGAGGTCGCGGCACAGCGCGAGCAGGTCCTCAAGCTCGAGGTAGATCATTCAGCGAGTCGAGCGAGTAGGTCGGCGTACTTTTCGCGACCTTGAGCGGATGCCGCGCCGACACGATCCTGGTGAAGCCGGCGCTCCGCGGACTCAGCGATCGCACGCACGACTGCTTCGTGCTTGCTGACGCCGGTCGCCTCCGCGAGCTTCGCCAGCTCGCGGTCCATCTCATCGCTCAGCCGCAGTGTCATCGCCATACACGGATGGTATCACTCTGGTATCACAGGAAGCTCTCGATCCGTGGGCACCCAGATCTCTCCAACACGGTCATGAGGCAGCAGGATCGTGTAACCGTCGAACTTGGAGGAGTTGAGCTCTCGGGCCTCGACGAGCATCGGTTCCAAGGTCGAGTCGACGAGTTTGCAGTGAGTGACCCGAGCCCCTGGCTGAGTGCTTTCGTCCACTTCGATCGCTGTCCCGCGTGGTACGACGGTACGGAACCCCGACGTAAGAGGCGCTCGCCAGTGAACCAGACCTTCGAGGGTGGTGTCGGACGCGGCCCGAAGAACCGTGCCTTTCGCTAGATATAGGGGCCCAGGGTTGCCCGGCAAGTGCCGCGATTCAGCAGTCATCTCCGCGCTTCCATGTCGGCACTCTACCCAAGGGCTACGCGTCTCGCGCCACGATCGGTCGCGACTACATCCAACGCCCACTGGCTCGCCGAACCAGGAGGACAAACAGGCACACGAGAGTCACAGCGAGGCCCACAATTGCGACGAACAGGGGCCATTTCTCATCTGTCACCAGCGAGAGCACCGCGCCAACGAGGCCGATGAGCGCTGAGGCGATAGCGACAACAGAAAAAGCGACTGGAGGACGAGATGTGGGCTGCTCCATGAGTCCACGTTACTCGGCAGCGTATGGCGCAGAACCGCCTCTGCCGAACTCGGATCCGTCACCGTAGCGCCAACGTTTCTATGGGCTGACCTGTGAGCTGGGCGATCAGTTCGAAGCCCTTGTCAATGGCGAGCACCGTCAGCCCGGCCTTCTCAGCAGTTGCAGCGACGAGGAGATCGGGAATAGAGGGCGCGCGATGCTGTCCGCGATCGGCGAGCAGCATCTGGATCTCAAACGCACGATCCTCCATCGCAGGGCTCAGGTGTTCGATGGGCATGAGCGACAGCGGCGGTAGGGCGAACGCTTCACGACCGGCCCCACCCGAACGCGCAGAGAATCCGAGTTCCAGCCTCGTCACGGTCGACAACCGGACCAGGCCGCGCTCGATTCGCGCGTTCCACTCGGCAATATTTGCCGCTTGCCCCGCCTGCATCCGAACGTAGGCGGACTTGTCGATGAGCCAGCGTGTCACTGCCAAGCGGCATCCATGGTCTCTGGGTCAGCGAGGTCAGCGAAGATCTCAGCAGATCGAGTCCAGTCCTCAGCGGTGACCGTGGCAGCAACCGACACAGAGGCTTCCCTCTCGAGTCGACGACGCAGGAACTCATTTCGCGACAGCCCCAGCGCCGCCGCTTCTGCGTCGATTCGCTCGACAGCGGCGTCACTCAGGCCGCGAATCAACACGTTGGTCACGACCACCCCTTCCGGTGCTATCACGATATCACTGGCGTGCTGCACCTGGACGCGGCTGAAGCCAGTCGGGCTTCGAGTAGCCGGGTTCACCCGGAAAGGCGCCATCAATATCCCACGTCAGTTGAAGCGCGGGAACGGATGCTTCGTCGGGGCGCTGGAAGTAGCGGTTTGCCGCAAAGAGCAGCTCGGCTGGGCGCGGTAGCGCGTCGATCCGCACACGAGTGTCGGTGCCCTCCCAGGCGATGACTTCACCGGGTGAGAAGTCCCTGTTCTCCTTGACTTTCGAGCCCATGTAGTTCAGAAGAGCGAGCGACGACGAGTAGTCGAGCCCGAAGACGATGAGCTCCGGATGATTGAGCCCGAAGAGGCCGACGGTGTAGGCGAACGGAGGTGCGGTGCCCTCTCCGCTGACATATTGCACGGCCCAGCCATGACGCCGAACGATCTGTGTAGTCATCCGATCTTGTTCGTCCAGCCACGCCAAGGTCTCAGCGTCCCATTCCGTATTCATGGGAAGACGGTATTCGTGCTGTCACACCGCCGATGAGAGGGTGACGAGTCTGGGGAACGAACGCATCCTCTCCTGCGCATGGAGGAGAGGATGGTCCCAGCTTCACCGCTCAGATAATGGGCGTCTCCGCTACGCAGGTGAGACTCTCCGCTGTCCGTGCTGTACTCACCTCATGACTACTCCGCGCCGCCTCAGTGACGAGTTCTGGGACCTTCGCGACGACGCGTACGACGCTCCAGCGCGTTGGTCCGGAGTCACGGCAGAGCAGGTTTTCCAGCGTCTTGCTGAGAGTGTCGAAGCCGCTGAAGGCGCTGGCGAGATCGACGCGACCCGTGACCTGTCGGCCGTTCTCAAGCGGTGGAGAACTCAGGTCACTGGCATCGAACCGCCGAGATACAGCTGAAAACAGACGAAAAACTCGAACTCCACAGGGTTCCGTCACTCAGAGACCGAGCCAGCTGCGGTGTCAGACGCAGCCCGAAGGACCGTCCCTTCACGATCGATGGCACCTTACATCCAACGCCCACTGGCTCGCCGAACCATGAGGACAAACAGGGACACGAGAACCACGGCGAGGCCCAGGATCGCGATGAACAGGGGCCATTTCTCGTCTGTCACGAGCGAGAGCACTGCCCCAACGAGGCCGATGAGCGCCGAGGCGATGGCGACAACGAAAAAGGCGACTGGAGGACGAGATGTGGGCTGCTCCATCACACAACGCTAGTTGTTGAACCCGAACTCGACCACGAGGCCGTCCTGTCGCATTTCGCGTTGGAGCTGAGGTGAAGCGGCCATGTCCAGCCCCGGGCGACGCTTCCTTGCCGCTGACTCGACCTCAGCCCCATACCTAGTTGTTGAACCTGAACTCGACCACGTCGCCGTCCTGCATGACGTAGTCCTTGCCCTCGATGCGGGCTTTGCCCTTGGCGCGGGCCTCGGCAATGGAGCCTGTCTCCACGAGGTCGTCGAAGCCGATGACCTCGGCCTTGATGAAGCCCTTCTCGAAGTCCGTGTGGATGACACCGGCCGCTTGTGGCGCCTTCCAGCCCTTGCCGATCGTCCACGCGCGGGCCTCCTTCGGCCCAGCGGTCAGGTACGTCTGCAGTCCGAGCGTGTCGAACCCGATGCGTGCGAGCTGGTCGAGGCCGGACTCGGTCTGGCCTGTGGAGGAGAGGAGCTCCGCTGCATCCTCGGGCTCCAGGTCGATGAGCTCGGACTCGAGCTTGGCGTCGAGGAAGACGGCCTTGGCCGGCGCGACGAGGGCGGCGAGCTTCGCCTTTGCCGCGTCATCCCCCAGCACGTCGTCGTCCACGTTGAAGACGTAGATAAAAGGCTTCGACGTGAGCAGCCCGAGTTCGCGGATGGGCTCGACATCGACCTTCGAGGCGGACAAGGGCGTGCCGTCGTTGAGGACTTTCTGGGCCGCGAGCGCGGTCTCGAGAACGATCGGCTCGAGCTTCTTCGCCTTGACCTCCTTCTCGTACCGGCCGATGGCCTTCTCGAGAGTCTGCAGGTCGGCGAGGATCAGCTCAGTGTTGATGGTCTCCATGTCGGATGCCGCATCCACGCGTCCATCGACGTGCACAACGTCGGGGTCGCTGAAGCCGCGGATGACCTGCGCGATCGCATCGGCCTCACGGATGTTGGCGAGGAACTTATTGCCGAGCCCCTCCCCCTCGCTCGCACCCTTGACGATGCCGGCGATGTCGACGAAAGACACGGGTGCTGGGAGGATGCGTTCGCTCCCGAAGAGGTCGGCGAGCACCTGCAGCCGCGGGTCGGGAAGGTTGACGACTCCCACGTTGGGCTCGATCGTGGCGAACGGGTAGTTCGCCGCGAGCACGGTGTTGCGGGTGAGCGCGTTGAACAGGGTGGACTTGCCGACATTGGGCAGTCCGACGATCGCAATAGTAAGAGCCACGGTCCCCCAGCGTACCGGGAGCGAATCAGGCTGGGCGGCGACGTGAGACGAGCACCGCACCGAGAGTGAGCAGGAGCACTCCGGCAACGACGAGGCCGGCGGCCGGATGCAGGCCCGTGGCGGCGAGCGCAGGAGCGGGCGCACTGGGTTCGATCCCTCCCGGCGGCAGAGCCGGCACGATGAGGAGCGCCTGACTGAACGGTTCCCCGGACCCGGCGACCGACACCACGCCAACCGCCGTCGAGGGCTGCGTAGCCCCGAACGAGGCGGTCCACAACTCCGTGCGAAGGATCGGGTCATCGTCGACATTGGCCGTGAAGACCCACAGGCCGCCCGCCGAGTCGATCTGTAGCGAGTAGGCCCCGGGGAGCTCGAGACTCTGTCCGAATGTGTACCCACCCGTCGCGACGTCGATCTCAAGGAGGCTGCTGCTGGCGGCGAGCGCCCAGAACTTGCCCGTCGTGGGGTCGACCGCGAATCCATAACTCACCGGAATCTCGCCACCGATGGCTTTAAGCGCCCCCGTCGTGAGATCAACCGAGTAGAGCTGCGTGTACGCAAGCGCATACGCGGCCCCGTCGAGACCGATTGCCAAGGATGCCACCTGGACCGGCTCGCCCTCGTAGTACATGTCGGCGACCGGCGTGCTCTCCCCCGTCGCGAGGTCGATCTCCATGAGAACGCTCGGCTCATCGTGCTCGTCGGTGAGCGCGAACGCGTACGCCTTGCGGGTCACGGGGTTCCACGCAGGCTGACCGGCGCAGGTGCCTTCGACGTCACCCGAGCCGTCACCGACCGACGTTCCTGCCGCAGTCGTCGCGTCAATGGCCCACAGCTGCATCGCGTTGACGACGAACGGGTTGTTCTCCTGGGGGCACGAAAGGCCGTACATTGTGTCCTCGGCCGGGAGGTTCGCAGCGGCGACCGACCCCACCCCGACAGTGGCGACCAGGACCGCGGCGGTGGAGGCGAAAAGGAGGGAACGGGCGACGCGTTTCACGGGGGACCTCTCGGGCAGGGGCCATCAGATTCTCGGAGTATATCGAGCGATCAGCCGGCCGAGAAGATGCGACGTCAGGACGTGGAGCCCACGCGACGAAGTCGGGGAGGCACCGGTGACGGCGCCCGCGTCTCGATACCGTTTCGCTTGCCCCACCAATAGCTGATCGCTGCCGCCGCGAGACACATCGCCATCGGGAACAGCATGAACGGGCCGCCCGTGCCCTCGCTCCGGTCGAGCCCCTCCTCCAGCTGGCCGTAGAGCACAGCGGGAATAAAGAGGAGCACGTTGTTCGTGGCGTGCACGAGAACGGGAGCTTCGAGCCCGCCCGTGAAGCGAGCAGCGAGAGCCGCGGATGCCCCGAACACGAAGTAGTACGCGATGAGCCAGCCGTCCGCAGCGAGGTGTGCGAGCGAGAAGATGCTGCTCGAGATGACCACGGCGATGATGAACGCGAGCGTGGGGTTGCGGAACCACGACGCGGCGGAGCGGAGAATGAGCCCGCGCGCTCCGAACTCCTCCCCCGCCGACTGCAGCGGAGTGGTGACGATCACGATGGCGAGCATGATGAACACGCCGGCATCCCACTGGATCTCCCCCGCGGGTTCGACCAGCACCGAGAGCCCGACGTAGGCGACCCACACCGGCACGATGATGAGCGCGAGCCGTGCCATCCATCTCCAGCGGAAGCGGCCGGTGACCGAGGCGAGCGAGCCTGCCCGAACTCCGAAGAGCCTCCGCTGGAGCACGATCGCAAGCGGTATGCACAGCGCCAGCGAGATGTTGTTGATCAACATGACGACCGGTGTGAAGGGGATGATTCCGCTCTCGAGTTGCTCGAAGCTGATCTCACCCCTCGCGAGCTCGATGGCGAACATGCCCGCGCCGAGTACTGCAGAGATGACGAGGTACCCGACGATGAAGATCACCATCGCGAGCGCACCGCGCCACCACGCTCCGCGGATAGGGCTGAGAGCGTGCGCATAGTCCAGCGGCGGGTCGCTGACCCTCGCCCGGAAGCAGTGGGTCACGTACGGCAGCTCGAACTCAGCTCGACCGGCCAGATCGGGATGGGTGTCCACGAGCGAGTCGATGGCCGCGAGTACTCTGGCCCGCTCCTCTGCGCCGGCAGCGATGAACGAGCTACGGGATGCCGCGAGCGTCTTCAGTGACTCCCGCGTGACAAGCATGCTCCACCGGAACTCGGCACGCTCAAGGTCACTGAATGGTGCCGCGGTACGCGCGGCCTGCTCGAAGCCCGCCTCGGCGGCGCTCTCGCCGATGATCGCCGTGAGCGCCGCAACCCAATCGACGGACGAATCACGGATGTTCCAGACCAGGCCGAGGGTGCCCCCCGGGCGCACCACGCGAGCGGCCTCCGCGAGTCCCGCCTCGGGGTCGACCCAGTGCCACGCCTGGGCCGCGACGAGAGCATCGACGCTCGCGTCGGGCAGCGGGATCTGCTCCGCGGAGCCGGGCCGGGCATCGATGCCCGGGAGCAGTTCGTGGAGACGCCCGAGCATGACCGGATCGGGCTCGATCGCGACCGTGAGAAACCCGGAGTCCACGAGAAGCCGCGTGAACTTGCCCGTGCCAGCGCCCACCTCGACCACGGTCTTGGCCGAGGGCGGAAGAAGCCAGTCGAGCGCCTCGCGGGGGTATTCGGGCCGAGCCGCCGAGTACGCGTCCACCGCCTCACCGAACGAAAGAGCCTGGCTGGGGTCGCCGGAAGGTGCCATGAATCCAGACTATGTGGGCGGCAGCCTAAGCCGCTGGGTCCACGTCCGGCACGTCACCGAGGTCATCGATCTCGGCGTCCGCGAAATCGATGACCACCCAGTCCTCGCTCGCAGGGTCACTACGTGCCTCGAAGCGAAGCAGCATGCCGTTCTCGTCGACCCAGAATCGAGTCAGTTCAGCGCCTCTGGTCGGCGCGGCCGTGGCGACCTCGTCGGCGCTCGGACCGGCGAAGACCGTGACAGGAACACCTGCCACCTCGTCGGTGCGGAGCCACCGAGCATCCGTCTGCTGAAGGAGCTGCGGGTTGTCCGGTCGATCCGATCCGAGGGAGAGCACGACGGCGAGCGCGGTGTTGATGATCGACGTCGTGTCGAGCGGCCCCGTCACCCACGCATCGGTGGGCGGGGGCAGCAGTGAGGACGGAACCTCACCCTCCCGCACGCCCACCGTCTGAAGGTTCCAGCGCACGAGACCGAGTGGCGCGCCGTCGTTCACGTCGGAGGCCGAGCCGTAACCGACGTGGTCGGTGAAGTCGACCCATCCGTCGAGTCGAATACCGTCGGAACCCGGCACCTGAAGCTCGATCTCCCGGACGCCCGCGTCGAAGTTGTTGAACCTCGCGATGGCGAGGATCTCGGCCTCCTCCGTCGTGAGGGCCCTGGGGTCGGGTTCGCCGGCGGCGCACCCGGATGCCAGCGCCCCGACGACCGCGATGGCTGCGAGCAGTCTGACGGCTCTCATGGCGTGCTCCAATCTACGCGGGCGCCCCGGAGGGGCTACGCCATAGTATTCGCCGGACACAGGGAAGGCCCCGGGCTCCCGACGGGCCCGGGGCCTTCCTCACCTGCTAGTGCTTCGGCGAACGCCTCCGGCGTGCGATCAACAGCACCGCGCCACCCAGCAGCAGGAGCGTGCCCACCGCGATCGCGGAGGTCATCACGCCGTTGCCCGTGAAGGCGAGCGGCGAATCCGGCGAGATCACCGGCGCCGGGGTCTTCGCGTGGAACGGGTCGTTGTCGGTCACGGTGACGGGGTTGCCCTCGTCATCGAGCGCCACGATCGGGTTGCCCTCCTCGTCGAGCGATGGCTCATCGGTCGGAAGGCCCGTCTCCGGGTTCTCCTCGGGCACGACGATCGTTCCCACGACTGTCACGGTGTCGGCGTGCGTGTCACTGGCCGGCAGGGTGAGCGTGCCCTCAGCGAAGAAGGATGCACCCGGCGGGAAGAGACCCGGCCACGGCCCGTCATCCACGAAGGAGTAGTCCGCGGGGCCGCCGAACGGAGACAGGTCGGCCGTCCAGTCATCCCCGATGTCCGGACCGTCACCGGTCACGTCCTCGAGGGTGATGTTGGTCAGCCACGTTTCACCGGTGTTCGTGACGACCCAGCGCACCGTCTGCGGCTCGTCAATCGGGTACGGCACGGCCAGCTCCGGCGTGTTGGCATCCTGCGATGCATCCGGAAGCGGCTTTGTCGGGATGACCCACTCGTCGCCGATCATGACGACCGGGTCAGCCTTCTCACCGTCGTACTTGATGATCTGGATGTCACCGCTGAAGGCGTTGTACGGGTTGTCGTCGGTCACCTCGGTGCCCGAGTAGAGTCCGCGCGCATCCACGGTTGCCCAGTTCTGGTGCGGGAAGTCCGAACCGTCGACCGTCAGCGTTGCGGATCCGTAGATCATGTCGCCCACGGCCCACGACGTGGTTCCCGGGTCGAATGTCGCATCCCACGTGGCCGTCCATGTTCCGCTGTTCCAGACCGCGTTCGCGGTGGAGCCGTCGGGGAACGTCCACACGAGTGACTGGATCGCGTCACCGGCGGTCGTGTCATCCGTGAGGGTGACCTCCCGCAGCGGTTCCGGCCCGGTGTTCTCGACCTGGATCACGATCGTGCGAGTCTCGCCCGGCAGGTAGACCTCGCCATCCGGGACGTCCTCCGCCTCGTGCTCGATCGTCGTGCCTTCGCCGTCACCCTTCGTGATTTCAACGCTCGGAGTCACCGTGGTGGGGTTCTGCACTGTGATGGCGATGGTGGTGTCGGCACCGATCGTGATGGTCGCACCGTTGGCTGCCGGCTGCCCGTCGATGACGAGCGTCGGGGTGCCCCACGTCGCGCCGTCCGGCAGGCCGCCGGTCGGCGTCACCTCGGTGATCGTCACGACCGTGCCCGTCGGAATCGCCGGGCTCGAGGCCGTCTGGCCGTTCGTCACCGTCAGCACACCGGGAGTCGGGGTCTGCCCGTCGTAGGTGTAGTTGACCGTGAACTCCGTGCCGGCCGTCAGCAGGTTCTCGCCGGGGCCCGTGACATCCTTCGTGATGCTGAACTGGCCGTTCTGCTCCTCGGTCGGGTTCTCCAGAAGGACGTTGATCTCGGTGTCGTCGCCGATGGTGAACGTCGCGGGCGAACCGGGCGTCACACCAGTCCCCGAGAAGACCGGGGTGCCCCACTCGATGTCGGCGGGGCCGACCGGTGCAACCTCACGGATCTGCACGACCGTTCCCGTGGGGATGTCCGCAGGACCGTTGACGGTCTCGCCGTTCTCCAGGGTGAGATCGGTCCAGGTCTGGCCTCCATCGAGGCTGTACTGAACGGTGAACTCCTTGCCTGCAGGGAGACGGTCCTCACCTTCACCGGTCACGTCCTTCGTCACGTCGAACGTGCCCGTGAGTTCCGTGGTGGGGTTGGTGAGGGTGAGCTCAGTGGTGGTGTCATCACCGATCTCGATGACGGCTGTGCCATCCTGCTGGTCACCCTGCGACCAGGTCGGCGTGCCGAAGTCGACGCTCGCGGGTGCACCCGTGATGGATGTCTCCTCGATCGTCACCTCGACGCCGAACGGGATGTCCTCTGATGTCTCGAAGAAGCCGTTGCCCTGGTTGAGGGTGAGGCTTCCGCTTCCGCCGCCGGCCTCGGTGTAGCTGTACGAGACCGTGATCTGCATTGCGCTGAGTTCCTCGAGGGTGAAGTCACCAGTCACATCCTTCGCGACCGAGAACCGACCCGGTTCGCAGAGCACATTCGTCACGACGAGCGCGAGCGTTGCCGTGGTGTCAGCGACCAGGAAGTAACCACCGTTGTCGGCAGTGACCCCGCCGCTGTAGGTGACGCTCGACACGGTTTCGTCCGCGGTCTCCTCGAGTTTGACCTTCGTCCCGACGGGGACCGTGATCGGCAAACTCGTCTCATCAGCCTCGATAGTCACGGAATTGGGGCTGATTGTGTACGCGTCGCCACGGAAGTCGAGACCCGCGATGGTGATCGTGAACTCCTGCCCGGGTGCGGGAACGCCTCCGGCATCATCGATCAGCTTCTGGATCGTGAACTGGCTGTTGGCGATGAGGCCTGCGTCGATCGTGTGATCGTTCTGGCCCGGACCGCCCAACGAGACGGGCGCGAGGCCATCCTGATCGGCATTGGAGTCTGTCGTGCCCGGCCCCTCGTACTGCGACGTGAAGTCGAGGGCAGTCCACGCGACGGTTCCGAAGACGGGGTCGTCCTCGATCCAGTTGCCCGTGGTCGGCAGCGTGAAGTGCACCTGGTAGTCGGTGTTCGGTACGAGGTTGCTGAAGTAGTACTCGCCGTCCGAGTCCGTCTGCACGGGGCCGACGGGGTTGCCGTTCGCGTCGAGCACGGGGTTGCCGTTGCTGTCGGTGAGCGTGACCGTGACGCCCTCAACAGACGGCTCGTCGGCATCCTGGGTCCCGTCCTGGTCCGCGTCGAACCACACGCGGTTGCCGAGCTCGACGGGTGCGAAGTCCAGCAGGATCGCGATACCACCGAGTCCACCGGCCTTACCCATGCCAGGAGTCACTTCGGGGATGTCGCTGCTGCCCTCGTTGTTCACGATGCGCTGAGCCAGCGTGCGTTCTGTGCCAGCGTGCGGCATCCATCCGGCGTCGCTCACCCACGCACCGGTGAGGTCGTACCCGGTGCTGAGGAAGTTGGAGAAGCCGGGGAGGGATGCCACAGCACCCAGCGACGTGTGGTTATGACTCGGAAGCCCAGACACAGAGTCGGGGTCGACCGATGACTCGATGTTGAAGTACTGGCCACCGCCCGGTCCCTTGCCGTTGCCGACACCCCAACCGGGCTGGCCACCGAGGTAGCCATTGCTTTCGAGGGTCCACGCGCCCGGGCCGTTGGGTGAAGCGCCGTAGACGTCTCCCGAGACGAAGCCCGCGTAGAGAGTCGTGCTTGGCGGAGTCGGGCTGTAGTTCAGCATTCCGGACTGGAAGCTGAAGCGGTCAGCGAAGCCGAGGATCATGTTGCCGTTCTGATCGAACGTGATATCGGAGAGGATCGGCTGCGGGTTGGACAGCGCCTCCTGACCGTAGAAGTTCGTTGCTTCCGCGTCACTCCAGTCGTCGCTCCACGCGTTCCAATGGGACGCTACGTCGCCGCTGAGGTTCGGGCCGGGGCCCGTGGAGGTGTATCCGCGGTCGAAGTCCAGCGCGAAGGCGGGAAGCGCAGACGACCATGTTGCCAGGTCACCTTCGGGGCTGGAGATCACGCTCGCCGAGAGGCCGCTGCGCAGCCCTGTGGACTCGGCAGAGTTGACGAGGCCGATGAAGACCGCGCCACGGTGCACCGTGATGCCCCACGGGATGACGTCCGCGCCGAGATCGAGATCGATCTCTTCGATGCCCGTCGCCGTGCCGGCACCGTCCGTGGAGATGACGAGGAGCGACTTGGTGTACAGGTTGATCGCAAAGAGCGTCGACCCGTCCGTGCTGGCGGCGAGGCCGCCGAGCCCGTAGTGACCGACAGACTCATAAACGACGCTGTCGTAACTTGGGATCGCCGGGTCATTGGTGAGACCGCGGCGCTCGTTGAAAGTGCCGACGCCGGGCACGAGCGCGTACAACGCGGATGCGCCGGTGTCGATCCCGAACGTCGCCATCGCGGCGTCATCGAGGAACGGGTGAGCGATCCCTGTGACCGTGTCGACACGGTAGATACCGCCGATTCCAGCCTCACCGATTCCGATGTGACGCCGAAGCACGGATGCCGCATAGACGTCTGTCGTACCGCGGAAGGCCGCCAATCCGAACAGCGAGCCAGTCTGCTCGCCCGTGCTGGCCTGACCATTGACGGTGCTCTCCACCTCAATCGCCGGGTCGTTGGTGGCCGTGCCGTTCTTCTCCCACGGGAGACTCACCGTGCTCGAGATCGCCGTATTCGTGGCGGGTCCGCTACCGGGGAAACCAGCCGAGAGAGGGTCCGCAGCGCGATGCACGGCGAGGTATGCCTCGGGGTTGTCCTGGACGTAGTCCTCGGGCACGTTAGCCCCGAAGTCCACGTCGCTGTCCCCGATGGTGGCGAACTGCACCGACGTGCCGTTGTCCGGGCCGTGCGTTGACGACTCGTATCCCTCAGCGGCCTGCGCAGCTGAGAAGGTGAACTCGACGCGCACGGAGCTGGTGGACGCGTTGGTCACGGGCAGCGCGTAGGTTCCGTTAGCCGCCGATTGCGTTGAGCCCACGGCGGTGCCCGTTGCGTCGTAGGCCGTGACGACCACTCCTGAGAGGGGCGCGTCGTTGGGAAGCCCCGACCCGGGCGCGTTGCCCGTGTCGTAGGTACCATCCGCTCCGAAGTCGCGGAAGACGAACCCGGACACATTCCCGTCCGCCGCTTGGGCGGGAATGGCCGGGACGGCAACGAGAGCCATCCCCGTGAGAAGCGCTGTTATCGCTTGAGCTACGCGCCGTCTCGACGCTCTGGGAGGAGTGGGGAATTGTTTCGTTGCACGTTGCATTGTCGCTACCGTTCTCGTTGCGGTTATCGGGTACTCGCGTGCAGGTGCTTCCCAGAGAGTGCAGCGACAACACTCAGACACCTGACGGGGGAAAAGTTATCAGCACTCATCTCCGCGGGACAAGACCCCCATTCCAAGGGGCAGTGAGCGTGCGGTGCGCGGGATCGCGGCCTCCGGCGAGTCCCCGCCTCGACGTCAGTGGGGCGTGTGACTATCGGAGGGTGCCACTGGATTTCACTGCGATCGACTTCGAGACAGCCAACAACTCGGCGGCGAGCGCGTGCTCGGTGGGCATGATCAAGGTGCGCGACGGTGAGGTCGTCGACGCCGCCTATTGGCTGATCAAACCGCCCCTCGGCCATGATGCATTCCTCGAATGGAATGTCCGAATTCACGGCATCATGGCCGCTGACGTTGTCGATGCCCTCCTCTGGAGCGAACAGCTGCCCGACCTCACCTCGTTCGCCGAGAACGATGTCCTCGTCGCGCACAACGCTCGGTTCGACATGGGCGTCATCGATGCCGCGAGTCGCGCGAGCTACGTTCCCACGCCGTCCTACGCCTACCTCTGCAGCCTTCAGGTCGCACGCAAGACCTATCACCTCGATTCGTACCGTCTCCCCAGCGCAGCGATGGCCGCGGGGTTCGAGGACTTCGAGCACCACAACGCACTGGCGGATGCCCAGGCCTGCGCCGCGATCATGGTGCATGCGGCACGCCGCCACGGGGCATCCTCGATGCTCGAGCTCGCGGAACTGACGGGCTCCTCGATGAAGCGCATCGGTGCTCCCGTCGACGAGCTCAACAGCGCGACGCTCTAGCTCTGCGCTCGCTGTCTTCTACCGCGCTGAGCGACGTAGAACTACCCGTTCTGCGGGAAGCCCAGGTTGATACCGCCGTGCGAGGGGTCCAGCCACCGGCTCGTCACTGCCTTCTCGCGCGTGAAGAAGTTCACCGAGTGCGGACCGTACGCCTTCGCGTCGCCGAACAGGGAGTCCTTCCATCCACCGAACGAGAAGTAGCCGACAGGCACCGGAATCGGCACGTTGATGCCGACCATGCCCACCGTCACCTCGCGCTGGAAGCGGCGGGCCGCTCCCCCGTCGTTGGTGAAGATCGCCGTGCCGTTGCCGTACTGGCTGCCGTTGATGAGGGCCAGGCCTTCCTCATAGGTCTTCACCCGCACGACGGAGAGCACCGGGCCGAAGATCTCGTGGGTGTAGACATCCGAGGACGTCGGCACCTTGTCGATGAGCGTCGGGCCGAGCCAGAAACCGCCGGAGCCACCATCCGCCTTCACACCACGGCCGTCCACGACGACCTCCGCGCCGTCAGCGATGGCGACATCGATGTAGCCCGCGACCTTGTCACGGTGCTCCTTGGTGATGAGCGGGCCCATGTCGCAGCCCTTCGTGCCATCGCCGACCGTGAGGCCGGACATGCGGGAGGTGATCTTCTCGATGAGCTCGTCGGCGACGGGCTCGACCGCAACGACGACTGAGATCGCCATGCAGCGCTCGCCAGCCGAGCCGAAGCCAGCGTTGACGGCGGAGTCCGCGACCAGATCGAGGTCGGCATCCGGCAGCACGAGCATGTGGTTTTTCGCGCCACCGAGGGCCTGAACACGCTTACCGGACTTGGCGGCCGTCTCGTAGATGTACTTGGCGATGGGCGTCGAACCCACGAACGAGATGGACTGCACTTCGGGATGCTCGAGCAGGGCATCCACGGACTCCTTGTCGCCGTGCACCACATTGAAGACGCCGTCGGGCAGCCCGGCCTCCTTGAGGAGCTCCGCCATCCAGATCGCGGCTGACGGGTCCTTCTCCGACGGCTTGAGCACGACGGTGTTGCCCGCCGCAATCGCGACCGGGAAAAACCACAGGGGCACCATTGCGGGGAAGTTGAAGGGGCTGATGATGCCCACGACGCCGAGCGGCTGCTTGACGGAGTACACGTCGACGCCGGTCGAGACGTTCTGCGCGATCTCACCCTTCATGAGGTGCGGGATGGCCGTGGCGAACTCGACGACCTCAAGCCCGCGGGCGACCTCGCCGAGCGCATCCGAGGTGACCTTGCCGTGCTCGTTGGTGAGGATCGCGGCGACCTCCTCCTTGCGAGCATTGAGCAGCTCGCGGAAGGCGAAGAGCACTGACTGGCGCTTGGCGAGCGAGGCATCCGCCCAGTCCGGGAAGGCGGCCTTCGCGGCCTGCACTGCCGTGTCGACGTCGGCGACGGTCGCCATGCGCACCTCGCGCGACACGGTGCCCTCTGCGGGGTTGTAGACAGGGGAGGTACGGGCGGACGCTCCGGAGAAGGCGGCGCCGTTGACCCAATGCTCGAGGATGTCAGTCATGGTGCAAGTCTGTGCCGACACCGATCTGCAATCAAGGGCTAGTCGTGCACAGTGGATGTGCGTTCCTGCAGACGAACCATCCGCAGTACTCGCTGTCAACAGTGGGGGTCGAACGAACGACGATCGATGACACGATGTCACTGTCGCTCACGGAGAAGTTGAGGTAGGCGCCGGAGCCGTCGGTGGCCGAGAATATCCGGCTGTACGTGCCCTGGCTCTCCACGACGTCCGGATAGGCCGCGGTGACCTCCGCGAGCGTCGAGCCCACCGCGATGCCGTTGCCGGTTCTGAGTTGAGTTTGCGACGGGTCAGGCACGCTGCCATTCCCGAGCACGATCTGGTCGATAACGTCGTCATCACCCTGGGCGGTCATAACCCACAGCGTGACCTCGGGATCGCTCAGGATGACGAAAGACGGACACGCGTCCTGTCGCTCCAGGCCGAGGGAACCGAACGAGGGCTCGGCCGCGGCCAACGAACCTCCGACGACAAGCGGACCGACCCTGCCGTAGTCGATGATCCAGGTCGCCGGGTCGGAGAAGGTCGGGGTCGGACTCGGCGTAGCCGCGGGAGTAGCAGCGGTCGGCGCAGGCGAGGATGCCACCGGCTCAAGCGACGCGCAGCCTGCGAGGAGAAGGAGGGCCACGGAGAACAACGGGGCCTGCTTGATCATGAGGATCCCCTTGAGTGACGAGAGCTTGACTTTACTCGCTCAGCGCCCCGATGCGGGCACGAGTTCACTCCCCCGACGTTGGACCTCCGCCACGAGGGCTTCGCGAACCACGCGAACGGCATCGACAGTGAGGCTGTCCTTGCGCACCGACAGCGAGAACTGCACCCGGAAATCGACTTCGGCTGGCAAGACCGGCACGAGGTCGGGATCGCGATCCGCCATGAAGGCGTGCAGCAGGCCGATGCCAGCGCCCCGACGGGTGGCCTCGAGTTGGGCGAAGGCGTTCGTCGAACCGAAGCGCACGTGCATCCCGCCAAGCACCGGAGCGAGATCGAGTTCGCGCACCGTGAGCAGGGCATCGACGTAGAACACGAGAGGGTGCCGCTCGAGGTCGGCGAGGGTTGCGATGGGATCGTGGGCGGCGAGGTACTCGCGTGAGGCGTAGAGCCGCACCGAGTATGGCGCGAGCGTCTCGCTCGCGAGGCGGGAACTCGTGGCCGAGCCCACTGTGACCGCGAGGTCGTAGCCCGAGCCGCGCAGACTCAATGGCCGGGTGGATGTCACGAGCTCGACGCTGATGCCGGGATGTTCAGCCTGCACGCGCGCCAGTGCCGGCACGACGAACAGTGTGCCGAACGCCTCCGGCGCCACGAGTCGCACCGTGCCGCGCACGGCGTCATCGCCTCCGGATGCAGCGCCGAGTACGTCCTCGACGAGGTGCTCCAGGGGTGCGGCCCTGGCCGCGACATCCCTCCCGAGAGAGGTCAGTTCCCACCCGTCGGCACCACGATCGAGGAGGCGCACACCCAGGGCCGCCTCGAGACGGTCGAGTCGCCTGCGCACCGTGGTGTGGTCGACGCCCAGCAGTGCTGCTGCGGAGACGAGTTTGCCGGTCCTCGCGACCGCGAGGAGGTATCGCAGATCGTCCGTCGACACGTCGCGGGGGTCACGGGGCGGGCTGGCCATGCCATCACCCTAGGACGGGTGCGCCTGCTCGGCGGTGCACCCTGGCAATGTCCCCGGTCACTGCGACACTGTCGTCATGGATCCCATCCTTGCCCTGCTCCTCGGCCTCGTCGTCGGCATCGTCCTCGGCGTCGTCGGTGGATACCTCGTTGCCAAGTCACGCGCAGCCAACATCGATCCGGCCGCGCTCGAAGCGAACAGCGCCCTCCTCGAGGCGAATCACGCCGCTCTCGTAGCGGAGATTCGCGCGCAGGAGGCATCGGCTCGTGCAGACCTGCAGGCAAAGCTTGCTGCGGCGACCGCCAGCCTGGACGGTTTCCGCGAGCAGCTCGCTGACGCGCAGGAGCAGTATCGCCTCCTGGTCGATCGCCAGCGCACGGACGCCCAGGCGCAGGCTGAGCGTGAGCAGCGCGAGTCCAAGGTGCTTCAGGCCCTCACCCCCGTGCAGGAGACGCTCCGCACGATGCAGAACAAAGTCACCGAGCTCGAGGCGCAGCGCGCACTCCAGCACGGCGAGCTCGCCCAGCAACTCAAGTCGGCGACCGAGTCGGAGGAGCGCCTGCGCTCGACAGCCGAGAGCCTCGCGTCGGCGCTCCGCAGCAACTCCACGCGTGGAGTGTGGGGCGAGACCCAGCTGCGCAACGTCGTGCAGGCCGCCGGCCTGATCGAGCGCGTCGATTTCGACGTGCAGTCCAGCATCAGTTCGGACGCCGGCGCCGGCCGCCCCGACATGGTCATCCACCTGCCCGGCGGCAAGAACATCGCCGTCGACGCGAAAGTCCCGTTCACCGCCTACCTCGAGGCGAACCAGATCCCCGCCACCGCGACGGGCGAGGAGGCCGCGCGCCGCGAGGCGCTCATGAAGCAGCACGTCAAGGTCATCCGCGGGCACATCGACGCGCTTGCCAGCAAGGCGTACTGGGCTGGGCTCGAGGCATCCCCGGAGCTGGTCATCGCGTTCATCCCGAGCGAGTCGCTCGTGTCCTCGGCGATGGAGGCCGATCCGGGCATCATGGACTACGCCTTCGCGAAGCGGGTCGCCCTGGCATCCCCCGTGACCCTGTGGTCGGTTCTCAAGACCGTCGCATTCTCCTGGCAGCAGGACGTGCTGACGGATCAGGCCAAGACGCTGTTCGACCTCAGCAAGGAGCTGTACGGCCGCCTAGCCACCCTCGCCGAGCACGCCGACAAGCTGCGTCGTTCGATCGACTCGACAGTCAACAGCTACAACCAGTTCGCTAACTCTCTCGAAACCCGCGTGCTTGTCACGGCGCGCAAGCTCAACGCGTTGGACGAGTCCAAGGTCATCGGCACCGCGAAGACTGTCGAGCAGTCGGCCAAGCAACTCACCGCTGTGGAGCTAGAACTGAACGCACTCGATGAGCTCGACGGCGTACACCGGCCAGAGCTCGAGCTGCCCGACATCGCTCGCGTCGAGGGCGAGTCGAAGACGGCCTAGTCGCACATGGGTTTCTCGCTTCCGGGCCTGCCCGTTGCTCTGGCGATCCTCGCACCGAGCTTTCTCCTTCTGCCGTTCCCGCCGATCGATGCTCCCTCCCCCGCGCCCCGCACCAGCAGGATCGCGGGCGTGCTCGAACGAGTCGGACAAGTCGGATGCCTCGTGCTCGCCGTCGTCGTCACGCCGGTGCTGGGGCATCCGGGCTGGCTCATCGCGCTCATCGCTCTCGTCGCCCTCTATTACGCGCTCTGGTTGCGCTACCTCCTGGGGGGACGGCACTTCAGACTTCTCTACGCGCCACTGGGACCGATCCCTGTTCCTCTAGCGCTCACTCCCGTCCTCGCCTTCCTCTCTGCGAGCTTCTGGCTGCAGAACTGGTTTCTCACCGGGATGGCCGTTGTTCTCGGCGTGGGCCACATCACCGTGTCGCTCCAGACTGCACGCGCTGCCCGCACCTGAGATACAGGAAACGGGCGGGGCGCGGGTTCAATAGACTCGGACGCGGTCGAGTCTTTACGACCGGAACTTTTGAGGAGACTTTCGCGATGCCCGTAGCCACCCCAGACCAGTACGCCGAGATGCTCGATAAGGCGAAGAAGAACGGTTTCGCCTACCCCGCGATCAACGTGTCGACCTCGTCGACCATCAACGCTGTGCTTCAGGGGCTCACCGAGGCCGGTTCCGACGGCATCATCCAGGTGACCACCGGTGGTGCGGACTATTTCGCCGGCCAGAGCGTGAAGGCACGTGCGTCCGGCGCACTCGCCTTCGCCGCCTTCGCGACCGAGGTCGCCAAGAACTACCCGATCACGGTCGCCCTCCACACCGACCACTGCCCGAAGGATGCGCTCGACGGGTTCGTGTTCCCGCTGATCGAGGCATCCGAGGCCGAGGTCAAGGCCGGGCGCAACCCGATCTTCCAGTCCCACATGTGGGATGGCTCGGCTGTGCCGCTCACGGAGAACCTCGAGATCGCACAGCAGATCCTTCCTCGCATGAAGGCGATCGACGCGATCCTCGAAGTCGAGATCGGCGTCGTCGGTGGCGAGGAGGACGGCGTGAGCCACGACATCAACGAGCACCTCTACACGACCCTCGAGGACGCGATCGCGACGGTCGAGGCACTTGGGCTCGGCGAGCAGGGCCGCTACATGGCGGCACTCACGTTCGGCAACGTTCACGGTGTCTACAAGCCGGGCAACGTGCAGCTCAAGCCCGAGCTGCTCAAGGAGATCCAGGACGGTCTCGCCGCGAAGTACGGCACCGGCCCCAAGCCGCTCGACCTGGTCTTCCACGGTGGCTCGGGTTCGACCGATGCCGAGATCGCAACGGCCGTGGCCAACGGTGTCGTCAAGATGAACATCGACACCGACACGCAGTACGCGTTCAGCCGTTCGGTTGCCGACACGGTGCTGCGCAACTACGACGGCTTCCTCAAGGTCGACGGCGAGGTTGGCAACAAGAAGGTCTACGACCCGCGCTCCTGGGGCAAGCTCGCCGAGTCGGCCATGGCCGCCCGCGTCGTGGAGGCCACCCGCCAGCTCGGTTCAGCAGGCCACTCCGGCAAGTAGAACCGGGAGCTCGAGCTCAGCGCCTCCCGCTGGTCGACACCATGCGGAAGGTCAGCTGGTGCCGATCGAACGTGAGATCGTCGACGGCGGTCTTCAGCGTCAGGTAATAGGGCGCGAGGTGCATGATCCGGCGACCCTCGGGGAGAGCCATGTCCATGCTCATGGCGACCGCCGTGGACCCGTCGGGGGCCTTGCGCAGCTCGATGAGCATCGATCGGTTGTCGGTCTCCGGCAAGTCGAGGGTTGCCCGCAGGAGCGCCAATAGCGCGGTGCGCTGGGCTGCCGTCATCTCGCGGGCAAGTCGATCCGGGTCGACGACGACGAGCCGGGATCCCTTGGCCTCGAGCTCGAGCCAGCTCTCGTTGGCCTGCGTGACGAGATCATCCCGGAGGCGCCGCGCCAGCTGGCCGGCGAGGGCGCGGTCGGTGGGCGTCACAGTGCCGGCCTCGGCGATCCCCATCAGGAAGGGCGCAGCGCGCGCGGTGAGGCGAGCGAGGGTCACGTGCTCCATCTCCGCGATGACCTCCTCGCGGACGACGGGCCCGACCACCTTGATGCGCGACGGGCTCTCGAGCATGGGGAGCACAGTACTCACCACGGAGTAGGAGAACAGCGCGGCACCCGCCGTCGCCATCGCTGGCGGATAGGCGAAGCTGATGATCGCGACGACCTCGCCGATGGCCTCCGCAGCAGTTGTGATGAACGCGGAGGAGACGATCACCACTCCCACCGTCGTCGCTATCCCCAACACGAGAATGCGCCGCGTCGAGAGATAGGGCGCGAGCCCGGGAATCAGCAACGCCGGGCCGGATGGACCCCACCACAGTCCGAGGTTGATGTCGACGGTGCCATAGTCGATGGCCGACAGTGCGGTCCCCAGCGTTGCCGTTGAGAGGGCGAGCGCCGCGGTTCCCCACCCGAGTGGTCCCTGGAGCGGCCGCGTCCTTGCGTAGATGAGCAGCCCCGCGAGCACGCACAGCCAGAGACCGGCCAATTGCAGCCAGGGGCTTTCACTGCTCGACCAGGTGATGATCGTCATGGTCGTGCCGAAGACGAAGATCCCGCCCGCGAAGACCAGCGGGAGGTACGGGCCGGTGAACCAGCTCAGCGGGTCCACCTGCTGTGCTGAGGTGCGGAAGTACCGCTTAGGCGCGCCCACGGATCGCCTCCTCATCAGTGGCCACGTACTCCTCGATGGGCACTTCCATCACGATCGAGGTGCCCTCTCCCGGCGTCGACCAGATCCTCGCGGAGCCTCCGATGGAGCGAATCCGCTCTATAACGGATGTCCGGAGCCCGAGCCGATCGTCCGCAATCAAGCTCGGGTCGAAGCCGGTGCCGTTGTCCGTGACCACGATGGAGATGACATTCTCCGTGGCCCCCAGATCGAGCTCGGCGATGTTCGTTCCAGAGTGCCGCAGCACGTTCTCGAGGCAGGCCCGCACGACATCGACAATCACGTCGGGCACATGATCGGGAAGCCGGACGATGCGCGATCCGCTGCCCGTGATGTGCACCGTCAGGCCCCGCCACTGCAGCTCGCTGATCATCTGCATGATCTTGTTGCGCAGCACCGAATCCTGGTCATCGACGATGACCTCGGCCGATTCGCTCAGCCACTCCGCGCTCGTCAGGGTGCGCACGTCGTGACGCAGGCGCTGCTTCATCCGATCGTCAAGGGTTTCCGGCGCGTTCATGACGAGGGAGAGATCGTTGAGGAGGGTGTCGTGGACGGCAGCGGTGACCCTCGCGCGCAGGTTCTCGGCGAGTGCCATCCGTCTGGTCTGCTCCTCGAACTCGTCGAAGTCCGGAACCCTGCTGCGCAACCGGGCCTGGATGCCCGCAAGAGCGCCGTAGGACAACGAGGTGGCGATGAGACTGAAGAGCGCCCCGAAACCGGGTACGAACGGCAGGCCGACGACGAGACAGGCGGCGAGCGTCGCGACGTAGGACAGCACGAAGCCCACAAGCGACCATGCGAACCCCTGCCGGACAGTGGATGCCGTGACCCCAACCAGCACGAGGGCGACGGCGGGGCGGTTCAGAATGTACAGGCCCTCCACCTGCATCGTCGGATCCGCCATCAGGAGGACGATCTGGAATACCGCCGCGCCGATCGTGCCCAGGACGAGGAAGAGTGTGAGCCAGAGGCGATTGGGTCGCGCGGCGGCGCCCACAGCGAGCGAGATGAGTATGGCGAGGATCGCGAGTGGCACGGGCAGTACATCGGCGTGCCCACGATCGGTCATGAAGGCGATGAGCATCGGCACCGTGAGCACGAGGCTCGTGACGTTCACGGCAGCGAATGCCCGAGCCAGCGAGCTGGTGATGACGCGCGATGCGACCTCACGGGGAAGCACCGCCACCCGCATGTGCTGCCCCTAACCCCGAGACTGTCCGACGTACTGCATGAATGCTGGGTCGTTCAGGATCACGTAGCTGACCAGAACGAGCAGAACGATCGCCGCGAGCACGCCACCGACCAGCGGCACCCAGAAAGCCCGGCGCCCCCGCGAGATGAGAACGAGCGAGACGATGATCGTCACCACGAGTATGGCGGCGCGGGCGATGTTGAGCCACATTCCCACGCTGTTGGCGAGCGCGATGGAGGTGAACTCCCCCACACCCTGTTGCTCGAACGCGGGCCCCAATTGGGTACCGAGCGCCGAGAAGGTGGACCACATCGAGGCGACGTCGAAGACGCCCAGGAGGAGCAGCGCGGTGGTGATGAGAATGTCGCGCGTGTTCCGAGGGGGTTCGGGCTTGTCGGAGCTGGGCGGCGGGCCCGCAGGGGACGGTACGGTCGGCGGCGGGTAGTCGACCGCGGGAGGTGTCTCGGCGTATTCGCCCCAGCGGGGCTTCGGCCGGTCATCCGTCACTGTGGTCCGGCCTGCCAGTCGAGCCTGCGCACCCTGCCACCGAGTCCGCGTTCGTCAGGGTTGCCCTCGGCGTCGGTGCGGAGCTCCTTGGGCAGGGAGAACATGAGGTCCTCCTCCGCGGTGACGACGGTCGAGACATCCGCGAAACCGGCGTCGGCGAGGTCGCTCAGCACCTCCTGGACGAGAACCTCGGGAACGGATGCGCCGCTCGTCACGCCGACCGTCGAGACACCGTCGAGCCACTCCTGCTTGATCTCGCTCGCGTAGTCGACGCGGTAGGCGGCACGTGCGCCGTTCTCGAGCGCGACATCGACAAGGCGCACGGTGTTGGAACTGTTGGCGCTGCCGACCACGATCACGAGCTCGGCCTCCTCCGCCACCTTCTTGATCGCCACCTGGCGATTCTGGGTCGCGTAGCAGATGTCGTCGCTCGGGGGGTCCTGCAGGGAGGGGAAGCGCTCCCGAAGAAGGCGAACGGTCTCCATGGTCTCGTCGACGCTCAGCGTGGTCTGCGAGAGCCACACGAGCCGCTCGGTGTTCTCCACCTCGATGAAGGGGGCATCGGCCGGGCTGTTGACGAGGATCGTGCGCTCGGGAGCGTGGCCCATGGTCCCCTCGACCTCCTCGTGGCCGAGGTGGCCGATGAGGAGGATCTGGTAGTCGTCGCGGGCGAAGCGGGTCGCCTCACGGTGCACCTTGGTGACGAGCGGACAGGTGGCGTCGATGGCCTGCAGGTTGCGGTCGGCCGCGCCCTGCACGACCGCGGGGGAGACACCGTGCGCGCTGAAGACGACGTGCGCACCCTCGGGCACTTCATCGACGTCGTCGACGAAGATCGCGCCCTGCCGCTCGAGAGTCGAGACGACGTGGATGTTGTGGACGATCTGCTTGCGCACATACACCGGCGCGCCGAAGTTGCGCAGCGCCTTCTCGACCGCGATCACCGCACGATCCACACCCGCGCAGTATCCACGGGGTGCTGCCAGCACCACCTTCTTGGGTCGGGGTGCCGGGGTATCCTTGAGCCGCTCGCGCCGAGCGGGTACGGGCGGCAGGTCGAGTGTCGCTTTCGCGCCATTGGATATTGTGCCCACCCCACGATTCTAGGGCGGCGGGCGCCCGGTTCCCCTGAGAGAGGCTGGCGACAGGCACATGGCCATAGAAGAGGCACCCTCCTCCCCGGATGCCCCGTGGCCGGTCTCCACTCTCGCCAGCAAGCTCAAGGGCTGGATCGAGAGACTGGGCACAGCGTGGGTCGAGGGCGAGATCACCCAGTGGGGTGCTTCCGGCGGCAACGTCTACGGCAAGCTCAAGGACCTCGAGGATGACGCGACAGTCTCCTTCACCGTGTGGTCCTCCGTTCGCGCCCGCATCCCGGCTGACCTCAAGCAGGGCGACCACGTGATCGCCGCCGTGCGGCCCAACTACTGGCTCAAGGGCGGAACGCTCACGATGCAGGTGTCGGACATGCGGCACGTGGGGCTCGGCGACCTCCTCGAGCGGCTCGAACGGTTGCGCCAGAAGCTCAAGGCCGAGGGCCTCTTCGAGCACAAGAAGCCCCTCCCCTTCCTCCCGCACTGCATCGGTCTCATCACGGGCAAGGACAGCGACGCCGAGAAGGACGTGCTGCGCAACGCCCAGCTGCGCTGGCCCGCGGTCAACTTCCGGGTCGTGCACGCCGCGGTCCAGGGCGAACGGGCCGCCGCCGAGGTGACGGCCGCGATCCGCACCCTCGATGCGGACCCCGACGTCGATGTGATCATCGTCGCTCGCGGGGGCGGCGACTTCCAGAACCTGCTCGTCTTCAGCGACGAGCAGCTCGTGCGCACGGCGGCCTCGGCGAGCACGCCGATCGTCAGCGCCATTGGACATGAGGCCGACCGACCCCTGCTCGACGATGTCGCCGACCTGCGGGCATCCACCCCCACCGATGCCGCGAAGAGGGTCGTGCCGGATGTCACGGAGGAGCTTGCACGAGTGAGGCAGGCTCGCGCGAGCATCCGATCCCGCGTGACCCACCGCATCTCGATCGAGGTGGACCGGCTCGAGGCACTGCGGTCGCGCCCCGTGCTCGCCACGACCAGCTGGATCATCGATACGCGAGCCGACGAACTGTCCCGATACGTCTCGCGCGGACGCGACCTGCTGGAGCGGACCGTCGAACGCTCCGCCGCGCGCGTGGGCGAACTCGCCGGGCATCTCCGGGCACTCTCGCCCCAGCGCACGCTCGACCGTGGGTACGCCATCGCCCAGCTTCCCGACGGCCGCGTCGTGCGTGCCGCGACGGAGGCGAAGTCCGGCGAGAGACTCACCCTGACCCTTGCTGAGGGTTCGCTCGCAACCACGGTCGATTCCGACCAGGACGGTAGGATCTAACCCGTGTCAACGCCCTCGAATGCCGACGTGAACGAGCTCGGATATGAAGAGGCTCGCGATGAACTCGTCCGGGTGGTGAACGAGCTCGAGCAGGGGTCGTCCACCCTCGAGGAATCCCTGGCCCTCTGGGAGCGGGGCGAGTTGCTCGCCGCCCGCTGCGAGGAGTGGCTCAAGGGCGCGCGCGAGCGCCTCGACGCCGCCAGAACTGCAGCGGCCGAGTAATGGCATCCAACGAGCCCCGGATCGTCGCGGAACTGGGCAGGCCGGAGACCCCGCAGGAGACGGCGGACCGTCGCGCGGCGGCCGCGGCCAAGCGACGCAGCAACCAGACGGTCTTCAACCTGGTGATCGCCACGGTCGCCTCGCTCGGCGTCGTTCTCCTGCTGGTGCTCGTTGTGGTCCGGCCGGACCCCGGCCCAGCGGAACCGATTGATGTTGCCGGGATCGCCGCCGACGCTGAGCCTGGAGCCGGTGTCTCGCTCGTGGTTCCCGTGCTGCCGGAGGGCTGGACCGCCAACGCAGCACGCTTCGGGATCGTGTCCGAGGTACCGACCTGGTACGTCGGCTACGTGACACCGGACACCCAGTTCATCGCGGTCAACCAGGGCATCGACGCCAACGCGACCTGGCTCGCGGAGACGCTCGACGACGTGTCGTCAACAGGCACCGCTGACGTGGATGGCACCCGGTGGATGCTCTACGAGAACCGTGGCGGCCGCGACTCCGGCAACCACGCCTATGCCATGTCCACCGTGATCGGCGGCTCGACGATCGTGCTCCACGGCACGGCGTCGGACGCCGAATTCCAGGCCATGGCCCTCGCCGTCATGGCCGAGTTGGGAGAACAGTGAGCGAACAGACCCCCGCAGAAGCCTGGGCCGAGATGGAGCACGGCAACGAGCGCTTCGTCACGGGAACGCCGAAGCATCCGCGCCAGGACGTCGATCGCCGCACGGAGGTGGCACCCGCGCAGTTCCCCCACGCCGCCCTCTTCGGATGCAGCGACTCCCGCCTCGCCGCCGAGATCATCTTCGACATGGGGCTCGGCGACCTCTTCGTCGTGCGCAACGCAGGACAGGTCATCTCCGAATCCGTGGTCGGGTCGCTCGAGTACGCCGTCGGTGTGCTCCGCGTGCCGCTGATCGTCGTGCTCGGTCATGACGAGTGCGGAGCCGTTCGCGCCGCCATCGACTCTCAGGGGCCTGCCGCTCCGCAGCTCTCGCCCCACATCACAAACCTCATTGCGCCCATCCTCCCGGCCGTGCGCCGCGTCGCCCAGTACCGCAGAGTCGATCCCGAAGCGATCGATGCGCAGGCCGTCGGACGTGAGCACCTGCGCGACACGATCTCCGAGCTGCTGGAATCCTCGGAGATGATCCGCGAGGCGGTGGCCGCCGGTACGCTGGCCATCGTGGGAGCCAACTACCAGTTGCTCGAGGGTCGTGCTGTGCCCGACGTCGCCGTCGGACTCGAGAACGCCCCCGTCGGCTAGACCGACTTTTCCCCGACGATTCACCGACCGAACCGAAAGATGCGCACGAAGTGACCGACACGCAGTTCCGAATCGAGCACGACACGATGGGCGAGGTTCGAGTCCCCGCCAACGCGCTGTACGGCGCACAGACCCAGCGCGCGGTGGAGAACTTCCCCATCTCGGGTGACGGCCTCGAGCCGGCACAGATCATCGCCCTCGCCCGCATCAAGCGCGCAGCCGCGATCGTCAACGGCGAGCTCGGCATCATTGATCCCAGCATCGCGAAGTCGATCGTGGCAGCGGCCGACGAGATCATCGCGGGCAAGCACCTGGGTGACTTCCCGATCGACGTCTACCAGACGGGTTCCGGCACATCGTCGAACATGAACATGAACGAGGTGCTCGCGCGGCTCGCCAGCGACGCACTCGGCTCGCCGGTGCATCCGAACGACCACGTCAACGCGTCGCAGTCGTCGAATGACGTCTTCCCCACGTCCGTGCACCTCGCCGTGACGAGCGCGCTGCTGAACGACCTGATCCCGTCGCTCGAGCACCTCGCGGCATCCCTCGAGGTCAAGGCCGAACTGTGGAAGTCCGTCGTGAAGTCGGGCCGCACCCACCTGATGGATGCCACGCCCGTGACCCTCGGGCAGGAGTTCGCCGGGTACGCCCGCCAGATTCGCCTCGGCATCGAGCGCGTCAAGGCGACGATCGCGCGCGTTGCAGAGGTGCCGCTCGGTGGCACCGCGACGGGCACGGGCATCAACACCCCGGCCGGCTTCCCGCAGCGTGTGATCTCGGTGCTCGCCGAGGACTCGCAGCTGCCGATCACCGAGGCCCTCGACCACTTCGAGGCCCAGGGTGCACGTGATGGCCTCGTGGAGGCCTCCGGCGCCCTGCGTGTGATCGCCGTCTCGCTCACGAAGATCTGCAATGACCTGCGCTGGATGGGATCCGGCCCGAACACCGGGCTGGCGGAGCTTCACATCCCGGACCTGCAGCCCGGGTCATCGATCATGCCCGGCAAGGTGAACCCCGTCGTTCCCGAGGCCGTACTCATGGTGTGTGCGCGCGTGATCGGAAACGACGCCACCATTGCCTGGTCGGGTGCCTCCGGCAATTTCGAACTGAATGTTGCCATCCCCGTCATGGGCACCGCACTTCTCGAGTCGATCAGGCTCCTGGCCACCTCCACGGTCGTACTCGCGGACAAGACCATCGACGGGCTCGAGGCGAACGTCAGCCGTGCGAAGGCGCTTGCCGAGTCGTCCCCGTCGATCGTGACGCCGCTCAACAAGATCATCGGTTACGAGGCCGCAGCGAAGATCGCCAAGCACTCCGTCGCCCAGGGTATGACCGTGCGCGAGGCCGTGATCGATCTCGGCTTCGTCGAGCGCGGCGAGGTGACGCTCGAACAGCTCGACACGGCGCTCGACGTCATGTCGATGACCCACCCGGGCTAGGCGAAGAGAAGCAGCGCAATCCAGTACCCCGCGAGCAGGTGGGGGCCGAACGGGATGCCCGCACCTGACCGCTGGCAGACCGAGACGATCGCGCTCACCCCTCCGAGCAGGAACGCCGCGCCCACGGTTGCCACGGCTGGTGCCACACCAAGCAGCCCCGCGGACAGGCCGAGGAGACCCGCGAGCTTCGCATCCCCCATCCCCATGCCTCCCCCGACGACCAGGGCGACGAAGGCCACCAGGTAGCTCACACCGGCCACGAACGCGGTGATGGGGAGTTCCCCGTCACGGAGTCCACTCGCGAGGAGAGCAGTGAGCACCACGGGGTAGCCCGGTAGCACCAGCGGGTTGGGGAGACGCCGCTGCGTGACATCCGCGAACACGAGCGGTGGGGTCACCGCGGCGAGGTAGAGCGCAGGGATCGCCTTCGCGTCGAGACCGACCGTCGCCAGCGTGGCCACCCCGAGCACGGCCGATGCCGTCAGCGACCAGCCGTCGAGGGTAGCCGCGCGTGGATCGCGGGTGTCGAGACTGGGCATGCGGCGACTGTAGGGACGCCCGGACGCGCGTTGCGGCGAGCATCCACAGGCCTGACGCCCGATCAGTCGATGATGCCGACCTCATCGATCGGTTCGCCCGCGAGGTTCAGGATCGGCCGGTCATCGAGTGGTGCGCTCAGCTGCAGGGGGATGAGAACGGATCCCGTCACAGCGGCGTTCGTCGGGCATCCCGCCACGCTGTCGCCCTCGGCGCCTTCCGGCCCCTGGGGCAGGCCGTAGAACACCCCGACGCGGATGTCCGCCTCGGACTCGACCATGACGACCTCGCGCGGGATGCACAGCAGTGGCCCACGGACGTTGATGACGATGTCCGCGAAGTCGAGCGCTCCATTGCCGACCGGCGGGAGGTCGCCGACGTAGCCGGGGGGCGAGTCGCGACCGAGAAGGCGGAAGTCGTCGAGGCGTGCCACGTAGGTCGGCGTGCCGTCGGCGAAGCTCTGGAAACCCAGGACAGGCATCTCGACGAAGCTGCCGGAGGGGGCGCCGAGGGGCGTGATGATGCGGTCGACGACATACGGTCGGACACCGCCCCACATGAGTTCGATGGGACCCTCCGACGGTGACTTTGCCGCGGTGGTCTGCAGGGTCGGCGCGATGGCGATGCCGGAGACCGTCAGGATGCCGAGCAGCCCGAGGCCCGCACCGAGACGTCGCAGGGCATAGGCGGTGCCGCTGGGCTCATCCCGATGGATGTCGCCGACGCTCCAGCCGACGAGGGCCCGCCACTGGCCCCGCGGGGCGATGAGGGTCCACAGGAGGAACACTGCCAGCGCTACCGCCAGCACACCGAAGACCCATGCCACGCATCGACTTTACGGGGTCGTGAGCCGAAGCGCCCACACCAGGGGGTGCGATCCGACCAATTGTCAGGATCGGTGGGGCCCCGGCGACCCGAGACCTCACCGATCCTGACGCTCAGCTAGGCGAGTTCGTTGCTCTCGAGCATCTCGGTTACGAGCGCCGCGATCGCGGAGCGCTCCGAGCGGGTGAGCGTGATGTGCCCGAAGAGTGAGTGACCCTTGAGCGTCTCGATCACCGAGGCGACACCGTCGTGACGGCCGACCCGGAGATTGTCGCGCTGGGCGACGTCGTGCGTGAGGACGACCCGCGAATTCTGGCCGATCCTGCTGAGGACGGTCAGCAGCACGTTCCGCTCGAGGGACTGCGCCTCATCGACGATCACGAAGGCGTCGTGGAGGGAGCGGCCACGGATGTGGGTCAAAGGCAGCACCTCGAGCATCCCCCGCTCCAGCACCTCGTCGAGGACGTTCTGCGAGACCACCGAGCCGAGGGTGTCGAACACGGCCTGCGCCCACGGGTTCATCTTCTCCGCGGCATCCCCCGGGAGGAATCCGAGTTCCTGGCCTCCGACCGCGTACAGCGGACGGAACACCATGATCTTGCGGTGCTGCTGCTTCTCGAGGACGGCCTCAAGCCCGGCGCAGAGCGCGAGAGCCGACTTTCCGGTTCCCGCCCGTCCGCCGAGCGACACGATGCCGACCTCGGGGTCGAGGAGCATGTCGATGGCGAGGCGCTGCTCAGCGGAACGCCCGTGAAGGCCGAAGATGTCGCGGTCTCCCCGGACGAGCCGGAACTCGCCACGGCCCGTGACACGACCGAGGGCCGACCCGCGGTCGGAGTGCACGATGAGACCGGTGTTGACGGGCAGGTCCTGCACGGCGCGCGTGTGGAGCACCTCCTCGTCGTACAGCTTGGCCATCTGGTCGGAGCCGAGGTCGATCTCGACCTGGCCGGTCCAGCCGGAATCGACGGCGAGCTCGGCGCGGTACTCCTCGGCAGCGAGACCGATGGATGCCGCCTTCACACGCAGCGGCAGATCCTTCGAGACGACCGTGACCTCGAGCCCGTCGGCGGCGAGGTTCATTGCCACGGCAAGGATGCGAGAGTCGTTGTCGCCGAGCTGGAGGCCCGAGGGCAGGACGGACATGTTGGAGTGGTTGAGCTCCACCCGGAGCGAGCCCCCGTCGCCCACGGCGATGGGGAAGTCGAGGCGCTCGTGCTGCACGCGGAGCTCATCGAGATTGCGAAGGGCCTGGCGTGCGAAATACCCGATCTCGGGATCGTTGCGCTTGGCTTCGAGTTCCGTGATCACGACCACCGGGAGCACGACATGGTGCTCCGCGAATCGGAAAACGGCCTTCGGGTCGGACAGTAGCACCGAGGTATCGAGCACGTAGGTGCGCTCGCGTGTATCCGAGCCCCCCGCCTGTGCCTTGGTGTTGTCCTGCTTTGGCTGGGCTAGCTCGGCCACGTGCGCTCCATCCCCGAGGAGAATCCCCGGATCCGTATCCGCAAGACGGCCGCTGTGGGTGAGCACAGATCGCGAGACGAACTTACGTGGCCGTCTCGATCAGGCGCCATACCTGATGACTTGAAACTAGGCCGGTTTCGTTACGGGGAAGGGACGACACGCCCTTCTGATGTGACAGTCAGGTTAACGGCTCCGTGCCGTCACGCGACGGTCAGACCGCGACGGTGCCATACGAGATGAGCGCTGCCCGCAACATCGCGAAAGTCTCCTCGTCGGTCGTCGCATGTGGCGAGAGCCGAACGCGAGTACCGCGCGCTGTGACAGTGACGCCGTGGTTGTGCAAGGACGCCGCGAGGTACGTGAGGTGGTGCTCGGGTGGCTCGATCACGACGATTCCAGCGCGCTCGGCCTCATCCCTCGGCGAGACGACGGGGAGACCGAACTCGTCGGCGAGGTCGATGATGCGCGTGACGTTCTCGGTGATGCGCGCACCGATCGTGCCCACTCCCACAGCGGCGAGCTCCTCCAGCGACGCCGAGAACCGTGCAGCCGCCACCGGATCGGGGCGCGTGAGTTGGAAAGCCTGCGCACCCCGCGGTGGCTCCGGGGTCTCCAGGGGGTCGACCGACGAACCCTGCAATGCCGCGAACCCGCTGAGGACCGGGCGGATGCGCTCAGCCCCCCGTTCGCTCAGTGCAAGGAATCCTGTGCCGACCCCTGCTCGTGTCCACTTCTGGCCACCGGAGGCGATCACGTCGGCGAGATGCCATGGCACGTCGAGGATGCCGAAACCCTGCACGGCGTCGAGCACGAGCAGTCGGTCACCGATGACCTCCCGCACCTCCTCGAGATCGATGCGGTACCCGGTGCGGAAGTCGACGAGACTCACCACGACGGCGGCGGTGTCCGGTGTGAGGGTGTCGCGGAGAACATCCGGGGTGACGTGCCCGTGCTCGGGCGTGAACCACACAGGCACGAGGGATCCGAGAGCCTCTGCGGCACGGTCCGCGGCGACCGTCACACTCGGGTACTCGTTCGTGGAGATGAGGATCTCACCCTCGATACCGAAGAGCGCCTGGGTGATGGCCTGGCTCGTGCTGGGCTGGAACACGACCTGCTCGGGGCCGAAGCCGAGGAGGGTCGCAACGGCGGCCCGGGAGCGGGCATCCTGCTCCTCGAACGAGGCGAGAGTGCCGAAGCGGGCACGTCCGAGGAGGCTCGACTGGGCCGACTCCTCGTCACGGGCCGGCCTGCCGATCGGCCCGATGCGTGCGAAGTCCAGATACCCCGGCTCATCGGTGAACTGTTCGTCGAGTTCGACGATCGCTAGTTCCGTCATTGCCCGAATCTCCTGTGTCTCGTGCCGTACGCGCGCATGGCGCGGAGGAAGTCCACCTCACGCAGGTCGGGTCCGAGTGCCTCCACGAAGTAGAGCTCGCTGTGCGCGCTCTGCCAGAGCATGAAGTCGCTGATGCGCTGCTCGCCCGACGTGCGGATGATGAGGTCGGGGTCCGGCTGGCCTCCTGTGTACAGGTGCTCGCTGATGAGCTCTGGGGTCAGCAATTCGGCGAGCGCGTCGAGCGTGCCGCCCGAGTTCTCGTGCTTCTGGACGATGCTGCGCATCGCGTCGGCGATCTCGCGCCGCCCCCCGTAGCCGATCGCGAGGTTCACGTGGAGACCGGTGTTGGATGCCGTGCGCTTCTCCGCCTCGGCAAGGCGCTGGCGCAGCGACTCGGGCAGACCCTCCGGCGACCCGACGTGCTGGATACGCCAGTCCCGGAAATGCGAGAGGTCGTCGGCCAGGTCACCGATGATCTCGAAGAGCCCGTCGAGTTCCTCGGGCGTCCGACCGGTCAGGTTGTCCGTCGAGAGAAGGTAGAGAGTCGCCACCGAGATGCCGAGGTCGTCGCACCACTCCAGGAACTCGCGGTACTTCGCGGCACCGGCGCGATGTCCGTGGGCCGCCGTCTCGAGCTCGCGCAACCTCGCCCACCGACGGTTGCCGTCGATGATCATCGCAACATGGTGCGGGAGTTCCCCGGCGGACAACTGACGGCGCAGCCTGCGCTGGTAGAGCCCGTACAGTAGCCCGCGCCCAAATACCGCCTGGCGCTCACTCACACGCCTACGCTAGTCCACCCGGGCGTTCAGCCGCCCGCCAGTCGGGGGCCATACACTGGCGCCATGGCGCTCAGCGATACCGATTCCCAGCACGACGAAGACCCGGCAGCTGAGCTCCCCAACCTCCCGCTCCTCGAGGACGCGATCGAGTACCAGGCCATCGACGCCAAGCCGACCTGGCGCGGATGGATTCATGCCGGCACCTTCCCGCTCGCCATCGCGCTCGGCGTCATCCTCGTGGTTCTCGCCGACGGCGTCGCAGCCAAGGTCAGCTCCGCGATCTTCTTCGCCAGCTCCCTGCTGCTGTTCGGCATCTCGGCCCTGTACCACCGCATCAACTGGAGCCCCAAGGTCAAGGCGACGTTCAAGCGCTTCGACCACGCCAATATCTTCCTGCTGATCGCGGGGTCCTACACGCCGCTCTCTGTGCTGTGCCTGCCAGCCGACAAGGCCACCATCCTGCTTGTCCTGGTGTGGAGCGGTGCGCTGCTCGGTATCGGCTTCCGGATCTTCTGGATCGGGGCTCCGCGGTGGCTCTACGTTCCCCTGTACGTGATCCTCGGATGGGCCGCGATGATGTTCATCGTCGACTTCTTCCAGGCGGCACCCGTCACGATGTCACTGATCATCGCCGGTGGCCTGCTCTACACGGTGGGCGCGGTGTTCTACGGCCTGAAACGCCCCAACCCCTGGCCGGGCAAGTTCGGTTTCCACGAGCTGTTCCACCTCTGCACCCTGCTGGCGTTCCTGTGCCACTGGGTCGCGATCCTGCTCGTCGCGATCAACCCGCCGGTACTCGCCTAGCGCGTGTCGCCATCGTTCGCGGAAAGCTCCTGCTCGGCGACGAGCTGCTCGCGGATCTCCTCGCGGTAACGAACCCGGCGGATGCGACGGGTCATGTCGATCACGAGGAGCACGGTCGCCACGGCGATGAGGAACGTGACGGCGAAGCCCACAACTCCCGGCGTGACGATGTTGGGGTCACCCTCGAACGCCGGAATCGGCGTCGGGGTCGGGTCGATCGTCCACAGCGTCTTCATGGTGTTGCCTGGCTCCATCCGCGTTAACCTTGGGTAAGCCTAACGAAAGCCACCTGTGACATCCCCTGCGCCCACCGAGCACGACAGCCCGCTTGCCGCCCGCTACGGGCGCACGACGTCACAGGCCCGCAGGACCCGGATCATCGCCATCGTTGCGGGCATCGCGTTCGCCGTCGTGTTCGGGGCGTGGCTCTGGTGGGCGGGGATCCTGACACCCAACGCGCAGTTCGAAGCCAAGGACACCGCGCACAGCATCGAGAGTGACTCCCTGGTGAGTGTCACGTGGCAGTTCACGGTGGACCCGGGGCTGCCGGCATCCTGCGCGGTCCAGGCGCTGAACAGCACCTACGCGATCGTGGGATGGCGCGTGGTGGACATCCCGCCGTCGGATGACACGATCCGCACCTTCACCGAGCAGGTCCGCACCTCGGAGCGGGCCGTCACCGGGTTGATCTACCGCTGTTGGCTCACCTAGGCTCTACAGCTACATCCATTTGCTCGCTACACCCCAGGAACCGGCCCACCGTGGCCGGTTTCGTTCATGTAAGGAGACGCTGTGACCGACAGTAACGTCACGTGGCTGACCCAGGAAGCCTTTGACCGCCTGAACGCGGAGCTCGAGTCGCTCTCCGGCGAGGGCCGGCTCGAGATCGCGAAGAAGATCGAGGCGGCCCGCGAGGAGGGTGACCTCAAGGAGAACGGCGGCTATCACGCCGCCAAGGAGGAGCAGGGCAAGATCGAGGCGCGCATCCGTGTTCTCACCGAGCTTCTGCGCAACTCCGTGGTCGGTGAAGCGCCCGAGTCCACAGGCGTGGTTGCGCCCGGCACCCTCGTCACAGCGACGATCCTCGGCGACGAGTCGACGTTCCTCATCGGCAGCAGGGAGATCGTGGGCGACAGTGACCTCGACGTGTACAGCGAGGGCAGCCCGCTCGGCACGGCGATCATCGGCATGAGCGCCGGCGACGAGACCAGCTACACGGCCCCCAACGGGCGCTCGATCACCGTGAAGGTGCTCAAGGTGGAGACGTACATCCCGTAGCCGGCGCCTAGGTGCGGTGTGCCCACGCATCCCTGCTGAGATCGCTCTTTTCCGGAGGTTTGGACGGAATCACCCTGTGCTTGGGTAACTGGTGTGAGTTCAGGCCGAAAGCTCCGGAGAAAAGCAAAAGGAGTGGTGGTTGGTGTGGCGCTAGGCGCGACCGGCGCTAGAAGTCGACGCGGGGCTCGAAGTCCTCGGCGCGCAGCGCCGCCAGCACCTGGTCGGCGTGCTCGGGGCCGCGGGTCTCGATGTGCAGCTCGAGTTCCACCTGGCTGATCTGCAGGCCGCCGTTGTGGCGCGTGTGCAGCACCTCCACGACGTTCGCGTTGCACTCGGCCACGATCGCGGAGACACGCGCCAGCTGGCCGGGGCGATCGGGCAGCGGAATGCGCAGCTTCAGGTAGCGCTCGGATGCCGCGAGCCCGTGGCTGATCACGCGTTCCATGACCAACGGGTCGATGTTGCCGCCCGAGAGCACCACGACGGTGGTTCCCGTCGGCGTGATCTTGCCCGCGAGTATCGCGGCAACCCCCACGGCACCGGCGGGCTCCACGATGAGCTTGGCCCGCTCGATCAGTACGAGCAGCGCCTGAGCCATCTCGTCCTCGGTCACCGTGACGACCTCGTCCACGACCTTGCTGATGATGTCGAAGTTGAGCGACCCGGGGCGCGACACTGCGATGCCGTCCGCGATGGTCGGGAAGACCGTGATCTCGGTCGGCTCACCCTCCGCGAGGGAGATGGGGTACGCGGCGGCATTCGCCGCCTGGATACCGATGACCCGCACCGTGCGACCGTCGAGTGCCGCGCGCTGCTTGATCGCACTGGCAAGGCCAGAGATGAGCCCTCCCCCGCCGATCGGCACGACGACAGTATCGACGTTCGGCTGCTGGTCCAGGATGTCGAGAGCCATCGTGCCCTGGCCCGTGATGACGTCCACGTGGTCGAAGGGGTGGATGAACACCGCGCCGGTCTCGCGGGCGAATTCGGCGGCGGCCAGGAGCGGTTCGGCTACCGTGTGGCCTCGGAGCACAACATCCGCCCCGTAGTCCCTCGTGGCCTGCAGCTTGGGCAGCGGGACGCCGAGGGGCATGAAGATCGTGGCCTTGATGCCGAGCTCGCGTGCGGCGAGGGCGACACCCTGGGCGTGGTTGCCTGCCGACGCGGCGACGACGCCGCGCGCCTTCTCCTCGTCGCTGAGCAGCGAGAGGCGGTTGTACGCGCCGCGGATCTTGTACGAGCCCGTGCGCTGGAGGTTCTCGCACTTGAGGTAGACCGGCGCGCCCAGCACGTCGCCGAGGTAGCGCGAACTCTCCATCGGCGTGACGTTGACGACCGTGGCGATCCGGTCGCGCGCGGCCTCGAAGTCGACGAGTCGTGGACCGACGAGAGCGGTATCAGGCATGGGGAAGGATGTCCTTTGCGGTGGGATGGGGAACAACGCGCCACGTGCCGCCCGCGATGTACTTGACCATGACGTTGGCGACGGCGACGATCGGGACGGCGAACAGCGCTCCGGGGATGCCCGCGGTGAACCCTCCCGCGGCGACCGCGAACACCACCGCGAGGGGGTGAACCTTCACCGCCGTGCCGAGGATGAGCGGCTGGAGCACGTGTCCCTCGATCTGCTGCACGAGCAGCACGATGCCGAGCATGAGAACCGCGGGAAAGGGGCCGAGGTAAACGAGCGCGACGAACACAGCGAGTGTGCCCGTGACGAGCGCACCCACCACGGGGACGAAGGAACCGAGGAACACGGCGACCGCGATGGGAATCACGAGCGGGAAGCCGCCGTAGAACAGCCCGAGGATCCACGCACCCAGGCCGATGCCGACCGCGTCAACGAAGGCGACGAAGATCTGGACCTTGACGAAGGTCGTGAGCGTGATCCATCCAGCCTCACCGGAGCCGGTGACAGCTGGCCGCGCCCGCTTCGGGAAGAGCCTGACGATCCAGTTCCAGATGCCCCGACCGTCGATGAGGATGAAGAGTGTCGCGAAGAGCGCCAGAAGGATGCCAGCTCCGACGTGACCCGCGGTCGACCCGACCGAGAGGATCCCGTTGACGAGCACCCCGCTGTCGCGCTGGATCGCCTCCCAGAGCCCGCCGACCCACTCGTTGATGTCGGCATCCGTCAGGTGAAGCGGGGAGTCGAGCAACCAGACCTTGAGGTTCTCGTAGGCGACGATCGTTTTGGCCTGCAGGTCGGGGTATCCCGACCGCACCTGGGTGACCACGAGGATGACGAGCCCAGCGACGATACCGAGTGTGCCGAGCATGGCGACCGCGATCGCTATGCCCTTGGGCCAGCGGTGCCGACGGAGGAAGTTGACGAACGGCACGAGCAGCGCGCCGAGGAGGATCGCCACGAAGAATGGGACGACGATGTACCGGAACTCGATGACCAGGAACACCAGCACGGCAACGAGGCCGAGCACCACGAGGATGCGCCACGCGTAGGCCGCCGCGATCGACAGGCCGGGCGCGACGAGGTCGTTCTCGCCCGTGGGCTGCGACGCGCTCGTGCGCTTTCCGAAGATCACTGAGCAAGTCTAGGCTCGTCCGTCACCGGACGCGCCGGATGCCGCCCGCTCGCCCCTTAGCGGGGTACGGCGCTCACGGGCGCACCCTTGAGCCGCAGGTGCACGGAGTCCCCCGGCTCATGGCGCACGTCCACCTCGTGCTGGATCGAGAGCAGCGTGTCATCCTCCAGGCGTACCTGGGTGCGCCTGAGCGACCCCAGGAAGCTGGATGCCACGACGGTGGCCCGAATCCCCTCGGTGGCGAAGGCGATGTCCTCGGGGCGGATGTAGACGGTGACCTCCCCGTCCCGCACGGGCGCGCCGAGGATAGCGAGCTCGACGCCCTGCACGGTTGCCGTGCCCGCCGAAGCGACGCCAGCCACACGATTCGAGAGACCGACGAAGTCCGCAACGAAGGGGCTGGCGGGGGTCGAGTAGAGCTCCTCCGGCGTTCCGACCTGCTCGATCACGCCATCGCGCATGACCGCAACCCGGTCGGCGACGGCGAGCGCCTCCTCCTGGTCGTGGGTGACGAAGACGGTAGTGATGCCGAGCTCCGTCTGGATGCGGCGGATCTCGTCGCGAAGCTGTACCCGCACCTTGGCATCGAGCGCGCTCAGCGGCTCGTCGAGGAGCAGCACCCGGGGACGGGTGACGAGAGCGCGGGCAAGCGCGACGCGCTGCTGCTGGCCGCCCGAGAGCTGGTGGGCGTAGCGCGACCCGAACTGGGCGAGACCGACCATGTCGAGCGCTTCCACCGCGCGGCCCTTGCGCTCCGCGGCGGGGACACGGCGCATCCGCAGCCCGAACTGCACGTTCTCGAGCACCGTCATGTGCGGGAAGAGCGAGTACGACTGGAACACCATGCCCATGTCGCGTCGGTTGGTGGGAACGGATGCGACATCCTCACCGTCGATCAATATCTCACCGCCATCGATGCCCTCGAGCCCCGACAGGGCCCGGAGGGCGGTCGTCTTGCCGCAGCCGGACGGACCGAGCAGCGCGATGAACTCACCGGGTTCGATCGCGAGGTTGATCGAGTTGAGCGCACGGTGCGGCCCGTAGTACTTGACGACGCCGGCGAGCTCCACACGCGCACCCGACACGGGCTCGAGGTCGATCGCGGGGGCCACGGGAATGGTGTTGGTCATGAGTTGTCCTTACGACGAGCCGACCCGAGCCGACCGATGATGACGAGGAGCAGGAAAGCGAAGACGAGCGCGAGGAGTGCGAAGATCACCGCGATATAGGGATCGGCCTTGTTCACCACGAGAAGTGCGGTCTGCAGGTTGATGCGGTTGAGGAGCGAGGCGATCGTGAACTCACCGAGCACAACCGCGACCGAGATGAACGATGCAGCGAGAAGACCGCGGCGCAGGTTCGGCACGATGACTCGGAAGAGCACGGTTCCCCATCCCGCCCCGAGCGACCGCGCGGCTTCACTGAGCGTCTTCACGTCGATCGAGTCCAGGTTGGCCTGGATCGCCCGGTACGCATAGGGCAGCACAAGGATGCCGTAGGCGAAGGCGAGGGTCCACACGCCGCTGCCGAAGATCGACGACACGACGCGATACACGGGAGCAAGGCCCACGACGAGCACGATCGCGGGGATCGTGATCGGCAGCAGGCAGATGAACTCCATGACGGGGCGCAACCGTGGAAAGGAGAGCTTGATGAGGATCATCGTCGGCACGAGCAGCACGAGCATGATGACGACCGTCACCGCCGCAAGCACGAGCGAGTTGCCGATCGCGATCCACAACTGGTTGAACTCGGGGCCGAGCTGCCCCGTGAAGACGGTGACCCAGCGATCGATCGTGTAGCCGCCCTCGAGTCCGCCGCGGAGCGTGAACTCGACCATGCTCACGAGCGGCAGGGCGAAGAAGATCGTGATGACAACGAGGATGATCGTGCGCGTTGCCGCGGTCGGGCCCGGGTGGTGGGCGCGCTGCAGCCTGCGGTTCACCGCTGCCATCGTGAAGCCCTTCTCTCGAAGACGGAGTAGATGACCATCACGACGACCATGACCACGATCATCCCGAGCGCGAGGGCTCCGGCGAGGTTCTCCCGGCCGAGCACCGTCTCGCTCGTGAGGGCGGCACGGATCTGCAGGGGCACGATGCCCTGCCCCTGGCTCGTGAGGGCCGCGGCCGTCGCGTAGGACGAGAACGAGTTGGCGAAGAGGAGGAGCAACGAGCCGATGAAGCTCGGCGCGAGCACGGGCATCCCGATGCGCCACCAGTATGTGGCACGGGTGCCACCGAGGGTTGCCGATGCCTCCGCCCACTGCGGCTTGAGAGCCTCCAGCGCCGGCAGGAAGACGATGATCATCAGCGGCACCTGGAAGTAGATGTAGGGCAGCACGAGGCCGGGCACCTCATAGAGCCAGACGCCGCTCGCGAAGATGTCGATGCCGAAATTGTTCTGCAGGATCACACGGAGCAGGCCCTGCGTGCCGATGAGGGTCACGAACGCGAAGGCGAGCATGACGCCGCCGAACTGGGCGAGCACACCGGAGATCGAGTCGACGACGGTGCGGAGGGGGCCGTCGGGCTTCGCATCGAGCAGTGCGTAGCAGGCCGCGGCACCGACGACGGCTCCGATGACGGCGGTGAGTGCCGAGAGCCAGATCGAGTTCCAGAAGGTGCGGACAATGACCGGGTCGACGAGCGCTTCGAGGTTCGTCGTGGTGAAGGCACCGTCCCCGTCGAACAAGCCGGTGCTCAGCGCGAGCATCGTCGGCAGGCCGAGGAACAGCACGACATACGCCGCGAAGGGCGCAAGACCGAGGATGGACAGGCGGGATGCCCCGCGACGCGAACGCCGCGGGGCATCACCGGTCACAGTGTTACTGGACAGCAGCTGCCCACTTCTCACCGAGGAGCACGCCAGCGGCCTCGCTCTGCTCGGCGGTCGGAACGACCGTGTCACCCTCAACGACGGGAAGCGCTGCGAAGAGCTCCTCATCGATGGTGCCGGCCTCCGCCATGGCGTCAGCACGGACCGGGCGAGCGCCACCCTTCAGCCAGAGGTTCTGCACCTCGTCGCTGTAGAGGAACTCCTGCCACAGGCGTGCCGCGGCGGGGTGCGGTGCATCCACGTTCACGGCCTGGTTGTAGTAACCGGCGTAGGCGGTGCCGGGGAACACCACGACCTCCCAGTTGCGCTGGCCCTCGAGGGATGCCGCGTAGCCCGCGTTCAGGTAGTCCCAGTCGAACACGACGGGGGTCTCACCCGAGGCGATGGTCGCGTCGGTCGGGTCGATCTTGAGGAAGTTGGCCGCCTTGTTCAGCTCGGAGAAGAAGTCGATGCCCGCCGTGAAGTCATCCAGCGTTCCGTCGTTCTGCACGGTGGCCATGCCGACCGCCGCGAACGCGGCGCCAGCCTGGGTCGGGTCGCCGTTGATGGCGACCTTGCCGAGGTAGTCGGCGCCGAGCAGGTCCTGGAGCGACTCGGGTGCCGGCACGGTGTCGGGGTCGTAGCCGACCGACATGTAACCGCCGTAGTCACCGACGAAGAGACCCGACTCCTCCTTGAGGGCGTCCGGGATCTCATCCCAGGTCGCGACCTTGTAGGGCGCGAACTGGTCCGTGCTGCTGAGGGCGACCGCAAGGCCCACGTCGAAGACGTCGGGAGCGGTGTCCTGGCCGGCGAGGTTCTCCGCGGCCTGGATCTCCTCGGCGCTCGATGCGTCGGGGGATGCCTCAGTGATCGTGATCTCCGGGTAGCGCTCGGCGAACAGGTCGAGGATCTCGCCGTAGTTCGCCCAGTCGCGCGGCAGCGCGATGACGTTGAGCGCGCCCTCGGCCTTGGCTGCGGCCTCGAGGCCGGCCAGGTCGCCGAAAGCGGACAGGTCGGTGGCGGTCGCAGCGTCGACGTCGCTGGAGGGTGCGTCGCCGGCGGGTGCGCAGGCGGCGAGCGTGATCGCGGTGACGGCAGCGAGTGCCACACCGGCGAGAATGCGCTTGGTGGTCAAGGGTTCCTCTCCTCGTGCATCCGGTCGCTCAGGCTGTGGAAGAGCGATAGGAGCCGGATGCCCGCGTGTGACGGTACGGAGGTTCGGGTAATGGTTGGTCGAGCGTGCCTTAACGCGCGGCGAACAGCCGGTGTCATCCGTCGCCGCTAGCGTCGAGACCGTGGTGGAGTCCGTCAGCGCAGCGCAGGCCCGTCGAATTGCGCTCGCGGCGCAGGGCTTCGGCAAGCCGCCGGCCGCAGCCTCCACCCGACAGCTCAACGCGACGATCCAGCGGCTCGGTCTCCTGCAACTCGACTCGATCAACGTCTACGAACGCAGCCACTACCTGCCGCTCTTCGCTCGCCTGGGCGCCTACGACAAGACCGTGCTCGATCGGCTGACCTTCGGGCGCCGGTCGAAGTACATCGAGTACTGGGCCCATGAGGCCGCGATCATCCCAGCCGAGGACTGGCCGCTCTGGCGCTGGAAGATGGAGCAGCTGCGCGAGCGTGACCTCGGTCGCGAGCCGTGGGTGCAGCAGAACTCCGCGATGCTCCAGTGGTTGCGCGACGAACTCGCAGCGCGCGGTCCCGTCGCGGCCAGCCAGATCGAGCACGACTCCAACAAGCGGGCTGGGCCCTGGTGGGGCTGGTCGGACGTCAAGCGCGGACTCGAGTACCTGTTCCGCTGGGGTGATGCCGTGAGTGGGGGTCGCACGCGGTTCGAGCGGAGCTACGCCCTGCCGGGGCAGATCCTCGGTGGCGAGGTGCTGTCTCGCGTCGTCTCCCGGCAGGATGCCCACCGCCAACTGGTCGAACGCAGTGCCGCCGCGCTGGGGATCGCCACGGCGAGCGATCTCGCGGACTACTACCGGCTGAAGAGCACGGACGTGCGTCCCGCCATCGCCGAGCTCGCGGATGCTGGCGTTCTCCTGCCGGTGGCCGTGCGCGGGTGGTCGCAGGGTGCGTGGCTGCATCGGGATGCCCGCATCCCCCGTCGCATCGAGACCGAGGCGCTGCTCTCCCCCTTCGACCCCGTCGTGTGGGACCGCGCGAGGGCTCTCCGCATGTTCGGGTTCCACTACCGCATCGAGGTCTACACGCCCGCGCCGAAGCGCGTCTACGGGTACTACACGCTGCCGCTGCTCATCGACGATGCGCTCGTCGGCCGGATCGACCTCAAGAGCGACCGGCAGGCTGGGGTGCTGCGGGTGCAGTCCGCGTGGCGTGAGGACGGGGCATCCGTCGACCTGGACCGGGTCGTCGGGCTGCTGGATCGCATCGCCGCGTGGCAGGGGCTCGGCGGGGTCGAGTTCGCGGACCGCGGAGACCTCATCGCTGAGTTGGCGCGACACTACCACTCTGTGGGTTGAGTAGCCGCGGCGCCAGCCCGGCGTTATCGAAACCTCACCACTGTGGTTGGTGTTGTTCGTTGGTGAGGTTTCGATAACGGCCGCTTCGCGGGCCTACTCAACCCACAGGGGTCGCACCGCTTCGCGGGCCTACTCAACCAGCAGAAGCGCGGAGGGGAACGCTCTCCTAGAAACTGCCGCCGATCTTGCCGAGACGCTGGATGCGCTCGGCAAGCGGCGGGTGAGTCGCGAAGAGGCGGTCCATGAGGCCCGGCTTCGTCGGATCCGAGATCCACATGTGCGCCATCGTCGAGTTCTGCTTGATCATGGGGCGACCGTAGTCGGCGAGCTTCTGCAGGGCCGAGGCGAGGGCGTCGGGATGCCGCGTCGTGAGCGCGCCCGTGGCATCCGCCAGGTACTCCCGCTGCCGCGACACCGCAGCCTGCACGACCGCGGCCACGAGCGGCGCAACGAGGAACGCCACAAGCCCGAATACGAGCACGATCGGGTTGTTGTTGTTCGAGTTGCGGCCACCGAAGAAGGCCATCCGCAGAAGCATGTCGGCGATGAAGCCCACCGCGACGACAAGGCCGAAGACGATCATCGAGACGCGGATGTCGTAGTTCTGCACGTGACCGATCTCGTGCGCCATGACGCCCTCGAGCTCCGAGTCCGTCATGATCTCCAGCAAGCCCGTGGTCGCGGCGACCGACGCGTGCTCGGGGTCGCGACCCGTCGCGAACGCGTTCGGTGCCGGATCGTTGATGATGTAGACCTTCGGCATCGGGGTGCCCGTGGTGATCGACAGGTTCTCCACGATGCGGTAGAGCCTCGGGTTATCGGCCTTCTCGATCTGGTGCGCGCCACTCAGCGCCAACGCCTGACTGCTCGCCGCGAAGTACTGGATGAGCGCGTAGGCGATCGAGATCACGAGCGTGATGATGACGATCGTGACGTCCTGGTAGATCACCGCCGCGAGGGCAGCGAGACCCCCGATGATGAGGATGAACAGCAGGATGATGAAAACGGTGTTGCGTTTGTTCTTCGCTATGGCGCGATACATCTTGGGGGCTCCCAGTAATTACGTAGGTGCACGGGTTTCGAGACGCGGCTGCGCCGCTCCTCAACCTTGAACTTTCGGTCGAGCCTTCCTTCGGAAGCCTCGACCTTCAGTTCAAAATTGAACCCGCGGGGGCTCGGCGATGGCTGCCGAGTCGGTGACCTCGAAGAACTCGCGCTCGGTGAAGCCGAGACCGCGCACGAAGAGCGTGTTCGGGAACTGCTTGATCTTGGTGTTGAGCTCACGCACACCACCGTTGTAGAAACGCCGGCTCGCCTGGATCTTGTCCTCGGTGTCGACGATCTCCGCCTGCAGCTGGAGGAAGTTCTGGCTCGCCTGCAGCTGCGGGTACGCCTCAGCGACGGCGAAAATGCTCTTGAGCGCCTGCTGCATGTGGTTTTCGGCCGCTGCAGCGTCAGCGGGTCCCTGGGCGGAGAGCGTCTCGGCGCGGGCCTTCGTGACGTTCTCGAAGACGCCCTTCTCGTGCGCCGCGTATCCCTTGACCGCCTCGATGAGGTTGGGGAGCAGGTCGGCACGACGCTTGAGCTGCACCGTGATGTCGCTCCAGGCCTCGTCCACGCGAACGTTGAGTGTGACGAGCGAGTTGTAGGTCGACCAGAGGTAGATGCCGACGATGACCACCAGCAGGACGATGACGCCAACGACGATAAGGATTTCCATGGCTGCCATGGTACGGCAGTCGCGCTGTGAAATGCCCAGAAAGTCGGGCGGAATCAGCGCTTTCGTGAGCTTTGCACGCGTTGTAACCAGCGGAAGGAACTCTTCGGCGTGCGAACGAGCGAATCGAAGTCCACGTGCACCAGGCCGAAGCGCTGGGTGAGGCCGGCGGCCCACTCCCAGTTGTCGAGAAGGGTCCACACGAAGTACCCGCGCAGGTCCACCTCGTCGGACGCGTCGAGGGCAGCCGCGATGTGATCGGCGAGGTAGGACACGCGGGATGCGTCATCCACTCGTCCCTCGGAATCCACGACATCCGCGAAGCTCGCGCCGCCCTCTGTGATGTACACCGGAGGAAGGGAACCGCCATAGCGCGCCGCGTAGTCGCGCAGCGACGCCGTGAGGTATTCGGGCGAGATCGGCCAGCCGAAGCCGGTCTTCGGGTACTCGGGCCACTCCGCGAGGTGGAACGGGAGGTCGCGCATGGCCTCGGCGTCGCCATCCGGCGTCGAAGCCTCCGTGGGAGCCCCCACGGCGATACGCGTCGGCATGTAGTAGTTCAGACCGTAGAAGTCGAGCGGTTGGTGGATGATCGCCATGTCGGCCGGGTCGGTCTCGCGGAGTGCGCGGAACTCCTTGCGGGCGAGCAGGGGGAACCTCGGGTAGCGACCGAGGAGCACCGGATCGGCGTAGATCCGGTTGTGCACGAGGTCGAAGACCTTCGCGAATTGCGCGTTCATGAAGCCGCGCTGTGCGGCCACGACAGGCGAGTGCACGTTGGTCACGCCGACCTGGCCCTTCACGCCGCGTGCCCTGAGGGCCTGCACAGAGAGTCCGTGGCCGAGCAGCTGGTTGTGGACCGTCGTGAGGGCGTCGAACAGGAGGGACTCCCCCGGCGCGTGGATGCCGAGCGCGTAGCCGTTGAGGGTCACCGTCGTCGGCTCGTTGAGGGTGATCCACTTGTCGATGCGGTCGCCGAAGGCATCTGCGGCGAGTGCGGCGAAGTCTGCGAGACGCGATGCCGTGTCCCGTGTCATCCATCCGCCTGCGCGTTGCAGCGGCTCGGGCACGTCCCAGTGGAACAGGGTCGCGACGGGGCTGATGCCCGCCTCGAGCAGCTCATCGAGCAGCCTGTCGTAGAAGGCGATGCCGGCGGAGTTGGCGGCGCCCCTGCCCTCGGGCTGGATGCGCGGCCACGCGATCGAGAAGCGATAGGCGTCCACCCCCAGCTCCCGCATCAGTGCGACATCCTCGCGGTACCGGTGGAAGTGGTCGTCGGTGATCTCGGGCGTCGTGCCGTCGATGATGCGGCCGGGCTGCGCGGCGAAGGTGTCCCACGTGGACCGCCCACGCCCGCCCTCGGTGACGGCACCCTCGATCTGCGTGGCTGCCATGGCCACGCCGATCGTGAAGTCCCGGGGCAGCCGTGCCGCGAGCGCGTCGGGCTCGATCACGCGCCCAGCACGCGCGACAGGTAGGGGTTCGCGAACAGGCGGTCCGGGTCGAGCCGGTCCCGCACGGCGAGGAAGTCGTCGAACCGCGGATAGGCCGGTCGGAGGTCCTCGGCGGTGCGACCGTGCATCTTGCCCCAGTGCGGCCGGCCCTCGTGATCGCGCATGATGGCCTCGATCTCGCGGAAGTACTCGGTCGGGTCGTCCTTCCAGAAACGGTGGGCTGCGATGTAGCCCGTGGCGCGACCGTGACCCGTCGAGAGCCAGAGATCGTCGGCGGCAGACGCCCGCACCTCGATGGGGAACGAGATGCGCCATCCCTTCGCGGCGATGAGATCGTGGATCGCCGTGAGCGCCGCGGGCACGTGCTCGACCGGCAGCGCGTACTCCATCTCGCGGAAGCGCGTGGTGCGCACGGTCGAGAAGACGTCCCACGAGTAGTCCGAGAACTCCCGGTTGGCCTCGAGCTTCACCGACAACCGGTTCATGGGCGGGATCATGGCCGGCATGAGCCGCAGCATCTCGAGGGATGCGCCAAACACCGTGTTGGCCATGACGCGATTGTCGAACCACTCCTGCACGGGGCCGAGCGGCTTGCGGGGCGTATCGGCAGGCATCCTCGTATTGGTCTTGGTGCTGACGAGCTCCGCGTGGGGCCACGAGTAGAACTCGAAGTGGTCGTGCTCGGCGATGCGCTGCTCCCACTCGGCGAGGACCGTCGCCGCGCTCTCCGGCCGTTCCACCGCGCGCAGCACGAACGCGGGCACGCACTCGATCGTCATCGCGACGAGCACTCCCAGGGCGCCAAGACCGAGCACCGCCGCAGGCAGCAGTTCCGCGTTCTGCGTGCGGCTGACGTGAAGCAGCTCCCCCGCAGCGGTGACGAGGGTGACCTCGCGGATCTGCGTGGCGAGGCCACCGAACGCCGACCCGGTGCCGTGTGTGCCGGTCGAGGTGGCACCGGCGAGCGTCTGCACGTTGATGTCGCCCATGTTCTGCAGGGCGAGGCCATACGGTGCAAGCAGTTCGGGAAGCTGGTGGAGGTGCGTGCCGGCGCCGAGCGTGACCATGGTGCCGTCGACGGCGATCAGGCCATCGATCGCCGAGACGTCGAGCTGTACACCGTCGGTGGCCGCGATCGCCGTGAAGCTGTGGCTCGCCCCGACCGGCCTGATCGTGAGACCTCGCTCACGGGCGAAACGCACGGTCTCGATGACCTCGTCAACGGATGTCGGGCGCGAGACGAACGCGGGAGTCGACGACTCCGAACGCCCCCAGTTCCTCCACGGCCGACCGGTCTCGATGCTCACAGGAAGGCCTTCCCCTCGCCGCGGTAGGTGGGAACGGTGTCCACGATAGTGTCGCCATTGACCACGGCGAACTCGTTCAGGTGCTCGCTCGCCTCACCCGCCTTCGTGTGGCGGAGCCAGACGCGATCGCCCACCGCGAGACGTGCCGCCGCGGCGCCCCTCACGGGCGACTGCACCTCGCCGGCGCCCTCGCGGGCGAGGAACTCGAGGCGCTCCGGCCACGCGAGTTGCGGCATCCGGTCGGGTGCTGGCGGACCGGAGGCGATCCAGCCGCCGCCGAGCAGCGTGGCGAGCTCCGGGGTGGGCTTGCGCACGACGGAGAGGGCGAATGCCGCGGCCGGTGCCGGCGTGAAGTGGCTGTACCCGTCGAAGAGGCGCGGACCGAAGAGCCCGCTGCCCGCGGCGATCTCGGTGACGGCCGGGTCGGACGAGGTGCGCTCGAGCGAGCCAGTGCCTCCGCCGTTGACGAACTCGAGATCGGCGATCTCGCGGACGGCGGTGACGACCTCGCCGCGGCGCGTGGTGAGCTCCTCGAAGGAGGAGCGCTGCATCCAGTCGACCAGCCGCGCCCGCACGGGCTTGCCCGGCGGACGGTTGGTGACGCCCGCGATCTGCGCCTCGTACGACATGATGCCGACGAGATCGAACCCACGACGACTCACGATGTGACGTGCGAGATAGACGGCCTGGTCAACGGAATGCACCGGCGAACGATAGACCCCTGTGTGGCCGATGAGTCGGGACTTCCAGGATGCATCGAGCTCGAGGCAGACGCGGATGTTCTCCCGCGTACCCGGAGGCAGCACCGCGTCGACCGCATCCAGCTGCGCGACCGAGTCCACCATGATGGTGACCCGACGGGCGAGGGAAGCCGAGCTCCCGAGGGTCCGGATCGCCGTGGCATCCACGCTCGGGTAGCCGACAACCACGTCGTCGATCGTCTCGGCGAGCCAGAGGGCCTCGGGCAGGGTGTACGCGAGCACGCCGGCATAGCCGGGCACCGTGAGCACCCGCTCGATGACGCCGCGCACGCGGAGGGACTTGCTCGCCACGCGGATGGTCGTGCCGTTCGCCCGGTCCAGCATGTCGTGGGTGTTGTGGGCGAGCGCGGTGAGGTTGAGCGCGCCGACGGGGGTGTCGAGGGATGCGGTGGCCGCCGTCATCCCTCCCCAGTAGCTCGCGGGCTGCAGCCACGGCTGCGTGGTCGGACGATCGAGGTTCATGGTCTAGCGCACACTCCGGATGGGGAGAACCGCGAGTGCGCCCAGGATGGCGGCGACCGCGGAGAGGATGAAGAGGCCCTGGAAGCCGACGAGCATCGCGACGACGATCGCACCCAGGAGCGGGGCGAGGGCCTGGGGCACTGCGGTCGCGATGTTCATGATGCCGAGATCCTTGCCGCGGGTGTGCGGGTCGGGGAGCACCTGGGTCGCGAGCGCCTGGTCCACCGAGAGGAAGCATCCGTAGCCGAGGCCGAGGAGGCCTGCCGCGACCATCGCGACCGTGACATCCGGAACGAACGCGAGCATGAGGGCCGCGATGCCCTGGAGGCTCGCTGCGACGAAAACGAAGGGCTTGCGGCGACCGAGCCTGTCGGAGAGCTTGCCGAGCACGAGCGAGGCGAGGATCACGAACACCATGTAGATGAGGGTCAGGACAATGAGCGTGCCCTCGGCGTCGTCGACCTCGAGCCCGTACTGGAGGAACTGCAGCAGCAGTGCTGTGCCGAAGGCGTTGCCGAAGTTGACGAGGATGCGACTGAGGAGGGTCCAGCCGAAGTCCGGGTACTCCCGCGGGCTGATCCAGAACCCGGCGAGGAGTTTGCGGACCGTCAGCGTATCGGCGGACGTGAGGCGGGCATCCGGAACCCGGAGGAGGAACGGCAGCACGAGGAGAACGAGGAGGGCGGCCATCGCGGCGTAACCGAGGAACTGGCCGACGAAGAGCTCCGTCACGAGGACGAGACCGAGGATCGTGCCCACGGCCTGCGGGGCGGAGATCCACCCGGAGACGAAGCCCCGCTGGTTCACGGGAACCTGGTCGGAGATCACCGCGGTGAGGGCCGCCGTGAGAACGCAGAAGCCCGTGAGCGCCAGGGCCCAGAAGATGCCGACCCCGACGATCGACTCCTGCAGGCCGAGAAGAAGGAGGCTCACCGCGAAGAGCACCGCGCCGCCCGCGATCCAGGGGCGACGCCTTCCGAAACGGCTCATCGTGCGATCGGAGAGTGCGCCAGTGAGGGGGTAGGCGACGAGGGCACACAATCCCGCGATGCCCGAGATCACTCCGAAGGCCACGACGTTGTCCACCCAGTTCGTGGCACCGAGCTGGGCCTCGACCTGAAGCGGGAGCAGCAGCTGGACCGGCGTGAGCTGTGCCATCCACACACCGAGCCAGGCAGTGGCGAAGAGTGCGATCCATCCTCCTGTCACCGCCCTCGTGGGCTCGGCGAAGGGCGCGGGCGCCGGGAGATCGGTGGTTGTGCTCACGCGGTGACCTGGCTCTCTCTCGTGGGGCTGTCTTCTCGCGGCGGGAGGGGCCTCGCGAGCGTGGCGAAGGTGTCTGCGGCGAAGTCGAGCACGCGACGGGCCGCTGCCTCATCGCGATTGGCGAGCCATGCGAGCGTCACCCCGTCGGTCACGGTGACGACGAGCCGCGCGATCTCGGCCACGGGCATCGACCACACGACGTGGGCTGCGGCGGCACCGGCAACGAGCAGCTCGGTGACCGCCCGGTGGTAGCTCTCGTACTGCTCGGCCGCGCGATGCTCGAGGCCGGGCGTGCGCAGGGCGTACTGCATGATGTCCTGCATCACCTGTTCGTGACCAGGGTCGGCGATGACGTAGTCGAGGAACGCATGAAGCCCGGAGCGCAGGGACTGATGGATGTCCGCTCCCGGGTGAAGCGCGGCGAACACCGCCGTGGACTCACCTTCGACGACGAGAGCGACCAAGTCCGCCATCATCTCGTCGTGCGACCGGAACGCGTAGTGGAAGCTCGCGAGCGACATCCCGGCCTCGGCGACGATGGCCCGAGTGGTTGCGCCCGCGATGCCCTTGCGAGCGGAGACGCGCAGGGCGGCCTGGAGCAGCAACTCGCGGCGTTCCTCGGCGGGAATCCTGGCCACGACTGTCTCCTCTCGGCTCCGTTGGACGCGTAGTGGGACAACTGTCCCAGACGGGTGTCCCGGATGCAACCGACCGGCGATCTTGTAACCACCGCGTAACGCGGGCACACGAAAACCCCCTGCCCCGCGAGAGCTGCGGGACAGGGGGCAGTCGGTTGGCTGGTTACGCGTCGCGGCGGCGGACCGCCAGGACCACGGCCGTTCCCGCGAGGAGCAGGATCAGCGCGGCGACACCGGTGACCGGTGCAACGTCCATACCCGTGGCCGCGAGGGCCGGGCCGGTGGTCGTGCCACCCGCAGCAGGCGTGACGACTGACGTGTCATCCCACCCGAGGAGCTGGCCATCAGTGGAGAGCACTGCGGCCTTCGCGGCACCGAGAGCGAAGTCGGCGGGGACTGTCACGGAGAGCGTGCCATCCTCGGAGACGACTCCGGTACCGAGCGAGACGGCAGTCTCGTTCGAGGCGGAGAAGAGGTGCACCTCGAGGGTCTCGCCTGCACGGTCAGCCCCGACCTGGATGGGGAGCATCGCACCCTGGGCGACGGATGCCGCGGCATCCACTCCACCGCGAGTCTCGTCGGTCAGCTGGGCCCAGGTGACCTCATCGAAGCAACGGAAGTCGGCGTAGCCGGCCGCCATCTGGATGCCACCGAGCATGTGCTGCAGCAGAAGGGGCTCTGACCAGAACGAACCGGAGTGGCCCATTGCGGTGTAGACCGAACGGCCGCCATCGTACGGGTGGCACCAGGCGATGGGGTGGTCGCCCATACCGGTCGAGCCGGTGTAGCCGGACGGGTCGTAGGTCGACTCGTCGAGCGAGAGCAGCACGTGCGTGATGTCACGCGGGTTCGAGCGGAAGTTGTACCACTCGTCGGTGCGCACCCACGGGTTCGGCAGGAAGTCGGTCGCAGCGGTGTGCTCGTCCTCCACGTTCACGGTCGCCTCCTGGAACTGCGGGGCGAACGGGTGGTCGAGGAAGTAGGCGCCGACGAGGCCGCCGTACCAGGGCCAGTCGTACTCGGTGTCGGAGGCCGAGTGGATGCCGAAGTATCCGCCACCGCCCTGGATGTAGCGCTCGAACGCGCCCTGCTGAGTTTCATCGAGCACGTTGCCCGTTGTGCACAGGAACACGACGGCGTCGTACTGCGCGAGGTTCGCGTCGTTGAACACCGTGGCATCCTCGGTCGCGTCGACGCGGAAGTCGTTCTCCGAGCCGAGATTCGCGATCGCCTCGGTGCCGGTGGCAATGCACTCGGTGTGGCGGAAGGCCGCCGTCGCCGAGAAGACGAGGATCGCGGGATCCTCTGGAGCTGCCGCGACTGCGGGCGCAGCGGTCACGCCCCCGAGAAGCACGAGTGCAGCGCTCGCGAGCACTGCGGGATAGAAGGTCTTCATTGATCATCTCCGTCAGAAGGGTGTACAGGAGGTACTACCATTTGTCGTTCCATCTGACGAAATTAATCGGAGATTGTCAAGTTAATCCCAGACAACCCATATATCGAGTGGCTTTCGGTTTGTTGCGGGAGACGCATAATTACGCAGGGTGAGAATTTCCGCAACCCCTTGCGACCCGCGCCAGCCAGGTGATACAGCCGCGAGTGTTCCGATATGGCTGCTATTCGGCCGAAAATGACAGCCATATCGGAACACTCGCGGGTGGGAGGAGGGGCAGCGTGAGTGCCCCGGCAGGGACTCGAACCCTGACTGTGCCGATTTTAAGTCGGCTGCCTCTGCCAATTGGGCTACCGGGGCGGGGCGGATGCACGGGCATCCGGCGACTCAGCCTATCGAGGCAGCACGGGGCAGGCCTCGACACCGCTGGCCGCCGCGCGTAGCCTGTGCGCCATGGCTGACACGACATCGAAACAGGACAGGATCACCGAGAAGCTCGCGGCGGGCGTGCCCGACCGGAGCGTGAAACTCGCCTACGGCGAGAAGCAGACCGTCGACGGCGCCGAGATCGTCCCCGTGGCCTTCGTCACGTACGGGTTCGGCGGAGGCGAGGGGCTGGAGCTCGGCAACGGTGAGGGCAGCGGCGGAGGGGGCGGCGGTGTCGCCATCCCCCTCGGCGCCTACGTGCGTGGGCCCCAGGGCCTGCAGTTCCAGCCCAACGTGATCGCACTCATGTCCGTCGCGATCCCGCTCGTGAGCACGATCGCGTGGGGCATCGCGCTCATCGTGAAGGCAGCGCGGCGCTAGCTACGCCTTCGGGCGGGAGGCGAACTCCTCGAACGCCGCACGCGGGTGTACCCGAGCGGACAGCTCGACCATGTCGCGGCGCAGCAGGAAGTTCAGCACCCAGTTACCGAAGACGCGCAGCTTGCGCTCCCACATCGGGATGGCGAGGCCGTGGTAGCCGCGGTGCATGACCCACGCGGGGAAGCCCTTGATCGCGAGCTTGCGGTACTGGAAAACACCGTTGTAGAGACCGAGACCCGCCACGGCGCCGAGGCTCTCGTGGTAGTAGTCCTTCGGGTCTTCGCCGCGCAGGCTCGCCACGATGTTCTTCGCGAGCAGCTTGGCCTGGCGCACAGCGTGCTGGGCGTTCGGCACGCAGAAGCCGCCGACACCCTTGCCCGTGAGGTCGGGAACGGCCGCGACGTCACCAGCGGTCCAGGCATCCGCCACGGGGCCTTCGTCGTTGATGATCTGCAGCGCGGCGTTAGCGCGAAGGCGACCGCGCTCCTCGATGGGGAGGTCGGTGTTGCGGATCATGGGGTTGGCCATGACGCCGGCGGTCCAGACGATCGTGTCGGACTCGAACGACTCCCCCGTCGAGAGCTCGATGACGCCGCCGGTGGCCGAACTGAGCTGGGTGTCGAGGTGGATCTGCGCACCGCGCTCGGCGAGCGACTTGATGACCCACTTGCTCGTCTCTAGCGACACCTCCGGCATGATGCGACCCATCGCCTCGATGAGGTGGAAGTGGGTCTCCTCGAAGGAGATCGTCGGGAACTGGCGAACGAGGGATGACGCGAGCGAACGCATCTCGGCGAACGCCTCGATACCGGCGAAGCCGCCACCCACGACGACGAACGTCAGGAGACGCTTCTTCTCGGCGCTGCCCTCCGGCAGGTTCGATGCCTTCTGGAAGTTGCGGATGATGCGGTCACGAACCGCCACCGCCTCCTCGATGTTCTTCATGCCGATGGCCTCATCGGCGACACCCGGGATGGGGAACGTGCGCGACACGGCGCCGGCGGTCATCACCACGATGTCGTAGGTCTCGTCCCACGGCTCGCCCACCTCGGGGGTGATCGTCGCGGTCTTGGTCTCGTGGTTGACGTAGGTCACCTTCGCGTTCACGACACGAGTGCGCTTGAGGTGACGACGGTGCGAGACGACCGCGTGACGGGGCTCGACGGATCCCGCTGCTACCTCGGGCAGGAAGGGCTGGTACGTGAGGTACGGAAGCGGGTCCACCATGGTGACCTGGGCTTCGTTACGGCCCAACCATTTCTCAAGCTTCTTAGCAGTGTAAAAACCGGCGTAACCGCCGCCGACAATCAGGATCTTGGGCACGTGTAGGGCTCTCCTTGGTGGAAGTTCGCCCTAACCCTACTCCGTCTTGCGCAGTGACCTGAAATGCCGGACAGCCAGGCCACCGGCCACCACGACAAGGGTCGCGAACACCACGAAGACCAGCAAAGGAACGCCAGCCACCCTCAGTTGGTGCACGGTCGGCATGAGCACTCCGAGCGAACTGTCGGGCGCGAGCGGTACGTCCTCCGGGATCGCATACGGCACGCTCGACGGGATGGGCGTGGGCGTCGAGTCCGCACGACGATAGACCCGGATCCAATCGCTCAGCTCCCCCATCGGGTTCGCCGTGACGGTGGGAACGGATGCCGTGACAGCTGCTTGCGCGTCGACGAGCCCGAACCCGTAGATGGGGTCGGCACCCGCGGCGCCAGCATCGCGCGCCGTCGCCACGACACGATTGATGATATTCGCGGCATCCAGCTGGGGGTGGGCGGCCATGACGAGCGCGACAATGCCGGACACGATGGGCGCTGCGCCACTCGTGCCGTTCCACCGGACGTGACCACCGCCGGGGGTCACACCGACGAGATTCTCGCTGGGTGCCGCCACCGCGATCGTGATGCCCTGGGATGACGCGTCGAAGCTCGCCTGGCCCTGCGCGTCGACGCCGGCGACGGTCAGAACGCCGGGCATGGTCGCGGGAGCGCCCACCTGCGTGGTGCCGCTGCCGCGGTTGCCCGCAGCGGCCACCACGACGACATCGTTCTCGAAGGCGTAGAGGAAGGCGTCATCCCAGCTCTCCGGCCAGTCGGTGGTGTTGCGCGTGAGCGACATGTTGATGATGTCCGCGCCGTTGTCGACGGACCAGCGCACCGCGTCGGCGATCTGCTCGTCGGAACTCTTGGCGCCTTCGCCGAAGCCGATGGAGGCGGAGAGCAGGGATGCCGCGGGGGCCGAGCCGATCACACCGGAATCCGGGCCGGTGCCCCGCCCGGCCGCGAGTGAGCCCACCATCGTGCCGTGGTCGGAGCCCGTGGACCCGACGGGCTTCTGGCCGTTGTACGAGCCAAGGCCCGAGAAGTCGGCACCGCCGACGACCGCACCGCTGAGCTCGGCGACCGTTCCGTCCACACCGGTATCGATGATCGCGATCGTGATGCCCTCGCCCTGGGTGGTCGCCCACGCCTGGCGGATGCCGTACACGTCGAGCCAGTACTCGCCGTCGCGCACACCGTCGGCCGAGGCCGGGGACGCGACGAGAAGGAGGGATGCCGCGATGGTGGTGACCATGAGGGCGGCTGCGGACCGGAGGCGGAGGCGTCCTCTGGCCGAAACCCTCGCGGGCATAGCCCGCTCGGCGCTGGCGTCGCGGCGACGCGATGCGTCGCTTATAGCTCCAGCGCGCATTGACATACCTCCGGACTCCAACTCGCCTCGGCGAGAGCGCGATCCCCGATGGGATTGACGCCGGGACCCGCTGCGAGCGCGTGTCCCACGAGGGCGTGCAGGCACTTTACCCGATCAGGCATACCGCCAGCTGAGATTCCGTCAATCTCTGGGACGTCGCCGTAGGAGCCCCGATCGGCGAGGTACTGCTGGTGTGCGGCGAGGTATGCCGCGGCGACCTCGCCCTCCAGTAGGGCGGCGAGTTCTGGCATCCGCCCCTCCGCCTCGAGGGTGGAGACGGCGGCCGTCGCGGCCGGGTGGGTGAGGTAGTAGAAGGTCGGGAAGGGCGTGCCGTCGGTGAGGCGCGGCTTCGTGGAGACGACCGTCGGCGCCCCGCACACGCAACGCGCAGCGATACCGACGACGTCGCGGGCAGGGCGGCCGAGCTGCCGGGACACGGTGGCGATATCCGCCTCGGACGGCGGATCGAAAGGAGGTCGCATCAGGGGCCGGTGAGTTCGTCAGGGGGCGCGGTCGTGAGACCCGCCGTGTACAGGGAGGAGAGGAGGCCGCTCATCCAGTCGACGTGCGTCGATTGGATCTGGTCGCTGATCGGGAGGCCATCGACCGCGGGTTCGTCGGTGGCCGTCTCTCCGATCACGAGATAGCTCACGTCGCCGGGGAACACGTAGTACAGCCGCTCACGGGCCTGAGCCTCGATGTAGGCCGGGTCGTCCCAGCGAGCCACCTCGTCCGTCAGGGTGGAGACGTCATTCTGCGCGTCCTGCACGGACTTCTCGAGTTGCGCGATCTGTGCGCGCTGCTCGATCAGGATGCGCAGGCTCGGGGCCAGCACGATGACCGCCACGACGATGAGCGCAAGCATGAAGACCGTGAAACCTGAGAGCCTCAGGTTGCGCAACCAGCCTTCGATCGCGGACTCCTCACGCGGAGGAGCGACGGATGCTCGTGCGCTTCCGTCGCTCCTCGTGCGTGTGGTTGGCGCCATACCCCAAGGGTATGCGTTGCCCAGTCAGAACTTGCTGAGCGCTACGCTTTAAAGCGCGGGAACGCCGAGCGGCCCGCGTACACCGCGGCGTCGCCGAGCTCCTCCTCGATGCGCAGCAGCTGGTTGTACTTCGCGACGCGGTCGGAGCGAGCCGGTGCTCCGGTCTTGATCTGGCCTGAGTTGGTCGCGACGGCGAGGTCGGCGATCGTCGTGTCCTCGGTCTCGCCCGAACGGTGCGAGATGACCGCGGTGTAACCGCCGCGCTGCGCGAGGCTCACGGCATCCAGCGTCTCGGTGAGGGTACCGATCTGGTTGACCTTGACGAGGATCGAGTTGGCCGCGCCGAGCTCGAGACCCTTCTGCAGACGCGTGGGGTTGGTGACGAACAGGTCGTCACCGACGAGCTGCACAAGACCACCGAGCTTCGTCGTGAGACCGACGTAGCCGTCCCAGTCGTCCTCGTCGAGCGGGTCCTCGATCGTGGCGATCGGGTACTCGTTCACGAGACCGACCCAGAAGTCAGCCATCTGGTCGGCGGAGAGCTGCTCCTTCTCGAAGGAGTAGACGCCGTCCTTGTGGAACTCGGTCGCCGCGACATCCAGTCCGAGGGCGAAGTCCTTGCCGGGCGCGAAGCCGGCGGTCTCGATCGCCTTGACGATGAAGTCGAGGGCGGCACGGGCGCCGGGCAGGTCGGGGGCGAAGCCACCCTCGTCGCCGAGGCCGGTGTTCTGGCCGGCCTTCTTGAGCTCGCCCTTGAGAGCGTGGTAGACCTCTGCACCCCAGCGGAGTGCTTCGGCGAAGGAGTCGGCGCCGACGGGCAGGACCATGAACTCCTGGATGTCGAGGCCGGTGTCGGCGTGTGCGCCACCGTTGATGATGTTCATCATCGGCACGGGCAGCACGTGTGCATTCGGTCCGCCGAGGTAGCGGAAGAGCGGGAGGTCAGCGGAGTCCGCTGCGGCCTTGGCCACGGCGAGCGAGACACCAAGGATGGCGTTCGCGCCGAGCTTCTTCTTGTTGTCGGTGCCGTCGAGCTCGATGAGCTCGTTGTCGATGAGGCGCTGGTCGGCGGCGTCGAAGCCCTCGATCGCGGGGCCGAGCACGTCGAGCACGGAGTCAACCGCCTTCAGAACGCCCTTGCCCAGGTAGCGGCCCTTGTCGCCGTCGCGAAGCTCGTAGGCCTCGAAGGCTCCGGTGGATGCACCGGAGGGGACTGCCGCACGGGAGACCACGCCGTCGTCGAGGAGGACCTCGACCTCGACGGTCGGGTTGCCCCGGGAATCCAGAATCTCGCGAGCGCCAACTGCCTCGATCAATGCCACGGAAAGCTCCTTAGGAAAAACATGTGTGGTGGGAATCGTCTAAGAGTCTAGGGCTCCGCGGGTATCGCGGCTCAGGCGAGCTCCCGGAAGGCGAGCGTCTCCGGGGTCGAGTCGGCCTTCACGGTGGCGACCCGGGAGAATCCGGATGCCGCGAGCTGCGCCAGCAGCGGTGCAACGTTGCGCGGCTTGCGCTCGAGGCGCACCCGCAGGCCCTGTGCAACGAGCGCCGCCTGGAGCGAGGCGAGGAGTGCGAGGGGGGCATCCGCGTCGTGCAGGAGCGCGACGGCCTCCGCCCCGGACGACTCCGGCAGGTCGACGAGGTCCACGAAGCGCTCGAAGCCCAACGAGAAGCCGACGGCCGGGACATCCGTGCCGAGGAATCGACCGATCATGCCGTCGTAGCGGCCTCCCCCGGCGATCGAATAGCCGAGCTCGGGTCGGACGACCTCGAAGATGGTTCCCGTGTAGTACCCCATGCCGCGCACGAGCCACGGGTCGAAGACAACGACTCCCGCGCCCACCGTCGCCTCGACGGCCGCGCCGATGGTCACGAGGCTGTCGATCGCCTCGGGCGACGTACCCTCGGGCACTACGCCCAGCATGGCCGAGCGATCGAGCGGCACATCGACCGAGGAGCTCTCCACGCCGTCGCTGTCGATGAGCTGCGACCGCAGCAGCGCCTCGATCGCGGGAACAGCCTCACCGTGGCCGTTGTCGTGCAGCTCAGTGACGACGCCGGAGATACCGATCTTGTCGAGCTTGTCGAGCGTGATGAGCACGCTGTCCGTGGCATCCGCCGCCACCCCGAGGAGTGCGAGCGCGCTCGTGAGGATGCGGCGGTCGTTGATGCGGATCGTGAAGTCGGTGATGCCGAGCGACCGGAGCGTTGCCGCCGTCGCGGTGATGAGCTCCACCTCGGCGATGGGTCCGGCCTCGCCGATGATGTCGATGTCGCACTGCACGAACTGGCGGTAGCGCCCCTTCTGCGGGCGCTCCGCACGCCAGACCGGGGCGATCTGGATGGCACGGAAGACATTCGGCAACTCGCCGCGGTGGCTCGCGTAGAAGCGCGCCAGCGGCACCGTGAGATCGAAACGCAGGCCGAGGTCGGCGAGCGCGAGCGGATCCTGCGCGTTGCGCAGATCGTCCGTGGTGAGCGCGCGCTTCATGACGGCGAAGGCGAGCTTCTCGTTGTCGCCCCCGAGGCCGGAGTGCAGGCGAGCGCTGTCCTCGACGACGGGGGTCTCGATCTCATCGAACCCGTGCGAGCGGTAGCTGTTGCGAATGATGGACAGCACGTGCTCGCGGCGAGCCTTGTCCGCTGGCAGGAAGTCGCGCATGCCGCGAGGAGGGTTCACCGGAGAGGCCATGGGTCGATTCTTCCAGAATCGGAGTGCGCGGCTCTGCCTCGCTCTAGCGCCGCCCCACGAAGTGCTCGATCCGCGACCGGTGCTGCTCGAGCGCCCGCTCGAACGCGCGGGTGGCGGCGATCACGTCGTCGTTGAGCACGAGGTCGTACTGGAGGCCGTGGAACGAGTTCACGACGACGCGGGCTTCGGCCTCGGCATCCTCGGGCGTCATGCCGAACCGGATCATGGCGTCGCGGCCGATGTCGACCCAGTGGCGGTAGAGGTCGCGCATGAATCCGTGATCGCCGGGATGCAGCGACTCGAGCATCCCCGCCTCGAACTCCAGTCGCTGCAGCTGGCGATTGCGCGGCTGGATGGACCACTCCCACGAGAGTTCGAGGCCCTCCACGAAGGTCTCGAGAGTCGCCTCGGCGTCACGGTTGAGACCCTCGACGATGCCGGAGCGCACCGATATGGCCTGGATGACCTCGCGGATCAGGTCGGCGCGAGTGCCGAAGTGGTAGACGAGCGTGAAGGTGCTGACTCCGAGCCCCGTGGCGAGGCTGCGAAAGGTGACACTCGAGAGCGGCTTGTCCAGGAGGTATTCGAGGATCTGCTCGACGAGCTCCGGCTTGCGCGAGAGATCCGGAGTGCGGGCCATGCCATAAACATAACGGTTGTTTGCATAATGCCGTGGCCCAACTTAGACTGGTGAATGCCGCTTGTCGAGAATTCCGAGCGCGCCCGGAGAGGCCGAAGCTGAACCTCTCCTCCAGCTCGTGGCCGGTGGTTCGGGTAAACCCATCGGCCCGAGGGCCCGCGTTGCCTCCAGTAGGCAGCGCCAGTCCTGGTGCCCTTCCCTTCGGGTGGGAAGGGCACCGAATCCCTTCAGCGGGTCGTCGCCTCGTGCTCGCGGATCTCCACCTGCAGTTCTCGAAGCGCGCCCCGCAGGGCCCGCTCGGAGTCCAGGCCGTTCGCCTTGGCTGATGCCACGATCGCCAGCAGCAGGGGGCCGAGCTCGTCCTCGCTCTGCACGTTGATGGCGCCCGGGGCCGTGGCATCCAGTAGCCCGACCTTGTGGGCGCGGCCGAGGAGTTTGTCGGCGAGCGCGAGGGCGGGCATCCCCTGCGGGATGCCGTCGATCACGCTCGTGCGGCCGGGCTTCTCGACGCTCTTCAGGGTGTCCCAGTTGGCCATGACCTCGTCGGGGGTGTCGGCAACCACGTCACCGAAGACGTGCGGATGCCGCCCCACCATCTTCTGGGCCATGTGCTCGGCCACGTCCTCGAGCGTGAAGCGGCCCTCCTCCTCGGCGATGTCGGAGTGGAACAGCACCTGGTAGAGCACGTCGCCGAGCTCCTCGACCATCTCATCGCGATCGCCGGTCTCGATGGCGTCGACGAGCTCGTAGGTCTCCTCGATGAGGTACTGCACGAGCGACTCGTGGGTCTGCTCACGGTCCCACGCGCAGCCACCCGGCGCACGCAGCCGGTGCATGACGGCGATGAGGTTCTCGAGCTGCGGGTGCTGGTCGGTCATGCGCCCAGTCTTCCATTGCTTGGTGCGGCACCGGCTCGCACACGACTGCCACACTGGAGCCGTGACGAACCGACTGGCCAGACTGCTCGTGACGCTGCTCGTGGTGACCGTGGCGGGAATCGGGATTCTCGCGTGGAACCAGGTGAACGGCAACGACGTGCTCGGGAGTGTGCTGAACGCGCAGCAGGACGACCCCGCGCCAGCCGATGACACGTCGGAGGTTGGTGCAGCGACGGAGGAGGCTCCGGCCGTGGCATCCGTCGTTCCCGAGGGCGCCCAGCCCGCCACCGTCGAGTACGTGCACGACGGGGACACGCTCTTCCTGACCGACGGACGCAAGGTGAGGTTGCTCGGCATCAATACGCCGGAGGTCGGCGACAACCTGGAGTGCTACGGGGACGAGGCCACCGCAGCGCTGCGATCCCTGCTGCCCGAGGGAACGGATGTCTGGGTGCTCTCCGATGTCGAAGCCCTCGACCAGTACGGCCGGTCGCTCCTCTTCGTTTACCTGCCGGACGGCACCAACGTGAACATCGCCATGGTGCGCTCCGGAGCGGCCGAGGTCGTGCAGTACGACCCGAACTGGTTGCTGCAGGGCGAACTGCGCGCAGCGGAGGATGCCGCGTACTCCGAAGGCGCCGGAATCTGGGGCAACTGCTAGCCAGACGCGGGCGGGAGTGCGGGCGACCGCTCGGCGGCCGCCCGCACTCGCTCCGCTAGGCGCAGGGTGTGAGGTTCGCGACCGCTTCGGACAACGTCGGCGTTCCACCGAGCAGCACGAGGTTGTCGGGCTTCAGCTCGGAGATGTCCGCGAGCACTGCGGGTGGGATGCAGTTGGTCTCCACCGTGTACAGCGGCGAGTCCTCCTTGGCAGCCCACGCGGAACCCGCGAGCGCATCGGGGAAGTTGCTGCCCGTGGAGAGGAACACGTAGCTCGGCGATGCGTTCGTGTCGAGGAAGGCTTCCTTGTTCACGAGGCGAGCCGTGTCGTAGCGGTTGATGCCGGCGAATCGCTCCACCTTCGAGGCGCCGAGCAGTGCCTTGAGGTCGGACTCGATGCCACCGCTGACGGACGTCGGTCCGCCGAGCACCTTCACCTCGGTGACTCCCAGGTCGCCGAGGAGGTCGGCCGTGGCCTGGTCGAGATCGGTTGCACCACCCTGAACCAGGATGACCGGGGCATCCTTCGATCCGGCTGCACCACCAGCGGCGAGCGCGTCGGGGAAGTTCACGCCGGTCGCGATGTAGGCGACCGTCGCCTCGGGGAACGCGGCCGCGGTGACCTTGCGGGAGGTGTCGTAGCGGTTGGCACCGGCGATGCGGGTGACCTCGATCGTCGGATCGATCGCCGTCAGCTGGTTGAACGCTGCAGCACTGACCGACGGCTCGCCGCCGATGACGACGATCCTGTCGGGGCTGAGCCGCTCGATCTCGTCGATCACGGACGTCGGAACATCCGTCGGGCGAACGAGCAGCAGGGGTCCGCCCTCGTATGCGGCCGCGGGGCCGGCCGACAGCGCGTCGGGGAAGAGCGTGCCCGTGGTGACGTAGACGACGCCCTTGTTCGCGGGGAACGGGTCCGGGTAGGCGGCCATGGAGGATGCCACAGCCGTGTCATAACGGTTGGCGCCGGAGATCCGCTCGGGCTCGGGGATCCCCACGGTGACAGAGCCCACCGCCGACACGAGGCCTGCGTTGTCAATCGCTCGGTACTCGATCTTGCTGACGTTCTCGGGCGGGGCGATGGGGCTCACATACGTTTCCCACGCACTCTCGCCGAGATACCGGAACTCGATCCTGTCAACGCCGCTGGTATCGTCCGAACCTGCCAGGGTGACCTCGCCGTCCGCGAAGGTGTGGGAGACGGTCGGACTCGTCTTGTCGAGCTTGATCGTGCGAGACACCTCGGACGACTCATTGCCCCACTGGTCGCGAGCCTGAACTGTCACGACGGTTGTGCCATCCTCCGTCACCTGTCGCACAGCAGTGTCGGCGTACGCATCCCCGCCCACCTTGCTGGCCACGGTCACGGTCGCACCCGAGGCGGATGCCACCCCCGCGCCGGTCACGGTCGCGTCCACCGTGTACCAGCCGTTGTCGCCGTTCGCGGAAGCTGGGCTCGCTGTCACCGTGGCCGTGACAGTGCCTTGGGGCACGTCACGGGAACCGAGGGTGCTCACGTTGCCCGCGGCATCCGTTGCCCGGAACTCCACCATGGCTGCCGCGCCGCCGACGGCAACTGGGGACGTGTACGTGGTCCAGGTGCCACTGCCGATCTTGTATTCGAGCAGTGCAACACCGCTCGTCTCATCTGCGCCGGTCACCGTGAGGACGTTCGAATCCGAGAGATCCGATTCGACAGTCGGCGCTGTCTTGTCGAGCTTGATCGTGCTCGTGACCTCCGGCGAGACGTTCCCGACCTCGTCGGTGCCCTTGAACGTGACGACGGTGGTCCCGTCCGAGGACACGGTGCGCGAGGCCTCGGGACCGTATGCACCGCTTCCGACCTTGCTCGTGATCGTCACCGGTCCACCGAGTTCTGCGGTACCCGAGCCCGTCACGGTGACGTCCTCGTTGTACCAGCCTGCGGCATTGGGCGCCGCGGGCGATGCCGAGGGGACCACGGTGACGGTGCCGGTCTGCGCGGGCACGCCGCGCGAGCCGATGGAACCAACGTTTCCGGCGACATCCTTCGCCCTGTACTGGAACGTCACCCCGTACTTGCCCACATTCACCGGGGCCGTGTAGGCAGTCCAGGCGCCCGAAGAACCGAGCCTGTACTCCGTGGAGTCCACCCCGCTACCCCCTGAGTCAGAAGGGGTGACGGTAACCGTGCGACCCTCAAGCGAACTGCTGGTGGTGGGCCGCACAGTATCGCGTTTGACGGTGAAGGTACCCTCGGCCGACGTCTGAAGGCCCTGTTCCACCGCACGGTAGGTGATGTTGGTCGTGCCGTCCGTGTCCACGACGATCGGGGACACGTAGGCGGTCCACGCGTCGTCGCCGATCTTGTACTCGAGCGTGTCGGGCACCTCGGTGCCGCCACCGGATGTGAGCGTCACGGTGACATTGCCCAACTTGTACCAGCCGTTGCTTCCGTTCGGGGATGCCGGGGATGCCGTCGCCGACGCGGTCACGACGGGCCACGGGTCCCTGGTCATCTGGGCGCTGATGTTCTTGAAGTCGCCACCGTTCGTGGCATCCAGAATCTCCGCAGTCTCGCGCGTCGGCTTGTTGTTGTAGTACTGCGTGACGTACTTCGTGCCGGTCGTGGCGGTGTCCTCGAAGCCGACGATGTACCTACCGGGAGGCATCTGGCCGGCCGAGTAGGCGATGTCATCTCCCGAACCTCCGTGAGGCGGCGGTGCGACCCACGTGCCGGGCGTGCGCTCGTAGAGGATCGTCAGTCGAACGCTCGGCACGGGAGCGTTGTTCGTGTCGGTGATCCTGCCGGAGATCCACGTGCCGGGAACGATGTTGGTGGTACCAGCGTCGGTGGGAGCACCTACCGGGACGGTCACGGTGGTCGCTTCCTCCGGGTAGTAGGCCGGTCCACGGTAGGTCAGGGCCCACTTCCCCGTGGCTTCTCCGGCGGTCTGAATCGTGTACGTACCAGCGGCGAGGCCCGTGAGGGAATAGACGCCAGAGGAATCGGTGCGGACGGATTCGATCACCTCGTGAACACCACCAGCGACCCTGATGACCGAGACGTAACCCTCATCGCTGGGCACGGCCGAACCCCCGGTGGGCGTCTGTGTGACAACACCGGTGATGCCGCCACCAGCACTGAGTTGGGTGTTGACGCCGGTGACATTGGTGCCCGGCCCCACCGTGTACTTCGTCGCGGCCGTGCGGTCGACGACGTTGCCGGCGTATCGCTGGCCGTAGGTGCCACCGAAGTCGGAGAAGCGCACGACGTAGTCGGCGAGCGGGAGCCCTTCGATGAGGTAGTTGCCCGAGGCATCCGTGACGCCCGTGCGGGCAGTCGACCAGTACCCGCTCGCCTCCTGCTTCAGGACAGTGACGTCGATGCCCGCGAGGTTGCCATTCGACGCGTCCTTGACGTTGCCCGCGATCGTGCCGCCCGTGGAGAGCTCGAAGTCGCGGGTGACATTCTCGCCGAGCGCGAGGGTGAATCGAGTCGCCGTCTCTGCGGTCGTTTTGTTCTCCCAGTATTCGGGGAGAAGCACGGACGCGGGAGTGCTCGAAGGCGGGCCTGCACGCAGGTAGTACTCGCCGGCCGGGAGTCCGCCGATGGAGTACGTGCCGTCGGAGGCGATCGTCGCACCACCTCGGGTGCCGTTGGGGTCAGAGGTGAGCCACGCGTACACGTACCCGCCGGACACCGGAGCGCCGCCGGGACCGGTCACGACACCGGAGACGCCGGCGCCGATCTCGAGGGTGGGGTTGATCGTCGTGGTCGCGCCGTCAGCCACCGTGATGATCGTGGCGTTGGCTTCGCTGTCCTTCGCGTCCCAGTACTCGCGGATGTACTGCGAGTTGTTGTTCTGAGGGTTGATGACAGCCTTGTACTGGCCCGGTTCGCGGTTGGGGATGCTGAATGTCCCGTCGCTGGCCGTGTAGGCGATGTCCTCCGCCTCGTAGAGGAGAGTCCAGCAGTCGCGCTGCTGGACAGGGTTGTAGTCGGGGTCGCAGTAGAACAGCTGCACCAGCACATTGCTGAGGGGCGCGCCCCCTTCACCGGTCACCGTTCCCGCGATCACGCCGGTACCTGCTGCCATGGCAGGAGCCGTGCCGACTCCCGCGAGCCCCACCCCCATCACCAACGCAGTCGCCGCAGCGAGAACGCGGCGACGGAGCTTCGAGATCGAGCGGACAGGAACGGTGTGCGTCACGGTGGTACCCCCGGGTGTGGAATCGAAGTCTTCCTCAGCGCAGCCTATTGCCCCCCGAATAGGGGTAACAAACGCGAAACCGACTCAATCGCCCGGAGTAGCGGCAACCTCCACCGCCGCTGGAGTCCTCGGCATCGCGAACGCCACCAGAAGGATTACCACGGTGACAGCGAGAACACAGAGGAACACGGCGGCCGAGCCCGCGGTGATGTCCTCGGGCAGAGGGCTCTCGGCATCCCCGAAATAGGAGTTCGCGATGGCACCGAAGATGGCGACACCCACCGCAGACCCGACGGATCGCGAGAACATCTGCATGCCCGTGACGACGCCTCGCTCGTTCCATTCGACGCTCGACTGGGCTGAGATGAGCGAGGATGTCGCGACCAACCCCAGGCCGAGCCCGATGATGAACCCCGCGATCGCGACCGTCACGACCGACGGATACCACGCGAAGCCGGCCAGGATCGCGGCACCCACCACCGTGATGGCACCGCCGATCCTCGCAGTGGTCCTGAATCCGAGCGGCATGTAGAGGCGACCGGAGAACGAGGCGGCGAGGGGCCAGCCGAGGGTGAGCGTGGCGAGGCCGATCGCGGCGATGAGCGGGGCGACACCCAGCGCGCCCTGCAGGTAGATGGGTACGAACGAGGTGATTCCGGTGATCAGGGCACCCACCCCGAGCCCGATGATCGTCGTGGTGAGCAGCAGACGCCGGGTGAACGCCCACAGAGGCACGATGGGTTCGACCGCACGCCGCTCGACGAGCACGAAGGCGACGAGCAGAACTCCCCCGACCCCGAAACCGACGAACGACTGCCACGAATTCCATGCCCAGGCCTGGCCACCCTCAAGCACGGAGAGGATCAGCAGCGACAGCGACGCGGTGAGCAGGATTGCACCCGGGTAGTCGATGGTGTGGTTGCGGCGCTCCACGTTCTCGTGGAGGTGGCGCACGAGCATCCATCCCGCCAGGAGGCAGAGCGGCACGTTCACGAAGAACACCCAGCGCCAGATGTCGAGCTGGGCGAACAGACCGCCCAGCGCAGGACCGGCAACGGATGCCACGGCCCACACACTCGCGATGTACCCCTGCACCTTCGCCCGCTCCGCAACCGTGTAGATGTCGCCAGCGATGGTGATGGCCATCGGCTGGACCGCACCGGCCCCGAGGCCCTGGATGGCACGGAAGAGAATGAGGGCGGGCATGCTCCAGGCGAGGCCGCAGAGGATCGATCCCAGCAGGAAGAGACCGATGCCGATGAGGATGATCGGCTTGCGCCCGAAGATGTCGGAGAGCTTGGCGTAGATCGGCACGGTGACGGCCTGCGTGAGCAGGTAGATCGAGAACAGCCAGGGGAACTGCGAGAGCCCACCCAACTCACTCACGATCGTGGGCACCGCCGTGGCGAGGATCGTGGCGTCGATAGCCACGAGTCCCGTCGTGACCATGAGTGAGAGGAGGACTGGGCCGCGTTCGGAGCGGAGGCCAACGGCGGAAGTCATAGCGGGGTCAAGTCTTGCAGAGTGCGCAATATTCCGTCGGCACGTGAGGGCTGCGCTTGCACCTCTTCTCCTCCACAGCTCTGATCAGCATTTTCTTATCCTCACCTCGAACACATGTTCTAATATTCGCCTATCATGGAGACATGCCCGTTGTCGAACTCCCCGCGCTCCGCGCGTTCTCTCGTGAGGATGCAGCGCGCCTCGGCGACGACGATCTCCTCGCGGAGCAGGCCGCTTTCGCCGCTGCACGTCGACTCGTGGATGCGGGCGCAGCAGCGGTTGCGGCGGAGATCGCCGAACGGTCTCGGCGGGAACTCGGGGCCGCAGGTCTCGCACAGTCCCGCGGCGAGCGCACGCCTGAATCACTTGTTGCTCGCATGACCGGGCTCAGCAAGCGGGATGCCGGCACCCTCGTCAGAATCGGCGCACTCGTGTCAGAGCCGGCGCCGTGGCTGAAGACCGTCGCCGTGGCTGTGGGAGACGGGAGGCTGTCCCTCGAAGGTGCGGACGTCGTTCGAGCGGGGCTCGGTGCGCCGGGTGCCGTCGCCGAGGGGGACCTGGCGCGGGCCGCGACCGTCCTTGTGGAGTCCGCGCCGGGGTTGACCCTCGACGAACTCGCCATGCGCGCCCGCCGCGTGCGCTCCGAGCTCGATGTTGCTGGCGTCCCCGCGCGCGAGGAGGAGCTCAGAGAACGACGGTTCCTCTCGCTCACTCCCCAGCCCGACGGGATGACACGCATCAGTGGCCTGCTCGACCCGGAATCTGCCGCGGTGGTGAGCGGAGCGATCGACGCTGCGACATCACCTCGGCGGGGCGGGCCCCGATTCGTCGATCCGTCGGCGGCACCGGCGGGATCAGACACGGAGGACAGCCGCACCATTCCGCAGCTGCTCGCAGACGCCCTCGTGGACATCGTCGCACTCGCCACACGCGCCGACCGCGGCGCGGTGTTCGGGGCGCGTCGGGTGGGCGTGCGGGTACATGTCGCCGGCAAGGACCTGCGGGCGGGCGTCGGCTTCGCCCAGCTCGAGGGACAGACTCAGCTCGTCTCGGTGGAGACTGCAGCCCGGGTTGCGTGTGACGCGGGCATTGTTCCCGTCGAATTCGACTCGGATGGTCGGGTGCTGAATGTGGGACGAACCCAGCGCCACCACACGCCGAGGATGCGGGTGGCGCTCGCTGCCCGCGACGGCGGGTGCCTGTTCCCCGGCTGTGGGCGACCGCCCGAGTGGTGTGAGGCACATCACACCAAGGAGTGGTTCCGGGATGACGGGGAAACCTCCGTTGACGATGGAGTGCTCCTCTGTCGACACCACCATCGGGTGGTCCACAACCGGCACTGGCGGATCGTTCGAGAAGGCACGGTCTACTGGCTCGACAGAGGGGATGGCGACCGGACGGTGCTGGAGCACAACAATCCGATTCTGCCGAGGCTCTGATGCTGCGCGGGCGCTGCGCCCTGAGTCGGGGTGCGGACGAGGGCCGGTTCCCGTGCCGGTGCTCGGGGAGGTCCGTGGGTAGTTGCCCGGGGGGCGGGCGCTGGTGGGGGCGGAGTGCGGCGGTGGGCGCGCGGGGGCGGGGCGGGCCCGGAGTTCGAGCGAGGGTCTGGTGCGGGCGGGGGTTCGGACGACGGCCTGGGACGGGGGTTCGGGCGAGGACCTGGGTGCGGAGCGGGGTAAAGGGACCGGCATTTGCGGCGGTGTTCAGGGAGTGAGTGCGACGATGGTGGGATGCTTCCCGTCGACTGGCCGTTCACCCCGGCGGTGCTCTGGGTGGCCTTCGCGGCGCTACTCGCGCTGCTGGTGCTTCGTGCGATCCGGCGGGACCGCCGGGAGTACCAGCGCTTCAAGCGCTACCGCACGACGCTGCGGCGGCAGGCGATGCTGCACAAATGGCTCCGCAACTCGGTGCTCTCGATCGGGTTGCTCTCCGTGGTGCTGCTCGCGTTGTCCTGGCAGTTCGTCACTCCACTTCGATACCAGTTGCAGAGCTGGATCCCAATCCTGCCGTGGGTGGGGTGGGCGCTCGTCATCGGGATCGTGCTCGTCTTCGCGGGCCTCACGGTGGCCGGGCTCGTCGCCGCTCGACGAAGTCCCGAGGAGCCGATCATGATCGGCGACATCGGGGCGATGCTCCCCCGCAACAAGCAGGAACTCCGGATCGGCTGGGCGCTGTCGATCAACGCGGGAATCTCGGAAGAGCTCATGTTCCGGCTCGCCGTGCCCGCGGTGCTCTACGGCGCATCGGGAAGTGCGATCCTCGCGCTCGTGGTCTCGGTGCTGCTGTTTGGAGCGCTGCACTCGTACCAGGGGGTGACGGGAGTGGTCGGTACATCCGTCGTCGGCCTCGCCATGATGTTCGCCTACGTCGCGACCGGAACCATCCTCGTGCCGATCATCGTGCACATCCTCGTGGACCTGCGCTCGCTCGTGCTGCTCCCGGCCGTGCTGTTCGATGCGCACAAGATCGATGGGCGCGAGCAGCGGATCATCTCGCGCACACCCATGCGCGCGGCATCCACTGCTGCGGTGGCGGAAAAGCCCGCAGCGGATGCCCCGCCGGCTGGCTAGAACTGTTGCCGAGTCTGCTGCCTAGATCTGCGACTCGAACATCGTGTAGAACGCGCCGCGCTTCTCGATGAGCTCCTTCGCCGTGCCCCGCTCGGCGACGCGACCGTCCACCAGCATGTAGATCACGTCGGCACGCTCGATCGTCGTCAACCGGTGGCTGATGATGATGAGAGTCTGGTCGTTGCTCGCGAACAGGTGATTGAAGATGCGCGACTCGGCGAGCGCATCGATCGCCGAGGTCGGCTCGTCGAGGATGATCACGGGCGCCTGGCGATAGAAGTTGCGGGCGAGCGCCATGCGCTGCCATTGGCCGCCCGAGAGATCGACACCGTTGGTGCCATCGGGATGCGCCATCCACGGTGACACGTAGCTGTCCTCGCCCTTCGGCAGCTTGGCGATGAACTCCCCCGCCTCGGCCTTGGCGAGCGCCTCCTCGAAGGCCTCGCGGTTGAACGGCTTCGACACCTTGCCGTAGAAGACGTTGTCACGGGCGGTGGCGAAACTGTAGCTGAGGAAGTCCTGCTGCAGCACCGCGAGCTGCTTGTGCCAGGAGTCGAGGGCGAAGTCACCGATCGGGGTCCCATCGAGTGTGACCTGGCCGGATGTCGGAGCGTAGAGTCCGCTCAGAAGCTTGATGAGCGTGGACTTGCCTGCACCGTTCTCGCCGACGATCGCCACGCGCTGTCCGCGATCGATGGTGAGCGAGACATCCTTCAACACGTCGTGCTCCGACGACGGATACCGGAACGACACGTGCTCCACCCGGATCTGCTTCGGTGGCCCCCCGAGCTCACGATCGCCACCCTGGCGCACGTCGAGAGCCATGAACTCCTGGTAGTCGAAGAGGTTCGCGAGCTGCTCGTCGAGCGAACTGACCTCCGTGACGAAACTGTTCATCGCGGTGAGCGCCCGCTGCACGATCTGCTGCACGTAGAGGAACTGTCCGATGGGCTGGAGGTGGGCGATGATCTGGAACGTCACCCAGAGCAGCGATCCGACCTGCGCAGCGAGCTCGAGCGCGTCGGCCGCGAGGCGCTTGAGGATGAACTTCCTCTCGAACACGATGCGCTCGCGTTCGTCGGCATCCCGAAGGTCCTGGCGCAGGTTCAGCAGGTAGCGGACCATGCCGTAGAGCCGCAGCTCGGCGATGTGCTCGGGCTGGAACAGCTGCCGCTCGATCGTGCCCTTGGCGCGCCGCACGTCGACGGTGGAGTTCCAGTGCCGCACCTGGGCGCGCGACAGCGAGAACTGTAGGTAGACGCCCGGGATGATCGCCACCACGAGGATGACGGCGAGCCACCAGCCCACCAGGAGGAGGGCGATGACACTCGCCACGAGCGTGATCACCTGGGAGAGCATCCGGGACAGGGTCGTGAAAGCCTGCGCGTAGAAGAGCGAGAACCGCTGCGCGCGGTCGTACATGTCGATCGTGTCCTTGTCGTCATAGCGCCAGAACTCGAGGGACAGGAACCGCTCGTACATGATGTCGCTCACCTTCGCCTCAAGGGCGTAGCGCATGAGGCGCTGCACGTACTGCTCGAGGCTGCGCCATCCCGTCAGGGCGAGGCCGAGCACACCCGTGATGATCACGTAGGTGATGGCGCGACCACCGGCCTCGGGGTCGCCAGCGAAGGCGTCGCCGAGAGCGGTCGTCGTGAGGGCAGCGAAGTAGGTCGTGACGATCGGCAGGATGGCGGTGATGAGGGCGCCGGCGATCTGGATGATGATCGTGCCTGGAGTGGTCTCCCACGTCAGCTTGGCGATGTCCCGCGCGGCGACGAAGTACTGTTTGGGCCCGAAGTTGGACTGCTGGATTCGTCGATTGCGACGCGGGGCTGCCATGAGACCGTTCTACACGGTGTCGGAGACAACACTCCCGGGAGGAGTCGACCCACCGGTCGAGAGCTGTTCGCTGGCTTCCTTTGCCACGTCCGAGAGCAACGAAGGGGGGACGGGGAAATCGACACCCTGCGCCACGGCGACGAGAGCATCGGCCCTGGCCACCAGTTGCTCGATCAGGAACGGCTTGACGATACTCGCCGATGCCCACTCCGGCTCGGCGATAGCCTCCTCGTCGATACCGACTCTCCAGTGGAACGCGGCATCCTGAATCTGCTCAAGCTCGAAGAGTGCCCGCTGGACGCGCCAGATATCGGCGACAGGGGTTTCGTCGTTCGCCCACCCGACAACCTCCGGTCGTAGCTCGAGAAGGCTGTCGTGCATGATGTGCGGTGCGACATACGGCGTCGCGAAGGGCAAATATGCGATCAACGCCGCGAAGAGCGCGCCAACAACGCAGGCGATGGCCAGCCCTATTGGCAGGATGTCCGAAAACGGGGAACCCAGTGTTTCGGCCGGAACTATGAGCGAGGCAATGCCGAAGAGTGTCGCGATGGCCGCAATCCACGGCAGGACGTGTCGAGCCACCCGTCTTGCCCTCGACGGATTGGTCTTGTCATAGAGGGAGTGCCACTCGCGCTCAAGCTCTTCGACGGATTTCTCGGCGTTGGGCGAGATGACGTGCCAAGCCAACCTCTTGTCGGCCCGGGCCCGGAACAGACCGGGTCGCGGGTTGGTGAGGGGCATTCCGAGATTCTAGCTATGCCCACCCGCAGCTAGGCGTTGTCGTCGCCCGTCGCATCGAAGCGGGCACCGACTCCCCCCTCCCACGACCACTCTGCGACTTCGGGGATGTCCTCGCCGTGATCGCGGGTGTACGCGCGGGCGCGGTGCCTGGCATCCTGCATCTCCTGGCGCAGCTGACCCTCGCGCTCGGCGAGGCCGGGCACACGATCGAGCACGTCGATGACGAGCTTGTAGCGGTCCAGATCGTTGAGCATCACCATGTCGAACGGTGTGGTCGTGGTGCCCTCCTCCTTGTACCCGCGGACGTGGAGGTTGTCGTGGCCGTGGCGCTTGTAGGTGAGGCGATGGATGAGCCACGGGTACCCGTGGTACGCGAACACGACGGGCTTGTCGGTCGTGAAGATCGCGTCGTACTCGCGGTCGGAGAGACCGTGCGGATGCTCGTGCTCGCTCTGGAGACGCATGAGGTCCACCACGTTCACCACGCGCAGCCGCAGCTCCGGCACGCGTTCGCGCAGGATCGAGACGGCTGCGAGCATCTCGAGGGTCGGGACATCCCCCGCCGACGCCAGCACAACATCCGGCTCCTCCCCCGCAACCTCCGTGCCCGCCCAGGTGAAGATGCCGAGCCCGCGCGTGCAGTGCTCGATGGCCTGCTCCATCGTGAGCCAGTTGGGCGCGGGCTGCTTGCCCGCGACAACCACGTTGACGTAGTCGACCGACCGCAGGCAGTGGTCGTAGGTGGAGAGCAGCGTGTTGGCGTCGAAGGGCAGGTAGACGCGGACGACCGAGGCCTTCTTGTTGACGACGTGATCGATGAAGCCCGGGTCCTGGTGCGAGAGGCCGTTGTGGTCCTGCCGCCAGACGTGCGAGCTCAGCAGGTAGTTGAGGGATGAGATCGGCCGACGCCACGGGATGTGGGCGCTCGTCTTCAGCCACTTCGCGTGCTGGTTGAACATCGAGTCGACGATGTGGATGAACGCCTCATACGAGTTGAGCAGCCCGTGCCGACCGGTCAGCAGGTAACCCTCCAACCAACCCTGGCACTGGTGCTCGCTCAGCATCTCGATCACGCGGCCCGCACGCGCGAGGTGGTTGTCGTCGTCGATCGGCCACCGCTCGGCGTCCCACTGCTTGTCGGTGACCTCGAAGACGGCCGACAGGCGGTTGGACGCTGTCTCGTCCGGTCCGAAGATGCGGAAGTTGTCCGGATTCTGAGTGATGACATCCCGCAGCCACTGGCCGAGGACGCTCGTGGCCTCGCTCACGGAACCGCCTGGGCTCGGGACATCCACCGCGTACTCGCGGAAGTCTGGCAGCCGCAGGTCTTTGCGCAGTAGGCCGCCGTTCGCGTGCGGGTTGGCGCTCATGCGCAGGTCGCCCTCCGGCGCGAGTGCGGTCGCGAGGGCCACAGCAGCGCCCGACTCGTCGAACAGCTCCTCCGGGCCATAGGACCGCAGCCACGACTCGAGCAGGCGCGTGTGCTCCTCCGTGTCGCGGGCATTCGCGAGCGGCACCTGGTGCGAGCGCCAGTTGTTCTCGGCGGGGTGCCCATCGATGAAGGCGGGGCAAGTCCACCCCTTCGGGGACCTGAGGATGATCATGGGCCACGCCGGTCGACCGTCGAGAGTGCCGTCGGATGCCTCGGCCTTGATCTGCGCGATCTGGTTGAGCGCGGCATCCAGGGTCTCGGCGAAACGCTTGTGGACCTCGATCGGGTCCTCGCCATCGAAGCCGCCGGAGACGAGGTATGGCGTGTGGCCGTAGCCCCGCATGAGTTCGAGAAGCTCGGCCTCGGGGATGCGCGCAAGCACAGTCGGGTTGGCGATCTTGTAGCCGTTGAGGTGCAGGATCGGCAGCACAACGCCATCGCGCAGCGGGTCGACGAACTTGTTGGAGTGCCAGCTCGTCGCCAGCGGGCCGGTCTCGGCCTCACCGTCGCCCACCACGGCTGCCACCAGCAAGTCAGGGTTGTCGAAGGCGGCACCGTAGGCGTGCGACAGGGAGTAGCCGAGTTCACCCCCCTCGTGGATGGAACCGGGCGTCTCGGGCGCAGCATGGCTCGGGATGCCACCCGGGAACGAGAACTGGCGGAACAGTCTCCGCAGCCCCTCCTCGGTGTGGTCGATCGTGTTGTAGAGCTCCGTGTAGGTGCCATCCAGGTAGGCGTTGGCCACCATTCCGGGCCCGCCGTGGCCAGGGCCCGCGATGTAGATCGTGCTGAGCGAACGCTCGCGGATCACCCGGTTGAGGTGCGCGTAGATCAGGTTGAGGCCCGGTGTCGTGCCCCAGTGACCGAGCAACCGCGGTTTGATGTGATCGCGTGTGAGGGGCTCGCGCAGCAGCGGGTTGGCGAGCAGGTAGATCTGCCCCACCGACAGGTAGTTGGCGGTGCGCCACCACGTGTCCAGTTGGGCGAGGATCTCCTCGCTCGGCCCGGTGATCTCACGAAGGGGCCAGGTGACACTCGGTGCGGTCATGGGGCCATGCTCGCACTGACTTCACCGCGGCACTAGGCCATTGGGCCTACGAGCCGGAGGGCGTACCCTGTGCGACCTCCGCCGCGAAGATCGCCACGAGAAGTTCGGACACCCACGCGATGAGAGCGGTGTCGTCGACCTTCTCGGGCAGCGGGATGATCGCCGCCGACGCGGCGGCGTGGTACTTGGCCCCCGGGTACATCCGCTGCAGTCGGATCTGGATCGAGTCGGCGAGGTTCGCCGGGGCGACGCGAAGCTTGTCGCCCATGACCACGACCTCGCCGAGGCCGGCTTTCTGCGCCATGCGACGCAGGCGCGAGACGGCGATGAGGTTGACGACCTGCACGGGAGGCTCACCATAGCGATCGGCGAGCTCCTCGAGCACGCGGTCGATGGAGTCGTCGGAGGCCGTGAGCGCCGACGCGGTGGAGAGCTTCTGGTATGCCTCGAGGCGGAGTCGCTCCGACTCGATGTACTCCTCGGGGATCGAGGCATCCACCGGCAGCTCGAGACGCAGCTCGGTCTGGCCCTCGGCGACGTCACCGCGGAAGGTGGAGACGGCTTCGCCGATCATGCGCAGGTAGAGGTCGAACCCGACGCCCGCGATGTGGCCCGACTGCTCGCCGCCCAGGAGGTTGCCCGCGCCGCGAATCTCGAGATCCTTGAGGGCGATCTGCATGCCGGCACCCAACTCGTTGTTGGCCGCGATCGTGTTGAGCCGTTCGTGTGCCGTCTCGCCGAGCGGCTTATCGGGGTCGTAGAGGAAGTAGGCGTACGCCCGCTCGCGGCCACGGCCGACGCGACCACGCAGCTGGTGCAATTGCGACAGCCCGTACTTGTCGGCTCGGTCGATGATGAGGGTGTTCGCGTTGGCGATGTCGAGCCCCGTCTCGATGATCGTCGTCGAGACGAGCACGTCGAACTTGCGCTCCCAGAAATCGACCATGACCTGCTCGAGGGCCGTCTCCGACATCTGGCCGTGCGCGACCGCGATGCGGGCCTCCGGCACGAGCTCCGCGAGCTGGGCTGCGACCCGGTTGATCGAGCTCACACGGTTGTGCACGAAGAAGACCTGGCCCTCGCGCAGCAGTTCACGACGGATGGCGGCCGCGACCTGCTTCTCGGAATACGGGCCGACGAACGAGAGGATCGGATGCCGGTCCTCCGGTGGCGTCGCGAGCGTCGACATCTCACGGATGCCCGTCACCGCCATCTCGAGCGTGCGAGGAATCGGGGTTGCCGTCATCGCGAGGATATCGACGTTGGTCTTGAGCTTCTTGAGGGCGTCCTTGTGCTCGACACCGAAACGCTGTTCCTCGTCGATGATGACGAGACCCAGATCTTTGAAGACGATGCCCTGGCTGAGGAGACGGTGGGTTCCGATGACGACGTCGACCGTGCCATCCGCGAGCCCTGCGATGGTCTCCTTCGCCTCCTTATCGGTCTGAAAGCGGCTGAGCGCACGGAGATGCACCGGGAATCCGGCGAAGCGCTCAGCGAAGGTCTCGAGATGCTGGCGTACGAGCAACGTCGTCGGCACGATCATGGCCACCTGCTTGCCGTCCTGCACGGCCTTGAACGCGGCGCGAACGGCGACCTCGGTCTTGCCGTAGCCGACGTCGCCGCTCAGGAGGCGATCCATCGGGATCGGCCGCTCCATGTCGGCCTTGACCTCGTCGATCGTCTGCAGCTGGTCGGGGGTCTCCGCGAAAGGGAAGGCCTCCTCCAGCTCACGCTGCCACGGGGTGTCCTGGGGGAAGGCGTGGCCCTTGCTCGCCATGCGGGCGCTGTAGAGCTTGACGAGTTCGACGGCGATGTCGCGAACCGCCTTGCGCGCCTTGCCCTTCGCTGCGGCCCAGTCGCTGCCGCCCATCTTGCTGAGGCTCGGCGCCTCACCACCCACGTAGCGCGTGAGCAGGTCGAGCTGGTCGGTGGGTACGAAGAGCTTGTCACCCGGATAGCCGCGTTTGTTGGGCGCGTACTCGATCACGAGGAACTCGCGCTGCGTCTTGATCGCGTTGCGGCCGCCGGTACTGACCTCGCGCTGGACGAGCTCGACGAACTTGCCGATGCCGTGGGTGTTGTGCACGACGAAGTCGCCGGCCTTGAGCTGCAGCGGGTCCACCACGTTACGGCGGCGGCTCGCGAGCTTCTTGACCTGGCGTGAGTCGTAGCCCGCCGTGCGGCCGAAGAACTCGGACTCGCTGAGGACCGCGAGCTTGGCATCCGCGAGCTCGAAACCCTGGTCGAGGGATGCCATCGTGAGGTAGGCAACACCCGGCTCGGCATCCACGGGGTAGGCCTCGACCTCGCGAGCGGACACCTCGCGCTCCGCGAGCACAGACGCCGCTCGCTCGACGAGGCCGTGACCCTGGGCAACCACGGCGACGTTCCAGCCATCCCTGAGCAACGACTCGACGTGGTCGACGGCGCCCTCGTGCTGGCCAGCGAAGTTGGGCACCGCGGTCGCGGCGATGCGCACGTAGTCGTCGATCTCGGCGACCGCCTGGGTATCGTCGAGATGGGCAGCACCCGAGTCGAAGGGTGAGAGCGTCCACCAACGGCGCTCCCCCGCCGTCTCGCGCAGGGAGTTCAGTGTGATGAACTCGCCGGCGTGCAGGTCGATGGGTGCCTCGGCACCGGCGGTCGCAGCGTTCCACGCGGCCTCGAGGAACTCGCGGTTCGTCTCGACGAGGCTCGCCGCGCGGCCGGACACCTTCTCGGGCGAGAGCACGGCGATCGCGGCATCCGTCGGCAGGTAGTGCGTGAGCGGGACGAGGCGGTCGACGAGCGCAGGCGCAAGGGACTCCATGCCGTCCACCGGGATGCCCTCCGAGATCTTCGCGAGCATCGTGGACAGGCTCGGGAACTCGTGCTGCATCTCGCGGGCGCGCTGGCGTACGGCGTCGTTGAGCAGTAGCTCGCGGCTCGGGGCGAGCTCTGCGGTCTCGATCTCGTCGGTGAGCGAGCGCTGGTCGGCAACCGAGAACGGGCGGATCTGCTCGAGCTCATCGCCGAAGAACTCGAGACGCAGAGGGTGCTCGTCGGTGGGAGCAAAGACGTCGAGGATGCCGCCGCGCACCGCGAACTCACCTCGGCGGGTGACCATGTCGACGCGCGAGTAGGCGAGCCCGACGAGTCGCGCCGACAGGTCTACGAGGTCATACCCGCGGCCGCGGGCCGTGAGCGCGATGGGCTCGACGGTGGCCAGGTTGTCGGCGAGCGGCTGCAGGGCTGCGCGAACGGATGCGACGAGCACGAAGTGCCCGGCCCGGTTCCTGTCCCACGCCGCCAGCTCCCGCAGTGCACGGATTCGCTTGCCGACCGTCTCGGCGCTGGGGCTCAGTCGCTCGTGTGGGAGTGTCTCCCAGGCGGGGAACTCGACGATCGTGGCATCCGGCAGGTAGCTGGCGAGCGATCGGCGCAGGGCCTCGGACTCGCGGCCGGTCGCCGTGATCGCGAGCAGGGCGCGAGGGGTATCGGATGACCCGAGCAGGGCCGCGAGCAGGGGTGCCCGCATCCCGTCGACGAGTGAGAAATCGGCGCTGCGGTCACGGTTCGCGAGGGCGCGCTCGAGCGTGGAGGCGCGCGAAAGCCCGGCAATAATTCCCTCGAGAGTCACCGCACGAGTCTAGTTCGGCCCGCCGACGCCATTCGTGGCCGGACGTCGCTGAGCGCGCGCTGAGGACCGGTCGTAGCGCATTGCCTTCCGACCTCACAATGAGCGCGCTGCTTGGCAAACTTTCTGCAAATGTGCGCGCGCATCGTCAAGGGGCGCGCGCATTTGAACACCAGCGCTAGCGCCACACCTCAGCGCACGAAGCGTCGCTGAGCGACGTCCGACTCAACCGGCCGTGTGGAACTTGAGCTGGGCAGCTGGGAGGCCCTCGGTGGCGATGAGCTCGACGGCATCCGCTGCATCGACGAGGAGGTTGGGGAGGGTCTGGCGCTCGTCGGCGGAGAAGTCGCGGAGCACGAAGTCCGCCGCGGGCTGGCGGCCCGGGGGGCGGCCGATGCCGATGCGCACACGAGTGAAGTCGCCGGAGCCGAGGTGGGCGATCGTGTCACGGATTCCGTTGTGGCCACCGTGACCGCCACCGAACTTCAGCCGAACGGTGTCGAAGGGGATGTCGAGCTCGTCGTGCAGAACGATGAGACGCGAGGGTTCGAGCTTGTAGAACTTGAGCAGCGCGGAGATCGGGCCACCGGACAGGTTCATGTAGGTGTTCGGCTTCGCCAGCACGAAGCGCGGCCCACCGGGCGTGGTGCGACCCTCCGCCACAGCGGCATTCGCCTTGTGGTTCTTGAAGGTCGCCGACACGCGGTCGGCGAGCTCGGCCAGCACCATCTGGCCGACGTTGTGGCGATTTCCGGCGTAGCCGGGCCCGGGGTTACCGAGCCCGGCCACAAGCCAGATGTCGTCCACGAGGGAGTACCGAGAGGAGTGTGTTACTCCGCGGCCTCGTCGGCGTCGACGCCAGCAGTGGCGCCGGCCTCGGCCGAAGCGGCATCCGCTGCCTCGTCGTCTGCCGACGCAGCCTTCGGAAGGGTGATGCCGACAACGAGCAGCTCGGGGTCGGAGAGGAGCGAGGCGCCCTTGGGCAGCTCGACGTCCTTGGCGAGCACGTGTGCGCCCTCCTCGAGTCCCTCGATCGAGACGGAAACGCTCTCGGGGATGTGGGTTGCCTCAACCTCGAGCGAGAGGGTGTTGGCATCCTGCATCGCGAGCGTGCCGGGGTAGGACTCACCGACGAGGTGCACGGGCACGTCAACGGTGACCTTCTCGCCCTTGCGGACGACGATGAGGTCGATGTGCTCGATGATCTGGCGCACCGGGTCCTTCTGCACGTCCTTCACGAGCGCGAGCTGGATGGCACCGGCGATGTCGAGCTCCAGAACCTGGTTCGACTTGCGCAGGATGAGCGCGACCTCGTGGCCCGGGAGGGTCACGTGCTGGGGCTCGGTGCCGTGGCCGTAGATGACCGCGGGGATCTTGCCCGTGGCACGGATGCGGCGAGCCGCGCCCTTGCCGAACTCGGTGCGGCTCTCGGTGATGAGGTGGTTGCTGACTTCTTCAGCCATGTCTGTGTCTCCTTGCGGGCGTCTGCCCAGTCTGTTGTTTCAACTCGAACGCATGCCAGCGTGAGGAAAAGCCTTGGGCTCGCCCACCGCGTCGATTACGGAATCACCGGGGATTCCCTCGCCGAAGTTCAGTCCATGAGTTTACACGGATGCCACCCCGGCGCGCACCGGCGTCCGCTTCGGGAGCGCGGAGCGGCACAGCTCCCACACCGGTGGCGGAAGCTACGCTCATAGGGTGCTGGGCAGTCTTCACGAGCGTGTGTTGAACGGGGTGGGGCGACTCATCGTCTCCGGCGACCTCGCCCCCGGCGACACCATGCACGCCGAGCACGCCGAGAAGCAGTTCGGGGTCTCCCGCTCGGTGGTTCGGGAGGCGGTGCGGGTACTCCAGAACCTCGGTCTCGTCGAGACGGTCAAGCGAGTCGGCATCCGGGTGCTCCCGATGTCGCACTGGAACCTCTACGACCCCCTGGTGATCCGTTGGCGCCTGGCGCAGGACCCGAACGGCGCCCAGCTGCGATCACTGACCGAACTGCGGAGCGCCGTGGAACCCCGCGCCGCCGAGCTCGCCGCGCGCTTCGCCAACGACAGCATCACCGCGGAGCTTCTCGGCCTTGCCGCGCGCATGAGGTCCGTCGGCCGCGAGGGCAACCTCGAGCTCTTCCTCCAGCTCGATATCCAGTTCCACAGCCTCGTCCTGGCCGCGAGCGGCAACGAGATGTTCGCGAAACTCGACAGTGTCATCGCCGAGGTACTCACGGGGCGCACCGAGCTCGGGCTCATGCCGCAGCATCCCCACGAGGAGGCACTGCAGTGGCACGTCGACGTCGCCGACGCGATCCAGGGTGGCCGACCGGCAGATGCCGCGGCGGCGATGGAGCGCATCATGACGCGCACGGCTCGCGAGGTCGAGAAGATCTGGGCCGAGGAGCCCCGCGTGTACCTGGAGCGCTAGTCGCCGAAGCGCAGGAGCACCTTGCCGCTCAGCGACGAGTCACGCGCGGTCGCGAACGCCTCGAGTGCGTCGGATGCCGCGAACTCGTGGGTCACGATGGGCTCCACCCGTAGGCTCCCGTCGGCCAGCGCACCGATGACCTCGTCGATCTCATCGTTGAACCGGAAGGATCCCACGAGCTCCAGTTCCCGCGTGATCGCGAGCGAGATGAGCGCGGGCTGTTCGCCGGAGGGCAAGAGGCCGACCATGACGACCCGGCCTCCGCGCACGGCGCCGCGAACGGCGGACGCCAACCCGCGAGGGCTACCTGACGACTCGAACACGATGTCTGCCTCCGCGGCGGAGATCGCATCGACATCGGTGGCGACGATGGTGCTCGTCGCGCCCACCGCGGTCGCGATCTCCAGCGGCTTCTCGTGCATGTCCACGGCCACGATCTCGGCGGCACCGGCTCTGCTGGCAACCGCGATGATGAGCGCACCGATGGGCCCCGAGCCGATCACGAGCACCTTCCTGCCACGGACGTCGCCCGCGCGTTCCACCGCGTGCCACGCGACGCTCGCGGGCTCGACGATGGCCGCCTCGCGCAGCGCCAGGGAGTCGGGCAGGGTACGCAGCATCCGACTGGGGAGCACGGCGAACTCGGCGAAGGCCCCCTCGGTGTGCGGCACACGGGCCGCGCTGCCGAGGTAGGTGACGCCGGGCGAGAGGTTCGGCCGGTCCGCGGGGTACCGCGCGCCAGTGCCGCCGGGGGTCGCGGGATGCACGGCAACCCGGATTCCCACGGCAGGGCCGCTACCGTCGGCTGCCGCCCGTACAACCGTGCCGACGACCTCATGGCCGAGGATCATGGGTGCCTTGAGGATCGACTCCCCCGCCGCGCCGTGCTGCCAGTAGTGCAGGTCGGAGCCGCACACGCCGCCGTACGCGATCTGCACGATCGCCTCGTCCGGTTGCGGGCCGCGTACAGCGATCGAGTCGACCCGGAGGTCGTCCTTCGCGTGCGCGACAACCGCGAGCGTGCGTGCGGGAATGGCCATGGTTGTCACTCGACTCTCTGTAGGTGTTGCGGACTTAGACGACGACCGTCATGCCGCCATCGATGAAGATGACCTGGCCGGTGACGAAGTCGGATGCATCGGACGCGAGCCACACGGCGGGCCCGCCGAGGTCACGTGGTGTGCCCCAGCGGTGCGCTGGTGTGCGCCCGATGATCCACGAGTTGAACTGCTCATCGTCGACGAGCGCTTGCGTCATCTCCGTGTGGATGTAGCCGGGCGCGATCGCGTTGATCTGCAGGCCACCGCCCGCCCACTCCGCCGTCATCGCCCTGGTGAGGTTGCGGATGCCGCCCTTCGACGCCGTGTAGGGCGCGATCGTCGGCCGGGCGAGATCGGTCTGCACCGACGCGATGTTGATGATCTTGCCCTCGCCTCGCGCAAGCATGGCCCGCGCGACCTCGCGGCCAACGAGGAAGGCGCTCGTGAGGTTGGTCGTCATGACCCGGTTCCAGTCGTCCACCGAGAGGTCGAGCAACGGCTCCCGGTGCTGGATGCCCGCGTTGTTGACAAGGATGCGGAGGGGGCCGACGGAACGCTCGAGCTCCTCCACCGCCTCGGCCACCGCCGGGGCATCCGTCACGTCGAAGGCGCGCGCGTGCACCCGGTCGTCGCCATAGGTCGCGGCGAACTCGGCGCGGGTGGCTTCGAGCCGTGCCTCATCGAGACCGTTGAGCACGACCGTGGCGCCGGCGTCGGCGAGGGCCGTGGCGATGACACGACCGATGCCCCGACTCGAGCCGGTGATGAGCGCGATACGCCCGGTGAGGTCGAACAGCGTCGAGGTCACGGTGCCGCCGGGAACAGGCCTGCGATGAGGAAGATCGCGAGGGCCAGCACGAATCCGATGACGGCGATGAGCGCCTGGCCAACCGTCCAGGTGCGCAGCGTGGTCTGGGTGTCCATGCCGAAGAACCGGCTGACGAGCCAGAAGCCGGAGTCGTTGACGTGCCCGGCGAAGACCGATCCGGCCGCGAGCGCGAGCACGATGGCGGCGAGCTCGACGGGGTTGAGGCTCGTGTCCGCCTGCACGACCGGCTGCACGAGGGCAGCAGCCGTCGTCAGCGCGACGGTCGCCGAACCCTGCGCCACGCGCACGATGGCCGCAATCACGAAGCCCGCAACGATCAGGGGAAGGCCGATCGCGTCGAGCGTCTCGGCGAGGCTCTCGCCGATACCGCTGGCGCGAAGCACGCCACCGAACATTCCACCAGCACCCGTGATCAGGATGATGGAACACACCGGGCCGAGCGCGCTGTCCACGATCGTCTCGACGAGCGAGGGGCGCTTGCGCGGCTTCCAGCCGAGCAGCCACATCGCGAAGAACACGGTGATGAGAAGCGCGATCGGAGTCTCACCGAGGAGACGCAGCACCTGGACGAAACCGTTCTCGAGCGAGACGACGCCTGCTGTCGCGAGGGCGTTGAGCCCCGTGTTGAGGAAGATGAGGCCGAGCGGCAGCACGAGCAGGAAGACAATCGTGCGCAGCCTCGGCGTCGACTTGAACTCGGAGACGTTGGGGTCGTCGGCCTTGCCGAACAGGATGTCGGGAATCGCGATGTCGAAACGCTTGCCGGTCCAGGTGCCGAACTTGTAGCCGACGATGTACCAGGTCGGGATGGCGATGAGGAGACCGAAGATCAGGACGAGGCCGACGTCGGCCCCGAGCAGGCCCGTCGCGGCGACCGGACCGGGGTGCGGCGGAACGAAGATGTGCATGACCGAGAACGCCACAGCGGAGGGGAACGCGTAGAAGAGGAGCGAGCCGCCGAGCTTGCGCGCCACCGAGAAGATGATCGGCAGCATCACGACGAGTCCCGCGTCGAAGAAGATCGGGAACCCCATCATGAGCGAGGCCACCGCGAGGGCGAGCGGTGCACGTTTCTCGCCGAATCGCTTGATCAGCGCATCCGTGAGCACTTGGGCCCCACCGCTCGTCTCGAGCATGCGCCCGAGCATCGCGCCAAGGCCAACGAGGAGCGCGACCGTGGCGAGGGTGCCACCGAAGCCCGTCGTCAGCGTGGGCACGATCTGTCCGGCCGGAATGCCCGTGGCGATCGCCGTGGCGAAGCTCACCACGATGAGCGCGAGGAATGCGTGGATCCTCGCGCCGATGATCAGCACGAGAAGGAGTGCGATCGCGCCTGCCGCGATCGTGAGGAGAGCCCAGGTGGGCAGCTCCCAGTTGAGTACGAGGTCGTTCATCGCTGTCCTAACGTCGGTGTTACGAACCCTTGACGAACTTCTCGTCGAGGGTTTCGGTGATGAACCGGATCATCTGTTCCGGAGTCTGGGCGAGGTCGACGACGATTCCGCGCTCGTCATCGGCCAGAGGTTCGAGGGTCGCGAACTGCGAGTCGAGAAGGCTGTTGGGCATGTACTCGTGGTGGCGGTGCGCCTGGCGTTCCGCGATCACCTCGCGCGACCCGGCGAGGTGCACGAAGACGGTGCTCGGTGCGTGCGCGATGAGGAGCGACCGGTACGAGCGCTTGAGCGCGGAGCAGGCGACGATGATCGATACGCCGTCGGCGAGTTCAGCACCGACGCGGTCGGCGATGATCTCGAGCCACGGCGCGCGATCCTCGTCGTTGAGCGGGTGGCCAGCGGCCATCTTCTCCTTGTTCGCGCGGGGATGCAGGTCGTCTCCGTCGATGAAGGGCATTCCGAGTTCGACGCCGAGCGCTTGCCCGATCGTTGATTTTCCGGATCCGGAGACGCCCATGACGATGAGGGGTGGGTATGTCGGTTTCACGGTGTCCATTCAGTCGACGCTTCTTTACGTCTGATCTCAACTGCCAGAATAACCCAATAAGTCAGACTTAAACGCAAGTTTACCAGCGCGCCGAAGTGGCCTCCAGCACTTGCGAAATGCCGGAGCGTGTGGAAGTGGGCCCGTCAGTCGCGGGGAATGACGACGTGCAGCGGTGGGAGTCCCTGCGCCAGGCGCTCGACCTGCGCCCGCAGGAGCACGTCGACATGGTGGTCCATGGCACCGGTGTCGCCACCCACATGGGGTGTGATGAGCACGCCCGGGAGCGACCACAGGGGATGATCCGACGGCAGCGGTTCCGGGTCTGTCACATCAAGGGCAGCGAGGATGCCACGGTCGGAGACGGCCCGCACGAGTGCCCCGGTATCGATGACCGCCCCCCGCGAGACGTTGACCACGAGGGCCCCCGGCCTGAGGTGCTGGAGCAGATCGTCGCCGACCAGTCCCCTGGTGTCGTCCGTCAACGGCACCGCGATGATGACGATGTCCGCCTCGGGGAGAAGTGCCGGGAGTTCATCCATCCCGTGCACGCGTCCGAGCTCGGACTCGCGAGCGGTGCGTGCGACGAGTGCGACGGACACGTCGAAGGGCGCGAGGCGCCGTGCCGTGGCGGCGCCCACTCCCCCCACGCCGATGAGCACGACGTTCGAGCGCTGCAGGCCCGGCTGCCTGGTGTGTTCCCAGGCGCCCTTCACCTGCGCATCGCGGAACGCCGGGAAGCCACGTCGCGCGGCGAGTGTCAGGGCGACGGCAAGCTCCGCCGTGGATGCCTCGTGCACACCCACCGCGTTGCAGAACGTGATTCCGGCCGGAAGGTGGTCGGCGACCTCGTCGTACCCGAGCGACTGGGACTGGACCACCGAGACTGCTTCGGGGGACAGCCCGGCGAGCGCCTGCGCAGGGAGGAAGTAGCGCGCCAGTAGCAGGTCGATGTGACGGTCGAACGGTGCATCCCCGATGTCCCACACGACGACCTCGGCACCTGGGAGCGTTCCCACCCTCTCGCGGATTGCTTCTGAGGGCACGGCGACGACCACGGAAGGTAACGACATCCGTCCAACGTACTAGCCTGTATGCGGGTTTCCCTTGGCGTTCCGCGCCTTTTCCTGCAGTCGCACAGGTGCGACGAATGAACCCAGCAGCAGTCACATCAGACCCCTAGGAGATTTACGTGGCACAGGCAAACATCGGCGTCGTCGGCCTCGCGGTGATGGGCAGCAACCTCGCCCGCAACCTCGCGAGCCGTGAGGGCAACACGGTCGCCGTGTACAACCGCACGTACGCTCGCACCGAGACCCTCCTCGAGGAGCACCCCGAGGCGAACTTCGTGGCCTCCAAGACCATCCAGGAGTTCGCGGACTCGCTCGCCAAGCCGCGCACGGCCCTCATCATGGTCCAGGCAGGCCGCGGCACGGACGCCGTGATCGACGAGCTCGTCTCCGTCTTCGAGCCGGGCGACATCATCGTCGACGGTGGAAACGCACTCTTCACCGACACGATCCGTCGCGAGAAGGCCGTTCGCGAGACCGGCATCAACTTCGTCGGTGCCGGCATCTCCGGTGGCGAGGAGGGTGCCCTGCTCGGCCCGTCGATCATGCCCGGTGGGTCGGATGAGGCGTGGCAGACGCTCGGACCGATCCTCAAGTCGATCGCTGCCGTTGCCGAGGGCGAGCCCTGTGTCACCCACGTCGGCCACGACGGTGCTGGACACTTCGTCAAGATGATCCACAACGGCATCGAGTACGCCGACATGCAGCTCATCGCCGAGGCCTACGACCTCATCCGTCGCGGCACCGGCAAGACGCCTGCCGAGATCGCCGAGATCTTCGCCGAGTGGAACAAGGGCGAGCTCGAGAGCTACCTCATCGAGATCACCGCCGAGGTGCTCAAGCAGGTCGACGCCGAGACCGGCAAGCCCCTCGTGGACATCATCCTCGACCAGGCCGGCAGCAAGGGCACGGGCGTCTGGACGGTGCAGACCGCCCTCGACCTCGGCATCCCCGTCTCGGGTATCGCCGAGGCCGTGTTCGCCCGCTCGCTCTCGTCGAAGCCCGCGCAGCGCGCCGCGTCATCCGCTCTCCCCGGCCCGGACGAGAACGCCTGGAAGCCCGCCGACGCTGACGCCTTCATCGAGGGTGTGCGTCTCGCGCTCTACGCCTCGAAGGTCATCGCCTACTCGCAGGGCTTCGACGCGATCGTCGCCGGCGCCGAGCAGTACGGCTGGGACATCAAGAAGGGCGAGATCGCGAAGATCTGGCGCGGTGGCTGCATCATCCGTGCCCGCTTCCTCAACCGCATCACCGAGGCGTACGAGGAGAACCCTGGCCTGGTCGCCCTCGTGACCGCCCCATTCTTCGTGGACGTCATGGCCCAGGCCCAGACCGCGTGGCGCAACGTCGTCGCGGATGCAGCGCACGCCGGCATCCCGACCCCCGCGTTCTCGAGCTCGCTCGCCTACTACGACGGTCTCCGCGCCGACCGCCTGCCCGCTGCCCTCGTGCAGGGCCAGCGCGACTTCTTCGGTGCGCACACCTACAAGCGCGTCGACAAGGACGGCACCTTCCACACCCTGTGGAGCGGCGACCGCAGCGAAATCGAGTCGGAGGGCTCCTCGCACTGACCCAGATGCAACGAAAGGGGGAGGCGCTTCGGTGTCTCCCCCTTTTTTGCTGGCGTGGACTTGTGCCAGTGGCACATTAATCCGCTAGTGTGAGGTTCACCACCGCCGCGGTGGCATCCCTCCTGCATGAAAGCGAGAATCGCCTTGGCCAGCCTCCCGACTCTTCCGTCAGCCGCCGACTGCGTGGCGCTGGCGAACACGGGCTCTGAGCCCCTCCTCCCGCTCATCGCCGTGGGCGTTGTCGCGCTCGTCATCGGTGCTGTGGTCTTCGCGTTCTCGCGCGGCGGTCTGCGTCGTGGTGGCGCTGCGCTCGGTCTCGTCGTTCTTCTCGCCGCGGGAGGTGGACTTGCGGCCGCTGGCCCCGTTGCACCGGCCTCTGCGGCAACTGCATGCATCGACTACAGCCTCTCGGCCGAGCTCGTCTCGCCGGACTCGATCGACTCCGGCGACGCCGTCGTCACCGAGTTCACGATCACCAACGTGGGCGCCCTTGCTGGCACGCCTCCTGTGGTGGTGAGCATCCCGAAGCTCGAGGGTTTTGGTGGTCCGACCTACTTCACCGGCACCGACTGGACGGTCGACGATTCCGATGCCGCGTTCTACTACTTCACCTTCTCCGGGGCGCTTCCGAAGGGTGCGACGTCGACCGTCGCGTCCTTCAGCTTCACACTCACGACAGCCGACACCGAAGGACCGGAATCCTTCAGCTACCCCGTCTCCATCGTCACCGGCTCCGGCGGCGACTCGAACACGGCGAACAACACCGTAACCCTCGACGTCATCGCCAACGGCGCGTTCGACTACGGGATCGAGGGAGTCATCTCTCCCGAGACTGCCGAGATCCCCCTCCAGAGCGGCGGCACCGCCCAGGTCACGTTCTCGGTGGAGAACCTCTCGACCCGCGCGGGCACTGGCCCCATCCGGGTCATCGTTCCCATCAAGTCGGGCATGTCGAACCCGGCGCTCGCCGCGGGCAACACGGGGTGGACTCTCGAGGTCGAGGGCGGCTACTACTGGATCTTCACCTACGACACGGCGCTGGATGCCGGTATGCACACGGGCGACGGAGTTTTCACGTTCACCGGAAGCAACGGCAACTCGTCGCCCGTCGTGATCGATGTCATGCCATACGTGGAGCCGGGGGGAACCGATTCAAGCAATGACTCCATCACCCTTCCGCTGAAGGTGGACGGAATCGTCGCCTAGCGCAGAGCACGCTCCAGGGCATCAGCCTGGCGCCGGTTACCCAGGGTCTCAAACCCGACCACGGGCACTGCCGGCGCCAGGGTGAGCACCACGAGGCAGACTCCGATCGACGCGCCGAACGCTGCGAGCGCAGTAGCCAGAGCGAGCACGACGAGGGTTCCGACGAACAGCATGACGTGGAACGGGTCGTTCTCACGGAACAGGTACGCGTAGATCAGAAGTGCCCCGACCGTGAACAATGCCACGGGTATCGCAACGGAGAGCACAACACCGAGCACGCCGATCTCCGACTCACCCTCGATCACGTAGGCGGCGACGTGCAGTCCGGCCCCCATAGCCGTGATCGCGGCGAAGATCACGATGTGGGCGTACCCCCAGACGAACGACCGCTCGCGATGGCGCGCGAGGAGTGCGCCGGCTGGCAGCATGAAGTACACCCACCAGATGCCCAGGGCCAGGCCCACGCCTGCCACCACCACGAGAATCGCCTCGGTGCTCCACTCCTGGCGCTCCACGAGCGCGGAGACCGATGTCACCGTGCCGAGGATGACCTCACCCAGCGCGATGATCGCGAGGAGGCCGTACCGCTCGGCGATGTGGTGCGGATGCCACGGGGTGCCGCCATCCTTGCGCTCGGCCAACACCGGCCCTGTGAACTCCACGACGAAGAGCAGCACGGAGAAGACAAGCGTCAGACCGGTGGGGAGATCCAGGATGGCCACGACGATCCACCCCACCTGGGCGAGACTCACCCACAGCGCGTAGGTCAGGGCGACACGTCGCCGCGCGGGATCCTGCTTGGCGGCACGCAGCCACTGCGCCACGAGGGCGACGCGCATGACTACGTAGCCCGCAACGACCACCCGGTTGTCGACGTGCGCACCCTCCTCGAGGGAGTGGAAAAGCGGAGCGAGCCCCAGCGCGAGCACGATGACACCCACCATCTGGACCATCGTGGTCACCCGATAGAACCAGTCGTCGGTGTCGAACGCCGAGGCGAACCAGGTGAAGTTGATCCACGCCCAGCACACCGCGAACATCGCGAAGGTGAATCCGAGCACACCCTCTCCGACGTGACCCACGGCGATGAGGTGCGCCAACTGGTCGGAGGCAAACCCGAAGGCGACGACGAACGTCAGATCGAAGAGCAGCTCGAGGGGCGTCGCAGCCCGGTGCGGCTCGTGAGGATCGCGACCGACCATGCGTCGCAGCCGAAAGGAACGAGGTGCGGTGGGCGTGGGGGTGCCGTTCATGCGCCCATACTGCCACCGGACGGCATCGGCTCCGGGCATCCTCCCCGGTGGCGGTGAGACAATGTCCCCGTGGAAGACGACGAGCCGGAGCTGGCCGGTTACGAACCCCACGAGCGTCCTCTCCGCGGACCGCGGCTTCGGCTGATCATGCGCGTGACGGTGGTGCTCGGGCTGGTGGCGCTCGTGCTGCCGGGCATCCTCATCACCCTCGGTACCGCCAACCGCACGGCGATCCGGGCGTGCGCCATCTACGCCGCCTACTACGCCCCCGAGGCGATCGCCTCGGACGCCAGGTTCGAGGTCAGGATGGACCCCGGGATCGGGTGGAACTGCTACGCGCGCAACTTCGACGGCACCGAGGTGGTGCTCGCGCACCTCGGTCTCATCCCGGGTGCGGTGACGCTGCCGTCGGGGCCGATCGAATCGACCTGAGCGCGACCGGCGCTACTGCGTGGCGGCCGTGAGCGAGTCGCGGACCTTCTTGCGCAGCACCTTGCCGATGAGTGACTTGGGAAGCTCGTCCACGGCGATCACACGACGCGGCACCTTGTAGGGCGTCAGGTGCTCGCGGGCCAGTTCGCGGATGCCAGCCTCATCGAGTTCGGCGCCGGGCGCGAGCACGACGGCCGCAACCACGTCCTCGCCGGAGTGCTCACTGGGAAGACCCACGACCGCGACATCGGCCACGCTCGGGTGGCGACGCAGGACCTCCTCGACCTCGCTCGGGGCCACGTTGAACCCGCCCGTGATGATGAGCTCCTTGATGCGGTCGACGATCGAGACGAAGCCGTCGGGGTCGATCGTCACGATGTCGCCCGTGCGGAACCAGGGTGCACCACCGTGGGGGTCCGCGACGAACACCGCCGCGGTCTCCTCGGGCTTCTTCCAGTAGCCGCTGAACACCTGAGGACCACGGACGACGAGCTCGCCCTCTTCACCGGGAGCGCGGTCCACGGTCGGGTTCTCGGGATCGACGACGCGCAACTCGGTGCTCGGAAGAGGCAGTCCGACGGTCCCCGCACGGCGGGTCGGTCCGACCGGGTTCGCCATGAGGACCGGGCTCGTCTCCGAGAGGCCGTATCCCTCGACGAGATAGCCGCCCGTGCGGGCCTCCCAGGGGTCGACGACCGCGGCGGAGAGCGGCATAGCTCCCGAGATCGCAATCGTGATGCCCTTGAGGGAGACGCCCTTCTCGTCCGCGGCCTTCGTGAGGCGCTCGTAGATCGGCGGCACCGCGGGAAGGAATGTCGGCGGATGCTTCTTGATGACGGGCAGCACGAGGTCCGGGTCGAACCGCGGGAAGAGCACGAGGCGCGAGCCCATGCTCATCGCGAAGGTGAGGCAGAGGGTGAGGCCGTACGCGTGGAACATCGGCAGCACGGCATAGACGACGGCCTTGCCGCGCGTGACGCCGGGAACCCACGAGCGCGCCTGGGCGGCGTTCACGAGCAGGTTCGCGTGGGTGAGCGTGGCACCCTTCGGAACGCCGGTCGTGCCCGACGTGTACTGGATGAGCGCGACATCCTCGGAGACCGGGCGGATGATACGGCTCTCGATCGGCGGGGACTTCAGCATCTCCTCCCACGGGATCGTGCCGCGAACGCTCGTCGTGAGGGCGGCGCGGGACTCGCGGGCCTTCGCGATCGGCAGCCGAAGCAGTGCACGGGTGGTGAAGGGCATGGCACGTGTGAGGTCTACCGAGATGATCGTCTCGACCGCGACATCCGCCGGGAACTCCTGGATCGTCTCGACGACCTTGTCCCAGGAGATGACGACGCGGGCACCGTGGTCCTCGAACTGGTGGCGCAGTTCGCGCGGGGTGTAGAGCGGGTTGTGCTCGACGACGATCGCGCCGAGGCGCAGGATCGCGTAGAAGGCGACGATGTGCTGCGGACAGTTCGGCAGCACCAGGGCGACGGGGTCACCCTTCTGGACGCCGAGCAGCCGCAGCCCCTCGGCCGCACGGTCGATCTGCTCGAGCATCTCGGTGTACGTCGCGGTGCGCCCGAAGAACTCGAGCGCGACGTTGGTCGGGAACTCGCTGGCGGATGCCGCGACCAGGTCGTACAACGACCCGTCCGGCGTCTCGATCTCCGCCGGCACCCCCTCGGCGTAGGACGTGATCCAGGGACGCGGGGGCGAGTAGTCCGTCATGCGGCTCCATCGAACATGGAGGTCACCGATCCGTCATCGAAGACCTCGTGGATGGCCCGGGCGATCAGCGGCGCGATCGGCAGGATGGTGAGGCGATCCCAGCGCTTCTCCTCCGGAATGGGGAGGGTGTCGGTGACGACAACCGAGTCGATCGCCTCGCTCTGCAGGATCTCGACCGCGGGCGGGGAGAACACCGCGTGGGTCGCCGCGACGACCACGTTGGTGGCGCCAGCCGCCTTGAGCGCCTCGGCTGCCTTGACGATGGTGCGGCCCGTGTCGATGAGGTCATCGACGAGGAGGCAAACGCGCCCCTCGACTTCACCGACGATCTCGTGCACGGTGACCTGGTTGGGCACCAGCGGGTCGCGGCGCTTGTGGATGATCGCGAGCGGGGCGCCGAGCTTGTCGCTCCAGATGTCGGCGACGCGCACGCGGCCCATGTCGGGGCTCACGACCGTGAGGGTCGAGGGGTCGAGCTGCTTCTGGAAGTGCTCAAGCAGGACGGGCATCGCGAACAGGTGGTCGACGGGGCCGTCGAAGAAGCCCTGGATCTGCGCGGCGTGCAGGTCGACACTCATGATGCGATCGGCACCGGCGGCCCTGTACAGGTCGGCGACGAGACGGGCGCTGATGGGCTCGCGACCGCGGCCCTTCTTGTCCTGTCGCGCGTAGGGGTAGAACGGGCTCACGACCGTGATGCGCTTGGCGGATGCCCGCTTGAGCGCGTCCACCATGATGAGCTGCTCCATGAGCCACTCGTTGATGGGGCTCGTGTGCGACTGGATGACGAACGCGTCGCAGCCACGGACGCTCTCGTCGTAGCGGGCGTAGATCTCGCCGTTGGCGAAGGTACGGGCATCCGTGTGGACGAGGTCGGAACCGAGCTCCTCCGCGATGTCGATGGCCAGCTGGGGGTGAGCCCGCCCGGTGACGATCACCAGTCGTTTTTCACCGGAGATCTTGATCTCGGACACTATGCCTGCTTCCTGCCCACGACGGCGTCTATCGGGGGTAATTCTACGGTGCTGGCGTCATGCGTTTCCGTCGAGAATCTCGACGAGGTCATCGACGAGTTCGAAGTCCTTCACGTTACGGGTGAGGAGGGGGACGCCGAGGGTGAGAGCTTGGGCTGCGAGCAGGATGTCGGTACTCCTGGCATGGGCGGGGCGGGTACGTGCCACTCTCTCAGCCACGATGCCGAAGCTCGCGGCATCCGACTCCTCGAACGGGATCCACTCGAACCGGGACCGGTAGACCGTAAGCCGCCGGGTGCGCTCCGCACGGATGGCGGCTGACCGTGCCATCTGGATGCCGAACTCCAGCTCGGCGAGACACAACGAACTGGAGCCGAGGACTGCGCCCGGCCAGCGCTCGGGCGGGTCGATCAGCACGCTCGTGTCGAGAAGGATCACGACTCGCGTTCCCACGGGTCGACGAGCGGATCATTGTCGCGGATGGCGCGTGCCTCCGCCGCCCACCCTGTCGTGTCGACAGGAATCTCTGCGAGCGCACTCGCGAGTTCCTCCGCGGGGACCCAGCGCCGCCTGGGCATCTCGTAGGGAACCAAGCGAGCAGCAGGGCGTCCCTGAACCGTGATCGTGATGGTCTCTCCGCGCTCCGCGCGAGCAACCACCTCGCTCGGGTTCTGCTTGAGTTCACGCAGTCCGACGCTGTTCATGGGACGAGCCTACGGCAGATGTAGCACAAGAGCTACAGTTCTACTCGCCCGCTTCCTCCGCCGCTTTCGCGGCCGCCGTGCCGGGGCGGTTGGCCGCAACCCAGCCGGGCATGTTGCGCTGGGATGCCGCGGTGATGGCGAGCGCGCCAGCCGGGACATCCTTGCGCACGACCGTGCCGGCGCCCGTGTAGGCACCGTCGCCGATGGTGACGGGGGCGACGAATACGTTGTGCGAACCGCTGCGCACGTGCGAGCCCACCACGGTGGACGACTTGTTGACCCCGTCGTAGTTGGCGGTGATCGTTCCGGCCCCGATGTTGGACTGCTCCCCCACCGTCGTGTCGCCGATGTAGCTCAGGTGCGGAACCTTGCTGCCCGCGCCGATCCTCGAGTTCTTCGTCTCGACAAACGTGCCGATCTTGCCGTCCGCACCGAGGTACGTTCCGGGACGGAGGTAGGCGAAGGGGCCGACACTCGCGTTCTCGCCGATCACGGCGAGCGTGGCATCCGTACGCTTCACGGTGGCGCCTGGCCCGACCTCGGTGTCCACAAGGGTCGTGTCGGGTCCGATCGTGGCGCCCGTCTGCACGAGGGTCGCGCCCTTGAGCTGCGTGCCGGGGAGGATCTCGACGTCGGGGGCGAGCGTGACATCCGCGTCGATCCAGGTCGTCGTCGGATCCTGAATGGTCACGCCCTCGCGCTGCCAGCGCTGCACGATGAGCTGGTTCATGCGTCGGCCGGCTTCGGCCAGCTGTACGCGGTCGTTGACACCGGAGACCATCCAGCCCTCGGCCACCGGCATGGCCGAGACCTCGGCACCGGATGCCCGGAGCAGCCCGATCACGTCGGTGAGGTACTTCTCGCCCTGGGCGTTCGAGGCCCCCACGAGCGCGAGCTGCTGGCGGAGGGGCGAGACGCGGAAGACGTAGGTGCCCGAGTTGATCTCGGTGATCGCGAGTTCCTCGGGGGTCGCGTCGGACTGCTCCACGATGCGGTCGAGCTCGCCGGACGCGCCACGCACGAGACGGCCGTAGCCCGTGGCATCCTCCATGATCGCGCTCAGGAGCGTCGCTGCCGCCGCGGCGGTGCGGTGCTGGGCGAGGAGCGCGCCGAGCGTCTCCGCATCGAGCAGGGGAACGTCCCCCGAGACGACGACGACGTCGCCGTCGAAGTCCTCGGGCAGCGCAGCGATCGCCACCTCGACGGCGCGGCCGGTGCCGGGGATCTCGTCCTGGTCGACGATGATGGCGCTCGGCATGAGTTCGGCGATCGTCGCCACGACGGTGTCGCGCTCGTGCCGCACGACCGCGATGACGTGGCTCGGGGCGAGCTGGCCGGCAGTCGCGAGCACGTGTCCGATAAGGCTCCTGCCGGCGAGCGAGTGCAGCACCTTCGGCCTGCTCGACTTCATACGCGTGCCCTGGCCCGCGGCGAGAACGACGACGGCGAGATTCTGGTCGGTCATGTGGCTATTCTTCCTTCTTCGGTGCGCGCACGCTCCGCACTCCGGCCCGCGCAGCAATCTGCTGGGGGGCGCTCAGGAGGGCCCGCTTCCACGGCGCCACCCCCTCGATCTCGATCTGCAGCGAGAAGCTCAGGATCGTGCGGATGAGCACGATGATGCCGAGGATCACGGCATCCGTGAGGCTCGGGGTGGATGTCACGGTGCGGACGAGATCGGCGGCGACGAGGATCTCGAGCCCGAGCAGGATCGACAGCCCGATCGAGTCGCGCAGGGTGGTGAAGGCGGCGTGGCCATCGTGTGATCGCGACCAGGTGCGGATGCCGAGCACGAAGGCCACCACGAAACCCACGACCATCGCCACGACACCAGCGATCTCGAAGACGTGCGTGACGGTTTCGAAGAACGTCTCCATCGTGTGCCCTTCCCCCGCGAAAACCCTCACCCTGTGGTGGCTGGAGCTCGCTCCGCCTCCAGGATTCGAACCTAGACCTAACAGCTCCAAAGGCTGTCGTGCTGCCATTACACCAAGGCGGACCGCGCGATTGCGCCCCCTAAGTCTGCCAGAGCCGCGATACTGGACGGATGCCCACCAGCGACGAAGTAGATCGGATCGTCGAGGCGTGGTCGCGTGAGCGCAGCGATCTGGACTTCTCGCCCCTGCAGGTGCTCAGCCGCGTCAGACGCCTCGCGCGTCATCTCGAGCGCGCCCGCCGAGCAGCCTTCGGCGCATCCGACCTCGAGACGTGGGAGTTCGACGTGCTCTCCGCCCTCAGACGGGCTGGTAGCCCCTACCAGTTGAGCCCCAAGGCGCTCCTCCAACAGACGCTCGTCTCGAGTGGAACCATGACCAACCGCATCGACCGGCTCGTGAGCCGCGGGCTCGTGGAGCGCCGCACCGACCCGAACGACGGCCGCGGCATCCTCGTCATGATGACCGCCGAGGGCCGCGAACGGGTGGATGCCGCGATCAGCACGCTGCTCACAGCGGAGGCCGAACTGCTCGAGCGCCTGAGCGCGACCGACCAGGAACGCCTGAGTGCGCTGCTGCGCAAGCTCAGCATCGACTTCGACGCTGCAGCGGACGACTAGGGCGACCGCTAGTAGCGGCGACTCATGCGGCCCGTGATGAAGTTCACGGGGAAGAGCGCGAACCAGAACCACATGGCGATGCCGCCGTCCCACAGGAGCGCGATGGGTATCGAGGCCCAGAACACGAGCGGGACGGTCAGCTGGTTGAGACGCACCCAGCGGAACAGCCCCTCGTCGACGGCCTTGTCGACCATCCCCTTCGAGTACGCGTACTGCCAGGTCGCCCACTGCAGGGCGCTCAGGAGGCCGACCACGAACGCGTAGAGCGCGACCGCAGGAGCCTGGCCGCTGTAGGAGCTGAGGAGGCTCGTCGGGAACGGCAGCAGCGCGACGAAAAACAGCAGCACGAGGTTGAGCAGCAACAGCACGGGATCGTGGGTCTTGATGACCCGGTAGCGGCGGTAGTGGGCCACCCAGTTGATGGCGATGATCGTGAACGACAACGCGTACGCGAGGAAGTTCGGCCAGAGACCGAGGAGAACCTCTCCTGCGGTACCGTCCCGGTCCTCCGGCACAGCAAGGTCGATCACGAGGAGCGTCATGGCGATGGCGAAGACGGCATCGCTGAAGAACACCATGCGCTCGGTGTCTGAGCCGTCATCGAAGATGCGGCGATATCGTGAGCGGACGTCGGACATGTAGCTAGATTAGCCACGTGCCCGTAGCCGAGGACCTGACAGCACCCACCCGCGAGCGAACGCTCAATCCGCTCCTCGACGGCCTCGGCCGCAGTGCGAGGGCTCACGAGCACCGGCTGCTCAGCGCAGCTCGCCCCGCGCTCCCGTACCTCAACTGGCTCGGGATGCTCGCCCGCCCGATTATGAAGGTGCCAGGTCTCGGCTGGATAACCTCCGACCCGCTCACCGCCCGCGCGGTACTCAACGACCCCGACCACTTCACCCTCCTGAGCGAGGGCGGCGTAGGCCATCTCTGGGCCCAGATCCTCGGCGACTGGGTCTACGACCTCTTCGACGGCCCAGGCCACTACGACCTCCGCACCCGCAGTCGCGAGCTGTTCACCGAGCGCACGAGCGCGACCTTCGTCGAGCACGCCTGGGGTGGTCGACTCGACTCCGCGAGAACGGCCTTCGAAGCGGGCGAGCCCATCGACCTCGCCGACCTCAGCCGCATCCTCGTGGGCCAGATGGTCGTCACCCTGCTCGGGTTGCCGGTGGAGGCCAGTCGAGGGGATGCCGCGTACCGGGAGATCTTCGAGACCGGCGAGGAGCTGGCATCCATCGCCCTCGGCACGACCGCCGACACGGTGCTGCCGCCCGAGAAGATCGCGACGGCCCGGGCGATCGTGGAGCGACTGACCGGACACATCGACGCCGTCTTCGCGACCGCCTCGGGCGACACCATCATCGGGCGCTGCCGTGACCTCGGGCTCTCGATCACCGAGACGAAGGGCCTGTCGACGCTGCTCATGGTGGCGGGCACGGAGACGGCGGCCTCCGCGATGGCGAGGATGGCTGCGCTCCTGTACGACTCCGGCGAGCAGCACCGGCTCATCGAGAACCCCAAGCTGCGGGAGAACGCCGTGCGCGAGGCGCTGCGCGTGACATCCCCCGCCCCACTCATCGGGCGCTCGGTGCTCGCCGACCTGGAGATCGGCGGGCGCACGCTGCGGGCGGGCGAGCGCATCATGGTGCTCACGTGGACTGCCAACAACCTCGCGGGTGAGTACCGGGTCGACCGGCCGTACATCCCGCAGAACCGGCAGCTGTGGTTCGGGGCCGGGCGGCACCTGTGCCTCGGTGGGCCTCTCGCGCGGGCCGAGCTCGACGCGGTCCTCGGGATGCTCGTCGGCGATGGCCGACCGTTCCGCATCGTGTCGCGCCGCTACGGTCGCAAAGTGCTCATCCCGGCGTACGCGTCGCTCGTCGTGCAGAAGGCCTGAGGCGCCCCAACCCCCGCGAGAAAGCACTTACTGAGGGTGTTGCGTCGGAAGAGCCCCGACAAGTGGCTTTTCGCGGGGGTTAGTCGTGGGTGGGATGCTCGTGCTCGGCGTGCGCGGCGAGCTCCAGTTGGAACGTGGAGTGCTCGATCTGCACGTCGAAGTGCTTCGCGACGCATCCCTGCAGCTGGTCGAGCATGCGGGGGGCATGTCCGTCGTAGAAGCACGTGTCGTCGACGACGACGTGCGCGGTGAGCACGGGTAGTCCCGTCGCGATCTGGCTCACGTGCAGGTCGTGCACCGACTGCACGTGCGGAACCTCGAGCAGGTGGGTGCGCACGGCGTCGAGGTCGAGCCCCCTCGGGGTGGACTCGAGCAGCACGTTCGTGGTGTCCCGCAGGAGGATGACCGCGCGCGGGATGATGAGCAGTCCGATCAGGACGGCCGCGATCGCGTCCGCGAGCTGGAAACCCGTGACCGCGATAACAATGGCCGCGACGATGACGGCGACCGAGCCGAGCGCGTCGTTCAGCACCTCGAGGAACGCCGCGCGCATGTTCATGTTGGCGGTGCGCCCCGAGGCGAGCACGATGATCGCGGCGACATTGCCGAGCAGGCCGATCACACCGAAGATGACGAGCTCGCCACCGACGATCTCGGGCGGCTCGAAGAAACGTCGCACCGCCTCGATGAGCACAAAGACACCGACCGCCAGCAGGATGGCAGCCTGGGCCGTTGCGCCGAGCACCTCGGCGCGGTCCCATCCCCACGTGCGTCGTGCGGTGGCGGGGCGGGAGGCGAGGGATGCAGCGGCAAGCGCGATCGCGAGGCCACCGGCATCCGTCAGCATGTGGGCAGCATCGACGAGGAGCGCGAGGCTACCCGTGATCGCGGCACCGATGAGCTCGGCGATGAGCACGACCGCGGTGATGCCGAACGCGATCGCGAGGCGACCACGCCCGGAGGACGCGGCGCCGTGATCGTGGTCGTGACTCATCAGCAGCACTCCGGGTCGTGGGTGGCGGCCGCGTCATCCACCTGGAGCACGACCTGCAGCAGGTCGCTGAGCGCGTGCGCGATGAGCGGATCGGAGATCTCGTAGCGGGACTGCCGACCCTCCGGCTCGACCACGACGATGCCGCAGTCGCGGAGGCAGGCGAGGTGATTGGAGACGTTCTGGCGGGTCAGATCCAGTTCGGCGGCAAGCGCGGCCGGGTAGCTCGGTGCCTCGAGGAGACGCAACAGGATGCGTGACCGCGTCGGGTCCGCCATGGCACGACCGAGCCGGTGCATGACCTCAAGCTTCGAAGCAACCGTCAACATACCTCGACAGTACAGCGTTCGCTGTACTGTCGCTAGTTCTTGTTCACCAGTTCTCGGCACCGTCCAACGTCGTCGGACCTGGCACGTAGCCGAGACGCTCTCGAGCGGCAGTGAGATCGAGGGTGCGCTCGAGACCGAGCTGGCTCACGGCGTAGCGCGTGAGGCGAGGGCGGATTCCGCGCAGTCGCGCTACTCGCTCGAGGGCGGCGGCAGCTGCGAAGGCAGCGCCGTAGGGGATGCTCGTGATCGTGACATCCGCCCGGCCCCGACGCGCGAGGAACTCCCCCAGCACCGCTGACAGCAGCACCTCGGTGTCGTCACCGATGTTGTAGGTTCCAGCCGGGCCGACGAGGGAGACCTCGACGGCGTGCACGAGGTTGTCGATGTGGGTGAGCGTGTGCCTCACCCGCGCACCGTTCGGGAGCACGAGCCGCGACCCGCGGATGCCCGCGAGGATGCGCGGCAGGAGCGTCGTGTCGCCGGGGCCGTACACGGCATGGGGGCGGAGGATCACAGCATCCGCGGGCAGCTCGGCCTCGGCAGAGGCCTTCGATTCGGAGTATGCGCTGAGGAACCGGGTGGGCAGCGGCGCATCCTCCCGCACTCGAACATTCGGGGCGAACGCGTCGTAGACGCTCGACGTGGAGATGTGGACGATTCGGGCACCGGCAAAGCTCGCGACGACCGTGCGGGTGCCGAGCCGATTCGCGAGCATGGCATGGCCGAGGTCGGCCCAGTCGTCGGCGAGGGCCGCGCTGTGCACAACGGCGTCGAAACTCCCGGCGCGAGGACCGTCGGCGAGGTCCCACTGCTCGTAGTGCCCGTCGGCCCACCCGCCCGGCCTGCGACCGAAGCCCGTGACGTCGTGCCCGCGGGATGCCAGGGCCGACGCGACCGCGCCGCCCACGAACCCACTGGCTCCCGTGACCGCCACCCTCATCGCAGCACCTCCGCGAGAGCGGCACGGTCGAGCTTCGAACTGCGCCCCTTCGTGGGGAGGGCGTCGAGCACAACAATGCGGTCGGGCAGGACGGCAGCGTCGATGAGACCGGGGAGGGCAGCGCGCACGACATCGACGGAGCCCGCGGCATCCAGCACCAGGGCGAGCACGAGTTCGTCGTCGCCGATGTCGTTCGGGATGCCGGCGAGCGCCGCAGCACGGACGCCCGGGAGGCCCGCGATCACCGGCTCATAGAGGCCCGGGTACACGTTGGTGGTGCCGCGGATGAACATGTCCTTGGCTCGACCCGCGAGCACGAGCCTGTCGCCGTCGAGTGTGGCCAGGTCACCCGTGCGGAGCTCGGCGAGGGGCGTGCCGAGATAGTCGGCGAGGCCGGGGCCCGCGACCACAAGCTCGCCGTCGACGATGGCCGCGCGAATCGAGGGCATGACCCGACCGACGTAGTCGCCCGTGCCGTCGAACGCGAGCTTCTCGTCGCCATCGGCGATCGCGACCGGCAGGATCTCCGTCATGCCGTAGATCGCGCGAATCGTGGTGTTCGGCAGCAGCCGGCGCGCTCGCTCGAGGAGTGGTCGCAGCACGGGAGCCCCGCCGATGAGGAGTGCGCGCAGCCGAGGTGTGAGGTCGGGGCGGGTCTCGAGCATCCCGAGTAGAGCATCGAGTGCAGCGGGCACCGTGAACAGCACGTCGGCCCTCGGCAGCAGTGCGAGGTACCGCTCCGGCCTCGCCCCGGGGTCGAGGCCTGGCGGGGGAAGCTCCCAGTGCGCACCCGAGATGAGCGCGGGGATGCCCACCATGAGCTGGTCAGTGAGCACACGCTCCCCCGCGACGAATCCGACCGCCGTCGCGAAGTCGTCGAGACCCGTGCCGAGTGACTCGCGCGAGTGCACGACCGCCTTGGGGTCGTCGGTGGTGCCCGACGTGAAGATGATCAGCGCTTCCGCCGGGGCGCTGGAGCTGGGAGCGAAGGCCATGTCCGGCCCTCGCCACGATGCCGACGCCCGTCCCGGGCGTCGGTTCACGCCGAACCACCGGAGGCTCAACGCGCCGTGAGGCACCCCAGGCAGCCACGGTCCGCTGTACACGTGCCGGGCATCCGGAACCACCGCCCCGTAGTCGGGCAGTTCGATGCCCCGGCGTCGCGCGATGCCGCGAAGCGGGCCGGATGACGCGGCGTACAACACCGACTCGGCCGCCACCCACCTCGGCGCGACGAGCCTCGCACGTGCGCGGAACAACTCGTCGCCAGCCCCCGGATCGGCGAACACGACAGTTCCACCGGCCGCGATAAGCGCGAGCGCGAGCACGATCGCGTCGATGCCCGGGCGTACGGAGAACAGCACGCGGTCCCCGGGGCGCAACCCTCGCAACGTCAGGGAGGACGCCACGCCCTGGATCCGGTCGCGGAGGTCGCTGTAGCGGAGTGTCGTCCTCCGGAACGTCAGGGCGGGAGCGTCCGGGGTGCGGTCGCACGAGTCGAGCAGCGCGCGGAGGATGTCGGTCATGCTGACACCACGAGGCTCGCGTACGAGGGGATGAGCACCCCGCGGGCCGCGCGCCGCGACACGACGCGCAGCGGGCCTGCCTCGAGCAGCGCACCGAGCGTCGCCCGCGTCTGCGCCATCGCGAGCGGGGCCCCCAGGCAGAAATGACTGCCAGCCCCGAACCAGAGCTGTTTGAGGGATGCCGCGGGGTTGCTGGCAGGGTCGAACCCGCCGAGCGCTCCGTTGGCGAGGAACGTCGCGAGGATGACCCGCTCCCCCGCCCGCACGTCGACGGAACCGATCCGCGCGCCCGACACGACGCTCCGCAGCATCACGGGCGAGGGCGTGGTCACGCGGAGGCCCTCGGCAATGGCGGGTTCGACTAGTGTCGCGTCGGCGGCGAGCCGTGGCATCCACTCGCTGTCGATGAGCAGCGCGATGAGGCGCGGGATATACGAGACCAGAGTCTCCGTCCCGGTGAGCACGAACGCCCCGACGGCGCCCATCGCCTCCTCCTCCCCGAGACCGAGCGCGCGCATGCGACCGGGCACCGTGCTCTCATCACCGTCGCGCCAGGCGGTGCGAGCGTGCGCGGTGAGGTCGGCGAGGATGGCGCGCGCGACAGCCGCCTGGGCATCGGTCAGACGCGGACGCGAGAGCCGCACGAATCGCGTGATCGATGACACCCTCTCGAAGAGGGCGTCATCCACCTGCTCGGCCGACAGTCCGACGAGCTGGCTGATCATGATGCTCGCATTGCGCTTCGCCTCCGTCACGAGGTCGACTCGCTCACCGGCCCGCAATCGCGCGGTCAGCCGGGCGCTCGGCAGGGATGCCGCGACAAGCGGGTCCACGTAGGCGGGCGAGAACAACGGCCCGAGCCTGCGCCTCAAGGCCAGATGATCCGCGCCCTCCATGTTGAGGAGCACGGAGGGCCCTAGAACGGGCGTCCAGAGGTCGCTCGGTGCACCGGGACCCGTCTTGGAGAAATGCTCGGTGTCCATGAGAACGGAGCGGAGGATCGTGGCATCCCGCACCAGAACCCCCAGGCGCGGCACTCGCTGCACCGGACGGCGGGAGGCACTCAACGCGGGCACCGCGACGGGGTGCGCTGCGCGGAGCACCCGACGCTCCCAGGCGGCTGCGCGCGTCACCGGATGTCCACGTGCTCTGGCTTGTAGGCGTGGTCCTTGTACCAGAGCAGGGTGTTCCTCAGGCCCCAGGCGTTCACCCGCCGGGAGGACCCGTAGACGACGACATCCGAGCGACGTGCGTAGCGGCTCGTGATGCGGCGCACGGCGTTGACGAGGGCGCGGTCCTCGTGGAGATCCTCGATGGCGGTGCGCGGGAAGCCGCCGGCCGCCTCGTAGAGCTCCGCGGTGATGCCCACGTTGCATCCGGCCGCCATCATGTACGGGCCGCGGTAGGCGGGGTCGCGGTTGCCCTTGCGCACCCGCCCGAAGGCCTCGGCGAGATGCACAGCGCCACGCAGGAGGGCACGGGTCGTCCAGGGCAGACCCTCGTCGCGTCGTGGCACGAGCTCGCCCCCGACGAGGCGCAGGCCGCCCGTAGTGAGCGAGCGGCGGATGGCCGCGGTCCAGTCCTCCCGGGGGATGCAGTCGGCGTCGGTGCGCGCCAGGATGGTCGCACCGAAGGCGATGGCAGCGCGCATCCCCGTGTCGGCCGCGGCACCCGTGCCCTTCTGGGGCTCGAGTACGACGCGCCACGGGAGGCCGTGCTCGGCCGCGAAATCCGTGATGACGGTGGCCGAGTCATCCGTGGAGTTGTTGTCGACGAAGACAACGTCGAAGTCGCTGTCACGCTGTCGAGCGAGCGCCTCGAGGGTGGGGCGGATGCCCGCAGCCTCGTTGAACACCGGAACCACCACGGTCAGCTTTCCGGAGGTGTCCATACTCGCCGAAAATAGCAGACGCGGCACCCCGCCCGAAGGCGAGAGTGCCGCGTCTGCTGGAGCTGGTGGTTGTTAGACCGTCGCGCGACGGCGAACCAGGAGCAGGCCGAGACCTGCTGCCAGGAGCACGCCAGCGCCGCCGAAGAGCGGAGCGGCGTCGAAGCCGGTCGCCGCGAGCTGCGGCTCGGGTGCGGGGGCAGGAGCCGGGGCGACGACCGTCTGGCCGATCGTGATGGCCTTGCTCTCAATCTCGGGCTCGCCCAGTGGGGTTGCCTCCGTGCCTACCTCGGTCGGTCCGTTGGTGCGCGCGACGCCGCTGCCCTCGCCGCTGTAGACGAACCAGAGCACACCCTCGGCGTCGAAATCGCCCTCGCGGAGGTAGCCGGGGCCCACGCTCGACTGGATGCCCGTGAGTGCCTCGTAGGCACCGACGGTTCCCGCGGAGAGGTCAACCGGCGAGTACGCCGGCATGCCATCGTCGTAGTCGGCGAGGGCGTACGTGACACCCGTGACGGGGTTGGTGGCGAGTCCCTCGAAGATCCTGCGGTCCTCGAGATCGGAGTCGACGTTGGTGAGGTCAACCAGCGGGGTGATGACACCGGACACGGGGTCGACGGACACGATCCAGAGCTGGGAGTTCAGTTCGCTGCCGGCACGGAAGTAGGTGAGCAGGGTTCCGTCGGTGGTGGTGTCGAGGGCGAAGACCTCGAAGCTTCCGGGCTCGAACCCGGCCGCGGTCAGCGTCGCCGACGTGAGGATGGCGCCCGAGGCGATGTCCCACGTGTAGACCGACCAGACACCCTCGGACTGCCCGACGGCGTAGCCGACGCCGTTGACGACCTCAACGGAACGGATCTCGCGACCCGCGAGCGGGCCGCTGAGGTTGGTAGCGGCAGCCGTCGACTTGTCGAGCTGGACGAAGTTGCTACCGCCGTCGTCGGAGGTAGCGGAGTAGAGGCCATCGGGCTCGCCCACTGCGGACGAGCTGGCGGCAGCACCGCCGAGCGCGAGCGCCGCGATCATGACGGTGGCGAGTGAGAAACGTGCTGTGGTTCGGCGTGCGGACATCGCGTCGGACCTTTCGTAGGTGGCGGGATTCACAACAAACTAGCAGGTTCGGCTACATGCGAACGATCATGAGTCCCAGACTGATGCCCCCCGCCAGCCCGACGAGCAGCATAAGACTACCCGGTTTCACCATTTGTGCGTCACGCGCCCTCATTATCTGGAGCGGAATCGTGACCGAGGCGAGATTTCCGTGGTCCTCCACCGTGATGACCGACTTGTCGCTCGCGACGCCCAGACGCTCGAAGATCGGGGGCAGATAGGGCAGCGCCACCTGGTGGATCGCCACAAGATCGATGTCCTCCCACGTCAGATCGTTGCGTGCGAGGAGGTCGAGGACGGGCTGTGCACCGAGCTCGAGGAACGCACGCTGGAGGCCCGCGCCATCCATGTCGAAGTACGACCCGTCGCCACCACGGGGGTTCATCGACCCGCCGGTGGGGAGTGTGCCGACGTCCCAGTGCGCGGACGCCGCGATGAAGGACGAATCGAGGATGCCAGTGCTCGCGTCATCCGTCGCCTCCAGGATCACGGCGGCACCCGCATCACTCATCGTGTACCCGGGGAAGGACCGGATGAACTGGTCGTGGTCGGTCAGCTCCCAGCGCACCGCGTGCGAGGGCTGTTCACCGCTCGCGATGAGCACGCGGCGGTACTGGCCAGCCGCGATGAGTGCCTCGGCCACCTGCATGGCGTTGAGCACCGAGTTGCAGGCGTTCTTGATGTCCATGACAGGACACGTGAGCCCGAGTTTCGCGGCGACGATGTGACTCGTGGCCGGCTCGATGAGGTCCTGGCTGGCGCTCGCGAAGAGGAGCAGGTCGATCTCGCCGGGCGACTCCGCGAGGGCGTCGCGGGCCGCGGCGACGGCGAGGTCGGAGGTCTGCCAGCCATCGGGTCGCAGGTGGACGCTGCGCACACCGGTCATGCGCCCGATGAGGCCGGTCGCGAGCTTCAGGTCGGGGTTTGCCGCACGGAGGTCGCGCTCGGTCTGCTCGGTCGCCCGAGTGCTCTCCGGCAGGTACACGCCGAGACCGGCGATTCGAGCGGAGGCTGACTGCACGTGTGCGAGCCTAGTGCGGCCGCTAGCCGAGCAGCTCCTCGAGCTCCAGCCAGCGCGTCTCCACCGTCTCGAGCTGCGCCTGCAGTTCGCGCAGCTCGTCAGCGAGCGCGCCGATGCCCGTGTAGTCCGACTGGTCGTGGGTGGCCATCCGTTCGTGGAGCTCCGCGATCTGGCCGTTCAGTTTGTCGATCTTGCGACCGGCCGCCGCGTGCTCCTTCTGGGTGTTCCGAAGCTCAGCACCACTGAGCTTCGAGGTGGCGGGAGCAGCGGTCGCCGTGGGTGCCGATGAACCACCACCCTTCATCTGGGCCGTGCGCAGTTCGAGGTACTGGTCGACGCCGCGCGGAAGGTGGCGGAACCCGCCATCCATCACCGCGTACTGCTGGTCAGTGACGCGCTCGATCAGGTACCGGTCGTGGCTCACAACCAGGAGCGTGCCGGGGAAGCTGTCGAGGAGGTCCTCGATCGCCGCCAGCATGTCAGTGTCGAGGTCGTTGGTCGGCTCGTCGAGGATGAGCACGTTGGGCTCGCTGAGCAGGATCAGCAGCAGCTGGAGCCGACGCTTCTGGCCACCCGAGAGATCCTTGACCGGGGTCGCGAGCTGGGCGCTGGAGAAGCCGACGCGCTCGAGCAGCTGGCCGGGCGTCATCTCCTTGCCACCCGCAACGTAGGTACTGCGCTGGCGACCGATGACGTCGCTGACGCGATCGTTCCAGATGTCCTCGAGCTCGAAGAGCTGCTGGGTGAGGGTGGCGACCTTGATCGTCTTGCCCCGCTTGACCCGGCCGCTCGTGGGCTGGAGAGTTCCGGAGACGAGGCTGAGCAACGTGCTCTTGCCTGCGCCATTGACACCGAGGATGCCGGTGCGCTCCCCCGGAGCGATGCGCCAGGTGATGTCGCGCAGCACATCCTTGCCCTCGAAGGACACGCTGACGTCCTCGAGATCGACGACGTCCTTGCCGAGGCGCTGCATGGCCATGGATGCCAGGCTCACGGTGTCGCGCACGGGCGGTTCGTTCTCGATGAGCTCGTTGGCGGCGTCGATGCGGAACTTCGGCTTCGCCGTGCGCGCCGGCGCACCGCGCCGCAGCCACGCGAGTTCCTTCTTCATGAGGTTCTGGCGTTTGGCCTCGGTGACGGATGCCATCCGGTCGCGCTCGACGCGCTGCAGGATGTAGGCGGCGTAACCGCCCTCGAAGGGCTCGATGAGGCGGTCGTGGACCTCCCACGTCGCGGTGCAGATCTCGTCGAGGAACCACCGATCGTGGGTCACGACCACGAGTCCACCCGCGTTGGCCGACCAGCGCTTCTTGAGGTGCCCGGCGAGCCACGCGATGCCCTCGACGTCGAGGTGGTTCGTGGGCTCGTCGAGGAAGATCACGTCGTAGTCGCCGATGAGCACGGCGGCGAGCGCGACGCGTCGACGCTGCCCGCCGGACAGGTCGTCGACGAGCGCCTCCCACGGGATGCCCGGCAGGAGACCCGCGATGACGTCCCGGACCTTCGGATCCCCAGCCCAGACGTGCTCGTCGATATCGCCGATGACCGTCTGGTGCACCGTGAGACCGCTCGCGAGCTCGTCGGCCTGGTCGAGCATCCCGAGCGTCACCCCACCGCGGCGGGTGACACGACCGGAGTCCGGTTCGAGTCGGCCGGCGAGCATCCTGAGAAGCGTCGTCTTGCCGTCGCCGTTGCGACCGACGATGCCGACGCGGTCGCCCTCGTCGAGGCCGACGGTGGCGCTGTCGAAGATGACGCGAGTGGGGTATTCGAGGTGAAGCGCCTCAGCGCCGAGAAGGTGTGCCATGTCCCATCGAGCCTAAGGGCAGGAGTTGTGCGCTCCCCCCGGGTTAGCGTTGACCAGTGCCCGCGCTGCCCTTCGCCCTCGACGTGGAGATCGTCACGCTGCTTGCCTCACCCCTGCACCGCTACGAGGGCAGGCCAGCCGATGGGCCGCGGGATGCCACAACCCGCGAGGAACACGAGGCGATCGAGATCCGGGCTGGACTCGGCATCGTCGGTGATCGCTACTTCGGGCATGCTGCCCACCGCACTGCATCGGTAACCGTCATGGCCGTCGAATCGATCGAGCACGTCAGCAGGGTTCTCGGCGTCGGGCCGGTGGACCCGGCCCTCACGCGGCGCAACATCATCCTGCGTGGCGCTCCCATCGACGAACTCCGCGGGGAGGACTTCTCCCTCGACACCGGGCGCGGCGCCGTGCGGTTCAGGGCGCACCGTCCGGCGAACCCGTGCGCGTGGATGGATGTCGCGTTCGGGGACGGTGCACACAAGGCGCTACTGAAGCGGGGTGGCATCCGCTGCGAGCCGCTCACGAACGGCACGCTCATGGTGGGACCTGCCGTGCTGCGCACCGAGCGAGCGCTCGCGCAGCCGACGCTGATCTAGCCGACGCTCACGCGGATCAGGTGCCACCCCTCGGCGCCGTCGGGCACGACGGGCAGTCGCTTCTCCGACTGGGTCTTGCCGTAGGTGTCGGTGGCGCGCACCTCCAGCTCGTGGAGTCCGGCCTCGGCTCCCTCCCACTCCCAGACCCACTGCACCCAGGTGTCGGAGTTGATCGCGTCGGCAAGCCTCGCGTCGTGCCACTCGCCCTGGTCGACTCGCACCTGCACGCTGTCGATGCCGGTGTGCTGGGCCCAGGCCATCCCGGCGACCGTTACCGTCCCGGCTTCGACGAAGGCGCCGGCCTGCGGCACATCGATGCGCGACGACGTCTTGATCGGGCCCTTCTCGGACCATCCGCGATCGGTCCAGTACGCGGTCTCCTTGTCGAAGCGCGTGACCTTCAGCTCGGTGACCCACTTCGTGGCGGAGACGTAGCCGTAGAGGCCTGCCACGACCATGCGCACCGGGAAGCCGTGCTCGAGGGGTAGCGTCTCGCCGTTCATGCCGACCGCGAGCATCGCCACTCGGCTGTCGTCGGTGAGCGCCTCGAGGGGCGTGCTCGCGGTGAATCCGTCGATGCTGCGCGAGAGCACCATGTCGGCGTCCGCTGTCGGCTTCGCTCGCTCCAGAAGGTGACGGATGGGGTAGCCGAGCCACATGGCGTTGCCGATGAGGTCACCGCCCACCTCGTTGGAGACGCAGGCGAGCGTGACCGCGGACTCCTCGAGCGGCAGGGCCAGCAACTCGTCCCAGCCGATCTCGACCTCGTTCTCGACCATCCCGACGATCCGAAGCCTCCACTCCGAGGTGTCGATGTTGGGCACACCCAGCGCGGTATCGATGCGATAGAAGGAGGGATTCGGGGTGACGACCGTGGCGAGACCCTGGATGTCGAGTTCGGCACCCGCGGGAATGGGTGGCGCTGGTTGGGCTGGCTTCGGGAGGCGGATCGCCTCGCGTACGGTGTTGGCCACCTGCGTCGCGCGGGACATGACGCCGGATGCCGCGCCCGCGACCGCCGCGACGCCCGCCGCCACGATCACGGCCGTGAGGAACTTGCGCCTGCTCAGGCCGACCGCGGGGTCCGGGATGCCGGGCTTGGCAGCAACCGCGGCAGAGTGCTGCGTACCCTGCCAGGTGCGCAGCCGGTCGCTCGCGATGCGGAGCACGACCGCGCCGCCGACGACGCCGACAGCGGTCGGAATCGACCAGTTGATGGTGGCGCCCGACCGGGTGAGGGCAGCGATCGTGGCGATCACGCCGACGACGACCAGCACGACGATGCCCCACGGCGGCCTGCGGAACTCGAGGATGCCCGCCGCAGCCGCGAGGATCGCCACGAGCAGTCCGAGCCCGACGAGCAGGGCCACCTTGTCGCCCGTGCCGAAGAGGGCGATCGCGGTGTCCTTGACCCACGGGGGAACGATGTCGATCACCCAGGCACCGACCGCGAGCAGCGGGCTCGCTCCGGGAGCGACGAGCAGGGCCACGAAGTGCCCGACCGCGAGTGTGACGGCGGCGGCCAGCATCCCGACAACGGCGGCCACCCACGTCTCACGCTTCACGGTCGCATGCTACCCCCGCGCCCTGTGTTGTTCCCCCTCACCAACCCCCGCGAAAAGCCACCTGTTGCCCGCATCACGCCGAAAAGCCCCGAAAAGTGGCTTCTCGCGGGGGTTGGGACGCGCTACTGGAGCCAGTCGGGGCGCGGCGGCAGGTCGCGGAAGGCGCGGAAGACGGCGTCGGAGTGGGGGGCGAGCACGGCCCACGCCGTGTGGAACACGAGCCGGGCATCCGTCACCAGGGACTTGTGCTCGAGGTACCACATCTCGAGCTCGCCCTTGTAGGGTGCGATCTCCTGGGCGTAGAACTCACGGGGGTCGCGACCCGGCACGGAGAGCAGGCGCTCCTCGTCGCGGAAGACGACCGAGCCGATGCCGGTGATGCCGGGGCGCACGCTGTAGATCGTGTCGCGCACGTGTGGCGGGTAGGCGTCGTAGTCGACCTGCATCTGAGGACGGGGCCCAACGAAGCTCATCTGTCCCGTGACGACGTTGAGCAGCTGCGGCAGCTCGTTGATCTTGGTCGAGCGCAGGTACTTGCCGACGGGCGTCACGCGCGGGTCCCCGCGGACGGTGAGCGACCCGGTACCCATGTTGGGGCTGTTCTTGAGCATGGTCGCGAACTTCCAGATGCCGAACATCGCGTTGCGGTACCCGACGCGCTGCTGGCGGTAGAAGACAGCGCCCTCGCCCGTGAGGCGCAGGGCGAGCATGATCGGCAGCAGGATCGGGGTGAGCACGAGCAGGATGAGCACGGAGGCGACGAGGTCCAGGCCCCGTTTGACGGCGGCGTACACGATCACATCTTCTGGTCGAGGCCGGTGCCGGTCTCGACGTGCTGGAAGGTGGGCACGAGCCGGGTGAGTTCCGCGACGATCACGTCCTTCTCGACCCCAGGGCGGGCGAAGAGTTCGCGCAGCTCGTCACGGACGAGGCGGATGCCCGCCACGTCGTAGTTCGCGACTCCGTGCACAACGCCCAGCGCCTCGAAGCGCTCCAGGTCGACGTCCTCGTCGGTCGTGTAGAACTCCTCGAACGGCTTCTCGCCCGAGGTGTCGGACGCGAAGTAGTACACGGGCCACTCGGTGTCCCCGGGCTTGCGTGCGGCCGCGCGCTCGCGCGCCTCGTTCTCGCTGGCCGCGCGAACCGGGGTGTATCCGAGCTCGGTGAGCAGGGCATCCGCTATCGCGGAGAAGGTCAGCATCGTGGGTGATTCGAGCTGGGGGAACAGGATGTCACCGGGCTTCCCCAGTACGCACGCGATGAGGCACAGCTGGCCCGACTCGGCGGGCGAAACGAAGTACCGCCGCACGTCGGAGGGTGCGGACAGAGGCTGCCCCTTGGCGATGCGCTCGAGGAAACCGGCGGGGAGGCTGCCGTTCGAGAAGGCGACGTTCGCGAAGCGCGCGGTTGTCGCGGGCAGCTCAGCCGAGTAGGCGAGCACGGCCTCCTCCATGAGCTTCTTCGAGGCACCCATGACGTTGGCGGGATTCGCGGCCTTGTCGGTGGAGACGCAGAAGAAGTGCTTCGGCGGGGTCGGCAGCAGGAGCTCGAGCAGGCGTGCGGTGGAGAGCACGTTGTTCTCGACCATGGCCTCGATCGAGAAGCGATCCTTCTCGCTGCGCACATGCTTGTGGGCCGCGAAGTGGGCAACGATATCGAAGGGACCGTGGGTGGCGAGCATCCGCTCGAATACGGCATCCCCGAAGCTGATCGGGTAGGTCAGGTACTCGGCTGGCACGTACTGCCCGTCGGTCGAGCGCAGGTCCCGCGTGAGTTCGGTGAGTCCGTTCTCGCTGAGGTCGACCACAACGAGCTTGGCGGGCTCGTACGGCAACAGGGCGCGGATGAAGGACGACCCGATCGTGCCTGCGCCGCCGATCACGAGAACGGATGCCCCGGCGACCGCCGCGCGAAGTTCGGCGTCGTGCGCCGCAAGGTCGGCCGCGAACATGCTCTCGTCGCGGCCCGTGACATGCCTCGCGATGAACGCGTCGAGGTCGAAGTCGATCATGCCGTCGCCGCCGAGCTGGCCGTCGCCGCCACGGCCTCGCGCACGCCCGCGATCACCTCGGCGACCTGCTCCTCGGTGAGCGTGTTGTAGAGCGGAAGCGTGATCTCGTTCTCGTAGAGCTCGAAGGTCTTCGGGTAGTCCGCGATGTCGTAGCCGCGAGTGCGGAAGAGGGTGAGCATCGCCATCGGGATGTAGTGCACGTTCACCCCGATGCCCGCAGCCGACAGGTGCGCGATGATGCGGTCGCGGCGGTCCTCGTCGGCGCCGGCGATGCGGAGCATGTAGAGGTGGCAGCTCGAGTCGTGGATCTCGTCGCGCACGGGCGGCAGGATGGCCCAGTCGTCCTGGGCGAATGCCTGTTGGTAGAGGGCGAACTTGGCCTTGCGGTCGGGCAGCAGCAGCGACTCGTACTTGCGGATCTGCGCGAGGCCCACGGCAGCGTTGAGATCGGGCATGTTGACCTTGAGGCCCTGGTCGACGATGTCGTAGCGCCAGCCGCCGGTCTGGTTCTTCTCGAACGCCGACTTGTTCTGGCCGTTGAGCGAGAACGCTCGAAGGAAGACGAGCTCCGCCTCGAGGTCGAAGGAGTCCGGGAGGTTGATGGCGATGGCGCCACCCTCCCCCGTGGTGACGTTCTTGACCGAGTGGAGCGAGAAGACCGTGGCATCCGCCCACTGTCCGTTCGGCTGGCCGCGGTAGACGGCACCGAGCGAGTGGGCCGCGTCGGAGACGACGAGGGGCCTGCCGAGAAGCTCCTGCCGAGGCGTCGACGGCACGAAGGACGCGCGGGCCGACTCGACGATCGCGCGGATCGCGTCGTAGTCCGCCGGCCATCCGGCGATGTCGACCGGAATGACGGCCTTGGTGTGCGGCGTGATGGCGGCGCGCAGCTTCTCCGGGTCCATGGTGAAGTCGTCGAGGACATCGACCATGACGACCGTGGCACCGATGTTCATGGCGCAGAGCGCGGTCGCGCTGTAGGTGTAGGCGGGGATGATGACCTCGTCGCCGGGGCCGATGCCGAACCAGCGGAGCATGAGCATCGCACCCGAGGTCCACGAGTTGACGCACAGAACCGGGGTGCCGGTGATCTTCGAGATCTCGGCCTCGAGCTGCCTGACCTTGGGGCCCGTGGTGAGCCAGCCGGTGTTGGTCAGCGCGTCGTTCACCTCCGCGATGACGTCGTCATCGATGAGCGGGAGGGAGAACGGAATCGGCACGGGAGACCAATCTACCGCTGCTGGCGCCTCCCCTCCCGTGAGTTGCCCAGTTCGGCCAGTGCGCGCGCGAAAACACTGGCCGAACTGGGCAACTCACGGGATGTGGGGGGGGGTGCTAGTCGGAGACGATGCGGGCGCCGTGGACCGGGCCGGTAGCCCGCACCACGTTCTGCCGCGCGGCGCTGAGCGCGACCTGGAGTTCGAGGGCCGAATCGACGTCGGCGGTGAGGAAGGCGACCGTCGGGCCAGAGCCGGAGACGATCCCGGCGAGAGCGCCGTTGCGCTCCCCCAGCTCGAGCACGCCGGCGAGCGACGGCTCGAGGTGGATGGCGGGAGCCTGCAGGTCGTTGTGGAGGCACTCGGCGAGCATGTGCGCGTCACCCGCGCGCAATGCCTGCAGCACGTTCGCGTCGACGGATGGCGCGATCTGCGCCGGGAAGATGTCCTGCGAGTGACGCTGGCGGTGGAGGTCGAGCTCACGGTACACGGCAGGGGTGGAGAGGCCGAAGTCGGCGGCCGCCAGCACCCACTGGAACTGGCCCTGCGCGAGCGCCGGGCTCAGCTGGTCGCCGCGACCGGTTCCGATGGCCGTGCCGCCCGTGAACGCGAACGGCACGTCGGCCCCGAGTTCCGCGGCGAGCGAGAGCATCTCGTCGCGCGGCATTCCGGTACCCCAGAGGGCGTCACACGCAAGAAGGGTGGCCGCGGCATCCGCCGACCCGCCGCCCATGCCGCCCGTGACGGGAACGTGCTTGTCGATCTCGAGGCGCACTCCCCCGCGGTAGCCCGTTCTGGCCGCGAGCAGGCGGGCCGCGCGGATCGCGATGTTCGAGCCATCCGTCGGCACTCGCGAGAGCTCGACGGTGCCCGTGACACTCACGGAGAAGTCACTCGCGGGGTACGCGCGGATGTCCTCGTAGAGCGAGACCGCCTGGTACGCGATGGCCACATCGTGGTAGCCATCGTCGAGGAGGGCACCCACTTTGAGGAAGACATTGATCTTGCCCGGCGCCCTCGTGTGGATCATCGCCGGGGCGGCCTTGCCGGTCATGCATCAAACCTAGTGGAGCGTGCGGGGCGCTCGAACCCGTGCGAGCGATGCAATCGCTTTCACGCTCGCGCGATGGCCAGAAAGTCGGCGACGGTCAGTTCCTCACCCCGGGATGTCGGTGCGAGGCCCGCCGCTTCGAGGCGGGCGGATGCGGCGGCGGAGTCGCCCAACACGGGTGCGAGTGCCTGGCGCAGCATCTTGCGGCGCTGCTGGAACGCGGCATCCACGAGTGCGAATGTCGCGCGGCGCTCGTCCTCCGTTCCCGGCGGATCGCGACGCTCGAAGCGCACGAGGATCGAGTCGACGTTCGGCACCGGCCAGAACACCTGCCTGCTGACCTTGCCCGCCGTCGAGAACTCGCCGTACCACGCGGCCTTCACCGAGGGAGCCCCGTAGACCTTGCTCCCCGGCCCAGCCGCGACGCGCTCCCCGACCTCCGCCTGCACCATCACGAGCCCGCGATCGATGCTCGGGAAGTGCTCGAGGAAGTGCAGCAGCACCGGAACGGACACGTTGTACGGGAGGTTCGCGACGAACACGCTCGGTTCTCCGGGCAGCTCCGTCACCGCGAGGGCGTCGCGCGTGATCACGGTGAGCTCGGCACCCGGCAGTCGCTCATTCACGGTGATCGGCAGCTGCGCTGCGAGACGATTGTCGATCTCGACCGCCACGACGGATGCCCCGGCCTCAAGTATCGCGAGGGTCAGCGAGCCGAGTCCCGGCCCCACCTCGACCACAGTCTCCCCCGCCTGCACCCCGGCCGACGCGACGATGCGGCGAACCGTGTTGGGGTCGATCACGAAGTTCTGGCCCAGCTTCTTTGTGGGCTGGAGGTCGAGCAGCTCTGCGAGGTCACGGATCTCGGCTGGCCCGAGCGCGACGGAACTCACGGGCGGTCGTACGATTCCGGTCGACCCGGCAGCTCGTTGTGCTCGTACGATTCCGGCCGGTCGTACGACTCCGGGCGATCGTACGACTCGACGATGTCGGGCAGGTCCTCGTCCCAGAGGCCGTAGACCTGCTCGGTCGTGGAGGCGATCTGGGCGGCCAGCATCGGCACGTCGGTCTCGAGGTGGGCAGCCATCGCGCGCAGGATCGTGGGGATGAGGTACGGCGAGTTGGGGCGCCCGCGGTAGGGGTGCGGCGTGAGGAACGGCGCATCCGTCTCGACGAGGATACGGTCGCGCGGGATCACCTCGAGTGCCTCGCGCAGCTTCACCGCGTTCTTGAACGTGACCGTTCCGGCGAACGACAGGAACCAGCCCTGGTCGGCACACAGTCGCGCCATCTCGGCATCGCCCGAGAAGCAGTGGAAAACGGTGTGCTCGGGGGCTCCGACGCGCAGGAGGGTGTTGATGACGTCGTCGTGCGCGTCGCGATCGTGGATCTGCAGGGCAAGGCCGTGCTTCTTGGCGATCTCGATGTGGGCCTCGAACGACTCGAACTGCGCACCACGCCCGTCTTCCCCGGTGCGGAAGAAGTCGAGCCCGGTCTCGCCGATGGCACGCACGCGGGGCATCGAGGCGAGTTCGTCGATCACGGCGAGCGCTGCGTCGAGTTCACCGGATGCCGCGAGCGCTGGCACCTCGTTGGGGTGCAGCGCCACGGCCGCCAGCACACGGGGCTCCCGCTCCGCGACCTCGGCCGACCAACGCGACGTCTCGACGTCGCCACCAACTTGCACGACCCCGCGGATGCCGACGCTCGAGGCCCTGTCGAGGTGCACGCGGTAGTCGAGCTGGTTGTCAGGACCGCCGTCGGCGATCTCGAGGTGGGTGTGGTTGTCGTAGACCCCCACAGTGAGCGCCTCGGGCAGCGGCGGATACTCGAGATCCTTGCGTCCCTCGACTGACCGCTGCCGCACGAAAGCGTCTACCACTCAGTCCTCCTCGATCCGCGGGAAGAGTGACGTCTCCAGCGGGGTCACATGGGTTGCCCCGGACCAGTCATATGCACGGTCGATGGGGCGGGCATCCACCGGGCCCTCCCCGCCGATGGCCGGCCACAGTCGCGCGGTCGCCTTCGGGAGGACGGGCGCCAGCAGGATCGCCAGCGTTCCGAGGCCGTGGACCGTGGTCGCGAGCACCTGCTGGAGCTGCTCGTGCTTGTCGGGGTCCTTGGCGAGAGCCCAGGGCTCCTGCTCGGTGATGTATCCGTTGAGCGCGTCCACGAGCTTCCACGTCTCGGAGATCGCGTCGTTGATCGAGAAGGTGTCGATGGCTGCGTTGGCGGCGGCCGTGACATCCTTCTCGAGCTTCGCGATCGCGGGGTCGAGTGGCGCGTGCGGGATCTCGCCGTCGAAGTACTTGGTGACCATGGCGATCACGCGGGATGCCAGGTTGCCGAATCCGTTGGCGAGCTCTGCGTGGTAGCGCGCGCTCAGGTCCTCCCAGCTGAATGACCCGTCCTGGCCGAACGTGATCGCGGAGAGGAAGTAGAAACGGAAGGCGTCCGACCCGAAGGTGTCGGTGATCTGCGCTGGCGCGATACCGGTGAGCTTGGACTTGGACATCTTCTCCCCGCCGACGAGCAGCCAGCCGTGACCGAAGACGGCACGCGGCACCTCGAGGCCTGCAGCCATGAGCATGGCGGGCCAGATGACGGCGTGGAAGCGCGCGATGTCCTTGCCGACGAGGTGCACGGCGGGCCAGCGGCGCTCGAGCTCCGCGTCATCCACCCCATAGCCGACGGCGGAGATGTAGTTGAGGAGCGCGTCGAACCAGACGTAGACGACGTGGGTGTCGTCCCACGGCACCTTGACACCCCAGTCGAAGCTCGAGCGCGAGATGGAGAGGTCGTCGAGACCCTGCTTGACGAACTGGACGATCTCGTTGCGTACGCTCGCGGGCTGCACGAAGTCGGGGCGGGACTCGTAGAGGTCCAGCAACGGCTTCTCGAACGCGCTCATGCGGAAGAAGTAGTTCTTCTCCTTGAGGATCTCAACCGGGCGACCGTGGATCTTGCAGACCAGCTGGCCGGCGTAGTCGCCGTCCGGGGTCTCCATGAGGTCGTCGATCTGCTTGTACTCCTCGCAGCCGACACAGTAGTAGCCCTCGTACTCACCGGAGTAGATGTGGCCATCGTCGTAGAGCTTCTGCAGGAACTTCGCGACGGCGATCTCGTGACGCGGCTCCGTCGTGCGGATGAAGTCGTCGTTGCGGATGTCGATGGTCTCCAGGAGCGGCTTCCAGGCGTTCTCGACGAGGGAGTCGGCCCAGGCCTGCGGGGTCGTGTCGTTGGCGACGGCGGTGCGGAGGATCTTCTGCCCGTGCTCGTCGGTTCCCGTGAGCAGCCAGGTGTCGTCGCCGCGCTGGCGGTGCCACCGGGCGAGCACGTCGGCGGCCACCTCGGTGTACGCGTGACCGATGTGGGGCACGTCGTTGACGTAGAAGATCGGGGTCGTGATGTAGAAGGAAGAGCCGGAGGCCATACCCCCAAGTCTACGGATGCCCACGACGCTATGACGCGGGGCCGTTCTGGGGGACATCCCAACGCGGTCAGGCGGGTCTAGGGTGAGCGCGTGAACAGTGCACTGCTCGAGGCTCTCGGCCAGGTGCTGCCGCTGGCCGTGGGCATCTCGCTCAGCCCGTTGCCCATCATCGCGGTCGTACTCACGGTGATGTCACCGAGGGCCCGGGTATCCGGGCCGGCGTTCGTGGCCGGCAGGATGCTGGGGCTCGCGCTCGTCGCTGGCGTCGTGATCGCGGCATCCGATCTCGTGTACTCGCTCACGTCCGCGGCGGGACTCCCCGCGATCGTCAGGCTCGTGCTGGGTCTCGCACTGGTGGTTCTCGGACTCTCGAAGTGGCGGCCGAAGCCGAAGGGTGTCGAGCCGGAGCTCCCGGCGTGGATGTCGGCCTTCAGCTCAGCGTCGCCCGGCCGCGCCTTCTCGCTGAGCCTGCTTCTGAGTGTGGCCAATCCGAAGGAGCTCGCCCTGCTGGTCGCAGTGGGTGTCACCGTCGGCGGTGCGCCGCTCTCGGTGGGGGACGAGATTCTCGTGGGGGTCGGCGTGGTGATCATCGCGAGCCTGCCCGTCGCCATCCCGACCATCGCCGTCCTTGCGGCACCGACGCGCGTGCGGCCAGCGCTCGAAGGGCTTCGCGCCTGGCTGACGGCCAACAGTTCGGTCGTCATGGGGCTGCTGCTCGTCGTGATCGGGGCCGTCGTGACCGGCGGCGCCATCGGGGAACTGTGATCCCGGCTCGCGCCTAGCGCGCTTTGAGTGCCGCCTCGTAGAGGTCGCGCTTGGGCAGGCCCGTGGCCTCCGCAACCTCGGTCGCGGCATCCTTGAGGCGCGTTCCCGACGCGACGAGCGCCTGCACCTCGGCGAGCGCGGTGGGCAGGTCGGATGCCACGGCGGCGGCCCCCTCGACGACGATGCAGATCTCGCCCCGCGCGCCGTCGGCGAACCGCTCCGCGAGTTCGGCCGCCGTTCCGCGCACGACCTCCTCGTGCAGCTTGGTGAGCTCGCGGCAGACGACGACACGACGGTCACCGCCGAAGGCCGCGGCAAGATCGGCGAGCGCGGAACCGAGCCGGTTAGGCGACTCGAAGAACACGAGCGTGCGGGACTCGGCAGCGAGGGTGCGCAGGTGACCGAGGCGTCCCTTGCGCGGGAGGAACCCCTCGAAGGCGAAACGATCCGTGGGAAGGCCGCTCACGGCGAGGGCGGCGAGCACGGCGCTCGGGCCCGGCAGCACCGTCACCTGCACCCCGGCGGCCGCGGCAGCTGCAACCAGCGGGAATCCGGGGTCGCTGATGGCGGGCATCCCGGCGTCGCTGAGCACGAGTACGTCGGTCTCCCTCGCGAGCTCGACGAGCTCCGCCACCCGCTCGCTCTCGTTGTGCTCGTGCAGCGCGATGAGGCGGGGGCGGTTGTCGATGCCCAGCGCACGCATGAGGTGGACCGTCGTGCGGGTGTCCTCGCTTGCGATCACCTCCGCCGTGGTGAGGGCGGAGACGAGGCGTGGCGTGGCGTCCCCCAGGTTGCCGATGGGGGTCGCGCCGAGGATGATCACGCTCCATTGTCCCCTGCGGCGCCAAGTACCATGGGGTCGTGACCGAGCGGGCCGATTTCGACGAACTGCTCGACACCGAACCCGCACCCTCCCCCGCGGAGCGCAGGCCGGTCGGCTCGCGTCTCGATGACTGGTGGGCGCGCCTCTCGCCGAGCTGGCAGCGCGCCCTGCGATGGGGAGCACCCGCTCTCGTGGTCGTGCTGGCTGCGGTGACGCGGCTGTGGAACCTCGGGCATCCCCCCGAGCTGGTCTTCGACGAGACCTTCTACGTGAAGGATGCCTGGACGCTGGCCAACCTCGGATACGAGGCGCAGTGGCCGGCCGATGCCGACGCGGCCTTCAACAGCGGCACCACGAGCGGGTACCTCACCGATCCGGCGTTCGTGGTGCATCCACCCCTCGGCAAGTGGATCATCAGCGTCGGGATGCTCGTGCTCGGGCCCGACAACCCCGTCGGGTGGCGCATCTCGACGGCGCTGATCGGCATCCTCGCGGTCGTACTGCTGATGGTCGTCGCCCACCTGCTCTTCCGTTCCATGGTGCTCACGACCATCGCCGGGTTCCTGATGGCGATCGAGGGCAACGCGATCGTCATGAGCAGAGTCGGGCTGCTCGACAACTCTGTGATGTTCTTCGCTCTCCTGGGGTTCCTCTTCGTGCTCCTGGACAGGGGATGGAGCGAGCTCCGCCTCGCGGCGTGGATCGGAAGGCGCGAGGCCGCTGGCCGCACGACCGACTGGGGGCCTGCGCTCTGGTGGCGACCCTGGCTCATCGCAGCGGGTGTGGCCTTCGGGGCCACGGCTGCCGTCAAGTGGAGCGGGCTGTACTTCCTGGCCGGTTTCGCGATCTACACACTCGTCGTCGACGCTCTCGCGAGGCGCCGGGCGGGCATCCAGCTGTGGGGATCGGGCACCGTGTTCCGGCAGGGCCCCGTCACGTTCCTGCTTATGGTGCCCGTCGCGCTTGCGGTCTACCTGTCGACGTGGATCGGGTGGTTCGCCTCCGACTCCGGGTACGACCGCACCTGGGCGTCCGGCGACGGGAACGCCTGGACTGGAGCTCTCGCGTGGGTGCCGCAGAGCATCCAGAGTCTGTGGCATTTCGAGACGTCGGTGTACAACTACCACGTCGGGGAGAACCGGGGGCACGGGTATGAGGCCAACCCGCTGACCTGGCTGTTCCTCGTGCGCCCCACGAGCATGTGGTACCAGGCGGCGTCCCAGGGCGAGAACGGCTGCACCTTCGACACCTGCGGCTCCTCGATCACGGGCATCGCCAACCCGCTCATCTGGTGGGCGGCAACCGCGGCCCTCGTGTACCTCGTGTACCGTCTCGTGCGGTTCCGCGAGTGGCGCGTTGGCTTCATCCTCATGGGCATCGCCGCCGGGTACCTGCCGTGGTTGCTCTACCTGAACCGCACGGTCTTCCAGTTCTACACAATCGCCTTCGAGCCCTACCTCCTCCTCGGACTCACGTTCGTGATTGGACTGATTCTCGGCTCCCGAACGGATGACAGGGACCGGAGAACGAGCGGCATCGGGGTGGTCGCGGCCTTCCTCGCCCTGGCGCTGGCCGTGAGCGTCTTCTTCTGGCCGCTGTGGACGGGCATGCAACTCGACTACGACTACCTGCGCCTGCACTGGTGGCTCGTTACCTGGCGGTAACCCGCGCTGAGGTTCGGTCACGGTATATTGACTCAACCCGAAACCCTTTTCCACCTCGCCGCAACGGGGCCTTTTCCATGGCACGATCTCGCATCGCCGCAAGCTGTGCAGCGCTGGCGCTCATTGGCGCGACGATTTTCGCTGGCGCCCTTCCGGCGGCGGCATACGTGCCTGCCGCGCCGACGATAGCCGGGCCGTACATCAACGACGCTCTCGTCTCGGTGACAACGGATGCCACGGCCCCCACGCTCGGCGGAACGATGCAGCACGCGGACGGCGCGACCGAGGTCACGACCGTCTACGTTTCCTCCGACTACGAGGTGAGCTGGCAGCCCTACTGCTCGGTGTGGATGGACTACTTCGAGGCTGCGAATCCCGAGCTCCCGTGGGCGTGCGCGGCCGAGGTATCGATGGCGCCCGGCACGTACAGCTTCCGCGCCCGCACGGTCGACTCGAATGATGAGACATCGCAGGCGCTCGCCGGGTTCAGTCCGACGGTGTCGTACGTGGTGGGCAGTTCATCCGCTCCCACGATCGTCTCCCCCGAGCCCGGCGCCTCCACCCAGGACGCGACGCCCACCTTCAGCGGTTACGGACCGGTCCCGGGAACGGTCACGGTGACAGCAGACGGCTCCCGGACCCTGTGCACCGCAGAGACCGTGGCACCGGATGGCCTCTGGGAGTGCACGTCCACCGACCCACTCGAGTCCTACCGCGATGAGCCGCTGGCCTACGGCATCACGTACTCGGTGGCGGCGAGCGCCGTCGACGCCGACGGCGCCCCCACGGAGCCGTCCGCGGCCCAGGATCTCACCCTCGAGATGCCGGATGCCGCGACCCTGTACCAGAGCGCCTCGCCCTGGTACACCACCAACCCACAGCTGCCGATCACGGGCGCGCTTACTCCCGACACCAACCAGTTCTACGTGTGGCGCTACGTCCCCGATGAGTTCGGCGGGGCGGTGGCGACGCCGTACTGCATGATGTCGACGGATCTCGCCGGCGGCGAGTACACGTGCGATCCCGCCGCCGACAACTACTCGGACTTCCTTGTCCCGGGTGTGAACCAACTGCGGGGCAGCTCGTTCAGTGAGGCCGGTACCCAGAGCTTCCTCGGGGAACCGATCTTCGTCACCCTCGTCGCCGAGCCGATCGTCGAGACGCCCGGGCCTGATCCTGTCGTGACCACGCGGGAGCCCAGGCCCACCTTCGCCGGCACTGCGGACCCGATGGCCACCTCGGTGAGCATCGAGGCTGACGAACTCGAGGGGTCGCTGTGCACCGCCGCCGTCACTGGGGATTCGTGGACGTGCGCGCCGTCGGAGGATCTTGCCGACGGAAGCTATAGCTACGTTGCGCGCACCTACCTTCCGGGAGAGGGTGGCGAGTCGGTCACGTCGGTGCAGCACGTCCTCGTCGTCGACACGGTGGCCCTCGCCCCCACAGTGACCACGACGGGCCCGGTGCAGGGTCCTTCCCCCATCATCAGCGGAACGGGCGAGCCCGGAGCCACGCTCACGGTGTTCCTGAACAACTCCGAGCGCACGTGCACCGTCCCGACGGTGGTCGACGAGAACGGCGACTGGACCTGCCAGCCCCTCGGCGAACTCTCCCCCGGCGACTACACGATCACGGCCACCCAGACCGATCTGGCGGGCAACACGTCCTCCCTGCCCGACAAACCGCTCTCCGAGATCACGGTCGAGGTCCCGCCCGCGCCCCCGGCTCCCAAGATCGTCACGCCCGAGCCGGGAACGGTGTACACCAGCCAGATCTGGGTCTCCGGCACGATCGACGCCACAGGCGGCTACCCGATCCGCATCGGAGTGACGGGGGCCTCCCTCGGCGGGACTGAGACATGCGGGGCCGTCATCGGTCCTGACGACTTCTCCGAGACGGGTACCGAGTGGGGCTGCTACCTGATCGTGCAACCCGGCACGTACTCGATCTCGGCCGTGGCATCCATCGACGGCATCGAGGGCACCACGAGCAACACCAGCAACGTCGTCTCCCTCACCTATGTCGCCGAGGTACCCAAGCCCGATGTCGACTACACCCTGGCACCCGCGTCCGTCGCCTTCAGCGCGACGGCGGCGCTCGAGGGCAACCTCAACATCGGCTGGTATCGCGTGGTCGAGGGTGAGGGCGAGGGCGGCATCGGCTTCGACTTCCTCGACTCGTGTGGCACCGGCGAGGGCGGAGGCGAGGGCGGCGAGGGCTTCTTCGCGTCCCTGGACTCGGATGCCACGTTCGCCGCGTCCTCCGCGCAGTGCGGGCCCTACGGCGACCTCGCGCCCGGCCTCTACAACGCCTACGTGACCCAGTACGGGAGCGGCGAGACCGTCTCCTCCATCGACGACTACATCATGATCCCGAGCGCGCCGACGCTGCTGAGCCCCCTGGTCTCGGGAACAACCCTGACCTTCCGGGGGAGCGCGGGCGACGCCTTCGAGCCCGGCTATGTCGTGAGCGTTCAGCGGGCGTCCGGTTCCGAGGTGTGTTCCTCCCCCGTGGACGAAGCGGGCAACTGGACGTGTTCTGCGACGGTGCCGGTCGGATCCGAGTCCTACCGCGCTGTTCAGCAGGCGGTCGACTTCGACCCCGACTTGCCCGCCGAATGGACGTACGACTCGCTCATCCCGGGTTTCTCGGCCTACAGCGAGCCGCGCATCGCGACCGTCCAGGCCCCCGTCGTGCCGCCAGCGCCAGTCACCCCGCCGGCACCAGCACCCACCGTGGAGCCCACGCCAACACCCACTCCGACCGAGACGCCCACCCCCACGCCAACGCCAGCACCGACCCCGACGACGTTCTCGTTCACGATCGGCGCCACATCATTCCTCCCCGGCGAGACGACAACGGTCAGTGGTGAGGGTGTTCCCGGCCTCTCGCAGATCGACGCCGAACTGCACTCGACGCCCGTGTTGCTCGGGTCCACCACGGCATCGGATGCGGGAAGCTTCGACCTCACGGTCACCATCCCCGAGGATGTCGAACCCGGAGCCCATGAGATCGTCGTGATCGTCACCCCACCGGGCGGCGAGCCGATGCAGCAGACCAAGGCCGTGACGGTGCTGTCACCCCAGCGCGCCCAGGCCACCGTGCCGGCGGGAGTCATCGCGGCCACGTCGGTCGACCGCGACCCCGCCACAGTTGACCGCTCGGACCCCGGTGCACCGAGCTCGCTCACGACCTCCCTCAAGACCGTCGACTCGATCTTCGATCACCCCGTTCTTCTCGGAGGCGCCACGCTCGCGGGACTCGCACTCCTGCTGCTCGTCGCTCTTCCAGCCGAGCTGCTCAACAGCACGATCTCCGAGAACTACGGTCGCATCACGCGCAGCCTGCCCAAGCCCCGGCTCAGCGCGTGGGGGCGGTTCAAGGCCTGGCTGAAGATCACACCCGTGTTCGGTGGCATCCTGATCACCTTCGTCACGGCCTTCGTCTTCGGGTTTGCCGACCCTCGGTTCGGCTTCGACGTGACGTCGCTGCGCACCTTCCTCGCGCTCGGACTCGCCCTCCTGGTGGTCGGCTACCTCGCGAGTGGCATCGCCGGTGCGATCATCCGGCGCCTGTGGCGGCTCGACACCGTCGTGGAGCTGAAGCCCATGGGCATCCTGCTCGCGGTCATCGGCGTGATCGTCTCGCGGCTCATCGACTTCTCGCCGGGCTTCCTCCTCGGTCTCGTGCTGGGGCTCTCTGTGGTTGGATCAACGACGGCCGCCCAGCGGGCGAAGGCGACCCTCGTGCAGGCTGGCACGGTCTTCGTGCTCGCAATGCTCGCGTGGGGCGCGTACAGCCTCCTGATGGCGACAACCGACCCGAACAGCTTCGGCACGGCGCTCGCGTTCGACACGACGGTCGCCATCACCTCCGAGGGTCTCACCGCGCTGTTCATCGGGATGCTCCCCTTCAAGCTCCTCAATGGCTCGAGCGTCTTCGAGTACTCGAAGCTCCTGTGGGTCGTGAGCTACGTCGTGGCCGCCGCGGCCTTCGTGCTCGTCGTCGTACCCAGCTCGTGGGGGTCGATCGACGGGCCGCTGTGGAACTGGCTCCTCGTGCTCGGCATCTTCGCCGCGGCAGCCATCGCCATCTACCTGTTCTTCCGGCTCACCGACAAGGAGGACGACGGGGATGACGCCTCCGTTGTCGAGAACGAGGACGCCGAGGCGCTCGAGCTGTAACGGTTCATTACGAGCCACGCCGTAACACTTCGACACTCCCGGTAGCCTGATCCAATGGCAGATCGCGAGTACGGATTCCGCACCAGAGCAATCCACGCAGGCAACATTCCCGACGAAGTGACGGGCGCTCGTGCGCTCCCGATCTACCAATCGAGCGCTTTCGTCTTCGACGACACCTCGGACGCTGCAGCGCGATTCGCCCTGCAGAAGTACGGCAACATCTACTCGCGGCTGTCGAACCCCACCGTCGCGAGCTTCGAGGAGCGCGTGGCATCCCTCGAGGGCGGCCTCGGCGCCGTCGCGACCGCGAGTGGCCTCGGAGCGCAGTTCATCACGTTCGCCTCGCTCGCCGGCACCGGTGACCACGTCGTCTCGTCGGCGAACCTCTACGGCGGTTCGATCACGCAGCTCGACATCACCCTGCGCCGTTTCGGGGTCGAGACCACGTTCGTACGCTCAGCCGACCCCGCGGACTACGCCGAGGCGATCACCGACAAGACGAAGTTCATCTTCGCGGAGACCATTGCCAACCCCTCCGGTGAGATCGCCGACATCGAGGGGCTCGCCGAGGTGGCCCACGCGCACGACCTCCCGCTCATCATCGACTCCACCGTCGCGACGCCCTACCTCAACCGCCCGATCGAGTGGGGTGCGGACGTCGTCGTGCACTCCGCGACCAAGTTCCTCGGGGGCGCCGGAACCACCCTCGGTGGCGTCGTCGTCGAGTCCGGCCGGTTCCACTGGGCGAACGAGCGCTTCCCGCTCTTCGACCAGCCCGTCCCGTCCTACGGCGGCCTCAACTGGCACGGGAACTTCGGTGAGTACGCCTTCCTCACGCGCCTGCGCGCCGAGCAGCTCCGCGACATCGGCCCCGTGCTCGCCCCGCACTCCGCGTTCCTCCTCGCCACGGGCGTGGAGACCCTGCCCTTCCGGATGCAGGCACATGTCGACAACGCGCGAATCGTCGCAGAGTGGCTCGACGCCGACCCACGTGTCGAGTTCGTCAACTGGGCCGGACTCCCAGCGCACCCGCACCACGAGCGTGCCGCCAAGTACCTCCCCAAGGGCCCTGGCTCGGTCTTCAGCTTCGGCGTCAAGGGCGGCCGCGAAGCCGGCCAGAAGTTCATCGAGAACGTCAACCTCGCGAGTCACCTCGCCAACATTGGTGATGCCAAGACCCTGGTCATCCACCCGGCATCCACGACCCACGCGCAGCTCACCGAGCAGCAGCTCGTCGATGCGGGTGTCCTCCCCGGCGTCGTGCGCATCAGCGTGGGAATAGAAGACCCCGAGGACATCGTTGATGACCTTGACCAGGCACTGAGCGCGGCAACGAAGGGCTGACCGATGAGCATTGCGACCGAGGCACCGGCCTCCGAGACTGTCACGACGCAGTTGGCCAATGGCCTGACCTGCGACATCCCCGCCAGTTCGCCGCTGGCCAAGCTCCTCAAGTCGCAGCGCACCTGGGTGGGCCCGACCGCGAAGGAGCGCCTCGGCATCCTGCGCAAGGCCAAGACGATCGCGATCGTCGGCGCCTCCCCCAACCCAGCGCGTTCGAGCTACTTCGTGGGCACCTACCTGCTGCAGTCGAGCGACTACGACGTGTACTTCGTCAACCCGAACGCCGACGAGATCCTCGGCCAGAAGGCGTACCCCGACCTCCAGTCGCTCCCGGTCGTGCCCGACATCGTCGACGTGTTCCGCAAGGCGAGCGACATCCCCTCTGTCATGGACGACGCCATCGCGGTGGGTGCCAAGACCGTCTGGGTGCAGCTGGGCATCTGGAACCAGGACGCCGCGCTCTACGGCGAGAGCAAAGGCCTGACCGTCGTCATGGATCGCTGCCTCAAGGTCGAGCACGCGCGCTTCCACGGCGGCCTGCACCTGCTCGGCTTCGACACCGGAGTGATCACCGCGCGCAAGACCGTTCGCTGACTCGCGCCCGGTTACGCCGTGTGACCGGCGTGCTCGAAACGGATGCACGGCACGCCTAGCGTGTAGTGCATGTCCGGTCCCCTCATCGAATTCCCCGTCGTCTCGACGCAGTGGCTCGCCGATCACCTCGGTGCGGAGAAGCTCGCCGTGGTCGATGCCACCGTCCTGGGGTTCGTGCAGCCGAACGGACGCCCTGGGTACCTGAGCGGCCATGAGAGCTACCTGCTGAACGGACACCTGCCGGGCGCGGTGTTCGCGGATCTCATCGAGGAGCTCTCGGATCCCGAGGGGCGCTACCCGTTCACCCGTCCGGACGCCGGACGTTTCGCCGAGGCCGTGGGCGCGCTGGGCATCGACAACGAGACATCCGTCGTCGTCTATGACGCGGTCGTCGGCCAGTGGGCCGCTCGGCTCTGGTGGCTGTTCAGGGCATTCGGATACGACAGCGTCGCGGTACTCGACGGAGGGCTCACCAAGTGGGTCGCCGAGGAGCGCGAGACCGACCTCGGTCACGTGCAGCCCACGGCAGCATCGTTCGTCGCCGTCCCGCGTGAGGAACTCTGGGCGTCGAAGGCCGAGGTGGAGGCGATCGTCGCGGGCGACAGCGCTGGTGCCCTGGTCTGCGGCATCCCGCCGAAGGAGTTCAGTGGCGAGGTGGGCACCCGCGAGCGCCGCGGTCACATCCCCGGGAGCGTGAGTGTTCCCGCCAGCCGGCTCGTGGATCGGGAGTCGAATGCGCTCCTGCCGGAGGCGGCGCTGCGGGGCCTCCTCGAGCCTGCGCTGAAGCAGGATCGTGTCGTCACGTACTGCAACGGCGGCATCGCCGCGGCATCCGACGCCCTTGCCCTCACGCTCGTCGGCCACAGCAATGTCGCGATCTACGACGAGTCGCTCAACGAGTGGGCGACGGATGCCTACGCGCCGCTGATCACGTCGGCGTCGACGAGTCACTAGAACGCGCAGTCTGTCCTCCCCCGTACTGGGGGGACAGAAAGGTCGGTTTTCCCAGTGACTTCCGGGGGTTGCTTCCCTAGACTGCGAAAGCGATATACCCGATGGCAGCAACCCGAGTCTGCCAATATCGCGCCACCCTCAAGGACCCGACATGCCCATCAAGCCGGGCGCTTCAGCGCGCCGTCGGCAGTGGGGCGCTGAGACCCGAACGCGCCCCCTGCCCACTGTTCACCCCGTACCCTCGAGCCGCAAGATCACCCTCGGTGGCGTCGCCATCGTGGCCACGGTGGTCGCCTGGCTCGCCTATGTCGTGACGACGATCATCCGTCAGTTCTTCGACAACGGCATGATCAGCTTCCAGTTCACGATGGAGACGATGTTCTACCTCGTGGTTGTGAGCTTCCTCACGTTCTCCGCGCTCATGTACCTCGTCGCCAGGCAGGGTGCCCTGCTGCGATTCGCCTCCCACCAGCGCGTGGCTCGCGCCCAGCTCGACTACCACTTCACCTTCAACCAGCGGCCGATGACGGTGCTCGTGCCCTCCTACGCGGAGGAGCCCGACGTGGTGCGCACTACTCTCTGGTCTGCGGCACTCCAGGAGTACCCGTCGCTTCGTGTCGTCCTGCTCGTGGATGACCCGCCCCACCCCACCGACCCGGCGATCGCCGCGCGGCTCGACGCCACCCGCGCGCTCGCAGCGGAGATCCAGGCGGAACTCGCCGAGCCCGCAGCGCGCTTCAGCGAGGCCCTCATCGACGCCGAAATCGAGTCGCACCGCCACGGGCTCGATGCTTCAGCGACGCGCGAACTGTCGGAGCACTACGCCTGGGCTGCCGCTTGGCTGACCGACAAGGCCGAGCGTCACGACCGCACCGACCACGTCGACGAGTTCTTCGCCACGGAGGTGCTGCTCGGACTCGCCGCCGAACTCGAGTTGACGTCCGTCGCCCTGGAGGCGGCCGACAATGCTGGCGAGACCATCGGCGACTCCCGCCTCCTCGAGCTGCACCGCCGCCTCGCCTGGATCTTCTCGGTGGAGCTGGAGACGTTCGAGCGCAAGACGTTCGCCTCGCTCAGCCACGAGGCGAACAAGGCGATGAACCTGAACTCTTACATCGGCCTCATGGGCTCCCGGTACCGCACTGAGGACACCCCGCGCGGCCCCGTGCTCGTGGCCGACCCCGACGGCGAGCTGCACATCCCGGATTCCGACTACATCCTCACGCTCGACGCGGACTCCGTGCTGCTGCGCGACTACTGCCTGCGCCTCGTCTACTTCCTGGAGCAGCCCGAGAACGAGCGCGTCGCGGTCACCCAGACCCCGTACTCCGCGTTCCGCGGTGCACCGACCCGCATCGAGCGACTGGCCGGTGCGACGACCGACCTGCAGCACATCCTCCACCAGGGCTTCACGCACTTCAACGCGACGTTCTGGGTGGGCGCCAACGCGGTCATCCGCAAGCGCGCCCTCAGCGACATCGTCGAGATCGAGTACGTCGATGGCTTCCCGATCTCCCGCTTCGTGCAGGACCGTACGGTCATCGAGGACACCGAGTCGAGTGTCGACCTCGCCGGGCACGGGTGGACGCTCGTCAACTACCCCGAGCGCCTGAGCTACAGCGCAACCCCGCCGGACTTCGGCTCGCTCATCGTCCAGCGTCGCCGTTGGGCCAACGGTGGTCTCCTCATCCTGCCCAAGCTGTGGTCGTACGTGCGCACGCAGCGGGCACGGGGCAAGCGCGTGAGCTTCACGGAGATCGCGCTGCGGACCAACTACATGGCCTCCATCGCCTGGGCGAGCTTCGGCCTGCTCTTCCTGCTCGCGTACCCCTACGACAGCAGGCTCCTGAGCCCGATCATCCTTCTCGCGGCGCTCCCCTACTTCCTCGCGATGGCCAGCGACCTCCGCTACTGCGGTTACCGCTACACCGACGTCTTCTGGATCTACGGCTTCAACCTGATCCTCCTGCCCGTCAACCTGGCCGGTGTCCTGAAGTCGATGCAGCAGGCGATCACGAACCAGAAGATCCCGTTCGCCCGTACGCCGAAGGTCAAGAACCGCACGGCCGCACAGTTCCTCTTCGTGCTCGTGCCGTACCTGATCGTGGCGTTCTCCGTGCTCACCTTCCTGCGTGACGTGGCAGTCGCCAACTGGGGCAACGCGGCGTTCGCCGGCATCAACGCGATTCTCGCCACCGCCGCGATCCTCGCCTACATCGGCATCGGCAACTCGCTGGTCGATCTCTGGTTCGGCGCGACCAAGTGGCTCTACGTCGCCGACAAGCGCTCGACGCCTGCCCCTGGCGCGCGCGAGCTGGACTGGCGTGCGGTGCTCCACTACGGCGCCGACCCGGTGGGCGGTGTCGCTCCAACGCGCTCTGCCCTCGCCCTCACGCCGAGCACGCAGCGCGAGCCCGCGGAGGTCAACCGATGAGCTCGCGCGTCCACGAGGGAATGCGTCTCTCCCCCCTGCGGGTCACCATCGCCGTAGCCGTGCTCGCGGGTCTCGTCGGTGGCGGGCTCGTCGGCTACCAGTCCTGGGCGTCGGCGCAGGCCGAGCCCTCGCAGGACCCGTGGTTCGCGGGATACGCGGATGTCACGGCCACCCCCACCTTCGCGTTCGAGTCCGCCGACACCGGCTCGACCACCGCGTCGACGGACACCGCCAAGACCGACCAGGTCGTGCTCTCGTTCATCGTCACCGGTCCCGACGACGTGTGCTCCCCCTCGTGGGGCGGGTACTACACGCCGGAGGAGGCCAACCAGGAGCTCGAGCTCGACCGGCGCATCGCCCTGCTGCGCGAGCGCGGCGGAGACATCGCCATCTCCTTCGGCGGTCAGCGCGGGCATGAGCTCGCCACCACCTGTGAGTACGTCGACCAGCTCGTGACCGCCTACCGTTCGGTCATCGACCGGTACTCCGTGTCGACGATCGATCTCGACCTCGAGGGCGCCGGCCTCGCCGATGCCGCAGCGAACGAGCGCCGGGCCGCGGCGATCGCCCAGCTGCAGGCCGAGGACGAGGACGGGCTCGCGGTGTGGGTGACCCTCCCCGTGTCCCCGACCGGCCTCACCGAGGACGGCACGAACGCGGTCGCCGCGCTGCTGAACGCTGGCGTGGATCTCGCGGGGGTCAACGTGATGACGATGGACTTCGGCGACAGCCGGGACGCCACCCAGACGATGGCCGAGACATCCGTGCAGGCTCTCGAGGCCACGCACAAGCAGCTCAAGACGCTGTACCAGCTTGCCGACATCCCCCTCTCGGATGCCACGGTCTGGACGAAGCTCGGTGCGACGCCCATGATCGGGCAGAACGACGTGAAGGACGAGGTCTTCGGGCTGCAGGATGCCGCAGACCTCAACGCGTTCGCGCTCGAGAAGGGCCTCGGCCGCATGTCGATGTGGTCGCTCAACCGCGACCGCACGTGCGGCAGCAACTACACGACGCTCTCGGTGGTCTCGAACTCGTGCAGCGGGATCGACCAGGGCGACAGCCGCTTCTCGACGACACTCGCTGCAGGCTTCTCTGGCTCCATCATCGGTTCGGCGTCGCGGGTGACCACCTCGGAGCCCGTCGACCCCGCCGACCTCGTTGACGACCCGGCGAAGAGCCCGTACCCGATCTGGTCGAAGACGTCGACCTACCTCGAGGGCACCAAGATCGTCTGGCACCACAACGTGTACCAGGCGAAGTGGTGGACGGTCGGCGACCTCCCGGACAACCCCGTGCTCAACGCGTGGGAGACCCCGTGGGAGCTTCTTGGCCCCGTCCTTCCCGGCGAGAAGCCGATCGACACTCGCGTGCTCACGCCGGGGATGTTCCCCGAGTGGGCCGGCACGGCGATCTACGAGAAGGGCACCATCGTGACCTTCGAGGACGTGCCGTACCGCGCCAAGTGGTGGACGCAGGGTGACAGCCCGGAGGCACAGTCATCCAACCCGGACGATTCGCCCTGGGTGCCGCTCACCCAGGCCGACGTCGACGAGCTGATCGCCGCTCAGGGCGACGGGTCGGGCACGACGACCGGCAACTGACAGACGAAGGCCTCGCACTCGTAGGTCGTCGTGAACCCGTCACGGGTCGTGCGTCCCTCGAACAGTTCGAACCCCGCACTCGCGAACGCCTCGGCCTGCGATCCGGTCACCACTGCGGTGGTGGCCGGGTCTCGCCGGGCTGTGGCCGCGGCATCCGGGCTCTCGGTCACGACGATGACCTGCCTGAGGGGCCCCGCGAGCCTCGCCATGACGTCGAGCGCCGCCCCCGCCGAGATCGGCGTGCTTGTGGCGAAGCGTGCGACCGGGCCGAGGGCCGCGATACTGCGTTCGCGGTAGTCCGGCCGCGCCGTGAGTGAGTAGAGCACTTCGCTGGCGGATGCCACGGCGCTCCACCCGGACGGCAGCGCCCCGTCCGCGGGGTCGACCTCGACGCGGATGCCCTGCGCCTCGAGCACGGGATCCCTCCCCTCGGGAATACCGAACGGTTCGCCTGCGGCAGCCGAGGCGTCGAGCAGGCCACGGGCCTCGACGGCGTAGCGGACCTCGCCGGTCGCCAGCGCGAGGCCCAGGAGGCCCTGCGCGAGGAGTCCGTAGTCCTCGAGCGTCGCAACCGCCGGGGAGAGTGTTGAGCCGATCGAGGCATGGACGAGTCGGCCCTCGACTCGGTGGTGCTCGAGCAGGAAGTCGGCACCTCGACGAGCCGCGGCTATCCAGTCCGGGCGATCGAGAAGCCGACCCGCGAGCGCGAGGGCATCGATGGCGAGACCGTTCCACCCCGTGAGGATCTTGCCGTCGAGCGGTGGGGCCTCGAGGCGCGCACGGCTCGCGGCATCCAGCGTGTAGTAGAACCCCTCCACGCGCTGGCCGTCGACCGTCGACTCGCTGTCCTGGGCGCTCGCGAAGCCGCCGTTCGGCTGCTGGAGGGTGGTGAGCAGGAAGCTCGCGATGCCCTCGGCGATGCTCGCCCGACCAGCGAGCGCGTAGCACGCGAGGAGTTGCGCGTTGTCGTAGAGCATCCGCTCGTAGTGCGGCTCGCTCCAGTCTGCGCGGGTCGCGTAGCGGAAGAATCCGCCATCGACCGGGTCCCGCAGTGGGGATGCCGCCATGGCGTCGAGTGTGCGAATACCGAGCTCATCGCCCTGGTCGACGAGGAACCGCAGGACCGGTGAGACCGGGAACTTGGGTGCCCCGCCGAAACCACCGTGGGTGGTGTCCTCGAGAGCGGCGAGGGATGCCAGCACCGGTGTGACGTCGGTGACGAGGTCGCCGGGCTCCACGGCACCCCGGCTCAGGGCATCCGCTATCGCCGCCCCATTGGCCTCGACCTCCTCGCGGCGATCCCGCCACGCGGCGAAGACGGCGTCGAGGACCTGGCGGAACGACGGGTGCCCCTGCACGGGACTCGGCGGATAGTAGGTACCCGCGAAGAAGGCGCGACCCTCGGGCGTGACGAAGACGGTGAGTGGCCAGCCCAGGTTCTGGGTGAACGCTCCGGCCGCAGCGAGGTAGCTCGAATCGACCTCGACGTTCTCCTCCCTGTCGACTTTGATCGAGACGGCGTTGGCGTTCAGGTATGCGGCGATCTCCGGGTCGCTGAAGCTCTCCCGAGCCATCACGTGGCACCAATGGCAGGTCGAGTAGCCAATCGAGACCATGACGGGGACGTCGCGACGTCTCGCCTCCTCGAAGGGCTCGGGGCCCCAGGGCCACCAGTCGACGGGGTTACCCGCGTGGGACCGGAGGTACGGGCTCGCTGCGTCGGCGATTCGTGAGGCCATCACCCCAGCGTATGCGGGTGGCCCCGCCTCATCGCTGGGCTGCGGTGTCCTCGGTCGGGGATGCCTCGACTCCCGCCTCACGCAGGGCCGACTCCACCGCTGCCGCGACCAGCGCGGCCTCCCGCTCAGCACGCGCGACCTTCCGGCGACGCCGCTGGCGGAGGGTCACGATCACTGCGAGGGCAATGATGAGCAGCAGCGCGAGCGTCGACCACGGGATTCCCCACGTGCCGCCCTGGGCGGTCACCTCGGGAGCCGCAGGAGGCTCCGGAGCCCCGTCGAGCGCGGGCACGACGGGCGTGAGCCTGACCTCTGCCCCGACCCAGAACGTTGCAGGTACCCCGTCGATGGGCACCTCGACGTCCCAGGATTCACCCGGAAGCAGTTCGGGAACCGGGGCGACGTCGATTGCCGAGACGCTGAACAGGCCGAAGGGTCCCGAGGTGGCAGCGGCCGTCTGGCTCGCGAGGCGCACGTTGCCGGTGTTGCGAACGGTGTACGAGAGGGTCGCCGAGCCCGGGGCGAAGGGGATGAACGATCCGTCGTAGCGCACCGACATGTTCTCGACGGTCAGGTCGGGATGCACGACTCCGCCCACGCGGAAGTAGATGCGCACGCCCAGGCGCCTGTCAACATCGATGCCCTGGGCCGCGTCCTCACGGGTGAGGGAGGTGACGATGCCCGCCGCATAGTCGCCCGGGGTCGCGTTCTCGGGGATGGTGACCGTGAAGGGCACCTCGACCACCTCACCGCCGGTGAGCTTCACGTGGTCCCGGTCCATCGACACCCAGAGTCCGGCATCCTGCGACGACTCGTCGCGGGTGAGAACGGTCAGCTCGCCGCTCGGGCTCGTGAATGCGTCCGCCGCATAGACGTCGAGATCGAGGTCGACCGCGTCGTGGTTCGTGATGACGAGGGCGTCGGTCAGCGTCTGGCCGGGCTCGATCGCATACGTGAAGTTGCTGCGAGCCGTCCCGTACTCGTTAGACGCGGTGCGGACGCCCCACGTGACGTCGTCCGCTCGAAGGCCGCTCTGGGCGGAGGCGAGCATCGGGCCGGTGAGCACCAGTCCGCTGGCGACAGCGACGGCGAGGAGGGCGGTACGAAGGGAGCGGGTGCGGGAGGTCACAAGAGGGTCCTTAGGAGAAACGGGTGTGTGGGGGTGGGCGCACGAGGCGCCCACCCCCACGGGTACTGCTGTTAGCCGAGTGCGGTGATGGTGAGCGTCGAACGGTAGGTGCCGTCCGTGACATCCACCGGGATCTTCAGCTCGAGGTCAGCGCCGAGCTTCGCCGATCCACGCGAGTGGCCGACGTCAGCGCTACCGAGGGTCGACGGCACCGAGAGACCGTCACCGCTCGTGAAGCCCGATCCGACCGCAGCACCTGCGACCGCGCCGGCGCCCTGCTCGACGACCTTCGGCGTCCATCCGAGGTACTTGCCCGAGAAGGACTTGTCACCCGAGGTGAAGTCGCCTGCCTGTGCCGACACGGCCCACGCGGGTGCCGCGCGACGCGTGTCCGTGACACGGATCGGGTTGATCGCACCGGTGGCGAGGAAGTGATCGCCGTTCGCGGTCGCCGTACCGAGGTCGACGATTCCGTTCGATCCGTCGACGGCCCAGACGAACTCGCCGGGAGCGCCTTCGGGGACGGTGACCTGGAGACGCTGGCTGTTCGGGTCGATCGCACGCTGGATCGTCACCTGGTCGACGATCGAGTTGACCGGCTTGTCCGAGCCGAACGCCTGCGAGCGCAGTGTCTTGACCGTGAGTGCATCGTCGGTGACCTCGACGGCCGTGTAGTTGCGCACGTTCTCCTGGTTCTTCACCGAAGCCCAGGCGAACGCCTGCGACTGGAGGCCGTAGTACTTCGAGCCGGACGCCGAGTTCGCCGTCAGGTAGAGCACGCCACCGGGGCCCGGCGTCACCGTGTCGGCACCGGCCTGCTCGTTCGCGTCAGCCTTCTCGCCGTTGCGGAGGAGGTAGGTGCGAGCGTAGCTGTGGTCGTGGCCCTGGAGAACGAGGTCGATACCCAGCTCCGAGAACAGGGTCGGCCACGTGCTGCGACGGTCGACGACATCCGAGTCCGTCGCGTGCGGGCCGGCCGAGTAGATCGAGTGGTGGTAGGCCACCATCTTCCACTTGGCCTCGCTGCCGTGGTCCGCGATCACCTGGCGGATGAACGCCTCGTGCGACGCGTAGTTGCGGCTGTTCGAGTTGAGGTTGATGTACAGCACGTCCTTGTAGATGAACCAGTAGTCGCCACCCGATCCCGAGCCGGAGCCGGGTCCGGCCGTACGGTCGGTGTTCGGCGTTGCGAAGTGCTGCTCGTAGGCCTTGGAGCCGACGTCGTGGTTTCCGTTGGTCGCGACGAACGGAACCTGGCGGAGCGCCTCGGGGCTGAGGAACGATGTGTACTGGGCCTCGTTCGAGGCGGTCTCGACCTGGTCGCCGGAGGAGAACAGCATCTCGGCATCCGGGTAGGCGGCGAGCGAGACGTTCAGGGTGTCGACCCAGCCGGCCGTGTCGTTCGCGAGGTTGCCGGAGGCACCGAGCTGCGGGTCACCGAAGAACAGGAAGCTGTAGTCGCCATCGAAGCTGCGAGTGCGGAAGGAGCTGACGGGCGACCAGTTGCCCTCGGAGCCGACCCGGTAGACGTATGCCGTGTTCTCGGCGAGTCCAGCGAGGGTCGCGACGCGGTTGAACTCGCCGCTCGTGGTTGCCGCGCCCGTGGCCTGGACGGTCACCGCAGACGAGGGGAACGCTCCGTTCACCACTGCGGTGGAGGGCGCGAACTGGGCCACCTGGGCCGTGTCGGCCGAGGAGTACCAGGTCACCAGACGCTCCTGCTCGGTGGCACCCACTCCGAGAACCACGTCGGAGATCGTCGCGCTACCACCAGTCGTGGCAACCGGTGTGAGCTCCTTGAGGTCGAGGTAGATGTCGCTGCTGCTCGAGCGATCCTGGTACAGCGCGATCGCGATCGTGTTGGTTCCGGAGACGAGGGCAGCGGACGGGACGGTGAACGTCGAGGTGACGGGGTCACCTCCGGACTCGCCTGCATAGGTGAGATTGCGCTCGTTCTCGGCAGCGGCCTCGACGCGCGAGTCAACGAAACCCGCCACCTTGGTGCCGTTGACGAAGATCTGGACGGCGTCGTCGTAGACGATCCGACCGCTCAGCGACGACAACGCGGAGAGCTCATCGGAGCTCACCGTGAAGGTGGAGCGGAAGTGATAGGTCGGGATGGTGACCTTGGTCGCTGCGCTCGGGTCGATGTAGTGGTTGAGCACCTTGGACACGGGGAAGTTGGATCCCAGGTTGGGGGTTGCCGAGCCGTTCTTGGCGCCGAACGGGCCGACGCCGGTCTTCCACGCCGTGTCGTCGAACGCCGCTCCGGTCCACACGAGGCGGTTGGCGTTGCCCGCGGCCGGGTCCGTGTTGTTGTCGGAGTACCGCCACGAGCTCGAGGTCGTGAGGTAGTTCGCCGGGAGCGTCGTCGCTGCGTTCGCGCTGAGAGCAGCGAACGCGACGGAGCCGCCGACGAGGGAGGTCAGTACGACCCCCACGAGAGTGGAACGGAGGACGCGTGAAGAGCGCCTTCCGGCCGATGGAGTCATCGCCATGATGGTGAAATCATCGCCTTTCGGGGAGAGAGGGTGGGAAGTGCTCTAGTACGGTCGCGGCCCGGCATGAATCGCAGATGAACGGTCGGGTACGACCTCGTGACCGCCCGCACAAGGTGCGTCAACCAAGGCCGAGAACGCGCTCGACGAACCAGATCAGACCGAAGACCGTCACCACGACGGCAACCGCGACGCCCACCCAGAGGCCGACCCTGGGCGCCCGGCGGCGCAGCAGCAGGAGGAGGGGGAACACGATGATGATGATCGCGAGCTGGGTGAACTCGATCCCGAGGTTGAAGACGACGAGGGACCAGAGGAGGGTCATCGACCAGGGCTCGTCAATGCCGAGCGCGCTGGCGAACCCGAGCCCGTGGACGAGCCCGAAGGCGAACACCACGGCAAGTCGGAGCCAGTCCGCCCTGTTCAGGCCCCACAGTCCGCGGGGAACGGGTACCGGATCGAACTCGTGACCGCGCCGGCGCCACACCGTCCACAGGTACCACGCACCGACGATCGCGATGGACATTGCGATGACGGGCTCGACGATCGATGCAGGGATCGTGACGAGTCCGAGGGCTGCGAGGAGGAACGTGATGGAGTGGGCGACGGTGAACGCCGTTGCCGCAAGCACCACGTCGCGGAGTCGACGCGAACCGACGATCAGGGCGAGGAGGAACAGGATGTGGTCGATGCCGCTGAGGAGGTGCTCGGCGCCGAGCAGGAAGAACTCCAGCAGGCGCTCCCCCAGTGGCTGGGCGGTCGAGAACGTCGAGTCGGAGCCCAGCGCTGCGCTTCCCGATTCGCCACCGAGATCGAACTCGAGCACGGTCGTCGTGCCCGTGACGTAGCCCTCGGCATCGGGGAAGAGTCTGCTGCGGATCTCGTAGTCCGGATCCTCGCGATCGGTCTCGCAGGCGTAGTCGAGGGTGAACAGCGCGTAGGGCACATCGTCGCGGATGTGCGACTCGTACCCACTCGGCGGGGATGGCACGCACGCGAGGCCGTCCGCCGCCACCGTGAAGCGCTCGGTGACGTAGTCCTGCACCGTGGTGGAGTACTCCTCGAGCGCTGTCGCCTCCTCCCCGGTCTCGAAGAGGGCCATGCCGTCCTCGAAGAAGTCCGGGTCGCTCTCGTTCTCGGCTGCGGAGACGACGAGGAGGTCGTACTCGAGGTCGAGTTCGACGCTCACTGCGCCCGGGGCCGTCTCCGTGGCATCCGCGTAGACCGTCGAGGAGAAACCGTGCGCGGATGCCGCGGCCGCCACCGACAGCGCCGCCGAGGCCAGCACGACAACAGCCGCACCCCGAACGAGATCTCGACGGGTGGGACTCGGGGTCTTGAACATGTCACTCCTGAAGGTGCGGAAGCAGCGAGGATGCCGGACCGGAATGAACGGCCCGTAGCCGCGCGACGACAATCGCTCCCCTCGTCGTAACCAGCCGGACACCTTCGCGTCCACGGGGCGTCGTTCCCTCCCCTGAGACTCGACGCATGCGTCTTCGGCTCCCCCTGACCGTGTCCGCGATAATCCTCTCCGCCGCACTGCTCGTGTCATGCGTGCCCGCGGCCGAGGTCTCGACAACGACCTCGGGCACCGACGTGGCACTCGGGCCAGAGTTCCTCGGCAGCAACCCGTCGCCATCGCCGGAGGCCACGATCTCCCCTGAGGCGGGCTCGTGGGAGGGCGTCGAGCCACCGCACGGCTACCGGGTGGGGTTGATCACCGCCACGAGCGACCCGACCGCTGACGCTCTGGCCCGGGGAGTCATGGAGTGGGCCGCAGCCCGGGACATTCACGTCGAGATCTGGGCGGCGGACAACGACGACGAGATCGAGGCGGCGATCACCGAGGCGAGCGAGGAGCGCGACATCGACCTCGTGATCGGTGCCGGGCGGGGAATCGTGGACATCTTCGCGCTCATCACCTCGCAGCACCTCGCGCAGGAGTTCCTCGTGGTGGGCGCACAGTTGCCCGAGCCGACACACAACGTGACCGCCGTGGTGTGGCCGGGTGCGAGCTTCCGCGGCAGCGGGATCAGCGAGGCCACCGACGCCGAGGATTCTGCAGCGACCGACGAGCAGGCGCTCACCGCCACGGGGGCTGGCGTCGCGAGCGTGCTGCACGGATACACCGGGATCGTGCTCGCCCTCGACGACTGAGCGGCGCCCCCACGGCGCGATATCGGGTGCTCGCCGCACACCGGATTGATGCAGGAATCACGACTAGCCTGACTCTATGTCGACGACGACTCTCACCTGGATCGGCGGCCCCACGGCCGTGCTGGAGTATGCGGGACTGCGCATCGTGACGGACCCCACGTTCGACCCGCCCGGCAGCTATGGCGAGCCGGATGACTCTCCGCTCGTGAAGACGACAGGCCCCGGCATCCCGCGCTCCGAGCTCGGCCACGTGGACCTCGTTCTGCTGTCGCACCACGAGCACGAGGACAACCTCGACTACGAGGGACTCGAACTGCTCGCCACAGGGGTGCCGACGCTCAGCACCACCAAGGCGGGCACCGACCTGTTCGGTGGCGGCGTGGTCGGACTCGACAACTGGGAGACCCACGAGATCGGCGGTGTCACCATCACGGCGGTTCCGGCGCTTCACGGACCTCCCGGCTCGGAGGCGCGGCTCGGTCCCGTGATCGGCTTCGTGCTCGAGGCGCCCGGTGAGCCCACCATCTACGTGTCCGGCGACAACGCCTCGCTGCCCCTGGTGGAGCAGATCGCGGGGGCGTTCGACCACATCGACATTGCCGTGCTCTTCGCCGGGGCCGTGCGGGTGCCCGACATCGACGCCTACCTCACGCTCACCTCGGCGGACGCAGTCACAGCCGCCACGATGCTCGGCGTCAGCAAGGTCGTCGGCATCCACACCGACGACTGGGAGCACTTCACCGAGAATCGCGAGCAGCTGGAGGCCGCGTTCGAGGGAACAGGGCTGCTCGTGCCGACACCGCGTGCTGTGACGGTGGAGCTGTCTTAGTTGGTTGAGTAGCGCGCTGGAGCTTGGAGCGAAGGCCATTTCTGGCCTTCGCCGCGACGCCAGCGCCGATGCCCGTCTCGGGCATCGGCAAATAAACACGGCTGGTTGAGTAGGCCCGCGCAGCGGCCGTTATCGAAACCTCACCACCGAGGTACTTCGGATGTGAGGTTTCGATAACGCCGGGCTGGCGCCGCGGCTACTCAACCCACCGTGGGGCGGGCACCCCGCTAGAACGTCGCCGTGTCCGGGTTGGAACCCACGCGCAGGCCCTGGTCGAGGCCGTCGATCGCGGCCATTTCGGCGTCCGTCAGCTCGAAGCCGAACACGTCGAAGTTCTCGGCCATGCGCTCGCGCGAGTTCGTCTTCGGGAACACGATGATGCCGTGCTGCAGATGCCAGCGGATGACGGCCTGAGCCGGTGTCACCCCGTGCGCTGCCGCGGCATCGGCAACCGGTGACATCCCGAACAGGTCGTACTTGCCCTGGCCGAGCGGCCCCCAGGCCTCCGTCGCGATGCCCTTGCCCGCGAGGTACTCGCGCAGCGGACCCTGGGCGAAGCCGGGGTGCAGTTCGATCTGGTCGACGGCGGGCACGACGCTGCTGGCCGCGATGAGGCGGTCGAGGTGGTTCTCGTGGAAGTTCGAGACGCCGATGGATGTCGCGAGCCCCCGCTCCTGCAGCTGCTCGAACACGTGCCAGGTCTCGATGTACCGATCGAGATCGGGGCGGGGCCAGTGGATGAGATACAGGTCGACGTGGTCGAGCCCGAGCTTCGCGAGGCTCAGGTCCATGGCGTCGAAGGCGGACTGCGTGCCCTGGTCACTGTTCCAGAGCTTGGTCGTGATGAACAGCTCCTCGCGCGGGATTCCCGAGGCGGCAATCGCGCGCCCGACACCCACCTCGTTGCCGTAGATCGCTGCCGTATCGATGTGGCGGTAGCCGACCTCGAGGGCATCACTCACGATGCGCTCTGTCTCGTCAGGGTCGACCTGGAAAACGCCGAAGCCGAGTTGGGGGATGGTCTTGCCGTCGTTGAGCGTGATGTCCATGGGTTAAGACTAGGACGGCTCGGCGGTGCATCCGGGGGGTTGCCTTTTTACGGAACTTCGCGCTGGTCAACGCCGCTGTAGGCGCTGAGCGGGCGGATGAGCGCGTTCGACGCGAGCTGCTCCATCACGTGGGCGGTCCACCCCGTGATGCGGGCGGCGACGAATAGAGGCGTGAAGATCGTCGTGTCGAAGCCCATGAGGTTGTACGCGGGGCCCGACGGGTAGTCGAGGTTGGGCTTGATGCCCTTCGCGTCGTACATCGCCGTCTCGAGGGTGTCGTACAGGTCGAGCACCTCGGGGCGGTCGTACTCCGCGACGAGGAGCTCGAGCGATGCCTTCATCGTCGGAACGCGCGAGTCGCCGTTCTTGTAGACCCGGTGGCCGAAGCCCATGATCTTGCGCTTCGCGGCGAGGGCCTCGTCGAGCCAGGCGGCCGCGGCATCCGCTCGCTGGATCTCCTGGAAGGCGTGCATGACCGCCTCGTTGGCGCCGCCGTGCAGCGGACCCTTGAGTGCGCCGATGGCACCGGTGACCGAGGAGTAGACGTCGCTCAGCGTCGAGGCGATCACGCGAGCGGTGAAGGTGGACGCGTTGAAGGAGTGCTCCGCGTACAGGATCATCGACACGTCGAAGGCCTTCACGACGGTCTCGCTCGGCACCTCGCCGAAGGTCATGAAGAGGAAGTTGGCGGAGTAGCCAAGATCATCGCGCGGGTCGATCGGGTCCTTGCCCCAGAGGCGGCGCTGGGTGTACGCGACGATCGCGGGCAGCTGGGCGAACATCGCGATCGAGCGCTGCTGGGTGAGATCGGCATCGACCCAGGTCTTGTCGCCCTCTAGCGTCGAGTCGAGGGTCCCCAGCACGCTGATCGCGGTACGCACGACGTCCATGGGGTGCGCGATGAGAGGCAGGTCGTCCATCGCGCGGCGCACGGTCGGGTTGAGCGAGCGCTGCGAGCGCTCGGTCTGCTGGAAGCCCGCGAGCTCCTCTGCGCTGGGCAGCTCGCCCATCCACAGCAGCCAGGCGACCTGCTCGAAGGAGCACTTCTCGGCCAGTTCCTGCACGGGGTAGCCGCGGTAGAGCAGCGAGTTCGTCTCGGGGTTGACCTTCGAGATCGCGGTCGTGTCGGCAACGACGCCGACGAGTCCCTTACGGATGTCGTCCATGTTCACACCTTGAAGTTGTAGATGGATGTATCGAACGTGTTGTAGGCCTCGTAGTCGAGCAACTCGTACAGCCTCGCACGGGTCTGCATCTCGGGCACGGTCGAGGCGAGCGTGCCGTCCGACGTCAGGGTGTCGAGTCCCCTCTCCGCGGCGCCCATCGCGAGCCGGAGAAGGCTCACCGGGTAGATGACGATTCGGATGCCGGCATCCGCCAGTTGCTGGTTGGTGAAAAGCTCGCTCTTGCCGAACTCGGTCATGTTCGCGAGCACGGGGACATCGAGTGCGCTCGTCATGGCCTCGAACTCGGAGAGGTCCTTCATAGCCTCGGGGAAGATCGCGTCGGCGCCAGCATCCACGAGTGCCTTCGCGCGGTCGATTGACGCCTGCAACCCCTCGATCGCACGGATGTCGGTCCGAGCCATGATCAGCAGGTTCGGGTCACGACGGGCATCCGCCGCAGCCCTGATGCGCTTGATGGCGCTGTCGTCGTCGACGACGGCCTTGCCATCGAGGTGGCCACAGCGCTTGGGGTTGACCTGGTCCTCGATGTGGAGACCGGCGACCCCGGCATCCTCGAGGCTCTGCACGGTGCGGGCGACATTCATGGGCTCGCCGAAGCCCGTGTCGGCGTCGACGAGCGTGGGCAGGTCGGTCATGCGGGAGATCTGCGCGGCACGACCGGCGACCTCGGTGAGGGTCGTGAGGCCGATGTCGGGCAAGCCGAGGTCTGCCGCGATCACGGCGCCCGAGATGTAGACACCCTCGAACGACTTGTCCTGGATGAGCTTGGCGCTCAGCGGGTTGAACGCCCCCGGGAAGCGCAAGAGCTCGCCACTGTCCAGGACCGCGCGGAGGTTGGCGTGCTTCTCTGCAGGGGTCTTCTGTGTGTACAACATCAGCGGAGCTCCTCTCGCGAGTGTTCCGATATGGCTGTCATTCCGGCGGTTTTAGCAGCCATAACGGAACACTCGGTGGTCGTGGGCATCAGAAGATGCCCTTCGGGGTGACGGCCGGGAACGTGCCGTTGATGGTGAGGCCCTTCAGCTCCACGGCGGTGAGTTCCGGCAGGCGCTGGGCCGTGTCGAGGAAGCGCTCGATCTCGCCGGGGGCGAGCACACCGTCGCTCAACTCGCGGAACTTACTTATGTACTGCGCGCGGGCAAACGGACGTGCTCCGAGAGGATGGGCATCCGCGACCGCAATCTCGTCGACGATGCGCGTGCCGTCGGCGAGCTCGATCTCAACGCGACCACCGAACGCCTTCTCGGTGATGTCGAGCGAGTGGTAGCGCCGCGTCCACTCCGGGTCCTCGACTGTTGTGACCTTGTTCCAGAGGGCGACCGTGTCCGGGCGACCGGCGCGCTCCGGTGCATAGGAGCGCTCGTGGTGCCACTCGCCGTCCTGGAGGGCGACCGTGAAGATGTACGGGATGCTGTGATCCAGCGTCTCGCGGCTGGCCGTCGGGTCGTACTTCTGGGGGTCGTTTGCGCCCGAGCCAATGACGTAGTGCGTGTGGTGGCTCGTGTGGAGCACAGCGCGCACGATGTTCGCCGGGTCTCGCAACTCGGGATGCTCGGCACCAAGCTTGCGGGCGAGGTCGATCCACGCCTGCGCCTGGTACTCCGCCGAGTGCTCCTTCGTGTACGTGTCGAGGATCGCCGCGCGCGCCTCACCGCGCTCGGGCAGCGGAACCTCGTAGCGACCCTCCGGCCCGTCGAGGAGCCAGGCGATCACGCCATCCTCACCCTCGTAGATCGGGGTCGGGCTCGTCTGCCCGCGCATGGCCCTGTCGACCGCCTCAACCGCCATCTTGCCGGCGAACGCGGGCGCGTGGGCCTTCCAGGTGGAGATCTCACCCTTGCGCGACTGGCGGGTGGCGGTCGTCGTGTGGAGCGCCTGACCGATGGCCTGGAAGATCGTCTCGGTCGGCAGGCCTAGGAGGGTACCGATGCCCGCTGCGGCGCTCGGCCCGAGGTGGGCGACGTGGTCGATCTTGTGCTTGTGGAGGCTGATGCCCTTGACCAGGTCAACCTGGATCTCGTAGCCCGTGACGATGCCGCGCAGCAGCTCCTCGCCGCTCCGACTGAGGTGCTGCGCGACGGCCGTGATCGCGGGGATGTTGTCACCCGGGTGCGAGTACTCGGCGGAGAGGAACGTGTCGTGGAAGTCGAGCTCACGCACGGCAACGCCGTTGGCCCACGCCGCCCACTCTGGGCTCGTGAGGTGCGGGCTGCCGAAGACCGTTGAGCCCTCACCGTTGCGGGAGACCAGGTTGGCCTCGGCCTGCGCTCGGGCCGACACGACCGGGGCGCGGGTGAGGGATGCTGCGGCGACGGCCGCGTTGTCGATCACCCGGTTGATCACCATGTCTGTGACATCCGCCGTCGGGGCGATGTTCTCGCTCGCGACCTCCGCGATCTTCCAGGCGAGCTGTTCCTCGCGAGGAAGGTGCTCGGAGCTCGGATAGGTGCGTACGGGGTGAAGCTTCATGCGCGTGGGGTCCCTTCGGCTGACCTTTCGAGGCTACCGCCCGCCGCGTTCGCGACCGTCCGATCTCGGAGGTGAGGTTTCGATAGGGCGGGCTTCGCCGCGCCTACTCAACCCGCAGGGATACGGCGGGATTCGCGCCGCCTACTCAACCCGCAGGGGATACGGCGAGCTTCGCCGCGGCTACTCAACCCACTGGGGGCCCAACCAGTTGGTTGAGTAGCCGCGGCGAAGCCCGGCGTTATCGAAACCTCACCCCCGCAGAACTCCGGGCACCTCAGCCCAGCTCCCGGAGCCACGCCCTCAGGATCGGCTCGAGCGCTGCGCGATCGGCCGGGTCGAGCATCCCGACGAGGCGGTGCTCGTTGGCGATGTGCGCCTCGAACGCGCGGTCGATGGTCTCGCGGCCTTCCTCCGTGAGCGCCACGACTCGGCCGCGTCCATCGTCCGCCGAGGGGCGGCGCGTCACGAGACCGGCTGCCTCGAGCCGGTCGACGCGCTTGGTCATGGCCCCGGTCGTCACCATGGTGTGGTTCGCGAGATCCCCCGGCGCCCGCTCGAAGGGCTCCCCCGCTCGCCTCAGTGCCGCGAGCACGTCGAACTCGCCCTCACCCAGGCCGTGTTCACGATAGATCTCCGTGAGTTCGTCGGTGAGCGCCGCCGCCAGCCGGTGGAGACGCCCGATGATGCCGATCGGGCTCACGTCCAGGTCGGGCCGCTCACGCTCCCACTCCTCGATGATTCCGTCGACGTGATCCATGGGTTCATAATATCTTCCTCGGAAGCTAGTATGTCTTCCATGGAAAATACTTGGCGATGGATGCTCGTCACGGCCATCGCACCGATTGCGTGGGGATCGACCTACGTCGTCACCCACGCGCTACTGCCCGCCGAGCATCCGCTCTGGGGTGCGCTCATCCGCGCGCTGCCCGCCGGCCTCATTCTTCTCGCGCTCGCCCGCCGCCTGCCGACCGGCTCGTGGTGGTGGAAGTCGCTCGTGCTCGGCGTGCTCAACATCGGCGCCTTCTTTGTACTCGTGTACCTCGCGGCCCAGCTGCTGCCCTCAAGCATCGCGTCCACCGTGATGGCCACGTCGGCTGGTGTCATCCTCGTGCTCGCCTGGCCGCTGCTCTCGCAACGCCCGCAACTGGTCTCGGTGATCGGCGCTGCCATCGGGTTCGCTGGCGTCGCGGTCATGCTCTCGCCGGGCGGCGAGGAGATCAACGGCTGGGGTGTTGTGGTGTCACTCACCGCGATGACGAGCTCCTCGGTCGGCTTCCTCCTTGCCCGGCGATGGGGCGGGGATGTCCCGCTCCTGGCGAGCACAGCCTGGCAGCTCATCGCGGGCTCGATCCTGCTGGCGCCCGTCGCTCTCGTGGTGGAGGGAGCCCCGCCAGCGCTCGACGCGGGATCGTTCTGGGGTTTCGTCGACATCACCGTGATCGGCACGGCGGTCGCCTTCGTCGCCTGGTTCGCGGGCCTGCGGCACCTGCCTGCCGGAGTTGTGGGAGTGATCGGGCTGCTCAATCCGGTGACAGGCGTCCTGCTCGGCACCCTCCTCGTGGGTGAGGTGCTCGGGGTCAACCAGATCATCGGGATCGTGCTCGTACTGCTGGGCGTACTCGTGGGTCAGTTCGCCGCTCGCCCTAGCCGATCGCCTGCGCCACAACCCGAGCCAGCCGCTTCCCGATGAGGTGGTCGCTCGCGGAGACGCGATGAACCTCCACCCCGCGCATCCTGGACACGATCCGCATCGAGCCCTCCGACGCGAACTGGTCGAAGGAGCCGTAGACGATCTCGACCGGCGCCTGAACGTTGGCGATATCGCTGACGGTGGTCTGTGACTCGATCGAGTTCTCCAGGGACTTCACGAATGGCGTCCACGTGCGGGCGTTGATGTCCATCGCCTTGGGGATCGCGAGGAAGCGCTCCACGATGGCCGCGTTCTGGAGCGTGAAGTCCCTGTTTTCCCGAAATAACTTGTACGCCTTGAGGTAGAAATCCATCCGCCCGCGTTCGAGGTCATCGGAGAGTTCGCCCGGCGCGAGGTAGATGGGCGGGCTCACGAGCACGAGCTTGTTCACGGAACCCGGCCAGCGAGCGCCGTAGCGCGCAGCGATGAGCGACCCCATCGAGTGACCGACGAGGGTGAAGGGATGCTTCAACCGCAAGTGCTGGATGGTGCGGCGAATCGCGTTCGCGTGGTCGGCGAGCGTGTAGTCGCAGTCCTCGACAATCGGAGAGGTACCGAAGCCGAGCAGGTCGATCGTGATGCAGCGGTGCGTGTCGCGGATGAGTGGCAGCACGTTCTGGAACGTGACCGACGAGGAGGCGATGCCGTGGATGAGTATGACCACCGGACCCTCACCCATGTCTTCCACCACGTTGAGGAGTGGGAGACGCCTGGGGAACCAGCTCATGGTTGAGGGTATCGGGGAGACGGTCACGGTGGTGAGGTTTCGATGACGGCGGGCTTCGCCGCGCCTACTCAACCCGCGGGTGCGTCTCGAAGCCTTAAGCTGTAAGGCTCATGTCTGAGACTCCCCTTGCCATCGTGTACCCGCCCGAGCTGCCCGTCAGCCAGCGGCGGGACGACATCATGCGTGCCATCCGGGAGAACCAGGTCGTGATCGTCGCGGGCGCCACGGGCTCCGGCAAGACGACCCAGCTGCCGAAGATGCTGCTCGAGCTCGGCTACAACGTCATCGGGCACACACAGCCGCGGCGCATCGCCGCTCGCACGATCGCCGAACGAGTTGCCGAGGAGCTCGGGCAGGAGGTGGGTGGCCTCGTCGGGTATCAGGTGAGGTTCACCGACCGGATCGGCCCGAGCACGCGCATCCGCCTCATGACCGACGGCGTGCTGCTCGCCCAGATCCACCGCGATCGGGATCTGAAGAAGTACGACGCGATCATCATCGACGAGGCCCACGAACGCAGCCTCACCATCGACTTCCTCCTCGGCTACCTCACGCAGCTGATCCAGCGCCGGCCCGACCTCAAGGTCATCATCACGAGTGCGACGATCGACCCCGAGAGCTTCGCGCGGCACTTCGCGGCGGCGGATGGCACCCCAGCGCCCATCATCGAGGTGTCGGGCCGCACCTACCCCGTCGAGATCCGCTACCGCCCGCTCGTCGGTGAACTCAGTGAGGACGAGGAGGGCGAGCCCTCTGAGGACCGCAATTACCTCGAGGGCATCACCGATGCGCTCGACGAGCTGGAGCGCGAGAGCGACGGAGACGTGCTCGTGTTCCTGTCGGGCGAGGCCGAGATTCGGGATGCCGAGGATGCAGTGCGCGGGCACTTGTCCGGCCGCGGGGCCTCCACAACCGAGGTGCTACCCCTGTACGGCAGGTTGAGTGCAGCGGACCAGCACCGCGTGTTCGACAAGCGGACTCCGGGCATCCGTCGGCGCATCGTGCTGTCGACGAACGTCGCCGAGACGAGTCTCACGGTGCCGGGCATCCGCTACGTCATCGACACCGGCACTGCGCGCATCAGCCGGTACAGCGTGCGCTCGAAAATCCAGCGGTTGCCGATCGAGGCGATCAGCCAGGCGAGCGCCAACCAGCGGTCGGGGCGAAGTGGGCGCACGAGCGACGGCATCGCCATCAGGCTCTACTCGGAGGAGGACTTCGCCAGGAGGCCCGAGTTCACCGACCCCGAGATCCTGCGCACCAACCTGAGCGCGGTCATCCTGCAGATGGTGTCGCTCGGGCTCGGGAACATCGAAGACTTCCCGTTCCTCCAGAAGCCGGATTCCCGGGGCATCAAGGATGGTGTCGATCTCCTGACGGAACTCGGGGCGTTGGACGTATCTCGTGGGGGTTTCGAGACGTCCGCTTCGCGGACTCCTCAACCACCGGCAACCACAATGAAGATCTCGAAGGTCGGACGACAGCTCTCGCAGCTGCCCGTCGACCCGCGGCTCGGGCGCATGCTCGTGGAGTCAGGGCGCTACGGCGTGACACGGGAGGTCATCGCGATCGTCGCAGCCCTCAGCATCCAGGATCCGCGCGAGCGACCGCTCGAGAAGCGCGCGCAGGCCGACCAGCAGCACGCGCGCTTCACCGACCCGACGAGCGATTTCATCACGCTCCTCAACCTCTGGAACTACCTCGAGGACACCCAACGCGAGGTCAGCGGCAACCAGTTCCGGCGGCGGGTGCGGGCCGAGTTCCTCAACTACCTGCGCGTGCGCGAGTGGCAGGACCTCTACCGCCAGCTCTCGCGCGCGGCCAGGCAGCTGGGTCTCACGGTGGGCGACCGGTCGACGGATGCCACGGGCATCCACCGTTCCCTGCTCTCGGGTCTCCTCAGCCACATCGGCGTGCGCGACCTCGCGAAGAAGGACTACGCGGGGGCCCGGGGAACGCGGTTCTCGATCTTTCCGGGGTCGGCGCTCGCGAAGAAGCAGCCCTCCGCGGTGATGAGCGCCGAGCTCGTCGAGACGAGTCGCCTGTTCGCTCGGGTGAATGCCGCCATCGATCTGGCGTGGGCCGAGCCCATCGCCGGCGACCTCGCCAAGCGCACCTACTCCGAGCCGCACTGGGAGAAGAAGCAGGGCGCGGCGGTCGCGTACGAGCGCGTCACCCTGTACGGCGTGCCGATCATCACAAAGCGCCGGGTGCAGTTCGCGCGCATCGATCCGTCGTTCGCTCGCGACCTCTTCATTCGGCACGCACTCGTCGAGGGCGACTGGGACCTTCACCGGACCGACAAGCGTATTAGCGCGTTCGACCGCAACAACAGGGCACTGCGAGCGCGGCTGGCAGAGCTCGAGGAGCGCACCCGGCGCCGTGACATCCTGCTCGACGACGAGGCGGTTGTCGCCTTCTACGACCGGCGCATCCCGCGGGATGTCGCAACCCAGCGCGACTTCGAGAAGTGGTGGAAGACGGCTCGCACCGAGGATCCCGACCTGCTGACGATGCGCGAGGCCGACCTCCTCGAGGAGGAGCCCGACGCCGACCTCGGTGAGGGTTTCCCGGCGGAGTGGAAGCAAGGGGACCAGACTCTCGCCGTCTCGTACAAGTTCCTCCCGGGCGCAGACGACGACGGCGTGACGATCTCGGTGCCGCTCCCGCTTCTCGCGGGGCTGCGGCGCGACGGCTTCGACTGGCAGGTTCCCGGCCTGCGCGAGGAACTCGTGACCGCGCTGATCAAGGCACTGCCCAAGCACATCCGCAAGAACGTCGTGCCCGCCGCCGATTGGGCTCGCCGTCTACTCGAACCGCTCGCGGGCGAGTCGCGTCCCGGTTCGATCACCGAGTACCTTGCCGTGGAGATCGGTCGCCAGGCTTACACGATCGTGAGCCCGAGCGACTTCGACTGGTCACGCGTGCCCGAGCACCTCGTGCCGAGCTTCGCCGTAGTGGATGACCGCGGCAAGGTCGTCGAGCGGGGTCGCTCGCTCACCACCCTCCAGGCCGCCCTCGCTCCGGCCGCGCGGGAGTCGATCGCCACCGTTGTCGACGGCCCGAAGCGCCCGGCCCAGGCCGCCGCCGCTCCCCCGGCCCCGCGAGTCGAGCGCTCCGGCATCGCCACGTGGGATCTCGGCGACCTCGACCGCATCCGCGACACCGACCACGGCGGCAACCGCGTCCGCGCCTATCCCGCCCTCGTCGACGAGGGCGCCACGGTCGCGATCAGGCTCATGGCGACGCCCGAGGACCAAGCCGCGGCCCATCGCCTCGGCGTGCTGCGTCTGCTGCTCCTCGCCGTTCCCGCACCGACCGCGTACGTGCAGGAGCACCTCACCACGCAGGAGAAGCTCATCCTGGCGACCTCCCCCTACCGCAGCACCGCGGCACTCTTCGAGGATGCGCTGGCCGCCCTCGTCGAGTCGATCGTCGATCCCGGTTCGATCTTCACCGAGGCCGAGTTCCTCGCCGCCCGCGATGCCGTCTCCGCTGCCGTGGTCGATGGTCTCTTCACGACCGTGGCCCTGGTGTCGCGCATCCTCACGGCCGCGCGCGACGCCGACAAGGCGATCCGGGATGCCACGAGCCTGGCCCTCATCGCGCCGCTCGGCGATGCACGGTCCCAGCTCGACGCGCTCGTGCATCCCGGATTCCTCTCGCGAGCCGGTCTCGACCGACTGCGCAGGTATCCCGTTTACCTCGCGGGAATCGTGCACCGCGTCTCGAAGCTCGCCGAGAACGTGGGGCGTGACCGCACGTGGATGCACGAGGTGCAGCAGGCCACGGCCCTCTATGTCGCGGCGGGCGGCGCCCTGCCCCTCGCGGCGGATGCCCCGCCGTCCCTGGTGAAGGTGCGCTGGATGCTCGAGGAGCTGCGGTTGAGCCTGTTCGCGCAGCACCTCGGCACCGACGGACCGGTGAGCATCCAGAGGATCACGAAGGCCCTCGCCACCTGACGCGCCGTTAAGTCACGCTGTACACTCCGCGAGAAACGGCTACTCTGGGAGCGCCCCTACACGAAGTGGATTCTCCCGTGCACCAACCAGCTCCTCGCGACGTGTCAGCCGAAATCGCCCGCTCGTGGCTCCTGGTGGCTGCGACCAGGCCAGAGGACTTCGATGCGGCAGAGGCTTCTCGCGCCGACCAGATCATCCTCGATGTCGAAGACGCGGTCGACCCCCGACGCAAGCCTGAGGCCCGGGACGGCATCGTGTCCTGGCTGTCGAACGGTGGCACGGGGTGGGTGCGCATCAACGACCGCACGAGTGACTTTTGGTCTGACGACGTGGATGCACTCGCCGGTCTCCCCGGACTGCGCGGCGTGATGCTCGCCAAGGCGGAGGCCGCCGAGCACGTCTCCGAGACCTTCGACCGCCTGCGCGGAGCGACACCCGTCATCGCCCTCGTGGAATCCGCGCTCGGCATCGAAGAGGCGGCGAACATCGCGCGAGCTCGAGGCGCGTACCGCCTGGCGTTCGGCAGCGGTGACTACCGTCGCGACACCGGCACGAGCGCCGACGACCTCGCCATGGCGTACCCACGCTCACGCCTGGTGGTTGCCAGCCGTGTCGGCAAGCTGCCCGGACCCATCGACGGACCCACCGTCGGCACCAACCACCCCGTCCTTCGCGAGCAGTCGTCCGTCGCTGTCGCTCTCGGAATGACGGGCAAGCTGTGCCTCGACATCGAACAGCTGCCGATCATCAACGAGGTCATCAGTCCGACCAGGTCGGATGTGGCCTGGGCACGCGAGTTCCTTCGCGACTTCGAGGCCAGGGGGCGTGTCATCCGGGATGGCAGCGACCTGCCGCGCCTCGGTCGCGCCGAGAAGATCGACAAGCTCGCGCGCGCGTTCGGGGTCGAGCCCGCGTAGAGCCGACGTCGCCGGCGGTCAGTGATCGTCTCCGACACACCCAGGGAATCCAGCCAGACACCCCAGCGGGAGTGACCTCGATTCACTACAGTTCTTCTCGGTGGCCCATCACGCGGGCCGAAAAGGAGCTGGGGACCTTCATGAATCTGCGTCTAGGACGTCGCGCAACGGCCGTATTGATCGCCTCGACTCTCACCCTCGCGTCCGTGGCCGCCCCCGCGCTGGCCGACGACGTCGACCCCGGAGACGGTGACGTCACGTTCGCGGGGCAGGTGACGTACCGCGTCTCGCCGGACGGGCTTCCCAGCGACAAGGGCATCCCGGGGCTGGATGTCACCGTGTATGTCGACGACGGCGACTCCCAGCGCCCGATCGGGATGCTGGAGACCGACAAGGACGGACGCTTCCAGCTCGACGTGCCCGTCGCCGACGGCGAGGAGTACACCTTCAGCGCCCACAGCACGACGGATGACGACGACTACTTCTGGTCGCGTGACCCCCTCGCCGTGGTCACCGACCTGGATAACGCGGACTGGGTCACGCCGCCCGCCGATGCGCCCTACATCCTCGGGATCTGGACGGGATCCGGGCCGACTCCCACCCCGACTCCCACGCCCACCCCGACCCCGACTCCCACCCCGAAGCCGACTCCCAAGCCCACGCCGACTCCGACGCCTACCCCAACGCCTACCCCGACTCCCGTCGCGACCGTGAGCGTCAGCGGGACCGTCTACGTCGCAGGAACCACGACTCCGATCGCGGGTGCGACCGTCACCGTCTCCGTGGGCGGCAACGGCTACGGGCCCGTCAACACCGACACGACAGGCAAGTACACGATCACATCCGTGCCGGTCGGCAAGGCGGTCATCCACGCCATCGCGCCGGACTTCTCCACCGATGAGCGCCCCGTGCAGCTCACCGCGGGCAACAACGTCGCGAGTCAGAACCTCTTCCTCGTCGCGAAGAAGCCCGCGAAATCCACGAACTCCATCGCGGGCACTGTCGTGCTCACGGGCGACGGCGAGGACGGCGAGCTGTTCGCGGGTGAGCTCACGCTCATGAAGGATGGCGAGACCCTCCAGACGACGACGGCGAAGGACGGCTCCTTCGTCTTCGAGGAGGTCAAGGCCACTGGCGACCTCATGATCACCGTCGAGAATCCCCCCGCGGGCTACAAGCAGAAGCCGGAGGACGGCGAGGTGCGCAACTACGCCGGAACCAGCATCGACTACCTGACGATCAGGCTCGTGCCGATCGCGGACTCCGCGGGGGTCGTCGTGCCCACCTCAGCCGACCTGACGTGGCTCATCATCGTGATCGTGCTGGTCGTTCTCGCGGCAGCCGCTGTCATCATCGTGGTCGTGGTTCGCCGCAGGCGCGCCACAACTCCGCCGAGTGACCCCGACCCGGTGGGTTGAGTAGGCGCGGCGAAGCCCGCCGTTATCGAAACCCGGTGGGTGAGCGCGCTGAAGCTGGGAGCGAAGGCCATTTCTGGCCTTCGCCGCGACGCCAGCGCTGACGGCCGTCCCGGCCGTCAGGTTGCGCGGCGAAGCCCGCCGTTATCGAAACCCGGTGGGTTGAGTAGGCGCGGCGAAGCCCGCCGTTATCGAAACCTCACCTCCGTGTCACATCGGTGAGGTTTCGAGACGCGTCGCTTCGCGACGCTCCTCAACCCACGAAGAGGCTCTAGGCCTCAGGGGTCATTCGGGCGCAGGGCGACCTGACCGCCCGGGTGGCCCGTGCGCACGAGTTCGAGCGCCTCGATGGCGCCCTCGAGCGGGAACGTACGCCCCATCACGATGTGGAGCTTGCCAGCCTGCGCGAGCGCCACGAGTTCGGGGCGTGCGGCGGTGCGGATGTCACGGCCGGGGTCCGCGCCCGGGCCACCGCCGAGCATCTTGATGCCGAGCTCCGCACCCTTCTCGAAGCCGGCGATGGTGGCGATGCGATCGCGGTCCGCGACCAGCTCGGCCGAGACATCCAGGGCCTCGTCGGTGCCTACAGTGTCGAGCGCGACGGTCACACCCTCGGGCAGCTCGGCGCGCACCCGGTCGGCGAGGCCGTCGCCGTAGACAACGGCCTTGACGCCGGCGTCGGTGAGCAGCTTCTGGTTGCTCGCACTCGCGGTGCCGACAACGACCGCGCCGCGCAGCAGCGCGAGCTGGGCCGCCGTGTAGCCGACACCACCGGACGCACCGTGGATGAGCACGCGGTCGCCCTCCCCCACACCCGTCGCCTCGAGCAGGTGCCACGCGGTGACGCCCGTCGCGAGGAGGTTCGCCGCCTCAGGCCAATCGAGCGGCTCGGGCTTCGGGAGCACGGATGACGCTTTGACCGTGATCGCGTCCGCATAGCCACCCGACACCGGATAGCCGATCACGGCGTCGCCCACGGAGATCGCGCCCATCGGGCCGACGGCGTCCGGGCCCACCGCGGCGACCGTGCCGGACACCTCGCTGCCGTGATGCATGGGAAGCTTCGGCGAGCCGAACGCGCCCGCGAGCCGCTTGATGTCCGCAGGATTCACACCAGCGGCGTGCACCTGGATCGTCACCTCACCCGGGCCGGGCTCCGGCACGTGCACCTCGACGAGTTCGAGCACCTCGGGTGCCCCGAACGAGTTGGCAATGATCGCGCGGCCGTTGGTCATGGTGTCCCCTTCGAGGTCAGTCGAGCACCTTGCGGAAGCACAGGGTGTCCTCGATCACACCGTACTTGCCGTACGGCTCGATGCGCACGTAGCCGAGGCTCTCGTACAGGCGGATCGCGGGAACCTGCAGCGGCCCCGTCTGCAGCACGAGGGATGCCACCCCACGCACCCGCGCGATGCCCTCCAGCTCGAGCATGATCCGCCGCGACAGCCCCTGCCCACGGAACGGAACCGCGACGAACACCTTCTTCACCTCAAGCTCATCGCCGAACGGACGCAGCGAGGCCGTCCCCGCCGCCACCCCGTCCTCGAGCGCGAGAAGCGTGTCGGTGATCTCGGCAGGATCCACGGACAGCGCGTCGTCGATGGCGGCGCGCTGCTCCGGGGTCCGGCCGTTGGTGAACACCGCGTACATGGCGCCGGTCTCGGCATCCATCGCCTGACGGAGCGCGACGGCCCGCGGGTCGAACCAGTCGACCCTCTCGATCGTCTCCGTGGCTAGCTCTTCGACGAGGTCGTCGCCGAGGCGTTCGACTCGTACGAGGTGTTCGTGGACTCGAAGAAGTTCACGAGCTGGAGGGTGTCGTTGGCTGCCGCCATCCACTTCGCCGGGTTGCTGACGTTGTAGTGGGGCTCGAACCCGAGTTCCTCGAGGCGACGGTCGGCGAGGTACTTGACGTACTGGTTGATGTACGTCGCGTTGAGGCCGAGGATGCCGTTCGGGAGCAGGTCGTGGTTGTAGGCCTCCTCCATCTCGACGGCGTCGAGGATCATCTGCTTGATCTCGGTGGCGAACTCCTCCGTCTGCAGGTCGGGGTTCTCCTCGAGCACCGTGAGGATGAGGTTGATGCCGAACTTGAGGTGCAAGCTCTCGTCGCGCACGACCCAGTCCATGAGCGAACCGAAGTTGCGCAGCAGGTTGCGCTGGCGGAAGCTCAGCGCGACCATGAAGCCCGAGTAGAACCACACGCCCTCGAGAATCACGTTGTACGCGACGAGGTTGCGGATGAAGTCCTTCTTGCCCTCGGTGGTCGTGATGTCGAGCGTCTGCTCCGTCATGCGACGGATGTACTTGACCTCGAACTCCTCCTTGCGCGCCATCGACGGAATGTCGACGTGGGCGTTGTAGGCCTCGTCACGATCGATCGGGAACGTCTCGAGCACGTACTCGAAGCTCATGCAGTGGTTGGCCTCCTCCCACATCTGCTTCGCGAGGTACAGGGTCGCCTCTGCGGCGTTCACGTAGGGGTAAACGCCGAACGCGAGCGCCTTGTTGACGAGGAGCTCGTTCGGGTTGAAGTAGCTCATGAGGAAGGTCACCGCGTGGCGCTCCTCCTCCGTCATCTTCTTGAAGTCGGCGATGTCCTCACCGAGCTGGATCTCGTTGGGGAACCACGTGTTGGCCACGGCCTGGTCGTACAGGTCCATCGCCCACTGGTAGCGGATCGGCTTGAGCAGGAGCCCCTCTTGGAGGCCCGTTCCTAGAATTCCCATGATTGTCTACTGGCAGCTTTCGCACTGGAGGTCGTCCATCGGGTCGACCGGAACTGAATATTCGAGGGTGTTGTCGAAGGCGCGGTCCATGATCAGGCACCAGCCTTCGGGGCGAGGCCACCGAAGCCGCGACGCGCGGGTGCCGCGGGTGCGGCAGCGCCGGTGGATGCCTCGGCCGGGGCCGACTTCGACGCGACGAGCTCCTCGGTCTTGTTGACCTTGACCGTGGACTGCTCGGCGGTGTGGCGGGGCTTCATGTGCAGGTAGTACGTCGTCTTGACGCCGCGCTCCCACGCCGCGAAGTAGATGTCCATCATGTCGCCGAGGTCACGCGTCTCGAGGTACATGTTGCGGCTGATCGCCTGGTCGATCCACTTCTGCGCACGAGCGGCAACCTCGAGGAAGGCGTAGGGCGAGAGCTGGAAGCTCGTCTTGTACACGGCCTTGAGGTCATCCGGAATCGAGGCGATGTTCTGGATGTCACCCTGGCTGCGCAGGATCGACTCACGCGTCGACTCCCAGATGCCGCGCTTCTGCAGGTCGGCGACCAGGTTGCGGTTGACCTCGAGGAACTTGCCGTTCGAGGTCGCGCGGCTGAAGATCTGCGAGAACTGCGGGTCGAGACCGGGCGTGGTGCCCGCGACGAGACCGATGGATGCGGTCGGCGCGATCGCCATGAGCGTCGCGTTGCGCATGCCGCCCTTGACCTTCTCGCGCAGCGCGTCCCAGTCGAGGCGTGTCGTGCGGTTGACCTTGATCGCCACGCCACGGTCGGCCTCGGTGAGGGCGATCGAGTCGAGCGGCACGAGGCCCTGCGACCAGCGGCTGCCCTCGAAGTTGGCGTACGCGCCGCGCTCCTTGGCGAGCTCGGTGGATGCATCGATCGCAGCGTAGGAGACGTGCTCCATGATCTCGTCGATGAGGTCGTAGGCCTCTTCGCTCTCGTAGCTGTGGCCGAGCTTCTCGATGATGTCGGTGAAGCCCATGACTCCGAGGCCCACCGCGCGGTTCTCCTTGTTGGAGAAGTCCGCCTCCTTCACCGAGGAGCGCGTGATGTCGATCAGGTTGTCGAGCTGGCGAACCGCAAGGCGAGCCGACTCCTCGATCTTCGCGTAGTCCACGCGCACCGCGCCCGTCGCCGGGTCGGTGATGAGGTGCTGCGAGAGGTTGATCGACGCGAGGTTGCAGACGGAGACGTTGTCCTCATCCTGCGGAAGCGTGATCTCGGTGCAGAGGTTCGACAGGTGGATAGTGCCCGTGTTGTTGTTGAGCGCACGGTTGTTGATCGTGTCCTTCCAGGTCAGCCACGGGTGGCTGGTGGTCTGGAGGGAGATGAGGATCGACTTGAACTGCTCGCGAGCGGAGATCTTCTTGAACATCCGCATCTCGCCGGCCTCGGCCTTGGCGACGTACTCGGTGTAACGCGCCGAGAACTCCTTGCCGTACAGCTCGTTGAGGTCGCTGACCTCGAGCGGGTCGAAGAGGTACCAGTCGTCGTCGTTCTGCACGCGCTTCATGAACTCGTCGGAGATCCAGACCGCCGTGTTGGCGGTGCGGGTGCGACGGTACGGGTCACCCGAGTTGTTGCGCAGCTCGAGGAACTCGGGGAAGTCGAGGTGCCAGTTCTCCATGTAGAAGCAGAGGGCACCGAACTTCTTGCCGCCGCGGCTGACCGCGCGCAGGATCGAGTCGATCGTGTGCATGAACGGGATCGGGCCCGTCGAGGTGGTGTTGTTGGAGCGGATGGGCGAGCCCTGCGCGCGGAGCTTGGTCACCGAGAGGCCGATGCCGCCGGTGCCCTTCGTGAGCCACATGACATCGCGCGTCGTCTTGGCGATGTGCTCCATGTCGTCCTGCATCTCCATGACGAAGCAGTTCGCGAGCTGGGGGTAGATCGTGCCGGCGTTGACGAGGGTGGAGCCTGCCGCGAGGTACTCGAGGCTCGACATCTTCTCGTAGAACTTGAGGGCCGCCTCGGTGGGGTTGGCCTCGTTGAGCGACAGGCCCATGGCGATGCGCATCCAGAAGTACTGGGGAACCTCGAGCGCGTCGCCGTTACGACCCTTGATGCCGTAACGGTTGTTGAGCGTGACGACGCCGATGTACTTGAGGAGCTCGTCGTGGGCGGGCTCCAGCTTGCTGGCGAGGAAGTCGAGGTCGAACATCTCGGTGAGGCGCGGGTCGAGCAGCCCCTCTTCGACGCCGCGCGTGACGTTGGGTGCGAAGTGCGCGCGGTGGAGTTCCTTGAGCTCCTCGGCGGACTCGTAGTCGCCGAGCACGCGCTTGTAGATCGTCTTGAGGAGGAGACGCGCAGCGACGACATCGAACGCCGGGTCATCCTTCACGTTCTGGAGGGCGACCTGGATGACCGCCTCGTCGAGCTGCTGGGTCGTGATGCCATCGAAGAGCGTGAGCTCGAGCTCGGACGCGATCTGGGTGACCCAGGTGATGTTCTCGTCGAGGCCGACCGTTGCCGCCTCGATCGCGAGGTTGATCTTGTTGGCGTCGTATGGCTCTCGCTCACCACTGCGCTTGACGACTGTAATTCCCACGAAAAACTCCCTCTCGGGTCGCCAAAAACGACCCGTCCTATCCCCGAAACATGCCCCGCGGCCCTAACCCCGGCCAAGCGGTTCCATCACTATATAGCGGGGTACCGACACGACGGTAACCCTAGATGTAGTGGGCGTGTCGTCCACAGACTGTGCATAAGTTCGCGCAGTTATGCACAGATTCCACACCCTAGCGACGGCTACCGACGCGCCAGGAGCGGCGTCGGAACGCGGCGATAGGCTGGTGATCTTGTGAAGAGTTACCTTGACCTGTTGAGAACCCCCGGAGTTGCGCGCATCATCGCCGCGCAGCTCACCGCGCGGTTCCCCGGAGGCATGCTCTCGCTGGCCTACCTGCTGCACGTCGAGCGCGTCCACAACTCCTACGGGGCGGCCGGCCTCGTCCTCGCCGCGACGAGCATCGGGCAGGCGATCGCCGGCCCCCTCACGAGCCGCTGGATGGGTGTGTGGGGCATGCGCAAGGTGCTCATCCTCACGCTCATCGTCTGCACGGGCGCCATCCTCTCGATCGCGATCTTCCCGATGAGCGTTCCGATGTACATGATCGTGGGCTTCATCGGCGGACTGAGCACTCCCCCGATCCAGCCAGCCGTGCGCACGATTTACCCGAAGATGGTCAACTCGCGGCAGCTCACCCCGCTGTTCTCGCTGGATGCCTCGGCCCAGGAGATCATCTGGGTTGCGGGCCCCGTCATCACGACCCTCATCGCCACCCAGATCTCGACGCAGACGGCGATCTTCGTAGCTGCGGCCTTCCTCATCGGGGGCGGCATCTGGTTCATCTCCTCGCCCGACGTCGGCAGGGTGCGCATCCCGAGGAGCAAGCGCTCGTTCGGCACGGTACTCACGCGCAGGCCCGTGCTCCTTGCCACGATCACGGGCTTCCTGCTCGTCGGGGCGTGCGCCGCGATCGAGGCCGGCGTCGTGGCCGTGTTCGGGCATGGCGGGCCTGAGGCCGGCATCGTTCTGGGCATCTGGGCGATCGGGTCCCTCGCGGGAGGTCTCTCGCTCGGTCACGTGCCGATCGGCCCGTGGGCCCTCGCACGCCGCATGTTCCTCGTCTTCGCGGGTATGGCCCTCGCCTCGATCTGGCTCGACTTCTGGTGGCTCGCCGGTGCCCTGCTCATCGCCGGCATCGGCATAGCGCCGGCGCTGGCCGTGATCTTCGCGATCGTGTCATCGAGCGTGAAGTTCAGCGACACGGCGGAGGCCTACGGATGGGTCGGTACGGGCCAGCTCATCGGTGCGGCCATCGGGTCGGCTATCGCCGGGTTCCTCATCGACGCGAACGGCGCCATCGGTGCCTTCTGGGCAGCGATCGCCTTCGCGTTCCTCGGCACGCTCGTGCCGACCCTGCTGCGCCGGTGGCATCCCGACCTGCGCGGGCGGGATGCCAGCCCCATCCCCGACACCGCGCCGGTGCCCGTCCAGCCGAGCTAGGCCGCGAGAGCCCGCAGTGGGCTCAGCGCCTCGTGCAGGTCGTGCATCTGGTTCAGGGCCGTGTGGAGGATCGAGTCGTGCTTGTCCTCCGGGTGGAACTGCCCGTCACGCACGTGCTGCGCCACGAAGTTGATCTCCACATTGGCTCCGGTCTTGACGAGTCCGAGCGTGGTGAGCACCTGCTCGAGCGCGGCCGCGCCTCGCGTTCCCGCCGAGACGCCGCCGTAGCTCACGATCGAGACGGGCTTGTGCTTCCACTCCTGGGCGAGGTAGTCGAGCGCGTTCTTGAGCACGGGCGAGTAGGAGTGGTTGTACTCGGGGCTCACGAGAATGAAGCCGTCTGCGGCATCCACCCGCTCGCTCCACGCGATCGTGTGGGGCTTGGTGTACGCGCGGCGTGCCGGGTGCGCTGGCTCGTCCATGAACGGGAGCGCGAGTTCGGCCAGGTCGACGAAATCCACACTGAACCGATCGGATGACGCGGCGCGCTGGTGCACCCACTGTGCGATGGGGAGGCCAACCCGACCCGGACGAACACTACCGACGATCACCATGAGCTTCATGTGACAAGTCAACCATTCGCGGGGGCCGGAACATTCCGAGCTCAGCGCCGTCGCACCCTCGCGAGGATGCTGCGGCCGGCCACCACGATGGCCGTCACGTCGCTCGCCCGGAAGCCGTAGAACGCGCTGAGTCGGAACCCGAAGTACCGACGCAGCCAGACGATGTTGACGAACCCGGCGAGCACGCTGCCGAGCAGGGCCGCAAGAGCCGCACCGATCGCACCGAGGGTGGGCGCGAGCAGCACCACGACGGCGAGGTTCACCACGAACCCGACGGCGAGTGCGAACGCCCGGAGCCCTGGACGCCCGCGAGCGCTGAGCCCGACGCCCGCAATCGATCCGGGATTGCCGAGCACGACTCCCACGAGCAGGATCGCGGTCGGCAGAACGGCACCGTCGAAGTCCGCACCGAAGAGGAAGGGGATGCCCCAGACACTCAGTATCCCGACGGCGAGCGCGATGACAGCTGTGACGATGGTGGACGTGCGTGACGCGAGCGCGAGGCGGTCATCCTGGCTCGACTCCGACTCGGCCGAGAACATGACGTCGCGCATCGCGCTGTTGAAGACGAGCGGCAGTTCGCTGATGCTCACGGCGACGACGTAGAGGCCGAGGGCCACCGCGGAGGACAGCGGCAGCAGGATCGCCTGGTCGAAGCGGGCGAGCAGGATGCCGATGAACGAGCCGATCCAGATCCTCCCGCCGAACGACAGCATGCCGAACGGTGCTGCCTCCACCGCTGCGCGCGCTCTCCGGCGTATACCTGCGGGAAGCGCGACGTAGGCGATCGCCCCGACGAACGAGGTGAGCCCGATGACGACGGTCGCCGTGAACTCGGTCAGCGTCCCCGTCACCGCGAGCACGACGATCGCCGCGAGGCGGAACACCGCGGCCACGATGCGTTCCGTCGTGATGAGGCCCCACAGGTGGAGGCCCGCGGCGAGCCCACGGAGACCGCTGAGGAGCAGGCTCGGCACGAGGGCTATCGCGGCGATGCGGATGAGTGCACCGACATCCGCGCTCCCGGCGGACAGCACGGGTGCGAGGAGCACGATGCCCGCGGTTCCCGCCACTCCCCCGAGGGTGAGCCAGGCGAGCCCGCGCAGAACCACGGTGCGCATCGGGCCAGAGCCGCGGCCGACGAAGTGAGTGATCGCCTCCGGCATGCCGAACGTGACGATGCCGAGCGCGAGCAGGAGCGGCGCGGTCGCGGCTCCCAGTTCGCCGCGCCCGGCCACCCCGAGAGCCTGCGCGAGGATCGGCGCGGTGACGAACGCGCTCAGCGGCGGGAAGACGTTGCCGAAGAGCGAGACGAGCACCCGCTGGCTGGTGCTCCCGGACTGCGAGGCGTCCGTCACGGCGTCCGCCCCCTCATGAGCGCGCGGTAGATCGGTGCGAACAGCGGGCCGGCACAGCGGATCCACAGGGCCTTGAGCGCCGTGCGTCGGTCGAGCGGGAGGATGCCACGAGCCTCGCCCACACGCACCCTCACGTCGAGGCCATCCACCATGGCCGTCGCGCGCTCGTGTCGCAGTGCCCACTGGGTGTGCGTCGGCACAATAGCGAACCAGTAACGGAACAGTGTGACGAGGGGGGCAGGCGCGTCCCCTGCCGTCTCGATCACCGCCAGGGCAGAACGCGCGAGATCCCCGAGATCGACGCCCCCGCCCGCGCGGGTGATCGACCCGGCCCGCTGCACATAGGTGTATGGGGTGCCCGGGATGCGTCGCACGACCGCCGCCGCCGACACTGCTGCGGCGACGAACGGCAGGTCGGAGAGGGAACGCTGGATCGGGAACGGCGTTGCGAGACCGCGGCGGACGAGCTTGTTCCACAGGTAGCCCGTGAGTTCGCCGCGGAGGACCGCCTCGAGCGCCTCGAGCCCCGTGAGGTCGTGACGGGTCGGCACGTCGTCGATGGTGCGCACCGGGCAACCCGCTTCGTCGACCACCCGCGCCCCGCACACGACGATATCGGCCCCGGGGTCGACGGCCGCGACGAGTTGGCCCAGCATGCCGGCATCCCATCGGTCGTCGGGGTCCGCGAACCAGAGGTACTGCCCCGTGGCCTCCGCGACCGCGCGGTTGCGGGATGCCGCGACTCCACGGTTCTCGGGATTGTGGAGCACCCGCACGGCGGGTCGCTCGGCGGCGAACGCGTCGAGGAGGCCGGGGGTGGCATCCGTCGACCCGTCGTCGACGAGCAGGAACTCCGCGTTCGGGTAGTCGATGGCCGCGAGTTGTCGGAGCGCGGTCTCGACACGGGCGGCGTCGTCGTGGAACGCCACGACGACGCTGACCATCGGTGCGGCGGGACTAGACAGCGGGGTCATCCGATCCGGCGGAAGGCTCGGTCGTCGACAGGATTCTCCTGCGGATTCGGCGCTCGCTCGAGCCCCGACTCGCGTAGACGTAGGTGAGGGTCAGTACGACGAGCGCGATGATCACCGCGAGGTAGCGCGAGGTGCCGTAGTAGAAGAGCCGGTCGACCTCGAGGATGCCGATACCGAGGCTGCAGTACGCGAGGATCGCCATGAGACGCCCGCGGGATGCCACGATCGCCACGATGCTGATCGCTGCGGCGATGAACACCCAGAACACCAGGCCCCCGAGCCCACCGAAGGCGGTGTTCGGCACGAGGAGGCCGGAGACGTTGTTGAACTCGGGGTTGGAGAGGGACTGCAGGCTGTTCGCGAAACGGTTGGCCTCGACGGCGGCGGGCCCCAGGAGGGACGTGTAGAGATCACCCTGGAAGAGGTAGGCGATGTTCAGGTCGGACTCCGCCACCTGAGACTGGAGCGCCGCGTTGTTGATCGCGGTCGCGTAGTACCCGAGCAGGCGTTGCCACGCGAAGTCGGCGATGCCGCCATCGAAGCGCGACGCGTAGTAGTGCAGCCACGACCGGGTGTACTCGAAGACGCCGAAGAACACGACGAGACTCAGCCATAACGACACGTAGGTCAGCACGACGGCGAACGCGTTCTTGAAGAAGAACGGTGCTTCGCGTCGGAGGATGAGCCAGGCGATGCCCACACTCACGAGCACCTCGAGCACAGCGAGCCTCTCGCTGAACAGGAGTGCGCGCGCCGCCGACGCCACGAGGAGAGCGAGCACGAGCGGCCACGCGCTCCGTCCCGTGAGCTTGCTGCGGAGCACGGCCAGCGGGCCGACCAGGATCCCCAGCTGCGCCCAGGTGGTCACGCCGCTGACCGGTTCGAGGTAGAAGGCCTTCAACCGGTAGGGCGCCGAGGACTCGCCCTGCAGGAGATCCCCGATCAGCGCGAAGTCCATGCCCCGCGCGATGCCGAATGCGAGCCACGCGGCGTAGGCCGCGAAGGTGATCCAGGCGAGCACGACGGTCGAGATCTCTACCCAGCGCACCTGGGCATTCGTGACACGCAGCTCGCTCGAGCGCGTGACGAGCGGGTGCAGGGCGACGAACGTGCCGAGGATGACCGCGGAGTAGAGGATGGCGAGCAGCTTGATGTCGCCGGTCACGAACATGGGCTGACCCCAGAGCATCATGTACGAGTCATCCGGAACCGTGAGCGCTGCCACGAGCGCGGGAAGCGGCAGCAGCAGGAGCAGACCGAGGGGCGACCATGCCCAGTGCATGAGCACGGGGATGACGGTCACGGCCTGGCGTTCACCACCCCTCGCGGTCGCGTCCGTGGACGGCAGTGGGGTGGTCGGTCTCGTCTTCGTAGCGACGCTCATCGGTCCACCGCGGTCATCGTGGTTGAAGTACCGAGGGTGCGGTTCATGATGCCCTCCGCCCTTCCGAGTCCCACGTGCCATCCATCGCCCAGAGTGAACCTACGGGGCTGGCGAATGCCGAGCGCGAAGCCGCCGAGCACCGCTGCCCAGCGCCGACGGGCGCCGTAGTTCCACTCCCTGAGGATATGGCCATAGCCGCGCCCGTACGCGCGCAGCTTGCGCTGCCGCTGCGCGCGGTCGAGCCCCTCGCTCTCGGGGACACCCTCCACCACAAGGTCGGGATCGAACTGGATGCGCCCCCCAGCCCTGCCGAGACGCAGGAGCAGCTCCGTTCCCTCGCCGCTCTGCCACGGTGTCGACGCGCCAGAACCGAGGGTCTCGTCGAAACCGCCGCTCGCCGTGAAGGCGTCGGACCGCACAAAAAGTGCCGGTTCCATGGCCGCCCAGACGTTGTTCTTCGCCAGTGGCAACAAACCCGCCTCAACGTGAGTCCGCGCGCCGTGCGCGTCTCGGTACTGGCCGGCGAACGCCTCGACTCCGTCCCTCGGGCGGAAGCGCTCGAGGGCATCGGGTCCGAGCCGGGAGGTGTCGTTCGGGAAGAACAGGTAGTCGGCTTCGCCCCGCACCGCGGCCGCGGCCGCATTGCGTCCCCGCGAAAGTCCGCGAGGTGACGTGACCACACGGATATCGAGCCTGTCGCGGTGCGCATCACACACGTCCGAGACTCCGCTCTCTGGGTCGTTGCTCTGGTCGCAGACCGCCACCACGAGCGGGGGCCGGGTCTGCGCGGCGAGGTCGCCGAGGAGTGCAGCGAGGGCATCGACACGACCGAGCGTGGAGATGACCACCGCGACTGTGGCGCGGGTTGGCGGGACAGTCACGGGGATGTCGGCACCGCCGGGCCCCGCATCATCCAACCGGGAGTCCCGCCCGCGCGGGACCGGTGACGGCGTCGAGCAGCTGGTCGGCCGAGCGCTCCCACGAGAACCTCGAGGAGACCTCGCGGAGCCCCTGGTGCTCGCCACGCGGCTCGGTGTCCATCACGAGGCGCAGCACACCGGCGATGCTCGCGGTGCTCAGCGGGTCGAAGTACGTTGCGGTGCCGCCGCACAGCCAGCGGAAGACCTCGATGTTCGACAGCAGGAGAGGCGACCCGCACGCCGCCGCCTCGACCACCGGCAGACCGAAGCCCTCGGCGAGGCTGCCGAAAACGGTGGCCCGGGCGTTCGAGTAGAGGTCGACCAGTTCGTCGTCGCGCACGTACCCCGCACGGATGACGCCACTCGGCCATTCGACGTCCGATCCACTGAAAATACTGCTGCCCGAGCCCACAACAACCAACGGAAGGGCGCGCTTCTGCTCGTCCGACATGGCGTCGTACGCCTCGACGATGCGCGGGAGGTTCTTGCGGGGATCCATGCTCCCGACGACGAGCAGGTAACCGGCAGGCACGAGCTTCAGGCGCTCGAGAAGGCCGGACTGGGTCTCCTTGCGGCTCAGGAAGATCTCACTCGGGGCATTCGGCACGAGCACGATCTCCATGCCGGGGCGCGCGCGCCGACGCACCTCCTCGGCCATGGGTTCGCTCACGACCGCGATCTTGCGTGCGAATCTCAGGTGCGCTCGCAGAAGAGTCGCCTGAACCGCGGCGAAGAGCGGGGAGAACCACTCTGGGTTGGTGAGTGGGAACAGGTCGTGGACCACCACGACGTGGCGAGGGTGCACGAGGGGTGCCCGCGCGGTGAGGCTCACGAGGGTGCCGCGTCGGGTCGTGAACGGGAGGATGAGCTGGACCCAGAGCCACCGCAGCGCGCGGCTGCGGATCCACGAGGGGACGAAGACGGGGATGACGGTCGACTGCGCGCTGATGCGGCGCGAGATCTCGGTGGCGAATCGTTGCTGGCCGGTGACCCGCTGGCCGACGAAGGCCATGTTCAGGTAGATGGGTCGTTCGCTCATCGCACGGCCCCCACCGCACGCTGGGCTCGCGAAGCACGACGGCTTCGGGCAAGGAAATATCCCACGATTCAGGTCTCCTTTGACATGGCACGCCCTGGGGGGTTGGGCGCCTCAGCCGATGGGGGTCGAGAGCAGGACTGTCAAACGGCTGTGTTTCTCCAGTTGATCGCTATCGTAAGCGAGCGAGCGGGCTTCTGCCAGACCACGGAGCACATTTGTCCTGCAAAACGACAATCGCTCGCTGATCACCACGAAGCACCCCCATCGGTCGACACCCGGAAGTCGCCGTCCACCCACGCCCACACCGTGTTGCCGTTGCGCAGGAGAGACACATCCGTGGGAGCGGTCTCAGTCAAGTAGCATCCGGTACGCACGGGTTGCTCGAGGCCGAGGGGCACGGGCACCACCTGGATCGAGACGCCGTCGCATCCGGCCGATCCCCAGACCGCGAGGGTGTGGTTGCCTGCAGTGGGAGCCGCGCTGAGAAGGCCGGGCACCTCGAGCGTTGCCCAGGTGCCTGTCGAGCCGCTCCACTCGGCGACCATGTCGTCGCACACGACGGTCGTCGCCCCCTCCCGCGAGACGGCCTGGCGGGGTTCCGGGCAGGGGGCCGTCACCGGCTGGCCCTGGAGGTGCACGACGTCGGCGGCATCCCGGTCCAGGTAGCGGAGGAGGGTGACCGCCTCCGGCCGGGGTTCCCAGAACTCGCCGCCCGTGAAGGAGGCGAACCCACTGACGGCACACGTGTCACCGGCGCGCGCGACCACCCAGATCGTGTCGGCGTCCACGACCTCGAGTGCGAGCACCTGACGGGCACGCATCTCGGTTGTCACGAGAGTCGACCAGGCAACCCCACCGTTGGTACTGAACTCGATCACGGCATCGCTGCCCTCGCACGAACCCAGGGTCGAGCGCCAGATCGTCACGCCATCGACGGTCGCGATGTAGCGGTTCTGGGCGGCAAGCGCCGCGGGAGGAGCGGTCTGCTCCGGCTCGGGAGTCGGCACGTCGGGGATGCCGAAGCTCGGGATCGGACCTCCCGCGGTCGCCTCGGCCTCGGCGATGCGCGCGACCGCGAGGGCGATGAGAACGGCGTCGACGACGAGGAACAGTGCGACGAGGACAAGCACGAGAACCCTGCGAGCCGATGATGATCCCTGCCCGGAGAGCCCTCGCGCCCTACTCGGCACGCGCGCCGTCCGCTGCGGCCACCACGGACACGAGCGTGGTCACCGCAGCGTCGATCTCGGCACCGACGCGGTCGTAGACCGATTCCTCACGACGGAACGGGTCGTCGAGATCGTCATCGGCCGGGTTCACGAGGGGTGGCACGACTCCACGCCTGGCCGCGACGGCTCGCACCAGTTCCGGCCCGCGCTCGGAGCCATCCGGCAGCTCGTCGAGCGTGGTGGAATCGACGGTGGTCGCCAGCCGTGCGAACTCACGAAGGGTGAACGTGCGGCGGGATGCGATGGGCTGGAGTCTCGCGACATCCGCCCTATGCTCGCGCGTTGCCGTGAGAACGAGGTCGGCGTTCGCGATGAGGTCGGCGGTGAGAACCTGCGATCGGTGGGCGCGGCCGTCCACTCCCAGCCGCGCCGCAACGGCGAGAGCCTCGTCGGTCATCGGCTCCCCTGGCGTCGCGATGGTGCCTGCACTGATGACATCGACGCGGTCACCGAGGCGATCGGCGAGCAGGAGGGCCATGAGCGGGGAGCGTGCGATGTTGCCGCTGCACACGGTGAGCACGGTGAATGCCGACTGCATGGTCACGCCGCTCCAGCCTTCGCCACGACGCTCGAGTACACACGACCACCGTGTCGGGCACCGGTGCCGTGGATGCTGCGGACCGGCGGCACGCTAAGGAGCGGGTATCTCCTCGGCGGCAGCTGTGCCGGAACCGTACCCATAGTAGCCATAGCGCCCATAGCCGTAGGCGTCGGGTCCCTTCGAGGGGAGCATCGTGATGACGATGCCCGAGGCATCCGCCCCGGCGTTGCGCAGGGACGTGAGAACGCCCCGCACCTGGTTCTTGTGCGTGCGGCCCGCAGCGACCACGAGGATGACGCCACCGACCTTCTTGGCGAGGATCGCGGCATCCGTCACGGGAAGCAGCGGGGGTGCGTCGAAGATCACGGCATCGAACTTCTCGAGCACGTAGTTGACGAGCTTCTGCATCGCCGCCGAGCTGAGGAGTTCGCTCGGGTTGGGCGGCACCGTGCCAGCGGGGAGCACCGAGAGCGAACCGGAGCCCCACGGCTGGATGACGTCGGTGAGCTTCGCCTTGCCGATGAGCACATCGGTGAGGCCGACGGCCCCCTCGAGCCCCATGTAGTCGGCGACCTTGGGGCGGCGGAGGTCCGCATCGATGAGCAGCACACGCTTGCCCGCGTCCGCCATGGAGATCGCGAGGTTCGCCGACGTCGTGCTCTTGCCCTCCTGCTCGACTGCTGACGTCGTCACGAAGGCCTGCGACGGGCGCTCGATGTCGAGGAACTGGAGGTTCGTGCGCAGCGATCGGAACGACTCGGCCCGCGGGCTGCGCGGATCCTCGTGCACGATGAGGGGTCGCTCGACGGCCCGAGGGTCGAAGGCGATACCACCGATGATCGGGATGTCGGTGAGGGCCTCGATGTCCCGCTCGTTGCGGATGCGCGTATCCAGCACTTCGCGCAGCACGGCCGCGAGGATGCCGATCACGAGACCGATGAAGATGCCGAGCGCGATGTTGAGCGGGATGTTGGGGCTCACGGCATCCGTCGGCACCGTGGCCTTCTGCACCCGGGTGAGCTTCACGGGCGACAGGCTCTCGCCGGTGGACTCGATCTCGCGCACGACAGCCGACAGGCTCTGCGATGCCGCGTTGGCGATGTTCGCGGCACGGCGCGGGTCGGTGTCGGTCACCGTGATGGTGATGAGTGTCGTATCGAGCGGCGACGACGCGCTGATCTGGAGGGCGAGTTCCGCAGCCGAGATGTCGAGACCGACGTTGTCGATCACCGAGTCGAGCACGATGGGGGTCGTCACGAGTGACGCGTAGGTCTTGACCCTGGCCTGCGTGAAGTTGTTGCCCTGCACGAGATCCTGTGGGGTCTCACCGGCCTGGGTGGAGACGAAGACCTTCGACGATGCGCTGAACTGCGGCGTCTGCACAAGGGAGATCGTCGCAGCGATACCGACGGCCACGAGGAAGCTCAGGGCAATGAGAATCCAGCTGCGCCGGAGCACACGGAAGTAATCGCGAAGCTCCACGATGAACCCTTTCCGCTGCACGCCAGTCATGACATGGTGTCATAGATCGCGGGGCGCTCCCGTCACATTGCGCTCGCCGCCGGGGCATCCCGTAGCGTGGTGGGATGCTCGCCACCTACCACTGGGGCAGTTCCGGCCCGCGCATTCTCCTCGTTCACGGGCTCAGTTCGTCCGCGGAGTCGTGGTGGCGGGTCGTCGAGGAACTCGCGCCTCACGCGCGACTGACCGCGGTCGATCTTCGCGGCCACGGCTCCTCCCCCGCGGGCGAGCGGTACACGGTGGCGGACTACGCCGCCGACCTTCCCCGCGAGGACTGGGACGCGGTCGTCGGGCACTCGCTCGGCGGCGCCGCCGCCGTGGTGGCCGCCTCCCAGCCAGGCTTCGCGCGATCCCTCGTGCTGCTCGATCCCGTGCTCGAGGTGCCGGAGGCCGAGTTCGAGGCGGTTGCGGCCGACCAGATCGCCGAGCTGGCCCTGGATGAGGCATCCATCGCCGAGGCCAAGCCGCACTGGCACGAGCGCGACCGGGCAGCGAAGCTCGCGGGCGTGCGCGCGGTGGTCCCGGATGCCGTCGGCCGCACCTTCACCGATGCCGGCGAGTGGAACGTGGTCGCCGAGGCCCGCGCGCTCGCGGTGCCGACCCTCATCCTCTCCGGCGACCCCGCCGTGTACACGATGCTCGACCCCGAGCTCGCGCGATCACTCGCCGAGTCGAATCCATCGATCGAATACCGCGTGATCACCGGCGCGGGCCACTCGCCACAGCGGGACGTGCCCGAGGTGACCCTCGACGCACTCCGCGAGCGACTGCTGGGTCACCAGCGCGAGTGAATCGCCTCACGGAAGTAGCGGTCGTAGAGGTCGCGCACCTGCGCGGTGAACTCCGGCGTGAGACGAGCAACCGAGCCTGCTGACGCGTTCGACTGCGCTTGGCGCACCGTGCGCGCGCCGGGGATCACCGTCGTCACGCCCGACAACTGGGCAAGCCACGCGAGTGCGGCAACCGGCGGCGTGAGCCCCTGCGAATCGGCGAACTCCGCGAACTCACGGGCGGCGGCGACCCCGGACTCGAAGTCGACACCCGAGAACGTCTCGCCCACGTCGAAGGCCTCGCCCTGACGGTTGAAGGTGCGGTGGTCATTCTCGGCGAAGACCGTGTCCTTGGTGTACTTGCCGCTGAGCAGGCCCGAGGCGAGGGGCACACGGGCGATGACCGCCACGCCCGCCTCGAGGGCGGCGGGCAGCACCGCGTCGAGCGGCTTCAGACGGAAGGCATTGAGGATGATCTGCACGCTCGTGACGTTCGGTCGCGCGATGGCCAGGAGCGCCTGCTCAACGGTCTCGACGCTGACGCCGTAGCGTGCGATCGCGCCCTCCTCGACGAGGGTGTCGAGCGCGTCGTAGGTGCGGTCCTCCACGTACACGGCCGTGGGCGGGCAGTGGAGCTGCACGAGATCGAGCGTGTCGCGCTGGAGGTTGCGGCGCGAGCGGTCCGTCCACTCGCGGAAGTTCGCCATCGAGTAGTTCTCCGGGACCTGGTCGAGACGGCGGCCCATCTTCGTGGCCACGAAGATGTCGAGGTCGGAACGGTCGGCGAGGTAGCCTCCGATGATCTCCTCGCTCCGGCCGTCCCCGTAGACGTCTGCCGTGTCGAAGATCGTCACGCCGGACTCGACGGACGCGTCGAGGATGGCACGGGCATCCGCCTCACTGACGTCCCCCCAGTCGGCGCCGAGCTGCCAGGTTCCGAGTCCGATGACGGAGATGTCGCGGCCGAGCCGCGAGGTGGTGCGAGTGTCCATGGGTTTACGGTAACCGATCACGGGCGGTCGATCGGCGCGTGGTCAGCCGATGACGGAGACGAGCTTCCTGGCCAGGCGCGACCTCACAAGATGATCGTTGGCATCGACCTTGTGCATGGTCACGTGGCGCATCTGCGCGATGATGCGCAGGGTGCCCGGGGCGATGAACTGGTCGAGCGTGCCGTAGACGACATCGATGGGCACCGACACCCGCGAGATGTCAGAGACGGTGGTCTGCGATTCGATGCAGTTCTTGAGACTCAGGATGAACGCATTCCAGTTGCGGTCGGTGACCTCGAGCACCGAACCCAGGCGCATAAGCCGGGAGAGCGCGGAGGCCGTCGCCATCGTGAAGTCGCGGTTGGCCCGGAGGAACTCGTAGGCACGCAGGTAGAGGCCGACCTGCGCCCGGGCGACGGGGTCGCTCAACTCCGAGGGCGAGAGGTAGACGGGAGGGCTGGCGAGCACCAGCCGGGAAACATGGCCGGGGTTCTGTGCCGTGTAGCGCGCGGCGAGAAGGGCACCCAGCGAATGCCCGACGAGGATGAACGGCGCTCGGAGCCTCAGCGAATCGATGGTGGCCCTGATGGATGCCACGTGCTCCTCGATCGTGTACGTGGCATCCGGCGGCGCCGGAGACTCACCGAACCCCAGCAGATCGAGGCTGATGCAGCGGTACCGGTCATCCAACTGAGGGAGGACGCGGCGGAAGGTCGCGGCGGACGATGCGATGCCGTGGAGCAGGATGATGACCGGCCCCTCCCCCACGTCTGCGGCGATATGGAGAAGGGGCGGTCGCGTGCGGCGGAACGTCGAGAGGAAACGACGTAGCCAGCCCATGCACCGAGAGTATCGCTGCGTCAGTCGCGCAGCTCCTCCTTGTACTCGTTCTTGGCCTCGGTTGCGTCGCGGTCGGCCTCTGCCTTGCGCAGCTCCGCCTCCTTGCGCTTGACCTCGGCATCGGCCTGAATCTCGTCGACCTTGTCTGCGACACGCTCCTTGGTGTCGTCCACCCACTCGCCGACCTTCTTGCCGGTTGCCTCGGCTGCGTCCTTCGCGTTGTCCAGCAGACCCATGGTGTCCTCCTTGTGGTTGGTCACGGTGTCGATGCCGACCCGGTGGTCGGTTCTTTGACCCTATTACGGGGGACATTCCCGTGGAGCGGATACACATGTTCCTGTCAGGGATCGCGGAGAACGCTCACAGGACGGCTACCCGGTATGACGCCCGAATCGTTGTAAACGTTGGGTAGCGCGTGCCACCCGCACGACTTAGCGTGATGACCATGAGGCGCATTCTGATTCTTCCCACGGCCCTGGTGCTCGCCACCCTCGCGCTGTCGGGATGCACCGCGGGAAGCTCGTCCGATATGGGCGTTCGCGACGCGGGCTCCGGCGCGAACCCCGAGAAGATGTCGGAGGAGGGAGCCGCTCTCGATACGGCGGCGAACCCCGAGGCATCCGCCGACCGCGAGGTGATCGTGACCGGGTGGCTGACGGTGACGGTGGAGGACCCGCTTGAGGCATCGTCCGAAGCCATCAAGATCGCCGAGTCGGTAGGCGGCCGCGTGGACGGTCGTGACGAGACCGCACCCACCGAGGGTGACCGGGGCAGGGCAACCCTCACCCTGCGGCTGCCGGCGGACGACCTCACCGAGACACTCGACAAACTCAAGGCCCTCGGCGAGGTGCAGGAGCTGTCGCTCACATCGAACGACGTGACGATGGCAACGCAGGATCTCGACGCGCGCATCAGCGCCCTGAGCGCCTCGATCGACCGACTCGAGGCCCTCCTCACGACGGCAACCGATACCGACAACCTCATCGCACTCGAGACCGCCATCTCCGACCGCCAGGCGCAGCTCGAGAGCATGGAGGCCGAGCGGCGTTACTACGCCGACCAGGTGTCGCTGTCGACCGTCACGCTCAACCTCGTCTCCGTCGCCGACGCACCCGTGCAGGAGCCGATCACGTTCCTCGACGGCCTCGCGGCCGGCTGGAACGCGTTCGTCGGCTTCTTTGCCGGCCTCGTCGTCGTCTTCGGCGTGCTGCTGCCGTGGATCGTGTTCGCAGCACTCATCACGGGCGTTGTGCTGTTCATCGTGCGGTGGCGGAAGCGTGCGAAGGCTCGCACCGCGGATGCCGCGGCCGGGGCATCCACTCCCGTGGAATCGTGAGTTGCCCACTTCGGCCGGTCTGATTCGATCTGCACTGGCCGAAGTGGGCAAGTCACGGAGGAAGAACTAGGCGAGCTTGGGGTTCTCGCGGTCGTCGGCCATCGCGAGGTAACCGCTCAGGCGGGCGATGAAGTCGTCGTCGGGACGGTAGGCGGGGTCGGCGAGCGCCTTCTCGTACTGGCCCTCGGCCTCCTGGATCGCGTCATCGATCTCGAGCACCGCGAGTGCGTTGCGCTGCTGGGCATCCAGGGCGACCAGGAAGGCGATCGCGCGGTCGATGTCTGCGGGGCCGGCGTAGATGTACTCGGACATGAAGTTCCTCTCGAGAGCGTGCATCCCCACATTAGGCCAACGGGCCTGTGCGGATGCACGCCGCCGGGCTACTCCGCGAGCATCTCCTTGACCATCGGCACGACCTTCGAGCCATACAGTTCGATCGAGTGCATCATCGTCTCGTGCGGAAGGGACCCCGCCGAGTACTTGAGGTCGAAGCGCTGCACGCCGAGGGCCTTGATCTTCGTCGCCATCTTGCGCGCGACCGTCTCCGGCGAACCGAGGTAGAGCGCTCCGTGCTCGATCTCGTGGCGGAACTCGGCGATGTCCATGGGAGGCCAGCCGCGCTCACGGCCGATGCGGTCGCGCATTCCGCGGTACGGCTCCCAGAACTGCTCTGCCGCCTCCTCGTCGGTGTCGGCAACGTGACCGGGAGAGTGGACCGCCACCGGCAGGTCGGGCTTCTCCATCTGGGCAAGGGCGCGGTGGAAGAGCTCCACGTAGGGCGCGAACCGCTCCGGGTCGCCGCCGATGATGGCCAGCACGAGCGGCAGGTCGTACCGTGCTGCTCGCACGACGGACTCGGGACTGCCACCGACTCCGACCCAGGTGCGGATGTGTCCGCCCTCCGTCCGCGGGTACACATTCTGGTCCTGGAGCGGGGTGCGGAAGCTGCCGCTCCAGGTGACCGGCTCCTCCGTGATGAGCTTGCTGAAGAGGTCGAGCTTCTGCTCGAAGAGTTCCTCGTACTGGGCGAGATTGAAGCCGAAGAGCGGGAACGACTCGGTGAAGGAGCCGCGACCGAGGATGACCTCCGCGCGGCCGTGGGACAGGGCATCCACCGTGGCGAAGCGCTGGTAGACGCGGATCGGGTCGTCGGATGAGAGCACGGTGACGGCGGAGCCGAGGTGGATGTTCTTGGTCTGGGTGGCGATGCCCGCGAGCACCGTCTCCGGTGCCGAGATGGCGAAGTCCTCGCGGTGATGCTCACCAACGCCGAAGAAGTCGAGGCCGAGCTCGTCGGCGAGCACGCCCTCTGCGACCACGTTGCGGATCACCTGCGCCTGGCTGATGGCCGAGCCATCCGGCGCCAGCGTCACGTCTCCGAAGGTGTCGAGTCCGAACTGGACCTGCTCTGCCATGATCTTCCCTTGCTTCGTTTCTATGCGTACGCATGATTCAACCGACGCAACCGCGGAGTATTCCCGCGCCGGGATGCACACATTCTCGCGGACGCGCCGCGTGACGTCACCCCTGAGCGGCGTGTCCCGGGGTTCGTGTGCAGATCGCTACGCGGGCCACCCGTGCTGCGTCGCGACGAGCGGAAGCTGCTCGTGGAGCTTGGCGCTGGCCTCCGCCGCGAGCGGGTTCGTCGAGACCCCGTCCTCCGACACGAGCTTGCCGCCCACGTAGACCTGCTTGAGGTTGCGCAGCCCACACGCGAGCACGTAGTTGGCGACGGGATGCCACAGCGGTCCGATATCGGGGCGACGCGGGTCGACCACCAGGAAGTCGGCGAACTTGCCGACCTCGAGACTGCCCACCCGATCGTCGATACCGAGGACCTTCGCGGAGCCGATCGTGTGCAGGCGCAGCATGAGCTCCGGGCTCATCGTGTTCGGGTCGCCCGTGGCGGCCCGCTGCTGGAAGATGCCGATCCGCATGTTGCCCCACGGGTCGGCGACGTCGGTGCAGGCCTGGTCGTCGAGCCCGACACCGACCGTCATGCCTGCCTTCAGGATGTGCGGCAGGTCGGCGTTGCCGCTCGCGAGCCGACCGTTGGATGCCGGTTGCCACGACATGCCAGAACCCGCCTCCGCGGCGCGGTCGATGATCTCGGGCGTCGTCTGGATGAAGTGGCCGAAGATCAGGTCCGGCCCGAGCACGCCGGCCTCGGCGTACCACTCGAACTTGCTGCGTTGCACGTCCACCGCTTCACGCGTCTCGAGGAAGTGCGCCTCGTTGATGAGTCCGAACCGACGCATGGCCTCGAGCTCGAGCTCGGCCGCGTCTCGCCGTGGTGACCACTGCACCGCGCCGAACACCGCCGACTTCAGTCGCAGGCTCTGATCGGCGGCGGCGTCGTGGGCCACGACGGCCGCCAGGCGCTCGAAGATCTCGTCGTCGGTGCCGACCGTGACATCCATGCCGACAGCGTTGATGTAGCGAATGCCCGCGTCGGCCTTCGCGTCGGCCTGCCGAGTGAGGTACTCGAGCGGGCGCAGTTCGCCGCCGCCCGTGCGGGCGCCCGCGATCATGGGCTCCCACGGCAGGCGGGGGTCGGTGAAGTCGAACGCGGTCGTGACGCCGTTGCCGAGGAAGTCGAGGGAGCCGTGCAGCGTGTTCCAGTACATGAGGTCGGGGCCCACGTTGGCGAAGAAGCCGAGCATCGAGTCGCACCAGCCGTACAGGGTCTGGTCGACGCCGAGACCGCGAGTCGCGCTCGTGAAGAGGTGACTGTGCGCCGAGACGAAACCCGGGGCGACGAACTTGCCCTCGACATCCAGCACCTCGGTGCCGGCGGGAACGGATGGCGGGGTGCCCGTGCCGCGGCTGGCGATGCGTCCGTCGTCTCCGACGAGCAACCACGAGTCGGGAACAACATCGGGCCCGTCGTCGACGGGAATGAGCAGGGCGTTGGTCACGAGCAGCATGCGTTCATTCTGGCGTGCCCACGTTGCGGCCTCGTAAACCCCCACGAGAAGCCACTTCCGGGCAAAATTCCCCTCCCGACGGGCTGTAAGTGGCTTGTCGCGGGGGTTGGTTGTGCGACGCTCGACTCATGAGAACCCTCTCGCCGCCGCAGTTCGCCGGTGCCACCTCACTTTCCGCTCTCGCCGGATACGTGGATGCCATCGCCTTCATCTACCTCGGGGGCTTCTTCGTCTCCTTCATGAGCGGCAACACGACCGTGGGCAGCGTCGAACTCGTGCAGGGCGGCGACTGGGGCACCGCGTTCGCGATCGTGGGCGCCTTCGTCGTGGGAGTCATGGCCGGCACGGTGGTGTCGCGCGCCCGGAGCGGCTCCGCAGCGTGGGTGCTGTCCCTCGTGGCGGTGTTGCTGCTCGCGGGCACGCTGCTCTCCGGGACGGGCATCCCTATCGTTTTCCCGGCTCTCCTCATTTCGGCGGGCATGGGCGCCGTGAACACGGTCTTCGCGCGCGACGGCCAGCCAGCCTTGGGCCTCACCTACATGACCGGGGCGCTCGTCAAGATGGCGCAGGAGCTGGTCAGCGCGTTCACCGGCGGTAGCCGAACGGCATGGTTGAGGCAGTTCGCCCTGTGGCTCGCGATCGCGATCGGTGCGATCGCGGGTGCCGCTGCCTACGGGTGGCTGGGCATCACCGCGATGTGGCTGGCCGTCGCGGTGGCAGTCATTGCGGTGGTCGTGACCGCAGCTTCCCGGCGCCGCACCCGTTAGAGTCGTCCGCATCTCCCGCCGGCGCCTGATGTTCGTGCAGCTGAAAACGGGCTACGACACCGATCGCGGGCCATCGTGGATCTGCTGGGTGGACTTTAACAGGACCTGGAACACGGCGCGTTTCCACGGCAAGGAGCTCCGCCGGTTCCGCACGGCGGACGCCAACTTCTACGACGTCGAGACCGAGGAAACGTATTGGCTCTCGGGACCGAAGAAGGATCGCACCGATCTCAGGTATGGGCCGGGTGCGCCGGTGATCGACGAGGACGCTCGGGCCGCCTACGAGGAACTGCTCGCCGGCGGCTGACGGTCACGAATTAGCGGTCGCGGCAAGTGCGTCAACGACCAAGCGGAGGGCCGGGCGCACCGCGTTGCCGGTGCGGAGGGCGATGACGATGGCGCGGTCGGCGAGGGATGCCACGGGGCGGGCAACCACGGGCATCCGACGGTCCACGGCGAGCTCGGGCAGCACCGCTACCGAACCGGCCTCGGCGACGTGGGCGAGCATCACGCCGTAGCTCGAGAAGCGGCCCGCCACCCGTGGTTCGAAGCCGGCGAGCCGGCACTCCCGCGGGACGAGGTCACCGAGGTAGGTGCCCTCGTGGTCGAGGGCCCAGCGCTCCCCCGCGAGGTCGGCGAGCGCGACGCGCTCGTGGGCAGCGAGCGGATGCTCGGCCGGTAGTACCGCCATGAGCGGGTCCGACGACAGCGGGATCACGGTGAGGGAGGGCGACATGAGGGTGCCGTCCGCTTCGTCGACGGTGACGACGAGATCGAGGCGACCCTGGTGCACCGCGGTCACCGATTCGCGCGGTTCGATCTCGAGGAGATCCACGGTGAGGCGTGGGTGCTCCGCTGCGAGACGCTGCACCGCGGGAATCAGGAGCGAGGAGAGGGAACTCGCGAACCCACCCAGGCGCACATGGCCGACCGGTTCGGTCGCGACATCCGTCAGCTCAGACTCGATCGCGTCCATATGGTCGAGCAACTCGCGCGAACGCTCGACCAGGAGCAGGCCCGCCGGCGTGAGGCTCAGCGCACGACCGCTGCGCTCGAAGAGGGGCACGCCCGTCTCCGACTCGAGCACGGCGAGCTGCTGCGAGACCGTCGAGGGGCTCAGCACGAGCTCGTCGGCCGCCGCGCGGACGGTTCCCGCGCGGGCGAAGACGTCGAGAATCCTGAGCCGCCACGCGTTGAGCGCCACCGTGCCTCCTGTTCGGTATCTCCGCACAGACTAGCTATGAAACCCTCATGGACGCGCACAGGTGCGGCTCGCTACCGTCGTCCCATGACCGACAACTTCTGGCGTGACGCCGGCGCCCACGTTCTGCGCTACGGTGCGACCTTCGTGCCCGAGATCATCACGCGAGCCGAGGGCAGCTTCGTCTACACAGAGGGTGGCCGTCGCATCCTGGACTTCACGTCCGGCCAGATGAGCTCGATCCTCGGTCACTCGCACCCCGACATCGTCGCGACCGTGCAGCGCGAGGTCGCGACCCTCGACCACCTCTACAGCGGAATGCTCTCGCGGCAGGTCGTCAACCTCTCCCGCCGGCTCGCCGAGTCGCTGCCCGATCCCCTGAACAAGGTGCTGCTGCTCACGACCGGTGCCGAATCGAACGAGGCCGCGATCCGCATGGCCAAGCTCGTCACGGGCAAGCACGAGATCGTCTCGTTCGCTCGCTCCTGGCACGGGATGACGGCTGCCGCAGCAGGAGCCACCTACAGCGCTGGCCGTAAGGGCTACGGGCCGACGGCGCCCGGCAACATCGCGATCCCGGTCCCTGATCGCTTCCGCCCCGACTTCGTCGACGAGAACGGCGAGCTCGACTGGCGCAAGCAGCTCGACGTCGCTTTCGCGCTCGTGGACGCCCAGTCCACCGGCAGCCTCGCCGCGTGCATCATCGAGCCGATCCTGTCGTCCGGCGGCATCATCGAGCTCCCCCCGGGCTACCTCGCGGCGCTCAAGCAGAAGTGCGAGGAGCGCGGCATGCTCCTCATCCTCGACGAGGCGCAGACGGGGCTGTGCCGCACGGGCGACTGGTACGCGTTCCAGCGCGACGGGGTGGTGCCCGACATTCTGACGCTCTCGAAGACTCTGGGCGCTGGGCTTCCGCTCGCCGCCGTCGTCACCTCCGACGAGATCGAGCAGGCCGCGTACGAGCGCGGTTTCCTGTTCTTCACGACGCATGTCTCCGACCCGCTCGTGGCAGCGGTCGGCAACACCGTGCTCGACGTGCTCGAACGGGACGGTCTGGATGCCAGGGCTCGCGATCTCGGCGCCTACCTGCGCAACGGTCTCCTGGCCATCCAGGAGCGTCACCCCATCGTCGGGGATGTCCGCGGCCGAGGCCTCCTGCAGGGCATCGAACTCGTGGTGGACCGGGATGACCCGGCCAGCTCTGATGCGCTCGGCGCTGCCGTCACCCGCCGCTGCCTCGAGCTCGGGCTCCACATGAACATCGTGCAGCTGCCGGGCATCGGCGGAACGTTCCGCATAGCACCATCGCTCACGAGCACGGAGGACGAGCTCGACCTCGGCCTGGGGATCCTGGACCAGGCGATCGGCGAGGCGGTCGCGGCATCCGTTTAGCGTGGCGCTCTGCACACGATCGGGGCGCCGCGCCGGGGCCGCGGCACCGTGAACAGCGTGTCACAGCGAGCGTGTGCATCCGCCCACACGACGCCCCGACGAGACCCACCCGAAAGCTCGCTTAGTCTTTAGCCATGCCCCTCACCGTGCTCATCCCGTGGCGCCCGCAGCCGTCGCGGGTGAACGCGTTCGACGCCGTCGTGGCGTGGTACCGCGAGAATCTTGGCGACGTCGATATCCGAACTGTCGATTCCGACGACGAGGTGTTCAACCTCGCGCGCTGCCGCAACCTCGGAGTGGCCAGCATCCTCGACCCGAACAGCGTCGTGATCATCAACGATGCCGACACCATTCCCGAGCTGGATGCCCTCCTCGAAGCCATCGACCACGCGGCCACCTCCGGCCGCGTACACCTGCCGTACACGCAGTACAACTGGCTTGGCGCGAAGGGTACGGAGCAGCTCCTTGCAGGCAAAGCTCCCCATCGTGCCGACCACGAGGTCGTTCACGGCGCGTGCTCCGGCGTCTACGTCACGACCCCCTCCACGTGGTGGAGCCACGGCGGCCAGGACGAGCGCTTCCGCGGGTGGGGATTCGAGGATGCCGCGTGGTACCTCGCCCACGAGACCCTCCTCGGTGAGCCTCCGCGCCGCCACCAGGGTCGCGTCTTCGCCCTCCACCACGTGCCCGAGCTGCGCGAGGGTCCGAACTACGACGCCAACGCCGAGCTCATGGAGCGCTACCGCGAGGCCTCGGCGAGCGCCGAGGCGATGTCTCAGCTCGTGACGGCGGACCGTGCCCGGTTCGCGCCTGGCGCGTAGCGCAGGGACTCGGACAGCGCGTCGAGGGCGGCTCGCGGCATCCGCAACGCCTGCTCGACGGCCCCGGCGAGTTCGGTGACGGTAGCGGTGTTGGGCGCGAGCGCGACCCCGTAGCCGTTCTCCTCGATGGCGGCGGCGCCCGCGAACTGGTCGGTCGAGAACGGCAGCACCACAAGCGGCACCCCGAACGTGAGCGCCTCGGTGACCGAGTTGTTGCCCCCGTGAGTGACGGTCGCCGCGGCCGACCGGAGCAGGGTCACCTGCGGGAGGAAGCCCCGCACGAGCCAGTTCGGCGACACCGCACCGAGGTCGTCGGGCGACGCCGACCCGGTCGCGATCGCCGCGCGCACGCCGAGCTGCCTCAGGGCGTCCGCCACCCGCCCGAGCACGTCGCCGCGCACGGAAAGGAAACTCCCGAAGCTCACGTAGACGAACGGCTCGTCGGACGAGTCGAGCCAGGCCTGCACCTCGTCGTCGACGGGCTCCTCACGCACGGCGGACCCGAGGAAGACGTGCGGCGGCAACGGTCGCGTGGCCGGTGACAGCTCGCCCGGGTAGTTGTAGAGCACGAGGTCACCGTGCTCCTCGAAGGCGCTGGGCGACGGCGGCAGGTGAGGTGCCAACTCGGCGAGCGCCCCGTTCCACTCGGCGGTGAACGACGCGCTGACCTCGTCACACAGGGCGCGCAACGACGCGAGCTCCGCAGCGCTCGGCGTGAACGCGGCGGGCCACGCTGGCGGGAACCCGTACACCTCGTCGCCGACGGGAAGAGCCGAGGGATGCCCGAGCACGACGTCCGCGTAGGCGACGCCCCCCGCGACCATCGCCAACCGGGCGCTGAACGCGAGGTGATCCACGATGATCGCATCGGGCTGCACCTCGTCGATCACCGCGAGTACTGCCCTGGCCGTCTCGACCGGCTGCCACATGAGGTCGGTGAGCCGGGCGCGGGCCTGGAACTCGAGGGTCTCGATCATGCCGTGGTGCGTCGCGTCGAAGAAGCCCCGGAGCGCGTCATCCTCGCCCTTCGGCTGGTCCTCCGGCTTGATCGTGCCGGGGTTCGATCCACGACCGAGCCGCAGCTCGACGCGCTCGAATCCGAAGGAGTCGACGATGGCTGCGGTGGCGGTCCCCGTCGCCACGACAACTCGCTCACCGGCATCCCGCCAGGCGGTCGCAAGGGTTGCGAGCGGGAAGAGGTGGGAGGCGTAGTCGGGGCTGATGACCAGGAGCGTCACCGGACAGGCACCTCGAGGGTCTCGCGCTGGTGGTCACGCTCGGCCTCGGCGACCTGGTCGTAGACCGAGGAGAGAGCGACGGCCATCGCCTGGATGGTGAAGCTCGCCTCGACGGTCGCGCGTGAGCGGGCCGCTCGCTCGGGGCCATTCTCTGCGGCGGCAGCGTCGAGCGCGGTCGACATCGAGTCACCGAGTTGAACAACATCCCAGGTCTGGGTGAGGAACCCCGTCACGTCGCGCTCGACATAGGTTGCCGGCCCGCCGCCATCGGGTGCGACCACGAGGAGCCCGGTCGCCATCGCCTCGAGGAGCGCGATGCCGAACTCCTCCTTGAGGCTGCCGCACACGTAGACTCCGCGCGGCGCGGCAAGTCCGGGCACACCGAAGCGTGCGGCCGCGACCCAGCGCGCCACCGTGTCGTTGGGTTTGTGCCCCGGGAGCAGGAGCCCGGCGTTGGCACGGGACTCGCGGGGGACGATCGCGTCGATGAGGTCGAGCTGCTCAAGCTCGTCGGCAGACGGCGACTCGAGGTCACCGCCCACGATGAGCAGGTTGGCACGGTCCTGAAGCACGTCGGCCCACGCCTCCACGATCGTGGCCATGCCCTTCACGCGGTGCAGCCGACCGACGCTCACGATGATCGGCAGGGACCGCCGCTCCTCCGGAAGGGTCTCGAGCAGTGCGGTGAGCTCCGCGAGGGCAGGAGTGGGAGCGCCGCCCGCGGCGAAGGTGGATGCCTCGGCGACCGACGCGTCGACAACACCCAGGTCGATGCCCTCCGGCACGATGCTGTGGCGCTCGGGATGCTGCGTGATGTCGATGCCCACCAGCTCAAGCATGTCGCGCTGGAGGTCGGGTCGCGGGAACAGCACCGTGTGCGCTGCATTGGCCGCGAGCCGCTGCACGAGCCTGCTGCGGAACCAGAAGTGCTCCTGCTCGTCGACATCACCGAAGTTGTCGCGCGTGAGGCGACCCGAGTTGCCGAGCGAGTTGATCACCGCGTGCGGGTCGGGCGCGACGGTGAAGACCACGGGGATGCCCAGCTCGCGCGCGACGTCCACCGCAGCGAGGCTGCCGACGTCGGCCATGCGCAGGTGCATCACGTCGACCCCACCGGTCGCCTTGAGTATGCGACGGATGCCACGGCGAGCGGTCACGCGCAGGGGCCACGCCGCGGCTGCCGACACGGGCTCGCTCAACAGGGGTATGCGGCCGAAGCCGTGGCCACGCGTGAGGGGAGGTAGCTCGATCGCGCTCGCGAGGGCATCCTCGACGGTGCCGCGCGACAGGGTGACGACCTTGGAGACGTTGCCGGGGCCGGCCACGAGCGCGTCACCGAGTCGGACGAGGAGCGTCGCGATCCCGCCGTTGTCGCCTTTGCCCGCCTGCTCCAGGCGGGCATCGATGTCGGCGTTGAGGAAGAGCTGTGCGACCGTGAGCCCGTCACGATCGCCCGCGGGTCGCCAGGTGGAGGCGAGATCGAGGAGGGCGAGCTGGGCGATGGGCGCGAGCTCGTCGTCACGCTTGACGATCGTTTCGAGGGCGTCGCTCACCCCGGCATGGCCGGGCCGCTGCCCGAGCGCGGAGATCGCCGAGGTGCGAACGCGGGCGTCCTCGCCCCGGTCCAGTGCAATCGTGATCAGCACGCGACGCGCGAGGCCCCTGCGCACGAGGCTGAGGGTCTCGACGAGCCTGGCGCGCTGCACAGGCTCGTGCACACCGAGCAGGGCACCCTCGAGGCCGACCCCGATGAGGTTGGATGCCGTGGCCGACCACTGCTCGAGGGTGCGCTGGGCGAGCATCCCCGTGAATCCGCCCTCCGCCACCATCGCGATGAGCCTGCCGACCGCGTCGAAGCGCGGAAGGCGGAAGCCGATCACCCAGGCCGCGTGCTCTCGAATGAAGGCACGCTCGCTCGACAGCAGGCGCCCCAGAAGGCTCACGGCCTCGTCGTCGAAGATCTGCCCGAGCGCATGGACCGCAGCGATCGCCGCGAGCTGGTCGTCGCCGTTCAACGTCTGCGTGAGTACGCGGAGGGTTCGCACTCCCCCGTTGCGGCTCGCCTCGAAGGCCAGGTCGTCCGCGAGCCGGAGTGCGTCGATGAGTCGATCGGACTCCTGGATCGAATCGAGAGCAGTCTGGATCCCCACGACGTACGTCCTTTGCTCAGAAACCCCGTGATGCTGGGGTAGCCCACTCATTATGGTTCACTCGACTCCATGGGCACAGGGTCTGGACATACGGTGTCCATTGGCGATATTGGCGTTGTCGACGGCATGATGCACATCGGCGACGAGGCGATGTTCGAGCAGTTCCTCGACCAGGCGAGGGCCAGGGGTGTGAACGACGTCGTGGCGATCTCGTCGAACCCTGCCGAGACGACGGAGCGCTACGGCATCCGCTCGATCGCCCGGTTCGGCCTCACGGGGTCGCGCGACGAGATGCTCGCGCGCGCGAACCTCGTTCTGGCGGGAGACCTGCCGGCGGATGACCCGGCCCACGAGACCCTCGACGCCATCGCCGCCGCACGCAGGGTCGTCGTCACGGGTGCGGGGAATCTCGCCTCGACCTGGCCCGTCCACATCATCGAGCACTGGCTGATCGCGATGCTGGCCGACCGCGCCGGCGTGCCGTTCGTGATCACGGGCCAGACGCTCGGCCCCGAGCTGACCGCGTCGGATGCAGCGCTCCTGAGCGAGATGCTTGACACCGCAGCACTCGTGGGGGTTCGGGAGGGGGCATCCTTCCGCCTTGCCGACACGCTCGGGGTTCCCGAGGAGCTGCTCTCGCAGCAGGTGGATGACGCGAGCTTCCTCGCGATCGACCGCCCGACCCCCGACCCCGGGTCCTCGCCGTACTGCCTCGTCTCGCTCTCGACACATGTCGGTGCCGCCGACAAGGACGCCTTCCAGGGCGCCGTCGCCGCGCTCCTCGACGACATCGCGGCGCGCGGACTCGACATCGTCTTTCTCGCCCACTTCGGTCCGATCGACGGCGACCCGCTGCGCGGTGACGTCGTCATGCACGAGGCGGTGCGCACCCGGATGACGGCACCCTCCCTCGTCGAACCCACTGGCACCTCGACCGAGGCCGCCTGGCTCGCCCGCCGCGCCTCGCTCGTGGTGAGCAGCCGCTACCACCCCGCCGTCTTTGCGGCGGCAGCTGGAGTACCAACCCTCGGAATCGCGGTCGACGAGTACACGACCGTGAAGCTCACCGGTGCGCTCGGAGCGTTCGGCCAGTCCGGGGTGATCAGCTCGGCAGAGCTCCTTGCGGGAGAAGCGCCGGCGGCGGTCGCCCGCGTGCGGGCCGAAGGCGGCACCCGCGGAAACCCCGAGAAATCAAGGATGTGGTGGGATCGTGTCGTGGGTGATTAGACGCCGCGACTCACCAAGTCAAGGGGTGTTGGGCAGGTTTTTCGCGAATTAAGATTGATACCGTGAATTCGACTGTGGGCCCCGACGAAAGCACGGGTTCGCACCCGCTCAACACGGAGGATCTGCCCGGTTCGCTCGTTGTCGGAACCGACGAGGTGGCAGCCATCACGGCCTACCACGATGGCCCTGTGGAGACCTATGGGTCGCTCACCGTGGAGGGCACGCTCACCGGCCCCCTCACCGTCGAGAGCCTCGGGCGTGTGATCGTCAGCGGAGACATCGAGGGCCCGATCGACGTGCGCGTGGCGGGGAGCGTTGTCATCCTGCCGAGCGGACGAGTGGCCGGCACCATCGTCAACCACGGCTCGGTCGTCAACCACGGTTGGCGATCCGGACGTGTCGAGGGACGTCCCCCGGAGGATTCCGAAGGTTCCATCGTGGCCGAACCGCTTCCCGGTATCGACCGTTATCCGACTCTCCCCACCCGCTGAACCTTCGCCGCGGACTGGACCTCTGAGAACTTCGGCACTACGAATAACAGTGAGTCGACGCCCTCCGCATTGACCCTAGAGAAAGGCCGCCGTGCGCGACCAACCCTTTGCCGCCGAAGAGCGGCTCCGCCTCGAGCACTGCTCGCGCGAACCCATCCGCACTCCGGGCCGGATCCAGTCGCACGGCATGCTGTTCGTGGTCGACTCGACGACGCACCAGATCGTCGTTGCGAGCGAGAACGCGAGTAACTACCTCGGCACGCAGCTGGAGCATCCCCAGCTCCTCGAGGCACTCCATGCGGGAACCGTCGTCGACCCGATCCGGGTCACCTTCGACGGCGTGCAGTACGACGCGATCGTGCACGCCCATGCGAATCGCTCGGTGGTCGAGTTCGAGGAGGCGATCGTCGGCGTCGAGTACGCACGTACATCGGTGGTGAACGCGATCCAGCAGATCTCAATGCTCACCAACTCCGAGGAGCTCCGCGCGACCGCAGCAGAGCAGCTGCGCACGATCACCGGGTTCGACCGGGTGATGGTCTACCACTTCCATGAGGACGGGCACGGCGAGATCGTCGCGGAGTCGCGCGCCGACGACATGGAGCCGTATCTGGGACTGCACTTCCCCGGCTCCGACATCCCCTCGCAGGCCCGCGAACTCTACGTCAGCAAGGTGTCCCGCGCGATCGTTCACACCGACGACCCGGGTGTGCCGCTCCTCTCGATCGACGAGGATCCGGTGTCGATCGATCTCGGTGAGACCGAGCTCCGCTACGCCTCGCCGTACCACCTGCAGTACATGCGCAATATGGGCCAGGCATCCACCGTCTCCTTCTCCATGGTGCGCGACGGCGTTCTCGTGGGCATGATCACGTGCGCGCACCGCGAGGTTCGCCGCCTGCCCGTGCTTCTGCGCAGGGCGCTCGAGGTGCTCACGACCCAGGTGACCCTCCAGCTGGAGTCGATGGCGCAGATCGAGATGCTCCGCCATGAAGTCGAGGTGCGCGAGCGCCGGGCGGCCCTGCTGTCCCCACTCTTCGCCTCCGATGACGTGATGAGCGCACTCCTGCGCGGTTCGGATACCGTTCTCGACCTCGTGCCGGCCGATGGCGTGGCGGTGCGACACGGCGACAAGATCTACACGCTCGGCGTGGTTCCCCCGATCGCCGGCATCCGTGGCGTCATAGACAGGGCAGGCGACGAGGAGATGGCCACGACCATCCTCGCCCAGAAGCGTCCGGACCTCGCCGCGTTCATCCCGGGCTTCCCCGGTCTTCTCGTGGTGCCGTTGGGTTCGGGCAATTGTGTGCTGTTCTTCCGTCGCGAGCTCGCGCGCGTCGTCGAGTGGCTGGGCAACCCCGGTCCAGACAATCGGGCGGATCCGCTCTCGCCGAGGCTCTCCTTCTCGGCGTGGCGCGAGAGCGTGGCCGACACCGCAGCACCCTGGGGCTCCGCCATCCAGGAGGCCAAGGATCTCGGCGTGGCACTGCAGGGCGCGATGGCGCGACGCGCCGAGGCACGCCTCGCCGAACTCGCCATGCGCGATGCGCTCACCGGACTGCGCAATCGCCGCTTCCTCACCGAGAACCTCGAGCGAGCGCTTCAGGAGCGCCAGCGACCGGACGGGGTCTCCCTGTTGTTCGTGGACCTCGACGGTTTCAAGACGATCAACGACACGTACGGACATGACGCCGGCGATGCCGTCATCGTCGAGGTCGCTCGCCGCCTGGTGAGCAACTCGCGATCCGCGGATGCCGTAGCGCGTCTCGGAGGCGACGAGTTCGTGATCGTGTGCGAGCACACGACACCCGACGAGGCGCGATCGATCGCGGAACGGATCGTCGGCGCCGTCGGTCGGCCCATCGACGCTCGCGGCATCACGGTGAGCGTCACGGCCTCCTGCGGCATCGTGACCGCTGACGACGCCGTGACCGGCGCCCTGCTCATCGAAGCTGCCGACGCGGCGATGTATCGGGCGAAGGCCGACGGCAAGAACCGCGTAGCGGTCTGACCGGTGAACGCGCTACGAGGGCTCTGGAAGAATCCGGAGGCCAGATGGCGCGTTGGCGGTGTCGATCAGGATGTCGAGCCACTCGCGGTTGATGGTCTGCGACGCGTCGCCGAACACGAACTGGACGGTGCTCGACGGGTTGAGCCAGATAGCCGAACGGCCGCCGTCGTCGGTCGTGAACGAGCACGCGAAACTCTCGTTGCGGCGGAGTTTCGCCAGCACCACAACCTCCACGTGGGCAAGTGTTCGATCGTCGAGATCGAACGCCACGGGAGGCGAACCATAGAGAAGCTGACCCACGAACGTCCTCGCCTTCGACAGTTCTATCGTAGCGTTGAGTCAGCACCCCAGAATGAAGGCACAAGGAGCTACCGTGACGATCGTGCACCGGCTGTCCATTGACGGCAAGGACTACTTCCTCCCCGACCCCGTGACGGAGCTCCGCGGCCAGATCCTCGAGGCGATCAAGTCGGGTGGTGGTTACGTCAACATCCCGCCACTGCGCGGGGGCCCTGGCATCGACATCCTCTTCTCCCCCGGCATGCCCGTCGTGTGGACCCAGATCGAGGTCGGCGAGCCGGCGGACACCGAGCAGACCGAGAGCGAGGCGGATGCCGCGGCATCCCTCGACATCTAGGCGAGAGCCCTAGCAGCCAGCGCGCCGCAGCGCCGCCAGGTCAGCGGAAGCGCGCTTCGAACTCCTCGGGGCCCATCGGCGCACCGATGATGTAACCCTGTGCACGGTGGCAGCCCAGCTCGATCGCGTGGTTCATCTGGTCGTGGGTTTCGACGCCCTCCGCGACGATGCGGATACCGCGATCGGCCGCCTCGGCGAGCACCGCGTCGAGCGCCTCGTGCGCGGCATCCCGACTGCCCCGGATCAGCGACTGGTCGATCTTGAGTTCGGTGGTCGGCAGGTCGCGGAGCTGGCTCACCGACGAGTAGCCCGTGCCGAAGTCATCGACGGACACACCAATGCCGTGATCCCGCAGTTCGTGCAGGCAGCGAACGGCGACCGGAAGATCGAGAATGGGCTCCGACTCGGTGATCTCCATGGTGATGAGGTGAGGATCGACGCCCTCGGATTCGAGGATGGGGAGCAGTTCGCCCGCGAGGCCCGGGACGAGCTCGGACGGCGAGATGTTCACCGAGAGCTCGAGGTTCAACGACGTCGCGGTCCACTGCGCGATCTGGCGAACGGCGTGCGTGAAAACGCTCCTGTCGACCTGTCGGATGGTGCCAACAGACTCGGCGACGGGGATGAACTCGTTCGGGGGGATGACGCCGAACTCGGGGTGGATCCATCGCGCAAGGGCCTCGACCGACACGACCCTGCCCGAGGCGATATCCACCTGCGGTTGGTAGTACGCCACGAGCTGTCGACGATCGACTGCCTCACTCAGGCCTGCCGCTAGGGCACTCGTAGTGGGGAACACCAGACAATCGTGCTCCCCCGAACCTTTTGGAGCAAACGGTAGCGCGGCGAGCTTTCGGCGAATATACTGCCGAGCCGTCGCGTAAACTACCCGACGTGGGCCTGTTCAAGTACGACAAGATCACCGCATCGTTCGACGATCGGGTGCTTGCGCATCTCCAGCCAGTGATCTGGGCAAAGCTTCGCCGTGGCGAGTCATTCTCCTTCACGTGGAATGACGGTCTCAACGAGGGTTCGGGGCGCAGGTCGGTGTGGATGACGCAGGGCGTGCCCATCGTCTTCGAGTACTTCGGCAGCCGCTCCCCGGTGCTCAACCCGCACTGGGTCCAGGCCCTCACCAAGAGCGCCAACTCGCCGAGCGGCCTGCAACTGGTCCCGGAACCGACGTCGGGGCAACCGGAGTAGACCCTCCGCTCGACCTCAGCGCGACAGGGCTGCGTCGATGAGAACCTCGGCTGCCGCACGGGCCTGGGTCGCGGCATCCGGCTGCTTGAGTATCGCCGCAGTGGTCTGCGCACCCTCGGCGAGCAGCACGAGTTGCGGGGCGAGACTCGGCGGTGCTCCAGCGTCACGCACGAGCGCCCCGACGTACTGCTGGAACGACGACTTGTGCGAGCGGGCGGCCTCGGCCACTCCGGGGGCGCTCGCGCCGAGCTCTCCGAACGAGTTGATGAAGGCGCATCCACGGAAGTCATCCTCGGCGAACCACCCCGACAGGAAGTCGTAGATCGCGAGGAGCTTGCCACGGGGTGTCGGCTGCTGGTCGGCGAGTTCGAGGATGCCCCGCGTCCACGCGTTGTTGCGGCGGCGCAACACCTGCTCGACGATCGCCTCCTTGGACGCGAAGAGTTGGTAGAGCCTCTTCAGCGAGACGCCCGCCTCGCTCCGCAATTCATCCATGCCGACCGCCTGGATGCCACGCGCGTAGTAGAGCCGGTCTGCTGCGTCGAGCACGAGTTCGCGGGCGGTGTCGTCGTTCATCGGGTGTTTTCCATTCCGGGACTTGCGCTGAGAACGCGCGTTCTCTAGTGTAGGACACATCACCGGAGAACGCCCGTTCTCCACAACTGTAGAAGCACCGCCCAGAGAAGGAAGACGTCATGTCGTACATCACCGTTGGCCAGGAGAACTCCACCGATATCGAGCTGTACTACGAGGACCACGGCACCGGCCAGCCGGTTCTGCTCATCCACGGCTACCCGCTCAGCGGCGCATCGTGGGAGCGCCAGACCGCCGCACTTCTCGACGCCGGCTACCGGGTCATCACGTACGACCGCCGCGGGTTCGGAAACTCCAGCAAGGTCACCGTGGGCTACGACTACGACACCTTCGCGGCCGACCTCAACGCTGTGCTCACTGAGCTGGACCTCACGGATGTCACGCTCGTCGGTTTCTCGATGGGCACGGGTGAACTCGCCCGCTACGTGGCCAACTACGGCTCGGACCGCGTGGCCAAGCTCGCGTTCCTCGCCCCGCTCGAGCCCTTCCTCGTGAAGACCGACGACAACCCCACTGGAGTGCCCATGGACGTCTTCGACGGCATCGAGGCCGCAGCGCGCGCCGACCGCTACGCATGGTTCACGGGCTTCTACGAGAACTTCTACAACCTTGACGAGAACCTCGGCAGCCGCATCAGCCAGGAGGCCGTGACCAACAGCTGGAACGTTGCCACGGCGAGCGCCCCTGTCGCCGCCTACGCGGTCGTACCGACCTGGATCGAGGACTTCCGCGGGGACGTCGAGAAGGTGCGCGAAGCGGGCCTGCCGACGCTCATCCTCCAGGGCACCGCCGACCGCATCCTGCCGATCGACTCGACGGGCCGCGTGTTCTCGAAGTCGGTCCCCGACGCCGAGTACGTCGAGATCGAGGGAGCACCGCACGGCCTCCTCGAGACGCACCACGCCGAGGTCACCGCGAAGCTCGTGGAGTTCGTCGGCAAGTAGCGCTCCTCGAGAGTGCAGTTGCGCCCAGTGCGAGCGAATCCACTAGTCGCAACTGCGCTCTCGGCGGGGAGGACGCCCCGCACGAGCCCCCGCAACGAGAAGAACCCCCGCCCAACTGGACGGGGGTTCTTCTCTGCACTGGTGGACCCTAGGAGATTTGAACTCCTGACCTCCTCGATGCGAACGAGGCGCGCTACCAACTGCGCCAAGGGCCCTTAATGCGTTAGCTAGGTTATCAGGTTGTTCGAGCAACACGACAACCGGGGCCCGGTGCCGAGACTAACCAGCGGCTCGGCGGCGGGCGAGTACGGCGTCGATGTCGGGCGCGGCGGTGGGCGTGACATCCACGATGCCCATCGCGGCGAAACCGGTCGCTGCGGGCTTCGCCGCGGGTTCCTGCGCGGCGGGTTGGATGCTCGGCACCTGCTCCGCCTCGCGAAGGCTCTCCGCTGCCTCACGCGCGGCACGGCGCAGCGATTCGGCAAGGTCGGCGGACGAGGATGCCGCGGCCGCTGGTGCAGCGCCGCGAGACATGTACAGCGGCTTCGGAACGGCCACGGGGGTCCACTCCTCCGCCGGGGACTGCACGGCCTTCTCCTCGGACGCGACGCTGTGGTCGACGAGGCGCTGGGCACGACGCACGGTGCGGGGGGCGCGACGGGCGCGCGCGACATCCGCGAGTCGACCGAGGAGCGCCACGGACGTGACGGCGGCGAGCATCGAACCGCCGAGGAACAGCCACGCTGCGGGCGACGCGACTCCGGACGCCATCATGACGATCTGGGCGATACCGAAGCCGAGCGAGCCGAGGAGCACGACCGTCGCGAGTGCGCGGGTGCGACGCAGGCGCTGGGCGGCGAGGACGTGGGGCGCGGGTGGCGCTGCCGGAGCGACGGGCCGACCGACGGCAACGGGGCCAGCAGGTGCGCGGCGCAGGGCCTGGGTGGGCGCTTCGGTTGTTTCTGCGAGCACGCGGATCGTTTGCTGGAGACGCACTGCGTTGCGCTCGGTGGCCATGTACTCGCGGCGCTTCACCCAGGTGGGCACGAGGTAGACCAACCACAGGCCCGCAGCTACCGCGAGCATGATGCCGCCGCCGAGACCAGTGAATTCCATGTGCCTACGGTACGAGCGAGGTGGAGCGCTCCGCGGGTGCCGCGCCGAGCATCCCTCGCAACGGGTGCAGGAATGGCCCTACAGGGGCCGTGCGGCCTTCGCCCGGTCCGCTGCGGGAACGGTCGCGGCATCCGCCGGTGCCCTGCCGGAGAGCCAGCGGCCCAGCACACCGGCAGGCACCTCCTCGACGGTCAACCCGAAGCAGAAGTGGTCTCGCCAGTCACCGTTGATGTGGATGTAACGCCGCCGCAGCCCCTCGTAGCGGAAGCCGAGCTTCTCGACAACGCGCAATGACGGGCCGTTCTCTGGGCGAATGCAGATCTCCATGCGGTGCAGACCAACGCCGAAGAAGCAGTGGTCCGTGGCGAGCGCGACGGCCGTCGGCGTCACGCCCTTACCGGCGAACCGCTCGGACACCCAGTAGCCGATCGTCGCCGACGACAGGGAGCCGTAGGCGATGGATGACACGTTGAGCTGCCCGGCGAGCTCCCCGTCGTACTCGATCACGAACGGGATGCCGAGGCCGGCGCGCGCGTTCTGCTGAAGGCTGCGGATGCTGGCCCGCACGTCGAAGTTCATCGGACCGTGCGGGTTCGTCGCCTCCCACTTGCGCAGCCAGCCCCGGTTCTCGGCGAGCTCGCGTTCGAGGGTCCTCGCATCCCGAAGGCGAATCGGGCGAATCGTCGTGCGCCCTTCTCGCAGGGTCGGGATGCCGGACACCCGCTAGTCCAGCGTCTTGGCGAAGGACTGCAGCCAGGGGCGGAGCTCCGGGCCGAGGTCCTCACGCTCGACGGCCAGCTGAACGATGGCCTTGATGTAGTCGACGCGGTCGCCCGTGTCGTAGCGGCGTCCGCGGAACACGACGCCGTACACACCACCCGCGATGTCGTGGTTCGCGAGCTTGAGCAGGGCGTCGGTGAGCTGGATCTCGTTGCCCTTGCCGGGAGGAGTGCGCTCGAGCACCTCGAAGATCTCCGGCTGGAGCACGTAGCGTCCGATGATCGCGAGGTTGGACTTCGCGGTGCCCTGGACGGGCTTCTCCTCCAGTCCGGTGATGCGCACGACGTCCTTCGCGTCAGTGGCCTCGACCGTCGCGATTCCGTACATGTGCGAGGAGGCCGGGTCCACCTCCATGAGAGCGATGACGGTGGCGTTCTTCTCGGCCTGCACCTCGAGCATCCTGGACAGCAGGACGTCGCGGGAGTCGATGAGGTCGTCACCGAGGAGCACGGCGAACGGCTCGTTGCCCACGTGCATCCGTGACCTGAGCACCGCGTGACCGAGACCGCGCGGGTCGCCCTGGCGCACGTAGTGCATGTCGGCGAGGTGGTTCGAGTACTCGACCTTCTTGAGGCGCTGGAAGTCGCCCTTCTGCTCGAGGGTCGCCTCCAGTTCCGTCATTCGGTCGAAGTGGTTCTCGAGGGCGTTCTTGTTGCGCCCCGTGATCATGAGCACATCGTTGAGGCCGGCTGCGACCGCCTCCTCCACGACGTACTGGATCGCCGGCTTGTCGACGACCGGCAACATCTCCTTCGGCATGGCCTTCGTGGCGGGCAAGAAGCGGGTGCCCAGACCGGCTGCCGGAATGACTGCTTTAGTGATGCGATTCCCCATGAGGACAGGCTATCTACAATGGGGAGCATGACGGACGCGCCAGAGTCCCAAAAGCGAGCATTGCGCGCCGAATTACGTGAACGCCGACGCGTTCGCACCGCCACAGAGCGGGAGCGTGAGGCGGCCTCGATCACCCAGCACCTCATCGACCTCACGAGTGACCTGCGCGCGCGCTCGATCGCCGCGTACCTGTCGCTGCCCGAGGAGCCGGGGACACGTGACTTCGTGAAGTGGGCGGCCGAGAACGACATCCGCGTGCTCCTGCCGGTGTCTCGCGTCGACGGCCTGCTCGACTGGGCACCCTACGACGGCAACGACGAGGACGAGGACCTGCTGGGCATGCCCACCCCGACCTCGGAGCTTCTCGGCCCCATCGCGATCAACGATGTCGACCTGATCGTCGTGCCCGCGGCATCCGTCGACCGCACCGGGATGCGACTCGGCTGGGGCCGCGGCTACTTCGACAAGACCCTGGGATCGATGGAGAACTGCCCGCCCGTCTATGCTGTGATCTTCGACGACGAACTCGTTGAGTCCGTGCCCTCGGAGCGGCACGACCAGCGCGTCGACGGGGTGGTCACCCCGTCCGGGATCGTCGCCCTCTAGCCACGGCGGCCATTAGACAACCACGGAGCGTTCATGCCCACCTATTCCTACCGCTGCACTGAATGCGGTACCGCTTTCGATATTCACCAGTCGTTCACGGATGACTCGCTCACCGTGTGTCCCACGTGCGGCGGCGTACTCCGCAAGGTGTTCTCCCCCGTCGGCGTGACCTTCAGCGGTTCCGGCTTCTACCGCACGGACTCGCGCGCGGCCGATGCCAAGAGCGGGTCAGGGCAGGGCGGCTCCGGCAAGAGCGGTTCGTCGGACTCCGGCTCCAGCTCGACGCCCACGGCCGCGGCATCCCCGGCACCCTCGTCGACCCCGTCCCCCTCCAAGCCCTCCACGTCGAAGGAGTAACCATGCTCAAGGGTTTCAAGGAGTTCATCCTCCGCGGCAACGTCATCGATCTCGCTGTCGCCGTCGTCATCGGCGCGGCCTTCACGGGTATTGTCAACGCGATCGTCGGCAGCGTGCTCAACCCTGCGATTGGTGCACTCTTCGATGCCGAGAGCCTGGCGACCGCGCTCCCCGTGGTCATTCCCACGACCTCCGGCGGTCAGGCAGTCCTGTACTTCGGTGCCGTCATCGCGGCGGTGATCCAGTTCCTGCTCGTCGCCGTGGTCGTCTACTTCGCGCTCATCGTTCCGATCAACTACCTGAAGCGCCGCGCGTTCCGCAAGAAGGACGAGGCCAAGGCCGACCCTGCTCCCCCGACGGAGCTCGAACTTCTCGCGGAGATCCGCGATCTCCTCGCCACCAGGAACCCGGGCGGCGGCACGTCGGCTCGGTAGTACGGCGGCTCAGTAGTGCGGCGGCACGTCGCGTCGTAGCTGCTCGTCGTTCTCGTTCGACCGGTGCTTGGGCGGCTCGGGCATGGGGTTCGGGTCAGAGCCAGCTGGCGGTTCCGTTCGCACGCGACGGGGCTTGCGCTGTGCGCTCTCCCGGTCGATCGGGTCGTCGGAGCGGTGCTCAGCCACCGTGTCCTCAGCCAGCGGAGACAACTGTGACGGGCTCCGTGATGGGAGCAGGATTACCCCCGAGCATCGTCACCACCCGGGCAGCGACGCCATCCGGGTCGCTGAACAGTTCGAAGGCGTGCACGCGGAGGTAGTGCCATCCGAGTCGGCGAAGGATCTCGGGGCGCAGGCGCAGCGACTCGCGCAGGCTCGACTTGAGCAGCACCTCGTCAGTCTCGATCGCCACGCAGATACCGCCGCGGGATGCCACGAGCCCCAGCTTTCCGCGGTGCCCGAGCGCGACCCGCAGGCCGTGCGCCTCGAGGCGACGAGCCAGGTCCACGAGCATCGGATCACTGTCGTCGGGAATCGGCTCCTCGCTCTGGCGTGCACCGATCTCCGCGAGGATCTCGGCGAGGGCCACGGCGCCGTGCTTCATGCGGCCGTCATCGAGGTCGGCCGGCTTGAAGGAGCTGACGATCGCCATTGAGCGGCGCGCACGGGTCATCGCGACGGCGAGCAGCCGTTCACCGCCCGGGTGCCCGAGCGCACCGAAGTCGCTCAGCACACGACCGTGCGGGGTGCGTCCGAAGCCGATCGAGAAGATCACGCGGTCGCGACTCTGAGCGACGGCCTGGTCGATCGTGTACACCGCGAAGGGCTCAGCACGGTCGCCGATCACGTAGTCGACGAGCTCCGGGCGAGTGGTGAGCGCGGCGAGCACTGCCTGCATGACCTTCACGGCGTGCTTGTCACTCGCCGTGATGACCATGAGGGACTCGTGCGGCTTGCGCTCGGCGTGGTCGAGAACAAGATCGACGACGCGGTCGACCTCGGCCTGGGGGCTCTCCACGGCGCCGGAGTCCGGGTCGGGCATCCCCTGGCCGTCGGCGACATAGTCGAGCGCGATGCTGCCGTGCCCGAGGAAGCTGCCAGCCCACGGGAGCGACTGGATGCGACCACCGTAGAACCGGCGGTTGACGAGCTCCGCGAGGTCCTCGCCGCCGGGGCGGTAGCTGCGCGTGAGGGTGAGGGTCGGTACGAGTTCGCCGAGCTGCGCGAGAACTGATGCCCCGTGCGCCTCATCAACGTCGAAGTCCGGCACCACGGCGTTCTCGCCGACGGCGATCTCGAACGGCGCGGGAGTCTGGGTCACGGCGTCACCGACGGCGACCACCTGGCGGGCTCGGCGGATGCCACCGATGGCCTCCGCGACCGTCATCGCACCGGCATCCACGAGGAACACGGCGTCGAACGGCATGGTGTCGACGATCTGCGGGACCTCGTAGGGCGACGCGAGCCACACGGGCGCGATGGGACGCGAGAGGTGCGGGGCCGTCGTCTGGAGATCGAAGGAGGTGACATCCTGACGCTGCAGGAGGCGCTTGAGCAGGCTCGCCTCCTCCGGCCAGTCCACGAGCCCGATGCGCCACGTCTCGGCGAGCTGCCAGCCGAGCACCTGTGCGCTGCTCGCAGCGTGGGCCTCGTCCACGAGGCGGTAGTCGGCCTCGAGCCGGTCGAGCACGGAGGTGTTGGCGCCGAGCAGCGCGCGCTCGGACGCGAGCAGGCTCTCGAGTGCCGACTTCCACCAGGAGAGTTCGAGTTCGAGGGCGACGCGGTCCTCGGGGACGTGCCGACGGGCGAGGTCCTCAATGAGCGGGTCGAGGTCCAGTTCGCGCAGGGCACCCATGAGGGCGGTGCGGTCCTGGAGATTGTGGAGCACGTCGGACTCTGCGGCGAGGCCCTCGATGGTGCCGAGCAGGTCCACGATCGGGGCATCCTCGAGCTTCGTCTCGAGCCCGAGCGGGCCCTCGAGCGTCTCGAGGTCGTGCGTCACCTGCTGGTAGGCGGCCTGAACCTCGGCGAGGCCGACAGGAACCGCGGGGATGGCGCCCTCGGCAACATAGCGGTGCCAGAGCACGCGCTGCTGCTGGATACGGATGAGCGCGCTGTGCAGGTCGCCGATGCGCACACCGGGGCGCACGTACTCGAGCGCGAGCTTCTTGAGCCTGCGCCGGTTGCCACCACTCATGTCGGGGTGGTCCTTGCGGGGTGACGTCGCGGCGATGAGCTCGGTGAGCGGACGGTCGAAGACCATCGGCAGGAACTTGTCGAGAGTCTCGCGCAGGTCGACCAGCAGTCGGAGGTAGACGCCGAGCTCGGCGATCGTCTTGAACGGCCGCAGGTGCGTACCGGCGACCAGCCGGTTGCCGCTGTCGATGAGGTGCGGCAGCGCCTCAGTGTGGAGCCGCTTCGCGACGTCGTGGGCGCGAAGGGCGTCGTCGCCGCTGGAGAACTGCGCGCCGTACCAGGGTGAATCGCCCGGTCCGTAGCGGAACTCGCCGAGGGATGCCGCGGTCACCATGATCTCGGCAGCGCGAGCCCGACCGGCCGCGAGCCGCTCAACAGCCTTGCGGCTGAGCCGTGCGGTGGTGGTGGGAGACGTGGGGAGCAGGGCGAGACGGCTGAGCTCGGCAACGCAGTCGAGCACGGAGACGCCGATGCCGGGGTCCTTGCGCGAGAGCGCGGAGCGGTAGTCGATGAGCACCTTGCGCAGGCGCGTGAGGGCCTCGTCGATCTCCGCGACGGCCGGTTGCGTGGCCTTCTCACTGCGGGCGATGGAGCGGATCAGGTCACGACGCAGGCTGCCGGGCGACACGGCCACCCCGCCGAGCCCCACATCGCCGAAGCGCTGGCCGATGGCCTGGAGCGACGCCCGGCGCGGGCTCACGACGAGAACACGCTTGTTCTTGCCGACCAGGGCGCCGATCGCGTTCACGATCGTCTGGGTTCCGCCGGTTCCCGGCAGTGTCTTGAGCACGAGCGAGTTGCCCGCGGCAACCTGCGCGATGACGTTCTCCTGCTCGGCGTCCGCGTCCAGCAGCAGGGCGTCGGTCTCCGGCGTGCGCTGGTCGGCGGGGACGGCCTCGACCGGCGCGTAGGCCTCGCCGAGCATCCGTGCCGCCGTCTCGTTGCCGGCCAGCGCATCGAGCACCGGATGCTCGAGGTCGTGGGCGTCGGCGAGCATCGCCGTGGCGACCTCGGCGAACGACGAGACCACGAGTCGCGGGCTGACCTCGAAGTCCTTGAGGTGCGAGGTGAGCCCGCGGAGTCGATCGATGATGGCGTTGGGCTTGAACGTTCCGTCGTTGTCGGAGAGTGCCGCGAAGGCGTCCGGGTCGAGGACAACCTGGAACTGCTCAGCCAGGATGCGCGCGAGCGCGGGGTTCAGCTGGGCGCTGCCGCGCAGCTTGACCTCGAAGTCGGTGCCATGGCGACGGATGGCGAGCGGACGCAGGAGGATCGGGGCACGGTAGCTCCTACCCACCCAGGTCCATTCGGCGATGCCGATGCCGAGATGCACGGAGTCGATACCGCGCGCCGTCGCGAGGTCGAGGCTTCGGGCGGCGACGGCCGCAGCCGCGAGACGCGCACCGCGAAGGGCGATCTCGTCGCGGATGAGATTGGAGAGGAGAGTCGTCTTGCCCGTGATGAACTGTGCGAGACCACCCGGGTGGGTCGCGGAGAGTTCGATTCGCGAGCGGGGCGAATCGTCGAAGTGCAGGAGAGGGTTCGTGCCACCGATCTTCGCGAGATCGGTGCGCCACTCCAGCCAGATCGGCTCGGCGGCATTGCCGAGCGTGAGCCGCGGGTCACCGAGGCTCAGAACGTGGGGCGCCGTGACCTGCGTCTCGGCGCGCCCGAGCCCGTTGCCCTCGTCGGGCTCCTCGAGGTCCGGGATCGTCCGGTAGTCCTCGGAATGCTTATCGGCACGCCACACCCTGCCACTGTAGGAGGGCGTTCTCGCATTTCCCGGGAGATAAGCCCGAGTTTCGCGAAGCCGGGCGAGCTTAGGATGGGGCACCATGGACCTGCTCGCGGGCGCTTCCCTGGCGATCGGTACGTTCCTGGTGCTGGCGCTCATCATCGGAGTCGTCGCTTTCGCGGTACTTTTCGTGCGGCGCGGCGACAGTCGCACGGCTCGCGCCGGCTCGGGCATCGCCGAGCTCAGCAGGCGCGCCGGCACCCTTCTGGTGCGTCTCGATGACGCCGTGCGCGAGGCTGAGGACGAGGTGGGCTACGCCGTCGCGCAGTTCGGCACGGACCGGGCTCAGCCGTTCGCCGACTCCCTCGACGATGCGCAGCGCAAACTCGCCGAGGCCTTCCGGCTGCGCCAGGCGCTCGACGACGCGGTCCCGGATTCCGACCGCGAGCGCCGGGAGTGGACGCTGCAGATCATCGCGCTCTGCGAGCAGGCCGAAGAGCTACTCGCACGCCAGGACGACGCCTTCCGGCGGCTGCGTTCGGTCGAGGCGAATGCGGCCGGCAGCCTCGAGGACCTCCGCCGTCGCATCCGGGACTCCTCGGCGCGCGTGGTGGAGGCCCGCACTACGATCGCGACACTGCGCGACGGGTACGCCGATCGGGTGGTGCGGGATGTCGCAGGCAACGCCGAACGCGCGGAGCGACTCCTGGCGCTGGCCGCGGAGCACGCGGATGCCACGGCAGCCGACATCCACGAGTCCGGCGTGAACTCGGTCTCGGGCCGTCTCACCGAAGCCGCGCAGGCGGCACGGGAGGCGGACGGCCTCCTGGACGCGGTGGACCGGCGAGCGCGCGAACTCGAGGCCGCGGCATCCGCCCTCGCCGACCGGCGAACGACTGCGGCGGCGGATGTCGCCGAGGCCCGCCGCGAACTGGACAGCGCCCCGGATCCCGACTCGGGCGCGCGCATCCTCTCCGCCATCGAGCGAGTCACGGCCTTCGAGCCGCGCTCCCCCGCCGACCCGGTCGCCGACCTCGACGAACTCGGCGAGTCGATCGAGGACCTCGACCTCGCCCTCGCGAGCTCACGCAACCAGGCGCAGCGGCTCGCTCACGCCCGTGCCGCATACGAGGGCACCCTGGTCTCGGCACGCAGCCAGATCGCCGTCGCCCGCGACCTCGTGGCCCGAGGCCACACCGGTGTCGCCGCCCGAACGCGGCTCGCCGAGGCAGAGCGGCAGTTCGAGATCGCGCAGGCGGAGACTGATCCAGTCGAGGCGCTCGACGCCATCAGGCGGGCGGTCACCCACGCGCGCGACGCCGACGCTCTCGCACGCTACGACTCCCGATAGGACGCACCGCCATGACCGATCCCGATGGCCCCGACACGACCGGCTCCCTCACCCGCCACACGGACTACGGGCAGACCCCCCTCCTGGAGGCGGACATCGATCGCGACCCGATCGCCCAGTTCTCCCGTTGGCTCTCCGAGGCGGAACTCGCGGGTGTCTACGAACCGAACGCCATGGTGCTCTCCACGATCGACGCCGACCGTCGCCCGAGTAGCCGCACAGTGCTGCTGCGCACTGTCGACGAGAACGGATTCGAGTTCTTCACCAACTACGAGTCGGCCAAAGGCCAGGCGCTGATGGTCAACCCGGACGTCTCCGTGGTGTTCCCCTGGTACCTCATCCACCGCCAGGTGATCGTGCACGGCACCGCGGTGCCGACGAGCGCCGAGGTCTCCGACGCCTACTTCGCGAGTCGGCCGCACGGGTCGCAGGTCGCGGCGGTCGCGAGCGAGCAGTCCCGCGCGATCGCGAGCCGCGACATCCTGGAGCAGCGCGTGCGGGAGCTCGAGGAGCAGTATGCGGGCGTCGAGGTGCCCCGCCCGGCGAACTGGGGAGGGTTCCGCATCACTCCGAGGTACTTCGAGTTCTGGCAGGGACGCAGTTCGCGGATGCACGACCGCCTGGTGTTCGCGCGTGCGGCGGGCGGCGGCTGGAGCCTCGAGCGGCTCCAGCCCTAGCATCCGCCCCCGTGACTTGCCCACTTCGGACAGTGTTTAGCGCTCTGCACCGTCCGAAGTCGGCAACTCACGGGAGGGGCGCTCAGTACGCAGCGACTCCCCCGGGGCGGGCCGCGATGCGCTTGGGCGTCTTGCGCTGGCTCCGCGCGTACGTCGTCGCGCTGTGGCTCGAGAGGGCGAGCAGCAGCAGGATGTCGAGAGCGACCGGGATCAGGCTCGTGTCGATCGTGATGGCCGGGCCGCCGGATTCGAGGCTCACCACCTGGAGCGCGAGCCCGATCGCGTTGGCGGAGAGCGCAACGACCCTGGCCCAGTTGCTGCCGAGGAACACCTGCCAGGCGAGGAAGAGCTCCGCGAGCGCGACCAGCGCGAGGAAGGCGAACACGAACCAGAGCACCCATTCACCATCGTCGCCGTCGACATCGAGGGTCTTGAGCAGCTCCGGCCAGGCCGCGGCCACCGCGGCAGCGATGATCGCCGTCGAGAGCGCACCGAACACCATGAGCAGGGAGCCGACGATGATCGGCGCGGGGCGCTTCTCCCGGCTGTCGGTCGGCACCTCGCCGAGGGCGCCGGGTGGAGTCGGCAGCGCCCGCAGGTTGAGGATCGGCAGGTCGCCATCCGTCATGATCGAGTCGCCCCCGCCATTGCGCGAGTGGTAGCCGGTCGAGAAGTCCTTGATGACGCTCACGGATGCCGCGGGGTTCGCCCCGCGCACGGTCTCCACGATGTGGTCCCGCTCGTCGTCGGTGTGCTCGTCGATCTTGTGGGTGACCTGCAGGGTGAAGAGCGAGAATCCGACGCTCTTGTCGTAGGTGCCCGCGGCGAGCCATTCCGCACGATGGCCGCCGGGCAGCATCCATCCGGGTGGACACCGCCAGAAGCGCACGTGATGGCGCTTGCCCGGCGTGCCGTTGACCTCCTGCTGGTAGGCGAAGTCCTGCTTGCGCCCGAAGAGCATGAGCGGGCTGACGGGAGCCTCGTTGTAGCTGCGGCGCAGCACGGTCGACTTGACGATGGTGACGCCGGTCTGGAGCGAGAGGTCATCGGCGAGTGTCCAGCCTGCCCTGTTCATCGCCTCGTGGATCTGGGTCTCGTCGCCCAGGAGCGCGAGGTTGATCGGGTCGCCGAGGAGCCCGTCACTCGTCCGCGCTCGCCCGATGAAGTAGTCGGGAACGTAGATGCGCGTGAGGATGCGATGAAGTCGTGGAAGCACGAGGTAGGCGAGGAGCACCCAGTAGACCACCGCGAAGGCGATCTGCCACCATCCGAGCGTGAAGCTCTCACGCAGGAGGAGGTACGCGAGCCATACGGCCGCCACTCCCCCGAAGACGAAAAACACCCAGTCGAGCGCCCGGTCCACCTCGGGTTTGGGAACGAACTCCGGCAGCGGCACGGTGGGGATCGTGCGGCGCGCCATCAGTCCAGCTCCACGACGTAATGCGGTTGGAGGTCCACGGTCAGTCCTTTCGCCGGACGCGCTCGCTGAGGTACGAGACCACGATCGCCGAGGTTGTGCCGATGATGACGATGCCCCCGGCCATGAGAACGACGGCCCAGAATCGGCCGAGAACGGTCACCGGGTAGGTGTCGCCGTAGCCCACCGTGAAGAGCGTCACGCAGGCCCACCAGACGGCATTCCCGAAGCTCGTGATCGTCGCCCCCGGTGCGTAGCGCTCCGCCTGAAGAGTGGCCAGCGCGATGAAGTAGACGAAGAGGATGGCGTAGCCGGCCGCGTAGATGACCACGCGCGATCGGACCGCTGTTCCGCTCCTGCCCTGGAAGTACGGGATGCGGCCGAGCAGGCTCACGAGACGGAACGTGCGGAACAACGGGAAGAGCACCGAGAGCAGGTCGATCACGTTCTTGCGCACGAAGGCCCAGCGGAACCCGCTGGGAGTGATGATCAGCCTCGCGACGTAGTCGATGAAGAACAGGATCCAGATGAGAACGAGCACAACGAAGATCCCAGCGCGTACCTCGGGCGGGAACTCCACGAAGATCACGTAAGCCGAGTACGAGACGATGAACAGCCCACTCACGATGATGAGCGGGATCGTGCTCGCGGATTCCCACCGGTCGCGGAGTGCGAGCCGGTGCTGCACCCGCTGCTGCGCCGAGTCATCCATGCGCACAGCATAAAGGTGCGCCGCGCCACGGCCACGTAATGCGGGGTGCAGAGTAGGAGCATGATGTTCGAGAGTTACGTGGCAGTGGGCGACAGCTTCACGGAGGGCGTGGGCGACGAGACACCGGACGGCGGCGTGCGGGGATGGGCTGACCTCGTGGCGCTCGGCCTCGCGCTCGCGTCATCCGTTCCCGTGAGCTACGCCAACCTCGCGATCCGCGGCAGGCTGCTCTCCCCGATCGCGAACGAGCAGATGGATGCCGCGATCGCGCTGCGCCCCCAACTCATCAGCATCAACGGCGGGGGAAACGACATCATGCGGCCCCGGGTGTCGATCAACCGGATCGCCGACCAGCTTCTCGAATCGGTCGACCGGGCGGTCGCGGCTGGCAGCCACGTGCTGCTCGCGAGCGGCGCCAACCCGACGCGGCACATCCCGCTCGGAGCGCGCATCGAGGTGCGCGGCGATCACCTTGCCGCGGCCGTGCGCGGCCACCTCCCCCGCGAGAACGTCACATGGGTCGACAACTGGGGCGACAGCGAGCTGACCGATCTGCGCTACTGGTCACGGGACCAGCTGCATCTCGGACCGCTCGGGCACAGGAGGGTGGCATCCAACGTTCTCGCCGCGCTCGAGGTGCCCGTGCCGGACTTCGGCCCTGCGCCCGCCGACCCGGCACGCCCGCGCACCTCCGCCTACTGGCGTGAGTACGTGCTGCCGTGGATCGGGCGTCGACTGACCGGCCGGTCGTCTGGCGACAACCGTGAGCCGAAGATCGCCGAGCTGACCGTCGTCAGTGTTCCCGGATGACAGTGCGGACGCTTGTCAAGACCCCCGGAATCTCGACCGCATCGCCGCGGTCGATGACAGTATCTGTGTATGCGCTTCGCGGACTCGCCCCGATCCTCGGTGGGCATTGAGCTCGAGCTGTACTGCGCCGACCCGGAGACCTCGCTGCTCGTCGGCTCGGGGCCCGCGATCCTCGACCTCGCGAAGCACCCCGACATGCCGGAGCGCGCGCTGCAACGGGAGTACCTCACCAACACGGTGGAGATCACGAGTGAGCCCCGGATGCTCGTGAGCGAGGCGATCGACGACGTGCGCGCCCGAGCGGCCCTCCTCCTCGACGCCGCCGACTCCCTCGGACTCGAGCTCGGGACCTCCGGAACCCACCCCCTCGCCCACTGGCAGGACCAGGAGGTCGACGAGTCGGTCACCCACTACTCGGAACTCCTCGAGCGCACGGCCATGATCGGGCGGCAGATGCTCATCTGGGGCGTCCATGTTCACGTCGGCGTCGAGGACAGCGCGAAGGCGCTCCCGCTCATCTCACGACTGCAGCAGTACGTGCCGCTCTTCATCGCCCTGAGCGCCTCCAGCCCCTACTGGGCTGGCGAGGAGACGGGGTATGCGTCGTTCCGCACGCTCGTGTTCCAGCAGCTGCCCCAGGCGGGACCATCGCCGCACCTGAGCGAGTGGAGCGAGTTCGAGGCGCTCATCGCCTCCATGCAGCTTGCGGGGGTCATCGCAGAACCGAACGATCTCAAGTGGGACATCCGCCCGTCGCACCGCTACGGGACCATCGAGATCCGGGTCTGCGACTCGATGTCGCGCCTCGAGGAGGTCGCGGCGCTCACGGCTCTCATCCAGTGCACGGTCGAGTACCTCTCCCGTCAGCTGGACGAGGGGGTTCCATATTCCCCGCCGCCATCCTGGCTCTCCGACGAGAACCGCTGGAGTGCCGCGCGCTTCGGTCTCGGCGCGATCCTCCTGACACCCGACGGCACCGAGATGCGGGCGCTCACGGCCGAGCTCGATGACCTTATGGCCGTGGTGGGTCCGATAGCCGAGGAACTCGGGTGCTCCGAGGAACTCGCGGGGGTGGCATCCATCGTGCACAACGGTCCCGGCTACGTGCGGCAGCTCGCCGTCAACGACGCGCAGACCGCGGCCAGTCAGGTGCTGGGAGAATTCCGGGCAAGCCTCGGGCGAACCAACCGACTGAGTGAGGGGTAGGGAATGAGCGAATTCATCAATCCGACGGTGCCGCCGAGCGGACACACGTGCGTGGACTGCGACGCGATCGGCAGTTGGTGGGTGCACCTGCGGAGATGCGCGGAGTGCGGACACATCGGATGCTGCGACGACTCGCTCAACCATCATGCGACCGCGCACTGGAAGGAGACCGGGCATCGCGTCATCCGCAGTTTCGAGCCCGGCGAGGAGTGGTTCTGGGATTACGAGGCCGAGGAGACGATCGAGGGCCCGGAACTCGCGCCACCCCTCAGCTACTCACCGCCGCAGAAGTCCCCCGGGCCAGCCGACCGGCTGCCCACGGACTGGCGCGAGCAGCTCGCCTTCAGGGACTGAACCTCGCCGAGTGTTCCGAAAATGCCCTTGTGGCGCGCCGCATAACCGCATTTTCGGAATACTCGTCGTCAGGCAGGGGCAGGGAGGGCGTAGACGCGCTGGGCCGTGCCGCCCAGGATCGCGTCGCGTTCGTCCGCGGCGAGCGGCGCGAGGATGTCACTCATCGAGTCCCACGTGCGTGCGTAGCCGCCCGCCAGCACCGCGATCGGCCAATCCCCTCCGTACAGCAGGCGATCGGGGCCGAAGATCTCGAGCGCGTCCTCCACGAACGGCCGCACGAGGTCGATCGTCCACGAGTCGAGCGCTCCGGTCGCTGCGTACAGCCCGGATACCTTCGCAACCGTGCGGGGGTTGAGCGCGGCCGCCGAGATCAGCGACCGCCACTCGTCACGCTCATCGCGCGTTCCGCCGATCGGCGGCTTGCCGAGGTGATCGAGGACGATGCGCAGGTCGGGGTGGTGCGCACCGAGGCGCACCACGTCGGCGATCGCGTGGTGCGTGGCGGTCGGGAAGTCGAGCGGCAGCCCACTCGCGGCGAGCACGGCGAAACCCTCGCGAACCGCGGCGCGGTCGAGCCACTCGCGGGGGTGTTCGTGCACGAGATTGCGGATGCCAACGACCGGGAGCTCCGCGAAGCGCTCGAGGTCCGCAGCCAGCGTGGCCGCCTCGTCGAGGGGACTCCACGCGACGACACCCAGCACCTCGGGATGCTCGGCCGCGGCATCCAGCATCACCTGCGTGTCGGCCGCCTCATCGGAGGCCTGCACGAGCACCGCCCCGCCGATGCCTCGCTCCCGGAGCAGGGGCGCGACCTCCGCGAAGTCGATCGACCTGTCGAGCGGAGCCATGCCGGGCCCCAGCCAGGGGTACTCGGCCCGCGCCAGGTCCCAGATGTGGACATGGGAGTCGACGATCATGAGACGGGTCGGATGTAGCCGGACTCCTCGAGCTCGGCCCAGAGGTCTGCGGGTACCGTCGCCTCGTAGCGCTCGAGCCCCCCGACAGCCTGGCTCTCGTTGCGCGCGCCGAGCACGGCATTCACGACGGCGGGGTGTCGCAGGGGGAACTGCACGGCCACGTCGGGCAGCGTCACGCCGTAGCGCTCGCACGCCGCGGCGATCGCGCGGGCCCGCTCGACGAGCTCGCGCGGGGCGGCCCGGTAGTCGTAGTGCGCGTCATCCGGAACCACGGCACGGCTGAGCAGGCCGGAGTTGTAGACACCGGCCGCGACGATCCCGACGCCCCGCTCGAGCGCGAGGGGAAGCAGGTCGTCCTGCGCCGACTGGTCGAGCAGCGTGTAGCGTCCGGCCAGCATCATGAGGTCGACGTCGCACTCCGCGACGAAGCGCGCGAGCATCGCAGACTGGTTCATGCCTGCACCGATCGCCCTCACGACGCCCTGGTCGCGCAGTTCGATGAGGGTGGAGATGCCTGTCGTGGATGCCGCATCCCAGTGCTCGTCGGGGTCGTGCAGGTACAGCACATCCACCCGGTCGAGCCCGAGCCGCCCGAGGCTCTCCTCGACGGATCGGAGGATGCCGTCGCGGGAGAAGTCCCACTGCCTGCGGTACTCGGCTGGCACGACGAAGCCGTCGTCGTCGAGCTGCCCGGCGTTCTCGGGGGTGGGCACGAGCAGGCGCCCGACCTTGGTGGAGATCACGTACTCGTCGCGCGGTCGATCACGCAGGCCAGCACCGAGGCGCTTCTCGCCGAGGCCGAGGCCGTAGTGGGGCGCGGTGTCGAAGTAGCGAACCCCGCCATCCCAGGCGGCATCGACGGCAGCGGCGGTGTCCGCGTCCGTCGTTTCGCGGAAGAGGTTGCCGAACGGGGAGGTTCCCAATCCGATTTCGGTCAGTGCGGGCGCGCGGCCCAGGGTGCGAGTACGGATGACACAACCTCCTTGTCGGGACTACAATTCATCGTACATCACATGAATTCTGGAGCGATATGCGTACAGCGGCGTACACGGGAAACCATTCGATTGAAATCTCGGAGGCGGAGGTTCCCGCCCCCGGCCCCGGTGAGGTGCAGATAGCTGTCGCCTTCACGGGCCTGTGCGGCACCGACCTGCACATCCTCCACGGCAACATGGACGCGAGGGTGACCACCCCCCTCACGTTCGGCCACGAGATGAGCGGCACGATCGCCGCCCTCGGCGAGGGGGTCGCGGGCTGGGCGCCCGGCGATGCCGTCACCGTCATGCCGCTGGTGTGGGATGACACGTGCCCAGCCTGCCTCGCGGGCAACAACCACATCTGCCAGAACCTCGTGTTCGTGGGCATCGACTCCCCCGGCTCGCTCCAGGAGTACTGGAACGTGCCGGCCGAACTCCTCGTCGCGGTGCCGAGCGACCTCTCCCTCCGCACCGCCGCGCTCGCCGAGCCGGTCGCCGTCGCCGTGCACGACGTTCGCCGCTCCGAGCTGAAGAAGGGCGACAAGGTCGTTGTGCTCGGTGGCGGCCCCATCGGCGTCCTCATCGCGTCGGTCGCCCGTAGCGAAGGCGCGATCGTCGCGGTGAGCGAGCCCGAGCCCGAGCGCCGAGCCCAGATCGAGCGTCTCGGCTTCGAGGCCATCGACCCCCGCGCCGTGGATGCCACGGAGTGGGTCACCGAATGGACCGACGGCGCAGGCGCCGACGTAGTCTTCGAGGTCTCCGGTGCGCCCGCCGCGGTACTCGCGGCCACCGCGCTGGCCAAGGTGCGCGGCACCCTCGTGATCGTCGCGATCCACCCCACGCCGCGCGAGATCGACCTGCAGCGCGTGTTCTGGCGGGAGCTGCGCATCCTCGGGGCGCGGGTGTACCAGCGCACCGACTTCGAGCGTGCCGTCGAGCTGCTCCAGGACGGCACCATCCCCGTTGACGAGGTCATCAGCCGCGTCGTGCCGCTCGAGCAGATCAACGACGGCGTCTCCGACCTCGAGAATGGTCGGGCACTCAAGGTCCTCGTGGAGTTGGAGGCGGGCAAGTGAGCACCTCCTTCGACCTGACCGGACGCCTCGCCGTCGTCACCGGGGCCCGTCGTGGCATCGGCTACGCGATGGCGGATGCGCTCGCCGACGCGGGAGCGGACATCATCGGCGTGAGCGCCTCCCTCACCGACGAGAGCGAGATCGCCGCGGCAGTCCGAGCACGTGGACGCACCTTCGAGGCGATCTCGTGCGACTTCGCGGATGCCTCGGCCGTAGCATCCCTCGCCGACGAGCTCGCCGCCCGCCCCGTCGACATCCTCGTGAACAACGCGGGCACGATCCGGCGAGCGCCAGCGGTCGAGCACCCCCAGGAGTGGTGGGACGAAGTACTGCAGGTGGACCTGACGAGCCCCTTCGTGCTCACCCGCGCGATCGGTCGCGGAATGCTCGAGCGCGGCTACGGCAAGGTGATCTTCACGGCATCGCTCCTGTCGTTCCAGGGCGGCATCACGGTGCCAGGGTACGCAGCCGCGAAGTCGGGCATCGCCGGTCTGACGAAGGCCCTGGCCAACGAGTGGACGCAGGGCGGGGTGACCGTCAATGCGATCGCTCCCGGCTACATCGCCACCGACAACACGCAGGCGCTCCAGGACGACCCGGACCGCTCGCAGGCGATCCTCGCGCGCATCCCGGCCGGGCGGTGGGGCCAGGCGAGCGATCTTGCGGGAGCCACCGTGTTCCTCGCCTCCGCGGCATCCGACTACGTGTCGGGCATCACGCTGCCAGTCGACGGCGGATGGCTCGGCCGATGAGTTCGCTCGGGTCACTGGCCGGACACCGCATCGTGCCCGTCATCGTGATCGACGACGCGGCACAGGCGGCCGATCTGGCGCGTGCCCTCGCTGCGGGTGGCATCCTGTGCGCGGAGGTGACCTTCCGGACGCCTGCCGCCGCGGACGCGATCCGCGCGATGGCCGAGGTGGCGGGGTTCACGGTCGGCGCGGGAAGCGTTGTCCGGCCCGACCAGCTCGAGGCAGCGCACGACGCGGGGGCGAGCTTCATCGTGAGCCCCGGGTTCGACCGCGAGATCGTCGATCTCACGCGAGAGCGCGGCATGGGGTCGCTGCCGGGGATCGCCACCGCCACCGAGGCACTCGTGGCGATGCGGGCAGGTATCGACACCGTCAAGTTCTTCCCCGCCGACAAGCTCGGCGGCCTCGGGACGATCCGTGCACTTGCCGCACCGCTGCAGGGACTCGGGTTCGTGCCGAGCGGTGGCGTCACCGCACTCGATGCCCCCACCTACCTCGCGGATGCCGCCGTGCCCGCCGTCAGCGGATCCTGGATGGCCACGCGCTCCATGATCGCCTCGGGCGACTTCGCCACGATCGAGCGCGTGAGCACCGAATCCGTGCAGGCGATCGGCAGGGTCTGATGCCGGGCGTCGTCACACTCGGCGAGAGCATGGGCCTGTTCATCGCGAGCGCCGCTGGCCCACGACCCGAGACCTTCAGGCTCGGTTTCGGGGGCGCCGAGAGCAACGTGGCGATCGGCCTCGCGCGGCTCGGTTGCGAGGTCACCTGGATGGGACGGCTCGGCGCCGACAGCACCGGGGAGCTCATCCGGCGTGAGCTCCGGGCCGAGGGGGTACTCACCCGGATCGTGATCGATGATGGTGCGCCGACGGGTCTGATGGTGAAGTCACAGCCGCTCGCGGGAGTCACGCGCGTGGAGTACCACCGTGCCGGCAGCGCCGCCAGCCGGATGACCCCGGCAGACGTCGACGCCGAGGCGATCCGCAACGCGTCCGTGCTGCATGTCACGGGTATCACCCCGGCGATCTCGGAGTCGGCTGCGGCAACGATCGAACACGCACTCGACGTTGCGGAGGGGGCTGGCATCCCGATCTCCTTCGACGTCAACCACCGGCCCTCCCTGTGGCGCGGGAGAGATGGTGCGGAGGCGTACCGCGCTATCGCTCGCCGGGCATCCGTGGTCTTCGCCGGCCTCGATGAGGCGTCGCTCCTCGTCGAGGGCTCGACTCCCGGTGACCTTGCCGCGGCCATCGCAGAGCTCGGCCCAGCCCAGGTGCTCGTCAAGCTCGGCGGCGACGGATGCCTCGCGCTCATCGACAACGAGGTGCACCGTGTCGCTGCCCTCCCGATCATCCCGGCCGACACCGTGGGCGCGGGCGACGCGTTCGCGGCGGGGTACCTCGCCGAACTGCTCGCCGGGGAACCGGCTGCTGCGCGCCTCGCGACGGCCGTGCGCGCGGGTGCGTACGCGTGCCTCGGTCCGGGTGATTGGGAGAGTCTGCCGCGTCGATCGGATCTCGACCTGCTCGGCGGAAACGACCCCGTTCTCCGCTAGGGATTGATCCTACGTGTGATGTATGCTGTTTGAGCACGACTGATCGTCGTGTTCTCCGAGACCGTCAAGGGCGATGATGAAGATAACTGGATACCGCGCTCTCCGGACTTTCCGAGACTGGGGTCGGCCGGTTGGTGACGTGAACGGCTTCGTCAGCTCGGGAATCACCGAGGTCGCTATCGTCCTGCTCGACACCGACGAGGGCGTCACCGGCGTCGGCCTCGGCTCCCACCAGGACCTCGAGCAGCTGTTCCCCGCCCTCGAGGGCCAGGACCCGCGTGCCGTGGCGACCCTGTACGACAGGATGCTCGCCCGCGTGTTCAAGGCCGGCCATGCTGGCGCGACCTTCGCCGGCATCGGCACGTTCGACATGGCCCTGTGGGACATCAAGGCGAAACTCGCCGGCGAGCCCCTGTGGCGCCTCCTGGGCAGCGCAGACCGTTTTGTTGCCGGGTACGCATCGGGGCTCGACATCGCCCTCGATGACACCCAGCTCGCTGCCTTCTACACGACCATGGCCGAGCGCGGATTCAGTTCCGGCAAGCTCAAGGGCGGTCGCAGCGTCGACGACGACATCCGTCGCCTCGGTATCATCTCCGATTCCCTGCGACGCAATACACCGCACCCGGCGCTCATGCTCGACGCCAACGAATCCTGGAACCTCAAGCAGGCCGTGCGCCACATCGCCGCGGTCGAGGCCGTACACGACCTGACGTGGATCGAGGAGCCGCTGCGTCGCTGGGATGCCGCGGGCCACGCGCGCCTCACCCGCTCGATCCGCGCTGGCGTCGCGACGGGCGAGAATCTCACCGGGCTCGAGCAGTACACGCCGCTGTTCGACGCCGGCGCAGTCGACGTCGTGCAGGCCGGAAGCGTCTGGGGCATCACCCACTTCATCCGTGTCGCGCACGCGGCGAACAGTCGCGACCTGCCGATGAGCCCCGTTGGCCTCACCGCCAACCCCGCCGTCGCCCATGCGGCCGCAGCCATTCCCAACCATCTGTCCGCCGAGGTGCAGGATCTGGGTGCTCCGTTCGGCACCGCCATCGACGTCGAGTACGCGGACGGCGGCATCGTGCTCGGGGATGCTCCCGGCGTGGGCGTCTCCGTCGACGAGGAGGCCATCGCCCGCCGCGGCGATGCCGACGCGAGCTGGCTCATCAACGAAGGCCCCCACGTGCGTCCGGATCGCGCAGGTCTCCAACTCGTTGCAGAGCCCCCGTCGCTTCCCAGGGCCTGAGCCGTTCCGGCTCTACACTGAGACGCATGAGTGAGCACGCTTCCGATCCCGCACCGCTGAAGCGGTCGGTGCTGGCAGGCCCTCAGACCCGCATGCCCCCAGCTCGCTTGGGTGTCGCGGTCGTCGTTGATCTGGTTGCCGCGATCGTCACGGGCGAGCTCCAGCCGGGCGATGTGCTGCCGCCGGAAGGCACGCTCAGCCAGCGCTTCGGGGTGAGTCGCACGGTCATCCGTGAGTCCGTCAAACGCGTGGAGGAGAAGGGTCTCGTCGTGGTCGCCCAGGGGCGTGGCACGACCGTCAACCCGCCGAGCGCATGGAACGTGCTCGACCCCGTGGTGCTCTCGGCGCTCGTCGATCACGATGACACCCTCGGTGTGCTCGACGAGCTCACCATTGTTCGCGCGAGCCTTGAGGCGTCGATGGCCGCTGAGGCGGCTCGCCGCCAGAATCCTGAGTTCTCCGAGGAACTCCGCACGCTCTTCGAGCAGACCGAGCGTCACCTCGGCGACTTCGACTCGTACAACGACGCCGACGCCGCCTTCCACTACGCGATCATGGAGCAGTCGGGCATCCGCCTGGCCGCCAACATCACGCGCATCCTCTTCGCCCGGGCGCGGGAGAGCAGCCGCTTCACGGGCCACCACGGTGCCGACGCGATGGCGGTGACCCTCGAGGAGCATCGCTCGGTGCTCGACGCGATCACGCGCGGCGACGCCGATGCCGCCGCGAACGCCATGCACGACCACATCGCGAACGCCTGGGCTCGCCGTCGGCCGCAGGACCACGCGGGTCACTAGCCGGAGGTCCGCTCGAGAGCAGGGCGCGCCTCAGTCGAGGTGCCAGGCCTCGTCGAGCTCCTGCCAACGAGTGCCCTCCGGGGCATCCTCATCGAAACCGATCTGGCACGGGTCTGTGTAGGACCACCAGCGAACGGTCTCGGGATCCCTGGCCATCCTGGCCTGGTCTGCCTCGTAGTCGTCGCCCACGTACTCGTAGTAGCCGAAGAGGACGTCTCCACGGATGAAGATCGTGAAGTTGCGGATGCCGCATTCCGTGATCATCGCCTCGACCCCGGGCCACACAGCCGAGTGCAGCTCGAGGTACTCTGCGCGCTTCTCCGGGCGCACACGGCACACCATTCCGAACCTGCGAGTCATTCCTTCGTACCTCCTGCAGTCATTCCCGAGACCAGGAACCGCTGCGAGAAGAGGAAGATCAACAGCACGGGAGCTACTGCGAACAGCGTGGCGAGCGCCAGGGTGGGCAGGTCGATCGTCGTGGAGGACGCGTTCGTGGGATTGAACTGGGGCACGTTCGACAGCAGCTCCGCGATTCCCACCTGGATGGGCGCCTTACGACCCGGCACCATGACGTACGGCAGGAAGTAGTTGTTCCAGTTGCCCACGAAGCTGAAGAAGCCGACAAGAGCGATGACCGGGGTAGCCAGGGGCATTGCGACCTGCGCGAACACCCTGAATTCCCCCGCCCCGTCGATGCGTGCTGCGTTCAGCAGGTCACGTGACACCGTGGTCGAGAAGTAGATGTAGGTGAGGTAGACACCGAACGGGAAGAACGAGAAGGGAAGGATCACCGACAGCGGTGAACCCACGAGCTTCACGGCGCTCAACTCCAGGAAGATCGGAAGCACCAGCGCCGTGTTCGGGATGAGCATCACGATGAGCGTGATGGCCAACAGAAGCTGTCGACCCTTGAACTCGGTGAGTGCGAGCGCGTAGCCCGCAGGGATGCTGATCACCAGGGTGATCACGAGGGCCGCGAGCGAGTAGAACGCCGCATTGCCGAGCCAGACCCAGATCAGGCCGTTCTGGAAGCTCGTCAGGCTCTCCCAGTTGGCCGCGAACTGCTCGAACCCGCCGACCGAGAACGGTGCGTCGAGGAGCAGCTGGCGTGCATTCTTCGTGGGTGCGAGGAGGATCCAGAGGATGGGCGTGACGAAGAACAGCACGAACCCGACAACGATGATCCCTGCAACTCCGCGGCCCGTCCATTTCAGGGCGGTGCCGGCAGGACTAGTCGCGCTCAAAGAGACCTCCACGGAAGACGAAGAAGATGGACAGACCAAGGGCGACGACGAGCAGCACGAGCGAGATCGCCGCGGACCCGTTGAAGTCGTTCTGCTTGAACGCGTAGAGGAACGCGAGCTGGTTGAGCGAGTAGTCCTGCGGAACGACGCCGCGCGTGGCCTGGGAGAGCACGCGGGGTTCCACGAAAAGCTGCGTTCCCGCCGCAAGAGACAGAATGGCCATGTAGGCGATCCACTTGCGGAGCAGGGGAATCTGGATGTACCACGCCGTCGATACGGGTCCAGCGCCGTCGATGCGCGCGGCCTCCATGACATCCGTACTGATGTTGTTCAGGGCGCCGTACATGATGACGATCCATCCGCCGGCACCGGTCCAGAAGGCGATGATCGCGAGCACAACAGGAAGCTGGTCGAGTTGCACCGTGTCGACGAGTGTCTTGTTGCCGAGCGCTTCGAGGATGAAGGAGACGGGACTCACGGTCGGGTCGAGCACGAACAGCCAGAGCATGACGCTCGCGGCACCGGACAGCGCTCCCGGGATGTAGTAGATGAAGCGAGCCGTGTTGGACAACCAGCGCACTCGGATCGCATGGACGATCAGTGCGAGAAGCACGACGAAGAACAGCAATCCGATGAGCCAGACCACCACGTACAGGCCAACGTGGCCTACGGCGGGCCAGAAGCGGTAGTCGCTGAAGATCCTGACGAAGTTGTCGAACCCGACAAAGGCGTTCTGCTTGGTGAAGGCCAGGAAGATCGCGTACAGGGCGGGGAGGATCCCGAAGACGACGAGGAAAAGGGTGTAGCCACTCACGAAGACACGACCGATGGTGGCCTGCGTTCGGGTGACGCTGCCGGCGCGCTCGTGGCGAACGCCGGCTGGCTGCCGACCCGTCTCCGGATCGGCAGCCAGCTGGGTGTTTGTGCTCATGTGAGTTGTGTAATCAGTTTCGAGTAGGGAGTGTTACTGGATGGTGTAGCCGACGACCTGGGCTTCGTTCTCCATCTCGGTCTGCCACGCATCCGCGACATCCGCGATCGTCTGTCCGGCAGCGAGGGCCGGGATGACCACCTTGGAGTACGAGGTCTCAGCACTGAAGTTGGGGAAGCCCCAGCCACTCCACACGCTCGATGCCGCGGTGCCGATCGCTGTCTCGAAATCGCCGGCGAAGAATCCGCTGGACGCCTGGTCGGCGACCCACGTGTCTGCAGCTTCCTGGTACGCGGGGAGTCCACCGGTACCGGCGGTCTCCGGGTCGCTCACGATGTACTCGAGGAACGTCTTGACCGCCTCGAGGTTCTGCGAGTGGCTGGAGGCGAACCAGGTTCCACCACCGACGTTGCCGGTGACCTTCTCGTCACCGTCCCAGAACAGCGGCTCTGCCGAGCCCCACTGGCCCTCGGCGGCGTTGATGCTGTCGGGGTTCTGGAAGAGCGCACCCGCGTACCAGGCCGGACCGGGGATTCCGACGAGCTTGTCGGACTGGGCCACGAACTCGGCGCTGAAGACGCTGTCCTGGATGAGGCTGCCGTTGGCGACCATCGTGTCGAGCATGTCGGTCACACGCACCGAGTTGGGTGCGTTGACATCCGAGCTGAAGGTGTTGCCGTCGACCGTGAAGATCGGGGCAGCGCCCGCCCAGTAGTAGACGTACGGACCGACGAAGCTGTCACCGACGGAACCGAGGAAGTAGCCGGGGTGTTCCGTGGAGAGCTTCTCGCCGAGCGCCTCGTACTCCTCCCACGTGGTCGGAACCTCGTAGCCGAACTGGTCCATGAGCTCCTGGTTGTACCAGTAGAGGACCGGGGCCAGGTCGTTGCGCAGACCGTAGACGGTGCCGTCAACGGTCAGCGGGTCGAGGGCACCGGGGGTGAAGCCATCGAGGAAGTCCTCGTCGAAGTAGCCCTTGTTGAGCGGAGCTGCGAAGGCCTGGACACCATTGGCTTCCTTGGATGCCCACGAGGCGTCGTTGTTCTGCGTGGAGAACACGACGTCCGGCCATCCCTCGCCCGCCTGGTCGGCGAGGGCGATCTTGGTCTGGAAGGTCGCCGAGCCGCTGGCGGAGCCGTCGTCGACAACGAGGTTGACCTCGATCTCGGGATGCGCGGCCTGGAAGGCCTCGACGGCTGGCTGGCGCGTGGCATCCGCCCAGATGGTGATGGGGCTGTCCGCAACCTGCTCCGCGGTGGCGAAGCCGTAGTCGGAATTTACTTCGGAGGAACCGCCCGAGCACGCGGCAAGCAGACCAGCGACCGCTACAGCAGCGGTGGCGGCGAGAATGCGGCGGGATCGAATGAACGGTCGGCGATGCTGTGATGACATGTCGCGTGCCTTTCTGGGTCGACGTCGTTGACGACAAGCCCGCCGGTTGCGGCGGTATACGTAGTAGATCATACATGTGACGTATCCGCAATCGTCGAGAGCCAGTCTGGCACTTCAGGATCACTCCGCCCCTAGTCTGGGACCCCGTTCAGCAGCCAGTTGATGCCGAACCTGTCGACGAGCATCCCGAATCGATCACCCCACGGAGCGATCTCGAAGGGCGCGGTGATGGTCGCGCCGTCGGAGAGGCGATCCCAATAGCCGGTGAGTTCGGCATTGTCGTCGCCGTGGACGGAGACCGAAACGTTGTCCCCCGGGTTCAACTCCATGACGTTCGGCACGTCAGCAGCTTGCAGGATGAGTCCGGCAGGGGTCTCGAGCTGCGAGTGCATGACCTTCTCGAACTCCGCCGGATCCTCGCTCATCTGCATCTCCCCGAAGGTCATGATGCTGAGCTCTCCGCCGAATACGGTCTGGTAGAACTCCATCGCCTCGCGAGTGTTCTCGCGAAAGTTGAGGTAGGGGTTGAGGTGGGTTGCCATGGGAACTCCCTTGTTCGTGATGTCGGCTCGCACACTTGCTTGCCTCCAGAAAATACCGTGCCGGGGCGACACGGCAACCCCCGCAGACGAAACGAGCCCCGCCACACCGTGAGGTGGGCGGGGCTCGTCGCGCGCGGCGGGACGGCTACCGGATGGCGATCGTTCCTGCGCTGGTCTTGCTGACGGGGCTGTACCCGGTCTTACTTCCCGTCACGACGACGGTGATCAGCTTCCCGCGGTCGGCCGGTGTCACCTTGTACGTCTTCGCGGTAGCACCCGGGATGGAGACCCCGTCCCGCTTCCACTGGTAGGTGAAAGTGACGTTGGAGTCCCAGGTGCCGGGAACAACGGAGACTTTGGTGTCGACCTTGAACGTGCCGCTCGTGGTGGGTACGGGCGTCCTCACGAGTGAGGCGGGCGTGACGGCCACGCCGCCACTCGTCTTGGTGATCGTGGTGTAGCCCACTCGCGTCCCCGTCACGGTGACCTTGAGCGTCTGCCCCGCCTTCGCAAGGTCAGGCGTGTACGTGGCCGACGTGGCCCCGTTGATCGCAATACCGTTGGCGTACCAGCGGTACGTCAGCTGGGCGCCCGGATCCCACGCACCTGGCACAGCCGTGACGGGGACACCCACCTTGACGATTCCGCTGAACGTCGGGATGGAGGACGTGATGATGCCGGCCGCCACCTCCCGCGTCGCCGCGCTCCGCTTGGTGACCGGGACGTATCCCGCCTTCGTTCCCGTCACAGTGACCGTGAGGATGGCGCCCAGTCGTGAAGCCGTGGGCGTGTACGACGACTTGGTGGCTCCAACGATGGGGTCAGCGCCCGCGTACCACTGGTAGGCCAGTGCGGTGTTGGACGTCCACGTTCCGGGGACCGCAACGAGCTCCGAGCCCACCCGCACCACACCGGTGATGGTGGGGGCCGGGGTCAGCGCGAGAGTCGCCAGCGCTACAGCCACCGTGCTCTCACTCGTCTTGGTGATCGTCGTGTATCCGGTCTTCGTGCCGGTGACGGATACCGTGATCGTCGACCCCACCAGGGCAGCACCGGGCGTGAACGTCGAGCCTGTGGCGGATGCCACGGGCTGGCCGTTCGCGAACCACTGGTACGTGAGCACGGTCCCCTGGTCCCAGGTGCCGGGCACCGCAGTCAGCGGTGCGTCGACCTTCGGGGTGCCGGTGATCGTGGGCACAGGTGTCGTGGTCAGGTCGCCGGCGAGGACCGCCGCGGATCCTTCGCTCGTCTTCGTGACCGTCTCATACCCCGCCTTGGTGCCCGTGACCGAGACAGTCAGAACGGCCCCGTACTCTGCGGCGCCCGGCGTGAACTCCGCCGAGGTCGCAGAGGCGATCGGCTGGTCACCCGCGAACCATTGGTACGTGAGGGTGGTGTCGGCATCCCACGTTCCCGGGAGCGCCGAGAGCAGCACTCCCACCTGCGGTGTGCCGAGGATGGTCGGGACCGGGGTCGGGTTCAGGGTGCCAGCGATGACGGCTGCCGTCGCCTCGCTCGTCTTGGTGACGGGTGTGTACCCGGGCTTCGATCCCGTGACCGCGACCGTGATGACTGCACCCAGACGCGTCGGGCCGGGCGTGAACTCGGCGGCGATCGCGCCGTCGATGGCCTCGTCGTCCGCGTACCACTGGTAGGCGAGGTCGGTTCCCGAGTCCCACGTTCCCGAGGCCGCCGTCAGCGTGACGCCAACCTTCGCGGTGCCGGAGATCGTCGGAACGGGAGTCTCGGTCAGGTCACCAGCGGCGACCTCCTCCGTCGGCTCACTCGTCTTCGTCGTGGTGGCGTACCCCGTCTTCGTCGCGGTGGCCGAGAAGGTGATCTCGGTGCCGACCTCAGCCGCGCCGGGGGCGAAGGTGAGGGACGTGGCATCCGCAATCGGGGTTCCGTCGGCGTACCACTGGTAGGCCAGCGAAGTGCCAGAATCCCAGTCGCCGACGGTGGCCTCGAGCTCGAAGCCGACCTTCGGAGTACCCGAGACCGTGGGCACCGGAGCCAGCGTGAGGTCGCCTGCGGCGACCGCCGCCGTGGCAACACTGCTCTTCTTCACAGTGACGTAGTTCTCGCGAGTGCTCGTGACCTCTGCGGTGATGAAAGCACCGACGAGGCTCGGACCGGGCGTGAACGTCGTGCCCGTGACGCCCTCGAGGGGCTCATCGTTGGCGTACCACTGGTAGGTCTGGGCCGAGCCGGAATCCCACGTGCCGGGCACGAGGGTGAGCTCGTTGTCGACCTTGGCCGTGCCCGTGATCGTCGGCGTGGGCTGCAGCACCTGCGCGGCCTCGGTCACGGTGACCGGAGCGCTCGTCCTTGTTGTTGTCGGGAAACCGGCCTTGGTTCCGGTCACGGCAACAGTGATGGACGAGCCGATCTGGGCGATCGTCGGCGTGTACGTGGAGCTCGTGGCGCCCTGGATCGGGGTGCCGTTGGCCGACCACGCGTAGGTGAGGGCCGTTCCGTCATCCCACTGTCCGGGGACAGCGCCGAGCGCGGAGAGCGCGGAGAGCGTGCCGTTGATGGACGGGGTCGGAGTCAGCACGAACTCGCCAGCGGTGATCGCCTCAGTGGCCACACTCGTCTTGGAGACCGCGGTGGTACCGAACTTGTTACCGGTGACCGTCACGGTGACGGTCGTGCCGAGCTGGTTGGCCACGGCCGGCACGAAGGACGGACCGGTGCCGCCGTTGCCGGAACTCACGTTGGTGCTGACACCGCCGCTGACCGTCGCCCACTGGTAGGTGAGGTACGTGCCCGGCTCCCAGCCGGTGCTCACGGCTGTGAGGCGCTTGCCGAACTGCGGGGTTCCCGTGATCGTCGGGACCGCAGGATCCTGAACCCGACGCGTGACTGCGGCAGTTGCGGCGCTCACCGTCGTGACGGGTGAGAGGGCGCCGTTGGATCCGGTCACGGAGACCGAGATCGTGAGGCCCGCGCTGGCACCGTCGAGGGTGTAAGTGGAGGCGGTTGCGCCGGCGATGGGCGTGCCATCCGCGAGCCACTGGTACGCGAACGTCGTGCCAGAGGCCCAACCATCCGTGACGGCCGTCAGCGTCTGGCCGACGGTCGGCGTGCCCGTGATGGTCGGCAGGGCCGAGGGGCTGACCGGCTCGGAGCCGATGACGATGCTCGGGGCGCACATCACACATGTCGAACCGAGGGTGCTCGCCCTGGCGGTCGCGCTCAGCGTCGCGCCCGTCGTGCCCACGTTCGGAACGGCGGTGAAGGACACGGTGGAGGTAGCCGCGACCGCAGTGCTCGGCACCGTCCAGGTGAGCGTGTTGTCGGTGAGGACGAGCCCGGCCGGCAGGGTGCCCAGCACCGACTTGTCGAGGATGTTCGTGACATCCACGGTGACGATGCTTCCCGTCTGCGCGACCTTGCCCGTGTTGCGGCTCGTCAGCGTGAAGGTCGCAGTGTCACCCGGGTTGACCGGTGCGGTGGGGCCAGTCAACGAGAGGTTGAACTTGGCCGGCCACGGAGCCTTGGTGGTGCCGTAGAGCCAGGGCTGGAAGAACGCGGTCAGGCTGCGGCCGGAGATCTCCTCGGCGAGGGCGATGAAGTCGGCGGTGCGCTTGCTCGTGCCGCCGTAGCGGTGCTGCCACTCGTACATCACCTGGTTGAAGGCGGCGGAGCCGATGGCGGTGCGGAGCGCTTCGAGAGTCCACGAGCCGCGGGTGTACACCTGCTGGCCGAAGAGCTGCGATGCCTGCGTCATCCCTGCGGTCGGGGTCGTCCAGAGCGAGCCCGACCCGTTGCTGCTGTTCCACGAGGAGTAGTAGCTGTTCTCGTTGGTCGTGGTGCTGCTGCCGACGCTCTCGTACGCGACCAGGTTCTCGGCGTAGGTTGCGGGGCCCTCGTTGAGCCAGATGTCGTTCCAGTCGACGGGCGAGACGTTGTCACCCCACCACTGGTGCATGATCTCGTGGATGGTCGTGCCGCGGCTCGCGGAAGTCGGGAAGAACGAGCGATCCTGGGTCTCGAGTGCGTAGTTGATCGCGCTCGGAACCACGTCCGTGACGAGACCCGTGCTGTTGCCGGGGTAGGGCCCGAACTTGGACTCGAGGTAGTCGAGGATCTCCTTCATCTGGGCACGCGTGGTGAGAGTGGTGTTCTGGTTCGACGCCGAGATCGCCGGGTCGATGAACGTCCACTCCGGGATGGTGCGACCGCTGGCCAACGCGATCTGCGACTCGTACATGTCGTAGCGACCGATGGAGATGAGCGAGAGTTCGCTCGCCATGGGCTTGGCCTGGTTCCACACCCACGTGGTGCGCGTGCCGTCCTCGCTCGGGGTGCGGGAGACGAGTTCACCGTTGCTGACGGCCGCGGCATCCTTCAGTCCGGGGTTGGCCGAGACGGACTGATTCGAGGTCGTGAGCTTGCTCGGGATGTTGAGCTTGATCGTGTACGTCGCCTTGTCGCGCGGCGTGTTGTTGTTGGGGAACGCCGTCATCGCGCCGACGGGCTGGTTGACGAACGTCGCGCCGTCGGTCGTGGCGTTCCACCCCTCGGAGGAGCCGTCAGTGTCGGTGTGCGCGACCGGACGCCCGGAGTAGTTGACGACGGTGGTGAACTCACCCGACACCGGCACGGACGGCGTGACGATGAGCTTGTGCGAGTCAGTCGTCGCGTTGTTGGTCGTGGTGTTCTCGATGCGACTGAAGGTGGCTGGCTCGCCGTTGACCGTCACCGAGTTGACATTGAGCGTCGCGTTGGCGAGCGTGCTCGTCGACCCCTGGAAGTCGAACGAGTAGGACGAGAGGGGGGCGCCCGTGGTCTGGGCGAGGATCGTCGCGGTCGCTGCCGGGAACGTCGTCGTTGCCGCCGCGTTGTTGGTGCTCGACACCGCCACGTTGACGGTCAGGTCGATGTCGTAGTGGAGCGCGTCGTAGCCCGTGTTGCCCTGGTTGGGGAACAGGCTGTCGCCTGCACTGAGACCGCCGGCGATCGGAGCATCATCGGCGAGCGCCGCGGTGGCCAGCGGTATCTGCGCCGCGCCGAGCAGCGCGCTGATGGTGATCGCCGCGACGATGCGACTGGATCGCGCGTGCGTCTTCTTCGAACGCTGCGGCGCGACGGCGTGAGGGGGGAGTGACTCGTGCATGGCGTGGGGCTCCTGCTGTCCGGATACCTGAGAAGGGTGAGAGCTGGAGCATAGGGAGCGATTATTTCTTGCGTGTTTCCCCCAGGAGCTTGGTGGAAACTTGCACAAATCTTGCTAATCGAGCCACTTTTCGCTCATTTCACGAGCCAATTTCAAAGAACGTGCGTTGTGAAAGTGTCTATTCCTCAGCGACGAATCTGTCTACGGCGAGGCCATCCCCGACGATCCCATGACCCTCTCGACGTCCATGAGGATCGCCACTCGCTCGGGGTTCACCCGTGGCGGTCGGTAGCGCCCCGTGTACAGCTCGACCGCTTCGGCGACGGATGAGGCATCCCTCTCGATCCGCGCCGTGCCGACGAGCGTGATCCATCGCGCGCCCTCGACCTGGCTGATCGTGGCGTGGGAATTGCGTTCGATGTTCTTGACCTTCTGCGACCCACCACTGGTGATCACTCTGGCGACACCGTCGACCAGCGTGAAGCCGACGGGCACGACGTGAATGGTGCCATCCGGCCCGAACGTGGACAGGGTGGCGAGGTGGTAGTCGGTGACGAACTGCTGGGCTTCTGGAGTGAGGGTCACGCCGTCAAGCGTGCCACGACTCGGAGGGAACGCACGAACTAGCGATGTATCGTTAAGTATCGCTAGGTGTCGTCCGATGCTTGGCAGATATCGAGAAAGGGCACGGCATGCGCACTTCATCCTCTGCCGGATTCGACCTCTGGGAGGCCGTCGACGGGCTTCGCGAGGCCTTCGCACCACGCGTCGCCAGCCGTATGGGACGCGGCGACATCCGCACGGCGATCCTCGCCGTACTGACCGAGCAGCCCATGCACGGCTACCAGATCATCCAGGCCATCGAGACCCGCACCCGCGGCTCGTGGAAGCCGAGCCCCGGCTCGATCTACCCGACACTCCAGCTCCTGGCCGACGAAGGTCTCGTGAGCGCCGAGCAGGTCGGCGAGCGCAAGGTGTACTCGCTCACTGAGGCCGGCCGCGAGGCCGCGGCGGATGCGGCGAGCGGACCGCTCCCCTGGGAGTCGACCGGACGGTCGCACGACGCCGAAGCCAAGGTCGCGTTGCCCAAGGCGGGAGCCAAGCTCGCGCAGGCGGTGGCCCAGGTCGCCTCCAGCGGCAGCCCCGAGCAGGCGGAGCGCGCGGTCGCCGTCATCGACGAGGCTCGCCGCAAGGTCTACGCGATCCTCGCCGAGGACTGAGGGGATGCCGGATAACGGCACACGCCCCGAACCACCCGAGCGGATGCATCGCGCCCGCTACCGCCGCATCATGCGCTTCGCCTCGCGTGTGCTCGTGCAGTCGTGGTGGTTCGAGCTCGTGCTGCCGCGCTTCGGGCTGCGGGCCTTCGCCGCTCGTGGACGCATCAAGCGCCTCCAGAAACAGGCGCGACGCTTCCACACCCTCGCCGCCGACCTCGGTGGACTCATGATCAAGGTCGGGCAGTTCATGTCGTCCCGCCTCGACGTGCTGCCCCCCGAGATCACCCGCGAGCTCGAAGGACTCCAGGATGAGGTGGCGCCCGAGTCTTTCGAGAGGATTCGTGCGCAGACCGAAGCGGAACTGGGGATGCCACTTGAGCAGGCGTTCGCCGCGTTCGAGCCCGTACCCATTGCCGCGGCATCCCTCGGCCAGGCGCACCGCGCACGCCTCTCCCCCGGCATCGCCGCGGACATCGGCTTCGAGGACGTCGTCGTCAAGGTACAGCGACCCGGGATCGAGTCGATCGTCGCGGTGGACCTGGCCGCGCTGAGGCGGGTGGCCCGCTGGTTGTCGCGAGTGCGGATCGTGTCATCCCGCGCCGACGCGCCCGCTCTCGTGGAGGAGTTCGCCACGACGAGCCTCGAGGAGATCGACTACCTGCACGAAGGCGCCAGCGCCGAGCGTTTCGTCGCGGACTTCGGTGACGACGAGCGCGTACGCGCACCCGTCGTGGTCTGGGATCGCACCACCCTGCGAGTGCTCACCCTCTCGGATGTCACGGCCATCAAGATCACCGACACTGCGGGCCTTCTCGCTGCGGGCATCGAGCCGGCCGAGGTGGCGCAGGAACTCGCGCGTGCGACGTTCCAGCAGATCTTCGTCGCGGGGTTCTTCCACGCCGACCCGCATCCCGGCAACATCTTCGTGACGCCGGAGGCCGCGGGCGGCTGGCACCTCACCTATATCGACTTCGGGATGATGGGTGAGATCAGCGATTCGCTGCGTGCGGGGCTGCGCGACTTCATCCTCGCCGTCGTCTCGCGCGACTCCCGCGCGCTTGTCGCCTCACTCGAGCGCCTGGACGTGCTCCTGCCGACCACAGACACCGACGAGCTCGAACGCGCGATGGCCGCCCTGTTCGATCGCTTCGGCGGTATGGGTGTTGCGGAGCTGCAGACCATCGACCCGCGCGAACTCGAGGTCTTCGCGTCGCGCTTCGGTGAGACCATTCGCTCGCTGCCGTTCCAGCTCCCGGAGAACTTCCTGCTTCTGGTGCGCACGATCTCGCTCATCTCGGGTGTGACGAGCGCCCTCAACCGCGACTTCAACATGTGGGATGCCGTCGACCCGTTCGCGCGGACCGTGCTGAACAACAGCGGAGGGAACGCCCTCCGGGGCTTCGGCCAGCAGGCGCTGTCGCTCGCGAACACGGTAGCGCGACTTCCGAAGCGACTCGACGAGCTCACTGCGCGCTTGGATCGCGGGCAGGTGGCTGTGCGCACCCCCGAGCTGGATCTGCGCGTGCGACGGCTCGAACGTGCGGTCGGCAGGATCGGGTCGGCTGTGGTGTTCGCGGGGCTCCTGATTGCCGGGGTGCTGCTGCGGCCCACGGATGAGGTGCTGGGGTGGGTGCTCATGGGCGCGTCGGCGCTGCCACTGCTCCACGTGCTGCTGGGTGGGCGCGGGAGGTAGCTGCTGGCGCGGGTTGCGCGGGCCCTGCTTCGCCGAGTGTTCCGATATGGCTGTCATTTCAGTGGTTTTGGCAGCCATATCGGAACACTCGGGATGGCTGCACCGCGTCGAGTCAACGTTGCGGAGGATGGCGCGCCGCCGCGACCCGCGGACGCTCACGCGTTGCGGCGCGCCATCCTCCGCAACGTCAGCGCGCTCAGCCCTTCGCGAGCAGGGCGCGCAGCGTGTGCTCGACCCGCAGTGGTTCCCGCCCGGTGATGGACGCGAGTGCGGGATCGACGACGGTGAACTCGCCGCGGCGAGCGGCTTGGAACATCCCGAGGGAGAAGTCCGCGACGATGGGCGGCAGTCCTCGCCCGATCGCCGCTGCCCGCCACTCGTCGTCCCCGATCGTGACGCGCGTGATCGTGCGGCCGGTGAGTTCGCTCAGGATGCGCGACACCTCGCCGAGGTCGAGTGCGACAGAGGCGGTGAGGGGTGACGAGATGCCGGAGACCAGTGTCGGATCTGCGAGGACTCTGGCCGCGGCATCCGCGAGGTCCTCGTGCGCGGTCCAGGAGACCGGCCCGTCCTCGGGCACCACGATCTCGCCCGTGGCCAGCGCACTTTCGAGGTGGATGCCGAGAGCGTTGGCGTAGAAGCCGTTGCGCAGCGCGACGTAGGGCACCCCTGTGTTGGCCAAGTGCTGCTCCGTGGCCGCGTGAACTCGCTGGGGTGGAAACAGCGAGTCCGGCGAGGCAGCCTGATGGCTCGTGTACAGGATGCGCGAGGCTCCAGCCGCAACGGCTGCATCGATGGCCGCCGCATTCGCCTCGAAGGCTCCGCCTCCCCGAATCGCTGCGGACACCACGAGCACCTGGCCAGCTCCCTCGAAGGCGTGCTCAAGGGTCCCCGGGTCGGTGAAGTCGCCCGCGCGCACCCGCACCCCACGCGCGGCCAGCGGGGCTGCCTTGTCCACGTCCCGCACGCTGACTCCCACGGATGCCGCGGGCACAAGCTCCAGTAGGCGCTCGACGATCTGGCTCCCGAGGGTGCCCGTCGCTCCGGTCACAATTATCATCGATAACTCCTTTTTGTTTACGTTGATAACGCACGCTATCACAGTGTTTATCGGCGGTAACACAGTTCTGATATCGTCGTTTCATGGCTGAACCGAACGAAACGCGCGAGGACACCCGCACGCAGATCGTCGAGGCAGCAGCGGCACTACTCCGCGACCAGGGCGCCGCGGCGGTGACCACTCGCGGCGTGGCCGATGCCGCTGGAGTTCAAGCGCCGACGATCTACCGCCTCTTCGGCGACAAGGATGGGCTGCTCGACGCCGTAGCCGAGACCGTGATGGAACGGCACGTCCTTCTCAAGGAGAGCAGCACCGAGACGGACCCCATCGAGAGCCTGCGATCCGGATGGCGCGCGCAGATCGAGTTCAGTCTCGCCAACCCGGAGCTCATGAGGCTCCTCACGGCACGGGAGCACCGCTCCCCCGCGCTGGAGGCCGGCATCGAGGTTCTCCGTGACCGCATCCGAGGCATCGCTGCGGCAGGCCTGCTCACTGTGAGTCCCGAACGCGCACTCGGGATGATCCACGCCGCGGGAACGGGCGTGACGCAGACGCTGCTCGCCCTCCCGCCCGACGAGCGCGACTTCGGCATCTCCGACGCGCTGTTCGATGCGGTGATCGCAGCCATCACAGTCACGGATGCCACGCCACCAAGCTCCGCGATCCCACTCACCAACGCCCTCGCCGCCGCAGTACCCGACCTGCCCGGACTGAGCCAGAGCGAGCGCTCCCTCCTCGCGGAGTGGCTGAACCGTTCGGTGCGCAGCGCGGAGAGCTAGCGCGCAAGTACATCGCCGAGACTCCAGCCGTGGTGACTCTTGCCACGCGAGAACTCGCCACGCCTGGAGTCTCGAAGCGCCACCCTGTCGAATTCGCGCCACTTCGTTCGTCGTTCGTGCGAGGAGGCAACGATGGACGAAGAGCACAACACCGACGTGGAGACGCGGGAGCGCGACATCCGCTGGATCGACCAGATTCCGGCAGCGCTCGGAATTCGGGTGATGTGAGATGTCGAAAAGGCGTTCCCCCGTTCGTCGCCCTGTCGTAGCGTTTCACCGACGAAGGGACACCCCCGTGGAATACATGATGTTCGTGGCGACCGACCCCGAGGCCGAGGAGTACGACAAGGCCCAGGACAACATCGAGGAGTGGATCGCCGACGTGGTCGCCCGCGGCGCCCACCGCCACGGTGACCGCCTCCGGCCGGTCGAGGATGCCACGCTCGTGCGTGTGCGCGACGGCGAGGTTCTCGTCACCGACGGTCCCTTCACGGAGTCGAAGGAGTGGATCGCCGGCTACGACATCATCGAGGCGGCGGACCTCGACGAGGCGATCGAGATCGCGTCGAAGCATCCGATGGCGCGCTTCGGACGCATCGAGTTGCGGCCGGTGTGGCCGCTCTAGACGTTCGCGACGCGATCGCGGACGCGCACGGGTCGGAGTGGGCTCGCGTGGTGTCCACTTTGATCCGTGTCACCGGCGACTGGTCGCTCGCGGAGGATTGCACGGCGGAGGCGTTCGAGGCCGCACTCTCGACGTGGGAGCGCGACGGCATCCCCCGCAACACGGGCGCGTGGCTCACGACCGTGGCGAAGAATCGCGCACTCGACCGGTTGCGCCGCGCTGCTGTGCTCGACCGCAAGCTGGAGGAGGTGGCATCCATGACCGAGCTCGAGCACCTGGACCCGGAGCTGCCGGACTTTCCGGATGACCGCCTGCGCCTCATCTTCACGTGCTGCCATCCCGCCCTCCCCCTGGAGGCCCGTGTCGCGCTCACCCTGCGCACGGTCGGCGGACTCACGACGGAACAGATCGCGCGAGCGTTCCTCGTGCCCGAGGCGACTGTGGCGCAGCGCATCGTGCGCGCCAAACGCAAGATCACCGAGGCAGGCATCCCCTATCGGGTGCCCTCCCCCGACCTGCTGCCCGAGCGTCTTCCCGTCGTACTCGCCGTGCTCTACCTCGCCTTCAACGAGGGTTACACCGCGCGGAGTGAGGTCGCCGACGAGGCCGTTCGAGTGACCCGCTCACTGGCCCAGCTCATGCCCAACGAGCCGGAGGCCTCCGGGCTACTGGCGCTCGTGCTGCTGCAGCACTCCCGCCGCCACGCGCGCGAGCGTGACGGCGAACTGCTGACACTCGAAGAGCAGGACCGCTCACTCTGGGATGCCGACGCCATCGCCGAGGCCCGCGCGTTACTCGGTCGCCCCTCCCCCCTCGGCCGCTACCGCCTGCAGGCCGCCATCGCCGCCGTGCACGCGAGCGCACCGACCGCGGATGCCACGGACTGGCCCACCATCGTCGCCCTCTACGACCAGCTGCTTCTCGTGGCTCCCACGCCCGTCGTCTCGCTCAACCGCGCGATCGCCGTGGGCATGGACCGCGGTCCGGATGCCGGGCTCGCAGCCCTCGACGAGGTGGCGGGTTCGCTCGGCAGCTACCCGTTCCTGCCCGCAGCTCGTGCCGATCTGCTTCGGCGCAGCGGGAGGGTGGACGAGGCCGCGGAGCAGTACGCGGCGGCCCTTGCCGTGGCATCCGGGGACGCGGAGCGTCGCGCGCTCCAGCGAGCGCTCGACGGCCTTCCGCGCGGCGGGATTGTGTGATCGACTGTCAGCACAGCCGAAGGGATTGCGATGGACTGGACTCTGGAAGTCGTGCTGGTACCGGTGAGCGACGTCGATCGCGCGATCGCCTTCTACCGCGATGCCGTCGGCTTCGACCTCGACCACGAGACCACCATGGGCGAGATGCGGATGGCACAGCTGACGCCGCGCGGGTCCGGCTGCTCGATCGTCGTCGGCACTCTGCCAGCCCACCGCGAGATGGTGCCCGGCTCGCTGAGGGGCCTGCAACTCGTGGTCTCGGACGCATCGAAGGCCCGCGATGAGCTGATCTCCCGGGGCGTTGATGCAGCGCCGATCATGGTGCTGGACGAACGGGATGGCGGCACACTCTTCTCGTTCAGCGACCCGGACGGCAACACCTGGACGGTGCAGCAGCTCAAGGTTCGGGCCGAGAAGCCGCTCATCCCTCGGGGCTAGGCTCGCGCGGTCGAGGCGTCTACCCTCGGAGGCATGAGCAGGATCTTTCGTATGCCGGTCAGCAGGGTGTACCCGCTGTACATCGCGAAGCTCGAGCGCAAGGGTCGCACGCAGGCTGAGCTCGACGAGGTCATCCTCTGGCTCACCGGCTTCAGCGAGGCCGAACTGCAGAAGCACCTCGCGGAGGACACGACGTTCGAGGACTTCTTCGCCGCGGCTCATCTCAACCCTGCTGCGGGCCTCATCACCGGCGTGATCTGCGGCGTACGCGTCGAGGAGATCGAGGATCCCCTCATGCAGAAGATCCGCTACCTCGACAAGCTGGTCGACGAGCTCTACAAGGGCAAGGCGATGGAGAAAGTGCTGCGCGTGCCCATGGTGGGCACTGGGCTGTAGCGCGTCGTGTTCATCCCCAACAAGCGCTCGTCGTCCGGATCGGAACGAGGCTACCGCGGGCTCGTAGGTCAAAGAACAGTCGCCACGGCCGCTTGGTACGAGAGGTATCGCACGTAGTCCATCGGAATCCAGGCGAATCCGTCGATGCCCCAGTTCCGACCCCAGCTGTTCTTGAGCAGGAAGTACCTCATTCCGTTTGGGGCAGTGACCGCACCGGCGCAAACCACGGCGTGGACCCTCCCCTGGCGAATAGGCAAGAGAGGCAGATCAATTACCCCCTCCGTATCGGGGAAGTAGAACTCGTCGGTGACTTCGATCACGAGTAGGGGGGATCGACCGTTCTCAAGCGACTGTTCGAGGTCGTCCTCGACTCCGTCCCAATGGAGCAGGAGCGGCTCAAGGCTGGCGCGAAACCACGGATCGACCAAACTTCCGGCCGGAGGGAGCTGAGTGTTATCGCCCAGAGAGTCGTCGTAGGGCCAGCGCGACAGCGAAGGCTGACCAACATCGGAAAGAGCGATGTCGGCATCACTCACGCGCATCCCGTCCCCAGTAGCCACCCCTGCGGTTACGGCGTGTGCCCAGACTGCTTCCGGCGCCAGGTTCTCGACGAGCGCTCCTCCACTGGACCGCGCCGACTCGTGCGAGCCTGATGCAGCAAAAGCGACGCAAGTTGGCCGGTCACCCTGATCGAGCACGTCGGGACCCAATGAGTCGCGGAGATCAATATCCGCCCTAGGCACCGTCGAGGCTCTCCTCAAACTCTTCCAGGCGGAACTGCTCGAGCCGCCGACGCCTCTCCTCCTCGTCCGGCAGCGGACGGACGAGCGTATTCAACACGCGAGATGCAAGCACCTTCTCCGGGTCGAACGGGCGAACGTGCTTGAGCTCGACTTTCCAGCTCCCGGGATGTGCCGCGTTGAATCCAATTCGACGAACGCCCGATTGACCTACGGTCACAGGCGTTGCCACACTGCCATCGAAATCATCGGCCACGCGAGGCATCGGCTCGTCCACGGCGTGCACAAGCCGCTTGGCGCGCCTTGCCCAGTCAGGGTATCCCCCGGCCACCGGCAGAGGCGCCATCCGCGGCGGGAGGTGCGCAAGAAGTTCTGACTGCATCCAGCGATATCCGGTGCTCGGATTCTCAGCTAGCTCAAAGACAATCTCGTCGCCTCTGAATACCTCAAGTTGCTCGAGATCGTCCTGCTCCCCGATCACCCACACATCGCCCCTCGGATTCGAAGGCTTGCGTCCGTGCGTGAGTTCAATCTTTGACCTCTGCGGCGAGACTCGAAGAAGGGCTGTGCGCTCGGCGTCAGATATGAAGTGGCAATTGCCTAGCTGGTGGACTGCGGCGGTGTAGCTCACGTGCATATCCCGCGCCATGGAGTATGCGGTCACCGGATTGATCGCGCTGCCTTTGGTCACGCCGTGGTCTTCGGCAACGCGGTGGAGGAGGTCTAGCGGCATGAGGAAGTGTGAGGCGAAGGTCTGTGCGTTCCGCTCCCGCTGGGTCTTGGGCAGGCCTTCGACGGTCTCCTCTGTATCTAGCGCCAGATGATCCTGATCTAGATACCAGTGTCCGATTTCATGCGCGGCAGTGAACCGCTGTACAGATGCAGGGCGGAGACGATTGATCAGTACGCCCGACGGCGCGCCCGGAGCAATCACGCCGAGCAGATCGCCCAGGTCCCAGAAGAGAAGCTCGAGACCCAGGTTGTTGATGGCAAGGAAAGGATCGACCGGCTCACTCGGGTCAAACCCAAAGTCATCGAATGCTTCCGCTGCGGCCTGCGCAGCGGCAACTCGACCGATCCCCACTGCTTCTACTCTCCCGACTTCTCGGCCGATTGCGATCGCGTCATGCCGGCTGCCAGAAACTCGGCGAACCGAACTACTTGCTGACGATCTTCATCTGATAGCTCCCTTGTCGCTCGATGGAGCGCGCTGTCGGACTCGACTGGCTCCACGTCTTCTCCAAGCAACCACTCGATGTTTCGTCGGTACAAACGTGACAACCTTCGAAGTTCGAGAGCGGACACGCTGCGTTTCCCGGCTTCAAAGGCGTGCACGCTCGTTCTAGGAATACCTAGTGCGCCGCTGACTTCTTCTTGAGTGAAGCCGACCGCCTCTCTCGCGGCTTTCAGCCGACCTGCAACGATCTGGTTCTCGATAGGTTCGGCGTCCTGAGGCATTTCAATCTCCAAGCGTTGCAACGGCGACAGCCAGCGCCATGCCACCTTCATGGCTCATCGACACAGACCAACTCTCAACGTTCAATTCTGCCGCTCTTGCCTGTGCACTGCGCGACAGGAAGACAGAGGGCGCCCCTCGGTCGTCCACCCGTACCTCTATGTCGATTGGATCGACGGTGCCGATGCCCACGCCGAGTGCCTTCATCGTGGCTTCTTTCGCAGCCCACCTCGCCGCGAGACGGTCGGCGGCGTCCCCGCACGCAGTCCGCTCAGCGAGCGTCCATACGCTTTCAAGGAAGTCCCCGCCCGCATCCTCGATCATCAGAGCGAGGCGCCGCACATCGACTAGATCGACGCCAACTGCAGTCTTGCCCATTAGGACGCGACCGTCGCAGCCGCCACCGAAGGCTGAGATGCGAGTCGAGCCTTCGCGAGAAGACTATCGATGCCGCGCTTGCCTCCGTAGGTCTTCCGCTCCGCGTTTGCGTAACCCGCAATCACCACCAGCTCGCCGACCTCGGAACCCGTCTGCTGCGCCACGAAGGCGAGGAGCCTCGCCAAGCCCACGAGGTTTCCGTAGCCGCGAGTAACGAGATACCAATGGCGATAAATCGCCGTGAGGGAGAGCATCCCGTTGACGAGCGTGAAGTCGATGTGTACGAGACAGGGGAAACTGATTTGCCGGCGGTCGGTCGACGCATACTCCTGCAACCCGAAGGCAAGGTTCTCGTCCTGATCGATCTCCCCGTCTCCGGAGACTGTCATGTCATCCGCGTTGTGCGTCCGCTGACCAGCTAGGCGCGCCTTTCGCAGGTAATGGATTCGATCCGCCAGCTGATTCACTCCACCCGACTCCTTCCCAGGAAAGGTAACCATCCGCGAGAAGTAGGTACCTTGACGGTTGTCGCGGAACATCTTGAGCTCCGGCAGCATCTCGATGTACTCGGTATAGAGAGACTTGGCGGCCTCGTCCAGTTCGCGCGCCTTTTCGGGCGGCAGGTCGGGGCTCCAAGAGAAGCTCGGCGGCGTGTAAAGCGCCTCGGGAAAGATGGTGCTTGCGACAGTTCCAACTCCCCAACGCCCTTTGCCGACGAGGGTGTCGTCGACGCTCGCACGAACCTGGGCATCGTCGGCAGAGAGCGGGTCGGCCACGGTGACCATCACGTTCGTCAAGGTCCCGCTCGCGTCGGCCTGTACGACATCGAGAAGTGCGATCCACGCGTCGCTTATGGTTTCATGCGGTTGGATGAACGTACTCATGGCATCTCCGCAATGGCGTCGTGGACGAGAGCGCTGACGGCTCCGAGCGTGGACCACTGGCTGCGTGGGACGTTGGAGAGATCCAACACGGAGTGGCCGAAGGCGCGCTTCATCTTCGCGAGGAGCCAGATCACCTCGATCGAGTCGAGGGCCGACGTTCCGTCGGCGGATCCAGCCCCCCCTTTGAGCAACTCTGCAGGTGTCGTGCGCTTGAGATGGGCGAGGGCCTTACTCATAGCGGCCTGGAGGGTAGCGACGGGCATCATGCGTGCAGCATTTGGGGTAAGCGGCATGCCGAAGCGGTCGACGACTGGTGCGCCACCGTGTGAGGCATCGGGAGCTGCCTCTTCAAACTCGAGCTCTATTGCAGTAGCGCTCATTTTGATTTGCTGTGCCATACTCTGATTGTCGGATATTCCGACGTTCGGAGTCAAGAAAACAAACTTAGAGAATGCTGTTAAAACATCGGTTCTAGAACGCTGCGCCGAGGCTGACCAAGAACCTCCCCCTGCGGGAGTCGATGGTTGATCCCCCACTTCGGTGGGAAGAACAGCTGCATGGGGGTCGGCGACGACTCGAAGCGTGCCTTGATGCGCGACCGTGCGCTCGCGAGCTCGGGCACCGCTTCTCTGCAGTACTTGTCGGTCTCGCAGAAGAGCCCCTGTGCGTCGATGGCATGGAGTCGACGCCCCCAGAGTCCGTTGAACTCAAAGCCCAGGCGCTCAAACTCTCGCTCCTGGTTGTCGACCATCCACATGATGACCTCTTGCGGCGTGAGACCGCCCAGGTCCAAGAAGACCTTCTTGATGCCGCGAATGGCGCCGGGGCCTGGCTGCGTGAAGTCGTCCTCGGAGAAGTTGATGTGCGCGGAGTAGTTGAGGTCGATGGCCGTTTGGTACGACATGAAGTCGCCCATCAGCGGAAACGTATGCAGCAGGTCGTAGACCTCGCGGAGCGACTTCGCGGCCAGAATGTTTTCGGCGAGCCCTGACCGCACGAACATGTCACGGAACAGCTCGACGTGATTGAGGTGCTTGAACGAGCGACCATATGCATTCGTGGCGCACAGAATGAACGCTCCGGTGTACAAGCCGCCGTAGAGGTCCTTGGCCGCGTTGAGCGCCTCCTCGAATCGATCACTCTGGAGGTGATCGATTCGAGGAGAGCGCCCTAGGAATCGAGTCACTTCGTCCCAGGTACGGATATTGCTGAACGTCCTGAACGCGACAATCTGGAACATCCGATCAGCCGGCGTTGAGTCGTCGTCGCGATAGGCGACGTCACGAATCATGTATTGACTGACGCGATCCGCCGCGCGAAAGACGTTGCAAAACTTGAACTCTTGCAGGATTCGGTCCTGCGACCAGGGCCAAGGATGGCCTGCCAGCCGAGACTCGAAGGCTTTTTGTCGCTCCGCGGCGAACTTCCAGTACAACTCGTAGACGCCGGGCCGCGGGACGGGTGCCTTCATTCTGAATATTTCTCCGTTTACTTCTGTCTCAAGAATACGCCAGTCGCGTGGAGATTGAAGTACCGCACGTCCTCCACGAGAGGCCGTGCGGCCATACGCTCTCCAAGCGTGTACCGAAATCGGTCCACTCCTGTGTAATGGTCAAACACTATTGCGCCACCCACGACAGTTTCCTCAGCCACGACGGCCACCGCCGCTTGTGCCGACGAGAAGTTGTCGGTGTCGATGAAGGTCAGGACTAGCGGCGTGCCGGTCAGTCGGTTCGCCGTCTCAACGATGTCACCCTTAACGAGCTCGACGTTTACCGCCGACAGATAGCGTTCGACCGCCGCGAAGTCACGGAACTCAGCACCCGGGTGGTGATACATGTCGAGCGCGCTCCGCTTGGACGGGAAGCCGCCGAAGGTGTCGAACCCGATGAGTGGCCACTCCCTGCCGAGTTCGGCGGCAAGCCTCGCCAGGAACATTGTGGTACCGCCCTTGAAAACGCCGAACTCGGCGATGGAGCCCTCGAGTCCCAGCCTGTCTGCATTCACAAGGCACTGGTAGAGATGAACTAGCGTGTTCGGGTATCCGTTGGCAATTGAAGGAACCAACAGCTGCGAATGCAGATCCTCGAACCTATCGTCGCGGAAGTCGTAGTGCGCGTAGCCGGCAACGATGACCTTTGGAGCGTAAACGACGTGTGGAAGCGCGCGCTCGAGCACGCGCTCTTTCGACTCATCGACTGCAACTATCAAGACTGGCGGCTGGTCTACAGCGAGCGATGCGAGTGGTCGCTCACCCGGCGGCTCGTCGCCGTACACCGTCGCGATCGCCTGCGGCGCAGCCCACGAGAACCAGCGCTTAGCGCGACGCACCGTCGCCCCATTCCCGAGGAGACCGAAGTCGAACACGCCATGGTCGAGTTGCTCCTCGACATCTTCGACTAGCTTGGCGAAGTCCTCGTCTCGCATACCTAGAGCCCTTGACTCTCGATGAACTCGGCCGTCGTGAACGGTTCGACCTCAATGACAGCTAGAAGCAAATCCAATGCGTAACGAGTGAGCTGTTGCGCGAACGGGACTCGCGCGGACCAATCGTGCGGAAGTGCGGTTGGATAGTAAGCCTCGAGTTGGGCGAGACCATCAACCACCCTCATCGCAGCAGCAGCTACCGAGGGAACCTCCCCGTCGAGCGAGAACTCGAACTGCCCGATCGCCACTTCAAACCCGGAAGGTCCATCGCTGAACGGTGGGACTCCTCCACCAACCAGCGCAGGCGCGAGCGCTCCGTCCTGATCCGCCAAGTACGTCTGATACTTCAAGCAGTAGACGAAGAGGTCGATCGCCGTATCGAGAAGACTCTCGTCTCCAGGGTCGGCGCCGGCCGCGACGTGCTCGACCCGGTCAACTTTCCGCGCAATGTTGCTCGCGATACCCATCTGCTCACCGCGCTTCTTCCAGGCATTCTTGTAGCTCTCGTCCTTCGCCCGATGCAACCGGATGATCGCATCACGAAGCTTGGCACCGTTGATGACGGTAGCCTCTCCCCCGATACGCGGCAGATCGGCAGAGTTGCGGAAGACGTCTTCCGTCGCCGCAAACGCCAGGTCGGAGTGCCCAAGCCGATCGATTATCACCCGCAGATCAGCATCCGATGCGGCCGCCTTCTTGGCCCAATAGAGCTCGAGCATCTGGAGGAACTGGCGAAGAAGCGGATCGGGAAACTGGTCGATACGATCGCGCGGCGACTTGCCGGCGGCGATCTCAGCCTCAATCGCAAACCATTCATCGAACCGAGCTCCGAACTCATCCCATGCAGTCTGAAACGGAGTCTCGCACCAGCCCTTCTCGTAGCCGGTGCTCCCATTGGCGCCCTCGAGAATACGAATCGCCTGCTTATCACGGTCCGTGTACAGGTGGAGCGAGGAGATAAAGAAGGTTGCCTTTCCAACCTCCACGCCGAGCCAGAACGCCAGCATCTCGTGCAGCACGCTCCACTCGAACGTGTTGATGCCCGAGAAGCCCCAAATCACATCGTTGCTCCGAACGACGATGTTCAGGTCGAGCCGACCGTCCCGAATTAGAAAGTGCAACCAGTTGTTGCAGGGAACGTCGTTGGTGATCTCGATGAAGTCCTGTGCGGGGTCGAACAGCGCAATCACTGCACGGCGAGACGAGGGATCGCGGCGCAGCAGGTCGTACACCTCGCGAATCTGATCGACTGAATCTCCCGAGCTGGCGCCCCAGCGGCGCAGGCGAGGACCGTAGGCCGCCCGCCATGTCTTGCCTCCGTCGTCGGAGTAGTTAGGCGCCCGCTCCACGTAGCGGCTCAAGAATTCGAGGTCATTGCGACCCTGCAGCACCCACATCGTTTCCGCGATCGCGAGAGCGCAATCGTTGCGCCGCCCCGGAATCGTGATGCAGCGCTCAGTTGGCCTCGCAAGCGATACCGTACGGGCAAGCAACTCCCGAGTCGGCATGCCTCGTACCGTGACCTCGGCGCCGCGTCGCTTAATATCGCGAAGCTCCGCGATGAACGCCGTCGCAGCATTCCTGTAAGTCATTTCACTCCTAACGCTGTTATGAGTGAAATTCAAGTGCACGTTCGGCCCTGCGCATAGCCCAACTTTGAGGGTCAACAGCCATTTCACTCCGCACGGTCGATTGCTATCGCCCTGGAGTGGGCGAGACCGCTGAGTCTTTTCCGTGACAGAGGTCAAGCAGGCTGCTCGCGCAAGTAGACGCACACCTAGACAGCATCCTGACCACCGTTATCAGACGAACGAGACCTCCGGTTCTTCGCCGAATTGGCTGGGAAGCTGAGGATTCCCGAGAGGGCTTTCCTAAGTGAAAGAGGCCGGCCGCGGAACAAGTCGAGGATTGTAGTCACACTCGCTTGGTGCCCCTGGAGGGACTCGAACCCCCAACCTGCTCCTTAGGACGGAGTTGCTCTTCCATTGAGCTACAGAGGCGTGGTGCATCCAGTTTAGGGCCGGGACGCCACCCAAGGATGCGGCGAGTGTTCCGAAATGGCTGTCATATGGCGCGTTTTAGCAGCCATATCGGCACACTCGGCGCTGACGTGAAGAGAGTGGCGCCTATGTCGGCGGGTACAGGAACGACACCACGGACGACGCCGGGATCGTGCGCTGACTGTACATGCCGGGCACGTAGTTGTACTCCTCGAGCGTCACGGTGCCATCGTCGTTCACGCTCTTGACGTACGCAACGTGGTTGCCGCCCGTGTATGCGACGGAGCCAGCGATCGGGGTCTTGGAGACGGTGCGTCCCAGCGACTCCCAGTTGCTCTGCCACTGGCCACCGTTGCCGCCGAACGGGGTGAGGTTCGACCAGACCCACTTGAACGGTGCCTGGTAGTAGCCCTGGTCGCGGTTGATGCGCCACGCCACGAAGTCGACGCACTCGCGGTAGTAGTAGTTGAGGGGCGACAGCCCGCCGCCCTGGTCGTCGGTGAGCTCGTAGGGCCACGGGTAGTCGTCGCCCAGCTCACGTGCGCCCGACGCGAGATACGCCTCGTTGGCCGCTGCGCGAATCGCATCCTCGTTCGCCTCGGCCAGCTGCTCGGGCGTTGTGGCGTGGAAGCCGTCACGCACTGCGTCGACAGCCGAGACATCCGCCCCGACCTCGATGGTCTGGGAGAGGGGGGACGACAGGGACGTCGACGCGAGGGTGGCCGTGGTGGCGACCTCGTTCTCCTGGCTCGCATAGGCGGGCAGGGCTGCTACCGCAAACATGCCGCCGATGGCGAGCATGGTCGCGACCACGCTGATCGGGTTGCGCTTGTCAGACGCGGGGCGGGATGCCCGAACCAGAGCCACCTCGGAGGTCGTGAGCGACTTCTTCACAGCCGCAGCCTTCGGCCGGCGAACCGAGGCACGACGGCGCTCGGTGGCAGGTGCGGACGGGGTGAACGTGGGCACGGGCACGCTGGTCACGTTCGCCATCGCGGCTTCGCGAGCGGCGCGACGGGAGACGTGCTGGACCGGCTGGGGAGGGTTCGGGTCATCGACACCCCGCACTGAAGCGGGGTCGAACAGCGCATCCAAGTTGTTGGATGGCGTGCGGTCAACCACGAATGAAGTTCCCTCCGGGCCTAAGGACTCCTTCGAGGTTAGCGAGGTGCCTCGGCAAAGTCCATTTGTCGTAATGGATTCTCGGCTAAGCCGCAGGTGCGAGGTACTCTTCCCAATCCGGGAGAGCTCGCTCGACACCCCGAACCAACCACGACGTGCCGTGCGGCGGGCGGGGCTGCGTGCGCAGATTCCAGTTCATCTCGGCTGGGGTGCGGTCACCCTTGATGTTGTTGCACCGGAGGCAGCAGGCCACCAGGTTTTCCCAGCTGTCCTTGCCGCCGCGGGACCGCGGCATGACGTGGTCGATGGTGTTCGCAGATCCGCCGCAGTAGGCGCAGCGGTTGTTGTCGCGGCGGAGGACTCCGCGGCGCGACACGGGAACGTGGCGACCACTCGGGATTCGCACGTAGTTGCGGAGGATGATCACGGACGGCCTCTCCCACGCGCCATCCGCAGCCCAGACGGGGTGCTCCATATCGGCAGCAACGATGGTCGCCTTCTGATTCATGACGAGCACGATGGCCCGCTTGAAGGACACGACGGCGAGGGGCTCATAGCCCGCGTTCAGTACCAGGGTTCGCAACGCTCATCCTCTCGAAGGGCCTGCACGGCTTGCAGGCGAGTTCGACTACCCCGGACCAGCTACGCGCGGGGAGGATGTGCGGGCAACAAAAAAGGCACCGTCAACTAAGACGATGCCTCATTGGCGCGCGCGGCTGACCGCGCTCTGCCCGCTGTGCCGTATGTAGAAGCGGGCACGAGCATCCACGGTTTGGATGCTGGACCTGCTGCACATAGGGCTCTCCTCGTACGCAATTACTCCGAGGGCTACAGGCTAACGCAGAATCGCGAAACACCGGGTTCGCGACACAAACCGTGATCTTGCGGCGAAATGAACAACCGGAGAACGGCGGAACGAGCCAATCGTGCGCCGCAGGGGCGGCGGCGCACCAACCAGCTCAGATGCCGATACGAACGATGTAGTAGCCGCTGTCGTAGATCGGGCGGATGCGCACGACGTCACCGTAGTCCGGGGCGTCGATGAACATGCCGTTGCCGAGGTAGATGCCGTTGTGGCCCGGGAGCGTGACGATGTCACCGGGGAGGGCGGCGTCCGTCGAGATCGCGGTACCGCTCGCGGCGATGCCACTCACCGAGTGGGGCAGTGCGATGCCGAACTGCGCGTAGACGTAGGACACGAAGCCGGAGCAGTCGAAGCCCGCGGGGGTCGCGCCCCCGTAGACGTAGGGAACGCCCTGGTACTGCTGGGCCACCGCGGCGACGGCCGCGAGGTCGAAGTTCGGGTACGGCGGGTTGGCCAGAAGGTCGGAGATTGAGGGGCCGGATGCCGCGACTGCGGCAGCAGCGGCGGAGGCCGCTGCCTCCGCCTCGGCGGCGCGTGCGGCGGCGAGCTCCTCGGGCGTCGTGGCACTGAAGCCATCGCGCGAGGCGGTGAAGGACGATGAAGCACTCGCGACGGCGAGGTTCTGGGCATCCGTCGTCTTCATGGCCTGAAGCTGGGTGGTGGCTTCCTCGCCCGACTTGTCGACGGGGCTGATGGCGTAGGCCGGCAGCGCGACGGTGGCGAACAGGCCGGGCACGACGAGAGTCATGACGGCGGCGCTGAGAACGCTCGAGCGGAGCTTCGCCGACGACGGTCGGGCGAATCGGGAAGCGGGTGCGGGGAGGCTGGGGGTTGCCGTGGTCTGCACTACGAGTTCGGTACTGCGGTGGTTCTCGGGTCCTGCATTCGTCAAGAGATTTAGCCTCCTGGCGCCTCGGCAACTGTAGGTTGTTGCCCCATCCGTTTCGTATGTATCCACGTACCTGGATGAGACGGGCTAAAGCGAGGCGCTCAACTCAGGGTCCCGGGCCGGCATTTCTGGCCCCCGGGGACCTTGCGAGTGTACGCGAGGTTCGTTGGATTGTCACGGCGGGGTAACGCCGTCAAGCTGGGAAAACCCTGAGTCAGCTTCCGACGAAGATGTGCACGGCCACCTCGTTGGGCAGTTCCAGGCCGTCCTCGAAGCCGTCGACCTGCACGGCGACGTAGGAGCCAGCAGCGGAGAATGTGGCCGTCGCGCCCGGGAGGACTCCGGCGCTCTGGAGCTGCTGGAGGAGCTCCGGCTCGAACTGGACGGGCTCGCCGAGCCTGCGGATGACACCGCTGCGGACAGCCCCGTCGACCCCGATGAAGTCGACCAGGTTGATGACGCCGTCCATGAAGGCTGGGGCGGGTACTCCGCCGAGCTCCTCGAGCCCGGGGATCGGGTTGCCGTAGGGCGATTCAGTGGGATTGCCGAGCATGTCGAGGAGTCGGCGCTCGACCTGCTCGCTCATGACGTGCTCCCACCGGCACGCCTCGTCGTGCACGTAGGCCCAGTCGAGTCCGATGACATCCGCGAGCAGACGCTCGGCGAGACGATGCTTGCGCATCACGTGGATGGCGCGGGAGCGACCCTCGGCGGTGAGTTCCAGGTGACGGTCACCCTCGACGACGACGAGACCATCACGCTCCATGCGGGCGATCGTCTGGGACACCGTGGGGCCCGAGTGACCGAGGCGCTCGGAGATGCGGGCGCGCAGAGGCACGATGTGCTCCTCCTCGAGATCGAGGATTGTGCGCAGGTACATCTCGGTGGTGTCGACGAGGTCCGTCATGGAGTCAAGCCTAACGTTGCCGCGATCTAGGATTGTCCCCATGCCCAGCCTCACCATTCCCTTTGACCTGCTGCCCATCGACGGACGGTTCGGCTGCGGCCCCTCCAAGGTGCGCACTGAGCAACTCGAACATCTTGCGGCGAGCGCGACCATTCTCGGCACCTCGCACCGGCAGGCACCGGTCAAGAACCTGGTTGGTCGAGTGCGCGAGGGCCTCGGCGAGCTTTTCCGCATCCCGGACGGCTACGAGGTCGTGCTCGGCAACGGCGGATCGACGGCCTTCTGGGATGCCGCGGCCTACTCGCTCATCGCACAGCGCAGCGAGCACCTCACCTTCGGCGAGTTCGGTGCGAAGTTCGCGCAGGCCGCCACCGCGCCGCACCTCTCCGCTCCGCGCGTGATCAAGGCGGATGCCGGCACCCGCCCGTCGATCGAGATCGACGACGTGGATGTCTACGCGTGGCCGCAGAACGAGACATCCACGGGCGTCATGGCTCCCGTGACCCGTGTTCCCGGCGATGCGCTCACCGTGATCGACGCCACGTCGGCCGCTGGCGGCATCGACTTCGACGCCTCGCAGGCCGACGTCTACTACTTCGCCCCGCAGAAGAACTTCGCCTCCGATGGCGGCCTCTGGTTCGCCCTCTTCTCCCCCGCCGCCGTCGAGCGTGTGGAGACGATCGCAGCCTCGGACCGCTACATCCCCGAGTTCCTCTCGCTCAAGAACGCGATCGACAACTCGCGCCTCAACCAGACGCTCAACACCCCCGCGCTCAGCACGCTGCTGCTCCTCGAGGACCAGGTCAACTGGATCAACGCGAAGGGCGGCCTCGCGTGGGCCGACTCGCGCACGACCGAGTCGTCGTCGGCGCTGTACGAGTGGGCGGATGCATCCAGCTACGCGACCCCGTTCGTTGCAGACCCCGCCGACCGCTCGAAGGTCGTCGTCACCGTCGACTTCGATGAGTCGGTGGATGCCGCGGCCGTCGCCGCCACGCTCCGCGCCAACGGCATCGTCGACACCGAGCCCTACCGCAAGCTCGGACGCAACCAGCTGCGCGTGGCCACGTTCGTCGCGATCGACCCGTCCGACGTGCGTGCCCTCATCGCCTCGATCGAGTACGTGGTCGAGAACCTCTAGCCGTCATCGAACCCGGCGGGTGGTCGAAACGTGTTGACCTGCCTCACGAAACGGGTGATGCCGTGGCGCCCGCGACGGCGGAACGCTCCCGGGCCGAATACGTAGAACCACCACCGGGTGATGTCGCCGTTGCGGTCGAGCTCCAGTTCGGCGACGGGTTTGGGGGCACGGCCCGGCCGCAGGGCGACAACGTTGCTCCAGTCCACGACGAGGATCTCGCGCACCGCGTCATCCACGATCCGCATGCCGTGACCATCTACGATCAGGAACCCGGGTCCGAGCACAACGTCTGACGTACTTCCGACCGGCGTCCACAGTGGATCGAGCGTGATGCAGAACACCGCTTTGTCGTCCGCCGTCAGTTCGGCCACCCTCGCCCGAAGCGGCGCCCTGAAGAAGTAGAGCGTCAGGACCCACGAGCTGACGATCACGACCGTCCCGGCGTAGAGAATCGGGACGCCGACCAAGACCATCCACACGGCGGATGGACGGACTATCGTCCACGACACCAGCAGCCCGAAGCCCCAGGCAACGGTGGCGCAGAAGAACACGACACCGGCCACCCGGTACCTGCCGCGGAGCTTCGGCAGGTAGTCCCTCATCCAAGAAGCCTAGGCGCCCCTCATACCCCCGCGAAAAGCCACTTGTTGCGCTCAATCCGACCGAAATGGCGGATATGTGGCTTTTCGCGGGGGTTGGGCGGCGAGCGATACCCTGTACGCGTGCGACTGTGGCTGAAGGACTCCGAGCGGCGGCCCGATCCCGAGCCCGTGAAGACGGATGACCGCAAGGCTGTGCTCATCGGACTCGCACTGTGGCTCGTGGCGCTCGCCGTGCTGCTCCTGTTCCTCCCGCAGCTGACGGCATCAGGCATCGGTTGGTGGCTGTGGACCTGCGTCGCCGGTCTCGGCCTGGGCTTGATCGGCCTTCTCTACACCCACTGGCGAGGTAACCGCCGCTAGTCAGTAGGTACGCTCAGCGCCCTCGTCATCGGAATCGTCCGAATCATCGTCGGCATCGTCCGTGTCGTCGTCGTCTCCCTCGAGCGCGTCGATGTCGACGCCGTCGAGGTCACCGCCGTGGAGCACGTCGTTGCCGAGCACGTCGTCCTCGTCGAGTTCCTCATCGGACTCGTCGTCGTCGAGATCGTCATCCTCGGAGTCGCCGTCGACGTCGGAGTCCGTGGCATCCGCCTCGAGCGCCTCCTGCGCAGCCTTGTAGTCGGCAAGTCGCTCCGACCACGGCACCCAGTCGGGAGCGAGCAGTGCGCCATCGCCGGGCATGAGCTCGGCCTCGAGCACGGTCGCGGCCTCACCCTCGACCTCAGCGAGCGACACGGTCCACGCCCATCCGGGGTAGCCGGCGAGCGCGGAGGCGAAGCGGACCGTGATGGTGCCGTCGTCCTCGGTGACCTCACCCAGGGGCTCGCCGATCGTCTCGGCGCGCGTGATCTCGGTGAGGGCGGTGCGGGCGAGATCGGTGTGCTGGTCGGTCATTGCGGGGCGCTCAGGCATCCAGCTCGTCCGCGACCTTACGCAGCATGGCGGCGATCTTGGCGCCGTGAGCCTTGTCAGGGTAGCGGCCGCGCTTGAGGCCAGCGCCGATGCCATCCATGAGCTTGACGAGATCCTCGATGATGATCGCCATGTCGTCGGCAGGCTTGCGGTTGAGCTTCGTCATCGACGGAGGCGCGTCGAGCACTCGCACAGACAGAGCCTGCGCACCCTTCTTGCCGTCGGCGATGCCGAACTCGAGGCGGGCACCCGCCTTGATCGTGACGCCAGCGGGCAACGCCGACGCATGGAGGAAGACTTCTTGGCCATCATCGCTGGAGATGAAGCCGAAGCCCTTCTCTTCGTCGTAGAACTTGACCTTGCCGGTAGGCATGACGGAACTCCTTATGCTCGTGCCTCAAGACTAGAGGGTCTCGATCTGTCCCGTATCCTTAGCCCTGTGGCAAACGACATCCCGAACCCCCGTCCCGCGGAGCGCATCCTCGCCTACATGGTCGTGGCGGCGGTCGGGCTCTCGGTGCTCAGTTTCCTCGCACTCATCATCGCGACCGCCGTGGGCACGACGGGAGAGCAGTTCAGCGCCTTCCCATGGCCCACGATCATCGTGCTCCCGCTGGTCGGCCTGCCCATCGGGCTCGTGCTCATGATCGTTCTTCTCGTGCTCACTGCCGTTCGCCGGGGTCGTGAAGCGAAGGATGCCAGCAAGTAGCGACTCGGCGCTGCTGCTCGCGGGCCAGCTGCGATCGTCGAGCGACGACACCCTCCGCGAACTCCTGGATGCCAGGGGCGTGAAGCCCGCCGGAATCCGCGACTTCTTCGACCTCGCCGATGCCCTTCTTGACGCTGGTTCGGTGGAGGCAGCGCTCTCCCGCCTGGACCGCCCCACCCTCGCGACCCTCGCCGTGCTCGCCGAGCTCGGGTCAGCGACTCCCGAGGAGATCGCCCGCCGACTCGTCGAACTCGGCGGCCCCGGTGATCGCGTTCCGGCTGCGCTGGAGATTCTGGTCGCGCGAGGCCTGGCAGCGAGGTCGGAGGATGTCGCGACCAGCCTCACCCCGGTGAACGAGTACCTCGACTCCTGGCCAGCCCGCGGCCTGCCCGGACTCCGTGCCCTAGCAGCGGCACCGCGACCGGCGACCGTGATCCCCGTCGTGGGAGACGAGGTGTCCGCTGTGGACGCCCTCGCAGCAGAGCGTGCCTTCGAGACGACCTCCGCGATCGTCGAGCTCGTCATCTCGCTCCAGAACGAACCGGCTCATGAGCTGGCGCGCGGCGGCATTGCGCTGCCGGACAGCAAGCGCCTGGCGACGGCCGGCCGCGTGGAACTCACCGAAGTCCCCCGGCTCATCCAGATCGCGGATCGGGCAGGACTCATCGCGCGCCACAGCGGTCTCTGGACCCCCGAGGACGCCGCAACGCAGTGGCTCGCCGGGGGCCCGGGAGAGCGCTGGGCGAGACTGGCAGCGGCTTGGCTGGCGCAGGTGCCCGCCGACATCCGCGATGCCCTCGCAGCTCTTGCTCGCGCCCAGTGGGGCGAGCGCCTCGACGAGTACGTCTCGTGGCTCTACCCCGCTGGCGGAGACTGGATGCGGGAGCGGGTCGAGGCCTTCGAGTCTGATGCCGCCCTCCTCGGCATCACTGCGCGAGACCTGCCCAGCACCCCCGGCGCCGCCCTTCTCACGGACGGGATGGATGCCGCGGCCACCGCGATGACGTCGCTCTACCCGCCGATCGTGCGCCAGGTGTACCTCCAGCGTGACCTCACGATCGTCGCGCCCGGCCCGCTCGAACCCGCCGTCGAGCGACGGCTGCGGCTCATGGCCGACCTGGACGCACGCGCCCTCGCGACGACCTGGCGCATCTCGGCAGCCAGCCTCGACCGCGCCATGGCCGCGGGCGAGCACTCGGACGCGATCAGGGACTTCCTCACCGGCATCTCCCTGACGGGCATCCCGCAGCCGCTCGACTACCTCCTCCGCGAGACGGCGACGCGCTTCGGGCTCGTCCGGGTCGCTGCGTCCCCCAGCGGCGGGACTCGAGTGCATTCGGTGGATGCGTCGATACTGCGCGCTCTCGCGGTCGACCGGTCGGTGGCATCCCTCGGCCTCGCCTACGACGGGGGCGACCTCACGAGCCGTTTCGACCGCGACGTCGTGTTCTTCTCACTCGCCGACGCCCGCTACCCGGTGGCCGCGGAGGACGAGCACGGGGCGATCGTCGTGCCGACGCGACCGCGCCTGCGGTCCAGGCCGCCGGAGCACGCCGACACGACAGGAGAGTTCATCGCGCGCCTACGCACCACCGAAGTGCTGCCCGACGACTCCGGTGACGCGTGGATCGCGCGCCAGCTCGACATCGCGGCGCGCGGAAAGTTCCCGCTCGTGGTGAGCGTTCGGATGCCGAACGGCACCGTCGCGGACTACCTGCTCGAACCGGCCAGCGTCGCCGGAGGCAGGTTGCGTGCGCGCGACCGCGGCGCCGACCTGGAACGGACGCTCCCCCTCACGAGCATCGTCGCCGTCGCACCCGTCGCACAGTAACCGATCCTCCAGTGAACGCTGCCACCGGCAGTACTCTGGAGGGATGACTGATGGCCCCCTCATCGTGCAGAGCGACCGCACGGTGCTTCTCGAGGTGGCCCACCCGCAGGCTGAGGATGCCAGGCACGACCTCGCTGTCTTCGCCGAACTCGAGCGGGCTCCCGAGCACATCCACACCTATCGGATCACGCGGCTGGGGCTGTGGAACGCCCGGGCCGCCGGTCACGACGCCGCCGACATGCTCGCGACGCTCGAGCGGTACTCCAAGTTCCCGATCCCGCAGTCGGTGTCCGTGGACATCAGCGAGACCGTCGGTCGCTACGGTCGGCTCATCATCGAGCGCGACGAGCACGGCAACCTCGTGCTGACAGCGGTGGATGCCGCGGTGCTTAGCGAGATCACGCGAGCCCGCAAGGTCGCGGCACTGCTGCTCGACAAGGTCGGCGACCACTCCTACATCGTGCAGGCCTGGGCGCGGGGGCAGCTCAAGCAGGAACTCCTCAAGCTCGGCTGGCCCGCGGAGGACCACGCCGGCTACACCGACGGGTCTCCGCACGAGATCGATCTCGACGAGTCATCCTGGAATCTCCGCCCGTACCAGAATGCCGCGATCGAGGGCTTCGCCGCCCACGGCTCCGGCGTCGTGGTTCTGCCGTGTGGCGCGGGCAAGACGCTCGTGGGCCTGGGCGCGATGGCAGCCGAGAACCGCACGACGCTCATCCTCGTGACCAACACGGTCTCGGCGCGCCAGTGGAAGGCCGAGATCCTCAAGCGCACGACCCTCACCGACGACGAGGTCGGCGAGTACTCCGGGCAGGTCAAGGAGGTGCGTCCGGTCACGATCGCGACGTACCAGATCCTCACGGCCAAGCGGAAGGGCGAGTTCGCGCACCTCGCGCTGCTCGACGCGCTCGACTGGGGCCTCGTGATCTACGACGAGGTGCACCTGCTGCCCGCCCCCGTGTTCAAGCTCACCGCCGAACTGCAGGCACGTCGCCGCCTTGGCCTCACCGCGACCCTGGTGCGCGAGGACGGGCGGGAGGGCGACGTGTTCTCCCTCATCGGACCCAAGCGTTTCGACGCGCCGTGGAAGGAGATCGAGGCGCAGGGCTTCATCTCGCCCGCGGCCTGCTTCGAGGTGCGCGTGGACCTGCCGGAGCGCGAACGGCTCGAGTACGCGGCCTCTGCAGACGATGAGAGGTACCGGTTCGCGGCATCCGCACCCGAGAAGATCAAGGTCGTGCAGCAGCTCGTGGCACGGCACGAGGGCGAGCGCATCCTCGTGATCGGGCAGTACCTCGACCAGCTCGAGGGGCTCGCCGAAGTGCTCGGGGCGCCGTCGCTCACCGGGTCGACACCGATCGCCGAACGCGAGCGGCTGTACCAGGAGTTCCGGGATGGCACGACGAAAGTTCTCGTCGTCTCGAAGGTCGCGAACTTCTCCGTCGACCTGCCTGAGGCCACCGTCGCCATCCAGGTGTCTGGGTCGTTCGGCTCACGTCAGGAGGAGGCGCAGAGACTCGGACGCCTGTTGCGGCCCAAGGAGAGCGGCATCCCGGCGAGCTTCTACACGCTCGTAGCGCGCGACACCGTCGACCAGGACTTCGCCCAGAACCGCCAGCGCTTCCTCGCGGAGCAGGGCTACAGCTACACAATCCTCGATGCTGACGCGCTGGAGTCCGCTGCCGCGTAGTCGAAACTCCAGCTGTGGCGACTTCCTGACCTAGGGATCTCGCCACGAGTGGAGTCTCGAAGGCGAATGGATGCTAGGGCCGCCAGCCGCGCTGGACTAGTGCTGCGCGAACCAGCGCTACCGACCTTGCCTGCGAGTGCGTCTTGTTGAGGCGCACGACTCGCCATCCCGCCGCCATGATCGACTCGAGTCGGTCGATGTCGCGCTGGGATTGGTCTGCGGTGAAGTGGTGGTTTCCGTCGTACTCCGCGAGAACCCCGTGGTCGGGAAAGCTGAGGTCGCCAAAGCCAAGGAATGCGCCTCGTTCGTTCCTGATCGCGAGGTTGACGACCGGCTCAGGCAGTCCCGCCTTCACGAGCCATCGGCGCACTTGTGTCTCGCGCGCGGAGTCGGTGCGTGGCCGCACCTGCCGTAGCGCCTCGGCTAGGAGGCGGCACCCGCGGCGGCCACTGCTGGCCGCGACCGCCTGTTCGAGATCGGCCATGGTTGCCATCGGCTCCCACCGCCTCACGAGTCCATCCCCTAGGACGATCAGCGCTTCCAACGGCAGGTACTCGGCCAGCGCGACCCAGGTATCAACCGGTGAAGAAACAAGCAGTCCACCGATCTCAACTACGCGATCACGGCCCGCTGAGACCCGATGTCCGATAACACCGCGGGCGCGAGGCTCGCGCCTCGGCGCGATCGAGGTGACGTGCAGCTCGGCGGCCGGTTCGATCGGCAGTTCATGCAGATTGGCAGCGGTGTGATGGCTGAAGTACTGGTCCGGTGCCATCGTCGTTGCGTAGGCCTCACAGAGAGACCGCAGATCCCGAGAAGCGGCAGACATCCGCACGCCGCGAAACGGGCCGACAAGATCCTTCGCGCGCGTTCTGGATCGGGAGACGCCAGGTGCACCGTTCGCCGTGACGAGAAACGGCGCACCTCCGAAGGGCAGGGGTTCGGGCATCCGCACATGATGCCTCGCTCGCCGCGGCCAAGCCCTTCGCCGCTCACAGGGTGATCGAGACTCCAGAAATGGCGACTTGCCACCCGGTGAAAGTCACCACGCGTGGAGTCTCGAAGTGCTACCCCGCGAGGTCGAGGAGCTTGCGGATCGTGCGGAGGTTGCGGGCCGTGGCGGCCACGCCCAGGCGCTTCGCGAGCGCTTCCTGGCTCAGCACGGCCTGCCCGGCGCCATTCGCGTACCGCAGGTGGAGCTCGCGCCCGACGACCTGCCACTGGTCGTCGCCCGTGCGAACGGCGGATGCCGCGGCAACAGCCTCGGCGCTCGGCTCCCCCGACAACACCGAGACGTACGAGTACGCCTCATCGTCCACGTCGAACGGATGCGCATCGAGGGCAGCCTGCAACTCGGACGGGGTGCGCGTCATCACCTCGCGGAAGTACCCGTAGCGTTCCTGCACTGCGGCCTCCACGGCGCGCTCGAACGGCTCGGGCTCGCCATCGAGTTCGAGCACGGCGTTGCCTGACGCGATGTAAGTGCGCACATCCCGCGCGCCGAGCTCCTCGAGCAACGCCCGGAATTCGGCCATCGGAAGCTTCGCACCGCCGACATTGACGGCGCGAATGAGCAGGATGCGAGTGGTCACGGTGTCAGTATGGCGGTCCATACTGACGGTATGGCCGACATCATCCCGTTCACGATCGCCGTCCCGCAGGCCGACATCGACGACCTGCGGGCCCGCCTCCGCGCGACGCGGTGGACCGACGAGGTCACGGATGACTGGAGTCAGGGCACCCCGCAGGCTCCCCTGCGCCGCCTCGTCGACTACTGGGCGAACGACTACGACTGGCGCGCCGCGGAGGCACGCTGGAATGAGCGGGACCAGGTGATGGTCGACGGCGTGCACGCGGTTCGTGCGGGCACGAGGGGCGCGACGCCTCTGCTGCTGCTCCACGGCTGGCCCGACGGCATCGTGCGCTTCGAACGAGCGCTGCCGTTCCTCGCGCAACGGTTCGATCTGGTGATCCCGAGCATCCCCGGGTACGGGTTCAGCGCGCGGCCCACGGAGGTGTCCGGGCCCGCCGTGGTCGCAGACCAGATGGCCGGACTCATGGCGGCGTTGGGGTATGAGCGGTACGGGGTGCACGGCGCCGATATCGGCGCCCAGGTTGCCGAACAGGTTGTGCTGCGGCATCCCGAGCACGTGAGTGGCCTGCACCTCGGCAACGTGCCGCTACGTCGGATGCGCGGGCTCGACCCGTCCGAGATGAGCGATGCCGAACGCGCCTGGGCAGTGGCGGCTGCCGAGTGGGAGGCCGCCGAGGGTGCGTACGGTCACCAGCAGCGCACGAAACCGCAGACGATCGGGGCATCCCTCAACGACTCACCCACGGGTCTCGCCTCGTGGATGCTCGAGAAGTTCCACGCCTGGACCGACCTCGATGACGATGACGTGTTCGGGGTCTACACGCTCGACGAGATCGCGACCAACCTCTCCCTCTACTGGTTCACGCAGACGGCTGCCTCGGCCGCGCGGTACTACTTCTACTCGCGCAGCACTCCGCTGACCGACGGTTTCGTCGCAACGCCGACCGGCGTAGCGGAGTTCCCGCGGGAGATCCTGCACACTCCCCGCGAGTCAGCCGCCCGATGGTTCTCGATCGTGCGCTGGACGGACATGGAACACGGTGGCCACTTCGGTCCGTGGGAGGAGCCGGAGGCTTGGTCCAGCGAGATCTCGGCGTTCTTCAACCAGATCAGGGAGTGAGCAGGCATACTGCTGGCTCCAAAGTTTCACCCCAATTACTCCCAGACAACGTTCAGCCGACACGCAGATAATAGATTCATGACTGATGGACCGAAGATTCTGATCGTTGATGACGAGCCCAACATTCGCGACCTCCTCACCACGAGCCTGCGTTTCGCCGGATTCGCCGTGCGTGCCGTCGGCAACGGCGCCCAGGCGATCTCGGCCGTACTCGAGGAGGAGCCGGACCTCATCATCCTCGACGTCATGCTGCCCGACATGAACGGGTTCGGTGTCACCAAGCGCCTCCGCGCCTCCGGATACACCGCCCCCATCCTCTTCCTCACCGCGAAGGATGACACCGAGGACAAGATCACCGGTCTCACCGTCGGCGGCGACGACTACGTCACCAAGCCCTTCTCGCTCGACGAGATCGTGGCCCGCATCAAGGCGATCCTGCGTCGCACCATGCAGGACGACGAGGAGGCCATCATCCGTGCCGGCGAGCTCACCATGGACCAGGACACCCACGAGGTGACCGTGGGTGAGGATGCCGTCGAGCTCTCCCCCACCGAGTTCAAGCTGCTGCGCTACCTCATGCTGAACCCCAACCGCGTGCTGTCGAAGGCGCAGATCCTCGACCACGTGTGGGAGTACGACTTCAACGGTGACGCGGGAATCGTGGAGAGCTACATCTCCTACCTGCGTCGCAAGCTCGACCAGCTCACCCCCGAGCCCCTGATCCAGACCAAGCGCGGTTTCGGGTACATGCTCAAAGCTGGCAAGTAGTCTGTCGGGGTGCACGATCTCGCCGACTGGTGGAACAGGATCTCGCTGCGCACCAAGGTCACTGGTGTCACGGTCCTTCTGCTGACCGCTGGGCTGATCGTGGCCGGTGTTGGCACGATGGCTGTGCTCAGGGGGTTCCTGCAGGACGAGGTTGACGCGAAGATCGTGTCGGCCGCGTCGCAGCTCGGAGCCATCGAGCCGACAGGCTCGTCGAGCGATCCCCAGTGTCCCGTCTCGCAGCTCCCGAACGAGCTCTATCTCGCCGTTCTGGATGCGAACGGCCACATCGTCTGCAGCAACCGCCCCGCGGGATCGGCACGCCCCGAGGTCGAGAGCCTCGACCTCAAGACGGTCAGCCAGATCGAGGACGAGATCACGCTCCCGAGTACGGAGCCCGGTGGGGAGTGGCGTGTTGGGGCGTATCCCGCCACCGACAGCACCGGCATGGACTACTTCACGGTCGCCATCGCGCTCGACCTCAAGGACACCACGGTGATCGTGGCCCGTCTCGCCGCGATCTTCCTCTTCTTCGGGCTCACGGTGGTGATCGTCGGCGGTGCGTTGACGCGACTGCTCGTGACATCCACCTTCGCGCCGCTGCGGGATGTCGAGGCCACGGCGGCACGGTTCGCCGCTGGCGACTTCAACCAGCGCCTCTCCGGCGCCATCCCCAACACCGAGGTCGGACGCCTCAACGCCTCGCTCAACGCCATGCTGTCGCGCATCGATCGTGCCTTCGCCGATCGCGCACGCACCATCGACCAGATGCGGCGCTTCGTCGGCGACGCCAGCCACGAGCTGCGCACTCCCCTCGTGTCCGTGCGCGGCTACGCGGAGCTGTACCGCATGGGCGCATTGACGACCCCGGAGGATGTCGCGCAGGCCATGGAGCGCATCGAGAAGGAGGCGATCCGCATGGGCGGACTCGTCGAGGACCTTCTCGAACTCGCGCGCCTGGATGAGACGAAGCCGCTCGCCCTCACGGAGGTGGACCTCATCCCCCTCGCCAACGACGCGGCGCTCGATGCCATGGCGTCCTCGCCCGGACGCGTCGTCTCCGTCGTGGGACTCGATCTGGCACCCGCGGAGCCGTTCGTGGACGAGGCCGACCCGCCGACGAAGGCGCTCCCCCTGATCGATCCCGTGCCCCCCACCCCGTCGCGCGGCGTCACGGCGCTCGCGACGGGCCCGATTGCGTTCGCGAGCGCGCTCCGTCGCATCGCGCGCCGCACGGCGGCACCCAAGGCGACGACCCAGGAGATCGCGGTGCCCGAGCTGCCAAAGCCGTCGGCGGAGCTGCGGGCCGTCGTGATGGCCGAGGAGAACAAGATCCGGCAGGTGCTCACGAACCTCATCGGCAACGCCGTGCGCTTCACGCCAGACGGCAGCCCGATCGAGATCGGTGTGGGGGTGGATGCCACGAGCTCCCGCGCCGTCCTGGCCGTGATCGACCACGGCGAGGGCATTCCTCCCCAGGTGCGACAGAGGATCTTCGAACGCTTCTGGCGCGCGGACAACTCCCGCACCCGCGAGACCGGCGGTAGCGGGCTGGGACTCGCGATCGTGGCAGCCATCGTGGATGCGCACGGGGGCGAGGTCGAGGTTGTCGAGACGCCCGGAGGCGGAGCGACGTTCCGCGTGCTGCTTCCCCTCCTCCCCAGCGTGGCTCTGGATGCCGCGGCATCCACTCCCGCCTGAGCCGCCCCCACAGCGGCTCTCGCCGCCCTACCGTCGTGCCATGACTCGATACCAGGTAGACAGTGAAGCCGTCCTCAGTGCCACGGGCTCCGTGCGCAACACCATTGGCCGCATCCAGGCGGAAGTAGCGGGCCTCCACGGCCAGCTCACCAACCTCCAGGGCTCGTGGAGCGGTCAGGCCGCGACCGCGTTCGCCGGGGTGGTGACCGATTGGAAGGCCACCCAGCAACGGGTGGAGGAGAACCTCGCCTCGATCAACCAGGCGCTGACCCTCGCAGGCCAGCAGTACGCGGAGATCGAGAGCGCGAACACGCGGTTGTTCGTGCGGTAACGGTCGCTGAGGAGCGCCGAAGGCGCGTCTCGAAGCGCGGGATACACGAAAACGGCCGGCCCCGTGAGGGAGCCGGCCGTTTTACGTAGACCGGTGGTTGAGGAGCGTCCGCAGGTCGCGTCTCGAAACCTCCACCAACGAAACACGTTGGCGAGAGAGGCTTCGAGACGCGCCGCCTGGGCGGCGCTCCTCAGCCTTGATCCTTTGGTTGAGCCTTGACTGCGTCAAGCCTCAACCATCGGATCAACCTTTAGGTCAAAAATCCATGCCGCCGCTGGGGTCACCCATCGGAGCCGGGTTCTTCTCCGGCTTGTCCGCGACGACTGCCTCAGTCGTGAGGAACAGGCCAGCGATCGACGCGGCGTTCTGCAGCGCGGAGCGCGTGACCTTCACCGGGTCGTTGATGCCCGAGGCGAGCATGTCGACGTACTCGCCGGTGGCCGCGTTGAGGCCCTGGCCAGCAGGAAGGTTGCGCACCTTGTCGACGACAACACCGGGCTCGAGGCCCGCGTTGAGGGCGATCTGCTTGAGCGGGGCGTCGATCGCGACGCGCACGATGTTTGCACCCGTTGCCTCGTCACCGACCAGGCCCTGGACTGCCGAACCGTCGAAGGCGACCTTGCCAGCCTGGATGAGCGCGACGCCACCACCGGCGACGATGCCCTCCTCGACGGCTGCCTTGGCGTTGCGCACGGCGTCCTCGATGCGGTGCTTGCGCTCCTTGAGCTCGACCTCGGTCGCGGCACCCGCCTTGATGACGGCGACGCCACCGGCGAGCTTCGCGAGGCGCTCCTGGAGCTTCTCGCGGTCGTAGTCCGAGTCGGTGTTCTCGATCTCGGCGCGGATCTGCTTGACGCGACCGGCGATCGCCTCCTCGTCACCCGCACCCTCGATGATCGTGGTCTCGTCCTTGGTGATGACGACCTTGCGTGCGCGGCCGAGCAGGTCGAGCGTCGCGTTCTCGAGCTTGAGACCGACCTCCTCGGAGATCACCTGTCCGCCCGTGAGGATCGCGATGTCGGCGAGCTGTGCCTTGCGACGGTCACCGAAGCCGGGAGCCTTGACGGCAACCGACTTGAAGATGCCGCGGATCTTGTTGACGACGAGGGTCGCGAGGGCTTCGCCATCCACGTCCTCGGCGATGATGAGGAGCTGCTTGCCGCTCTGGATCACCTTGTCGACGATGGGCAGCAGGTCCTTGATGTTCGAGATCTTGCTGTTGGCGATGAGGATGTACGGGTCCTCGAAGACCGCCTCCTGGCGCTCCTGGTCGGTGACGAAGTACGCCGACAGGTAACCCTTGTCGAAGCGCATGCCCTCGGTCAGCTCGAGCTCGGTGCCGAAGGTGTTCGACTCCTCGACGGTGACGACACCCTCCTTGCCGACCTTGTCGATCGCCTCGGCGATCAGCGCGCCGATCTCGGGGTCACCAGCGGAGATGGATGCGGTTGCCGCGATCTCTTCCTTGGTCTCGATCTCCTTCGCACCAGCGACGAGGGCCTCGATGACGGCCGCGACGGCCTTCTCGATACCCTTCTTGAGGCTGATGGGGTCGGCGCCGGCCGCGACGTTGCGCAGTCCCTCGCGGACGAGTGCTTGGGCGAGGACGACAGAGGTGGTCGTACCGTCTCCGGCGACGTCATCCGTCTTCTTCGCGACCTCCTTGACGAGCTCGGCACCGATCTTCTCGTACGGGTCGTCCAGCTCGATCTCCTTGGCGATGGAGACACCATCGTTGGTGATCGTGGGGGCGCCCCACTTCTTCTCGAGGACGACGTTGCGTCCGCGCGGGCCGAGCGTGACCTTCACCGCGTCGGCCAGGATGTTGAGGCCGCGCTCGAGGCCGCGACGGGCCTCCTCATCGAAAGCAATGATCTTTGCCATGTGTGTTTCTCGTCCCTCCCGGACGTCGTACAAACGAATTCTCTAGCACTCGGAACATGCGAGTGCCAAAGGAGAAACTAGCACTCGACAGGGGTGAGTGCAAGCAAGGCGTGGCTAGCACGACGGCGGCGAAACCGAAATAACTAAGGCATACTCAATGTTCACCCGTAGCCTGAGACCATGACCGAGTCAACGCCGAGTCACAGCGACTCCCAGCCCTCCGGATCCTCCATCACAGAGTTCGCCATGAGCGCCGACGCCACAGCGCGCGTGCTGCGGATGAACCTCGTGTTCACTCTCGTTTCCATCGTGTTCTACATCGCCATATCGACGCTGCAGTTCCTCTCGGGGAACATCTGGGTCGGCTGGTTCATCGCGGGCTTGGGAGCGGCAGCGGTTCTCGGCGCTCCCCTCCTGTCGCGGCACACCACCAAACGGGCACGGCTCCGGTTCGGAGACGGTACGTACGAGATCCGCTCGGGCCTTGGGGTGCAACGCCTCACCGCAGCAGAGGTCGTTCAGGTGGTCAGAGTGGACAGCGTGCCGCTCGGCCTGACGCCCGCCGCCCCCCTCGTGATAATCGTGGGTGCCACGAAACGACTGGCCGTGGTGAGCGGCATTGTCTGGAACGCCGACCAGCTCGGCGCGCTGGCTCTCGACCTCGCGAATCGTGGGGTGCCTCTGCTCAGCTATTCCCAGAGGCTGACCCCCGCGGAGCTGCGCTCGATGGACCGACGATGGATGCACGTGTGGGAGGCGCATCCGATCGCCGTCGGCTTGATCCTGGGGTTCGCGGCGGTCCTGCTCGTGTCCGCCGTCGTGCTCGTCGCACTCGCCATCCTGCGCTGAGGCTCGAGCGCCGGCTGCCTCAGGGAGGCCGCGGATTGCCTAGGCCAGCTTGACCGATTCGGCCTGCGGGCCCTTCGAGCCGGTGCCGACCTCGAAGACGACCGCCTGGCCCTCCTCGAGGACCTTGTAGCCGGCCATGTCGATCGCCGAGTAGTGGACGAAGACGTCCTGGCCACCCTCGTCCATTGTGATGAATCCGTAGCCCTTTTCAGCGTTGAACCACTTGACGGTCCCGTTCGCCATGTCTTACTCCCTGCTGTGATTCCGCGGCCACCAACAGGGGCCACTGAGTCCAGATGGTAGCGGAGCACACGCGCCAGAATCAGGGCCAATATGGCCTAGAGCGACCGTGGGGCGAAAGTTAAACACACGCGTAACACGCCCGATACCGGGGGTGTAATTTCGCGCCGGATCAGCCCTCGGTGGAGGCGGGCTGGAAGTCGGCGCCGACGACGATGGTGATGGGCGCACCGGGGAACGATTCGGCGGGGACGAGCTCGATCTCGCCGAAGCCGAGCGCCGCCACGAGGCCGCGGGCAATGCCCTCGTCCTCGGGGTTGCTGTAGTACACGTGGGTTGTCTCGAGGTCGCTCGTGCTCGCGTTCGAGCGCGTGCCGACCGGCCAGCCTGCTCCGGCGAGCTGGTCGCCGATGGTGTTCTGTGCTCCCACGATCGGTGAGCCGTTGAGGACGGTGATGGTGAACGCGCGGGCCGGGTCGATCGTGGAGGGATCGGTCACGGCATCCATCGTCGGGGTGGGCGTCGGCGTGGGCGTCGGGGTCGATTCCTCACCGGCGACGAGGCCAAGCCCGAGGTCGATGTCAAGGATGCGGCTGATGCCGAAGAGACCGCCGAAGACGAGGATGCCCGTGGCGAGGGCCGCCCACGCGAAGATGATCCAGCCGCGACCCCGACGAGCCGGTGCACGGTGCGCGCCGACACGGGCGAGATCTTCGGGAAGCTGGTCGAAGCGATCCTTGGGGTATGAGGCCATTGCTAGTCGTTCGATTCCTGGTCGTGGGGAAGAGTCCTGAACTCTCTGGCGGCGCGGGCACTCGTTCGAGCATCCCGGGCCCTGAGCAGTCTCCTGACCAGCATGGGATCGTGGCGCACGGCAGCGGGCAGGTCGATCACGGCGTTCAGCAGTTGATAATAGCGGGCTGCGCTGAGTCCGAACTCCGAGCGGATCGCGTCCTCCTTGGCGCCCACGTGGCGCCACCACTGGCGTTCGAAGGCGAGGATTCGCTGCTCGCGCTCCGGGAGATCGTCACCCGGGGAGCTCGAGTACTGCGGTTGCGCGACCATATCCCCACCTCCAGACGCCTCATCCTAGAGCCGGGATGGCGGCGGGCGGCGGTGCAGCGCGCGGCGGCCCGGCATTCCCAGCATCCCCGGAACCTGCGCAGGTTAGGATTACCTAAGTGCGTTTCCCGACGATTGGCTTCCACCGTGCTGCGTAAGACCGTGCCCACCCTCGCGCTCGGAGTAGTCGCTCTTGTCGCGCTCGCGGGATGCGCGGCGTCCGCCCCGACCCCGCAGCAGACGCCGACGGTGACCGGCGACCCCTCGGTGCCGCTCGCGCAGCTCGACATCCTCGACGACCCCAGGTCGTACGAGGGTCCGTCCACTGCGGTGCTCGAGACGGAGGCCGTGGTGGCCGGGGCCACTCCGGAGCAGGAGCTGCCGGCATCCGTCGTCTCTCACGACCTGGGCGGCGACACGGATGTCACGGTCGACTCCACTGACCGCATCATCGCCATGGACATCGCGGGCTCGATCGCGTCGACGCTCGTCGCGCTCGGTCTCGGCGACAACCTCGTCGGCCGCGACATCTCGACGACCGTGCCAGAGCTCGCCGACCTCCCCGTGATCACCTCGAGCGGTCACACCGTCAACAATGAGGCGATTCTCGCCCTGCGACCCGACGTGCTCATCACGGATGGCACGGTCGGCCCGATCGACGTGGTGCTCCAGCTGCGCGAGGCGGGCGTGGACGTCGTGTTCGTGCAGAACACGCCGAGCCTCGACGGCATCGGCGAGCTCGCGCGTCAGGTGGGCGCCGCGGTGGGTGCGCCCGCCGCGGGCGAGGCACTCGCGGCATCCCTCGACGCGGAGGTGCAGGCCAAGGTCGACGAGATCGCCGCGGTCCTTCCGGATGGCGAGCCCGTGCGGATGCTGTTCCTCTACCTGCGCGGCAACTCCGGCATCTACTACCTCTTCGGCCCGGAGTCTGGTGCCGACGTGCTCATCGAGTCGCTGGGCGGGGTGGATGTCGCGGCCGAGCTCGGTCTCGTCGGCGAGCGCCCCATGACCGATGAGGCCATGGTGTCCGCCAATCCCGACCTGATCCTCGTCATGACCGACGGCCTGGCGAGCGTCGGCGGGGTCGACTCCCTGCTCGCGTCGAAGCCCGCCATCGCGCTCACCTCCGCCGGGCAGCACAAGCGTTTCGTGGACATGGCGGACGGTGACATCCTGAGCTTCGGGCCGCGCACCCCCGCCGTGCTCGACGCCCTCGCCCGCGCCATCTACGCGCCCGGGCAGTAAGCACAAAAACCCCCGCGAAAAGCCACTTGTCGTGGCTTTCGCGAGGGTTTTTGTGCCGGAGGTGGCTTCTCGCGGGGGTTCCGAGAGAGCTGCCCGCGCGGCTTACGCCCGGCGGCGGCGACCCAGCACGATCGCGATCACCGCGGCGATGATGGCGAGGATGAGGAGTGCACCGAGCACCCAGACCCACCAGGGCGCCGTGGCATCCGTCGACACGGGCGGCTGGCCGCCCGCGGTTGCTTCAGCCTCGGGGGTCGGTGCTGCCGATGCGCACTCAGGATCGAGCGCGAACTGCACGCTCACGGGGTCGAACTCCTCGCCCGTCTCGTAGGTGCCGAAGGCTGCGGCGCCCGCGGGGAGGAGCACCGCTGGTGCGTCGGTGATCGTGAGGATGTCGTCGGCGAGCACCGAGGTGCCGCTGAGGTCGAGCTCCACGAACTCCACGGCGGGTTCGTCGACGGGCTCACCCTCCTGCGTGGTTCCCGACACGTCGAGCAACAGGATGGCGGTGGTCGCATCCACGAACTGCAGAGTCGGGTTCGACACCGTGGTGTTGAGGATGCCGCCGTGGCCGGTGAACGTGATGGAACCCGGGAACGTCACCGTGCCCTCGGCGGTCTCGGCATCGTACGAGCCGTCACCGTCGCTCCAGCCGAACAGCGGCGTCTCGTACGTGGCTCCGCCGGCAACGGTCCATTCGCCGTTCGCGATCGATCCGCTGATGTAGCTGCGGAACGACTCCTTGAACCCCCACGAGAGCTGGGCGTCGGACACGGCGCATCCCGCTGCCGCCGCCGTGATGCGCGGAGCGATCTCGATCTCGGCACCCAGGTTGATGCTGCCCTGAAGGGTGATCGTGTGCTTGCCCGTCAGGTCGCCGGGCAGGCGACCGGTCCACGTCGCGAGTCCGTTGGCATCGGCCGAGGCATCCCGCGCGAGCACGAGCGGCTCGGAGTAGATCACCACAAGAATCTCCTCCTCATTGGACTCGAAGCCCTTGCCGCTCACGGTGATCTCGCCACCGGCCACGAGCTTCTCGGCGTTCAGCACGGTGAGACCGTCGGTCGCTGGCGGCGTGGATGCGGGCTGCCGCTCCCCCGCGTAGGCCGCGATCGTCGCGCCACTGCCGCCACTCGTGCCCGCGCTGCTCGGCGCACCGACGATGAAGGTGACCGGGTCGAGCTGCGTGCCGGGAGCGTAGAAGGTGGAGCCCTGGTACGAGAAGGCGGACGACCCGGCTGCAGTCAGCGTTGCCGGAACACCGGACCACGCCACCGCGTTGCCCGGAGTGCTGCGGACGCCAGCACTGAGGTCGAGCGTTGCGAAGGCCACCGGAGCGGAGCCGTTCACCGAGACCAACAGCACGCCGGAGGATGCGGAGTCCACCCGCACGATCGGGTTCGACAGGGCGAGCTCGAGCAGGCCGTCATGCCCCGAGAACCGAACGGAACCGGAGTAGTTCGAGGTTCCGACGCCCGTCTCGGCGCTGAAGGTGCCGCCGGTCGACTGGCCGAACACGAACTCACCGCCCTCGAAGCCAGCGCCGCTCGTGGTGATCGACCCCTTCGCGATGCCGCCCGTGATGTAGCTGCGGAACGAGTCCTTCACACCCCAGCGCAGGGCACCGGATGCCACGGTCGGAGGCGGGGGCGCCGTGATCGTGTACTCGACCGAGGCCGTCGACGGGAGGTACGCCGTCGACGCGGGAGCGAACTCCGCGCGCAGCGTGGTGGTACCAACGGCTCCCGCCGTGAACGACAGGCTCGCCGTGGCCGAGGAGGTGACGCTACGGCTCCCGAGCAGGGCCGAGCCGGAGTAGAACCGCACGGTGCCGGAATTCGCGGGCGCCACGGTCGCGGTGAGCGTGACGGTCGCACCCGAGACCGCTGTCGAGGGCGACGCAGCGAGGGAGAGAGTCGTCGCCTTCGGCGGATCCGGCACGACGGCCGAGATCACGAACGTGACGGGGTCGAGCGCGCTCCCGACCTCGTAGAACGGGCTGCCGCCGAGAGAGAACGCGCCCGCCCCCTGTTCGGTGAGGGATGCCGGAACCCCGGCCCACGTGAGCGTGCTGCTCGTGGTGCTCCGCGTGCCCGCCGCGAGGTTGAGGTTGGCAAACGGCACGTGCGGTTCACCGTCGATGCTCACGAGGAGCACGGCGGAGCTTGCGGACGTGACATCCACGATCGGGTCGGAGAGGGTCAGGTCGAGAATGCCGCCGTGACCCTGGAAGCGCACGCTTCCCGCGTACTTCGCGGTGCCCGTGCCCGTCGCGCCGTCGAAGGTTCCGCCTGCGCTGCTGCCGAAGACGAATCGTCCGCCCTCGCGACCCGCGCCCGCCGTCGTGATGGTGCCGTGCGCGATGGGCCCCTCGACGTACTCGCGGAAGCTCTGCTTGACGCCCCACGTCAGCGGGTTCGAGAGGTTCGGCGACGCGACGTCGACGACAAGTTCACCGGTCGACCCGGTGAAGGCGAGCGGGTTGGTGGGCGTGAACACGGCCTCGAACTGGTGCGTTCCCGACGAGAGGCCAGGAGTTTCGAGGGATGCAACACCCGACGCCACCGCGACGGTGCCGAGCTCGGTCGTGCCGTCCGAGAAGGTGACGCTTCCTGCAGCGGAGGCGGGACTGACCGTGGCGGTGAGCGTCGTCGTCTGCCCGTCGACGAGTCCGACGGCGGGTTCTGCGGTGAGGTCGATGGTCGTGGCGGACACCGCGAAGCTGATCGGGGTGTACGTCTCGAACGGTGCATAACTCGCGCCGCTGCCCGGGTACGTGTAGATGCCGTAGTTGCCGAGTTCAGGCTCCCCCGCGAAACCCTGTGAGACGGTGAGCTCGAGCGTGAACGTGCCATCCGGGTTGATCGGAACGCCAAGGCTCGACTGCGAGCCCAGGGACGCGATGCTCTCGGGGTTCACCACCCACTTCTGGGTGCCGACCTTGCGCTGCGACGAGGAGACTCCAGCGCTCGGCTTCCAGTTGTCCGGGAACTTGCCGAACACGACGTACGCACCACCGAACTGGTTCGCCAGCGGCGGGCGGGTGCCCGTTGTCGCGGGGGGCTGCGGGTCGAAGCCCGTGCCCGAGACAGTGATCGTCTCTCCACTGGTCAGACCCGCGGTCTTCGAGACGGTGACCTGAGGGGTCGGTGCGAAGCTGATCGGCGTGTAGGTCTCGAAGGGCGCGTACGCGGCCCCGGAACCCGGGTAGGTGTAGACGCCGTAGTTGCCCGTCTCGGGTTCACCGGCGTAGCCGGGCGTGACCGTCAGCTCCAGGGTGAACGACCCATCCGGGTTGATCGGCACTCCGAGGCTCGACTGCGAGCCGAGGGACGCGAGGCTCTCCGGGTTCACGACCCACTTCTGCGTGCCGACCTTGCGCTGCGACGAGGAGACTCCAGCGCTCGGCTTCCAGTTGTCGGGGAACTTACCGAAGACCACGTACGCGCCACCGAACTGGTTTGCCAGCGGCGGGCGGGTGCCCGTCGTCGCGGGCGGCTGCGGGTCGAAGCCCGTGCCCGAGACAGTGATGGTCTCACCGGCCGAAAGGCCGGTGGTCTTCGAGACCGAGATCGTGGGGACGGGCACGCCGACGGGCAACGCGAGAGTTCCCGTGGAGGTGGCCCACGCGAGCGGGTTGGTGGGCGTGAACACCGCGCTGAAGTTGTGTGTCGACTTCGAGAGTCCGTCCGCCACGACGGTGGCGATACCGGATGCCACGGGGCTCGTGCCGAGCACGGTCTCACCGTCCGCGAACGTCACCGAACCAGCCGCTGCGGGGCTGACCGTGGCGGTCAGCGTGACCGAGCCCCCGGTGGGGACGCTCGACGCCGGGTCGGACGTGAGGGTCGTGGTGGTCGCTGTCGGCGCAGCGAACGAGACGGGGGTGTAGGTCTCGAAGGGGGCGTAGGCCGCACCACTGCCCGGGTAGGTGTAGATGCCGTAGTTGCCCGTCGCGGGTTCACCGTTGTATCCGGGGGCGACCGTGAGCTCCAGCGTGAAGGAGCCGTCCGCGTTGATCGGCACTCCGAGGCTCGACTGCGAGCCGAGTGACGCAAGACTCGACTGCTCGACGACCCACTTCTGGGCGCCGACCTTGCGCAGGCTCGAGGAGACACCGGCGCTCGGCTTCCAGGTGTCCGGGAACTTACCGAACACAACGTAGGCGCCACCGAACTGGCCCGCCAGCGGCGGGCGGGTGCCCGTGGTCTCCGGGGCGTGCGGGGCGAAACCCGTTCCCGTGATCGTGACGGTCTCACCGGCGGGCGAGAGCCCCTCGGTCTTGGAGACGGCGATGGTGGGCTCGGACGGTACGGGGTCCGGGTCGGGCTCAGGCTGCGGGTCCGGATCGGGCTGCGGGTCCGGATCCGGCTGCGGCTCGGGGTCCGGGTCGGGCTGGGGCTCGGGATCGGGGGCCGGGGCAGCGAGAGTGATCGCCGTCGAGGTGTCGAGGGTGCGGTCGGTCTGCGAGAGCCCGTGGGCCGCGGAGGTCGCGATGACGTAGCTGCCCGTGGCATCCATCGACGCCGCCGGGGCGGTGATCGTGGTGGTGAATGCACCGTCGACGATCGACGGCACCCAGGTCTGGGCGATCCATCCGGTTCCGGGGAGCGGGGTGCCCGCCGTCCAGGTGGTCGCGGAGCCCAGCAGAACGTAGACGCCGTTGGCCGCGCCATCCCCGGTGAATCCGGTGCCGGACACCGTGAAGGTGTTCTCGATGGCCGGATCGACGTCCGCCGAGGGGGTGACCGTGACGACGGGCGCGGCGTCGGCGAACGCGGGTTGGACCTGCGTCGCGACAAGGCTGCCGCCGAGAACGAGTGCGAGGGACAGGGATGCTGCGAGCGTCCGGGAGCGGACGGAGGCGTGACTCACGAGGGTAGATCTCCTGGGGTGGGCGGCCCATCACTGGGCGACAGTCACTTAGCTAAGGCTAAGCTAACTTCGACCCTAGGCCGCGGGACACTCCCCTGTCAAAGCTTCGGTAAGGATTACCTTACTTGGCCCTCGCGGTACATCGAGAGGTGCTGGATGCCCGCCTCCTCGTACACCTCGCCGAACGCGACGAACCCGTGCTTGGCGTAGAGCGGTGCGATGTACTCCTGGGCGTGAAGGAGCATCGGATGCTCGCCGAAATCCTCGAGCGCCCGCTCCAGCAGTGCGCCCGCAAGTCCCCTGCCCCGGTAGTCGGCACGCACCACGACGCGACCCACGAGATGGCGGGCATCCCGATGTTCGGGCACCTCGTCGACGAGCACCCGCAGGCACGCGACGGCATCGCGACCGTCGAGGCTGAAGTAGTGCACGGTAGTCGGTTCGAGGTCGCGCCAGTCAAGCTCCTCCTCGTCGACGTGCTGCTCGAGGAAGAACACGTCAGTGCGGAGTTTGAGCACCGCGTAGAGTTCAGCGGTCGAGATTTCGTCGCTGCGTCTGACAATCACGGAACATTCGGCCACGCTCGCGAGTTTAATGGAGCACGATCTTTTCCCCGTTCTGGAGAACCAATGACCTACAACGTGAACAAGTCCGACGAAGAGTGGCGCGAGCAGCTCTCCCCCGAGGAGTACGCCATCCTTCGCCAGGCCGCGACGGAGCGCGCGTGGACGGGCGAACTGCTCGACGAGAACCGCGAGGGTGTGTACCGCTGCAAGGGCTGCGGCCAGGAGCTGTTCCGCAGCAACGCCAAGTTCGACTCGCACTGCGGCTGGCCGAGCTTCTACATTCCCTCCGAGCAGGACGCCGTCGAGCTCGTCAAGGACACGTCGCTCGGCATGGAGCGCGTCGAGGTGCGCTGCGCCAACTGCGGCTCGCACCTGGGCCACGTCTTCGATGACGCCCCCACCACCCCGACCGGTGACCGTTTCTGCATGAACTCGGTCTCGCTGACGTTCGAAGCTGCGGAGTAGTTTGACTTCCTCCGCCCGCGAGGCGATTCTGCGCCGTCGGTCGCACTCACGAGTGACCGAGGATGCGCCCACGCACGAGCAGCTGCTTCCGTTGGTGGCGGCCGCTGGCACCGTCGCGGACCATGGGTCGTTGCATCCGTGGCGCCTCATCGAGCTGCGCGGGGATGCCCGGTCGCGGCTGGGAGCCGCCTTCGTGGAGGCGAGTCGGCTGGAAGGTAAGGATGCCCGGTCGCTGGCCGAGAAGCCTCTGCGGGCGTCACTGCTCATCGCCGTCGTCGCGAGGCGCCAGCCGAGCTTCAAGGTTCCCGCGTGGGAGCAGGATGCCACGGCCGCCGGTGTCGCCCACGCGCTGAGCCTCCTGCTCGACGAGGCCGGCTGGGGTGTGCTCTGGCGCACCGGCGGGCACACCCGTTCGGAGCCGGTACGACGGATGCACGAGCTCGCCGACAACGAGGAACTACTCGGCTGGTTGTACGTCGGGGGTGTCATCCCGGGCAAGGACAAGCCGCGCAAGCCGTTCGATCCCGAGCCCTACCTGTCAGTGCTCTCCTGAGGTTGGCCCTCATCTACCCCGACCGTCTTCTGAGATTCTTCCTGAGGTAAGGGAATCGGCCCTTCCATGAGCCCCGGAAGGGGCCGTTCGGCTTACCTCAGCGTATCCGCTCGGCGTGCTGGGCTGAGAGGACCGCGAGCGAGACGGCGACGAGGGTCAGGAGCGTGCCGATCACCGTCGTGATCGAGAGGTGGTGGCCCGCGATCGGGATCGCGAGGTCGAGGAGTAGCGCGCCGACAAGCTGGCCCGCGATCGTGCCGAGACCCAGGAGCAACACGCCGATCGTGCGGACGACCGCGGCCGCTCCACCGATGAACAGCACGCCGATGGCACCACCCGTGTAGAGGAGCGGGTTGCTCGGGAAGGTCGCGACCCACCCCACGATGAGCGTGTGCACGATGACGGCGATGACGAGCACGCTCGCGCCCGTGAGGAAGTTCAGGAACGTCGCTGTCAGTGCGGACTCCGACACATAGCGCACCTGCCCGTTGATGCCCTGCTGGTAGCCCACGCCAACCCCCGCAAGGAGCGGAAGGATGAGCAGCGCGATTGGAACATCCACCCGCAACTCGGCGGCACCCGCGAAGCCGACCGCGACGAGCGCCAGCAGAGACGCGACGACGCGGAGCACAGTGACGGGACGCTTGGGTAGGTCGCCGAGCCCCACGCGGTCGATGACTGCACCCGTGATGGTCTGTGTCGCGACGACGGCGATCGTGAAGAGCGCGACCCCGACAACCGTCGCTGTGAGGCCCTGGCTCACGACGAAGAACGCGCCGAAGACGCCACCGATCAGGTACCACCAGGGCGTCTGCCTCGCTCGCACCGATCTGTTGAGGCGAGCGAGACCGTGGCGTCCGCTCGGCACGAGCAGCACGGCGACCGTGAGAATCAGCAGGCCACTGCCGAAAGAGATGAGGGACGAGAGGATGCCGTCGCCAAGCTCGATCGCAAGTTGGCTGTTCACTCGGGTCTGCAGTGCGGTGAGGGCTCCGCTGATCACGGCGACACCCACCGACGCGACCAGGACCAGTCGGGAGGGCTGCGGCGCCGGGGTGGAACTCACTTAGCTACTATGGACGATGTTCGCGCCCCCTTAGCTCAGTTGGCCAGAGCACCGCTCTTGTAAAGCGGGGGTCGTCGGTTCGAATCCGACAGGGGGCTCCACAGAAAATGCCGCTAGGCGGCATTTTCGCCGGAGCCCGTTTACCGAACAGTTGTCCCGCCGTTGGTGTCAGGTTCGGTCGGCAAACTCCAGATGCTCACTTGCGCCCACCGGGCGCAGCTGCTTCACAAGAAGTCCTGCTCTGGTCCATGTAGGGCTGGCAATGCGCCTCCCGCTCGACGAGTGCGCGGCCACCGGCACTTGCCGCCGGGCTCTCAGGGGACGATGTAGCAGGCGCTGCGGACAGTCACATCGACCCTCGTTCCTTCGGGGGTCACAGTGACCTGTGCACCCTGATCGCCATGCGAGGGCGCAGGGTGAAGACTGCGTGTGAATTGGCTTTGGCTGGCTGGAAGGATCTCCCCCGTTTCGTCCCCGGCGACTATCCAGCCGTCACGCTGTACGAAGCTCTCGGTTACCCGGTCGAGTACGGGAAGTCGCTCCGAGGGATCAAGCGCGTAATCAGTCGAAATGACCCAAGAAGCCCAGTTATCGAATGAGTGATCGATCGATGTGCATACGCCTTCGCGTTCGTTCGCCCACAACGGCTCAGAACCAACCTCGATCGCATCGATCACCTCCAATGAGGTGACACGCGCCCATTCGACTGCATCCGCCTTGCTAGGGCCGCCTCCACGCACCCACACGCAACCCGTGAAGAGCACAACGACGACAGTTGTCACCGCGCTCGCTCGGAAGACTCTCATCGTCTGCCAACCCTTACAGGGCATCACATACCTGTCGCTCCCAAGTTCGGGGGTCGGCGCCGTGCGATGTTCCACCGGAACAAAATCTGCTAACGTCGACAGCACTTCACGTTAGGACTCCTGTGTCGACTCTGCACCGCACCCTCACCGCCACGATGGCTGGCCTCGCCGTTGCCGCTGTTGCCCTCGCCGGCGCTACACCTGCGAGCGCCGCATCCGCCCCACCTACTCCGGTCATCGGCGCTCCGAGCAGCACGTCCGACTACTACGTGCACAACGGGCAACTCTTCCTTTCGGGTGTGGCCGAGGGCGACATCTACTCGAGCCTGTTCTCCTTCAATGGCACGACGTTCACGCAGGTGCCCGGCTCGCCTGTCGGGCCGACACAGTTTCACACCCTGGGCGACGAGCTGATCTTCGAGGCGATCGTCGACATCTCTGCAGTTCCCTACGCCTACGGCCTCTTCACCTACGACGGCACCACGATCACGCAGGTGCCCGGACCCTTCGAGTCCCCCAATGACTTCGTGAGCACCGGTGGCGTCGCGTACTTCCAGGCGACCGTGGGTGGAGTCGCGGAGCTCTGGCAGTACGACGGGTCCGCTGCATCCCCCGTAGCTGGCGGCACTGTCGGCCCCCGCTACCTGTCCACCTACAACGGCAAGCTCTACTTCGAGGGCGACACCGACCCGACGCCGGGCGAAGCTCGCACGTTGTTCTCGTACGACCCGGAGACGCCCGGCACCCCCGCCGCACCGGTCGCGGGCGCACCCGTCGGCGCGAGCGAACTCGTCGCCTACGACGGTCTCGCCTACTTCGGTGCCGATGGGTCGTTCTACTCGTTCGACGGGGCTTCGACCTTCACCGTCGTGGACCTGATGCCCGCGGCGTCCGCCAGCGCGCTCACCGTGTTCGACGGAGCGCTCTACTTCACCGGTGGCACTAGCGGGTTCGGCAACGTGTTCAGCTTCAAGGGCGGCACCGTCACTGAGGTGCCGGGTGCGGTTACCGAGACCGGCCGCTACACGGAGTACAACGGCAGCCTCTACTACCTCGGCTTCGCGAACGACCTGCCCGTCATGAACCTCATCACGGCGGGCCAGGTCAGCGTGCTCGAAGGCTCACCGCAGTACACGTTCAACATGACGGTGTTCCAGGGCAAGCTCTACTTCTCGGGCGACACGGATGACGCGTCCAACGTCATGTACGTCTACGAGACCGAGCCGCCGTCGCCGGCGCCGGCAGGGCCAGCGCTGGCATCCACGGGACTGGATTCCGGGATGCCCGCACTCGGCGCCCTCGTGCTGCTTCTCGCCGGGGCATCCGTCGTACTGCTCGCCCGGGCGCGACGCGCGTAGCCGCACCCCACTGCGGGAGGAGGGCTCTAGTCCTCGCCCTTCGGCCCCTTGCCGTTCTCGTTGCCCTTGCCCTTCTCGTCCTTGCCCTTCTCGTCCTTGCCCTTCTTGTCGTCCTCGGGCTCGACGGGCTGCACGGGCTCAGGTTCCGCGGCATCCACGACGGCCTGCAGGTCCTGGCGGACGAGCTCGATAGCCGCACCGATCTGGGTACTGCGTTCGCTACTCACCTGACCCCGTGACGTGGCCTCAAGCAGCTGAAGGTTCAGGGCGTCGAGTTGAGCGAGGGCTGCAGCAGCATCTCCGGCGGCAGCCGTGTTCGCGAGATCGACGACCTCCTGTTGGAGCTCGGCGCTGATCTCGCTGTCGATCGCCGGCTGGGCCGCGCATCCGACACACAGGCTGACGGATGCCACGGCAACGACAACCGCGCGAAGTACCCGCATCACGGGCTCACCGCCTCGAGCAACTGTTCCACGTGAGTGCCCAGAGGCTCTTCGAGGGCGGGAAGCTGCGGCGCCGTGGGTGCGGGCGCCGGGACAGATACCAGTACTGCGATCACGACCCCGGCGATAAGGAGCAGTACGGCTGCCGCACTGAGAGCCAGCCACTTTCGAGGGGACCGCCGAGCCTCAGTCGGCGCATCGCGATCCTGGCCGGGCGGCGGAGTGAGAACACGAGTGGGGCCGTCGTTGCCCGGCGCCGTGAGAACACGAGTCGGCTCATCCTGTTGCATCGCTGCCGTCTCCAACGTGGCCGATGGCGCCTCGTGCGCGACGTCGCGTTCAGCGCGAGCGGCCAGCTCTGCAATTCGCTCAGCGGTGGGTCGCGCTTGGGGGCTACGCGCCGTCATGGACGAGAGGAGTTCGCGCACGGCGACTGGAATCGACTCCGGAATGGGCGGATCGCCGACGATGCGTGAGGACGCCGATTGCGCCGCCGTCCCCGGGAAGGCTCGCTTGCCGGTCAGAGCCTCAAGGATGACGAGCCCGAGCGAGTAGACGTCCGCGCTCGGAGCCGGATCATCGCCGTTGAGCTGCTCGGGTGCCAGGTAGGCGGCCGTGCCCATGAACGAGCCCGGCATCGTCAGGCGGGTAGCGTCCGCAAGGTGCGCGATGCCGAAGTCGGCGAGCTTCGCACGTACGCGACCGCCTCGGGCAGACGTGAGAAGCACATTGGAGGGCTTGATGTCCCTGTGCACGATTCCCCCGCTGTGGACGACGTCGAGCCCCTCGCTCAATTCCTTGAGCATGCCCATCGCGTCGACCGCGGGCAGCGGGCCAGCCGCGAGGCGCTCGTGGAGAGTGGACCCGTCGACGAACTCCATGACGAGGTAGCCCGATGGCTCGGCCTCGAGATTCGCGTCGAAGACGGTCACCAACGCGGGATGGTTCAGCGACGCGAGAACTCGCACCTCCGACCGCTTCCGGGCGGCCTCGGCATGGCTGTCAGCTCCGTCGGCGAAGAACTTGATGGCGACGGTGCGACCCAGGAGCGTGTCATCCGCCCGATACACGCTCGACATGCCACCCCGACCCAGGAGCTCGCCGACGTCGTACCTGCCGCCGACCGTCGCCGCCGGGAATGAGCCCTGCGTCATCTCGTGCGTCACATCACCCTCCCTGAGCGTGGATGTACCCCAAAGAGGGGCCACCCTGATCGTAGAGCGCACGACTGGGAATCGGGCAAGGGTTTACGACCTGGGGCCGCAGTGTGTATGCGTATCCGCGGTCGTCACTTCAACGCGAACACGACCACCTCGTTGTTCGCCTGGTCGTACACGAACTGGAGACCGTAGCCCGGGTAGGCGTCGACCAGCTCCTCCGGGAAGCCGTCGAGGCCCGACGGGAATTGCGCGACGGCCGGGAATCCCCCAACCTGGCAGCCCCCAATGAGAGGCCCGCTGAACGAGCTCGAATCCGGGACGGTGATCGCCGCTTCCGGGTAGACCCCTAGGCAGGGCAGATCAGTCCCGGCACCGAAGAACCCGCTGCCCATCACGACGGGGCGCAGCCCGTTGAACTGCTGGAATCCCTGGGCAGGAATGTCGCCGTTGGACCCACCGCGAAACATGTCGGGGACCCGGAAGGATGTGTCGACCCCGAGTCGCGCAATCTGCGTGGCACCCGTGCCCAACGGATCGGGCTGGACTCGCTGCACGATCGTGAGCGCTGCCATGACGCCGGCAGTGAATACGACGACCGCGACTGCAACGACCACGGTCGAACGCCGGGCAGTCTTGAGCCGACGCAGGATCTCGCGGGAGAGTGGTTCTTGCGGTTCGACCGGATCAGGATGCTCGACAGGAGGAAGCGGTGCATCCGCCTCGCTCGGTTGCTCGACAAGGCGAGCCGGGCGAATCCGAGCCGCTTCGAGCTCCTGGAGACGCCGAACAGCGTCCGGGTGGCTATCGCCGTTCGGCCCGTACACGCGGACGCGAAGGGCGCTGAGTTCCTCTTCGTCAGTCACCACGTTGCATCACCTCGGGGACTCGAACACGACGACTTCGCTCGTCGAGCTGTCATAGACGAATTGGAGCGCCGACTCGGGAAAAGCCGCCCTGAGCTCGTCGGGAAGGCCGTCAACCTGAGCCGGGAACTGGGCCACCGCGGGGAACCCGCCAGCGCCGCATCCACTAAGAACGAACCCGCTGAAGAAGTCCTCGTCGGCATTGTTCGCTTCCGCGTCATTGAAGACGAGAAGGCAGGTCTGTTGCGTCCCGCTAGCGAACGCGGCTCCGTTACCCCCAGCGATCGCGCGAAGGCCGTGGAAGGACTCGAAGACCTGCACCTCACCCTCACCGGTGAACATCAGCGGCGCGTCGTAGGTGGGGTCGAGGGCCAGTCGCGCCACCTCCTGCGTCGACCCCACCAACGGCTCCGTCTGGAGCCTCTGCACGAGAATCACCGCCACAACGATCACCGTCACGAGCGCCGCCACCGCGAGGATGATCGGAATCATCAGGCGTGGCACCGTGTCGAGCCGGCGCAAGAGCTCGCGGGCCGCCGACTCCCACCAAGGTCGCGGGATCTCCTCGGGCGCTGAAGCCTCGGGAACCTCCGGAGGGCGCTCCATCATGTCGACCTCGACGCGACGCGGCACCGTCGGTCGCCGCGCCTCCTCCAGCTGTTGGAGCCGGCGTACCGCGGCCTCATCCGGCGCAAGCCCGCCGTTCGGCCCGTACACGCGCTCCCGCAGGGCCTCGAGCTCGCGCTCCTCTGCGGCCGTCACAGCTCGGCAACCACCCTGGGCTCCGGCGCGACGTGCGCGAATGCGCGGTGCACGGATGCCACGGCACTCGACCCCTCCCCGACCGCTGCGGCCACGCGCTTCATCGAGCCCTTCCGAACGTCCCCGGTCGCGAACACAAACGGCACGCTGGTCTCGAACGGAAGCGGATCCCGTCCGTGGATGCCGAGGCAGGCTGCGGCTTCGGCGAGGGGCACATCCGTTCCGGTGACGAGGAAGCCACGGTCATCCGTCGCAATTCCCTCGAGCCAGCTCGTGGCGGGTTCGGCCCCGATGAAGCAGAACAGCCCGGCGCAGTCGATGACCTCGCCGGTCGTCAGCGTGACTCGCTCCAGAGCATCCCCGCCCTCGAGTGCGCTCACCTGGGTCTGGGTGTGGACGGTGACCCGCGGGTCATCGGTGAGCCGATCGATGAGGTAGGCCGACATGCTCGCGTCGAGCTTGTCGCCACGGATGACGAGGTGCACGGAGCACGCATTCGACGCGAGGAACAGCGCCGCCTGCCCTGCCGAGTTCGCACCACCGACGACGACCACGGTGGACCCCGCCACCTGCTTGGCCTCGAGCGGGGTCGCCGAGTAGTAGATGCCGGCACCCTCCAGCTCGGCCCAGCGTTCGAGCGGCAGCGCACGGTACGAGGCCCCCGTGGAGACGATCACGGCCCTCGCGTGCACCTGCGCACCGTCGGTCAGCGACAGCGTGATGCCGTCGGCGGATGCCTCGAGCCCGGTCGCCTCACAGGGCGCGAAGACCCTCACACCGAACTTGAGGGCCTGCAGTTGCGCCTGACCGATGAGGTCCCCGCCGCTGACCCCGAACGGGAATCCGAGGTAGTTCTCGATGCGCGAGGTAGCGGAGGCCTGTCCACCGGGCGCGACACGGTCGAGCAACACGGTGGAGAGCCCCTCGGATGCGCCGTAGATGGCGGCGGCGAGCCCGGACGGCCCCGCACCGACGACGGCGAGGTCGACCGCGACATCCTCGGCCTCCTGGTAGGCGAGCCCGAGTTTCTCCGCGACGATGCCGGGGGTGGCATTGAGGATCGGTTCACCCTGCACCCAGACGACGGGCATGTCGGCGGCGCTGATGCCGTGATCCTGGAGCTCGTCCTCGTGTTCTGTGCCGTCGTGCCACGTGTGGGCGAGCCCGAGGCGGATCGCGTAGGAGCGGAGCGCGAGCACCTCGCGCGAACGTTCGGGGCCGACGATCTTCAGCGTGAGAGCGGCCGGGCCGTTGAGGAGTCCCTGCCTGCGCTTCCAGAGATCCCGCAGGAGCAGATCGGCGAGATCGTCGTGCTCGGCCATGACTCGACGGAACGCCGCGGTGTCGAGCGCGAACATCCGTCCCGCCTCACGAACGCGCCCGCTCAGGAACGCGCGTTGTCCACTCAGGACCCCCAGTTCGCCCGTGTACGACCGTTGGCCGACACTGGCCACCAGAATTTCGGGGAACCACGCGTTCGCCGGGCGCACGATGTCGACAACACCGGCGTCGACGAGCACGAGCGGGTACCACTGCTCACCCACGCGCAGCACAAGATCGTCGACACCTGCCTCGATCGGCTTGGCATAGGGCAGGATCCTGCCCCACTGCTCCTCGGTGAACGTGTTCGTCAGGATGTGCGGTTCGTCTGTCACCGTTTCATCTTCGCCGACGGATGTTACGGGCGGAAGTTTCCCGAGAGGATCCGCGCGTCAGGCCTTCCGCGTGAACACGTAGTGCACCACGCCGCTGGGGGAGGCGGTCACCTCGACGTCGAAGCGCTGCTCGAGGCCCTCCTGTCCATCCCAGATGCGCTGGCCCCTCCCGAGCACGATCGGCACGACCACCACGTGCAGGTAGTCGACGAGATCCGCCTCGAGGAACTCCCTCACGACGGTCGCACCTCCCCCGAGTCGCACGTCGAGGCCGTTCGCCAGTTCGGTCGCGAGGTCCAACGCCTCGCGCGGGGAGGCGTTGCGGAAGAGAAACGTCGTCTCCCCCACCGCGAGATCGGGGCGCTCGTGATGCGTGAGCACGACCACGGGCGAGTGGAAGGGGGGCTCCTCGCCCCACCATCCTCGCCAGGTTTCGTCCTCCCACGGGCCGACCTGCGGCCCGAACTTTCCGCGGCCCATGATCTCGGCGCCGATACCCACTCCCGTGGCGGCGGCGAAGGAGTCGTCGACGCCCGTCGTGCCGGCGCCGATCGCCTCGTCCTCGTGGCCGCTCATCGCAACGAAGGTCCGCGTGGGAAAGAACCACTCCGTGAGTCGCATGCCGGCATGACCGAAGGGGGCCTCGAACGTCCGATCCTCTCCGGCCGCGAAGCCGTCCAGCGAGATGGCCAGATTGTGCACGCGCAGTTTCGTCATGGCACGACGATAGCGGAGATGTTCACGTTGTACACATGCCGTGGCATCCTCGCCTCAGAACAGCGTGGGCTGCCCGACCTGCTCGAAGGCAGGCAGCCTTCTCGCGGGAGGCGCCCATGTCGCGCGGGAGTCGAAGCCGTACTCGGCCATGAGCGCACGCATCTTCTCGCCAAGCCATGCGCGGTACGCCTTCGGGGCATACGAGGAGTCCGCGTACATCGCCCGATATCGAGCCACCAGCTCGGGATGCTCGCGCTCGAGCCACAGCAGGAACCACTCCCGCGCACCCGGCCTCAGATGCAGCGCCCCGTACGTGAGCCGGGTCGCCCCCGCTTCCCGGATCGCGGAAAGCGCGGACTCGAGGTGCTGCTTCGTGTCGGTGAGGTAGGGCAGCACGGGCATGACGAACACGGACACGTCGAAGCCCGCATCCACCGCCGCCCGAACTGTCGCCAACCGCGCCGTGGTGGTCGGGGTGCCTGGCTCGAGCTGCTGCTGCAACTCATCGTCGTAGACGGCAATCGACATGGCCAGATGGATCGGCACCTTCTCCGCCGCGTCGACGAGCAGTCCGAGGTCGCGCCTGAGGAGCGTGCCCTTGGTGAGGATCGAGAAGGGGGTGCCGCTGTCGGCGAGCGCCCCGATGATGCCGGGCATCAGCCCGTATCGCCCCTCAGCCCGCTGGTACGGGTCGGTGTTCGTGCCGAGCGCCACCGGCTCGCGCTTCCACTTCGGCTTCGACAACTCCGCGCGAAGCACCTCGGCAACGTTGACCTTCACGACGACCTGCGTATCGAAGTCGATTCCGGCATCAAGGTCGAGGTAGAGGTGGGTGTTGCGCGCAAAGCAGTAGACGCAGGCGTGCGAACAGCCACGGTAGGGATTGACCGTCCAGTCGAACGGCATCGCACTCTGGCCGGGAACGCGATTGAGCGCGCTCTTGGCCATGACTTCGTGGAAGAGCATCCCCGCGAACTCCGGAGTGCGCACCGTTCGCACCAGGCCCGCGAGCCCAATGAGGCCCCCGGGGGCAGTTACCGATTGTCCGCTCCACCGCATTCCGATAGTAGAACATATGTTCGAAATTAAGACGAGCGCTGTCTCAGGTGATCGAGTCGGCCGCCGCCCGGATCGCCGCCAGCGTGACGTCGGGGTGCGAGATCATCGACACGTGCGATCCCGCCACCTCGGTCACGGTCGAGCCCGCGCGTTGAGCCATACTGCGTTGCGTGCCGATCGGGATCACGAGATCCTCGGTGCCGAGCACCGCCCAGCTGGGGATCGTCTTCCACGCGGGCGGGCCAGCGGGCGTGACGTTGGCGACGAGCGATATCGGGCGCTGCTGGGCGACGATGGTCCACCGATCCGCTTCGGGCAGATCCTGGGCGAAGGAGTTGTGGACTGTGTCCGGCTTGAGGAAGGCGTCAGCAGCACCTTCGGGTGCGCCGGGGTACCCCGCGACATCCAGGACCGTGGTCGGGTCCGCGACGGCGAGCGCAGACCCGGAGCCCTCGAGGATGCTGACCACCGACTCCCCCTCGTCGGGGATGAAGGCGTCGACATACACGAGCGCCCTGACGTCCCCGCCCTGGGCTCCGGCGTTGGTGATCACGGCTCCGCCGTAGGAGTGGCCGACGAGCACGACCGGACCGGTGGTGCGCTGCGCGAGGAAGGAGGCGATGTACGCGGCATCCCCCGTGAGCCCGCGCAGCTCGTTCGGCGGCGCGAACACCGTGTATCCCTCGGCCTGCAGCGGAACGCTCACCGCCGTCCAACTGGAGGCGTCGGCCCATGCTCCATGGACGAGCACGATCGTCGGTTTTGTCTCTGACATCCCTGTTCCCTCTCCCTGACGCCACGCGAGTGCAGGTGGCTGCTCTTTCGCGTCGTGCGTCGGGTTCGGGACGCTTGCGCCCACTGTAGAACTGGCACGTGAACCGGCGCCAGACCTCAGGTGAATATTCCTCCGAGCGGCCTACAGCGCGTGCACGATGACGTCGGCGAGTTCGTGCGGCTTCGTCAGCTGCGGCCAGTGGCCGGTCGGGAGGTCGATGAGCGTTCGATGCTTCATGGCCGCGAGCTCGGCGACGATCGGCACACCGCCGTTCAGCCACTGCTGCAGCTGCGCCGCAGGGAACTCACAACAGATCACCGTCACGGGCACGTCGTAGCGCCGCGGATCGCTGAGCACCTGCATGTCACTCGCAAGCCTCGCCGGGATGGGGATCGCGATCTGCCTGAAGTGCGCGCGTAGCTCGTCGGTCAGGTCGATGAGATCGGCATCCTCGAAGACGTCCCAGTCGGGCAGCGGTATCTCCCCGTCTACCACGGGCAACTCGTCGTTGATGGAGTCACCTTCGCCGAGCGGGCCAGAGTCGACGTAGATCACTCGGGAGATCGCATCCGGCCGAGCATCCACGACACCCGACGCGATCGCGCCCCCACCGCTGTGTCCCACGAGCACGACACCCGAAGGCAGCGAGTCGACGATCGCCATGACCGCGTCGATGTTGTCGCGCAGCGTGATGCCGGAGCGGTCGGCATCCACCGACTCCATGCCGGGGAGCGTCACGGGATGCGGCGTGTGCCCCGCCTCACGCAGGCGCTCCGTGACCACGCCCCACGAGTCGCCGTTGAGCCAGAAACCAGGAATGAGGATGACGTCCATGCGCCAACGCTAGGGCGGTCCACCGACAGGCTTAGGTCCTGACCACCGCTCACCCTCCCTCGATACAGTGACTGCATGGGCAGCGAGACTCTTTTCGTCGGAAGCATCATCACGGTGGATGACACCAACCCCCGCGCGGAGGCTGTGCTCGTGCGCGACGGGCGCATCGCGGCCGTCGGCAGTGCGGACGAGGTTCGGCAGCAGGCATCCGCCAACGCGGAGGTCATCGAGCTCGGGGACGGGGTGCTTCTACCCGGCTTCGTCGAAGCGCACGGGCATCCAACCGATTCGGCCATCGTGCTCAGTCACTACGTCGTGGACATCCGGCCCGTCGTGCTCGAGACGGCAGACGAGGTGATGGCCGCGATTCACGCCGGAGTGGCCGAGCACCCCGAAGGCGTCGCCTTCAGCGGGTGGGACGGCCTGCTGCAGAAGGGCCTCACCGACCCGACCATGGCCGAGCTCGACGAGATCGGCGGGAGCACGCCCATCGTGATCCTGCACAACTCCGGCCACGTGGTCTACTTCAACCGTGCTGCTGCCGACCGTGCGGGCGTCGACGAGAGCACTCCAGACCCCGTCGGCTCGAAGTGGGAGAAGGATGCCGCGGGGCACCTCACCGGCAAGGGCTTCGAGGTCGGCACGGTCTTCGCCCTCCTCGGCGGCACGCTCGCGACCGCAGGCAAGGAGTTGCCCGCCCTGCTGCGCGACTACCTCGGCGGCCTCAACGCGGTCGGCATCACGACCGTCAGCGACATGAGCTGGGACAACCAGAAGCGCCCGGCACTCGACGCAGCGCGTCAGGCGGGCGGAATCACCGCGCGGTTGCGACTCTATGAGATGTCGGCGCCCGCCAAAGCCACGTCGGTCGAGCCGGGCAACGGCGACGAGCTCGTGCGCCAGGTGGGCGTGAAGACGTGGGCCGACGGATCGCCGTGGGTGGGCAACATCCTTCTCTCGTTCCCCTACCTCGACACCGATGGCACGCGCTCGATCGGGGTCGAGCCCGGGTCGCATGGCTCGGCCAACTATGACCGCCAGCAGCTCGACACGATCGTGGAACAGTACTTTCCGCAGGGATGGCAGCTCGCGTGCCACGTGCACGGCGACCGCGCGGTCGACATGGTGCTCGACACGTGGGAGGCGCTGCTCGAGCGGCACCCGCGATCCGACCACCGGCTGCGTCTCGAGCACGTCGGGGCCATGACCCCGGCCCAGTTCGAGCGTGCACATTCGCTTGGCGTTACGGCGAGCATGCTGATCGATCACGTCTACTACTGGGGCGACGTGCTCGTCGACGACCTGTTCGGCGCCGAGCACGGCGGTCCCTGGGCGAACGCGCGGGCCGCGGTCGACGCGGGGCTCAAGATCTCGCTCCACAACGACGGCACCGTGACGCCAGCAGAACCGCTCCGCAACATCGCGGTGGCGATGACCCGCACGAGTCGCAGTGGCCGACACCTCCCCGGGGCGGAGGGGCTCACTCTCGACCAGGCGATCCGAGCCGAGACGCTGGATGCCGCGTGGCAGCTGTTCAGCGACCACGAGGTCGGCAGCATCGAGGTCGGCAAGTTCGCCGACCTGGTCGTGCTCGCGAAAGACCCGTACGCGGTGGAGACCACCGATATCCCGTCGATCGAGGTGCTGGCCACCTACCTCGCGGGCGAGAAGGTGCACGGGGCGTAGTCATGGGAGGTTGACATTGTTCCTCCTGGCGAGTACAAATTGTACTCATTGCCGGACACAATTGGAGCCTGATGTCGTATCTGTACCTACTTGACCCCCTCGTGTCGATCATCGTCACCGCGCTCCTGTTCGGTGTCGTGGTACTCCTGACGGCGCCCATCCGCGACGGCGCACGGCAGCGAGTCAGCGAGACAGCCAGGGCGACATGGATGACCACCCGATGGTTCGGGGTTGGGGCGAGCTCCGCGATCCTCGTCACCTTCGTGGCCGCGAGCCTTCCGCTGGCTACGGGAAACTGGCAGCCCTTCGTGTATCGCTGGTACCAGCATCCGCTGCCCCTCCTTGTCGCGGCCGTCGCCCTGGCCGCTGTCACGGTCGCGCTCCGAATCCGTCGACGCGCACCGGAGGCACCCACGCTCACCGCCGACCGGCGCACGTGGCGAAGCTTCAGCACACGAGGAGACCTCATTCTCGTCGTGGCTAGTGCAACGCTCACGGCTCTCCTCTGCGGTGGCGCACTCGCGCTGCAGCGGTGGATGTCGATCCCCGACCCCGATGGCAAACTCGTCGACTTCTTCGGCTGGCGGTACAGCCTCCCCGTGCTGGTGGGCACCCTGCTCGTGGTGGCGTTGTGGGCCCTCTCCCTGCACACTGTTGCCGCGCCGGCCTTCTCTCGCCCCGATGCGATGCGCGAGGAGTCGGCGGCACGACGAGCCCTTGCGACGTCGATGAGCCGGATCAGCATCGCGGCCATCGCCCTCTCCTTCGGGACTGCCCTTGCGTCCGCGGGGGCAGCCGCCACCGGGTACGGTCAGTTCGTGTTCCCCGTGATCGAGGTTGCGGGCCGCCTCGGATTCGGCTCGGTAGGCGACTTCCTCATCGTGCTCGGCCGCTGGGCCCAGATCCTCGGGGTCGTGCTGCTTCTCCTGTCGCTCCTCGGGGGCCGCCGCGTGCCGAGGTTCGGCAGCCGCGCACCGGGCCGGGCACCCGCGCTGGAGACACGATGACTCCCGAATCCGCTGTTCCCCCGACCTCCGCGGAGATCTACGACCAGTTCAGGGGCCTCGTCGCAGCCGGCCTCGTGGGTGCCGGCGAAAGGCTGCCAACCGTGCGCCAAGTGGCGCTCGACCTCGGGGTATCCCCAGGGACTGCGGCGAGAGCCTTCAAAATGCTCGAAGCAGACCATCTCGTGGTGACACGGGTCGGAGCGGGCACAACGGTCGCTCCCGGGGCCGCGAGAACCTCGGGTGCCACGATGACGCAGGCGCGAGGACTCGTCGAGGCGGCCAAGAGCAACGGCGACTCGCTCGAGGACGTGCTCAGCGTTGTGCGTTCCCTCTGGACCCACTAGCGAGTTCCGTGCGCGCGGCGCCCACCCGCCGATAGGGTCATGCCATGAGCGCGCCGTCCGTGTCGATCGTCATCCCCGCGTACAACGAGGAGTCGAGCATCCGCCACTGCCTCATGGCCTGCATCGACCAGACCGTACCCGCGGCCGAGATCATCGTCGTCAACAACAAGTCGACGGATGGCACGGTCAGGGCCGTCGAGGCGATGCAGGTTGCATTCCCCGAGGCGCATATTCGTCTCATCCACCAGAACGACGTGCAGGGAATCACGGCCACACGCAACGCCGGCTTCAACGCGGCAACGAGCGACATCATCGGCCGCATCGACTCTGACTCGGCGATCAAGCCCGACTGGGTCGAGCAGGTGCAGGTCGCCTTCGGGCCCGGCGACATCGACGCGGCGAGCGGCTCGGTCGACTACTACGACATGCCCATGCGCGCCTTCGGACACCGGGCCGATGACACCTACCGCAAGGTGCAGGCGAAGCTCGCGGGTGACTACGTCTTCCTCTTCGGCAGCAACATGGCTCTCCGCCGCGACGCGTGGGAGGCCGTGCGCGATACCGTGCACGACGACCGCGAGGACCTCATGCACGAGGATCTCGACCTGGCGATCCACCTCGCGATGGCGGGCAAGCGCATCGCCTACGTCTCGGCGATGGAGGCGGGAATGTCAGCTCGCCGCCTCGATTCGAGCCCCAGGGACTACCTCTTCTACGTGGAGCGCTTCAAGCGCACCTACGAGAAGCACGGCATCCACGACCCACGACTGCTCGCGCCCATGGTGGTGCTGCTCGGGGTCTACCCGGCGCTCCACGCGGAGCGCGCCATCACCGGACGGCGGGGGGCCACCCGGACCGAACACCAACCCATCGAGGAGACACCGTGAGCATCGAACTGATCGTCGGGGGCATCTACGTCGCTCTCTGGCTGTTCTTCATCTACGCGTTCCTCGGCGTCATCGCCGAGATGATCTACTGCTGGACCATCGAGTACCGCGGCGTGATCGAGTCGCGCCTGGGGCTCCTCTACCTTCCGTTCAACCTCCTTTACGGAGCAGGCGGTCTCATCATCACGCTCGCACTTCTGCCCTACTTCGACGATCCGTTCATCGTCTTCGGGCTCGGGCTCGTGGTCGGAACCGTGCTCGAGTACTTCACGAGCCTCTTCATGGAGAAGGCGTTCCACGCCGTGTACTGGGACTACAGCAAGGAGTTCCTCAACATCCAGGGCCGTGTCTGTCTCAAGTACGCGCTCATCTGGGGCGGCCTCTCACTCGTGCTCCTCTATGGCCTCGATGTGGTGAACGTGCAGCTTCTGCTGATGATCCCGCCAGCCATCGGACTGCCCATTCTGACCCTGCTCATCCTCGCCACACTCTTCTCCACCGTGCTCACCCTTCTCGCGTACCGCCGCACAGCGCAGAAGAACGTCTACCTCCGCGCCAAGCGCGACGGCAAGGATGCCACCCTGCCGAACCCCGCGTGGGCGCGCTTCGTCGACCGGCTCGTCCCCGACTCCGTGCTCATCAACACGTTCCCGCGTATGAGTCTCGTGACCGAGTACCAGGAGCTGAGCGGACACCACCGCAAGCTCATCGTGTGGCTCCCCAAGATCGGGAAGCCATCCGAGAGGACGCTCGAGGCGGGCGAGCGAGCTCGCAGCCAGGAGACGAACCGGCTCCTGGCCTCCGGCTTCTGACCTACGCCGCGCTGAACGCGCCCGGGGGTGCACCCAGGAACCTGCGGAAGTGGCGGCTCATGTGCGCCTGGTCGTGGAACCCGACCTCGGATGCGACCGCGGCAGCGGGGCGCCCCTGGCCGAGGAGTCGGCGAGCGCGGTCGACGCGTCGCGCGGTGACGTAGCGGTGCGGCGATATGCCGTAGGCGGCCGAGAACACCCGCACGAGGTGACTCGGGTGCACTCCGAGGTGCTGTGCCGCCTGCGCGAGCGTGAAGGTCTCGGCGATGTGGTCGTCGAGCATGGCACGCAGACGCCGGGCGAGGGGTGCATCCCCAGCGGTCTCCACCCCGCCACCGAGGTACTCCCGTGCGAGTGCGCCGAGAGCGAGGATGTCACCTTCCGCCGCCAGTTCGTCCCCCGGCGATTGCAGCGCCCTGTGGATCCGGGTCAGCGTGCGCGTGGCCTGCGGGTGGGCCATGAGCGGTCGCGCCACTGCCGCGCCGATCGACTCCTGAGGGAGCCAGGACTCCTCGAGGTAGAGCACGCGCTTGCGGAAGGCACGGCCGCTCACCGCGGTACGGCCGTCGTGGGGCACGTGCGGGGGCAGAAGCGTGATCGTGGCGGGCACGGCCTGGCGCGACGTTCGGTCGAGCGTGTACGCGACCGCTCCCTCGCTGATGAAGAGCACCGTCCACGCGTCATGGGTGTGGGCCGGGTAGGCATGCCGCTCGAAGGTCGCCGTGAGGACTTCGCGCACAAGAGGGACACCGGGATGCCACGCCCGCACCGTCTCCTCCATGCAAGAAACGTACAAGACGACGCCGTCACTCCACCGGGAAACTCGAGGGGTGACTGACACTCCTGAGACTGAACCCGTCCGCTTCGACACCAAGATCGTCGTCGTGCTTCGCGAGGGGCTTCTGCCGTGGCAGGAGCTGAACGTCACGGCCTTCCTCACGAGTGGCATCGCGACGAGCGAGCCCGGCATCGTCGGCGATCCCTACAGGGACGCCGACGGCAACGAGTATCTCCCCATGAGCAGGCAGCCGATCGTGGTGCTGACCGGGCCAGGTGAGGTGCTCGCGGCGGTCCGCACGAGAGCACTCGGGCGCGGCCTGCGCCCCAGTATCTACACCCGCGAGCTCTTCGCCTCAGGGCACGATGCGGCCAATCGCGCCGTCGTCGCCGCTGTGGGCGCGGACGACCTCGACCTCGTGGGCATCGCCCTCCGCGGCCCGCGCAATGCCGTCGACCGCGTCGTCAAGGGCGCACGGATGCACGACTGAGGTTCAGCCGCCCCTACTCGTAGCAGGTCTCGCCCTTAGCTGTGGGCCCTTCGAGGCCGAAGAAGCAGTCGTAGTCGTCGCCGGTGAGTGGCGCGCCGAACTGGATGCTGTCGCCGACGTTCAGGGTCGGGTGGTCGCCAAGGCGCTCACCCTGCTCGTCGATGAGCTGCTCGAGACCCACGGCAAACCTCGCGGCGATGTCGGACGCGGTGTCGCCCTCAGCGACGACGTAGGTCATCTCGGCAGTTCCTGCCCCCGTCACCGAGCCCGATGCTCCTGCGCGCTCCCCCGAGTCGCTCACTGCGCGAGGGGTGGACTGCCAGGGCGGCAACCCCGCATCTGCCGGCGCGGCACCGTCGGATGCTGTGACCCTCACGCGCACGTTCTCGGAGAGTACGAGCCATCCGTCCTCCTCGGGCATAGGCGCGGGACGCACCTGGTACGTGCCTGTGCGCGACTGAACAGTGAGCCCACCCTCGCCCCCGGAACAGGACAATCCGTACTGCCTCTCGTTGCCCTTGACCTCCAGGCAGATGCCGCCGAGGCGCTGCCGCATCAAGTACAAATCGATGTCGCCATCGCTCGCCACCCAGCGGACCGAGTCGAGGTCGATGTTCTCGAGATCGTCCGGGTACCTCTCCGCGAATCCCTCGGAGACGTCGTCGGGCCCCGCCTCACGATCCAGGTCCGGATACGCGGACGGCAGGGAGCACCCTGCCAGCACCATCGTCGTGAGACCGATCATGAACAACAGAGCGAGTCGACGTTCCCTCATCTCCCTACCGTACCCGGGGCAGGGCCGCACGGCTACGACGTGAGGGCGAGCACGACCGTCGCCGCCACGACTGTGAGCGGCGCGACAAGCAGGCCCAGCAGCATGTACCGCGACCAGCGGATCTCGACGCCGAGCGAATTGAGCCGCGAATGCCAGAGCAGGGTCGCGAGCGACGCCCATGGCGTGATGAGCGCACCAGCGTTGACGCCGATGAGCAGGGCCGCGACTCGCACCGGCTCCCCCGCCACGGGCTCGAGCGCCAGGTAGGCGGGGAGGTTGTTGACGATGTTGGAGCCGACGAGTCCCGACAGCGAGAGCCGGAGGAGGCTGCCGAGGTCAGTGCCAGTTCCCGCGACCTGGGCGAGGGCCGCCGTCATCCCGAGCGAGTGCCCGGCCTCCACGACCAGGAACAGCCCTGACGCGAACACCACGAGCTGCCAGGGGATCAGCGAGAACCTCACAGTGCGGCTGCGCCGGATCGCGAAGGCCACCACGAGCACGAGCGCTGCGACCGACGAAGGAATCCATACGGGGATGCCCGTGACCAGAAGCGGCAGCAGGGCGACGAGCACCACGGCACTCAGCCAGAACAGCACCGGGTCGGCGGGCGGGGCGGACTGCTGCGGCTCGAATTTCGTGGCGAGGTCGCGACGGAAGATCACCAGCAACAGCAGGCACGGCACGACGATCGCCACGACTGCGGGCACGAGGAGCAGCGCGAAGAAGCGATACGGGTCGCTGAACCCGAGCACGTCGAGCGACAGCAGATTGGTGAGATTCGAGACGGGGAGCACAAGGGATGCCGTGTTCGCGAGCCACACCGTCGTGAGCGCGAAGGGCAGCGGCGGAAGCCCGTGGGCCGTGGCAACCAGCACGACCACGGGCGTGAGAAGCACAGCCGTGGTGTCGAGACTGAGGAACGCGGTGCTCACGACAGCGATCACGATCACGAAGAGCCACAACACCCACGCCCGGCCTCGGGCAGCGCGCGCGGTCCGTTCGGCCACGACGCTGAAAACGCCCGCCTCCGACGCGAGTTCGGCCACCACGGTGATGGCCACAGCGAAGAGCAGGATCGGCCACACACGGTCGGCGACGGCGAGCGCGTCCTGCGGGGGAAGGATGCCGGTGACCATCGCAATGCCACCGAGGACCAGTAGCACCGCCCCGAGAAGTGCAAGACGCATCGCACTATTCTCCGCGCTCGGCGCCGCGTTCCCGACCACGCTGGCGATCGAGTCGACCTGAGAGTTGGCCTCGCACGCTTGTCCTCATTAAGGAGGACATGTTACGGTTACGACCACCCGAAGCCGGACCCGACCCGGTGAGCTCGACAACGAGCCCCTCCCGAGAAGGTGATACCCACACCGAAACGCCGCCCCACCGCGGGCGAGCCCACAGTTCTCCGCGCTCCCCCCAGCGCGCGAGTCGCTGCATCGCCTTGGGCGATTGTGGCGCGAGGGCCCTTGCGCTTCCCCCACGCGAGGGCCCTCTTCCCTTCCTGCCGTCGCTAGGCGTTCACCATCAGGCGGCGCAACCGCGCCTTGCTGAGGTTCGACCGAACGATCCACTCGACGTCGGGATCAGCGGATGCCCGGAGCCGCTCGAACTGGGAGATCCCACGGTCCGGCGCAGCGGCTACCACGACGCTCCAGCAGTAGCCGAGCGCCTGGCGGAGGTTCCGCAGGCCAGCGTCCCTTCGCGCGGCCAGCGGAGTATTCGTGATCGACGCGGTCGCCACGATGCACGACATCATCGCGCACTGCCAGATCGCCTCAGTCACGAGCAGACGAGGCTCGCACAGGGCGGCGACTGCGGCGCGGCGCACATACGGGTCAGCGTCCCGCATCCAGCGCGCGGCGATGAAGCACAGGAGTTCCGGGCGGGCGTCCCCGACGAACTGCAGCCCACGAGCCGAAGCTTCGCGCACTCGCCAGTTCTCGTCGCTCGCACGCTCCCGAAGGATCGCGATGAGTTCTGCGTCGTGCGGCTCAGCGGCCAGTGCCATCCCCAGTGCCTGAGTGCCACAGAAGCGCAGGTACTCGTCGCTCGAGTTCGCGTGGGCGACGATCGACTCGCGGCTCGCGACCGTCGCGAAAGCGTCGGCCAGTGCAAGGTTCGCGCGCGGGCCCGGCAAGCCGGAGTTCTCCGTCAGGTAGGCGTCCCAGCGCTCCGGCGGGAGGCCGGAGAGCACGGCGAGGTAGCGGTTCACCCCACCATCAGAAGACGATCGGATGCCTCACCACAGTGCCGTAGGTCCCGTGGTGTTCCGCGGCCGAGGCCACGGCCCAGTGTCAGTCCCAGTCCCAGTGCCAGTCTCAGTCTCAGCCCGCGGGCGTCGGGGTGGGGGTCGGCGTGCTCGACTCGTCGTTGAAGGTCTCGCCTGCGGCACTCACGACGAACGCCTGGAACGACGCAAGATCATCGACGGCACCCTCGTACTTGAGTCCGTTGACGATGACCGTGGGCGTGCCCTCGACCTTGTCGACGTTCGAGTTCGGGATCGGGCCGTTGAGCGCGCGATCCGTGGATGCCACGACGAAGGGCCGGAACTCCTGGCTCTTGATGCAGTTCGCAATCTTGCCATCGTCCTCGACGCCGGCGTCCCCGAGCAGCGCGATCAGCTCGTCGTCGCTCAGCCCCGGGGTGTTCTCGGCGGGCTGTCGCACGAAGAGCTGCAGGTGGTAGTCGTAGAAGCTGTTGGGCTGGTAGTTCGCGACACACGAGGCGGCGTTCGCTGCCCGCGTCGAGTACTTGGTGCCCTGGGAGAGTCGATCCAGGATCGTGATCGGGTGGATGTCGACCGTCGTTCCACCGTTCTCGAGCAGGCTCGAGATGTAGTCGGCGTTGGTCTCCTCGAACTGGCGGCAGATCGGGCAGAGGTAGTCGACGTACATCGTGATGTTGAGCTCACCCTCGGCGCGCTCGTTCGGCACGGGCTCCTCGCCCGGCGCGAGCGCCGGGGTCTGGGTGGCGACGTATCCCTCGCCGATCTGGATGCCATCGCTGGCCATGTTGAGGGGGCCGGGGCCCTCCGGCTTGACCGAGTTGACGATCACGAGCCCCACGATCGCGACGATCGCGAGCGCACCGACGACTACTCCGCCCTGGAGGAGGAAGCGATTGCGTCGCTCCTTCTTCTTCTGGTCCTCACGCATCTGGCGCGCTTTCTCGCGCGCGGCCTCGCGCTTGGCGTTCTTGGAGAGCTTGTCGTCGGCTGAGTCACTCACTCGGACCTCATTCATTCGGGATATGTCGCGTCTCGCGACTGGGCACCGCGAAGCACTCTCTTCACGCGCCTCCGGAATTCTAGGAGAGAAGGCTGGATGTTGGCTAACCGGTGACTGAGAGCAGGACAGTGCCATACTGGAGATGGTGGTTCAGGCCACCACTTCCATTCACTACGGATCGTCCGGCACGTACCTGCCGGTGAAGGAGTAATACAGTCATGGCATCTGTCACCTTTGACAAGGCATCCCGCATCTACCCGGGATCCACCCGCCCCGCAGTCGACAAGATCGACCTCGAGATCGCCGATGGCGAGTTCCTGGTTCTCGTCGGCCCCTCCGGTTGCGGTAAGTCCACCACCCTGCGCATGCTCGCCGGCCTCGAAGAGGTCAACGATGGTCGCATCCTCATCGGCGACCGCAACGTCACCGACGTGCCGCCGAAGGACCGCGACATCGCGATGGTGTTCCAGAACTACGCGCTCTACCCGCACATGACGGTCGCCGAGAACATGGGCTTCGCCCTGAAGATCGCCGGCGTCAACAAGGAGGAGCGTGCGACGCGCGTTCTCGAGGCCGCCAAGCTGCTCGACCTCGAGCCCTACCTCAGCCGCAAGCCCAAGGCCCTCTCCGGTGGTCAGCGTCAGCGCGTTGCCATGGGCCGCGCGATCGTGCGCCAGCCGCAGGTGTTCCTCATGGACGAGCCACTGTCGAACCTCGACGCGAAGCTCCGTGTGCAGACGCGCACGCAGATCGCGTCCCTGCAGCGCCGCCTGGGCGTCACCACGGTGTACGTCACCCACGACCAGACCGAGGCACTGACCATGGGTGACCGCATCGCGGTGCTCAAGGACGGCGTGCTCCAGCAGGTCGGAACCCCGCGCGACCTGTACGAGGCTCCGCAGAACGTCTTCGTCGCAGGCTTCATCGGAAGCCCCGCGATGAACCTGTTCGACGCTGAGGTCGTCGACGGTGGCCTCAAGTTCGGCACCGCGGTGGCCAAGGTCGACCGTGACACGCTCAGTGGCGCGACATCCAACCGCGTCACGATCGGCATCCGTCCCGAGGACGTCAAGGTATCGACGACCGGCGAAGGCCTGCCCGTCGATGTTGACCTTGTCGAGGAGCTCGGAGCCGACGGCTACCTCTACGGCCACACCGAGGTCGATGGCAACCGTGTCGACATCGTCGCGCGCGTCGACGGCCGCAACCACCCGAACGCTGGCGAGAAGGTCTTCATCACCCCGGAGCCCAACCACATCCACGTGTTCGAGTCCTCGACCGGCGAGCGCCTGAGCGCCAAGGTCGCGGCCTAGTCCGTTTTCTCTACAGCAGAGCGGGGCGCCACAGCGTCCCGCTCTGCTGGGTTAAGGAGTAGCTCGTGCCACTCAACATCACGTCGGCGACAGCCGACCCCGGTCTCCTCGACCTGCCGTGGAACATCCCTCTCGAGCTCTGGCCCGAGGACACGATCACGGCCCTGCCGAAGGGCATCTCCCGACACCTCGTGCGCTTCGTCACCCTGAGCGACTACGTGGTGGCGATCAAGGAGACCTCGTCCGAGCTGGCCAAGCGCGAGTACGAGCTGCTGCGCACGCTTCAGCGCCTCGACATCCCGAGCGTGGAGCCGGTGGCTGTCATCACCGACCGCGTGTCCGATTCCGGTGAGGAACTGGCATCCGTGCTCGTCACGCGGCACCTCCGGTTCTCGCTGCCGTATCGCGCGGTCTACTCCCAGTCCCTGCGACCCGAGACGGCAACGCGCCTCGTGGATGCCCTCGCCGTCCTCCTCGTGCGTCTCCACATCGTCGGCTTCTTCTGGGGGGATGTCTCGCTCTCCAACACCCTCTTCCGCCGGGATGCCGGTGCCTTCGCCGCCTACCTCGTCGATGCCGAGACCGGACAGCTCTACGACGGACTCTCCAACGGCCAGCGCGAGAACGATCTGGAGATCGCCCGCATCAACATCGCCGGCGAACTCCTCGACCTCCAGGCCGGCGGACGCCTCGACGAGGACATCGATCCCGTGGCCATCAGCGACGGGATCGTGGGTCGCTATCGCACCCTGTGGAAGGAACTCACGGGCCCCGAACAGTTCGACCAGTCAGAGCGCTGGCGCATCAACTCCCGCGTCGAGCGTCTCAACGACCTCGGCTTCGACATCGAGGAGCTCGCGATCGTCACCGACGAGACCGGCACTCAGGTGCGCATCCAGCCCAAGGTGGTGGATGCCGGGCACCACTCCCGTCGCCTGCTTCGGCTCACGGGCCTCGACGCCCAGGAGAACCAGGCACGTCGACTCCTCAACGACCTCGACGCGTTCCGTGCCCGCCGCGGAAAGCAGGACGCCGACGAGGAAGTGATCGCGCACGAGTGGACTGCGAAGGTGTTCGAGCCCGTCATCCGTGCCATCCCCAAGGAGCTCAAGGGCAAGTTGGAGCCCGCGGAGATCTTCCACCAGCTGCTCGACCACCGCTGGTACCTGTCGCAGAACGAGGCGCGCGACGTGCCCCTCGCCGAGGCGGTCTCGAGCTATGTCGACTCGGTGCTGCGCCACCGCCGCGACGAGGCGACGATCATCAACCCGCCGACGGGCACTTTCACGATCCCGCTCTCGGTGATCGACGAGTCCGACGCCGAGGACGACTGGCGCTCGAAGGTTTAGGTGTGACGGGCCGTTCCGTCACCTGCCAGCAGCGGAACGGCCCGTGTCTCAGACGAGCATCCCCAGGGGGTTCTCGATGTGCTTCACGAAGGCCGCGAGCCACTGTGCCGCGAGCGCTCCGTCCAGGACCCGGTGGTCGGCCGACAGCGTGACCGTCATGACCGTCCCCACCGCGAGCGCGCCGTCATCGACGACGGGCTGCTGGGTCGCCCTGCCGACAGCGAGGATCGCCGACTGCGGGGGGTTGATGATCGCCGAGAACTCGGTGACCCCGTACATGCCGAGGTTGGAGACAGAGAAGCTGCCGCCCTCCAGTTCGTGCTGTCGCAGCTGGCCGGTGCGGGCACGCTCGGCGAGGTCGGCGACGCTGCGCGCGATCTCGGTGAGCGTGGCCTTCTCCACCGAGCGCAGTACGGGAGTGACGAGACCCCCGTCGATCGCGACCGCGACGGACATGTCGACGGTCGAGTAGCGCGTGACCGCTTCCTCGCCCCAGGTCGCGTTCGCTTCGGGGACGTCGACGAAAGCCGCGGCAGCGGCCTTCAGCACGAAGTCGTTGACCGAGAGCTTCACGGGTGACGTCGCATTGGCCTCGGCCCGGAGAGCCAGCAGCTTGTCCACTCGGCAGTCGGCCACGAGGTAGAAGTGCGGCACAGTGGACTTGCTCTCGGTGAGCCGCCGCGCGATCGCCTTGCGCATGCGCGTGTGCGGAACCTCGGTGGCCTCAGCGGGGGCGGCCGACGGGACAGGAGCGGGAGCAGCCGCGGGCGGGGCGGATGCCACGGCGGCCGGCAGTGCGTCGAGATCACGCCGAACGATCCGCCCGCCTGGCCCCGAGCCGCGCACACCGCTGAGGTCGAGGCCGCGCTCGCGCGCGAGCCTCCGGACCAGCGGGCTGGCGAACTGGCGCTCGCCCGAGTCCGCGACGGCCGCCGCCGGGGCGGGAGCAGGCGCCGCGGGCGGGGCGGATGCCACGGCGGCAGCGGGTGCCGGGGTCGCAGCTTCGACTACTGCGGGCTCGGGAGTTGGCTCAGCCGCAGGGGCAGCTGGCGCGACATCCTCCACCGCCTCCCCCTCGGCACCGACAACGGCGATCGGGTCGCCGACGTTGAGCGAGACCCCCGCCTCCGCGAGCAGCTGGAGAACCGTGCCCGAGGTCTCGGCGGCGTACTCGACGACCGCCTTCTCGGTCTCGATCTCGGCGAGCGGCTGGCCCACCTCGAGGCTCTGGCCGGGCGAGACCAGCCAGGACTGAATCGCAGCCTCGCTTGCCCCGGCGAGCACCTCCGGCATCCGGATGACGGTGGCCATCAGCGGGCTCCCATCGCGCTACGGACGCGCTCGAGGCCGGCGACGACCTCCTCGGTGCGGGCAATGGCTGCCCGCTCGAGCACCTTCGAGATGCTCGGGCTCGCCTCCGCGCCCGTCACGCGCTCGATCGGCTGGTCGAGCCAGTCGAAGAACCGGCGCTGGATCTCATCGGAGAGCCACGCACCGTACGACGTGCCCTGGGCTCCCTGTTCGACGATGAGTACGGCGTTGGTCTTGCGGATGCTCGCCCCGATGGTCTCCCAATCGATGGATGCACGATCGAGCCAGCGGAGGTCGATGAGTTCCGCGTCGATTCCGGTCTGTTCGATGGCCTCGGCCGCGTGACGCACCATCGAGAGGTACGAGATGACTGTGACATCCTCACCGTGACGGCGCACCGCGGCGCGGCCCGGGGGGAGGATGTAGTCGAGGTCACCGACGGGCACGCGGTCGGCGGTGCCGTAGAGGTCGACGTGCTCGATGACGAGCACCGGATCCTGGAGCGCGAGCGCCGCGTTCATGAGGCCCACGTAGTCGGCGGCAGTAGACGGGGCGATGATGCGCCAGCCGGGGCTCGTCGCGAAGATGCCTGCGGGGTCCATGAGGTGCTGTGAGCCGTAGCCAGAACCCATCGCGACCTTCGTACGCAGCACGAGCGGCACCGGATTGTCGCCGCCGAACATGTGGCGCGCCTTGCCGATCTGGTTGAAGACCTGGTCGGCGGCGACCCACATGAAGTCCGGGTACATGAACTCGACGACCGGGCGGAACCGGCCGTCGAGAGCCAGACCCTCGGCGAGACCCGTGAAGGCGTTCTCGCTGATGGGAGTGCCGAGCACACGCTCGTCGCCGTACTTCTTCGCAAGACCCTTGGTTGCGCCGTTGGTGCCGCCGCCGAGACGGTGCACGTCCTCGCCGAGCACGACGATGCGGTTGTCGCGTTCCATCCGCCGATCCATGACACCGGCCACGGCGTCGACGAACTTGGTGTCGCGCCACTCCCCGGTGTAATCGAGGGGGTCGGATGCTCCGAGGCCGGCGAGCTCGCTGGCATCCCCTCGAACGCCCACGTTGACGAAGCCAGGGTCGGGCCAGAGGGTCGGGCGGATGCGACGCTTCCCCTCGGCCTCGGGGTCGGACTCGAGCAGCTCGGCCGCTGCCGCCGTCATCGCCGCCTGGGCATTCGCGCGCAGCTCGGCGACCGCTTCGGGCGTCGTGAGGCCGAGGGCGATCATCTCCTGCGCCTGCCGGTCGAGGGGGTCACGGGCACGCCACGACGCCTCCTCCTCCTTCGTGCGGTAGCCGAACGCGCTGCCCGGGTACGGGCCGTTCTGGTGGAAGAAGCGGTAGACCTCGGCCTCGATGATGGTGGGGCCCTCGCCCGCGCGCATGCGCTCGGCCGCTGCCTCCATCGCGAGGTGCACGGCGAGCGGGTTCATGCCGTCCACGCGCCAGGCGGGGATGCTGAAGCCTTGGCCCCGCACGGAGAACCGGCCGTCGGCGCTGATCTCGGAGGCGTTCGTGGAGACCGCGTAGAGGTTGTTCTCGATGAAGAAGCAGACCGGCAGTTTCCACGTGGCCGCGAGGTTCATCGACTCGAGCACGGAACCGATCTGGCTCGCACCATCCCCGAAGTAGTTGATGGTGAGGTCTGTGGTGCCCGCGTGCTTCTGCGCCCAGGCGTTGCCGGTCGCGGCCGGCGCGCCGCCACCGACGATGGCGTTGGTGCCGAGGGCGCCCGCCTCGAACCACTGGAGGTGCATCGATCCACCGCGACCGCGGCAATAGCCCTGCGCGAGACCGAGGATCTCGGCGAGGCTGCGCTGGAGGACCTCCTGCACCTTGTCGCCGACCGGCGCGGTCGGGTCGAGCACCCCGCCGCTCACGTGGGTGAGGGCTTTGGCGAGGAACTGGTGGTGTCCGCGGTGCGAGCCGTTGACGGCATCCGTGGACCGCAGTCCGGCGATCGAGCCCACCGCGCCGCCCTCCTGGCCGATGCTGGAGTGTGCCGGCCCGTGGACGAGTCCCTCACCCGCGAGTTCGAGCACGGTCTCCTCGAAGGCACGGATGAGGTGCAGCTGGGTGAGCATCGTGCCGAGGAGAGCGGGGTCCGCCGCTTTCCAGTCGGAGGCTGTGGTGGTCAGTTCGATCCAGTCCACGCCGGTGGAGAGACGTCTTTGTCGTGCCATGTCGAGCACGATACCCCTAGATTGTTTCCAATTCAATCCCCATCGACCACACTTTGCTGGATTTCGTTGCAGATATGGGGCACACTGTTTCCAATAACGCCAAGACGAAGGAGTCGCCATGAGCAACGGGATCCCCGGTATGCGCGGCATGGACCACGTCGGCATCACCGTTCCCGACCTCGATGAGGCAGAGCGTTTCCTGGTCGATGTACTCGGGGCCGTGCACGTGTACACCCTCGGCGCGAAGCAGTCGGATGACGAGTGGATGAGCATCCACCTCGGCGTTCACCCGCGCACGGTCATCCGCGAGATCCGCTTCTACCGGCTCGGCAACGGCAGCAACATCGAGACGTTCAAGTACGAGTCCGCGGACGGGCAGGCGCCGCAGCCGCGCAACAGCGATATCGGTGGGCACCACTTCGCGATCTACGTCGACGACATGGATGCCGCGCTCGCGCACCTGCGTGCACACGGCGTCGAGATCATGGGCGAACCCACGGCAAGCGCGGGGCCCGCGTTCGGGCAGCGCTGGGTGTACTTCCTCAGCCCGTGGGGCATGCAGTTCGAGCTCGTGAGCTACCCGGGCGGCAAGGCCTATGAGGCCGAGGCTCCCGTGAAGCTGTGGCACCCGGGCGGAGCCGCACAATAGTGAGCATGACCGTCACCCCTGCACAGCACGGCTCCCCCGCACCGCACGGCGCCGCCGGAACACGCATCGCCGACGACCTCCGGCAGTCGATCCTCGCGGGCGAGTACGAGCCCGGTGCGCGCATCCGCCAGGAGGACCTCGCCGACCGGCACGGCGCGAGCCGCCTCCCGGTGCGCGAGGCGCTGCGTGTGCTCGAGGGCGAGGGGCTCGTGACGCTCGTCGCCAACACGGGTGCGTGGGTATCGAGCCTGAGCCTCGCCGAGTGCGAGGAGATGTACCAGATCCGCGAGCGCATCGAGCCGCTGCTGCTGCGCTACAACGTTCCCCTGCTGTCGGTCGAGCAGGTCGACGATCTGGATCGGCTCGCCGCCGCCATGGAGCACACTGACGATCTCGAGGAGTTCATCGCGCTCGACCGCGAGTTCCACCTCGCGAGCTATGCGGTCGCCCAGACAAGCGTGCTCGGCGAGACGGTGCTCCAGCTGTGGAACCGTACCCAGCACTACCGTCGCGCGTTCATGCGTGTTCGAGGTGCCGACGATCGCAGCGTGCACCACGAACACCATCTGCTCGTGTCCGCGCTGCGCCGCCACGACCTGGAGGATGCCGAGCGCATTCTCGCGGGTCACATCCGCCGCACGCGACTGGAGCTTGCGCGGCATCCCGAAGTCTTCGCCTGAACCGACATCCCCCTGACTCGACACCCCCGACCGACTAGCCGCACCGAGGAGCACCATGGCCATCGCCACCATCAACCCAGCCACCGGCGAGACCGTTGCGACCTTCGAACCACACGACTCCGCCGAGGTCGACCGTCGCATCACCCAGTCGCACGAGGCGTTCCTCGGGCTGCGCGGCACGACATTCGCCCAGCGCGCCGAGTGGATGCGCGCTGCCGCCGACCTCATGGACGCGGAGGTCGAGGAGACCGCAGCCCTCCTCACGCTCGAGATGGGCAAGACGCTCGCCCAGGCCCGCGCCGAGGTGCGCAAGTCGGCCACAAACCTGCGGTTCTACGCAGACCACGCCGAGGAGTACCTCACCGGGCGCGAGCTGGATGCCCCGGCCGTCGGTGCCACGCGCGCGTACACGGTCTACGAACCGATCGGCGTCGTACTCGCGGTCATGCCGTGGAACTACCCGCTATGGCAGGTCATCCGTTTCGCCGCACCCGCTCTCATGGCCGGCAACACGGTGGTGCTCAAGCACGCCTCGAACGTGCCGCAGGCCGCGCTCTACCTCGACACGATCTTCGAGCGGGGTGGGTTCCCCGCCGGCTCGTTCAACACCCTCCTGATCGGTGCACGCGAGGTGGAGCCGGTGCTGCGCGATCGCCGAGTTGTGGCCGTGACACTCACGGGATCCGAGCCGGCCGGGCGGTCGGTGGCATCCATCGCGGGGTCCGAGGTCAAGCACGTCGTGCTCGAGCTGGGCGGTTCCGACCCGTTCCTGGTGATGCCGAGCGCCGACCTCGAGAAGGCGGTCGCGACGGCCGTCACCGCACGCACCTCAAACAACGGCCAGGCGTGCATCAACGCCAAGCGGTTCATCGTTCACGAGGACATCTACGACGCGTTCGTCGAGAAGTTCACGGCGGCGATGGCGACTCTCGTCGTGGGCGACCCGACGGCGGATGCCACGGACATCGGCCCGCTCGCCACGAGCTCCGGTCGCGACGAGGTCGCCGAGCTCGTCGCCGACGCGCTCGCGCAGGGTGCTGTCGCGACGACGGGTGGCGCCATTCCGGACGGCCCCGGCTGGTTCTACCCGCCGACCGTCGTCACGGGCGTCACGAAGAGCATGCGGCTCTACGCGGAGGAGGCCTTTGGGCCGGTCGCCACGGTGTTCCGTGCGGCATCGCTCGACGAGGCTCTCGAGATCGCCAACGACACGACCTTCGGGCTGAGCTCCGCGGTGTGGACCGAGGATGCCGAGGAGGAGCGCCGCGCGATCGCGGGACTCGTCGTGGGTGCCGTGTTCGTCAACGGCATGTCGATCTCGTACCCGCAGGTGCCCTTCGGAGGAACGAAGGACTCCGGCATCGGCCGCGAGCTCTCGGTAGAGGGCATCCGCGAGTTCGTCAACGCGAAGAGCGTCTGGAAGGCATAGGGCACTCGCGCGCTCTGCGCGGTGCCGACCGTTGCGGAGGATGACGCGCCGCAGCAAGCCCTGCCTGGGCTAGTTGCGCGGCGCGTCGTCCTCCGCAACGGTGGGAGGCATAGCCCTAGGTGATACGCCAGCCGCGGTCCACCGCGATGCTTGTGCCCGAGACGCCGCGGTTGCGCAGCAGGAACTGGGTGGCATCCACGACGTCCGCCATGGTCGCGAGTTCGCCCCCCGGCGTGCGCGACTTGTAGCCGTCGAGCACTCCCTCGGGCTTGCCTGCCCAGAACGGGCTGTCGCCGATGATGCCGGGGTGCAGCGCGTTCACCCGGATGGGCGCGAGCTCGAGCGCGAGCGTCATGGTGAGACCCTCGACACCGCCGTTGATGGTGGAGACCGTCGTCGAGCCCGGGTACGGCATGTCCTTGGCTCGGCCGCCGAACAGCACGATGCCGGAATCTCCGGATGCCTCGAGCCTGTCGAGCATCGTATGGATCACCTCGGTGTACCCGACGAGCTTCAACGTCACGAGGCGCCGCGCACGCTCGACGCTGTACTCGCGCACACTGTTGGCGTCGCGCTCAATCGCCGCGAGGACGATGCCGTGCACCTGGCCGACGCCGGCGAGGTGACCGGCGATGGCCTCGGGCTCGGAGATGTCGAGGGCGACGCCTGTCGCGCGATCGCCGAGCGAACGTGCCACCTCGTCGGCACGCTCCTGGTCGCGACCCGTGAGCACAACGCGGTCGCCGCGTGCGATGGTGTCGCGCGCCAGCTCGAGCCCGATGCCCGAGGTGCCGCCGACGATGAGGATGGTGCGGTCAGTCATGTCTGCCTCCTTGCAGGTCTGCGAAAAAGTGGGAGCTCAGTGCAGGTCGCGCCTGGCGACCTCGGCGATCGCGGCCCAGTCGGCCTCGGCGAGGTCGGGTTCGGCGAGCGTGCGCTCGAAGACGGCCCGAAGCGCGGGGGCCGTCGGCAGGGTGACACCACCGTCGTCGGCGATCTCCTCCGCGAGTGCCAGGTCCTTGAGGCCGAGCGTCACCGTGAAGCCCGGCGGTACGTAATTCTGCTGGGCGATGATGGCGCCGTAGCCCTGGTACACGACACCCGTGAAGAGTGTGCTCGAGAGTAGTTCCGTGAACTCGGCAGGATCGATGCCCTGGCGCTCCACGAGCGCCACCGATTCCCCGATCGCCTCGAGCGCGTGGATGATGTTGTAGTTCACCGCGATCTTGACGGCGTTGGCCATGGGCGGCTTCTCGCCCAGGCGCCAGACGCGAACGCCGAGCGCCTCGAGGTACTCGAGTACTGCATCCAGGTCGTCCGGCGCGCCTGCGGCGAGGATGTTGAGCTTGCCCGCCGCCGCGACGGGCGGCCGCCCCAGCACCGGTGCCGCGACGTAGCGCACGCCGGCCGCCTCGAACCGCTGCTGTAGAACACCAGCAAGGTTCATGCTGATCGATGCCGTGTTGACGTGGATGCGCCCCGGCGTATCGCCGATGTTCTCCACCGACAGCACGGCATCGGCCGCCTCGTCGTTGGCGAGCATCGAGAACGACACCGGCTGCGCGAGGGCCTCCGCAGCGGAGGATGCCACGGCGGCGCCCGCGAGCGACTCCGCGGGCCCTGCGCTGCGGTTCCACGCGAGCACGTCGTGACCGGTCTCGATGAGCCGCCCGGCCATCGCCGTGCCCATCGAGCCGAGTCCGAGGAAGCCGATCACACTCACGCCTCCCCGCGACCCCAGGTCGTGTTGAGGTGGGACTGGGAATCACGGTTCAGGTCGAGCGGCCCGTCGATCGTGTAGTACCGCTTGCCAGCCACGATGAGATCCTCGGCCGGGAACTTGGTGATGACCTCGCATCCGTCGGCGGTCACGACGACCTCCTCCTCGATGCGTGCGGCGCCCCAGCCGTCGGCCGACGGCCAATACGTCTCCAGTGCGAACACCATGCCCTCCTTGAGCTCCTCGGGGTGGTCGAGCGAGACGAGCCGCGAGAAGATCGGCTTCTCCCAGATCGACAGGCCCACACCGTGACCGTACTGGAGGGCGAAGGCGGCTTCCTCGTCGGCGAAGCCGAACTCCTGGGCGGTGGGCCACACCTTCACGATGTCGGCCGTGGTCGCCCCAGGCTTCACGAGGGCGATGGCACGGTCCATGTACTCGCGGGCGCGGGTGTACGCGTCGCGCTGTGCCGAGCTCGCCGAGCCCACCGCGAACGTGCGGTAGTAGCACGTGCGGTAGCCGTTGAAGCTGTGCAGGATGTCGAAGAAGGCCGGGTCGCCCGGGCGGATGAGACGGTCCGAGAAGACGTGCGGATGCGGCGAGCAGCGCTCACCGGAGATCGCGTTGACCCCCTCGACGTACTCCGATCCGAGGTCGTACAGGGTCTTCGCGACGACGCCGACCGCCTCGTTCTCGCGGACGCCCGGCCGGAGGAACCGGTAGAGCTCCTCGTACGCGGCATCCACCATCGATGCGGCTTGCGTGAGCAGTCGGATCTCGTCGTAGGTCTTGATGCGGCGCGCTTCCATGAAGAGCTGCTGGCCGTCGACCACCTGGATGCCGAGCTTCTGCAGAGCGAAGAGCACGGGGAGCTCGATCACGTCGACACCGAGCGGCTGGTCGGCGACGCCGAACTTCTCGAGCTCGCGCTTGATCTTGCGGGCGACGCCGTCGGCGATCTCCGCGTCCGGCGAGAATGCTCCACGCAGCGTCGAGATCCCGGCGCGTGCACCGGACTCGAGGCGGGGGCGCACCGCACCCTCGTGGGGCGAGTTGGGGTCGGCATCCATCTCCATGCTCGTCACGTCGAGCCACGGGTTGTAGAGCTTGTGGTGCTTTGCGGCAGAGCCGAAGTCCCACGAGATCGGGTCGCTCTGTCGCGTCAGCAGGCTGAAGCGGATGAGCTTGTCCATGGCCCACGTACCGATGTGGGTGGACGTCATGTAGCGGATGTTGGAGAAGTCGAATGCGAGAACGGCGCCGAGCTCGGAGATCTCGAGTTCTGCGCGGAGACGCGCGAGGCGCTCGGTGCGCAGTCGCTCGAAGTCGACCCGCTCCTCCCAGTCCACGCCGTTCGTGCCTGTGGTTCCGGTGCTCCTCATGAGATACCTCCTCCGATGCCGCGATGCGCATCGTTAAGTAATACAGAATGGTGTGTAGCGGATATAAACGTGTGTGCCGGAGTCGCCCCGCCAATGCGAGGGTTCTGTACGCCGGTGCTGGATACTGAAAGAACGTTCGGGTCGAGGGAGACCCCACGATGGTGGGAGAAGCAATGAAGGCGGAAGACATCGGCGCACGTCTGCGCGATGCGCGGATGCAGCGCGGGCTCAGCCTGCGCAGTGTGGCCCAGGCCCTGGGCGTGTCCGCGAGCCTCATCTCGCAGGTCGAGACGGGCAAGACGCAGCCCTCGGTGTCCACGCTCTACGCGATGGTCAACCACCTCGGTGTCTCCATGGACGAGCTGCTCGGCGTCACGCCGTCCACCCAGCCCACCCCGGTCGTCGGCCGCACCGGACCGGTGCTGCCCGCCGTGCAGCGCTCCTCCGAGAACCCCGTCCTCGAGATGGAGAACGGCGTGCACTGGCAGCGACTGGCCGTCGGCGAGGGCGGCCCCGCGGATGCTCTCCTCGTGAGCTACGACCCGGGAGCTTCGAGCTCCATCGAGGGCAAGCTCATGCGCCACTCTGGCATCGAGTACGCGTACATCCTCGAGGGCGAGCTCACGCTGCAGCTCGACTTCGACACCCACGTGCTGGGCCCGGGCGACTCGCTGCAGTTCGACTCGGTGCGACCGCACCTCTATTCCAACAACGGCACGGCGGTCGCCCGCGGCATCTGGTTCGTGGTGGGTCGCCGTCAGCAGAACCAGGCGATGCCGACCGCGCCGGGCGGCGAGGCCACCAAGGGTGCCCCGCTCTCCTCTGCGGTGGACGTGCTTCGTGCCATGGACGAGCTGACCGGCTGAGACCGGGCCCATCACGAGCCCTCCGCAGCTCGGCGCTGGTAGCGCGCGACCATCGGGATGATGGCGGCCACGAGCACGAACGCGCCCTGCAGCCAGTACTGCCACGAGAGGCTCAGCCCGAGGTAGGACAGCGAGTTGGTGATCGTCTGCAGCAGGAGCGCGGCTGCTGCGACGGCGATGGCCGAACCCGACCCGCCGAAGATGCTGGCGCCAGCGATGACGATGGCCGTCACGGACGTGAGCGTGAGCGCCTGGCCCGTGTTGGCGTCACCGATGCCCGTGCGCGAGTACAGCACGAGTCCGGCGAGAGCCGCGAGCACGCCGGCCGCGAGCGCCGCGTAGAGGCGCATGCGCGGCACGCTCACACCCATGCGGTTGGCCTTGATCGGGTCGGAGCCCGCGGCGCGGAAGCCACGACCGAGTCCCGTGCGCTGGATGATGTACCAGATCGCGACAGTGACGACGAGCGAGACGATGAGCACGAGCGGGATGCCGCCGATGGTTGTGCCGATGGCGGTCATGATGTCGCCCGTGGCCGAGCCGCCGGGGCTCGGGCGCAGCACCTGCGCGACACCGACGATGGCGATGGATGTCACGAGCGTGGCGATCACGGGAGGCAGCGACAACCTCGTCACGAGCAGGCCGTTCACGAGCCCCACGACGAGGCCCATACCGATCGTGAGTGCGACGCCGAGCGCGAAGAATCCCGGACCGCCCTGACCGAAGAACGAGATGACGACGGCGGAGAGTGCGATGACCGAGCCGACGCTCAGGTCGATACCGCCGGTCATGACGACGAGTAGCTGTGCGAGTCCCACGAGCACAATGACGGCAGCACCGGCGAGAAGCTGGCTGATGTTGAGCGGGCTCACGAACGCCGACGACACGAACGTCGTGGCGATGCCGAGACCGATCGTGAGAACCACGAGGACCGCAGCCTGCACCTCACCACGGAGGGAGGCCGGGATGCGCAGCCGTCGCGACGGCACCGCGTCGACGGTCGCGATGGAGCCGGTCGTGGAGAGGACGGCAGCACCCGTGATCGCGCGCTCCGTCACCTCGTCGCCCGAAAGGGTCGCCTGGGCTTGACCTCGCGAGAACACGATGACCCGGTCGCAGAGGCCCTCGAGTTCCACGGCATCCGTCGAGAGCACAACGATCGCGACGCCGGAGTCGGCAAGGGCGCGGAGGAATGCATAGATCTCGACGCGAGCCCCGGCATCCACTCCCTGAGTGGGGTCCTCGACGAGCAGGACCTTGGGGTCGCCGAGCCTGGCGCGGGCGAGAAGTACCTTCTGCTGGCTGCCGCCCGAGAGCGCCATGACAGGGGTCTCGAGTGTCGGGGTCTTCACGGCGAGGCCCTCGATGGCCTGCCGGGTGAGGCGGTACTCGCGACCGCGGTCGGCGAAGCCCGTGGGCATGGCCTCGTCGATCGACGGGGCGATGATGTTCTCGCGCACCGACATCTTGCCGAACATGGCCTTGCCGATGCGGTCGCCGGGCAGGAAGGCGACGCCTGCTCGGTTGGTGCTGCGGGGTGAGCGCAGCGAGATCTCGGAGCCCCGCACGAGCATGCGACCGGAGGTCGAACCGTGTCCACCGAGTGCACGCAGGAACTCCCGCTGCCCGTTGCCCTCGACGCCCGCGAGGCCGATGATCTGGCCGGGGAGCACCGAGAGCGAGATGTCCGAGAAGCCGGGGCCGCTGAGTTCGAGCACCTCGAGGAGGGGCTCGTCGTCGACGGCAGCATGGGCCTTGTCGGGGAAGGTCGTCTCGAGCGACCGTCCGACGATGAGCTCGACGATCTGGTCCTCGGTGTAGTCGGCGACGACGCCGCGACCGACGACGCGACCGTCGCGCAGCACGGTCAGGTCCGTCGCGATCTCCACGACCTCGGGGATGCGGTGGGTGATGTAGACGATCGCGACATCCTTGGCCAGGAGCTCCTGGATCCTCTCGAAGAGCCAGTTGGTCTCCTCGGGGCCGAGCGCCTCGGTCGGCTCGTCGAGCACCAGAACCGAGGGGTCGGATGCCAGGGCAGCCGCGATCTCGATCAGGTGGGCCTCGCGCAGTGACAGCGACGAGATCGTCGCGGACGGGTCGATGCGCAGGCCCAGCCTGTCGAAGAGGTCGGTGAGCCACTCGCCGGCACCCCGACGCTTCGGCCGCTTGGACTCCGGGAGGAGCAGCAGCACGGCGTCGAGGACCGAGAGCGACGGGGCGAGCGCGGGGATCTGGTAGACGATCGCCAGCCCGCGCTCGCGTGCCGCGCGGGTCTGGATCCGCGCGAACTCTGCGTCGCCGAGGCCGATCGTGCCGGAATCCGGCACGACCGACCCAGCGGCAACCCCGACGAGTGTGGACTTGCCAGCACCGTTCTCGCCGAGGATCGCGTGGACCTTCCCACGCGCCACCGTGACGCTCACGTCATCGAGGGCACGCACACCCGGGTAGGTCTTCGTGATCCCGGTCAGGGTGAGAGCAGCATCCATCATCGTCGGGTCTCCGTTCATCAGCCGAAGAGAGCGGAGATCTCTTCGGGGGTGAGCAGCGTCGACGGCGTGGCGTCAGCCGGCGCGTCGGCGAGGCAGGCCTCCTCAGGGGTGACCGTGCCGGGTGTGGCGCCGGTCGAGTCCTCGAAGAGGGCCAGGTTGTAGATCGACGGCTCCTGGTCGGAACCACCGAGGTAGGCGGCGACGGCCTTGCGCAGGGCTACGCGACCGATCCACGTGCGCGACGACACGGTCGCCAGCTCGTAGTCGGGGTTGGCTGCCTTGAGGTCGGCGAAGCCACAGCTCAGCGAGTTGTCATCCGTCGTCGTGATGAGCGGGAGCGGGATGCCCGCCGCCTCGTACGCACGGATCACACCCGACGCCGATGCGCCGTAGTCGGCGATGACCGCGTCGATCTTCTCGCCCTGGGAGAGGAGTCCGGCCATGGCCTGCTGTGCCTGTGCGGGGTCCCAGTTGGTGGCGATGGGCTCACTCGAGAGGAGGTTGATCTGCGGGTTGTCCGCGAAGACCTCCTGAGCGCCCTCGAACTCCTGCGTCGACACGAGCGCGCCAGCCGGTCCACCGAAGAACACGACGTTGCCACCGGCGTCGCCGAGCTGCTCCACGAGCCACTCGGCCTTCGTCTTACCGACGAACTTGGGGCTCTGGTCCGTGTAGTCGAGGTAGTCGGTACCGGCCTTGCCCTGCGGGTCGGAGGCGAAGTTGATGACGATCGAGCCGGCCTGGGTGGCTTGGCGGATCGCCGGGAGGTGCGCCTCACCGGGGCCTGCGTCCGGGATGACGAGGATGATGTCGGTGCCCTTGGCCGCGAGGCTTGTGATGCCCGACGTCGTCGTCTCCAGGTCGAAGCTGCCCGCGACGTAGTCGACCTTCGAGATCGCGGGGCACTGGGCCGCCTCGCTCTCGATCTCGGCGAGAACCGTCTTGGACCAGCTGTTGGTGCCACCGCCGTCGACGACGCCCAGCGTGATGCTGCCGGGCTCCGCGTCGGTGACACAGATGTCGGTCATGTCTGCGAACTGGTCGACGGTGCCGACCGAGCCCGCCGCGATGTCGGCTGTCAGGTTGTTGCCGCCCGTCTCTCCGCCGCCGGCGTTGGTGGACGAACAGCCTGCGAGCGCGACCGCGCCCAGGGCGACCGTGGCGGCCACGAAGGCCAACCTGCGGTGCTGCATGATTCGGATCACTTCTCACTCCTCATTGAGTCACTTGGTTGGGGTACTGCGTTCCTCCGCATGAGGCCCTTGAGCCTCCCGGAGGAGCCGCCCAGCTGAAGCTGGGCGACGATCCCGACGCCGATGATGAGCGCCTGGACGATGTTCTGCACGGCCGAAGCCTGTGTAAAGGTTTGGACGAGCTGGCTCAGCTGGGCCAGGAACAGCGCGCCGAGGGCTGTGCCCACGATGCTTCCCTTGCCTCCCGTGAGGGCCGTGCCACCGAGCACGACCGCTGCGATCGACGGCAGCAGGTAGTCGTTGCCCGCCGTCAGCGTGGGCAGACGAAGGAGCCCCGCGAGGAGCACACCCGTCGTCGCGCCCAGCATGGTCGCGAGCCAGTACGACGAGATGACGTAGCCGCGGGTGCTGATGCCGATGTTCGCGGCGCTTCGAGGGTTCTCACCGACGAGCTCGAACCGGCGCCCGAGGCGCGTGAGCTTGAGCACGACGTGCACGATGAGCACGATGCCGACCGCGAAGAACGCGAGAACGGGGATGCCCCAGAACCTGCTGAGCGCGAAGTCACTGAGTGCCTTGGCGCTCTGCTCGCTGAACCCGCCGGAGATCGCCTGGACGGCGCCGATCATGAGCGCGTTGCTCGCGATCGTGACGACGAGCGGCGGAAGACCGAAGTAGGCGATGATGATGCCGCTCAGCAGACCGAACAGCGACGTGCCGATGATGGCCACGATGATCGCCGTCGCGAGATCCCACTCCGTGCCGAACTTGGCGGCGATGAGTGCACCGAGCGTGACGGCTCCCGGAATCGACAGGTCGAGTCCACCCTGCTGGATCACGAGTGTCTGTCCCACCGCAACGATCGCGATGAGGGCCGCGAAGGGCAGCATCGACACGATCGCGGTGGGGCTCACGCTCCCGATCGCGATGAGCGGGCTCACGGCGAACAGCGCGACCACGGCGATGAGCGCGCGCGTGCCCGGCCAGGACAGGATCTCGGAGGCGCGCGACCGGCGGTCGGTCGGGGCCGTCCGCTCGGGTGCGGTCTGCTCGGTCATCGTCGTCATGCCGTCTGGGTCGCGAGGTCCGGGTGCCACGAGCCGTCGAGATGCGCCTCGGGCATCTCGCCCACGATGTAGTCGCGAGAGGCGATCGCCTGCGCCCTGAGCTTGTCGAAGTCGACTCCCACGAGAACGCCGTCCTTCTTCACGCGGTTGCCCTGCACGAACACGTCGCGGACGAGGCCCGGGTGAGAGTTGTAGACGACGGCACCGATCGGGTTGTTGAGCGGCGTGAGCGCGAGTGAACGGTCGTCGAGGACGACGATGTCCGCCGCCTTGCCCACCGCGAGTGATCCCGTCACGGTGTCGAGGCCGGCAGCGTGCGCTCCGTCGATCGTCGCGAACTGGATCACGTCGTTGACGCTCAGCCCGATGCGCTCGATCGTCTCACCGGTCTCAACTGCCGGCGCGTTGTCGAGCACCCGCTGCATGCCGATAGCGGTGCGCATGGTGCCGAACATGTCGCCACCGTTGGAGCTGCACACGTCGATGGAGAAGGTGGGACGAATGCCGTGCTTCAGCAGTCGCCCGGTCGCCGGGTAGCCGTGACCCATCTGCATCTCCACGTCGGGGGCGACGGATGCCGTTCCGCCCGAGTCCGCGATCATCTGCAACTCGTCCTCGCCAAGGGTGCAGCAGTGCACGTAGGTGATGCGGTCGGAGAGGAGGCCGTCGTCGTTCATCTTGCGAATGGGACCCGACTTGCCCCAGTAGCCGTCGCCGACGTGCACGGTCACGCGCAGGTCGAGGTCATTGGCGAGGGCGAAGTCGTGCCGGTTCACCTCGGGGAGAGTGAACTGCGGACCGCGGAGGGCGAGCGCCATGGTCACGAGCCCGGTGTTGTCGCTGAAGTACTCGTCGCGGATGCGGCGTGCATCCTCTGGGTGGTTGTTCGGCGAGGGCAGTGGGGCACCCCACTGCTTCGAGCCGCCGCCATGGGCGAAGACGGCGCGCATCCCGGTGTCCTTGAGGGCCTGGATCGCGGCATCCGCGTGGGCGGGGGTCGCGAGGTTGTGCGACCAGTCGACGAGCGTCGTGATTCCGGAGTCGAGGGCCTCGAGGGCGCCGAGGTAGTTGCCCGTGTAGGTGTCCTCGGGGCGGAAGTACTTCGACAGACCCGTGTGGAGACCGGCCAGGTACTCGGTGAGCGACCAGTCGGAGGCCACGTTGCGCACGACCGACTGCCACGTGTGGCGGTGGGTGTCGACGAAGCCCGGCAGGACGATGCGGCCGGTGACGTCGATGACCTCGGCGTCGGCCGCCGAGAGGTCGGGGCCGATGGCTTCGATGGTGCCGTCGGTGCCGATGAGGATGTCGGTGGCGGGAAGGACCTCGCCGGTCTTGGCCGAGGTGATGACGGTTCCGCCACGGAGCAGAGTGCGTGTGCTCATAGTCGTCGTTGACTCCAGAAAGTGGGCGACGCGTAGGTCGACCGACCGCCACGTCGCGTTGGGTGTGTGAGGCAAAGCTAGTAGCGAGACTGCACGACTGTCAAGTCACAGTTACCAGATTGTTTACTGTGAATGAACAAGGTGCCGAGGCATCCGTTCAGGCGCGCTCGCGGTACAGCGGGATGTCGATGGGGGGCTGCGGAATGAAGCCCCCGTTGTCCGCCATCTCGCGCTGCAGGTAGTCGTGGGACTCCCCCAGTGTGCGCAGGGCGGATGCCACGTCGACATGCACGAGCTCGCCTCCGCGCTTGACGACCCGGCCCTCCACGAGCACCGTGTCGACACAGCCGGCATGGGCCTGCGCGATGATCGCGCCAGCCGGATCGTGTCGGTTCCAGCCGGCCTGACTCACGCCGCCCATCTCGAGCAGCACGACGTCCGCCCGCTTGCCCGGCGTCAGGGAACCGATCTCGTCGCCCATGCCCGCCGCTGCCGCGCCGTTGACGGTGAGCCACCGGAGGGCGTCGCGGGTGGTCCACGCCATGGTCTGCGGGGCCTTCCACTCCTTGTACCCGGGTTCATCGGCGCGGTAGCGCGTGGCCTGGAGCACGAATCGGCTGTGCGAGATCATGTCGCCGCCGCATCCGCTCACGCAGTCGATGCCGAGGCTCGGGCCGCGGGTGTACTCGGTGACCTCGGCGATGGCGGGATACCCCATGCCCATCTGCATCTCGGTCTCCGCGCACACCGAGATCATGGTGCCGGTGTCGCGAAGCAGCTCCCACTCCTCCGCGGTGTTGAACGTGCCATGCACGAGCAGGAGGTCGTCGCCGAGGAGGCCGTTCTCGGCGAGCACCTCGACGTCCTTGAAGAGCTGCCGCACCATCACCTGGTTCGCGTGCATGGTGATACGCGCTCCGAGCTCCCGCGCTAGTGCGAACTCGAGGTTCACCGTCGCCGCCGGTGCGATCGCGAGCTCCTGGGGTGCGATGCCGAAGCGCAGCAGACCCGTGTCCGTGGGGAAGTACTCGTCGCGGATCTCCCGTGCCAGTCGCGCCCGCGTCGCGAGGTCCGCCGGATCGGCGTTCGTCTCCTGGCCGCCCTTGCTCTCACTCCACGTGTTCGTGGTGATGGGTGTGAGTCCATGCCCGTAGAGCGCACGGATGCCGGCATCCCGGAGTCCCGAGACGGCCGCGTGCGCACCATCCGGATCGAGGATGTTGTGGCAGTAATCGACGAGCGTCGTCACGCCCGAGTTGAGGGCGTCGAGCGCGCCGACGTAGTTGCCCGCGTACATGTCGGCAGCCCGATAGCGCGGAGCCATCTGCAGGCGGACCCCACGCAGGTAGTCGGGGATGTTGCCGTCGGCGAGCATCCCCCGCAACGCGGTCTGCCAGGTGTGGCGGTGGGTGTCGACCATGCCTGGCATCGCGATCATCGTGGAGCCGTCGATGCGCTCGGCATCAGCCTCGAGGCCGGGCTGCACAGCGGCAATCCTGCCGTCCTCGATGAGGATGTTCGCTCGCTCGAAGTCTCCGAGCTCCGGGTCCATGGTGACGACCGCGGCGTCGGTGATGAGGGTGCGGGAGGTCATGCTCTACCTTTCGTGGGTCGCGGGGCGCGCCTCGGCGATCCACGGGTCTATCAGTGTCTTGATCTGGGTGGCGCCGCCGCCGAGCAGCGGGCGCAGGCCACGTTCGACGACCTCGTCGAGCGGCAGCACCTCGGACGCGATGTCGGTCCAGTCGTCTCTTGTGCCGAGCAGGCGAACTGCCTCGGGGATGTCCTCGGCCATGACGTGCGCGACCGTGCCGACGATCGTGTACTCGCGGAGCGTCCACGACCCGAGCGGCACCGCCACGTCGGCCTTCTGGATGCCGATGGGCACGATCGTCGCTCCTGGTCGGGCAGCATCGAGGACCGAGGCGAGGCCCGGAGCTGAGCCGCTGACCTCGAAGAGCACGTCGGCGTCCATCCCGACCGACTCGAGCTGTTCGGCGAGCGTGCCGTCCCCCGACCGGAAGGTCGCCGTCGCGCCGAGGCGCCTGGCGAGTTCGAGCCGTTCGCCGCTCAGGTCGACGACGAGTACGCGAGCGCCCGTAGCCGCGGCCGCGAAGGTCACGAAGGCGCCGATCCCGCCGACTCCGATGATGACGGCATCCTGTCCGGCAGTCAGCCCGCTCCTGCGCACCGCGTGGACCGCGATGGCCATGGGCTGGGTGAGGCCGAGGGTGTCGAGGGGAAGACCTGTTGCCGTGACATCCAACAGGATGCCCTCGGGCACGATCGTGTAGCCCGCGAGTCCGCCGTCGACCTGCAGGCCAGCCGTCCGATAGGAGCGGCAGAGGTTCGTGCGGCCTTGACGGCACGGCTTGCACTCGCCGCACGAGATGCCTGCGCCAGAGACGACGACGGCACCGGGCGTGAGGGAGGTGACACCCTCGCCTATCGCCTCGACCACTCCCGCGAACTCGTGCCCGAGCGTCACGGGGAGCTCAGTCAGCACAGGGCCGCGGTCGAACTCCGTCGCATCCGATCCGCACACGCCGCACACGGCGACGCGCACGAGCACCTCGCCGGGCCCTGGCTGGGGAACGGGGCGCTCCTCCACGCGGAGGTCACCCGCCGCGTGGAGGACACCCGCGCGCATCACAGCCACGCGCTCGACTCGACCGGGAGCTGCACCGCCGCGCGCTCGGCGATCATCCGGCCGAGCAGCCGCTCGTACACCGCAGCGTGCGCCGGCGAATCGAGGTACGCCGAGAGGGCGGGCTCGTCCGCGACGATCGCGGCGACACCGAAGTCGGCACCGCCGGGACGCAGGCCGAGGCTCTCGCCGCAGACATAGGAACTCAGTTCTGGGATGCCCACCGCCATGTCGCGCAGTGCTTCGGTCAGATCGGCCACATCGGCCGCGGTCACGTCATCCTTCCAACGGAAGGTCGCGAGGTGCAGGATCATCGGTGCTCAGTCGTCCTCGGTGTACTGGTAGGGGTTGTCGATGGGCTCGTCGGGGTTGAGGGGCGGATGCATCCCCTCCTCCCAGGCCTGTTCGCCGAGCTGGCTGCGCACGTACTCGACGGACTTCGCGACCGTGTCCCGCACGGGAGCGAGGTCGAGTCCGATGCGCTTGCCGTCGTACTTGACGACGCGGCCGTCGATCACGACGGTGTGGATGTCGGCGGTTCCCGCCTGGTACACCACGTGGGCGGTCGGGTTCAGGATGGGCGTCATGGCTGGTGACTCGTCGTTCTTGATCAGGAGGAGATCGGCCTTCTTGCCCGGCGTGATCGAACCGATCTTGTCCTCCATGCCGAGGGACTTGGCACCGCCCATGGTCGCCATCCAGATCACGTCCTCCGCACGCATGCGGTTGACGTTGACCGTCTCCCCCACGCGGTGCGCCTCGAGGTGGTCGCGGGACCGGTCGGAGCTCAGCGTCGCGCGCATCGCCGAGAAGTAGTCGGCACTCCACCACACGCTCGTGTCCATCGAGAGGGATGCCGGGATGCCGTACTTGCGGATCTCCCACGTCGAGGGGTAGCCCTGGCCAGCGCTCTGCTCGCTCTCGGTCGCGACGGAGACAGTCCCGCCGGTCGCCGCGATCTTGTGATAACTGTCAGCGCTGAGACTCGCGGAGTGCACGTACGTGAGCTGGTCGGTCATGACGCCCGCCCTGTACATGTTGTCGAGACCGACGTCGGTCGTCGCGCCCCACACTCCGGCGTGGGTCGTGACGCGGATGCCGTTGTCCCGTGCGTACTGGAAGGCCGCGAGCTCGGGGAAGTCCTCCGAGTCGGGCACGTCGAAGGCGATCTGGAGCCCCACGCGATCGGTGCGGGGGAACTTCTCGATCCACGCGCGGAACGCCGGGTCCGCGGTCCACTCCCACGGTGCTCCGAGGTAGTTGCCGTAGCCGAGCACGAAACGGCCCGGGATCTCGTCGAAGGCCTGGAGCGCGGCATCCGCGTACTCCGGCGTTCGAAGCGCGTGCGACCAGTCGAGGGTCGTCGTGACGCCCGTGTCGACCGACTCGAGGGCGCTCAGGAGGTTGCCGGCGTAGATGTCCTCCGGACGGAAGACCTCGCCGTGCTGCAGGTAGTAGAAGACGAAGTACTGGCTGAGGGCCCAGTCGCCGCCGTAGCCGCGCAGTGCCGTCTGCCACATGTGGCGGTGGGTGTCGATCATGCCGGGCATCAGGATGCCGCCGGATGCATCGACCTCGAGTGTGCCCTCTGGCACGGCGAGATCGGGCCCGACCGCTTCGATCGTGTCTCCGACGACCAGAACATCGGCCTTCGGGAGGACGCCTGGGGTGTCGACGGTGATGACGATGCCGTTTCGGAAGACGACGGGCCTGCCGGGCGTGAAGTCCTCCGGCGTTGGCGTGATAGCGCTCATCTGTTCTCCTCGTTGAGAATGTTCAGTGACGATTCACACTCTGCCGCTGAAATGGCAGAATGACAAGTCCTAGAGCACAAAGTGTTCATCTAGGCTGTAGTTCCGTACATCCAGAACGAAGGAGTTGGGATGCGAATCGCTGTACTCGGTTCCGGGGCCAATGGAGCCTCGATCGGCGCCGACCTCACGCACGCGGGAGCCGACGTGACTCTCATCGAGCAGTGGCCGGCCCACGTCGAGGCGATGCGCACCGACGGACTCACCATCCGGATGCCCGACAGCGAGCTGCACGTGCGCCCGCGCACGATGCACCTCTGTGAGGTCGCCACGCTCAAGCAGAAGTTCGACATCGTGCTCCTGCTCATGAAGGCCTACGACTCGCGGTGGGCCACCCAGCTCATCGAGCCCTACCTCGCCGACGACGGCATCGTGGCCGGTGTCCAGAACGGGATGTCGACGCAGGCCATCGCCGATGTTGTGGGTGTCGACCGCACCATGGGCACCGTCATCGAGATCTCGTCCACGATGACCGACCCTGGTCGCGTGACCCGGCACTCCGGCCCCGATCGCTCCTGGTTCGCCGTGGGTGCTCTCCCCGGCGGACCCGTCGACCGCCAGGAGGATGTCGCGACCCTGCTGCGCCACTCCGGCACCGTGTCCATCGTCGACGACATCCAGGCGACCAAGTGGATGAAGCTCGTGAGCAACGCGACCGTGCTCGTGCCCACCGCGAGTCTCGGCCTTCCCATGGCAGACGCGATCGGCGTGGACGGCATGCGCGAGATCATGCTCGCGGCCGGGCAGGAAGCACTCGACGTGGGGCGGGCGCTCGGGCATCCCGTGCTCCCCATCTTCGGGCTCACCGCCGACGACGTCTCACGGCCCGATGAGGTCGTCGAGACACTGCTCGACACCCTCTATCGCGCCTTCGTGCTGCCGGGCGCCACCACCACCGTTCTGCAGGACTGGACGAAATCGCGTCACAGCGAGGTCGACGACATCAACGGCACCGTCGTGTCGGAGGGCGCTCGACTCGGCGTCCCGACCCCGATGAACGCAGCGGTCGTCGCCCTCGCCCACCGCATCGAACAGGGCGAGGTCACCCCCTCGCCCGAGAACATCGCCGACCTGCGCCGCGCGCTCGGCTGACCCCAGGAGAGACATGACCAGGATCGCATTCGTCGGAACGGGCGCCCAGGGCGCAGGCATCGGCGCAGACCTCACTCGGGCAGGGCTCGACGTGACCTTCATCGAGCAGTGGCCGGCGCACGTCGAGGCCATGCGAGAGCGCGGCATCGAGGTGCGGTTCCCGAGCCACACCGAGGTGACACCGGTGCGGGCCTTCCACCTGGCCGAGGTCGCGACGCTGCGTGACCCTTTCGACCTCGTGTTCCTCCTCGTCAAGGCCTACGACACCCGCTGGGCCGTCGAACTCATCAAGCCGCTCCTCGCGCCGGACGGCCTGGTTGTCGGACTGCAGAACGGCATGTCCATCGACGACGTCGCCTCCATCGTGGGGCCTGAGCGCACCATCGGCGCCGTCATCGAGATGGCCTCGAACATGTTCGAGCCCGGCATCGTCAACCGGCAGACCGAGGTGGCCAACTCGTGGTTCGCGGTGGGTGCCTACGATGACGCCGCTCGGGGCCGAGAGCTCGAGGTGCAGGCGGCACTGGGACACGCGGGAACCGTCGAGATCTCCGCGGACATCCGCTCCTCCAAGTGGATGAAGCTCGTCGCCAACGCCGGTGAGCTCGTGCCCTCCGCCATCCTCGATGTTCCCCTCGCCGAGGCGGTGCGGATGCCGGGTGTCCACGAGTTCATGATCGAGTGCGGCAAGGAGGCGGCTCGTGCCGCCATTGCCGACGGCTCCCGGCTCGTGCCCATCTTCGGACTCACGGAGACCCAAGTGACCGGCCCGGAGCAGTACGCCCAGGACCTCCTCGGCGAGGTGCTCGACAAGTACTCGCTGCCCGACACTCGGACGACAGTTCTCCAGGACTGGATGAAGGGCCGTCGCGGTGAGGTCGACGAGGTCAACGGCCTCGTCGTGGAGGTGCTTGCGCGGGTGGGCGAGACCGCCCCGCACAATGCGCACACGGTCGCCCTCGCCCGGCAGATCGAGGCGGGCACGCTCGAGCGCAGCCCACGCAACCTCGACCTGCTGCTCGGGCTGTAGTCACGACTGGGCTCTAGCCCACCCCCGCAGACCACGCACTTTTCTCCGGAGCTTTCGGCCTCCAGTCACACTGGTAACCCAAAAGCAGGGAGCTGGGCGCCGAACCTCCGGAGAAGAGCACAAAGCTCCGGAGAAGCGAGAAGAAACCCGGATGCGGGGCCGCACTGCGACCTAGTTGCCGGCGCGGAGCTTCGCGATCTCGTAGAGGGTCACGCTCGCCGCGATACCGGCGTTGAGCGACTCCGTGGACGCGCTGATCGGGATCGAGACGACCGCGTCGCAGTTCTCGGTGACGAGGCGCGAAAGACCCTTGCCCTCGCTGCCGACAACGATGAGCACGGGCTCCTTCGCGAGGGCCAGCTGCGGCAGCGAGACATCCCCACCGCCATCGAGGCCGAGCACAAACACGCCGCGCTCCTTGAAGGCCTTGATGGTCTGGTTGAGGTTCGCGGCCATGGCAACGGGTGTACGCGCTGCTGCACCCGCGGAGGTCTTCCACGCCGAGGCGGTCATACCCACCGAGCGGCGCTGCGGCACGATCACGCCCTGGCCACCGAAGGCAGCCGTCGAGCGGATGATCGCCCCAAGGTTGCGCGGGTCGGTGATGCCGTCCAGCGCGACAAACAACGGCACCTTGCCGCGCGAGATCGTCTTCTCGAGCAGGTCGACGGGGTGCGCGTACTCGTACGCGGGCACCTTGAGCGCGAGGCCCTGGTGCACCGAGTCGGCACCCGTGAGGCGGTCGAGCTCCGGTCGCATGACCTCGAGCACGGGGATGCCACGACCCGTGGCCATGCTCAGGATCTCCTTCACGCGGTCATCGAACTCGATGCGGGCCGCGATGTAGAGGGTGGACGCGGGGATCCGCGCGCGCAGCGCCTCAAGGATCGAGTTGCGGCCGGTCACGAGCTCCGAGTCGTCGGTATTGCTCCGCTTGGGCGTGCGGTTGGCCTGCTGGGGCGCCTTGCCTGTGCGCTTTCCGCCTGCTGCCTCGTAGCGCTCCTGGGCTGCCTTGCGCTTGCCAGCGGGATGGTACGGCCGATCCTCCGCCTTGGGCGTGGGCTTGCGCCCCTCCAGTGCTTGTCGGCCCTGGCCGCCGGAACCGACCTGTGGTCCCTTTCGGCTCTTGCGGACTGCGCCGGCACGCGGCTTGTTTCCGGGGTTCTTCATGTGAGGCTCCATTGGGTCGCGCCGGCGCCGTCCTCGACCGAGATGCCGGCCGCGGCGAGTTCGTCACGGATGCGATCCGCCGTGGCAAAGTCCTTGGCCGACCGCGCTGCGTTGCGGTCGGCGATGAGGGAGTCGACGAGGCTGGCGAGCGCGCGCTCGGCGGGAGCCGAGGCATCCCCTCGCCACATCGGAGACAGGGGGTTGATACCGAGGATCTCGGTCATCGCGAGGACTGCACCGCGAGCGGATGCCGCGGCCGCGAGGTCCTCGCCGTCGAGGGCGGTGTTTCCGGCCCGAATCGTGTCGTGCAGCACGGCGATCGCCTGCGGCACGGAGAGGTCGTCGTCCATGGCGTCGGCGAACTCGGCCGGCACCTGCTCGACGCCGGACCCGGAGTAGCGCGTGCCCTCGAGGCGGCGATCGACGCGGGTCAGGAACGCCTCGATGCGATCGACCGCGGCCTCCGCCTCGAGCAGTGCGCCGTCGTGGTAGTCGATCGTCGAGCGGTAGTGTGCGGTGCCCAGGTAGTAGCGCACCGCGATCGGGCGGGCCATGCCGAGGAACTCCGCTGCGAAGAGCGAGTTGCCGAGCGACTTCGACATCTTCTGGCCGTTCACATTCACGAGACCGTTGTGCACCCAGTAGCTCGCGAAGGCGTCACCGGCTGCGGTCGTCTGGGCCAGCTCGTTCTCGTGGTGCGGGAACCGCAGGTCGAGGCCGCCGCCGTGGATGTCGAATGCCGGGCCGAGGTAGCGTCTCGACATGGCGGAGCATTCGATGTGCCACCCGGGTCGGCCATCGCCCCAGGGGGATGCCCAGCTCGCTGTCGACGGTTCGCCCGGCTTCGTACCCTTCCAGAGCGCGAAGTCGCGCGGATCCTTCTTGCCACGTGGGTCCGCGTCGGTGGCGGCGACCATGTCGTCGGGCTTCTGTCGCGTGAGCTCACCGTAGGACGGCCAGGATGCAGTGTCGAAGTACACGTCGCCCGAGGCATCCGGGGCGGGGTAGGCGTGACCGCGCTCGATGAGGCACTCAATCATGGCCACCATCTGCGGAACACTCGCCGTCGCCCGCGGTTCGTAGGTGGGGGGAAGGATGCCGAGTGCCGCATAGCCCGCGGAGAACTCGAGCTCGATCCGGTAGGCCAGGGCCCACCACGGTTCGGACTCTGTCGCGTTGACGAGCACCTTGTCGTCGATGTCGGTGACGTTGCGCACGAGCGTGACGTCGTACGAGCGGTAGTTCAGCCAGCGGCGCCAGAGGTCGTAGACGAGGGCCGAGCGCAGGTGGCCGATGTGCGGCGAGGACTGCACGGTGGGACCGCACACGTAGAGGCTCGCCTTTCCGGGCTCGAGGGGAACGAAGTCCACCACGGCCTGGGCGCGGGAATCATAGAGGCGTACGGTCACCGGGTAATTCTAGTCAGGGCGCGGTGCCGGCACCCTTGACGGGGTGCTTGTGGGTAGCGGACCGTGTACCACGTCGGTGAGGTTTCGATACGCCCGCGTCGCGGGCTACTCAACCCCCAGAGACCAGCCCCCCACCTTGTTGGTTGAGTAGCGCCGCAGGCGCGTATCGAAACCCCGCCCCCTCGGCGCAGCGGACGGCGTACCACGTCGGTGAGGTTTCGATACGCCCGCGTCGCGGGCTACTCAACCACCAGAGACCAGCCCCGCCCACCTTGTTGGTTGAGTAGCGCCGCAGGCGCGTATCGAAACCCCCGCCCCCTCGGCGCAGCGGACCGTGTACCACGTCGGTGAGGTTTCGATACGCCCGCTTCGCAGGCTACTCAACCCCCAGAGACCAGCCCCGCCCACCCTGTTGGTTGAGTAGCGCCGCAGGCGCGTATCGAAACCCCGCCCCGTCGGCGTAGCGGACCGTGTACCACGTCGGTGAGGTTTCGATACGCCCGCGTCGCGGGCTACTCAACCCCCAGAGACCAGCCCCGCCCACCCTGTTGGTTGAGTAGCGCCGCAGGCGCGTATCGAAACCCCGGCCGTGCTACTGCGCAACTTTGGCGATGAGGGCGTTCGCGATGACCGCGACGCCCTCGCCCTTGCCCGTGAAGCCGAGGCCGTCCGACGTGGTGGCGGAGACACTCACCGGTGCGCCGACGAGGCTCGTGAGGTGCGACTCGATCTCGGTGCGTCGTGCTCCGAGCCGCGGGCCGTTCGCGATGAGCTGCACGGCGACGTTGTTGACGGTGAACCCCGCACCCTCGACGAAGGCGATGGTCTCGCGGATGAACACGTCACCGTGAGCACCGTCGAAGCGCGGGTCGTCGGTGCCGAACTTGCCTCCGATGTCGCCGAGGCCCGCAGCGGAGAGCAGCGCGTCGCAGATGGCGTGGCACATCGCATCGCCGTCGGAGTGACCGGAGAGCCCGACCTCGTCTGGCCAGTACAGTCCGCCGAGCCAGAGGGGCTCGGCCGCGTCGTAGGCGTGGACGTCAATTCCGACGCCCGTCCGCAGTTCACTGGACACGGCATCCCCCTGTTCGTTCTCCGCCCGCTGCAGGTCGGCGGGCGTCGTGATCTTGAACGACCGCGCGTCGCCCGCGACTGTGGTGACTGCTCCCCCGGCGCGAGCGAACAGTGCTGCGTCGTCGGTGTGGTCGTCGGTTGCTGCTGCGTACGCGAGCTCGAGCTCGACGCGCGGGAAGCCCTGGGGTGTCTGCACCTGGGCGAGCGAACTGCGGTCGACCGTCTCCAGCACGGTTGACCCGTCGACACGCTTGATCGTGTCGACGACGGGAAGCACCGGGATGACGCCAGCCCCCGTCACCTCGACGGCGTCGACGACGCGGTCGAACACCTCCGCGGGCGTGAATGCTCGTGCTGCGTCATGGACAAGGACCGTACGGATGCCCGGCTCGAGAACCGCAAGGCCTGCAGCCACAGATCCCTGACGTGTCTCCGCCCCTGGCACCACGGTGGCCGTGGGCGCGATGGATCGCGCGGTATCAACGTGGCTTGCCGGCGCGACGATGACGAGTTGCGCGTCGGCAGGCACCGTGGTGACGGCATGCGCGAGCATGGTTCTGCCCGCGACATCCACGAACGCCTTGGGTTCAGACGCACCGAGCCGCGTGCCCGAGCCTGCGGCAACGATGATCACGGCAACGGACGTCATACGACCACGTTATAGGTACGTGGTCATCGAGAACGATGGCGCTTAGGAGGCCAGTACCTCGTCGAGCACGCTCGACGCCTTGTCCTCGTCGGTCTTCTCGGCGAGCGCGAGCTCGGAGATGAGGATCTGGCGGGCCTTGGCGAGCATGCGCTTCTCGCCAGCGGAAAGACCGCGGTCCTGGTCGCGGCGCCACAGGTCGCGGACGACCTCAGAAACCTTGATGACATCGCCCGAGGCGAGCTTCTCGAGGTTCGCCTTGTAGCGACGGCTCCAGTTGGTGGGCTCCTCGGTGAAGGGAGCGCGCAGAACTTCGAAGACCTTGTCGAGACCCTCGCGACCGATGACGTCGCGAACGCCGACCAGGTCGACGTTCTCGGCGGGAACCTCGATGGTGAGATCGCCCTGCGTCACGTTCAATTTGAGGTACAGCTTCTCCTCACCCTTGATGATGCGCTTCTTCACTTCAGTGATAGTTGCAGCACCGTGGTGGGGATAAACGACAGTCTCGCCGACCTCAAACAACATGTAAGGGGGTCCTTTCGAAGACACCTAGTTTATCACAGGCGACTCTCGGTAAGGCTGGCCTAACCCAGCAGGGGCCGCAGCATCGCTAAGCTGGTGGGGTGTCCACTCGCTCTCGCGCCGCCCGGATTGCGGCAACCGTCGTCCTCGCCGGAGGCCTCCTCGTGGGCACGTCCGGATGCGTCTTCATCACGCCGACCGCAACGCTGAACTACTACGACCCCAGCGATGGTGTCGGGGCGACGCTCGATCAGGTCCGCGTGCTCAACATGCTCGGCATCATCAATGAGGCCGGCGACGAGATCAACCTCATCACGATCCTCCACAACGATGGTCCGATCACCAACGTGAACATCCAGTTCGAGTCGGACGGCGAGAAGACCACGGTCGTCCAGCCGGTCCGCGGTGGAGAGACCGTGAACCTCGGCATCTCGCCCGAGGATGACGCCATCACCGTGAGGGACTCCGGCGTTCAGGCTGGCGGACTCCTCGAGGTGTACGTGCAGCACGGTGACACCGAGGGCAAGGTGCTCATGGTGCCCGTGCTCGACGCGGTCGGGGACTACGCGGATCTCGCGCCCGGTTCGCTCGTCTCCGAGTAGGCATTTTCCCTATCGCGAGAGCGGTTCAGTAACTCCTACACTGGACGCCGGTGCCGGATTCTCCATCCGGTGAATGGCTGACCCGTGGAGGAAGAATGACCCGCACGACCGCGCCCAGAATCGCCGTGGCATCCGTCGCCCTGCTGGCGATCGGGGCCTTGTTCGCCGCACCCCTTGCGGCGAGCGCCTACGGCACGACCGACCTCATCGCCGTCGGCGAGGGAAGCCAGATGGTGGCGTTCAGTCCGGACGGCAGCACTGCCTACGTGACCAACCGCGACAGTAACTCCGTATCGGTGATCGATGTCGCCACGTCCGCGGAGACCGATGAGATCCCGGTGGGAACGGAACCCAAGGGGTTGGCGATCTCGCCGGACGGATCCGAAGTCTGGGTTGCGGTGCTGGGCTCCATCACGGAGACCGACATCACGATCATTGAGACCAGCGACCTGAGCACGACGGCGATCAGCTCCGGAGGCAACGGCCCATACGCGGTCGAGTTCGATGCCGCCGGCGCCTATGCCTACGTGAGCAACTACCTTTCGAGCAGTGTCGCCAAGATCGACGCGGCAACCCGCTCGGTCGTGGACACCGTCTCCCTGCCGGACACCTACCCCGAGGACATCGCACTGGGCGTCGAAGAGCAGACTCTCTACGTGACGCTGAGCGCCGTCGACGGGGTCGCTCGAGTCTCGACCAGCACGCTCGACGAGATCGGCTCGCCCATCGCGGTCGGCGACTTTCCCGTCGGTATCGAGCTGTCCCCCTCTGAAAGCGAACTGTGGGTGACGAACAACTCCGCCTCGAGCGTCTCGGTCATCTCCACCACGAGCAACACGGTCGTCGGCACGATCAGCACCAATCCGGCTCCGACGGATGTCGTCTTCGATAGCGACGGGTACGGGTGGATCTCGTCGAACGCATCCGACGTCCTCCAGCGCATCGACCCGGTCTCGCGCACGATCGTGTCGACGATCCCGCTGCTCGACTCTCCGTTCGGGCTCGCCGTGCACCCCACAGAACGACTCATTTACACGGCTACGGGAACTGACGTGACGGTGGTCGAACTCACCTCAGAGCGTGTCGCCGGAGCCGACCGATACGCGACCGCCGTCAGGGCCTCCGAGGCGGCGTTCGAGCCGGGCGTCGAGACGGTGTACATCGCGACCGGACTCAACTACCCCGACGCTCTTGCCGCTGGCGCCGTCGCGGCCAAGTCGGCGTCTCCGATCCTCCTGACCCGCCCCGACGCTCTTCCCACCGTGGTGGCGAACGAACTCACGCGACTGGACCCGGACAACATCGTCGTGCTCGGAGGCACCGGGACGGTCACGAGCAGCGTCCAGAACGCCCTGAGCGCTTACGGTACCGTCAGCCGCATCGCCGGTACGAACCGCTACGACACCGCTCGCCAGCTGGTGCAGTCCGCACAGTTCACTCAGGTCGACCAGGTCTACATCGCGACCGGCAACAACTTCCCGGACGCGCTCGCCGCCGGTGCCGCGGCTGCGTCCGGCGGGGACCCGGTGATCCTCGTCAACGGAACCGCGTCGAGCCTGGATTCCGCGACGCTGTCCCTCATCCAGAGCACGGGAGCCCCCAAGGCGGTCATCCTCGGCCAAACGAATGCCGTGTCATCCGGAATCGAAGACCAGCTCGGCCAGAGCTACGAGGTGGAGCGACTCGCCGGTACGACGCGCTACGAGACGGCTGTCCTCGTGAACCAGTACGCGTTCGGCGGCGCGAGCACAGCGCTGCTCGCCACTGGCGCGAACTTCCCGGACGCCCTGGCGGGGACCCCGTTGGCCAACGCAACGAGCGCGCCGCTCTACGTGGTGCGCACGGACTGCGTACCCGCGGGCGTGCTCAGCGAGTTCGATCGGTTGGGCACGAGTCGTGTCATCCTGCTCGGTGGCACTCCGACGCTGAGCGTGGAAGTCGAGGACCTCACGCCCTGTGCCTCGTGACCGCGGTGACTGCGTAACGAGAACTGCTCATAACTCGTAGACTTCTGAGGGTGCTGGACCTTCTCCCAGCGACGCTGAGCTGCGGGGAGTGAACGATGAGGCGCACGACGGTACGTGGCTGGGGCATGCTTGCGGTGCCCGTGATGGTCGCCGTAGGCCTGCTGGTGGCACCCGCCCCGGCCCAGGCCTACGGGCCGGGCACCGCAATCGCCACCGGTGAGCTCAGCCAACAGGTCGTCTTCAGCCACGACGGCACCACGGCGTGGGTGTCCAACCGTCTGAGTGGAACCGTCTCGGTCATCGACGTGGCCTCTGGCACCGAGACCCACGAGATCGTCGTCGGGGATGAACCACACGGGATCGCCATCTCCCCCGACGATTCTGAGGTCTGGGTGGCTCTCCTGGCGTCGCCGACGGCCACCGATCTCGTGGTCATCGACACGGCCGATCTCAGCACGACCCCCATCAGCTCCGGGGGAAACGGCGCCTGGATCGTGATCTTCGACGCAGCCGGCGATTTCGCCTACGTGAGCAACTACCACACGAACAACGTGGCGAAGATCAGCACGAGCACGCGTGCGGTCGTGGACAGCGTCACTATGGGATTCGCCTTTCCGATCGGTCTCGAACTGAGCGCCAACGGCCAGACCCTGTACGTGGCGCAGTCGGCCATGAACCGAATCGCGCGGCTCTCGACGAGCTCACTCGATCCCGTCGGAGCTCCGATCGCCCTCCCCGCGCGCCCGGGACTGCTCAAGCTGACACCGGACGGCTCTCAGCTCTGGGCTACAACCAACGCAGGTCAGATCTCGGTCGTCTCCACGTCAACCCATTCCATCGTTCGCTACATCGATTCGGGCTGGGATTCGGTCGGCCTCGCATTCGACAGCGAGGGTTTTGCGTGGGTTACGGCCGACGGCACCAAGTGGGTGCGGCGAGTCAACCCAGCGACGGGCGACTACCAGACGATCACCTACCTCGACGACGCGCCGATGGGCGTCGCAGCGCATCCGACGAAGCGCCTGGTCTACGTGACGGCCGGGAACAGCGTCCTGCCCTTCGATCTGGGGGTCTCGCGACTTGCTGGGCCCGACCGCTACGCGACAGCCGTGGAGATATCCCAGAGCGCCTTCCCGTCGGGCGCGAGCACCGTGTACATCGCGACAGGAGCCAACTATCCGGATGCGCTCGCGGCGGGTCCCGTCGCAGCGAGGGTGGATGCCCCGATCCTGCTGACCCGCGGGGAGGAGCTTCCCGCCGTCGTCGCCGAGGAACTCGTGCGACTCGACCCCGACAACATCGTCGTCATCGGCGGTCCGACCACCGTCTCACCGGACGTGGAGAGCGCGCTTGCCGCCTTCGGCAGTGTCACTCGCATCGCCGGTGCGAATCGCTTCGAGACGGCTCGCATGCTCGTGGCATCCGTCGATTTCACCTACACGTGGGAGGCGTACATCGCCACCGGCCAGAACTTCCCCGATGCCCTCTCCGGAGGTGCTGCCGCGGGAGTGCAGAGGCTCCCCCTGCTGCTGGTCAACGGTTCGGCTGGCTCGGTGGATGCTGCGACCCTCGATCTCCTGAAGTGGATGGGCGCGCAGAAGGTGACCATTCTCGGCAGCACGAGCAGCGTCTCGGCGGGCATTGCGACGTCGCTCTCCCAAGCCGGCCTCGAAGTCGCCCGCGAGGGTGGTGCCGACCGCTATGAGACGTCACTCCTGATCAACCAGAACAGTCAGTCAACCGGTGAGACAGTCGTGCTCGCCACGGGAACCAACTTCCCTGATGCCCTGGCTGGTACGCCCCTGGCTTCAGCGCTCAGCGCGCCGCTGTTCGTCGTGCGATCGGACTGCCTGCCGAGAGCGGTGCTCGACCAGTTCGACCGCGGTGGCACACGAAGGGTGATCCTCCTCGGGGGTGAGCCGACCCTCAGCGTCGCGGTAGAGGACCTCACGCCCTGCCCGTAGTGAGCTACGCCTCGAAGCGGTAGCCGAGCCCGCGCACGGTGACGAGCATCGTCGGCTCGGATGGCACCTTCTCGATCTTCGAGCGGATGCGCTTGATGTGCACGTCGAGAGTCTTCGTGTCACCGAAGTAGTCGGAGCCCCACACCCGGTCGATCAGCTGTCCTCGTGTGAGAACACGACCGGTGTTGCGCAGGAGCAGCTCGAGCAGTTCGAACTCCTTGAGGGGCATCGCGACATCCTTGCCGTCCACCGACACGGCGTGACGCTCCACGTCCATGCGCACGGTTCCGGCCTCGAGCACGAGATTGTCGTCGACGTCCGCGTCGGTGCGACGACGAAGTACCGCCCGGATGCGGGCGAGCAGCTCGCGGGTCGAGTACGGCTTGGTGACGTAGTCATCCGCCCCCAGCTCGAGACCCACAACGATGTCCACCTCGCTGTCCTTGGCGGTGAGCATGATGATGGGCACGCTCGAGACGGCACGGATCTCCCGGCACACCTCGGTTCCCGGCAGTCCGGGCAGCATGAGGTCGAGCAGCACGAGGTCGGCCCCTGCTCGACCGAACTCGGCGAGCGCTGCCGGCCCGTCCGGTGCGATGGCCGTCTCGTAGCCCTCACGCTCCAGGAGGAAGGCGAGGGGTTCGCTCAACGAGGACTCGTCCTCGACGATCAGAATGCGGGTCATGGTTATGCTCCCAGGGCTGCACCCGGGGCGCTGTTCGCCTCGGGAAGTCGGATGGTGAAAGTGGAACCCTTGCCGGTCTGCGACCAGACACGGATGTCGCCACCGTGGTTCTGAATGACGTGCTTGACGATCGACAGACCGAGGCCGGTTCCGCCCGTGTTGCGGCTGCGCGCCGGATCGCTGCGGAAGAAACGCTCGAAGACGCGGTCGAGTTCATCTTCTGGGATGCCGACACCCTGGTCGGTCACGGCAACCTCCACGATGCCGTCACCCTGGCTCACACCGATGCCGATACGCGAGCCGTCCGGTGAGTACTGGATCGCGTTCGCGATGAGGTTGTGCAGGGCAGTCACGAGAAGAGCCTCATCGCCGTAGACCTCGGCGTGCCGATCGCCGCCGCTGACAAGAGCGATGTTTCGTGCATCCGCCACGACCCTGTTCTGGTCGACGGCCACAGCGACGAGCTGGTCGACGTCGACCACATCCGCACGGGTGAGGGCGTCGGCTGCCTGCAGGCGGGAGAGTTCGATGATCTCCTGCGTGATGTGGCCGAGGCGCTCCGCCTCCTTGGTGAGGCGCTTGGCGAAACGCTTGACCTGGTCCGGCTCGTCGGAGGCACTGACAAGGGCCTCCGCGAGCAGTCCGATTGCGCCGATCGGCGTCTTGAGCTCGTGGCTGATGTTGGCGACGAAGTCGCGGCGCACCTCGTCGAGACGGTACGACTCCGTGCGATCCTCGGCGAGAAGGAGTATGTAGCGGGTGCCGAGGCGAGCAACACGGACGAAGAGGTAGATCGCGGCATCCCCGAAGGGTCCACGCGAGAGGTGCAGCTCCTCGGTGAGGGGTTCACCCGTCTTGCGAACCTTGTCGACAAGAGCGACGAGCTCGGGATGCACGAGCGCATGGTTCCACACGAGGCCGAACGCCATCGCACCAGGGGAAGCCTTCACGACGTTGTTCGACGGGTCGATCACGACACCGGCGGACTCGAGAGCCTCGATCACCTGGTCGACGCCGTCGGGCACCGTTGCGGTCGCCACCTGGATGGCGCGATGGCCGCGCCTGGCCGAGACGAGGATGATGCCGAAGACTCCGGCGCCCAAGAGCACGCCGAATGCCAGAGCGGCTGGCACCAGCCACGCGGAGTCCATAGCGACTAGATTAGTTACATCCAGCAGTGCTGCGAGGGGTGTTTGTTCACCTGACGGAGCACTTTGGGTGATGTTCAGGCCATGGGCACCAACCGTTAACCTGAGGCGGGCAGGGTGGGCCTGAACCGTGCGGGCTTCGTCGTGTCCGTCGCGAAGGGACTAACGTGCGCGAAGTATTCCAGCAGGAACTGCGAGAAGTGCAGGACCGGCTTGTCGAGATCTCGACCCTTGTGGCCACCTCCATCGAGAACGCCACGCGAGCCTTCAACGAGTCGAATGTGTCGCTCGCTGAAGCAGTGATCGCGGACGACGACCAGATCGACGCGGCAGCGGCCGAGCTCGACGAGCTCGCCATCAACATCCTTGCTCGCCAGCAGCCGGTGGCCCGCGATCTTCGTATCGTCGTCTCCGCTCTTCGCATCTCCGCTTCTCTCGAGCGCATGGGCGACATGTCGGAGCACATCGCGCAGCTGGCGCGGTACCGCTTCCCGGACAAGGTCGTTCCGAAGTCGCTTCGCCCGACCTTCGCCGAGATGGGTGCGCTCGACGTGCAGATCGCGAAGAAGCTCGTCGAGCTGCTCAAGACGGAGGACCTCAAGATCGCCGAGGACATCCGCAACGAGGACGACAAGATCGACGCTCTTCACCTCTCGGTCTTCGACAAGGTGCTCGGCGAGACCTGGAAGGGTGCCGCCGTCGACACGGTGGATGCCACTCTTGCTTCGCGCTACCACGAGCGCTTCGCCGACCACGCCGTCTCGATCGCCAAGAAGGTTCAGTACCTGGCAACCGGCGACTGGATCCCGGCGGACTAGTCCTCGCGACCTCGTGTCTCGTTGGTGAGGTTTCGAGACGCTCGCTTCGCGAGCTCCTCAACCCACAGAGACTTGCAGGTTGAGTAGCCGCGGCGCAGCCCGGCGTCATCGAAACCTCACCCACGCGGTACCGTAGGCCCGTGGCATCCGAACCCGAACTCGACGCTCTTCAGCGCGCTGCGGAACAGCGTCTCTTCGAGGTCTACGGCCTGAGCTACACGGAGCGCTTCGTCGAGGCTGTCGGCACGAGCATCCGCGTCGTCGAGGTCGCTGGTGACCCCTCCAAGACGCCGGTTCTTCTCCTCCACGGAATTGCCGCCGTGACCGCTGCAGCTGTGCCTCTTATTCCCGCTTTCGACGGTGCGCCGGTAATCGCCATCGACTGGCCAGGGCACGGGCTGTCCGGTCCGTTCCCCTTCACGCGTCACACCGATCTGCGCGCGTTCGCGGTCGAGATCATCGACACAGTTATGGCGGATGTCACGGAGCCCTTCGACATCGTCGCCCACTCGCTCGGCGGCCAGTTCGCGCTCTACTACTGCCTCACGCGCCAGGAGCGGGTGCAGCGGCTCGTTCTGCTTGGTGCGCCTGGCGCTGCCTTCCCCGAGCTCAAGCCGCCGGCGAGCATGCGGCTTCTTGCCTTCCCGGGGTTTGGTGCCGGCATCCTCTCTCGCGTCGTTCCGCTCGAGCAGTATCGTGCGAACAGTGGGATGACCCTCGGCAAGGGGACTGTGGACGCGTGGCCCGTCGAGCTTGTGGAGGTGGGCTGGTACGCGTCGCAACGCAAGGCCTTCGCCGAGACGCTTCCAGGTTTGTTCAGCTCCATTGCTTCGGTGTTCGGGGTTCGGAGGTCGGCTGTCATCAGTCACGCGGAGCTTGCGACGATCACCATCCCCGTACTGCTCGTGTGGGGAACGGAGGACGTGTTCATGTCGCCTGAGACGGGTCGTCCATCGTGGTCGCGGATGCCGCGTGCCCAGCTCGTGGAACTGCGGGACGCCAACCATGCCCCCTGGCTGAACAAGCCCGATGAGGCGGCGGCTGCGGTGCGTGCGTTCCTCACCCCGCCGGCTTCATCGCAGGTTGAGTAGCGCTGGAGCTAAAAGCGAAGGCCATTTCTGGCCTTCGCCGCGACGCCAGCGCTGACGGCCGTCTCGGCCGTCAGGTTCCGCGGCGAAGCCCGGCGTTATCGAAACCCGGTGGGTTGAGTAGCCGCGGCGAAGCCCGGCGTTATCGAAACCTCACCAACGAACAACACCGGTCACGTAGGTGAGGTTTCGATAACGGCCGCTTCGCGGGCCTACTCAACCAGCGGGGTTTCCGCCGCTTCGCGGGCCTACTCAACCAGCAGGGTTTCGGCCGCTTCGCGGGCCTACTCAACCAGCGGGAGCGGACGCTCCGGTCCCAGCAGGCGCAGGAAGCGGCTCAGCTCGGCCACACCCTCGGGCTTGAGCGGGAGGTAGCGCGTGAGGCCCGGCGAGTAGAGCAGGTAGGCCGCCCACTGCGCCCGGGAGATCGCGACGTTGAGTCGGTTGCGGTTGATGATGAAGTCGATGCCCCGCGGCACGTCGTCAGCGCTCGATGCAGCAAGACTCACGATCGAGATCACCGCCTCCTGGCCCTGAAACTTGTCCACCGTGCCCACCCGAACGTCCGGGTAAAGCGCGTCGTCGAGGGCAGCACGAATGGTGTCGACCTGCGCGTTGTAGGGGGTTACGACGATGATGTCGGGCTGCGCGAGTGGTCGGGTCGCGGCATCCCCGTCGGTCCAGACGCGTCCGAGGTGCTCGGCGACGAGCAGTACAACTCGAGCTGCCTCCTCCGGGGAGTGCGTCGCATTGCCCTCGTGGTCGACCGGTACGGGATGCACGCCCGGTGCTATGTCGGCAAGGTGCCTCTCGGCCGCAACGGGGTGGCTGCGGAGTTGTCCGTTGTAGGCGAGCTGCGAGATGGGGCGGGCGACCGCGGCATCCATTCGTCTGCTCTGCTCGAGGAAGTAGCCGAATTCCTGGGGCAGGACTGCGTGATCCCCCGCGATGAACCCCAGTGCTGACTGGTCGACGGGCGCTGGATGGGTGCCCTGGCTCACCTGCGGCAGCTGCTGCGGGTCGCCAAGAAGTAGTAGTCGCTTCGCAGCGACGCTCACGGCAATCGTCGCCGCGAGCGAGAACTGCCCTGCCTCGTCGATCACGAGCAGGTCGAGCTGCTCGCGCCTGAACCGTTTGGGGTTCGTAAAGTCCCACGAGCTTCCGCCGATCACGTAGCCCTGACGTGCCGCGGCGAAGGCGAGCTGCTGGTCTTTGGCAATCGTCGTGAAGAACTCGTCGGAGTAGTCGCTGCCCTCCCCCGGCGCCTTTCCCACGAGGTACGGGTCGAGCCCGATCTCGGGCGAGACGAGCTTGCGCAGCACGTTCTCCACGACCTTGTGGGACTGTGCGACCACTCCGATGCGCCACTGGTGCTTCTCGACGAGCTCCTTGATGACGGATGCCGCGAGGTGGGTCTTGCCCGTACCCGGCGGGCCCTGCACCGCGAGGTAGCTGGCCTCCACGATGCTCTCGGCAACAGTCCGCGGACTCTCGATCGCTGGCTGTCGCCACAGGATGTCGGCGATCGCCGAGCCGTCCGGACCGTTCACCGACAACCGCGAGGCCACCTCCTCGATGGCGGACTTGAGGTTGTTGGTTCGTGGTGGTGACCCGGGAGCGACCGCGATGGGGAGTTCGGCCCAGGTGTCTTGTGTGGCTGGGCAGCGCTCGACCAGGGTCACCGTTCCGTCGTCCTCAGTAACCAGTTCGTTTGCCCCCACCGCGAGGCGATAGCCGTCGGGTGTTCGCGGGTCGGCATAGGGGGCTGGGGCGTCGTAGATGGTGAAGGCTTCGCGGCCGGAACCGCGGCTGCCCGGTGACCACGCACCCGTCAACGAGAGCGTTCGCCGCGGGCTCGTGCTGCGGGGCCCCTCGAGCTGCCAGTCACTCGCGACCTCGGCGCGCTCCACGATGAAGACGTCCCGGTCGTTCTCCCACTCGTCCACCGGGTACTCGAGGCGCGCGTAGTGCGCCCACCAGAAGCTCTTCTCCTCCCGCCGGTAGTAGTCGACGGCCGCTGAGGCGAGGTCGTAGGCGGTGGCTCCCGTGAGGTCGCCATTGTGTCGGGCTGAGATGGCCCGCTCAGCCAGCGAATCGGCGAGCGGGCTCGGTTCGAAAGGGGCGCGATCGAGCACCTCGCTCGCCTGCCCGGGCAGTACGCCGCGTTCCTCGCCCAGACCGAGGAGCCAGTCGTGCAGCCTCAGGGTGGAGACGCAGTCGTAGCGGTTGTAGTCGGCGATGTCGTCGAGGATTCGGGATGCTGCATCCGCATTGCCCACCAGCAGCTCCTCCTGGGCGGAGTTGTACTGGACTATCGAGTCGACTGCTGTACTGACTCCATCGTCGGCTCGGAGTTCGTCGCCCATGTAGAGGGGTTCGAGCTTCTTGATCGAGTACGAGCGGCCGCCGACCCGCACCGTCTTCTTGACGACCGGGTAGAGGTCAACGAGAACTCCCTCTCGGAGTAGATCGTCGACGATGTGCTCGCCGATGCCGTGCCGTGCGGCGAGACTCAGCAGGTGCGTTCGCTCGTACGAGGCGTAGTGGTACACGTGCATGCCGGGGTACTGGGCTCGGCGTTCGACGAGCTGCTCGAGGAAGGTCTGCAGCGCTACCTTCTCCTCGGCGAGGTCGTGCGCCCAGATCGGGGTGAACTGCTCGTCGCGATCCACCCAGCCGAAGAGGTAGTCGATGCCCCAGATCGTCTCTCCGTCGCGGCGCTCGCTGTAGAGCGGGTCGCCCTCGAAGTCGAAGAAGATGTCCCCTGCATTCGGCTCGGGAAGATCGGCGATGGGTCGCGTGTCGAAGACGACGAAGGGGGGTGGCTCGCCCTCCGTTGCGCCCAGCTGGAGTGCGGCCTGCGTTCGTAGCGCCTCAAATGTTCGTTGCGGGATGCCCGACTCGTTGTCGTGTGCGGCTGCGAGTTGCTCGATCGTCTCGATGCCCGCGGCACGCAGCTTCGCCCGTTGTGTGAGGCGGAGCCCTGCCGTCAGGAGCACGTCGCGGCTCTCCGCTGCGAGTGGTTCGCAGATCTCGCAGCGTCCGTCGATCGCGTATCGTTCGTCACCCCAACGCACATAGTCGGGGTCGGCGAGGCGTTCGCTGGCGATCTCGACGAGTCGTGCTCTTCTTGCTGCATACACCGGGGCGATGTCGGCGATGTTGTGGGCGGAATGCTCGTCGGTCCCGAGGATCAGTTCGACCGTGTCATCCACCGGGATTCCGAGGCGTGCGATCTGCTCGTGGTACGCCGCGAGTTGCAGGAGTGCCGGCACCTTCACGCTGCGGGCGAGTTTCGTGTCCTGTACTCGGTAGCGGCCGTCCGGTTGGCGCACGAGAAAGTCTGCGAAACCGATGAGTGGTGTTGGTCCGTCATCGAAGAAGGTCGCCTGGAAGACGACGGATGCACCCGCCCGAAGCGCTTCTGCTGTGGCATCCGCTGCCGCCCTGAGCCCGTCGCGGCTGATCGCCGGACGTTCCAGTTCTACGACCCCCTCGCCGTAGCGAGAGCGGTACAGGGCGAGGTGACGGTTCTCGTGGACGTCGCCGAGGTCGGCCGCACGCTGCTCGATGGGATCGCGTTCGACCTTCTCGAGGCGGACCTTGCCGAGCTTGGCATCCAGTTGGAGTGCGAAAGCGAACTCGCATCGAGATGCGAGGCTGAGATCGCTGGGCGAGGTGACGAGGGTTCCGTCGAGCAGAAACACGCACCCTCCCCTGCTAACTGGCCTGCGGCAAGGCTAGCGGGATCGTACGACACGTAGCCCCAAGACGAACGTCGCCGACCGAGCGTGCTCTCCTACGCTCGGTCGGCGACGTGTCTGCGTCAGCCTGTGCTTGCTACCTCAGTGCTAGCTCTTCGCTGCCAGGCGACGACGGGTGACCACGAGTGCGCCACCGAGCAGCAGGATGAGTGCTGCTCCGAGGGCGATGCCCGGGGCCGTTTCAGAACCGGTCGCTGCGAGCGACGCGGCAGGTGTGACTCCCGGCGTACCTGCTGTCGGGAAGGTGAACGTCCACTCGGTGGTGGCGCCTTCTGCAATCACGTAGCCGACGATGGCCTGAGCTGTAATCGTCACGGTTCCGGCGCCGGTGTAGCTGCCGGCTGCAAGCACCTCGCCGTCGTGCACGTACTCGACGCCCTCGGTGCTCGGAATGTGGACGGTCGTGCCGTCGAAGGTGACGGGAGCGGGCGTTACCTCGGTCCACGGCCCTGCGGGCAGACCCGTCAGGTACTCGAAGCCCTCGGTCGCGAAGCTGTTGCCGTCGGCAGCGAAGTCGTACTCCATCACGTAGTAGGCGATTCCGGCAGCCTTGGCGGAAGCCAGAATGTCCTGCAGCGGCACGTCACCCTCGCCGAGGTTGACGAACGTGGGGTTGCCCGAGCCACCCAGGTTGACGGCGTCCTTGATGTGCAGCAGCTGGATACGGTCCGCGTACTCGGTGATGAGGGCAGCAACATCCACGCCAGCGTGTGTTGCCCATCCGACGTCGAGCTGGAAGGTAACGAGGTCGGGGTTGGTCTCGGCGACGAGGATCTCCCACGCTGGCGTCATCACGCCGTTGTAGTCGTACATCGTCGTGAACTCGCGAGCGTGGTTGTGGCCGAAGAACTTGCCGACACCGGCGTCGACCGAACGCTGTCCCAGACGATTCATGGTCGCGGCTGTCTCGAGCACGTCGGCGAGGCTGTTGATGCCGGGGGAAGCGAATCCGCCAGAGCCCGAGAACTCCTGGCCGAGAGTCTTTTCGAAGAGGAGCGTGCTGTCGTAGGTGGCCTCGTCGACGTTGTAGTGCGAACTCGGAATGCTCAGACCCTTGCTGTCAGTCATGGCACGGAACTCCGCGGCGGTGTAGCCGGTGAAGTTCGAGCCGAACGGCTCGATGTTCTTGAGCCCGATTTCGCTGAGGCGGTCGAGTACGACAGGAAGGGTGTCGGCGTTCACCCACGGGATGAGGGAGAACATCTGGATCGACACCTGCTCTGCGGGAATGAGAACCCGGTCCCCCTCGTCAGCAGCCGAGGCTGCCGTTGCTGCCTGTGGGACCAGCAGAGCGGCGACCGCTCCTGCGACCATCGCCGCGGTGAGTCGTCTACGTATCACTGTGTGCACTTCCTTCGTCATTGAACGTTGTGGCTCGAAGTTCGATGCAGACGCACCGATTACCCCCCGAACGGAGGCCACTCAAGGCCTCTTATGTTCGAGGGTAGGCAGGCATTCAGCACCCTGTCAACAAAAGATGCGATGCGTGAAGCACTTATGGACGCAAGTTTCGTCTGATCAAGTGTCGTTCTGGAAGTTCCAGAACTCGTCACCCCACAGCTCATCACCCTACAAAGAGTGCGGGGCCGACCGGATTCCCTGTCGGCCCCGCACCGTTACATCACGCGCACGGCGTGAGGGCGAAGACGTTCTCGCTCAGTGACGGCGTTCCACCGAGCAGGACGACCTCGCTGACCCCGAGAGCGATGAGGTCATCGAGCACCCCCTGCGGCACACAGTCCTGGCGGACCGTGAACAGCGGCGCACCCTCCGAGCCGGCCCAGGCCGAACCCGCGAGCGCGTCAGGGAAGTTCTCACCGGTCGAGAGGAACGCTCGGTCGGCCGAGTCGAACGCGTCGGCGTTGATCACTCGCGCCGTCTGGAACCGGTTGGCGCCGGCGAGACGAACCGAGTTGGTGACCTCATTCGCGTCCTCGAAGATGCCCTCCGAGATCGAGTTCGTGTCACCGAGTACGCGGCTGTCGGTCGTGCCGAGCGAGTCGAGCAGCGCCCGAGTGGCCGAGTCGAGGGAGAAAGCCGATCCGTTCACGAGGATCACCGGGGCATCCTGCGCACCAGCGGCACCACCCGCGGCGAGCGCATCCGGGAACTTCGTGCCAGTCGCGAGGTAGGCCATCGACGCGCCGGCGTCACCGAACGCGTAATCGGCGACCATGCGGGATGTCTCGTACCGGTTGGCACCACCCAGTCGCGTGATCTCATCAGCCATCGTGTCGAGCTGGGCGTACACGTCGGCACTTACCGACGGCGTTCCTCCCACGACGACGATTCGCTGCGGAGCGAGTCGCTCGATCTCCGCGGCCACGAAGCCGGGAATCGCCGAAGGCTCAACGAGCAGCAGTGGACCACCCTCGAAGGCCGCAGCGGGGCCAGCGGACAGTGCGTCGGGGTACTTCGTGCCATCCGCGATGTAGACAACAGGCGCCGTGTCCGGGTACGACTGCTGCGAGATCTTCACGGCGGTGTCGTAGCGGTTCGCGCCAGCGATGCGACCCTTCGAGAGGTCAGCGATCGAGAAGGAGACGGCGATCGCCTCCGACTCGCGAGCGCCGAGACCCTGCACGACGCTCAGAGCGGCATCACCCGAGTGGAAGCCCGCGACCTCAACCGACCACGTGCCATCCTCGGCGACCATAGTGGATGCCACCTGCTCAGCCTTGGCGTCACGAACACGCACCTCGGCTCCTGCGAACCCGGTGCCCGAGATCTCGACCGAGTCGGTGTTCCACGAGAGCTCGCCAGTCGGAGCCTGCGTGACTGCAAGGCCCGTGAGGTCCGCGCGCTGCGTGAGCCACTGGTCGGGCGTGGTTGCGTGGTCGATGATGCGGGTTTCGCCGATGCATCCGTTCCAGCCGTTCTTGGCTGCGTTGTCGACCCAGTCTGCTCCGAGGATCCAGGGCATGTTGGGGTTCTCAGCGAGGCCGAGAGCGTTGACCGCGTTGCGCAGCACCGGGGCGCCGTCGACGTACATCGTGTAGGTGCTGTTGCTGGGATCCCCCACCACTGCGACGTGTGACCAGGCGCCCGTCATGATCTCGCCGGACCAGTTGGTCTTGTCACCCTTGGTCGGGTCACCGGGAACTGCAGTCCACTGGAACTCACGCAGGTTCGAGATACCGAGTGCTGTGGGCGATGCCGTCCAGTCCCACTGCGTGCGGGCGAACCCGGGGATCTGCGAACGGTTGCCCGTGTGCACAACTGCCTTCGACCAGCCGTTGGCCGTGGCATCCCAGTTCTCGTCCATCTTGACGAACGTCTCGATGGTGAAGCCGCCGGTGAGTGCCGAGTTGTTGACCGCCGCGTCTGCCGCTGTGCTCAAGTAGCTGAAACGGTTGGTGGTCTGGTTGGAGTCGGCGAAGCACACCGCAGCCCCATCGGACGAGTAGCCGTGTACGTCGTCGCTCTCCACGGTGACGTCGCCCCACGTGGAGCCGACCGCGTTGGTGGTCGCGGGGTCGACTCGGTGCATGTCGTTGTCGCCGTAGACGTCCGGGATCACGGTGTCGCCGTCAACAACACCATCGAGACCGTTGAAGCGCCAGTGCGCGAGGGTTCCGTCCACCTCCGGGTAGTCGAGCTCGTTGCCCGGGAACTCTGTCGTGATCGCGTCGGGGCCCTCGAACCCGTCGAGCAGGATGTCACGAGCCTTCTTCGTGAGCGAGGGGCTGTCCGCCGGACCCGCGGTGAACGTCGACGTGAAGCCGGCGAAACGCTCAGCGAAGTTGAACGGGATCGTGTACTTCTGCATCGAATTCTCGAGGAACGGCTGGTCGTAAGCGGTGAGCGTCTCCTGAGGCTTCCAGGTGACCCACGGCGACGCAGTCTGCACATCGATGAGGTTGTTGGTCAGGTCGAACTCGAAGAGACCGAGGTAACCGTTACCGCCCTCGTACGCCATCTGGTAGTCCATGAGGATCTCGTAGACGGGGTGGCCTGCATCGTTCGTCTTCACCAGCTGGGTGGCACCGTGGAAGTGACCGTTGAGCGTCATGAAGATCTGGTCGTTGCTGCGGATGAGCTTGTCCCAGAGTTCGAGGCCGTACTCCGTCTCGAGCGGCGAGATGCCGTCGGGTGCGATGTTGAGCAGGGAGTGGGTGGTGAGGATGACGGGAAGCGTCGGGTGAGCCGCCATCGCTGCATCCGCCCACGCCATCGTCGCGTCGGATGCACGCCACGGGAGAGCGAGCACCATGAACTGCTGGCCCTCGGCCTCGAAGATGTGGTACTGGCTGAAGCCCGTGGGATCGCTTCCCTCGTAGGTGGAGAGATTCTCTCGGCGGTTCACTCCGAACCACGTGAGGAACGGCTCGTTGGACAGGTTGTAGCTGGTGTCGTCGAGCTGGTCGTTGCTGTTACGCACGTCGTGGTTGCCAGCAAGAATCGAGTACGGCACGTTCGCGTTCTCGAGGTTCTTCATGGCTGTGTCTGCGGCCACCCATTCGTGATTGGTGCCGACGCGGTCGACGATGTCACCGAGGTGGGCGACGAAGGGGATGTCGAGGTCGTCTGCGTGGTCGGCGAGCCACTGCGTCTGCACCTCATAGGGGTCAGCGCCATAGCGAGGGTGGAACTGGTCGGGGGAATAGCGCGAGTAGAACTGCGTGTCGGGCAACACCGCGAAGGTGAAGCGCGACGCGAGATCTTCGTCTTCTGCGGCTGTTGCCGAGAGTGGTGTTGCGACGAGAGCGCCCGTCGCCACGGAGGCGACGAGAGCTGTGCCGAGGATCCGGCGGAAGCGATGCGACAAGGGCACGAGAAGGTCCTTAGGGGATCGAGGGTTTTGTACCCCGGAGCGGGGGACAAGCTCCAGCCTCCCCGCGCTCGGTGTCCGCAGGGTGAAGCGCTGGTTACCGTTGCAGGATGAAAGTACTTCCATTGCCTCTAGCTTGGAGAGGGCACCGTGTCCAGCCCTTCACGGATGCCCGTCCGCTGGTTTTACTGGGTTCATGTCCGACACGATCTCGTCAGCAGACCCCGACCCCATCCGTCGCTCCGCGCCGTCGGCCGGTGGCGAAGTGCCCGCCTCTTCGCAGGACTCGGACCCCAAGACTGCCGGCGGCGGACCGGTGTCGACACCGCCGCCGGCACCCACTCCCCCCGAGGGCGCTCCCGAGGACCCCACACCGCCTGATGCACCTGTCGGCGATGCCGCCGGTGAGGCGCTCCCGGATGGCGTGATTCCCGAGGTCGACGGCGGCCTCATCGAGACGGATGCCGCGATGGGTGGCGAGGACACCGTCGACGCCAACGACCTCCTCGACGACGGAGAAGTCGATCGCGGAGACTGACGATGTCGTGCAGCCCAGGCGTACCCTCGGACACATGACCGCGTACGTCTCGGCGTTCGAGTTGTTCTCCGTCGGTGTGGGGCCTTCGAGTTCTCATACCGTCGGTCCGATGCGCGCTGCGCTCGACTTCGCTGGGCGGGCGGTGGATGCTCGTCCCGCTCGCATCACCTGTGATCTCTACGGTTCGCTCGGCGCAACTGGTCTTGGTCACGGCACCCCCGATGCCATCGTTGCGGGGCTTCAAGGGCACGCTCCCGAGACCGTGGACCCTGCCGACGTCCGCGGGGTCTGGTCAGACTGGGTGGACGGGTCACCGCTCCTGCTTGATGGGCTGTGGCCGGTGACGTTTGCTCGGGGCGATGCGCAGTTGCAGCCTCGAGTTCGACTGCCGGGGCATCCGAATGCTCTCATGGTCACTGCTCTCGGGGCGGGTGGCGAGGTGCTCCTGCAGGAGACCTACTTCTCGATCGGGGGCGGGTTCATCCGTCGCGATGGTGAGCCGAGGGGTTCGGCGGTCGAGTACCCGATGGCGTACGGAACTGCGGTAAGTCTTCTTGCGCTGTGCTCTCTCGAGGGGGTCACTATCGCGGATGTCGCTCGTCGCAACGAGGAGTCCCGACGCTCTCCGGCCGAGGTGGATGGCGCGCTCGATGCGATCTGGCGTGCGATGGACGATTGCATTACTGCTGGCCTCCACGCGAGCGGCACTCTGCCGGGTGCGCTCGGTGTGCGTCGTCGCGCGGGTGCGATTCGGGAGCAGCTCGAGTCGGATGCCCGGACTGGCCGCGTTCTGCCTGGTGAGTGGCTCGCGACTTTCGCTCTTGCGGTGAACGAGGAGAACGCGTCGGGTGGTCGCGTTGTGACTGCTCCGACGAACGGTGCGGCTGGCATCCTTCCGGCGGTTGCGCGGTATTGGGCTCAGTTCGTGTGCCCGACGGATGACCCGGCCCCGGGTATGCGGGAGTTTCTTCTTACAGCGACTGCTCTCGGTTCTCTCTTCAAGGCGAACGCGTCGATTTCTGGTGCCGAGGGCGGCTGTCAGGCGGAGGTCGGTTCGGCGTGTGCGATGGCGGCTGGTGGTCTCACCGCTGTGATGGGTGGAACCCCCGAGCAGGTGGAGAACGCTGCGGAGATCGCTATTGAGCACCACCTTGGGTTGACGTGTGACCCGGTGGGTGGGCTGGTGCAGATTCCCTGCATTGAGCGGAATGCGATTGCAGCCTCGACTGCTGTTACTGCAGCTCGGCTTGCATTGCGTGGTGATGGTTCGCACTTTGTGTCGCTCGACACCGTTGTGGAGACCATGCGCCAGACGGGTGCGGACATGTCGACGAAGTACAAGGAGACGAGCGAGGGTGGGCTCGCAGTGAACGTCGTGGAGTGCTGAGTTGCGCGGCTAGGGCACGCTCAGATCAGCGAGCGGGGAACGAGACGTTGCGGATCGGCTTTGCCCGGATGGTCCGGCGGAGGCACGAGCCAGTACTCGCTTCCGCGTCGCTCGATCGTCCAGTGGTTGGCGTGTATCTCGACGTGGTGGAACTTGCAGAAGGGTATGGCGTTCTTGAGCGTCGTATTGTGGCCGTTCCAGGGCTCGGGATGGTGGATCTCGGTCATGCTCGGGGGTCGATCACAGCCGGGCATGGGGCATCCGTTCCACTGGGCGGCGAGCGCCACACGCTGTCGAGCCGAGTGCAGCCTGTGAGTGTTTCCTACGTCGATGGCCTTCGCTCCGGCGAAGAGGATGGGGATGATCCCGGAAACGCAGACGTGACGGGCGGCGGTCTCAGCGCTCACGAGTGCGGTCTGACCCTCGAAGTAGCCGGCACCCTCTCCGGTCTCGAGAGCCTCGAGCGGCACGTGCACACGCACGGCGGGTGAGCGGGTTCCGAAGAGCGACGCGGGGTCGATGTCCGTGCCGGATGCCCGCACTGCAAGCTCCACGATGTCGACGAGAGTGTCGACGGCGAGCTGCGGCGTGGTGCGCGTGTCCGCGACTAGCTCGTCGGCCCGCTCCTGCTCGTCGGGGTCGACGAATCGCGGCCCGCCGCGCCGCGGTGACAGCACGGTGTCGATGGCACCAGTGATGACGGCCGCCGATTCGGGGTCGAGGAGTGCGTTGAGTCGAGTCATCCCGTCGGGCTGCTGATGCCACGTGAGGCTCCGGCGCGAGCGGCGGTGCGCTTCGAGGTCAGCGATGTTCGCGGCCGCCAGTTGCTCACGGAGGATCCGGGCCGACTTGCCGACCGACTCGGGCGTTGCGGTGGCCGCGAGATCCACGAGCTGGTCTGCAGCATCGAGGAGGTCGTCGGCCGCGACATCCGCATCCGGTGTGCCGAGCCCTGTGGCGATGGCGGCCGCTGAGGCGACGGAGAGGGAACCGTCGGCGACGCCACTGCGCACGGGTGAGAGCCAGGGCGAGTCATCCCCCACCGAGGTCGCGACGGTCGCGAGCGCCCTGGCCTCCGCGAAGCTCACGCCCGTGAGCGCTTGGATGGCTTTCTCCGGGCTCGCCGCCCCGAGTCGCGCAGAGAGACCGGCATGGCCGAGCGAACTGTCAGAACGCCGCACGATCTCCGAGGTGATTGCGATGGTCACAGCATCCACCTGTCGGCGGGCGGCGGTAGCCTGCCGCTCCAGCTCGAGAAGTCGCTCGTCGGTGACGTGCGCGATGCCCTCCACGGCAGGCAGCGTCACGACGGACGGTGCGGCGGTCGAGGTGGTGGGCATGCAGCAAGTTTACCAAACATTAGAACTGGTGTTCTAATAATTTCTCCCTTGTGGAAAACTTCTCGGCGCAGTGCTTGAGTCCCCCGACATGCCGATTTCCAGGGTCCGCGCCATGGCCGCCGGGTCCGCGTCGGCAGCCTCAGCATCGACGCCCTGCTGGAACAGCAGTCCGTCGAGCATGGCGGTGATGATCGCGGCGTGGAGGTCGGCCTGGTCACCGGATTCCGGCAGTAGCCACTCCGCGATGCGCACTCGGAGCGCGGCAACGGAATCCGCGGTCTGCTCGCGAAGCGCGGCATCCCGAGTCGAGGCGAGAGCCGACTCGAACAGGAGGCGCACGGACTCGCCTTGGCGATCGAGGGCAGCGAGCCCGGCCAGGAGCGACGTCAGCCCTTCTGCACGCGTGGGGCTGGCGAGCATGGCCTCGACAGGCGGACCGAACACCTGCTCGGATGCACTAGCCGCGGCCGCGCGCAGCACGGCGCTCACCGACTCGAAGTGATAGTGAACCACCCCGGATCGCACGCCAGCCTCGGCCGCGAGAGCTCGCGCACTCACGCCTTCCCATCCGAGTCTCGGGATCAGTCGCCGTGCGGCCGCAATCAGGGCTTCGCGCGTCTCTCCTGCACCTGCCACTACTGAATCATGCCTCCCACTGCCACAACCACAACGATGCCGCCCACAACAAGGTCGGCGACTTCGAGCAGGAGCAGCGGCGAGCTCATCTCGTCGGGTGTGGCCGGGAAGATCTTCGCAAGGTCGAGAGCGAAGACGAGTACGTAGCCGACCCCGATCACAAGAGCCGCGATCGGTGCCCACGCAGCTCCAAGTATCGCGCCGCCAGCAACCACGAAACTCGCGATTCCGAGGGAGATGAGAAACAGGTTGAAACCCCAGAAGACCGCCCGGGGCAGGTGGGCAAACGAGCGTGTCTCCAGTGGGCCACCGGGCACCATGACGATGAGCAGGAGCACTGCCGCGACGAGAGTTGACGAGAGAAGGATGTCGTACATGGCAAGGTGCCTTTCTAAGTTTTGGACGTTCGTCCAAAACCAGTGTACGTGACCCGTGGTGCGCCATTCTCGACCAGAAGTGTGGAGCGTTCGGCTTCGAGTGTGTATGCTCGCAAGTCCGTGCCATCCGGCACATCCCGTTTCATGGAGGTAGAAGTGTTCGATATCGAGCGCAAAAGCGAGCAGGGGCGTCTGATCAACGCGCTCTATTCGCGTACCCTCCAGCAGCCCATCTAGGGGCAACGGACATCCTGTCCCGCGCCTCCGATGGCCCGGGACTCCTTCTTTCGACTGTGCACGGTCGTGGTCTGTCCCGGTTTACGGACAAACACAACACACAGAATCGAAAGGACCATGGAGAAGATCAACGACCGGCTGATCAGCTGGGCGAGCATCCTGGGCGACAACGCCCTGGAGCAGGCTCGCACCACCTCGACCATGCCGTTCATCTACCCGCACGTCGCACTCATGCCGGACGCCCACCTGGGCCTCGGCGCGACGGTCGGGTCGGTGATCCCCACCCTGCGTTCCGTCATGCCGGCGGCCGTGGGTGTGGACATCGGATGCGGCATGATCGCGGTCAAGACACAGTTCACGCGCGACGAGCTCCCGGAGGACCGCAAGTCCCTCCGCGAGCAGATCGAGCGTGCCATCCCCCTCTCTGCTGGTGCGCGCAACAGCAAGATCGTTGCGACTGCAGAGCCGCGCATCCAGGAGCTCACCGAGCTCGCGGAGCAGGCGGGCTTCGACCCGGCACAGTACGTCGGCCGGTGGGACCTGCAGCTTGGCACTCTCGGCTCGGGCAACCACTTCATCGAGGTGTCGGTGGACGAGACGGATGCCGTCTGGCTCTTCCTGCACTCCGGCTCCCGCGGTGTCGGCAACAGGATCGCGCAGACGCACATCAAGATCGCGAAGGCCCAGATGGAGAAGTGGTGGATCACTCTGCCCGACCCGGACCTCGCCTACCTCGTGGAGGGCACACCCGAGTTCTCGCGGTACATCGCGGAGCTCAGGTGGGCACAGCACTTCGCTCTTCTCAACCGTGAGGAGATGATGGACCGCGTTGTTCGCCAGGTGAGCGAGTGGATGGGCGAGCCTGTCATCGAGCAGGAGCGCATCAACTGCCACCACAACTTCACACAGAAGGAGGAGCACTTCGGCAAGAGCGTGTGGCTCTCCCGCAAGGGAGCCATTTCTGCTCGCGAGGGAGAGCTCGGCCTGATCCCCGGATCGATGGGCACCGCGTCCTACGTCGTGGAGGGCCTCGGCAACCCCGTGGCCCTGCACTCGTCACCGCACGGTGCTGGGCGTGAGTACTCGCGTACTGCGGCACGTAAGACGTTCACCGGCGCTGACCTTCGGGCAGCAATGGAGGGCATCGAGTACCGCGACACCGACGCCTTCATCGACGAGATCCCCGCGGCCTACAAGGACATCGACCAGGTGATGGCGGATGCCGCGACCCTCGTTCGTGTCAGGCACACGTTGAGGCAGCTCGTCAACGTGAAGGGGGACTGAGCACGGGTGCCCGTCTCGAGAGATCGAGGCGGGCACTTCACCCCTCACTAGGGACGACCCAGCCCTCGACGTACGCGAGTTTTTTCTTCGCCGCGCCTGGCTTCGGCCCACCCAGTAGGGCAACCATGTCGATACCTAATGCCGAGCCCGCATCAGGCGTAGGCCGCTTTTGCTGTGCTGGACGACTGCCGGTGCCACGCGGATCGTCGTGTCTCCGCCTGGGTCTGACCGGTGGCCTTGTCGGGGGGCGAGGGGGGCGAAGACCCCGCATTTCTCGTCAGTCTTTGGGTTCGGTCTCGAACCCCTTGGGCCAAACCGTGCTCTCGTCCCAGGACGCCGCAGAATGCAGACTCTTCACATCACACCGTTTCGCCGACGCTTGATTCATGTTCCTGCGGAACCGGGCTCCCTCAAGCCGCGACCTATGAAAAATCGCATTGTGAAGGTCTGCCTTGAAAAACACCGAGCGTCGCAGGTCCGCGCCTACAAAGCGCGCGTGTTCGAGGTTCGCTTCGTAGAAATCCGAGTCGCTCAGGATCGCGCCGTCAAAGTTGACATTTCGGAGGATCGCGCCTGTGAAATCCAGGCCCGAAAAGTCTGATCGTCGCAGGTCGGCATTGACCAAGTAGGCACCACGGAGGTTGATCTCCGAAACCGATCCGCCGAGTTTGGACACCTCGCGTAGCACCCCAGCCGCAACCAAGACGGAAGGAGACGCGGGAAGGCTCCCATCCGCCGGTCGAGCGTCGGATGACTCAAGAGGGGGAGTCCGGATGTACGAAGCGACCACCTTCGAAATCATGGCACGGTCCTTCTCGGAGTCTCGTGCAATGCGTTCCAATGCGTAGAGACCGCCGATTCGAACCGATTCACTAGTGTTTGCCAACTGAGTAACCGCTTCTGTATACCTAGTTGTCCAGTCCGAATCCTGATCCAGTTGATGGCGCTTGAAGGTAAACCAGAGCGTGATAGAGCCGATCAATCCCCCGAGTGACCAGAGAACGGCTAGCCGGAGAGACTCTTCGTCAGCAGAGATACCAAGGCACGGAAAACCGACGGCGCAGGGTTTGACCAGAATTGCTGGCAGCGCGACGACGAGAACGGTCCACGCCACGAATCCAGCAACTCCAAGAATGAGCGCTCTTCTAGATAAACCCAACCACGGTCCTGATAGCGAACGGCCAGCATTCCTAGGCCCGCTCTTGGCTCTAGCCCGCATTTTCGTTCTCCCTCCGCATAATGTCGGTGTAGCTACAGGGTCTCAGCTCCTGCGCGCTGGTTAGTCCAGCACGACCAAGGTGGGGAGAGATCTCACGATCTTCACTGTCTCGACGCTGACCGTGACGATCCGAGCGAGGAGGTCAAGGATGTAGCGCGGTTTGCTCTGCTCCTCGGCCCAGTCATTAGGGTCGTTGACGATGCCGGAGGCCTTGTCGGTCTTGACCTGGTAGCGCTCGATGATCCAGTCGATTGCGGAGCGGGAACCGAGCATGTACTCGTGAGCCTCCTCGGGGATGCCCGACACAGTGATGCAGCTGTTGTAGATGACCGTGGACTTATCGGCCACGCGACCCGTCTTGGCGTACTTCATCTTCTCGACGCGGTAGCTGGCGTTGACGCTGCGTTGCTCGTCGAGCGGGTACGGCTCCACGGTCTCGTAGCCAATATGAAGCTCTGAGAGTTTGCGACCTGCATTGCTGAATGCTCTAAAGTCCCTAGCCTTCGGGATGCGCGGGAGCATCTTTTTCAGGTCGCTCTCGAACTGCTCGCGGTAGTCGGGCGAGTGAAGGATGCCGTAGAGGTAAAAGAAGATGTCGTCCTTCGAGACCTCTGGACCAAAGCTCGTCTGGTAGTCAGCGAGGATTCCATCTGTCACGTTGTCGATGCGGCGATACGGCGTTCCGTCGTCATCCAGCTCAGCGAGAAGGTCGCCTTCCGGGTCACGCTCCTCAAACGTGTACCTCGGGAAGAACTGACCGCTGCCGGACCCCCAAAGTGCAAGGTCAGGAACTGCCTTCGCTGCGAGCGACGAGAACTTGTGACCCGCACCAGGAGCAGTCGTGTAAAAGCCCCAGTTCTCTGATTCGGCAGCAGGGAAGAACTTCGGGGTCTGCGAACGCTCGTGGTTGAGCCGAGAATCGAAATACACGTGCTGTTTGGTGAACGGGCGATACAACGCAATGTAGCTTGCGTGACTCTCGTCGAAGTGGATCTCTCGCTCCCTGCTCAGGTGCCCTCGCAGGCTACGTGACCAACTGAGTTTCTTGGGATCAGGGTCGATGAAGTCCTCAACTGGGCTTGGCCGACCGCCGTCTTTCCACCTCTGCAACTCGCTCTCGTAACTCTCAACCGTGCGGATAACATTAGAGACGAGACGTTCATGGGAGAAGTTGTAGACCCAGGCATCGCGGTTCGTTTGAAGTCCAGGCGAGTAGACGCCGAGGAACCGCTGCCTGTTGCTCTCCGCCTTGTCTTTTGACGCGAGGAGCGTGAACGACTCGAATTCGGCGTTTCGCTGATTGACCCAGTCGCCTTCGGTGTTGGGCGTGATGGGCGTCCAATCTATACCGGTGTAGCTGCCCGCGGTTCGGATAGCTTCGAGCTTTTGTTCGCGAGTGAGGTAGTCGCCAATATCTCGATAGAACACCTTGCCGAGGCTCGTGTCGTCAGGGTTCTTGATGAGCAAGTAAATCGCTGCGGTGGTGCGAGTGCCCTGCCCGAAGACGTTATCCTTCTCCTTGCGGCGTTGCTCACCAGAGGTGCGGGCGTTCCCTCGGAGGTTGAAGACGTAGATGCTATTGAACTCTGCGGCGAAGGTCTTCCGGAGACCGTCGGCAGTATTGCCGTCGATGAAGCCACCGTTGGAGACAAACGAGACGATGCCTCGGTCGCCGACGCGGTCTGACGCCCAGCGGATTGCACGAATGTAGGAGTCGTAGAGGTTGTTCTTGTTCTGCGCCGTGGATCGGGCGGCATAGGTCGCCGCGATCTTCGCGTCCAGAGTCGGGTACTTCAGGTTCTGATTGTTGTCGTTGCCTGACTCTTGACCCTTCGAATATGGAGGGTTACCGATCACCACGCGGATGTCGAGTGCTTTCTGCGCCTCGGCCCGCTCGTTGTTTTCCGGAAAGACGCCGTGGTTGTCGAGTTCATCGTCAGCCTCGTTCATCTGGAACGTGTCGGTGAGCACGATGCCCTCGAACGGCACATAGTCGCCACCTGCGAGGTCGTGGTAAGTCTCTTCGATGTTGACGGCAGCCACGTAATAGGCGAGCAGCACGAGTTCGTTCGCGTGCAGCTCGTGTTGGTACTTGTAGGAGAGGTCTTCGGGCTTGATGAGGCCCGACTGGAGCAGGCGAACGATGAACGTGCCGGTGCCAGTGAAAGGGTCGAGTACATGGACGCCTTGGTCGGAGAGGCTGGCTCCGAACTCGGCCTTCAAGGCGTCATCGACGGAGTGGATGATGAAGTCCACGATCTCGTTGGGCGTGTAGACGATGCCCAGCCGGTCGCTCGTTCCGGAGAAGGCCGTCTGGAAGAACTTCTCGTACAGCTCTTTCACGATCTGCTGCTTCGCGGCGGCATCCGTGATTCCAGATGCACGGGTCCGCACGGATTCGTAGAACTTGTCGAGCTTCTCGGTTTCCTTCTCAAGGCGCTGCTCTTCGAGCGCGTCGATCATGTGCTGCATGACCTGGGAGACTGGGTTGTGGTCGCTGAAGGCGTAGCCCTCAAAGAGGGCGTCGAATACCGGCTTGGTGATGAGGTGCTGGGAGAGCATCTCGATCGCGTCGCGTTCGGTGATGAAAGGGTTGAGGTTGTCTTGGAGGCCCTTCAAGAACCTGGCGAACTCGTCGTTAAGTGTGGCGTCTGATCCCTCGACTAGGCCCCTGATGCGGGTCATGTGGTTGGAGGCGATGCTCGCGACATCCTTGGCCCAGTTTTCCCAGTAGCGCTTCTCGCCGACCTTCTGGACGATCTTGGCGAGGATGGCATCGCGCCACTGGTCGAGGGCAGGGAAGTCGAGGGTGACAGCGGTGTTCCCGGTCTCAGTCTTGTCGCCGTCATTGCCACCATCGCCGACACCTATGACGGAGAGCTTGCCCTCGGTGGACTTCGTGAGGTCGATCTTGTTGACCATGGCGTCGAAGCGCTCGTCGTGAGCGCGGAGAGCCTGGAGCACCTGCCAGACAACCTTGTACTTCTTGTTGTCGTTCAGCGCGGTGGCCGGGTCCATGTCGGCGGGCACGCCAATGGGAAGGATGACGTAGCCGTACTTCTTGCCTTCGAGCTTGCGCATGACTCGGCCCACGGACTGAACTACGTCTACGACAGAGTCACGGGGGTTGAGGAACATCACCGCATCGAGGGCGGGAACATCCACTCCTTCGGAGAGCACCTTTGCGTTGGTGAGGATGCGGGCACTACCTGCGCCTGGGTCTTGCTTCAGCCAGTCGAGTTCCTTGTTCCGGTCGAGTACGTTGAACGTGCCATCGACGTGGTGGACCTCGACGTCCAACAGATCTGCAGCACTCTCGTCGCTCTCACGGTCGATCGCCTCAATCTCCGCTTCGACGACACCCTCGAACAGAGCCGCGATCTTCTTCGACTCGTTGATGTTCTTCGCGAATGCCACGGCACGCTTCATCGGCTCAGGGTCAAGGGCGAACTCTTCCGGCGACAGCGAACGTTTGGAGAGACCATTCCAGCAACCCACGATCTTGGCTGCGTCATCGAGCGTTAGTTCGTTGTTGTCGTCTGCAAGGAGGCGCTGGAAGCGTGTGGAGATGTAGGACTCATCCACCGCGAGCACGAGCACCTTGTAGTCGGTGAGGCGGCCCATAGAGACGGCCTCGCCGAATCCGAGACGGTGAAACTCCTCGCCGTAGTACTCGGGGCTATCCATGTCGGTGAGCACGGCTCCGGCCTCTTCGGCCTTCGAGCGGCTCGCGTCTGCATAGATACGGGGAGTGGCTGTCATGTAGAGCCGTCGCTTGCCCTTGATGTAGTTCTGGTTGTGAACCTTCACGAACGCAGATTCTTCTTCGCCCGCCAGGGTGACACCGGTGGTGCGATGCGCCTCGTCGCACACGATGAGATCGAACTCAGGGATGCCCTTGCCTTGCGCCTGAGCGACTACGTCGATCGACTGATAGGTCGAGAACACGACGGTGATCCCATCAAAGCCGGCGGGGATCTCCGAGAACTTGTGAACGAGCTTTGTGGTGTTCGTCGTCGCTGGGTAGGCGAGGTCAGTGACCGGGATGTCCTCGTCGGACTTGCGCTTGCCGACGCTCACATCCGAGCACACCGCGAACGAGCGCAGCGGTATGGCGGACTCGATGGTCCACTCCTTCAGCGTTTGTGAAAGCAGCGAGATAGAAGGAACGAGAAACAACACCGTGCCGCCGCGGGGCACGACTTGCTCGACTAGCTTGAGGCTCGTGAACGTCTTACCGGTGCCACAGGCCATGATGAGCTTGCCGCGGTCGGCGGTCTCGAAGCCAGTGACGACCTTGGAGATTGCCAACTCTTGATGCGGGAACGGCTGCTTCGCGGCCTTCTTCGTCAGCTCCTCAGGAGTGTTGAGCGAGAACTGGCCCCAGTCGATAGAGGAGTCATCGAGATCCTGCACGCGAAGGCGCTGGACAGGCGGGTTCTGGTTCTCGACGGCATCCTCGGCGTTGCTGCCCCAGTTGTCACTCGTCGAGATCACGAGCCGAGCAGAGAACTCCGGCTTGTCATCCAGATTCTTGCTGGAGGCTGCCAAGAACGAGTCCAACATCGGCTTGGTGACGGTCGTTGAGGGGTCGAAAAACTTACACTGGATCGCCGTAAGCTCGCCGGTGTCGCGAGCACGGGCGACGAGATCGATACCCGTGTCCTTGCGGTTGCCGCGCTGTGGGTAGTCAGTCCACATCCACACCGCGTCGTACAGCTGGGCATACTGCGGCTCGATGGCCAGGTAGGACTGCATAAGCCGCTCGAAGCGGTCGCCCTTGTCACGCTCGTCGTAAGCGACAGACCTCAGTTCGTTGAGGATGTCGTGAATGCTCCCGGCCATGAGTATTCCTTGCTGTGCGGTGCGGACGTTTTGACAGTACCGGTCAGCGGTGGCACTTCTCCTCAACAGCGCGCACTCGGACTGGGTATCCGGATGATCCGATACCGCAGACATCTGCCGGTGTTGCGCTGTCGTCAAATGTAGAGGTGAAGAAGTGGGCAGTCCGGACGAGCGAGGGTTTCGAGACGGTTGCAGGTGCTCGCGTAACACTGGAGGACATCACACTCGAGTCACCGACATGGGAGGACATGCCCTCGGCGGCCCTCGCACTATCCCAAGCGACAAATGGATGGATTAGGTGTGGTGACACGTTTCGGCAGGAAGAAGACGTGAGCGCCCGCCCGGAATTCTTGACGGCTGGGGTCAGAATGATCTGGAGAGAGGTTGTCATTGTGCCGATCACTTCTCACCACCGCTAGGCAACCAGGCGCTGCGGACTACGTAAACCACGGCTCCCAAGATTGCCGCACCTCCAAATGCGGTGAGGAACTGACTCCACCCCTGTGAGATGTAGCGCCTGATCTTGACCTTCTTCGGGACAGCAAAGTCCTTGAGGAATGGATTCGACTTGTTCTGCTTTCGGAACCATGCGGTCTTGGTCCGCCCACTTCGCCATGCGGCAAGCTTCACGCTTGTATCGATCGCTATGTTCGCCGCGGCGCGGTCACTTGTAGTCATCGACATTTCTTGCAATCGACGAGCAACCCATACTGCGATGTCTTCGTCTTCTTTCGGCAGTTCAGCAACAAGGTGTGGCAGCAATAGTGCGAACTCGAGATATGAATTCGACGATCGCCACGGGTTTCTGAGGTTGCGCGCTGAGGCCTCCGCGACGGCAAGCACCCGAGCCACCCCTTTCCCGCGCCGATCGGCTACCGATGCCCTCCACTCGAGAACCCGCGTGACGGTGAACGTTCCAGCCCCAATCACGATGCCGGCCGCCGCAACGAGTACGCCCCAGGTGGCTGCGTCAAACACCCAACAACCGCCTCAGCGCGTCCTCGCCCACCACTGGAATCCCGTAGTCGCGAGCCTTCTGGGCCTTACCCGAGAGGGAGTCCGGGTCGGCGGCCACGAGCAGCTTCACCTTCTTCGTGACTCCGCTCCACGGCACGAAGCCGCGAGCGATCAGGTCCGCTTCGATCTGCTCGCGCGGCCGGCGCATTTCGCCGGTTAGCACGACGAGGTCGCCGGGCGAGAGGGTGAAGTCGCCAATGCCTGGGGTGGGCGGGGCCTCGGTGATGCGGGGTGCCGTGGCATCCGCGATTCGGTCAGTGCGGATGTCGATGAGGACGGCTACGGCTACAAGGTCGGCGAGTTCGGCATCCGTGAGCACGCCATCAGCCCACGCGACGGCCGTGAGGGCATCGAAGTACTCGGCGTGGAGGCCGATGATCGTCGTGCGGCTGATCCCGAGGGTCTCCGCGAGATCGACGAGGGCGTTGGTCTCGTGCACCGAGAGGTGACGGTCAAGGAGGGCGCGATCGAGGAGCGCGAGGTAGTCGGTGTGTTCGGCGGGGCCGGCGTGTTCCGGGAGCTTGAGAGTGATGCGTTCGAGGAAGCTCGCGGCGGTCGAGTCGGGTGAATACTCGGGGCGGGGCTTCCACGCGCGGGTGGCGTCCACCGTCGGAGCAAGTGGCCACGTGAAGTCGAGGGCAGCATCGATGTGCGAGTACCAGAACTCGCGCTCGACCGCGCCCATGTAGGCGGAGAGTAGCTGGGCGGTGGCGACGGCATCCACGCACGCGCGGTGGGCGCCGACGAGCTCGATGTCGTAGGCGGCGCAGCAGTCCGCGAGCGAGCGTCCCGAACCGGGGATGCACTGCCGGGCCAATTGCATCGTGCAGAGCCAGTTCGGCTGCTGCCAGAGGGGCACCCCTGAGCGTTCGAACTCGGAGTAGAGGAAGCGCGAGTCGAAGCTCGCGTTGTGCGCTACGAGCACCCTGCCTTGCAGCAGCTCGATGACGTCGCCGACGATATCGGCGAAGGCGGGGGCATCCAGGATGTCCGCCGAGCGGATGCCGTGGATGTGCTGCGGTCCGAGGTCGCGGGCGGGGTTGATCAGGGTTTCCCATCGCTCGGTGGTGTTGCCGTACTCGTCGACGTGCACGATGGCGAGCTCGACGACGCGGTCGTGGGTGTGGGGGTTGAGCCCCGTGGTCTCTAGGTCGATCACGGCGAATCCGGGCATGTTGTGAGAGTAACTCACCGGGGTACAGTCTCGCGGCCCCGGGTTCGGGGGTCAGTGCCGGAGGTTCGCGAACGGCAGTCGACCGTGGTCTTGCACGAAATCGGCGATGAGCTGCGACTCCAGTTCGTGAGGAGAATCAGATTCCTTCCATGCCACGAGCAGAGAACGCGAATCGGCGAGCTGCCAGATGAGACGTCCACCCCAGTGGCCGACCGGCTCCCCCGCCCCAAACCGACGGTACTCATCGAGGCGCTTACGAAGACCGTCTGCTCGTGTCTTTCGTGCCGATGCCTTCCCTATATAGATGACCTCGGTGGCGTGGAGCCATTCTCTTTCGAGGCGATCCGTTGAGACGGAAGGCTCCCTGGCCTTGAATCGACCAGCAGGGCTGAGCGGGAGAAAGATCGGCGGAAGAGCAGGGCGAAGGACGAGGTAGACACCGGGCCGAGGCGGTACATCTGCCGTTGCCAATTGTTCGAAGGTCACGAAACCCTCGAACCCGGCGTGCGCCGCGCCCGCGACATCCCACGTTGGAAGCGCGATCACGAGATGTCCGCGCGTACGGCGAGCGCGTACTTGCTGCCGAGAAGCTCGGACCCTCGGGCTTCGAACTGCTGCATCTCGCTCTCCTCCCGGGCTGCGTCAGCGCTGGACCGTATGCTGACGATCATGCCCGAAACTCCCGACAAAGTTTCACACCGAATGATGCGTTATGAATGGTTTCGAGACGAACAGAAGGCACGTCTTCACGAGCCACACATCTCGCCAATCACTCGACTCGTCGATGAGCTCCGGCAGCAAGGCCGCGGATGGGTGCCGTACGTCGCGCCAATGCATGGCGGAGTTTCCTCCCGCCTCCTCACTGTGCTTCGGGATCCCGGCCCTGGCACACTCGATGGATCCGGCTCGGGAATGCTCTGCGTTGAGAATGATGACCCCGCGGCCGAAAACCAAGCGAACATGATGGATGCGGCAGGCATTCACCCTTCCGACGTTCTGCCTTGGAACGCCTACCCCTGGTACATCAACCGTCACCCTCGAGTTTCGGAGATCAAAGCAGGGCTTGAGGCACTGTTCGGAGTCCTGGATATGCTCCCTGACCTCGAAATTGTCCTTCTTCAAGGAGCGTCCGCTCAGGATTCTTGGCGGCGAGCGGTCATCGCCAGGCCCGACCTGCTTACGCGTGGGTTGACAGTGGTCTCGAGCTTTCATCCTGCCCGACAAGCGCTGTTCCACCGCGACCCAGAAGTTCGTGAAGCTCGCCGGGCCGACCGCATCGAGAAGATGCGTTTGGTGGGGGAGCTCCTGGCGAAGCGAACTTATGCCTAACTACTTCGGTATCGACCTCGCTTGGGGTGAAGGCTCCGCCGAAAAGGCAGCCAAAGAGACCGGCGTCGCCATGGTTCGCGAGGACGGCTCGGTAGCAGATGTTGGGTGGACGACCGGCATCGAGGAGACGACCCGCTGGATCGCCGACCGTATCGGAGAGGGCGACACCATCGCTATCGACGCTCCGCTTGTCGTGGTAAACCCGACGGGCATGCGCGAGTGTGAGCGCGAGGTGGGCCAGCGCTATGGCCGTTGGAAGGTCGCCGCGAACTCGACGAACCTCACTCGCGCCTGGCTCGGCGGCGTGACACTCCGCCAAAGCCTCGAGGCGAGCGGCGTGCAGTACGACGACGGGGTGCATCGGCCCGACCCCGGGGCGACCACCATGTTCGAGTGCTACCCCTACACGACTCTCGTCGGCGCTCATGAGCTCGGCTATGAGGTCGAGCGCCCGCGCTATAAGCGCCCGAACACCAGCCTCCCGTCGACCGAGCGCCGGTCCGCACGCGCAGCAGTGTTCGACGATCTCGTTTCAAGGATGTTGGCCCTAAGGGATGCCTCGGTGCCACTCGACTTGCTCAGTCACGCATCCACAGCCGACCTCTCCATCACGCTCTCGCCCACCACCGATCGGGACTACAAGCATCGCGAAGATCTCCTCGACGCGCTGCTGTGCGCGTGGACGGCCGCGGTATGGGCTGAAGAAGGGCTCGATCGCTGCCAGGTGCTCGGAGCCTTGAGCGAGCCAGATGAAGCTGGGCGTCGAGCGACAATAATCGCCCTCGCGCGATCGGAACAACGGCAGAGCACCCGTCCCAAGCGAATCCTGACCGTCGAGGATGAATCAGCGAGTGACCTTTCGCGATCGGTGACAGTAAGCCGCGAAACTGACATTCTGCTCACCGAAGCATCGAATCTCATGGCGCGCTCGAAGTCAGATATTGTCGAGGCCGCTGTGGTTGCCTACGTCGACGCGCACCGCAACGAGATCAGCCCTCCGACTCGAGGGTAGTGTCGCCCGTGACTTCTTTAGAGGCCGCTCGCTTGTCCCGCTTGAACATCCCGGAGACTGCACCGGCTGCATTTGACGCAACACCCCCGACGGCTTTCGCAGCTCCCCCAGCGGCAGTCCCAACTGCAGCGCCCGCTCCCTTGACCGCAGTAAGTGCCTTCGCCTCATCTGGGACGCCATCGCCGTCGAGGTCGATGCTTCGGAACGTATCCGTTGCATCCACAACGCGCCCCCACATGCTCTCGCCGAAGTCTTTAGCAGAAGACGATGCCGCTCGCATCGCAACCACGGCTCGAGAGGGTTCGCGCGGCTCGTCGTCGGCGTCGTCGAGCTCTAGCCAGGTCGGCCACGTCTCGACCGGCGCGGAGAATCCCGCGCGACACGACTTCACGACACTACTGCCGAAGTAGAAGCTGGTTGCCCCTCCAGCGACCGCGCCGATTACGGGGATCGCTTTCGAGCTGATCTTCACGACACCCATCACCGAACCTTGAGCGATCGCCTGCTTCGCCAGCACAATCGACACCGGAACGAGTGCAGAGTCCGGAAGCTGCTGAGACAAGAGATCTCCCCATTTCGGAGCAGCTCCACTCAGCGTCGCTCCGACTACGCCCTGCGCACCCGCGATCGTCGCTCCGGCCGGCAGAGCGCCCATCACAATCTGAGTGACCGGACTTTTCCTCTTCTCACCAAGTAGTGCGCCAAGAACGACGACCTTCGCGCGATCGGGGTCGTCGATCGGAATTCCGCGCAGCTCGGTCATACACAGCGCGAAGAGAGCTGTCGTCTCGTAGAAGAACAGAAGATCTGCGACGCCGAGACCTATCGCGATGGGAACCCCTACGGCCGGGATGGCCGCCGAGGCGCCGATCGCTGCGCTGGCTGTCGTTGTCGTTGCTACGTATTGCGCCTCGATCTTCTTCATCACGTCAGCTGGGCTCGCAGCCGGATTCTTGCGCCGAATCTCCTTGATATATGCGGCCGCTGCAGGGCGCTGGACGGCGATGGCCTTGAATACCCGGTCTTGGAAGTCCGGCGGTAGAGCGCCAGACTTGGCTTCCGCTGGTGTGGCACTACCTGCACTGGTGCTCATGTGAACCTCGTTCGATGAAATCTCAATTAGCCAAGTATGGCGGCTGGCGCCTCGCCTTAGCGTCACCCGATCGTGGGCTGTTCGCGAGTCCACCTCAGCAATACACTCGCGGAATGAGTTATCCGAACCAAGTCATCTATCAGCAGGTCGTCCGCCCTCCCGGGAACGGGAACGCGGTTGCGGCCCTCGTGCTCGGGATCGTTGCCATCGCTCTCGGTGTCTGGGTCATCATCCCGTTTGTCGGGTTGGTATTCGCGTTCCTCGCGTTCCTGCCCGGTGCTCTCGCGGTGATCTTCGGGCACATCGGAGTCCGACGAGCGGCGTCGGTCGGTGGAGTCGGGCGCGGCCAGGCCATCGCGGGGCTGGCGCTGGGGTACGTCACAGTAGGACTGATCGCGGTGACGACCATCTTCTGGATGCTCGCGATCGCCGGGTCTGCGGCGACCTCTCAGTACAGCTAGCGCCGCGCCTCGAGCGGCAGCACGATCACGTTGCCGTTGTCGTAGGTCTGGCGGTGTCCGGGCTGGATGATGATCGTGGCATCCGTGGGCTTAGGGGCGCGACCGCGGCCCGTGACGGCGCGCACGACGAAGCGGGCCAGGAAGTAGACGGCCGCGGCAGCGATCACGGCCAGGGCGATCCAGAAGGCCACCACGAGAAGCACCACGACTCCGGCCGCGACCAGGAGGGCCCGGATGACGGAGAAGACGCTGACTGATTCGCGCATGCCCTCACGCTACGCCCGGATGCTGGGAGGCCGCTCGTCGTTTGCCGTGCTTTCAGAGATAGATCGGGGGTTACCCCGATAGTGCGGCGGCGATGGCATCCGTACGCTCGAGAGCATGACAAACGCAGGTAGTGGAGTGCTCATTCGTCCGAGGCAGGGTCGCGTGCTCGCGGGGGTCGCGCTCGCGATCGCCAACCGTTTCGGGTGGGATGTCACGCTCGTGCGAGTGCTGACCGCGATCGCGATCCTCTTCACGGGCGTCGGGTTGATCCTGTACGTCGCGCTGTGGATCGTGGTGCCGTCGGGGGTGTAGCCCTACTTCTTGCCCTGCGCGGCAACCGCCGCGGCACCAGCGGCAGCAGCCTCGGGGTCGAGGTACGCGGCGGGGCCGGTCGGGATGAAGTTCTCGTCAAGCTCGTAGACCAGCGGGATGCCCGTCGGGATGTTCAGCTCGGCGATGTCCTCGTCCGAGATGCCGTCGAGGTGCTTCACGAGGGCGCGGAGGCTGTTGCCGTGCGCGGTGACCAGCACGGTCTTGCCTGCGGCGAGGTCGACGGTGATGTCCGAGAACCAGTAGGGGAGCATCCGCTCGATCACGATCTTGAGGCTCTCGGTGCGGGGGATCTCGCCGTCGATGCCCTGGTAGCGCTCCTCGTGCACCTGGCTGTACTCGGCGTCGTCGTCGAGCACGGGCGGCGGGGTGTCGAAGCTGCGACGCCAGGTCTGGAAGAGCTCGGGGCCGTACTTCTCGAGGGTTTCCGCCTTGTCGAGGCCCTGCAGCGCACCGTAGTGACGCTCGTTGAGGCGCCAGCTGCGCTTGACCGGGATCCAGAGGCGGTCGGCCTCCTCGAGGGCGAGGTTGGCGGTCTGGATCGCGCGGGTGAGGAGGCTCGTGTAGAGCACCTCGGGCTTGAGTCCGGACTCGGCCAGCAGCTGGCCGGCACGCTTGGCCTCGCCGACGCCCTGCTCGCTGAGCCTGACATCCACCCAACCGGTGAAGAGGTTCTTCTGGTTCCAGTCGGAGTTGCCGTGGCGGAGGAGGATCAGGGTGTGCGTCATGGGGTTAAGCGTAGCGAAGGGCGGGGGTGCCTCGCGGCCCGCTACGGTGCGGAGGATGACACGCCGGGCCGGGCACGGATGCCGCGGCTCTCGCGGCGCGTCATCCTCCGCATCGTCGCGCCGAAGCAGCAGCTACGGCAGCACGACCCCGCGCAGGTGGTGCCCGATCGAGATGCTCTCCCCCGAAATGTTCGCGAGCGGCGACAGCAGGAACGCGGTGAGGTCGGCGATCTGCGTCGGGGAGGACTGGCCCGGGCGCGCCAGTGCAACGTCGGTGCTCGGGTCATCCGTCACCAGGCCCGGGTTGATCACGTTGACGGCGACGCCCGTTCCGGCGAACTCGTCGGCGAGGCTCTTCGCCGCGATGCTCAGCACGGTGTTGCGCACGGTCGCCGTGATATTCCCGGTGAGGAATGCGTTCTGGCCGCTGATTCCGATGACGCGGCCGAAACCCTGGTCGACCATGTGCGGGATCGCGGCGCTTGCCACCCTCAAGAAACTCATGGCCTTGGCATCCATCGCCTGGGTGATCTGCTCGGGGTCGGAGAGGCGCTTCGGGTCGAGCAGATGCGCGGGCGGGGCGGCGGTGATGACGACCCCGTCGAGGCGGCCATGGTCTGCGAGGACGCTCGCGATCGCCTTCTCCACCGACGGCTGGTCGGATGCATCAAGCTCGATGCCCTCCTCTTCCTCCGGATGCCGCGACGCAACCACCACCGTCGCGCCCTCCTGACGCGCCCGGCGTGCAATCACGGAACCGATGTAGCCCGTTCCGCCGACGACGAGCACCACACGACCGCTGAGCTGAAGATCCATGGGGTCCACGTTAGCCGCGAGGCTTGCCTCTCGTTGTTTGCGCCAATCCGTCGTTCGGTGCACCGCGTTTCGACGGGATGCCGCAAACAGTGCCGCAACAGGTGGAGGTCTAGCGGCTGGGCATCTTCGCGAGGGCGGTGATGGCAGCTACCGCAGCTAGGGCTGCGGCCACACCGGCCGTGATCGCGATCGCGGTGAGCGGGACGGGGTCCCACTGGAGGAGCGCCGGAATCGTCGCGCTGGCCGCACCTGCGAAGGCAGCGCTGAGAACCACAATGAAGCGCGCCGCAAGGCCAGGGGCTGGCTCCGGCGCCCGAGCATCTGGCTGCAGCCCAGCCCGGAGGACGAGCGCTCCGAGCACGATAACGGCGAACCCGACGACAGTGCCGACCGCACCAGCGGCGACAACTGCTGGCCTGGCTTGGCCCTCAAGGACCGTTGCCGAGATGACGAGAGTGACGAGAGCCCCCGAAGACCCGAGCACACCGCACAGTAGTAGGCCTATTGCGATTTTCTTCACAGTGTTCCTCCCGGGAAATTTGTCAGTCGAACAACCGTGGAATGAGCACGACCAGGGACAGTGCAACTGCCGCCAGGGCTACCGCGACGGAGAGGCCCCACCACTTCGGTCGGCGTTTCTGGAGTAGCGACACAACGAGCAGCGACACTCCGCCGACAAGGAGCACGACTCCGCCGATGAGAAAGAGTGACGAGCCCGCGGATGGGTCTGTCATCGCGCTCCCCCTCGTTTCGTCCGGTTCCGCTCAGGCTATGCCGAGCATCGCTCACGAGAAAAGGGGTTGACGCGCGCCGCTATTTCAGCGACTCCACCACGCCCTCGAGGGTGTCGAAGAAGGCGTTGTAGCCGGCGATCGTGGCTGCGACCTGCTCGTCGCTGAAGCCGTGGCGCGGCTGGGTGAGTGCAACCTCAGTGCCGCCATCCACCTCGTCGAAGGTCACGACGATGGGGTCGCCCGGGTCGGTGCCGGGCTGGTCGGTGAGCGTGAAGACGAGGCGTGCGGGGCGGTCGACCTCCACGTACTCCCCCTCCCAGTCGATGCGCGGGCCGTCCGGGATGAGCATGGTCGCCTTGAGCACGCCGCCGGGGCGCACGTCGAGCGTGACAGTGTCGAGCGGAATCGGCACGGCATCAGTGCCGAACCACACCGCGAAATGCTCGGGCTTGGTGAAGGCATCCCACACCAGCTCGCGCGGCGCGGCGAACGTGCGGGTGACGGTGAAGCTGTCGGTCATGGGGTCTCTCCTTGGTCGTTCTGTGGGGGTTCTTCTTGAAGGGTGGCGAGCAGGGCGCCGAGCGAGTCGAAGCTGCCCTGCCAGAGCTGCTCGTAGTCCTCGAACCAGGCGGATGCCACGGCCAAAGGCCGCGCGTCGATGCGGGCCGGGCGGTACCGGGCGTCGCGTCCGCGGCTCACGAGCCCCGCCTGCTCGAGCACCCCGAGGTGCTTGGACACCGCGGCGAACGTGAGCGGGAACGGCTCCGCCAGCTGGCCGACCGTTGCCTCACCCTGCGCCAGGCGCGCGAGCATGGCGCGGCGCGTGGGGTCGGCGAGAGCCGCGAAGGTGCGGCTGAGGTGGTCTGTGGGCATGGGGTTATTCAACTATATGGTTGAATAATGCGCAAGGGGTGGATACTGGGGCGCTGGCTGCCCGTTGGTGAGGTTTCGATAACGGCCGCTTCGCGGGCCTACTCAACCCTCAGTGCGCACTGAGCGGGAGAATGGGTGCATGCCCATCGGCCAGGTCACCCGCGGAACGACCGGGCACAACCGGCTCCGCCGCATCGACCGGTGGATCGCGCACCTTCCCGAGTTGCGGAGGGCCGAGCATCCGCTCGTGGTCGACCTCGGGTACGGGGCATCCGCGACCACTCCCCTCGAACTGCACGAACGACTCAGCCGGGTGCGGGGCGACGTCGAGGTCGTCGGCATCGAGATCGAGCCAGCGCGAGTGGCGGCGGCGAAGCCGTTCGAGAAGCCGGGCGTGAGCTTTCGCGTCGGCGGGTTCGAGGTGCCGGGCGAGCGGCCGACGATCATCCGTGCGCTCAACGTGCTGCGCCAGTACGACGAGAGCGAGGTCGCCAGCGCGTGGCAGCTCATGGTCGGGCGCCTGCAGCCCGGCGGCGTGCTCGTCGAGGGCACGTGCAACGAGGTCGGACGCGTCGCCAGCTGGGTGGATGTCACGGCCAACGGCCCGCAACGCTTCACCATCTCCCTCCACCTGCCGTCGCTGGAGGCGCCGAGCGTGGTCGCGGAACGGCTACCGAAAGTGCTCATCCACCGAAACGTCCCCGGCGAGCGTATCCACGATCTCCTGAAAGACCTCGACCGCCAGTGGGCCACTCATGCGGGGCTCGGCGTGTACTCGCCGGTGCAGCGGTGGGTGGCATCCGTCGCGGGGTTGAAGGACGGCGGGTGGCCCGTGCTCGGCGGTAAGAACCGCTGGCGCCTCGGGGAGATCACGCTCGCCTGGAACGCGGTCGCCCCGCGCTGAGTGCCCTCGCCTGCTGCTGAAACTACCTGCCAATCCGCGCGCTGGTTGACGACCTGCGGTGAAATTTCGCCGCAGGTTGCTCATCAGCGCGCTCTTTTGCAAGAGGAGAAGCTCTTTGGCGAGAGGAGAAGCTCTTTGGCGAGAGGAGAAGCTCTTTGGCAGGAGGAGTAGCTCTTTGGCGAGAGGAGAAGACGAGAGGATGCCGGGACGCTACCGTGAGCGGAGTGCGTCGATCGTGACGCCCAGCACGCGCTCGCGCTGGGCGTCGTCCGAGTAGACGACCGCGGAGACACCCGCGAGCATGCGCACGGCGTCCTCGATGGTGACATCGTCGCGGGCGACACCGGCTGCCTGGGCTCGGGCGAGCACCGGTCCGCCGGCCTCGTACATCGCGGTGCGGCAGACCGTCATCACCTCGGACGTCTTGTTGAGCCCCTCCACGAGGGCGCGCTTGGTGCGGAGGTACTCGAGAAAGCGGTACAGCCACGTCTCGAGAGCGTCCCAGGGCTCCAGGTCGAGCACACCATCGGCGGCACGACCGAGTGCCTGCACCTCTTCGACGTAGACGGCTTCGAGCAATGCCTCGCGCGTCGGGAAGTTGCGGTACAGCGTTCCAATGCCGACTCCCGCCCTGCGCGCGATCTCCTCGAGGGATGCGTTGGACCCGTCATCAGAGAACACCTCGCGCGCGGCAGCAATCAGGGCGTCGAAGTTGCGCCGGGCATCCGCTCGCTGGGGTCTGCGCACGACGTCGTTGATCGTGGTCATCGCATTCCTTTCCGGATCAGTTGCAAACCGGAGGCACCCTCCGGTACAGTAACCGGAGGCGCCCTCCGTAAGAGCTCGTCACCATCATACGACCCGGAACCGGGTCATCCCCCCAGTGGAAAAGAACACTATGTCGACCACTCTCGCTCCCGAGCGCACAACCGCTCGCATCATCAACCCCTGGCGCACGTTCTTCGTGCTCTCCCTCTGCGTCGGCGCCTTCGCCACGCTGCAGAATCTCGTCGTACCCGTGCTGCCCGTCATCCAGGACGACTTCAACACGTCGACCGCAGGCGTCACCTGGACGGTGACCGCGTGGCTCATCGCCGCTGCCGTCGCCACGCCGCTCCTCGGTCGTGTCGGTGACATGGTCGGCCGTCGCCGGGTGCTGCTCATCTCGCTGGCTGGGGTGATGGTCGGCAGCGTGCTCGCCGCCTTCGCACCGAACCTCGAGGTGCTCATCGCCGCACGCATCATCCAGGGGATGGGTGGCGCGATGTTCCCGCTCGCGTTCGGTCTCCTCCGCGACGTCTTCCCCCGCGACCGCGTGCCCTCCGCGATCGGCGCCATGTCGGCGATCATCGCCATCGGCGGTGGCATCGGCGCGGTCCTGGCCGGCCCGCTCTCCTCCGTGATCGGATGGCGCGGCCTCTTCCTTGTGCCGCTCGTGCTCTCCGTTCCCGGCCTGATCCTGGCGCGGATGCTCGTGCCAGAGTCCCCGGAACGCTCCCCCGGCCGCCTCAACATCCCCGCGGCCTTCCTGCTCTCCGGCTGGCTGGTCGCGCTCCTCCTTCCGCTCAGCGACGGCAACGTCTGGGGATGGAACTCCCCGCTGGTCATCGGACTCTTCGCCCTCGCGGCCGTGCTGCTCGCCGCCTGGATCGTGGTCGAGTGGCGGGCCGAGCAGCCGCTCGTCGACATCCGCACCATGATCAGCCCTGCCATCTGGCCGATGAACGTGGCTGCTGTGCTCATTGGCGCCGTGATGTTCTCGGTGTTCGCGTACTTCCCACGGTTCGTGCAGGTGCCGACGTCGACGGGCTACGGCCTGGGCGCGACCGTCGCCGAGTCCGGACTGCTGACGCTTCCCATGCTTGCGACGATGGCGATCGCCGGGTTCCTGAGCGGGCCGCTGGGGCGAGTCATCGGGTTCCGTGCACAGATCGCCGGGGCATCCGGGCTCATCGTGCTCTCGACGATCGCGCTCGCCTTCATCCACGCGACCACGTGGCAGGTCGCGATCGCCGGCGCGGTCTTCGGCTTCGGGCTGGGACTCGTCTACTCGGCGATCACGAGTGTGGTCGTGCAGTCGGTCAAGCCGACAGAGACGGGTGTCGCGAGCGGCATGAACGCGAACCTGCGCACCATCGGCAGCTCGCTCGGCGTGACGATCATGACCGCGATCGTGGCCGGGTCGTCGATGGGCAACGAGCTGCCGACCGAACAGGCCTACGAGACCGGTTTCCTCACCGTCGCCATCATCGGAAGCGGCGCGATCCTCGTGACCATCGTCGGCTCGATCCTCGCGTCGCGCCGCGTCGTGGACGACACGGCCGCGATCGAGGTGCCGGCGGCGTCCTAGCTCGCTGGTTGCACGCGGCGAAGCCCGGCGTCCCGTCCGTGGGTGAGCGCGCTGGAGCTGGGAGCGAAGGCCATTTCTGGCCTTCGCCGCGACGCCAGCGCTGACGGCCGTCTCGGCCGTCAGGTTCCGCGGCGAAGCCCGGCGTCCCGTCCGTGGGTTGAGTAGCCGCGGCGAAGCCCGGCGTATCGAAACCTCACCCGCGTACTACGTCGGTGAGGTTTCGATACGCGCCTGCGGCGCTACTCAACCCACAAAGGGGCGCGACCTCCGGGCGCTACTCAACCCACAAGGGGGCGCACCTCCGGGCGCTACTCAACCCACGAGGGGGCGCACCTCCGGGCGCTACTCAACCCACAAGGGGGCGCGACCTTCGGTCGCTACTCCCACTAGGAGGGGGCACCCAGGGGGTGCTCCTCCGAGCCCGGGTGGTCCTCCACGGGGGGCAGCAGGTCGCGCGCTGCCTGGGCGTCCATACCGGATGCCACGAGCAGGTCCACCACGAAGGGCCGAAGCAGCACCACGATGACGGACTCCCGCAGCGCCCCATCCGGCACGATGAGTGCGGGGTCGAGCCGGCGGGCGAGATCCTCGAACACCGAGCGGGACGCGCCAACCAGGCTGCGATCCTCAACCTGCTGGCCGAGCAGGTCGACCCCGTGAGAAAGCTCGGCGATCATCGCCGCGAGTTCCGGCCGTTTCACCCCGTCGGACACGAGCACCGCGATGCGTCGAGCAACCACGCGCAGGTGCCGGGCGGTGAGGTCGGCCCCGGCGAGGATGCGCTCCTGGGTCTCGAGCTCAGGCTTGTGACGCCGCAGCCACGGCGAGATGCTCGCGATCGACTGGGCGTTGTCGAGGGAGGTGGCCCAGTCATCCACGAGCACCTGGGTTCGGCGCAGCCGGTCGAGAGCGAGCTCCGCCGCCGGTGCGTCGGCGTTGCTCAGGGAGTCGGCGAGGCCGCCGAGACCCTCATGGAAGACGGAGAAGAGAAGCCGGGCATCCCTCTTGGTCTCGCGCCGTGGGTCGCGCGGGATGAGCGCGGTGGCGGCGAGCGCCACGAGACCGGCGATCACACCGTCGAGGCTTCGCGTGAAGACACCGCCGGCCGGGTCGGGCAGCAGCACCACAATCATGCCCTGCACCGCTGCGGCGATCGCGAACGCGGGGTTCGACGAGAATGCCCGCGCGACGACGATCGTCGCGAACAGCACCACGCCGAGCTGCCAGCCGCCCTTGCCGATCAGGAGCACGATCGCCTCGCTGAGGGCGATGCCCACCGTGATGCCGAGTGCAGTCTCGAGCACAGCACGCGGCTTCGCGTTGCGCGCGAGGCCAAGGGTGCTGATGGTGGCGGTCACCGCGATGAGCGGCGTCGCGTGGCCGAAAACGAAGTGCGCGATCGAGTAGGAGGCGATCACCGCGAGGGTCAGCTGGAGCGCCGCGGGCAGGCTATCGACGGCCCTGCGCCATCCGGCGGCGAAGTGCGCACGCATTCGCACGCGACGCGCGAGGCGCCGAAGCGGAGGGCTGTCGCTCATCGCTGCCCCGTGACTGCACGAGTGCTCCGCGCAGTCATCGCTGCCTCGTGACTGCTCCCAAACGCGGGATCCTCGGTACGTTGGCCTCAGCCCCGGCATCAGTCGGAACGATCGTCTCCTGGGCGGCCGCGACATCCACCTCACCGCGCACGATCAGGTCGGCCGCAGGGTCGACGGAACGCTTGATCACGGCAAGCGCGATCGGCCCGAACTCGTGGTGCAGGGCGACGGATGTCACGCGCCCAACAACCGCGTCACCGAGAAGCACCTCTGACCCGGGTGCCGGCAGCAGCCCCTCCGATCCGTCGAGGTGCAACATCACGAGGCGCCGCGGAGGGTGCCCCAGGTTGTGCACCTTCGCTACCGTCTCCTGCCCGCGGTAGCACCCCTTGTTCAGGTGCACGGCCGACCGCAGCCAGTCGAGTTCGTGCGGGATGCTGCGCTCATCGACCTCGGTCGTGAGCCGCGGGCGCCATGCAGCAATACGCAGGGCCTCCAGCGCGAGCGAACCCGCGGCCGGGAACGCGGAGAGGTCGGCGTCGCGGGGCACGAGCACTTCGCGGTAGGTCCACTCGGCACCGGGATGCTCGGTGGTCGTCGAGTACTGGTGCCCGCCGGTTACGACCTCGCGCCACGGGTCGACCCAGACCAGCGGGACGCCGTTGGGGGCGGCCGCTTGTTGCTCGATGGCGCCCTTCGAGACGCCGCTGCGCGGCTCCTCAGGGAGCGAGGTGCCGCCGCTGCGCGGCTCCTCAGGGAGCGGGGTGAACGCCCCCACCGTCACGTAGTCCTCGGGCACGGCAACCTCGACGCGCAGCATGAAGCGCATCCGGTCGAGCCAGGCGGAGAGCTTCTCCACCTGCTCGCCGTCGACGAGCAGCCACGCGGTCACACCGTCGTCGACGATGCGCATCGAGTGCTCCACGCGGCCGGTCGGGTCGAGCAGGAGAGTCTCGGCGGATTCCCCCGGCTGCAGCTTCGCGAGCGCCTGCGACGTGAGCGAGTCGAGCCAGGTGAGGCGATCGGGGCCGGTCACGGTGATGATGCCACGGTCGGAGAGGTCGACGATGGCGGTGCCTGCGGCGAGCGCCTTCTGCTCGCCGAGCGGGTTGCCGTAGTGCTGGGGCGGAGTGCCGACGGCACCCTCACGGTCAGTGAAATCAATCAACTTTGGCCAGCCGTCCGCTTGCGTGGGTGGCGAGGGGTCGGCCCAGGGCCGCGACATCCCACGCCCAGAGCAGGTGCCCCTCGACGAGACCGTAGAGCCGGGTGGCGGCCGCGTACTCCTTCGCGCCCGCGGTGCGCACGACGGCGTCCGTCGCGAGGTCGATACGCGCCTGCCGCACCTGGCCGAGGTAGAGCTCGGTCACCCCCTCGGGGTGGACGATGGATGCCTCGATATCGAAGCCGTCGGCGTCGTTGCGGAGCTCCTCCACCTGCGACGCGGTCGTGTACGGGCGGTCACCGACCGGTCCGAGCATCCCCGGGCCGGCATCGCCGGGAGTCGCGGGGCGACTCAATCGCCAGTAGCCCATCTCGGAGACGTGCGGTAGCCCGTCGGACAGGCGCCAGGTCGTCGACGAGTAGTTGAGGTGCGGAAGCCCGTCGTGCGAGAAGCTCACCCGCTGGCCGAACTCGAGCGTCTCGGTGGACTCGCCATGGTCGAAGCTGACCACGCCGGTACCCTCCCACACGCCAATCAGCCAGGAGAGGGGGGCGAGTTCTGCCGGGATGTCGGCATCGAGCTCGATCACGCGAGATCCGCCTTAATCGCGGCGCGCTAGCGCTGGCCGCGGAAGAGGTTGTAGAGCACCACGATGGACACGTAACCGATCGCGAGCACCGCAAGGCCGAGGAGTCCGACGAAGAACAGTTCCAGGGCGAGAAGCATGGCTTCAGCCTACCCGAACGTGTCGACCACACCACCCGGCGCGGCGCGTCGTCAAAGGAGCGCGAGGATGCCCGTGGCTGCAGCCAACACGAGGAGCGAACCGCCGATACTCGCCATGGCCCGCACCACGAAACCCTCCTTGCGCTGGATGGCCAGCTGGATGGTGAAGGTTGCGATCACGGCGCCCGCGAAGGCGATGGCGATCCAGGTGATGGCCTTGTCGGGCACGCTCACCAGGGCGATCACAATGGCAGCAGCGAGGGATGCCACCCACACGGGAAGCACGCTGAACAGTTGCCAGGTCACCCCCTGAGTGTACCGACGGTTACCGGGGGCCGAACTCCGGGAAACCGTGATGCCCAGTCACACGCATAGACTGTGGGCACGCACTTTGGAGGACTATTGGCGCAGCTGTTAATACTGACCTCTGCAGTCGACAATGAAGTCTTTCCTGCACTGGGGCTCCTGAGCCACACGACGAAGCAGATACCCGCATCCCCTGCTTCGCTCATTTCAGCGCCCACGTGCGACCTCATCTTCGTGGATGCCCGCCAGGACCTGGCCAGCGCGAAGTCCCTCTGCAAGATCCTCAACACCACGGGCGTGACCGTTCCGCTCATCCTGATCCTCACCGAGGGTGGCCTCACGGCGGTGTCCGCCGACTGGGGCGTCGACGATGTCATCCTCGCGACGGCGGGGCCCGCCGAGGCCGATGCACGCATACGGCTTGCGCTCGGTCGACAGGCGCAGGATGCCTCGAGCAGCAAGATCCAGGCATCCGGCGTGATCATCGACGAGGCCTCCTACTCTGCGAAGGTGCACGGGCGACCCCTCGACCTGACGTTCAAGGAGTTCGAGCTGCTGCGGTTCCTCGCGACGCACCCGTCGCGCGTCTTCACCCGCGAGCAGCTGCTGAGCGAGGTGTGGGGCTACGACTACTTCGGTGGCACCCGCACCGTCGACGTGCACGTGCGGCGCCTGCGCGCGAAGCTCGGCGACCTCGAGTCCCTCATCGGCACCGTGCGCAACGTGGGCTACCGCTTCAACGTCTACGACGACGAGGCCGAGCGCCTCACGGCGGACTCCGCCTCCAGCTGACGGAGGGACCTTCCGCTGGTTGAGTAGGCCGCGAAGCGGCCGTATCGAAGCCTCACCAACGAACTACACCGACCACGTTGGGTGAGGTTTCGATAACGCCGGGCTGCGCCGCGGCTACTCAACCCCCGGAATGAGCACAGGCCCGCAGGCTCCTTCTTAACCCGGAGTTCATGCAGCGGTGGCAGGATGGCGGGATGGACAGCTCAGACCTCGCCGACCCTGGAGCAGCGACCGATTCGCTCGACGAATACGATCTCGACGAGTCATCCAGCGTCGATGACGGCAGCCTGCCCGTCGATCGCTACCTCGACCGCGAGCTGAGCTGGCTCGCCTTCAACCAGCGCGTGCTCGAGCTCGCCGAGGACGACCAGCTGCCCCTTCTCGAGCGCACCAACTTCTTGGCGATCTTCTCGAGCAACCTCGACGAGTTCTTCATGGTGCGCGTTGCTGGCCTCAAGCGCCGCATCGAGACGGGCATCGCCGTGCCCACCAACACGGGTCGCGCCCCCGGCGACGTGCTCGCCGACGTGAGTGCCAAGGCCCACGAGCTGCAGAACCGTCACGCGCGCGTCTTCCGCGAAATGGTCAAGCCCGCCCTCGACGAGGCCGGCATCCACATCGAGACCTGGGCCGACCTCGACGAGGCCGACCGCACGCGCATCGACGAGATCTTCGCCACGCAGATCTTCCCCGTGCTCATGCCGCTGGCCGTCGACCCCGCGCACCCGTTCCCGTACATCTCGGGGCTCTCGCTCAACATCGGGGTGCGCGTGCGCAACCCGAAGACGGGCAAGGAGGAGTTCGCGCGCCTCAAGGTGCCGACGAACCTGCCCCGGTTCGTGGAACTGCCAGACGACCTGAGCGGCCAGACCCGTTTCATCCCCCTCGAGGACCTCATCTCCAACCACCTCGAGGAGCTGTTCCCGGGTATGGAGATCATCGCGCACCACGAGTTCCGGGTCACCCGCAACGAGGATGTCGAGATCGAGGAAGACCCGAACGAGAACCTCCTGCAGGCCCTCGAGAAGCAGCTGCTCAACCGCCGCTTCGGCCCGCCCATCCGTCTCGAGATCACCGATGACATGGATGCCGTGACCCTCGCCCTTCTCATGGACGAGCTCGACATCACCGAGCAGGAGGTCTACCGCCTCCCCGCGCCCCTGGACCTCGGCGGCCTCTTCCAGCTGCGCATCAACCGCCCGGCGCTCAAGTACCCCCGCCACGTGCCGACCACTGCGGTGAGCCTGCTGCCGAAGGACTCCAACCAGGCGCCGAACATCTTCGCGTCGATCGCCAAGCAGGACATCCTGCTGCACCACCCGTACGAGTCCTTCTCGACGAGCGTGCAGGCGTTCCTCGAGCAGGCCGCGGCCGACCCCAACGTGCTCGCCATCAAGCAGACGCTCTACCGCACGAGCGGTGACAGCCCCATCGTTGAGGCGCTCATCGCCGCCGCCGAGGCTGGCAAGGCCGTGCTGGCGCTCGTCGAGATCAAGGCACGCTTCGACGAGACGGCGAACATCTCGTGGGCGCGCAAGCTCGAGAAGGCCGGCGTGCATGTCGTGTACGGCCTCGTCGGGCTCAAGACCCACTGCAAGCTCGCGCTGGTCGTGCGCCAGGAGGGCGGCGTACTGCGCCACTACTCCCACATCGGCACGGGCAACTACAACCCGAAGACGAGCCGCATCTACGAGGACCTCGGCCTGCTCACCGCGAGCGACACAGTCGGCAAGGACCTGACGCGTCTCTTCAACGAGCTGTCGGGCTACGCGATCGAGAAGAAGTTCAAGCGGCTGCTCGTGGCTCCGCTGCACCTGCGCAAGGGCCTGCTCAAGTGCATCCAGACCGAGACCGCCAACGCGAAGGCGGGACTGCCGTCGGGCATCCGCATCAAGGTCAACTCGATCGTGGATGAAGCGATCATCGACGCCCTCTACGAGGCGAGCAACGCGGGGGTCCCCGTCGACCTCGTCGTGCGCGGCATCTGCAGCGTGCGCCCGGGAATCGAGGGACTCAGCGAGAACATCACCGTCCGCTCCATCCTCGGGCGATACCTCGAGCACGCGCGCGTGTTCTCGTTCCACAACAACGGCGACCCGCAGGTCTACATCGGCAGCGCCGACATGATGCACCGCAATCTCGACCGCCGCGTGGAGGCCCTCGTGCGCATCACCGACCCGGACCACCTCAAGGAACTTGCCGACATCTTCGACCTCGCGATGTCCGACGAGACCTCGTCGTGGTGGCTCGAACCCGACGGTGAATGGGTGCGCCACTCCCGCACAGGGGATGGCGCACTGCTGCAGGACATGCAGAATGTCCTCATGACTCGAATCGCGTCACGCAAGCGTTCGGCATCCCTGCGGTGACGGAAACGGTTCTCGCCGCTGGTGTCGTGTGCTGGCGCCTCGTCGGCAAGCAGGCCAAGGTGCTCCTCGTGCATCGCACGCAGCACAAGGATGTCTCGCTCCCCAAGGGCAAGCTCGACCCGGGCGAGCTCCTCCCCCAGACCGCCCAGCGCGAGCTGCTCGAGGAGACCGGACTCGCGGTGCACCTGGGTGCCCCCCTCGGCGAGGTGCACTACACGCTGCCGAACGGGCGCCCCAAGACCGTGTACTACTGGTCGGCCGAGATCGACGACCACACCCTTGAACTCGCCAAGTTCCGCCCCAACGGCGAGATCTCGGGCCTCGAGTGGCTGCCCATCGACAAGGCGATCAAGAAGGTCAGCTACAGCCACGACGTGGAGATGATCGAGGCGCTCGCCGCCCGCATCAAGAACAAGACGGCCCGCACATTCCCGATCGTCGTCGCGCGCCACGGCAAGGCCGTGCCCCCCGGCACGTGGGACGGCCCGGATGCCACACGCCCCCTCATGCAACGGGGCGTCGACCAGTCCGCCACCATCGCGCCCTCCATGGCCGCCTTCGCCCCCGAGAAGATCATCACGAGCACGGCGGTGCGCTGCGTCTCCACGATCGCGCCGCTCGCCGGCCTCACGGGCGTGCCCGTCAAGGAGACGACGGCGATCAGCCAGGAGGCCTACGAGGAGGGCCAGTCGCGGGTGCCGGAGCTTGTGGCCAAGCAGCTCAAGCGCAAGACCGCCGTCGCCCTGTGCAGCCATGGTCCTGTCATCCCGCAGATCATTCGCGAGGTTGCGCTGCTCACGGGCGCTGGCGACACCGCGAGCCTGCGCCACGCCGCCTACCCGGGCACGGGCGACTTCTCGGTGCTGCACGTCTCGCTCGGCAAGACGCCCCAGCTCGTCGCCGTGGAGAGCCACACCCCCTCCTGACCCGAACTTCCGTGAGTTGCCGACTTCGGACAGTTCGACTCGCTCGGCACTGGCGGAAGTCGGCAACTCACGAGGGTGACGGCGGGATGTTAGCGACGCGTTTACGTCCTGTTCACCTTCCGGGACGACGGTAGTTAACCGCGCTACCTAGGTTCATTCAGTGGGTCGCACCAGGCCCCGTCTCGTAATCAAAAATTCCGAAGGGAAAACTGTGAACTTCAAGCGTCTTGGCACCATAGGTGCCATTGCTATCGCAGGCACCATCCTCCTCTCCTCCTGTGCAGCCAACGAGGGTGGAACAACCCCCGACGCAGCAGAGGGCCTTTCCGGCACGATCGACGGCGCGGGCGCGTCGTCGCAGGGCGCAGCGCAGGAGGCGTGGATCGCCGCGTTCCAGGGCGAGAACCCCGACCTGACCATCAACTACGACCCCTCCGGTTCGGGTGCTGGCCGTGAGGCCTTCATCGCCGGTGGTGTTTCGTTCGCCGGTACCGACTCCGCCCTCAAGCAGGAGGAGATCGACGGAGGCTTCGCCGCGTGCGTGCCCGACACCGGTTACCTCCAGGTTCCCGCCTACATCTCGCCGATCGCGGTCATCTTCAACGTCGAGGGCGTTGACGAGCTCAACCTCGACGCGACCACGCTCGCCAAGATCTTCAAGGGCGACATCACCACGTGGAACGACCCGGCCATCGCGGCACTGAACGAGGGCACCACGCTCCCGTCCGCCCCGATCACCGCCGTTCACCGCTCCGACGACTCGGGCACCACCAAGAACTTCGCGGACTACCTCTTCAAGGTCGCCCCGGATGTCTGGGACGCCGAGCCGGCCGACGCCTTCCCCTACACCTCGGGTGAGGCCGCTCAGGGCACCTCCGGTGTTGTCGACGCTGTCACCAACGGCACCAACACCATCGGTTACGCCGACGCCTCCAAGGCTGGCGACCTCGGCACCGCCGCGATCAAGGTCGGCGACGAGTTCGTGAACTACAGCCCCGAGGCCGCAGCGGCCGTCGTCGACGGCTCGCCCGCCGGTGACACCAACAACGGTGAGACCGACCTCGCGATCAAGCTCGACCGCGAGACCACCGACCCGACGCACTACCCGCTCGTTCTGGTGAGCTACATCATCACCTGCGTCGAGTTCGAGGACGCCGAGGTCGCACCGCTCGTCAAGGGCTACGTGAGCTACATCACGAGCGAGGCCGGCCAGGCTGAGGCAGCATCCGCCGCCGGTGCCGCGCCGCTCTCGGCTGAGCTCTCGGCCAAGGTTGCAACCGCCCTCGAGGCGATCAAGTAACACCCCATGATCGGTCGGGCTGCGTCCGGTGCTCCGTGCACGAGACGCAGCCCGACTGACATGATTACCCTCAACGACATCCCCCAACGCCAGGTTGCAGGAAGACAGGTATGACGACAGTAGCCAGGTCACCCCGGGCGAAGCTCAGGCCCGCTGACCGCATCTTCTCCGGCGCGACAGTCGTCGCCGGAAGCCTGATCCTTGCGGCCCTCGCGGCTGTCGCGGTCTTCCTGATCGCACAGAGCATCCCGGCCCTGGTCGCAGACCCGGCCGACCTCAAGGGTTCACCCTCCAGCTTCTGGGCCTACGTCGCCCCGCTCGCCTTCGGAACGGTCTGGGCAGCGCTCCTCGCGCTCATCATGGCCCTCCCGGTCTCCCTGGGCATCGCGCTCTTCATCTCGCACTACGCCCCGCGCCGCGTCGCGCAGGGCCTCGGCTACATCATCGACCTGCTGGCCGCCGTGCCGTCGGTCGTCTTCGGCCTCTGGGGCATCAAGGTTCTCGCCCCCGCCGTCACCCCGCTCTACACCTGGCTGACGGAGAACCTCGGGTTCATCCCGTTCTTCGCTCCTCCGGTCTCCGGCACGGGACGCACCATCCTGACCGTCGCCATCGTGCTGGCGGTCATGATCATCCCGATCATCACCGCCATCTGCCGCGAGGTCTTCCTGCAGACCCCCGTGCTCCACGAGGAGGCCGCGCTCGCGCTCGGCGCCACCCGCTGGGAGATGATCCAGATGGCCGTTCTGCCGTTCGGTCGCCCCGGCATCATCTCCGCCGCGATGCTGGGCCTCGGCCGCGCGCTCGGCGAGACGATGGTGGTCGCCATGGTGCTGTCGGTCTCGCCGGGACTCATCACCTGGGTGCTCACGAGCTCGCAGAACTCCTCCACCATCGCAGGAAACATCGCACTGAACTTCCCCGAGGCCCACGGCGTTGACGTGAACCTGCTCATCGCCACCGGCCTCGTGCTCTTCGTCATCACGCTCGTGATCAACTCGATCGCGCGCATCGTCATCAACCGCCGCAAGGCGTTCTCCGGAGCCAACTGATGACCACGACAACGCCGACCGAAACCCGCGGCATCACGAACTCCCTCACCACGGGCCGCCTCCCCAAGTGGGCCCCCTGGGCGCTCCTCGCGGGCAGCTGGGCCGTGATGAGCATCATCTTCGCCCTGGTCGCCGCCGGCAGCGGTGGCGAGCTCAACATCGCACTCGCGATCTTCCTCGGAACGATCCTCTTCGACGTGCTGATCTTCGTGCTCGCCTACCTCGTGGAGGGCGCTCGCCAGGCTCGCAACCGCCTCGTCACCTCACTCGTGGCGACGGCGTTCATCATCGCGCTCCTGCCGCTCATCTCGTTGATCTTCACGGTGCTCACCGAGGGCCTGCACCGCTTCGACCTCCAGTTCTTCACGAGCTCGATGCGCAACGTCGTCGGTGAGGGTGGTGGAGCGCTCCACGCGATCACCGGAACGCTCCTCATCACCGGTATGGCCACGCTCATCTCGGTGCCCGTCGGTCTGCTCACGTCGATCTACCTTGTCGAGTACGGTCGCGGGCCCCTGGCTCGTGCAATCACGTTCTTCGTGGACGTGATGACGGGCATCCCGTCGATCGTCGCCGGCCTCTTCGCCTTCGCGTTCTTCGCGCTCATCTTTGACGACCCGGGCATCCGCTTCGGCTTCGGTGGCTCGATCGCCCTCTCGCTGCTCATGATCCCCGTGGTCGTGCGCTCGAGCGAGGAGATGCTGAAGCTCGTTCCCAACGAACTGCGCGAGGCCGCGTATGCACTCGGCGTGCCGAAGTGGCTCACGATTTTGAAGGTCGTGATCCCGACATCCATCGCCGGTATCGCCACAGGTGTGACGCTCGCCATCGCGCGCGTCATCGGTGAGACCGCACCGCTGCTCATCATCGCCGGCTTCACGGCGAGCATGAACTACGACCTCTTCGAGAACCGGATGATGACGCTCCCCGTCTTCGTCTACACCCAGTACGCCAACCCGGGCACCGACGTCAACGCGTACCTCGAGCGCGCGTGGGCAGGTGCGCTCACCCTCATTCTCATCGTGATGGCGCTCAACCTCATCGCTCGCCTGATCGCCCGCATCTTCTCCCCCAAGCTCGGCCGCTGAGCCAGAACCCAGAACAGGAACCCACGTGTCAAAGCGCATTGAGGTCAACGACCTGAACGTCTACTACGGCAAGTTCAAGGCCGTGGAGGATGTCTCGCTCACGATCGAGCCCCGCACCGTCACCGCCTTCATCGGCCCGTCCGGCTGCGGCAAGTCCACGTTCCTCCGCACGCTCAACCGCATGCACGAGGTCATCCCCGGCGCCTACGTCGAGGGTGAGGTGCTCATCGACGGCAACAACCTCTACGGTCCCGGCGTCGACCCCGTGCTCGTGCGCCGCCAGGTGGGTATGGTCTTCCAGCGCCCCAACCCGTTCCCGACGATGTCGATCCGCGACAACGTGCTCGCGGGCGTCAAGCTCAACAACACGCGCATGTCGAAGTCCGTCGGCGACGAGCTCGTCGAGAAGTCCCTCAAGGGCGCCAACCTCTGGAACGAGGTGAAGGACCGCCTGGACAAGCCTGGCTCGGGCCTCTCCGGCGGCCAGCAGCAGCGTCTCTGCATCGCCCGCGCGATCGCCGTCGAGCCCGAGGTCATCCTCATGGACGAGCCCTGCTCGGCCCTCGACCCGATCTCCACCCTCGCCATCGAGGACCTCATCGAGGAGCTCAAGAGCGACTACACGATCGTGATCGTCACGCACAACATGCAGCAGGCGTCGCGCGTCTCCGACAAGACCGCGTTCTTCAACATCGCGGGCACCGGCAAGCCGGGCAAGCTCATCGAGTACAGCGACACCACCACGATCTTCTCGAAGCCCACCATCCAGGCAACCGAGGACTACGTCTCCGGCAAGTTCGGATAGCCCCGATGCGACCGCTGCTCTCCGTCGCCACGGTCGTCTCGCCTCGTCACCAACCGACCGCCACTGTCATCGCGGAACTCGCGAACGTCGACATCGCCGTTCACGTGCACAATGATGGCGCCTCGTCGCTGTTGGCGATGGGGCGCGCCCTCCCCGACCTCGTCGTCGTTCCCACCGACGTGCAGGGGGTCGACCTGCTCGACTACATCGACGCGGTGCGCCGCGGTGGGATCCCCGTCATGGTGGGGCTTGCGCACGACGACGACAAGGCCGTAGCCGTTGCAGCTCTCGATCGGGGAGCTCGCTGCATCCTGGGCCTTCCGCTCGTCGCCCGCGAACTGGAGATGGAGGCGCGCGCCGCCGTGCCCCAGCCGCGCTCACCCACCACGCTGCACGCGGGCAACCTCACGATGGACCTGCTGTCGCACCGGGTGTCGGTCGACGGGCGGGACGTGTACCTCTCCGCGCGCGAGTTCGAGCTGCTGCAGCTGCTCCTGGCGGCCGATCGAGTCGTGAGCGCCGACGAGCTGGCCGAGATGGCGTCGGGGCTTCCGGATGCCTCGGTGCAGGGCATCCGCGTGATGATCGGGCGTATTCGCCGCAAACTCGAGGGACCCGCGCCGACCGGACCGGTGGCGCTGGAGACCATTCGGGGCGTCGGGTACCGCATCACACGCTAGTTCTCACGCCGAGTGTTCCGATATGGCCGTTATTTTGGCTGATTTAGCAGCCATATCGGAACACTCGACGGGATCCGGCCTAGCACGGTCATGCTCACCGTGTTCACCTTGCGTTTACCTAACGGCACGACAATGCTTAACTCGACGCTCACCTCGGGGCGGCAGGCTGGCGCCGAAGGGACTAGATGATCGAGCGTGGCCTTCTCGTGTGCACAGCGGGTGTGCTCGCGGCCCTGTTGCTGTCCGGGTGCGCGGTCAACGAGCAGGGCGACACCCCGAGTGATCTCGCCGGCACGATCGACGGCTCCGGCGCCAGCTCGCAGGGCTCCGCGCAGGAGGTGTGGGTCGCCGGCTTCCAGCGGGCCAACGCCGGCGTCAGCGTCAACTACGACCCCGTCGGCTCTGGCGCAGGGCGCCAGGCGTTCCTCGCCGGCGGCGCCGACTTCGCGGGCTCCGACACCCCGCTCAGCGAGGAGGAACTCGCCGGGGAACTGCCCGGTTGCGCTCCCGGCTCGGAAGCCATCGACCTGCCGTTGTACATCTCGCCCATCGCGGTGGTGTTCAGCATCGCCGGGGTTGACGAGCTGCGTCTGGACGCGGCATCCCTCGCCCGCATCTTCAGCGGCGAGATCACCCGGTGGGATGACGCGGCCCTCGTCGACCTGAACCCCGGGGTGTCGCTGCCCGCCGCCGAGATCACGGCGGTGCACCGCTCGGATGACTCGGGCACCACCACCAACTTCACCGAGTACCTGCACGCCGTCGCGCCGGAGGCGTGGCCGGCCGAGCCGAGCGGCACGTTCCCGTTCCGGTCGGGTGAGTCCGCGCTCGGCAACTCGGGCATCGTGGGTGCCGTCGATGGCGGGGTGGGCACGATCGGGTACGTGGATGCCTCGAAGGCCGGCGATCTCGCGATTGCGAGCATCCTCGTGGGAGACGAGTTCGTGCAACCGTCCGCGGCGGGCGCAGCAGCACTCGTGGACCTCTCGCCGCGCCTCCCGGGCCGCGGGGAACACGACATCGCGCTCGAGGTCGACCGCACCTCGACGGCGCAGGGCGTGTATCCGCTCGTGCTGATCAGCTACCTCATCGCCTGCCAGGAGTACGGCGACGCGAACACGGGCGAGATCGTGCGCGGCTACCTCGAGCACATCGCGAGCCCCGAGGGTCAGGCCGCTGCCGAGGAGATCGCGGGCTCCGCGCCGCTCGCGCCGGGCCTCCTTGCCGAGGTGCAGGCGGCGGTAGCCAGCATCCGTTAGCTGGTTGAGTAGGGCCGCGAAGCGGCCGTCATCGAAACCCGGTGGGTTGAGTAGGCCCGCGAAGCGGCCGTCATCGAAACCTCACACCCGAGGTTGTTCCGATGTGAGGTTTCGAGACGCGACCTGCGGTCGCTCCTCAACCAGCGGTTGCCACCAGCTCCTGCTCGAGCCTTGCGTAGCTGGCCTCCATGCCGTCGGTCATGCCCGTGGCGAGGATGAAGTCGCGCTGCTCCTTGTTGGGGTACGTGATGTACAGCGTGAGCAGGGTCACCCCGTCGGCCTCCGCGAAGCCCAGGTCGTTGACGTTCGCCGGGAAGTCGGCACCCGTCATGGCCTCGGTGGAGACGAGCCGCCGCTCGGGCTCGATGACCACGTTCTCGCCCTCGAAGCCGAACGGCTCCCCCGGTGTGCCCTCCTCGGGCGCCCACGCGTAGCGGTAGGCGCCGCCCGGCTTCAGGTCGGACTCGCACACCGTCATGACCCAGCCGTCAGGGCCGAGCAGCCACTTCTTCATGAGCTCCGGCTCGGTGTGGGCACGCCAGATGAGGTGGCGGGGAGCCTCGAAGGCCCGCGTGATCTTGACGTGCGTGTCATCCACGATCTCCGTCTGGGTGCCCTTGCCGAGCGCGTACTCGCGCAGGTCGGCGAGCACGGTGTCGAGCTGCGACATCGCCTGCGTCATGCCCTCGACCTGGCCCATCTCGATGACCTGCTGCAGCGCCTCGAGTGTCGGCGACGTCGACAGCACGGTGAGCCGGGATCCGGAGTCCGTGGGCTCGACGGTCACGGTCATCGTGCCGGCAGGGAGGGATGGGTCGGAGACACCGTTCTCGTCGGCGAAGGTGTCGGTGACCGTGAATGTGCGCGGGGCGTCGACGGCCGTGACATCCCACCGCCCATAGAACGTCTGACCCTCGGGCGACGTCATCCAGTAGTGGACGTAGCCGCCTGGGCGGAGGTCGTAGGTGCCGAAGGTTGCCGGGTACCCGGGCGGGCCCCAGAAGCGCTCGAGCTGGCGCGGGTCGGCGAACGCATCCCACAGCCGCTCCGCCGGCACGGGGAATTCGGCCACGAGGGTCATGCTGAGGGCCTCGGTGTCGGTGGTGACAGAGGTGACGGGCATTTCGTATCTCCTTGGTTTCGTGGGTGTTCAGTCTTCGGCGAGCAACGCATCGAGTCGGTCGATGCGGCTGCGCCACAGGTCGGCGTACGCGTCGAGCAGCTTCTGCGCCCGCGCGATCGTCGCGGGGTCGCCGCGCACGATGCGCTCCCGCCCCCGGGGTTCTTTGGTCACAAGTCCGGCTCCCTCCAGCACGGCGACGTGCTTCTGGACCGCGGCGAACGACATCTCGTAGGCGTCGGCGAGTTCGCTCACCGACGCCTCCCCGACGAGCGTGCGCCGAAGGATGTCACGTCGCGTCGCATCGGCGAGCGCATGGAAGATGCGGTCGACCTCCGCGTCACTGGGTTCTGTATGTACAACCATTTGGTTGTAGGTTACGGGGTGGGGTGCGGGGTGTCAAGGGATGCCCCCTCCCCGTGGGTTGAGTAGCGCACGAAGTGCGCGTATCGAAACCTCACCATCGTTGAACGTCGGTGAGGTTTCGATATCGCCGGGGCTTCGCCCGCGGCTACTCAACCAACAGATTTGTACTCCGGGGCTTCGCCCAACCAACTAGGTGGGACGCCGGACCTCGCCGCTTAAACGCAGACGCGAGGCGGGTCGGCATCCGAAGCCGACCGCGCCCCGCGTGGCCCTGCGGTTACCCGAAAGTGAAGGAGTATGCCTCCACACCGGGCGAAAGTGTGACCTCAAGGCTACCCTCGCGGGCATCCCCGAGGGGTACAAGCGAGTAGGAATTCGGCGTCCCGGATACCCCCAGTTCGGTTGTCACGCCGTCGATGGTGAGCTTCACCGTGCCCTCCCCGCCGAGCACCATGCGCACCTCGCGAGCGGTGTAGTTGAGACGGATGCTCCCCTCACCGCCGACCGGAGTGGCGTTCTGGAAGTCCAGCTCCCAGTCACCCTTGAGCGCGAACGTGTCGCGGGGCTGGTCGGCGGGATACGCGTAGGTGTTCACGCCGGACGCGTACTCCTCGTCCCCACCGAAGTTCACCATCTTGCCGAGGCTCAGGTAGGTCTCGGGGGTGGTGGAGCCGGCCTCGGGGGTGTCGTCCGCGACATCCGTCGCCGGGGGCAGCTGCGCGTCGGGGTTGGCGTCGAGCAGCAGCTCCCGTATGAGCTTCTCGGTGTTGGCGTAGCCGCCCTCGCCGAACTTCACATGACGCACGACACCCTCCGCGTCGATCAGGTAGTGCGCCGGCCAGTAGCGGTTGCGGTAGTTGGTCCAGGTGGAGAGGTTGTTGTCGAGAGCCACCGGGTAGGTGATGCCGAAGTTCTGCGCGCCAGCCTTCACGTTGCGCGGCTCCTTCTCGAAGGCGTACTCGGGCGAGTGGATGCCAATGACCTGGAGTCCGGCATCCTCATACGCCTCATTCCACGCAACGGTGTGGGGAATGCTGCGCTGGCAGTTGATGCACGAGTACGCCCAGAAGTCGATGAGCACAACCTGACCCTTGAGGTCGGCGAGGTCGATGGCCTCATTGTTCTCGGTGTTGAACCACTCCTGGATGCCCTTGATGTCGGGGGCGGTTCCGCAGGACTCGAGCTCGCTCGCACCGTTGGTGCAGAGGTCGAGGTCCTTGTTCTGGTCGTTCTCGAGACCGCCGAGGTCGAGCTGCTCGGCGATGGCCTCGTCGCTCGCGAACTGGTCCTGCAGCACGCTCGTGTAATCGGGCACGAGACGCTGCAGCAGCTGCGGGAGATTGAAGACGAGACCGACGGCGAGCGCGATCATCACGATGCCACCGATGGTGCGGATCTTGGCCTGATGCTTGCGGAACGTCTTGACCCGCTCGGCGACCCCACGGCCAGCGAGCGCGAAGATGAGCAGCGGGAGGGCAGCACCCACCGCGAAGCTCAGCGTGAGCACGATCGTCTCGACGCCGATGTTGCCCGTCGACCCCGCCACCGTGATCGCCGCGAGCACTGGACCGGCGCACGGCACGTAGACGGCACCGAGCGCGAGGCCGAGGACAAAGCCCCCGCGCTCGGTGCCGACGTTCTTCTGGGGTATCCAGGAGAACGGCTTCTCGAGGATGTGCTGGAAGGCCGGCACGATGAGCCCGACACCGATGAGCACCAGCACGACGATGCCAGCCCAGCGCAGGAAGTCCTGGGGCAGTCCGAGCAGCGCGAGGATGAGCGATCCAATCAGCGTGAAGAGGCTGAAGGCCACGACGAGGCCGGCGATGACCTGGAACGGGCGCCAGCGACTCACCTTCTGCGGGGCATCCGAATCTCGGGCGCTCATGGCGCCACCCGACAGGAAGATGACCGGTAGTACCGGCAGGATGCACGGCGATATGCCGGTGATGAGGCCTCCGAGGAAGCCGATGATGGCGAGGCTGAGCACGATGACCTCCGTGGTCGGGATGCGGTTGCTGGCCGCAGGTGCGGTCGGGGAGGTCTTCGGAGAGATGCGCGCTACGGCTTGGATGTCGCATCCGTCGAACTTTTTCGGGCTTGCCCCCAAACCGTTCTCGAGACGACCCCGAAGACCCCATGACGGTCGGCACAGATGCCTTCCAGGCTCAGTTGCGATCGAGCCGATCACTTTCACAAAGGAGCAACACATGCGCACCACACACCGCACCACCCTGGTGGCCCTCGCTATCGCCGCCACCGCCTTCGGCGTCTCGGCCTGTTCGCCGACCACCTCAATGGACGAGTCGAGCGAGCCGGCCCCCAGCGCGTCGGCCCCCGCCACCGAGATGGACTACACGGCCGACCTGGTCGGCTCCGGCTGCGCCGCCTACGCGGAAGCCGTGCCGGACGGCAGCGGCTCGATCGTCGGAATGGCCCAGGACCCGGTGGCGGTCGCGGCATCCAACAACCCGCTCCTCACCACGCTGGTCGCAGCGGTCTCCGGACAGCTGAACCCCGACGTCGACCTCGTCGACACCCTCAACGGCTCCGAGTTCACGGTGTTCGCACCGGTGGATGACGCGTTCGCCAAGCTGCCCGCCGACACCGTTGCCGCGCTGCAGATGCCGGAGAACGCGCAGATGCTGAGCGACATCCTCACGTACCACGTGGTGCCCGGCCAGATCCTGCCGAGCGACATCGATGGTGAGCTCACCACCGTCAACGGTGGCACCGTCACCGTCACCGGAAGCGGCGACAACCTCAAGGTCAACGACGCGACCGTGATCTGCGGTGGCGTGCACACCGCCAACGCGACCGTCTACCTCATCGACACGGTTCTCACGCCGCCCGCGATGTAAGTAGCGCCAGAGACTGGCCCGTGCCCCACCCAGAGGGGGACGGGCCTTCTGGATGGCCCGGCAACTGCTGGGGCACGCCCGGTCATCCCCCAAGGCCCGTCCTCCTCCCGGAGGGCGGGCCTTTGTGGTGCGCGGAGGTCGCGCTGCGAGCTACCCCTGCAGTGGGTTGAGGAACTCGCGCAGCGGGAACCCCCTTCTGTGGGTTGAGTAGCTCGCAAAGCGAGCGTTATCGAAACCCCACCGACGTATCACGTGGGCGTGGTTTCGATAACGCCGGGCTTCGCCCCGGCTACTCAACCAGCGGAAGGGTCCGCGAGGCGGGCCTCTAGGCAGGTCGAGTGGCTCGCGCAGCGAGCTACTCCTTTTCGTGGGTTGAGTAGCTCGCAAAGCGAGCGTTATCGAAACCCCACCCCACGTGACACGTTGGCGTGGTTTCGATAACGCCGGGGCTTCGCCCGATGCCCGAGACGGGCATCGGCGCTGGCGTCGCGGCGAAGGCCAGAAATGGCCTTCGCTCCAAGCTCCAGCGCGCTACTCAACCAGCGGAAGTGTGGGAGCTACGCCAGGGGACCCAGCGGGAGTGTAGGGGCTACGCGCTCTCGATCGCGATGATCGGGTCGGTCGTGGGCTGCTCGGATCCTCCGCGCGGCTCGACGGTCACGCCGATGGTGTCACCCGGCTCCTTCGAGCCCTCGAGTACGCGCCAGGTGCGCGAACCGTCGGCCGACAGAATGCCGGCGGAGCGGATGCCCGACTCCCCGATGTACCAGAGCTCGTAGTCCTTGTCCGAGGGCAGGGGCTCCAGCCCATCGACGATGAGCGCGGAGGCCTGGAGCTCGTCCGACCAGACCAGCGTCGCCGTGCCATCCGCCAACTCCACGGAGCGGCGCTGACTGTCGCTGGCCGCGTTGATGGCGGCGAACAGGTCGGCCTGCTCCTGGCGCTGGTTGTTCTGGAACACGGATGTCGCGACCACACCACCACCGGCGATGAGACCGATCACGGCGGCAGCGCTCGCGAGCGCCACAACCGGCCGCGAGGCCCAGCGTGCACGAGCGCGCGTTTCGGCGGGGCCGGCGAGGAGGGGCGGTGCGGGCGGAGCCTCCGCGGGAAGCTGCGGGGTGGCATCCAGCTGGTCCATGATGCTCGCCTTGAGCGAGGGCGGCGGCGCAACGGGCGGCACGGCGAGCCCGAGCAGCACCGCGGTGTCGCTCAGCTCGGTGGCCTCGTTGCGGGTCTCCGCGTGCTCGGCAAGGTGCTTCTCGAAGGCGGCAACCTCGCCGGCGTCGAGCGCACCAAGCGCGTACGAACCCGTCTGGGTGCTCGGGTCGACGTCGTCGCGCTTGTTGTCGGCACTGTTGTTGTCGGTCATGAGGTCACCCCCAGTTCGTCGCGGAGTCGGATCATCCCGTCACGGATGCGTGTCTTGACTGTACCGAGGGGCACGCTCAGGATGCCCGCCACCTCGCTGTTTGTGTAGCCGCCGTAGTACGACAGCTCGATGGCCTGCCGCTGCAGCTCGGTGAGGCGAGCCATCGCGCGGGCGACCCGCTCGTGCTCGATGCTCACCTCGACGTGCTCGGCGACACCATCGTGGCCGGGCTCGAAGTCGCGGATGCCGATGCGCAGGTCGCGGTCGCGTGACGACTGCGAGGCACGGATGCGGTCGATGGCCCGGCGATGGGTCATCGTAAGCATCCAGGTGATCGCGCTGCCCTTCGATGCGTCGAAGCGCGCGGCGTTCTGCCAGATTTCCAGGAACACCTCCTGCGTCACCTCCTCAGCCTGTGCGTGGTCGATAAGTACCCGTTTGACGAGACCGAACACGCGTGGCGCGATCTCGTCGTACAGCTCGCTGAACGCGTTCTTGTCGGCGGATGCCACCCTCTCAAGTAGCACCTGCAACCGACGCGCGACGGCCGCGGCAGAGTCATCCTGGCCGAGGCTGAAGTCATGGGACACGACATCAAGCATCGCAGGTAACGTGCCGGGCTGCGCGTTCATGCAGGTACTTCGGAGACGCGGGTGGGGGTGGATTGCTCAGCCGTCGGGTTCCGCGGCGAAGCCCTGCGTTATCGAAACCAAGCCAACGTTCAACGGTGGTGAGGTTTCGATACGGCCGCTGCGCGGCCTACTCAACCCACAGAGTTGGAACCGCTGCGCGGGCCGACAACCACCCGCTGGTTGAGTAGCGCGCTGGAGCTTGGAGCGAAGGCCATTTCTGGCCTTCGCCGCGACGCCAGCGCCGATGCCCGTCTCGGGCATCGGGCGAAGCCCGGCGTCATCGAAACCACGCCAACGTTCAACGGTGATGAGGTTTCGATACGGCCGCTGCGCGGCCTACTCAACCCACAGAGTTGGAACCGCTGCGCGGGCTGACAACCACCCGCTGGTTGAGTAGCCGCGGCGAAGCCCGGCGTTATCGAAACCACGCCAACGTTCAACGGTGGTGAGGTTTCGATGCGGCCGCTGCGCGGGCCTACTCAACCCGCAGGGTAGGGGCCGCTTCGCGGGCCCACTCAACCCACTAGAAAGGGTGCGAGCCTCGCGAGCTCCGCGCGCGCAAAGAGAATGCCGGGCCGCAGAACGCCTCTCGGCGCAAGGCCGCTCGAAGCGGCTATTAGTGGAGCCCGGGGTTACTGCGGCCCGGCGATACAAGTCTAAACACACCTCGGCGGGAGGCTATTCCGTTGACTCCCAGCTTCGCCTCTACTCGAGCGAGTCGCTGCGGTAGAGGCGCGCGCAGGCCGTGAGCTCCTCGGCCGTGATCGTGAAGCGGTCGGCGCGGGTGGTGAGCTCGGTGGCCCGGTCGGGGCTGGTGAGCTCTGCGGTGTCGGCCTCGTTCGAGCATCCGGCCGACAGGATGCGACAGAACGCAGCCGCGCGGTCGAGCGCTACCCCGAAGTCCCCGCGGAACAGTCCCCGCAGAATCTGGTCGGCGAGCTGCGTGATCTCCTCGGGGCCGGTCGGCGCCTGCGCCCCGGCAACCGCGGCGTCAATCGTGGCGAGCACCTCCGTGCCGCGCTGGAAGAGAAACGCCGTGCCCGCAGGGTCCTGCCGGATCACCACGCGCAGCAGGTAGATGCGCCACAGCGCGCCGGGCAGCGAGCGCGGGCTCGCACGCGCCCAGAGCTCGGCGATGGAGTCGATACCGTGGGCATCGGTGTACGCCACGAGGCGTTCGAGTACTGCCGGGTCATCCGTCTCCCGCGCGCGGTTCACGAGCGCGTGGGCGGTGTCGTGGGCGACACGCATGATCTGCGCTGGATCCTCGCCACCCTCGAAGGTGTCGAACTTGTCGCCGGAGTACTGCGTGGGTTTGTGGAAATCGTCGGCCATCGCCACCAGAGTACGCCGGTGGCGCCGGGGCACTCCGCGGGGGTGCACCTTGTGGGCCCCCTGCGCCGAGTGTTCCGAAAGTGCCCTTATGGATGCCCGCATAGCGGCACTTTCGGAACACTCGACGCCCGCAGGGTCACCCCAGCCAGTCAGCCAACCGCGTCGGGGCCAGCGTCGCATCCGGACCGGGCAGCAGGTCGCGCTCGTCGAGCTGCGTGCCGAAGTAGCGCGCGAGCGGGTCGGCGACCACCTCTCGCGTGTCGTTCTGCAGTGCGAGCTGTCGGCGGACGACCTCCTCCAACCGGAACTGCTCCGGCCCGCCGAACTCCACGATGCGCCCCTGCGGTGACGCCAGCGCGGTGCGCACCACAGCGTCAGCGACATCGTCCGCGGCCATTGGCTGGATGAGCGCACGCGAGAGCGTCACGATGCCGCTGCGGGTCGCGGCATCCGCGATGCTCGCGATGAACTCGAAGAACTGCGTCGCGTGAACGATCGAGTAAGGCATCGCGGATGTCTCGATGAGCTTCTCCTGCGCGAGCTTGGCCGCGAAGTAGCCACCCTCGTTGCGCGCAAGTCGATCGGTACCGACGACCGAGAGTGCGACGTGGTGCTTCACACCAGCGGCACGCCCGTAGTTCAACAGGTTGAGCGTTGACCCGTAGAAGAACTCGATCGCACCGGCCTCGTCGAGGTACGACGAGTTCGAGGTGTCGATCACGGTCTCGACCTCCCGTAGCGCCTCCTCGAGGCCCTCGCCCGTGAACGAGTTCACGCCGGTCGCGCGGGATGCCACGACCACGTCGTGTCCGTCGGTGCGGAGCCGCTGCACCACCCGCGTGCCGATCAGCCCCGTCCCGCCAATGACCGCGACTCTCATGAGCGGGCCAGCCACTCCGAGAACGTCGTGGTGGAGAGTTCGGCGTCGGGGCCCGGGATGAGCTCGTCGCCCGTGAGCACTGCGCCGAAGTAGGGGGCCGTGGCATCCGTCACCACCGTGCGCGGGTCACCGAAGGCGGCGAGGCCGGTGGCGATGAGTTCGTCCATGCCGAACTTCTCGGGTCCACCGATCTCGAGTGTTCCGTTGAGCGGGGCGCCGGCCGCCGTGCGTGCCACGACTGCCGCCACGTCGTCGGCGGCGATCGGCTGGATGCTCGCGTGCGAGAGGCGCACGGTGTCTCCCTCGGTCGCGGAATCCGCGATTCCCTTCACGAACTCGAAGAACTGGGTGGCGTGCACGAGGGAGTAGGGGATGCCCGACTCCGTGATCAGCTTCTCCTGGGCGACCTTCGCCCTCAGATACCCGCTCTCGGGCACACGGTCCGTGCCAACGACCGAGAGCGCCACGTGGTGCTTCACGCCCGCGTCCTTCTCCGCGGCGAGCAAGTTTGTGGTGGAGGTGACGAAGAAGTTCATCACGTCGTCGTCGGCGAACGACGGGGAGTTGGAGACGTCGATGACGACGTCGACGCCGGCCATGGCATCCGCGACCCCTTCGCCCGTGAGCGTGTTCACGCCCGAGCTCGGCGACGCGGAGATCGCCTTGTGCCCGTGCTCGATGAGGCGCTGGATGGCGCGCGAGCCGATGAGGCCGGTTCCGCCGATAACGAGGATCTTCATGGTGTGCCCTTCTGCCGAGCGCTCGTTCGGCGTCGGTCACCAGCTAGGACAAACGTGTCTCCCGATCTGTGACGGGTTCGTTCACACTCGCGTGAGCTTCTCCGGGTTCATGACCCACAGCAGCTGGTCGATACCGTCGTCGGATGCCACGACGCTCAGCACCGCGACCGTTTCACCGTCGCGGCTGAGCAGCGCTGCGGGGAGCCCGTTGGTCTCGGACTCGACGATCTCCATGCCGACCCAGAAGTGGCTGGAGAACGCGGCGATGAACTTCGCGACCTTCTCGCGCCCGATGATCGGGATGCGCGCGGCCTGCTTCGCTGCGCCTCCGCCGTCGGTGTAACTCACGACGTCGGCCGCGAAGAGGTGCTCGAGCTTCTGGATGTTGCCCGCTTGCGCCGCCTCCAGGAACGCGTTGAGCAGGCGCCGATGCTCGTCGCTGGCGACGGGCTTGCGCCGCGCGGTCGCGAGGTGCTTGCGGGCCCGGCTCACGAGCTGGCGTACGGCTGGCTCCTTCTGCTGCACTATCTCGCCGATCATCGGGTACGGGTAGTCGAATGCCTCGCGGAGAATATATGCCGCGCGCTCGGTCGGAGTGAGACGTTCGAGCAGCACCAGCACGGCGAGCTCGATCGCCTCGCCACGCTCGGCCCCCACCGCGGGATCCGCGGACGTGTCGATGGGCTCGGGCAGCCACGGGCCGATGTAGGTCTCCCGCGTGGAGTGGGCCGACTGTGCGGAGTTGATCGACAACCGCGTGGTGATCGTGGCGAGAAAGGCGGCGGGATTCTCGACCGAGCCGCGGTCATACTCCTGCCAGCGAATCCAGACCTCCTGCACGATCTCCTCGGCATCCGCCGCACTCCCGAGCATGCGGTAGGCGATCCCGAATAGACGCGGGCGCACTGCGGTGAACGACGCGAGGGCGTCGTTCGAGGGCTCTGCTGCGGCTGGAGTGTCGACGCATCCATTATGGGTGGGGTCCACACCCCCACCGTTGGCCCTGCCGCGTTGTCAGGTCGCCCGGATACGCTCGAGGGATGCACCACTCACTGCCCCTCGACCCCACTTCCGCCGCCGCCATCGCCGACACCGGGCTGCGCTACGCGCTCGTCGACCCGGGCGATGAGACGGGCGGCGTCGCGTGGGTGCGTGCGGATGTGCGCGGCTTCCACGCGGACGACGTGGACCACAAGGACGCTCTCGATTACCTGCGCGCCTTCACCGAGCGGCGGATGATCGGCGTCTACGACGACGCGGCTGCAAGCCCCGAGATCCCTGTCGCCACGGTCAGCTCCTGGGTCACGTCGCTGACGACCCCGGGCACCCCCGAGCAGACCCAGACTGTCGACGCCTGGGCGATCAGCTCGGTCACCGTCTCCCCCACCCACCGCCGCCGCGGTATCGCCCGTGCCCTCCTCGAGGGAGAGCTGCGCACGGCCGTCGCCGGTGGCCTCCCGCTCGCTGCGCTCACGGTGTCGGAGGCGACGATCTACCGCCGCTTCGGTTTCGCGTGTGCAGCGCTCGTGGCCGATATGACGATCGACACGCGTCGGGCGAAGTGGACAGGACCTGCCGCTCGCGGGCGGGTCCAGTTCGTCGAGAGGGCCACGTTGCGTGCGCAGGCTGACGACATCGAGCGGCGTGCGCGCCGTGGCATCCCGGGCGAGGTCGACCGCTGGGGTCGCCGCTGGGACGAGTTCTTCGGCCTCACCCCCGACACCGAGAAGGAGTCGAAGGGTCTGCGCGCCGTGCGCTACGACGACGAGAACGGCGAGCCCCAGGGCTTCGCGCTCTACAAGCTCAAGGGCGACGACAACGATTTCTCCGCCCACACGGTGACGGTGACCGAGTTCGTCGCTGTGACGGATGACGCGTACGCAGGCCTCTGGCGCTACCTGCTGGAGCTCGACCTGGTGACCGAGGTGCGGGCATCCCTGCGCTCGGTGGACGAGCCGCTGCGCTGGATGATCGCGGACGCCCGTGCCCTGCGCGAGACCCTCGTGAGCGACCACCTGTGGCTGCGTGTTCTCGATGTTCCCGCCACCCTGACCGCCCGCCGCTACGCCGCCGCAGGCTCTGTCGCCTTCACCGTGACCGACGACCTCGGCTTCGCCGCCGGCCGCTTCGTGCTGTCCACGGATGCCACGGGCTCCCCCACCTGCACGCGCAGCGACGCCCCCGCCGACGCGGAGGTGCACCTCAACGTCGCCGAGGTGGGCGCCCTCCTCCTGGGCGGCGTCTCCGCCACCACCCTCCGAGCCGCCGGCCGCCTCACCGCGACGAGGGATGCCGCCACTCTCGTCGACCGCCTCTTCCACTCCCCCGTCCCCCCGCGCCTGGGCATCTGGTTCTAATAGGGGTCCCCGCCCTCGGTACGCTTGAGGTGTAGGGCCTGTAGCTCAGTTGGCAGAGCATCGGACTTTTAATCCGCGGGTCGTGGGTTCGAGCCCCACCGGGCCCACGAGACGGCTGTATTACTTCGCCTGATGGGTGCCGTTTGGCATTCGGGTGATGGGTAACAGTGTTTCGCCTGATGGGTGACACTGGTTTCGGCTGATGGGTGACACTCCCGATATGAGGGAGTTATCTGTGACGGAGCAGCGGTATCAGGCTGTGTTGGCCGTGATTAGCGGGGGCGCGACGGTGACCGAGGTTGCTGCCCGATTCGGGGTGTCTCGCAAGACGATTCATGTGTGGCTTCGCCGTTATGAAGATGGCGGGCTTGAGGCGTTGGGCGATCGGTCGCATCGCCCGTTGTCGGTGCCGCATCAGATGCCGGCGGCTGTCGAGATCGAGTTGGCGTCGTTGCGGCGGGCGCATCCGTCGTGGGGCCCGAGACGGCTTGTGTATGAACTGCGCCGGAAGGGTGTTGAGCCGTTGCCCTCGGAGTCAGGAGCGTATCGGGCGTTGCTGCGGCTGGGGCTGATCGATCCGGCGGCCAGACGTCCCCGGGATCGGAAGTGGAAGCGGTGGGAGCGCGGCGCGGCGATGGAGCTGTGACAGATGGATGTTGTCGGCGGATTCCTTCTGGCTGATGGGCGTCGCGCCAAAGCGTTGACGGGCATCGATGATCACTCCCGGTTTTGTGTGTCGGCGTTTCTGATGGTGCGTGAGAGTGCTCGCAGCGTCGCTGATGGGCTGTTGTTGGCGTTCGAGCGTTATGGGTTACCTGGGCAGGTGCTGACGGACAACGGCAAGGTGTTCACCGGCAGGTTCAATCAACCTCCGGTGGAGATGTTGTTCGACCGGATCCTTCGGGAACAGGGCGTGGAGCACCTGTTGACGCAGCCGCGTTCGCCGACAACCACGGGCAAGGTAGAGCGGTTCCATCGGGCGTTGCGAACCGAGTTCCGCACTGATCGGGTGTTCGCCTCCCTCGAGGACGCCCAAGCCGAGCTCGACGTGTGGGTTGAGGATTACAACCATCGTCGACCGCATCAGGGGATCGGAATGGTGGCGCCGGTAACACGCTTCGAGACAGCCTCTCCGACAGTTCCGATCCCGATCCGGTCGACACCATCACACTCCAAACCCGGTAACGATCGACGTGACGGGACCTGGGTTGCCAGGCGAGCATCGGCGATCGGGGTGATCTGCGTGGCCTGGCAACAGATCGCACTCGGACGAGCAGCGGCAGGGCGAGACATTGACGTGTGGGTCACAGACGAAGTCATCCAAGCATTCGACGGAGACCAACTGCTGCGCACCACACTTCGCAAAAGCACCGGCGACATCCGAAAGAAGCGTGCCTCAATCCCGAGCGCGCAAGCTACAGTGCACACGAGTGTTACCACTCAACCGAAATAGTGATGTAACCCATCACCCGAAGCTCTACAGCCCCACGAGACGGCGTCGCCCGTCGGGCGGCGACGTCTCGTCGGCCCGGATGTAGAAGAACCATTCGTGGGGCCCCATCGCGCCGGTTCCGACGCGTCGCGCCTCGTATCCACGATGCACCCACCTACAACCGCGACGTGGCGGCCGTGCCGATGGGGAGTCGAGCCCCACCGCGCTTGTGACGCATCGCGTCACAAGCAACACTTGAGCCCGACCACGCCCTGCTACTTCGGTGGATCCTTGACGCTCCAAAAGCCCGATCAGCCCGCAGGCCTGGGTGCCGGCGCGCCGACTGAGGATTCAACTCCAGACACTGCTCGTCGCAAAAGACACTCGTCTTGGTCCATTCCTCGGCCTTGGTCGCCGAACAACTCAGTGCCCAACCGGGCTCCTCCGGGATCGGCTTGGGCGAGCCTCAAATTAACACGTCCACGCTCGCTAGGCGTGATGGCAACGCTACTTCCGACCTCGTCGCTCTGTTGTCGTCTCTTCGGCATGCTCGAGGTACTGGAATGCGGACGGCTCAACGTTCGGGGGAGGAACTGAGTCTGGGCCGTTGTCCTTGTCGTCGCTCACTTTTCGGCCTTCGGTTGGTTTGTCATTTGCGCGGTGCCCTTCTTCCGCGGCGCGAACTGCGCTTCCTTGAACGCCTTCTGGTCGACCTGCGGGGGAGGCACGTCGGCCGGGGGCGGTGCGTCGTCAGCCATTGAGCTTCTCGCCCGCGCCGTCACTCTTGGCGCTTTCGTCAACTATCGCCCACACGGAGTCATCGATGTCCTCGGGGGGAACACCATCTCTGTCCTGCATATCTACTCCTTACTGAATTGTGATGGTCAACTGAGCACGGGCCACAAGGGGGACGAACGCAAGGATGGAGATCACAAGGCAGACGTATCCACGGCGAAGCCAGCGTGCGCGGTGGCTCAACAGCTTCTCGATCTCGGCAAGCGCATCATTCTTGTGATCGATGAGGAAAAGAAGTGCCTCGTCATCGGTCTTACGGAAGAGCGTGTTGCGGACCATTTTCATGTCGAGCTCGCGTCTGGGCTTCGGTGTAACGGCAAGAATCCCACAGAGCGCTGCGAGGGCAGTTGCGGCAACCGCGATGATAAGCCAGCCGTTTCCGAAGAGGTCGGAGGCCTGCAGACTCCCCGCGATCGCAGCGGCACCGATGAGCACCGTGGCCCGGCCATTCATCGCGTCAGAGCGCCGAGCGGTGGACTCGCGCTGCCGGTTCACCTCCTCGTGGATGAGGTGCAGGGGCGGAGGTTGAACCTCTGGCTTCTTCTTCCTGCTGCGCATGAAACCAATTCTAGTTCTGGCCGGGGGATCGTCAGCTGGCGTCGATTAGAGTGGCGGTTGGGTGAGGATTTTGCCGCACGTCAACGACCGACAATCGGCTCGGTCGGCGAGAAACAGGCTCCCAGTATTCTGAAAAACTCATCGAAAGATCGTGCGTTCGTAGGCTGCGAGAAGGCTCTCTGTGAAGATCGGATGAGCTACCAAGAAGCTCGCGAGGCTGTCCCCTGATCCGTCCCCCCGAGCGAGCGCCCCAGACACGACGGACAGCTCCCGGGCTGCGTCGCCTGGCAAATCACTTGATCCAGGCGATGACTCCATCGTTACGTATCGGAGTCCGAGGCTGTTCATGATCGAAGGCTCAACGACCCAACTGCTGCCCGCGAGATAGTCAAGGAGATCAGTGTCGGCGCGATTGAGCACGTCCTGAAGCGAGCAGTCTCGCGCGGTGCCGTCCCAAACGATCGTGCCCCAAACAAGGTTGTTTCTCGAACCGAATTTCCGCCCGATAGCCAGAGCCGCGATGTATGAATCATCCGACGATCGTGCCAGTGCCTCCAAGCCGCTCAGCACGTTCGACGGTGAGTAGATTTGAACGTTGATCTCTGCATTAAGGTCTTCGGACTCGTCAAGCCAGGCGCCAATGACTTCGGGCCACGCACCGTCACCGTCGATTACGCGAGCGACTGTGCTGCGCATGCGGGACCAAGCTTGCGCATGGGCGGTGGACACGAGTGTCGTGTAGTTCACGGTGTGCGCGGAATCTGCACCTGCGATCAAACGAAGCAGGACGTTTTCCGGCCAAACGAGCGAGTTGCCATAGGCGCCGAATCCCCTAGCATTCGATTTTGTCCACTCAACCTCTGAAGCCAAACCGTCCGGAGAACTGTTCTCGATCTCCTCACTTTGGATTGATTCGGACAACTGAGTCTGAATTACTTGCTCGTGCCAGTAGTCCTCATCCTCATAGACGTCCTCGGTTTCCTCGGGGAACAGGGCGCAGACATGTTGTTCGACTGCAGGCGGGAACATCGCAAATGCAACGAAGATGCCAAACGGACTACTGACCCACCCAGAAGGCCCGGTGTGGTCGACATCGATCAAAATGTAGTCCTCGATCGAGAAGCTGGCTAGCTGCGCGACGATCTGCTCTGCTGCGTTATCGCGCGACTCGGGATTCCCAAAGAGCATCCCCATATACATCGGGCAAAGCTCGTTCCCGACCGAGCCCGCGTAACCGACAAATTCGTCACAATGACTCAACTCACCCTCGGTGTCCAGAAAAAGATGCAGTCCCTTTAGATAGAAGTCGGCGTGCTTCTTGTAGCGCGAAAACGGCAGCGCGAGCTCGTGCCAGGAGGTCGAGACGAGAATGCAGCGCATTTGGTCAGTTCGAAGACCGCTGACCTGCGACATGAGTCCCACGTACTTTTCGAGCTCGTGAAGAGCCTGCCTCGCTGACTTGTCATCACGTTTCAGTTCGATGATGACAAGATCACCCCTGGCATCGCGAACGAGGATGTCAACGAAGCCACTTGCACCGTCGGGGTTAGGCAGATAGTGCTCGACGGCGACAAGTTCGAGATTCGGCTCAATCAAGTCGAGCCGCTCCGCAAGTTTGTCGCGAATCACGGACTCTCTAGGAATGGCCGGCTCGCTGCGCATATCGGTCGTTGTCTTTCTGCTCGCCTCGGTGTGGAACTTCGCCTTGCACAGGACTTGATCGCACGTGGGAATGCGATTGTCTCGCATGACTCAACGGACGAAAGCTACGACAAAGAGAAAACGTGAAACTGCATGGACTTGGTCTCACCGCACTCATCGACGCTTTATCGCATCGTTGTTTGCAGGGGCGTCGTACCACCGGAGGCAATTACCGCGCCAACACTCTACGGAAACCGCCCACATTACCGCGCTGCATGGTGCCGTACACCGTCCGGACAAGAGTAGGGAACGCAAGGGATGTCTCAAATAGAAATAGAGTGAACGAACTTGCCCCCAAGCGTGACGGTGATTCCAAGCGTAGTGAAAGCCTGTACAGCCTGAAGAGCGTCGTTCGATCGAAGAAATGCCGCCCGGAGCTCATCGCTTACACCAAGGATGTCAAAGAGCTGCATCCGCACGATCAGCTCAGCGAGACGGGTGATCGCCGCGAGCTCGTCGGTCTCAGGATAGTCAGATCGGTCTGGGTGTTTGAGGTCATTGTTGACATTCGAAATCGCTTTCGCGATCCCTAGTCGAGGCCCAATCTCCGGCCAATCCAGTCCGGCCTGCTCGAGACACTTGTTGATGTGATCGTGCATTGGTCTTCGGTTGCCATCTTGGAACCGAAAGTAGCCGAAACGGTCGAGTGAGATCGCGAGCATCATCAGCTGCGGTTCCAAGAACCTCGTTGCGCCGTTGATAACCTCGACGGCCGGTTCGACTGCTCGGCGAAAGTCGTCATCTCGGCAAAGCTCAACCCAACTCGTCAGACCCTTCGGGCCGAGGTCGTTTAGTCCGAACGCAGAAAAAACGAAGTCGCTTGACGCTGGGACTTCTGCGCGATGCTGCCGAACCGTTGCCTCCAGGACCACCTCAACCGCAGATGGCTCACGGTCGCTACCGTCCAGCATCCACGTCGGGAACTCGTGGTCGCGAAGGCGATGTGATCTCCAGGCCAGTGCGCGTCCGTGCACCAAGGTCAACAGCGCTCGAATGGGTAGCTGCGCTTGATAATGGTCGTACACAGTCGCACCGCCCTCGGTTGTCGTCTGCAAGTAAGGCTGGTTGTCGTGGATGTCGAAGCTGACGCCATCTTGGCCAGACCATGAGACGTTTGCGTGAATCTCGTATTCAAAGCCGCACGCGCTCCAGTTCACGCTTTCGGATGCGTCCACAGTTACTTCAACGCGATGTCTGCCATCCTCCTCATACTGTGTACGAATTCTGACTGGCTCGAAATGCGCGAACGCCTCTAGACCATCGATCGTCGAGATGAACTGGGCAACTGGATACTCAGCCTTTACAGTTCGCGGCCGATTGAGTATCAGCGCTCGGGCTCTCACTCGACCCAGAGGGAGATTCCCAATCGATCTGCCACTGACGCGAGCACCCAGCAAAGTCACCCATCCATGGTTGTCCGCGAACAACAATGTCTCAGGCAGGTCGCCGTCGCTAAAACCGAACCAGGTAGTGGCTTGAAGAAATTGGCGCGACCCTTTGTCACTTGCCCTTGGTTCGTGGAGGTAAGCGACCCGGAGCTCGGCACCGCGATCGTCAAACGTGAGTGTGGCACCTTGGACGTAGTCGGAATGGACATAAGACGCTAGGACGTGACCGACTCTGACTTCACGAGAGCGAATAGTGTCACCCACGTTCACTTCGCCGCCTCACGTTCGAGCCTCAGCTCACCCTGTCTGCCACGCGCGTTGAAGTATCGACCCGTAAGTCGCCCACCCGGTTCGATTACGACGTCCGCGGTTCCATCGTGATCGCGCATGTCGTCGTCTGCGCTTGCGGGCATTATCTGGTTCTTGTACGTGTAAACAAGTTGAACATCATTGTGGCCGATGGGAGTTAGTGAGGCAGCGACTGATGTTGAGGACGAGGTGGCCGCCTCTGGAAGGTCAAGCCGCACTTGCATTCGACTCCAGGTCTGCTCGATCCGAACCCGAGCGCGAATCGCCTCGCCAGTGTGCTTTGAGTGCAGGAGCCCCACATACGTGCCGTCAACGACGGGAATGTCGATAAGCCCCAGGGCTCGCAGCCACTGGCAACGCCAAGCGACGATGTCCACGAATTTGTAGAGGAGCGCGAAGGAGGCAGCGACTGTCGGTGCGCTGACGAGCCAGTCATACTCGAACTCGATCTTCTGAAGAAGCGCGGACGTCACAATTGCGATGAGAACCGAGATACTGGCCAACGTGGAGAGCATCGGAATCCGATTGCCACCTGCATAGGCATGCATTAGAGGAAATCCCAGAGCGTATCCGCGATTCTCTTTGCGGTGTACTGGTTGTGTGCACCTGGGTCTTCAACGAATAAGTGATTGATCCTATCCACCGCCCAAAAAGCACTCGCCATCTGCTCGGCGCTCTGCTCGTGCATCCAAGTCACAACATTCACGAGGCGACGGGAGTCATCCCCAACGAAGAGATGGTCGGGAGCGTTATACACCATGCACTCCAGCAGATAGCCCGGCGCTACCCCTCTTTCAAGGACGCCCGCGTCCACGGCCGCCCTGCGTAGTCGTTTGACCTGGCGGACAGTAGTTTTGTACTCGCCCGCGCGTGCATTCTTAGCGTTTCCGTTCTTCAGATGCTCCTTCGGATAGTTGACAATTCTTGGCCCCTCTAGGGGCGAGATCGAGATCCCCTCTATGAATTTCGGGCTTCCGAACCTGGGGTAACTGGTGAACCTCTTCTCCTGTAGGGCTGGGACCACGTCGGCGTCCACGTACCCTTCACGCCTTGCGACTCGTAAGCATTTGTTCCGAGATTCGACCTCGCTAGCCCCGTAATAGCCGTTTAGCGCCGAATGCACACCCGCCCGAAGTTGTGCCGCCGTGGTCGTACCGGGAACCCTCATCTGCTCATGAACTTGCTTCTCCTCCGCGCTGAGGAGCGTGGTATTCGGCATGTACGTCCTCCGCATCATCACCACCACGTCAACGTCAGAGTCGCCGCGGGTGTTGGTTCCATTGGGGTAGGAACCTTGCAGGAATACATCGAGATTGAGAGCTGAGAGCTGTTCCGACGCCTTTATTGCGGCCTGGACTGACGCGAACGTCTTCTGCGCAGCATCCTGAGCACCGGGGGTAGTCCAAGATCTGTGATCAGAAAATAGAGTTGACATGTGAAATCCCTTCGGGTGGGGTTTTCACGTTACGCCAAGGCACCGACACTTCCCACAGCCGCTGCTCGTTTCCCGGGCGCCTCTCGCCAACCGGCGCCCTTTTTGCGAGAACGAACGACAGATGGCGATTCCACTCTGGTCTAGGCACCAGTGGCTTACCGACGATCCACTCGGCGTAACATCCCACCCATGACCACCCTCACCTTCACCCTCAACAACGGCGTCCAGATCCCCGCGATCGGCCTCGGTGTCTTCCAGAGCAAGCCCGAGGAGACCTCGGCGGCCGTCACATCCGCCCTCAAGGTCGGCTACCGCCACATCGACACGGCTGCGGTGTACGGCAACGAGCGTCAGGTGGGCGAGGGCATCCGGGCATCCGGTGTCGACCGTTCCGAGATCGTCATCGAGACGAAGGTCTGGGTGAGCGACTACGGCTACGACGAGACCCTGCACGCGTTCGAGAAGTCCACCCGCAAGCTCGGGTTCGACGAGCTGGACCTGCTGATCCTGCACCAGCCCGCCACGCAGCGATCGGTTGCCGAGACCTCGGCTTGACCCCAAGTTCGCCGGCGACGAGTATTGCCACCGATGCCAGCGCCCACTCTGACACCCGAGCTCGCCGAGCAGCTCTCTCGCGTTTCGACTAGCCACGACCGCTCAGTGGTCTACGCGCCGTGCCTCGTACGGCTGAAGTCAGGCGAAGTTCTGCCGCGCGTATACCTGGTCGAGGAGTCGACCTTTCTCGAGTACTGGGGCGAGGAGCAAAGACGACCCGTGCTGGACCCGAACGAGATTGAGTCGATCGAGGAAAGCCCGATGAGGATGCCCGCGGCGCTTGCCACTCAGATATACAACGCTCACGAGTCCGGTATGGGTTACTTCATCTTCACTGTACGTCTAAGGAATGGGTCCTCCGTTCCATTCCTGACGGGGAACGCGGTTGACTTCCCGGACTGGCCCGAAGGTATTCAACCGAGTGACGCAGTCGCCGTAGAGCCCCATGTCGGTCGGGAGCACTTTCAGACAGCGGAGGGGGGCCAACGATCCGCCAAGTACGTGTGGTGCCTGTACAGCCACGACTTACTCACGACAGTCACCTAGGTACTAGGCAGATTCCTCGGACGATAGATTCGTGACTGTGAGCGAACCCGCCAAGTCACCAGGCCAGCCGCCAGTTTTCTGGATCACCGTCGTCGCCTCGGTGATCACCCTTGGCGTTCTGATAGCAAGGATCGCGTGGGCAGGATCTCAGGCCGCCGCGATCGCGATCGGTTTAGCGACCGTGATCGTGATCGTGGGACTGGTCTTGGCGTTCGTCGCACTCAGCATGCGTCGCCGCCTTGGCGATCTCGCGAGTGCGTTCCCCGGGGCCATGATTATCCCGATCACCGTGGGGCACGAACTCGCAGACACGAGTAAGCGAATTGCGCAGGTACTCGGCGACGACAGGGTCGCGCTACGCCCAACCTCTTACGCGGCACTGGCGGTGGACGGGGACGGCTTGCATGTCGCATCCGATCACCCAGGTGGTTTCGGGCTCATCACTCGCGATCGGGTGACGGTGGACGGCTACGGACGATCGCTCCTGGGGGCGCGCGCGATGACGAGCCTGAGGCTCCGGATTTCAACGGACGAGGGTGACATCGAGTTCCCGTTTGTACCGATGTGGATCAGGGGCAATCCCGCGCGCCAGCTCACACCCGCGGAGTTCGCGGAACTGTCGGCGAACATTCTCAGGGCGCTGTCGGGAGAAGCAGTGCCATCGGGGTGGCCGCACTAGTCGACGACCGCCACAACCTCGTACTACTCAGTCGATCTCGAGTACATGGAAGTCGCGAGGGTCCCTCCACGGGACCCTCGCGGCGTCGCTTGGTTGCTCGAACACGAGAAGTTCCTCGTCGAGCCACCTCACCTGACCCTCGACAACGTCGCCGGCGACGATGAGCAGCGGTCGCCCCGCGATGGTCAGAAGAACTTCAACGCAGTAGCCGCTCCCGGATTCGAGATGGAGCTCAAGCCGCTCGACCAGTCCAGTGGGAAGTGACTCTAGGGAGGCATCAGGAACCAAGAGTTCGCCCTCATTGCTACTCAATCCTGGCTCAATGTAGAGACCGGACTCGATGTGCGCGAGAATCGCAAGTCGACCGCCGAAATGGCTTTCCGCAGTAAGCCAGTTCAGGTAGGTGAAGGGAGCACTCTGGAGGACCTCCGTTGACCACTCTTCGTCCCAAGGTTCGCCCACATGCCCTGACCAACCATCGATCCAGGAATAGCGCAGCGCTCGCCAGAGCGCCCGCTGCTTCTTGCCCCCGTGATCAGCCCGAGCGGCATGGTCATCGTCCATTCAGACAAGGTATCGCCCTCGTCCAGTCGGCTGAAGAAAACGATCGCCTAGTCGCTATCCGTTACGCACAAGACCGTGATCTCTGCGTGGCGCCTATCTGTGAGCACGTAGGTGGAGTCCCACGCAATGTCGCAGAACCATGGAGTCCACGCCTCGTAGGAGATATCGACCCGGAACTCTTCGAACCGACCTTCAAAGATCGATTCGACGGCAGAGGAAGCCAATTCCTTTGCTTCAAGTGCGCTTCCCTCGAACTTGTCGTACGCACCCCCCGACACCAACTGCCCGGCCCACAATCCGTCGAGAGTGAGCGACCCCAAGGGTTGTTCGACTAGACCGGCCGGCACCCGCGGGAGATCCTTCGGCACCTCTAAGCGGGACATGTGTTCGCGGAATGCCTGACTGTCGAAGAGCGTCCTGAATAGCTCGTAGTAGCTCAACTGGTTCATGGCAATGCACCATCGGGCGGCGTCAGGGAGTTGGACAGCTTTCCATCGGCCTATGAGGTACCCGCCATTTGTATGAGTTGAGGCGAGCGCGTCTAGATAACGGTCGAGCTCCGGCTCGTCAAGCTCCCGAGACTCCCACTTCAATTCGCTCCACGACTCGATGAGCTCCGTTAGGGACGGTCTCGGCAGCATTCGGTCAGCTTCATTCCACGCGCTCGTCACGGTGAGAGTCTCACAGGCGCAGGCGGCCTCAGCAATCGCAGGCGGTAGGAGGCGACCCCCTCACCCACCTCTGCTCGCCGGATCGCCGTCGTCCGAACCACGATTGCAGCGTCACCGCGTCGTCAGCGTCGTCAGATCGGCCCCGTCATCTCCACCTCGAGGCGCTGCGCGACGATTCGCAGTGATCCGACATCGCCAGCAAGCTGGTATTCCCTCCCCTGCAGTCTGAACACTTCGAGGCCGTCCCACGAACGTGAGCCGTCTGGTTCTCTTGCTGGGACCGATCGATCAGTCCATTCGAACTCAGTGACTCCGCTGAAGCGCAGCACGCCTTCTCGCACGTATGCCCACTCGCCCAGTCGCGGCGGGCGCAGTTCGGGATGGTCTTTCGCGTAAACGAGATCCATCCGGATTGAGACGGTGTCGCCGGACTCCAGAATTTCCAGGACGTAGCTGTCTTCGAGCACAAAGTGCCGCAAGGCAGGAAGCGCAACGTAGTCGACCACGCGCTCACGGTACCGACCTGTATGCCCCCGATCAATGCACTTGAGGCTATCGAGCAAGCTGGCTGACACATACCGCATGCCCTCCCGCTGAGGCCTGCCCGCCGACTACACTTCAGAACTCCGCCGGGTCTTCGAGGTGTTGGTCGCCCACATCGAGTCGAAGACTGGACCGGACGTCCCTCTCGCTGTCGACTACTTCTGGTCGGTCCCGGGCAAGGACCTTTTCGATGTGCGCTGCAGTCCTGAGCTGACCATCGGACAAGCCGCTGAGTCCTGGGACAACCTTGCGAGGCAGCGAACCGGCAACGGCGATTCCACCCTGGTTTACAACTCCGTGTGGCTTGCAGACGTGCTCAGAGCGACCCGCCCTTTGACGTCACGCACCCGGCGTACCATCCACCTATGACCACCCCCACCTTCACCCTCAACAACGGCGTCCAGATCCCCGCGATCGGCCTCGGCGTCTTCCAGAGCAAGCCCGAGGAGACCTCGGCGGCCGTCGCATCCGCTCTCAAGGTTGGCTACCGCCACATTGACACGGCTGCGGTGTACGGCAATGAGCGTCAGGTGGGCGAGGGCATCCGGGCATCCGGCATCGACCGTTCGGAGATCGTCATCGAGACGAAGGTCTGGGTGAGCGACTACGGCTACGACGAGACCCTGCACGCGTTCGAGAAGTCAACCCGCAAGCTCGGGTTCGACGAGCTGGACCTGCTCATCCTGCACCAGCCCGCCACGCACCGCCTCGAGCAAACGCTCGCCGCCTACAGGGCGCTAGAGACTCTCCTCGCCGACGGACGTGTGCGCGCCATCGGCGTCAGCAACTTCATGCCCGACCACCTCGCGCGGCTCCTCGCCGAGACCGAGGTCGTGCCCGCCCTCAACCAGGTGGAGCTGCACCCCTACTTCAGCCAGCCCACAGTTCAGGCGGCGGATGCCGCGGCCGGCGTTCTCACGCAGGCGTGGTCGCCCATCGGCGGAATCACGTTCTACCCGGGTTGGGGCGACCACCGCAGGAGCGTGATGGATGACCCCACCATCGCCGCCATCGCCGCCGCCCACGGCAAGAGCCCCGCGCAGGTGATGCTGCGCTGGGGCATCCAGGAGGGGCGCTCGGTGATACCGAAGTCGACCAACCCGACGCGCATCGCGGAGAACTTCGACGTGTTCGACTTTGAGCTCAGCGCCGAGGAGATGGCTCAACTCGACGCACTCGACACGGGCGTGCGCAGCGGGCCGGACCCGGACGAGGAGCGCACCGAGTTCTTCGATCGTGTCATCCCGGAGGAGTGATTCCACAACGCTCACGTATCCACAGATCTGGAATACGGCCGCGTCACGCCCGGAAGAGCGTATATAGAATGAAAGCCAGATCTATATAGGAGGAACCGTGGCCGTCACCAGCGTTGACATCGACACCGAGATGCTCCGGCTCGCCAAGAGCTCCTACGGTGTAAAGACGAACCGCGAGGCGATCAACCTTGCCCTCCGTGATGTCGTGATGCGCCGCCAGCAGATCGAGGCCATCGACGCGATCGCTCGGATCCCGGTCGATCATGACGCCACGACCATTGCCTATGGCGACTGAACACCGACGCGCCCGCTACCTGATCGACAACAGCGTCTGGGCGCGACTCTCCACCGACCCCGAGGTCGTTGCAGCGCTCAAGGCGTTCGTCGATTTCGCCGCCCCCGATGACGTGCTGATCTGCCCGCCCATCGCTGCCGAAGTGGGCTTCGGGGCGCGCACCCCCGCCGAGCACAGGGCATTGCGCGAGCATCTCTCGGCGTTCCCTGAGTGCAACGAGCACCCCACCGCCGACGAGACGATGAGCATTCAGACCCGGCTCTGCGAGGGTGGGCTGCTTCGCGCGGCAGGCGCAATGGACACCGTGATTGCCGCCTACGCGATCAAGAACGAGGCGACCCTGCTGCATTATGACCGAGACTTCGAGCACATCGGGTCAGTGGAACCGCAGTTCAGGCACGAGTGGATCGTGCCGCGCGGATCGCTTAGGTAGACGAGCGCTCGGCTGCCGTCGCGAACGGTCACGACCGCATCTACCCGACCGTGGACGCATCGAGGGCTCCGAGTGACGGGATGCCGCGCTGCGACTAAGTAGCCTCGGTTGGTGCTCCCGAGCCGATCGGTGCTCCGCCGCTCACCGATCGAGGCGCGGGGTCGGGATGCCGAGCCGCCGCGCTTCGCGCCGCGTGTCCTCGAGTACGGCGAGCGCCTCGGGCGCGTTCGGGTCGGTGTGCGCGGCGAGGCTCCGCTGCGCGATCGGCACGAGCCCAGTCGCCCAGCTCACGACCGTAGAAATCACGGTGGTCAGCCGGTACGGCAGCGTGCCACCGCGATGCTTGCTGAGGTCAACACCCCTAGCCTCGAGAAGAGGCAGCAGCTCTCTAGCGGTGAGGAACGCGTCGCGGAACGCCCGACGGTCTCCGATCATGTTCGCGAGTGATCCACTCCGTTGGGCCTGGTCGAACATGCCAGCGTCGGCGATGAAGTGGAGCCACAGCCATCCGCGCATGTCCTTCTCCTCGCGAATCGCGAGACCTGCCTGGCGGAAGGCGGTGAGCACCTTTTGCTCCCGCGGGCTCGGTGCGGCATCCGTCGTGCCGATGACGACCGCTGGCAACATGGCGCCCCACAACAGACCGTCGCTCGTGAATCCACCGCCTGCTTGCGGAAAGCCGAACATGACCTGGTCGGTTGGCAGCGGCGCAACCGCGTCGAGCGGCTCCTGCCAGAGGTTGCCGAAGACCAGTACGGTCGCCGAGCCCACGCGCGGAGCAAGAAACGCGGATGCCTCGGCCAGCCGGTGGTGTCCGACGCTGAGCACGATCAGATCGAAGCCGTCGCTCGGGTCAAGAGTCTCTCGCAAACGGGTGGGGAACGCCTCACGCACCCGCCGACCGAGCGGCTTGCGACGCCCGTCGATCCAGTCCAGTTGCACGTCGGGCCCGTACCCGGCGGCGCGCCCCGGACGCACGTAGAACTCGACGTCGTGCCCCGCCTCGCGCAGAACGCGGCCGTAGATTGTTGCGATTACTCCGCGACCGAACATCAGTATTCGCATGACAGGCTCCCGCCGTAAGATGGAGCTTGTCTCCACTTACGAGAATATGGAGATAGTCTCCACTTGTCAACGAGAGGACTCAGCGTGGCCGAGGCGCGAGCGCTGCGAGCGGATGCCCGCCGCAACCGCGAGGCGATTATTGCCGCCGCGCGGCAGGTCTTCGATCGCGACGAGCAGCTGCGCTTCGATGACTTCGCCGCTCGAGCGGGCGTGGGAGTGGGTACTCTCTACCGGCACTTCCCCACGCGAGAAGCCCTCGCTGCGGCCGTGTACGAGGGGGAGGTAGCCGCACTCTGCCAGGAGGCTCGCGACCCTGAACGATCGGCCGGCGAAAGCCTCGACGCGTTCCTGCGCGGGTTCGTGGAGTACATGGTCGCCAACGCCGGGCTTGCGCGGGCGCTCGCCGCAGTAGTAGACCCTGCGGTGCTGGCCGACGGCGGAATAGAACTCGAGAGCACGGTCGCCGACCTTCTCGCTCGTGCGGCCAGCGACGGAACGATCCGTAGCGACGTGCCGGTGGGGGCGGTCATGATCGTGCTGCACGGCATCGGGTCAGCAACCGATCGGCCGGACTGGGCATCAGAGTCGCGGGGAGCCGTGGAACTTCTGCTGGCGGGGTTGCGGAAGACCTGAGTGGGCGACGGCAACATCCGTCGAGCGGCGAAGCACCCCCAGAGGCTCGCGTCGGCCTCGGGCTAGTTCAACGCCGGCAGGTCAGCAGGGATGACGCCCGAGCCGTAGAGGTCCTTCGCGAGGTCCTGCAGCGCGAGCAGGGCGACGCGCTGCGTGAGCGGACCGTAGGAGATGCGCGCGATGCCGAGGGCCTCGTACTCGGCCGCGGTCAGGGCGCCGGGCAGTCCGATGACGCTGACTGTGTTGCGCCCCAGCTCGGCGACGACCTGCTCGACCGAGTCGCGATCCATGAGACCGGGGATGAAGACGAGGGATGCCCCGGCCTCCAGGAACGCCTTACCGCGCTTGATCGCTTCCGGAAGCCGCTCACTCAGCGGGCCGGTGCCGCGCGCGATCGCGTCGGTGCGCGCGTTCAGCTGGAACGGCACACCCTCCGCCTCGGCCGCGGCGACCATCGCGCGGACGTTCGCGACCGACTCGTCGAACGGCTTCAGCCGGTCCTCGACGTTCGCACCCACCACACCGATACCGATCGCGCGGCGGATGGTCTCGGCCGGGTCGGCGTAGCCGTCGTCGAGGTCCGCGGAGACGGGGAGCTCGGTGGCCCCCACGATGATCTCGACAGCATCGAGGGCGACCTGCAGTGGCATCCCGCCGTCGGGGTAGCCGTGGCTGGCGGCGATGGAGTGGCCGGCGGTCGCGATCGCGCGGGTCTCGGGCAGGTCGGCGACGACCTTGGCGGAGATCGCGTCCCAGACGTTGACGACCCGGAGAATCTCGGGCGCCTGGTGGAGGTCGCGGAGGGTGGTGGCTTTCTCGACGGTGTTCATGGGGTCCACGGTATCCCGCGGCGTCGCGGCGAAGCTGGGCCTAGCCTGCGCTAGCTCATACGACTCTGGACGCCCGCGGCAAGCGCAGGGAACCGATCACGAAGACCACCGCCAGCACGACGGTCGGCAGCACGAAGAGCGCCCATGCGGCGTCGAAGGACATCTCGACGACATTGAGTCCGCGATGCAGGTAGTAGGCACCCCGCACTGAGATGAACTGAAGGAGCAGGAAGCTCGTGGCCGCGAGGTAGATCGCTGCGGCGCTCGAGATCCATAGGCCCAGACGCATCCATTTGGTGCGAGCGAGCAGGAAGACGCCCACGGAAACGGCGATCAGGGCGAACGCAGGCTCCTGATAGAGCCACGGAACTAGAGTGTTGTGCGTGCCCGTGTTCGCGTCGATCAGTGTCATCACGATGCGGGTGAGAACGAACGCGGCAGCGATCCAGACGACCGCCGAGTATGCCAAGGCCGCCCGGTACCACTTCGCGGCGGACGGCTCGCTCAGCACGCCGAGTCTCCAGGCTCGCGTCATCCGCCGACGCTCTCGCCAGCTCCACGCGATGTCTGCCGCCATGCCACGGACAGCTCGGGATGTCACGGCACGGTCAATCTCGGAGGCCGCAACTCCTCGTGCCGCTGCATCCGCGTACTGCTCATGAATGTCGGAGTGCACCTCGTCTCGACGGGTCCGCGCCAGTTCAGGTGGCAGGCTTCGGGTGTAGATGTCGACCCAGCGCAGGACCCGATTCGTGACCGCGGCGCCCGTGCGACGCTTGCGCCCGATCACGAGGTCACCGCGCGGGCGATGAGCGCGGTTGACCGCGCAGCGGCTCGACTGGCGTCGAGCGCCTTCTGGCCTTCACCGGTGATTCGGTAGTGGCGGCGCCTCGGACGCTTGGCAGCTTCGGCGATCTCGGGGGTTTCCCATTCTGCGGTGACCAAGCCTCCCTCTGTGAGGCGGGCCAGCGCCTTGTAGAGGGTGCCGTGCGAGGTAAGAACCTGCTCACCGTCGGACAGGCTCTTGGCGAGCGCGAAGCCGTACAACTCGTCGGATTCGCTCTGCTGCGAGGCGATCTCGAGTATCTGCACCTCGAGAGGAATCAAGGATCCTGCTTTGCGTCTTCCCATGTGGAAAGAATAGGAAGATAGGTTCCTATTTGTCAATGGGCCGCGCTCGCCGCTTCTGACCCGTGCGGAGTAGCACCACAAAGAACACGACCGTCGCCAGGCTCGCGCTCGCCGCCGCCCACACCACGCCGAACAGCACGGGGTCATCCTGCTGAGCGAAGGCCGGGTTGAACGGGATGACGGCCTCAACCCCGAGCACGACGGACAACGGAACCGCCAGACTCCACGGCCCGGCGATGGCAGCACCGACGAAACCTCCCATGGAGGTTCTGGTGCGCGCCACAAGGTAGGTGATGAGGGCGGCGAAACCTCCCCAGCCAACTGCAAGAACCGCGATGAGCTGTGCGGGAGGGACGTAGGTGACGTCGAGGATCCGCTCGTTGCCCGCCCGCCACGCGAGATCAGGCCCGGTGCTGAGCACCCACTGCATGATGAAGGCCAGCACCGCCCCGGACGCGACGCCTGCGAGCACCAACGCCGGGAGCATGAGGCGCGACGTGTTCTCTGTCACGGGGCCTCCCCCTCGACTTCTCTGCAGGGCTCTTCCTCGACGTACCCGGCACGCCCGCAGGTGACCGCCAGCCGGATGGTCTCCGCCTCACCACATGTGACCATCTTCAGTTCGTTCCAACCCCAGGAGCCGAACTTGCCGGGAGCCGCCCAGACGATGACGTCCGAGTCCTCGAAGAACAGCTCCACCCCTTGCGGTGAGTAGACGCTCCAGGTGGCCTCGCCCGTGAACGTCTCGCCCGTGGCATCCCAGCAGATTCCTTCGCCGGTCTGAACCCACTGGCCGTGAGGCACATCCTCGAGTGCCGCGGTGCCGTCGGCTCGAAGGAGGATCGACGTTTCGGTACCCCACTGAACGGGAAGGTCGAAGTCGGGATGTGCAGGCTTGGGGACTGCGCCGCAACCTGCGAGGAGGAGAGCGACCGCTGCGATGGGGATGCCGCGAGCCCAGCTCAGGAGCGACTTCACGACGCGCACATCCCGACGGTGCGTGGGCTTGCTACCGGTTCCATAGCGCGAGCGTATTCGGGCGACGAGTCCGACGCGACTGGAGGTCGAGTTCGTGGAGGACCTCAAGGGATGTGCACTTCCCGGGAGCCGCTCGGCCAGATTTAGCGTGCTACACCGTGCTACGCTCGCCGCATGGACACTGTGTCGCACCGCGATATGCGCAACCACAGCGGCGAGATCCTGCGCCGGGTAGCTGCGGGCGAATCCGTGCAGATCAGTAACAACGGGCGCCTCGCGGCGATCATCGTGCCGCCAGCGAGCATCACACTCGACGGGCTTGTCGCCCGCGGCGAAGCCCGCGCGGCCCGCCAGGACACCTCGACGCTCACGTCGATCACACGATCACGATCGTCAATCAGCACCCGCGACCTCATCGAGGACAGTCGGGGCACCTGGTGACCGTCACCTACCTCGATACGTCCGCGGCGATGAAGCTTGTCGTGGAGGAGGTTGAGTCAGAAGCGCTCGTGGGCGAGCTGACGGCGGGCGCTCGGCGACTTGCGGCATCGTGGCTGCTGCACACGGAGTTGCATTGTGCCGCCGGGCGGCACCCCACCATCGTCGCCCCGGAGGCAATCGCCTCAGTGCTGGATGCCACGACCCTCGTCGACCTCACGCGCGGCGACCTCCTCTCGGCGGGCACTCACGCTCCCCTTCGCTCGAATGATGCAATCCATCTCGCGACCGCGCTGAGGATCGGGGCAGATGAGTTCGTCACCTACGACGATGAACTAGCCCGCGCCGCAGCATCCGCGGGGCTGCGTGTGGTCGCGCCGTCCTAAGCCACTGGGAGGCGCCGCCTCGCGCGGTCAGCTCCCCCGCAACCACTCCTCCAGGTACTGCGCGACCCCATCCTCGTGGTGGCCCGCAGTGACAACATCCGCGGCCTCGAGCACGGCATCCTGTGCGTTGGCGACAGCGATGGCCGTGCCCACTGCGGCGAACGCCGGCAGGTCGTTGTAGTTGTCGCCGAAGAAGTAGCACTCGCTCACCGCAACCCCGAGGTCGGCCTCGAGGTCGCGGATGCCCGTCCCCTTGTCACATCGCACGTTGCCGATCTCCAGGTAGGTCGCCTTCGAGCGGTACCCGACAGCGTCGGGGAGGCGAACTACGAGCTGCTCGATCAGGTCGATCAACGCCGGCTCGCCCATGCACATGATCTTGTGCGGCGGTGCGCTGTCGATCTCGCCGCTTGCCACGTAGTACTCGGCCGTCTCGGACCGCGGCGAGACACCGGTATTGCTGATCTCGCGCTCCGCCCACCGGTCGCGCTCCCAGGCGTACCAGTCGTCGCTCGCGTAGAAGCTCGCGTGCACCCCGAGGCCCGCGCACAGGTCGAAGATCTGGCGCGCGGCATCCGCGGGGATCGGGGTGCTGCTGACCACACGGCCTGCGGCGGAGAGCACCAGGCCTCCGTTGTAGGAGACGAGCGGGGCATCCGTCGCGTCGTAGAGCCGTTCGAGCGCCCTCAGCGATGCCGGCATGCGTGAGGAGCAGAGCACAAAGCTGTGTCCGGCGTCGCGCACAGCGGTGATCGCGCGGATGGTGCGATCGGAGATGGTGCGTTGCGAGTTGAGGAGGGTCCCGTCGATGTCGGAACAGAAAACGGCCATGCGACCAGTCTTGCCGGTGCGCGGGCCAGCAAGTGCCCACTGGCCCGCGACACGACGGATGCCGCGGCGTAGCCTCGCCGCATGCGCGAATCCCACGGTGAACAGTTCGAGGGCGCCCCGCTCTTCCTCAACTCGGCGACGTACGGGCTGCCCTCCCGGCGCACCTCTGAGGCACTCCGGCAGTCACTCCGCGCGTGGGAGCTCGGCGAGCTCGCACCCATGGACTTCGACGAGTCTGTGGCGCTCGCCCGTGCGGCCTTCGCGCGGATGGCGGGGTTCTCCGAGGGCGATGTGGCGATGGGCGGGAGCGTGTCGGCGTTGCTGGGGCTCGTGGCATCCGCGCTGCCCGACGGCACCAGCGTTGCCACCTTCACCCACGAGTTCACGAGCGTGACCGCACCGTTCGACGCGCAGGGCAGGGGCATCAGCGTCACGGCGCTCGAGCCGGGCGAGCTGGAGCGTCGGGCCGGCGAGTTCGATGTGGTGACCGTGAGTCTGGTGCAGTCGTCCGACGGGCGGATGCTCGATGTGGCCGTGCTGCGGGAGGCCATTGCCGGAACCTCCACCCGCGTCATCCTCGACGTGACCCAGGCCATGGGATGGATGAAGTTGGATGTCGCGTGGGCCGACGCCGTGGTCGGTGGCAGCTACAAGTGGCTGCTGTCGCCGCGCGGGGCAGCGTGGATGGCGGTGCAGCCGTCGCTCGCCGAGACGCTCGTGCCGCACGCGGCCAACTGGTACTCCTCCGAGACACCGTGGTCGAACACGTACGCGCTGCCCTCACTGCAGGCCCAGGACGCCCGCCGCTTCGACGCCTCCCCCGCGTGGTTCACCCTGCTGGGTGCTGGCATCGCGATGCCGTGGCTCGCCTCGCTGGATGCCACGGCAGTACACGCCCATTGTGTGGGCCTCGCGAACACTGTGCGCTCCTCACTCGGCCTCCCTCTGGCGGACTCCGCGATCCTCGCGCTGGACGTGCCCGACGCCGCCGCGCGGCTCGAGTCCGCGGGCATCCGTGCGGCGGTGCGCGCTGGCCGCGCGCGGGTGAGCTTCCACCTGTACAACGACGTGAGCGACGTGGAGGCGCTGCTGGGAGCTTTGCGGTAGGGCTGGGTGCCGCCCTGGCGCCGAGTGTTCCGATATGGCTCTCATTTGCGCAGTTTTAGCAGCCATATCGGAACACTCGGCGGTCACGCCTGCGCGGCCAGCACTCGCGCGCCACCGCGGCGCGCGGCACACCACCCCGACACTCGCAGGTCGTGCCACCCGAAGGCACCCGCCTCGGGTAGCGCCTCACGAATGTTCTCCTCGCTGAACGGATGCTTCGGCCGCACCTCGAGCGGCGGCTCCGGCACCCACGGCAGCGCCTCGTTCACACCCTCGTCGAGCATCCGCGCCTGGGCTTTTGCCACGAGCGGCACCTTCATCGTCCACTCGGTGACCTGGGCGAGCAGCTTGATCGCCCACACCGGCAGGGGCACGAACAGGGGCCGCTTTCCCGCGACCTTCGCCACCCGGCGCACGGCGTCGCTGAGGCTCAGTTCCTCCGCGCCCATCACGGCAACCGTCGGCTCGGCGATGCGCCCCTCGACAGCGGCCAGCACCACGTCAACGAAGTCCGCGATGGGCACTGGCCGTACCATCCGCTGCCCGAAGCCGACCGTGCCGAACACGGGCCACGACCGCACCGCGCGCGTGACGTGGTCGACCATGTGGTCGCCGGGGCCATAGATCATCGAGGCCTTGAGGATGGTGTGCGGGATGCCCGACCCACGGATCAGCTCCTCCGCTGCCCACTTCGTCTCGTGGTAGCCCGAGCCGCAGTCCGGGCGCGCGCGCAGGAAGCTCACCATGACGATGCGCTTCACCCCAGCTCTCTGAGCCGCTTCCACGACGGCGCGCGTGCCCTCGACGTGGACCCGCTGGAAGGTCTGGGTGCCGATCTCGCGGTTGATGCCGGCTGCGTGGATGACGGCGTCGCATCCCTCAAAGGCGGCGGCGAGCGCGTCCACGTCGTCGACGTCGATGCCCGTGCGGCGCGAGATGATCACGGGGCTGTCGAGGCGAGCGGCCACGTTCCTTCCGACGAAACCTGTTCCTCCGGTGATCGCGATGCGCATGATCGGCGTCCTTGTCTATTTCGCTAAATTGCTACCTAGCGACACTGTATATAGCAATGGTGCTAAAGTGCAAACATGACAGATACCGCGAGCGACGTCTTCTCAGCCCTCGCGCATCCCACCCGCCGACAGATCCTCCAGGACCTCAAGGGCGGGGAGATGGCGGCCGGCGAGATCGCGGCCCGCTTCAACACCTCGGGCCCGACCATCTCGCGACACCTCGCCGTGCTCCGCCAGGCCGGCCTCGTCACCGAGCGTCGCGATGCCAACCGCATCCTCTACTCGCTCGTCGGCGATCGCCTCGCGCTCTCCGTGGGCGACTTCCTGTCGACCGTGTGCCCGGAGCAGATCGTGCTCCGCGAGGTGCGCAAGCGCGGCAGTGCGGCGAAGTCTGAGCCCGCGACCGCGTAACTCACTCACCTCGAGCCGCGCGCATCACCACAACAAGCAAGTGGGCGGCTACATTGACCGGGTGGAGTCCGCCAAGCCCGGGTCGTATGACCGTGCAGATTGGTTTGGCGCAGTTGGGGTTCTTTTCGGCACGCTTGCTGCGTTGATCTCCCTGGTACCGGTCGTCGGAATTCAGATGTTCTGGGTGCCCGCATCCGCTGCCATCGCGCTCGGCTCGGTAGGACTCTGGCGCAGCAGAGATGGCCGCGGGGTAAGAAACCTCTCACCGTGGGCGCTCGGCCTAGGCGTGAGCGGCTTTGTGGTTTCGGCTGGATACCTTCTCGCATGGTTGGCGATCAGGACACTCGCCGACCAGTGCCTGGCCCCCTGCTAGGCACTGAGTACGACCAGCCAGTGCACCGTCACCCACTCAAACCCTCCCGTTGCGGCGGAATGGGACTCGGCGGCGAGTTGTCGTAGACCACTCCGTTCTCGTCACCAACGGTCAGGATCGTGTGAGCATCGAGGTTGAGAGTGTCCCCGACGAACAGCATCATTGCGCCGTGGCGTCGCACGCCGTTGATGTTGTTCAGGTAGCCGAGGTTCACGCAGAAGCGCTCCGAGACGACATGCGCAACGTCTCCTTCCGCCACGATGTAGGCAACGGGCACTCCCCCTTGGTCGAGGATCGGCTCACCCATCGCGAATTCGCGGGCACCACCATCAACCGCGATCTGCTGCTTCCAACCAGACACTGCCTCCGGGTCGTCGGGCGCCGCAAACTCCCACGGGTGACAGTCCTCGGGCGAGGTGATGACGCACTCGCTCCAGTCAGGGCCATCGCACTTGCCGTTATCAATGGAATTGCCCCGCATTGGGGAGGTCGGGGACGGAGTGGGGGTGGTTGTGGGCGTGAACTCCGCTGAACTCGTTGAGTCAACGATGGGGGTGCCGGTGCACGCCGTGAGCCCCGCCAGAATCAACGCGATCGCCAGAGCGTTTAGTGCTCGTCCCACACGCACTCCCCTCCTGCGACTTTTCCTCAAGTATTGTCGGCGCGGAACGGGCGGTCAATCTCATGCCACGAGCGCAGGCGGCACGATACTGAAAGCTGGCACCCAAAGGAGAACACCATGGACGATCTCACCGGCACCGCAGACGAGCGGATGCAGCAGCTACTCTCCCGCGAAGCATCCGGGCCCCTCACCGCCGAGTGGCTGCGCCGCCAGCTCGACCTCGCGCTCGAGGCCTGGGCCGACGAGGAGACCGAGCTCGACATCGAGCGGGAGTCGCACACCGACTTCTGACGCGAGTGTTCCGATTTGGCTGCTAAACCCCGCCAAATAACAGCCATATCGGAACAGTCAGCGAAAGCACCCCGCGCAGGCAGCACCAACGCCTCGCGCAACCAGCACCATCGCGCTGCGGGAGAATGAGTCACCATGAGTGCGCTCACCGACGCCGCGAAGGCGTTCTTCGCCAAGAAGGCGACCATCATCGTGCAGTTGAACGCGCGACTTCAGCCCATCCACCGCGGGGACCTCGAGGACGCCATCGTCGAGAAGCTGGGCGCGAGCATCCCGAGCTTGACGGTCGTCGGCGGCGGCTCGGCTGTGGACAAAGACGGACGCATCACCAGCTGCGGCATCGAGTTGATGCTGCTCAAGTCCTCACTCGAGCTGGCGCTCACCGAACTGGCATCCGCACTGGTCGAGTTCGGCGTGCCACGCGGCTCGATCCTCGTCACTCCGCCGAAGCGCACCATCAAGGTCGGGCAGTCCGAGGGCCTCGCCGTCACCTTCCCGCGCATCAGCAGGGTGGACTTCGAGGATGCCCGTGCCCTCCAGCACAACGAGGAACTCGACCGCGCCATGGAGCTACTGAAGCCCGCCCTCCGCGCACACGGGAGGGTCTGGTCGTGGCAGATCCTGCGCGACGAAGCGGACCTCGTGATCTACGGCGACGACTCGGAGGCACTGCGCGACATCATCCGTGACACGCTCCCGCGCGAGGGCGCGTTCGCGGGCTACAGGATCACGGCCATCACCTAGCGCGAGTGTTCCGATATGGCTGCTAAAACGCGCAGAATGACAGCCATATCGGAACACTCGGCGCCATGGGGGCGCAACTAGCACCAGCGCGCAACTAGGGGCCGCTACCCCAAGGTCGCGCCGAAGGCGATGCCCAGCAGGTACGTGGCGGCGGCGGCGCCGAAGCCGATCGCGAGTTGGCGCAGCGCGCGCTTGAGGGGGGATGCCCCGCTCAGCAGTCCCACGACGGTTCCCGTGAGCAGCAGCGCGAGGCCGACCAGCACGGACGCCACCACGACGGCGGTCAGCCCCGTCGCGCCGAAGATGTACGGAAGCACCGGGATGAGCGCGCCGGAGGCGAAGAAGCAGAAGCTGGAGATCGCCGCACCCCACGCGGTCCCGATGGTGTCGACATCCTGATCCGTGTCGACGGCGACGGGGTCAGCCTCGAGGTGGAGTGTGTCGAGCACTTCCGCGGCGTGCGCCGCAGCATCCGACTCCGACATTCCGCGGGCGCGATAGACGAGGGCGAGCTCGTTGGCGTCGACGTCGAGGTCCGGCAGCACCGCACGCGCCGACGGGTCGGGGCGCGCGGCGTCGATCAGTTCGATCTGCGAGCGCACCGACACGTACTCGCCTGCTCCCATCGAGAGCGCGCCAGCCAGCAAGCCCGCGATTCCCGTGAAGAGGATCGTTGCTGGCGGCACACCCGTCGCACCGATGCCCAGCACGAGCGCGAGGTTGGAGACGAGACCGTCGTTCGCGCCGAACACGGCGGCCCGGAAGGTGCCGGAGATGCGCAACCGCCCACGAATCGCAAGCCCACGAACGACCTCCCCGTGAATGCGCTCGTCGGCGGCCATGGCCTCCGTCGCGTCCACATCGGTCTCGTAGGGCGAGCGGGCCTCGGCGCGCTGGGCGAGCGCCAAGACGAACACGGAGCCGAAGCTCCTGGCGAGCCATCCGAGCGCCCGCGTGCGCAGGTCGGGCCGCAGCGGCGTGCCGACGTCAGCTCCGAGCAGGTCGACCCAGTGCTGCTCGTGGCGACCCTCCGCCTCGGCGAGCGCGAGCAGGATCTCGCGCTCCTGGCCCTCGCGACGCGACGCCAGGTCGCGGTAGACGGATGCCTCGGCCCGCTCTGCCGCAAGGTAACGGCGCCACCGCCGGATGTCGGCTTTGGTGCGAGCGCGCTCGGGAAGGGGTGTGGTCATGGGGATCTCCATCTCAGGGATCCGGCACGAAGATCGGGGGTCGACGACTTCGGCCAGACAGTCTTCTGGCCGAAGGTCTCGTTCGCCGGCTGTGCCGGTGGAGCACCGGGCAGGTCCACGTGACCCGCCAGTATGTCGATGGCTCCTCCGCCCGAGTCACCTCGCGCGGGAACTACTCCCCTTCGATCTAGCTAGAGTACTGGACTCCCCAGCCCGCGGTCCACGTCTCGCCCGGCTCGATCCAGCGGAGGCCGAGGCCGGAGTTGAACGCGTTCGGCGGCGCTGTCATCGGCTCGATGGCGACCGCGAGACGGAAGTCCTTGTTCTCGGGCGGCCCGTCGGGCGAGGGGAACTCGCGCGTCGTGAAGACCTGAACGTAGCCATGGTTCTCGTCCTGCAGCACGCGCAGCTCGCGGCCGTCGGGGGCGCGGAGCACGGCCACGGCGCCGTCCACCGTGGTGACACCACCGAAGGCTGTGTCCAGGTGGAGCTCGCCCACGAGGCGGCCGGAGCGCAAATCGAAGTCGCCGTCGACGGGCACCTCCGCGAGCGGGTTGAGGCGAGCATCCACGTCGAAGCGGGTGGAGGCGTGCAGGGTGAGTTCGAGCTCCTCCGTGGGCACGCCGCCGATGCAGAAGAACGGGTGCGTTCCGAGAGCGAAGGGGGCTGCGGCATCCGCGTGGTTGGTGGCCGTGTGCGTGACACTCAGCCCGTCGTCGCCGAGCGCGTACGTGACCGTCGTCTCGACCGTGAAGCGGTACCCGTGCTGCGGGAAGATCGTGGCGGCCAGCGTGACGGATGACGCGTCCCGCTCCACGAGACGGTACGGCGAGTACCGCAGCAGGCCGTGGATCGCGTTGTTGCGCGCAACCTCGGTGATGTCGAGCTGCTGCGTCACACCGTCGTGGGTCCACACGCCGTCCTCGACGCGGTTCGGCCAGGGCGCGAGCACGATCCCGGCGCCCCAGGGCGGGGTCGCCTCCGCGGGGTAGCCGGGCGTGAGCGCGGTGCCCTCGAAGGAGAGCTCGCGGAGGGCAGCAGCCACCTGCGTGATGACGGCGCGGAAGCCACCGTGAGTGAGTTCGTACTGGTCGCCGGTCGGCAGGATGCGGGGAGAGTTCTCGGTCACGCGGCAAGCCTAACGTCGAGCGGGAGGGCGTCGATCACGGCCGTGTCGGCCTCGCCCGCGGTCACGAGGGTGTCGAAGTCGGCGACGGGCGCGATCACGGCAAGGTCGGTGCGGCCGAGCTTGGTGGCATCCGCGAGCAGCACGTTCCGGCGGGAGACGCCCATCACGAGGCGCTTGATCTCGGCGTCGGGGAGGTTGAGGTTGGTCACGCCATCGGTCGGGTGGATGCCGTTGCATCCGATGAACGCGGTGTCGAGCCGCAGCGACCCGATCATCGGGGCCGCGAAGGGGTTCACGAGGGAGTGCTGGAGCGGCCGGAGTGTGCCGCCCGTGACGATCACGGTGAACCGCGGCAGCGCCTGCTCCAGCGCGAGCGCGATCGTGAGTCCGCTCGTGACGACCACGAGGTCGCTGAGGTCGCGGCGCTCCACGAGAGCCTCGGCGAGCGCCATGCACGTGCTGCCGGCGTCGACGAAGAGACTCTCGCCACTGCTGACCATGGCCGCGGCATCCCGCCCGATTGCACGCTTGGCTGCCGCATCGCGGTCGAGGGATGCCTCGAGGCTCGACTCCCGGATGGCCGTGCTCGGCATCGCCCCACCGTGAACCCGCACGATGCCCCCGCGCTTCTCGAGTGCGCTCAGGTCGCCGCGGACGGTGACCTCGCTCACTCCGAGCTCGTCCGCCGCGTCCGTCACCCGCACAAACCCCCGGGATGCGACGAGCTGCGACAGCTGCCTGCGTCGTGCCTCGCTCATGCTCGCCCTTTCGAAACTCTCCGCATTCGTAAGTTGTTCTTTCGATATCGTAATGGGATGCTCACGGGCGGAATCACCAAGACCCACACCCTCCTCGCCGACGGTCGCGAACTCATCTACTACGACGACCCGGGCAGCACCCTGCCGGCGGAGCGGACCGTGGATGCCCGCACCCTCGATCCACGGCCTGCGACCGCCACGATGCGCCAGGACCCGCTGACGGGTGACTGGATCTCCATCGCTGCCGCGCGGCAGAACCGCGTCTTCCTGCCCCCGGCAGACCTCGACCCCCTCGCGCCGCAGACCCCGACCAACCCCTCTGAGGTGCCGAGCACCTACGACGTCGCGGTGTTCGAGAACCGCTCCCCCTCCTTCGGCCCAGAACTCGGCCCCCTCGATCTCGAAGGGCTGGGCCTGGGCCGCACCGCGCCCTCCCACGGACGCTGCGAGGTCGTGTGCTTCAGCCCCGAGCGTGAGGGTTCGTTCGGCTCGCTGAGCGAGGTGCGTGCGCGCACGGTCATCGAGGCGTGGGCCGACCGCACCGAGTTCCTGAGCGCGCTGCCCGGCGTCGAGCAGGTCTTCCCGTTTGAGAACCGCGGCGAGGCCATCGGCGTCACGCTCCACCACCCGCACGGCCAGATCTACTCCTACCCCTACGTCACGCCGCGCACCCAACGCCTCGTGCAGTCCATCGCCGACTTCGGGCCGAACCTCTTCGAGAGCATCCTCGACTTCGAGCGGAACTCCGAGCGCGTCGTGCTGCACGGCGAGCACTGGACGGCGTTCGTGCCGTTCGCGGCCCGCTGGCCCCTCGAGGTGCACATGTTGCCCCACCGCCACGTCCCCGACTTCGCGGCCACGTCCGTCGCCGAGCGCGACGAGCTCGCACCGCTCTACCTGCGCCTGCTGCGTGGTCTTGACGCCCTGTACGACACCCCCACCCCGTACATCGCGGCGTGGCACCAGGCGCCCGTGCGAGTGGCGAGGGGTGACATCCGTCTTATGCTGCAGGTGACGAGCCCGCGTCGCGCCGCCGACCGGCTCAAGTACCTCGCAGGCTCCGAGGCCGCGATGGGTGCGTGGATCGGCGACGTTCCCCCGGAGGCGCAGGCGGCATTCATCAGGGACGGCATCGAACGAGTGAGCGGGCAGCAGGCATGAGCGACATCAGGGACGACGTGGTCGAGGGCTTCGAGGAGACCTACGGGTACTCCCCCTCCGGCATCTGGTCGGCGCCCGGGCGCGTGAACCTCATCGGCGAGCACACCGACTACAACCTCGGTTTCGTGCTGCCGTTCGCGATCAACCGGCGCACGATCGTGGCGCTCGGACTGAGGGATGACGGCATCCTCCGTGTCGCGTCCGCCTTCGCCGACGAGGTCGCCGAAGTGGAGATCGCCGACCTCTCGCCCGAGCGGCTGCAGGGCTGGCCCGCCTACCCGTTGGGTGTGGCCTGGGCCCTCGCGCAGTACGGCGCGGATCTTGCTGGCGTGCCCGGCGTGGACCTCTTCATCGAGTCGACGGTGCCCGTGGGCGCCGGCCTCTCGTCGTCGGCCGCGATCGAGAGCGCGGTCGCCGTGGCGCTCAACGACGTGTGGCAGCTCGGCTTCGACCGCGCAACACTCGCCAAGGTCGGCCAGCTCGCCGAGAACAAGGCCGTCGGCGTCCCCACGGGAATCATGGACCAGTCGGCCTCGCTGCTCGGACGCGGCGACCACGCCGTGTTCCTCGACTGCCGGTCGCTCGAGTCCTCACTCGTCCCGCTCGGGTTCGAGGAGGCCGGGTTGCAGGTGCTCATCATCGACACGGGGGTGTCGCACTCGCACGCCACCGGCGGATACGCAGCGCGCCGGGCATCCTGCGAACTGGGTGCACGGACGCTCGGTGTGCCATCCCTGCGCGACCTCACGGTCGACGACCTACCGCGGGCTCAGCAAATCCTCGACGACGAGACGTTCCGCCGCGTGCGGCACATCATCACGGAGAACCAGCGCGTGCTCGACACGGTCATCGCGCTCCGGGAGACCGGCCCGCACGCGATCGGCGACCTGCTGGATGCCTCGCACATCTCCATGCGCGATGACTTCGAGATCTCCATTCCCGAGCTCGACCTCGCCGTGGAGACCGCTCAGCTGAATGGAGCGATCGGAGCACGGATGACCGGCGGCGGCTTCGGCGGAGCTGCGATCGCCCTCGTCCCCACCGAGGGCATCTCGCGCATCCAGGTGGCCATCGACGGTGCGTTCGCCGAGCACGGCTTCGGCCAGCCCACCATGTTCACAGTCGTGCCGTCGGATGGTGCGGCCCGGGACTAGATCAGGACGCGCTGCACCGTGACGCTGTAGCTCGTCGTTCCCCCGGGGCCCTGAAACGTGAGGGTGAAGTCACGCTCGCTGTAGCGGCACTCGTACGAGATCTCGCCCCACCCCTCCGCGGACGTCGGGATCTCGGCCGTCGGCTCCAGTGAGGCATCGCTCACTCCCTCGCCGATCCAGCCCCGGTCTGCGCCGGACGTGGTCCACGAGAAGGAGAGCGGCACGGTCGCCGTGCGATCGTCCTCGCACTCGGCAACCTCGGGGGTGAGGACGAACGTCTCGACCACCGGGACAGGCGGGCGATCGGGCTCGGTCTCGGTCGTGTCGCCAGCGCCAGCGCCGTTCTCGGCATCGGTGCCGCCCTCCGTCGCGCCAGGCGTGGTCGCGGCGGGCGACGAGTTGGGGGGTGCGATCGGTCCGCCGGCGTCCGACGTGGGCTGCGGGGCGAACCACCCCAGCGTGATCGAGCTCACGACCAGGGCTGCGATGACGACCGCCGCACCGCCACCGATCAGCCAGCCGAGCATCCGCCGCTTCTTCTTGCCCTCGCGCTCGGACTTGCGCGTGGCGACGAGCTCGGATGCCTCGCGCGTGACCAGTTCGGTCGAAGGATTCTCGTCGCTTGGCGTGGTCATGGTGACTCCTGGATCTGTGGAACGGGTGGCTCGAGTGGTGCTGTGACAGAGGTGGCCGTGGGGTTCGCTGATGGTGCGAGCCCCACGGCCACCGTCTAGTCGTTCATGCTGTCGTTACGGGCAGGGAGTCAGGCTCTCCACCTCGACGGACAGCGACGGGGTGCCACCGAGGAGGGTGACGGTCGACGGCGCGAAGCCCGCGATATCGTCCAGGACGGCCTGCGGAACACAGGTGGCCGGGATGACGTAGAGCGGTGCGCCGAGGGTCGCTGCTGCCGCAGAACCCGCGAGGGCGTCGGGGAAGTTCGTGCCCGTGGACAGGAACACCCTGGTTGCCTCGTCGAACGCGTCGGCGTTGATCTTCTGCGACGTCTCGTACCGGTTGGCACCGGCGATCCGCTTGGTCGATGCAATCGCCCCGAGGTCCTCGTAGATTCCGGATGACACGGAGTCCTTCGCACCGAGCACCTTCACCGACTCGACGCCGAGGCCATCGAGGAGGGCAACGGTTCCGGCATCCAGATCGGAAGCGGTTCCGTCGACGAGAACAACGGGAGCGCCGTTCACGCCGGCCGCAGCACCCGCCGACAGCGCGTCGGGGAACTTCTGCCCGGTGGCGATGTACGCCAGCTCGGCATCCCCGAACGCTGCCTGCGCGATCTTGCGCGACGTCTCGTAGCGGTTCGCACCAGCGATGCGGTCGATGTCCTCCGTCATGTCCTCGAGCTCCTCGAAGACTGCCGAGGAGACCGACGGCGTGCCACCGACGACAACGATGCGCTCAGGCTGGAGCCGCTCGATCTCGGCTGCAACAGCAGCAGGGACCTCGGTCGGCTTCACCAGGAGCAGCGGACCACCCTCGAACGCCGCGGCAGGGCCTGCCGACAGTGCGTCGGGATAGGTCGCACCGGTTGCGATGTAGACCACGGGTGCGGTCTCCGGGAAGGCCGCCTTCGAAACCTCGACGGCCGTCGTGTAGCGGCTGTCGCCTGCAAGCCTCTCGATGTCCGGGCCGGGTGCGACAACACCCGTCGCGGCAGGAACCGAGGCCCAGTACATGGCGCGGGCGATGTCGCTGAAGGCACCGATCGGGTGGTTGCGGTAGACAACGGACGTACCGAACAGGAACGCCTTGCTGCCCGACGGACCCACTGCGGAGACCGCGGCGGGCTGACCTTCGAACGCCGTACGCGTCGCCGTCGGCCACCAGCCGGAGACGAACAGGTCCTCGGCCGGGTACGTCTGCTCGACGACCGCGTTCTCACCGAGACCCGTGTACCGCACGGCGGGCGAGACGAATGCGGTGTCCTGCGGCCATGAGCCCAGGACGCCGTCCTCGTTGGTCGTCACGTTGACGATTCCGTTCGACGATCCGGATGCCGACGACGAACCAACCGTCGTGATGCCGAAGGTGTTGACGAAGCTCGCGATCGACGATCCGCGACCCACCACGGGCTTGCCAGCGGCGATGTACTCGGTGACGGCAGCGGTACCAGCAGCCTGCTGTCCGCTGAAGCTCAACGAGGAACCGATCCACAGCAGGTTGTAGTCGGCAAGGTTCACCGCACCTGAGGTGATCGTGGTTGCGGAGACCTGCGTCGCCGTGAAGCCGAGCTTTGCGAGCATGTCGCGGTCCTCGTTGCTGCCGGTGTAGGCAACCTTCAGCGCTCCCAGAGCCTTGCTCGGGCCGTCGCGGAGCGCCTTGCCGTCGTTGGCCATGAAGTCGACGCCGAAGACGTCGGCCACTGCGGCCGCGGCAGCGTAGCTCGCCTCGTCCGGTCCCAGGAGGATCGTGCCATCGGGCAGCTGGGAGAGCGGGATGCCCTCGGCCAACAGCTCGTTGACGGCCTGCCACTCGGCGACACCACGCGGCTCGAAGGCCAGGTAGGTGCCTGCGGCGGGGAGGTCACCGATCGGGTCGAGCGACGTGACATCCTCGGACGGAATGCCGAGCGCGGGGTCCGTGGTGCTCCCGACCGAGACGACATCGGCACCCCACGTGAGCGAGAGGCTCCACGCGGAGATGTCGTACATGTCGCCGACGCGCTCACTGATGTCCGAGCCCTCGTCGAGCAGGACGTTCGCGAGACCACGCAGAGGCTGGTGCATGTCGACCAGGTAGGAACCGGCAGGGTACTCGGTGCCGCCCGCGGTGAACGGAACGGTCGCGCGGTCCACCTGGATGTCGTGCACGAGGAGCTGCTGCACGAGACGCTCAGCGTCCGTCTCCGAACGCTGGCCACCGCCGACCGGGATCACGTAGGAACGCGGGTAGTCGGCGTTGTACACGTCGGTCTCGTCCCAGATCTCGGTCCACTCGGTGGGAACGCCCTCTGGCAGGTCCTCAGCCGAGATGTCCGCGGGGATGACGACGGAGGGCTCGCCCGCCAGACCGCGGCGGAAGATCTCCATCTGGTTCGTCAGCAGTGCGTCACGGTGCTCCGTGACGTAGCCGACGATCGACTTGATCACTACATCGGCGACCTGGATGTTCACGGCCGCACGCTCCTTGTTGACCGGGTTGGTCGCAGGGTTGGCGCGTCCGAGCGGAAGCTCGACAGTGTTGGTGATTCCACCCTGGTACGCGATGTACTGCGGGGTGAAGATCGGGGGCCAGTCGTCCCAACCCTGGCGGATGTCACGGTAAGGGATCTTGATCTTGCCCGTGTTCTCCGTGGTGGTGCCACCCGTCGACGACAGGTACGTGTTGCCCGGGATGTTGGCGGCAACGACCGCCTCCTCGACCGCGAGCGCCGCGGCGTAGGCGTGGGGGAGGAACAGGTCGTACTCGTAGTTCTCACCGTGCGGCGGACCACAGGGCTCAACCTGGAGCACGTTGGTGTAGCCGTGCAGGTCGATGAAGTACGTCGGCTGGATGATGCTCGACAGGTCGCGGATGATCGCCGTCTCCGACGTGGCACCCGTGATCATGTCGCGGTTGGGGTCGTAGCCCGCTGCGACCGCGCGCTGACCGAGGGCGCGACCGTCGGGGTTGTTGACCACCGTGAAGTAGAGGCGCGACGATTCGACGAGCTCCTCGACCTCTGGCGCGGTGCTCGTGGCGAGCTCACGGATGTAGTTGAGCGTGGCGTCGGTGCCCTCCCACTCGTTTCCGTGGATGTTGCCGTTGAACCAGATCGGGACCTTGTAGCCCGCCTGCAGCTCGGCGTCTGCCGCAGCCGCGGTCGGGTCGTACTTGACCTTGTCGCGCCAGACGAGCTGCTGTGCGGTCTCCTCGGGCGTCTCGCGACCGGTCACGGTCACGAGGTAGATGTCACGACCGAGTCCGGACTTGCCCACGACCTGCGCGGAGACCCGGTTGCTGAAGTCCATGAGGTTGTTGATGAACGGCGCAATCTCGTCATAGGGAATGACGCCGCGGTTGATGGACGCGTCGGTGGGGTCATCGGGGAACAGCGGAAGCGGCTGCTGGACCGGGTAGGACGTCGGCATGTCGATCAGCTCGGACGTCGGACGAACAATCGGGAGCGCTGGCGGCTCGATGGCCGCCGTGGCGGGTAGGGCTGGGACCAGGAGGGAAGCGACGAGGACGGCGCCTCCTACCCCGGCGAGAACGCGACTGTGCACGTGCTTCTCCGTTTCTAGTGCGGGTGGAGCAGGTGGAAATGTGAGTTTCGTAAGGGCGGCGACATCCGGCGGAGCTGGATCGCAGCCCGGGACCTGTGCCTGTGAATTCGATCAGAATGCACGATTCATCCATTCTGCAAGTGTTTTCGAGCAGATATGGGGCTTGGCACGCAATATTCGTGCAAGTTTGGTCACAGATACGCAACATTATTGCGAAGAGAATTTTGTCTGGACACGACAGAGAGCGCCTTGTCGCCAGGCGCTTCGTTCCAAGGCCTTTCACGTTACGGAACCCGTGTTACGGGCATGTGACGACACTGTCAAAGGGTTATGTCGTTATCAAGCACAAAGCATCGGCTGAATGGACGTCAGGTCTAGCATCGGATCACGGCACGCTGACGTACCCGAGGAGCCACCGATGCTGAGCGAGTTCGTGCACCAGATAGGAAAACTCTCCTATCCGCTCTTCGAGCGCTTCTCCGCCTCGGCATGGGACAACGCGCCGCGGCCGGCACCCCGGGCGGTCTCCCGCGGCGCGGGGCACGACCCGGACCGCGTCCTGCTCACGGGGGGCTCGAGCGCGGTGGGGTGGGGTGTGATCAGTCACGACCTCGGTCTTGCGGGTCACCTCGCGCGCGCGACATCCGCCATCACAGGACGAGGAACGGATGTCGAGGTCCACGCCTATCCGCGCTTGGACATCCCCGCACTGCAGGAGAGCCTCACCCAGACCGTCATCTCGCGGTGCGACGCGATCGTGCTCACCCTCGGCGGACGCGAATCGTTTGAACTCATGCCCGTCCGACGATGGCGCGAGCAGATCACATCGCTGCTCGATCACATCACGGCGGGCAGGGAGGCTGGACCCGGCGTGCTCGTTGTGGGGGCGGAGGAGATCTCGCCCGTTCCCCTCGGCCGGATCGTGACCTCGATCGCTATGCGGCGTGCCCGCGCGTTCAATGCCGCCACCCGCGAGATCATCGCGACCAGGCCGAGAGTGGGATACCTACTCTCGCGGTTCGTGCCGCCCGCCGGTGCCGGGCGCCGTGGTGTGCTCGACTCGGACCTCACGATGGTTTACGACACCGCGGCGAGGGCGATAGCTCCCACCCTCGCCGGAATGCTCGATGCCGCGCCGGATCGAGTGCGTCGGCACGTCGACGACGACGCTCGGCATGATGCGATCGTTCAGATCCGCGCCCACGTCAACGCCGACGATCCGCGGGTGATGGCGCTCCTCTCGGCGCTGCGCGAGGTGCTGGGGGTCTACGGCACTGCCGTGTACCTCGTAGACCGCGAGGTGGTTTACCGGCTCGCCTCCACGCTGGCGAGTGTGCCGGAGTTCGACCGCGACCACTCCATCAGTGGGGAGGCAATACGACACCCGGCTGGCTTCGTCGTCCGCGATCTCCGGGAGGAGCCGCGCTTCGCCGATCGTCTCGAGGTGGTGCGCCCTCCGCACCTGCGTTTCTACGCGGGACATCCGGTCGAGTCGCCGGACGGGCATCCCGTCGCGGTGCTCGCGGTCGTCGATCCCGAGCCTCGCGACATCACACCCACCGAGCTGGCGATCGTGCGCACCTACGCGCATCGGGTGGGCGAGGTGCTGTTCAGCGGTTCCTAGCCGGTTACCCAGACGCCGAGGTACTGCAGCGCGAAACCGACGGCCAGTGCCACGGCGAGCACCGTCGCGAGGCTCAACCAGACCCGTCCCCAGGGAATTCTCACGAGCCAATCCTCTCCGCAGCGTCAACAACGTTCTTCAGCAGCATCGCACGCGTCATGGGGCCAACGCCACCCGGCACGGGCGACAGGTAGCCAGCGACCTCGCCGACGGCAGGGCTCACGTCACCGACGAGCCGCGCCTTGCCGGTCTGCTCGTCGACGACTCGCGTGATCCCGACGTCGAGCACCGCGGCACCCGGCTTGACCCACTCCGGCTGGATGAGACCCGCCACGCCGACAGCCGCCACGAGGATGTCAGCCCGGCGCACGTAGGACTCGAGCTCAGCGGTGCGCGAGTGCGTGAGGGTGACCGTAGCATCCAGGCCCTTGCGGGTGAGCAGCAGCCCGAGGGGGCGACCGACCGTGAGACCGCGACCGACCACGACAACGTGGCGCCCCGAGATAGGAACCTCGTAGCGCTGCAGCATCTCGACGATGCCGGCAGGCGTGCACGGCAGGGGAAAAGAATCCCCGGTCCCTGAGGCTCTCGAAGGGCCACCGACGCCCAGCACGAGGCGACCGAGGTTCGTCGGGTGGAGGCCGTCGGCATCCTTGTCCGGATCCATGAGCTCGAGCATCGCGTTCTCGTCGATGCCCTTCGGGAGCGGGAGCTGGATGATGTAGCCCGTGACATCCGGGTTCTCGTTGAGGCTCGCGATGGCGGCCTCGATCTCGAGTGGGGATGCCGTGGCCGGCAGGTCGAGACGGATCGACTCGATGCCCACCTCGGCGCAGTCGCGATGCTTGCCTGCAACGTACGAGAGGGACCCAGGGTCCTCCCCCACCAGCAGAGTGCCGAGTCCGGGGCGGATGCCACGAGCCTTCAGTGCAGCGATGCGCTCGCGCAGCTCCTCCTTGACGGCGGCCGCGGTGGCGACCCCGTCGAGCGTGACGGCCGTCACGCCCAGGAACCCGGGGACGTGAGGCCCTCGTAGAGCGGGAACGAGTCGGCGAGCGTCGAGACGCGCGCACGGAGAGCCGCGACATCCGGAGTCGGCTTGAGGGCCGTCGCGATGATGTCGGCGACCTCGGCGAACTCGGCATCGCCGAATCCACGCGTCGCGAGCGCCGGCGTCCCGATGCGCACACCCGACGGCGTCATGGGCGGCCGCGGGTCGTTCGGCACCGCGTTGCGGTTCACGGTGATGCCGACGGAGTGCAGGATGTCCTCGGCATCCTGGCCGTGGATGGCCGCGTTGCGGAGGTCGACGAGCACCAGGTGAACGTCGGTGCCGCCGGTGAGCACGTCGATGCCAGCCTCCTTCACGTCAGCGGAGGTGAGACGGTCCGCGAGGATCTGCGCTCCACGGACGGTGCGCTCCTGGCGCTCCTTGAACTCGGGCTCTGCGGCAAGCTTGAACGCCGTCGCCTTCGCCGCGATCACGTGCATGAGCGGTCCGCCCTGTTGGCCGGGGAACACGTTCGAGTTGAGCTTCTTCTGCGTCTCGAGGTCGTTCGTGAGGATGAAGCCCGAGCGCGGGCCGCCGATCGTCTTGTGAACGGTGGAGCTCGTGACATCCGCGAACGGGACAGGCGACGGATGCAACCCTGCCGCCACGAGCCCGGCGAAGTGCGCCATGTCCACCCAGAGCTTCGCGCCGACCTCGTCCGCGATGGCACGGAACGCCGCGAAGTCGAGCTGGCGCGGGTAGGCGGACCAGCCCGCGATGAGAACGTGCGGCTTCACCTCGAGCGCTGCCTGGCGCACTGCATCCATGTCGATGAGGTGCGTGGTGGGGTCGACGCCGTAGGCGTGGGCCTCGTAGAGCTTGCCGGAGAAGTTGAGCTTCATGCCGTGGGTGAGGTGGCCACCCTGGTCGAGCGCAAGTCCGAGGATGCGGTCACCCGGCGTGGCGATCGCGGAGAGCACTGCCGCGTTGGCGGAGGCGCCGGAGTGCGGCTGGACATTCGCGTAGGCGGCGCCGAACAGGCTCTTCGCGCGCGAGATCGCGAGCGACTCCGCGACGTCGACGAACTCGCAGCCACCGTAGTAGCGGCGGCCCGGGTAGCCCTCGGCGTACTTGTTGGTGAGAACCGAACCCTGGGCCTCGAGCACGGCGCGCGGCACGAAGTTCTCGGACGCGATCATCTCGAGAGTCGACCGCTGGCGTCCGAGCTCCTGCTCGAGGACGGCGGCGATCTCGGGATCGACTTCTGACAGGGGAGAGTTAAACGACATTGGGGGCTCCAGACGCGATCGACTAATACAAAGGTATCCGCAGGCCCAGGCGTACGGCCCACTTCGAAAGCGATCGCTCCCCGATGGTTGCCCATCTCAACGCCAGTTGCGACCCCCTGACTCTACCAGCCCCGCGGTCAGCGCAGGGCTATGCGGGTCTCCGTCTGTGCGGCTCCGCCGTCACGCTTGAGGGCCCTGAGGAACCGGTCGAGAGCGGCCGTGTCCTTCACCCGAACGTGCAGGTGGTAGTCCCAGGGGCCGGTGACGTGGGCGGCCTCACCCACGAGCGGATGGCCGGCCACCCATGCGAGGAATCGATCGCGGTCGTCATCGAGCTGAAGCCTCACGTCGACGTAGGCCTCGATTCCCTCGTCCGCCTCCTGGGCAGCGAGCACGGCACGGTATCCGAGGATGATCCCGGCCGCTTCGAGCTTGCGCACGCGCGCGGCGGCGGCGTTGGTGCTCAGGCCCACCTGGCGGCCGAGGTCGCTGAAGGAAATGCGACCATCGACGGCAAGAATCGCGGTGATCTCCCGGTCTTTCTTGTCCATGCATAGATTTTATCCGTTGTCACTGCGGGATTGTCGGTACCTGGATGCGGGATCCGAGAGACTGCCCACCATGAACAGTGGCCTCGCTCTCGCCAGCGGGCTCGTCGCCGGTCTGGCTATCGCCCTCCCCCTCGGCGCGATCGGCGTTCTTCTGCTCCAGGAGGGCATGCGGCGCGGATTCCGCGGGGGCCTCCCCGCGGCCGCTGGTGTTGCGTCGGTCGACGTCCTCTACTGCCTCGCTGCCGCCCTGGCCGGCGCCGTGGCTGCACCGATCGTCCGGAGCCTCGCGCCCTGGCCCGCCGTCATCGGTAGTCTCGCCCTGGTGACGATCGGCGCGTGGGGACTGCTGCGGCTCGTGAGGAGTCCCGACCTCGAGGCGGGGTCCGCCGCAAAGCCACTCGGCAGCGGTTGGGCGCGCTACTCCCTCTTCTTCGGCCTCACCCTCATCAACCCGGCCACACTCGTCTACTTCGCCGCGCTCATGACCGGACTCGACGGCATTGCGGGCGACGTGACATCCTCCGCGTTCTTCATCGCGGGAGTGGGCATCGGCTCGTTCGTGTGGCAGGCCGCCCTGGTAGCTGTGGGAGGCATCCTTCACGGGCGTATCGGAGCTCGGGCAGGGCGCGTCACGTCCCTTGTCGGCAACCTCGTTGTCGTGGCTCTCGGCGTTGGGCTTGTGCTGACCGCGCTGCTCTGATTGCTCAGGGAGCGGGCAGCGGCACCTGCCCCGTCGGCACCGATCCCCTCCTGGCACGCGCGTGCAGCCAGCGGTCGCCGATCACGAGCAGCACGAGACCCGCGAGCACGATGATCACGTCGAGGAACGGCAGCACTCTGATGCCCCAGGCGTTGAGGGCGAAGCCACCGAGGAGGGCGCCACCACCGATTCCGATGTTGAACGCGGTGGTCTGGTAGGCGGATGCCACGTCCCGCATGCGTGCGGACGCCGTGTGGAGCATCCGCGTCTGGATCATCGCCGGCACCCCGCCGAACGCGATGCTCCAGGCCACGATCGCGGTGAACACGACAAAGAGGTTGGACGGGAACAGCCCGATGACCAGCACCGAGAGCGCCACCCCGAAGATCGACAACGCGAGGGCGAGCCGCGGGTAGCGGTCCGCGAGGATCCCCGCGAGCAGCACACCGATGGCCCCGGCCCCGCCGTACAGGAACAGGACTCCGGCGACGGCCCCGCCGTCCAGCCCCACCGGACCGATGAGGAACGGCGCGATGTACGTGTAGAAGATGTTGTGGCCGGTCATCACGAGCAGGATCACGAGGCAGAGCAGCACGATGCCGGGAATCGACTTGTCCTTGCGGAGCGGGAGGTGGATCTCGCCGGTGGCGGGAGGCGTGATGTGCTGCACCGCGGGGAGCAACCACATCGCGACGATCGTGAGCAGCAGCGTCACGATCGCGATAACCATGAACGCGAGACGCCAGCCGACAAGGTGACCGATCGCCGTGCCGACGGGAACACCGAGCACGAAGGCGGCCGTTCCACCACCAGAGATGATCGCGACGGCGCGACCGACCTGCGCGCGCGGCACGAGGTGGCCCGAATAGGCACCGACGACCGCCCAGAACAATCCGTGGGCGAGGCCGCCGAGCACGCGAGCGACGACGAGCACCTCGTAGGTTGGCGCGATGGCCGCGAGCACGTTGGCGAGGATGAACGCGAACGCGACGACGACGATGAGCCACTTGCGCGAGTAGCGGCGCGTGAGGGTCGCCAGCGGGGCGGCAGTCAGCACGACGGTGCCCGCGAAGACCGTGATGAGCAGCCCCACCTGCGAATCGCTGACACCGAACTCCTCGGCGATGTCCGGCAGGAGGCCGGTGGGGAGGAACTCGCTCGTGACCGCCGTGAAGACGAGAAGTGACAGGGTGATGAGACCGACCCAGGGGAAGGTCTGCTTGGTTGCGTGAGTTGATGCTGGCGCGGCCATGAAGGCGCTGCTCCGATTCGTGCTGTGTGGTGCGTTCGCCGCCCGCGGGATGACGCGGGCCGGCGCCATCGCATACCAGCCTACGCCGCTACTGTTAGTGCGTGACCATCGCCGCCACCCATTGGATCCTCACCCTCGTCTGCGAGGACAGGCCGGGCATCGTCCACGCCGTCAGCGGCGCGATCGTCGAAGCCCACGGCAACATCACCGAATCGCAGCAGTTCTCCAGCGAGGACACCGGTCGCTTCTTCATGCGTCTCCAGGTGGAATCGGATGCCACGCGCGAGCGCTTCGAGCAGGCGCTGGCCCCGGTGACCGCCCGCTACGACATGACGTGGCAGCTCGACATCGTCGGCCGCCCACTGCGCACCCTCGTGCTCGTCTCGAAGGCGGGTCACTGCCTCAACGATCTTCTCTACCGCCAGCGCGCCGGCCAACTCTCGGTCGACATGCCCCTCGTCATGAGCAACCACCCGGACCTGGCGGGGCTGGCGGAGTTCTACGACGTTCCGTTCGAGTTCCACCCCGTGACATCCGCCGGCCAGAAGCTCGCCTTCGAGGACCGCGTGCAGGAGGTCGTCGAGCAGCACGACATCGAGCTCGTTGTGCTCGCGCGCTACATGCAGATCCTGTCGCCGGAACTGTGTGAGGCGTTGAGCGGCAAGGTCATCAACATCCACCACTCGTTCCTCCCGGGTTTCAAGGGGGCAAACCCCTACAAGCAGGCTCATGCGCGTGGTGTGAAGCTCATCGGCGCGACCGCGCACTTCGTGACGAGCGATCTCGACGAGGGTCCGATCATCGAGCAGAACGTCGTGCGGGTGGACCACTCCCGCACCTCGAGCCAGCTCGTGGCCATCGGCCAGGACGAGGAGTCGCGCACGCTCACCCAGGCGGTCAAGTGGTTCTCCGAGCATCGCGTGCTGCTCGACGGCGCACGGACGATCATCTTCACATGAGCACCCTCTTCCACTCCGCGCGCAAGCTCGATGCGTCGGGCCAGATCGACGACTTCTGGATGCTCGTCGACGACGGCATCATCGTCTCCACAGGTTCCGGCCCGGAGCGCCCGGCCGCTGCCGCCGAGGTCGATGCCGCTGGACAGTGGCTCACGCCCGGCTTCATCGACCTGCACGGGCACGGCGGAGGCGGCTACGCCTATGACCGCGGCCCCGAGCAGCTGCTCGCCGCGCTGGAAACGCACCGCGCCCACGGCACCACGCGCTCGGTGCTGAGCCTCGTCGCGGCCCCGCTCCCCTCGCTCATCGAGAGCCTCGACCTCATCGCGGACCTGTCGAAGGACGACCCGCTCGTGCTCGGCTCGCACCTTGAGGGCCCGTACCTCGCACCAGCCCACCGCGGTGCGCACGACCCAACGGCGCTCCACGAGCCTGACCCCGCCGAGGTCGAGCAGCTGATCAGCGCCTCACGCGGCACGCTGCGGCAGGTGACGCTCGCGACCGAGCTACCGAACGCGCTCGAGACCGTGGACGTGCTGGTCGAGGCCGGCATCGTCGCGGCCCTCGGTCACACCGATGCGACCTTCGAGATGGCCAAGGTCGCCTTCGATCGCGGGGTACGGCTGCTCACGCACGCGTTCAACGCGATGCCGGGCATCCACCACCGCTCGCCAGGCCCGGTCGTGGCGGCCTTCGAGGACGAGCGCGTGGTGCTCGAACTCGTCTGCGACGGGGTGCACGTGCATCCGGAGGTCGTGAACCTCACGTTCGCGTCGGCCGCCGGGCGCATCGCCCTCATCACCGACTCCATGGCCGCCGCGGGTGCCGCGGACGGCAATTACCGCCTGGGCAACCTCAACGTGACGGTGCAGAACGGCCTCGCCGTCCTGAGCGGCACCAACACGATCGCCGGCTCCACCCTCACGCAGGATGCCGCCCTCGGGTGCGCGATCGCCTCCGGCGTTGACCCTGCCAAGGCAGTCGAAGCGCTCACCCACACACCCGCGAGGGTGCTCGGTCTCGAGCACCGGCACGGGATGCTCGCGCCGGGGTTCGCGGCCGACGCCGTGCTCCTCGACCACGAGTGGGCGGCGACGAGCGTGTGGGCCGACGGCCTCCAGCTCTAGCCGAGACGCACCCGTCTACTCACCCCTATGGGGGATACGTATTCGGTTGCATGGAGAATTGATCACACCTAGGCTCGCATGAGGTGAGGCTCACGGAGCTTTCACTTCTGGGGGATACACCGGCCACACCCGCACGGCCGGCACGACGTGATCTGGCACGCTCCCCTTTCCTGTTGCCCTGCCCGAAACCCGACGGAAAGTTCCCACCCGATGCCGCTCTTCAGCGCGCGCTCGCCGCGCCGCACAATCGTCGTGCTGTCCGCAGCCACCCTCGCCCTCGCGGGCCTGATGGCGGGCGCGATGCCCGCCATCGCCGCGACCGGATCCGTCAGCGGAACCGTCTACCGCGACTTCAACTCCAACGGTGTCCGCGACACCGGCAACCCGAGCGCGGGCGTGCAGACCGACGTGGGCATCGCCGATGTCACCGTCACCGCCTATGACGCGCACGGCGAGGTTGTCGGCACCGACACGACGGATGCCGCGGGCGACTACTCGATCGCGACTGCAACGGTCGCCGACGGCACCCCGCTGCGCATCGAGTTCGACTCCCCCGAGGGCTACTACCCCTCGTTCCTCGGCAGTGACAACGGCAGCAGCGTGCAGTTCGCGGCGGCCGGCTCCGAGGACGTGGACTTCCTCGTGAATAACCCGGACGACTTCGCACAGGCCAACGCGCCGGTCTTCACGGCGATCCAGTCGACGGGTGTCCCCTCCGGGACCTCGAGCAGTGCGGCGGCGATCGTCGGGCTGCCCTGGGGTGCTCCGAACAACTCGCCGGGAACCTTCACCGGCCGCAAGACCGTCGCGACCTTCGGGCAGGTCGGGTCGATCTGGGGTCTCAGCTACGACACGGTGGGCAACGACGTGTACGCGGCAGCCACCTACAAGCGCCACTCGGGCCTCGGCGCTCTCGGACTCGGCGGCATCTACCGCATCAACAACGTGCTCGCCGCTGACGGCACGATGGCCGGCTCCCCCTCGCTCGAGCAGTGGCTGGACGTCTCCACGCTCGTCAATGTCGGCACCGCACAGAGCAACACCGACCGCGCCCTCGGCACGACGGGCAGCACCCCGGGCACGGACGTCGACGCCTTCGCCAAGGCGGGCAAGATCGGTATCGGTGGCATCACCGTCACGGACGACGGCTCGACCCTGCTCTTCGTCAACCTGTTCGACCGCAACATCTACGCACTTGACCTCACCAACGGCACCCCGACCGAGGCGGTGAAGATCGACCTCGCCGACGACCTGGGTGCCAACCACCGCCCGTGGGCACTCGAGATCCACCGTGACGAGCTCTACGTCGGGTACGTCGACGCAGGCAGCACCCCCGGGCAACTGGCCAGCGACGCCGACCTCTCGGCGTACGTCGTGAGCGCCCCACTGGATGAGGCCCTCACCGGCTCCCCGACGTGGACACCACGACTGACTGCGGGGCTCGGCTACCGCAAGGGCAACACCGCCGACACCTGGGGTGGCGGTGGCACGGCCGCGAACTGGCCGACCACCCGGCCCCAGATCGTGCACTGGAACACCTGGGCGGACACCTGGACGTGGGACGGTGCGAGCAGCGCCACGGCGACGACGTCGGTCGGGCTGCAGGCATCCGGCGGCAGCTGGGGCACGAGCAACGTGCAGCTCTACCCCCAGGCGATCCTCACGACCCTGGCCTTCGACACGGAGGGCTACCTCACACTCGGATTCTCCGACCGCACGGCGATCCAGGGCGGTAACCGCAACTACCCCGCGATCACGGGAGCCACGAGCCCGCTCTTCGAGACGCTCTCGAGCGGTGACATCCTGATCGCCGCACCCGATGGCGACGGTGAGTTCACCCTCGAGGAGAACGGTGTGGTCGGCGACCGCACCACCGCCAACGCCCAGAACCTCCATGAGGGACCGAGCGGCGAGAACACGCGCGAGTTCTACAACGATGGCCAGAACCTCGGCAACCCGGGCATCCACCGCGAGACCGCACTCGGTGCCGTCGTGGCCTACCCCGGTGTGAACCAGATCATGTCGACGGCGTTCGACCCGCTCGGCAGCATCCGCGTGTCGGGATCGATGTGGTTCAACCTCACCAACGGAGCCCCAGCGCGCGGCTACGAGCACACGACCGACCCGGGCGGATCCACGCCGTCCCCCTCGTTCGAGAAGGGTGGCGGTCTCGGAAGCGTCGCGCTCGCACGCGTCACTCCCCCCGTGCAGATCGGTGACCGCGTGTGGTTCGACGCCGACAAGAACGGCCGACAGGATGCCGACGAGCCCGCGATCACGAACGCTCCCGTGAGCCTGTTCCGGGCCGGGGAGGATGGCAAGCCCACGGGCGAGGAGATCGCCTCGACCACCACGGACTCCAACGGAAACTACGTCTTCGACAGCTCGCTGTGGACCGAGTCCGGATTCGACGACCCGGCGGCGGAACTCGTCGTGGTCTTCGGCAAGCCCTCGGCCTCCACTCCCGTGACCTTCGCGTGGGGCGGCGTCTTCGCCGACCCCGACTTCACGGGACTCACGTGGGGCGACCTCGGCTTCACCACGCAGGAGTCGAGCGACGCGGAGAACGACTCCAACGCGGATCCCACCACCGGTGAGGCTCCCGTGACTGTGGGCGGGGCGGGTCAGAACGACCACACGATCGATGCCGGGTTCGTGGCATCCTTCGATCTCTCCGTCACCAAGGAGCTTGCCGAGGGCAGCGCACCCGCGCCGGAGGGCACGACATTCGAGATCAGCGTCTCGGTCGTCGACTTCCGAGGTGACCCGCTGCCGGACAGCCCGTACGTGCTGGATCTCGCTGTGGGCGAGAGCGACACGATCGAGCTACCCGCGTTCGCTTCGGTGCAGAGCATCGTCGAGACCAACGGCGACGACTACGACGCGCAGGTGAGCGGCACGCTGCCCGCGCTCGTGAACGACGACCTCGCATTCACCGTGGAGAACAGCATCCCGCGCACATACGCGCTGGGCGACTACGTCTGGATCGATGCGGACCGCGACGGCATCCAGGACATCGGGGAGCTTCCGCTCCAGGGCGTCACGGTCGCGCTGTACCAGGGCGAGACGGAAGTCACGTCGACGACCACGAACGCGCAGGGACGCTACGATTTCGACCTTCTCCCCGCCGGAACCTATGAGATCCGCTTCATCCTCACCGAGGAGCAGGCGCAGCTCTACAAGTTCACTATCGAGGGCGCGGGCGGTGCTGGTAATGACTCCAACGCCGACCCCGAGACCGGTTTCACGAGCGAGATCGTGCTCGACAGCACCAACCAGAACCTGGTACCCGGTGACGAGTACACGTACGCCGAGATCCTCGCGACCGACGGAATCGACCCCACCTGGGATGCGGGCGTCGTGCTGATCGGTGTTCCGAGCCTCGAGATCAACAAGAGCGATGCCGTGCTCGAGGGCAACGACTGGGTCGCCGTCAACGACGCTGACACGCTCGCCGATGGTGTCGTGTACCAGCCGGGCGAGACCCGCACGATCCTCGTCACCGTGACCAACACGGGCACCGAGCCGCTGCGCGAGGTCACCTTCACCGACACGACGATCTCGGGCGCCTCCGTCTCGGGTCTCTCGTGGACGCTGCCGAACGGCACGAGCCTCACGGCGACGGCCGGCTCCGACGGCGTGCTGACCGCGACGTGGGAGGACACGTTCGGCGAGGGCACCGCGCTCTGGCTGCCGGGTGAGACCGTGACGGGCCTCGCCACGCTCACGGTGCCGCTCTCGAGCGACCCGCACGTCAACGTTGCGGATGTCACGGCCACGAGTGCCTGGAACGGGATCCCGCTCGAGGACGACAACCCGTACAACGCCTTCACCGGTGGCATCCAGGTCATCAAGTACGACGGTTCGAAGGCCGACCCGGCCATCAAGGACGGCGACGCCTGGATCATCCCGGCCAAGCCGCTCGCCGATGCCGACCAGGACGCCAACGACTCCGACCACGCGGTCGAGTACCCGGTCGACACCGACCGCACCGTGCGCTGGGTCGTCACCAACACCGGCACCACGTGGCTGACCAACCTCTCGCTCGAGGATGTCACCGACGCTGGCCCGGAGATCGGCGACGACTGGACTGCCGACCTGAGCGCCTTCGGCGGACCGACGAACTACAGCTTCGTCGACAGCGGTGCCTGGCAGGGCCTCCTGCCGCCCGGAGCGTCGTTCTTCGCGACCGGAACACTCGCCATCCCCGCCGAGCAGACGCACACCGACACGGTCGACGTGATCGCGACGGTCGTCGTGCCGGCGCAGGACCCCGAGACGCTCGAGCCCACCGGCCAGCCGGAGCTCGACGAGGAGGACCAGCCGGTTCGCGCGACCCTCGAGGACGGCGAGACGCCGTTCACCGTCGAGGACGACGACCCGTTCAACGCCTGGACCGGCGTGGGACCGTTCGTCGACATCGAGAAGGGTGATGGCGAGGGAACCGCGATTTCACACGACGCGGACACCATGACCGACGCCGAGTTCTACACGCCCGGCGAGACCCGCACCGTCGTGTTCGTCGTGCAGAACACGGGCGACGAGAACCTCCGCGAGGTCAGCATGTCGGATGTCACGATCTCCGGTGCCACGGTTGACGCCCTGAAGTGGACCCTCCCCGGCGACATCACCCGCGACGCGACCTACAGCGACAAGGGCTGGTCGTTCGAGTGGGCGGAGACGTTCGATGACGGCGAGGCGGTGTGGGAGCCCGGGGAGTACATCTACGGCTCCGCGACGCTCACGGTCGAGGCATCCGCTGCTCCGCACGTCGACCGCGTTCGAGTGGATGCCACGGGCGCCCTCTCGGGGATCCCCGTGAACGACGTCGACGACTACAACGCCGCGACGGCCGCCATCCAGGTGATCAAGTACGACGGCACCAAGGAAGACCCGATCGTCCGCGACGGTGACGCCTGGGTCATCCCGACCAAGCCGCTCGTCGACGCCGACCAGGACGCCAACGACGAGGCCCACGCGGTGGGCTACGAGGTCGAGTCGAAGAACGCCGTGCGCTGGGTCGTCACCAACACCGGAACGACGTGGCTGACCAACCTCACCCTCGATGACACGACGCTCTCGGGTATCGCGCTCGGGGACGACTGGACGGCGGATCTCACGCCGTTCGGCGGCCCGGCGAAGTACAGCTTCGTGGAGAGCGGCCCCTGGACGGGCATGCTGCCTCCCGGCGCGTCGTTCTTCGCCGAGGGCACGCTGCAGCTCGGCGAGAACCAGGATCACGCCGATGAGGTCGTCGTGGTCGCCAACCCGATCACGCCGCAGACCGACGAGAACGGGGCGCCTACGGGCGAGCCGCTTCTCGGCGAGGGTGGCGAGCCGGTGCTCATCACGGACGACGAGGACACCCCCGTCACCGTGACGGACGACGACCCGTTCCACGCCTACGCGCTGCCGGTCGTGATCGCCCCGGAGACCCCACTGGCCACTGTGCTCGCCATGACGGGCAGCTCGATCAGCCTCGTGATCGGCTGCGTCGCGCTGCTGCTGGTGCTGGGCGGCCTGCTGGTCGTGCTCGTGCGACGCCGCAACGACCTGCGCAACGCGGAGTAGTCACAACACGCTGAGGGGGCGGTCGGGCGAAAGCCTGGCCGCCCCCTCAGCGTTGCTGCGGATCGATCTCAGCCCCGGGCGGCGGCGGCCTGACCTGGCACGATTCCGTTGGCGGCCTGCGCCTCCTCAAGGGTCATCGTCCGATACGTAAGGGGCTTACCGCGCAATTCGGTCATTTCGAGCAGAACAGCGCGGGGTCCGTAGGCTTCGGCATTGAATACGTCTATACCGAGCGCCTGGCAATACCTCTCGAGCATGTCCGACGTGAAGCGGTCTCTCCGACGCGGGGCCTCATAGCGCTCAACTTCCTCAAAGGGCAGAGGTTCGCCGAAGTTCTGCCAAACCCAGCTGCCGTCGTTGGTAGCCGCGACTACTCGCGTGTGAGTCCTATCTCCTCCAGCCGGATAGAACACGAACTGGGTGGCACCCCACCTCCGCACCTCGCCTCCGCGAATATCGGGCGATGTGCGGATATACAGTCCGTCGACGGCCAAGGATCGGGCCACTAGACTCACTCCGGGCCCCGGGTCTCCTCCCCGGTACCCTGAGTCAAAGCAAGCGGTCCACGTGCCATGTTCCACCCACAAGGTGCGGGGCCTTGCTCCCACGGTGAGCGGCTCAAGAACACGCAGGGATTCGATGAGCGGCAATGCGAGCTCTCGGCGGCTAAGCGTGTACCCGTGCTGCTGGAGGAACTGCGCGCGCTGGTCAGTCACCTCGTCAATCCCTGCCTTCACGAACCCAATGGCTTTGGTAATCGGGGCGAACTCGTCGTTCAGCAGGGTTCGCATCAGAAGGGGCCTCCAAAGATCCCGATCACCCCGCAGGGATCATTGCTGAAGATTCTGTTCAGGTGACCCGCGCCGCGGTTTGAGCCCTGGGATTCGAACTCCAGGTAATACCGAACCCCATCGTAGGTGAACTGCACGTCCGGGCGGTTTTTACCCACGACTTGTTCGAGAATACTCACTTGCCTTTGATTGATCCTGAAATCCGTGGCACCGCGAGATTCGAGCTGGTTAACAACATCAAGCACGTAGTTGTTCTGCGCCGGGTCTCTACTTCGTCCGTCCCCGCGATGTCATCATGCGCAGATCAGATGGAAGTAGAGGCAGACAAGAGGGTTCTCCCACCTGTCCCACGCGACAAGAGTCATGCACAACGGAACTTTCGCGGGTCGCGGTCTCTCGAATGTTGAATTCGGGATCTGCCGTCATCGACGCACTGACGAAGCCCTCCAAGAGCCGGTCAACCGGCCTCGTGCGTGCTAACTTCCCCCGGCGCCGCTCCTAACAACGGCTGCGAGACTTGCCCTCATCAATCAGGCAACAGGAACGCGTCGAAATGAGAGGCTCCGCCCGCTTCGAGAACGTCCAAGAATTTGGGTGACACGATGAGGTCGAGGTGCCCACCCGTAGTCCACGCGATATCGTCGAGCCTCGGTTTCCCCGTCACATCCAGCCAAACGAAGTCTGGTATCGGCCCTCCATCCAGCTCCACGTAGTTCTCCGAGAGAGTGATAGCAACAGGTCGTAGCCTGTACCCAGTGATGCCTGCGGATTGGAAGCTTCGTTCCAAGTCGACCGTAGCGATGACCCAATCTCGCGCAATCAGCGGATCGCGTTCCCAAAAGACATCGAGCTCTACCTGCAACTTGTCGTAGCTCCATGGAGTCGTGGCTCGATTGATCACGGTCTCGGGGCCGATCTCGGCCGGGTTCTCGGGCCGGAGTAGGAAAAAACCTCCTGGACGTCGGCTCGAATCAGTCATGTGGCGACTGCGTCTCGTCGAGGGCCGTCACGGAGAAATGTTCCGCCCCTGCGCGCCGAAGCAGGTCCACGAAGCGTTCAGACACGGCAATCTCCCGACCGCTCGTCCAGGCGATGTCGTGCAGGCCTGGCACACCCGTGATGTCGATCCACACGAAGGGGGGTACCGGCCTCTTGTTCAACGCGATGTAGTTGAGTGAGCGAGTGACGATGACTGGGCGGGGCGTGTATCCGGTGAGCCCCGCCTCGCGGAAATCCGCTTCCAGGTCGCGAGTCGCAAGCAGGCAGACGAATCCTGCTACCAGCGGATCACCCTGCCAGGTGTCGAGCTCGTAGTGCAGCGACCTGTAGGAAGGCGGCCAAGTGCGTCGGTCGATGTCTGTGCCCTCGTCGATTCCGCCCGGCATCTCGGGCTCAAGGACGTACAGCACGTTCTGTTTCTATCAGTGTGCTCGCACGGAACGGAGGCGACCGCGTTCACGTTCAGATCCTGTTCGGTGTCGGTTCACTTCGATGTGCGGTCGAGGCCGTTCTTCGCGCGTCGAGTGCTCAAGCGTGCTTTGCAGGCGACTCCAAGGAATCTCCCAACAAGTACGAGATGCTTGACGTAACAACTTGATCTCGAGGGAGACGAATGCGCTCGATCATCACCGCCCGACCCACCATCGCCGTGGCCGCAGGTCTCACGCTCGTCGGAGCCCTCGCGGGCTGCGCCGCAGAGACTCCCGCTCCCACCACGACGACCGAGCCGGACACCGGTGCCACGTCCGAGCCCACGACGCCCACCGAGACCGACACGGGATCGACCGGCACGTACGCCGACGGCAGCTACACCGAGAGCGGCCAGTACCAGTCGCCCAACGGCACGGAGACGGTCGACGTGACTCTCACCCTCGCCGACGGCGTCGTCACGGCCGTCGAGATCGGTACACACCCGAGCAACCCCAACACAGAGCACTACCAGGGCGAGTTCGCCTCGGGTATCTCGGCGGAGATCGTGGGCAAGAGCATCGACGACATCTCGGTGACCAAGGTCGCAGGCTCGTCCCTCACGAGCGGGGGCTTCATGAAGGCCCTCGAGGCCATCAAGGCGGATGCGTCGTCCTAACGGAGCGACGACGTGCTGACTCTCACGTTCGAGGCCATCGGCACCCAGTGGCAGATCGATAGCACGGAGCCACTCGGCGACGCCCTCGAGCTGCTCATTCGCGAGCGCATTGCCGAGTTCGACCTCGCGTACTCGCGGTTCCGCGACGACTCGCTCGTGTCGCAGCTGCGGCGGGCTTCTGGATCGATCAAGCTCCCGGATGACGCGGCACCCCTGTTCGACCTCTACCGCCGCCTCTACGACCTCACAGGCGGCGCCGTGACGCCGCTCGTGGGGGCGAGCCTCGAACAGCTCGGCTACGACAGCACCTACCGCCTCCGCCCCGAGGGACCGGCCCGACCTGCGCTCGCCTGGGAGGAGGCGATCGCGTGGGACGGCGAGACCCTCACCGCGCACCGGCCTGTGACGGTGGATGTGGGCGCCGCGGGCAAGGGCTACCTCGTCGACATCGTCGGCGGCATCCTTGCGCACCACGGGCACGAGGAATTCATTGTGGATGCCGGCGGCGACATGCTGCGGCACGGCCCGGGCACGATTCGGGTGGGGCTCGAGCATCCGACCGATCCCACGCGCGCCATCGGCGTCGTCGAGCTCGGCACCGGCGCGATCTGCGCCTCCGCCACCAACCGCCGGGCCTGGGGCGAGGGGCTGCACCACGTGATCGACCCCGTCACGGGCCTGCCGACGAGGAGCGTGCTCGCGACGTGGGCGCTCGCATCGACTGCGCTCGAGGCGGACGGGCTCGCCACCGCCCTGTTCTTCACCTCCCCCGAGCGGCTGGCCAGCGAGTTCCACTTCCAGTACGTGATCGTGGATTCCACCGGGCGGGTAACCTACTCGCCAGACCTGTCAGGAGAGATGTTCCTATGAAGCGCTGGCTCGACCGGACCCTCGGCGCTGTGCCGATGTACAAGCTCGTGCTGTTCACCCTCGCGGCCATCACGCTCACCGCGCTCGTGCTGTCGCTGTTCGGGCAGCTCTCGTACCAGCCCCTGCCGATCCTCGCGTCAGCGGCCGTGGCGGTAGGCACGGCCGCCCTGACGGGATGGCTCGCATCGCTCATCGTGCGCCGGCCGTGGCATCCGGAATCCTCGTACATCACGGGTGTGCTCATCGCGCTCATCATTGTGCCGACGCTCGACCCGATCGGGCTCCTCGGCATCGCGCTCGCGAGCACCATCGCGACCGCCTCGAAGTACGTTCTCGCCATCCGGGGACGCCACGTGCTCAACCCCGCAGCGCTCGGCGCGTGGATCATCGGGCTCGCCGGGCTCGGGTTCCCGGCGTGGTGGACGGGTACGCCGTTCCTGCAGCCCGTCGTGATCATCGGTGCGTTCCTGGTGCTGTACCGGCTGCGACGGTTCGCGATGGCAGGCACCTTCCTCCTTGTGGCCTCGGCGATCCGCTTCGGGATCGAGTTGAGCGCCGGCAGCGACCTCGCAACCGTCTTCTCGAACACCTTCCTGTCGTCGCCGCTGTTCTTCTTCATCGGCTTCATGCTGAGCGAACCGCTCACCACTCCACCGCGCCGCTGGCAGCAACTCCTCGTCGCCGTGGTCGCCGGCGTGCTGTACTCGGCGCCCTACAACGTGGGGCCGATCTACACGAGCCCGTTGTTCGCTCTGCTGGTCGCAAACCTCGTCGCGTTCGCCTTCGGCCAGCGTCGTGCCATCCGCATGACGTACCTGGGCAAGACCGCGGTCAACGACCGAACCTGGGAGCTCGCCTTCCAGCCCACGAAGCCCGTGCACTTCGTGCCCGGCCAGTACATGGAACTCACCATCCCGCACCGCAAGGCCGACTTCCGCGGCAACCGGCGGTACTTCAGCATCTCGTCCGCGCCCTCCGCCGACGGACCGATCACGTTCGCGATCACGGTGCCGTCGTCATCTTCGAGTTTCAAGAAGGCGCTGCTCGACCTCGAGCCCGGCGCTATGGTGCACGGCACCGGCGTGCACGGCGACTTCGTGCTGCCAGCGGATGTCAGTGACCCCCTGCTGCTCGTTGCCGGCGGCATCGGCATCACCCCGTTCGCCTCCCAGCTGGGGTACTCCGTGGAGCGCGGCGAGAAGCGCGACGTGACCGTCGTCTACGCCACGAGCACGGCCGGGCCGCTCCCCTACCGCGAGGTGCTGGAGCGGACGGGTGCGCGCGTGGTGCTGTTCGGGCCGGAGCCCGACGGGGGTCTGCCCACGGGCTGGGTCCACGGCGGCACTGGACGTGTCACACCCGAGGCGATCGCCGCTGCGGTCCCGGATGCCGCGTCCCGCCGTGCGTTCGTGTCGGGCCCACCCGCACTCGTCAACGAGGTGCGCAAGACCCTGCGCAAACAGGGTGTGCGTCGCATCCACACCGACTACTTCAGCGGCTACTAGCCCCCCCCTCTCCCCGCCACCGCACCACCTGCCCCGCCACCAGCCCGCCACCCCGCCACCCCGGTCTTGATCCTCTCTTTTCCGGAGGGTTCACGCGCGGCGCCAGTGGCTAGGCGGTCACGCGCGTGGCCAGAGTGATTCGGGGGCGAAAGCTCCGGAAAAGAGTGAAATAGCTGGCAGATGCCTCGCGTTCGCCGGTTGCGAACGCGCTGGCACTCGCGTATCCAGAGTGCTAATTTCGTCTTAGTTGAGTCACGGTGACTCAACTTCTAGACGAAGGACAGATCATCATGGCAGTACTCTTCGACCCGTTCCGTGAGCTCGAGCGCGGTGCGACCCGACAGGGTCCCCGCCGGATGCCGATCGACCTCTACCGCGACGGAGACCACTACGTCCTCACCGCAGACCTCCCGGGTGTTGACCCCGGCTCGGTCGATGTGGATGTCGACGGCCAGCTGCTCACCGTGCGCGCCGAGCGCACCACCCGCAGCAACGGCGACGTGAAGTGGCTCACCCGCGAGCGCCAGGGCGGCTCCTACCTGCGCCAGTTCACCCTCGGTCAGGGCATCGACACCGCGTCAATCTCCGCCAACTACGAGAACGGCGTGCTCAGCGTCGTGCTCCCGGTGAGCGAGCAGGCCAAGCCGCGCAAGGTCGCGGTCACGACGACCGCCACCTCCACCGAGGCGGCCGAGGTCACCGCCAGCTGACCCCACCTCCAGACGAACCCCCGGCGCCCCTCCCCCTCGGCGTCGGGGGTTTCTCGTACCATCGCCGTATGGCGTCGTTCGCGGAGAAGCCCATCGTCTACCTCGCCACCCCCGAGGAGTGGGAGCAGTACCTCCTCGAGCACGGCACGGATGACGGGGTGCGCCTGAAGCTTCGCAAGAAGCTCTCGTCGGCCCCCGGCATGACCTGGGATGAGGCCCTCGAGGTCGCCCTCTGCCATGGATGGATTGATGGCCAGGTCGCGCGATTCGACGACGATTACCTGCTCCACGCTTTCACCCCGCGGCGCCGCAACAGCCCGTGGTCGCAGCGCAATGTGGGCATCGTCGAGCGCCTCATCGCCGAGGGTCGCATGCGCGACGGTGGGCACGCCGAGATCGAGCGGGCCAAGGGCGACGGACGGTGGGATGCCGCGTACCGGGTGAAGGGTGCGGAGGTGCCGGCCGACCTGCAGGCCGCCATCGACGCCAACCCCGCGGCATCCGCGTTCTTCGCCACTCTCACCAAGCAGAACCGCTGGGCGATCATCTTCCGCCTGAGCCAACTCAAGAAAGCAGAAACCCGCGAGCGGAACATCACCAAGTACGTGGAGATGCTCGCCCGCGGGGAGAAGATTTACTAGTCGTTCCCTGGGGGTTGAGTAGGCCCGCGCAGCGGCCGTCATCGAAACCCGGTGGTTGAGTAGGCCCGCGCAGCGGCCGTCATCGAAACCTCACCCACGTGGTCGGTGTTGTTCGTTGGTGAGGTTTCGATGACGCCGGGGCTACGCCGCGGCTACTCAACCCACCGGGTTTCAATACGCCGGGCTACGCCCGCGGAACCTGACGGCCGAGACGGCCGTCAGCGCTGGCGTCGCGGCGAAGGCCAGAAATGGCCTTCGCTCTAAGCTCCAGCGCGCCAGAAACCGCGGAGGGTGGGGCCCTGCATTCAGGGGTCTCCGGTGTGGCGGGCGTCTACGGGCGGAGACCCCTGAATGCAGGGCCCCACCCGCAGCACCACGTGACCCTTCGAGACGCGGCTTCGCCGCTCCTCAGGGACCGGGCAGCTACGCCAGGCGCGCCGCGAGGGCCTTGTCGAGCGTGTCGAGGAACTCCTCGGTCGTCTCCCACTTCTGGTCCGGCCCGACGAGCAGCGCGAGGTCCTTCGTCATGTGGCCCTCCTCGACGGCCTTGATGACGACGTCCTCGAGGGTGTCGGAGAAGGCGGCGAGCTCGGGGTTGTTGTCGAGCTTGGCCCGGTGGGCGAGCCCGCGGGTCCACGCGAAGATCGAGGCGATCGGGTTGGTCGACGTGGGCTTGCCGGCCTGGTGCTGGCGGTAGTGGCGCGTGACCGTGCCGTGTGCGGCCTCAGCCTCGACAACCTTGCCGTCGGGCGTTGCGAGCACGGAGGTCATGAGGCCGAGCGATCCGAAGCCCTGGGCCACGGTGTCAGACTGAACGTCGCCGTCGTAGTTCTTGCAGGCCCAGACGTAGCCGCCCTCCCACTTCATGGCCGAGGCGACCATGTCGTCGATGAGGCGGTGCTCGTACGTGAGGCCGGCTGCGTCGAACTTCTCCTTGAACTCGGCGTCGAAGATCTCCTGGAAGATGTCCTTGAAGCGACCGTCGTAGGCCTTGAGGATCGTGTTCTTGGTGGAGAGGTACACCGGGTAGTTGCGGGTGAGGCCGTAGTTGAGGGATGCCCGTGCGAAGTCGCGGATCGAGGCATCCTGGTTGTACTGCACCTGGGCGATGCCGTCGTCGGGTGCGTCGTAGACCTCGAACTTCATCGGCTCGGAGCCGTCGTCGGGCGTGAACTCGACGGTGAGCTTGCCCTTGCCCTTGAAGACGAAGTCGGTAGCGCGGTACTGGTCGCCGAACGCGTGACGGCCGATGATGATCGGCTTGTTCCAGCCGGGCACAAGGCGCGGGATGTTCGAGATGATGATGGGCTCGCGGAAGATCACACCGCCGAGGATGTTACGGATCGTGCCGTTCGGCGACTTCCACATCTTCTTGAGGCCGAACTCCTCGACGCGGGCCTCGTCGGGGGTGATGGTGGCGCACTTCACGCCGACGCCGTGCTTCTGGATGGCGTGGGCGGCGTCGATCGTGACCTGGTCGTCCGTGGCATCCCGGTGCTCGATGCCGAGGTCGTAGTACTCGAGGTTCACGTCGAGGTACGGGTGGATGAGGGTGTCCTTGATCTTCTGCCAGATGATGCGAGTCATCTCATCGCCATCGAGCTCGACGACGGTTCCCTCTACCTTGATTTTCGACACAGTGCTTCCTCTCAGTTGGCCGCACCGATTCTACTAGAAATGCAGAAGTATCTCGACGTCAAGATATCTTCGCGGAACCGAGGATCGCCCGTTAGCCTGAAAGCATGGGCGAACTCAGGCTGGAAGAACTGTCCGCGAGCACGATCGTTGCAGCGAACAACCTCACACTCCGGCGCGGGCAGGAGCAGTTCGTCACGCCGCCGTCGTACGCGATCGCCGACAGCTTCCTGAACCCGGCCACCTCGTGGCCGCGCGTCGTGCTGGACGGTGACACTGTTGTCGGCTTCATCCGGGGCAACTTCGACCCCGAGGCGACAACCGAGGAGTTCCGCAGCTGCGTGTGGCGTGTGTCCGTCGGTGCCGAGAACCAGGGCAAGGGCATCGGCTCCTTCGCCGTTCGGGGGCTCGCCGAGGAGGCCAAGAGCCGTGGCTTCACGGAGCTCACCGCCCTCTGGGAGCCCGGCGATGATGGCCCGGAGGAGTTCTTCCTCCACCTCGGCTTCGTCATCACGGGCGAGACCCAGTACGGCGAGAACATCGGCACGCTGACCCTCTAGGCATGACGGCGGCCCCGAGCGACGACTTCGTCAGCCTCGTGCTGGAGGTCGTGGCCGACATCCCCGAGGGGTGCGTGATGACCTACGGGGACGTCGCGGCGGCGATCGGGTCCCGGGCCGCCCGGGCGGTCGGCACCGTGATGTCCCACTACGGCAGCGACGTGCCCTGGTGGCGCGTGGTGCGCGCGAGCGGGCATCCGGCCATCGACCACGAGACCCGGGCCCTGCAGCATTATCGCGCCGAGGGAACCCCACTGCTGTGGACTCGCACCGGGTCGTGGCGCGTCGACCTCGCGACGGCGCGGCACGTCCCGACCGCGTAATGCGTTAGCGGATGCGCACCGAGAGGCAGGTCACGCAGCCCTCGAGCTTCTCGAACTCGCTCACGTCCACGGTCACGACGCGGTAGCCGAGGTCGGCGAGGAGAGTCGCGGTCTTGGGCGCCGACGACGACAGGAGCACCGCGTCATCCGACAGCACGACGACGGCCGAACCGTGCTCCTCGGGAACCGCGAGGAACCGACCGAAGACTCCCGGGTGCTCGACGAGCTTCGGGTAGCCGATCACGGTGCCGTCGGGCAGGGCCGTGACGACGCTCTTGAGGTGCAGGGCCTTCTTCACGGGCACCGCGACGACGGTGTAGCCGAGGGGGCTCAGGATGGCACGCAGCTGGCGGATTCCCTCGCCGTTCGTGCGACCGCCCCGACCGACGTAGACCGTCGTGCCGACCTTCAGCACGTCCCCTCCGTCGAGCGTTCCGGGCTCCGCGATCTCCGCCACGCGCAGGCCGAGGGATGCCACGGTCTCCCGCACATCGGTGATCTCGCCTCGACGGCTCTCCGCGCCGGGGCTCGTGATCACGGCGAGGTCGCCGAAGATGACCACGGTGTCCTCGATGAACACGGAGTCGGGGTGGTCGTCGGCTGCCGCGACATCCAGCACCTCGAAGCCCTCCGCGGCGAGCGCGGCGACGTAACCGTCCCACTGGGTTTCGGCGAGCTCGGCGTCGACGGGCACACGCTCGAGGTGGGTGATCTCACCCTCGGCGAGGCGGGACGACGGCGGACGCACGAGCGCGATCCTGCGGGGCACGTCGCGCGACCAGCTCAGCGCGGCCTTCCACAGCGCACGACCGGCGGTGAGGGCGGCGACGACCGCGCCGACCTCGAAGACGAGGCTCGTACCGGCGAGGGACGTGAAGAGGAACGCGGTCGCCTGGTCACTCCAGGCGGTTCCGCTGGAGACCACGGCGTAGAGCACCCCGAGGGCACTCGCGGCGATGCCGCCGACGAGACCGGCGATCGCTGCGCCCCACCACGTGCGGAAGGCCCCGAGGAGCGCCGCGATCGTGAGGAGCACGGCGAGCGAGAGGCTCGCGGCGAGGAAGTAGTTGTTGAGGGCGACGAGCGCCTCTCCTGATGCGCCGTTGCTGACGAAGTACATCAACACCACGGCGGCGTGGACCACCAGCGCGGTCACGAAACCGGTGATGAGGGACGCGGACAACCGGCGGGCGAAACTGGGGGCTGGGGTGTGCATCCCGCTACCCTAGCGGGCGGATTCTATGAATCTGCTGGGGTGCGCCCCACGAGAACGTCGGGGCCACCCGGCCTGAGCCGGGCAGCCCCGAGTCGTTCGTCGAGCGTTAGGCGCGCGTCATCCTGCGACGGACGATCACGATCGCGCCCGCTGCGAGCAGGATCACGGCGAGCACGAGGCCGCCGTCGATCGAGAGGCCCGTCGAGGCGAGTGCCTGGGTGCCCGGTCCCTGCTGGTTCGGCGGGGTTTCACCCGAGGGGGTCGGGATGGAGACCGCTGCCCACCCGATCATCTCGCCGTTCGCGTCGTGCAGTGCGACCCGGTGCTCGCCCGTCATGCCGGCGAGGACCGGAATGACGACCGTGCCGTCGGTGACCACGCGCCAACCGAGGAAGGCGGGGTCGGAGTGGATGATCGAGCCGATCCACGCACCCTCCCACTCCTCGCCCAGCGACACCGTGATGAGGCCACCCGTGACCGTCGCGGTGATGCCATCACCCTTGTTGGTGCTCGTCGGGGTGATCGGCTGCGGCTGCTCCGTGGGGACAGTCGACCAGATCGTCGCCGTCGCGGAGACCGTCGAGTACTCCTCGCCGCCGATCTCGTTCGAGAACACCGCGCGGTACTGCACGCCCGTGCTCAGGCCCGTGACATCGAGCGTCCGCTCGGTGGCGCCGGCGACGGTCTCCCACACGGTGCTACCGGGCTTGCGCAGCTCCCACTGCACAGCGGCCGCCGGGACCGCCCACGCCTCAGCCGCAAGCGTCGTCGTGCCGGTGGCTGCGATCGTCGCACGCTCCGGCGACTGGGTGATGCGGGGCGCCTGCTCGCGGCCGACGGTGACGATGCCCGTGGGCGTCGTCACGTAGATGAGGCCCTTCGCCGACTCGGTGGAGACCGAGGTCACCCCGGTACCGAAGTCCGCGTTCGCGTATCGGGTCGCCGTCGCGCCGAGCACGTCGACTGCCGTGAAGCCTCCGGACGCGTGTCCGACGATCGCGAGACCGGCCTTCGGGTCGACCGAGACGCCAGCAGCACCGGGCTCGAGCGTGTAACTGCCGAGGTTCGCCATCGCGCTGCGTCCCGCGAGGATGCGCAGCTCGCTCGAACTCTGGCCGGTGAAGAGAACGTAGAGGTTTCCGGTGGCGGCATCCACGCGCATCCGCCCCACTCCGGCACCCACCGGGTACTGGCCGACGATGTCGCCCTCCTCGGCGTTCACCGCGAGGATGGCGCCCACGGCGAGCGAGAAGTAGACGACTCCGGAGCCCGCGTCGATCCCGATGCCGGTGATCGCGTAGGGCAGCACGATCGGGTCGTCGAGCAGGGGGGCGCCCACGCTGCCCGCCGCCGTCGAGTAGCCGTTCGCGGCGGTTTTGCCGTTGCTCGTCTTGTAGGCCGCGACCACGCCCGACAGCTGCACGTCGTAGCTCATGTCGATCACGGGGCCGCCCACGTCGAAGTGGTCGACGATCTCGCCGGTCGCCACGCTGATGCCGTTCACGCGGCCGACGCTGTCGGGGGTCGCGTCGCTCACCCAGAGGATGCCGCGGGCCTCATCGAGCGCTGACGGACCGGACAACGTGGATGCCACGTTCCCCACCTTCTGGAAGCCCAGGGCCACCTCGGCCGGGGTTCCCGCCGGCTCCTCGGGTGTCGTCGGGGTGCCCGGGTCGACCGGGTCGGGGCCCTCGCCGGGCCCGGGGATCGCAACGCCGTCCTCGGTCACGTACTTCGTGCCGCCGTCGTACTTGGTGATCGTGAAGGAGTCGAGCGTTCCGCCGATCGGCACGTCCGTCGTGGACTCCTCGGCGCCGCTGCCCCACTTGGCCGCGACGATCGACTCGTAGCGCAGTGTGTTGCCCGAGACGGTGATGCCCTGGAAGGTCGACGTGTAACCCGCGCGCATGACCTGGGTCGCGCCGTTCTGGGTCCAGACGTTGTTGTCCACCGGCTGCTGGTCGTAGTACTTGGGGCCAGACACGCTCACGGCGTAGACCGGGCCGGTCGTGATGCCGGGCGTTGCCGTGGCATCCGCGTTCACGTAGCCACGCGCGTAGGTGTGGTCGTGGCCCATGAGCACGAGGTCGATGTCGTTGCGCTGGAACACGGGAAGCCAGGCGGCACGAACATCGGCCTCATCACGGCCGACCGCGGTCGAGAAGACCGGCTGGTGGAAGACGGCAACCGCCCACTGGTTGGGGTTGTTCTCGAGGATGCTGTCGAGCCACTCGCCCTGCATCTGCAGCCACAGGTCGGTCGGGTTGGGGCAACCGATGAGGCACGGCGGGAGCACCTCGGGGGTCATGAGCGCGATGGCCTGGCTGCGGCTCGCGTTGAGGGAGATGAAGCGCACGCCCTGGTAGTCGGTGTAGTAGGCGGTCTCGCGCAGGGCGATCTCCATCTGCGCGCGGTAGGCCGCCTCCTGCTTCTGTGCGTCAGTCGTGCCCGTGTTGCCGTCCCACTTCGGGCCGTTGGCGTCGTACTCGAAGTTCGACTTCCAGGCCTTGAGGAACGAGTCGCCGCTGTACTCGTGGTTACCGGGGGCCGCGATCACGTTGGAGGTCTGGCTGTGCCCGTCCATCGCGCCGAACCAGTCGGTCCACTCGGTGTCCTTGTCGGCGTTGTTGATGAGGTCTCCCGCGTTGACCGTGCCGACGGCATCCGGGTACTTCGCGTAGGCCTGGTCGACGACGGGGCTCCACTTCGCCGCGAGGTCGTTCTGTGCGTCACCGAAGTAGATGAAGGTGAACGGGTCGCCCGCCGCCCCTGCCGTGGTGAAGCGGTAGATCGCCGACTTCGCCGAGTCGGTCCCCACCTGGTACTCGTACTCGGTGTTGGGCGTGAGCTCACCGATGGTCACGGAGTGCGTGCGCGTCTCGATTCCACCGGTCAGCAGGCGCTCGTTGGCGCGGGCCGCCGCCGTGCGCCACTCCGTGGTGCCGACCTTGCGGATCCACACCGTGCCGGCCTCGACGTCGGCGCCGGTACGCCAGGTGAACGACTGCGCCGTCGAGGGGTCCTGGGGCGGCGTGAGAACGACGCGTTCGGGAGTGGGGTCGGCGGCGTTCACCGACTGGGGCGCGAGCGGGGCGGCACCGGCCGCTGTGGCGCCGAAGAGCGCGGAGGTCGCGACGAGCGTCGTCGCCGTGACCGCAGCAAGAATGCGTGCAAGAGACATGCGGGAGGATCCTTTGGGTTCGTGGACCTCTCAACACTGGTGAGGGCACACGTCCCGCAGGTGACCCGCAGGTGTACGGACGGCAGCGCTGCGCGGTACTGAACGTTACTTCCGGCGCGAAAGCACTTCTCGTACCGACCTAGTGGAAGAAGTGCCGCTCCCCCGTGAAGTACATCGTCACGCCGGCGGCCTGCGCAGCGGCGATGACCTCCTCGTCGCGGATCGACCCGCCGGGCTGCACGACCGCCCGCACGCCACCCTCCAGCAGGATCTCGAGACCATCGGCGAACGGGAAGAACGCATCGGATGCCGCAACCGACCCCGCGGCACGCTCCCCCGCCCGCGACACGGCGAGCCTGCACGAGTCCACCCGGTTGACCTGACCCATGCCGACCCCCACGGATGCACCGTCGTGGGCGAGCAGGATCGCGTTCGACTTGACCGACCGAACTGCCCGCCACGCGAACTCGAGGTCCGCACGGGTGGCGTCGTCCGCGGCATCCCCGGCGACGAGCTGCCACGTGGACGAGTCGAAGTCCTCGTAGGTGTCCGCGGTCTGCACGAGGGCACCACCCGAGATCGGGCGGAGCTCGCTCGTGCCTCGCGAGTAGCCTCTCGGCAGCTGGAGGAGGCGCAGGTTCTTCTTCGCCGCCAGCACCTCGAGCGCCCCCTCGTCGAAGCTCGGCGCGACGATGACCTCGGTGAAGATGTCCTTGATCGACTCGGCGGCCTCGCGCGTGATGGCGCGGTTGGCAGCGATCACCCCGCCGTAGGCCGAAACGGGGTCGCAGGCGTGCGCGAGTGCGTGAGCCTCGGCGATCGTGTCCGCGATGGCGATGCCGCACGGGTTGGCGTGCTTGATGATCGCGACGGCCGGCTGGTCGAAGTCGTAGGCGGCACGCAGCGCGGCATCCGCGTCGACGTAGTTGTTGTACGACATCTCCTTGCCCTGCAGCTGCGTCGCCTGGGCGATGCCGTGTCCTGCCGGGTCGAGGTAGAGCGCGGCCTCCTGGTGGGAGTTCTCCCCGTAGCGCAGCTCGTGCGCGAGGGTGAACTCGTAGCGCACAGTGCCGGGGTGAGTCGACTGGGGCGGCTTGATACCCACCTCCGCCGCGAAGTAGGCGGCGACCGCAGCGTCATACGCTGCCGTGTGGGCGAACGCCTCCCCGGCCAGACGCTGGCGCTGGGCGAGGGTCGTGCCGCCGAGCGTGAGCGCCTTGAGCACCTGCGGGTAGCTGTCCGGCGAGGTGACGATGGCCACGTTCGCGTGGTTCTTGGCCGAGGCACGCACGAGCGCGGGGCCCCCGATGTCGATCTGCTCGATCACATCAGCCGTGGACGCACCGGATGCCACGGTCTGCACGAACGGGTACAGGTTGGAGATCACGAGCTCGAAGGGCTGGATGCCGAGAGCGTCGAGTTCCCTCTCGTGCGACTCGAGGCGCAGATCGGCGAGGAGCCCTGCGTGGATCGAGGGGTGGAGAGTGCGGACGCGTCCGTCGAGGGACTCCGGGAACCCGGTGACCTCGGCCACCTCGGTGACGGGGAGCCCTGCATCCCGAATCGTCGCTGCGGTCGATCCCGTGGAGACGATCTCGACGCCTGCACCCACGAGGGCGGTCGCAAGCTCGACGAGCCCGGACTTGTCGCTCGTGGAGACGAGCGCCCGGCGGATCGGGATGACGTCGCGTTCGCGGTAGCTGGCGGGATCGTGGGTGGGGCCGGACACTAGAGCTCCTCAAGAAGTCGGGGATGGGCTGCGACGTCGCGCACGGTCTGGATGAGCAGGCGTCGCTCAACGGGCTTGATGCGCTCGTGGAGCGTGGCTTCGGTGTCGCCGGGCAGAACCGGAATCCGCTCCTGCACGATGATCGGACCGGTATCGACACCGTTGTCGACCACGATGACACTCGCACCGGTCTCGGTCGCCCCCGCAAGGATCGCGTCGCGCACGGCGTGCGCTCCCGGGAACTCGGGGAGATAGGCGGGATGCGTGTTGATGAGATTTGGCGAGAGGGCATCGACGACCGCCGCCGGGAGCAGGGTCATGAACCCGCTCAGCACGACGAGGTCGGCGTTCCACTGCTGGATCTGCTCGAGCAGCTCCTGGCCCCACGATTCGCGATCCTCGAACGAGGAGCGAACGACGGAGAAGGTCGGGATGCCGAAGTGTTCGGCGTGCTCGAATCCGTCCGCCGGGCGATCGGCCCCGACAGCGACCACGCGGGCCGGGAACTCGGCATCGTCCGATGCCTCGAGGAGAGCGCGGAGGTTGGACCCGCCGCCCGAGATGAGGACTACGAGTGTGAGCACCGGTACAGCCTACCGACGGCGCGGAAGCCGGTGCGCGGCGAGGATACCGATCGCTGCGCCGATCGCGCACTCGAGGGCAGCCCACCCGCCGACGGCCCAGGGGTTCGGGCCAACGTCGACGAGACGACCCGGGCCAGCACCGCCCGAGGCGAACCACGCGAGGATCCCGAGCACGATGCCGGCAACGACACCCATCGCGAGAGCCGCAACGACGACCCAGTAGCCGTTGAGCCGCCGACGGATGCCCGGACCGAACCACGCACCCGCGAGAAAAGCCGCAACGATCGGGACGAGAATCCCGACGAAGCCCCACGCCGAGTCACCGGACGGCAGGGCACCGAGGAGGGGAATGGCCGGAATCGGGCCGAGGCTCGTACCGAGCGGACTCACGAGCGACCCGGTGCCGAGCGCGAAGCCCGGTCCGACCAGCCAGCTCGCCGTCCACACCACGATCGTCGGGACGAGGGCGAGCTGCGCCACCGTCACGAGAATGCCGCCGAGCACCTCCGTGTGCAGGCTCTCGTAGAGCGTGATGATGCTCGCGTAGGAGAAGAGGATCGCGAGTGTGGTGACGACCGAGGCCATCGCGAGAAGCAGCGCCACGATCGCCGCACCACCGCGGAGCGACGTGGCGATGAGTGCCCGAGGAACGTCGGGCAGTGCATCCGGCACCCTCAGGATCGGCGTCAGCCCGAGATCACGGCGGGCGAGGTTCATGCCCACGAGCATCCCGCCACCGAAGAAGAGCACGGGAAGGATCGCGGCCTGGACGAGCGAGGCCCGTGCGAGGTCGTCGAGTGCCGATGCCGCGACCGCGAGGGATGCCACGGCGAAGGTCGCAGCGGCGACGATCCCGCCGAGCGTCGCAAACCGAGTCTCCGCGATGCGTCGCCCTGCCCGGACGCCGAGGAGGGCGGTCAGGAGGGCGAAGCCGAGCGCGGCGATCGTCACAGTGAACGGTTGGTCGGCCCCGGCCAGGCCGAGGGACGCTGCGAGTGCGGGATCGAGGGTGAACGTGACATCCACGCCATGCCCGATGAGCCAGGTATCGACGGCGGTGCGCCAGAAGAGGGCCCAGTCGGCGCCGAAGCCGAACTGCACCACCCACAGTACGGTCAGGGGCGTGAGCGGGATGGCAACACCGATCGCGAGCACGAGGAGTGCCTCGAGGGCGGCAAAGACTGCGGTGAGGGGACGCGAAATCACGGGCGGAGGCCGATCAGTGAACGGCCGCGTTGAGCGCGATGATGAGAGTGCCGAACAGCGCGGAGCCGATACCGCCGAGGATGCGGACGGCGATATTGGCGCCGCGGGCCTTCAGGGCGATGTACCCGAGCACGCCCAGAAGAATCGTGACGATGAGGAGTGCGATGTCGACGGAATCGTCGTCATCGAGCACCCCGAACGCGCCGAGCAGGAGAGGTATCGAGGGCAGGATCGCCGCCAGCAGCATGCCGCTCGAGTGCCTCATGGCCTTGCCGATCGCCACGTGGAGCGGGGAGTTGCCGACGTGATTGACGATCGTGCCCGCGTAGACGTGGGCGCCCCAGAAGATGATCAGCGAGAACAGGGAGAAGAAGAGCACCTCGACGGGATGGGACTCATCATCGGAGACCGCCGCGATGAGCGCCGCGTACAGGATGAGCCCGTAGATGGAGTCGACCGTGACCAGTCGAGTACCCACCCATTCACGAAAGCCCATGGGCTCTACGGTACCGGCCCGGACTCCCGCTAGTTGTATTCGACGGGGATGTTCGGATCCTCGCACTTCGGGTCTTTCGGCGGCACCGTTCCCGTGTTGAAGAACACGTCGACCGCGTCATCGATGCACCGCACGCCCTGGTTGTAGATGGTGTGGCCCTCGCCCTCGTAGCTCACGAGGAAGCCCTTCGAGAGCTGGCCCGCAAGTGATTCGGCCCAGGCGTACGGGGTCGCGGGGTCGTTGCTCGTGCCGATCACGAGGATCGTCGGCGAACCCTCGGCCTCGTAGCTCGCCGGCTGGTCCACCGTCGGCACCGGCCAGTTCGAGCAGAGCACGTCGAGCACGGCGAAGTCGTCGTAGGTGAAGAAGCGCCCGATCGTGGGGGCGGCAGCGTCGATCTCGGCGACCCTGTCGAGGGTGGATGCCGCGTCATCCGCGAAGTCCCCGTCTGCACAGGTGACCGCCTGGTAGACGTCGACGGAGTTGCCGCTGTAGCTGCCGTCCGGATTGCGCGAGTTGTAGCGGTCCGCGGCCACGAAGGTCGTGATCGGGTCGTCGGCCTTGAGGTCGACGAACATGCCGCTCATGTCCTGCCAACTGCCCTTGGAGTAGAGGTTCGCGGCGATCGCCGTTCCGATCGTTGCCTCGTCGAGCACGCGGCCATCGGGGGCGGTGAGACCCGCGGTGCCCGCGGACTCGATGAGCGCCTCGGCCTGCGCCTTGGCCTCGTCCACGGTTCCCGTGAACGGGCAGTCGTCGCGTTCGAAACAGAACTCCAGGTAGTTCGAGAAGGCACGCTCGAAGCCGACCATCTGCGCCTTGAGCATGTCGAAGTCACTGAGCAGCGGATCGATCGCACCGTCGAGCACCATGCGGCCGACCTTCTCCGGATAGAGCTCCGCGTAGGTCGCGCCGATCCGGGTGCCGTACGAGTATCCGAGGTAGTTGAGCTTCTCGTCACCGAGGACCGCACGCAGCATATCGAGGTCACGTGCCGTGCTCGAGGTGTCCACGTGGGAGAGGAGTTCGCCGGTCTGTGCTTCACAGGCGGCGGCGTACTCCTCGCTGCTCGCGGTCAGTTCGTCGATCCACCCGGGCGTGCCGTAGTCGTTGTCGTACCTGCCGTAGAGCGACTCATCGCGGTCGGTGGCATTCGTGTAGCAGGTCACGGGGGTCGAACGACCGACACCGCGGGGATCCCAGCCGACGATGTCGAAACGGTCGGAGATACCGGGAAAGTTCGCGGCGGCGACGTAGTCCCAGCCGGAGCCACCTGGACCACCCGGGTTGACGAGCAGGGAGCCAACGCGGTCGTCCGGCTCGCCGGCGATGCTGCGGATGACCGCGAGTTCGATGGACCCGTCAGCGGGGTTCTCCCAGTCGAGCGGAGCGGAGACGGTCGCGCACTCTCGCCCGATGACGCACGGTTCCCAGCGCACCGACTGGTGGTAGAACTCCTCCAGCTCGGGAGCGACATCCTCACCGGTACTCGAGTTCACCGGCTCGGCGACAGGATCCGGAGAGGGGATCAGACTGCAACCGGAGAGGACGAGGAGTGCAGTAGCGGCGAACGCTGCCACCGCGACGGTACGGGTCTGCATAGCACGAGAGTACCGTGCGAAACCTCGGCTCCCGCCGAGAGCGGGAGCCGAGGGGATGCTTCGAACTAGAGAGCCGCGAAGACCTCGCGCATGAGCGACGCGGTCTCGCTCGGCGTCTTGCCGACCTTCACGCCGGCGGCCTCGAGGGCCTCCTTCTTGCCCTGCGCCGTGCCAGCTCCGGAGGAGACGATGGCGCCCGCGTGGCCCATGGTCTTACCCTCGGGGGCGGTGAAACCGGCAACGTAGGCGACGACGGGCTTCGTGACGTTGGCACGGATGAAGTCGGCAGCGCGCTCCTCGGCGTCGCCACCGATCTCGCCGATCATGACGATCGCCTTGGTCTCCGGGTCAGCCTCAAACGCGGCGAGCGCATCGATGTGCGTCGTACCGATGATGGGGTCTCCGCCGATGCCGATGGCGGTCGAGAACCCGAGATCGCGGAGCTCGAACATCATCTGGTAGGTCAGGGTGCCCGACTTCGACACGAGGCCGATCGGACCCTTGCCGGTGATCGTCGCGGGGGTGATGCCCACGAGCGACTCACCGGGCGTGATGATGCCGGGGCAGTTCGGGCCGATGATGCGGGTCTTGTTGCCCTTCGCCTGGGCGTAGGCCCAGGCCTCCGCGGTGTCCTGCACGGGCACACCCTCGGTGATGACGACGAGCAGCGGGATCTCGGCGTCGATGGCCTCGATCATGGCGTCCTTGGTGAACGCGGGAGGAACGAAGGCGATCGAGACATCCGCCCCCGTCTTCTCGATGGCCTCGGCCACCGAGCCGAACACGGGAAGGCTCACGCCGCCATCGTGCTCGACCGTCGTGCCAGCCTTGCGGGCGTTGACGCCACCGACGACCTGGGTACCCGCCTTGAGCATGAGGGCCGTGTGCTTGGTGCCCTCACCGCCGGTGATGCCCTGGACGATGACCTTGCTGTCCTTGTTGAGGAAGATCGACATTTCTAGTTAGTCCTTAGTGAGATTTCGACGAGCTCAATCAGCGGGAGGCGAGTTCGGCCGCTTTGTCGGCGCCGTCGTCCATGGTCGTTGCGAGGGTGACGAGTGGGTTGTTCGCCGCGGCGAGGATCGCGCGGCCCTCCTCCACCTGGTTGCCGTCGAGGCGCACGACGAGGGGCTTGGTCGCGGCATCCCCGAGGATCTCGAGGGCCTTGACGATGCCCTCGGCCACGGCCACACAGGACGTGATGCCACCGAAGACGTTGACGAACACGCTCTTGACCTGCGGGTCACCGAGGATCACGTCGAGGCCATTGGCCATGACCGTCGCGGATGCACCGCCGCCGATGTCCAGGAAGTTGGCGGGCTTCACGCCGCCGTGCTTCTCACCGGCGTAGGCCACCACGTCGAGGGTGGACATCACGAGACCGGCACCGTTGCCGATGATGCCGACCTCGCCGTCGAGCTTCACGTAGTTGAGGTCGTTGGCCTTGGCCTTGGCCTCCAGCGGGTCCTCGGCATCCGTGTCTTCGAGTGCCTCGTGCTCGGGGTGACGGAAGCCGGCATTCTCGTCGAGCGAGACCTTGCCGTCGAGGGCGACGATGTCACCGCTGCCGGTGAGCACGAGCGGGTTGACCTCGACGAGCGTGGCATCCTCGCCCTTGTAGACCTCGTAGAGCTTCACGAAGACCGGAGCGACCTTGTCGACGAGCTCGGCGGGGAACTTCGCGTCGATCGCGATCTGCTTCGCCTTCTCCAGGTCGATGCCCGTGCCGGGGTCGACCTCGATGCGCGCGAGGGCCTCCGGGCGTTCCTCGGCGAGCTGCTCGATCTCCATGCCACCCTCGAAGCTCGAGAGGGAGAGGTAGGAGCGGTTGGCCCGGTCGAGCAGGACGGAGAAGTAGTACTCCTCCTTGATGTCGGCGCCCTCGGCAACCATGACGCGCTTCACGACGTGGCCCTTGATGTCGAGACCGAGGATGGCGCGTGCCGCCTCCTCCGCGTCATCCGCGGTCTTGGCGACCTTGACGCCGCCAGCCTTGCCGCGGCCGCCGACCTTGACCTGCGCCTTGACGACGGTCACGCCGCCGAGCTGCTCTGCTGCGGCGCGAACGCCCTCTGGGGTGTCGGCGACAATGCCCTTCAGTACGGGTACACCGTACTTTTCGAAGAGGTCCCGAGCCTGGTACTCAAAAAGATCCACGCTGCTTTTGTCCAATCGCGCGTCGGTGTGGGGAAGAGGCCCGCTCGCTGCCTGGAAATAACTCGACATCGAGACATTTGGGCCACAGAGAACTCTACCCGCTCCCGCTGGGGGCTACCTGCGCCCGGGGCGGCTCGGGGCGAGGATGGTGGGGTGGCGACCATGCGAGAGACCTCGGGCGAAGCCATCCTGCTTGCCGGGGGCGCTGCGGCGATCCTGCTGCAGGTCGCCGATCCCGCCGTCGCGCGCGGAGTCGCCCGGCACAGCACCTTCGCCGAGCGCCCGCTCGACCGGCTGAACGGGACACTGACCTATCTCGCCGTGATCGTCTACGGCACCCCCGAGGAGGCCAGGCGCATAGCGCGGACGGTGGGCGCCGCGCACCGGAGCGTGCCGCGAGCGACGGATGCCGCACTCCAGCTCTGGGTGGCTGCAACCCTCTACGACACGGCGATACGGGTGCGGGAGCTCGTCTGGGGACCGGACTCCCCCGAGGTCGCCGAATCGCTCCTCGCCGAGTACTCGATCGCCGCCACGGCGCTCGGCGTTCCGCGCTCGATGTGGCCGTCGAGCCGTGCCGCCTTCGCGGAGTACTGGAGCTCCTACCCGCTCGAGGTGGGCGACGATGCACGCGGGATTGCGCGTGACCTGCTGCATCCTCGCGGCCCTTGGTGGCTGCGCGCTCTCATGCCGACCGTGCGAGTGGTGACGGCGGGCCTCCTGTCGCCCGAACTCCGTGACGCGTACGGGCTCGAGCACGACCAGGAGCGCTTCGACCGGCTCGTGCGGCGCACCCGCTCTATCTACCCCCGTCTGCCCCACGGGCTGCGCGCCTGGCCCGCCCGCCACTACCTGAAGCGGTTCAGAACGAGCGGCTAGGCGAGTGCGAAGGTGACCGTGCCGGTCGGGATGTCGGCGGCCACCAGTCGCACTCGCACCGTGTCGCCCGGGGTCGCCGTTGCCTCCACGGACGCGGAGACGATACCCGCGGCATCCAACGTCCCGTCGCCGAGCGGCACCACCTGAACGGTGATGCTCGACTCGCGGGCGGCGATCACCACCGCGTCGAACTCGGCGCCGACGTGCGCCTGGAGAAGGGCCGCCTCGATCGCGGCGACGGAGTCCCTCTCGAGTCGCGAGGCGATGCCGCCGGTGCGTCCCATGATCTTCGGAAGCGTCGGGAGCGCCTCACGCACCCAGTCAGGAACGGGCTTGCCGGTGAGCAGCGCCTCGCATGTCACGAGCACGAAGCGATCGACGAGTCTGCGCAGGGGTGCCGTGGCGTGCGCGTAGGGCGAGGCAACGGCGGCCTGCACCGTCTCCTCCGGGATCTCGCCGTCGAAGGCCGTATAGCCCGCTCCCCGGAAGAGGGCGGCCGCCGCATGCACTGCAGCGAGACCGGAGGGGCTGGAGACATCCAGCGCGCGGAGGAACTCCCCGTAGGCGAGGTGCTCCGGCCACGGGCGTCCGAGGGCCGCGACCTGGCGGCGGAACCGCTCGATGGTCTCGGGGCTCGGCGCTGGCATGGTCCGTAGGATGCCCACACCACCGTCGAGCATGACGCGGGCCGCGGCCATTCCCGTCATGAGCGAGAGCTGCGCGTTCCACTGCTCGACGGGCAGGGGTGCACGCTGGGCGAGCATGTAGCGACCGTCGATCACCTCGACCTCCTCGTCGGGGCGGCCCAGGCTCGCGCCACCTCGCACGCGCTCGACCTCGAGCCGCAGCATCCCGACGGCACGGAGCAGGCCCAGGAGCGGGTCGCCAGAGTCGGCGAGCGCCTGGGCCTCCTCGTAGGTCAGCTGCGCGGTGCTGCGCACCCGGGCGCGCTGCAGGGCGGTGGCGCTGACCTCGCCGTCCTCGTCGAGCGGGAACGTCCAGACGTAGGCGCCCCGCACTCGATTCGGCAGCAGGGACGCGGCATCCTCGCTGATGATCGGCGGATGCAACGGGATGCGCCCGTCGGGCGCGTACAGCGTCTGCCCGCGTTCACGGGCCTCGGTATCGATCGCGCCACCGGGCGGCACGAATGCCGGAACATCCGCGATGGCGTACTGCACGACGTAGCCGTCCTCGCTGCGCTCGATGTGCAACGCCTGGTCGAGGTCGGTCGCGCCGGGAGGATCGATGGTGACGAACGGCACATCGGTGAGGTCGAGCTCGGGTGGCTCGACGGATGCCACGACCTCCCGCGCCTCACGTTCCACCGCTTCAGGGAACGACTCCGGCAGCTCGAGCTCCTCGCGGATCTGCTGCAGCCTCGCCGCCAGCGCACCCTCCCGCTGCCGAGCTCGGGGCACGAGGACCCGCTCCTCGGGCGGCGTGGGCTTCACGAATTAGAGCTTCTCGATAGGAGCGATCTTCACGAGGAGGCGCTTGCGGCCTGCCACGTCGAATTGCACTTCGGCAACCGTCTTCGGCCCGTTCCCTGTGACCGCGGTCACACGCCCGTCACCGAAATCGGTGTGTCGGATGCGGTCACCCACCGCGAGGGTGAGATCTCCGTTGTCGCGCACCTTGCCCGTGATCGGGGTGGCCCACTCGGTCTTCGCCTTGGGTGCCGGCGGCAGCGCGCCGTACGACTCGCGCATCGGTGCGGCTCGCACCCCGCGGAATCCGGACCGGAACCCGCCACCGCCCGAGTCGCGCCACTCGATGAGGTCACCCGGGATCTCGGCGAGGTAACGGCTCGGCATCGACACGGACACGTCGCCGAACGACGCACGGGACGTCGCGAGCGAGAGGAACAGCTTCTTACGAGCCCTCGTGATGCCCACGTAGAAGAGCCGACGCTCCTCGGCGAGGCCGCCGGGCTCATTCGTGGACATGCGATGTGGCAGCAGGTCCTCCTCGAGGCCCGTGAGGAACACTGAGTCGTACTCGAGGCCCTTCGCGGTGTGGAGCGTCATGATCGAGACCGACCCGTCGTGGTCGTCGATCTCGTCGGCCGCGGAGAAGAGCGCGACGTTCGTGAGGAAGTCCACGAGGGTGCCCTCGGGGTTGCTGACCCGGAACTCCTTGGCCTGCGACACGAGCTCCTCGAGGTTCTCGGCGCGGGCCTCGTCCTGCGGGTCGCCGGAGTTCTTGAGCGAGGCGTGCAGCCCAGAACGCGTGAGGAGGGCGGTCAGGATGTCATGGGGCGCTGCCGTGTTGATGGTGTTCGCGACATCGTCGAGCAGTTGCCCCAGCTCGGTGATGGCAGCGGTGACCTTCGGGCCGAGGCCGAGAGCCGTGGCATCCCGCAGCACCTCTCGCAGCGGCATACCCTGGCGCTCCGCGAGTGCCTGCATCGCCGCCTCCGTTGCGGGGCCGATGCCCCGCTTGGGCACGTTCATGATGCGGCGGAGGGCGAGGTCGTCGTCGGGGTTGGCGACCTGGATGAGGTACCCGAAGGCGTCCTTCACCTCGGCGCGTTCGTAGAACTTGGTGCCCCCGGGGATCCGGTACGGGATCGCCGAGCGGATGAAGATCTCCTCCAGCGGTCGTGTCTGCGAGTTGGTGCGCACGAAGACGGCGATGTCGTTGTAGCTCGCCCCGGCATCCCGCAGCTTCTCGACCTCGTCGGCGACGAACTGCGCCTCGTCATGGCCCGAGTAGCCGGTGTAGCCGACGATCTTGTCGCCGGAACCCACGACGGTGAAGAGGTTCTTGGCCTTGCGGTCGAAGTTGTTGGAGATGACCGCGTTCGCGGCATCGAGGATGTTCTGGGTCGAGCGGTAGTTCTGCTCGAGCAGGATGACCTTCGAGTTGGGGAAGTCGCGCTCGAACTCGACGATGTTGCGGATGTCGGCGCCGCGGAACGCGTAGATCGACTGGTCGCTGTCACCGACGACGGTGAGGGATGCGCCGCCGATCGCTCCCTGAGGTTCTCGAAGGGGATCCGGGCTCAGCGCCGGCGCCCGGACGAGTTCCCGCACGAGCGCGTACTGCGCGTGGTTGGTGTCCTGGTACTCGTCGACGAGCACGTGGCGGAACCGCTTCTGGTAGAGCGCCGCGACATCCGGGAACGCACGGAACAGGTAGACGGTCTCGGCGATGATGTCGTCGAAGTCGAGGGCGTTCGCCCGGCGCAGGGACGCGGTGTACAGCCGGAAGATCTCCAGCAGCAGCGCCTCCTTCGGGTCAGAGAGGTTGGCGTTGCGTGCGAAGCCGTCAACGTCGGTGAGCTCGTTCTTGAGCCGCGAGATACGACTGAGCGCACCACTGACCGTGAAGCCCATGGTGTCGGCGTCCAGCTCCTTGATGATCCGCTTCATGAGCGCGCGGGAGTCCGCGGTGTCGTAGATGGTGAAGCTCTGCTTCATCCCCATCGACTCCGCCTGGCGTCGCAGGATGCGCACGCACGCGGAGTGGAACGTCGAGATCCACATGCCGTCGGCCTCGTCGCCGACGAGCGCCTTGACCCGCTCGCGCATCTCGGCCGCGGCTTTGTTGGTGAACGTGATCGCGAGGATCTGGCTCGGCCACGCCTCCCGCCACTTCAGCAGACCGGCGATGCGCCGTGTGAGCACGCTCGTCTTGCCGGAGCCAGCGCCCGCCACGATGAGCAGCGACTGTCCGCGGTAGAGCACAGCCTCGCGCTGCTGGGGGTTGAGGCCAGCGAGCAGGGGCTCGTCGTCCGGCGGGGGCAGAAGGGGCACGGATGACATGACCCCACGATTCTACGGGCGAGCGCCGACGCCACCGCCTGGGTCAGCCCAGCAGCGCGCGCACCAGGTCGGGTTGATCGGCAAAGACCCCGTCGAGTCCCGTGCCCAGGATGAGGCCGAACTCCGCCTGCCAGTCCCCGAACTCCTCCGGCTCGCCCGCGCGGAACTGCGGCGAGAGGAAGCGGTTCTCGGCTCGCAGCGTCCAGGTGTAGACCTCGAGACCGCCGGCGTGTGCGCGGGCGACGAGATCGGTCGTGCCTCCGGACCTCTCGTCGAGCAGCATCCGCTTGTCCACGCTGATGCCGTCGACGGATGCCGCGAGCCCGGCGAGCGCGTCATCGGTGAGGTAGTCGGCGTACCGCTTCGCCGCACGGCCGAACTGCGACACCTGGTCGGCCGGTGATCCCGACGACTCCAGCAGGAACACCACGCGACCCGGCACCCCGCGCTCACGGATCTGGCCGAGCACCGTCGTCTCGAAGCACTCGACAATGAGATTGTCTGGCGTCGCCCAGTCGGCGATCTCCTTCGCGAACAGTTCGTCGAGCGGCAGCCCGATCGACGCGAAGTACGTGGCGTGCTTGATCTCCGCGACCATGATCTTGCCCGCGGGCATGAGACCCAGAAGATCCCGCAGACGCAGGATGCCCGGGCCTGTCTCCTCGGCGAACTGCGCCGAGTCCGGCCGCAACTCGGGCAGCCTCTCCCGCGCCGTGAGGGTTGCCAGCTCAGACCAGGTGAAGTCCTCGGTGAACCAGCCCGTGTGCTTCACGCCGTCGACCAGCTTCGTGGTGCGCCGGGAGGCGAACTCGGGATGGCTCGCGACATCCGTCGTACCGGAGATCTCGTTCTCGTGCCTCAGCACCAGCACGCCGTCACGAGTGGCCACGATGTCGGGCTCGACCGCATCCGCGCCGAGCTCGAACGCGAGCTCATACGCGGCAGCCGTGTGCTCCGGACGATAGCCGCTGGCACCCCGGTGGCCGATCACGAGGGGCCGGGCGGGGTGCGTCACCCCACTAGCATTCCACTATGTCGACGTGCGCCGTGTGCTCTGCAGAACTGCAGGGCGACTGGAAGTTCTGCCTCTCCTGTGGTGCACCCCTGGCTCCGTCCGTCCCGGCAGCGATCCGCCCGACGCGGGAACCCAGCGAGGGGCGAACGTTCAACCTCCTGGCCGTGATCGCCATCGTTCTGGGAGTCATCGGCGGGCCCGTTGCCGCGATCTTCGGCTTCGTCGCAGCGCGCCAGATTCGGCAGACCGGGGAGCGCGGCATCCTTCTGGCCCGACTCGCGATCGTTCTCGGCATCGTGTGGCTCGTCGTCTGGATCGGCGCGATCACCTGGATCCTGGTCTCCGGTGCTCTCTGACCGAATCCCCTCTCCGCGGTGGCGCGAGCCGACGCGGTCACTCCCGCTCGTCTGGGGCACCTACGGCGAACGCTACGTCGCCGGGCTCGCACTAATCATCGCGGGCGGGGTCGGGCTGCAGGGCTCCAACACCTACACGAACTTCCTCCTGCTGCACGGGGCTCTCGTGTACGCGGTCGGATGGTCCATCCTCCCCTCCCGCGGATGGCGCCGCATCCTCGTGGTCGCCCCGGCCACCGGGCAGCTGTGGTTGCTTCTCACCGGGCCGTTCTCCGTCTGGACGCTGACCGTCCCCTACCTCGCCTGGCTGCTCGTGCGGCACCGCCCCCTCCGGAGCTACGTGACAGTGCTCCTGCCGATCGCGAGTTCGATCGTGCTCCCGGGCTTCTTCAGCGAGTACTCGAGCATGCTGCCGGCGCTCGTGATCTCGCTCGCGGTGCTCGTCGGGTCCGCGTGGTTGGCGCGACTGCTCGCCACGACGAAGCGACCACGGGCCGCGGCATCCGGTGACCCCCTGCATTTACCCAGCGAAACCCGGTAAATTAGGAGAACTCACAAGCCAGTTCGAAAGAGGAGAAATGGCACTCAACAACCCCGCATTCCGCAACGAGGCGTTCAACTCGCAGGGAGCGGTTGCTGCAGCGCAGAACATCTCCGCGCAGCAGCTCGATGAGATCTACAACCGGCCCTCCGCGCCGGAGCGCGGCGACGTGATGACGGTCGAGAACACGATCCAGAAGACCGTGTTCACCTTCGCAGTGCTGCTCGCAGGCGCTGCAGTGGGCTGGATCACAGCGCCCGCCGTACCGTTCCTGTGGATCGGCGCCGGCCTCGTGGGCTTCGTGCTCGCCCTCGTCAACATCTTCAAGAAGGAGCCCTCGGCGCCGCTCATCCTCGCGTACTCCGCTGCGCAGGGTGTGTTCGTCGGCGGCATCTCGGCGTTCTACGAGCAGCAGTGGCCCGGCATCGTGCTGCAGGCCGTCATCGCGACTTTCGTCGTCGTGGGTGTGACCCTCGCCCTGTTCGCGAGCGGCAAGATCCGCGCCTCGAAGCGGGCCACCAAGATCTTCCTCATCGCGATGATCGGCTACGCCGTGTTCTCGCTCGTGAACCTCGGCATCATGATCTTCGGTGGAGCCAACGGCAACCCGTGGGGCCTGCGCGGCGACGTCGAGATCTTCGGCATCCCGCTCGGCGTCGTGCTGGGCGTCTTCGTCGTGATCCTCGCGGCGTACTCGCTCGTGCTCGACTTCGACTTCATCCAGAAGGGCGCCAACAACAAGGCCCCGGCCAAGTACGGCTGGACGGGCGCGTTCGGCATCATGGTGACGGTCATCTGGCTCTACCTCGAGCTGCTGCGCATGCTCGCCATCGCGCGCAACTAGCGCTCTCACGCACTCGGGCCGTCTCCTTCTTGGGGGCGGCCCTTTGTGTTGTCGGGGTGCCGGGATTGCTGGGGCCGACCGGCCAGGCTCCGCCCATAGATGCCCGGCCCACCCGAGCCTGGCCGGTCGGCCCCAGCCATCCCTCAGGTCGTCGCAGGGTGCATCCCGCGCGGGGATGTCCCGACTGTTCCGATATGGCTGCTATTCGGCGCGAGATGGCAGCCATATCGGAACAGTCGTAGTGCCAAGGGGGGATGGGATGGTGCAAACCAGCGTGTCACGAGAGCCGCCCATACCGCCCCACGATGTGGGCTACTGACCTCACGAGCACGTCCGCGAGACTTGGGTCGCGGATGGCCTGCTCGATGAGGCTCGGGTGTGGCGGGCGTTTACGGGCGGAGCCTCATCGAGCAGGCCAGCCGGGGCCCCCACGTGCTGAAGAGAACGACAACACCCAAGGTCAGTAGAACCAGAGAGTGTTCACTCCCACTCGATGGTTCCCGGGGGCTTCGACGTCACGTCGAGCACGACGCGGTTGACGCCCGGTACCTCGTTGGTGATGCGGTTGGAGATGCGCGCGAGCACGTCGTACGGGAGGCGGGTCCAGTCGGCGGTCATGGCATCCTCGGATGACACGGGGCGAAGCACGATCGGGTGGCCGTAGGTACGACCATCCCCCTGCACCCCCACGGAGCGCACGTCCGCGAGCAGCACGACCGGGCACTGCCAGATCTCGCCGTCGAGGCCCGAAGCGGTCAGTTCTGCGCGTGCGATCGCGTCCGCGGAACGGAGCAGCTCCAGACGATCACGGGTGACCTCACCCACGATGCGGATGCCAAGGCCAGGCCCCGGAAAGGGCTGCCGTGACACGATCACCTCGGGGAGTCCCAGCTCGCGTCCGATGGCACGCACCTCGTCCTTGAAGAGGGTGCGCAGCGGCTCGACGAGCTCGAACGTGAGGTCCTCCGGGAGGCCGCCCACGTTGTGGTGGCTTTTGATGTTCGCCGTTCCGGTTCCGCCACCCGATTCGACGACGTCGGGGTAGAGGGTTCCCTGCACGAGGTACTTGATCTGCTCACCCTCGCCCTGGGCCTCGAGCACGAGCGCTTCTGCTGCGTTCTCGAAGCTGCGGATGAACTCACGCCCGATGATCTTGCGCTTCTGCTCCGGGTCCGTCACACCTGCCAGCGCGTCGAGGAACTGGTCAACGGCATCCACGGTGACGAGGCGCACACCCGTGGATGCCACGTAGTCCTCTTCGACCTGGCGACGCTCGTCCTGGCGCAGCAGGCCGTGGTCGACGAAGATGCACACGAGCTGGTCGCCGACCGCCTTGTGCACGATGGCTGCGGCGACCGCGGAGTCGACACCGCCGGAGAGGCCGCAGATGACGCGTCCCGTGCCGACCTGCTCGCGGATGCGGGCGACCTGCTCCTCGATGACATTGGAGCTGTTCCAGTCAGCGGGGATGCCCGCGGCGGTGTGGAGGAAGTTCTCGATAACCCGCTGGCCGTACTCGCTGTGCTTGACCTCGGGATGCCACTGCACCCCGTACATCCGACGCTCGTCAGAGGCGAACGCGGCCACCGGGGTGGACGTCGACGAGGCGAGGACGGTGAAACCTTCCGGCGCCTTGGACACGGAGTCGCCGTGACTCATCCACGTGGTCTGCTCGCCGGGCTGGCCACCGAGGAGGCTGCTGTCGCCAGGGGTGAGCGTGACCGAGGTGGCCCCGTACTCCCGCAGCCCGGTGTTGGCGACCTCGCCGCCGAGCTGCTGGGCCATGACCTGGAATCCGTAGCAGATGCCGAGCACGGGCACCCCGAGCTCGAGGATGCCGGGGTCGAGCGTGGGCGAGCCGGGCTCGTAGACGCTGGAGGGTCCCCCGCTCAGCACGATGCCCGCGGGGTTCTTCTCGGCGACCTCTGCCGCGGTGATCGTGTGCGGAACGATTTCGCTGTACACGCTGGCTTCGCGTACGCGCCGGGCGATGAGCTGTGCGTACTGCGCGCCGAAATCGACGACGAGAACTGGGCGGGCGTCGGTATCGGTCACGCAGTGGCCTCCGTGGGTGTGGCCTCGGCGCCTGCGGCTCCGGGGCTGATCGATGAGATGACGGCCTCGACGTCGCGCGGCACGCGACGCTCGAGGAAGAACGAGAGGAGCGGGATGATGCCGCCCAGCGCGATGAACAGGAACTTGCCGAACGACCAGCGGATGTAGCGCCACAGCAGGAAGTCGCACGCGAGGTACAGCACGTAGAGCCAGCCGTGGACGATGAGGATGAACGTCGACAGGTTGATGCCGGCGATGAGCTCCTTCGGCGTCAGCGCGAGGAACCCGTAGGGGCCACCGAGCTCGATATCGACGCCGAAGCCGTAGCGCAGCACCATCATGAGGCACAGCAGGAGCAGGAAGCTGCCGGTGATGATGGAGGACACCTTGTACACGGCGACCGTGCGTCGGATCTTGGGGACGTCGGCAGGCCGTGGACCTTGGGGCATGTGGCTATTCTACCGGCGGCTCGCCTGAGGCTTCCGCCTCGGCGGCGACCTGGTCCTCGACGTCGTCACGCACCAGGCGATACCAGAGGAACACGGCGAATCCGGCGAAGATCACCCACTCGATCGCGTAGAACACGTTGAGCAGGTTGAGCGAGACCTCGGTCACGGGGGGCGGCGAGTCGATCACATCGAGGCCTGCCGGTGCATCCGCGAGCACGAGGTAGCCGCCGTACACACCCTCGGGCACCTGAGTCCAGATGTTGATCAGTTCCGACACGGCGAGCGCCGAGCGAACGCCCGCCTCGAAGTCGGACTGCTGCGGCGATTCGGTGGGCAGATACCGGCCCGCGAACTCACCGCCGGGCGTGATCGCGTCGAGGTCGTCGATGACGGATGCCGCGGCATCCTCGGTCTCGGACCACCCGAGTGCCACCGCGAGGCTCGCGCCATCCAGGGTCACGAGGTGGCCGACGACCCAGTAGCCGGGGTCGGCATGGTTGGACCGTCCGGAGAGGATGAGGAAGTCGCCGGGGATGAAACTCCCCCGTACGACAACGCGTTGACCCGTCGCCGCCGACATCATGGGCTCCTGCGGCACGGCGATGGTGTCGATGGGCACAACGGTCTCCGTCTGCTCCTCGGTGACCTCGCCGCCCTCGAAGCTGCGCTCGAGCTGCCACTGGCCGAGAAGGGCGAAGGATGCCGCGATGGCGAGGGCGAGCACGAGCGCACCGATCCACTTGGGGCGTCGGGCGGTCGCCCAGAAGCGTGATGCGAAACTCAATACTCGGGATCCTTCTTGCGTTCGACGACGTCGGACTGCTCCGCGGCCTGTGTGGCGATGGAACCAGTCACGCTACCCGGTTGATCTATGAACTCGTCGAGGTTGATGTCGGTCACGTCGATCTCGGGTGGGTGCGTCAGGTCTGCCGGCTCCTGGCCTGAGGTGACGGCATCCACAAGCGCGATTGTCTCCTCGCGCGACCGCTCCCGCCCCGCGGTGGCGAGGCGCGAACGCCGCTGCGGGCGGAGGATCAGGCGTCCGATGCGTTCCGAGTTCACGGCGAGCACTGGGCCGATGATCGACATGGTGAGCACGTAGAGGCCCGCGAAGGGCACGAGCCGGGCATCCAAGCCTGCCGAGAGCGACAGGGTGGCCAGGATGAGCGCGAACTCGCCGCGGTTCTGCAGGATCACGGTCGTGTTGATGCCGGCCTGGGGGCCAAGCTTGTTAAGCCAGGCCACGAACTGGCCGGCGATGATGTTGAGGAGGATCGTGAGACCCACGGCGGCCGCGACCGGAACGATCACCTGCCCGAAGTCGGCGATGTTGAGCGCGAGACCGAAGTTGAGGAAGAAGAACGCGCCGAACACGTCCCTCAGCGGCAGCGCGATCTGCTCGATGCGCGCACGATAGCGGGTGGCGCCCACGACGAGCCCGATCAGGAAGGCTCCGATCGCGTCGGTGACGCCGATGATCTCGCCGACTCCGGCGAAGGCCACGGCCAGGCCGAAGAAGAGGATCGTGAAGAGTTCGTCGTCCTTGGTCTTGAAGATCTTGGAGACGAATCTCCCACCCCAGCGCGCAATGCTGAACATCACGACGAGGAAGAGGAAGGCGACCCCGAGTTTGAGCACGACCGGCCAGACCTCGGTCTCGCCACTGAGCACGACGCCGACGATCGCGAGGTAGATCGCGATGAAGATGTCCTCCACGACGGTGACACCCAGGATCATCGGGGTCTCACGGTTGGCGAGCCTGCCGAGCTCGATGAGGAGCTTCGTCACGATGGCACTCGAGGATGTCGCGGTCATTCCCGCGATGATGAGCGCCTCGCGCGTGCCCCAGCCGACCATGAAACCGAACGCGAAGCCGACACCGATGTTGAGGAGAATGTAGGTGCCACCGGAGACGATGAGCTTGCCGGCGTTGCCGAAGAACTCGTCCTGGTCGAACTCGAGGCCGAGGTTGAACAGCAGCAGGATGAGCCCGAACACGGCGATGAGCTCGACGTTCTCCGAGTCGAAGCTGAGTGGGAACCACTCGGTGTGCGGGCTCGCGAGGAGGCCGACGACCATGTAGACGGGGATGGCGGGAAGGCCGACCAGCTTGCCGAGTCTTCCGAGAGCGTAGGCGATGAGGAACAGGACGCCGAGAACGAGGAGTTGATCACCGAGGTGACCCGGGGCCTCCGCAGCCAGCTGCACGCCTAGGTCCCCGGTGGGGCGTCTGCCGAGGCCTTCACGGGCATCTCACCCGTGCGGTAGAAGGTGAAGGCCTTGGCGACCTTCTCCGGAGTGCCTGCGACGACGAGGGTGTCACCGGGGAAGACCGTAAAGTCCTCGGCGGGGGCGGGGTTGGCAGAGTCGCCGCGCACGACGGCGACAACGGTCAGCCCGACGACGCCACGGCCGGCGAGTGAGCCGAGCTTCTGCCCAGCGATGTGGTCGTCGTAGTCGACAGAGAACCAGTCGATGGAGAGACCGGGGATCGATTCGAGGCTCGAGAGGGATTCCGTGATGCGCGTGCCACCGAGGAGTTCCGCAAGAGTGTGGGCCTCGTCCTCGTCGAGGCGGAGGGAGACCTTCTTGACGTCCGCGCCGTCCTCATCGTCGGAGAACGTGATGAGGTCGCTCGGCCCTGAGCGGTGGGTGATGACGCCGACCTTGCCGCCGTCGTCTGTCACGAAGGTGTGGAGCACTCCGACCCCAGGAAGTTTGACCCGCCGAACGTCAACCATGAGATGTCCTCCCGTCGTTCGCAGTACTTCTATTCTACCGGCCGGTCGCGCTAGACCTCGGGGGCCTCGAGCCGCACACGGTCGGCGGACTCGTCGTCCGGTTCGCGCTGGCTCGCCCGTTCGGCGGCAACCCGTTTGAGGTAGAGCGCGACCTCATGCTCGGTGCGCTCGGCATCCCACCCCAGCACTCCGGCCATGAGGGATGCCGCGACCGGAGCAGCGGAGACCCCGCGGTCCCACGCCTCGATCGAGATCCTGGTGCGCCGCGCGAGCACGTCATCGAGGTGGAGCGCGCCCTCGTGGCTCGCGGCGTACACGACCTCGGCGCCGAGGTAGTCGTCGGCACCGGGTAGCGGATCCTGCAACTCGGGCCGCTCTCGGATGAGATCGAGGAGCTCATCCGTCATGACGCCGTAGCGGTTCAACAGGTGCTCGACTCGGACCCGGTGCACATCGAAGGCGCGGGCGAGCTTGCTGCGCTTGTTCCAGGCAGCGTGGTAGCCCTCGGCGCCGAGCAGCGCGATGTCTTCGGTGATGCTCGGGGAGATCTTGCCATCGAGGGCCGCGACGGCCTCATCGATGGCATCCTTCGCCATGACCCGGTAGGTGGTCCACTTGCCTCCGGCGACCACCACCAGACCCGGCACGCTGTGCGCGACGATGTGCTCGCGACTGAGCTTCGAGGTCTCCTCCGACTCGCCCGCGAGGAGCGGTCGCAGACCCGCGTACACGCCCTCGACGTCGTCGCGCGTGAGCGGCACGGTGAGCACCTTGTTCACGTGGGCCAACAGGTAGTCGATGTCCGCAGCGGTCGCTGCAGGATGCGCCTTGTCGAGGTTCCAGTCGGTATCTGTCGTGCCGATGAGCCAGTGCCTGCCCCACGGGATGACGAACAGCACACTCTTCTCGGTGCGCAGCAGGAGACCGAGCTTCGACTGGAAGCGGTCCCGGGGCACAACGAGATGCACACCCTTCGACGCGCGCACCTTGAACTGCCCGCGTTCGCCGACCATCGACTGCGTGTCATCCGTCCACACGCCCGTCGCGTTCACGACCTGTCGGGCACGGATCTCGAAGCGCTCCCCCGTCTCGCGGTCGTGCGCGCGAACCCCGACAACCCGCTCCCCCACCTTGATGAAGCCCTCCACGCGAACCCGGCTGGCCACGTGCGCTCCGTAGAAGCTCGCCGTGCGGGCGAGGTTCGCGACGTAGCGCGCATCGTCGACCTGGGCGTCGTAGTAGGCGAGCCCACCGCGGAAGGCGTCGTGGGCGAGGCTCGGGGATGCGCGCAGCAGCTGGCGCTTCGTCAGATGGCGGTGGTGCGGCACTCCCGGCGGGCGGCCACCCGTGTAACTGAGGAGGTCGTAGAGGAGCATGCCCGCGCCGATGTAGAGCCTCTCGAAGACCGGCTTGGTGAGCGGGTAGAGGAACCGCACGGGCTTCACGAGGTGTGGCGCGATGCGCTGCAGCAGCAGCCCACGCTCGATGAGAGACTCGCGCACGAGACGGAAGTCCAGTTGCTCCAGGTAGCGGATGCCACCGTGCACGAGCTTCGAGGACCGGCTGCTGGTGCCGCTCGCCCAGTCGCGGGCCTCCACCATGCCGACGCGAAGACCGCGGGTCGCGGCATCCAGTGCGGACCCGGCACCGACGATGCCGCCGCCGACGACGAGGACGTCGAGCTCCTTGGACTTCAGGGCCTCGATCGCGGCCGCCCGTTCCTCAGGACCGAGCTTCGACGACCTGGTGACCGATGTGCGGCTCATGAACTACCTCGAGACGTAGGGGGCGACGACCACTTCGACGCGCTGGAATTCCTTGAGGTCCGAGTATCCGGTGGTCGCCATCGACCTGCGGAGTGCACCGATGATGTTGACGCGGCCGTCCGCGACCGAGGACGGGCCGTAGAGGATCTCCTCCAGCGGGGCGAGGCTTCCGACCTCCACGCGGTTGCCTCGCGGCAGCTCTGAGTGGTGCGCCTCCGCACCCCAGTGCCAGCCGCCGCCCGGAGCATCCGTCGCCCTGGCCAGCGTGCTGCCGAGCATGACGGCGTCCGCACCGACGGAGATCGCCTTGACGATGTCGCCGCTCGTGCCGAGGCCGCCGTCGGCGATCACGTGAACGTAGCGGCCGCCGGACTCGTCCATGTAGTCGCGGCGGGCACCGGCGACGTCGGCCACTGCCGTGGCCATGGGAGCGTGGATGCCAAGGCTCGCGCGCGTCGTGGATGCCGCTCCGCCACCGAACCCGACGAGCACACCCGCCGCACCCGTGCGCATGAGGTGCAGCGCCGCGGTGTAGGTCGCGGCCCCTCCGACGATGACGGGAACGTCGAGCTCGTAGATGAACTTCTTGAGGTTGAGCGGCTCGACCGTCTTGGAGACGTGCTCGGCGCTGACCGTCGTTCCGCGGATCACGAAGAGGTCGACACCCGCATCGACGACCGTCTTGTAGTGCTCCTGCGTGCGCTGCGGACTGAGCGCCCCCGCGACCGGTACGCCGGCCGCGCGGATCTCCGCGAGGCGAGCCTTGATGAGCTCGGGCTTGATGGGCTCGGCGTAGATGCTCTGCATGCGGGCGGTCGCTGCGGAGGCCTCGAGGCCCCGGACCTCCTCGAGGAGCGGCTCCGGGTTCTCGTACCTGGTCCAGAGCCCCTCGAGATCGAGCACTCCGAGCCCACCGAGTTCACCCATGCGGATCGCGGTGGCGGGGCTCACGACGGAGTCCATCGGTGCTGCGAGCACGGGAATCTCGAAGGTGTAGGCGTCGATGGTCCAGCTCACCGAGACATCCTGGGGGTCACGCGTGCGCCGGGACGGCACGATCGCGATGTCGTCGAAGGCGTACACGCGGCGAGCGCGCTTGGCGCGGCCGATCTCGATGTCACTCACCCTGCAAGCCTACCGGCGCGTCACGTCGCTCAAGCAGGTGGACCCCTCCGTCGCGCCTCCCTGTCCTCACTTTGAAGGACTCTCATGAGCGACATAAGATGGGCGAACCGCGACGTATCCGAGCACTAATCGACTATGAGGACCCGAGGGCGACGAGTGATTTTGAGCACGAGCCCGACAAGGGTTGGCATCTACTTCTTCTACGACGAGCACGGAATCGTCGATGACTACGTGGTGACCTTCCTCTCGGACATGAGGAAGTCGCTGACGCGACTCGTGGTCGTCGTCAACGGCACCCTCACGCCGGAGGGACGCAGGACCTTCGAAGAGCTCGGTGCTGACCCCGTGATCGTGCGCCGCAACGAGGGCTTCGACGTCTGGGCGTACAAGACGGGGATCGACCTCCTCGGCTGGGACGAGCTCGCCACGTACGACGAGCTCATCATGATGAACTTCACGATCATGGGCCCTGTCGGATCGTTCGCCCCGATGTTCGCCGAGATGGACACGCGTGATATCGACTTCTGGGGCATCACCATCCACAACGGCGTCGCCTTCGACCCGTGGGGAAAGATGCCGGATGGCACGGTCGACGTGCACATCCAGTCGCACTTCATCGCCGTGCGCAATCGCATGCTGACGAGCCCGGAATTCCGCAACTACTGGGACACCCTCGTGCCCATCGAGACCTACGAGGACTCGATAGCCAAGCACGAGGCACTGTTCACCCCGCGGTTCGCGGGCTTCGGGTTCACGTGGGACTACTACGTCGACACCTCGGACCTCATCGGCGAGGCGTACTACCCGCTCTTCAACATGCCGTTCGATCTCGCCTCCCGCAGACTGAGCCCGATCTTCAAGCGCAAGAGCTTCTTCGCCGGGCCGGACCTCTACCTCGACGAGAACTCGAACCGCCCGGCCAGGGACCTCCTCGACTTCCTCTCGACGTCGGACGACTACGACGTCGACTTGGTCTGGCGTCACGTCATCCGCAGCGCCAACCACTACGACGTGGCCATGGCGCTCAACCTCTTCGCCGTGCTCGACTCCGCGACCCCCGCGCCTGCTCCCTCCCTCCGGGTCGGCGCACTCCTGGGCGTCGGAAGCCTCGTCGAACTCGAGAGCCGGATACCGTTCCTCGACTCGCTCCCGGCCGGAGCGAAGCTCGTGCTCGTGCATCCGAGCGACGCGCCGGGACTCGAGGATGCAGCATCCGCACTCGCGGGCACACGCTGGGCCGACGCCACCGTGATCGTCATCGATCCCCAGTCCGCACCGTGGTCTGTGCTCGACCACTACAGTGGCGAGCTCGACGATGTCGAACTCGTGGTTGTGGTGGAGACCGCGCAGCGCGGGATCTTCCCGTACACGAATGGCGTGGCATCCGACCGCAACTCGATCGATGGCGTTCTGGGAACGCAGGACTACGTCTCGCGCCTCATCGAGCTCTTCGAGCGCCAGCCGAGGCTCGGGCTCGTGGTGCCGCCGAGGTCGCTCCACGATGTCAACTACGGCGACTACGGCCACGAGTGGGGCGAGGACTACGAGGCGGTGAGGGCGCTCCTGCAGGAACTCGGCCTGACGACGCCGCTCGAACCCGGCAAGAGCCCGATCGCGGCCGCCGACGGCAAGTTCTGGGTGCGGTCGGCGGTTCTCGCCAGCAGCACCTACGCGCGCGCCAGGGAACTCGCGGCCTCGACCAACGAGATCACCAAGGCGACACCGTTCGTGGTTCAGTCCCTCGGGTACTTCTCCAGCTTCGCGATGCCCGACTTCCTCGCCTCGAACTTCATGGCCAACTCGACGCACATGATCAGGCGCAGCAACCAGCGCTTCGGGTCCGGTGTCGGCGACCGCTTCTCGGCGTTCGAGTTCCGCCTGCAGGCGCGGCAGCTCGGGTGGGCCGACCAGTACGGCTTCGCGCCATCCCGCGCCTATCTCTACGTGGACACCGGCAAGGGCTTCCACCAGGGCAACGCCATCCCGATCGAGGCGCGACCACTGCTCGGCTCGCAGGGGATCGAGTTCCGGTTCGACGTGCCCCCGCGTACGAAGGCGATCAGGTTCGACCCGCTCGACGGCCTCGGATGCGTGTGCATCGGCACGGAGGCCGTGACCGAGACGGGGCAGGTCGTGCCGCTGCACCCGATCAACGGTGGTCGCCGCGGGCGCATCGACGTCTTCGACACCCCGGACCCTTCGTACATCGGCTACTCGTGGCCACGCCGCGCGACGCAGCTCATCATCACGATGGAGAACATGACCGTGCTTCGCCCGCCGTTCTCCGGTGAGTTCCGCCGGTCGCCCTGGGCGGCCGCCTGGTACAAGGTCCGGCGCGCACTCGGCCGCCTGGGCTGAATCGCGATCAGCCGGGCTCCGGTCCCGACTGCAGGTGCGCGATGTCGCTCTGGAGTTTCACCATGAGCCGGTAGAGGTCGCGGTGCAGGGCGATGAGGGATGACAGCTGCCGGGCATCCGCAGGGCTCACCTCGGCCCGCGGCGCGCTGCTGAGCCTGACGTCGGCGCGGAGCTCGTCAATCCGTCGGGAGAGACGCCATCGCTCGGCGTGCTCGGAGCGGTGGGATGTCGCGAACGCGAGTGCCCCGGCGAATCCGCCGAGCACCTCCTCCGAGATCTCGTTCGCGGTGATCTGGCGGCGGTCCCTGCGGCCACTGAAGCTGTCGTGCGCTGCAGGAGCGATGGTCGCCTCGGTGAGCCATCCTGGACCACCGAAGTGGTCGTAGAGGTAGACGGGGATACCCATCGAGAGCGCGTACTGCACCGTCTTGCCTATCGTCAGCACCGCGTCGAAGCCCTCGAGCACCTCGGGCGTGATGCGGACAGGTCGGTCGTCGACACCGAGGTACGACACCTCGACGCCAGCCGCCTCGAGGAGGGAGGTTGCAGCGCGCACCTCCTCGGGCGCGTGGTTGGACACGACCAGGAGCCTCGCGAGCCCGGTCACGGGGCCGCCCGTGTGGTCGGCGAAGGCGTCGGGTGCCGGGTTGTCGAAGACCACGGTCTTCTCGGGCACGATACCGAACTCGAGCAGACGCTCCACCGTCGTGGGCGACATGCCCATCGACACGGCCGAGAGCTGGTTCTCGAGCGCAGCGTGTCTCGGCAGCTCGACGTCCATGAAGCTCGAGAGGTGGTGGAAGACGATGGGCGCCGTGACTCCCCCGCCTTCCAGTCGTCTCAGCAGGCCCGGTGGAAGGATGCTGTGCTGCACCCAGATCAGGTCGTACGGCTCGGCGAACTCCTCGTCGAGGTCGGCCACATGCAGCGTGAGCCGTCCCCACGATGGGAGCTTCTGGATCTCGCCGAGCATGGGCTCTCCGAGATCGTGGGTGTAGACATCCACAACCCAATCGTGCGCGAGGAAGTGCTCGATGAGTTCGAGCGCCACCATCTCAGAACCCGCGAAGTTACGCAGGTGGTTGGTGGTGATCAGGACTCTCATCCCCACCAGCCTAGGGTCGACCCCCTCCGGAGTCTCTAGCGGCGGTAGTTCGGCGCCTCGACGACCATCTGGATGTCGTGCGGGTGGGACTCCTTCAGGCCAGCCGCAGTGATGCGAACGAACTTGCCCTTGTTGCGCAGTTCCTCGATGGTGCGCGCGCCGGTGTAGAACATCGACTGGCGCAGGCCGCCGAGAAGCTGGTAGACGACGGATGACACGGGCCCGCGATAGGGCACCTGCCCCTCGATGCCCTCGGCGATGAGCTGCTCATCGCTCGGGACGTCCGCCTGGAAGTAGCGGTCGCGCGAGTACGACGTCTTCTTGCCCCGCGTCTGGAGTGCTCCGAGCGAACCCATGCCGCGGTAGCTCTTGAACTGCTTGCCGTTCACGAAGATGAGGTCGCCGGGGCTCTCGTCGGTTCCGGCGAGCAGCGACCCGAGCATGACCGTCTCGGCTCCAGCAACGAGCGCCTTGGCGATGTCGCCCGAGTACTGCAAGCCGCCGTCAGCGATCACGGGGATGCCGGCTTCGCGCGCGGCGAGGGATGCCTCGTACACCGCGGTCACCTGCGGCACACCGACACCGGCCACAACACGCGTCGTGCAGATGGAACCGGGACCGACGCCGACCTTGACCGCGTCAGCGCCGGCATCGACGATCGCCTGCGCGCCGGAGCGGGTGGCCACGTTTCCGCCGATCACGTCGATCGAGGCGAACGCGCTGTCCGACTTGATGCGCTTGATGATGTCGAGCACACCCGCGGAGTCACCGTTGGCCGTGTCGACGACGATCACGTCGACGCCCGCGTCCCGAAGCGCACCGGCGCGCTCCCAGGCGTCGCCGAAGAATCCGATCGCGGCACCCACGCGCAGGCGACCCTCGTCGTCCTTGGTGGCGTTCGGGTACTGCTCCGACTTGTCGAAGTCCTTAACAGTGATGAGGCCGCGCAGCTTGCCAGCAGCATCCACGAGCGGGAGCTTCTCGATCTTGTGCTGAGCGAAGATCGCGATCGCGCCATCGGGGTCGATACCCTCCGGGGCGGTGATGAGCGGGGCCTTCGTCATGACGTCGCGTACGAGGGTCGTGCTCTTCTCGAAGGGCGAGACGAAGCGCATGTCTCGGTTGGTGATGATGCCGACGAGCGTGCCGTCCCCTTCGACGACGGGGAGACCCGAGACCCGGAACTGGCCGCACAGTGCGTCGACCTCGGCGACCGTGGCATCCGCCGTCGTGGTCACCGGGTTGGTGATCATGCCGGACTCGCTGCGCTTGACCTTGTCGACATACGCAGCCTGGTCCTCTATAGAGAGGTTGCGGTGGAGCACACCGAGACCGCCGTTGCGCGCCATGGCGATGGCCATGCGCGCCTCGGTGACGGTGTCCATGGCCGAGGAGATCAGGGGGGACTGTACCCAGATGCGTCGGGTGAGCCGGGAGCCCGTGTCAGCCTCGCTCGGAATGACGTCGGTATGGCCGGGAAGCAGCATCACATCGTCGTAGGTGAGTCCGATGAATCCGAACGGATCAGGCTGGTCCATGTGCCCCTCGTGAGTGCTGCTAACGCGCGAGCGGGGTGCCTGGGCACCTCTACTCGACATCCTCGGTCTTGTCGGTTAATGCTAACGCCCTTGCCAGCCGGGCCATTCCCGGGCAAGATGCCCAGAACCGACGTCGCACCGACCCGAAACACGGGAGACACATATCGGAGCTATTGTCGTTCGAGTTAACGTGCGGTTCACCTCGCACGCTGCGGCCAAAGCTGGAGGTTTTGTGAAAACGGCAGAAGCAGTGCGCAAGCGACGGTCGACGAAAGCGATACTCATACTGTTCGTCGCCGCACTCGGTGCGACCCTGACATTCGGCGTCGGTTCTGCGAGCGCCGATGAGGTCGACGTCGACAAGTACGACTATCGCATCAGCGGCAACGTGAAGCTCAACAGTGAACCGCTCGAGGATGTGCTCCTCACTATTGCGGGCAACGGCCACGAGGTCGAGGTGACGACGGATGCCGAGGGGCGCTGGCGAGTCGGAGTGCCCTCCAACGAGGGCCCCTACACCGTCACACTCGACGAGTCGACGCTCCCCGAGGGCATCGCGGTGGTCGACGAGACGGGTGAGGACCCGACCCCCAACGTGAGGGAGGTCGAGATCGGCCCGAGCGGCTCGGTCACCACCAACTTCTTTATCGGTCGGGGCGAGCGCAATACAACGACGTGGATCGACCAGCTCATTGAGCGAGTCGTCAACGGCCTCAACTTCGGTCTCATGCTGGCCCTCGCCGCCATCGGTCTCTCGCTCGTCTTCGGCACGACTGGCCTGTCGAACTTCGCGCATGGCGAGATGGTCACCTTCGGCGCCCTCATGGCTCTCCTCTTCTCCACCACCGTCGGGCTACCGATCTACATCGCGATACCGATAGCCGTCATCCTCTCGGCACTCTTCGGGTATGCGATGGATGCCGGGTTGTGGAGACCACTACGCAAGCGGGGCCTCGGCGTCGTCCAGCTCATGATCGTGAGCATCGGCCTTTCGCTGGCCCTGCGCTACGTCTTCCAGTTGTTCATCGGTGGTGGCACGGAACAGCTCGTCGGATCCAGCTCGCCAGACATCCAGATCTGGGGCCCGATCAAGCTCAGCGTCATCGACATGGTGAGTATGGCGACCTCTGTCGTCGTGATCCTCGCCTTCGCCTGGTGGCTGCAGCGCACCAGGATCGGCAAGGCAACGCGCGCCGTGTCCGACAACCCGTCGCTCGCAGCGGCGAGCGGCATCGACGTGGACTTCGTCGTCCGCGTCGTGTGGATCGTCGCCGCAGCGCTCGCCGGTCTCGCCGGTGTTCTGTGGGCGTACTTCCGCCCGGGCATCAAGTGGGACATGGGCACGAGCATCCTGCTGCTGATCTTCGCTGCGGTGACACTCGGTGGACTCGGCACCGCCTTCGGTGCCCTCATCGGATCCCTGATCGTCGGAATGCTCGTCGAGGTGTCGAGCCTCTGGATCCCCTCGGACCTCAAGTACGTCGGAGCGCTCGTCGTACTCATCGTCATCCTGCTCTTCCGGCCACAGGGCATCCTTGGTCGACGAGAGCGCATAGGTTAGGAAGGCTTAGACCATGGACTTTCTTCAGATCCTGTCGAACACGGCGAACCAGATCCTCAGCCCCACCACGATCGGTTTCGCCCTCGCTGCACTCGGCCTCGCAGTGCACTTCGGCTTCACCGGCCTCCTCAATATGGGTGTCGCGGGCTTCATGGCCATCGGCGCCTACGGCTTCGCGATCTCGATCCTGACCTTCGGGATGCCGTGGTGGATCGCCGTCATCATCGGGCTGGGCGCCTCCGTCGTCTTCGCCCTCATCCTCGGTATCCCCACCCTGCGCCTGCGCGGTGACTACCTCGCCATCGTCACGATCGCCGCGGCCGAGGTCGTTCGACTGCTCTTCCTGACGACGGCGTTCACGCCGGTCACGGGCTCCGCAGACGGCCTCTCCGGCTTCCAGGCCGACTTCCGCGCCGCAAACCCCCTGCCCGAGGGCGGGCCGTTCGGGTTCGGTCCCTGGATGTACTCGCGGGACCAGTGGTGGGTCATCATCATCGGTGTCCTGCTGCTCGCGGTCTCCGTGCTCTTCGTCTGGTCTCTCATGCGCAGCCCGTGGGGTCGCGTCATCAAGGGCATCCGCGAGGACGAGGACGCGGTGCGCGCACTCGGCAAGAACGTCTTCTCGTTCAAGCTGCAGGCGCTCGTCATCGGTGGTGTCGTCACGGCGCTCGGTGGAATCGTCATCGCGCTCGGCACGAACGTCAACCCGAACGTCTACGTGACGTCGCAGACGTTCTTCATCTACACCGCGTTGCTCCTCGGCGGTGCTGCGACGATCTTCGGACCGATCCTCGGCGCGGTGCTGTTCTGGGTGGTTCGGGCCTTCCTCTCGAACCTGCTCCCCGCGCTCGCCGGCGCAGGGGTCCTGCCCTTCCTCTCCGGCGAGCAGGCGCAGATGATGGTGTTCATCCTGATCGGTGTCGCCCTCATGCTTCTCGTCATCTTCAGGCCGCAGGGCATCCTCGGCAACAAGAAGGAGCTGACCTTTGTCAAGTGAATCCACCGCACCAGTGACCCGTCCGAAGACGACAGGTCTCCACAAGGGCGAGATCGTGCCTGGCGTTGCCAAGGTCGACCCGATCATCGTCGCCGACGGGGTCAAGCGCACCTTCGGTGGTCTCACCGCCGTCGACGTCCAGCACCTCGAGATCCCGCGCGGCGCGATCACCGCGCTCATCGGCCCGAATGGTGCAGGCAAGACGACCCTCTTCAACCTGCTGACCGGCTTCGACGTGCCCGATGAGGGCACCTGGGAGTTCGAGGGCAACTCGCTCGCGCGAGTGCCCGCGTTCAAGGTCGCCCGCCGCGGCCTCGTCCGCACCTTCCAGCTGACGAAGGCGCTCGGCCTGCTCACTGTCCTCGAGAACATGAAGCTCGGCGCGACCGGACAGAAGGGCGAGAACTTCTTCCGCTCGCTGTTCCCGGCGTTCTGGCGCAAGCAGGACACCGACATCGAGGCCAAGGCCCGTGTCATCCTCGCGAAGTTCAAGCTCGACGCGAAGGAGGCCGACTTCGCGGCATCCCTCTCCGGCGGCCAGCGCAAGCTCCTCGAAATGGCTCGGGCGCTCATGAGCGACCCGACCCTCGTCATGCTCGACGAGCCGATGGCAGGTGTCAACCCGGCGCTCACGCAGTCCCTGCTCGAGCACATCCTCGACCTCAAGGACCAGGGGATGACGGTGCTCTTCGTCGAGCACGACATGCACATGGTCCGGCACATCGCCGACTGGGTGGTCGTGATGGCAGAGGGCAAGGTCGTCGCCGAGGGCCCGCCGGACTCCGTGATGCAGAACCAGGCCGTCATCGACGCGTACCTGGGATCGCACCAGGACGTTGATCTCGGTGTGGTCACCGGTCGCTACGCGGGCGAGCTGAACACTGAGGCTGTCGATCTGGTCGCCGAGGTCAAGGAACTCGATGAGGCCCTCTCGCACGATCACGACAACAAGGGTGGAGCAGACAAGTGAGCGACAAGACAGGATCTGCCGTGAGCACGGGTTCGAGCACCACCACGGAACCGGTGGTGAGAGTCACCGACCTCTACGCGGGTTATCTCCCGGGCGTGAACATCCTCAACGGGACGAACCTCGTCGCCGAGCAGGGCGAGCTCATCGGCATCATCGGCCCGAACGGCGCCGGCAAGTCGACGCTCCTCAAGGCGATCTTCGGCCAGGTCAAGGTTCGCGGCGGCAGCATCACGCTTCGAGGCAGCGAGATCACGGGCCTCAAGGCCAACAAGCTCGTCGCCAAGGGCGTGGGATTTGTCCCGCAGACCAACAACGTCTTCCCGAGCCTCACGATCGCCGAGAACCTGCAGATGGGCCTGTACCAGCGCCCGAAGGTCTACCAGGAGCGTCTCGAGTTCGTCACCGGCATCTTCGCGGAACTCGGCAAGCGTCTTGGCCAGCGCGCCGGGTCGCTCTCGGGCGGTGAGCGCCAGATGGTCGCCATGTCGCGCGCGCTCATGATGGACCCGCAGGTGCTGCTCCTCGACGAGCCCTCCGCCGGCCTCTCCCCTGCCCGTCAGGATGACGCATTCCTCCGGGTCTCCGAGATCAACAAGGCCGGCGTCACGACGATCATGGTCGAGCAGAACGCCCGCCGCTGCCTGCAGATCTGCGACCGCGGCTACGTCCTGGACCAGGGAACGGACGCCTACACGGGAACCGGCCGCGAGCTGCTCAACGACCCGAAGGTCATCGGGCTGTATCTCGGTACCCTCGGCGCGTAACGCGCAACAACCCTGAGAAGGCCGTCTCCCCCGGGAGGCGGCCTTCCTCGTTGTACGGAGAGTGCCGGGACGTCGCTCAGCGACGCTGCGCGCGCTGAGGAATGAGGCGGTCGCGCTAGTTCAGACGTGCGCGTGGTCACCAAACATCCGCGCGCCGGGCAAGGCCTGCCGCCGCATGGCTCCCGGGCAAGCGAAAGGGCCGCGACCAGATGGTCGCGGCCCTTCGCTGTGCTGCTACTTAGTCAGCAGCGGTGTAGGTGTTGTCCTCACCGTACTGGTAAATACCGATGGTCGCCTCAGTCGGGTCGCCGACCTCGTCGAACGTGATCGGGCCGGAGATGCCGTCGTAGTCCGCGACGCCACCATCGTTGATGATGTCGGCGCACTCTGCGAACGTGGTGCACTTCGTGCCGTCACCCGAACCACCCGAGACCTCCTGCAGCTTCGCGGCGACCTCGACGGGGTCCGTCGAGCCTGCTGCGAGCGATGCGAGAGCGAGGAGGATGACCGCGTCGTAGGACTCGGCCGCGTAGCTGAACTCGGTGAGCTCTTCGTTGCCCTCGCCGACCCAGAAGTCGTTGAGGCCAGAAGTGAAGTCACCCAGGGTGTCGATCGACAGGCCCGGGAGGGTTCCCTTGGCGCCCGCGAGGGTGCCTGCCGGGAACTGGTCACCGAAGTTGGCCAGGTTGCCATCAACGAAGTACAGCTTGTCGGCCGGGAAGCTCGAGACGATCTCGGGGATCATCGTCGCAACTTCCTCGAACGTGATCAGTGCGATCGCGTCGGGGCTGGCCGCGAGGACCTCGCTGATCTGGGCCGAGAAGTTCGTGTCACCCGTGTTGTAGGTGACCTCGGAGACGACCTCGCCACCGGCAGCCTCGAAGGCTTCCTTGGTGAACGACGCAAGACCGGTGCCGTACGAGTCGTTCAGCACGATCATGCCGAGCGTCTCGTTGCCGTCCTCGGCGATCAGGTTTCCGAGAACCTCACCCTGCAGAACGTCAGAGGGAGCGGTACGGAAGTACAGGCCCTTGTCGTCGTACGTGGTGAACTCGGCCGACGTGTTGGCCGGCGAGAACTGGATGACGTTGGCGCCAACGACCTGGTCGATGAACTGCAGCGACGTACCGGACGAAGCGGCACCGATGATGGCACCGACGCCCTCGCCGAGCAGACGCGGGATCTCGGTCTCGTAGGCCTTGTTGTCGGTGTCACCCGAGTCACCCTGGGTGAGCTCGATCGTGATGCCCTTGGCAGCCTCGTTGACCTCGGCTGCTGCGTACTCGGTGCCCGCGATCTCGGGCGGGCCGAGGAATGCGAGGTTACCGGTGACGGGCAGTGCCGTGCCGACCTTGAACGTCAGGTCGCCAGCGGGGGCCCCGCCCTCCTCGGTCGGCGCGCAGCCGCTCAGGACAAGCGCGGTCGCGCCGAGCAGTGCGACGCCGCCAACGACGACGCGCGTCTTGCGCGAGCCGGAGGCTGTGGAAAATACACCCATGATGCTCCTTGGTGATAGGACGATGCGCATGGCGATGCCATGCATGTCCTGCAACCGTATGCATGGAATGGGGCTGGCACAATACAAGGGTGTTACGACCCTGTAACGCACCCGAATCGTTACATTCCGTTACCCGGAAACGCACGGAAGTGGCGTTGGGCGCGTTCCCAACGCCTCACCACGATGGGGGCCGGATCAGTTGAGCCGCTCGAACGTGTTGTCGCGCTTTCCCACGTAGATTCCGACAACAGCGCCGGTCGGGTCGCCGTTGTCGGCGAACGCGATACTGCCGCTGAGTCCGTCGTAGTCGGCGACACCCGTCTCGGCGATCGAGGCGGCGCAGGCTGAGAACGTGGCACACGGCACCGCGCCCTCAGCTCCGCCCGAGACATCCTGAATGGCACCCGCGATGTCCCGACCCGCCGTGCTGTTGGCCTCGAAGGATGCCAGGGCCAGCAGTACCACCGCGTCGTAGGTCTCCACGGCATACGTCAGATCGGTGACTCCCGCATCGATGGTGCGGATCCTGTCGGCAAAGCCGTCGATGGCGTAGGGGTTCACTCCAGCGCGCGTGACGGTGGTGCCGAGCAACGCGCCCTCCGGCAGGTCGGCGGAGTAGTCGCGCGGGGTGGGCAGCGCGAAGAACAGTTCGTTGGAGGCGAAGCCAGCACCCTCCAGCGTGGTCACGGCCTGCGGGAGGTCACGCGAGACGACGGCGACGGCATCCTGCGTGTCCGGCGTGAGGCCGAGGGAGCCGGCGTCGATGCTTGCTCCCTCTCCGAGAACGGTGCTCGACGTCACCTTGACATCGAGGCGCTGCAGATCGGTCGTAATGGCCGAGACGAGCGGCTCTGCGCAGCCGCCCTCCGTGGCGACCACACCTGCGGTCTTCGCGCCGCTGTCGGCGATCTGCTGCGCGAGGGCCGCGCTCTGCAGCGTGCACGGCGCGGAGGTGCGCCAGTAGAAGCCCTCGTCGTCGAAGGCGCTGAAATCGGTGGCGTCGTTGCCCGGCGAGACCAGCGGCACACCGGCCGCGATGACGCTGGCGATGATCGTGCGGGAGACCCCGTTGGAGATCGGCCCCACGAGAGCGTCGACGCCCAGGTCGAGGAGCTCTGTCGTGGAGGTCTGGCCGATGTTGTTGGAGACGTCGCCGGCATCCCGGAACTCGGCACTGACCGTGATGGGGAAGCCCGCCGAGTTGATGTCGTCGACGGCGAGTTGTACCGCTGCGCGCGAGGCCGGGCCCGCGTAGTCGATCGAGCCGGTGTCGGGAACGAGCGCTCCGATGGAGAGCTCGAGGGGCCCACGCACGGGCTGTGTGGGCTTCTCCTCCGGCGTGGGGGCGCAGCCCGCGACAAGCAACGTCAGGGCAACGGCGGACACGACAAAGGTCATTCGCACGCGAATCGGCTTCACCTTCAGCTCACTTTCCGGGCCACGGCGAGTGCGACGCCGAAACCCTGCCCTACACCCTACCGGGGCAGGGTGTCGGGGTCCGGCGAGCACAGGTGGGGCCGGCTCAGGTGAGCTCGGGAGCTGCCTCCACCTTGCTCGAACGCCCCCGGGTGAACATGTCCACGGTGAGGATCGCGAGAGCGATCCACACGATGCCGAATCCCAGCCAGCGCTCCGGGGGCATGGCCTCGTGCAGCAGCCAGACGCCGATGATGAGCTGGAGGATCGGGGCCAGGTACTGCACGAGGCCGAGGTACACGAGGGGAAGCCGACGAGCAGCTGCCGCGAACAGCAGTAGTGGGATCGCGGTCAGCACGCCGACGCTCAGCATCACGACCGTATGCAGGGGCGAGATCGTGCCGATCGTGAGCCCCGTGGTCACCTGCATGACCACGAGCGCGACGAGGGCCAGGGGCGCGAGCACGAGCGTCTCCATGGTCAGGCCGCCGATGGCATCCGCCTTGGGCCCGACGTGTTTCTTGACGAGCCCGTAGAGCCCGAAGCTGAACGCGAGGCTCAGGGCGATCCATGGGAAGGAGCCGTACCCGATCGCGAGAACGAGTACGGCGATCGCGCTCACGCCGACGGCGACCCACTGGAGTGGGCGCAGCTTCTCGCGCAGCACGAGGACGCCGAGCAGCACGGTGACGATCGGATTGGTGAAGTAACCGAGAGATGCCTCGACAACGTGCCCGTTGACGGTCGCCCAGATGAAGACCGACCAGTTGACCAGGATGAACACGGCGGCGAGCGCGAGGGCGCCGGTGGTGCGCCGGTCGCGCGCCAGTGCGGCGAAGCGACCCCAGCCGCGAGTGACGGTCAGCAGCAGCGCGCAGAAGACGAGCGAGAACACGATCCGCCACGCCACGATCTCGACGGGCCCCGAGCTGATGAGCAAGACGAAGGCGAGGGGGAGGATGCCCCAGAGGAGGTAGGCCGAGACCGCGTAGGCGAGACCGGAGCCGGTGACCCGGTCTGGGGTGGGGGGAGCTGATGTCACTGCCTCAGCCTAGGCGTGCGGCGGAACGCACAAGGGCCCGGGGCGAACCCCGGGCCCTCTTCGGCAGGATGTTGCCGAAATTCTGCGCTAACGAGTGCTAGCGGACAACGACCGCGAGAACGTCGCGAGCCGACAGCACCAGGTAGTCCTGGCCGTCGTACTTCACCTCGGTGCCACCGTACTTGGAGTAGATGACCTTGTCGCCCACGGCGATGTCGAGGGGAACGCGGTTTCCGTTGTCATCGATGCGGCCGGGGCCCACGGCGACGACCTCGCCCTCCTGGGGCTTCTCCTTGGCAGTGTCAGGGATGACCAGGCCCGAGGCCGTGGTCTGCTCTGCCTCGACCTGCTGGATGACGATGCGATCTTCGAGCGGCTTGATGGACACCGACACGGCGTACCTCTTTCTGAAAAACTCTGGCTTCTGAGAAACTCTGGCTGGCACACTCACTGCGAGAGTGCCAGAACCACTATAGAGGTTCGTTGGCACTCGTTCAACGTGAGTGCCAACGTTTCAGCCCACACCGATGCCGACGGCGCTGTAGCGTCGAGGGATGGATGCATCGGAGCTGCGCGAGATCCTTTCGCTCGACGGACTCCGCCTGCTGGACGAGCTGCCACCCTGGGACACCACTGCGGACGTTGTGCGCACCGTGTCCGCCCTGCGGAAGGCCGGACATGCACCCGGCCTCGTCGCCGCAGTGCTCGGCCAGTCCCGCCTGCGGTCCCGTGCGCGCGCCAAGTTCGGGCCCTTCGCCGACCGCATGCTCTTCACCGAGGCCGGCCTCGAGCAGGCAACGCGGCTCTCGGTGGCCGCGCAACACGCCGGGCGGTTCCAGCGCGCGGGCATTACGTGGGTGGCCGACCTGGGATGCGGCATCGGCGCGGACGCGATGGCCCTGGCATCCCTCGACCTCGAGGTCACGGCGGTCGAACGCGACGAGGTCACGGCCGCGGTCGCCGCGTACAACCTCGCCCCGTGGTCCAACGCCAGGGTCGAGCAGGCGAATGCGGAGGACGCCGACCTCGCGGGCATCGGCGGCGTCTACCTCGACCCGGCCCGCCGCGACGGCTCCCGGCGCCTCACCGACCCCGCCGACTGGTCCCCGTCCCTCGACTTCGCCTTCGATGTCGCCGCGCGGTACCCGACAGGGGTGAAGCTCGGTCCCGGCATCGACCGCGAGCTGATCCCCGACGATGCTGAGGCCCAGTGGGTGTCGGTGGATCGCGACGTTGTGGAGTTGGGGCTCTGGTTCGGCGTGCTCGCGCGGCCGGGCATCCGTCGGTCTGCTCTCGTGATCGGCAGTCACGGCGCCGCAGAGCTGACAGCTGAGGCCGACAGCCCCGACGAGGGCGTCGGCGCTCTCGGCGAGTACCTCTACGAACCGGACGGTGCCGTCATCCGCGCGCGCCTGATCGGCGACCTCGCGCGCAGCCTGGACGGCCGGATGCTCGCCCCCACGATCGCGTACATCACGGCCGACACCGCCATCGAGACGCCATTCGCGTCAGCCTTCCGCGTCGTGGCGGAGTTTCCCCTGGACCAGCGTGCACTCAAGCGGGAGATCGCGTCCCGGGGCATCGGAACACTCGAGATCAAGAAGCGCGGGGTCGACATCGATCCCGCCGCGTTCCGCACCGCGCTCGCCCCGAAGGGTGACGGGTCGGCGACGCTGTTCCTCACCCGTGTGGGGTCAGGACGTCGTGCGATCCTCGCCGAGCGCGTGAGTCACGAACCTCAGTAGTTGTAGCTCGAGCTCGAGGCGGCGATCACCCAGAACGCGACCCAGAACAGGAGCGTCAGAACCGCGATGCCGATTCCCACATAGCCGGTGATGAGACCCGTGAGCCAGAACCCCTTCGCGTAGGGCTGGCGGCGCTGGCCGAGGTGACCCGTGATGACGGCCGCCACCGAGATGAGAAGACCCCAGCCGAAGAAGAGGATGCCAACGATGCCGAGCACCATCGAGGTGATCGAGAGCCCCTGGGCCGGACCAGCCGGCTGGGCGGAATACGCCTGGGCGGGGTAGCCGGGCTGAGCTGCGTAGCCGGGCTGGGCAGGGTAGCCAGGCTGGGCAGGGTAGCCGGGTTGGGCTGCGTAGCCGGGCTGGACGGGCGGTGGCACCGCCGCCGCGGGAGCGCCATAGGCGGGCGCGGCAGGAGCGGGCGCGGCAGGTGCGGGCTCGACGGGAGGAGCCGCTCCCACGGGCGCGGCGGGCGGCGTCTCCACCGGAGGAACGACGGGCGAGTCGTTCAGATCTGCGGGAGGCGTGGGAATGGGGGGAACCGTGTCGTCGGAGTCAGCCATGATCCGACCCTACAACGCAGAAAGGGGCCGCGCCGAGGCGCGACCCCTTTCTGGTAGGGCTCAGTAGCTGGAGTAGCCGGAGTTCGCGGCGGCGAAGATCAGGATGCCCCAGAAGATCCACGCGATGATCCAGCCGAGGACGCCCAGGTATCCGACCACGAGGCCGATGATGGCGAGGACCCTGCCCTGCTCACCGGTCTTCTTGATCTGGTTGAGGGCAATGTGACCCGTGATGACGCCGACGATGCTGATCCAGAGAACAGAGGTGACGAGCGAGACGATCGAGAGAACGTTCCACTTCGCTGCCGGGGCTGCAGGTGCCGGCGTGTAGGCCGGGGGCGTGGGTTCTGACATGATGATGCTCCTTTTGAGATGATCCGTAACGGCGGCCCCATCGTGGCAGTCCGCCTTGCGCACTGTCAACACGCGTCTCCGCGTGTTACTGCTTCACCAGGAACCCGATCAGGCCTGGACGACAGTCACGGGGAGGGTGGAGTCGGCCCCGAAATCGAGTCCGGATGGCGCCCGCCCAGCCATCACGAGCTGCGCCCCGATCGTCGCGATCATCGCGCCGTTGTCGGTGCAGAGGTCGAGCGGCGGTATGCGTAGCTCGACTCCCGCGGCAGCACATCTCTCCTGTGCGACTTGGCGCAGCCGGGCATTCGCCACAACCCCTCCGCCAAGGAGGAGGCGAGGCACCCCGAGGTCGGCGCAGGCGGCGAGCGCCTTCGTGAGCAGCACGTCGACGACGGCCTCTCGGAAGCTCGCGGCGACATCGGCGATCGGCACGTCGGCCCCGGCATCCTGTTCGCGTTCCACCCAGCGGGCAACAGCGGTCTTGAGTCCGGAAAACGAGAAGTCGTAACGGTGCTTCTCCATGTCCTTGGGCAGGCTGAGTCCGCGTGGGAAGCGGATCGCCGTCGGGTCGCCGCCCACGGCCGCACGGTCGATCTCCGGGCCGCCAGGGTAGGGAAGGCCGAGCAACCGCGCGACCTTGTCGAAGGCCTCACCGGCCGCGTCGTCGATCGTCTCGCCGAGCAGCTCGACATCGTCGAGGAGATCGCGAACGAGCAAGAGTGACGTGTGACCGCCGGACACGAGAAGCGCGACCGTTGGGTACTCGAGAGCGTCGGGGCCCGAGAGCAGGTCGGCACCCACGTGACCGACAAGGTGATTGACGGCGTAGAGGGGTTTGTCGAGTGAGACGGCGAGCGCCTTCGCCGCGCCCACTCCGACCATGAGCGCTCCGGCGAGGCCGGGACCGCTCGTGACCGCGATCGCATCGAGGTCCTCGAGCTCGACACCCGCGTCATCCAAGGCCTGTCGAAGAGTGGGGACCATCGCCTCGAGGTGGGCACGCGCGGCCACCTCCGGCACCACTCCCCCGTACCTCGCCTGCTCGTCCATGGAGGAGGCGATCACGTTCGCGAGGAGGTCGGTGCCGCGGACGATGCCCACACCCGTCTCATCGCAGCTCGTCTCGATGCCGAGGACAAGTTTGCTCATGCGAGGCTCACCTCGGGCTCGGGGATGGTCAGTCGCATGACGATCGCATCCACATCATCGGGCTGGTAGTACCGGGGGCGCACTGCGATGCCCTCGAAGCCGAGGGATTCGTACAGCGCCTGCGCTCCGGGGTTGTCGGCGCGCACCTCGAGGAAGATCTCGCGCGCTCCGCGCTGGCGCGCCTCGTCGATGAGACTCAGCATGAGGGTGCGCCCGAGACCGTGACGGCGGGCGGCTGGCACCACCGCGATGGTCTGGATATCCGCCTGCGGCTCACGCAGGGGCGCCCGGAGCCCCGCGTACGCGTCGATGCGCCCGGGTTCTCCCACGGGGAAGGCAACGAGGTAGTACCCGTGGCGGTCGGAGACCTCGGCCACCATGGACTCGCGGGACCAGGCATCCGTTCCGAAGAGGTCGTGCTCGATCGCCATGAGTGCGTCAACGTCATCCGCGGTGGCGCGGCGCAGCTGCCAGGTCATCCCGTCACCCGCTTCGGGCCGGTGGAGATCGTGACGTCGGGCGAGCGCAGGTAGAGCGGCTCGTCCGGCGGGAAGGCGCGACCCGCGACGTACCAGGCCTCCGCCAGCAGGCCGAGGGATGCCGCGCTCACCTCGCTCGCCGCGATGAGGGTGTGCCCGGCCGGTGCCGTGAAGCCCTCGACCTTGGCGAGGGCGGGACCAGCCGTGCGGATCGGGAGGCCCGCGGCATCCGTTCCGTCGTAGACGGAGTAGAAGACCTCGCGACGGCGGGCGTCGGTCGTGACCACAATCGGCTCGTCGTGACCGAAGGCGATCGCGTCGTGGCTGGGCACGGGCACGAGCGGCTTGCCCGCGCCGAAGGCGAAGGCGCGGGCCGCGGCGATGCCCACACGCAGGCCGGTGAAGGGCCCAGGACCCATGCCCGCGACGACACCGGACAGGGCGGTTACGGCGATCCCCGACTCGTCGAGGCACTCGCGGAGCAGCGAACCCACGAGCTCGGCGTGACCGCGCGGGTCCGCGCTCGAGCGCTCGGCGAGAATGCCGAGATCACGGTCGACGACCGCGACGGAGGTTCCCGCCGAGGTATCAATGGCCAGGAGCATCCCAGCTCACCCCCTCCCATCGCGGGCCCACGCCCGTGATGCTAACCGTGCGTGGCTCGACCTCATCAGCATCGTCGCCGCCGTGCGGACGCTCGATGTCGACACGCAGCCACGAATCGGTGATGCCGTCGAGGAGCCCGTCGCCCCACTCGACCACAACGATGGACCCGGCGAAGTCGAGATCGAGGTCGTCGAGCTCCACGGCGCTGCGCAGGCGGTAGGCGTCGACATGCACGAGCGGCGCGGCGTTCTCGCGCGGGTGTGTCCTCGCAAGAACGAACGTGGGGCTCGTGACGGCACCGCGCACTCCCAGCGCCTCACCGAGCCCGCGGGTGAGCGTCGTCTTTCCCGCCCCGAGCTCGCCGTTGAGCATGATGAGATCGCCGGCGGCCACGCGCTCTGCGATCGCCGCACCGAGCGCAGCCATCGCCTCGGGGGTGGAGATGGTGAGCACGTCGGTCACACGTACTCCCTGCGCACGCGTTGCCCGATCCGCGTGACGATCTCGTAGTTGATGGTTCCGGCAGCGAGCGCCCACTCGTCGGCGCTCGGCACGCCCGTCGCGGGGTCGCCGAAGAGGGTGACGCGATCACCCGTGGCGACGGCGTCATCACCCACGTCGATCACGAACTGGTCCATCGCGATGGTGCCCGCGACCCGGTAGGTGACGCCGTTGATCGAAACGGGTCCGCGCCCCGACGCGCTGCGCGGCACACCATCGGCGTAGCCGAGGGGCACGAGCGCGAGCGTCGTCTCGCCCGCCGTCCGGTACCGGAAGCCGTAGGACACACCCTGGCCCGGCGGCACGCGCTTCGTGGAGGCGACCGTGGTCGAGAGCGTCATCGCAGGGGTCAGGCCGAGATCGTGCGACGTCGCGTCGCCGAAGGGCGAGAGGCCGTAGCATCCGATTCCGAAGCGCACCATCGTGAAGCGCGCCTCCGGCAGGCGAAGGGATGCCGCGGTCGCGGCCAGGTGCACAAGCTCCGGTTCCACACCCGAGGCAGCCACCACGTCGAGAGCAGCCGCGAAACGTGCAACCTGCTCGAGGTCGGCCTCCTCGCCAGCGTTGGAGAGATGGCTCCACACTCCGCGCACGCGCACCCTTCCAGCGCGCTCGTGCGCTGCCGCCGCGGCGACGAGCGCCGGCCAGTCCTCCGGAGTGGCTCCGCTGCGCCCGAGTCCCGTGTCGACCTTCAGATGGATACCCACGGCGGGCGTGAGCGATGCGATGGCCTCGAGCTGGACGAGTGAGCTGACGCCGAGGTCGATGTCACGGAGGACAGCGAGGGGGAACGTGGCATCCGTCTCGTGGAGCCAGGCGAGGATGGGCGCTTCGATGCCCGCCTCGCGCAGCTCGAGAGCCTCCTCGATGGTGGCGACACCGAGCCAGTCGGCGCCACCCTCGAGAGCCGCTCGCGCTGACGGAACCGCGCCGTGACCGTAGCCGTCAGCCTTGACGACCGCCATCGAGGTTATGCGACCGCTTGCCGCGCGCAGGGTCTCGACGTTGCGGGAGATCGCGCCGAGGTCGATCGTCGCGAGCCGACTCATGACTCGGCCACCACGTACGCGATCGCGATGCCGGCGTCGTGGCTCATGGAGAGGTGGATCGCCCTGATGCCACGGGCGTCGGCGATCGCACGGGTCGAGTCCTGCAGCTGGAACTCGGGGTTGCCGAGCGGGTCGTTGACGACGCGCATGTCGTGCCACTGCACGCCCGTGGAGTCGCCAAGGGCCTTGATGAGCGCCTCCTTGGCGGCGAAGCGCCCAGCGAGCGAGCGCAGTGGCATGGGCTGACCGTCTTTCAGTTGTTCGCTGGGGGCGAACAAGCGGTCGATAAGGGTCGGGGTGCGGACGAGTGCCCGCTCGAAGCGGGCGAGGTCCACGACATCAACGCCGATACCCACGATCACGAGTTACTCCACGGTGACGGACTTCGCGAGGTTGCGGGGCTGGTCCACGTCGAGACCCTTCGCGTCCGCGAGCTCCATGCCGAAGATGTGCAGGGGCACCACCGCGAGCAGGGGCTCGAAGAGGCTACCGGCGAGGGGAATCGGGATGACCTCGTCGGCGAAGGGGAGCACCGCGGCATCCCCCTTCTCGGCGATGGCGATCACGCGGGCACCGCGAGCACGGATCTCCTGGATGTTGGAGACGACCTTCGGATGCAACGACAGCGGGTCACGCGGAGACGGAACGATCACGAACACCACCTGGCCCGGCTCGATCAGGGCGATCGGACCGTGCTTGAGCTCGCCGGCGGCGAAGCCCTCGGCGTGGATGTAGGCGAGCTCCTTGAGCTTGAGTGCGCCCTCCATCGCGATGGGGTAACCGACGTGACGACCGAGGAAGAGCACGGACTGCGTGTCCGTCATCCAGTGGGCGAGCTGACCGACCTGCGACTGGGCGACCTCGATGACCTCGGCGAGCTTCTCGGGCACGGACTGGAGCTCGGCGACGTTCTCCCGGATGGCCTCGTCGGAGAGGGTGCCGCGCACCTTCGCGAGGTGCAGGCCGATGAGGTAAAGCGCGGTGACCTGGGCGACGAACGCCTTGGTCGAGGCGACCGCGACCTCGGGACCGGCGTGCGTGTAGACGACCGCGTGAGATTCGCGCGGGATGGTCGCGCCCTGGGTGTTGCACACTGAGAGCAGGTGGGCCTTCGACTTGTCGTGCACGTACTTGACCGCCATGAGCGTGTCCATGGTCTCGCCCGACTGGCTGATCGAGATCACGAGCGTGCGCTCGGTGAGGATCGGGTCGCGGTAGCGGAACTCGTGCGACAGCTCGACGTCGACGGGGATGCGCGACCACTGCTCGATCGCGTACTTGCCGAGCATCCCGGCGTAGGCGGCCGTGCCGCAGGCGATGATCACGATGCGGTCGATGTCCCCCAGCGCCTCGTCACCGATCGGCGCGAGCTCCTCGAGGTTGACGAGGCCGTCGTGGGTGCGGCCGAGGATCGTGTTGGCGACAGCCTCGGGCTCCTCGCTGATCTCCTTGGCCATGAAGCTCGACCAGCCGCCCTTCTCGCTGGCCGAGGCATCCCACTTGATCTCGAACTCGTCGGTCTCGACCGTGTTGCCGTCGAAGTCGGTGACGACCACGGAATCCGGGCGGATAGTCACGATCTGGTCCTGGCCGATGGCCACGGCCCGACGCGTGAACTCGACGAAGGCCGCGACATCCGACCCGAGGAAGTTCTCGCCGTCACCGAGACCGATGACGAGCGGGGAGTTGCGGCGAGCGCCGACGACAACGCCAGGCTGGTCCTCGTGCATGACGAGCAGGGTGAACGCACCGTCGAGGTGCGCGACGACCGAACGCAGCGCCTCCGTGAGGTCGCCCGTCTCCTCGTAGGCACGCCCGACAAGAAGGGCTGCAACCTCGGTGTCGGTCTCGCTCGTGAAGGTGGCGCCGGTCTCGAGTAGGCCCTGCTTCAGCGTGGCGAAGTTCTCGATGATGCCGTTGTGGATGAGGGCGAGCTTGCCGTCAGCCGAGAGGTGCGGATGCGCGTTCCTGTCGGTGGGGCCGCCGTGGGTTGCCCAGCGAGTGTGCCCGATGCCTGTGCTGCCGTTACCGAGCGGTCGCATCTCGAGGTCGTCGACGAGCACCTGGAGCTTGCCGGCGCGCTTGCGGGTGCCGATCTGGCCCGACTCGTCGAGCACGGCGACACCGGCGGAGTCGTACCCCCGGTACTCGAGGCGCTTGAGGCCCCCGAGGAGCACCTCGAGACTCTTGTTGTCACCGACGTAGCCCACGATTCCACACATGGGGTCGATTGTAGTTCTCGCACGGCGAAGAACCCTGCGTGGAGGCCTGTCACTAGGATTGGGCCGATGTCTGAGCCCTCCGCACCCAGCGGCCACCTCTCCCCCTTCCTCGAGATCGACCGCGCGGAATGGTCGGCGCTCGCGCCCCGCATGCAGACCACGCTCACCCAGACGGAGATCGTCGAACTCCGTGGCCTGGGCGACCAGCTCGACCTCGTCGAGGTGGAGGAGGTCTACCTCCCGCTGTCGCGGCTACTCAATCTCTATGCGGAGGGCGCGCAGCAGCTGCACGACGTGACGACGACGTTCCTCGGTGCCTCCTCGCGGCGCACACCGTTCGTCATCGGCATCGCCGGCTCGGTTGCGGTGGGCAAGTCGACGGTCGCGAGGCTTCTCCGCGAGCTCCTTGCGCGATGGGAGGGCACTCCCCGAGTCGAACTCGTCACTACCGACGGCTTCCTCTACCCCAATGCCGAGCTGGAGCGCCGTGGACTCATGGAGCGCAAGGGCTTCCCGGAGTCCTACGACCGGCGGGCACTCTTGCGCTTCGTCAGTCGCGTGAAGGCCGGCGAAAGCGACGTCAAGGCGCCCTTCTACTCCCACCTCGCGTACGACATCGTCCCGGACGCCGAGGTCACCGTGAACTCCCCCGACGTGCTCATCGTCGAGGGCCTCAACGTGCTCCAGCCCGCCGCACCCGGGCGCCACCTCGCCGTGAGCGACCTGTTCGACTTCAGCATCTACGTGGATGCCCGCACGAGCGACATAGAGAAGTGGTACGAGGAACGCTTCCTCTCCCTGCAGCGGGGCGCGTTCTCCAACCCCCTGTCGTTCTTCCACCGGTTCGCGTCGCTGACCGAGGAAGAAGCACGCGCCCGTGCTGCCCAGATCTGGGCATCCATCAACGAGCCGAACCTCGTGGAGAACATCCTGCCGACCCGCCCGAGGGCCTCACTCGTGCTGCGCAAGGGCAGCAACCACGCGGTGCACAGCGTGCTCCTGCGCAAGTAGTTCCTGTCGCGCGCCCCACTCTCGCCGAGTGTTCCGATATGGCTCCCATTTCGGCTGTTTTGGCAGCCATATCGGAACACTCGGCGTTAGTGGGGCGGCCAGCGCCACGCGCTAGGGGAGGGTTGGCGTGAGACCTACAGCGCGAGGCGCTCTCGCACGATCTCGGCGAGCTCGCCAGCCACCTCGTCCGCGATGGACTGATCGGATGCCTCGACCATGACGCGCACCATGGGCTCCGTGCCCGACGGCCGCAACAGCACTCGACCGGAGTCGCCCAGACGCTCCGTCGCGACCTGCACGGCCGCGGCGATCACCTCGTCGGACCCGAGGGCGCGGTGGTCGACACCGCGCACGTTGATGAGCACCTGCGGGTAGACGGTCATCGCGGATGCCAGCTCCCGCAACGTCTTTCCCGTGCGAGCCAGCTCGGCCGCCAGGTGCAGCCCCGTGAGGATGCCGTCGCCCGTGGTGGCGTACTTCGTCATGATGACGTGACCGGACTGCTCGCCACCGAGGCTGAGCCCGTGCTCAGCAAGGGCCTCGAGCACATACCGGTCACCGACGGCCGTCTCGAGCATCGTGATGTCGTGCTCGGCCATCGCGCGCCGCAAGCCCAGGTTGCTCATGACCGTGGCCACGAGGGTGCGATCGGTGAGCACCCCGCGCTCGGCCATCGACAGGGCGAGGATCGCCATGATCTGGTCACCGTCGACGACGTTGCCCTCGGCGTCGACGGCGAGGCAACGGTCTGCATCGCCATCGTGGGCGATGCCGAGGTCGGCACCGTGGGCCACCACTGCTGCCTGCAGCGGCTCGAGGTAGGTCGATCCGACGCCGTCATTGATGTTGATGCCGTCGGGGTCTGCACCGATCACGGTCACGCGAGCGCCCGCATCCGTGAACACCTGTGGGGACACGCCCGCCGCAGCTCCGTGGGCGCAGTCGATCACGACGTGGAGGCCATCGAGACGGTGCGGAAGAGTCGAGAGCAGATGCACGATGTAGCGGTCCTCGGCATCCGAGAACCGTCGGATGCGACCGACATCGGCACCGGTCGGTGCGAGCTTCGGGGCCGCGAGCGCAGCCTCGATGCGATCCTCGACCTCGTCGGGCAGCTTGGTGCCGCCGGTCGCGAAGAACTTGATGCCGTTGTCGGGCGCCGCGTTGTGGGATGCCGAGATCATCACGCCGAGGTCGGCCTTGAAGTCGCCCACCAGGAACGCCGCAGCCGGGGTCGGCACAACGCCGGCGTCGTACACGTCAACGCCGGAACTCGCGAGCCCTGCGGCCACGGCGGCCGCGAGGAATTCTCCGGAGACCCGTGGGTCCCTGGCGATGACGGCGATCGGGCGTCGGCCGGAGGCGCGGCGGCCATCGGCCACCCGCCCCTTGCCGAGCACGACGGCAGCCGCCTGGGCAAGGCCCAGGGCAAGCTCGACCGTCAGGTCGGAGTTCGCGAGACCGCGAACCCCGTCCGTACCGAAAAGACGAGGCATTATTGCCCGCGAAGCTTTAGCGCTTCGAGAACTGCGACGCCTTGCGGGCCTTCTTGAGACCGGCCTTCTTGCGCTCGATGACGCGTGCGTCACGAGTGAGGAAGCCCGCCTTCTTGAGCGGTGCACGGTTGTTGTCGCGGTCGATCTCGTTGAGCGAGCGGGCGATCGCGAGACGCAGTGCGCCGGCCTGGCCCGAGGGGCCACCACCGGTGATGCGCGCGGTCACGTCGTACGCACCGAGCAGGTCGAGGACCTTGAACGGGTCGTTGATGAGCTGCTGGTGCAGCTTGTTGGGGAAGTACTCGGCGAGCTCGCGACCGTTGACGGTCGCCTTGCCGGTACCGGGGACGATGCGCACGCGCGCGATCGCCTCCTTGCGACGACCGACGGCTGCGCCGGGCACGTTGAGCACTGCGCGCGGCGCCTTGGGTGCCTCAGAGGCTGGGGTCTCGGTCGTGAAGCTGTCGCCGACGATCTCAGCTGAGTTCTCGGAGATGGAATCCTGAATGCTGGCCACTGTAATAAGTCCTTTGGGTTTCGCTGGCGCTACTGAGCGACCTGGGTGAGGGTGTACGGCTTCGGCTGCTGTGCAGCGTGGGGGTGCTCAGCACCCGCGTAGACCTTCAGCTTGGTCAGCTGGGCCCGGCCGATCGAGTTCTTGGGGAGCATTCCACGGATGGCCTTCTCAACGGCGCGCGTGGGGTGCTTCTCGAGGAGCTCGGAGTACGTGGTGGCGGTGAGGCCGCCCGGGTAACCCGAGTGACGGTACGCCTTCTTCTGCGCCAGCTTGGAGCCGGTGAGGGCAACCTTCTCGGCGTTGATGATGATGACGAAGTCGCCCATGTCCATGTGCGGAGCAAAGGTCGGCTTGTGCTTGCCGCGCAGGAGCGTGGCAGCGTGGCTGGCGAGGCGACCGAGAACGATGTCGGTCGCGTCGATGATGACCCACTCCCGCTGTGCGTCTTCGGGCTTGGGTGAATAGGTACGCGTCACAGTAGTGCTGCTTTCCGTTGATCGAGTGAGGTGTTCGTGAATCCCGCTCCGGTGGGGAGTTCCGACTCGATGAGTGAGGAACGCCCCGGTGGAGGGCTCATGATCGGGCGCGAGCGGCAGAGCCGCAAGACACCAAGGGTCAAGCTTAGGTTAAGCGGGGTGACCGGTCAACCTGATCGTCGTCCCGGCGAGCGCGGGTCTGGGATGCCCGTGCCTCCAGCTCCTCGTCGGGCGGGTAGCCGACCTCCACGAGGGTGAGTCCCTGTGCTGGCATCACCTTGAACTCGCTCGTGCGCTCGGCCTCCTCGCGGATGCCGAGCATCCTTCCATCGGGGAGCCTCCCCTCACCGATCGCGACACCGGCCCCCACCAGCGCGCGGACCATGCTGTGACAGAACGCGTCAGCCTGGAGATACGCGGTTATGACACCGTCGGGACCCCGCGACCAGCGGAAGTCCTGAAGTTCGCGGATTGTTGTCGCTCCCTCGCGCGGACGGCAGTAGGCCGCCCAGTCGTGGAGGCCGAGGAGTTCCCGGGCCGCGGTGTTCATCGCGTCGACGTCGAGCTCCGACGGGTACCAGGTCGTGAAGAGCCGATGAAGCGGATTGCGCTCGGCCGCGGCATCCGCGATGCGGTACTCGTAGCGGCGCCAGATGGGCGAGAAGCGCGCGTCGAATCCTGGCGCGGCGAAGGATGCCGACCGCACGACGACATCCGAGGAGAGGCCCGCAATCCCGTTCAGCCGTCTGGCGAGGGCCGCAGCAGGCTCGGGCGCTGGCCTACCGCCGTGGGGCTTCGACAGGCGCTCGATCTGGCTCGGACCGAGATCGAGGTGGGCCACCTGTCCGGTGGCGTGAACTCCGGCATCCGTTCGACCGGCGACCGTGAGCAGCGGGGGCTCGCCATCCCGCTGGAAGACCGTTGCCAGCGCCTCCTCGAGCACGCCCTGCACGGTCCGCAGGGTCGGCTGCCGCGCCCATCCGGCGAACTTCGTGCCGTCGTAGGCGAGGTCCAGCCGCAGGCGCTGAGTGGGCTCGTCCGTCACGGTTGCCCAGCGTAGTCTTGGTGCGGCCACGACCATGAGCACGACGACCTCCCTCCCTCGCACTGCAGCGACCCCGGGCACCCCGGCGTCGCTCCCTCGCGTACGCCTCGCCGGTCTCGACGGGCTTCGTGCCATCGCGGTCATCGCCGTGATCGTCTACCACTTCGTGCCGAGCGCTGCGGTCGGCGGCTACGTCGGTGTCGACGTCTTCTTCGTCATCAGCGGATTCCTCATTACGGGGCTGCTGCTGCGCGAGCACCATGCCACCGGTCGCATCAACCTGCGCGCCTTCTGGGGCAGACGTGCGCGTCGCCTCCTCCCCGCCCTCGCCATCGTCGTCGCCGCGTGCGGCACGTGGGCCCTGTTCGTCGGCGGTGACGTCCTCGTCGGGCTGGGGCGGCAGGTACTCGGCGCCGCGACATTCAGCAGCAACTGGCTGTACGTCTCGGCGGGAACCAACTACTTCGACGGCACAGCACCCGAACTCTTCAGGAACCTCTGGTCACTCGCGGTCGAGGAGCAGTTCTACCTCGTGTGGCCCGGGGTGTTCCTCCTCCTGTTGCTGCTCCCCCGGCGGTGGGCACGCGTCGCCGTGATCGGCGCCCTGGCCGTGGCATCCGCGCTTGCGATGGCGCTCCTCGCTCCCGCCAGCGGCGACGCGACTCGCGTCTACTACGGCACCGACACCCATGCCTTCGGGCTGGCGATCGGTGCCGGGCTCGCGATGCTCCTGGTCGGCCGGTTCACGCCCTCCGTTACACCCACCGGACGACGGTGGATCACGCAGCTCTGGGCCCTCGTTGGCGCCCTTGCCGTTGGGCTCATCGTGATCATCGCTGTCACCATGCCGGCCGACGATCCCGTGGTCACCCGAGGCGGGCTCCTCGCGGTGTCGGTCCTCACCGCGGTGGCGATCACCGGTTCCACGCGCGCCGGGTCCTGGCTGGGTGCGGGGCTCGACATCCTCCCGCTGCGCTGGGTCGGCGAGCGCTCCTACGGGCTCTACCTGTGGCACTGGCCGGTGCTCGTGCTACTTACGGCGTCAGTGGCGAAGGATGCCGCGTGGTGGATCGTGCCCGTGGGCGCGCTGGTCATCACGACCACCGCCGCGACACTCTCCTACCGCTTCGTCGAGACGCCCATCCGACGCGTGGGTTTCCGTGCCTTCGTCGTTCCCCCGGGGAGGCTGCTCGTCGCCGGCTCGGCCATCGCACTCGCTGCGGCCCTCACCATCACGGCGACGACCCTCGATCCGGGCGAGAGCTCGGCCCAGCGGGCCATCGCGGAGGGGCAGGCTGCCGTCGCGGCCGCAGCTGCCAGGGCGGCCGAGACGCGGACCGCGCCGAGCGCGGCGGATGAGCCGGCGCAGCTGCTCACGGGTGATCAGGTGTACGCGATCGGCGACTCGGTAATGCTCGCCGCAGCGCCGTGGCTGCAGGAGAAGCTTCCCGGCATCCTCATCGACGCCGAGGTCTCGCGCTCCATGTTCGTGGCACCGAGCCTTGTGCAGGCTGCTGTCGATTCCGGCACCATGCGGCCCATCCTCGTGCTCGGTCTCGCCACGAACGGCGACGTGGACCGCGAAGACCTTGAGGAGGTGCTCGACATCCTCGGCCCTGACCGCCTGCTCGTCGTCGTGAACGGCCAGGCGCCGCGCGACTGGATCCCCATCGGCAACAAGGTCGTCGAGGACTTCGCCCGCGCCGAGCGCGACGTGGAACTCGCCAATTGGCACGCGGCGATCGCTCCGCGCATTGATGAACTCGCGAGCGACGAGGTTCACCCCGGCGGACCGATCAGCGGCGGCATCTATGTGGGCGCCGTATCGGATGCACTGCAGCGGCTCTCCGAACTGCCCCCTCGAATCGACGATGCCAACACGCCATCACTGAACCGCGCGATCTGACCGGCTTAACGCAGGAACCCCGCCACGAGGGCGGGGTTCCCGGTGATGCTTGTCGTGCGTGGCGCTACTTGGCGTCCTCGGCGGGCGTCTCTGCCTCGACCTCAGCGTCAGCGTCAGCAACCTCGTCGGCGACCGTCTCGTTCTCGACGTCGGGAGTGGACTCCTCGACCTCGGCTGCGGACCCGTCGGCGGCCTCGTCCTCGACAGGCTCGTCGACCGGTGCCTCGACGACGGGGGCAGCCTTGGTGGAGACCTTGCTGCTCTTCGCCTTCGGCTTGACGGGCTCGAGAACGAGCTCGATCTGGACCATGGGGGCGTTGTCGCCCTTACGGAAGCCGAGCTTGGTGATGCGGGTGTAGCCACCCTCGCGGTGCTCGACGAGCGGCGCGATCTCCGTGAAGAGCTCGTGCACGACCGTCTTGTCGCCGATCACGGCGAGCACGCGGCGACGCGCGTGCAGGTCGCCGCGCTTGGCGAACGTGATGAGCCGCTCGGCGACGGGGCGGAGGCGCTTGGCCTTCGTCTCGGTCGTCTTGATGCTCTTGTGGGTGAACAGGGCAGCGGCGAGGTTCGCGAGCAGCAGGCGCTCGTGGGCCGGCCCTCCGCCGAGGCGGGGTCCCTTGGTGGGTGTAGGCATGGTGTCGTTTCTCCAGTACTAAATACGCTGCGGCGCGGGCCTAGGCGTTGGTCTCGTCGTCGTCGTAGCCGCCGTAGAAGTGGGCGCCGTCGAAGCCGGGCACGCTGTCCTTGAGGGACAGACCCATCTCGACCAGCTTGTCCTTGACCTCATCGACCGACTTCTGTCCGAAGTTGCGGATGTTCATGAGCTGCGTCTCCGACAGGGCGACGAGCTCACTCACGGTGTTGATGCCCTCGCGCTTGAGGCAGTTGTAGCTGCGCACAGACAGGTCGAGGTCCTCGATCGGCATGCTCAGCTCGCTCGAGAGCACCGCGTCGACGGGCGCCGGGCCGATCTCGATGCCCTCTGCAGCAACGTTGAGCTCGCGAGCCAGACCGAACAGCTCAGTGAGCGTGCGACCGGCGGACGCGACGGCGTCGCGCGGCGTGATGGCGGACTTGGTCTCGACATCCACGACCAGGCGGTCGAAGTCGGTGCGCTCACCGGCGCGAGTCGCCTCGACGCGGTAGGTCACCTTGAGGACGGGCGAGTAGATCGAGTCGATCGGGATCTGGCCGGCCTCGCTGAACTCGCTGCGGTTCTGCGTCGCGGAGACGTAACCACGTCCACGCTCGATGGTCAGTTCGAGCTCGAACTTGGCCTTCTCGTTGAGCGTGGCGATGACGAGCTCGGGGTTGTGGATCTCCACACCGGCGGGAGCCGAGATGTCGGCTGCCGTGACCTCGCCAGCACCCTGCTTGCGCAGGTACGCGGTGATGGGCTCGTCGTGCTCGCTCGAGACGACCAGGTTCTTGATGTTCAGGATGATCTCGGTGACATCCTCCTTGACACCGGGAACGGTGCTGAACTCGTGCTGAACACCGTCGATACGGATGCTCGTAACCGCAGCACCGGGGATCGACGACAGGAGGGTACGACGCAGCGAGTTGCCGAGCGTGTAGCCGAAGCCGGGCTCGAGGGGCTCGATCACGAACCGTGAACGGAACTCGGAGATGTTCTCTTCAGCAAGGGTGGGGCGCTGTGCAATGAGCACTGGTGAATCCTTTCGGCTAGGTGTCCGCTATTTGACACCTGGGTTCGACGAGTGGCTGGCCCGTCGGTCTGTTGAGTTGTCTGCCGGAGCCGTATCGATGGAACATCTCAACGACACCAGCGCCGACGGGGGCTGGGCCCCCGTCGGCTTGAAGCTGGTGGAACTTAGACGCGGCGCCTCTTGGGCGGGCGGCATCCGTTGTGCGCCTGCGGGGTCACGTCGTTGATCGAGCCGACCTCGAGGCCAGCGGCCTGGAGCGAACGGATCGCGGTCTCGCGACCGGAGCCCGGACCCTTGACGAAGACGTCGACCTTCTTCAGGCCGTGCTCCTGCGCCTGGCGGGCAGCGGACTCAGCCGAGAGCTGGGCCGCGAACGGGGTCGACTTGCGCGAACCCTTAAAGCCGACGGTGCCGGACGAAGCCCAGCTGATGACGGCCCCGGTGGGGTCGGTGATCGTCACGATCGTGTTGTTGAACGTCGACTTGATGTGGGCCTGACCCAACGCGATGTTCTTCTTTTCCTTCTTGCGCGGCTTACGAACGGCCGACTTTGGTGCTGCCATGGTGTTCTCCTAAAACCTGTATGGCGACGCCGTTGGGGTTAACCCAGCGACTATCGGGCCTTCTTCTTGCCTGCAACGGTGCGCTTCGGGCCCTTGCGGGTACGAGCGTTGGTCTTCGTGCGCTGTCCGTGCACGGGCAGTCCCTTGCGGTGACGGATGCCCTGGTACGAACCGATCTCGACCTTGCGGCGGATGTCAGCAGCGACCTCGCGGCGCAGGTCACCCTCGACCTTGAAGTTCAGCTCGACGTAGTCGCGGAGTGCGATGAGCTGGTCGTCGGTCAGATCCTTGACGCGGATCTCTCCGCTGATGCCAGTGTCGGCGAGGGTCTTGAGTGCCCTCGTGCGGCCAACACCGTAGATGTAAGTCAGTGCGACCTCAACGCGCTTGTCGCGCGGGATGTCGACGCCGGCTAGACGTGCCATGGTGGCTTCTCCTGTGAGTGAGTGGAGGTGTGGTGCACCGCCGGTGCTCGGGCCTCCAACCCGGGGTGTCCCCCGCTCCTGGGAGCGGGATCTGGCGGTGCGGTTCTTTATTCAGTTGGAAGTTCGTGGTGCTTGGGCTTCGAGACGCGGCCCCGGCAGGGGCCGCTCCTCAGCCTTGATCGGAGCGACGCTGTGGGCGTCGCTCGCGATCAACCCTGGCGTTGCTTGTGACGCGGGTTCGACTTGCAGATCACCATGACGCGGCCGTTGCGGCGGATGACGCGGCAGTGGTCACAGATCGGCTTGACGCTGGGGTTTACCTTCATGATTTCGTTCCTTTTCGCTGTCTTCGTACCCATGGCTGTGCCACGGGACGTTACTTCTCAGCGAACGTCTACTTGTAGCGGTAGGTGATGCGGCCGCGGGTCAGATCGTAGGGGCTGAGCTCCACAACTACGCGGTCCTCAGGAAGGATCCGGATGTAGTTCTGTCGCATTTTGCCCGAGATGTGAGCGAGGACCTTGTGGCCGTTCGTCAACTCAACGCGGAACATCGCGTTGGGAAGCGCTTCGACCACCGAGCCTTCAATCTCGATGACGCCGTCTTTCTTGGCCATATCCTCTTCGTCGTTAGAAGTGTTGTTCGCTGGTCTGCGTGGGATTTGGTGCGTGGCCTCCAAGGAAGCCGCGGGCACGACAAAAACGGCCCGTAAACACCAAAGATCGAGCTTAGGCTAATAATCCTGTCGAATCAAGCGGATTCTGGCGCGGCGAGGCCGCGTTCGCTCAGAGCCGAGGTAATGCGGTCCGTAACCTCATCGATCGTGCCGATGCCGTCGACCTTCGCGAGCACACCCCGCGATCCGTAGATCTGGACGAGCGGCTCGGTCTGCTCGCGGTAGACCTCGAGGCGGTGGCGCACGACACTGTCCGTGTCATCCGATCGCCCCTGCTCGGCCCCACGGAGGCGCAGGCGCTCGATGACGACCTCAGGGTCCGCGACGAGTTCGATCACCGCATCGAGAGAATGACCGTGACTGAGCAGGATCGCATCGAGCTCGCGGACCTGGTCGACCGTGCGCGGGTAACCGTCGAGCAGGAACCCGCCCGCGGCATCCATGTCCGACAGCCTGTCTCGCACGAGGTCGTTCGTGAGCGAATCCGGAACGTTGTCACCGGCATCCATGTAGGCCTTGGCCTGCATGCCCAGCTCCGTCTGGTTGGAGACGTTGCTGCGGAAGATGTCGCCGGTCGAGATCGCCGGAACGCCGTAGAACTCCGCAAGGCGAGCTGCCTGAGTGCCCTTGCCCGCGCCGGGTGGGCCAATCAGAAGGAACCGGGAGCCCTTGCCCTGAGGCTCTCGAAGGGTCACCGCAGCAGACCCTCATAGTGCCGCTGCTGGAGCTGCGAGTCGATCTGCTTGACCGTCTCGAGACCAACACCAACGATGATCAGGATGCTCGCACCGCCGAACGGGAAGTTCTGGTTCGCCTGAACGAGCGAGAACGCGATCAGCGGGATGAGCGCGATGATACCGAGGTAGAGAGAACCCGGGAGCGTCACACGCGTGAGCACGTAGTCAAGGTACTCCGCCGTCGGACGACCAGCGCGGATGCCGGGGATGAACCCGCCGTACTTCTTCATGTTGTCGGCGACATCTTCAGGGTTGAAGGTGATCGCAACATAGAAGTACGTGAACCCGACGATCAGCAGGAAGTACACGAGCATGTACAGCGGGTTGTCACCCGTGGAGAAATACGTCGTGATCCAGGTGACCCACCCGGGGTTGTTGCCGTCAGGCGACTGGTTGAACTGTGCGATAAGCGCAGGCAGGTACAGGAGCGACGAGGCGAAGATGACGGGCACAACGCCAGCCATGTTGACCTTAATCGGGATGTAGGTGTTGTTGCCGCCGTACGTCCGTCGGCCCACCATCCGCTTCGCGTACTGCACGGGGATGCGCCGCTGCGACTGTTCGACGAACACGACCGCGGTCATGATGAAGACTCCGACCACGAGAACGAGGATGAAGACCTCCCATCCACGGGCGAGCTGGATGTTCCAGAGCGCCGACGGGAACGTCGCCGCGATCGAGGTGAAGATGAGGAGCGACATTCCGTTGCCGATGCCGCGCTCGGTGATGAGCTCACCGAACCACATGATGAGTCCGGTACCGGCGGTCATGGTCACGACCATGAGGAGCATGGCGGGAACCGACTCGTCGGAGATCAGCTGGTTACAGGCTGCCACCGCGTCGTTGGGGAACAGCGCGCCGCTGCGGGCGACCGTGATGAGGGTCGTCGACTGGAGGATGCCCAGCGCAATCGTCAGGTAGCGCGTGTACTGCGTGAGCTTGGACTGGCCAGCCTGGCCCTCCTTGTAGAGGGTCTCGAAGTGAGGGATGACCACGCGCAGCAGCTGGACGATGATCGATGCGGTGATGTAGGGCATGATGCCCAGCGCGAAGATCGACAGCTGCAGTAGCGCACCGCCACTGAAGAGGTTGATGAGGTCGTAGAGACCATCGGTGCCGGCGTTGCCTGCGAGACAGGCCTGGACGTTGCCAAAATCCACAAAGGGTGCCGGGATGAACGATCCCAGGCGGAACAGCGCAACAATGCCGAGCGTGAACCCGATCTTCCTGCGAAGGTCAGGCGTGCGGAAGATCCGCGCGACAGCTCTAAACACAAGGCCTCCGATACTTAGGGGGTGCAGTCGGGTGGGACACCGCCGTGGTGCCCCACCCGAATAAAGCCAGACAGGTCGGCTGGTTAGTTAACCGAACCACCAGCCGCGACGATCTTCTGCTCAGCAGAGCCGGAGACCTTGTCGACTGCAACGTTCAGCTTAACCGCAATATCACCCGAGCCGAGAACCTTGACCTTCTCGTTCTTGCGAACGGCACCCTTGGCGACGAGATCACTGACCGTGACATCCCCACCCTTCGGGTACAGCTCGGCGAGCTTCTCGAGGTTCACGACCTGGTACTCGACGCGGAACGGGTTCTTGAACCCGCGCAGCTTCGGCGCACGCATCACGAAGTTCAGGTTGCCGCCCTCGAAGCCCGGACGCACCGAGTAACGAGCCTTGGTTCCCTTGGTTCCGCGACCCGCGGTCTTACCCTTCGAGCCCTCACCGCGTCCGACGCGGGTCTTGTCCTTCTTCGCGCCGGTGGCGGGACGAAGGTGGTGGGCCTTGAGCACCTGAGGGCGTGCCGCGACGTCGGCAGCGGGTGCCTTCTTCGCGGCTGGCTTGCTTGCGGTCGCCTTGGCCGGAGCCTTCTCTGCGACTGCGTCGTCCGACTTCGCGGCGGCAGCCTTTGCGGGCGCCTTCTCCGCAGCGGGCTTGGCAGCTGCCTTGGCAGCCGGGGCCTTGGCGGCTGGCGCCTTCTCAGCGGCCGGCTTCTTGTCGGCGGCAGCCTTGGCCGGAGCCTTCTTCTCGGCGGCCGGCTTGTCGGCAGCCTTGGCAGCAGCAGCCTTGGGCGCAGCGGCCTTTGCCGGCGCCTTCTCTGCAGCGGCCTTCTTGGGGGTAGCTTCGTCAGCCATTAGTCAATCTCCTCAACCTTCACGAGGTGAGCAACCGTGCGCACGTAGCCGCGGTTCTGCTTGTTGTCCTCGCGGACGACAACATCTCCGATGCGGTGCAGGCCCAGGCTGCGCAGCGTGTCGCGCTGGTTCTGCTTTTCACTGATCTTGGACTTGATCTGGGTCACCTTCAGGCGCGCGGCCATCAGACACCTGCCTTCGCTGCGGCCGAAGCTTCGGCCTCGGCACGCAGGAGGCGTGCCGGTACGACGTGCTCCACCTCGAGGCCACGACGCGCGGCGACCGCGCGGGGCTCCTCGAGCTGCTTGAGGGCAGCAACGGTGGCGTGCACGATGTTGATCGTGTTCGACGAACCGAGCGACTTGCTCAGGACGTCGTGGATGCCGGCGCACTCGAGCACGGCGCGGACCGGACCACCGGCGATAACACCGGTACCGGCGGATGCGGGACGCAGCAGCACAACGCCAGCCGCGGCCTCACCCTGGACGGGGTGCGGGATCGTCGCTCCGACGCGGGGGACGCGGAAGAAGTTCTTCTTCGCCTCCTCGACGCCCTTGGAGATCGCGAGCGGAACTTCGCGCGCCTTGCCGTAGCCGACGCCGACCATTCCGTTGCCGTCTCCGACGACCACGAGGGCGGTGAAGCTGAAGCGACGACCACCCTTGACGACCTTGGACACGCGGTTGATGGTCACGACGCGCTCGAGGAACTGGCTCTTCTCGGCGTCACGGCCCTGGCCGCGGTCGCGGTTGGGGTTGCGCTCGCGGCTGCCACGGCGGGCCTCGCGGGGCTCGCTCGTCGTGTCGGTTGCGGGTGCATCCGCCACAGCGGCGGGTGCCTCAGTAACCTCTGCGGTCACGTCCTGCTCCTTGTTCGTTGTCTCTTCGGTGCTCACAGGCTCAGACCACCTTCCCGGGCGCCGTCGGCGATTGCCGCGACTCGTCCCGCGTAACGGTTGCCGCCGCGGTCGAAGACGACGGACTCGATGCCCGCCTTCTTCGCGCGCTCGGCAACGAGCTCGCCGACCTTCTTCGCCTTCGCGGTCTTGTCACCGTCGAACGTGCGCAGGTCGGACTCGAGCGTGGATGCCGAGGCGAGGGTGTGACCCTTCGCGTCGTCGACCACCTGGACGAAGACGTGGCGCGCTGAGCGGGTGACCACGAGACGTGGACGCAGCTCGGTGCCGACGATCTTCTTGCGGAGCCGTGCGTGGCGACGACCCTTGGCCGCCGACTTGCTCTTACCTCTGGTTCCGAGACCCATGATTACTTACCACTCTTTCCGGCCTTGCGACGGACAACTTCGCCCGCGTACCGCACACCCTTGCCCTTGTAGGGTTCGGGCTTGCGCAGCTTGCGAATGTTCGCCGCGACCTCGCCAACGGCCTGCTTGTCGATGCCGCTGACGGTCAGCTTGTTGTTTCCCTCGACGGTGAACGTGATGCCCGCGGGCGGGTCGACCGTGATGGGGTGGGAGTACCCGAGAGCGAACTCGACCGAGTTGCCCTTGGCCGCGACCCGGTAACCGGTTCCGACGACCTCGAGGCCCTTGGTGTAGCCATCGGTGACACCGATGATCTGGTTCGCGATGAGCGTGCGGGTGAGGCCGTGGAGCGAACGCGACTCGCGCTCGTCGTCGGGACGGGTGACCAGCAGCTGGCCATCCTCGATCACAACCTCGATGGGGTTCTTCACGGTGAGCGAGAGCTCACCTTTCGGGCCCTTGACAGCGACGGCCTGGCCGTCGATCTTCACCTCGACCCCGGAAGGGATCGCGATGGGAAGTCGTCCAATACGTGACATGACCGGTTACCACACGTAGGCGAGGACTTCCCCACCCACGCCCTTCTGAGTCGCCTCTTTGTCCGTGAGGAGCCCGGAGGAGGTGGACAGGATCGCAACGCCGAGGCCGCCGAGGACCTTGGGGATCTCCGTGGACTTCGCGTACACGCGGAGACCCGGCTTGGACACGCGCTTGATGCCCACAATGGAGCGCTCGCGGTTGGGGCCGTACTTGAGGTCGATCGTGAGGGTCTGGCCCACGCGGGCGTCCTCGACCTTCCACGCGGAGATGTAACCCTCGGTCTTGAGGATCTCCGCGATGTGCGACTTCAGCTTGCTGCTGGGCAGCGACACCTGGTCGTGGTACGCCGAGTTGGCGTTACGCAGTCTGGTCAGCAGGTCTGCGACCGGATCTGTCATCGTCATGTGCTTACTTACTTTCTGTTAGTTGGTTTCGGCGAGCGGTACACCGCTGCCGACCTTCTCTAGCGACTGGGTCTCGTGACGAGCTCAGTTGGTAGCTGCGTCCGAGGAACGGAACGGGAACCCGAGCGCCTTGAGCAGCGCGCGACCCTCGTCGTCGTTCTTCGCGGTGGTCACGACAGTGATGTCGAAACCACGAACGCGGTCGATCTTGTCCTGGTCGATCTCGTGGAACATCGACTGCTCCGTGAGACCGAAGGTGTAGTTGCCGTTGCCGTCGAACTGGCGGTCCGAGAGACCACGGAAGTCGCGGATACGGGGAAGCGCAAGGCTCACCAGGCGGTCGATGAACTCCCAGGCACGGTCACCACGGAGGGTGACGTGGGCGCCGATCGGCTGGCCCTCACGCAGCTTGAACTGCGCGATGGACTTGCGAGCGGCGGTGACCTGCGGCTTCTGACCGGTGATGGCGGTGAGGTCCTTGACCGCGCCGTCGATGATCTTCGAGTCGCGGGCGGCCTCGCCGACACCGGTGTTGACGACGACCTTCACGATGCCGGGCACCTGGTGCACGTTCGTGAAGCCGAAGTCCTTCTTCAGCTGCGCAGCGATCTCGTTGCGGTACTTCTGCTTGAGGCGCGGCTGGTAGGTGCCCTCGGCGCCAGCCTTCGCGGCAGTAGTGGTCTTCGCCATTATTCAGAGTCCTCTTCCGTCGACTTCTCGACGGACTTCTTGGTCGTGGCCTTGGTGGCCTTCTTCTTGCCCTCGGCACGACGGGACGGCTTGAAGTAGCGGACACGCACGGTCTTGCCGCGGTCATCCGTCTCCTCGCGGAACCCGACGCGAGCCGGCTGCTTGGTGTCGGGGTCGACGAGCGCGACGTTGGACACGTGAATCGGTGCCTCCATCGTCTCGATACCACCGGTCTTCGTGCCGCGCTGGGTCTGGCCGACCTTGACGTGCTTGGTGACGTAGTTGACACCCTCCACGATCACGCGGTTCTTCGCGCTGTCGATTCCGATGACACGACCCTGCTTGCCACGGTCTCCTCCGCGGGCCTGCGAAGGACCCGAGATGACCTGGACGATGTCGCCCTTACGAATGTTTGCCATGGTTACAGCACCTCCGGAGCGAGCGAGATGATCTTCATGAACTTCTTGTCACGAAGCTCGCGGCCGACCGGCCCGAAGATACGGGTACCACGGGGGTCCCCGTCGGCCTTCAGGATGACGGCAGCGTTCTCGTCGAACTTGATGTACGAACCGTCGGGACGACGGGTCTGCTTGACGACACGAACGATGACGGCCTTGACGACGTCACCCTTCTTGACGTTTCCGCCGGGGATGGCGTCCTTGACGGTGGCGACGATGACGTCACCGAGGCCGGCGTAACGACGGCCGGAGCCACCGAGGACGCGGATCGTCAGGAGCTCCTTGGCGCCGGTGTTGTCGGCAACCTTGACTCGTGATTCCTGCTGCAGCATGAGTTACTTCGCCTTCTCGAGGATCTCCACCAGGCGCCAGCGCTTCGTGGCGCTGAGCGGGCGGGTCTCACTGATGATGACGAGGTCACCGATGCCGGCGGTGCCGGCCTCGTCGTGCGCCTTAACCTTGGAGGTGCGGCGGATGACCTTGCCATACAGGGGGTGCTTCACGCGGTCCTCGACCTCGACGACGATGGTCTTGTCCATCTTGTCGCTGGTCACGTAGCCGCGGCGCGTCTTGCGGTAACCGCGAGCGAGCTCGGCGGTCTCAGCCGTGTCGGTTGCATCCGACCCTTGCACTGAGCTTGTCGAAGTGTTGGCCATGACTACGCCTCCTTCGTCTCTTCGGTGACCTCAGCCGAAGCCTCGGTCTTCTTGGTGGTCTTCTTGGTCGCCTTCGCGGGGGCTTCGACAACCGCGGGTGTTGCCCGGATGCCGAGCTCGCGCTCACGGATGACCGTGTAGATACGCGCGATGTCGCGCTTGACCGCACGAATGCGGCCGTGGCTTTCGAGCTGGCCCGTTGCGGACTGGAAGCGCAGGTTGAACAGCTCTTCCTTGCTCTTCTTCAGCTCCTCGACGAGACGGTCGTCTTCGAAGGTGTCGAGCTCAACGGGAGCGAGCTCCTTGGATCCGATCGCCATTACGCGTCGCCCTCCTCGCGCTTGATGATGCGTGCCTTGAGGGGCAGCTTGTGAATTGCACGGGTCATGGCCTCACGAGCGAGCTGCTCGTCGACACCGGCGACCTCGAAGAGGACGCGACCCGGCTTGACGTTGGCGACCCACCACTCGACCGAACCCTTACCGGAACCCATGCGGGTTTCAGCGGGCTTCTTGGTCAGCGGGCGGTCGGGGTAGATGTTGATCCACACCTTTCCACCACGCTTGATGTGACGGGTCATCGCGATACGTGCCGCCTCGATCTGGCGGTTGGTCACGTACGCGGGAGTGAGAGCCTGGATGCCGAACTCGCCGAAGCTGACCACGGTTCCACCAGTGGCCTGGCCACTACGGCCGGGGTGGTGCTGCTTGCGGTGCTTGACCTTGCGTGGGATCAACATGGTTACGCCTCAACTCCTGTTGCGACCGGTGCCTCCGCCTTGGGGGCGGAATTGCGCGGGGGACGGCTGTCGCGGCGGTCGCCGCCACGGTCGTCACGACGCTCCGGACGGGATGACTTCTGGCTGGCCTGCTCGCGCGCCAGCTCCTTGTTCGTGATGTCGCCCTTGTAGATCCACACCTTCACGCCGATACGACCGAACGTCGTACGGGCCTCGTAGAAGCCGTAGTCGATGTTGGCGCGGAGCGTGTGCAGCGGGACGCGGCCCTCACGGTAGAACTCGGAACGGCTCATCTCCGCGCCGCCGAGGCGACCGGAGACCTGGATGCGAACACCCTTGGCGCCGGCACGCTGGGCACCCTGCAGGCCCTTGCGCATCGCGCGGCGGAACGCCACACGAGCGGAGAGCTGCTCTGCAATACCCTGCGCGACGAGCTGAGCCTCAGCCTCGGGGTTCTTGACCTCGAGGATGTTGAGCTGGATCTGCTTGCCCGTGAGCTTCTCGAGGTCCGTGCGAATACGCTCGGCCTCCGCGCCACGGCGACCGATCACGATGCCCGGGCGGGCGGTGTGGATGTCGACGCGAACGCGGTCACGAGTGCGCTCGATCTCGATGCGGGCAACGCCCGCACGGTCGAGCGACGTCTTGAGCAGGTTGCGGATCTTGACGTCCTCGGCGACGTAGTCGCTGTAACGCTGTCCCGGCTTCGTGCTGTCGGAGAACCAACGCGACACGTGGTCGGTGGTGATTCCCAGACGGAAACCGTACGGGTTTACCTTCTGTCCCATTAGTTCTTCCCTGCCTTGGCCTTGGCGCTGGTAGCGGCCGGGGCAATGTGGTCGGGCGTCGCGAGGACCACGGTGATGTGGCTCGTGCGCTTGAGGATCTGGGCGGCGCGGCCCTGAGCACGCGGACGGAACCGCTTCAGGGTCGTTCCCTCGTCAACGAAGGCTGCCGAGACGAACAGGTCCTGCTCGTCGAGGAAGCTGTTCGTGGCATCCGCCTTCACGCGTGCGTTGGCCATGGCCGCGGCGACGAGCTTGTAGACAGGCTCGCTTGCGCTCTGGGGTGCGAACTTGAGGATCGCGAGCGCCTCTTCCGCCTGCTTTCCACGGATGAGGTTGACGACTCGACGCGCCTTCATGGGCGTGACGCGGATGTGCTTCACGCGGGCGATTGCTTCGACCATTAGCGGCGGCGTCCCTTCTTGTCATCCTTCTCGTGGCCGCGGAAGGTGCGGGTCGGCGAGAACTCGCCGAGCTTGTGCCCGACCATCGTCTCGGTGACGAACACGGGGATGTGCTTGCGACCGTCGTGCACCGCGATGGTGTGACCCAGCATCGCCGGGATGATCATCGAACGGCGCGACCAGGTCTTGATCACGTTCTTGCTACCGGCCTCATTCGCCTTGACGACCTTCTGCAGCAGGTGGTCGTCGACGAAGGGGCCCTTCTTCAGACTGCGTGGCATCTTCGGTACTCCTACTTGCGCTTCTTGCCGACGTTGCGGCGGCGAACGATGAGCTGGTCACTGGGAAGGTTGCGCTTACGCGTACGGCCTTCCTTCTGGCCCCAGGGGGTGACGGGGTGACGTCCACCGGACGTCTTGCCCTCACCACCACCGTGCGGGTGGTCAACGGGGTTCATGGCGACACCACGAACGGTCGGGCGGACGCCCTTCCAGCGCATGCGGCCGGCCTTGCCCCAGTTGATGTTCGACTGCTCGGCGTTGCCGACCTCGCCGATGGTCGCGCGGCAGCGGAGATCCACGTTGCGGATCTCGCCCGAGGGCAGACGCAGCTGAGCGTAGGGGCCGTCCTTCGCGACGAGGCGAACGGATGCACCCGCGGAGCGGGCCATCTTCGCGCCGCCGCCGGGACGGAGCTCGATCATGTGGATGACGGTACCGACGGGGATGTTCTTCAGGGGCAGGTTGTTACCCGGCTTGATGTCCGCGGCAGGACCGGACTCGACGATGTCGCCCTGGTTCAGCTTGTTGGGAGCAATGATGTAGCGCTTGGTGCCGTCCACGTAGTGCAGGAGCGCAATGCGCGCCGTGCGGTTCGGGTCGTACTCGATGTGGGCGACGCGGGCATCCACGCCGTCCTTGTCGTTGCGCTTGAAGTCGATCACACGGTACTGGCGCTTGTGGCCACCACCGATGTGACGCGACGTGATGCGACCGGCGTTGTTGCGGCCACCCGTCTTGGGCAGCGGACGCAGCAGCGACTTCTCCGGGGTCGAACGCGTGATCTCGGCGAAGTCTGCAACCGAGGAACCGCGACGACCGGGAGTCGTGGGCTTGTACTTACGAATAGCCATGATTGATCTCTCTGCCCCTAGCCGACCGCGGTGAAGATGTCGATGGAGCCACTCTTGAGCGTGACGATGGCGCGCTTGGTGTCCTTGCGCTTACCCGAGCCGAAGCGGGTACGACCCACCTTGCCGACGCGGTTGAGGGTGTTCACGGACTCGACCTTGACGTCGAAGATCTTCTCGATGGCGAGCTTGATCTCCGTCTTGTTGGCGCGGGGGTCCACCACGAACGTGTACTTGCCGTTGTCGATCAGGCTGTAGCTCTTCTCGGAAACGACGGGCGCGAGGATGATGTCGCGCGGGTCCTTGTATGTGAGCGTCATGCGCTGACCTCTTCCTTGCTGGAGGACTTCGAAGCGACGAACGCCTCGTATGCAGCCTGGGTGAAGACGATGTCGTCGCTGACGATGACGTCGTACGCGTTGAGCTGGTCGGACCAGAGCACGTGCACGTTCTTCAGGTTGCGGAACGACTTGTAACCGACCTCGTCACCGCGCTCGAGAACCACGAGGATGCTCTTGCCGGGGATCGAGGCGAGCAACGCTGCTGCACCCTTGGTCGAGGGGACGTCACCCTTGCCGAACGAGTCGACGATGGTGAGACGCTCGCCGCGGGCGCGGTCGGAGATGGCACCGAGCAGGGCTGCGGCGATCATCTTCTTGGGGGTGCGCTGCGAGTAGTCACGCGGCTGGGGACCGTGAACGGTTCCACCACCACGGTGCTCGGGAGCACGGACGGAACCCTGGCGAGCGCGGCCGGTGCCCTTCTGCTTGAAGGGCTTCTTGCCGGAGCCGGAAACCTCGCCGCGACCCTTGGTCTTGTGCGTACCCTGGCGCGCTGCTGCGAGCTGGGCTACGACGACCTGGTGGATGAGCGGAACGTTGGTCTGAACGTCGAAGATCTCCGCGGGCAGGTCGACCGAGCCGGTCTTCTTGCCAGAGGTGTCGACGACGTTGAGCGAAGCGTTAGCCATAGCCTTACGCCCCCTTCACTGCGTTGCGGACGAAGACGATGCGACCACGAGCGCCGGGTACGGCGCCCTTGACGAGCAGGATGCCCTTGTCGAGGTCGACCGAGTGGACGGTCAGGTTCAGCACGGTGACGCGGTCGCCACCCATGCGACCCGCCATGCGCATGCCCTTGAAGACACGGCTGGGGGTCGAGGAGGCACCGATCGAGCCGGGCTTGCGGTGGTTGCGGTGCGCACCGTGCGAGGCGGAGACACCCTTGAAGTTGTGGCGCTTCATGACACCGGCGAAACCCTTGCCCTTGCTGGTGCCGACGACGTCGACCTTCTTGCCGGGCTCGAAGATGTCGACCGTGAGTTCCTGGCCGAGCGAGTACTCGCTCGTGTCATCCGTGCGCAGCTCCGTTAGGTGACGGCGCGGCGTGACGCCGGCCTTCTCGAAGTGGCCGGCGAGGGGCTGGGTGACCTTGCGCGGGTCGATCTGGCCGTAGGCGATCTGGACCGCGGTGTAGCCATCGACTTCCTGCGAGCGCAGCTGGGTCACAACGTTGGGGGTGATCTCGACGACGGTCACGGGAACGAGCTTGTTGTTCTCATCCCAGACCTGCGTCATGCCGAGCTTCTTGCCCAGCAGACCCTTGGTGTTCTTAGACATGGTGGATTCCTACAGCTTGATCTCGATGTTGACGTCGGCAGGCAGGTCGAGACGCATGAGCGAATCGACGGCCTTGGGCGTCGGGTCGATGATGTCGATGAGCCGCTTGTGGGTGCGCTTCTCGAAGTGCTCGCGGCTGTCCTTGTACTTGTGAGGGGAGCGGATCACTGCGATCACGTTCTTCTCGGTCGGCAGCGGCACGGGGCCAACCACCGTGGCACCCGCGCGGGTAACCGTGTCGACGATCTTGCGTGCCGACGAGTCGATGACCTCGTGGTCGTACGACTTCAGTCGAATGCGGATCTTCTGTCCCGCCATGACGTCACTCTCTTCTCTTGCTACATGGACTGCGCGGTCCGAGACCGTGCGGCCCCGTCATGCGCAGCACTTCTGCTGTGCACCACTGTTTACGTATCAATGTCGTTCGCTCCGCACCGGGCACAGGTGTACCCAGAGCATCACGAATCGATTGAGTCTTTAGGAGTTCTGCTCCCCGCGGCCTAGCCTCGATGCTCTTGAAGCTGGACTATGCACTGCCTGGGAGTGATTCACGTGCACGCGGCACGGAAATGTTGAACTAGAAGAGTCTGCCACAGCCCGGCATTTGCTGCAACCCGGGCGTGTCGCAATTCTCCGGGCTGCCCGTTCAGTCCTGTTTCGTGCGGCCGAAGGCGGGTGCCCACCAGTTCCAGCGGCCGAGAAGGGTCATGAGCGCGGGCAGCAGGAGACCGCGGATGAGGGTCACGTCGAGGATCACTGCCACGAGCATCCCGATGCCGACCTCCTTCATCGCGAGGAGGTTGCCCACGGCGAAGCCCAGGAACACGATCGCGATCGAGAGGGCCGCCAGGGTGACCACGGGACCGCTTGCGGAGATTCCGGCCAGCACGGCGCGGTCATTCGCTACGCGGGGATCTACCTTCGGGTCGCGCGCTCGCCAGTACTCGTGGATTCGGGCGAGCAGGAAGACGGCGTAGTCCATCGAGAGGCCGAACGCCAGCAGCCCGATGAGCAGGGGGGTTGTGGCATCCACGGCACCCCACGGGGCGAAGCCGAGGACACCTGCACCCCAGCCCCACTGGAAGACGGCCACGACCACGCCGAGCGTCGCGGCGATCGTGAGGGTGTTGAGCAGCAGGGTCTTGATCGGGATGACAATCGACCGCGTGAGCGCGAAGAGCAGGGCGAAGGTCGCGACGAGCACCACTCCCCCGGCTATCGGCAGCATCGCTACGAGGTGATCGATCGTGTCGACGAGCTCGGCCGCGGGACCACCGACCCTGAACGGCACAGAGCTGTCGAGCGAACGGATGTCACGCACGAGGGCCTGCGCGTCGGAGCCCGTGGCATCCCCTGCCGGCGTGAAGTCCACGGCCGCGACGTCCGGCGGAAGATCGGCGACCGACTCGGCGTCGATCACGCCGGGAAGTGCCGCGATGGTGTCGAAGAGGTCGGAGACCCCTGAAGCGTCGAACCCGGCGTCGACGAGGACCGTGACCGGTTCCACCCCGAGCTCGGAGAACCGTGTCGTCGTCGCCTCGTACGCCTGACGCTCCTCCGCGCCGACCGGGAGCGATCGGATGTCGGAGCTGCCGAGAGTGAGGGTCGTGAGAGGCGCGGCAAGAATAAGGAGCACGACTGTCGAGGCGATCGTGGTGATCACGGGGCGACGCTGGGCCGACGCTGCGAGGCGCGCGAGAAGGCGAGGTCGATCGCTCGATCGAACCCACCGCCTGGACCAGGTACGCGTGCCCGGAGCCGGGATGTGGCGGTGGACGACCGCGATGTACGCGGGCACGAAGGTGACGCCCGCGAGGGTCGCGAGCAGCACCGCAATGGCACCTCCCACGGCCATACCGGAGAGGAGGGGGTCGCCGAGGAGCAGCATCCCGACGAGCGAGATACAGACGACGAGACCGGAGACGAGAACCGCGCGGCCCGCGGATTGGACGGTGCGGGCGAGGAGTTCCTCGACGGTGGCCGAGTCATCCCCCTGCCTCTCATCGCGGAAGCGCGAGATCACGAGGAGGCTGTAGTCGACCGCGAGGCCCAGACCGAGGATCGTGATCACGTTCACCGCGAACTCGTTGACGGCAACGATCTCGATCACGCCGCTCAGCACGAGCAGTGCGGTCACGATGGTGAGGAGCGCCGTCGCGACCGGCAACACCCCGATGCGAAGGCCGCCGAGCACGATCACCAGGAGAACGATCAGGATGACGAGTGCCCCACCCTCTCCGATGGCTGCGCCCGTGATCGCGCTGTCCACGAAGGCCTGCTCGCTCAACAGTTCACCGCCGACGAGGACCTCGGCCGGCTCGATCGTGTGCAGCTTCGCGCGAATGGTCGTCGCGAGTTCGAGGGCCTCGTCCTGCGTGAGGGACTGGTCGAGTTCGATCACGACCAGCGAACTGCGCTGATCGTCGCTCGTGAGTCCCCCGCCCGTGTAGGCGTCCACCACCTCGACGACTCCCGGGGTGTACCGGATGTCTCCGAGAACGTCGCTCGCGGAGGCGACGAGTGCAGGGTCGAAGAAGTCCTCCCCCTCGATCACCGCGATGATCGTCTCGCCCTCCGGCGAGAGCTCATCGAGGACCGTGGCCACCTGGAGGGATTCGGCACCCGTCGGCGCGTTGGGAACCTCTGAGGCGTTGTCGAAGATGACACCGCTGAGGGCGAGACCTGCGACGAACAGCACACCCCAGACGACGAGCACGAGAATGCGTCGCCTGGCGGCGAATCGCCCGAGTGAGGCGAGCATGGTGACCCTTCCGGGAAACGGGTGTTGGCGGGCATCTGCCCGTGAGCGAGCGGAAGGCCGCCGCGGGGCCGGTGGGCTCTCCTCCACCGGCCGTCGCGACGGCCGTCCGCTTATCGCCTACTGGCGACTCAGCTTATTTCGCTGTGTTCCTAGCCGCAGGCCGTGAGGCTTGCGACCTGCTCGTTCAGCGACGGCAACCCACCGAGGAGGGTGATCGTCGTTGCACCGAGCGCCTCGATGTCGTCGAGCACGCCCTGCGGAACACAGGTCGGCTGCACAACGAACATCGGCGAACCCTCCGAGGCTGCCCACGCAGAACCTGCGAGTGCATCCGGGAAGTTGGTGCCCGTCGTCAGGAACACCCGGTCAGCCGATTCGAACGCGTCCGCGTTGATGGCGCGGGCCGTGTCGTAGCGGTTCGCACCGGCGAGACGCTCGGTTGTCGCGACCTCGGCGAGGTCTGCGAACAGACCATCCGAGACGCTGGCCGAGCTACCGAGCACCTTGATCGTCGACACACCGAGGTCCTCGAGGAGCGACGCCGTCGGGGTGTTGAGCTCCGCGGCACTGCCGTTCACGAGGATGACGGGCGCGTCGTGTGCTCCCGCTGCCGCACCACCGGTCAACGCGTCGGGGAAGTTGAGCCCCGTCGAGATGTAGGCGGTCTCGGCACCGGACTCCCCGAAGACGCTCTGGGCGATCTTGCGGGATGTCTCGTACCGGTCGTCACCAGCGATGCGCTCGATCGTGCCGGGAAGGCCCTCGAGCTCCGCGTACGCGGCCGCCGAGACGGACGGCGTTCCACCGACCACAACGATGTGCGACGGGTCGAGACGCTCGATCTCCTGGAAGACCTCCGTCGGAACGGCCGTCGGCGACACGAGCAGGAGCGGACCACCGGAGAAGGCCGCCGCCGGACCGGCCGACAGGGCATCCGGGTAGTTCTGGCCGTTGGCGATGAACACCACGTCAGCTCCATCCGGGTAGGCCTGCGCCGAGATCGTCGTCGCGGTCGTGTAGCGGTTGCTGCCCGCAATGCGCTCCACCACGGTCTCACCCGGGATCACGGCATCGATCTCGAGCGTCTGCGCCTCGGACACGTGACCCGCGTTGTCGATCGCACGATACGTGACCGTCTCAGCGCCGGCTCCGACGAGGAACCCGCCCTCGTAGGTAGTCCAGGCATCCGCTGCATCCCCGCTCAAGCGGTACTCGAGGGATGCGACGCCACTCGTGGCATCCGACCCGGAGAGCACAACCTGGCGGCCCGACAGCGACGCGGTCGCGGTCGGAGCAACGGTGTCGATCTTGATCTCCGTCGTGTCCTCCGCGGACTCGTTGCCCTCGGAGTCGACCGCCTTGAGCTTCACCGTGGTGGAACCCTCGGCGGAGATCACCAGCTGCTCGGTGAGCGGCGCGTACGCTGCATCCCCGACCTTCTGCTGCACCTCGACCGTGCCTGCGATGTTGCTCTCGCCGGAACCGGTCACGGTCACCGGGGAGGTCCACCAGCCGTTGTCACCGCTGGGGGTCGCAGGCGAGAGGGTGGTCTCGACCGTGACATCCGGAGCGAACAGCTCCTTGATGCTGACGTTGCGGTAGTAGACCGTCTCGCCGTTGCCGTGGTTCTGGATGCCGACGAAGCCCTGAGCCAGGTCCCGTGCGGGGTCCGTGCTCGTGAAGTCGTTCACCAGAGTGCCGTTGAGGTAGATCTTGATCTTGTTGTTCTGCACGACGATGTCGTACTGGTTCCACTGGCCCACCGGGTTGATCGAAGCCTCGACAGCCTCGGGGTTGGCCCCCTGGAAGGTGTAGATGGCACCGGTCGTGCGGTCGGGCTCGTCGGTTGCGTCGATCTGGATCTCGTAGCCCTGGTTGACGGCGACCCAGGGGTCGTTGCCCGGGTTCGGGAATCCGACGAACACGCCACCGTTGTAGTCAGCGACCTGCTTCCAGTCCAGCTTGAGCCGGTAGCTCTCGAACTCCTCAGCCGTGTACCAGAGAAGGCCGAGGCCTCCGAAGGTGCGCAGCGTGCAGTCGTCCTGGCGTCCGAACGAGCCGGGGCCGGCGAGACGCCACTTGTCGAAGCTCGCGAGCGTGCCGTCGAACAGCGGACGGAAGCCGTCCGGCTGGTCGATGGGGGCACAGATGTCCGCGGCACCCACCGACAGCACGTCGAGGTTCACGTTGCCGTCATCGCCCTGGTCGTACTTGAGCGTGATGGTGTTCGAGCCCGCGTCGAGTGCGAGGTTGCGCGTGACCGTGCCCCAGGTCTTCCAGTCGCCGAGGCGGGGAAGGTTCCACGGACCGATCTTCGTGCCGTTTACGTAGAGCGAGATGTTCTTGTTGCCGTCGAACGGGTTGGGGCCGTTGGCGTAGCGCAGGTTGACCGGGTAGGTGCCCGCGTCCTCCACCGAGACCGTGAAGGTCACGCCGGCGCCGACATTCTGGATGCCCGCGGCGAAGCCGAGACCCGAGTAACCGCTGTGCTCGCTCGCGATGCCGGCCGAACCCAGGAACGCCGCCTCTTCGGCCTCGTACCATCCGCGATCTGCGGGTGCCACGTAGCCGGGCAGGCTGTTCAGCGTGTACCAGGCCTCGGTGCTCCACAGCTCCTTGCCGGACTCCGAGTCGAACGGACGCGGGGAACGGATGTGAACGACGTGGCCGGGCTGCAGGCCCTCGATGGCCAGCGTGACGGTCGTGCCGTCCTCCGAGACCGTGGCGTCGGAGACCGTGAGGGTCTCCTCGCCCACCTTCGGGCCGCCGTAGGTCGGGGTGGGGACGTACTTCCACTGCTTGACCCGGTAGCCGTTGACGATGTCGGCGGCGGTCTCCTCGGAGATCGGCTCGGTGTACTCGAGCTCGAAGCCGCCCTCGACGACGCGCATCTCCTTGATGTCGAAGGCGTTCTGGCCAGCCTGATCGAGCTTCTGCAGGCCGTAGTTGAGCTTGCCGCTCTCGCCCCAGTTGCCACCCTCACCGGTTCCACCGATGTAGAGGGCACCGTCCGGGCCGACGATCACTCGGTTGACACCGACTTCGAGACCGGCGGTGTGGCGGAAGACCGCACCCTGGTACTCGCCGTCGACCTCTTCGAGGAATCCGCGCTGGAGGCCACCGTAGGTGACGTCACCGAAGAGCATCTGGCCCGCGTACGTGCCCTCCTCGAGCATGATGGGCGTGCTCGGCGAGTTGCCGATCTCGTTCTGCGGAATCCACAGGACGGGTGCCGTCACCGGGTTCGAGTCGTACGGACCGGCCGGGTTCATGTAGTGGTTGTAGAACGCGTCCTGCTTGATGTGGACGAGCTTGGATGCCGGAAGCCAGCCACCCTGGTTGTCCATCGCGAACCGCTCACCGTCAGGCCCGAAGGCGATGCCGTTGGGGGTGCGGAGACCACCGGCGACGAAGGACACGGCACCGGTCGTGCGGTTCACGGCAAGCGACGTTCCGCGGTTCTGTGCTGGCTGCGGGTTCGTGGTCGCGCCACCGTTGTCGATCGCGACCGACAGGTTGAGGTAGAAGTTCGTGTCGTCGTGGATCAGACCGAAGGCGAACTCATGGAAGTTGCCGCCATCCGGCCAGTCCGCGACCTTGGTCTTCACGTCGTACTGGCCGTCGTTGTCCGGGTCCGTGAGCTTCGTGAGCTGCTGACGCTCGGACACGAAGATCTCGTCTCCGATGACGTCGATGCCCATGGGGTTCTTGAGACCCGTCGCGATCTTGGTGACCGTGACATCCTCAGGTCCGTCCGCCTCGGTGGCTCCCTCGACGAGGAAGATCTCACCGGGCGCAGGGTTCTGCACCCAGCCGCCGGCGCTCACCGATCCGGTGGTAAGAACGAGCAGCTCGTCGTCCGCGTTGAAGGCCAGTCCGGAGACCTTGGGCTGGAAGCCCTCGGGGCGGAGGTTGATGAGGCTGTAGTCCGGGTTGACGCTGTCGAGGCGGAGTCCGTCTCCCGCAGTGTCGGCTGCGCCCTCGCAGTACTTGATGCCGGGGGCGGTGACTCGCACCACGCCAGCATCAGTACTCAGTGCGCTGTTCGGGATGGTCACGAAGGAGCTCGAACCCGGAGTCTTCCACTGGACGTGGAGGCGCTGGCCGTAGTCGTCCTCGAAGTGCTCAACGAAGAGCGGGTGAAGGCCCTCGGTCAGCGTGACCGTGGCCTCGACACTCGTGGAGTCCTGGTAGCCGTCGTTGTTGAGGATCTGCTGGCCGTCGAGCGAGAGGCGAGCCCCATCGTCGTTGGTCATGCGAATCGTGTAGGAGCCAGCCGTCGCGATGTTGAGGTTCGCGATCGTGTGGCTGATGAACTTGCGCTCGGCACCGAAGTCGGCGTCAGAGGTGAAGTTGATCGTGGGCATGAGCTTGTCGACGTTCGGCGTCTGGCCGGACTTCAACGTGCAGAGCTGGGGGAAGACTGCATCGGGCATTTGGTACACGCGCAGGGTTACGCCGGGTTCCTGAGTCGGCACGTCAGCGTGAACTGCCGTGACTCCGAGCGTCAGGGTTAGTGCGCCGACAGCAACGCCGACAAGCGCCGCTTTCATAGCCGAAGCGGACCTGGTCCGCGTTCGGGTCGACGGACCATGGGGTGTGGGCATCTTTGCTCCTTGGACTGATGGTGTGCTCGCGTCAAACGGCACACTGATGCCGTCGTCGCCAACATGGGGTGATGTCATGCTAGACACCTTCCAACCACTTGTCTACAAGTTTCGGCGGACTTCGTCCAAGTTATGCCTCATTGTGACAAAAATAGTTTCAGCTTTTCGATTGGCTCCGTTCCTCGTCTTTCAGGGGCGCCCGCCCGAGGCGAGGACGGGGGTTCCACTCGAAGAACCACTCGACCGCACGGTAGCGATCCGCGAGGACCGTGATGATGATGGGAGGCACGATTCCGACCAGGAAGGTGATCGGAATCAGCCAGCGGAGCGCGAGGTCGGTGTTCGTTGTCAACCAGATGAGCGGGTAGACGATGAAGGGCCAGTGGAGGATGTAGACCTTGATCGTCCGTTCGCCGATGTAACGGATGGGGCGGAAAGCGCGTGAGCCCGCGATGGGCATGACGAGACCGGCCGCGCCCACGAAGAAGGCCAGCGTGACCGCCACCTTCCAGATCACCCCCTGGGCTGACTCGCCGACAAGAGTCTGGATCGTCATGGCAGCGAGCGCGCCGACGAAGAGCACCGCGCAAAGTGCACGGTTCGTCAGGAACTTCTCGAACCCTGTGATGAAGGGCCCAAGAGCGACGCCGATGAAGAAGGCGACAGCCTGGTACCAAAACCGCGCCCACTCACCGTCGATGGGCAGCATGCTGAGTCCGACCGCGGCGACAGCGATGATCAGCGGATGCACCCACCTGCAGAGCAGCGCGATCAGGTAGTACAGCAGCAGATACCCGAGGAACCACAGCGGAGTGGCCGATTCCACGAACAGCAGGTGGAGGAGATCGGGGAAGACGAAAACGCTCACCGAGAAGGCGGTCAGGAACGCGAGGATGATCGTCCAGAGCACGTACGGATAGAGGACCTTCGAGAGCTTGCCCTTGAGGTACCCCCAGGTGCCCTTCGCGAGGGAGCGCGGCACAAGCATGCCGGACAACAGGAAGAGGAGTGGCATCCTCAGCGGGGTAAGGATGTTGACGATCATCGGCAGGACGGGCACGGGCTCGTCGTAGTACTGCACGAGACGAACGGTGTGGGTGACGACCACCATGATGACCGCGAGGCCGCGAAGCACATCCATCCACTCGCGGCGGCTGGGGCCCCAGTCAGTCGTCAGCATCCCTTCGACTGTATAGCGGAAACGACGAAGGGGCCGAACCCGAAGGCTCGACCCCTGTCGTTGTGATCCGTTGTTACTTGAGGATCTTGGTCACCTTGCCGGCGCCAACGGTACGGCCACCCTCACGGATGGCGAAGCCGAGGCCCTCCTCCATGGCGATGGGCTGGATCAGCTCAACCGTCATGTCGGTGGTGTCGCCGGGCATAACCATCTCGGTGCCGTCGGGCAGCGTGATGACGCCGGTGACGTCGGTGGTGCGGAAGTAGAACTGCGGACGGTAGTTCGCGTAGAACGGGTTGTGACGCCCACCCTCATCCTTGGACAGGATGTACGCGGTGCCCTCGAACTGGGTGTGCGGCGTGACCGAACCCGGCTTGACGACGACCTGGCCGCGCTCGACATCCTCGCGCTTGGTGCCGCGGAGCAGCAGACCACAGTTCTCGCCGGCCCAGGCCTCGTCGAGCTGCTTGTGGAACATCTCGATACCCGTGACGGTCGTCTTCTGCGTCGGGCGGATGCCGACGATCTCAACGTCCGAGTTGATGGCGAGCGTGCCACGCTCGGCGCGGCCCGTGACGACGGTTCCACGACCGGTGATCGTGAAGACGTCCTCGATCGGCATGAGGAACGGCTTGTCCTTGTCGCGCACCGGGTCCGGAACGGACTCGTCGACGGCGTCCATGAGGTCGAGAACGGACTGAACCCACTTCTCGTCACCCTCGAGGGCCTTCAGACCGGAGACGCGCACCACGGGTGCGTTGTCGCCGTCGAAGCCCTGGCTCGAGAGCAGCTCGCGAACCTCGAGCTCAACGAGCTCAAGGATCTCCTCGTCGTCGACCATGTCGGACTTGTTGAGCGCGACCAGCAGGTAGGGAACACCAACCTGCTTGGCGAGCAGCACGTGCTCGCGGGTCTGAGCCATCGGGCCGTCAGTGGCGGCGACGACCAGGATCGCGCCATCCATCTGGGCGGCACCGGTGATCATGTTCTTGATGTAGTCAGCGTGACCCGGGGCGTCAACGTGTGCGTAGTGACGCTTCGGGGTCTCGTACTCGACGTGCGAGATGTTGATCGTGATACCACGCTGGCGCTCTTCCGGCGCCGAGTCGATGGACGCGAAGTCACGCTGGACGTTCGTCGCTGACGGGTACTTGTCGGCCAGGACCTTCGAGATCGCCGCGGTGAGCGTGGTCTTTCCGTGGTCGACGTGACCGATCGTTCCGATGTTTACGTGCGGCTTGTTCCGCTCGAACTTGGCCTTAGCCACTGTGGGTCCTCCTCAGGACTCGTTGCTCAGGCATCCGGAAGCTTCCGGATGCTTTCGCGAATTGGTGTGTAGTTACTTTAGTTGAACTGCTTAGAGAACTGTCAGGGAGTGACTGAGGTCACTCGCCCTTGTTCTTCTGGATGATCTCGTCAGCTACCGCTTTGGGAACTTCCGAGTAGCTGTCAAAGGCCATCGAGTACACGGCGCGACCAGAGGTCTTGGACCTCAGGTCACCGACGTATCCGAACATCTCCGACAGTGGCACCTTGGCGGTGACGACCTTGACGCCGGTCGCATCCTCCATGGACTGGATCTGACCGCGACGCGAGTTCAGGTCACCGATGACGTCTCCCATGTATTCCTCAGGGGTACGCACCTCGACGGCCATGAGCGGCTCGAGCAGAACGGGGTTGGCCTTACGGGCAGCCTCCTTGAACGCCATGGAACCGGCGATCTTGAACGCCATTTCCGAGGAGTCCACGTCGTGGGCTGCGCCGTCGACGATGATTCCCTTGACGCCCACCATGGGGTAGCCAGCGAGGACGCCGACCGCCATGGCCGCCTGGAATCCAGCATCGATCGAGCCGATGTACTCGCGGGGGATGCGACCACCCGTGACCTTGTTCTCGAACTCGTAGATCGTGTCCGCGGTCACCTCGAGCGGCTCGAGCGAGATCTGGACCTTAGCGAACTGACCAGAACCACCCGTCTGCTTCTTGTGGGTGTAGTCGTGCTTCTCCACGACGCGGCGGATCGTCTCGCGGTAGGCCACCTGGGGCTTACCGACGTTCGCCTCGACGTTGAACTCGCGCTTCATGCGGTCAACGAGGATGTCGAGGTGGAGCTCGCCCATTCCCTTGATGACCGTCTGGCCGGTGTCCTGGTTCTGCTCCGTGCGGAAGGTCGGGTCCTCCTCAGCGAGCTTCTGGATGGCAACACCCAGCTTCTCCTGGTCGGCCTTGGTCTTCGGCTCGATGGCAACCTCGATGACGGGCTCAGGGAACGTCATCGACTCGAGGACGACCTGGTTGTTCAGGTCGCTCAGGGTGTCGCCGGTGGTCGTGTCCTTGAGGCCGATCACCGCGTAGATGTGACCTGCGGTCACGCTCTCCACGGGGATCTCCTTGTTGGCGTGCATCTGGAAGATCTTTCCGATGCGCTCCTTCTTGCCCTTCGTCGAGTTGGCAACCTGGCCACCCGACTCGAGACGACCGGAGTACACACGGATGAACGTAAGACGGCCGAAGAAGGGGTGAACGGCGACCTTGAAGGCGAGAGCCGCGAAGGGCTCGTCCGCCTTGGGGTGACGCTCGATCTTCTTCTCCTCGTCGCGGGGGTCGGTGCCCTCGGTTGCCGGCACGTCGAGCGGGCTAGGCAGGAAGTCGACAACGGCGTCCAGCATCGGCTGAACACCACGGTTCTTGAACGCCGAGCCACACAGGACCGGGTAGATCTCGCTGGCCACGGTGAGCTTGCGGATGCCGGCCTTGATCTCGGCGACCGTCAGCTCCTCACCAGCGAAGAACTTCTCGAGGAGGTCATCGTCGGTCTCGGCGATGGTCTCGAGCAGTACCTGGCGGTACTCGTCCGCCTTCTCCTTGAGGTCCTCGGGGATCTCCTGGACCTCGTACTTGGCGCCCATGGTGACATCACCCTTGGCGTCGGAGGGCCACACGAGTGCGCGCATCTCGACGAGGTCGACAACGCCGACGAAGGCGCTCTCGGAACCGATCGGGAGCTGGAGAACCAGCGGCTTCGCTCCGAGCTTGTTGATGATCGTGTCGACCGTGAAGTAGAAGTCCGCGCCGAGCTTGTCCATCTTGTTGACGAAGCAGATACGGGGGACGTCGTACTTGTCGGCCTGGCGCCAGACGGTCTCGGACTGGGGCTCAACGCCCTCCTTGCCGTCGAACACCGCGACAGCACCATCGAGGACGCGGAGCGAACGCTCCACCTCGACGGTGAAGTCGACGTGACCGGGGGTGTCGATGATGTTGATCTGGTTCTTGTTCCAGAAGCACGTCACAGCTGCAGAGGTGATCGTGATGCCACGCTCCTGCTCCTGCTCCATCCAGTCGGTGGTCGAAGCACCGTCGTGCGTCTCACCGATCTTGTGGTTGACGCCCGTGTAGAACAGGATGCGCTCGGTGGTGGTGGTCTTGCCTGCATCGATGTGAGCCATGATGCCGATGTTGCGGACCTTGTTGAGGTCGGTGAGCACGTCCTGTGCCACGGGCGGTTCCTTACTGTTGAAGATGAAGGCTGGGCGAGCCTGCCGAAACCGGAGTGGTCTCGGCAGACTCGATCAACGTTTGATTACCAGCGGTAGTGTGCGAAGGCGCGGTTGCTCTCGGCCATCTTGTGGGTGTCCTCACGACGCTTGACTGCTGCGCCGAGGCCGTTCGAGGCGTCGAGGATCTCGTTGGTGAGACGCTCGGTCATCGTCTTCTCGCGGCGCGACTTGGCGTAGCTCGTGAGCCAGCGGAGGGCGAGGGTGTTGGCGCGGTGCGCCTTGACCTCGACCGGAACCTGGTACGTCGAGCCACCGACGCGGCGGGACTTGACCTCGATGGTGGGGCGCACGTTGTCGAGCGCCTTCTTGAGCGTGACGACGGCGTCTCCGCCGGTCTTGGCCGAAACCTGCTCGAGCGCGCCGTAGACGATGCGCTCGGCGAGGCCCTTCTTGCCGTCAAGAAGAATCTTGTTGACGAGCTGGCTGACGATCGGTGCGCCGTAGACGGGATCTGCGACGACGGGGCGCTTGGGAGCTGGACCCTTACGAGGCATTACTTCTTCTCCATCTTCGCGCCGTAACGGCTGCGAGCCTGCTTGCGGTTCTTGACTGCCTGGGTGTCGAGGGCGCCACGGACGATCTTGTAGCGAACGCCGGGGAGGTCCTTCACACGGCCGCCGCGGACGAGCACCATCGAGTGCTCCTGCAGGTTGTGGCCCTCGCCGGGAATGTAGGCGGTGACCTCGGTGCCGTTGGAGAGCTTGACACGGGCGACCTTGCGCAGAGCCGAGTTCGGCTTCTTGGGCGTGGTCGTGTAGACGCGGGTGCAAACGCCGCGCTGCTGCGGGTTGGAACGAAGGGCGGGAGCCTTGGTCTTGACGACCTTCGGCGTGCGGCCCTTGCGCACCAACTGCTGAATGGTGGGCACTGAATAACTCCTTGTAGTTGCTGCACGGTGACAGCGGGTTGATGTTTGAGCATCTGACCCAACGCACGCCGGAACTGCACGTGCTGTGTGGTTGGGTATGCCGTGGGGGCCGCCCAGGCGGGCGAATCCCGTGATGTGGAGTTGTCGTCCCTCGCGCGGCCGCTTTACGCAGGCATACGACAAGGGCGCGACAAAGCGCACACCCGATCGAGAATAGCCCCCTGACGGGCCTCGGTCAACTGGTTCCGCTCCCAGCGGACCGGGCGAGAGCCCAGGTCGCGACCACAGCCAGTCCCGCGAGTATGGCGGCCGCGGCCGTGAAGGGGCTGAGTGCGAAATGAGCGCTGGCAAGCAGCATCCAACTGAGGGATCCACGGATGAGCGCATAGCCGACCGCCCCCACCAGGGAGATCGCGACGAGAGCGAAAAGAGCAGTCACGAACGCGCCGGGCCAGGGGTTCGCACGGCGGGTCGAGCGCGAGCATCCGAGCCAGTTCACGACGCCCGCGGCGGCGACCATGACCACCCCGAGGAGTGGGCCGGCATCCGGGTAGTCGATCACATCCCGATCGAGGGCGAGGCTCAGGAAGCCCGACGCCGCCACGACCGCGGCCAGGTAGGTGACCGTCACGAGGACGGGCAGCAGCCTCGGGTCAGCTGGCGGTGGAACCCGGATAGGCGCGCTCATACTCCGCCCTCGTCTCGGCCACTTCGCGCTCCCAGGCCTGACGGGCCTCGACGTTGCGGACGGTCACCTTGCGACCGCGCCGCGCGATGAGCGAGCCCGTCCACAGCGAGACTTCCCGGGCGATGAGCGTCGCAACGATCACGACCGGATCGACGAGACCCTGCTCGAACATCTGCGCGGCCTCCTCCGGCGTGCGCAGGATGGCGCCGTTGGCGAGCATGACCGAACCGATCGTTCCGAAGTAGACGAACAACGCGACGAGGATGCTGCCGAAGATGTAGGCCCACCAGTTGGCGCGGTTGGCGAGCAGAACCAGCAGCACGAAGCCGATGACGAAGAACAGCGTCGGCAGGTAGAAGGTGCCCTGCGCGAGGAAGTTGAACGTGAAACCGCCGCCCTGGGCGAGGCTGATGAACGCCGTCGCGAGGGCGAAGGCGCCGAAGAAGATGACTCCGGATGCCACGGCGATCGCCGCGCCGACACCGCGGTTGCCCTTGCGAGCGGGCGGTGCCGGGGTGTGCACGTACACGACCTGCGGGGTGGACGTCTCGGAGACGTAGACGGGCTCTGCTGCGACGGTCGGTGTCGGCTCGGGGGCCGGGGCGGGTTCCGGGCTCGGGGTGGGTTCCGGCACGACGGCCTCTGGCTGATCGGCCGGCGGTGCGGGTTCGACGAGTTCGACGGGTTGAGCTGCTGCGGGCTCCACGACCGTGGCATCCTCGACGATCACCGCATCCTCGATGACTTCGTCCTTCTTGGCTCTGGGCCTGCGGGAGGGTGTCGGCTCGCTCATGCGGTCAGCCTATAACGGGACACACCCCGCCGTCAGGGGGATGACGGCGGGGTGCGCCCGGCTTGCGCCCGCCCCGCTAGGGGGTGGGAGTCTCGGTGGGGGTGGGGGTGGGCTCAGGTGACGTGGTGTCGTCACCACGCGTCAGAACGTCATCCTGATCGAGGAGAACGTAGGCGAGGCCACTCACCGTGCCCCGGGGCGGCGGTTGGCTGGCGTCCATCTTGAACCCACTGACGAGGAAGAGCCTCTTCATCGATTGCAACGCTGATGCCATCGTCAGGAGCTGCTCTGGTTCCCCGACGAACTCGATCGTCACGGGCACGGTGACGAACTGGCCCGACCCCAGTAGCGCGAGGTCAGCGGGATCCACCTCCACGATGCCTGCGGTGGGGTCGGCGACTGCAGGCGCAGCGCCGGTCGCATCGGTGGCCGCTGCGTCGGTCTCGGATGGCGTCGAATCATCCGTGGCGTCCGTGCTCTCCTCACCATCGGCTGGGTCAGTCACCGGCTCGGCCGGTTCCGCGGACGCGGGGACGAAGGTGGCGGCATCCTCGAACCGGATCGTGCTGATGACAACCCCGGACGCCGCGGCTGCGGCGGAGATATCCCTGACGAGATCCGACTGTGCTGTGTCGGCGGGAATCGCGATCGCCAACTCGTCGAGCTGTGCGCGGAGGGCAGCGATGTTCTCATACTCGGCTTTGAGCGATGCGAGGGTCGCCTCGTGGACCGAGTTCTGGTCAGCTACTTCCGCGCGATCGGCTTCGTTTCCCGCTGCCTCCGCGAGAACGGGAGCAACAGCCACGAACCAGCCCAGTACGAGTATCGCAACAATGACAAGTGACCCGCCTATCTGCCAGAGTCGTCGTGCGTTCACTGGGTCACCTCCTCGGCGTTCGCGAGCACGCTCTCGTCGAAGTAGATGACGAGGTTCGACGTGTAGATGCCTGCGTTCTCCACAGTCTCAACGTGGACGATATTCGTGACACCGGTGACGTTGGCCGCAATGGAATCCACGGCGCTTGCAATATCAGGGGCCACTGGGCTTGCGAACGACACGTCCATCGATGCGATACGGGCACCCTGAAGCGGAACCGTTGCTTGCGGGAACGCGGTGGTGGGTGTGGCCGACACAATGTCGACGTTCTGCAGGACCATGCCGGGGGGCTGCGCGCTGATCACCTCTCGAATGATGGCTGGCCAGTCGACCTCGGTCGAGAGCGCAACACGTTCTGCCGCTTCGCTGGCCGACACTCGGGCCTGCACCTGCCGCACCTCGATGAACTCGCCCTGCTGTGCCAGGAGATCGAGCGTGCGCTCCTGCTCGGAGGCAAGAGCCGATGAAGTCTGTATGGCGAGGAGGCTCGCAAAAGCAAAGCCTCCCGCGACGAGAACAACGGCGAGGACTGCCAGCAGCAGGATGGTGGACCGCGCCGCTGCGGTCCGCCTCCTCTCGTGCACCTCCGGAGGGAGGAGGTCCACTCGAGGGACAGCCCCCGTCACCTCGGCGGGCTTGCGTTGGACCGTCTTGCTTCGCTGCTCTGCCCGAACCGGGCGGGTCTCCTTGACTCGCGACCCGCTCATGCTGCGCTCCGCATCGCGAGGCCGAGCGCCACCGTCATGCGAGGGTCACTCGCTGGGTCGGCCACGCTCGTCGGCAGCTGAGTCATGTCCGCGAGCGCGTGTGCGAAGCCCGTGAGTTGGGCGCCTCCGCCTGTGATGACGATCTGGGACACCGGTGACGGATGGGCGCTCGCGTAGTAGTTGAGGGTGTTGCGCAGGCCTGTGAGCAACTGCCCGGCTTCGGTCACGATGATGTCTGCGATCAGTCTGTACTCCGGATCGACATGCCCGAGGGGTATACCGAGCGCGACTTTGACCTTCTCAGCTTGATCGCGTGAGAGATCCGCTCGCTCGATGAGAGCGCTCGTCACGTCATCGCCCCCAGCAGGGATGATTCGAACGAACTGGGGAATTCCACTGACCGCGATGGAAACATTGGTGGTAGTGGCACCCACGTCGACGAACGCCACCGTCTGGGGCGTCGATCCGTCAGCGAGCAGTCGAGTGAGTGCGAAAGGGATCAGGTCGACCGCGACGGTTTCAAGGCCCGCGAGACGAACTGCCGATACGTTGGCCATGACCACGTCCTTGAGGGCGGCGATCAGCAGTCCGTTGATCACCGGCCCTGATTCTGCCGTTGCCGTGGAGACCGGGTAGAAATCCAGGATCGCGTTGGCGACGGGTACCGGGAGGAGGTCCTGGACCTGGAAGGGCAGGCTCTCTCTGATTTGGGCGTGGGGCATTGCGGGCACTGTCAGGTCACGTGCGAGTACGCGGGGGTTGCCCATTCCCAACACGACCTTCTTGGTCTTGAAACCCCCAGTACTCCACAGGCGCTTGATCGCGGCACCCACCGTATGAACCTCACGAACCTCGCCGTTGACGATCGCGCCCTCGGGCACCGTTACCTCCGCAGAGCGGAGAACCCGGGCGTTCGGGCCGTCAGGACTGTCAACCTCAACACCACGAATGACTCCGTAGCCGAAGTCCACACCTACTACTCGATTACCCATTGGCTCCCCCTGCCAGTCCGACAAAATGCGCATAGGACTGCCCTACGGCGGCCCCCCAGAAGATTCCGATCCACGCGCCCGCGAGCATCCACGGCCCGAAGGGCACCCCGGATTTACGGGAGACCTTGCGAGCGATGAGCAACACGAGCGCGAAAACACCGCCGAGCACGAACGCGGCAAACGTTCCAACGATGAGCGCCGGCCACCCGACCCAGGCGAGTGCGACTCCAAGAAGGGCCGCGAGTTTGACGTCGCCCATGCCCATCCCGCCTCGAGAGACGAGAGCAAGCAGGAGGTAGAAGACGAACAGCGCGGCCCCACCGATCGCCGCTCGAAGAAGGGGCTCGAACTCGCCCCGGAGAACGGATGCGACCCCCAGCAGAACGATCACCCCGACGAGGGATGGCATCACGATTCGGTTCGGCAACGTCGAGGTGTCGATGTCGATCAGCGCGAGCGAAATGCTCACGGCGGTCAGGCCTAGGTACGTGATGAGCACAATAATGTCGGCCGCGAAACCGACCGGCGATGTCGCCTGCGGCAGGAAGAGCCACGTGACGGGGACGAAGGCGAGTGCTGTGCCGAGCTCTACAAGGGGATACCGCACCGATATCGGCGCTCCGCAATCGCGGCATCTTCCCCTCAGCATCACCCACGAGAACACCGGAATGTTGTCTCTGGGTCGGATACTTGCACCGCACCCCGGGCACGCGCTGCCGGGATGGACGAGGGAGAGCCTTCGCGGCACGCGATAGACCACCACATTGAGGAAGGAGCCGATGAGCGCGCCGAAGATGCCCGCTGCGACCAGTGCGATGACCATCATCCGATGTCGTATCTGCTGGTGATGGTCGCGGAGGTACTCGAGGAACCACTGGATTGCCCCGGAACCTGGATGCCCGGAATCGTCATGATCGCGCGCTTGATGAGGAGACCAGCGGGGTAGGACGAAGTTCCGGCGTAGATCTGCCCATCCATGCTCTGGTCCTTGTTCCTGATCGACACCTCACACGGCGTGTAGAGGAATACCCTCGACGAGTTGCTGACGATGAACTTGTCGAATCTGAGATTCGGACCACCCGAGCAGTTCGGGGAGAGCTGGCCGGGCGAGTTCGTGGGGTCCGGCTCGACCCACCTCACGCCGGGGGAGTCCGAAGGCGAAACGAGCATGAGCGCCCAGGGACCACCTGTCGAACTTACGCGGGTCTCGTTGCTCCAGTCGATGCCGTAGGGTGCCATGATTGCCACGTCGCCCTTGAGGTTGATCGAGACGTTGGACCCCGGGAGTGCATTGGTACAGGGCAGCTGAAGGAGCACCTTCGTGCCCGAGGAGTACCCCGCCAGGATCGAATTCAGCTGAGATTGCCAAGTATTTCCACTTGAGCACACCGACGTCGGAACGGCGGGCTTGGCCCATCCGTTCCAGTTCGATGCGATGGCAGACGCGCTCGAGAAGATCTGGGGAAATCCCTGGCGGGGTGGTTTGTCGACGGAGACCGTGTGAGTGCGAGTGCCGAGATTCGCCGAGTTGGCTGGGCTGAAGGTGGCAACGGAGGTCGGTGGCATCGGCAGAACGAGCTCATTTGTGCACTTGGTCCAGTAGTTGCTGGTCGACGTGACGCTACAGGTGTTGGCCTTGACGATATTCGAGTCGTTCTTGCTCGAGATGGAACCGTAGATGCTCACGGCACCGGTGACCCGCGAACCCAGCATCGTCAGATTGCCATTGAGCGAGGTGACGGCGGCTGGGCGAGGGGTTTCGTCATTGTTCGGCAAGGTCACACTGTTGCGAGCGTAGAGAGAGCCAGCAATGGGCGAGCCGTTGCTCGCGAGGTTGATCGAGCCATTGAGGGACCACACTGAGCCGCAGACATTCGTGGAGTTGCCGCTACCGCAGTTGTAGTTGGATTTGTTGGTGGTGGTGACGTCCCCGTTTGCTACGACGTTCCCGAGAATACGAGCTTTGTTGATGGCCGCCCACCCAACCGCGTAGACGTCTCCTGCAATCCTGACGTCGGACTGGACAAGGTCCACGTTTCCACCTGACCAGATCGAGGACAGGGACTGGCAGGTGTTGTCGATGGTGATGTTGCCGCGAGCGAAGATCGTGCCATCGATGCGCGTCTGCGTCGCACAGGTGAAACTGCCATTGGTGTAGACGTTGCCGTCGAGAACGCCCGGTGCCGAGCCCGCAACCTGGGTGTCGTTGGTGAGAAGGAGGCCGGATTCGGTGAAGATTGCCTTATCGAGCAGCGTTCCTGAGGTCGCGAGGACGATGTTCGCGACCGCCCCAACCTGATGGGAGTTGGCGGCAGCGGTCTTGGACGTGATCGACGAGAAGCCGGTGGAGACAATGGTGGCTTTCGCGGGACTCCCCGAGGCGGTGGTGCCACAGGTCAGCGCATTGCCCGCGGCATTCACGTAGCTGATCGTGACGCTGAATGACGGATCTGACGTGCGGAAGTCGCCCGAGCAGGGGAAGTAACTCCGATTGAACTCTCCGAGGGCCCAGTCGATCCCTGCCTCCGCCGACGCCTTTGACTGGACACTGGCGCGTGACGCTACCGTGACGCTGCTGGCAGCGAAGATCGAAGTACCGATGACGGCGACGACGACCATGGAGATCGCCATGAGGGCGACGACAGTAACGAGGGCGGCACCGCTCTGTTCACGCCTGAGACGAGTGACGATGGTCAGCATGTGGATGGTCCCGTTCCCGAAGTCGTGGGCAGTGACTGCTTGCTGATGCGATTGTTCACGAGTGCCGGCGCTCCGTCGGAGCCAGCCGAGACCTGAATGGAGACGCTCAGCGTATTGCCCGAGACGGCGAACGGCGCAGTCGATCCCGGTGCGGCTGTCACCCCCTCGGTGAGCAAGCTCCAGCCTGCGAGGCTCGCGGCCGAGAGGTTGTTGGGCGCCGCGATGGCGGTTTGTGCCGATCGGTAGTAGACGTTGCCAGTGGGGGCGATGAGCCAGGAACGACACTCCCAGGTAGCAACCCCGGCAGTGGTGAAGGTGCCGGTTCTGGTCACCAGGCGCTGACCCACCGCCGATGCCGTGGGAACGGAAACCGAGGAAGCTGTGCGCACCCCGTCTTCGATAGAGGCGACGACGACTTGGGCTCGGCTCGTTGCACTACCCATCGCGGTGATGTCGCGCTGACTCGTCAATCCCGTGATCAGGAGCGAGCCGGCGATGGAGGACACGATGGCGAGGAGCATCGCGTAGATCAGAAGCTCGACCAGGCCGATGCCGGCGTCGTGCGAGCGAGCTGTCGTTGATTCACTCTGCTCGGTCATGGCGCCACATACACGATCGTCGAAGCGCTCGTCACGGCGGCGCCGGTTGATGAGTCGACCACCGTGATCGTCATGCGCTCCGATCCCGACTTCGCGAGGTTGGTCGGGCAGGTGAACGTTCTGGTCACCGTGAGGGTGACATTGCGCGCGGTGTCCACTACGCGGTCGAGACTGGCGTCTGCTCGGGATCGGAACGCCTCGATGGCGGCGCAGTTAGCAGGCTGGAGCTGACGCAACTGGTCGAACTGTTGGTCGAGAAGCTGGTTGGCTGTGGCCAGTGTCGTATTGGCCCGTGTTGCGTAAAAGCTGTTGATCAGGAAGGGCAGGAAGGCGATAGCGATGAGCGCGATGATGAACATGGAGACAACGATCTCGATGAGTCCTACGCCAGTCTCGTCGTCGGTGATGCTGTTCATGCTTCCCTCCCCCCAGAGATCGCGTGCGTGGTGCTATGAAGCTGTGTTGCTTAGATGGCAGCGGATGCCAGGATAAAAAGCCAAGCATCCGCCGCCATCTAGGTGCGAACTACTCGCAGGCGTCGCCCTCTTCGGTGGCCGAGAGGTCCGTCGCTACGAAAGTCTTGTCACTGCCGGCAAACGATGCGCTCACGCAGAACGTAGAACCTGCGCCGGGAACGTAGCTGAATACGAGCTCATCACTCGGCGCGAAGACCGTGGCCGGAGTCTTGCCGTTTTCGGCCGCGGGAAGCGACCCGGTTGCGGTGTAGTGAGCCACAATTGCCGTCTTCGCGTCGGTCACAGTGGTCTTCGCGGTGTTCTCGCGCGCCGTCGCCTGGACGTTGATGAAGATCGGGATGGCGATTGCCGCAAGGACACCGATGATCAGGACGACGATCAGGAGCTCGATGAGCGTGAAGCCCTTCTCGCCCTTCTCTACGCGCTTGCGGGCTGCCGTGAGGCTGTTGTTGAGTGCAGTAAACATTGTGATCCTGTTCCGTTGGGTTAACTGGACAGGAGGTGTAATTCCCCCTACGACCAACTGTGCGGGGTACACCGCCGCGCCGGAATCCCGCGAAAGGGGGGGATTGGCCTCCGACACCACCCCAGTTGTGGGGGACGCGAGCTAGCCGTTCTGGACTTCTGCGATGATGCCGAACATCGGCATGTAGAGCGCGACGATCATGCCTCCGATGACGATGCCGAGGAAGGCGATCATGAGGGGCTCGATGAGGGCTGTCAGCTGGTCGGTCATCGACTCGACCTCACTGTCGTAGAACACGGCAATCTTCTCGAGCATGGGCTCGAGCGCTCCGGCATCCTCTCCCACCGCCATCATCTGGGTGACCATGGAAGGGAATACCGGTTCCGTCATCAGGGGCCCGGCAATGGTCCCGCCCGTGCGCACCGAGTCCTGAACGCGCAGCAGGGCCTTCTCGATCACCATGTTGCCGCTCGTTTCTCCGACGATTGACAGCGATCTCAGAATGGGAACGCCGGACCCGATCATCGTCGAGAAGTTTCGGGCGAATCGTGCGATCGCAATCTTGGCGGACAGCGCCCCGAAGACTGGAGCCTTGAGTTTCAAGGGGTCCACGAAGTTGCGCACGGACTCTTTGTGCTTATTGCGTCCCCACCAGACGGCAGCGGCCACGATGACCACAGCGGTGAGGGGTGCAAGCCACACCATCGCTGCGGAGAGCCCCACCAGGAACTGTGTAGGCAGTGGAAGTTCGCTGCCGAGGTCACCGTACATTTTGGCGAAGACGGGCACGATGAAGATCAGCATGAGCGCGACGCCGAGTATCGCCATGATGAGCACGATCACGGGGTAGGTCAACGCTGCCTTGACCTTGTCACGCAGCTTGACCTCCTTCTCGAAGTTCATGGCGATCGCGTCCATTGACTTCTCGAGGAAGCCACCGGTCTCCCCTGCCCGAATGAGGTTGATCATGAGGGGCGGAAATACCCGTTCATGCCGTGCGAAGGAGTCTGAGAGCGAATGACCCGTTTCGACGTCGGAACGAACATCGTTGAGTGTCTTCGCGAGCTTCTTGTTCTCGGTCTGCGTTGCCAGGATGTTGAGCGTCTGCAGGATCGAGAGGCCGGCGGATATCATCGTCGACATCTGGCGGCTCATGATTGCCAGATCCTTGAGACCGACTCCCCTCTCGAGGCCGGGAATCGTTATCTCAGTCTGGAGACCCGTGCCGGCTCCGACCTCGCGGATGCCGAGGGGCGCAACGCCCATGGTTGTGAGGCGAGCGAGTACCGCGGACTCTGAACCCGCCTCGATGCGGCCCTTGACGACTTTGCCACGCGCATCCCGTGCTCGGTACTCGTACATCTGGGCGGTAGCGCTGCCTGCCATCATCGACCCCCTGAGAATGCGTCGCCGAAGTCGATACCGGAGTCTCCGATCGTCGGTCTGGCCTCCGGACGGCGCACGAGGCGCGCAAAGCCCTCGGCATCATGCACTTTGTCCATCGCAGCCCTGTGAGTGATCTGACCCTCGTTGACGAGGTCGGCGAGGTGTTGGTCCATTGTCTGCATTCCCAGCCCGCGACCGGCCTGTAGTGCTGTCGGAATCTGGTATGTCTTGCCCTCGCGTACCAAGTTCGCGATAGCGGGGGTCATGAAGAGAATCTCGGTCGCCACGACACGGCCCGTCCCGCTCGAGTGCTTGACGAGTGTCTGGCACATCACTCCCTGAAGCGTCGCGGCGAGTTGTGTGCGCACCTGACCCTGCTGGTGGGGCGGGAAGACGTCGATGATGCGGTCAACGGTCTGTGGTGCATCCTGCGTGTGGAGAGTCGCGAACACGAGGTGACCGGTCTCCGCTGCGGTGAGGGCGGTCGAAATCGTCTCAAGGTCGCGAAGCTCACCAATCAGGATGACGTCCGGGTCCTGGCGCAGGACGTGCTTGAGTGCCTCAGCGAAGCTGTGGGTGTCCTGACCGACCTCGCGCTGGTTGACGAGCGATTTCTGATTCGAGTGCACGAACTCGATCGGGTCCTCCACCGTCATGATGTGGTCGGCACGTGTGCGGTTAACGAGGTCGATGAGGGCAGCGAGGGTTGTCGATTTGCCAGAGCCGGTAGGTCCGGTGACGAGAACAAGACCGCGAGGAAGCTTGGCGAACTCACCCACGACTTGGGGCACGCCGAGGTCAGCGAGCTGCTTGACTTCGGTTGGAATCAGTCGGAATGCGCCGCCGATCGCCCCTCGCTGCTGGTAGAAGTTCACACGGAAGCGGGCGTTGGCGGAAATCGAGAATGCGAAGTCGAGCTCCAGTCTCTCCTCGAAGCGCTCGCGCTGCTCAGCACTCATGATGCTGTACAACGCGTCAGTCACCTTGTGTCGAGCCCACGTCTCGGCGCCTGCAATCGGTCGGAGTGAGCCATCCACACGGATCATGGGCGGCGCGTTGACCGAGACGTGGAGGTCTGATGCACCGTTGAGAAGGACCTCTTGCAGCGCCGCCATCAGGTCAGGGTCGCCACGCAGTGACGTGGCCTGCTGGGCAGGACTGGGCGTCGGCGCAGTGGGGGGCGGTGCGTTCATGAACTGCGCGGCCGGCGTGGGGGCTCCCTGCTGCGGGAATCCGCCTGTCGGTGGAGTTGCAGGCTTTCCCTGCTGCGGGAATGCACCGGTCGCAGGGTAGGCCGGCGACGAGCCCGGTGCTGGCGGGGTGGCAGTGGGCGCAGCGGGTGAGCCAAAGGGCGGCGGCGGTGCGGCAGCGGGCGCGGGAGCCGCCTGGGGCGGCGGGGCGGCGGCAAGGGGGTTCGCGGCACCGGCCGGCGGCGGCGTGGTTCCGGGCGGCGGACCGTAGGTGGGGATGCCGCCGGTAGGTGTCACTCCGGGTGGGGGTACCGGCGCGGCATCCCGAAGTCCCTGGTTAACCGGAATCTCGTAGATCGGCTTGTTCACGGTTATGCCACCACTCTCAGGATTTCTTCGATCGAGGTCAGTCCCATTTGCGCCTTCGCCCAGCCGTCCTGACGGAGCGTGTGCATGCCTTGGCTGCGGGCCGTGCGCGCGATCTCTGCGCTTGAGGCGCGCGCGACAGCGAGGCGTTCGATCTCCTCGGTCACCGTCATGACCTCGTGGAGGGCGAGTCGGCCGCGGTATCCGGTGTTGGAGCAGCTCGCGCATCCGACCGGTCGATACAGCTGGCCCATGGGCTGGCCGAGTTGGTAGCCGAACCCCAGGTTCGCGATCTCCGCCGGATCGTGGTGGTACGGCTCGCGGCACCGCTCGCACAGCCTTCGCGCAAGGCGCTGGGCGACAACACAGTCGAGCGCCGAGCCGACGAGGAAGGGCTCGATGTCCATCTCGGTGAGACGGGTAACGGCACTGGGTGCGTCGTTGGTGTGCAGGGTCGACAGAACGAGGTGGCCGGTCAGCGATGCCTCGATGGCGATCTGCGCCGTCTCGTGGTCACGGATCTCACCCAGCAGCACGACATCAGGGTCGGAGCGCAGGATGCTGCGCAGCGCGCTCGCGAAGGTGAGACCCGCCTTGGGGTTCACCTGCACCTGGTTGATGCCCGCCATGCGGTACTCGACAGGGTCCTCGACGGTGATGACGTTGATCTCCGGCCGGGCCACCGCGTGGAGCGTCGTGTAGAGCGTTGTCGACTTACCCGAACCCGTCGGGCCCGTGACGAGGATCATGCCGTAGGGCTTCGAGTACGACCGGCGGTACGCCTCGAAGTTCGCGGGGAGCAAGGCAAGCTCGGACATGTCCATCGTCGACGAGTTGTTGTCGAGGATTCGCATGACGACCTTCTCGCCCCACACGGTGGGGAGGGTCGCGACGCGGAGATCGATCTTGCGGCCACCATGACTCACCGACATCCGGCCGTCCTGCGGCTTCCGCCGCTCGGCGATGTCGATGTCGGCCATGATCTTGAGGCGCGAGATCACGCCGTTCTGGATGTTCTTGGGGGCACGCTGCATCTCGTGCATGACGCCGTCGATGCGGTACCGAACGCCCATGTCGTACTCGGCCGGCTCGATGTGGATGTCGGATGCCAGGTCCTGGATGCCCTGGCTGATGAGCAGGTTCACGAACCGAACGATGGGTGCGTCATCCTCGCGGGCCTCCGTCACGCCCTGTTGGCGCACGAGCTCAGCAGCCGAAGCCGCCGCTTCCTCCTCGATTGCCGAGGAGAGGCTGCTCAGCTCACCGTCGGCTCGGATGTACCTGTCGAGTGCGGCTCGCAGATCGGTGAGCTCGGCGACAACGCACTTGACGGGCTGGCCCGCGAGCGCTCGCACATCGTCGATCGCCAGGATGTTTCCGGGGTCCGCGACGGCGAGAATCAGATACCCGCCTGCGAACCCCACCGGCAGGACGTCGTACCGCCGACACAGCGCCGCCGGGACGACTCCAACCGCACGAGCGTCCACGGGGTAGTCGAGGAGCTCGACGAACGGCATCCCTGCCTGGGCTGCGCGCGCTGCAGCGACCTGCGCGGTGGAGATGCGTCCGCGATCCATGAGGTCGGCGACGAGAGCATCATCGTCAAGACCGATATCGATGCTCTCGATCGGCATGATCCCGTGCAGGATGAGAATCTCAGCGAGAGACGCCACGAGTTCACCCCCCAGCGATAGCGACCTCTCTAGCTAACCGCGCGAGTTGGTCCCTGTCACCCCCGCAACCGGGGGGTCAGGCCTGCTTCGGGGGGATTCAGGCCACCTCAGGAACCAACCCGCGCGAGCACTCTCTCGACCTCACGGGCGGTGAAGTCGACAAGTCTTGGCTCCACACACTCGACGAGAACATCGACGAGGTCGTCGAGCCGGGCCCGCACGGTGTCCGCGACGTAGCGGCGAACGCAGTCGGGACTCGAACCGTAGTTCACCCCGTCGATGGGCTGCTCGTCGAGGTGGAGGTAGATCTCATCGGCGGCGATGTCGAGGGATGCCGCAAGCTGGTGCACCACCTCGTGCGGCCAGGCCATGACATCCATCTGGCCGGCAAGGATCGACGTGGGGCATGTCATGCACGTGCTGGATGAACCCTGCCCGGGAGGCGTCCAGTCCGCCACGGACTCGCACCACCCGGACAGGATGCCGCCCAGAAGGTCATCAATTGCGGTTCGGTTCACGGGACGGCTCCGTAGCTCTTCGGGTAGTTTCATCGTGGCAGTGGACAGAACGGTGTATCAGTCGTTGTTTTCACTGACACCCGTTTGGGGGGTTGGCCTCGTGCGACGTCACACCATCCCCCGATTCGTGGCATTCTCAGGAGAGTCCAACGGCCGCACGGAGGAGAGATGAGCGAGAGCACGGAGGGTCACCAGCTGCGCATCGCGCACGTCGACGACCACGAGACGGTGCAGCTCGGTTTCGCGTCCCTCCTGCAGGACCAGGACGACATCGTGCTCGTACGTTCGGCGACGAGCGTGGATGACATCCTCCCGCTCGTTCCCACCCTCGACCTGGTCGTGCTCGACATCCGCCTCTCCGACGGCTCGACGGTGGCCCACAACCTCGCCGTGCTGCTCGAGGCCGGCGCCAGAGTGCTTGCGTTCACCGCAGCAGACAACGCCGCCGAGTTGCGGGCCGCCTCACGCGGCGGGGTGCTCGGCATCGTGCGCAAGTCCGAGGCCCGCGAGACGATCATCGACGCGGTGCGCGCGGCCGCCCGCGGCGCAACCGTTGCGACGACCGAGTGGGCTGCCGCGCTGGACGCCGATCCCAACCTGTCGTCCGCGGGTCTTAGCCCGAAGGAGCGCGAGGTGCTCGCCCTGTACGCGGCTGGCGACAAGTCCGTCACCGTCGCCCACCGGGCCGGCCTCTCCTCGGGCACCGTCGCGGAGTACGTGCGGAGGATCCGCCACAAGTACGCGATGGCGGGGCGCCCCGCCCACACGAAGGTCGACCTCTATAAGCGCGCGGTCGAGGACGGCATCCTCCCCTCCCCCGAGTCCTGACGCGAGCATCGACCGTGACCGCCAGCATCGTCGTGACCGAACCGTCCGATCGCACGAGCGCCACCGTGCGCGTGGCGCGCACCATCACGGTCATCACCGGCGTCGGTGCCCTGATCCTCGGCATCATCTCGCTCGGCTCAATCCTCGGTGGCATGGCATATCTGACGCCGCCATTCACCCTCGTGGCGGTGTGCGTGATCTACGGCGGGTACCTCGTGCTCACCGTCATCACCATGACCTCAGGGCTCCGGGTCATCCGCTTCGCCCATGGCGCCTACGCGACGCTCTTCGTTCTGACCCAGGTGGCGATGATTCCGGCTCTCGGCCCGCTGCCGTTCCCCGATGGCGTGAGCCCGTGGCTACTCGAGATGGCCGCGATCGGTGCGGTCAGTGCGGTCGTGGCCTGGGACACGGCAGCGGCTTGGGCGTACCTGCTCCTGCTGTCGGTGCTCGAGGCCCCGCTGCGCTGGCTCACGCGCAGCGAGGACGGCTGGGATGTTCCGCTGCAGTACGCGGTCCTCACGCTGATTCTCGGTGGACTGTTCACCGCTCTCGCGATCGCCGCCATGCGCAATGCCGCGGCGGTCGACGCCGCCACCAGCGCGCTGCGCGTGGCGGCGGCGCGCTCGGCCGCCGCCACCGCGAGAGCGCAGGAGCAGGCCCGTCTCGACGCCCTCGTGCACGACGAGGTCATGAACACGCTGTACTACGCGTCGCGCGGGGACGCCCAGCTCGAAGCGCCGCTGAAACGACAGGCCACGGCGGCCCTCGCCGAGTTGGAGATGCTGCGCAACGGGCGAACGGATGTCACGACCGGTGTCACCCCGACCGAGTTCGTGTCGCGCATCCGATCCGTCGTGCTCGAGGCCTCGATCGATGTGGACTTCTCGGCTCACGGAGTACGTGAACTCGATGTGCCTGGTGAGGTCGCGGCCGCCTTCGCCGAGGCGACCTCGGAGGCCGCGCGCAACAGCGTCACCCACGCCCCCGGGGCGCTGCGTCAGGTGACTGTTCGTTTCTCCCCCGGCGTCATCGAGGTGCGTGTGCGCGACAACGGTCCGGGCTTCGACGCCCACGAGGTCGCGCCGCATCGCCTCGGGATCCCCGTCAGCATTCGCGGCCGCCTCGCCGCCATTCCCGGTGGGCACGCGACGGTGATCTCCGAGAGGGGTCGCGGAACGCTGGTCACCCTCACCTGGAGCGAGTCGTGAGCACGACCCGCCTCGACCAAGTCGCCCTCACAGGCAGGGGTACCCACATCCTCCTGTGGGCCTACGTCGCGACGAGTGCGGTCTTGGCCATCTGGAGCATCGGTGAAGTGGTATCCCCCTGGCCGACGCTCGTCGGACTGGGGGTGCTGGTCGGTGTTGGCTTCCTGCTCATGTTCGACTCCGCGGAGCCCCTGCACCGTTCGACCGCACTCATCGCCGTGATCGCGTGGGTCGCCGTGGCATTCCTCATCTCGTGGCAGCTCGAGCAGGCGGGCGGGCACTCGCAGTGGTACTACGGTGCGGGAACCGTGACGATGTTCTTCATCGGACTGCGTGGTCGGCTCGGCATTGCGTGGGTCGGTTTCGTGGCCCAGTCCCTGGTGATCGTGTTCTGGGGCTCCACGACCGATTTCGGAACCCTGACGGCGCTCCTGCTGGTCGGCAAACAACTCCCGATCCTTCTTGTGGGGACCCTCTTCACCGTGGGACTCCGGCGCACGACCGCGACCATCGCGCGGTTGACCGAGAAGACGTCCAACCGCGCCGTCGTCGAGGCCGCACAGCTTGCGAGCACCGACGAACGCAACGCGCGCCTGCAGGAGCTCGACGCGATCGCGACCCCGCTGCTCGCCCGCCTCGTGGACGGAACGCCTCTGACCGAGGCCGACCGACTGGAGTTCGCGGTCGCCGAGGCGGAGCTGCGCGACGGGTTGCGTGCCCGCGCGCTGACGGTGCCCGCTGTCGTTTCTGCGGCGAGGGCCGCACGCAAGCGCGGGGTGCAGGTCGTGCTCCTCGACGACCGCTACCCCGATGTCCCGGATGCCACGACCCTCGCCGCCATCACAAGCGAGCTGGTCGAGGCGCTGGGCGCGGCCACCGCGGGCCGGGTGGTCGCGCGCCTGCTGCCCTCCGGGCGTTCCGAGGCCGCCACGATCCTGAGCGACAGCGGAACGGAGCAGGAGCACCGGGTGGTGCTGGAGCCGGCGGCATCCTGAGCTCGGACCGGCGCGGACACAGGAAAGGCCCCGTCACGCTCGGTGACGGGGCCTTTCCTACTTAATGCTCTGAGGTTTCGACAGGCCACCCGGCAGGGGCGGCCGCTCAACCTGATCCGGCGCGGGGCTCTCGCCCCGCGCGCGAATCAGCTGTACGTGCCGGGCGTGAAGTCGTCGGAGCTGAAGCTGTCGAAGTCGACGAAGCTCAGGTCGGACTCGCTCACACCGAGGTCGTCGGCGAAGATGCGGTTCGGGTAACGCTCGGCCCGAGCCTCCTCGGTCGCCTCGACCGACACATCGCGGTAGCGCGGGAGACCCGTGCCCGCCGGGATGAGCTTTCCGATGATGACGTTCTCCTTGAGGCCCATCAGCGGGTCGGACTTGCCCTCCATGGCGGCCTGCGTGAGAACACGCGTGGTCTCCTGGAATGATGCGGCCGACAGCCACGACTCCGTCGCGAGCGACGCCTTCGTGATACCCATGACCTCCTGGCGAGCCGAGGCGGTCTTCTTGCCCTCGGTCAGCGTCGAGCGGTTGATCTCGTTGTACTTCTGACGGTCAACGAGCTCACCGGGCAGCAGGTCGGTGTCGCCGTGGTCGACGACGGTGACCTTGCGGAGCATCTGGCGGACGATGACCTCGATGTGCTTGTCGTGAATCGGCACACCCTGCGAGCGGTAGACGCCCTGCACGCCATCCACGAGGTGCTGCTGCACCGCACGGACACCCTTGACGCGAAGAACTTCCTTCGGGTCGAGGTTTCCGACGTGGAACTGCTGGCCGAGCTCGACGTGCTGGCCGTCCTCGACGAGGAGGGTTGCACGACGAAGCACCGGGTACGCGATCGGCTCGTCGCCGTTGTCCGGCGTGAGGATGATCTTGCGCGTGCGGTCCGTGTCCTCGATCGTGACGCGACCAGCGGCCTCGGCGATCGGGGAAGCGGTCTTCGGCGTACGAGCCTCGAAGAGCTCGGTCACACGGGGCAGACCCTGGGTGATGTCATCCGCCGATGCCACACCACCGGTGTGGAAGGTACGCATCGTCAGCTGGGTTCCGGGCTCACCGATCGACTGGGCCGCGATGATACCGACGGCCTCGCCGATGTCGACGAGCAGGCCGGTCGCGAGCGAACGGCCGTAGCAGACCGCGCACACACCGACGGCGGACTCACACGTGAGCACCGAGCGCACCTTGATGTTGTGCACACCAGCGGCGAGCAGCGTGTCGAGGAGCACGTCACCGACGTCGGAGCCAGCGGCCGCAATGACCGTGCCCTTGTCGTCAACGGCGTCCGCGGCGAGGCTGCGGGCGTAGACGGAGTTCTCGACGTTGGAGTCGAGCACCCAGGTGCCATCGGCGTCCTGAGCTGCGATCGGCATGTCGAGACCCTTCGACGTGCCACAGTCGTCCTCGCGGATGATGACATCCTGCGAGACATCGACGAGGCGACGCGTGAGGTAACCCGAGTCGGCGGTACGAAGTGCGGTGTCGGCCAGACCCTTACGGGCACCGTGAGTCGAGATGAAGTACTCGGCCACGGTCAGGCCCTCCTTGTAGGAGTGCACGATCGGGCGAGGGATGATCTCACCCTTCGGGTTCGACACCAGACCACGCATACCGGCGATCTGTCGGACCTGCATCCAGTTACCACGTGCACCGGAGGAGACCATGCGGTTGATGTTGTTATCAACGGCGAAGTTCTCCTGCATGGCGGTGGCGACCTCTGCGGTGGCCTTGTTCCAGATCTCGATGAGCTCCTGGCGACGCTCGGCGTTGGTCGTCAGACCCTTGTCGAACTGGTCCTGGACCTTCGCGGCCTGCTTCTCGTAGCTCGCGATGATCTGCGGCTTGTTCGGCGGGGTCACGATGTCGGAGAGCGCCACGGTCACACCGGAACGGGTTGCCCAGTGGAAACCGGCATCCTTGATCCGGTCGAGAGCTGCAGCAACCTCGACCTTGGGGTAACGCTCGGCGAGATCGTTGACGATCGCCGAGAGCTGGCCCTTGTCGGCCACGGCCTCAACGTACGGGTAGTCCGTCGGGAGCGCCTCGTTGAAGAGTGCGCGGCCGAGCGTGGTCTGGAGCAGCTGCGTCTTGCCCTGCACGAAGCCCTCGGGCGCGGCGCCCTCGGCGAAGTACAGGCCGTCGAGACGGATGCGAACCATCGCGTTGAGGTCGAGCGTGTGCTGGTCGAACGCGAGGATCGCCTCGGCGATCGACGAGAACGCGCGGCCCTCACCGGTTGCACCCTCCTTGACCGTGGTCAGGTGGTGCAGGCCGATGATCATGTCCTGCGTGGGCAGGGTCACCGGGCGACCGTCGGACGGCTTCAGGATGTTGTTGCTCGCGAGCATGAGCACGCGGGCCTCAGCCTGGGCCTCCACCGACAGCGGAAGGTGCACGGCCATCTGGTCACCGTCGAAGTCAGCGTTGAACGCTGCACACACGAGCGGGTGGAGCTGGATGGCCTTGCCCTCGACGAGCTGCGGCTCGAACGCCTGGATGCCCAGGCGGTGAAGGGTGGGTGCGCGGTTCAGCAGAACGGGGCGCTCGCGGATGATCTCCTCGAGCACGTCCCACACCTGCGGGCGCGAACGCTCGACCATGCGCTTGGCGCTCTTGATGTTCTGAGCGTGGCTGAGGTCGATGAGGCGCTTGATCACGAACGGCTTGAACAGCTCGAGTGCCATCTGCTTGGGCAGACCGCACTGGTGGAGCTTGAGCTGCGGGCCGACGATGATGACCGAACGACCGGAGTAGTCGACGCGCTTTCCGAGCAGGTTCTGGCGGAAACGACCCTGCTTTCCCTTGAGCATGTCGCTCAGGGACTTGAGGGCGCGGTTGCCGGTACCTGTGACGGGGCGTCCACGACGACCGTTGTCGAACAGCGCGTCAACGGCCTCCTGCAGCATGCGCTTCTCGTTGTTCACGATGATCTCGGGAGCACCGAGGTCGAGCAGGCGACGCAGGCGGTTGTTGCGGTTGATCACACGACGGTAGAGGTCGTTGAGGTCGGAGGTCGCGAAGCGGCCACCGTCGAGCTGCACCATCGGGCGCAGCTCCGGCGGGATGACCGGAACGACCTCGAGCACCATGGCTGCCGGCGAGTTGCCGGTCTGCAGGAAGGAGTTGACGACACGGAGGCGCTTGATGGCGCGGATCTTCTTCTGACCCTTGCCGTTGGCGATCTCGTCGTGCAGCTTCTCGCTCTCCGCGGCGAGGTCGAAGGCCTGGAGGCGCTTCTGGATCGCCTCGGCACCCATGTGGGCCTCGAAGTAGTCGCCGAAGCGGTCCTGCAGGTCCTGGAACACCGAGTCCTCGGGCTTCAGGTCGCCGACCTTGAGGTTGCGGAAGTCATCCCACACACGCTCGAGCTGGGCGATCTGCTCGTCGAACGACTTGCGGATCTGGCCCATCTCCTTCTCGGCGCCGTCCTTGGTGCGACGCTTCTGGTCTGCCTTGGCACCCTCGGCCTCGAGGGCCGCGAGGTCCTGCTCGAGGCGCGCGAGACGGTCGGCGATGCGAGAGTCGCGCTCGTTCTCGAGGGTCTTGATCTCGAGGAGGATCTCCTTCTCGCGGGCGGGGAGCTCTGCGTGACGCAGGTCCTCGTCCACCGAGATGATCATGTACGCGGCGAAGTAGATGACCTTCTCGAGGTCCTTCGGCGCCATGTCGAGGAGGTAACCGAGGCGGCTCGGAACACCCTTGAAGTACCAGATGTGGGTAACGGGAGCAGCGAGCTCGATGTGGCCCATGCGCTCACGACGGACGGAGGACTTGGTGACCTCCACGCCGCAGCGCTCGCACACGATGCCCTTGAAGCGGACTCGCTTGTACTTACCGCACGAGCACTCCCAGTCACGGGACGGCCCGAAGATCTGCTCTCCGAAGAGGCCGTCCTTCTCGGGCTTGAGGGTGCGGTAGTTGATGGTTTCGGGCTTCTTGACCTCGCCGTGCGACCACTTGCGAATGTCATCCGCTGTAGCCAGGCCGATCTTGATCTCGTCAAACGCGTGAACGTCGAGCAATTTTTCTTCTCTCTTCGAAAACTGAAGTAGTCGTATCGGTGGCGGGGCTTAGATCTCGTCGATCGACGAGGACTCGAAGCGCGTGGAGATGTTGATGCCGAGCTCCTCCGCGGCACGGAAGACCTCGTCATCCGTGTCCCGCAGGTTGACGGTCGAGCCGTCAGCCGAGAGAACCTCGACGTTCAGGCACAGCGACTGCATCTCCTTGATGAGCACCTTGAAGGACTCCGGGATGCCCGGCTCCTGGATGTTCTCACCCTTGACGATGGCCTCGTACACCTTGACGCGACCGAGGATGTCGTCCGACTTGATCGTGAGGAGCTCCTGGAGCGCGTACGCGGCACCGTATGCCTCGAGCGCCCAGACCTCCATCTCACCGAATCGCTGGCCACCGAACTGCGCCTTACCACCGAGCGGCTGCTGGGTGATCATCGAGTAGGGGCCCGTCGAGCGAGCGTGGATCTTGTCGTCCACCAGGTGGTGGAGCTTCAGGATGTACATGTAACCGACCGAGACCGGCGCCGGGAACGGCTCACCGGAGCGACCGTCGAACAGACGCGTCTTTCCGGAGGAGTCGATCAGGCGCTCGCCGTCACGCGTGAGGGTGGTCGAGTCGAGGAGACCTGCGATCTCCTCCTCGAGCGCACCGTCGAACACGGGGGTCGCAACCTTGGTGCCGGGGGCGGCACTGCGAGCGGACTCCGGCAGCTGGGCGGCCCACTCGGGGTTGCCCTCGACCTCCCAGCCCTGCTTGGCGACCCAACCGAGGTGGGTCTCCAGCACCTGGCCGAAGTTCATTCGACCGGGGATACCGAGCGGGTTGAGGATGATGTCGACCGGGGTTCCGTCGGCGAGGAACGGCATGTCCTCCACCGGCAGGATCTTTGAGATAACACCCTTGTTGCCGTGGCGGCCTGCGAGCTTGTCACCAGCGGTGATCTTGCGCTTCTGGGCGATGTAGACCACGACGCGCTGGTTGACGCCCGAGCCGAGCTCGTCGTCGTTGTCCGCGTTGAACTCCTTGACCGCGATGATCGTGCCCTCTTCACCGTGAGGAACCTTGAGCGAGGTGTCACGCACCTCGCGGCTCTTCTCGTTGAAGATCGCGCGCAGCAGGCGCTCCTCTGCGGAGAGCTCGGTCTCACCCTTCGGCGTGACCTTGCCGACGAGGATGTCGCCGGGGCGAACCTCTGCACCGATGCGGATGATTCCGCGCTCGTCCAGGTCGGCGAGGAGCTCAGGGCTCACGTTGGGGAGGTCACGGGTGATCTCCTCCTTGCCGAGCTTGGTGTCACGGGCATCCACCTCGTACTCCTCGATGTGGATCGACGAGAGAACGTCGTCCTTCACGAGGTTCTGGGACAGGATGATCGCGTCCTCGAAGTTGTGACCCTCCCAGGTCATGAAGGCCACGAGGAGGTTCTTTCCGAGTGCGAGCTCACCGTTCTCCGTCGCGGGGCCGTCGGCGATGACCTGACCGGCCTCGACGCGCTCACCCGCGCTCACGATCACACGGTGGTTGTAACTCGTGCCCTGGTTGGAGCGGTCGAACTTGCGGAGGTAGTAGTCCTGGGTGCCGCCCTCGTCGAGCTGCACCGTGACGACATCCGCCGACACCTCGGAGATGACGCCGGCCTTGTCTGCCGTGAGCACGTCACCGGCGTCGATGGCCGCAAAGCCCTCCATACCGGTTCCGACGAGCGGCGACTCGCTGCGCAGCAGCGGAACAGCCTGACGCTGCATGTTGGCACCCATGAGTGCGCGGTTCGCGTCGTCGTGCTCGAGGAACGGGATGAGGGATGTCGCGACCGACACCATCTGGCGGGGCGAGACGTCCATGTACCCGACGGACTCGACCGGAACGAGGTCGACCTCGTCACCCTTCTTACGGGCGAGCACGTGGGACTCGGCGAACTTGCTGTCCGCGGTGAGCGGTGCGTTTGCCTGGGCGACGACGAAGTCGTCCTCCTCGCTCGCGGTCAGGTAGTCGATGGTCGACGTGACCTTGCCGTTCACGACCTTGCGGTACGGGGTCTCGATGAAACCGAACGCGTTGATGCGTGCGAACGATGCGAGCGAACCGATCAGACCGATGTTCGGGCCTTCCGGGGTCTCGATGGGGCACATGCGGCCGTAGTGCGACGGGTGAACGTCACGGACCTCGACGCCTGCGCGCTCACGGGACAGACCACCCGGGCCGAGCGCCGAGAGACGACGCTTGTGGGTGAGACCCGCGAGCGGGTTGTTCTGGTCCATGAACTGCGAGAGCTGGGAGGTTCCGAAGAACTCCTTGATCGCGGCGACGACGGGACGCACGTTGATGAGCGTCTGCGGCGTGATGGCCTCGATGTCCTGCGTGGTCATGCGCTCGCGAACGACGCGCTCCATGCGGGACAGACCGGTACGGACCTGGTTCTGGATGAGCTCACCCACGGCACGGATACGACGGTTGCCGAAGTGGTCGATGTCATCGACGTCGAGGCGAACATCCACCTTCTTGCCGTCGCGAACACCCTTGATGGTGACCGCGCCATTCTCACCCGTCGAAACGAACGGCGAGGACGTGTCGTGCAGCGAGACGAGGTACTTGATCGTCGCGATGATGTCCTCGACGGTGAGCACCGACTCCTTGATGTCGGCGTCGAGACCCAGCTTGCGGTTGATCTTGTAACGACCGACCTTCGCGAGGTCGTAGCGCTTCGGGTTGAAGTAGAAGTTGTCGAGGAGCGCACGTGCGGCCTCCGCGGCAACCTGCTCGCCCGGGCGGAGCTTGCGGTAGATGTCCTTGAGCGCCTCTTCCTTCGTGAGGATGGCGTCCTTCTCGAGGGTCAGCTCGATCGACGGGAAGCCCTTGAACTCCTCGAGGATCTGCTCGCTCGTGAGGCCCAGGGCCTTGAGGAACACGGTGACCGACTGCTTGCGCTTGCGGTCGATGCGAACGCCGACCTGGTCACGCTTGTCGATCTCGAACTCGAGCCATGCGCCACGGCTCGGGATGATGCGCGCGGAGTAGATGTCCTTGTCGGACAGCTTCTCGGGGGTGCGGTCGAAGTAGACACCGGGCGAACGCACGAGCTGGGAGACGACGACACGCTCGGTGCCGTTGATGATGAACGTGCCCTTCTCCGTCATGAGGGGGAAGTCACCCATGAAGACGGTCTGGGTCTTGATCTCACCCGTGAGGTGGTTCATGAACTCGGCGTTCACGTAGAGCGGAGCAGCGAACGTCTTGCCGCGCTCCTTGCACTCGTCGATCGTGTACTTGGGCTCTTCGAGCTCCGGCTCGGCGAACGACAGCTGCATGGTCTCGCCGAGGTCCTCGATCGGGGAGATCTCCTCGAAGATCTCCTCGAGGCCGCTGCGAGTGGCGAGGTCGGTACGACCGGCGGCTTCTCCGGCTGCGACCCGCTCCTTCCAGGCATCGTTGCCGACGAGCCAGTCGAAGCTCTCGGTCTGCAGTGCGAGCAGATCGGGAACGGTCAGGGTGTCGGTGATTTTCGCGAAGGACAGGCGGGATGCGTTCCGGCCATTCTTCGGGGACTTCTTGGTGGACGTGGTGCGCGCAGCAGCCAAGGAACTAACCTCCGTGGGCCTGGTCAGGACCCGTATGTCATACAGTGACGGTCGGTAATGAAATGCTCACCAGTACCCAAGGAGATCTGCCCCGCCGCTATACTCGGGGCGCGCCAGCTGTCCACAATATGACGGCATGGGTGATCTGGGAGCGCAAAGAACAACTATAGGACACAACGACGCGCCTATGCAAGTAATTCCTTGACCATTTCTGGCGAATCGGCTATAAGCCCGTCGCATCCACTCGCGAGAAGCCACTTTCCGGGGCTTCCGGCCGGAAAACTGGCAGAAAGTGGCTTCTCGCGGGGGTTGAGTTACGGGATGACGCTGCCGAAGTCCTGGGCCTCGATGAGCGGCCGCACGGCCTTCTCGAACGACCGGTCCACGAAGTACCTCTTGAGCTTGTCGTCGAGCAGGTCGTTGCCGATCGCCGCCATGATCATCGACTGGTCGAGGGAGAGGTAGCGGTCAGCCACCGTTCCACTTCCTACCGCGATCGCATCGTAGAAACCACCGGCCCCATACGAGTCGAAGTTCGACTCAAGGCCAGCGAGATTGGCGAGTACGGCATCCCGGTCGTAGGGCAGCGCAAGGAACGAGGCGTGCGGGGTGACCACACCGTCGCCGTACTCGGGCGTCGGGTTGGTTGCGTCGCGGCATCCCTCGTACCCGTAGTCGACATCGGTCGACTCCGCGTCGCTCGCGTAGCCGTCCGAGCTGATGCCGAGAGCCTCGACCCCGTACTCGCGGTACCCGGCGAACGGGTCGCTCGCGGGTGAGAAGCCCCAGTAGCCGTAGTCGGCCTCCTCCATACCGTGCCAGCGCTGGGCCTCGACCGTCGCGGGGTGGTTGACGCCCCACGAGTTCGGGCCCCACTGGGCCTCGGGCACGAAGAGGTCGGGCATGAGCGCCTCGAACATCGAGCCACCCCACGACGGCACGAGCCGCATGCCCGCGTACTCGTAGGTTCCCTCGTAGACACTCACGCCGAGGTACTCGCGTGTCTCGCCCTCGGGCTTCTGCTCCTGCCAGCCGAAGTCGCAGGCCTGGTCGGGCATCGTGCGGTAGGTGCCGTAGTAGGCGGATGCCGGGATCTGACCGTTCGCGATGCCCAGGTAGGTCGTGATTCGCGCCTCACTCACCGTCGTGTCATACCAGTGGCAGGTGTAGTAGACGTCGGCGCCGTCATCCCCGTAGTTGTCGGGGACCGCGCATCCGTCGCCGGGCGGGTCCACCCAGAAGCCACCGCGGTTGAGGGTGACGCCCTCGCGGGCGTTCAGGTCGTGGAACCAGCCGAAGTCCATGCTGTCGTAGAGGTCCATCGCGCGGTGTCGAAGCGAGGGGTCGGACTTCGCGACCACACGCAGGGCCGCCGCGAGCCAGCCGTTGTCCACTGTGGAGAGGAACGGGTACACGACGTCGCCGCTGTCTGGCCAGGTCGTGAGCTTGGATGCATCGGACGGCGAGTACCAGTTGTAGTACATGCCGCTCGGCTCGTGTCGCTCCATCGACCCCAGGGTCGCGAGCGTGGTGGTCAGCCGCCGTTTCGCGTCCTTCTTGCTGATGATGCCGAGATCGCGGGCGATCACGGTCGACCAGAGGTACCCACCGATGTTCGTCGGGGACGTGTACTCCCCTGCCACGGAGAGGTCACCGCTGATGTTGTCACTGGCCAGTCCCGTGGTGGGGTCGGTCATGGCATCCAGTGATGCCCAGGTGTCCTCGGCGTAGCGGAGGAGGGTGGCGTCGCCAGGGTCAGTGCCGTGGTGCGGCCCGGCGAACGCGACCGATGGCGAGAGTACGAGTGTTGCAGCGGCGAGGATCGCCGCACCCGAAAGAAACGGGCGGTATCGAGAAGGCATCAGAAAGCTCCTTTGTTCCCTGTGCCTTCACCGTGTCACCACCCCCGAACGGGGGGCAAGGGGGTTGCGGGATCAGGGAACGTCGGTTACGCGCGCACAGTGCGGAGGAGGGCACGCCGCATCCCGGGCCGCTGCCCGCAGTTGCGCGGCATGCCATCCTCCGCAACGTCAGCGTGCGTCGCGCCGCCGCACGGCGAGCGCCGCGAAGGCCTCCCAGATGAGGCGGTGTGCGGCGTTTACGGTGAGGTCCGCGTGATCATACGGTGGCGAGACCTCCATGACGTCGAACCCGACCACGTCGAACTCGAGAACGAGCGCACGGATGATACGGAGCAGGTCGATCGTCGCGAACCCGCCGGGCTCCGGGGTGCCGGTCGCTGGCGCGAATGCCGGGTCGAGCACGTCGATGTCAATGGAGAGGTAGATCTTGTCACCGCGCTCGCGGCCTGCGGCGATGAGGTCGGCGAGCACCGCGTGGGTGCCGCGCTCCCAGAACTCCTGCATCATGAAGTGCTTGAGCTCGTTGTCGCGCATCCACTTCTGGTCCTCCTCGCCCGGCCAGTAGCCGCGGAGTCCCACCTGGATGAACTTGTCGCCGGGGATCGCGCCGGACTCGATGAGGCGGCGCATCGGTGTGCCGTGGCTCGCGAGATTGCCCTCGAGGATGTCAGCTGTGTCGGCGTGCGCATCGAAGTGGATCATCGTGACGTTGCCGAACCCGTGCTGCTCGGCGACGGCCGTGGCGGACGGCCAGGTGATCGAGTGGTCGCCTCCGATGACGAACGGGATGATGTCGCGGCTGGCCACCTCCTTGACGCGCTCGTAGATCGCCGCCTTCGAGAGCTCCCACATGCCGTGGCTGGTGACGGCATCCCCGTAGTCGACGACCTCGAGGTGGTCGAAGATCTCGATGCCGAGGTCGAGGTGGTATGTGCCGGGGTCGTAGGTGCTTGCTCGGAGGGCACGCGGCCCGAAACGCGCGCCGGGCCGGAACGTGGTGTTGTCGTCCCACGGAGCGCCGACAACGGCGACGTCGGGCTGCCACGAGTCCAGCTGCTCCGGCTCGGTGAGCAGCGGGCGCATACCGAAGGTGGCGGGGCCGAGGTAGGACTGTGAATCGAGCTGGGCGCGCATCCCCGGGGCGACGGGACGATCAGGCACGGTCATGCTTCACCGTACCTCCACGATCGCGGCGCGCATGACCTCGATCCGGCGGAGTACCTGATCCTTGAGCGGTGGTGTGACGTCAAGCTCATCGAGCGTCGCCGCGAGGTGCTGGAGGGTGCGCGTGAAGACCTCGTCGGTGATGTGCAGTCCTGCGTGGGCGTTGCGCATGCTGCGGCCGTCGTAGACCTCTGGGCCGTCGAGTAGAACGGTGAAGAAGTCGCGCTGGTGATCCTTGATGGCGTGCAGGTTCATGCCCTCGAAGTACGGGGACAGGGTGGCATCCGCCATGACCCTGTCATAGAAGGACTCGACGGCGAGCGAGACGGCGGCATCACCACCGATTTCGTCATACACGGACATGTGTCACCCCTAGCTCATGGGGCGAGTGTACAGACCCGTCTATGAGAATACCTCGCCCACATTCTGGGGACGACTGTGGCAGGGTCGAGGGGTGGCCGATCTTCCGCACCGAACGCTCTCCGAGAGCGGCTTCCACGCTGTCGTGAGCCCTGATCGCTGGATCCGTGGCGCCTACACCCTCACCGTCGACGGAACCCCCCAGAGTCACGTCAACCTCGAAGATCCCACGCAGCTCTTCTTCGAGTACGTGCAGCGGATGGGCCACGTGATCGACCAGCTCGGGATGCCCGGCCAGCCGATCACGGCCGTGCACCTCGGCGCGGGCGCTCTCACCCTCCCCCGCTACATCGAGGCGACTCGGCCGGGGTCGCGGCAGCAGGTCATCGAACTTGAGTCGGACCTCGTGGAGCTAGTGCGCGAGGAGTTGCCGTGGTCGCCGCGCGCCTCCATCCGCATCCGGCACGGCGACGCCCGCGAGGTGCTCGAGAAGCTGCCCGGTGGGTTGCAGGGCACCGTCGACCTGGTGATCGTGGACGTCTTCAGCGGTGCGCGCACACCCGCGCACGTGACATCCATCGAGTTCTACCGGTCGGCCGCGAAGCTGCTCGCACCCGGCGGAATCCTGCTCGCGAACGTCGCGGACGGCCCAGGACTCAAGTTCGCGCGCGGGCAGGCGGCCACTCTCGTCGAGGCACTCGGGAATGTTGCCGCGCTCGCCGAGACGCAGATCCTCAAGGGGCGTCGCTTCGGAAATGTCGTGCTCGCGGCATCCGCCAGCCCCCTGCCGCTCGACTGGATGCCACGCCTGATGGCCGCGGGGCCACATCCGGCCAAGGTCGTCTCCGGCGCCGAACTGCGCGAGTTCATCGCGGGCGCGAGCGTCGTGACGGATGCCACGGCCACCCAGTCGCCGCCGCCCTCGAAGGGCATCTTCCAGGTGCGACCAGGCGCCGAGGGGTGACGTAGCGAAACTCGCGTGATGGGATGGAGCATGCGCCAGCTACTGATCGGCCCAGTGCTCGCCTCCTCCCTCCTGCTCGCGGCGTGCGTGAGTTCGCCCGCGCCGATGCCGACGCCCACAACCTCGCCTACGGCCACACCGACCCCGTCGCCCTCCCCTACGACCGACCCGCTGACCGTCGGCCCGGTGCATCCCACGGGCACGACCACGATCGCCACCGGTCTCTCCGCTCCGTGGTCGATCGTGCGCCTCGACAGCGGCTCGACGCTCATCAGCGAACGCGACCGCGGCGTGGTGCGCGAGGTCATGGCCGATGGCCAGGTGCGGGATGTCGGGGCGGTGCCCGGGGTCGTTCCGGGCGGCGAGGGCGGGCTGCTCGGCCTCGAGATCATCGACGGCGACCTCTACACGTTCTTCACGAGCGCCAGCGACAACCGGATCGTGCGGTTCGAGCTGGAGGGGTCACCGGGGAGCTACTCGCTCGGCGCCGGCCGCGACATCCTGACCGGCCTGCCCAAGGCGGGCAACCACAACGGCGGACGCATCAAGCTCGGCCCCGACGGCATGCTGTACGCGACGGCGGGCGACGCCGCCGTGCCCAGCAACGCGCAGGACCCGAACAGCCTCGGCGGCAAGATCCTGCGGATGACACCGGATGGCTCGGTGCCCGACGACAACCCCTTCCCCGGGTCGTACGTCTACTCCCTCGGCCACCGCAACCCGCAGGGCATCACGTGGGACCGCACCGGGCAGCTGTGGGCGGCGGAGTTCGGCCAGAACACGTGGGACGAGCTCAACCTCATCGAGGCCGGCGGCAACTACGGCTGGCCGGTAGTGGAAGGGCAGAACCCGGATCCCGCGTACACAAGTCCCGTCACCCAGTGGAGCCCCGCCGACGCCAGCCCCAGCGGTCTTGCCTGGACGCGCGACACGTTCTTTCTCGCAGCTCTCCGCGGCGAGCGCCTCTGGACGATCATCACCGACCGCGGCGAGGTGACGCCGTGGTTCGTGGGCGAGTTCGGGCGGATCCGCGACGTCGTTCCCGGGCCGGATGGCACGGTGTGGATGATCACGAACAACACAGCCGGCAAGGGCACGGCGCGCGACGGGGACGACAAGCTCGTGCAGGTGTCGCTGGAGCCTGTGGGCTGAGGCGCGGCGCGGCGGGATACACACGTTCTGGGCGACACGCCGCGTCCCTATACCGTCTCGCGGCGTTTCACCGCGGATGTGTGTCTGCAGCCACGCTTACTCACACCTACAGGGCTTCCCCAACGGTCGAGATGCGTCGCGATCGTGTCGCCGAGGCGGGTTAGCCTCGTCGGGTGGCAGATCTGGTGCGGGTGAGAACGTGGGCGAACGCGCTCATCGCGCTGCACCTCGACGACAGCTGGAGCTTCGGCTTCGACAACGCCAAGACGCGCGCCGGCCTCTGCAATTACACGCGCAAGCGCATCACCGTCTCGCGCTACCTCGCGGAGAAGTTCGAGGATGACGCGATCCACCAGACCCTCCTCCACGAGGTTGCCCACGCCATGGCGGGGCCGCGCGCTGGCCACGGACCGAAGTGGAAGGCCATCGCCACCGAGCTGGGCTACGAGGGTGGGCGGCTGCACGACGGGCCGATCGCCAGCGAGCTCGCGCCGTGGGTGGGCACGTGCCCGGCGGGCCACGTCATCCACCGCTACCGGAGGCCGACACGACCGATGGCCTGCGGCAAGTGTGCGCGCCGGTACGACCCGGCCAACGCGATCCAGTGGGTGAAGCGCGCCTAGCTGCCCATATCAGGCGAAGTGCGCATCGAACGCGGCGGCCACGTTCTTCCAGTGGCCGAGCATGAGCTTGCGCTCGTCACGATCGGCGAGCTTCTCGTGGTGGATGCCGATGGTGGTCCCGGTTGCAGCCTGCTTCACGGTGAGCTGGAGCACCGTGTCGTAGGGCCAGTCATCGGGGCGCCATGTGAGACGGAGGCGCGTGGCATCCGTGAAGCTGCGCACAGTACCGCGGACGCCGTCGGCAGTCTCGAAGGTCGCCCCCGGCTCGGTCGGAACCTCGGCGATCTCGCCCAGCCACACGGGCAGGCCCTCGCTCATGAGGTACTGCCACACCTCGACCAGCGGAGCCGGGACAGTCGTGCGCACGCCCAGCTCCCAGCCTGCGTCTTTGGTCAGTCCCGTCGTGTCACCCATGTGTGCGACTGTACCGACCGCCACTGCTACTCGACGACCTGAACTTCCTTCCAGAAGGCCACGTAGTTGGAGAAGTCCTTGCCGACGCGGTCGAATGCGGTCGGGTACGGGGTGGGGTAGCTCCACGCGCGATCCTGCAGAACTGCATCCCCGCTCTTCACGGAGAAGTACTGGCACTCGCCCTTCCACGGGCAGGTGTACGGGGTGGCGCTCTCCACAAGGAGGTCGCTGTTGACGCTCGACGGCGGGAAGTACCAGTTGCCCTCGATCGAGATGAGGTCCTCCTTCGGGGCCTCCGCAATGACCGTGTCTCCGATGACTGCCTTCATGGTGTTCCTCCTGATGGACTCGTTGTCTATCCGAACGCTACTCGCACAGCCTGCATTCCCCTTGAGTGTGGATCAGCGCAGACTGTCACTATGCGCGTACTCCTCAAGCTCACCCTCGACTGCACTCCGGATGCCGCGTGGCGCGCCCTGCGCAACCCGCTGGTCTTTCGACAGGTGGCCTCCCCGCTGCTGTCCGTCGTCTCCCTGGAGCCGGGCGGGTTCCCCGAGTCGTTCCCGGTGGGCGACCACCGCGTGCGGGTGAGCGGCTTCGGCGTGCTGCCGATGGGCGAGCAACTCATCCGACTCGCCTACACGCGGCGAGGGGATGCTCGGCTGCTGCGGGACACGGGCCGCCCGACGTCGGGCCTCCTCTCGGTGATCACCGACTGGGAGCACGCGATGGCCGTATCCCCACTGCCGGACGGGCGCACCCTGTACCGCGACCAGCTGCGGTTCGACGCTGGGGCCCTCACGCCGCTCCTCTGGCCGGTGCTGTGGGCGGTGTGGCAGTGGCGGGCGCTGCAGCTGAAGCGCGTGTCGCGTGGGTGGGACTAGCGGATGCGTCGATCTCGGTGGTGAGGTTTCGATGACGCCGGGCTTCGCCGCGGCTACTCAACCCACAGAAGCGTTGCACGGAGCGCGGGACTTGGCTGGGTCCTGTCTCGGGGCTCGGGTGTGGCGGGCGTTTACGGGCGGAGCCCCGAGACAGCACCCGGCCGCGGCCCACGCGGAACCCGCACAAAGGTGAAGATGACCCCCTCTGCTAGGGTTGGAGTACTTGGAAGCACCGATTGCTTCCCTGCGTCGTAGAACGCTTACTCTTCTCGCCCGGCCTAACAACCATGTGACAGGGCTCGTAGAAACTTTCACGGCGACTCTGTGCCGACCAAAGTGTCGGCATCGCCCGCATCTCGAACTCTAAGGACACTCGTGTCAACAACCACTTTCAGCGCGCTCGGCGTGCCCGCTCCCCTCGTCGCCGCCCTCACGGCAGCCGGCATCACGGAGCCGTTCCCCATTCAGCAGGACACCCTGCCCGACACCCTCGCCGGTCGCGACGTTCTCGGCCGCGGCAAGACGGGCTCGGGCAAGACCCTCGCCTTCGCGATCCCCATGGTCGCCCGCATCGCCTCGACGGGGCGTCAGGGACGCAAGCCGCGCGGCCTCATCCTGGCCCCGACGCGGGAGCTGGCAACCCAGATCTCCGCGACGCTGGAGCCGCTGGCATCCGCCGCCGGCCTCAACCTCACCACGATCTTCGGTGGCGTCTCGCAGCAGCGCCAGGTCGCAGCACTCAAGGCCGGCGTCGACATCGTTGTGGCCTGCCCCGGTCGCCTCGAGGACCTCATGAAGCAGGGCTTCGCCCACCTCGACCAGGTCGAGATCACCGTTCTCGATGAGGCCGACCACATGGCTGACCTCGGCTTCCTGCCGGTCGTCACACGCATCATGAACGCCACACCGAACACGGGCCAGCGCCTGCTGTTCAGCGCAACGCTCGACAACGGCGTGGACAAGATCGTGGCGCGCTTCCTGCGCAACCAGGTGCTGCACTCGGTCGACGAGGCAACCTCCCACGTGTCGGCGATGACCCACCACCTCTTCGAGGTCGCGGATGCCGACGTCAAGAAGGATGTCGTCGAGGCACTCGCTTCGGGCACCGGCCGTCGCATCCTCTTCATGCGCACCAAGCACCACGCCAAGCGTCTCGCCAAGCAGTTGACCGCCTCGGGTATTCCGTCGGTCGACCTGCACGGAAACCTCTCGCAGCCGCAGCGTGACCGCAACCTCGCAGCGTTCTCCGAGGGCACGGCCCGTGTTCTCGTGGCAACGGATGTCGCGGCACGCGGCGTCCACGTCGACAACGTCGAGCTCGTCATCCACGTCGACCCCCCGGCCGAGCACAAGGCGTACCTGCACCGCAGCGGACGCACGGCCCGCGCAGGCTCCGAGGGCGATGTCGTGACGATCATGATGCCGTCACAGAAGGGCGACACGCTGTCGCTGCTGCGCAAGGCCGCCATCAAGGTGACGGCCGAGCAGGTCACCAAGTCGTCGGCCTCGGTCACCGCGTTGATCGGCGAGGTTGCCCCCAAGGTCACTCCCGCTCCCGTCACCGAGCCCGCTCGTGGACGCTCGCAGGGCGGTACGTCGCAGGGCGCCAACGCCCAGCGCAAGCGAGCCAACCGCGATGGCCGCGGCCAGGGCGAGGGCGGCTCGCGCCGTGGTTCGGCCGGACGCTCCGGTGGACGCTCGGCCGCGGCATCCGGCTCCGGTCGTGGTGGCTCGTACGCGGGTGGCTCCGGTCGCCCGGCGCAGGAGTCGCGCGGCGGATCGCAGGGTGGCAACGCCCAGCCCGCACGCCAGCACTCGGAGCAGCGCACGGCCTCTGCCGCGACTGCCCCGTCGCGCCCGCGCGGCGGCAAGGGTCGCGCGCAGTCGACGGGTGGCGCCATCCGTGTCGGGTCCGTCGTGCGGCCGAATGTGCGTGGTCGGTAACTCGACCAAACGACCTCGGATGTGAGGTTTCGATGACGGCGGGCTTCGCCGCGCCTACTCAACCTACAAACGTGAAGTAACTACCTAGAATGGTTACGTGTTGTACCCGACGACAGTAAGGCCCACTGGGCAATGGCTTGAACAGACCGGCGGACCCAAGTGGTGGTTCGACTCCGGAGCACTGGCGCTCGACTTCGCCTACACCGGCCCCTTCGCCGACCAGCCGGGCCGCGAGTACCTGCAGACTGCGAGCGATCTCGCAGAATGGCTCGACCCCCGGTTCGATGAGGTCGACGGTGCGGTGAGCGACGGTGACCTTCGGGATGCCCGCGCCCTCCGCTCGGCAATAGCCAGCGCCGCGGCTGCCGCCAGCGAGGGCTCCGCCCCCACCCCCGCCGACGTGGACGTGATCAACCTGTACGCGGCCATTCCTGACATCCCGCCGGCACTCGCGGGAGGAACCCGCCAGGCTGGGCGCGCCGCTGCCCGCACGGGGCAGGCGCTCTCGGTCATCGCGCGCGAGGCGGTGCAGCTGTTCGCGGCGGACGAGCGCGACCGCATCCGCTCCTGTGCGGCCGACGACTGCTCCGTCGTGTTCTACGACGAGTCCCGGTCGAACAACCGTCGCTGGTGCTCGATGGGCCGCTGCGGCAACCGCGCGAAGGTGCGCGAGTACCGCGAACGCCGCGCTGCCGCCGGAGCCTAGATGACGGGGCGCAGCACCTCGAAGTCCGGCGAACCCGCGGCAGCACGAGCCGCCTCAAGCGCCTCGGGGCCCTCGGTGGCGAGCAGCAACTGACCGGCGACCGAGGCCGTGAGAACGTGGCTTCCCGCGTTCTTGAGCGCCTGCCACGCGCCAGCGGCGGCCGCCGCCTCCGGTGACGTGTAGTCGATGCCGAGGTCGGCGAGCGCATCGATCACGGCGCCGGCCGCGACCATGTCCTCCACCGCGTACGCACCACCGCGACCGCCCGCGGCGACCACCGCGACGAACGCACGATCACCGAGCTCGGCCTGCCGATCGAGGATCCACTGCGCGACGGCGGCTCGCGATCCCGTGGAACCCGTCACCACCGCTGCGTCGCCACCGATCATCGTCGGCTTGAGCGCGGCGTCGGGGAGGGCATCCACCCACACCACAACATGCGCGTCACCGGCGATGGCACTGCCACCGTCGACACCCCACGCGAAACGGACCTGGTAGCGGGACTGGCTCTCGGGAAGACTCACGATTCGAGGGTACTGGCTCGGGGAAAAGAAGAACGAGCCGAGGCGCGCCATTGCACCCCGGCTCGATCCCTCGAATGTCATGGACGATCATTCGAGGCATGTGAAGACTAGGGAAGAACTCCCACCGATGCGAGTGCGGCACGGAGCAGGGCACCCCGACCGCCCTCCATATCGGACGTGACCGCATCGGATGCCGCCTCCGCTGGCCGCAACCAGGTGAGTTCGAGCGCGTCCTGACGGGGCTCGCACGTACCGGTCACGGGAACGACAAACGCGAGCGCAACGGCGTGCTGGCGACTGTCCATGAACTGGCTGGACCCCGGCCACGGGAAGTACTCCGCGACCTGGAAGGGCACGGGGCTTGCCGGCAGCAGCGGGAAGGCCATCGGTCCGAGGTCCTTCTCGAGGTGGCGAAAGAGCGCATCGCGCAGGGTCTCCCCGTACATGACACGACCGGACACGAGGGTGCGGCTGATCTCGCCGTTCGTGGCCCGAAGCAGCGTGCCCACCTCGGTCACGCGACCGAGCCCGTCGACCCGTACCGGGATCGCCTCGACGTACAGAAGCGGCAGTCGACGACGCGTCTCGGCCAGCTCCTCTTCGGAGAGCCAGCCGGAGTTCGGGTCGGGCGTTCCCACGGAGCTCATGCTCCATTGTTGCGCACGTAGGGTGGTGGACATGAATCTCGACACGTCAGCAGTGCTGTGGTCGGCACCGGAACGCGAGCGAGCCGGGCGTCCGTTGCTCGTCCTGCTGCACGGTTACGGGTCGCACGAGGGCGATCTTTTCGCGCTGTCGCCCGCACTTCCGTTGGGACCGGTCGTGGCATCCGTGCGGGCACCGCTGAGGGAGAGCGGCGGCTTCGCCTGGTGGTCCCTCGACGGCGCAACGCCCGGCGCTCCCGACGCCGACGCGGTCGATGCAGCGGCGATCGCTGTGCTCGACTGGCTCGACACCCTCGAGTACACGAGCGTGAGCATCCTGGGCTTCTCGCAGGGTGGGGCGATGACACTGCAGTTGCTGCGCCACGCACCGGAGCGCTTCGCGGCGGCGGTGTGCCTCGCGGGATTTGTGCCGACAGCCACCCACCCGGGGGATGCCCGTCTCGCCGAGGTGCGTCCGCCCGTGTTCTGGGGCCGGGGCACGAGCGACCCCGTGATCCCCGACTACGCCGTGGAGCGGACGACCGAGTGGCTACCGGGACACGCCGACGCCACGATCCGCATCTACGAGGGTCTCGGCCACTCGATCTCGACCGAGGAGCTCACCGACTTCGCCGGATTCCTGGGCGCCCACTCCTGACACCGAAGACGGGCACGCCGGGGTCCGCGGCACGTGTCAGCGCAGCGGCACTCGCACATCGGAACCGCCCTCGTGCGTGAGACGCGCCCCCATCTGCACGAGCTCCGGCTGGGCGATGAACCCTCCGGCGAAGAGCGCCTGCCCCTGGGCGAAGAGCGGTGACCGCGCGAGCAGGGCATCGGGGGCGAATCCGAAGACTGCCGCGAGCTCCTGAAGGTCGAGGGGCGAACTCATCTTCATGAGCGCCAGGTTGTCGCACTGGGAGATGATGCCGGGGTGCACCTTCGACGGCCGTTGCGTCGAGAGCAGCAGCCACAGCCCGTACTTGCGGCCCTCGGCGGCGATGCGAATGAGCTGTTCGCGCACGGCCTGACCGAGTGGGGAGTCGAGTTCCCCGGACGCGAGGTTGTGCGCCTCATCGATCACGAGCAGGACGGGTCGCCGCTCCTCGCGTCGCTGCCAGAGGTCATCGAGCACGGAGAGAGCGACCAGCAACGACTGGTCGGCGTGCTCGTATCCCCCGATGTCGAGCACCGTCGCGTCGGGGCGTTCGGCGATGACCTCGGATGCCGACTGCCGGTCGTATGCCCACATGTCCCAGTCGAGCACACCGAGGTTGGCGATCCGCAGGCCCAGGGCGCGCTGTGCGGAATCCTCGCTCGACAGGAGGTCCGCGACGACCTCCTGCGGGTGGCTGCGCCGGAGCGACTCGGCGAGGTCGAGCATCACCCGGTACTCCTCGCGATCCCGCAGGGGGTCGATACTCAGGAGCGCGGCCTTGATCCGAACGGGCAGTGCCTGGAAGCGAACGCGGAGCGTGTCGCCGGCGCGGAGAACCCGGATGTCACGTTCCCGCAGTGGCGCAGCGGCATCCTTCGGCGCATCACTGCGCACCTCCCCCAGTCGCACGAAATCGGCGTTGGGGTCGAAGATCACCATGGGCAGCCCCGTGTGCGCGAGGAGCTGCTCGAGCACGACACCCAGGGCGTAGGTCTTGCCCGAGCCGCTCTGGCCGCACCAGAACGTGTGGCGGTTGAAACGCGCGGCGTTCAGCACGGCGGGCTCGCCGCCCTCGAGCTCGATTCCGATGGGCAGAAGACCTGGACTGATCGACATGGCGTGACTCTACCGTGCGGAACCGGGGCGCGAGATCATCCCTCGCGCCCCGGTTGCCACTAGCAGCGCGTGAGGTCGAAGACGCTCGCGGACAGGGACGGCTCTCCACCCAGCAGAGTCACGTGGGTGACTCCCAGCGCATCGAGCTGGTCGAGCACACCGCCGGGAACGCAGTTCTGGGTGGCGGCGAACAGGGGCGCACCGAGCGACCCGGCCCACGCGGAACCGGCGAGAGCGTCCGGGTAGTTGAGCCCGGTCGTGAGGAACGCGTGCTCGGCGGTCGTGAACGCGTCGGCGTTGACGGCGCGTGCGGTGTCGTACCGGTTGGCACCGGCGAGGCGCACCGCATCGGTGACCGCGTCGACACCCGCGAAGATGCCGTCCGTGATCGAGGCGGTGTCACCCAGCACGCGCGTGTGCACGGTGCCGAGGTCGGCGAGCAGGCCCTCGGTCGCTGCATCCAGTGAGGAGGCTGCACCGTTGACGAGGATCACCGGCGCGTTGCGGGACCCGGCGGCACCACCCGCGACGAGCGCGTCGGGGAACTTCAGGCCGGTCGAGATGTACGCGAACTCCGCACCCGACTCGCCGAACGCGTGCTCCGCGACCAATCGCGAGGTCTCGTAGCGGTCGGCTCCCGCCAGGCGCTCGATGTCCCCGGGCAGGGCGGCGAGCTCCTGGTAGACGCTCTCGCCGACCGAGGGCAGACCTCCCACCACGACAATGCGCGAGGGGTTCAGTCGAGCGATCTCGGCCGAGACCACCCCGGGCAGGCTCGAGGGCGAGACGAGGAGCAGCGGACCACCCTCGAAGGCGGCGGCCGGGCCCGCCGAAAGAGCGTCGGGGTAGTTCGTGCCGTTCGCGATGAACACGACACCGGCGCCATCCGGGTAGGAGGCCTGCGAGATCTCCACCGAGGTCGCGTACCGGTCGGCACCGGCCACGCGGTCGACGACGATGCCCGGCTCGGGGTCGGTGCTGCTCACGCAGGTGAGCGTGCCCTCGCGCAGCGAGTGGCTCGCCGTGGCGCTGTCATCGGCGTAGAAGACGGGCTTCGAGTTGTCGATGCACAGCTCCTGCGGGGCGATGGTGAAGCCCTCGTTGGCGATCGTGTCGAGCATCCCCGTGGGGTTCTCGTACGCGTTCGTGACCTGGAAGGTTCCTGCGAACGGACCACTCTGCGCGATCTCGAGAGTCACCGTCTTGCCGGAGCAGGCGTCGTCGCAGACACCCCAGAGCAGACCGGATGACGCGTCGAAGGTCACCTCGGCGGCCACAGTCAGCCCGGGGTCGATCGTGGCCACCAGCGAGGCGGCACCGCTCGTCGACAGGGCGACCGCGTAGATGTCACCCGTCGCCTCGACTCCGATGAAGAACAGGCCGTTGCCGTGGTCGGCGTAGGTTGCGGGGTTGTACGGCCGGCCGGTGCTCTGGTCGAGCATCCCCTTGCCCGTGAGGAACGCGTCCGGCACCCAGGCGATGCCCTCCAGACCGGTGTTGTTGCCCATGGGCGGCAGGATGCTCGTGAGGTTCCACTCGTTCGTGGCGGTGAGCGTCGAGCCAGAGCCCGACACGTCGTACCGCAGCACCGACGGGCGACTCACACCGCTCGCGGCACCGTTGCGCTCGGTCGCCACGTAGATTCCCGCGGAGGAACCGGCGGCCGTGAAGCCGACACCCTCCGCGTCGGGCTGGCCCTGGCCGTCGGGGTAGCGCAGCGCCTTGCCCGCTGCCCACTCACCCGGTGCGGGCGCCCAGATGGAGCCGTCCCACTGCAGCTTGAAGAGCGTTCCCGATCCGTTGTTGACGGCCCAGAGAGTGCCACGGGTTGAGGTGCCCGTGCCCTCGTAGGCGAGACCACTCATGTCCTGACCGAAGAAGCCGGCCTGGTCGACGATCGTCACGTCGGAGCCTCCCGGCCACGGCGACGAGGGGACGATTCCCGCGCACGAGTTGAGCGCGCCCCGCGTCGGAGCGCTGGAGACTGCGAAGGCGCCGGTGCCGTCGGGGCAGCGTGCGTAGGTCGTGGCCGCATGCTCGGTCCAGGTGTAGGAGTCGACGAGCTGGGCGGACGAGTCGTACAGGCGCGCGGAGTCGGCTCCACCGAGGCCGAAGCCCGGCTCGGTGTCGACGAGGAAGTACGCGCCGGCGGCGAGAGTGGTGCTCGCGGGGACGACCGCGGCGTGCGTGTCGTCGTTGTCCTTGACGACCCAGCCCGAGATGTCCACGGGCTGGCTGCCCGCGTTCACGAGCTCGACCCAGTCACCGGGCGTGCCGCCACTCGACTCGACCTCGTTGATGCGCACTGCCGAGCAGTCGTTCGGCGCACCCTTCGTGGACGAGAACGTCTGGATGAAGTCTCCCGTGCCATCCGGGCAGAGCCCGAACGTCGTCTGCGCGTGGTCGGGACCCCAGATCCGCTCGTCGACGAGCGTGCTGTTGTCCGGCAGGTAGAGGCGCACACGGTCGTTGTTGCCGAGGCCGAAACCACCGGGAACATCGACGACGATCACGAGGTAGGCGCCCGCGGCGATGGTCGTGTTCGCCGGGATCACGACGGTGTGCGTGTCGTCTGAGTCGTGGATGATCCAGCCGGAGAGGTCGACGGTCGTGTCACCGGTGTTGTAGAACTCCACCCAGTCGGCAGGGTCTCCACCGCTGGACTCGACCTCGTTGATCACGACGTTCTCGAAGCCACCGGGGGCCGGGCAGTCGTTGGCTGCACCCTGGGTCGCGGCATCCGTGTCGGCGAAGGCACCGACACCGTCGGGGCAGCGGCCGTACGTCTCGTCCGCGTGCGCGGTCCACGTGTAGTCGTCGATGAGCACGCCGGCGGAGGTCGTGAGACGCGCGGTGTCGGCGGAACCGAGGCCCGTGACATCGACCGCGAGGAATCCGCCTGCGGCGATGACGGAGGGCGACGGCACGGTGATCGTGTTGCCCTCGGTGCTGTCCTTGAGGAGCAGGCCGCCCGCGTCCACCGGCACGAGCGCGGTGTTGTAGAGCTCGACCCAGTCGCTACCGGATGTCGCGCTCGACTCGATCTCGTTGATCACGAGCGACTCGGCCGGGTCGGCGATGCAGTTGTTCGCGGCACCCTTGGTGGCTGCGACGGAGACCGCGAAGTCGCCGGTCGCGTCGGGGCAGCGCGCCCACGTGGTCGAGGGTGCGTGGGCCGCGTAACTCATCTCGTCGACGACGGTCACGCCGTCGGCGAGGTAGAGGTGCACCTCGTCGCCGTTGCCCAGACCGAAGCTGAAGTGAACACCGTTGTCGAGCGCGAGGTAGCCGTTCGCGGGAACGATCGTGCCGGAGGGGAGCGCGACAGAGGCTCCGTTGTCCGCGATCATCCAGCCGGAGATATCAACATCGGTCGACCCCGTGTTGACGATCTCGATCCAGTCACCGGGGATGCCGCCATCCGACTCGACCTCGTTGATCGCCAGGTCGGCAGCGCCGGGCGGAAGCGGGCAGTCGTTGGCTGCGGCCTTGGTGGATGCCGCGGTCAGCGCGAACTCGCCGGAGCCGTCGGGGCAGCGACCGAATGTGGTCGCCGCGTGCCCGCCCGCCCACGTGTAGGTGTCGATAAGCGTCGTGCCATCGGTGTCGAACAGGCGAGCGGAGTCGGCGCTGCCGAGACCAAAACCGGTCGCGCCGGTCTCGACGTCGAAGGCCGCGAAGCCCTTCGCCCCGATGATCGTGCCGGCCGGGATAGCCCAAGCGTGCGTGTCGTCGTTGTCCTTGATGACGAGACCGCTCGCGTCGATCTCCACACTCGCGGTGTTGTAGATCTCCACCCAGTCACCGGGCGTACCGCCGCTGGACTCCACCTCGTTGACCTTGAGGTAGTCGCGGGCAGCGGCAGCACAGGCGTTGGCTGCACCCTTGGTCGACTGGAAGGTCGCGACGAAGGTGTTGCTGCCGTCGGGGCAGGCGCCCCACGTCGTGGGGGCGTGGCTCGCGAACGTGTAGCTGTCGATCTCGGTAGAACCATCCCAGAGGTGAACCTGGTCGCCGTTGCCGAGACCGAAGCTGCCGGTGCCGACGCTCACGTCGACGGCGAGGAAGCCGAGCGCCGGAACGATGGAACCGCTAGCGATCGTGAAGGTACGCGCCGGGTTGTCGTCGGTCATCCGCAGACCGGAGGCATCAATGGCGGCGTTTGTCGGGTTGTAGAGCTCAACCCAGTCGGTGGAGTCGCCATCCGACTCGACCTCGTTGATGACGAGGTCGGTGGTTGCAGCAGAGGCCGGTGTGGCGACGGCGACGAAAGTGGACAGTCCGAGCAGGGCGACGAGGATCGCGGCGATGCGGCGCATGACGTTATGCGGGCCTTTCGTGGGGGGACACCCGTGAGTGTGGAGAACCCACGCGAACGGAGGGTGAACACGAGGTCAACGACAGCCGTCGGACGCTCGCAGTACCGTCAGCGCGTGACCTGTGACATCTCGGGATGCCCGGCCCCCGCCGCGCCTGGCGCGCCGCTGCACCTCTGCGACGAGCACGTGTGGCAGGCCCACGAGTGGGTGACGCGCGATATCGGAGTCACCGACCTCCTCCCCTCCCCCTGCGTGGGATGCGGCTCGCGACTCGGCGTGCACTGGCCGAGCGGGTGGTTGTGCGCCATCTGCGAGTGGCACCACGGCGAGCTCCCCGACGGGGATCGGCTCGACGGTCGCGTCGACGTCGTCTACTACCTGCGCGCGGGCGACCGCATCAAGATCGGCACCTCCGGCAATCCGCGTTCACGGCTCGCAGCGCTGCGGTACGACGAGCTGCTCGCCTTCGAGCGAGGCGGGCGGGCGCTCGAACAGCGGCGGCACGCCGAGTTCGCCGGGCTCCGATTCGCGGGAAGCGAGTGGTTCCGTGCGGAGCGGGAGTTGCTCGAGCACGTGGCGACCCTCAGCTACGGGGTGGATGAGCCGTGGCATCCGTACTTCCGCTGGGTGAGCGAGAAGCTCGCAGCGCAGGGCGGCTAGCTCAGGCCGCCCTCTCGGTTGCGCGCGTCATCGCATCGCGGATGCCCGCCGCATCCGTGCGCGCACCGAACAGTTCAGCACCCGGAGCAAGGTGCACACCATGCTCGAGCCCCCCGACGACCACGGGATCGAACCCGAGTGAATCGACGATCGTCGACGCCTCCTCCACCGCCTCGGGGTCGTCACCGGCAATGGCGATCGCCACACGATCCTCGGAGCCAGCGGGGCGTCCCGCCTCGTCGAGGTCGTGGTAACCGAGGTGGTTGAAGGCCTTGACGACCTTCGACTGCGGAAGGAAGTCCTGCACGAGTCGACTCGTCGACAGGGACGGGTCAGAGAGGTCCTCGCGGTGTCCGTCGACCTCCCACCAGTAGTTCATCGCGTCGAGCACGAGCTTGCCGACCAGCGCATCGCGCGGGATGCTCTCGTATTTGCCGAGCGGGAGCGCGAGAATCACCACATCGGCCTGCTCGGCCACCTCCTGCGCCGTGAGCGGCATCGCTCCAGGAGCGAGGACATCGATGATGAGCTCGATGCGGTTCTTGGGGCCGGAGCCCGCGATGAGTACGCGGTAGCCGGCCGCGACCGCGAGGCGCGCGAGCACGGTTCCGACCTTGCCAGCACCGAGGATTCCGATGGTCGTCATGACCACGACAACGACGGGCTGCGCCGGGATATTCCAGCGCAGCCCGTCGTGGGAATCGATCAGCGGAAGGCGTCCTTGACGTTCTCGCCGGCCTGCTTGAGGTTCGCTTCGGCCTGATCGGCCTTGCCCTCGGCCTCGAGACGCTCGTTGTCGGTGACCTTGCCCGCGGTCTCCTTGGCCTTGCCGCCGAGGTCCTGCGCGGTGTTCTTGATCTTGTCGTCTGCACCCATGGTGGTGTTCCCTTCCCTTGTGTTCACTCCAGTCCAGACCCCATCGGGCGCCGTGTGAAGGGGGTTGACGGGGTAGCGATCAAGGGCTACCCGGTCGGACGAGGGCGCTGCGAGTCAGATATCTCCGAAGAAGTCGCGGTACTCGTCGACCTCCTGTTGGGTCAGCGTGTTGGAGCTCCGCGCCCGCTGCACGCCCGTCTCCTGGACCATGTAGGCGACCGCATCGGAGTTGTCGGGCTCGTCGAAGGAGTACGCAGCCGACTCCGCGATGAGTGCGACACCCTGGTTGAGCACGAGTGTCGCAGCAACGGCGTGACCGTCTGAGCCGATCACGTTGAGAGTCACGGTGTCCGCAGCCCCGCGAGCGGCAAGCGTCGCCGCGTACCTCGTGAGCGCGTCGGCCGCTTCGTCGCCGAGGAAGAGTCGCCTCTCACCGAAAGTCACGAGCTTCACCGTGCCCCCTGCCTGCCGAAGTATTTGGCGTCATTGTCCATGGTGACTCCGCCCGGGAGATATCCGATAGGGGTTGACGCGAGATACCTGCTGACCTAGCTGGACGTGTCATCCCCGTGGAGTTCGCGATGGAGGCGTTCCATCCTCGCGTCGAGTTCGGCGGCGGAGACCGCGGCATCCCGCAGCTCCTCGCTCAGCCGCTCGGGTACCTGCTCGCGGTACTTGTAGAAGATCTTGTGTTCGAGGCTCGCCCAGAAGTCCATGGCGATGGTGCGGAACTGCACCTCGACGATCACCCCGACGCGCCCAGAGGAGAGGAAGACCGGCACCTCCACGATCGCGTGGAGGCTCTTGTACCCGTTCTCCTTGGGCTCAGCGATGTAATCCTTCACCGCGAGGAGCCGGATGTCGTCCTGCTGGGTGAGGAGTTCGAACAGGCGGTAGACGTCGCCCGTGAAGCTGCACGTGACGCGGAGACCCGCGATGTCGGTGATCTCCCGACGCATGGTGACGAGATCAAGCGAGAGGTTCTTTCGACGGATCTTGTCGAGAACGCTGTCGATCGACTTCACCCTGCTGGTGACGTGCTCGATCGGGTTGTACTCGTGCATCTGCTGGAACTCGTCCCGGAGGATCGAGATCTTCGTCTCGATCTCCCGCAGGCCGAACTCGTACTCGAGCAGGAACTGCTGCACCTCGTCACGCAGCTGCCGCAGGTGCGGCGGGAAGGCCACGGCGTCCGCGGACGGTGGTAGCACCACCGGAGCAGGCGTAGGTCGTTGGGGCGAGGGCACGAGCGAGCCCGTTGAATCGGTCATCGATCGTAGGGTACCGATCGAACCTTTCCAGTGGCCGAGAGACGTGATCCGGGAACCGACCTCCGCGCCTTTGTCAACCCCGAGACGAGTGACGGGGGTGGCACGTAGCGTGGATGCACGGGACAACGGGGCCCCGAGCCGCCCAGAAAGGACGCACGCACCATGCAGTCACTCACCCCCCTCGACCAGGTCTCACCGGTCGAGGTCATCGCCATCTCCGAGCGCGAGTGGCGCATCAGCGACCCCACGAAGGCAGAGCGCGACGGTCTTGCCCTTCTCGGCTTCGTTGAACTTGTGGGTGCGACCTACGAGGTGACTGTGCTGGGTGAGCCCGGCCGTCGCTACTACTTCGGCTCCCTCGAGGAGAGCGTCAACGAACTCGCCGAACGCCGCACGGACACTCCCGGTGCGCGACTCGCCGAGACCGCGTGCGCCTGACGCGGTCTGCTTCCGTTCGCGCGAGAGGGCAGTTGCGACCGGTCCGAGTCGGGTTGACCGGCCGCAACTGCGGTCTCGAAGCGGGGCCTACGCGAGCAGCGTCTCCCCGATGTAGCCACCCTCGGCGCAGCCCGGAGGGATCGCGAAGACAGCCGAACCGATCGGCGTCGTCCACTCGTTGAGCAGGTCGAGGTCCGACAGGCGCTGCTGGATCGGCACGAACTGCGCGTCCACGTCGGCCTGGAACGAGACGAAGAGGAGCCCCGATTCCGAGACGGAGGAGCCGGACGGCCTCTCGTCGTAGTTGTAGCCACGACGGAAGATGCGCTGGGCCGGGTCATCCGTTCGCGCACGCTTCATATGCGAGAAGTCGGGGATCACGGGGAACCCGATCGCCGTCTTCGCGTCGAAGTCCGGCTCGTCGAACTCGTTCGCTCCCGTGAGCGGAGCGCCATTCGAGAGGGTGCGCCCCACCGACTGCTCGCGCCCGCTGCGGTCGAGTTCGTCCCACTTGTCGAGGTTCATACGGATGCGACGGATGACAGCACTCGTGCCGCCCGCGAGCCAGCCACCCGACGCCCACACCACGCTGTCGAAGTCCTCCGTGCCGGGTTGGACGTTCGTGGTGCCGTCGACCTGGCCGAAGAGGTTGCGCATGGTTGTGCCCGGCCGCTCCGACCCGTACGCACGGCGGAAGCCGTGCTGCACCCACCGCACCTCGGCGAAGCTGCGCGTGTCCTTGAGGAGCATGCGCGTGGCGTGGGCGACGGTCAGGGAATCGTCGGCAGCGATCTGGAGGAGCAGGTCGCCGTCGGTGAACTCGGGCTGGAGCTGGTCGATGCTGAAGGCGGGGAGTGCGCGGAGCCACGTCGGGCCCGACGCACCCGCGCGCGCAACGAAGCCCGGGCCGAAACCGAAGGTGACGGTCAGCCGAGCGGGGACGAGGGCGAGCTCCGGCTCCGAATCGGCGAGGGCTTCGACGCCCTGAGTGAGGCGCGCTGCATCCCCCGTGAGGATGCGCATGAGCCGGCGGAGGGCTTCGCGGTCCACGTCGTCGTGCAGGTCGAGCGCGACGAAGGTGGCGTGGGCCTGGGCTGCGGTGTCGACGCCGGCCTGGTGGGCGCCGTAGAAGGGCACGGTCTCCGGCCCGTTGAGCGCGGGCGCCGCCTCGGGTGCGGGTGGCTGGTTGAGCGCGAGGTCGGCACCGATCGCCGCAGCCGCGCCGACACCGGCGACAGCCCCTCCGAGGAGGAACTGCCGCCGGGTCGGGACGAACCGACCAGAGCCCTTGCCCTGGTCCTTACTCATTCGCCGTTCATCTCCATGTCCATGTCGTCGCCGCCCTCGTAGTTCTCGTTCGCACCCGAGTAGTCCTTCACGGGCGCGGTGAACGTGTACTCGGAGCCGTCCTCGAACGTGAGCGTGAAGCTGACCTCCTCGCCAGCGGCGAGCGGGGCGGCCAGGCCCATGAGCATGATGTGGTTGCCGCCCGGCTCGAGCGCGAAGCTGGAACCCGCGGGGATGACGAAGCCGCCCTCCTTCTGCTGCATGACCATCTCGCCGCTGTCGTTCTCCACCGTCTCGTGGAGTTCGATCATGGGCGACGCCTCGGTCGCGGCGGAGATGACGACCGCATCCGCCGTGCCGGAGTTCTCGAGGATGCCGAAGGCTGCCGACATCCCCTCCTCCGCCGACTTCACCCAGGCATCGGAGATGACGACGGAGTCCGCCTGGGTTGCACCGGCGGGTACGTCGGTCGCGGCATCCGTCGCTGGCGCACAACCGGCGAGGGCGAGGAGCGCGATCGCGATACCCGCGAGGGTGGAGGTTGTCTTGGTGTTCATTGTGGGTAGTGCCTTTCGAGTTCTGTTCACTCGCCCGTGGGGGTCGAGTGGGCGTCGGCGCGGCTCGGGGCCGTGCGCCGACGGAGGAAGTGGATGAGAAGGAGCACACCGAGCGCCACGACGGCGCCCGTTGCTCCCAGGAGGACGACCCGGAGCACCGGGTTGATCTCCGTCGTTGCCTGAACCTGTGTTGTGGCTGTTTGCGGCACCGGCGCGGTGTCGTCGGTGGCCGCCAACCCCATGGGCTTCGCGTCACCGATCGTGAACGGAACGAAGCCGCTCGTCGGATGCCCGTCAGAGCCCACGACCTGCCAACGCACCTGATACCCGGCCTCCGGCATGTCCGGCTCGAGCGCCACTGTGGCCGTCGTACCGGCGAGAACGGGCTCGGCTGACGCCCAGTCCTTTCCCGTCTCATCGATGACCATGATGTTCGCGCCGATGCTCATGATGTCGCTGGCGAACTCCAACCTGATCTCCGCGGGCGCGGAGGCAAGCTGCTCACCCGGTGCGGGCGAGCTGGAGATGAGGTCGTCGTGAGCGCTGGCCGCGGAGGCACCCGTGAGGGTGATCGCCACCGCCAGCACTGAACCGACCAGAAGGGGATAAAGCGTACGCATGGAAGTACCTCACTGCGCGCGTCGCGTGCGGCACGCGCAACGGTGCTGCGGCAGCGCACGAGGGCGCCGCTACGGCACAGGGAAGTGGCGCGGGAGCGCGCCGGGGAAGAGGTTCAGGCAGCGAACGCGGGCGGACCGCGACGCGGCGCTGTGGAGGCCGCGTGATCCAGCGCGAGAGGGGTGAAGATGCGCCAGGCGGCGGGTACGGCGGCCGCGGGTGCGATCGTGGAGGGGGCCGGGACGGCGAAGGGACGCAGCATCCGTGCCGCGAGAAGACGGACGATGCGGGCGAGCGAGCGGATGACGCGCTCCCCGAAGTAGAGCGCGGCGATGGTGACCACGGCCGCAAGCACGTGGCCCACACCCATCGACGTCGTTGCATGGGAGACGACGAGCGTGGCGGTCGTGCCGTGGTGCTCGTGCGTGCTGGCCACGGCGGTGCCGCTGCTGCTACCGCCGAGCACGAACAAGAAGTGGAAGAGGACCTGCGAGACCAGCACCGACATCGCGAGTCGCACAAGGGAGAGCTTTCGACCGGCGATCAGCACGCACACGGCCGCTGACAGCACGAGGGGTGCCACGAAGCCCCAGACTCCGGGGATGTCACCACCACCGGCAACGTGACCGAAAAGCGCAACGAACGTGGCGATGGCGGCTGCAGACAGCCCCTTTGCCACGTGTGTCGCCCTTGAGATCACCACGAGGACATTGTTGCAGTCGTGGAGGAATTGCGCACGCTCTCCCGGGGCGCTGGAGTGCAGGTACCGGGCCGCCCGTTCGGTGGATACATCCACATCACGTTCGCGGGAGAGAAGGTTCCTTGATGTAAACGCTGTACACATGGGGTCGCGGTAGGGCAGTCTGTTCTCGAATCGATCGGACGGAGCAGCCATGCTGAGGGAAGTCGCGAAGGGCGTTCTGGTGCACCAGAGCGAACTGCTGCAGAACAACACGATCGTCGTGCTGGGGCCGACCGGTGTCTTGCTGGTGGATCCGGGAATCACGGACGCGGAGATGGCCTGTCTCGCGAGCGACCTCCGCGAGTTGGGTCAGCCTGTTGTGGCCGGATTCTCGACGCACCCCGACTGGGACCACGTGCTGTGGCATCCGGAGCTCGGCGACGCGCCCCGGTACGGCACCGTCGATGGAGCAGCATTCATGCGGGACCTCCTCTCGAAGCCGGACTGGAGGGCGGAAGTCGCCGAAGGGTTGCCGCCGGAGATCCTCGATGAGATGTCGCTGGATCGGTTCGGCCTCATCACTGCGCTGCCCGCGGGAGCCACCGAGATTCCGTGGGACGGGCTGCGCGTGCGCATCATCGAGCACCCCGCCCACGCCCAGGGGCACGCGGCGCTCCTGCTGGAGGAGCAGCGGGTTCTCGTCGCGGGCGACATGCTCTCGGACATCCTGATGCCGTTCCCGGACCTGCAGGTTGCCGACCCGGTCGGCGTCTACCTCGCTGGGCTGGATGTGCTGGAGGGCGTGGCGGATGAGGTGGACATCGTCATCCCCGGCCACGGGTCGGTGGGCCGCGACATCCGGGATCGCATCGCGCTCGACCGCGAGTACATGCTCGCGCTGCGCGACGGACGGACTCCGGATGACCCGCGCCTCAGCCCGACCGCCGCCTACGGCGCTGACTGGCTCCCTGGCGTCTACGAGTGGCAGGCCATCACTCTGGCGGAGCGCCGCAACTCGAACTAGCGCCGGCGCCGCTCTAGTAGACCGACTGGGACACCTCGACCGGCTGGAACAGGATCGCCCAGAGGCAGATGTACCCGGCGATCAACACGAGCATGCCGATGACCGCCGGTAGTGCGGATGTCACGCCGTACCGTTTGCGGACACCGAGCAGTAGCCAGAGAAGCCCACCGAGGATGACCGTGCTCGAGAAGAGGCCGATCGAAGTCGCGAACACCTCTTCTCCATCATTGGAGTTCGGGTCCCCCGCCCATAGGCCGGTGCTCGCGCCGATGGCTTGAACACCAATCGCGAGAAAGTAGCTCGGCATCACCAACAGGAACGATGCGACGAGTGTCCAGCCGACAACGGCCAGGCCGTATTCGTGCGGGCGGGGAGGCGCGGAGCGTTTCATCCTCTGAACGATAGCTCGCGAGGCGCCCTAGCTCGTCGGGACCCCGAGTGCAGCGCGCAACTGCTCCTTCGCGCGTGCGTAGCGCGTGCGAGCGGTCGACTCTGAGATTCCTAAGAGCCCCGCTGCCTGCGCAATCGTCATCCGTTCCCAGTGGACGAGTTGTACGAGCTCGCGATGATCGACGTCGAGGCGCGCAATCGCGTCTCGAATCTCGGCGCCGTCGTCAGCGGGAGGAGCAACGGCGTCCGTCGCCGAGTTCCCGCGGATGCGATCCGCCAGAGCCCAGCGACGCCGCTCTCCACGAGCATGATTGAAGAGCGTGTTGCGAGCGATTCCGAAGAGCCACATGCGTGCTTGTTCGGTGTCATCCGGCAGGTCGCCCACTCGGCGCCACGCTACGACCATGGTCTCCCCGAGGAGATCGGGGGCGTCATCCAGTCCGGCCCGTCGCTGCAAGTACGCGAGCAGGTCCGGTGCGGTCTCGCGCAGTGCTGTCGTGATGCGCGTGTGATCGCGTCTCACGACCCGGCCCCGGGGTTGTACAGCTCCTGGTTCTCATCGAGACACTGGATCTGCCCATTCCGCTCGCTTCCGGCCATGCGATCGTCTCCGGGCGGGTAACCCTCGCTCGCCAGATGCTCCCACTCCGCATCGCTGATCGCGAGATCCCAGGCGAGCCACTGACGGGCCCACTCTCGGTGCTGGGCCTCGCCCGGCGGCAAGGTCTCGAGGGTCTCGTCAGCCTGCAACTCGATGGGCCCAAGTTCCTCAAGCTTGGCGGGGACCCTCGCCTCGACCGCAGCGAGGATATCCGCTGATCGGTACCAGCTCTCCAGGCTGCTGTTGACCTCACCGACATACGCCGGGTCTTCGCCGCCCGTGTATCCCGTGTAGCGCAGCTCGCACTGGAATCCATTCGCCATGGTGAACTGCACAGCGCCGATCGGCTCCTTCGCCCACGGCGCCCACGAGAAGATGTCGGTGGCAGCGGCGAGGCCCAGCCCGCCGGAGGTGAGGACCGCCGCGAGACCCACCGCGACCAGGACGCGAGGGCGGAGCGGTCGCGTGGCTGACCGCCGGGCGTCCGCGATCATGGCATCCACGTCGGTCTTCTCCGCCGGAACGGACATTGGTGCAGAACGGTCGAGCAGGTCGTCGAACGGGTCGCGGATCATGGTTCCTCCATCATCTGGTGATCTCACTACCTACATGTCCGGCGTGCGCCCTTTCGTCTGACTTGGGCGGAGACCGTGTTGGGTGGGGTTGCGACGAGCGAGCCAGGGCACTTCAACAGCAGGCGGATGCCGCGTGTCTGGGGTACTACGAATTCGGCGGGTCGCCCTGACGGGCGGCCCTTGCGGTGGGATTTGACTCCCTACTGAGCCGCATCCACAGTGCGCGGTTTCGCGTCGCTGCAAGTCAGGGCGATGTGCGCACTGCGGCTGACTGCTCAGCGGGGGCCCACGAGTGGCTTCGCCTCCGACCGGCTCAACCAACGAAAAAGGGCCGCCCCTTTCGGGGCGACCCTTTTTCGTTGGCGGTACCGGTGGGATTTGAACCCACGGTGCGCTTTCACGCACACAACTTTTCGAGAGTTGCACCTTCGGCCGCTCGGACACGGTACCGCCGACGAGTTTACACGCGGATGAGGCGTGGCCTCCACACGATTGCCGCCAGAACCAGCGACGCCACCAGCACCACGAAGCCAGCGCCCAGCACCGTGACCTCCTGCCCCGTTTCGAAGGGCGCGTACTGCACCAACACGCCGTCCACCTCGAAGACGGCGAGACCAGACGTGCTGCTGAGGGTGCGGGGTGAGTCGAGGTAGTCCGTGATCGAGACGGCGAGCATCCCACCGCCCAACCCCAGCAGGGCGACGGCGGTACCGAAGGCGAGGAACGCGAAACGCATCAGTTCGCGGGGCGCCAGCGCAGAGCGTGGATGACGAGGGTCGCGATCCCGAGGGCGAGACCTGCGGCGAACAGCCAGGGCGAGAGCGCGAACAGCACCGAGGGCAGTACGTACTCCAGGGCAGCGGACGAGGCCGGCGCGGAGTAGTTGAGGAACGTGGCGAAGTACTGGCCGGCGGCACCCGCGATTGCGAAGAGGGCTGCGGTGATCCAGAGGACGGGGATGAAGGGGTTGCCGCGGAGGGTGGGGAGCTGAGTCGGGAGTGAGGTCTCGACAGGCTCGACCACCTGTCGCTGGACCTCCGCTGGCACCGGCGTGGGTTCGACCGACGCGGAGGGCACGGACTCGACCCGCGGAGCGGGGGTGGCACTGCGCTCGACCGCGCCGTCGAAGCCGCGCTGGAACGCCGGGTCGAATCTCGGATCGAAATCGGATGCCACGGCGCACGCTCCTTCTGGCATCGAGCCTAACGAGTCCCGCCTGATTCGCGCCGAATGTGGGAGCGCACTCGGGCTACCCTCGAACCCATGGAGACCATCGACGTTGACCAGCTCGCAGCCCTCGACGGGGTGACCCTCATCGATGTGCGCGAGCCGTGGGAGTTCGAAGCCGGTCACGTGCCGTCGGCCCGCAGCATCCCGATGAGCGCGTTCGTCGACCGGTTCGAGGAGGTCCCGCGCGATGAGACCGTGTACCTCATCTGCGAGAGCGGTTACCGGAGCAGCCAGGTCGCCCAGTGGCTCGAAGGTCAGGGCGTCGAGGTCGTGAACGTTGAGGGCGGCACCGCTGCGTGGCGCGCGAGCGGCCGCGACGTCGAGCAGTAGTCCACACCCTCGTGGGGCACCGCCGATCTGTCGGATGCCACGCCTAGGCTGACGGCATGGCCCGCGTCACCACCAACTTCCGCTGCACCGAGTGCGGGTGGACCAGCATCAAGTGGGTGGGCCGCTGCGGCGAGTGCCAGCAGTGGGGCACGGTGGTGGACACCACGGCCCCGACTGCGCGCGTGACGCCGATCCGCCCCACCTCCGAGGCGCGGGCGATCACCGAGATCGGTGCAGAGTCGGTCGCGCACTGGCCGAGCGGGATCGCCGAGTTCGACCGCGTGCTCGGCGGTGGCATCGTTCCGGGGGCCGCGATCCTGCTCTCCGGGGAGCCGGGGGTCGGCAAGTCGACGCTCCTGCTTGAGGTGGCCAGTCGAGCCGCGGCATCCGGCCAGCGAGTGCTCTACGTGAGCGCCGAGGAGTCCGTGAGCCAGGTGCGCCTGCGCGCCGAGCGGACGCACGCGCTGCACCCCTCGCTCTATCTCGCCGCCGAGACCGACCTCGCGACGATCCTCGGCCAGATCGACCAAGTGAAGCCCGACCTCGTGATCGTCGACAGCGTGCAGACCGTGGCATCCGGGCTCACGGATGGGCTTGCCGGGGGTCCGTCGCAGGTGCGCGAGGTGGCATCCACCCTCATCCGCGTGAGCAAGGACCGCAACCTGCCTGTACTGCTCGTCGGCCACGTGACCAAGGACGGCACGATCGCGGGCCCGCGCCTCCTCGAGCACCTCGTGGACGTCGTGCTGCAGTTCGAGGGCGACCGCCAGACTTCCTTACGCTTCGTGCGGGCACACAAGAACCGCTTCGGCCCCACCGACGAGGTGGGATGCTTCGAGATGACCGGTGACGGCATCGCCGAAGTCGCCGACCCGTCCGGCCTCTTCCTCTCCCGCGCTCGCATCCCCACGAGCGGCACGTGCGTGACGATCGCCGTCGAGGGACGCCGCGCCCTTCCCGTCGAGGTGCAGGCGCTCATCGTCAAGACGCAGGCACCGCAGCCGCGCCGCGTCGTCAACGGCGTCGACTCCTCACGTGTCGCGATGGTGCTGGCGGTACTCGAGCGCCGAGCGGGCCTCCCGCTCTCCGGCTTCGACGTGTACGTGTCGACCGTGGGCGGCATCCGCATCGTGGAGCCTGCCTCCGACCTCGCGATCGCGCTCGCCATCGCGAGCGCCTACCGCGACAAGGCGTTCCCCGTGACGCAGGTGGCGGTCGGCGAGATCAGCCTCGCCGGCGAGATCCGCCCGGTATCGCAGGGCGCCCAGCGCGCGGCAGAAGCCAAACGGCTCGGCTTCGCGACTGTGGTGGACTCGTCGGCCGCGCACCTCAGGGAGGCGATGCGACTCGCGTTCGCGACATCCACCGACGACGCGATCGACGTGCCCGAGTTCTAGAGTTCCAGCCTGGGCCGGGTCACTCCATGACGGACGTGCCCCAGTCGGTCACGTCCCAGGCGATCCACCCGTTGCGACGAGCAAGCTCGACCGCGACCGCGTCGGTCTCACCGTCCGGCGACGTGCGCACACACGTGACCGAGTCGCCGATCAGCAGCGGAGGTGCCGGGCAGCTGACCGAGATGTCAGCACCGAGAAGCCCGCGCGCATCCGCCTCGACCGAGCTCGCGGCCTCCGCGGCGAACGCTCCGGGCACCGCCGCGATGAGCAGGCCCGGCAGCACGAGCACTCCCGCGAGCACCGCCATGACGGATGCTGCGAACACGGCGAGCGGCGCAAAGCCCTTGCCCGTCTCGCGATAGGTGCGGATCGCGCGCACGATCAGGTAGCCGGGCTCGGTGAGCAACGCCCACCAGGCACTCGCGGGCGACTTGTGTCCCCACACCTGCAGGAGCAGACGGTCGAAGGCCGCGAACCCCAGCACGACGAGGTAGGGGGCGATCCAGATCACGAGATAGAGAGGGTAGTTAGAGCCGAGGCCGGTGAGCAGCAGCACGACGCTCAGCAGAAGCTGGATCACGGGCATCGCCGCGATCACCCAGACAGCACCCGTGTAGGTACGCATCGACTTGAGCGCGCGCTCGGGCATCGGGTCTTCCGCAAGCGCGCTGAGGGTGGATGCCGCGGGCGCTGCGTTCGCGTGAGTGGAGGCGCGTCGGGGCCCCGGAGTCACCTCATCCACGGTCTCAGTGAGGGGTGGCTCGAGTTCCTTGAGCGTCATCGCGAGCAGCGGCTGAGCGCTCAGCTCCTCGCGGTCGGTGCCGGTCTCAGTCTCGAGGTCGAGCACCGCAGGTTCGTCGTAGGGCTCGGCGTAGGCGGTGGCGAAGCCGCGGTCACGCTCGCGGCGCTCCCTCTCGCGCTGCTCGCGGCGGGAGGGCAGGTCGTCGTCGGCGTAGCCGAGGCGGGTGGGGATGTCGTCGGCGAAACCCAGACGGGTACTCGCGGCAGCGGGCTGGATGACAATGGGCGCGCGCGCCTCGGAGGTGTGCTCCGTCCACGCCTGGGAGTCCCACCACCGCAGTTGCGGCAGACCCAGCGGGTCCGGGTACCACCCCGCGGGCACCCCGAAGTTATTCTCATCCACGGCATAACAGTAACCGGTGAACGTCTCCGGCAGAAAGCCCCGTCTAGGGGCAACGACGCGCCGAAACTCGCGGATTCTCAGGCAATTGGCCGATTTTTGTGCCCCAGCACCCGTTTTGGGGGGACCGACATGTCCCCCGGAATGCGGACACGCTCAGTCGTCGAGCGCTGCGAGCCACTCGTTCATCGCTGCGGTGAACGCGGCGTCGACGGGAAACGGCTCGTCGTCAATGGCGTTGATGGGGGCGGCCAGACGCACGCTCGAGACCAGCCACGCGGCATCCGCCGACCGGAGGAGGTCCGGCGTCGTCAGCTCGAACGAGGTCGCGAGCCCCTGCTGCTCCGCCCACCGGAAGACGTTGGCCTGCGTGGTGCCATCGAGAATGCCGAGGCCGGTGCCCGGTGTGAGCAGCTCGTTGCCGCGGCGGTACACGACGGTCGAGGTGGGTCCCTCGAGCACGATGCCGTCGCTCGAGACGAAGACGACGTCGTCGGCGCCGCGGCGTGCGGCCTCCCGACCGACGGCGCGGTTGATCGCGTAGCTCAGCGTCTTGGCGCCGGCGAGCAGCCACGGGGACGTCTGCTCGACGTCGTGCCGGTAACCGCGATCGAGCATCACCACGGCAACGCCCTGCGTGCGCTCCTTCGTGAAGTCGGGCGAGACGGAGCCGTACGCCCAGCCGGTTGGCCGGTCCCCGTACTCGATGCCCCGGGTCATCACGATCTTGACGAACGCCTCGCCGGGATGGTCGAGTTCGGCGATCGTTGCGAGGATGACGGCGCGCCAGATATCGAGGTCGGGCGCGGGCAGATCGAGCATCGCCGCGGACCTCGCGAACCGGCGGAGGTGGTGATCGAGTGCCTGCGCCCGGCCGTGACCGACGCTCAGGCTCTCGAAGATGCCATCGCCGCGGGTTGCGCCGAGGTCGAGTGCGGTGAGCTGGGGCGACCCGGGGTCGACGAAACGCCAGGGGGCGGCATCCGTTCCCGGTGCCTCACGCGACGGTCGATCGACGATCGCGAGCACATGCTGCGGCATCAGTAGAGCAGGAACTGTCGCGTCGCCGTGGAGTCCACGTCACCGATTGAGACCTCGAGGTGGTAGCTCGCGCCCCCCGCGGTGACGGGATCGCGCGGACCCTCGCAGGTGTCCGTCGACGAGCGGGTGCGGTCCCACGTGATGTGCGGGCCCTCCTTGGGAACGCCGGGCTGCAGCACGGTGGTGGCCGCGACCGGGTCGGTCTGGCAGTCGCGCGACGACCAGATCAGCTCGTCCCCGCTCGTGATGCGATACTCCTGGACGTCGGATCCGACGGAGAGCGTGCACGGCTCGGTCATCGTGCTCTTGACCGTGAACCACAGCTGGGGAGTGCCATCCGCCTGGTACTCGGTCGCGTCAGTCACGGGCTCGAGAGTGAGCTTGGTCGGATCACAGGCGACGTCACCGGAGCCCGACGCCGCGTCGGCGGGAGCGCTCGAGTCGGGGTTGGGCGCCGCGCTCGACGAACCGGAGGGGGCCGGTGTCGGCGTTGGAGTGCCAGAGTCGGGCCGGACGATGATGAGCACGACGATGAGAATCACGGCGAGCAGACCCAGGCCCACCACCAGGCGACGACGCCAGTACACGCTCGCTGGCTGGGGGCCGACCGGATTCCTCAACGTCGACATATGCCAAGGCTAAGCGCGGGTTCTGCCTAACGCGGAAGGCCGCGCGCGTGTCCCGCTACTGCTCAGCGTGCAGGGCGGATGCCGCGGCCGCCACGAAGTCCGGAAGGTCCGAGTCGTTCGCCACGATCGCACGCAGCACGAGCTCATCGACCGACGCCAGATACTCGGTCACGCGGGCGCGGAGCGCGCCGGGGAGGGTGCCGTCGATCGTGGTGTCGAGGATGTCCGCACCGATGCGTGCGAGGTTCGCCGCGTAGGTCGGATAGGACGCGTAGGTAGCGGCTTCGCGTTCGAGGGTGGGGCGGGCATCCGTCGCCACGATCGTGCGAGCGTAGAGGGCGGCGCGAGCGTGCGGAGCGGTGGACCGCAGGGTGGCGACAGCATCGGCGGCAGCGGGTGGAGTCAGCCAGTTCAGGAGGAGGCCGTCGGCGTGTTCGGCCCCCAGTGCACGCATCTTAGGACCGAGCGCACCAACGAGGATGGTCGCGTCGGTCGCGGCGCGAAGCACGTCGATGCCCTCCCGCACCCGGTGAAGCGCAGCGTGCGCGCCACCGGAGCCGATGCCGATCTCGAGTCGTTCGGCGGGCAGTCGAGCTATTTCGCCCGTGAGCGTAGCGGTTGGCCGACGGTCGAGCGGGATGACACCCGTCGCCAGCGTGAGCGTGCTCGTGACGGATGCCGCGACAGCGAGCCCCGCGAGCGAGTCGCCGTGCGACGTGTCGTTGAGCCACAGAGCGCGGAACCCGAGGCGTTCGATGAGCGGAGCCAGCTCGCGAAGCAGGCCGTGGTCGATCCCACCGGGAAGACCGAGGGAGACGCTGCCGATCATGGTCACAGCTGCTTGAGCATCCGGGTGTTGCCGAGGGTGTTCTGCTTGACGCGGGAGAGGTCGAGGAACTCCGCGACACCCTCGTCGGGCGAGAGCGCGAGCTGCGCGAAGACCTCGGGCTCCACGATCCGCTCCCCGATCGCCTCGAAGCCGTGGCGACCGAAGAACGCAGTCTCGAAGGTGAGACAGAAGAGGCGACTGAGGCCCAGGGCACGGGCATCCGTCTCGATGCGCTCGAGGATCGCGTGTCCGACGCCCGTCGTGAGGCGGTCCTCGCGAACGGCGAGGGTGCGGACTTCGCCCAGGTCCTCCCACATGACGTGGAGGGCGCCGCATCCGATCAGGTCACCGTCCGCCGCCTCCGCGACCCGGAACTCCTGCACGGCCTCGTAGAGGGTGACACGATCCTTGCCGAGCAGGATGCGTCGCTGGGCGAGGGGTTCGACGAGGGCCTGGATGCCCGGGATGTCACTGGTGCGCGCCGCCCGGACGCTGAAGTCACTCACACCCCCACGGTACTCCCGCACTGGTGGAAGTCGGCTCAGAGAACAGCGTCGAAGAACTGCGCGGCCACCATTCCGAAGTCGCCATGCTGGTCTTCCGGTTGCGCTGGACGGTCCGCCCACTCGTGGCCCGCGCCGGGAATGTCGAGCAATTCCACGCGTGCGCCTGCTGCCCGCAAAGCGTCACGAAACGTCAACCCCTGGGAAAAGTCCACGACCTGATCATCGGTGCCGTGAACGATCAGCGCGGGGGCCGACCTCGGGGTGACCCAAGTGAGAGGACTCAGGTCCGCAAGGACGTCCGCGCTGGGGGAGGCACCCACCAACCACGTCACTTCGTTATCCACTCCATTGCCCGGCGCTTGGAGTTCTACCGGGCACGCAGCGAGCGCTGCTGCCTTCACCAGGCCCGGCTCCCTGACCGCGAGGTGGGCGGCAAGATGCGCACCGGCGGAGAACCCCCAGACGCCAACGCGGGCGGGATCGCCGCCGAAATCGACCGCGTGGTCGGTTACCCAGAGCAGCGCGTCTCGGGCATCCTCGTACTGCGCAGGCCAGCGGGCCGTGCCGCTCAGCCGGTAGCTGACTGAGATCGCGACATAGCCGCGGCTCGCCAACTGGGGGCTCAGCCAGGGATGCATTGCAGCACCACGGTCACCCTCGTGCCATCCACCACCATGGAAGTAGATGACGACGGGGAGAAGAGGTGCGCCCAGTTCCCGCGGCGGCGCGAGCACATCGAGTCTGAGATCAGCGTCCCGATCGCTGTAGGGCAGACCGGCGTAGAACGCCATCGGCCTGCTCTCTGGGTCCATGGGGAGAGGGTACCCCGCGCACGACAAAGGGGCGGCGGGATGTCTCCCACCGCCCCTTCGCTACTGCGTTAGTTCTACGCCTCGATCTCGGCGGGCTCCGCCTCGGGCTCGAGGGCTCCGGGCTGGCGGCTCGTCGTGAAGACGAACTGGCCGTCGATGAAGTCCGCGTGCACGTGGTCGCCCGCGTTGAGCTCGCCGTGCAGGATCTTCTCCGACAGGGCGTCCTCGATCTCGTGCTGCACCGCGCGACGCAACGGACGCGCACCGAGCGACGGGTCCCAACCCACCTTGATGAGCTGCTCCTTGGCGGCCTGCGTGAGCTCGATCGTGAGGTCGCGGTCCATCAGGCGGTCCTTGAGGCGCTTGATGAACAGGTCCACGATCTGCAGCAGTTCGCTCTGGCTCAGCTGCGGGAAGACGATGGTCTCGTCGACACGGTTGAGGAACTCGGGCTTGAAGTGCTTCTTCAGCTCCTCGACGACCTTGCCGCGCATGCGGTCGTAACCGGTGGCGGTGTCGGTGTCGGACGTGAACCCGATCGGGGTTCCGGTGATGTCACGCGTACCGAGGTTGGTCGTCATGATGATCACGGTGTTCTTGAAGTCGACGACGCGACCCTGGCCATCCGTCAGGCGTCCCTCTTCCAGGATCTGGAGGAGCGAGTTGAAGATGTCCGGGTGAGCCTTCTCGATCTCGTCGAACAGCACCACGCTGAAGGGCTTGCGGCGCACCTTCTCGGTGAGCTGGCCACCCTCCTCGAATCCGACGAATCCGGGAGGGGCACCGAACAGTCGTGAGACCGTGTGCTTCTCGCCGTACTCCGACATGTCGAGGGAGATGAGCGCGTTCTCGTCGTCGAAGAGGAACTCCGCGAGCGCCTTGGCGAGCTCCGTCTTACCGACACCCGTGGGGCCGGCGAAGATGAACGAACCGGAGGGACGCTTCGGGTCCTTGAGACCGGCACGCGTGCGGCGGATCGTCTTGGCGAGAACCGAGATGGCCTCCTCCTGACCGATCACACGCTGGTGCAGTGCCTTCTCCATGAAGATGAGTCGGCTCGACTCCTCCTCCGTGAGCTTGAACACCGGGATGCCCGTGGCTGCGGCCAGCACTTCGGCGATGAGACCCTCATCCACCGTGCCGGTGGTGCCGACATCCCCGGACTTCCACTGCTTCTCGAGGCGGAGACGCTCACCGAGCAGCTTCTTCTCCTCGTCACGCAGCGACGCTGCCTTCTCGAAGTCCTGGTCCTCAATCGCGGCTTCCTTCTGGCCGCGCACGACGGCGATGCGCTCGTCGAACTCACGCAACTCCGGCGGTGCCGACAGGATCGAGAGGCGCAGGCGTGCGCCGGCCTCGTCGAGCAGGTCGATCGCCTTGTCGGGCAGGAAGCGGTCCTGCACGTAGCGGTCCGCGAGGTTCGCGGCTGCCACGATCGCGCCATCGGTGATGGACACCTTGTGGAACGCCTCGTACTTGTCGCGCAGTCCCTTAAGGATGTTGATCGCGTGGGGCAGCGACGGCTCGTTGACCTGCACCGGCTGGAAACGGCGCTCGAGCGCGGCATCCTTCTCGAAGTGCTTGCGGTACTCGTCGAGCGTGGTCGCACCGATCGTCTGCAGCTCACCACGGGCGAGAAGCGGCTTCAGGATGCTCGCCGCATCGATCGCACCCTCGGCAGCACCCGCACCCACGAGGGTGTGGATCTCGTCGATGAACGTGATGATGTCGCCGCGGGTGCGGATCTCCTTGGTGACCTTCTTGAGGCGCTCCTCGAAGTCACCGCGGTAGCGGCTACCGGCGATGAGCGACCCGAGGTCGAGCGTGTAGAGCTGCTTGTCCTTCAGCGTCTCCGGCACGTCTCCGCGCACGATCGCCTGGGCGAGTCCCTCGACGACGGCAGTCTTTCCGACGCCGGGCTCACCGATCAGCACGGGGTTGTTCTTGGAACGGCGGGAGAGGATCTGCATGACCCGCTCCATCTCCTTCTCGCGCCCGATGACCGGGTCGAGCTTGCCGTCACGGGCGGCCTGCGTGAGGTTGCGACCGAACTGGTCGAGAACCTGGCTGCCCTTGTCGGGGGCCGAGTCGTTGCCGCCGACGGCGACAGCCTCCTTGCCCTGGTAACCGGAGAGCAGCTGGATGACCTGCTGGCGCACGCGGTTGAGGTCCGCGCCGAGCTTGACGAGCACCTGTGCGGCGACGCCCTCGCCCTCGCGGATGAGGCCGAGCAGGATGTGCTCGGTTCCGATGTAGTTGTGGCCGAGCTGCAGCGCTTCGCGCAGGCTCAGCTCCAGTACCTTCTTGGCACGCGGGGTGAAGGGGATGTGGCCGGTCGGCTGCTGCTGACCCTGGCCGATGATGTCCTGCACCTGCTCGCGCACCGCGTCGAGGGAGATGCCGAGCGACTCGAGAGCCTTGGCGGCAACACCCTCACCCTCGTGGATGAGACCCAGGAGGATGTGCTCGGTACCGATGTAGTTGTGATTGAGCATCTTGGCCTCTTCCTGGGCCAGGACGACAACACGACGAGCTCGGTCGGTAAATCTCTCGAACATTCTTGACTCCCTGCACGCGTCTGATGTGGGTGGCGCGTTATGAAGAGACTAACCACGGGGGGCGCCGAAAAGTCCGCTGTTCGCCGTCGGCGTGACTATCCCTTGCCAGGCGTGGGCATAACGTTTATCGTTGTTATCGATAATCGATAGGAGAGAACGATGACATCAACACTCCAGCCCAAGCCAGCCGACCGGGTGGCACTCATCATCACCGTCGTGCTCGGGGCCGTCGCGGGTGTCGTGACGATCGTGCAGGCCGTGATCCGCATCATCCGGATCGTGCCGAACAGGGATGTCCCGGTCACCGTGGCCTTCGCAGACACCCCCGCAACGCTCCCCGTCGGCCCCGGCGGCTCGCCGGTGGCCGTCGTGCCGCAGCAGGTCGAGATCCTGGCGAGCGACATGGCGCCCATCACGGTCTTCTCGCTCATCGCCGCCGAAGTCATCTACGCCCTTGCCGTCGTGACCGCGATCGTGTGCGTGTCGCTCGCGATCCGCAACATCATCCGCGGCCGCGCTTTTAGCACCGCCAATGTCGGCCTCGTCGGCACGCTCACGTTCGTGGTCGCGATCGGGTGGATCCTCACGTGGTTGTTCAGCACGATGGGGGCCAACGGCGCGGCATCCGCCCTCGCTGGCGAGTACCCCGAGAACACGGCCATCCCCATCGCGCTCGTGGTGCCCTTCGCCATCGCAGCACTGGGCGCACTGTCCGCGGCGTTCGTTGCCGGGAACCGACTGCAGCGCGAGACGGAGGGACTGGTCTGATGACGACGGCAGAGGAACGTGGACGTCGAGCGGGATCGCTCGCCCAGAAGGTGATCCTCGGGTTCATCGCCGGGGGTGCCGCGGCCATCGCGGTCGTCGAAGTGGTGCTCCTGATCACACGCATCGCGTCGCTCCTCGGCGACGAGGCCGTGACGATGGCTGGAGTACCGCTCGCGGAGCCGATGACACCAGCGTTCACCGAGGGGCTCGAGGCCGTGGCATCCGCGAACTACGATTCGGTCACCCTCACGGTCGTGGGGCTCGCGACCGCCGCCCGCGTGTCGCTCGTCGCTGCGGCCATCATCGCCTCGCTCCTGTCGATCGCTGTCTGTGCAGTCGTCGCCTGGCTCGCCCTCCGAGTGTTCCTCGGGCAACCGTTCGTCACGTCCGCGTCGTGGGGCATCGGCGTCGTCGCCATACTGGCTATCGTGGTCGGCTTCGTGAACCCTGCGCTTCTCGGCGTCGCCCACGCGGAGGTCGCCGCACAGCTCGGAACGGATGCCCTCCCACCCTTCCTCGTGCAGTTCGACCCCGCGCCGATCGCGTGGGGACTCGCGCTCGCCGTGGTGGGCGCGGCCTTCGAGATCGGACAACGGATGCAGCGCGACACGGAGGGGCTCGTATGACCGACGACGACGCAGCGGAGGGGCCAACGGGCATCCACTGCCGCCTCGACGAGCTGCTCGCGGAACGCGGGATGACCGTCACGAGACTGAGCGAGCTCGTTGGCGTGAGCGTCGTGAATCTGTCGGTACTGAAGAACGATCGGGCGCGTGCCATCCGGTTCTCCACGCTGCTGGCGATCTGCGAGGCGCTGGAGTGTGAAGTGGGAGACCTGCTCACAGTAGGCTCTCGGCCATGAGCGACGACTACAACAACAAGCCGGTGGGATTTCTTGGCAAGCTGCGCAACAACAAGGTTCTGACCTGGGTGCTCATCATCGCGCTCGTGGTGCTCGTCGTGGGTGCCGGCACGATCGTGGCGCTCGTGCAGTTCGTCCTGCCCGGGCTGTAAGCGGCGCGAGACGTGCACCGCCTGCTCACGGAGCTCGTGGAGCCGTTCGACCGCATGCCCGAGGACGCGGCGGTGGACCTCCTCGAGGCCGAGTGGGGTCTCACGCCCCACACGCTCGAGCGACTCGACACGGAGCGGGATGACACGTTCCGATTCGACTCGGACGGCCTCCCGTACGTGCTCAAGGTCGCGCACCCTGGCGACGATCACGCCCTGATCGACCTGCAGCTCGCCGCACTCGCTCACGCGGCGGCCGCGGACCCAGGGCTCCCACTCCAGCGGGTCGTGCCCTCACGCGGCGGGTCCGCGTGGGTCGCGGTCGACGGCCGCGCGGCACGCGTCTTCGCGTGGATGGATGGCACGCTCGCGCGCGGTACGGAGCCGACGCACGCGCAACTGAGGGCGACCGGGCGGATGCTCGGGCGGTTGAACCTCGCCCTGCGCGGGTTCGGGCACGCGGCATCCGGGCGGGAGCTCGCGTGGGACCTGCAGCGACTGCCCGCACTCCGCGAACTCGCCGTCGACGCGCCCGCCATGCTCGAGATCATCGACCGCTTCGAGATCGACGTGCTGCCCGCGCTCGAGCGGATGCCACAGCAGGTGATCCACAACGACTTCCACCCCGGCAATCTCCTCGTGGACACCAGCGATGACGGTTACGTCACGGGCATCCTGGATTTCGGCGATGTTGTGCACAGCGGGCGCGTGAACGACCTCGGGGTCGCGCTCGCGTACCTGCCGATGGGGTCGAGCCCCTCGGAGGCCGCGCTGCCCTTCGTTGACGGTTTCGAGTCGGTTGTGCCCCTGCTGCCGGAGGAACGCGCGCTGCTTCCGCACCTCGTGTCGGCGCGGCTCGTGCAGCGGCGGTTGTTGAACGAGCTCTTCGAGCAGTGATGTCGCTGCTCCCCGACCGCGCGCGTCCCTAGGCTTAGCGCATGGCTGGCCCCACCGCGTACTTCGACCCCGCTCGCACACCCGAACTCGACGCGGCTACGCGTGACCTGGTGGAGCGCCGCGCCCGCGCGATGGGGTCCGCGTATCGCCTGTTCTACGGGCATCCGCTGCAGCTCGTGCGAGGTGCAGGCACTCGCGTGTGGGATGCCGACGGTCGGGAGTACCTCGATGCGTACAACAACGTCCCCTCCGTGGGGCACTCGCACCCCCGAGTTGCCGACGCGATCGCCCGACAGGCCGCGACCCTCACCACGCACACGCGCTACCTCGCCGAACCGACCGTCGCGTACGCCGAGGATCTCCTCAGCACGCTGCCGCCCCACATCGACAACGTCATGTTCACGTGCACCGGCTCTGAGGCGAACGACCTCGCCCTGAAGGTTGCCAAGATCGCGACCGGTGGCACAGGCATCATCGTCACGGAGAACGCCTACCACGGGGTGACCACCGAAATCGCGGCGATCTCGCCCTCGCTGGGCGGCCCCGAGTCACTCGCTCCGTGGGTGCGCACCGTCCCCGTGGAGGGCGACCTCGGTGTGTCGGTGCGCGGCGCCATTGCGGAGCTGCAGGCAGCGGGCATCCGCCCAGCCGCCCTCATCGTCGACACGATCTTCGCCTCCGATGGCGCCTGGCCCGAGGTGGAGGGCTTCGCGGATGCCGTGACCGCCGTGCACGAGGCCGGCGGGCTGTTCATCGCCGACGAGGTGCAGCCCGGCTTCGGGCGATTGGGACGCGGGATGTGGGGCTTTGATCGGTACCGTCTCGCCCCCGACATCGTAACGGTCGGCAAACCGATGGGCAACGGGCATCCCATCGCCGCCATGATGGCTCGGCACGAGTTGGTCGATGCGTTCAACGAACGGTCGAGGTACTTCAACACGTTCGGGGGCAGCTCCGTGTCGATCGCGGCGGCGCAGGCGACCCTCGACGTGCTGCGCGACGAGAAGCTCATCGACAACGCCCGCGACGTGGGCGCGTACCTGCTCACAGGACTCACGAGCACCGGGCTGTTCGAGGAGGTGCGCGGTGTCGGACTGTTCCTCGGAGCACGCCTCGAGTCGGAGCAGCGCGCCCTCGCCACGGTCAACGCGCTGCGCGAGCGCGGGGTGCTGGTCGCGACATCCGGGCCGGCCAACGACACCCTCAAGATCCGGCCACCCCTGCCGTTCTCGCGCGCCGACGCCGACCGCCTGATGACCGAGCTCGTGGCCTTAGGTTAGTGGCGTGAGCAACCTCGAGAAGGATCCGCTGGAGCTACTCGTTCGGGAGGACGCCAGCGACGAGACACCGGACCCCACCGGTCGCACCGTCGAGATTCTCGAGCCGCGCGATGTGCCGCTCGGCGGACCGCGTGCGATGGGCGTTCGGCGCACACTGCCGCAGCGCGCCCGGAGTCTCATCGGCGCGTGGTGCTTCGTCGACCACTACGGGCCGGAAGCCGTCGAGATGGATGTTCCGCCGCATCCGCACACCGGCCTGCAGACGGTGAGCTGGCTCTTCTCCGGGCGCATCGAGCACCGCGACACCGTGGGCAGTCACGCGATCATCAACCCGGGCGAACTCAACCTCATGACCGCCGGGCGCGGCATCGCGCACTCGGAGGTCTCGGTGCCCAGCCCGGACCCCGTGGTGCTCCACGGCGCCCAGCTCTGGATCGCCCTCCCCGACAGCGCCCGCCACCGCGAGCCCTTCTTCGAGAACGTCGCGCCAGAACCCTTCGCTCTTGGGGAGGCGACCGCGCGCGTCTTCATCGGGTCACTCGCGGGGGTGAGCTCGCCGGCCCGGGTGTTCACCGAGCTCGTGGGCGCACAGCTCGACATTCCGGCCGGCGCGACCGTGACCGTACCGGTGGAGCGCGGCCATGAACACGGCGTTCTCGTGGACGCCGGGGATGTCACGGTGGACGGCGCATCCGTTCCCGTCTCGCACCTCGGCTACCTGCCGTCGGGCACGGACTCGATCACGTTCGTGGCGCAGACGGATGCCCGGCTCCTGCTCATCGGAGGCACCCCGCTCGGCGAGCAGATCGTGATGTGGTGGAACTTCATCGGTCGCGACCACGACGAGATCCAGCGATTCCGCGACGAGTGGCAGGCGGGGCTGTCGGTGCACCCGGGCCGGTTCGGCATCCTGAACGGCTACGACGGCAACCCATTGCCCGCCCCGCAGCTGCCGCCCATCCGGCTCAAGCCGCGCGGTTGACGCGCCCGCTAGTCCTTCGGGGGGAGGCCCAGCTTCGCGCGCTCCTCGATCTCGATCTTGGCTCGCGCGCTGCGCTCCGTGCGGTCGGCCCGGATGATCGAACGCATCACGAACCAGAAGACGAGCCCGAGCAGGATGGTCGGTGTGACCGAAAACAGGGCGTTGAGCCAATACTCCTGGGGCATGCCACCAGAGTACAGCCGACTACCTGGTGATGAACCAGACGATCGCCACGAGCACGATGATGCCGACGAGTGCGACCGAGGTGACAAGTCGCGAAGTGCGCCGATCCACTCTTAACCCTTAGCGATGATGCCGACGACGCCCGAGATCACCAGATACAGGCCGACACCCGCGACCACCAACCAGATCACGATCCGGCCGGTGGAGATCTCGCCCTTCTTCTTGTCGTCCTCGCCGGGCAGCTTCAGGTCACTCATGGGCGCAGCCTACCTACCTAATCTGTGTCACTTGACGAGCGGGAACAGGATCGTCTCGCGAATACCGAGGCCGGTGATCGCCATGATGAGGCGGTCGATACCCATGCCCATTCCACCCGACGGCGGCATACCGTGCTCGAGTGCGCGCAAAAACTCCTCGTCGAGACGCATGGCCTCGGCATCCCCCCGGCTCGCCTGCAGCGCCTGCTCGACGAAACGCTCGCGCTGGATGACCGGATCGACAAGCTCCGAGTATCCCGTGGCGAGCTCGAAGCCGCGCACGTAGAGGTCCCACTTCTCGACGAGCCCCTCGATCGACCGATGATCGCGCACGAGCGGAGAGGTGTCGACGGGAAAGTCCATGACGAACGTCGGCTTCGTGAGGCCCGGCTTCACGTAGTGCTCCCACAGCTCCTCGACGAGCTTGCCGTGGGTGGGGTGCTGCACCTCGATACCGAGCGACTCGGCATGAGCGAGCAGCTCGTCGGCGGGCGTCTGCGGGGTGACGGACAGGCCGGATGCCGCGTTCAGCGAGTCGTACATCGAGATGCGGTCCCACTCCCCGCCCAGGTCGTACTCGGTGCCATCGGCAAGAGTGACCACAAGCCCGCCGGTCACTGCGCGCGCGGCATCCTGAACGAGCTCCTGCGTGAGGTCGGCCATCTGGTTGTAGTCGCCGTAGGCCTGGTAGGCCTCGAGCATCGCGAACTCGGGGCTGTGCGTGGAGTCGGCACCCTCGTTGCGGAAGTTGCGGTTGATCTCGAAGACGCGCTCGATGCCGCCGACGACCGCGCGCTTGAGGAACAGCTCGGGAGCGATACGCAGGTAGAGCTCGGTGTCGAAGGCATTGCTGTGGGTGACGAACGGGCGAGCCGAGGCACCACCGTGGATGACCTGCAGCATCGGGGTCTCGACCTCGAGGTAGTCGTGCGTGCCGAAGGTCGAGCGCAGCGACGCGTTGACGGCGGCGCGCGCACGCACTGTGGATCGCGCCTGCTCGCGCACGATGAGGTCGAGGTAGCGGCTGCGCATCCGCGCCTCATCGCTGAGCTCGGTGTGGAGGTTCGGCAGGGGGCGGATGGCCTTCGAGGCGATCGCCCAGTCCTTCGCGAGGATCGAGAGCTCCCCGCGACGGCTGGAGATGACCTGGCCGTGCACGAAGACGTGATCACCGAGGTCGACAAGGTCCTTCCAGCGTTCGAGTGACTCCTCGCCGACCTCCGCGAGGGAGATCATGGCCTGGATGCGCTCACCATCGCCGGACTGGAGTGCGGCGAAGCACAGCTTGCCCGTGTTGCGCAGGTGCACGACGCGACCGGCGAGGCCCACGACATCCCCGGTCTGGGTGTCCGGCTCGAGGCTCGGGTACTTGGCACGAATTTCGGGGATGGTCGTGGTGATGTCGACACCGACAGGGTACGCGCCAGCGCCGGAGTCGATGAGACGCTCGCGCTTCTCGAGGCGGACCGCCTTCTGCTGCGAGACCTCTTCTTCGGTCAGCTCGGGCTCAGGCGTCGTCTCGTCAGTCACGAGGGTCAATGGTACCGTTCAGCACTGCTGGCACAGCGCCTCAGCCGGAGCGGGCTCCTACCCTCGCTCTCGCGGTCCCAAATGCAGGAAGTCGCGGCTATGAGGTGCCGACTGGCAGGCGATAGCGCCGCTCAGCGGCTTATCTCCTGCATTTGGGATGTGTCGGGTAAAGGATCGTGTCCGGTAGAGAGGATGCGGACGAGGTGCCGGGGCTGGGCCTCAGCCGATGCGCAGCGACTCGTTGTCGATGAGACGGGTGGTGCCGACGCGGGCGGCCACGATCGCGATCGCACGACCGCGGTAGTCGTCGTCGACGGGGCGGAACGTATCGGGATGCACGACCGCGAAGTAGTCGAGCTCGACGAGGGGTGTCCCGGCGAGGGCACCCTGTGCTGCGGCGAGCGCGGAGTCGATCCCACGATCGCTCGCGGATGCCGCGGCCTCCAGCGCAGCCGAGAGCGCGAGCGCCGCCCGCCGCTCCCCCGGTGCGAGGAACCGGTTGCGGCTGGACATGGCAAGTCCGTCCGGCTCGCGCACGGTCTCGATGGTCTCGACGCGGGTCGCAAAGTTGAGGTCGGTGACCATGCGCTTCACGAGGAAGAGCTGCTGGGCATCCTTCTGGCCGAAGGTCACGATGTCGGGCGTGACGATGCCGAGCAGCTTGGCGACCACGGTCAGCACGCCGTCGAAGTGGCCGACGCGCGACTTGCCCTCAAACGTGTTGCCCACCTCTCCCGCATGAACGGTGACACCGGTAGGGCCCGTCGGGTACATCTCGTCGACACTGGGCGCGAACACCAGGTCGACGCCGTGCTCGGCGAGGCGCGCGACATCCGCGTCCAGGGTGCGGGGGTACTTCTCGAGGTCTTCGGCCTGGGTGAACTGCGTCGGATTGACGAAGATCGAGACGACCCTGACATCCGCGAGTTCTGCCGCTCGAATGACGTGGGAGATGTGCCCGTCATGGAGGGCGCCGAGCGTGGGGGTCAGGGCCACCGTGCGACCGGCGGCGCGCTCGGCCGCGATCGCTTCGCGCATCTCAGCAACGGTGGTGATGACACGAGGAAGTGGAGCAGTCACCTGTCGATCGTAGGGGCACTCAAGGGAAGTCGGGGTCCGGTGGGAACTGCGCCGCCGTCGGGGGCGAGTGCAGCGCGTTCTCGACGGCCGAACGCACGAGCGGCGCAATGACGGCACCGGGGGCCTCGAGACCGATGCCGGCGAGAAGGTCGATCGACTGGCGGACGATCTCCGAGGAGAAGCTCGTGGCTGTGGAAATCGCCTCCGCGTACGCGGCACGATCGGCCTCGGCCACCACGAAGGGTTCCGCGCCGAGCTCGACGACGAGTGCCTGGGCGATGGGCAGAACCGGGGTCGGGGCGGTCACCGCACAGAAGCTCTCCCGCAGTCGCACGAGGTCCATGCTCGTCCCCGTGAAGGACATCGCCGGATGCACGGCGAGCGGAATCACGCCCTGCAGGGTCGCCGGCTGGAGCACCCCGTAGCCGAGACCGGCCGCGGTGTGCATCAGGAGCTGGCCCGGCTGCCACGTACCGGTCGCGGCGAGACCGGCGACGAGCGCCTCGATCTGCGACTCGGGGATGGCGAGGAGCACAAGTTCGCTGCGCTCGATGAGCTGAGGGATCTCAAGGATCGGGGCATCCGGAAGCATCGCCTGCGCGCGCTCGCGGTTGGACTCGGTGAGGGTCGCGATGCCCGTGATGGCATGCCCGGCCGCCGAGAGACCAGCCCCGAGCACGGGCCCTACGCGGCCTGCACCGATGATGCCGACCCCGAGCCGGCCGGCCGCGGTCACGGCGTGCCCTCCTCGCGCCACCGGTGGCTGCGGTCGGCCTGGCCAGCGGCCACGGCCTCTCGCGCGAGCGACTCGAAGAACTCGACGGCGTCGTTCTGATCGATCGCGCCCACGGAGGCGGAGATGGGGCCAGCCACGGTGTGAACCCGCACTCGCGCGACACGCAGGCGACGACCGAGGGGCCCGCGCGTGAGCGCGATGCTCTGCATCCGCGCCTTGGGCACGACTACAAGGTCACGCCAGATCGCTCCCCGTCGCAGGAGCACCGCGTTCGACGTCTGCGTGAAGCCGTTGCGCCGCCACGAGAACCAGCGCACGATCGCCGCCCGCCGCGGCGATGTGGTGAAGTCGTCGTCGCCGCGCGACACGATCGAGCGCTCCACGAGATCGAGGTCGTCGAGCATGCCGGGCAGCACGAGTTCGAGCACCTTGCGCACATCGGCCATCGTGCCGACCGGGAGGATCGTGGTGTTCGCCTGGCCCGCGGCGCCCTGCGCAGAGGAGGTGGATGCCCGGTTGATCTTGATCTCCCACCATCCGGTGAGACGCCACAGCAGCGGCTGGCTGACCATCACCGCGTGGATGCGCCCGGGCGGCAGGGTGTCGTTGCTCGTCGACAGCAGTCCGAATCCGACTCGGACGCCGTCGGGAGTGGACGCGATGCTGTAGCGCAGCGACCGCGTGATGCGCGAGAAGTAGAAGCTCGCATAGCCAATCACGGCGGGGATGAGACCCAGCACGACGACGCCGCTTCCGAGCCGGACCCCGAACGTGATGAGCACGGCGACGACAGCGATCGCCACGATCGTGCTCACACTAAGCAGGAGCGACCCCACGAGGCGACCCGGGTGGATCTTCACGACCGACTCCGGGGGCGCGAGCGTCGGGTCGAGTTCGGGTGCGAGCAGGTCGTTGACGCGGTCACTGACGAGGGAGCCGGAGCTCGCGGCTGCTGGCGCCGTGGCATCCGTCTGTCGAGTTCCCGACGCCAGCAGCAGGATCTCGCGGCGCAGTTCGTCGGCAGCCGAGGAACCCAGGTAGGCGAGCGGGATGTTGGCGTCCTCCCCCGCGACCGAGACCTCGAGCTTCGCCGCCCCGACCAGCCGGGCGAGGAACGGGTGCACGATGTTGATGCCCTGGATGCGGTCGAGCCGCCCGCGGCGGTGCGTGCGGAACAGGATGCCGCTGCGCACCTCCACGAGCTGATCGGTGATTCGGAAGGTATGCATCCGCCACGACAACCAGAACCCCGCGATCGTGAGGAGCAATCCCCCGATGATCGCGAGGATCACCCAGCCGAGGAAGTCGTGCTCGAGGATGAACGTGACCGGGTTGTAGTCCTCCTCGAAGTCGGGCCCGCCGAAGACGATGTCGATCACGATGTCGCGCAGGTTGACCACGATCACACCGAGGATCGCGACGAAGGCGATGCCGCCGCGCAGCAGAGGGGTCGCGGGGTGGAGGCGGTGCCACTCGCCGTCGGCGAGGCGATCCTTCCCGGGTTCCGTGACGCCCGTGGGCGGCGGTGCCGGCGCTGGCGATTCGGGCGGGGGAAGGTCCGTCATAGCCCGGCCCGACGGCTCTCGGCGAGTCCGACGAGGCGGTCGCGCAGCTCCTCAGCCTCCGCCTCGGGTAGCCCCGGCACCGTCACACCCGTCGCGGCCGCCGCGGTCACGAACTTGAGTTCGCTGAGACCGACCGCGCGGGCGAGCGGCCCACGATTGACGTCGACCAGCTGCATCCGCCCGTAGGGCACCGACACGAAACGCTGGAACAGGATGCCCCGGCGAAACAGCAGGTCATCCTCCCGCAGCTGGTACCCGATCGCACGAACACGCCGCGGGGTGATCGCGAGGGTCACGAGAAACACGACGGCGAGGGACCCGGGGATGAACCACAGCCACACGTTGCCACTCACTGCCGGGGCGATCGACGCTCCACCCACGACGATGATCCCCATGACGAGGGTGCCGACGAGGTCGACCACGATGTACTTCGGCGATACCCGCCGCCACTGCGTGTCGGGCAGTTCGAGAGTCACGAGAGGCCTCCGGGGTTGGGACGACCCTCGTTGGAGTCGTCGTCATCGGGCGGAATCGCGCACATCTGCTCGGCCACGAGACCGCAGGCCAGCAGCACGATGGCACCGACCGCGGCCGCGATCGCCAGCCCCACCGAGCCTACCCCGGGCACCACGGAGCGACTCAGGAGGTAGGCGGTGATGCCGAGGCTTCCGCCGCCGAGGAGCGCGCCGCTGAGACTCGACGCCTTCGCGAGCATGACCACGCGCGTCGCGTAGAAGGGGTCGACGCGGGCGCCCTCGACCCGCCGCGCGACCCGTCGCACCGGCAGAGCCATCACGACCACGATCGCGCCGATGAGGGCGAGCGCGAAGCTCAGCGTCACCGGCGGGATGACCACGGCGCGACCCGTCGACGCGAGGAGCGTCTCGACGAACCACGCGATCGTGCCGCCGAAGAGGGCGAGCAGAACGAGATGGAGCGGCTTGGTCCTGGTCATCGAGGTGCCTCCGCAAGGAGGTCGCTCACGCGTCGGCCCGAGAGCACCGCCTCCGGGTCGACCTCGAGCCAGGGTTCGAGCACGAAGGCCCGTTCGTGGGCCCGGGGATGCGGCAGGGTGAGGTCATCCGTCGTCACGGCCATGCCGTCCGCATCGATGATGTCGAGGTCGAGGGTGCGGTCACCCCAACGCTCCTCGCGCACGCGACCGTGCTGCTGCTCGATCTCGCGGAGTCGCGCGAGCAGTTCGTGAGGGTCGAGGTCGGTCTCGACGATCGCGATCGCGTTCAGATATGCGGGCGCGGCGAAATCCACGCCGTGAGGCTTGAGGGCCGGCGTCTCATGCAGGGACGAGAGAGCGGTCAGCTCGATGCCCGGCAGGTCCGCGATCTCGCGCGCGGCAGCCACGATCGTCTCGGCCCGATCACCGAGATTGCTGCCGAAGGCGATGACGACGCGGGGCGTCACGCGCTGAACCCGACCGGCCCCGCACTCGGCGCGCGACCGCGATTGATGGTGACCGACACGTCGTCGAACGGCACCGCGATGGGCGCACTCGGCTTGTGCACAGTGACCTTGGTGAACACGGCGAGCTCGTAGTCGAGCACGATCTGCGCCACACGCTCGGCAACCGTCTCGATGAGGTCGACGGGGTCGCTCTCCACCGCGGCGACGATGCGCTCGGCCAGCTCCCCGTAGTGGATGGTGCGATCGAGGTCGTCACCGGAGGCGGCATCCGCCAACGGCAGAAACACGGTCACGTCGATGATGAAGACCTGGCCGGTGCGGCGCTCCTGCTCGAGCACGCCGTGGAAAGCGTTGGCCCGCAGGCCGGTCAGGGTGATCTCGTCCAGAGGATTCATCGTGCGATTCCGCTCTTCCAGGCCGCCTGCACCTCGAGGGCGCGGCGGGTCGATTCGACGTCGTGCACCCGCACGCCCCAGGCTCCGGCCTGGGCGGCAAGCGCGCTGATGACAGCGGTCGCGGGATCCCGCTGTTCGGGGCTCGTGCCCCATTTCGAGAGGAACCGCTTGCGCGATGCCCCGATGAGGAGAGGCTGCCCCAGCGTCTCGAGCTCCTCGAGCCGCGACAGCAGCTGCCAGTTGTGCTCCGCATCCTTCGCGAAACCGAGCCCGGGATCGAGGATGACGCGCCCGGGGTCGATCCCGTACACGGCCATCTCGGCCAGCCGGTACCGCAGCTCGTTGCGCACATCCTCGACCACGTCGCCGTACTTCGCGTCTGAGTCGCTCGGGCCACGCCAGTGCGAGGCGATGTAGGTGAGGCGCGTGTTCGCGATGACCTGCAGCATGCGGGGGTCGGCGAGACCACCGGAGACATCGTTGATGATGGATGCCCCGGCATCCGCCGCTGCGAGTGCGGTGCTCGAGTTCATGGTGTCGACGCTCACCTCCACCCGGGCCGCGACGAGCCCGCGGATCACGGGGATGACGCGTGCCTGCTCCTCCTCGACGCTCACTCGAGCAGCGCCCGGACGCGTCGACTCGCCACCAACGTCCACGAGGTCGGCCCCGAGGTCCCGTAGGCGGATGCCCTCCGCCACCGCCTCAGCGACTGAATCGAACCGCCCGCCATCGCTGAACGAATCGGGTGTCACGTTGAGGATTCCCAGGATGAACGTCATGCAGCCCCGATCAGGGTTGTGACCTCGGCGCGCTGCGCCGGGTCTGCGAGGGTTCCGCGGGAGGCCATCGTCACGGTCGAGCTGTTCACCTGGCGGGGTCCGCGCGTGGTGACGCAACCATGCACCGCGTCGAGCACCACGAGCACACCCGCAGCACCAAGGCCGTCGGAGATGGCATCCGCGATCTCCTCCGTGAGGCGCTCCTGCAGTTGCGGGCGAGACGCGAGCGTCTCGACGACGCGCGCGAGACTGCCCAGACCGACGATGCGATCGCCCGGGACGTAGGCAACGTGCGCCGTGCCGAGGAACGGCAACAGGTGGTGCTCGCAGACGGAACGGAAGTCCAGCCCACGGAGAAGTACCAGCTCGCCGCGCTGCCCGGGCTCGACGTCGACAGCCTCGGCAAGATGCATCCGGGGGTCGACGCCGACGCCGGAGAAGAACTCGGCGTAGGCCTGCGCCACGCGCTTCGGCGTGTCCGCGAGACCCGGCCTGCCGGTGTCCTCACCGATCGCGGAGAGGATTCCGGCTACGGCCGTCTCGATACCCAGTGAATCGAAGGCCATCAGTGCGGGCGTCAGGCCGTGGCGATGCCGGGCGACTTACGGGGCGACGGTGCGCGCTTCGGCTTCTCCTCAGGAGAGTCCGACTCGATGCCACCCTCCGAGAGGCTGCCGTCGACCGGCAGCTTCGACGGGATGGCCACCGGCGGACGATCCGACAGCGGGCGCGTGTCGCTCGAGAGCCACGTCGGGCGCTCCGGGAGCTTCTCGACGTCCTCGAAGATCGCCGCAAGCTGCTCGTGGTCGAGAGTCTCCTTCTCGAGGAGCTCCGACGCGAGACGGTCGAGGATGTCGCGGTTGGTGTTGAGCACCTGCCACGCCTCGTCATGCGCCTGCTCGATGAGCGCGCGCACCTCCTCGTCGATCGTCTCCGCGATCTGGTCGGAGTAGTCGCGCGTCGCACCCATGTCGCGACCGAGGAACGGCTCACCCGAGGTCGAGCCGAGCTTGACCGAGCCGACCTTGGTGCTCATGCCGTACTCGGTGACCATGCGACGGGCGATGGATGTCGCCTTCTCGATGTCGTTCGACGCGCCCGTGGTCGGGTCGTGGAACACGATCTCCTCCGCGACGCGGCCGCCCATGGCGTACGCCAGCTGGTCGAGCAGCTCGTTGCGGGTGACCGAGTACTTGTCCTCGAGGGGCAGCACCATCGTGTAGCCGAGGGCGCGACCGCGCGGCAGGATCGTCACCTTGGTGACCGGGTCCGTGTTGCGCATGGATGCCGCGGCCAGGGCGTGACCACCCTCGTGGTACGCCGTTATGAGCTTCTCCTTGTCGTTCATCAGGCGCGTGCGACGCTGGGGACCGGCCATGACACGGTCGATGGCCTCGTCGAGGGCGCGGTTGTCGATGAGCTGCGCGTTGGAGCGCGCCGTCAGCAGTGCCGCCTCGTTGAGCACGTTCGCGAGATCCGCACCCGTGAACCCGGGAGTCTTGCGCGCGACGACCTCGAGGTTGACACCGTCCGCCATGGGCTTGCCCTTGGCGTGCACCTCGAGGATCTGCTTGCGGCCCTGCAGGTCGGGGGCGTCCACACCGATCTGGCGGTCGAAACGACCAGGGCGCAGGAGCGCCGGGTCCAGAACATCCGGACGGTTCGTCGCGGCGATCAGGATGACGTTCGTCTTCACGTCGAAGCCGTCCATCTCGACCAGGAGCTGGTTGAGCGTCTGCTCGCGCTCGTCGTTGCCGCCACCGATACCGGCACCACGGTGACGTCCGACGGCGTCGATCTCGTCGATGAAAATGATCGCCGGCGAGTTCTGCTTCGCCTGGTCGAACAGGTCGCGCACGCGGCTCGCACCGACACCCACGAACATCTCCACGAAGTCCGAACCGGAGATCGTGTAGAACGGCACGCCAGCCTCGCCAGCGGTCGCCCGGGCGAGAAGCGTTTTACCGGTACCGGGAGGGCCGTAGAGCAGCACACCCTTCGGGATGCGAGCACCCACCGCGAGGAAGCGTGCGGGGTCCTTCAGGAAGTCCTTGATCTCCTCGAGCTCCTCGATCGCCTCATCGGAACCGGCGACATCCGCGAAGGTCACCTTCGGTGCCTCCTTGCCGACAAGCTTCGCCTTCGACTTGCCGAACTGCATCACCCGACTGCCGCCACCCTGCATACGCGTGAGGAGGAAGTAGAAGATGACACCGATGATGAGGAACGGCAGCAGGATGCCGAGCAGACTCATGAAGAAGTTCGTCTGCGGAACCTCGTCGTCGAAGCTGTCCAGGTTGGCGGCGTTCACCGCCTCGATCACCTCGGTACCGCGAGGAGCCACGTAGTAGAACTGCACCTTCGTGCCGTTGTCGCCGTCAGGCTTCGACAGCTCCAGATCGACACGCTGCTCGCCGTCGACGATCTTCGCCGAGGTCACCGTGTTGCCGTCGAGAAGCTCGAGGCCCTCCTGCGTGGTGATCTCGCGGAAGCCGGTCGCCGTCAGGAGGGTCGAACCGATCCACACCACGGCGATAGCGAGCACGATGTAGACGATCGGCCCGCGGAAAATGCGCTTGAAGTCCATGTCATTCCGCCCCCACGAGGCGCGGCACCTTCCTGCTTGAGAAACTTCCAGCAAGGCTACCGGGCGACTACTGTGCGCGGGCTGCACGTTCGCTTGACGCGTAGCGTCAAGCGAAGCGGAGAACACAGCGCTTGACGCTTCGGTGTTGCGGGGCTCCGGGTGGGCCCTGTCTTGAGAGGTCTCTGCCCGTAGACGCCCACCACACCGGAGACCTCTCAAGACAGGGCCCACCCTCCGTACATGTCGCGGCAGGGAGGTACCGCCCGTGGCACGGCAGGGGGTGCATCCCGTCCCAGGCCTTTGGAGAGGATGGGTAGGCGCTGGTTGGTCCGTTGGTTGGTCGGTCCGTTGGTTGAGTAGCCGCGGCGAAGCCCGGCGTTATCGAAACCCACCACCGCACGACGTTGCGGAGGATGACACGCGGCAGTCGTTGCTCCGGAGCGGCGCTGGGCGGCGCGTCCTCCTCCGCAACGTTCGTGCGAGCCACGACCGCGCAAGTGCGGAGGGGCGGGCCTGCGCCAGCAGGTCTCCGGCGTGGTGGGCGTCTACGGGCAGAGACCTGCTGGCGCAGGCCCGCCCCGCAGCCCCGAGACACGGCAGCGGCCGAGGGACCTCTACTCGTAGACGTGCGGCGCGAGCACCGCTACACCGCGCAGGTTGCGGTACTGCTCCGCGTAGTCGAGGCCGTAGCCCACGACGAACTTGTTGGGAATGTCGAAACCGATGTACGTGACATCCACCTCGACCTTCAACGCGTCGGGCTTGCGGAGAAGGGCACAGATCTCGACGGTCTTCGCACCACGGCTCTCGAGGTTGGCGCGCAGCCACGAGAGGGTGAGACCGGAGTCGATGATGTCCTCGACGATGAGCACCCGACGACCCGTGAGGTCGGAGTCGAGGTCCTTGAGGATGCGCACGACACCGCTCGACTGGGTGCCGGCGCCGTACGACGAGACGGCCATCCAGTCCATCTCGATGTCGACTTTGAGGGCACGCGCGAGGTCCGCCATCACCATGACGGCACCACGCAGAACACCCACGAGCAGGATCTTCTCGCCCTGGTGGTCGGCCTCGATGGCTCGGGCGAGCTCCTCGATCTTGGCGTGGATCTCCTCTTCGGTGAGGAGGATCTCGGCGAGGTCGTTCTCGACGTCGGAGAATTCCATCAGCGTTCCTTAGCTCGCGGTGAAGTGCAGGTAACCGTCCCGCCGCTCCACCCTAACCCCGGGCAGGTCGACGCCAGACTGACCGTGCCACTCGGTCACGAGGCGCGCTACCTCGAGGGTCTGGGCGCGGCTGAGCGATACGTGGAACTCGCTCGCGACGGCCAGTCGGATGAGGCGCTGGCGCAGGGCGGCGGGGTTGGCGGCGAGCGCCTTCACGGGCAGGGCGATTCCGGCCTCGGAATGCTCGGCGAGGTCCTCCGCGATCTCCTCGGCGAAGTGGTCGAGCGCATCGGAGTCCTCGCGCAGCTGCTCCGCGGTGCGGGCGAGCGCCTCCGGGATGCCAGGGCCGAGCTCACGCTCAAGAAGCGGCAGCACCGCCTGGCGCACACGCACCCGGGTGTACGCGGGGTCGTCGTTGTGGGGGTCGTGCCACGGCTCGAGTCCGGCATCCGCGCACGCCTGCACCGTTGTCGAGCGACGGATGCCCAGCAGCGGTCTGCGGTACAGCCCGGTCACCGCGTCCATGCCACGAAGGCTTGCCGCCCCACTCCCCCGTGCGAGTCCGAGCAGGACCGTCTCGGCCTGGTCGTCGAGGGTGTGGCCGAGCAAGACGGCGGACGCGCCGGTCTCGCGCGCGGCCTGCTCGAGGGCGGTGTAGCGGGCTGTGCGGGCAGCGGCCTCCGGGCCACCCACGGTGCCCACCGTGACGGGTAGCACCAGGACGGGGTCGAGACCGAGATCGGTGGCCTGGCGTGCTGCCTGCGCCGCGGCATCCGCCGACTCGGGTTGGAGGCCGTGGTCGACGATCACAGCACCGGCGCTCAGGCCCGCGCGGGGCGCCTCGAAGGCGACGGCCGCGGCGAGCGCGAGGGAGTCGGGGCCCCCGGAGAGCGCAACCAACACGAGCCCCCCGTGCACAAATGCAGGAGATCCAGAGGCCGGATTGTCCAGCTCGGGGCGTGCGTGCACGTCGGGCCGTGCATCGCCTGCATTTGGGATGTCGCGGAGAGGAGATTCCGGCAGCAACTCGCGCACTGCACGCCGGATGTCGGCGATCGCGGGCGTGAGGCGGGGGCGCTGGGGCATCCGCTAACGTTATTGCAGCATCCCGCCCCTCACCTCAAGGAGACCCCACCATGACCGCCTACGACGTCATCGTTGAGATTCCCCGGGGCAGCCGCAACAAGTACGAGGTGGACCACGAGACCGGTCGCGTGTTCCTCGACCGCTACCTCTTCACGACGTTCCAGTACCCGACCGATTACGGCTTCTTCGAGCACACGCTCGGCCTCGACGGTGACCCGGTCGACGCGCTCATCCTGCTCGACGCCCCCACCTTCCCGGGCGTTGGAATCTCGGTGCGTCCCGTCGCGGTCTTCAACATGACGGACGACGGTGGCAGCGACGCCAAGGTGATCTGCGTGCAGGCGAAGGACCCGCGCTGGTCGCATATCCAGGACCTCGACGACATTCCGGAGTTCACGAAGAAGGAGATCGAGCACTTCTTCACCCACTACAAGGACCTCGAGCCCGGCAAGTGGGTCAAGGTCGACGGCTGGCAGGGTGCGGCCGAGGCCGACGCGGTCGTGCAGGCAGGGCTCGCCGCTTACAAGGGCTAGTGCTCGACGCAGCAGTATTCGAGAAGCGGCATGCTCGCGGCATCCCTAGTGTGAAGTCAACGAATCACCGAAGGGACTGACCATGGGCGACACCAAGACCGGCTTCAGCGACGCCGAGCGCGAGGCGATGAAGCAGCGCGCCGCCGAGCTCAAGGAGATGAAGGGCGTCAAGGGCTCCGCCAAGAAGGCGAAGGAGTTCGAGGCGTGCCTGGCCGAGATCGAGAAGCTGACGGGCACGGACCGGATCATCGCTGAGCGCCTGCACCTGATCGTCTCCGAGGTGGCACCGCACCTCGACCCCAAGACCTGGTACGGATTCCCGACCTACGCCAAGGACGGCAAGAACATCGTGTTCTACCAGCCGGCGTCGAAGTTCAACACGCGTTACGGCTCGATCGGCTTCGACGAGAATGCCGCACTCGATGACGGCGAGATGTGGCCGAGCTCGTACGCGATTCTCGAGATGACGGATGCCGCGGAGAAGAAGCTCCGCGCCCTGGTGAAGAAGGCGGCTGGCTAGCCAGTCGGACGACCTGCGTAGGCGCGCTGACGCTAGGAGCGAAGGCCATTTCTGGCCTTCGCCGCGTCGCCAGCGCCGGCGTCCGTCCCGGACGTCGGTTACAGCGAGCCGTCGTTCTTACCCGGTCGGGCGACCCGCGTACGGCAGCGCGTCGTAGTACCTCACCGGGGTGACACGCACGGGCACACCCTCGCGCGGGGCCTCGATCATCATGCCGTCCCCCACGTACATGGTCACGTGGTAGAAACTGCCCGGGTACCCGCCGTCGGCGTAGTAGATGAGGTCACCGGGGGCCATCGCGCCCAGCGGGACGAGCCGGCCAGCGCCTGCCATCGTGTAGTACTGGCTCGAGACGAGGTGCGCGCCGATGTAGACGCCCACCGACTCGTACGCCGCCTTGGTCAGGCCGGAGCAGTCCCAACCCCAGGGGCCGGAGCCGCCGAAGACGTAGGGCTTGCCGAGCTGCGCGTAGGCGAAGGCAATCGCTCCGGAGGCTGCTGACGCGTCGGGTGCCGGAGGCGTCGGGTTGGGTGCCGGGCCCGTGACGGGCGGAGCGGGCGGCTGGGCGGCCTGCTCCTGCTCTTGGGTCAGCCCCGCCATGTAGCGGTTCTCGACATCCTTGGTGGTGCCCTTGAGTGTCGCGAGCTGCTCATAGAGCTGGTCGGATGCCGCCTGCTTCTCCGCGATGCGTGCCTGCACCGCATCCGCTGCCTCCTGGGCGCTGGCGAGGGCGGTCTCCGCCGCAGCGGACAACGTCTTGCGCTCCGTCTCCGCGACCTTCGCCTGAGCGGTCATCGCTTCAGCGCGATTGCGGTCCTGCGTCGCCTGCTCGTAGAGCGTTGTGGCACGCTCGGCCACCTTGCCTGCCGTGCCGAGCGAGCCGAGCAGGTCCTCCGCGTCGGGGCTCGCCATGAGGGCCACGCTCAGATTGCCGCTCCCCGTGCGTGCGAGCTGGGCGATGAGTTGGCCGGCCTGCTGGCTGGAGACCAGGGCGCGCTTCTCGGCAGCGGCCGCGGCATCCGCGAGGCTCGTGGCCCTGGCGGTCGCGTTCTCGAGCGCCACCTTCGCGGAGTTGAGTTCCTCGGCCTTGAGCTGGGCCTGGCGACCGAGTTCCGCCGATTCGGTCTCGAGGTCGGAGAGGATTCCCTCGATCTCGCTGATGGCACTGTTGGTGGCCGCCTCGTCCGAACGGGCGGCGAGCACGTCATCCCAGGACGGGTAGTCGTCGGCTCCTGCGGCCGCGGCGACACCGACGCTCAGCACAAGTCCGAGCGCGACGGCAGCGCCGAGCGCTCTGAGGTGACGATGATGCGGCCTGGACATGTGCTCCCCCGAGTCACGTTGTTAACACTGATAACAGAGGCAACAGTAGCAACACGCGGGAGAATTGCACAGGGGAGAACATCCTGAGCGACTAAGAGCGTCGTCGGTGAGGCCTCCGGGGCGGGGTCAGCCGAGCGAGATGCCCTGGCCGGAGAAGAACGGCACCGCGTCGATCGCCGCGCCGTTGATACGCACCTCGAGGTGGAGGTGGCACCCCGTCGACGCGCCCGTCGTGCCCACGAGGGCGATGTTCTGGCCGATGTCGACGTGCTGCCCGATACCGACCAGGATGCCGCCGTCGACGATGTGACCGTACGCGGTGGCGACCCCTCCGCCGTGGTCGATGAGCACGAAGTTGCCGTAGCTGCCGTTCCACCCGGCGTAGGCCACGGTGCCGCCTGTGGCGGCGTAGATCTTCTGGCCGCAGCTCGCGCCGATGTCCGTTCCCTGGTGGTACGTCGACGCACCCGCGGTCGGGGCGATGCGCGGGCCGAAGTTGTCCGTGATCGGGCCGGATACCGGCTTGACCCACCCGGTGTCGCTGATCTCGCCGACGTCGAGGTTGGCACCGCTACCGAAGCGCTCGCGAACGCCTGCCTGGTAGTCGGCCTCGGTCGCGGCCCGGCGTTCCGTGAGCACAACGAGCTGCTGCTGGAGTGTCGCCTCGTTGTTCTGCTGCTCGGCGAGTGCCGCCGCCGCAGCGTTGGACGCGGTCTGCGCCTCGACGAAGAGCTTCTCCGCCTTGAGTTTGAGAGCCTCAAGCTCGACTCGCGCGACCTCGGCAGAGTCGCTCAGCGACTGCGCGGTGTTGCGGTCGAGCAGCGCGCGCTCATAGATCGCGTAGGCCTGGTCGGAGATCTTGCTCGACATGCCGAGGCCGTAGAGGAGGTTGTCGGCGTCGCCCGACACGAGGAGGTTGGCCGTGAGGTCCTGCCCGCCGCCGCGCATGAGCTGGGCGGCCCACTGGCCGGCCTGCTGCTCGGACTGCGTGGCGGTGAGGTTCGCGGCATCCGCCTGCTTCTGCAGGTTGGCGGTCTTGTACGCCTGCTCCTGGAACTTCTGGTCGGCGGCCGCCCACACCTCACCCTTGGCCTTGGCGTCGGCGGCGGTGCGTTCGGCCTCCGCCTTGAGCCCACCGAGCAGTGCCTGGATCTCGGCAATGCGCGCCTGGGTCGCCGCCTCGTTGTTGCGGGCGGAGGCGACGTCGTCCCAGCTCGGGTAGTCCTTGGCGAAGGCGGCGGGCGAAGCAACGCCCAGGATGCCACCTGCCACAACGGTCGCGAGCACTGCAGCGACCGCGGCGAACCTGGTTATTCTGGAGGATCTGGTCATGGTTCCCTGCTAGCCGAGAGTGATGCCGCGTTCGGCAAAGAATGGAACCGCATCCCGCGCGGTGCCGCCAATGCGGACCTCGAGATGCAGGTGGCAGCCCGTGGAGGTACCCGTGGTGCCGACGTTGGCGATGTGGGTACCGGGAGCCACCTGTTGACCGTACCCGACGAACGTGCCTCCACCCACGATGTGCGCGTACGCCGTGGCGACTCCGCCACCGTGGTCGATGAGCACGAAGTTGCCGTAGCCGCCGTTCCAGCCGGCGTAGACGACCGTGCCCGCCGCGGCAGCGTAGATGGGCGACCCACAACCGGCGCCGAAGTCGGTGCCCTGGTGGTAGCTCGACGCACCACCCGTCGGGGGAACGCGGGGACCGAACGAGGATGTCACGCGCCCGGCGACCGGCTTGGCCCAACCCGCGGCGCTGATCGCACCCGCAGGCAGCCCGATGCCCGCCTTCGCGCGCTCCTCGACGCCCTTCTGGTAGTCGGCCTCGGTCGCAGCGCGGCGCTCCTTGAGCACAACCAGCTGCTGCGCGAGGCGGGCCTGGTTCTCCTGCTGCGCGACGACCGCCGCTGCCGCCTTCTCCGAGGCGGCCTGAGCCTCCACGAACGCCGCCTCCGCAGCGATCTTCAGCTGCTCGAGCTCGTCACGGGCGACATCGGCCTGGTCGGTGAGGGCACGTGCCGTGTTGCGATCGAGTACCGCGCGTTCGTAGAGCGCGTTCGTCTGCTCGGCTATGCGGCCTGACATCCCGAGCCCGTAGAGGAGGGAGTCGGGGTCCTCGTTGCCCGCGAGGAGGGTGGCGGTGATGTCGGAGCCGCCGGCGCGGGCGAGCTGGGCCGCCATCTGTCCGGCGCGCTGGCCGGAGTCGGCAGCAGCGACCTTGGCGGCCTCGGCCTGGTCGAGGAGGGTCTGGGCCTTGCCCGCGGCGGCCTGGTAGCGGGAGTCGAGCTCACCCCATCGTGCGCCCTTGGCCGTGGCATCCGCCTGGGCTCGCTCGGACTCCGTCGTCAGCTGGCCGATAAGTGCCTCGATCGCGGCGATCTGGTTGGCGGCTGCGGCCTCGTTGTTGCGGGCGGCGGCGACGTCGTCCCAGGTCGGGTAATCGACGGCGAAAGCGCTGGATGCTGGCCTGGTAGCGAGGTCGGATGTCGCGAGCAGGGCCGTCACAGCGAGGAACGCGAACAGCCTCAATCGGGCGCGCGTCGCTCCCGCTGTGCGCGTCTGGGCGCGAGTACTGTTCATGAAATCCCCGTATCGCGTCAGTCACCCTCGTCGGCAGGGTTCGATGACTACTTGAAGCTACCTGCGGGCTTCGCGGATGCCGGGGACATTTGACCTTTTTCGCGCGATTCCCAGTTCTCGCCTCGCGATCTCGGTGCGGTTTGGCATTTCATGCCCACCCCCTTATGCTTGACCCTCGGTAGCTAAGAAGTTCTGAACTTCGAGGCCCCATCGTTTAGTGGCCTAGGACGGCGCCCTTTCACGGCGTTAACACGGGTTCGAATCCCGTTGGGGTCACAAAACACAGAACGAAAATAGCTAGGCCCTGTAGCGCAGTTGGTTAGCGCGCCGCCCTGTCACGGCGGAGGTCGCCGGTTCAAGTCCGGTCAGGGTCGCAAGGTTCGGCATCTCTCGCCAGGCGCCGTACTTGTACGGCTCTGTAGCTCAGTTGGTAGAGCGCACGACTGAAAATCGTGAGGTCACGGGATCGACGCCCGTCGGAGCCACCATTTGTTTGACTCCTCCGCCCAGTGTTCCGATATGGCTGTCATTGTGGCTGTTTTAGCGACCATTTCGGAACACTCGCGAACTCGCGCCGCGGCAAGCACCTCGTCATTCAGCAAATCGAGCACAGTCACGGCGAACCATCTCTTGGAACTCGCCGACTGTCATGACCGCCGGCTCGTACCCGTTCGACGAGTCCCTCGCGTAGACCTCTCCCGGTGCGTCGGTAGAGCGAACGACGCATCAACTCTCCGGATGCAGGCTCGCATCCGGAGCTGTAGTGCGCCATGACGTGAAATGCACCGTCAGGCCGTCGCGCGTCGGGGCGCAGCAGAACGGTCCCGCGGAGACGACAGCATCCGGATCGAGTGGCGCGACTCGCACGAGGACCCACGGTTCGTCATCCACCCTCGCGCGAATCGTGAGGGCGTTCCCTGATCGGCTGGCGCGCATGGTGACCAACCGTCCGTCCCACCCCGGCGTGGGAGAAAGCGACCAGTCCGATTCGCCTCGCGTGACGACAGCGCCCACACTCTCCTGTCCGTCGCTCCATTCGATCCCAGCCTTGATCCACGATGTTTCGTCGTGCCGGATGAAGACGCCGGCCTGATCGAACTGGGCCGCGAAGTTCAGGCGGAACGACACCTCGACTGCGCTGGCCTGCTCGAAGGGTGCGAGAAGTGCGTGCTCGGAGTCGTGGATGAACCCGTACGAGGTGATTCGCCACGCGTCACTGCCCTTACGAGCGGTGACATACAGCCCGTCATCCTTGGTCTCGAAATGAACCGGCGGCGTCGTCCATTCTCCTGACGCCCAATCGATGTCACCCATGGGATAGAGCCTCTCAGCATCTAGCGGGCGCTGGAAACGGGCGCAGGCTCCCCTGCGGCGTTGCTTCTCCGCCCAGTGTTCCGATAGTGCCGCTTTGGCTGGCCCTATTGCGGGACTTTCGGAACACTCGGCGGAGGCGTCAGCTGCTGAGGGCCGTGTTCGGGGAGGTCGCAGCGGCTCGCATTGCGGGGTAGAGGCCTGCAAGGGCGCCCACCACGAGTGTGGATGCCACCCCAGCGCCCAGCACGGGCAGCGGAACGACCACCGGCCAGTCGCTGATGGCCGCCACGACCGCGGTCGCCAGGGAACCGATCAGAGCTCCAGCGACTCCGCCGAGGCCGGAGAGCACGAGAGCCTCAATGACGAACTGGAGCCTGATGTGACGACGGGTGGCACCCAGCGCACGGCGGAGCCCGATCTCCCGACGCCGCTCGATCACCGAGATGATCATGGTGTTCGCCACTCCGATGGCGCCGACGAGGAGCGAGATGGAACCGAGGCCCACGAGCATCCCCGTGAATGTGTCATCCACGGCATCGACTGCCGCGAGCGCATCCGAGGGTCGGGTGACCGCGACCGAGCCCGCCGCCCCGGGCTGCACTGCCGGCGCAATGAGCGAGCTCACCTCGCGCACTCTCGTTTCGTCGACGCGGAGGTAGAGGCGGGTTGGGCTTCCGTTGAAGGAGTAATCGTGCTCTGCCGCTGGCATGCCGATGAAGGCGGCGAAATCGAGTTCCGGCGCGAGCGGGATCGGGTCGAGAATCCCCGTGACGAGCACGTTCTGGTCGCCGATCCAGACGAGAGTTCCCGCCTCGGTGACACCGAGGCGCTCCGCCGCCGCCGCGCCGAGCACGGCCGAGGGAAGGGTGGCCGTGGCCGCGTTCAGCCAGCTTCCCGAACGGACCGTGCCCCCGACGACGTCCAGGAGGGTGAGGTCCGCCGCCGTGACGGTGAGCCCGCCGGTGCGGCCCGGATCGACCAGCTCGTTGCGATAGACGCCAACGCCCGAGACATCCCCCACCGCAGCGGATCCCTCGATGCCCGAGAGGCGATCAGCTCGCGCGGATGCATTGGCGGGAAGGGGGATCGCGTCGCCGGAGACCGGAGGCGCGGACGTAGCGCTGAAGAGGTTCGTGCCGAGCTCGGACAGGCGCTCGTCCAGCTTGGCCTGGCTCGAGGACGAGATACCGAGCACCGCGACCATCGCCGCGACCCCGATCGCGATCCCCAGCGCTGACAAGACCGCTCGCGCGGGTTTCGCGACGACTCCCGCTGATCCGAGAGCGAGGAGATCCACGAACCGGAGTCGTGACTTGTCCACTCGGTCGGGCGTTGTGCGCTTCATGCGCGCACCTTCGATGAGGAGTCGGAGACGACCATGCCGTCGCTGATGGTGACCCGGCGAGGTAGCCGGGCCGCGAGATCGGTGTCGTGCGTGATGACGATGATGGTGGTGCCCGCGGCGTTCAGCTCGTGCAGGAGTTCGACGACCCCCTCGCCCGAGCGCGAGTCCAGGTTGCCCGTCGGTTCATCGGCCAGGAGGAGCGGCGGATCACCGACGACAGCCCTGGCGATGGCCACGCGCTGCCGCTCCCCACCCGAGAGCTGGTGCGGACGGTGCGTGACACGATGCCCGAGGCCCACGCGCTCCAGGGCGTGCTGGGCTCGGGCTTGGCGCTCTCGCCTCGGCACGCCCGTGTAGAGGAGTCCGTCGGCGACGTTGTCGCGCGCGGTGGCGCCCTCGCGAAGGTGGAACTGTTGGAAGACGAATCCGAGCCTCCGCGCGCGGAGTGCGGACAGGGCGGCATCATCGAGGTTCCGAGTGTCGACCCCCGCGATCGAGACTCGACCCGATGTCGGCCGGTCGAGGGTGCCGATGATGTTGAGCAGTGTCGACTTGCCGGAGCCGCTCGCGCCCACGACGGCGACGAACTCTCCCCTCTCGACAACGAGGTCGATGCCCGCGAGTGCGGTGACGGGAGGCGTTCCGTACACCCGCACGACCCCGGCGAGATCGAGCAGCGCGCTCATCGGGCAGGCACCACAACGAGGAGGCCAGCAACGATGCGGTCGCCACTGATTTCCGCTCGCCCGGAGGCGACGGCGCCCACCGATACCGGCACCAACTCTCGATCCGCCGAGTCGCCGGAAGGCGGGATCTCCACGGCGAAGTGCGTGTCATCCAGGGGCACGAGCGCATCGACGGGCACGGTGAGAACGTCGCTGCGGAGAGTGCTCGCAAAGCTCACCGTCACGCTCGCCAGTGCGAGGTCGGCGACGGCGTCCTGGTCCGCGACGGTGATGCGCACCGGGATCACCACGGATGAACCAGAGCCGTCTGCCTTCGGGCGACTCTGGGGTGAACCGACATCCTGAATCGCGCCGTCGACGGTCGAACCGTCGGGAAGTGTGATCGTCACCCCGCTGCCAGCGACAGCAAGGGACCGATCGGATGATGACACCGCCAGGTCCACGACCTTCTCCACGCTCGTCGCCGTGTACAGCTCCGAGCCCGGGCCCACGTCCTGCCCGAGTCGCGCGGCGGGGGCGTCGACACGGAGGCTTCCGTTCCAGAACAGCAGCATCGCGCGCTCGACCGAACCGGTCGGCTCGAGCCCCAGCGACACCTGCCACGCGCGAACGGCAACCGTCGTGTCCCAGTCGAACGTGGCATCCGGTTCTTCCTCGAGGAAGCCGAGGGCTGCGAGGTTCTGCTCGAACTGGAGCACATCGGGCCCGTCGCTCATGTCGGAACTGAAGTCCCTCCACGCCGGCGTCGTGCCCGAGAGGAGGAGAACGGGGAGCGTGTTGACTCGGTAGAGCACCCCGCCCGGGTCGATCACGGTCCCAGCACTGGGAAGTTCGGTGACGACGCCAGCGACGCCGGAGGCGATCGCCTCGGAGCGGGCGTAAGCAATGGCGCCCACGACCTTGGTTTCAGCGACCATGTCGCCCGAGGTGACCGGCTCTGTCGACACCGCGCCCGCGGGTGGAGGGGCATCAGCCGGGCCCTCGCGCAGAAAGACTGCCGCCGCGACGACCGCGCCAGTGGCGAGGATCGCTACGACCGAGACCGCTATCACCGCACGTCGACGCCGCGATGGCGGCCGTCGGTGAGCCGTCTCAGTGGACTCCTTGATATCTGCACTCATAGGTCGGGCCCTCACACCGGGGGGATGCAGGCGGCGACGTCGGCCTCGGTGGCCTCCTCGGGCAGTACGAATGCCTGGCCAAGCTGGGGCTCCTCAACCTCGACGCCCCGCTCGCGGAAGCAGTCGGCCCACTCGAGCATCCCCTTCAGCATCTCGGCGTCATCGACCTTGCCACCGGGGGTGGGCGGGTCGCCGATCTCACGCATGCAGACGCCGGCCGCCTCGTTGAGTCCCTCCATCGACTCCGTGATGCCCTCGCCGGGCTGCGGGTCCTTCACGTCGAAGCCGGCATCGCGCAGGCACTGCGCAAGCTTCAGGTCGTAGGCGTCCCGGGCCGCCGAGAACCCTGCGTTTCCGCCGGTGGAGTCTGTGGCGGATGTCTCGGCCGGGGTGGGGGTTGTGCCGGTGCATCCGGCCAGAAGGAGCGTGAGGCCGAGCGCGGACGCGAGGATCGCCGGGTAGCGGGAGCGCGATGAGGTGGGCATGGGAAACTCCTTGAATCACAGCGCCGCTCTGTGCGACGTCATGGTTCAAGCAAAGGTCAGCGCCCGTTGCGGCTCCGTATCCGGAAATGGATACGGCGACGATAGGTGCGGGCGCGCACTGCATACTCCCCCGCTGCCCTCGAGGCAACCACTCGCTCCCCAACTGGCCCCCGCCATAGCCTCGGACGGTGAACACACCCAACGTCAAGCAGACCGCCCACAACTCGCGAAACTCCACTCCCGCCAGAGTCCTCGCGCGGGCGGGCTTCGCGGTCAATGGAGTGGTGAACGCGATCATCGGAGCCATCGCGATCGGTATCGCGGTGTCGGGCGGGGGCAGTGCGGACCAGTCCGGCGCGTTCGCCGCCATCGCCGCGAATCCCGCCGGGCTCGTGCTCCTGTGGGTGATCGCGATCGCACTCGCGGCGCTCGGACTCTGGTACCTCCTGGGGTCGTTCCTCGAGAATGACCGTGACACAAAGGGCCGCGCGCTGAAGATCGCGATCGGCGTGGGCAAGGGCGTGGCCTACCTTGCGCTTGCGGTGGGCGCAGCGGGTTTCGCCGTGGGCTCGGGCAGCGACAGCGCTGGGCAGGCGACATCCTTCACCGCTCAGCTCCTGGCGACGCCCGGAGGCGTGATCGTTGTTGTCGCCGTCGGGCTGCTCGTGTGCGGCATCGGTGGGTACATGGTGTGGAAGGGGCTGTCCCGAGGGTTCGAGGAGGACCTCGCCGTCCCCGGCGGGAGGACGGGAAAGGTCGTGCTGGGAGCCGGCGTGCTGGGTTACGTTGCTCGCGGAATCGCACTGTTCGTCGTGGGGGTGCTGTTCATCGTGGCATCCGTCACGGCCGACCCCTCGAAGGCATCCGGCCTGGACGGCGCGCTCAAAGCGCTTGCCGACCTGCCGTTCGGGAAGGTGATCCTGGTGGTCGTGGGTCTGGGCTTCATCGCGTACGGGGTCTACAGCGTGCTGCGGGCACGGTTCGCGAAGCTCGGGTAGGGCTTGAGTCACCGAGTGTTCCGATTTGGCCGTTATTCGTGATGTTTTGGCGACCATTTCGGAACACTCGGCGACGGGTTACTCCTCGAGCGAGCGGATGCAGGCAGCCAGAGCCTGCTCGAGTGCAGCGGTCTCCGCGGTGCTGAAGCCCCGCAGCATCCGCTCTTGAACACCGTCGACGAGTGTCTGCGCAGCGTCGAGGGTCTCGGCGCCGGCATCAGTCAGTAGGGCGGGGAGAGCGCGCCCGCTCTCGGCCTGAGTGGGCCGCGCCACGAGGCCCCGGTCGATGAGTTGCTGCAGCAGGGCGTTCATCGATTGGCGCGTGACGAAGGTTGCCCTCGCGAGACCTGCGGCCGAGACGCCGGGTTCGAGGCGCAGTCGGAAGAGACACGAGTACTGCGAGACCGTGAGTCCTAGTGGTTTCAGCGCCTCCTCCATGCGCACGTGGAGGAGCGACTGGGCCTGCTTGAGCGCGTAGCCGACGTTCGTGTTGACCATGTCAGCATCCTGACATACTCTTGGATGTAAGGAAACTGACATAGAGGAGATTCACCATGGCCGTCACAGGTCCAGACTTCATCGCACTTCAGGTGCGCGACCTCGAGAAGGCCGCCACGTTCTACGAGGAGGTCGTCGGGCTCAGCCGCGCACCCTTCTCGCCGCCGCACGCGGTCGTCTTCGACACGCAGCCGACGTTCGCCGTTCGTGACCCCGCGCCGGGTGTCGACCTGGATGCCGGACCCCTCGGCCTCGGCGTCGCGCTCTGGCTGCACGACCCCGACGCGGCGGAGCTCCACACGACCGTGGCCGCCGCTGGCGCGACCGTCGTGCAGGAGCCGTTCGACGGTCCGTTCGGAACGACGTTCGTGTTCCAGGACCTCGACGGCTACCTCGTCACAATCCACAGCAGGACGACCGCAGGCTGAGGCGTATCGTCGAGGGTCATGAATCCGTTCGAGGCCCTGCTGCGTGCCCGCCGCGCGGAGATACTCGACGCCATCGGGGTGTCGAGCGAGGAGCTCGCAGGCATCCGATTCGCGCGGTCGGATGGCACGGCGGACGACGAGCACGACCCTGAAGGCTCGACCCTGGCATCCGACTGGTCCCGCATCACGAGCATGCACGCCACCGCCGTGGCGAGTCTCGACGAGGTGGACCGTGCGCTGGAGCGCATCGCGGATGGCACGTTCGGCACGTGTGTGACGTGCGGGAACCCGATCCCGGATGCTCGCCTCCACGTTCGCCCGTGGGCGGATCGTTGCGTCACCTGCGCCGCGCTGTAGCCCTCTCACGCTGAGTGTTCCGATTTGGCTGCCATTTGCGGGGTTTTAGCAGCCATATCGGAACACTCGGCGCATACAGGACGCGCGACAGGCACGACGCCCGACGCACACCAGGCGCGACGCCCAACGCGCAACCAGCGCGATGCCCACGAGGGACCGCACAACACGACAGTGGCCGCCGCAGTGTCAGGGGACTCCGACACCGCGGCGGCCACTGGCCGCGCTACTGGAGGGTTAGCCGCACGCCGTGAGGCTCTCCACAGAAGCCGACAGCGACGGGAGGCCACCGAGGAGTGTGACCCCCGTCACGCCGAGGGCGTCCAGGTCATCCAGCACACCCTGGGGCACACAGTCCGGGTAGACCGTGTACAGGGGTGAGCCAGACTTGCCCGCCCATGCCGAGCCCGCGAGCGCGTCCGGGAAGTTCGCTCCCGTGGACAGGAACGCGTGCTCTGCCGTGTCGAAGGCGTCGGCGTTGATCGCCCGCGCCGTCTCGTAGCGGTTGGAGCCCGCGAGCCGAACAGCGTTCGTGAGCTGGTCGATGTCGTAGAACATGTCGTCCGAGATCGAGTTGACGTCACCGAGGACCCTCGTGTCGGTCACCCCGAGATCGCCCAGCAGATCGGCCGTCGCCGTGCCCAGGTCTCCGGTGCTTCCGTTGACCAGGATCACCGGCGCATCCTGCGCTCCTGCCGCACCTCCCGCTGCGAGCGCGTCAGGGAACTTGGTTCCCGTCGCGATGTAGGCAAGGGATGCACCGGAATCACCGAACGCGTACTCCGCCAGCATGCGCGATGTCTCGTAGCGGTCTGCACCGCCCAGACGCGTGATCGAGTCGGTCATCGCCGTCAGCTGCGTGTACACGGATGCACTGACCGACGGTTCACCACCGACCACAACGATCTTCGCAGGGCTCAGCCGCGCAATCTCGGCCGCGACAGTCTCGGGGATTCCCCCGGGAGTCACGAGCAGCAGCGGACCGCCCTGGAAGGCTGCTGCCGGGCCGGCCGACAGGGCGTCGGGGTAGTCCCGACCGTTCGCGACGTACACAACGGGCGCTGTGTCGGGGTACGACTGCTGCGAGATCTTCACTGCGGTCTCGAACCGGTCATCGCCCGCGACCCGGTCGACAGCGGGGCCGGTCGGCTCCTCCACCGCGGTGAGCGTCCAGAAGCGGTCGGGGGTGGCAGCATCCGTCGCGGTCGTTGCCGTGCCCGAGCTGCCGGTGCCCGCAACGATGGTTCCGTTGCGGCTGTTGCCCGAGCTGTCGACGAGCGTCGTGAAGTTGCTGGTCTCGTCGAACTTGTAGTTCGCGACGTTTCCCGCGGCAGCCTGACCGGTTGCGATCGTGGCGACCTCCTGGGCGGAGAGCGCACGGTCGTAGATCGCGAGGTCGTCAACCGCGCCGTTGTAGGCGGGGTCGCTGTACTGCGACTTACCGATGTAGTTGCGGTTGGTCTGGCCGAGCGCCGACGGCTTCGTCGTGAACGACGTGTTGGTGCTGACCGCGTTGCCGTTGACGTACATCGTTCCCGTGGTGCCCGACGACACGATCGTCACGTTCGTCCACTGGTCGAGCGGGAGGTTCTGTCCCGTCCAGTTGAGCTGCTTCTCGCTGCCCGCTCCGCCCGAGGTGATGGCGAATCGGGGGCCGTTGCCGGCGCTCACCGTGAGGAACATGTTGGCCGACTGTCCCGTTCCGAAGTCGAAGACGCGCGACCAGGTCGTGACCGCCTTCGGCTTGACCCACGTGGAGATCGACCAGTCACCGCTCAGACCGCTCACGACGCCCGTCGGCAGCTGTCCGTAGGACGAGGTGCCGCAGAAGTCGAGTGCAGTACCGATCTTGCCGGGCTGCCGGGATGTCGTGGGCTGGCATCCCGTCGAGGCAACACCGTCAGCCCACTGGTTGATGGATGCGCCATCCTGCGTGCTCGCCCCTACGACTCCGAGGGTCTGACCCGTGCCGTAGTTCGTGAAACGGTACTTTCCGGTGCTGTCGGGGACGGGCTGCCAGAGCTGGTTCTCGGCAGTGCCGCTCGCGGCCACGGCGAGTGCACCGTTCGTGGTGGCACCGCCCTGGATGCCGAGCGCGAAGCCGCTCTCGGCGTTCTCGAGACGGTACAGGCCAGAGCCCGCCGAGACGAGGTTCCACGTCTGGGCGTCGCTCCCGCTCGTGGGCTTCTGCACGACGGGGTCGCCGTCGGCGGGTCCACTGGGCTCGAGCGCCATTCCGCTGTTTCCGTTGGTGATGACATACGAGCCGTCGAGCGTCTCTCCGACACCCGCCTCGGTCACGACGATGTGGTAGCCGTAGGCGGGGTTCATGACGATCGGCACGGTGATGCTTCCGTCGGAGCCGACCTCGTACGTGGTGTTCGAGATCGTGATCGGCCCGGCGGTCGGCGTCGTGCGTCCGTATGCGGGGGTGTATTCGAGCATGACGTTGACGTCGTCACCGAGGTTGAGCTGGTCGAGCCCGTTGACGACGATCGACGTCGCGCCGGTGTTGCCGCCCGCGATGATGCGGACCTCGTCCTTGTCATCGTTGACGGATGCCACGCCCTCCAGTGGGCTCGAATTCGACGGCGGCGTCGTCGTGACCATGTCTCCCTCGAACTGGGCGTACCAGGTGTACATCCAGTAGGCGCCGTTGGGCGAACCGCCCCGGCTGGTGAGGAGGTCGCCGAGCGTTCCGGACTGGTTCCAGAACGGCAGCTCCGCGCGGTCGATGCCGTAGCGCTCGAGCTTGGCGAGGTACGGGACGAGCTTGCCCGGGATGCCGACCTCGCCCGTCGTCGCGTATTCCGTGATGTCGACCGGGATGTCACCGAGCTCCAGTTCGTCCAGCAAGGCGTTCACGGTGTTGACGTGACCCTGGATGCGGTCAGGCGAGATGAGCTCGTGCCATTCGAGCACGTCGGGGACGGTGTTCGTCTCCTTCGCGAACTCGAGGAACTCGCGCATGCCGCTGATGTCGGTGGAGTAGTTCGGGCCCTGGATCGGAACATCCGGAGCGATCTCCCTCAGCAGGTTGTAGCTGAACTCCCAGAAGTCGAGGAACGAGCCGTTCTGGGTCCTCCAGGTGATGTCGGGCTCATTCCACGGTGCGTAGGCGACGATGTTGGTCGCGCCCGCTGCGTCGATCTTGGCGACGATGTCGCGGACCGCGTTCTCCCAACCGAGACGGGTCTGGGTGTCGGTCCAGGAGAACTGGTAGGGCCATCCCGGGTAGTAGTCGACCAGGCGAACGACGACTCCGGCTCCGGCGCGATCGGCGGCCTGCCACACGTTGAGCGTGTCGCCTGTGGGCTGCTGCGTGCCGCCGGGCGGCATCTGCACGAAGGTGTCCGGCTTGAGTGGCGCGATGAGAGCGTCCGACGGAACGCCGTCGCTGGCGATTCCGTAGAGCGAACCGCTCGCCATGACGGTCGCTTCGCGGAACGGCTGGTCGGCCTCCACGATGAGTGTCGCGGCGGGGCCGGGAGCCGCGGACGCCTCGTCCGCGAGCTGGGGAAGTGACACCACCCCGAGCGATGCCGCCATGGTCGCGGCGATGCCGAGCGCGAGGGAGCGCCGCAGCGTCGGGGGATGGGCTGTGGTGAGTGACACGATCGTCCTCCATTTTTCGTCTGGAGACACCGGTGGAGTCTGATTTCCGTGTGCGAAGGACGACATTGATGGAACGAACCACCCGATGCACCGTCGCATCCCGAACCGCTCTACCGAGCCTGTTGAGGTCCCCATCGAACCGGTTCACCACGTCCATGTGTCGAACCGGTTCGATGAAGTCGTTGCTACATGTTTACCCGAAGCGCAAACGGGAAACAACCCCTCGAGAACCGCTATTTTCCGGGGTTTTGTTCACCTTCGAGAACGCCAAGGCACGACTCTCACCCGTCCCGCGAAGGACGAGTGACAAGCCGTGATCAACGCTCCTAGGAGGCTTGCTCCCTCCGGGACTCCGCTTCCCCGGCGAGGAGCAGATAGCTGCTTGCGGTCCAGGAGTACGCGCGGTCACGGAGCCCAGCTCCGCTGACGGCGTCGAAGTTCTCGGCGAACCCGGACTTCTCGCACAGTGCGCGGAACCGCTCGCTCACGGTGTCGGCGAGCTCCACGAATCCACTCGACCGGAGGCCCGACTCGATGAGTACCGTCGACGGGGCCCAGATCGGTCCGCGCCAGTAGCCGTCCGGTTCGTAGTGCTCGGTTCCGGGGATCTCGGTCGCGGGACCGAACTCCGTGAGGTGCCGCTCGATGTGCTTCGCGAGCTTCTCGCGCACCTCGAGGGGAAGCCTCTCCCCCGCGATGATCGGCAGCAGGTTGAGCAGGCTCGTGGCGGTGCTGCGACGGCCGGATGACGGGGAGATCGCGACGAAGTCCTCGCCACTCCACAGCGTTGCGAGCAGCGCGGCCCTGAGGCGCTCGGACTCGGTGGTCCACCTCGCCGAGTCGAGACCGAGCTCCCCCGCGAGTTCGGTCAGCACATCGAGCTGGACGATGAGGAAGGCCGCGAGGTCGGGTGCCTCGATCACACGGTCGTTGTCGAACGTCGTCGAATTGTCCCAGCCCGAGTCGTTGCCGTGCTGGTAGTAGGGCAGGTCGTGACCGTCAACGCGACGGTAGTCCAGCCAGAAGAGGCTCCAGCGGGTGAGGCGATAGTAGAGGTCGAGGAGCTGTTCGCGATCGAGGGGGCGTGGCATCCTCTCGCGAAGTTTGGCGAGCGCCCACCCGTGGATGGGTGGCTTGACGTAGTTGTAGAGCACCTCCGAGTGCGTGACCGAGTCGGGCGGAGCACCGGCGTCGTCCTGGTAGTCGAACGGCGCGAGGAACTGGTCGAGCGCCACCTCGGGCAGCCCGGGCGCGAGCGCGAGCGCGTTGAACGCGTGATCCCAACTCCACACCTTGTCCATCCAGTGCTTCGACATGAGGATCGACTCGCGGTCGAGATACCCCAGCGGGCTCACTGTCGCCGACCAGAGCACATAGGCGGCAAGTGCGGCGCCGGGCGTTCGCTCGCTGCGCCACGGGGCCAGGGCGTTGAGATACTCCTCGAACGCGGCCGCATTGCGCCCCACCGCCTCATCGAACGTTCCGGATGCCACGAACGGGGCGTGAGCCGCAGTGAACTCCTCGACGGCGATCTCCCACGCCCTGCCATCGGCACCGGCGAGGACCGAACGTGCACGAGCACCGAGTGCCTCGTTGCCGTCGACCGTGAGGGATCCGGTGATCGGCGTGACCCGGTAGCGACGACCCGTTTCGTAGGACGTGAAGACCGCACTCGAGGAGCCCGGCTCGGTGAAGAGGTAGGTGCCGGTGAACGGGGTGAGGCCCGCCGTAGCATCCGCCAGCCGAAGGGCGAGACCGGTCCCCCGCACACGCAGCGTCGATGTGTCGTCGAAGGTGACCTCGATGCGTCCGCGCTCGTGACCCCAGGCCAGCACCGAGGGTGTGGCCACGATGTCGGTCTCGACGCGGTCCCCGCCGATCTCGGGCACGAGGGCGAGAACGCCGTGAATGCCGTTCTGGTGCGACACGAGGTGGAGGTCGTCGCGGCGCGTGTGGAGCGCGACCACCGGCGAGACATCGAGCCACGAGCCCCGAACGGAGAACGGGATCTCGTTGACGTCGAAACGGTGGTCAGAGGGGAAATGCATCTAGATCCTTCGAGAGAGTGGGTCAGTCCTTGACGGCGCCGGCCGTGACACCGGCGGCGACGTAGCGCTGGGCGAGTACGAGAAGCACGGCCGCGGGGATGGAGGCGACGACGGCAGTCGCCATGATCGCGTTCCAGTCCTGCGTGTTGTTGCCGATGTAGCGGTAGATGCCGATCGTGATGGGCTGGAAGCCGTTCGAGCGGTTGAGGGTGGAGGCGAACAGGAAGTCGGACCACGACCACAGGAAGGCGAACAGCGACACCGTCACGATCGAGTTGCGGCTGATGGGCAGCACGATCGACCGGAAGGTGCGCCACGCGCCAGCGCCGTCGATCTTCGCCGCCGACATGAGCTCGTCGGGAATCCCCGCCATGAAGGCGGTGAAGATCAGCACACCGAAGGGCACGGCGAGCGTCGAGTCGGCGAGGATCAGGCCGGGGATGGTGTCGAGAATGCCCCAGTTGAAGAAGATCAGGTAGAACCCCATCGCCATGATGATGCCGGGGATCATTTGCGCAATCAGCAACACGAAGTTGAGGCCTGTGCCGCCGCGCGGGCGGAGCTTGGCGAGCGCGAACGCCGCAGGTGCCGACAGGGCGACGGTCAGGATGACGGTTCCCAACCCGATCACGAGGCTCGTGGCGAGATACGGCAACTGCTCACTCAGCACGCGCGAATAGCCGTCGAAGGTGGGATTCACTGGGAACAGGTCCGGCGGATCCTTTCGCAGCGCGGTCGGCTGTGTCAGCGACACATTGACCATCCAGTACAGGGGGAAGAGCATGATGCCGGTCAGGATGACGCCGACCGCCGTCTTCCACAGGCGCCCGCGTGTTCTCATGAGTCAGCCAATCGACGCTGCGTGCGGATATAGAGGAGCCCGAAGACGAACGCGAGGATGATCAGCAGGTTGCCGACCGCAGCCGCCGGGCTCAGCTCGGGGCTGCCGCCTCCGAAGCCGAGACGGTAGGACCAGATCGCGAACGTCGTGGACGAATTGCCCGGGCCACCCCTCGTCATGATCCAGATGATGTCGAACACCTTGAGCGTGTAGACGAGGCCCAGGAGGATCGTGATCGCCGACACCGGTCGTAGCAGGGGAAACGTGATGCGCCAGAAGGTCTGCCATCCGTTCGCCCCATCGAGCGAGGAGGCCTCGTAGACCTCGCCCGGGATGTTCTGGAGGCCGCTGTAGAGGATGACGAGATTGAACGGGATGCCGATCCAGATGTTCGCGAGGAGCACCGAGACCATCGACCACTGCGGTGAGGTGAGCCAGTTGACCTGCCCGAGGCCGATCGCCTCGAGGGCGGCATTGACGATTCCGGACTCGCTGTTGAGCATCCACGCCCAGACCGAAGCGGAGACGAGAAGGGGAAGGAGCCAGGGCACGAGGAAGAGTGCTCGCAGCGTGGCCGAGAGGGGGAAGTGCCGGTAGAAGAAGACCGCGAGAAGGAGCCCGATCGAGAACTGGAAGGCGATCGAGACGAACGTGAATACCGCGGTGTTGAGGAGAGCTGGTGCGAACGTGGAGTCGTTCAGCACCTGCACGTAATTGTCGAACCAGACGAACGGCGCAGAGCCGTCGATGAACGACCGCAGGGTGTACTCGCGGAAGCTCAGGTCGATGTTGCGGAACAGCGGGTAGGCGTAGAAGACGACGAGGTAGATCACGACCGGGGCAATAAATGCCCAGGCGACGAGCTGCTCACGGAACCTCGGCTTGCGCGGCCTCGTGCTGCGGGATGGGGCGGCGAGCTTCGTCGCCCCATCCCGGGAGACACGCGCAGCCGGGCCAGAGGTGCTCTGTGTTGCAGAGGTGCTCTGTGTGACTGTCATGTGTGCCTCCTTGCACTCGGGGTGTTGCTGGGGGTGTTACTTGAGCTTGTCCGCTGCTGCGGCCTGGGCATCCGCCAGCGCATCGGCCGGCGACGAGACGCCACTCAGGGCGTTCTGCACCGCGGTGTAGAGCTGCTCGGAGATGACGCCGTACGAGATGCCGAGGTTGTCCGCCGTGCGGGGCTTGGCGTCGCCAACGGCGCTGATCCAGAACTCGAGCGACGGGTCGGCCTCGAGCTGCGCGGCCTGGCCCTCGGCCGTCGGGGCGACGTAGCCGAGCGCGTCTGCGCCGGCGTTACCCGTGGTGAGGCACTCGACGATCTTGGTCGAGGTCTCGTAGCGGGACGTGTCCTTCTGGACGGGGATGGTGATGAACTCGCCACCGGTCGGCGCGGGAGCCGCTCCGCCGTCGATGCCCGGGACCTGGATCGAGAGGTAGCCCGCCTCATCGGCGGCACCCTTGAACCACGAACCGTTCTCGGCGAACGCGTACTCGCCCGTCATGAACTCATCCCAGCTCGTGCCCTGCGTGTTGGAGAGCACGGAGTTGGGTGCGAGCCCCTTGGACACCCAGTCGGTCCAGAGCTGGAGCGCCGACTCGGCCTGGCTCGAGTCGAGCTCGGTGAGGTCAGCGTCGGCTCCCCAGAACCACGGGAGGAACTGGAACGTTCCCTCCTCGGTTCCGACGGCCGAGAACGTGATGCCCTTGGCACCGGATGCCACGACCTTCTCGAGCGCGGCCGTGAGCGACGCGTAGTCGGTCACACTCGCGATGTCCACACCAGCAGCCTCGAGGATCTCGGGGTTGTAGTACAGGCCGAGGGTGTTCGCGCCGACGGGAACACCGTAGGTTGCACCATCCAGCTCACCGGCGGACAGGATGTTCGGCTCGATCGCCGACGTGTCGAGCCCGGTCTCCTCGTTGGAGGTCAGCAACCCAGCGTCGGCGAGGGTGCCGACCTTGGGGTTGTCGACCATCGCGAGGTCGGGCAGGTTGCCCGCGGCGGTGGTGAGGTCCTTGACGGTGTCGCCGGTGTTGCCCGAGTTGCGCTCGATCGTGATGCCGAGCTCGGTGGCGCACGCGTCGATGGCCTGGGCCCATGTCGACGACGCGTCACGGTCGGGGTACGGATCCCACAGTGTGTAGGTGGCGTTGTCGCCGCCGGTGGATTCGGTCGGTGCGCAAGCCGCAAGTCCGCCGATGAGTGTGCTGCCGAGGATGAGCGCCGTTGCTGCGCGCACCCCCTTTGTGTTAGTGATCACGGTATTCCTCTCTGAATCGTGCTTTCTATCGGGGTCAATCATCGAACCGGTTCGAAGCCGGGCCGCCTGAAAGCGGTGTAACCCGCCTTTGGGCTACGCCGTGCTCCCCCGATCGACCAACTCGGGCGCGATGAACTTCACGACTGCCGGTCCTGCCTGACCGGGGTCGATGATTCGTCGAACCAACTGCTGGACCGCCAGGCGGCCCAACTTGTCGGGCGAACTCTCCACCGCCGTGTAGGGCAGGGAGAACGTTCGGCCGAAGTCCTGTGAGTAGAGGCTGACGACGGAGAGGTCATCAGGAACTCGCACTCCGCGGCGCTGGAGCACCATGGGCAACGCCGCGATGGTGGCGTCGTTGTGCACGATCATCGCGGTCGCAGTGGGACGGGCATCCAGGATCGCGTCGATGTTGACGGTGATGGCCGGCTGCTGCGACTCGCCGTAGTAGGGGTGGATGCGGATTCCGTAGCGCCCCGCACGTTCGACTGCAGCGTCGCGGAAGCGCCAGCCGTATGCGCCGCCGCGCTCGAAGACGTGTTGCGGTGGGCTCACGAGGATGATCTCGCGGTGGCCAAGACTGTAGAGGTGATCGACCATCACCCGCGCGGATTCGCCGAAGTCGAGGTCGAACACGTCGAGACCCTCGGTGTCCCCTGGCAGGCCGACGAGGGCGCCGGGTTGGCGCGCCGAGCGCAGCGCGTCGAGGCGCGGGTCGGCGTGCGTGACATCCAGGAGCACGACACCGTCGACCATGTTCGACGACGTGATGCGGCGCACGGCGTTCGCACCGTCGATGTCGGTCACGAAGAGCACGTCGTAGCCCAGCTCGCGCGAGGCATCCGACACCGAGCGGATGTACTGGAGCATGGCCGGGGCGAACTCGTCCTGGTGGAACTGGGAGAGCAGGCCGATGGCCATTGTCTGGGAGGTTGCGAGGGCCCTGGCCCCAGCGTTGACGGTGAATCCGAGCTCTAGGATGGCCTTGTCGATGCGCTCTCGCGTCTCGCGGGAGATCGGGCGGTTGCCGGACAACGCGTAGGACACCGTGCTGCGGGACACCCCTGCTGCACGAGCCACATCACCGATGGTTGCCACTTGCATCCTCTGCTCTCCGTCGAACCGGTTCGATGAATGTAGCACACCGTGGCGGGGTGTCAACACCCCTCAGTCGCCTACTGCGAGATCGGGGCGTACGTGTAGCCGAGGGATGCCGCCCAGTCACGCACCACCTGCGCCTGGTTCGCGTCGCACGTGTAGCCGTAGCCGACGCTGACCTCCCAGTACTCGAAGTCGCTCACGAAGATCGTGTGGTCGAGGGTCCAGCCGGGGAGAAAGGTGAGCGCGTAGCAGTCCGCCATCGTCTCCCAGTCGCCGCCGAAGGAGGCTACGGCCGTTTCGGTCGGCTCGGGATTGGCGAACTGCAGAACGTGGGCGTACTCGTGGTACGCGAGACCGGTGCGGAGCCAGTCGTTCATGTAGGGCTCCGACACGGTCTGGGACTGGTCGTAGTGGATGGTGAACGGATCCTCCCCGCCGACGCATCCCCACACGTCCTGTGCGCACGTCGCGTCCGCGGTGTCGAGCGAGGTCTTCACGTAGCCGGTGCCAAGCTGGTCGGTGATCGACTCGTAGAACGTGCCCGTCGCGTTGGCGGATGCCTCGCCCTGTGCCGCGGTGATGACTGCCGCGAGTTCGTCCTTCGCCGTACGGAGGTTCTCGGCGTCGCTCACGAGGAGCTCGCCGTTCCATCGGTGCGCCCACCCGGCGCGAATGAGTTCCGTCAGGTGACTCGTGTCGACGAGCGTCGCGTACGGGAGCCCGTCGAACTGCGCGGCGGTGGACATGAGGTCCTCGGCGGCGAGCCCGAAGGTCTCCTTCTTCTCGATGAGATCCTGCTGCTCCTGGATCTCCTGCTCCTGGTCGTCGATCACCGTGTTTGCCCGCTCCAGGCGGGTGAGGGTGAGCGCGAGCACCACACCGGTCGCGATCAACGCGAGGGCCAGAAGGATGACGGCGATGATCCACCCGATGCGCCGACCCTTCTTGGGCGGGTCCGGCGGGCCAGCGAGGGGACCGACGGGCGGCGGAACGGGCGCCCCAGGCACGTACTCGAGCCCTGCGGCACCGGGGGCCGGAGCCTGCACGGGCACCGGAGCGGCAAGTCCCGGCTGCGGGTACGTGGCCTGCTGGTACGGCGAGACGAAGGGTTCGAGAGGAGCAGCGGGCGACACTGGCTGGGCCGGAGGAACAGTCTCGTCAGGCACGGCCTCTGCGGGCGCCGATTCGATTCGCGGCGCAGGCGGTGGCACCTGTATGGCGGGCGGAGGCGCTACCGGGAGGCTCGGTGCACCGGTCGACTCCGGACGCGGAGCGGCAGGAGGAGTGGCCGGAGCGGGAGCAGCAGGAACCGCGGGGTCACCCGAGTCGGCCTGCGGCCGCGGGGAATCCTCGGCGGGAGGGTCGAACGTGGAAATGGCGAATCCTCTCGACGAGCTTACTCAGAGCATAACTCACGTTCTGAGCAATCGCTCGAACGTGCAGCGAGTCAGCCCTCGCTCGACTCGAGCAGGCGCGCGAGGGTCTTGTCATCGACAGTAAGGCCGGCATCCGAGATTCGCGTGAGAAGCACGTCGCGCATGTCACCTCCGGGGATCGAGCCGACCGCGACATCCTGTTTGGTCTGCTCGACAATGCCCTCGAGCTTGTCGTTGTCCGTGGCCTCGGTGCTGCCATCCTCGACCGGCTGGTCCTGGAAGGTCATCGCGAGCCAGCGCCCTTGATGGCATCAGCGATGTTGTCGCCGACACCGGGCACCTTGCGCACCTGACCTTCGACGTTCGCGACCGTGCGCTGAACGTCCGGGCTCGCCCAGACACCCGCGAGCTTGACCTTGGCGTTCTCGATCGCTCGGCGACCCTGCGGTGTGGCGGCGAAGACGAGCCCCGCAACAGCACCGATCAACAGCAAACCCTTGGCGCGCATGGCGTCCTCCATCTCTGTGGCTCAGTAGTACTGCGACGTTACGTGTGCCCGCCGAAAGCGGGGAGGGGTTGACAGCCTCGCCCGTTCGGCCCTTTCCCGGCCGCAGCGCCCCGGGACCTTAGCCCCTGTCCGCCCGCGGCCGCGGTGGGCATCGTAGGTTGCGGACAGAGGAGCGCACCATGGTCGAGAAAGTCATCGTCGCCACCGACGGAGGAGCAGCGAGTGCTGCCGCGATCGACTGGGCGATCCAGAGGGCCGGGCAGGGCGACATCCGGCTGGAGATCACGACGGTCGTCGGCCCGCGGGATGACACGGCTCGCCAGTCCGCGGAGGCCCTCCTCGAACTGACTCGCGCCGTGGTCACAGCGCAGCTCCCGGGAACGCCCGTGACGACCGTGCTGCGCCGCGGAACACCACCCCACGAACTCATCCTCGCCTCGCATCACGCCGACCTCCTCGTCATCGGCACCAACCACACGACCATGCGAGCCGGCGTGCTGCACAGCACCCTCGCGCTCCAGGTCGCAGGTCGGTCCCGCTGCACAACGATCGTCGTGCCCGCCGGGTGGCGCCCGACCACGGGCACTGTCGAAGTCGGCTGGGCCGACGACCCGACTGCGGCACGCGCTCTCGACTTCGCCGCACGCGAGGCGGCCAGACTCCAGGAGCGCCTCGACATCGTCCACGCCTGGAACAGCCCGCCCGAGATCACCACGAGCGCCGCCGTCTCAGCGGTCACGGTCGGCGAGCGCATCGATACGCATCGCACACTCCTGGCGGATGCCGCCGAAGGGGTGCGAGCGCGACACCCGAGCATCGAGGTGACCGAGTCCCTCGCTGCTGGCCCGGCCGCCGACGCGATCCGGAGCCTCGCGGGCGCCGCCTCCCTCGTGGTGGTGGGCTCGCGCGGGCTGGGCGCGTTCGCTGACCTGCTCCTCGGATCCGTCAGCTACGACGTGATCTCGAACTCGCCGGTGCCCGTGGCCGTGGTGCCCCAGGAGGAGCAACCAGCGGAGGTGTACCCGGTGTTGCTCGAGGCATCCGTCTAGGGATCGCGTCCGCGTCACGCGGTCACCAGCACGAGTTGCTGCGTTGCGCGCGTCATCGCCACGTACCGGTCCACGGCGCCAGCGATACCGTCGCCGAACGACTCCGGCTCGACGAGGAGGACGAGGTCGAACTCGAGCCCCTTCGAGAGTTCGGGGGTGAGCACGCGGACGCGATCGAATCGGTCGAACGGTGCGGCGTCGAATCCGGCCCCCGCGATAACGCAGGCGATGCCCTCGGGATGCCCGAGCAGCCAAGTCTCGACGAGGGACTCGAGCTCCGCGGCATCCGCGCGCATCACGGGCACACCGTTCTCGCGGATCGAGACCGGCACGTTCGCGTCCGGCAGCGCAGCTCGAATTACCGGCTCCGCCACCGCCATCACCTCGGCGGGCGTCCGATAGTTGACCCCGAGGGATGCCACGGCCACCCGCCCGAACCCGACGCGCTCCAGCCGTTCATTCCACGACTCGCGGAACCCCCGCCGTGCCTGCGCCCTGTCGCCCACGATGGTGAAACTGCGCGAGGGACATCGGGCCAGCAGCATCTGCCATTCCGCGTCGGTGAGCTCCTGGGCCTCGTCGACGACGATGTGAGCGAAGGGCCCGGCGAGGGCGTCCGGGGCGACGCGCAGCGCCTCCGCCTCTTCCTCGAGCGCTGCCCTCAGGTCCTGTCCTCGGAGCATCGACATCACGCGCATCTCGGAGTCGTCGCTCGCGATCAGGTCGGCCGTGACCTCAGCACGCCGCGCGCGCTCGGCGGCGGCCTCGGCCTCCCGGCGGCGAGCCCGCACGGCGGCATCGGGGTCGCCGAGCCTGCGCTGCGCCGCATCCAGGAGGGGCAGGTCGGAGAGGGTCCAGGCCTGCGGCGTGCGCCGCTGGAGCTTCGCGACATCCTCCTGGTCCAGCCACGGTGCGACCCTGCGGAGCAACTCCGGGGACGACCAGAACCCGGCAATGAGATCGGTCGCCCCGAGGAGCGGCCATGCTCGCGAGAGGGCGGCGGCGACCTGCTCATCAGCGGCCAGCAAGCGACCGAGCCCGCCCGACGCCTGACGCGTCAGACCGTAGGCATCGAACTCGTCGGGCCCCTCCTCCTGTTCGAGCCCGAGCCGGTCCGCGACGATCTCCACGAGCGCCTGCCAGACCTGCTCGCGGGCCTGGTTGTGCGGTGTGCCGGGCTCGACGGCGGCGAAGGCCTCCTGCCAGTCGGCCGGCTCGATCCGGACATCAGCCCACGGGGTCTCCACGATCGTTGCCGCGCGAGGAGCCCGCTCGGCGAGATCGACGGCGGCATCCACCGCCGAGACGAGCCGAGCGGATGACTTGAGGGATGCCACGGCAGCATCCGTCTCGGCCACTGCGGCCCCACCCTCTGCGACGAGCTCCCTCAGGGTGCAGACCTGGACGCTGTCCTCGCCGAGGCTCGGCAGTACGTCCTCCACGTAGGCGAGGTAGGCGGTACTCGGCCCGACGAAGAGCACGCCGCCCGCGCTCACCCTGGCGTCAGAGTAGAGGAGGTATGCAGTGCGGTGGAGGGCGACGACCGTCTTGCCGGTGCCGGGGCCACCGTCCACGACGAGTGCTCCACGGGAATCGGCGCGGATGATGGCATCCTGGTCGGCCTGAATCGTGGACAGCACGTCCCGCATCCGGGGTGACCGACTCGCGCCGAGGCTCGCGACGAAAGCCGACTGGTCATCGAGCGATGCGCTCGTGTCGATCGCCCCCTCCTCGAAGACCTCGTCCCAGTAGTCGGTGATGCGGCCGAGGGTCCAGCGGTAGCGGCGACGACTCGCGAGACCGTCGGGGTGCGCGTGCGTGGCACCGAAGAACGGCTCAGCAGCCGGCGAGCGCCAGTCGATGAGCAGGCGCTTGCCCGTCTCGTCGGTGAGTCCGAAACGGCCGATGTAGATCGGCTCGCTCGAACCGGCCGGCACCATACGACCGAGGCAGAGGTCGATGCCGTAACGGCCGATGGCGCGGAGGCGTGACGAGAGACGGCGGATCTCGTCATCCCGCTCCGCCACCTCACGGCCGGAGTCGCCGCGCACGAGGCGCAGTTCGTCCAGGCGCGCGGCGAGCTCCGCTGTCATGCGGTCGAGGTTGCGGGCGATCTCGGCGAAGTGCCGCTCGTCCGCCGCGATGAGGGCTGGCGTGTTCTTGGCAGCGAGGCGCTCGGGAAGGTCGAAGGCACTGGGTGTTGGGCGTGCAGACAGGGTGACTCCACTCGTCGAATCCGGGTTGGGCCGACCAGTGTGCGCCACGGAGGGGGCCTTGCCGCAAGCCCCCTGCTGGGCTATATTTTGGGTATGGCAGGAGTTATGTCCCGCCTTTTTTTGTGCCCGGATTCAGCGGTGCGGGGCCTACTCCCCTTCGCGCTCGCGCTTCGTCTTGCCGCCCTCGGCGACGTATCCGAGTCTGCGGAGCGTCTCGATGTTGCGCACGCGGAGCATCCCGTTGAGCACCGGTCTCGGGATGAGTGTGCTCGGGCCGCGCACGGCCGTTTCGGTCATCCGCACGACGCAGCCGCCACCTCGGGGCTTTGCCTCGATCGTCACGAGTGCTTCGCCGAGCGGCCAGCCGGCCGGGCGAATGACCATCCGGTGAGGCGGGTCCCACTCGTGCACGGTCGTCTCGTCGTTGATGACCAGCGGCCAGACGCCGAAGGAGTGGTGGAGCTTGCTGCCCTCCGTGGGCCAGGCGTCGTCGACATCCCTCATCCTCGAGGCACCGACCACCCACGTCGGGAACACCCAACCGTCGGCGAGCACCGCGAAGACATCCTCGGGGTCGCAGTTCATCTCGTGCACAGTGACGGACATCGTCTACCTTCCCAGGCCCAGGGGCGGAGCTGCCGTGATGCCGAACGTGGCGCGAAGGGCACTGCGCGCCGCGTAGTAGCCGGCGAGCCCATGGACTCCGGGGCCGGGAGGCGTGGACGATGAACAGAGGTAGATGCCCTCGGCGGGGGTGCGCCACGGGTCGGTCGAGAGGATGGGGCGGGCAATCAGTTGCGCGAAGCTCGCCGCTCCCCCCGCAATGTCGCCCCCCACGTAGTTGGGATTCTCGTGCTCGAGATCGACGGCGGTCCTGCTCGCCGACGCGATCACGACATCGCGGAAGCCCGGGGCGAATCTCTCGATCTGCCGTGTCACGGCCTCGGTCTGGTCGACCGTGGAGCCAGCGGGCACGTGCGTGTACGCCCAGAGCACGTGCTTTCCCTCGGGCGCGCGAGTGGGGTCACCGACGGAGGGCTGGGCGACGAGGACGTAGGGATCGGTGCTGTGCCGACCCTCAGCCACCTCGTGCTCGGCGCGGGCGATCTCGGCGCGCGTACCGCCGACGTGAACCGTGCCGGCGTTGGCAAGGTCGGGGTTGGCCCAGGGAACCGGCCCCGAGAGCGCGAAGTCGACCTTCGCCGCGGCATTCCCGTACCGGAAGCGCTCAAGTCGACGCGCATAGGACGCGGGCAGCCGGTCGCCCGCGATGGCCAGGAGCGAGGCCGGGCTGACGTCCAGGAGCACGGCCTTGGCGGGAGGCAGCTCGTCGAGCGAACCCACCTCGGTGTCGGTGATGATCGTGCCACCGTGCGCTCGAAGATCGTCGGCGAGTGCATCCGTGATGGCCTGGCTCCCGCCGACCGGCACTGGCCAGCCGCGGGCGTGCGCGTACGCCCCGAGGGAGAGGGACGCCGCAGCCGTCGCGAGGCTCGGCATCGGCCGGATCGCATGCGCGCCGACACCCGTGAGCATCGCGGGTGCGAGGTCCTCGCGGAAGCGGGTGTTCCAGTCGATGGAGCCCTGCTCGAGCGCCTTCCACCCGAACCGCAGTGCCGTCATCGGATGCCGCGGCACCTGCACCAACGCTGACCCCGTGAACTGCGCCACCCTGTCGGCATCCGCGACGAGGGGACCCATGAGCCTCCGGTAGGACGCACCATCGCGCCCCAACTCCTCGACGGTACGGTCGAGGTCGCGCCACGCGAGGCCCGCCCGTCCCCCGTCGAGCGGGTGACCGTAGGAGAGCTCAGGGACCACGAGATCGATGCGCTTGGCGAGCTCGAAACGGCGGAAGAATCCGCTGGCGAGGGCGAGTGGGTGAACGGCGGAGCAGACGTCGTGGTGGAACCCGGGAAGGGTGAGTTCCTGGGTGCGGGAACCCCCGCCGATCGTCGCAGCGCGCTCGTAGACCGTGACGGAGAGTCCAGCTCGCGCGAGCGTCACCGCGGACGCGAGGCCGTTCGGGCCCGCGCCGACGACGATCGCATCGACCTCGTGCGTCACGATCCGTGCTGCTTGTCGGGATTGCCCGGTCGCACCGCGGCGGTGTCGGCAACGTCGATCCGGGTGACCCCGCCGAGCTGGGTCGTGGTGATGCGGGGAGCCGCATCCTCCGGGTCCGACTTCGGAGCACGCGTGAGTTGGTCGGTGCGCTTGTCGTCGTCCGTCATCTCGTCGGCGTGAGGGCTGGGCTCCGGGGTGTCCACGTCGTCGACGCTACGCGAGGTCGACCCCGGGGTCGAGGGGTTGACACTCATCTCGCGGGGCGGCGTCAACCCCTCGCGGCCCGGGGAGCCCCCGACCTAGCGTGGTGACATGGACACGAACAACACCTCACCCGGCAACGGACTCTCCACACCGACGTCGAAGAGTGCCGCGGATCCGGACTCGGACGCGACCCCCACCATGCTGGGTCCCGACGGTTTCACCACGCCCGAACCGATCCCGCGCGACACCCACGAGTAGGGCACCTTCTCTCTGTCCCGGGAGTCTGATCTGTGCCACGATCGACCCATGTCGATCTCCAAGAAGCACCGCGCCATCCTCGAGCAGCTCAAGCACGACGGGCAGGGCGACACAGAGCACTACGCACGACTCGAGGCCCTGGCGACCCAGGCGGGAAACGTCGCCGCTGGCCCCGGTCGCGACGACGAGAAGGCGCATGAGCTGGAGAAGCAGTTCAGCGAGCTCGCGGCCAAGCACCGCAGTTGACGGCGGATGACCCGACCGCGGTCTCCACGGTCGACGAGGGTCACCTCCGCGAGGCCATCGCCGCAGCGTGGGAGGCCCGGCAGGGCGGCAATCACCCGTTCGGAGCCGTGCTTGTCACAGCGCATGGGCGTGTCATCCGCGGCCTGAACAGCGTCGTCACCGAGCGGGACCCCACGGGTCACGCCGAGACCAACCTCGTCCGTCTGGCGGCGGCGGTGTTGGATGCCACGGAGCTGCGCACCAGCACCCTGTACACGAGCACGGAGCCCTGCGCGATGTGCGCTGGTGCCATCTACTGGGCCGGAATCGGTCGCATGGTCTACGCCCTGCCCGAACAGGCGCTCATCGAGATCGTCGCCGTCGTCTCGGACGAGCCGACGCTGGACCTGCCGAGTCGCGACGTGTTCGCGGCGGGTGGCGGCACCGTCGTCGTGGCGGGGCCCGCGCTGGAGCGCGAGGCGGCCGAGGTGCACGAAGGCTTCTGGGGGTAGATCCGCCTGCTGGTTGAGTAGGCCCGCGAAGCGGCCGTTATCGAAACCTCACCAACGCGCAGCATCGATCACGTTGGCTTGGTTTCGATAACGCCGGGGCTTCGCCCGCGGCTACTCAACCCACAGTTGCCACCACGTCAACCCCCTGACGCGCCGCGCGACCCGACCTACATTCGAGAGCGTGAGACTCAGCCAAGCCAGGCCCTACGAGGCGCCGGGTATCAGCCGCGTCCGTCGCGGCACCTCGTTCGACTACCGGGACCCGACGGGTGCGAGCGTTGCCGACGCCGTCAGGAAGCGACTGGATGCCCTCGCCATCCCACCGGCCTGGACCGACGTCTGGATCGCCCCGAGCAGGTCCGCGCACATCCTCGCGGTCGGTCTGGATGAGGCGGGCCGACGCCAGTACATCTACCACCCGGCCTGGCGCGAAGCGCAGGACGAGGCAAAGTTCGAGCGCGCTCTCGATCTCGCCGAGGCTCTCCCGAGCGCCCGGCGCCGCGCGGCGCGGGACTTCGCGGAGCCGCCGCTCTCTCACGCCCGCGTGCTCGCCACCGCGTTCCGGATACTCGACGTGACCGCCATGCGCATCGGCGGCGAGGAGTACGCGACCGTCTACGGCTCCCGCGGGCTGTGCACGCTCCTGCGTCGGCACGCCACGGTCGACGGCTCGACCGTGGGCTTCGCGTTCAGGGCCAAGAGCAAACAGCTCGCCTCGATCACGGTGAGGAACGCCGACCTCGCGACCGCCGTCGGCCAACTCGTCGAGGGGCGCGCCCCGGCAAGTCGACTCCTCGCCTGGGCCGATGGCCGTCGCCGACGCCCGCTGCACACCTCCGACGTGAACACCTACGTGCGACTGTGTGCTGGCGAGCAGTTCAGCGCGAAGGACTTCCGCACGCTCCACGCCACGGCCATTGCGGCAGCGACACTGCCCGCCGTGACACCGGAGAGCGAGCGGGAGGTCCAGGCCGCGATCCGTGCCTCCGTGGAGGCCGCGGCGGGGATGCTCGGCAACACGACGACCGTGGCGAAGGCCAGTTACATCCATCCGCTCGTCTTCGAGAAGTTCCAGCAGGGCCAGACAGTGGGCGGCTCGAAGAGCATGACGGCGCTCCTGGCCCTCCTGCGATCGTGAAAGGCCCTCTACCAGCCCCCACCACAAGACACAACCCCTCCCGTCCGGGGGGCAGAGGGTGGTTCAGTAGTTGAGGTTCCGAGACCCGGAACAGCAAGAGATGATCGACTGGGAGGTCGTCATGGGCATCATCGCCTGGATTATTTTGGGGCTGGCAGCAGGGGCGATCGCGAAGGCGATCCTGCCCGGTTCACAGGGCGGCGGATGGGTCATCACCCTCATCCTCGGCATCGTCGGAGCCCTGTTGGGCGGATTCCTCGGTAGCGCCATCTTCGGCGTTGGCCTCGAGGGCTTCTTCGACATCACCACGTGGCTTCTTGCCATCGGTGGCGCCATCGTTGTGCTGCTGATCTACGGCCTGGTGACGCGCGGTTCACGTCGCGCCTAAGTGACCACTCAGCCCAGTGAGGCTGATCAGCTCGAGTAGCTGAAACAAAGGGCGGTGAGCTTCGGCTCACCGCCCTTTGTTGTGCCCGCGGCACCGTTGGCGGGCGTGGTCAGTGGGTTCAGTCGGAATCGCTCGTGTCGATGAGGCTGATCGGGATGCCGGAGGACACGAGAATCTCGGCCTGCTGCAGCTTGCCCCGACCGTGGTTCACCACGATCCACCCGGGCTTGCCCGTGGCGAGGATCTCGTCGAGGTTTGCCCGCACCTCTGCGGCCGTCTTCGCCACGACGTACTCTGCTCCGTCGTACAGGATCGTCGTGCGCATCATGCGGACTCTCCGTTCGCGGCAAGCGACGACGGCTCCGCCGTGATCTGGAGGCCCGCCGGAGTGTTGGCCATGAGAAGCATCTCGTCCACCCACTCGCGGTTGAGCGAGGGGGGTCGGCTTCCGAAGAACTTGAACGCGATGGGGATCGAGGGGTGCAGCCAGATCACGGAGCGCCCGTCCCCTATGGCCGAGTCATCCTTCCAGCTGAAGAAGAAGGCCTCGTTGCGGCGCAACTTCGCGCCGATGACGATCTGGAGGTGCGCCAGCGTGCGGTCGTCGAAGTCCGCCGCGAGCGTGGAGTCGTAAGTGAGGGTGCCCATGATCACATTGTTACCCGAGTCGGGCTTTCACGCATGTCAAGCCACGGTCTGTGATGCGCTGCGCGGTGTGCGCGAAGCGGTCAGGATCATTCGAACGCTCGTCTCCCACGAGAGCGACTGGCCCACCTCGCACGCCACGTGAGCCGTACGGCCCATGAGCGCCACAAACACCGGACCGACGGGCTCGACAAAACCGAGCACCTGTCCTTCGAACAAGACCTGGTAGACGCCATCGCGGAGGGGGGAGACGACGGGCTCCGGTGCCGAGGTGATCGGGCGGGCGTGCGTGATGGTCATGTCTGAGTCCCCTCTGCGGTACCCCCGATGGGGGGTGCTTGTGTCCAGTTGACCCTGAACGTGAGGCCCTGTAAATGGCTTGACACCGATACCGGCAGTCCGCTACATCGGCGCCGGATTGCGGCATTCGCCCGCACTGTCAACCCCTCGTGGGCTGGCACGAACGTCCGTAGCGTCGAAGCATGGTGAACCGAGATCTGTCCGTTGTTGCCCTCGTCTGCACACTCAAGGCGTCGCCCGAACCGTCGAGTACCCAACTGCTCACTGACCAGCTGCTCGAGACCTTCGAGTCGCTCGGAGTGAGCGGCTCGTCGGTGCGAACGGTGGATGCGGGCATCGCCCCGGGCGTCACCGCAAACGAGGGCGACGGGGATGGCTGGCCGCGCATCCGCTCGCTCATCCTCGACGCCGACATCCTCGTCGTCGCCACGCCGATCTGGATGGGGCACGCGGCGAGCGAGGCACAGCGCGTGCTCGAACGATTGGATGCCGAACTCTCCACCTTCGACGACGAGGGTCGTGCCATCCTCGCCGGCAAGGTGGCTGTCGTTGCCGTCGTCGGCAACGAGGACGGCGCTCACAAGGCCGTGGCGGACATCTCTCAGGGACTCTCGGATGTCGGCTTCACAATCCCGTCGCAGGGGGCCACCTACTGGGTGGGCCGCGCCATGCAGACCACCGACTACCGGGACCTCGAGGAGACACCAGAGGAGGTGGCGAACGCCACCCTGCTCGCGGCAACGAATGCGACCCACCTCGCAGGGGTACTGAAGGAGCATCCGTACCTGCCGACCCGCCCGTCCGCTTGACCACCGCACGACAACGACAGGAGAGAACGATGTCCGCGACCGACCCCCGATCCGAACACCCCTCCGACGGCTTCGACGGAACACCCATGAGCCAGCCGGGACTCACGAGCGAGACCACACCCACACCCGACCACGGCGAATCGAGCTACGTGGGAGCTGGCAAGCTCCACGGGCGGCGGGCACTCATCACGGGCGGCGACTCCGGCATCGGCCGGGCCGTCGCGATCGCCTTCGCGCGGGAGGGAGCGGATGTCGCGATCGTGCACCTTCCCGAGGAAGAAGAGGATGCCGCATCCACAGCCACCCTGATCACCGAGGCCGGGCGGCGAGCGCTGCTCATCCCCGGCGACGTACGCGACGAGGAGTTCTGTCGCCGAGCGGTGGAGCTGACCGTCGCGGAGCTCGGGGGAATCGACATCCTCGTGCCGAACGCGGCGTACCAGAAGAGCCGCGATTCCTTGGAGACCCTCGAGACGGCGGAGTTTCAGCGGGTCTTCGAGACCAACCTCTACGGCTTGCTGTGGCTCGCGAAGTACTCGCTCCCCCACCTCGACGCGGGCTCGAGCATCATCGTCACGAGTTCGATCCAGGCGGCCGAACCGTCGGCCGGCCTCATCGACTACGCGATGACGAAGGCTGCGCAGGTCGCGTTCGTGAAGGCGATGGCCGAGGAGCTCGGGCCCCGTGGCATCCGCGTGAATGCGGTGGCTCCCGGCCCGATCTGGACGCCGCTCATCCCGGCGACCGACTGGCCGGACAAGGTCGCGGAGTTCGGGCAGGAAACCCCGCTCGGTCGCCCCGGGCAGCCGGCCGAGCTGGCCCCGGCCTATGTGCTGCTCGCATCGGACGACGGCTCGTACATGTCCGGGGGCGTTATCCCCGTGACCGGCGGACGGCCGTTCTAGGAAGGACCGCACAAGGAAGGAGCACACCATGCCACGGTCGAACCCCAACCCCTCGCTCAAGGATCCGGAGCTCTACGAGAAGCTCCGCGACGAGGGCAACTCTGCACAGAAGGCCGCACGCATCTCCAATGCGGCCGCCCGCGATGGCCGATCGACGGTAGGCCGACGCGGCGGGAAGGCTGGCGACTACGACGACTGGACGGTCGAGGAACTCAAGAGCCGCGCCCGCGAGATCGGCATATCCGGATACTCGCGCCTGCGCAAGGCCGACCTCATCGAGGCGCTGCGCGACAGCTGACAGCACGATGCCCCGCGTCGGCTGGGACGCGGGGCATCGTGGATCGTGGGGACCGGGGTCAGGCGTCCTTCGGGGATGTGCCGTAGACCTCCGGGTCGGTGTCCGGCTCCTCGGGAGCCCCGCCCGAGGCGGTGTCCTCCTCCGGCTTGCTGTTCGCCGAGTCGTCAGCCGGCTGAAGATCAGGATCGATACCGCGCGTGCTGTCTGAGTTGTCCATAACGCCACGGTACGACCGCGACTGCTCTCGCGACGAGGGGTTGACACGGCTGCGGGCTGGGGCGTATCGGCTGGCCCTAGACTGCACACCGTGACCCCCCGATGCCCGAACTGCGCGAGCTTCGCCTTTCTCGATTGGCACGAATGCGAGCACTGTGGAGCCACTCTCGGCTACCGCTTCTCGTCGCTGAGCTTCCTGCAGACGATGGACGGCGTCGCCACCGAGGGCGACGAGACGTGGCGTCACTGCGCGAACCGGGACTGGGGATGCAACTGGCTCGTCGCCGACAGCGAGGATGCCGCCCGCTGCTTCTCCTGTCGCCTCAGCCGCACCCTGCCTCCGCGGGACGACACGATCGCGTGGGAGAAGCTCCGCGACACGGGCATCGCGAAGCGTCGACTCCTCGTGCAGCTCGCCGAGCTCGAGCTGCCGATCACCCCGTTCTACGAGCAGGAGGGCGGCCTCGGGTTCGACCTGCTCTCGAGCTTCAGCGGCACTCGCGTCATGATCGGCCACGCCAACGGCATCATCACGCTCGACCTCGCCGAGACCGTTGATGACTACCGCGAGACACTGCGGGTGCGACTGGGCGAGCCGTACCGCACGATGCTCGGGCACCTGCGCCACGAGGTGGGCCACTACTACCAGCAGGTGCTGCTGCGCGATGAGGCCGCCTGGGATGGATGCCGCGCGCTCTTCGGCGACGAGCGAGCCAGCTACCAGGATGCGATAAGCCGCCACTACGCGCAGGGTGCGCCAGCGGGGTGGGAGGCATCCTTCATCTCGGAGTACGCCACCATGCACCCGTGGGAGGACTTCGCGGAGACCTTCGCGCACTACCTGCACATCACGGGAACGCTCGCGACAGCGGCTGCAGCAGGGGTGGTGCTGGACGCGAGCCGGGTGCCCGGGATCGTCGAGCACGACGTGGTTCCCCTCACCGACTATCGCGAGGCCGGGATCGAGCGGATGCTCGACGACTGGCACTGGCTCTCACTCATGTTCAACCGCGTCAACCGCGCGATGGGCCACCGCGACCTGTACCCGTTCACGCTCGAGCCCCCGGTCGTGGAGAAACTCACCTACGTCCACGGACTCGTGGTGGGTGCCTCGTCTACTCCGGCGGCTGGAACTTGACGGTCGGATGCGCGAACGCGTGTAGGCCGTAACTCCGCGAGAGCGACGTGAGCATCGCCCGCCCGCGCACGCTGTTGCCCTGGGCATCGAGCGGGGCACTGAACGTGCCGACGCCGAAGACCCCAGGGTCGACAGCGACGATCCCGCCGCCGACACCGCTCTTGGCCGGCAGCCCGACGCGCGCAAGCCAGTCCCCCGACGCGTCGTACATGCCGCAGGAGGCCATGACCGCGCAGGTCCACCGGGCGACCGTCTCGCTCACCACCTGCTCGTCGGTCAGCGGGTTGCGGCCGGCGTTGGCGAGCGTGGCCGCCATCGTCGCGACATCCAGGGCCGTGACGATGAGGGAGCACTGACGGAAGTAGCGCTCCGTCGCCTCGTCGACCGTGGAACCGAGCACGCCGGCGGCAAGGGCGAGGTGGGCGAGCGCTCGGTTGCGATGACCCGTCTCGAGCTCGGACTGGAGCACCGCGTCATCCACCTCGAGCGGGTGCCCCGCGAACGCCCCGAGACCCTCGAGGATCTCGTCGTCCGAGACGAGGGATGCCACGACGATGGCTCCCGCGTTGATCATCGGGTTCATCGGCCGCCCGCTGTCGGCGTCGAGGCTGATCGCATTGAACGGCTCGCCGCTCGGCTCGACCCCCACCCTCTCCATGACGGACTCGATGCCGAGCTTCTCGAGCGCGAGCGCATAGACGAACGGCTTGGACACGGACTGGATCGTGAACGGCACGCGCGAGTCGCCAGCCTCGAAGGTGCGACCGTAGACGCCGACGAGAGCGAGACCGACCTGGCTGGGATCCGCCGACGAGAGCTGGGGAATGTACGAGGCGACCTCTCCGCCGTCGAGCTCCCGGGCCTCGGCGAGAACCTCACGCAGGGCTTCGAGAATGGGTTCGCCCTTGAGGTCGGTCTTGCCCTGGGGCTCGTCGCTCAGCTTCTCGTCGGTCATCGCGCTACAGCGAGACGTTCGCGTCGAAGGTGTTGCACGCGTTCGGCCCGCCCTCGAGCCCCGCGGTGAACCAGCGCTGGCGCATCTCGCTCGAACCGTGAGTCCAGGCCTCGGGGTTGACCTGGCCGGAGGTCGACTCCTGGATGCGGTCGTCCCCCACGGCGGATGCAGCGCTCAGGGCATCCGCGATCTCCTGGTCGGTCACGGGCTCCAGGAAGGCGACGCCCTGGTCGTCGCGGATCTCGGGAGCCGCACCCACCCATGCGCCGGCGAAGCAGTCGGCCTGCAATTCGAGTCGCACCGCATCGGACGTCGGGCCGGTGTCGCTCGTGTCGAGACCGTTCATGATGCCCGTGATGTTCTGGATGTGGTGACCCCACTCGTGGGCGACGACATACATCTGGGCTAGCGGGCCGCCGGACGACCCGAAGCGCGACTGCAGCTCGTCGTAGAAACTCGTGTCGATATAGATGGTCTCGTCTGGCGGGCAGTAGAACGGGCCGACCGCGCTCGTGGCACCGCCGCAGGCCGTGCTCACCTGGCCGGTGAAGAGCTCGATGTTCGTGGTGCGGTAGTCCACGCCGAAGGTGGGAAGCTCCTCCGACCAGTAGGTGTCGAGGGAGTCGGCCGCGCCCGCAATGCGGCAGTCAAGGTCGGCGTTGGCATCGGCACCCGTGCACTCGCCGATGCTCTCGGCCGGCCCCTGGTCCTGGCCGGTGCCCCCGGCGAGACCCGTCAGGTCGACGCCCAGGAACTGCGACAACAGGAACAGACCGACAACGAGGAGTGCGCCACCGCCACCCACGGCGATACCCGTGGTGCGGCCGCGCCGACTGACGCGGCTCGTGTCGATCTTCGCGTTGTCGTTGAACGTCATGGCACCACGGTACCCGGCCCGGCGTACGCTGGCAGTATGCGCCAGCCCAAGGATGTGCTCCGTCAGTTCGTCGTCATCTCGACCGCCGTGTTCGCCGTCATCGCGTCCTTCGTCGGCTCCGGCGCCGCGGGTGGAACCCCGATCCAGGATGCCGCGGGCGGGGCGCTCGCGGCCGATGCAACCCTCATCGCGCCGGCCACGCCCGCATTCTCAGTGTGGTCCGTCATCTACCTAGGTCTGCTCGCCTACGCCGTGTGGCAAGCGCTCCCGCGGCAGGCTTCCGCTGAGCGGCATCGGCGGCTCGGGTACTGGGTCGCGGCATCCCTCGTGCTCAACGGGCTGTGGATCCTCAGCATCCAGTACGACCTGCTGGGGCTGAGTGTGCCCATCATCGTCGTGCTGCTGGCGGTGCTGATCCAGACGTTCCGGCAGGCGGTGCAGTACCCGCCGGCCGGTGCCCTCGACGCGGCGCTGACGGATGTGCCGATCGGCCTGTATCTCGGCTGGGTCTGCGTCGCGACCGCCGCCAACATCACGGCGTGGCTCGTGGCGATCGGCTTCACCGGGTTCGGCCTGCCCCCGGAGGTGTGGTCGGTCACGGTGATCGTGGTGGCCGTCGCCGCGGGTGTGCTGCTCGCGCTCGTCAGCCGCGGACGCTTCTCGCAGTCGCTCACGCTCGCGTGGGGGCTGTCCTGGCTCGCCGTCGGGCGCCTCGTCGGCGAGCCGGCCTCGGTGGTGACGGGGGTAGCGGCGATCGTGGGTGTGGTCGTGGTGCTCGCGGTGACCGCGGCGCTCCGAGTGCGGGCATCCCGCGCTGCCTGACCTGCGCTACCCGGCGTCGAACTTGGCGTTCTCCTCGATCGCCTCGCGGGTCTCGTCGTCGAGGTCGTCGCCCGCGGCGAGCAGGCCCGGCAGCAACTCGCGCTCGGTCGTGAGGGCGCGGTAGACCAGCGAGATCGTCACATCGTGGTCCGGGCGATGGATGACGCTGAGCTCATCGCCCGACCGGATAAACCCGGGCTGCACCACACTCAGGTAGGCCCCCGGCCGGGCCGCAAGGGTGAACGTCCGCAGCCAACCTTTCTCGTCCACCCACCCGCGGAACGTCGAGCACGGCAACCGCGGACTCGTGACCTTCAGCTGGACCGCGTCGCCGATCTGCCAGATCTCGCCCAGCCGCGCCTCGTTGACGTCGTAGCCCTCGGTCGTGAGGTTCTCACCGAAGAACCCGTCGGTGAGGGTGCGCCCCAGCCGCTCCTCCCACGCGTCGAGGTCCTCGCGCGTGAACGAGTACACGGCCTGCGCGTCACCACCGTGGTGCCTACCGTCGCCGATGTAGTCGCCGACCAGGCCGCTGCCGAGGCCGATGCCCTTCGGTCCGGGGGCGCGCACCTCGACGGCACCCGACTGGGGAAGCTTGTTGATGCCCGTGGCCCGCGTCTGCTTGTGCGGATTGGGCTGCGGGGCACCGATGTTGACCGAGCGGACGCGTGACATCCCCACAGGTTATCGATTGCGTCGCGCTGACGTTTGGTGACGACGCGCGCGTTTGAACCGCGCCGAACACCCGCGTGGGGAACATCGCTGAGCGACGTCCCCCACGGGGGTACTAGATGGACTCGCGGCGACGACGACGGGCGACGTACAAACCGAGACCGGCGAGAACGAGCGCGAGGCCGGCTAGCGCGCCGAGGATCGGCGCCTCCGCACCTGTGAAGGCGAGCGGCTTCGCCGGAGGTACCGGGCCCACCGGCGTCACGGGCGGCTCGCCGCAGGCGCTGTCGTCCACCACCGTGTCCTCGAAAGTGAGAATCGCGGTGTTGAGGTAGCCCGTGCCCGATTCGGTCGAAGTGAGCACGCAGTCTGCCGACGCCTCGGTCACCGTCGTCGCGAGTGTCGCCTCGACCACGACCTCATACGTATGGGTCGCCTCGCCCGCGATCGGCACATCGGCCGCGACCTCGTATTGCGTGACACCGTCCCAGTCGGCTTCGGTGGGGATGCCACCCGGGCCAGTGTTGCTCACAGTCGCTGCATCCACAGTGATCCCGCCGCCGTACTGGAGCTCGTCCTCGAGGGTGTATTCGCTCGACGCGGTGCCGGCATTGGCGACGACGATCTCGTACGTCACGGTCACCTTACGGTTCGCGTCGGGCTCGGTGCTGGAGACGAGACGCTTTGCCACGCTCAGCTGCACGTCGCGATCGATGATCACACCCTGGTCCCACGTGGGATCACTGGTGTCAGGGAGGAGCGTGATGATGCCGGTCTGGCCCGTGACGGGGTCACCGTCGGAGTCGACCGTGTCATCCGTTCCCTGGTCCTGCGGGCTGAACATGCTGTTCGAGTCCAGCGCCTCGGGGTCGAAGGTGACCCGGTAGGAGCCGCTTGCCAGGCCCGGGAACGAGTAACGCCCATTCGCGTCGGTGACCGTGCTGCGGGACACGACGTTTCCGTCGACGTCCGTTCCCGAGATGCTCACGGGGAATCCGGCGATCCCGGGCTCACCCTCGTCCTGGATACCGTTCGCGTTCAGGTCCTCCCAGACAAAGTCACCAATGGATGACTCGATGATCTCGATCGCGCGTGAAGCCGGTCCAACCTGCTGCGAGACCCCGTCAGCTCGACCCGACGTGATGTTGACGTAGACATCACCGCCGGCGTTGCTCGAGGGAACCATCACGATGTTCGCGCCGAAGGCATCCTCCGGCTCGAAGTCGCCAGCGCGCAGGAAGCGCAGACCCGTGACGTCTGCGATCGACGTCGGGCACTCGGCGCTCGTGCCGTTGCCGGAGACAACGGTGGTGCCGTCACACCAGACCGTCGCGCCGCTAGCGAGGTTCGAGGCATCCAGGGGATCGGCGCTGAGCTGCGCACTCGGGCGCGATGTCCACAGGGTCTGAATGCCGGTGCCCGTCGTCGACACGCTCGTGAGCGCCAGGGTACCCGTGAAGTCACTGCCCCCGAGGCCGTCGGACGGGAGCACGTCGATCACGTCGACGTCGGAGACATCCGTGGGGGAATCGATGTTGGCGAACTCGATGTTCCACTCGAGTTGTCGCGGAATCGTGACCCCGGTGGGGTTGAGTTCCACGATCGTCTGAGGCGTCGACTTCGCGATCTTGATGCCCGTCGGCACGATCACCTGGATCTGTGCCGTGTCGTCCCGCAGCGTTGCGGCGGAGGGGTCGCCGTCCGCGCTCACGAGCGCCACGTTCGTGTAGGTTCCATTCCGCACCGTCTCGAGCAGCTGAACCGTGTAGATGATCGGGTCGATCTCCGAGCCGATCTCGTTGGAGCCGAGATTCCAGCGAATGTACGTCTCGCCCTCCGCGCAGCTGAGATCGGCATCGACCGGGCTGCTGCTCGCGACAACCTCAGGGGTTATGGCGGCACCGCTTCCCCGTACAGACGATACGAACTGCTGGTATGCCGGAAGACAGTCCTCGACGACCACATCGGAGAACGTACCGGCCGGCACATCCGCGGTCAGAGTGGGCGTGAGGCGGTAGTCGACGGTGTTTCCCGCGGTGTACTGCGGTACCGCAGTCCCGGTGAACTCGCCGGTGCTCGGGTTGCGCACCTCCTTGGTGAGGCGGGCGATAGCCGCGCCGAGAATCAGGCGGTCACCGAACTTGCCCGTGTTCGCTTCGAAGTCGTAGGCAGAGAGGGTGGTGTCCACGTCGGAGGCGATGATCTGCGACGGCGTGAGAACACCCTCGACGAGCTTCTGCGCCGTGTAGTTGGGCAGATGATCGCCGACCTCGTAGTTGTCGAGCACACGAAGAGCGATGTCGATTCCGATCGCCGTGAGGTCCCCGTTGGGCGACGCCTTGTCGGAGAAGGTGGCTCGCACCCGGTTGACGCCTGAGTACGTGCCATCCGGCTGGAGAACGGCTCCGGGTACAGCAGCGGGGTCGTCGTACCAGATGCCGTTGTCACAGGCCGAGTCCGCTCCCGGACCGAAGGCGCCAGAGCTGTACTGGATGCTGAGGTTGTCGAGCTCAGCGAGGCTCGTCTGGTACTGCGCGTTGTAGTAGAAACCCCACACGAACGCCGCGTCGCCGCCGGAGTTCAGTTTGTCCTGGAATCCGCGGTACGTGCCGGGCGCGAGGGCGAACGCCGCTGGATCCCAAGCGTCACACACCAATGTCGTGCGTGAGTAGGTGGTGCCGGAGCCCGGTGGAATGTAGTGGACGTAGTACAGGGTGCTCATGACGGTCTGCCCGGGAAGAACCACCGTGTTGCCGTCGTGAGCGAGCCCCGACCCGGGCGGACCATCGAAGATGTTGAGACTGTACTGGGAACCGGGCGTGTTGGCGGGGTCACCGTACAGCCCGGTGAAGAACTTGTCGTAGCTGCCCGCATTGCGAAGGGTCGACTGGCCGACGCGATTGTTGTTCTCGGGCACGGGGTCGACATTGGGCTGACCGCTGATGTCCACGCCGGAGAGCTCACCGAAGGTGTTCTCCCAATTGAGAGTCCAGATGTTGTTGGAGTTGATTCCGAGATCGAGGATCGCGTCGGTCGGGATCTCCATGTAGAAGGAGGTCGAGACAACGTACGCGAGATCCGCCGGCAGGGCACTCGTGTTGTCGGAGCTCCGAGTCGGAACCGAATAGGCCGACGTATCGGCGCCGACGATGCTGACGTTGACCGGGGTGCCGAGTCCGCCGGGCTGGGTGCAGGTGACCGTGCCGCTGTTGCTGACGGCAGTAGACCCACCCCCCGTTGTACCGGGCAGGAGATTCCCGCTCGCTCTCAGGATGTCGCAGTAGGTGAGCCTGGGGGCGTACTTGGTCATCGGGTCCGAAGCTGCCAGCCATGCTGCGGAGCTTGTCGTGCCAGGGCCGTAGAAGGCGTCGGGTGAGATGTCGTCGGTGAAGGTGATCGGGTTCGCCGCGGTCGCTACGAGCGGCGAAACGCCCTTCGCGTTGTTCGGCGCCGTGATGGTGAGCGGAAAGAGCACTGCCATGCAGGTGCGGGAGACGTCAAAGCTGCAAGGCTGGGTCGCCTGGTAGAGCGGCCCAGTGTTCTCGGTGGTCGATGCGCTGCGCTTGGAGAGGTCATATTTCGGAGCCGAACTCACGCTGTGAGAAACCTCAGGCGAGACCACCGGGGTTGTGACCTGAGTGCTCACCGCAGAAGCAGAGACCGGGCCGAGCACGGTGCCGTTGGGCACCTCGGTGCGGACCTTCGCCGTGAAGGTGTAATCGAGAGACGTGCCGGGGCTCTCACCATTGACGCGACACACGACCGTCTGCTGCGGAAGGGAGAGGTACGACGTCGCGCTGAGGGGGAGCACCGGCGCGCCCACCGTTGCTGGCGTGACGGATGACCCGGAGAGACAGAACGGGGGCAGCGAGACCAGCTCTTCGCCCTGCGGGAGGGTGAAGGTGATCGTGGGATTGGTCTGGGCTTCGTCGCCCTCGTAGCGGATACCCACCTTGTACGCGACCGTGTCATTGGTGCGCACGATCTCGTCCGAACCACTGACGTCGTTGCCTGCTGCGGCGGTTGCGTCGAACGGGGCTGTTCCCGTGGTCTGGGTGAGCGTCAGCTGCAGCGTTGCTGCAGCGTAGGCCGGCGAGGCGGCCAGCGTCCCGGCGAGGATCGCGGAGACGGTCAGTGCTGTTGCGGTGGCGATTCGGGAGTGAGGAGTGTGGGCGCGCGGCATCCCGCACCTCGTTTCGTTGCTAGACGGAAAAGGTGACGGAGAGTTGCGGACCCCCACGGCGAGAGTATCGGTAATACCCCGCAGCCCGGACAGTCCCCCAAAGGGGGGACACGACATCTCCGGGCCGCGCCTACTCCCCGCCTCATGCCCGGGCGTATGCTCGCGGGCATGACCGAGCAATCGTCCCGCCGCCGCTGGCTCGGACTGGTTTTCATCAGCATCGCCGTTGCGCTCATCATCGTCGATTCGACAATCGTCAACGTCGCGATTCCGTCGATCGTGGACGACCTGGAGATCTCCTCCACGCGGGTGCAGTGGGTGCAGGAGACCTACACGCTCGTGTTTGCCGCGCTCCTGCTCGTCTTCGGAACCCTCGCCGACCGCTTCGGTCGTCGGCGCCTACTTCTCATCGGTGTCGTGATCTTCTCCCTCGCCTCGGTGCTGGCCGCCCTTTCCACGAGCGGCGAGCTGCTCATCGGCTCACGCCTGCTGCAGGGGCTCGGCGGCGCCATGATCCTGCCGTCGTCGCTGTCGATCATCAACGCCACCTTCCGCGATCGCGAGCGCGCGATCGCCTTCGCCATCTGGGGTTCGACCATCGGCGGCATGGCGGCCGTCGGGCCCCTGCTCGGCGGCTGGCTCACCACGTACTACTCGTGGCACTGGGCCTTCGGCATCAACGTTCCGCTCGGCGTGATCATCGTGATCGGGGTCTTCGCGTTTGTTCAGGAGTCGCGCGAGGAGGGAGCACCCCGCCGCATCGACGTCGTCGGCGCGCTGCTCTCGGTCGTGCTGTTCGGCTCGCTCGTATTCGGACTCATCGAGGGTCGCACCTACGGCTGGTGGTTCAGCGACAGCCCGCCATCCTTCTGGACGCTGGATGTCTCGCCCATCCCGTTCGCGTTCACGCTCGCCATTGCGGCCGGCGTGGCCTTCGTGCTGTGGGGACTTCACCGCGAGCGCGCGGGACGCAGCACCATGCTCGCGTTCGGCCTGTTCTCGATCCCCTCGTTCCGCAACGGCAACATCGCGGCCCTCGTGGTCTCGCTCGGTGAGTTCGGCATCATCCTCTCGCTGCCGCTGTGGCTGCAGAACGTGCTCGGGTACGACGCCCTGCAGACCGGTTTCGTGATCCTCGCGCTCGCGATCGGCTCGTTCGTGGCCAGTGGTTTCGCAGGGGCGTTCGGCAACCGGATCTCTCCCGTCACGATCGTGAGGGTGGGCATCCTCGCGGAGATCGTGGGCCTGCTGGCGGTGGGGCTCTCGCTCAGCACCGGCGCCTCGTGGCTGCAGGTGGTGCCCGGGCTGTTCGTCTACGGCTTCGGCGTGGGGCTCGCGACGGCGCAGCTCACGAGCGTGATCCTCAAGGACGTGCCCATCTCCGAGAGCGGCCAGGGGTCTGGCACGCAGTCGACGTCGAGGCAGGTGGGCCCCGCACTCGGCATCGCGATTCTGGGCACCATCCTGTTCACGTCACTCGGCACGGGCCTGCAAGCGCGGCTGGAGGATCAGGCATCCATCCCCGCCGACGTACGCACGCAGATCGTTGACGCCGTCGTCGACTCGGCGGGCTCGGCGATTCCGGGCCTCGAGGCGAAGTCGCCGGATGCCGCGACCGACGCCCGCGAGGCTTTCACCGACGCGACCCGCTACGCGACCTTCTCGGCGGCGGGATTCCTCGCCCTCGGCTTCCTCGCAACCCTCCGCCTCCACGGCGAGCGCCCCCGCCGCGAGGACCCCTCCCCCGGCGCCGCGTCGCCCACCCCGGGGGCCGCGACTCCCGTCTGACCGCGGCTCCTGTCCGAGCGCCGCTCCCGTCTGATCCGGCTCCTGTCCGACCCCCAAAGAGCGCGCTGATTGACGTTATGCGCGCAAAATTGCGCACACCTTGTCAATCAGCGCGCTCTTTGGGGAACTACGGAGAGGCACGTGCCGCCGCAACAGCACGGGATGCGAGAGCCGAGGTGGCTCCGTTTGCTCAGGCTCGGACGGGCTTGGCCGGGGCCTTCTCGGGGATGGGGGCGGTTCCCGTCTCGCGCTGGTGCGCGTAGTAGGCCCTGGCCTCATCCTGGCGCTCCTTCTCGGCGCCGAGAGCGATCGGCGCACCGATCAGCTCGGGGCTGAGCTCGAACGCCGCGATGAGCGGCAGTGCGTACTCGCGCAGGCGCGGCAGGAGTCGGTCGTCGATGTAGCTCGTGATCGCCTGCGCCCGCTGCGCCGAGATACGCCCGTGGATGAGGTACCACGCTGCGTGCTTCTCGATGAGGCCGAGACCGAAGAGGTCGCGCAGCCACGTGAGCACCTGACGGGTGTCGGCATCCTCGATCCCCTCGACCGCCTCCGTGAACGCCTCCCACTGCAGCAGCTCGCCGTGGGCGCGCGCCGCCTCGATGAGCGCGTTCTGGTTGCTGTTGAACAGCTGCGCCGCCTCCATCTTGGGGAGCTTGTTCGCGTCGCGCAGGCGTCCCGCGATCTCGGCGATCATCGTCTGCACGCGGTCCGTCAGCAGCTGGCGCTGCGCGTCGGCGTCGCGCACGTAGCCGACCGACCGGGCGGTGGAGCCGAAGTCGACGATGGACTGGGCGAGCTTGCGGAGTCCGGTGCGGTTGATCGTGGCATCCCCCACCTGGCCTGCGACGTACTGGGCGAGCGCGCCAGCATCGGCACCAACGAACTTGCGTGAGTAGTCGGTGAGGAGGCGCTTGGCTACGAGCTGCAGCAGCACGTTGTTGTCGCCCTCGAAGGTCGCGTAGATGTCCAGGTCGGCACGCAGCTGGGTGAGACGGTTCTCGGCGAGGAAGCCGTTGCCGCCGCAGGCCTCGCGCGCCTCCTGCAGGATGTCGAGTGCCGCCCAGGTCGACAGCGGCTTGAGCGCCGCGGCGAGGGTTTCCAGGTCCTGCCGGTCCTCGTCGGTGTCCTCGCGCCCGCTGAAGACGGCGTCGAACTTCTCGAGGAACACGTCGTGCGCGAAGCTCATCGCGTAGGTCTCGGCAAGGCGCGGCAGCAGGCGGCGCTGGTGACGCTGGTAGTCGAGGATGACCTCCTCCTCCGTATCGCTCGCCGCCGTGAACTGGCGGCGCTGCGATCCGTAGGAGATCGCAATGGTCATGGCCAGCTTGGATGCCACGACCGAAGCCCCGTCGAGCGAGACCCGACCCTGCACCAGGGTCCCCAGCATCGTGAAGAACCGGCGGCCCGGGCTCGCGATCGGCGAGGAGTACGTGCCATCCTCAGCCACGTCGCCGTAGCGGTTGAGCAGGTTCTCGCACGGGACCCGCACGTCGGTGAAGTGCAGGCGCCCGTTGTCGATGCCGTTGAGGCCGCCCTTCAGACCGTCATCCTCGCCACCGATGCCGGGGAGGAAGTTCTTGTCCTTGTCGCGGATCGGCACGTAGAACGCGTGCACACCGTGGTTCACGCCCTTGGTGATGAGCTGCGCGAAGACCACGGCAGCTTCGCCGTGGAGGGCTGCGTTGCCGAGGTAGTCCTTCCAGGCCGCGCGGAACGGAGTGTTGATGACGAACTCGCCGGTCGCCTCGTCGTAGGTGGCCGTGGTGCCGACCGCCGAGACATCCGAACCGTGACCCGTCTCGGTCATCGCGAACGCGCCGGGGATCTCGAGGCTCATGATGCCGGGGAGCCACTTCTCGTGGTGCTTCTCGGTGCCGAGGTGCATGACGGCCGCACCGAAGAGGCCCCACTGCACGCCCGACTTGATCTGGAGTGACGGGTCGGCGAGGAGGAGCTCCTCGAACTGGGCGATGTTGCCGCCGTGGTCCTCGAGGCCGCCCACGTTCTTGGGGAACGCCTTGTGCACGGCCTTGGACTCGACGAGGATCCGCAACTGCTCAAGCACGCGCTCCCGGTGCTCGGCCATCGTCTGGCCGGGGATGCGCTGCATCGCGGGGGTGGCGGATAGTTCGCGGGATGCTCGGCGCTCGTCGGCCCAACGCCCGAGGAGTCGCTGGCCGAGGGCCGCGACATCCACCGTGGGCTTCTCCGGCGCCTTCGCCGGAACCTTGCTGGTGCGATCGATTGTCTGGCTCATGACGTTAACGTACGACTGCTACAACGAATGCGTGAATGTGCCGTAGGTGTTGCACGAAGCCGGGTCGGGTGCGCCGCCACGACGTTGGGCACTCCGCACAATTGAGCGCGGTAGCGCGGTTGGCCGCCCCCTCTTCCGGCGACCAACCGTGCCACTGCTATCTGTCGCTAGGCCCGCGAGCGCGACCGCACGAGAGCGAGCCCTCCGAGCGCAGCGGCACCGAGGGCGAGGAGTGCAACCCAGGCGCTTGAGGAGCTGCCCGTGGCCGCGAGCACCGGGGTGTTCGGCGTGGGCACACTCGGCGTCACGCCATCGACGACGCACTCGCCCGAGAGGTCGGGGCCGGGCACCGCGACGGGCACCTGGTCAAGATGCGTCGTGATCGCGGCATCGTTTCCCGTGTTGATGGGCGTGAGGATGTCGGAGTTGTAGATCCAATCCGCATCGTTGTTCTGCCCCTGGAAGATCGCAGCGCCGTCAAGATTGACGTCGCCGCCCACATACCGGCGGTCGATGTAGCTGGGGCTCTGCAGCACGTTGTCAGCGGAGGTCAGCACCGTGCTCTGGAGCACCTCGGTGTCGTTGCCGCCTCCCTGGAAGATCACGGCGCCATTGTGGTCGACGTCGCCCCACCAGAGGGATGCGACGCCGCCCGAGATGTAGCGTTCGCTGCCGTCATAGTCGACTCCCGAGACATCCGTGCGATCCCACACGTCGAAGGCGGGATCGGCGAAGTCGACGAGCGGAGTAGTGGCGCCGAGCGTGACGGGGGTGGCGGTCATGACGCCCAGGTGATTGCGGTGCTCGATCGCAACGTAGTAGTCGCCGGCCGGGACCGAGAACTGTGCCGCCCGGGCAAGGTCGCCGTCACGCTGGACGAGGATCGCATCGGTCGCGACGACCTGAGTGGGGTCGGTGGGAAGACGAAGCTCGACGAGCACCCAGTCGACCACATCGTCGGCGGGTGCAGCAGCGGTGGCGAGGTCGCCGGTCGCGCCCTCACCGCCGTGCAGGTAGAAGCCGAGAGCCGAGTAGGGCTCGGTGGACGGAAGCACGGGCACGCCGTACGCCGCGCCGGTACGGAGGTCGTCGCGCATGAGTCCCGTCTGAGCGTCGAAGGCTCCGCCGAGAACGACGCGAGCGTCGAGCGTGAGAGGCACGCAGTCGTCAGCGACCGCGGCGGTGGGCAGCGCGGCGAGGCTCAGCGCGCTGACGGTGAGGGCACCGAACGCGGCTGCGCCGATGCGGGTGCGAGTGGTGGTGAGCATGAGTCGTCCCCTGAGGTGTGCGGTGAAGTGTCAATGCGATGACAGATATGAGAGAGGCGTCCGCTGGTTTCATGACGCGATTTCAGGAGCAGGGTTATCCCGGCAGTGTTCGCGCCACCGCGGGTACGCTGGATTGATGACGCTGCTGCGCTCGGATCGCTCCACGATCGACGAGATCCTCGAGCGTGTCGCGGCGGGAGGCCGGGCATCCGTTGACGACGCGGAAGCACTCCTCCAGGCACGCGGCGATGACCTCGAGCGGATGCTGCACCTCGCGTCGCACCTGCGTGACACAGGCCTCGCTCGCGCCGGTCGCCCCGGGGTCATCACGTACTCGCGCAAGGTGTTCCTGCCGGTGACGACCCTGTGCCGTGACCGCTGCCACTACTGCATCTTCGTCGACACCCCCGGCCAGCTGCTCAAGCTCGGCAAGCCCGCCTACATGAGTCGCGAGCAGATCCTGCAGGTCGCACGCGAGGGCGCCGCTCTTGGGTGCAAGGAGGCGCTGTTCACACTCGGCGACCGCCCGGAGGAGCGCTGGCCAGAGGCCCGGGCGTGGCTCGATGAGCACGGCTACGAGTCGACCATCCACTACGTCGCGCACATGGCACAGGCGGTGCTCGAGGAGACCGGGCTGCTGCCGCATCTCAACCCCGGCGTGATGACCGCTGCGGAGCTCGAGTACCTGCGGCCGTTCGCGCCGTCGATGGGCATGATGCTCGAGACGACGTCGACCCGGCTGTACACGGAGAAGGGGCAGGTCCACTACGGCTCGCCCGACAAGGACCCGGCGGTACGCCTGCAGGTGATCGAGGATGCCGGGGCCGCCCGTGTTCCGTTCACCACGGGCATCCTCGTGGGCATCGGCGAGACCGTGCGTGATCGGGCGGAGTCCCTCATCGCGCTGCGCGATGCGGACGATCGGCACGGACACGTGCAGGAGGTCATCGTGCAGAACTTCCGTGCGAAGCCCCACACGGCGATGCAGGGCGTTCCGGACGCCGAGCTGCTGGAGTACGTGGCGGCCGTCGCGGTCGCACGCATCGTGATGGGGGCGGATGCTCGCATCCAGGTTCCACCGAATCTCTCCGACGCCAGCGAGTTCGAACTGCTGGTGCGGGCCGGCGCGGACGACTGGGGTGGCGTGAGCCCCCTGACCGCGGACCACGTGAACCCCGAGCGGCCGTGGCCGCAACTGGAGGACCTCGCGGCGTCCACCGCGCGGTTCGGCTTCGAGCTGCGCGAGCGTCTGACCGCGCATCCCGAGTACCTGAACGACGAGTGGGTCGACGCGGGGCTTGTCGCGCGGGTGGTGGAGATGGCGGATGAGCGAGGGTTGGCAGCGACTCGTGGGATGAGTCTCGAAACCTCGCAGGGTGATGACGTTGGTGAGGTTTCGAGACGCCCGCTGCGCGGGCTCCTCAACCAGCGGGACGAGCCCCTCGACGAGCTTGTGGCACGGGCCAACGACCTGCGGCGGTACACCGTGGGCGAGGCGGTGAGCATCGTCGTCAACCGCAACCTCGACTCGTCGCGGTTCGCCGAGTACGGCATCGAGGGCGCGGCAGCGGTAGCCCGCGACGCCTGGGAGCTCGGTGCTACCGAGCTGTGTGTGCAGGGCCTCATGCCCGGAGGGGAATACCTCGAGTTGGCCCGGGCCGTGAAGAGCGCCGCGCCGGGCATCCACCTGCACGCCTTCCGCCCTGCGGACATCAACGACTTCGCCACCCGCAGCGGCCTGTCGTTGGATGCCGCGCTCAAAGCGCTCCGCGATGCGGGTGTCGACACCATCCCCGGTACTGGCCTCAAGATCCTCGACGAGCGCGTGCGTAGCCGGATCGCCCCCACCGACCTGCCGATCGAACGCTGGGTCGAGGTCATCACGGCGGCCCACCGAGTGGGCTTCCGCACGAGTTCCGTCATGTTCTATGGTCACGGCGAGACCGCCGAGCAGCGCATCGCGCACCTGGAACGACTCATCGAGATCCAGGACGAGACCGGTGGATTCACGGAGTTCGTGCCCATCCCCTTGCCCGGGTCGACGGTGAGCCTCGACGAGCATCGCGCGGTACATGCCGTGTCGCGCATACTGCTGAACGGGCACATCCGTCATATCCAGGTGCCGTGGACGCGGCTCGGGTTCGAGGCATCCGCCGCCATGCTTCAGGCCGGCGCCGACGACCTCGGCGGAACCCTCCTCGACGGCCGGGTGCGGCCGGAGTTCGGCGTCGAGTTCGGCCAGGAGCTGACCCTCGACCACGCGCGCAGGATCACGGGCAAGCTTTTCCGCCCCCTGCGCCAGCGCACCACCACCTACGGGGAACCCGACAGGAAGCTCGCATGACCCATGTGCGGGTCGCCATCATCGGCGCGGGCTTCGCGGGTCTCGGCGCGGCCATCGCGCTGCGCCGCTCCGGCGAGGAGTCGTTCGTCGTGATCGAGCGCGGCGAGTCGGTCGGCGGCACGTGGCGTGACAACACCTACCCCGGCGTCGCGTGCGATGTTCCCTCGCACCTCTACAGCTACTCGTTCCTGCCGAATCCTGGCTGGTCGAACGTCTTCGCCCGGGGCGGCGAGATCCACGCCTACCTCCGCCGCGCCGTCGTGAGCGAAAGCCTGGGCGACCACCTGCGTCTCGGCACCGCGATGACAGCCCTCCGCTGGGACGACGAGTGGGCGGTCTGGCGGGTCACGACGAGCGGCGGGAGCCTCACGGCCGATGCCGTGATCCTCGCGGCCGGGCGACTCACCGAGCCGCGCATCCCCGACCTCCCCGGCATCGAGACGTTCACGGGCGACATGATGCATACGGCCCGCTGGCGAGACGACCTCGAACTCGCGGGCAAGCGCGTGGCCGTGGTGGGCACGGGAGCCTCGGCGGTGCAGTTGGTTCCGGAGCTGGCCGGGGTGGCGGCATCCGTCACCGTCTTCCAACGCAGCGCGCCCTGGATCGTGCCGCGCCCGGACCGCGCCTACTCCTACGACGAGCTGAGCGAGTTCGCGAGCGACCCCGACGCCGTCGAGCGGGTGCGCACCGCCCAGTTCTGGGAGGGCGAGGCGATGTTCGCAGCCCGGGCTGGCGACCCAGCTGCAATCGCCGCGGCCCGGCAGGAGGCCCTCGATCACCTGCACTCCCAGGTGGCGGATGCCCGCCTCCGCGCTGCGCTCACCCCCGACTACGAGATCGGCTGCAAGCGGCGGCTCATCTCCAACGACTACTACCCGGCGGTCGCGAGCGGTGCGGTGCAGCTCGAGCCCTCAGCCCTCGCATCCGTGGACCAGGGCACGCTGGTTGCGGCGAGCGGCGAGCGCTATGACGCCGACGTCGTGATCTTCGCGACAGGCTTCGAATCCGCCGAACAGCCCTACGCGCATCTCGTCGAGGGTATCGGCGGCGTCACCCTTGCCGAGCACTGGAGCAACGGGATGACCGCCTTCGCGTCGACCAGTGTGCACGGGTTCCCCAACCTCTTCGTCGTCAACGGCCCCAACGCGGGCCTCGGACACAACTCGGCGATCTACATGATCGAGACGCAACTCCAGTACGTGCTCGGCGCACTCGGGCACCTCACCGAGGTCGGTGTGCTCGAGGTGAGTGCCGAAGCGGAACGCTCGTACGCCGCGGAGATCGACCGCATGGCCGAGCCCACGGTGTGGCTGAGCGGATGCGACAGCTGGTACCTCGATCCGCGTAGCGGGCGCCTCACCCTCCTGTGGCCGGGGTCGGCCAAGGAGTTCCGTGAGCGCAATGGCACGTTCGATCCGGCCCCGTACCTGCGGCCTCCGGTCAGGAGCAACACGCAGACGCGCACGGTAGCGCCGCCGGCATCCGTCGATCAGGCGCTGTCGGTCGGCTGGTAGCAGCAGGAATCACCGAAGGAGACACAGATGAAGCACCCCATCCGGTTCGGATACAAGGCCTCGGCCGAGCAGTTCTCGCCCACGGACCTGCTGCGGTACGCCGTGCTCGCGGAGGAGGTCGGGTTCGACTCGATCTTCGTCTCCGACCACCTCCAGCCGTGGAACCACGACGGCGGGCACGCACCGGCCGCCATCCCGTGGCTCGGCGCGCTCGGCGCGTCGACCGACCGCGTGCTCATGGGAACGTCGGTGCTGACGCCCACGTTCCGCTACCACCCCGCGGTCATCGCCCAGGCGTTCGGCACGCTCGGCTCGCTCTACCCTGGGCGCGTCATTCTCGGTGTTGGCACGGGTGAGGCACTCAACGAGGCCACCCTCGGCATCCCGTGGCCGGAGCCGCCGGAGCGCTTCGCTCGCCTCAAGGAGGCGCTGGGGCTCATCGAGAAGCTGTGGTCGGAGGAGCGCGTCACCTTCGACGGCGAGTACTACCGCACAGTGGATGCCACGATCTACGACCGGCCCGAAACGCCCGTGCCCGTCTACATCGGCGCCGCAGGGCCTGCAGCAACACGACTGGCCGGACGCATCGCGGACGGCTTCATCACGACCTCCGGCAAGAAGCGCGAGCTCTACACCGAGACGCTGCTGCCGGCACTGGCCGAGGGACTCGAGAAGGCCGGACGGTCGAGCGACGACGTCGACACCCTCATCGAGGTGAAGGTGTCGTTCGATCACGACCACGAGCGTGCGATGCAGGACACCCGATTCTGGGCCCCCCTGGCACTCTCGCCCGAGGAGAAGATGGGCGTGGAGGACCCGATCGAGATGCAGAGGCTGGCGGATGCCCTGCCCATCGAGCGCGCGGCATCCCGTTTCATCGTCTCAACGGACCCCGACGAGCACGTCTCGCGCATTCAGGAGTACCTCGACCTCGGCTTCAAGCACCTCGTGTTCCACGGCCCGGGCCACGACCAGGAGCGCTTCCTCAAGCTCTACGGCGACGAGATCCTGCCGAGGTTGCGGTCCAACCCCGCGGGTTGAGGAGCGACCGAAGGTCGCGTCTCGAAACCTCACCACCGAAGCTATTCGGATGTGAGGTTTCGATAACGCCGGGCTTCGCCGCGACTACTCAACCCACGAGGTGGAGTGTTACTGCGCCGACCAGCCCCCGTCGGAGGCGAGAATGACGCCCGTGATGTTGGTGGCGTCGTCGCTCAGCAGGTAGGTGATGGATGACGCGAGCTGCGCCGCCGTCGCGGGCGTCGGGATCGACCCCAGCAGGCCGCCCACTCGCTCCTCACCGAGCTCCGAGTCGAAGCTCGCCTGGATGTTCGTGAGCACCGGACCGGGCGCGACCGCGTTCACGCGGATGCCGAGGTTCGCGTACATGAACGCCGAACTCTTGGTGAGGCCGACGACAGCGTTCTTCGACGTCGTGTAGGCAAGGCCCGCGGCCGATCCGCGGAGCGCCGCCTCGGAGGCGACGTTCACGATCGACCCGCGGTGGGCCGCGAGCATCACGGGCAGCACTGCGCGGGTGAGGCGGAACGGCCCCTCCACATTCACGCGCATCACACGCTCCCACACAGCATCGCTGACCTCGTGCAGCGGCGTCATGTTGTCCATGATTCCGGCGACGTTCGCGAGGCCGTCGATGCGGTCACCCGCCGCCGCGACGATGGCCGCGACATCCGCCTCCTTGCTGATGTCGCCGACAACGGTAACGACATCGAAGTCGGCGAGTGTCGCGGCCAGCTCGGTGAGGCGATCCGCGACGACGTCGGCCGCGATCACGCGTCCGCCCTCACGTGCGATGCGGGATGCCGTGGCAAGCCCGATACCGGACCCTGCACCCGTCACGATCACCGTCTTGCCCGCGAAGCGCCCGGGAGTGATGGTCTCGACCCATTCCTCAAGTTCGGGGGCGGCGGCAGCCTCTTCCGCGGCGGGCGCGCTCGGCGCGACACCCGCGGCTGCCTCGGCAGCTCGCACCTCGGCGACGAGACCATCGACGATCTCCTGCGTCATCATGCCGCGGCTCATCGGGACCAGTCGCTTGAGCGCGAGTCGCCGCACGGGCTTCAGCTGGTCGACGGACCCGCCACCGGACTCCACGAGCTTGGTGAGGATGGGGCCGCCGATGGGGTCGGCGAGCCAGTCGGCGATGGAGGACTTGTCGGTCAGTGGTGAGGCCACGGTGTTCTGCTTTCCCTCGGGGTCGTATGCGGACAACCTTGTCCGGTTAGAAGAGATTATGCACCCGCACCGTGCAGGGCGAAAGGTCTTTCGGCCTACGGCAGGTGAATCCTCAGCATCGCGAGCGAGCGGCTCACGATGGCGGGGCGCTCCTCCGGGAGCGCTCCGTTGAGGGCACCCGCGAACATTCGAATGGACAGCATCACGTCGTCGATGTCGTAGCTCGACGGCACGGTTCCCGCCGCCCTGCCCGCCTCAAGGGTCGGGACGAGGATGCCACGCATGCGCCGCTCGAACTCACCCAGATGCGGGTCGTCGCGGAGGGTCGCGGTCAGCTCGATGAGCGCCGCAGCCTCGGTGACCTGCGCGACGACCTCGCCCAGGACATCGGCGAGGGTGCCGCCGCGCTCGACGATCGCGTCGAGGTCGTCGAGGTTGCGCTCGAAGGCCGCGAAGGCGAGCTCTCCACGCGAGCGGAAGTGGCGGTAGAGCACACCCTGGCTGACACCGGCGCGCTTCGCGATGGCGCTGAGGGGGGCATCCGCTCCCTGCTCGGAGAAGACCTCGGTCGCGGCCCGCAGCAGGGCGGCGCGGTTGTCGGCGGCCGCTGCTGGCCCCCGGTTGCTGCGCGCGGTGCTGGTCACTGGTGAAGTGTACGACTCGCGACCGGTGACCGACGCGAGCGAGAGGTGCCCAGAGTGACGAGAGGTGTGCACATGTGCGCGCTGGTTGCCAACCAGCGCGCTGATTGTGGATAGAACGGGAGCGGAGCGGGAGCGGGGCGCTACTCGTCGGGCGGGTAGTCGTCGTCGGGTGGGTAGTCGTCGAAGGGGGGCGCGTCGTCGGGCTCGGGCGCGAAGGTCGTGACCGGAGCCTTGGCGGGAGCGGCAGCGGGGGCAGCACTGGGCACGGATGCCGCGGCCGGCGCACCGCCGGGCTCGGGTATCGCACCGCCCGAAACCACCGCGAGCAGAGCTTCGCCGTACTGCTCCAGCTTCTTCTCCCCGACACCGCTGATCTCGGCCAGCTCGGCGAGGGTGGACGGCTCGGTCACCGCGATGCCACGGAGCGTGGCATCCCCGAACACGATGTACGCGGGAACCCCCTGAGCCCGAGCCTCACCCGACCGCCACTCTCGCAGGCGCTCGAAGAGGGGCAGGGCATCCGTCGGAAGGTCGGCCTTGACCGCCTTGCGCGCAGCCTTCGACTGCTTGGGAGCCTCGCGCCGCAGCAGCACGGGGGTGTCGCCCGAGAGCACGGAGCCGGAGGTCGGCGTGATCGCGAGCACCCCGTATTCACCCTGCACCGCGAGGAGCCCGCGCGCGAGGAGCTGGCGCACGACGCCGCGCCACTCCTGTTCGCTGAGCTCCTGGCCGATGCCGTAGGTGGAGATCTCGTCGTGGCGTCCGCGGGTGATGCGGTCGTTGGTCTTGCCGAGAAGGATGTCGATGATGTGGCCTGCGCCGAACTTCTGGTTGCGCTCTCGGTCGAGGCGCACGACGGTCGAGAGGAGTTTCTGCGCGGGCACCGTGCCATCCCACGTCTCGGGCGGAGCGAGGCAGGTGTCGCAATTGCCACAAGGCTCAGAGGTCTGCCCGAAGTACTGCAACAGCTGGACGCGGCGACACGAGATCGTCTCGCACAGGGCGAGCATCGCGTCGAGGTGGGCGGAGAGGTTGCGGCGGTGCGCGAGGTCACCCTCGGACTGGTCGATCATGCGGCGCTGCTGCACGACATCCTGCAGGCCGTACGCCAGCCAGGCCGTCGACGGCAGCCCGTCACGACCGGCTCGACCGGTCTCCTGGTAGTAGCCCTCGACCGACTTCGGCAGGTCGAGGTGGGCGACGAAGCGCACGTCGGGCTTGTCGATGCCCATCCCGAACGCGATGGTGGCGACCATCACGAGGCCGTCCTCGCGGAGGAAGCGCGACTGGTTCGCGGCACGCAGGCCCGAGTCGAGACCCGCGTGGTACGGCAGGGCCGGGATGCCGTTCTCGACAAGGAAGTCAGCGGTCTTCTCCACGGATGCCCGCGAGAGGCAATACACGATGCCCGCGTCGCCGGGGTGCTCGGTGCGCAGCAGCGAGAGCAACTGCTGCAGCGGCTGTGCCTTCGACTCGATGCGGTACTGGATGTTCGGCCGGTCGAAGCTCGACACGAACTGCTTCGCATCCCCGAGGTCGAGTCGCTGCGCGATCTCCGTGCGGGTGGCCGCCGTTGCGGTGGCCGTGAGCGCGATGCGCGGCACGGTCGGCCAGCGCTCGTGGATCATCGAGAGCCCGAGATACTCCGGCCGGAAGTCGTGGCCCCACTGCGACACACAGTGCGCCTCGTCGATGGCGAAGAGCGCGAGCTTCGCGCGGTCGAGCAGCCCGGACGCGGCGCGCAGCCGCTCGGGGGCGAGGTACAGGAGGTCGAGTTCCCCGGCGATGAGTGCGGCTTCGACGCGTGCGCGCTCCTGCGGGGACTGCGTCGAGTTGAGGAAGGCCGCACGCGCCCCGACGGCGGCGAGGGCATCCACCTGGTCCTGCATGAGGGCGATGAGCGGCGAGATCACGACGCCAGTGCCCTCTCGCACGAGCGAGGGGATCTGGTAGCACAGCGACTTGCCGCCACCGGTCGGCATGAGCACGAGGGCATCCCCGCCGTCGATGACGGTCTGGATGATCTCGCCCTGCTGCCCGCGGAAGCTCGAGTACCCGAACGTCTTCTCGAGGACGCCGAGCATCTCAGCGGTACCGGGTGCGGGCGTCATGAGGCCAGCCTAGGCGTGGCCGCCGACCCCACCACCCGCCAAAGGGCTCGATGGGGAGAGCTCAGGCCTGGGGATGCCAGCCGCCACCGCCGCGGTCAGGGTCGCTTCGTCGAACGGGCCCTCGTAGCGGACACCGCCGATGAAGAACGTCGGTGCCTGCTCGAGGCGCATGGCCGCGGCATCCGCGATGTCCTCCTCGAGACGTTCGCGACCGATTCCGCGACGACGATCCTCCTCGAATCGCCGCAGGTTGAGCCCCGCCCTGGCTGCGGCGCGGCGCATCTGGAGGTCCGACTCGATCGGTGCCTCTCGGATGAGTTCGTCGTGCAGCTCCCAGAACCGACCCTGCTCGCCCGCGGCCTCCGCGGCGAGCGCGACGTCTCGGCCCAACGGCTCGTCCAGGGGCAGGTGCCGGTAGGCGTACGCGATGTCCCGGCCGAAGCGCGCCTGCATGGCGCTGCGAACTTCAGCGGCGGTGGGCATGAACGGGCTCCCGTAGTTGCCGTACTGAACGACCGTCATCGCCGCGTGTGCCGGATCTCCGAGCACGTGATCGCGAGTCGGGTCGAGCGGTCGCACCAGGATCGTGCGATCTGGCGCGCCCCGACGCTCCCGCGAGGAGAGGAGTCCGAACGCCACCGACCCGAGCGCGGCGGCGATGACCGTGGCAGTCAGCACACCGATCTGTGCACGCTGAACGAGCAGCGGGTTGTCGAAGGCGAGCTCCGTGACGAACAGCGAGATCGTGAAGCCCATGCCGGCGAGCGTGCTCAGGGCGAGGATGTGACGCATGCCCAGGGCGCCACCGAGTGCCCCTGGCCTCACCCGTGTCACGATCCACGTCGATGCGGTGATCGCCACGATCTTGCCGACCACGAGACCCAGGATGACGGCCCAGGTGAGCTGGGAGGCGAACGCGTCCGCGAGGGAGTCCCCCGTGATGCGCACACCCGCGTTGGCGAGGGCGAAGACCGGGAGGATCATCCAGGTGACATAGGGGGCGAGCATCCGATGGGCTCGCTCGTTGACCGAGACCGCGCGCGAGAGTGACTCCTCTGCACTGCGAGCCGAGGTCGCGCTCGGCGAGATCTGGAAGGCACGGACGTGCTCTCGCGCCCGGCGAAGGTCGGCGAGCCGCGTCGGGAAGATGGGCAGCAGGAAGGCGATCGCGACCCCCGCGAGCGTGGCGTGCACCCCGGAGAGCAGGAACCCCACCCAGACCAGAACCGAGGGGATCAGGTACAGGATGCCGCGCCACACCCCCAGCCAGCGCATGACCCCGATCGCGATCAGCCCCAGGACAGCCAGGGCCAGAGGCAGCGGCGTGAAGTGGTCGGTGTACGCGAAGGCGATGACCCCGAGCGCTCCGACGTCGTCCGCGACCGCGAGCGTCACGAGGAAGACGCGGAGTTGCGGTGGCATCGCGCGACCGACGAGGGCGAGCATCCCGAGCACGAAGGCGGTGTCGGTCGAGACCACGATGCCCCACCCGCCGACGGCATCGCTCCCCCAGGTGAGCCCCGCGAAGAACAGGGCCGGAATGACGAGTCCCGCGAGCGCCGCGATGACCGGGACGCTTGCGCGTCTCCAGTCCCGCAACTCCCCGAGTTCGAGCTCACGCCGCACCTCGAGTGTCACGTGCGCGAAGAACACCGCCATGAGCGCGTCGTTGACCCAGTGGCGCAGGTCGAGGCTGAACGTGAACTCACCGAGTTCGAACCCCAGCGAGAGGTGCCAGAACTCGGAGTAGGTGTCGCCCGGCAGGTTGGCCCAGACGAGCGCGACCACGGTGGCGGCGATGAGCACGAGCGCCCCGCGCAGTGCCTCGGGGCTGCTGCGGATCCGCGCCAGCAGCGTCACGACCCTCCCCCCGTCGGGAGGAGTACGACCTCCGCGAGATTCGTCCCACGCGGAAGCTCGGCCGCCACTCGGACCACCGCGGCCATGGCCTCCGGCGTTACGGCCGACTCCGAGCGACCAAACCTTGGATCGGCGGCGGGGCTCTTCTCGGCGGCATCCGGCCTGCGGAAACCCGGGGCGATGAGGTGCACGCGCACACCCCGTGCGCCGTATTCCCCGCGGAGTGTCCTCGCGAGCTGGGACACCGCACTCGACACGGCGTTGAACACGGCGAACTGCGGTGCGTGGTCCTCCTGGCTCACCGGTCCGAACAGCACGAGGTCAGCGGTCCGCCCCGTCGATGCCCCCTCGAGGAGCGGGTCGGCCAGGATCTGCGTCGCGTGGAGCACGCCGCGCAGGTTGACGTCGATCATCTCGGCCCAGTCGGCGGGAACGCCATCCTCGAAAGCTGATCCCGTGATGACGCCGGCGAGCACCACCACGAGATCGATGTGGCCGAAGTGGTGGAGGGCCGCTGCTCGCGCATCGTCGAGATCGAGGGGGGACGTGACATCCGCGACGATGCTCAGCACGCGATCGCCCGCCGCAAGTTCCCTCCGCAACTCGGCCAGGCGTTCTGCGTCGCGCGCGATCATGGCGACGCTCGCGCCCGAGCCCAGAAGCTCCCGGCATACCGCCCGACCGATCCATCCCGTTGCTCCCAGCACGACCGCGACGCGGCCCTCCAGCGTCATGCTCGGCTCCGCGCCGCGAACGGTGCGAGCCGCTCCCAGTACAGCTCGGTGAGCGCCTCCCGGTTGGCCGAGTCGGTTACCTCTGCGCTCGGCGCGACGACGTGATCACCCTCGAGATACGAGCCCGATGCCACGTCAGCCGTCGCGGCGAAGAGAACATGCTCGGCACCGACCCTCGGCGGACCCCCAATACGCCCCATCATCGCCGAGCTGAGGGGCGTGTCGTTCAGCCCGGGGCAGAGCGCGACAACCGTCGTGGACGTGCCTCGCAGTTCTTCGGCAAGCAGCGTCGACCACGTGACCATGGCGAGTTTCGCCCTCGCGTAGGCGGCGACGGGTGTGTAGTCCAGAGCCAGATCGATGTCGTCGAAATGGAAGCGCTCAACGCGGTGCGCCGACGACCCGACATTCACGATCCGGGCGTGCTCCGTGAGCGACGGCACGAGCAGCCGAGTGAGGAGCGCAGCCGCAAGCGCGTTGACCTGCAGGGTGCGTTCGAACCCGTCGACCGTGACGATCCGCTCCGGAGCACCCGGCACGCCCGCGTCATTGATGAGCAGGTCGATTCCGTCGGGAGCGAGGGCACGGATGCCACCTGCCGCCTCGGTCACGGCATCCAGCCGGGTGAAATCGCACGAGACGTACTCCACCGCGGCCCCGCGTCCTCGCAGCTCAGCCACCAGTGCCGTGACGGAACCCTCGGGCTCCGGACCCTGCACGATCAGCCGGTCGCACCGAGTCACGAGAAGCCGAGCCGTCGCCTCGCCGATGCCGCTCGTGGCTCCCGTGAGAACGACGGTGCCCCAGCGGGTCACAGGGCGTACCCGCCGGAGACCTGAATGTCCTGGCCCGTGATCCACGCGGCGTCATCCGAGACGAGAAAGGCGATCACCGAGCCGATGTCCTGCGGCTCACCGAGACGCCCGAGCACGGTCTTCGCGACGAGCGGCGGGATCACCTCGGGGTACTTCTCGAAGGCGTCATCCCCCAACCGGGTCCGGGTCGGTCCCGGCGCGATCGTGTTCACGCGGATGCCGCGCTCCCCGAGTTCGCGCGCCATGAACCGGCTCGCCGTGATAAGTCCCGCCTTCATGCCCGCGTATCCCGAGTACCCCGGCTCGGTGTCCCCAGGCCGCACGGAGCTGCTCGACACGCTGAGGATCGATCCGCCGTCCTCGAGCATCGGCAGGAGGGTTTGCGCGAGGAAGTACGGGCCGCGGAACAGCACGCGGTAGTAGGCGTCGAACGCGTCCTCGGTCATCTCGGCGAAAGCCATACCCCCACCGAAGCCCGCATTGTTGACGAGCGCATGGATGCGGTCGACGCCCCAGGTGTTCTGGACGACCGCGGCGAGCGACTTGCGGAATTCGGGGAAGGTGGTCGTGTCGCTGACGTCGAGCTTCAGCGAACGCGCGCGCCCGCCGAGCTCCTCGATCATGGCAACGGTCTCGTCGGCGCCCTCCGGCCGTGAGTTGTAGGTGACGACGACTCCGGTGCCGCGACGGGCGATCTCGATGGCGGCGCTGCGGCCGATTCCTGCGGTGCCGCCCGTGACGACGGCGACGGTGGTTGTGGTGTGAGTTGTCATGTATCCAGACAACTCCGGCCGGTCCATCGGGCGTTAGGGCGTTCCCATCGAGCTCTTGCCCAATCCTGCTCACTTCGCCATGAACGTACTAGGGCCGTGCTTGGATGTGAACCATGGGACTTGCAGAACTCCGAACCCTCATCGAACGCGTCGCCGATGACGCAGAGGGCATCATCCCCACAGCCATCCCGGGCGTCGTCGTCTCGCGCATGACCAGTTCACGACCCGAGGACGAGCCGACGACGGGGACTCTCCTCGCGGTTGTCGCCCAGGGCACCAAGCGACTCTCGGTGGGCTCGAGCGTTCACGACTACGGTCCAGGCGACTACCTCGTGGCGTCGGTCGATCTTCCGGTGTCCGGCCAGTTCGCGGATGCCACACCCGAACATCCGGCATTCGGCTTCGGTCTCGACCTGCGCGCCGAAGTGGTTGCGGAGCTCATGCTCGGTCCTGCTGCGGCCGAGTTCGCCCGCAGCGGTCGGGGCGAGCCTGCACCGCCCGCAGTCGCCGTGGGGGTGGCATCCGCTCGGCTGCTGGATGCCACGTGCCGCATGCTGCTCCTGCTCGACGAGCCCCGCGACATCCCCGTACTCGCACCCCTCATCGAGCGGGAGATCCTCTGGCTCATCATGACGGGCAGCCAGGGCGCCACCGTGCGCCAACTCGGCCTCGCCGACAGCAGCCTGGCGCGCGTGCGCCACGTCGTTCGGCGGATGCGCGAGAACTTCTCCGAACCCGTACGCGTCGATGAGCTCGCCCAGCAGGCCAGCATGAGCACGTCAGCCTTCCACCGGGCCTTCCACGCGGTCACCGCGATGAGTCCGATCCAGTACCAGAAGAACATCCGCCTGCAGGAGGCCCGCTTGCGCTTGCTCGCCGACCCGACCGACATCGCCGGGGTCGCGTTCGCGGTCGGCTACGAGAGTCCATCGCAGTTCAGCCGCGAGTACCGCAGGCAGTTCGGGGCGCCGCCGAGCCAGGACGTGCTGGCCCTGCGCGGGTAGGCGCACCACCGACACTGGGCGGCGACCCTGAGTATCCAACGCCCCCCACTACCCTGAACACAATGTCCGCACCGAACCCCTTCCTCTACCTGCAGAAGAACGCCGACGAGAACCCGCGCGGCGTCTTCCTGTACACGCCGACACAGACGATCACGAACGCGGACGCCGTCGTCCACGCGAAGAAGATCGCCTACGAGTTGCGGCGCCTCGGGGTGAAGCCCGGCGACATCGTCGCGCTCGACCTGCCCGACCAGCTGAGCATCATGTTCACGGAGGCGGTCTACCACGAGGGTGGCATCAGCACGGTCATCCCGGATGACGCGACCATCGACCCGCGCGTGCCCGTGACGTGGCTGTTCACCAACCGCGGCACCACTCCGCCGAGCACGGCGCAGGCTGTGCAGGTCGACGCCCGCTTCCTGCAGCAGGTCGACGAGAATCCCTACGGCATCCGACCCAGCGAGGAGCCCATCGAGACCCTCCGCATCGTGTTCTCGAGCGGTACCACGGGCACTCCCAAGGCGATCGCGCTCGGCCGGCGAATGGAGATGCTCATGGATGCCGCGCTCCCCCGGTGGTTCCAGGGCAGCCCGTATCTCTCCCTCATGGACACCGGCACCGTCGCGGGTATCGGCGAGTTCTTCCTCAGCGTGAAGGGCGGGCAGCCCTTCCTGAGCGCCGGCGGGGCATCCCCGACGGTCCTGATCGACATGATCGACAAGCACCAGGTGAAGACACTCAAGGGCTCGCCCGCGCAGGCGGTGGCGATCATCGACGCACTCGAGGCTCAAGGGCGCACCCTGCCGAGCGTGCAGATGGCGATGCTCGCCGGCACGGTGATGCCTCCAGCCGCCACCGAGCGGGCGCGACGCGCCTTCGAGGGATGCCTCGTGCTCACGAGCTACGGATCGACCGAGGCCGGCGGCGCGACCACCCGCGCCTACGAGTCCGACGACCCCTTCGACGTCGGCCACGTGGACCAGGGGTCGATCGTCGAGGTCGTGGACGACGACGGCAGCCCCGTGCCCACGGGAACGGTCGGCGCGATCCGCCACCGCAGCCCCGGCATGGCCGAGGGCTACCTCGGCAACCCGGAGGCCTCAGCTGAGGTGTTCCGGGACGGCTGGTTCTACCCGGGCGACCGCGGCTACTTCCGCGAGGACGGCGGGCTCACACTCGCGGGCCGCGACTCGGAGGTGCTCAACGCCGGTGGCGTGAAGTTCGACCCGAACGTGCTCGACCACGCCGCGCAGGAGCACCCCGGAGTCCTGGATGCCGCGAGCTTCGCCTTCACGTCGGCTTCCGGCCTGCTCCAGGTGGGCATCGCCCTCGTGACCACGGATGACGCGGATGCCCCGGCCCTCGTCGAGCGGCTCAAGGCGCAGTTCGGACCCGCCGCTCCCACCCTCGTCGCGCGCGTGGACGAGATCCCGCGCGGACGCACGGGCAAGCCGCTGCGTCGCGAACTCGCGGAACGCTACGGCGCCGTGTGACCGACGCCGCCCGGATGCCCGGGCGGGCGAGGTGCGCTAGGCCTGGCGACGGCGACGCGAGGCGGCGATGAAGAGCCCAGCGCCCGCTACGAGTGCAGCGAGGCCGATCGGCAGGGCCGCGGCATCCGCGGTCGAGCCGGTCGCGGCAAGGGCTGCCGTCCACTTCGCGTAGTACGTGGTCGACGCGCTGAGCGGCGCCGTGAAGTCAGCGGGAACCGTGAGCGCGGCATCGGCGAACCAGCCATCGAAGCTGTAGCCGGACGCCTTGGGGTCGGCGGGCTTCACCGGAGCGGTCCCCGCGATCACCGTCTGCGATGCGGGGGCGACGCCATGGCCCTTCACGTCGAACGTCAGGGCGACCGTTGCACCATTCCAGCGGGCGATCACAACACCATCGGCACCAGCGCGAAGCTCAGCGCTCTGGGTGGTCGTGAGACCACCTCCGCCACCGCCGCTGTTGGCAACCGGCGCGAAGAGTCCCGTGCCGAGCGCATCGACAGGCCCGCCGGCTCCACAGCCGGGGATGCCCTGCACGGTCGCCGATCCTGCAGCACCGCCGCCGCCGAAGCAGCGGTCGTCGGCAGCGAAGAGGGAACCATCGACGGAAGCGACGAGATCGCCGACGACCACGCCATCGCCGCCGTTCTCAGCGTCGGCGTTTCCGCCAGCTCCGCCACCGCCGGCGAGCGTGCCGCTCGACCCGGAGAACTCGCCGTCTCCGCTCGCGCCACCCGCGTTGCTGCTCTCAGAAGTGACGGCGTCGTCGCCGTTCACGGCCGTCGCGGACGTGGTGCCGTCGTCGGCGCTCGTGTCAGCGCCACCCGCGGCACCTACCGTGACATCGATGGGATCGGCGGAGCCACTGAAGTCGACGTACGTGACCTGGCCGCCCCCGCCCGCTGCGGCGTATCCGTTCGTGTTCGGTGCAGTCTGGTCGGCACCCGATCCGCCTGCGCCCACGAGGAGCATCTCGAGCTGGGTCGCCGAGGCGGGAGCAGTGAAGCTCGTCGTGCCCGAGGTGAAGCTCAGCTCGCAGACACCCGGTGCGATAAGCGTGCCCTCACCGCAGGCATCAGTATCGGCTGCGCTCGCGGGAGCCACTCCGAACATGAGCGTGGAGGCGCCAGCGGTGGCGGCCGCGGCGAAAATAGTGGCGGACTTGCGGGCGGCGAGCTTCATGGCGTCTCCAAGGTAGGCGTGCGGTGCCTGGCGCGAGTCGATCAGCTACTGCCGCATCGAAACTCCAGCGCGAGAGTTCTGATGATTATGGCAGACCGAGGGCGGATGGGGGACCCCACCCGCCCTCGGTACTTGCTAGAGATCTAGCCGCAGGACTTCAGGTTCTGGGCGTCCACCGACACGGAATCCGTGCCGCCCAGGACCGTGGCGGTCTGCACGTCGAGTGTGTCGAGTGCATCGAGCGCGCTCTGCGGCACGCACTGCGGTCGAACGATGAAGAGCGGGATGCCCTCCACCCCGGCGATCGCGGAGGCCGCGAGCGCATCCGGGAAGTTCAGCCCCGTCGAGATGAACACCTGGTCGGCGCTCTCGAACGCGTCGAGGTTGATCGCCACTGCCGTCTCGAACCGGTCGATCCCCGAGAGACGAACGGCGGGAGCGATGTCGTTCAGGTCGTCGAACAGCGCGTCGGTGACCGTGAGGTTCGAGCCAGTCACCTTGAGGGATTCGACACCCAGGCCCTCGAGGAGCTCGGTGGTCGCGGCATCCAGCGCCGTCGCGTTGCCGGGCACGAGCACAACGGGTGCGTCCTGTGCGCCCGCGGCGGCACCCGCGGCGAGCGCGTCGGGGAACGTCTGGCCGGTCGCGACGTACGCGAGCGATGCGGTGCCGAAGACGTCCTCGGCGATCATCCGGGATGTCTCGTACCGATCGACCCCCGCATAGCGCGTCATGTTCGGCGCACCCACCATGGCCTCCAGCGACGCGAAGACGTCGGCGGACACGGATGGCTCGCCACCGACGACCACGATCCGCTCCGGGTCGAGGCGCTCGAGCTCGGCGGCCACCGCCGCGGGAATCTCGTTCTGCCGCACCAGCAGTAGTGGTGCGCCCTCGTGCGCGGCGGCGGGACCAGCGGACAGCGCGTCGGGGTAGGTCTGCCCCGTCGCGATGTACACAACGTCCGCGGTGTCGTACGCCTGCGAGAGCTCGACGGCCGTCGCGTAGCGATCCTCGCCCTCGACCCTGTCGATCTTCTCGTCGAGCGAGGTGATCGGCAGCTCCACCGGGACGCTGGTCTCGGTACCGGGCACGGTGATCGTGAGCGGCAGGGTGCCCGTGGCATCCGCCGGGATCTCGACGGTGACGACCGCGCGGCCGACCTCGTCGGTGGTGTCGACGATCGCCGGGTCGATGGTCGCCGTGCCGAGCTGCTGAGCTCCAGCGCTCACCACGACGCTGCCCGTACGCGGCCCGTCCTTGCTGAACAGCAGCGACGAGAGCGTGAGGGTGACCTCGTCGCCGGGGTTGTAGCCGAAGGCTCCCGGGGACGACACCTGAACGCCGACGGCGCGCTGCGCGTAGTCGGGGGCCGCCGTCGGGAACTCCTCAAAGTACTCGACCATGCTCGCGAGGTCGACCTTGCCGGAGTCCGCGCTGTTGGCGCCGAGCGCGAAGGCCCCGAAGTTGTCGCCACCGGAGGCCAGGAACGAGTTCACCGTGACCTTGTAGCTCGCGGTCGGGTCGAGGGGTGCGCCATCCAGCCAGATGCCCGTGATGCGGCTGCCCGCAGCACCGATCGGGTTGTAAGTGTACGTAAGCCCCTCCGAGATGCCGAGCTTGAGGAACGGGCGGCTCGCGCCGCTCGGCTGCCACTGCTGCTCGAGTGCCTGGCGGATCTGGTCGCCCGTCAGGTCCTTCGTGACGAGGGTGTTGGCGAAGGACTGCACGGCAGCCGCCTCGGCGTAGGTGACCACACCCGTACCGTCACCCGGGGTGTTGGGGTTCACGGCGTACTTGAGGTCGGCGCGAAGACCGCCCGGGTTCATGAAGGCGATCTGCGAGCCGGCGGACTCCGTCGCCCAGAGCTGCACGTCGGCGACGAAGTTGCCGAGCGTGGACTCCGCGCCACGGTTCTCGGTTCCTGCTGCCTGGACGCCGCGGTTGAAGTCGGCGGTGATGTCTCCGAGCTTCACCGAACCGCGCTCGACAGCCACCGCGACGGCGTCCGACACGATCTCAGCCACCTCGGCGTTCGGCGGGTACGCGCCGAACAGGTTCTTGATCTCGGCGACCATCGACACGAGCTCACCCGTCGCAGGGTCGATCTGGATCGTGGTGTGGCTGAACTTCTCGCCGTACTGGCCAGAGGAGAGCACAGGGCGCGTCCTGTCGGTGCCGGGGATCGGAACGTTGTGGTTGTACGCGAGGTGGGTGTGGCCCGAGATGATCGCGTCGACGTTGGCGTTGGCGCCGGTCACGATCCGGCCGAACGGAGAGTCGTCGGTGGCGCTGGAGATGTTGGTGGTGGCCGCACCCTCATGAACGAGGAGCACCACAACATCCGCTTCACCGTTGGCGGGGTTGCCGTCGCTGAGCTGGTCCGCGACGCGGTTGACGGCGGGGACCACGGGACCGACATCGATGGATGCGATGCCCGCTGGGCTCACGAGGCTCGGCAGCTCCTCCGTCACCGCGCCGACGAACCCGACGGACACATCGCCGAACTCCTGCACGTAGTACTCCTTGAACGCGGGCGTCGTCGTGCCCTTGTTGTAGAGGTTCGCTGCGAGGTAGTCCCAGTCTGCGAGCGGTTCGATGCGATCGACGACGTCGTCGACTCCGTGATCGAACTCATGGTTACCGAAAGAACTGGTGTCGAGGCCCATCACGTTCAGCGCCTCGATGGTCGGGACATCCTGCTGGATGAAAGAGGTGAAGGTCGAGGCGCCGATGAGGTCGCCCGCCCCGACGAAGAGGGTGTTCGGGTTTGCAGCGCGATACGAGTCGACCATCCCCGCGAGCACCGCGGCACCCGCGATAGGGGAACTCGCCTCGAGACGACCGTGGAAGTCGTTGATGCTGAGCAGATCGATGGTGACCGGGTCGGCGGCGTGCGCTGGCGCGGTGCCGACTCCGGTGAGAGCGAGCGCGAGGACGGCCGCTGCGGCGATCCTCTTCGTGAATGGATGGGGGGATCGCATGTGTTTCTCCCTGCAGAGTAGCCGTGCGTCGGGTGTGCCCCCTTTGGGGGCCACCTTCGAGCGTAGGCAGGGGGTGCGACAGAAGTCGAGGGCCCAGTCGGACTATTCACGAAGCCGTAACGGGGCGTTCGAGCGGGCGCCCCGTCACGACCGTCCCGTCTAGAAGACGCCGTTCCCGTGGGGCAACTGGGCAGGAACTGCCGCAACGAGGCTCCAGCGCTCGACGGCCCGGTCGCCCTCCACCCGCCACAGGTCGTTGAGGATCGCCGCGGCATCGCCCGCTGTTCCCTCGGAACGCGTGAAGACGAAGTCCCCCTCCGCGATCACTTGTCGCACCGTGCCCACCACGTACGGGCCAGCTGCTGCGAGCGCCGGGGCGTGGTCAACGGCTGCGGACCGGGTGCCCGCGGAGAGCAGGCCCAGCACGACTTCGCGATTGTGATCGGCGGGTCCCTGTGAGGGCTCGGTAGGACCATCCACGGCGGCCCGCTCGTCCGGGCTCGTCGAGGGGGCGAGCGCGTCCCAGTGTTCGACGATGCGACCGTCCTGCACTCGCCACACGTCGAAACCGACGACGGGGCCGGGACCGTATCCGAAGTACAGTCCGTGGGTCACAACGAGGTCGCCGTCCGACACCGCACGCACCAGTTCGTAGCGGAATCCCGGCGGCAGCTGGGCGAGCAGGTCTCGGACGCCCTCGAGCCCGTCTACACCCAGCGCCGAGTGTTGCACATACACGGGGCCGAAGTAGTCGTCGATCGCGCTCGCATCCTTCTGGCCGAAGAGTCGACCGACCGCGGTGACGACCGTCTGCTTGGGAGTGGTCATTGTTGTTCCTTTCGTGGAGTCGTCGGCGCTCAGTCGAGCGTCAGCACGACCTTGCCGGGGGCGTGCTTGGTGGCGTGGGCCCGCGCCGCCTCGGGGAGGGGGTAGGTGGCCGCGACCGTTGGTCGAAGAGCCCCGGATGCCGCGAGCCCTGCCAGCGCTGTCATCCCGACACGGTCAGACTCGACGAACAGCCCGGCGATGCGGATCCCCGACTCCCGGGCGCTGGGGACGGCGGGCGCGAGACTCTGGGGCAGCGTCGAGACGAGGATGCCCCCGGGCCGAAGCACGCGCAGGGCCTTGAGCGGGTAGTCGGCGCCGACCACGTCAAGTACGACGTCCAGATCGGACAGCACCTCGGCGAAGTCGACCGCCCGGTAGTCGAGCACCTCGTCCGCACCGAGGGCGCGGACCGCGTCCACATTCGACCCCGAGGTGAGGGCCACGACGCGCGCGGCGAGGTGTGATGCGATCTGCACGGCGAGATGCCCGACCCCGCCAGCTGCCCCCGTGATCAGCACGCGATCGCCCGCAGCGAGGTGCGCGGTCTCGGCGAGTGCCTGCCACGCCGTGAGCCCCGCGAGCGGAAGAGCAGCCGCCTGGACATGCGTGAGCGCCGCAGGCTTGGGCACGAACGCCCGTGCGGGTCCGACGGCGAACTCCGCATACGCACCTCCGCCCCGGGGGAACGGCAGGAGCCCGAAGACCTCGTCGCCCGGGCTGTGGACGGTGACACCCGGTCCAACGGCGGCGATCACGCCCGAGACATCCCACCCCAGAACGAAGGGAGGCGGCCCACTGAAGATGCCGGTACGACGGTTCATCGCATCAGCGGGGTTGACACCCGCCGCGTGAACCCGGATGAGGACCTCGCCGATCCCGGGCTCTGGGCGATCGATGCGGGAGACATGCAGAACGTCGGCTTCGCCGAGCGCATCCTGGGTGATGGCGTTCATTGTTTCTGGCACCGTTTCACGCTAGAAGTCCGGCGGAGGCGAGCCAATGACTGGAATGTCACCTTTCGATACAATTGCGCCATGACTGGTACCGGCCCTCACCGCGTCGTCGTGCTCGCGCAGGAGGGCGCCTACCCCTTCGAACTCGGCATCCCCTCGCGCATTTTCGGAGCCGCAGATGGGGCATACGATGTGCAGCTCTGCACTCCCACCGGCCGGGCGATCACCACCAACGCCGGCTTCGACGTGGTGCCGAACGTGTCTCCCGAGGTCCTGCGCACAGCCGACACTGTGATCGTCGCGCCCGTCGACCCCCGGTTCCTGCGGCGTGAGCTTTCCGCCGAGATGGCTGCGGCGCTGGAGCTTGTGCCAGATGATGCCCGGCTGGTGTCCATTTGCACCGGAAGCTTCACCCTCGCGGCGGCAGGCCTCCTCGTAGGACGAAGGGCCTCCACTCACTGGCAGTGCACCCCGATTTTCCGCGACTGGTACCCCGACATCGAGCTCGATGAGAACGTGCTCTTCACGGGAGACGGATCCGTCGTGACCTCAGCGGGTGCGGCATCCGGAATCGACCTGTGCCTGCACCTCATCCGGGAGGATCACGGCGTGGAGATGGCCACGCGTGCCGCCCGCCGCTGCGTCGTCGCGCCCTATCGCGGTGGCGGCCAGGCTCAGTTCATCGAGCGACCAATCCCGGACGCCCCCGACCTGTCCACGTCGACGACGCGGGAGTGGGCGCTCGAGCGGCTCGACGACGACCTGACGATCGCGCGACTCGCACATCACGCGCACATGAGCGAGCGGACCTTCGTGCGACGCTTCCGCGCCGACACGGGTCTCGCCGTGCGGGAGTGGCTGACGCAACAGCGCCTGGGTGCGGCCCGCAGGCTGTTGGAGACGACTGACCTCGGAGTCGATGCCATCGCGGCGGAGGTGGGGTACGCGACCGGAACCTCGCTGAGGCGTCACCTCGCGTCGCACCTCGGTGTGTCCCCGAGCACCTACCGGCGAGCACATCGCTCGTAGCGAGCCCTAGGTGATCGGCAGGCCCACCACCACAACCAGCCCGCCGCCCGCGCGCGGCGTGAGGTCGATCGTGCCGCGGTGTGCACGCACGATGGATGCCGCGATCGCAAGCCCCAGGCCCGCTCCGGTTGCTCGCTCCCCCGCGGCTCGCACACGCCCAGCCCCGCGCACGAACGGCTCGGTGAGCACCGCAACCGCGGACGGATCGATCACCACCCCCGAGTTCTCGACGCGCAGGTAGGCGAGCCCAGCACCGGTCGAGGTCGACACCCGCACCTCGCCGCCCTCGACGTTGTGAACGAGGGCGTTGCGCACAAGGTTGGAGACGAGTTGGGAGAGGAGCGCGGCATCCCCGCGAACCCGCGCGGGGTCGCAGCGGACCGTGACGTCGAGCTCCCTGAGCTCCGCGTCCTCGCGCATCTCGTCGACCGCGACCTCGGTGAGAGCGGCGAGATCGACGTCCTTCGTCTCGCGCGTGCCGTTGTCAGCACTTGCGAGGTCGAGGAGAGCTTCGGTCAGGGCGATGGAACGCTCGTTCATCGCGGCAATGCGAGCGAGAAGGGTGTCGACATCCCGGTTCTCGTCCGCCTGGGCCACTTCGATCATCGTGCGTGTGACCGCCAATGGCGTGCGGAGCTCGTGCGACGCGTTGGCGGCGAAACGTCGGTACTCGTCGACGGAGGCCTGCACCCTGTCCAGCATGCCGTCGAAGGTGTCGGCGAGGTCGGTCAGCTCGTTGGAGGCGCCCGGCATTCGGATGCGATGGCTCAGGTCCCCGTCGCTCACGTGTCGCGCCGCATCCGTGATCCTCGTGAGGGGCGTGAGCACCTGCCCTGCGAGAACCCAGCCGCCGACCAGACCCACCACGGCGAGGCCGACGAGACCCCACGCTGCGTAGCGGAGGTAGACCTCGAGGAGGTCTGACCGGTCGGGAACGAAGTCGCCGTTGAGGTCGTAGATGTAGCCCTCGGGAACGAAACGCAGCAGAAGCAGGCCGGCCACGAACATCACCAGTCCGGCCGCGACCACGAAGCCGGCATAGCTCAGGGCAAGCCGTGTGCGGATAGACAGCCCCTGCTGCCGCTCACTCATCGGTGCCACCGATCCGGTAGCCGACTCCTGCGACGGTCTGGATGAGCCACGGTTCGCCGAGGCGCTTGCGCAGGGAGGAGATCGTGATGCGCACCGCGTTCGTGAAGGGGTCCGCATTCTCGTCCCACGCGCGCTCCAACAGGTCCTCCGCGCTGACCACGCCGCCCTCGGCGAGCATCAGCTCCTGGAGCACCGCGAACTGCTTGCGCGTCACCGCCACGTAGCGACCGTCGCGGAACACCTCACGCCGGAACGGGTCCAGCCGCAATCCGGCCGCCTCCATCACCGGAGGCCGACCCGTGTGCCGACGCCGCTCAAGGGCGCGGAGCCGCAGCACGAGTTCCCGCATCGCGAACGGCTTCGTGAGGTAGTCGTCGGCCCCGCTCTGGAACCCGGACTCCAGGTCGTCGAGCCGGTCCGCCGCGGTGAGCATCAGGATGCGCGGGCCTCCCGTCGTTGCGGAAAGCTCCCGAGCGATCGCATCACCGTCCGGGCCCGGGATGTCGCGGTCGAGAACCACCACGTCGTACTCGTTGATCGACAGCAGTTCCAGCGCGGCATCCCCGTCGTGCGCGAGGTCGGAGGCGATCGCCTCAAGCCGAAGGCCGTCTCGAACGGCCTCGGCGAGGAACACCTCGTCCTCGACGATCAGCACCCGCATGGCTCCACGATAAGTCGGGGCGAGTATCGCGGGCGTATGAGATTTGGGATACGTCACGGCAACACCCGGTCGCGTGGGATCGGATGCATGCAGAGAAGAAGCACCTTCCAGAAGACCCGAGCCCGGCACAGCCCCGGCGGAATCGCGCTCGTGGCGATCGTGTCAGCGCTCGCCATCGTCGCGGTGGCGTGCGGGGTTCTCGCCTACCTCTCACTACCGAAATCAGACGCGGTCACCCTCCCACCGATCGGCGAAGCGCCTGTCGGGCTCGTGGGAGAGGATGACGGCGTCATCCCCGAGATGTCCGGGTTCACCGTCGACACTGACGTACAGGCGATCGCGAAGCTGGATCCGGAGCTGCGCGCGGCCCTCGCAGCGGCCACCGCCGCAGCAGCCGAAGACGACCAACCGATCTACATCAACAGCGGCTGGCGCAGCACTCGGTACCAACAGCAGCTCTTCGACGAAGCCGTCGTCACCTACGAGAGCGAGGAGATCGCCCGGCAGTTCGTGGCGCCGCCCGACCTCTCGGCGCACACACGTGGTCAGGCCGTGGACATCGAACCGCTCGATGCCCAGCTCTGGCTCCAGGAGCACGGCTACGAGTTCGGCCTCTGCCAGATCTTCGCCAACGAGCGCTGGCACTACGAGTTGGCGACCACCCCCGGCGGTACCTGTCCGGACATGCTGACGGATGCCTCAGAGCTCGGCGATTGAGCCAGGGGCCGCAAATCGCGCTTATCGAAGAGACTTCGATTTCCTCCATGCAGGGAAACCGAAAGTGACTGGCTACGGACTACGACCTCTAGGACCGACGTTCTCGATGGCATCATCTCCGGCGTCACCGAATCGGTCGGGGCCGCGTTCTGCCCGCAAGTCCAACAGAACGAATTCGCCAAGAGCGCTAGCGGTCTACCGGCCCAGCTGGCCGCAGGAGGATGTCAGCGAGGCCCCAATCTGGACCACGTCCCATGTAGTGAGCCCGGGTCATCTTGTGCGATGCTTTACTGCAAATACCCGAGGCGGACATCGATGACCCGAGAGAATGATGTTTTTGTGGAGGTTCTGCCGGACTCGGCAGTTCCAGACTTTCTAGAGCTGTGCAGGCTGCGATCCATGCGGCCCGATACTTTTCCGAGCAAGGAGCGGCTGACCCGGCTTTTGGCGTCGCCCGGCGCTATACTCCTCGGCTTTCGACGTCGCGGCCGATCGGAACTCGTGGGGGCAGCTGTGGTCTACCTCCTGAACGGCGCCGCATCAAGGTCGTTTGCCAATGGCGAATGGCTGGACGCTCGCTTCGTCGAAGTGCAACATCTCACCAGCACAGCCGCTACTAGCGCCTACATCTCGAACATCGTTTCGCGCGACGGGCACGGCAGTGACGTCGCCTCCCGCTTCGCCCAATGGATGGGCGATCGCAACTATCCAATGATCTACGCCCGACCGGCGACCCAAGCGGGTCGCCGGCTCGCGAGACGTTTTGACTTCAAGCCTGTGGGCGAGGGCCACGGAGTCTGGAGCCGTCCTCCCGACCCAGACAAGCTCGAAAAGCGAGTGCAGTCGTCTAGCAAACAACGTCTTGGACAATACGATCGACACTCTGCTGGCACGGCGCGAGTGTCTCGTGTGCTGAACTTCTTGGTTTTGATCCTTGCAGTGCCCCTGATGGTCGGGACACCGCTCCTCGTGTGGATCGCAGCACCAGCGTTGTTCGCTCAGTACGGATCCCACGTATCCCAGCTGGGAGCGCCGATCGCAGGTACCGCTGCGACTCTCGGCGGTTTAGCTTCCACCCTCTTCTTCTTAACTGCCCAGTTGAGAGTCACGGGATTCAGGCAATACGGAATGACCGCCATTTACAGAGCGCGCGCGTACGCCCCGCTCCTCATACTCACCGCTTCTACTATCGGTCTCAGCTTATGGTCGCTGATACTCAACACGCGGGGGGAGACCCAAGCTTGGGCGATCGCTCTGTCCATGATGGCTCTCACTTCGCATGCGCTCCTCGTCACGATCATCTTGTCGCTAAGCCTTCGTCTTGTGACCAACATGGACCCAGTTAGTCTCGCGCGACACTTCGCGCTTTCGATTAGGGGCTCGGACGGTAGCGAGTGGGGGGTAGTGCGGGTTTCGCCTTCGTCCAGCGAAACTGGCTACAAGGTTTCCATCAACCCCAACCGCACAAACTTCGGACTCCGTGACCCGCTCATGCCGATCCATGAACTAATACTCGAGGCAGAATCGCAACGCTACGGGCAAATTCTGAGCGTCATGGCTGAGCGCATCACGCGCATCTATCGTCTCAGGTGGACCATGCAATTCCCTGACGCAGAGGCATGGAGTCTGCTGCCCTCAATCGGCTGGTCGGGACGAATCCATCACACGTTCTGGCGGCGGAAGGAGGAGGCATTCTTGCCGATGCAAGATCGGCTTCAACTAGTACTACTTATACTTCACTACTTCAGGCGAGTACATCAGAACACCAATCTGAAGGCGAAGCTGGACACGCGCAGACAGGCCGCTCAGTTCGTGTTGGCTCGGCTCGCAGCCGTCTTGGTTCTGGGGAATCAACCAGGCCGCTTTGGAAGGTACCTTGCTCGTGTTCGCGAGCTGAATGCACGAGAGACCTCGTTTTGCGACCGGGTCGCTCTGCGAATGACGCGCAAATCAGTTGCTAGCGCGGAGAGACGCCGTCGGGAAGTAGCTCATGTGGTCACTCACTGCATCGACGCAATCCTCGGCATCAGCGTGGATTACGCACATCCGGCCAGTGAGGAAGCCAGTTGGCCGCACGGATATGGTGAGGGGTTGCGCGGCCTCATTGCCACGGTGAAGCTGTTGCACAATGCCGGATATGACACGCAGGCAGAGCATGGTGCTCGAGCCTTGGCGTGGATTAGAGCCCAGGCGCACAGTCCGCTTCTCGAGTCGAGAATCCAAGACCTTGCGATCACTTTCGCCGCCTATCCCACGCTCCAAGAGATCTTCAATGGGGGAGCTTCCGCTCAACCCCCGTTCTCGCCAACCAACCCGTGGACCCATATCGGAGCCCGAGCAATGAGCTCCTCGCAGGCCTGACTTGGGTCGGCGTCGACTGGGCTATGCCTCGTAAACCTGCGGCGATTCCTCGGGCATCACCGATTCGGTCTGACCCGCGTACTGGGCCGAGATGCGTCGGTACGACTTGGTCAGGAAGGCGAGCGCTGCGGCGAGCACCATCACGAGCCCTGCGATGAGGAACACGAGAGCAATGCCGCGGGCCTCGCCCTCACCCAGCAGCCAGCCGAAGGTGGAGCGCCCGGCATCCGTGTCCATGAACGGGATGATGATGAACTCGGCGATCGGGGCGATGAGGAAGGCCGTGATGGGCGCGGCCGCCGACTCGAACGCCTGCGCGAACCCGAACACGCGCCCCTGGGTCGCGAACGGAACGACCTTCTGGATGACCGTCTGCTCCGCCGCCTCGACCGCCGGGATGATCGCCATGTAGACGAAGATGCCCGCGGCGTACAGCCACCAGAACTCGCGGATCGTGAAGGTCGCACCGAGCAGGCCCATGAGGATCACGAGCAGCAGCATCGTCTTGATGGGATTCGTGCCGAGGCCGAACTTGGCGATGAACAGGCCACCCACGATGAAGCCGGTGGATGTCACGCCCAGCACGATGCCCCACAGCTCCACCGGGAACAGCTCGAGGCCGTAGGGGTCCATGAGCGCCATGTACACGCCACCGATGAAGTTGTTGAACGTCGAGAAGATGATGAGGGCGAACAGGCCGGTCGCGGCGCGGACAGCGGTGATGCTGCCGCGGAGGTCGATGAACGGCGCGCGCTCGGAGACCTCCGGCTGCTCCTCCGGGATGCGCAGGAAGAGCAGGTGCACCAGGGCCACCGCGGTGAGGGCGATCGCGATGAGGAGGGTCCAGCCCATCCCGAGCAGTCCGATCGAGAGGCCGCTGAACACGCTCGTGACCATGAAGGCGACACCCTGCACCGTGCCGACGAGTCCGTTCGCGTTGGCGCGGCGGTCCTCCTTCACGAGGAGGGTGACCGTGGTGGAGAGCGCGATGTTGCGCATGTTCTCGACCACGGCACCGAAGAGAATGATGCCAGCGAAGAGCCAGAACATCGGGCTGCCGAGACTGAGCAGGGTACTCTCCGGGAAGAGTAGGTAGATAACGCCGGCCACCGCGAACGCCGCGAGCGTGACGGTGCCGGCGAACAGCATGACGGCGTGCTTGCGGTGCCGGTCGACAATCGTGCCGAAGACCATGGAGAAGATCGCGACGAGCAGCATGTACGCGCCGCCGATGATGCCCGTGGCGAGCACGGAGCGGGTCTCGAGGTAGACCCAGAACGTCAGCGCGAACCAGAGGTAGCTCGTGGTGATGTTGGCGAGCGCGGTGTTGACGAGGATCTGCGCGAAGGTGCGCATGCCGTCGGCTGGCGGCTCATGAGTCGAGGGCGCCGACGCGCCAGCTTCGGCAGTGACGTCGCCGGAGGGGGAAGTCATAATTCCTCCACTTTATGTGGACAGCGTTTACATGTCGAGTGCGAAGTTCGACCTGTGGAGAAGCTACCCGCGACCACCGTCACTCGAGCCGCGTCATCCCGTCGCGAGGCGATCGAGCTCCTCACGAATGCGTCGCAGGTGGTCAGGCGAGACCTTGTAGCCGGCCTCCAGCTCGGCGAGCCTCGTACGCAGTGCCTCGAGTTCCTCCTCGTGGGGGCTGACGGATGCCGCCCCGCTCCCCGGCGCAGGATTCTTCGCGACCTCCTCCCGAGCCTGGTCCATGGCGTTGAGCACGATGCCGATCAGCACATTGAGCACCGTGAACACGATGAAGAACATGTACGAGAGGAAGTAGAGGAGCGCGAACGGCGTGATGTCGAGGCCGCTGAGAAACGCGTCGGGAAAGTTCTCGAGCGTGAGCATCACCGTGAGCGTGAGAAAGGCGGTGCCCAGGTTGCCCCACCGATCCGGGTCGGCCGCACCGAAGAGGTACACACCGGCCATCGCGTAGATGAACATGAGGAACCCGATGAGCACCGCGAGGTTGGCGAGCGGCGCCACCGACTTGACCATCGAGAGCATGAGGATGCGCGCCTCAGGCAGGAAGCGGAAGATCCGCAGGATGCGCATGAGGCGCACGAGACGGAAGACCACGGTGCCGTTGCTGAGGAACGGGATCAGCAGCACCACGAGGAAGTCGAACACGTTCCACGGGTTGCAGAAGAACATCCACGGCTTCGTCCCATAGGAGATGATGCGCAGCAGCAACTCGATCGAGTAGAAGATGATCGCGAAGAGGTCGATGGCCTGGGCGACCGCGACGACGGAGGGCGCGACATCCTGGAACGTCAGGATGCCCAGCGAGACCGCGTTGGCGATGATGACGGCAATAACGACGATCTCAAATGCGTTGCCGTACATGAGCTTCGCGAGCCACTGGATGCGGTACGCGGGGAGCGTCACCTCGGTGTCGCTGAAGAGGCCGGGACGAGCGGTAGTTCGGGAATCTTCCTCAGAGGTCATGACGAGACAGTAGCGGGATGCCGCGCATCCCAGCCGAACGATCCGCCGTCGCCACGTCAGCTCCCAAGGTGCTCCAGTGTGAGGAGAGGCACGGCGGAGGGGATTCGCGCGGGCCGACCATCGAGGAGGTTCTGCGCCTGCCCCCTCACGTAGCCCGGCACGTGAGCGGCGATGGACGCGTGAGCCTCGAGGCTTCTGGTCGCGGCGATGATGGCCTCGAGCGTCTCGTCGACGATGGGTCGAGCATCCGCCAGCCCCCATCCCGCGGCCTCCTCCACGAGGTCGTCGCGCGTGACGTCGGGCAGTTGGCTGACCCCGTTCACGCGCATGGCGAGCGTCTGCGTGCCGTCGTAGGCCAGGGCGAGGGGGGCGGCGTCGTAGTACGGCGCCAGTTCGGTAGAGCCGTCGTCCGCGTGCAACAGCGAGAAATTCTTGGCATGGGCGTCCGTGTTCCCGCCGGCGACGGTGAGCACCGTGTATCGCAGGAGCTTCTCGGCGTCGGGTCGGCCCGGCGAGAACACGGTGCGCCCGGTGTCGAGAAGGCCCGCGACGGACACGAGGGATGCCCGGCTGTCGTTCTGCTCGAACTTCTCGCTACCACCCCACGGGAGGCCGAGTGCCTGCCCCGTGTCCTCCTGGTGGAGTCGCACGATGTCGTCCCCCTGCTGCCTCCGGTCGTAGCGCTCCACGACGAGCACAAAACGATCGCCGATCCTCTCCGTCCACGACTCGTACGTGACGAGGCCCAGCTCCCGGCCGATCGCAAGCAGGTAGGCCTCGCCCTCCACCGCTGACCGGTGCTCGGTGAGCACAGGCTTGAGGATGTGCGTCGAAGCGATGGAACCGTTCCCGCGCCACCATGATCCGTCGCGACGGGTGAGCGTGAGCTTGCGCTGGAAGCCCGGGAGAGCAGTACCGCCCCCGCCCACGAGGAAACCGGACGCCGTGTCGAGCAGGAGGCTGACCTCGCGCTCCGAAAGGCGGTCCGGCTCGGTGGCATCCCGGGGTCGACCGATCCGCAGGGCGCCAGCGAGGTCCGCGCCGACGTGCTCGAGAAGCCCGACGAGATCGTCGCTCGCGACCTTCGCCTCCTTGGCAAGACGGTCGAGGTGCATTCCTTCGGGGAGCAGGGCACCGAAGAAGGACTCGGCCTGGCCGCGGTTGGTAGTACCAACCAGGAGGGATCGGCTGAGTACCGCGGAGTTCAGTCCCCAGCGTCGCTCGGCGGCATCTGACCAACGGAAATCGGCTCCGCCCCGACCGCGCACGAGCTCACCGATCACCGTGCCGTAGAGGGAGACCTCGAGCGACTCCTCAGGCATCCGGCGCTTCCGCGGTGAGCGTGATGCCGAGGAGCGCGAGCAGCTCGAAGTACCGGTCGTCCGCCATCTTGGGTTTGCCCGCTTCGAGCTCGTAGATATAGCGCTGCGATGTGCCAAGCCGATCCGCGAGTTCACGCTGGCTCAGCCCGTGGGATTCGCGGAGTCGTTTGACCAGTCGGCCGAGGTCGGGCGGCGTTCTCACGACTGCTCTCATGGCGCCCCCCGAAACCCGCATTGACTACGTTCGAGTAGTCAGTCTACGCCGACTACTCGGAGGTAGTCAACCACCCTACGACTACCCCACGGTAGTCATCGAGCTGTGACTACGGTGAAGTAGTCACCCCACGCGACCGCGGTTACGTCGCCGCGTCGCCTTGGGCGCCCGCCCACCGAGGAACGACTGACCGGATGCCACGACGAAGCCGCGCCGCAGTGCTTCACGCCCGATGAGCATCCGAAACCCCATCTGGTCGCGGTTGCTCAGGGTGACCTCGGCCTCGACCGTACGACCCACGAGCACCACCTTCATCATCACAACGAGTCGCTCCTGGACGTGACCGGACGAGCTGCGCACCCTGCGCCTGTCGTGCACCGGGCACTCGACGACGACCTCGTCCTCCGTGGACTCCTGCCAGGGTCGAACTGTGAAGCGCACCCAGTCGATTCCGTCACGCTCGAAGACCGTTTTGTTGAACGCGTGGAGCGACGACGTGCGCGCCCCGGTGTCGAGTTTCGCCTTGACCCAGGGGATGCCGACATCCGGCAATTGCACCCATTCCCGCCACCCCGCGAGGGTGTTTGAATGGGGTGTCTTACTCACCGCACCATCTTGACAGGACACCTCCCATGAAACTCGCGATCCTGTCGCGCGCGCCGCGCTCGTACTCGACCCAGCGACTGCGCGCCGCCGCCGAGCAGCGCGGCCACGACGTCCGGGTGCTGAACACCCTGCGCTTCGCGATCGACCTCTCCGGCCCCGATCCCGACCTGCAGTACCGCGGCAACCCGCTGAGCGACTACGACGCGATCCTGCCCCGCATCGGCGCCTCGATCACCTACTTCGGCACGGCCGTCGTGCGCCAGTTCGAGCAGATGGACGTCTACACGCCCAACACCTCCAACGGCATCTCGAACGCGCGGGACAAGCTGCGGGCGACGCAGATCCTGTCCCGCCACAACATCGCCATGCCTGCGACCGCGTTCGTGCGCAACCGTGCGGATGTCAGGCCCGCGATCGAGCGCGTCGGCGGCGCGCCCGTCGTCATCAAGTTGCTCGAGGGCACCCAGGGCATCGGCGTGATCCTGGCCCCGGAGGTGAAGGTCGCGGAAGCCATCATCGAGACACTGCACTCCACCAACCAGAATGTGCTGATCCAGCGGTTCGTGAGTGAGAGCAGGGGGCGTGACATCCGCGCGCTCGTCGTCGGTGACCGGGTTGTCGCGGCGATGCGACGCACAGCGAACGGCGACGAGTTCCGGTCGAACGTGCATCGCGGCGGCTCGGTGGAGGCCGTCGCGCTCGCGCCGGAGTTCGAGGCCGCTGCCGTGCGCTCGGCCCAGATCATGGGCCTCCGGGTCGCGGGCGTCGACATGCTGGAGGGCTCCGACGGGCCGCTGGTCATGGAGGTCAACTCCTCCCCCGGCCTCGGCGGCATCGAGGCGGCGACCCAGCTGGATGTCGCGGGTGCGATCGTCGACTACATCGCGAACCAGGTGGCGTTCCCCGAGATCGATGTGCGCCAGCGACTCAGCGTGTCCACGGGCTACGGCGTCGCGGAGCTCCTCGTGCACAACAACGGCGACTTCGTCGGGCAGACCCTTGGCGAATCGGGGCTGTGGGAGCGCGACATCACGGTGTTGACCGTGCACCGCGGGGCATCCGTCATCCCGAACCCGCGCAAGAACGTCGTGCTCGAGGCCGGTGACCGCCTGCTGTGCTTCGGCAAGCTCGAGGAGATGCGCTCGATGATCCCCGAGCGCCGACGCCGACGCGCGAAGGTGCGCAAGCTGCCGGCGGAGGCCATGCCCGCAGAGTGACGCGCCTCAACCCCCGCGAAAAGCCACCTACCGAGCGTTCGTGGCGGGTTTTGTCGCGGTAAGTGGCTTCTCGCGGGGGTTGAGCGGGCGATAGCGTGAGTGTCCATGCTCACCGTCATCGTCGGACTCACCTCCGCGCTCGTCTACGGCGCGGCCGACTTCCTCGGTGGGCTCGCGGCGAAGCGCCTCAGCGCGATCACGGTCACGGCGATCGTCGCACTGTCCGGGCTTGTGGTGGTTGTCGTGGTCGGCCTGCCCATCGTGGGCGGCGTGTGGTCCCCGGAGGCCGTGCTGCTGGGGGCGCTGTCGGGTGTGGCGGGGGCCGTGGCGATCGGCCTGCTGTACGCGTGCCTCGCGATCGGGCCGATGAGCATCCTCTCCCCGCTCACCGCCGTCGTGAGTGCGATCGTTCCGCTGACGATCGGGCTGCTCGGCGGCGAACGCCTCGGAACCCTCGGCTACATCGCACTCGGCCTCGCGCTGGTGGCGATCGTGCTCGTCGGGTTCACGCCCCCCGGCAGGGGCGAACTCGTGCGCAACGCCGTCAAGCCGAGCCTCACCGGCGTGCTCATGGCCGTCGGGTCGGGCACGGCGATCGGCATCTTCCTCATCATCATCGACGAGACCCCGGATGACTCGGGCATAGTGCCCCTCGTCGCCAATCGCGCCACGAACTCGGCCATCATGTTCACGCTGGTGGGAGTCCTCGCCCTTATCGCGTCGCGCCGTGGCAAGCCTCGCGGCAGCGTCGTACCCACCGCACTCTGGCTCGCGATCGCGGGAGGCGTGCTCGATGCCGCGGCGAACACCGGCCTGCTCTTCGGGGTGCGGTTGGGCGAGCTCTCGGTGATCGCGGTGCTGACCGCCCTGTACCCGGCTGGCACGATCATCCTCGCGGCTATCGTGCTCAAGGAGCGCATCGCGGTGCTGCAGTACGTGGGCCTGGTGCTCGCGATCGTGGCGGGAGCGATGCTCGCGCTCGCCTGAGCCCCGATAGGCTCCCCTCGTGCGAACCCGACTCACATTGCTGGCGATCCTCGTCGCTGGCACGATCATCAGCCTCCTGCGAGTGCCCGTCGCACACATCGACACGATCTGGGCGGAGGACGGCGACGTCTTCCTCAAGCAGTACCTCGACGGCGGCGGAGGACCGTTCCGCGGGTATGCCGGCTACCAGCACCTCATCCCCCGCATCGTCACGGGCATCCTCGCGCCCATCGTGCCCCTCGAGTGGTACGGCATCGCGGTCTTCGTCGCGTGCGCGATCCTCACGGGAGCGGTCGGCGCGGCCGTGTTCTGGCTCAGTCGCGACCTCGTCCCCTGGGTGCCAGCCCGCCTCGGTCTCGCGGGCATCACCTTCCTCCTCCCCCTCAGCGCGGTGGAAGTCGTTGGCAACCTCGCCGACTTCCACACCTACTGCCTCTGGCTCATGCCCTGGCTGCTCCTCTACCGGCCCCGCACCCTCCCCTCCGGCATTGGCTGGGGCGTCGTCGCCCTCCTCTGTGCGATGACGGAGATCCAGGCGCTGCTGTTCCTGCCCCTGCTCGTGTTCATGGCGCCCCGACAGCACCGTTTCGCGTGGCCGATCGGTGTCGGCTTCCTTCTCGGCATTGCCGGACAGGTCGTCACCACCCTGCTGCTCCCCCGGCCGAGCAACGCGTCGTGGCTGGGCTTCCCCTCCCTGCTCCTCGGTTATCTCTACAACACGGTCCTGCCGATGGTGAGCCCCAACACGAACTGGCAGGTCACCGTGCTGCTGGAGAGCGGGGCGCTCGTGCCAGCGCTCGCCCTGATTCCCTTCGCCGTGGCGTCCATCGTCGTGCTGGTGTGGGGCACACGGATGCAACGCACCCTCGTGGTCACGCTGGTGCTGGCATCCGGTGCCATCTACGCCGCCGGCGCGCTGATCGACGGCAACAACTACTTCCTCTACGCGCACCACTCGAACTCGAATGGCTTCGAGGGGATGCTGAGCGTGCGCTACGGAGTGGCATCCGGATTCTTCCTCGCCGCGACGGTGCCTCTCGCCGCGGCGGTGCTTGTGCGGCTCGGCGCCTCGCGCGGAGTGCGGTGGCCGAGCATCGTCGCGTGGATCGCCGTTGTCGCGCTCATGGTGCAGTTCGGTGTCGCGAGCACGCAGACCTCCTCGGCCCGCACGACCGGTGTCTCGTGGTCCGAGAACGTGGAGGAGGCACGCGAGGCCTGCGCGAACTACCCCCCGGAGACAGTCGTGGGAATAGAGACTGCGCCCGTGCGCCTGCTGCTCCTCGACTGCGGTGAGCTAGCCCCCCAGTGAGCGGCACCCGGCCCCTCCGGGAGCACGCAGATAAGCTGGCGACCGTGAAAACACGGCTCATCCTCATCGCCATCGTCGTTGTCGGGACCGTCATCACGCTCCTCCGCGTTCCGTTCTCCCACCTGGATACCGTGTGGGCGGAGGACGGCCAGATCTTCATCCAGGAGCACATCAACGACTCCGCGTGGGCCGTCATGTTCAAGGGCTACGCGGGCTATCAGCACCTCATCCCCCGCATCGTCACCGCGCTGATCGTGACGGTGCTGCCCATCGACGCCTTCGGCCTGGCCGTCTTCATCGTGTGTGCGATCCTCACCGGCGGTATCGCGGCGGCGGTCTTCTGGCTGAGCCGCGACATGGTGCCGTGGATGCCAGCCCGCCTGGGTCTCGCCGGAATCACGCTGCTGCTCCCCCTCAGCACACCCGAGGTCGTCGGCAACCTCGCGGACTTCCACACCTACTGCCTGTGGCTCATGCCGTGGCTCGTGCTCTACCGGCCGCGCACCTGGGGCGGCGGCATCGGCTGGGGCATTGTGGCCTTCCTCTGCGCGATGACCGAGATCCAGACCCTCCTGTTCGTGCCGCTCCTGCTGCTCATGGTGCGCAAGCAGCACCGGTTCGCGTGGCCGATCGGTGCTGGCCTGGTGCTCGGACTCCTCGGGCAGGTCATCACGACCCTGCTCCTGCCGCGACCGAGCACGGCGGCCTGGCAGGGCATCCCCTCCCTCGCGCTCGGCTACCTCTACAACACGGTGCTGCCGATGCTGAACCCTGACACCGTGTGGCAGGCGAACATCCTCCTGTCGACCGGTCCGCTCATCCCCGCGCTCGTGCTGCTGCCCTTCGTCGCCGCGACCGTCGTGGCGCTGGTGTGGGGAACGGGGCGCCAGCGCATCCTCGTGATCACGTTGGTGCTGGCATCCGGCGCGGTGTACGCAGGTGGCGCCACGATCGACGGGGGTGGCTACTTCCTCTACGCGCACCACACCAACACGTGGGGATTCGAGGGCATTCAGAACGTGCGCTACGGGGTGGCATCCGGGTTCTTCCTGGCGGCGACCGTTCCGCTGGCTGCCGCGGTGCTCGTGCGACTGGCCGAGGAGCGCGGTGTTCGCTGGCCCCGGGCGATCGCGTGGGTCGCCCTCGTGGGGCTCCTGCTGCAGTTCACTCTCGCGAGCACACAGGCGGTCTCGAGCCGTGAGTCGGGGGTGAGCTGGTCGGGCAACATCGCGGCCGCTCGCCAGGCCTGCGAGACTCTTCCGCCGGACACGGTCATGGAGATCGCGAACGCGCCCTACCGCCTCGTCAAGATCCCCTGCGAGCAGCTGACGCCCTAGAGACCGGTCTAGTCCTTGGCGGGGTGCGGGCCGGTCGGGGGCTCGTCCGCTGAGTGCCAGTCGCCGAGTTGCGCGTACTCGTTCGAGGCGGTGTCGCGCGCCCGCAGGCTGCGACGCATGACGAGCACCAGGATCACGGCGGCCCCGGCCAGCAGCAGGTCGCCCGCGGTGAACATCGCCCGCGACAGAAGGCTCGCGGCCTGCGCGTAGGCATCGGGGACGGAGACGGCGAGCATCACGAGGATGAGCACGAGCTCACGGATGCCAGCTCCCGACGGCAGGATCGGAGCGAACAGGCTCGCGGTGAAGCCGAGGCTGATGGCGCCGCCGAGCATCAGGATCGTGATGAACGACCACGGCAGCACCTCGCCCACCAGCAGGTGCAGGTGCACCCCGTAGAGCACGTAGGAGAGCAGCGACCACCCCATGGCGACCGCGATCGTGCCGTAGCGCACGCGGTGCTCGAGCGGCGGACGGCGGAACACCTTGAGGGTCAGGTTCGACAACCACGTCATGACGCGGGGGTGCAGGCACACAAGCCCGATCGGAAGCAGCAGGTACAGCCACGCGAGCGCGGGCTGGTCGGCCGCGACCGAGGGGATGACCGAGACGCCGAGGATGAGGGATGCCACGACCCCGATGCCCGCCGCGTACAGAGTGGTCACGAGCACTCTCGCGCGGGCGATCCCGTACTGGCGACCGAGCTCCATCTGCATGACGTAGCCCCACACCGAACCAGGGACGTACTTGCCCAGTTGGCCGACGAGCATGATCTGCGAACCACGCGGCAGCGGCACGACGTGACCGAGGCCGTTGAGGATCGTGACCCAGCTGAGCACGTTGGCGACCATGCCGAGGAGCATCACGACGAACGAGGCGACGACGCCCCAGACGGGGATGCGCGAGATCACATCGGTGATCTGGGTCCAGCGTTCGGCGAAGAACGCGACCGCGAAGCCGATGACGACGGCGAGTGCGATGTAACGGAGAGCCGTGAAGAGATGAGCTCGGGTGCGCGAGGCTGGCTTGCCCTCCGCCTGCTCGTCGACGTCCGTCACGATCTTCCTCCCACTGGCACCCGTGCGGGCGCACCAAGTCCGTGGACTACCCTATGTGCATCCCGTTCATCTCCCTGAAAGCTGACTCACATCGTGCCGACCGCCCCTGCGCTGGTGATCATTCCGACGTACAACGAGAGGGAGAGCATCGAGCGGATCCTCCCTCGTGTGCTCGCCACCGGGGTCGACATCCTGGTCGTGGATGACTCGAGCCCCGACGGCACCGGAGAGTACGTTGCATCCCTCGCCGAGTCCGAGCCGCGCATCCACCTGCTCACTCGCGGCGGCAAGCAGGGCCTCGGACCCGCCTATCTTGCGGGCTTCGCATGGGGCCTTGAGCGCGACTACGGCGTGCTGCTCGAGCTGGACGCCGACGGATCGCACCCGCCGGAGGTGATTCCGACCATGCTCAAGGTTCTGGCGGATGACACGTCCGGCCGTGTCGGCGGGGTCATCGGTTCGCGGTGGGTCGAGGGCGGCTCGGTCGTGAACTGGCCCGCCAGCCGCAAGTTCATCAGCCGTGGTGGCAGCTGGTACGCGCGCACGATGCTCGGCCTCAAGGTTCGGGATGTCACGGCCGGCTACCGCGCCTACCGTGCGGACGTGCTCCGATCGCTGCCGCTGGCCGGCATCGAATCCCACGGCTACTGCTTCCAGATCGACATGACGCGCCGCATCGCAGCGGAGGGTCTCGAGCTCGTCGAGGTGCCGATCGAGTTCCGCGATCGTGAGTTCGGGGACTCCAAGATGAGCGGTGCGATCGTGCGCGAAGCGATGGTCAAGGTCACCGAGTGGGGTTTCGCGCGGGCCTTCCGTCGCCCCATCCAGTCGTAAAGTTGCGGAAACTGCGTTCGCGTATGCTCTCGGTGTGCCAAACCGTCTAATCCTCATCTCCATCGTGGCGGTCGGTGCCGTCATCACGCTGCTGAGGGTGCCCGTGTCGCACATCGACACCATCTGGGCCGAGGACGGCAACACCTTCCTGCAGCAGCACATCGATGGCACAGCCGGCCTGTTCAGCGGCTATGCCGGTTACCAGCACCTCATCCCGCGCATCGTCACCGCGCTCCTCGCGTGGACGGTACCGATCGACGCCTACGGCATCGCGGTCTTCGTCGCGTGCGCGATCCTGACGGGGCTCGTCGGGGCCGCCGTGTTCTGGTTGAGCCGGGACCTCGTGCCGTGGGTACCCGCTCGCCTTGCCCTGGCTGGCGTCACCTTCCTCCTCCCGCTGAGCGGCCAAGAGGTCGTCGGCAACCTCGCCGACTTCCACACCTACTGCCTGTGGCTCATGCCGTGGCTGCTGCTCTACCGCCCGCGCACGTGGGCCTCGGGCGTCGGCTGGGGCGTCGTCGCATTCCTGTGCGCGATGACCGAGATCCAGTCCATCATCTTCGTCCCCCTGCTCGTGCTCGTGCTCATCGATCGCCACCGCAAGTCCTGGCCGATCGGCATCGGACTCCTGCTCGGTCTGCTCGGCCAGATCATCACGACGCTGCTCACGCCCAGACCGACCGGCGCTTCCTGGCTCGGCTTCCCGTCGCTCGCCCTGGGGTACCTCTACAACACCGTGCTTCCGATGCTCAACCCGAACCCCGACTGGGAGGCTGGCGTGCTCGTGGCTACGGGCCCACTCGTGCCCCTGCTCGTCGCACTCCCGTTCGTCGCCGCGATCGTCCTCGTGCTGGTGAGGGGCACGAGTCGCCAGCGCATTCTCGTTATCGCGCTGGTGCTGGCATCCGGCGCCACCTACGCCGGCGCGGCCGTACTCGACGGGGGCGGGTACTTCCTCTACGCCCACCACACCAACGCGTGGGGGTTCGAAGGTCTGCTCGGCAGCCGTTACGGGGTGGTCTCCGGACTGTTCCTCGCAGCAACCGTTCCCGTGGCCGCTGCGGTGCTGTGGCGGATCGGCGAGAGCGAGGGGCGCCGCTGGCCAGGAGTCGTGGGGTGGGTTGCGATCGTCGGCCTTCTCCTGACGTTCGCGATCGCCAGCACACAGTCGGTCTCAAGCCGTGAGTCGGGTGTCACGTGGTCGGGCAATGTGGCCGCGGCACGCGAGGAGTGTGCGACGCTCGGGCCGACAGACATCGTGGATGTGGCGGATGCCCCGTTCCGCCAGGTGCAGGTGCCCTGCCGTCTCCTCGTGCCCTAGCCGCACGGAAAAACCCCCGCGAGAGGCCACTTATCGTGGCCCTCGCGGGGGTTTTCGTACGAGAAGTGGCTTCTCGCGGGGGTTTAGAGTGCGGCGAGCGTCTCGAGGAGCTCGTCGCCGGGGGCGACGTGGCTGACGTTGGCCTCGATCTCGGCGCGGCCGAGCAGCTCGTCCATCTTGCGACGACGGTTCTTGTTGACCAGCGTCACGACGGTGCCCTGCTTGCCGGCGCGGCCGGTGCGTCCCGAGCGGTGGAGGTACGTCTTGTACTCCTCCGGTGCGTCGGCCTGGATCACGAGCGAGATGTCATCGACGTGGATGCCGCGTGCCGCGACATCCGTCGCCACGAGCACGTTGACCCGGCCGCTGGTGAGCAGCTGCAGGTTGCGCGTGCGGCGCGACTGGTTGAGGTCACCGTGGAGGCTCGTCGCGGGGATTCCGGCGTCCTCGAGGAAGTCGCTCATCTCCTCGGCGAAGGCACGCGTGCGGGTGAAGACGAGGGTCTTGCCCGAGCCGCTCGAGAGCTGCTCGATGATCGCACGCTTGTCGCGCTGCTCGATGAGGAGCACGCGGTGGTCGATCGTCGACGACGCCTGGTCCTCGCCAGCGACCTCGTGGACGGACGGCTCGACGAGGAACTCGTTCACGAGGGTGGCAACACCCTTGTCGAGAGTCGCGGAGAAGAGCAGCTTCTGGCCACCCTCCTTGGTCTCGCGCAGGATGCGCTGAACGGGCTCGAGGAATCCGAGGTCGCACATATGGTCGGCCTCGTCGAGCACGGTGACCATGACGTTGCTGAGGTCGAGGCGACCCTGCTCCACGAGGTCCTCAACACGGCCGGGGGTCGCGATGACGATGTCGACACCGCGCTGCAGCGCCGAGACCTGCTTGTACTGGGGAACGCCACCGACGATCGTCGTGGTGAACAGGCCGACGCTACGTGCGATGGGCTGCACGGTGCGGTCGATCTGCTGGGCGAGCTCACGCGTGGGGGCGAGGATCAGGGCGCGCGGCTTGCGGCCCATCTGACGGTCCTTGCCACCGTTGTTCTCCATGAGGCGCTCCACGAGGGGCGCACCGAAGGCGATGGTCTTGCCGGAGCCGGTCTTGCCGCGACCGAGAACGTCCTTGCCTGCAAGAACGTCCGGGATGGTCGCTGCCTGGATCGGGAACGGGGCGGCTGCACCCATGGTCGCGAGCTGGCGCACGATGTTGTTGCCGAGGCCCAGGTCGGCGAACGTGGTTCCCTCGACGTCGCCGGCGGTGATGGCGGATGCCTCGAGCCGCTCGAGTACGACATCGTCCACGGGACCCGTGGTGCTGCGGGCCGTGTAGTAGTCGCTCTCGCGCTTGGCGGGGCGGTCGTCGAAGTCGCGACGCGGAGCGCGGTCGCTGTTGTACGAGGGGCGCTCGGTGCGAGCGGGACGGTCGGCGCGGTCGTACGACGGACGCTCGGCGCGAGCCGGGCGGTCGTTGTAGGACGGGCGCTCCGTGCGGGCACCGCGGTCGTTGCGGTCACCGTACGACGGGCGGTCCGTGCGCGGCGCACGGTCGTTGTACGAGGGACGGTCGGTGCGAGCCGGGCGGTCGTTGTAGGACGGGCGGTCCGTGCGAGCCGGACGGTCACCGTAGGAAGGACGCTCGCCACGTGCGGGGCGGTCGTTGTACGAGTCGCGCTGGGGGCGGTCGCCGTACGACGGGCGCTCTGAACGCTGCGGACGGTCGCCGTAGCTCGGGCGGTCGTTGCGGGCCGGGCGGTCTCCGTAGGAGGGACGCTCGGAGCGCTGCGGGCGGTCACCGTACGACGGACGGTCGGTGCGGGGGGCGCGATCGCCGTACGAGGGGCGCTCGGTGCGAGCAGGACGGTCGCCGTAGGAGGGACGCTCGGCGCGGTCGTTGCGGTCACCGTACGCGGGGCGCGCGGGCTTCTCGCGAGGCGTCCAGTCGGGGCGACGGTCGTCGCGAGCCGGCTTCGAGTTGCCGTAGGCGGGGCGGTCGCCGGTGCGAGCGGCGCGCTCGTCCGCGGTCCAACGCTTCTTGGGCGCGGATGCCGCGTCAGCCTTGTAACCGCGGTGGTTCGGGCTGCGCGATCCCTTGGGGGCGCCTGACTTGGAGTTCTTGCCGTAGGCCGGCTTGTCGTACTGGGGCATGGTGGTACTTTCCGGGTTTCTCGTTTACGCATGGCAGCGCGCCACGGAATGAACCGCGCGCACTACTGAACCCGGGCAGTCTTTGACCGAGGCCGTCACATACATGGTGATTGTCGAGCAGCAGATGTGCTGTCGAACCGGCCTAAAGACACACAAACCCTGTGGCGCACGAAAGCGCCCGTCTTGAGCCGACTGGTCAACGTTACTCGATCGCCCTCGAGACGTCTAGGGTTCGCTCGTTCCCGGGCGTGTTGCGGTACCCCAACCCCCGCGAAAAGCCACTTGTCGTGGCATCCGCCCGTCAAATCCGCAATAAGTGGCTTTTCGCGGGGGTTGGTGGGCCGCTCAGCGCTCGAAGTGGGTGATCCCGTCGAACTCGACCGCGGTTCGGATGCGCTCGAGCATGTCGGGTTCCATGTCGGGCAGGGCGTCGAGCTCGAACCACGCCGCATCCGTGTTCTCACCGTCGGCGGGCCACGGGTCACCCGAGACGAAATCGCAGCGGAAGGTGATGTCGACGTACTGCGAGACATCCCCGTTGGAGTAAGTGATCGGCGGGATGACGTGGATCCAGGTGACCGCGGTGGCCCTCGCCACGACTCCGGCCTCCTCGAGGGTCTCGCGCTCGGCGGCCGTTGCCGGCTCCTCCGCGGGGTCGACGATGCCCGTGACGGGAGTCCAGGCTCCGTTGTCGGCGCGCTTGACGAGCAGCACCTGGGTGCCGCGCAGAACGACGGAGCTCACCCCCATCAACCAGAGGGGGTCATTGCCGATCTTGGCGCGCAGGGCGAGGACGAAGTCAGGAGTGGCCACCCGCCGAGCCTAGCGACCGTCCGGGCCCTGCTCCGGCTCCGACGGCGCCTGCTCCGGGGGGACTGGGGCGGATGCCGGGGGCGCTGCCTGCGCGGGCGGAGCCGCAGGCTCCGCCAACGGAGCAGGCGCGGGCCAGGCCGGCAACGTCGGTGCTTGCTGCTGCGGGGCAGCGGGAACCGGCGGCGTCGGCGGTGCGGGCGGCAACTGCTCCGGCACCGGAGGCGCGCTCGGCAGCGTCACCGAAGGTGCCGGGGGCGCTGGTGGAGCGGGCGGGGCCGGGGGCACCGGAGGGGCAGCCGGTGCCGACTGTGCAGGCGGCGTCGACGGCACGGGTGCGGCCGGGGGAGGTGGCGCGAAAGGCACGGGAGGCGCAGACGCCACTGGCGGCGCCGGGGATGCCTGCGGCGCCGACGGCACAGGAGGGGCAACCGTCACCGGTGGCACCGGTGGCACTGGCGGCACAGCGTTCGCGGGCTCGCTCGGCGGCGTCGCGGGCGCTGCGTGAACCGCGGCACGACGTCCGGGCGCCGCTGCCGCGTGAGCCGCGACGGGTCCCGCGACCGCGGCACCCTCAGACCCGGGCGTCGTGGGTGGCTTCGGTGGGAGGCCAGCCGACTTCGCGGCACGGCGGTCGTCCCGACGCTCCTTGGCGCCCTCGACGAGGTAGTACAACACCGGCAGCACAACGAGCGTGAGCAGCGTCGACGAGATGAGACCGCCGATCACGATGATGCCGAGCGGCTGGGAGATGAACCCGCCCTGGCCGGTGAGTCCCATCGCGAGCGGCAGCAGCGCGAAGATCGTCGCAGCCGCCGTCATGAGGATGGGCCGCAGACGCCTCGAGGAACCGTGGATCACGGCATCCCGAACCTTCATGCCCCGCTCGCGGTACTGGTTCACGAGGTCGACGAGCACGATCGCGTTGGTCACCACGATTCCGATGAGCATGAGCACACCGATGAGCGACGCGACGCCGAGCGGGATGCCCGACGCAAGCTGCAGCAGGATCGCGCCGGTGGCTGCGAACGGCACCGAGATGAGCAGCAGCAACGGCTGGCGGAGGCTCTTGAAGGTCGCCACCATCACGACGTACACGATGAGGATCGCCACGAGCAGCGCGAGACCGAGCTGCGTGAACGCGTCGGACTGCTGCGACGTGACACCGCCCAGTTCGGCGGATGCTCCGGCCGGAAGGTCGAGCGACTCGAGCTCGGTCGACACCACGGATGACGCGGTGCCCACGTCATCGCCGTTGGGGGTCACCGCGACCGTCGCGCTGCGCTCACCCTTGATCGTGGTGATGCTCGACGGTCCGTTGGTCTCCTCGACGGTCGCGAGGTCGCTCAGCGGCACGAGGCCGAGAGCGGTCGGGATCTCGAAGGCGCGAAGCTCCTCGATGGTCGTCGGCGCGTTCTCGTTGAGGATGTAGATCGAGAGGGTCTTCTCGTCGATGACCACGGAGCCCACGGCGCTCGGGTTCATCGCGGCCGTCACGATGCCACCCACCGCGATCTCGCTCAGCCCGCGCTCAGCGGCCTTGTCACGATCGACCGCAATCTCGATGAAAGGCTGCTCGTCGGAGAGGTTGCTCGTGGCCTGCGCCACCACGTCGAGATCCGCCATCGCGGTCTGGATCTGGTCGGCGGTCTGCTTGAGCTCCGCCTCGGTCGTCGCCGTGATGTTGATGTTGATCGTGGATGACGCGAACCCACCCTGCGCCGCGGCAAGGGTCACCTCGCCGACGTCGCTGAGGCTGTCGATCTTGGCGCGAACCTCGTTCTGCAGCTCGGTCTGGTCGAGCTCCGGGTCGGTCGTGAGGGAGAACGTTGCGCCGCTCGAGCCGCTGAAGGCCGCACGCAGGGAGCTGCCCCCCGAGCCGATCGAGGTCTGCACCGTCTCAACCCCGGGGACGTCGAGGAGAGCGGCCTCGACCGTCATCGCCGCCTCATCCTGAGCTTCGAGGCTCGAGCCGAGTCCGAGCTTCTGGTTGACCGTGAGGGTGTTCTGACCGCTGTCGCCGATGAAGTTCGTCGGCAGGAACTGCGCTGACCACAGCGTGCCACCGAGCAGAAGCACCGACGCGAAGAGCACGATCGCGCCCTTCCAGGCGGCCGACAGTGTCCAGCGGATGATCGGGAGGTACGCCCTCTGCAGGCGCGTGGGCGTCTCCAGCTCGTCGCGCTCCTCGGCGGTCGCCGGGACCGGTCCGTCGTGCTTGTGCACCTTCACCTTGTTGCCGAGGAACCAGTACGCGAGCACCGGAACGATCGTGAGCGAGACGAAGAGGGATGCCGCGAGCGCGATCGATACCGTCAGGGCGAAGGGCCGGAACAGCTCACCCGTGATGTCCCCGACGAGCGCGAGCGGGAGGAACACGGCCACGGTCGTGACGGTCGACGCCGTGATCGCGCCGGCGACCTCCTTCACCGCGGTGAGGATGGCCTGCATCTTCGGCTCGCCGAGAGACATGTGCCGCTTGATGTTCTCGATCACGACGATCGAGTCGTCCACGACGCGACCGATCGAGATCGTGAGCGCACCGAGGGTGATGACGTTGAGGGTGTAGCCGGAGACCTGCATGCCGATGAAGGTGATGAGCACCGAGACGGGGATCGAGATCGCGGTCACGAGAGTCGATCGGATCGACAGCAGGAAGATCAGGATGACGATGACGGCGAAGGCGAGGCCGAGCAGTCCCTCGGTCGCGAGGCTGTTGATCGACTCCTCGATGAACGGTGCCTGGTCGAACACGACGGTGAACTTCGTGTTCGATCCGAGGGCCGCCTCGAGGTCGGGGATCGCGGCGACAACCGCCTGCGACACCGAGACGGTGTTGCCCGAGGCGGCCTTGGAGATCGCGATCGTGACCGAGGGCTCGCCGTTGACGCGGGAGATGCCGGTGACGGGATCGTCGACGATCTGCACGGTCGCGACATCCGCGATCGTGGTGACCTCCGCGAGGGTGGGGATGCCTGCGCCGGCGGCTGGCGTCGCAGGCAGCAGCGGCAGGGCGGCGATCTCGTCCGTGTCGGTGAGGCGGGCTCCGGCCTGGACGGTGAGGGTCTGGCCGTCCTCGGTGATCTGGCCGGCCGGCAGCAGCACGCCGTTCGCGTCGAGGGCGTCGCGGATCGCCTGCGTGCTGAGGCCACGGAGCGCGAGCTCCGCGGGGTCCGGGGTGATGACGACGCGCTGCGTCGTGGTGCCGAGGAGCGATGCATCGCTCACTCCGTCGAGCTTCTTGAGGTCGACGATCGTCGAGGACTCGAGCCTCGCCGCGAGATCCACCGGATCGAGGTCACTCGTGACGGCGATCTGGATCACCGGCAGGTCGGAGAAGTTGAACGTGAGCACCTGGGTGTCCACGGAATCCGGGATCTGGGAGCCCAGTCGGTTGATCGCCGACTGGATCTTCTGCTCCGCCGTCGAGATGTTCGTGCCGTAGGCGAAGGCGGCGGTGATGCTCGAGACGTTGGCACTCGAGGTCGCGGTTGTCGAGTCGAGGCCGGCGACACCCTGGATGGCGGCCTCGATGGGGGTCGAGACATCCTTATCGACAACAGCGGGGCTCGCGCCCGGGTAGGTGCTGACGATGAACACCTGTGGCAGCGACAGGGAGGGGATCAGCTCCTGCTTGAGCGAGGTGAGCGCGAGGCCGCCGAACACCCCCACCACGATGGTGACGAGCGCGATGAGAGCGCGGTTACGCAGGCTGAAGACAGACAGAAGGTGCACACGAGATTATCGCTCGGTTCATGGGCGGCCCGCATACTCCTGTGGGAGTAAGCCTCACACTATCGAGGCGAGATCCTCCTGCACCTCAGCTGCGGCCGGGTACCGCATGACGGTAGCCCAGGCGCGGGCGAGAGCATCCACTCCTCGCACCGTGTGCTCCTCGGAGTACGAGAACGGGATGCGGATGAAACGCTCGAAGGCCCCGTCGACACCGAAGCGTGGCCCGGCAGCGATCACGAGACCCTCGTTGCGCGCGGCGATCGCGAGCTGCGAACTGACCGGCTCGCCGAGGTTCACCCACGACGTGAGGCCGCCGGATGTGTGCGGGACGGTCCACTCCGGAAGCCTCTCGTGCAGCAGGCGGACGAGACGGTCACGGCCCTCACGGAGGTAGGCGCGGCGTTGCTCGAGCACGGAGTCGAAGTCGCGCAGCAGGTGAGCAACCACGAGCTGCTCCATGATCGGCGTGCCCAGATCGCTTGAGAAACGGGCGCGGGCCAGACGCTGGATGACCGTGCGATCGGCGCGGATCCATCCCACTCGGAGTCCGCCCCACACCGTCTTGCCCACCGAGCCGACGAGGATCGCGTTGCCGTGAGCGGCGATCGGGAGCGGTGACGGCTGTCCGTCGAGCCCGAGCTCGGCCATCGTCTCGTCGGCAACGATCGTCGTGCCGTGGCGGGCGGCGAGCGCAAGCAGCCACTCGCGCTGCTCCTCGGGCATCGTGCGTCCCGTGGGGTTGTGGTTGTCGGGCATGAGGTAGCCGAGGGCGGGACTCGAGCGCTGGATGGACTGCTCGAGGGCCGCGGCATCCCACCCCTCGTCGGTCGTGACGCTGACCGGGATGACGCGTGCCCCGGCCGTGCGCAGTGCGTCGAGCGCGTGGGGGTAGGTCGGGTGCTCGATGAGCGCCCGATCTCCCCTGCCCATGATCGTGCGGGCGATGAGGGCGATCGCGTTCTGGGCACCGACCGTGACCATCACCTGGTCGGGGCTCGTGGGAAGACCGCGCGCCGCGTAGCGATCGGCGATCGCCTCGCGCAGGGCGTCGAGCCCATACGCGTCGAAGCCGGACTCTCCCAGGTAACCGGGCAGTTGGGCGGCCGCGGCCTGAGCGGCATCGGCGACCTGCGGGATCGCTGGCATGGTCGCCTTGCTCAGGTCGAGCAGGTCGGGATAGGTGCCATCGAAGGCCACGTGCTGGCGAGCGGGGAGCTGGGCGACGCTGCCGGAGCCGCGCACGCTGAGCAGGTAGCCCGAGTCGCGGAGAGCCGCGTAGGCCGCGGTGACCGTCGTGCGGCTCACCCCGAGCTGGGCTGCGAGTTCGCGCTCTGCGGGCAGGCGCGTACTGGTGGCGATGCGACCGTCGAGGATGAGCAGGCGGATGCGGTCGGCCAGCGCCGCATACGCGACTCCAGCATCACGCCATCCCGCAAGAAGGGTGGCCAATGCGCGGGCTGAAAGAGTGCTCATCGGGCCACAGTAGATCGATTGGCCTCTTGTGTCCAGTCCAATACAGGAATTGGATTGCAACATGTCCAGTCCACGCCTGCTCTTCGCTCGACGCGCCAGCCAATTGGTCGTCGGGCTCTTCCTCTACGGGTTCGCGATCGCTCTGATCGTGCGGGCCGCGATCGGAGTCTCGCCGTGGGACGTGCTGACGCAGGGCATCGTGGCGCAGACCGGACTCTCGTTCGGCCTGGTCACCAACATCGTCGGCGGACTCGTGCTCCTGCTCTGGATCCCGATCCGCCAGAGGCCGGGGGTTGGAACCGTGCTCAACGTGCTGCTGGTCGGCCCCAGCGCCGAGTTCGGACTCTGGTTGATCCCTGAGCAGACGAACCTCATCGTTCGCGTCGCACTCTTCGCGGGGGGTCTCGCGCTGCTGGCCGTCGCCACGGGCCTCTACATCGGGGCGGGGTACGGACCCGGGCCACGCGATGGCCTGATGACGGGCATCCATCGGCGCTGGGACATCCGCATCTGGATCGTGCGCACCGCTATCGAGGTGACCGTGCTCTCGATCGGGTGGGTGCTCGGCGGAAACGTCGGCATCGGCACCCTGCTGTTCGCCCTGCTCATAGGCCCCATGGTCGGCGTGACCTTGCCGCTGCTGCGGGTCCGCCTCCCCAGGGACACCGCGACTCCGCGAGAGGTGGTGACGACATGATGGTGATGATGATCGCGCTCGGCGGCCTCGCCCTGTGGAGCGCAATCGCGACCGTGGAGCTGGTCTCCCGCGACGGCTACAGCCGAGTCCCGACCCTCGAGTGGTGGGCGGTCGGCGGCTGACCCGGCCCCTCTCAAACCCCCGCGAAAAGCCACTTCTGAGCACATCTCTTGCCGAAACGCTCGACAAGTGGCTTCTCGCGGGGGTTTCTTTAGCGCAGGTGCTTCTCCGCGTAGACACGCATCGCGTCGCGCACGAAGGTCGCGTTCTCGGCGCCTCCGTAGTTCGCGGCGAAGCGCTCATCGGCGACGTACATGTCGGCGAGTCCCATGAAGTACTCCTTCGTGGGCGCGCTGCCGGCCCCGGGCGTTCCCGGAATGCTGCTGAGCCACTCGGCGTGGCGCTTCGCGAGTGCCTGCGCCTCGTCGCTCTCCGGTGGAATCCCGGATGCCGCGGCAGCAGCCCAATCGGAGCCCAGCTCAGTGACCTTCCGCTTCCACTCTGCCTGCTCCTGCTTCGACATGGAGCGCCACCACTTGTCGCTGTCGGCGTAGGCCTGCGCACCCCAGCGCTCCTCCACCTCCTCCTTGTACTGGGTGTGGTCGAAGCCGTCGAACATCTTCTCTGCCATCAGTTGTTCACCTCCCTTCAGATCGTTGATGGTGCGCTCGACGCTGGCGATCTGCCGGTCGAGCCTGTTCCTCTCCTGCTGCAGCCAGTCGAGGTGTGAGAGCAGGGCCTTCGTGTCATCCCTCTGACCGTCGAGCACCTCGGCGATTGCTGGGATGCCGAGGCCGAGGTCCCGCAACATGAGCACCCGCTGCAGCCGCACGAGCGCGCGCTCGTCGTAGTAGCGGTAGCCGTTGTCGCCGATGCGCGTCGGCCGCACCAACCCGACGCTGTCGTAGTGCCGAAGCGTTCGGGATGTCGTGCCAGCCAGCCGCGCGATGTCCTGGATCGACCAGTCCACTGTGGGCCTCCTCTCTCGTGGTCACCACGCTAGAGGTTGACGTAGCGTCAAGGTCAAGCCCGCGGCATCCGCTCCCTCCACCGGTTGTATTCCCTCTTTTCCGGAGGTGTTGCCCGTGGGAGCGCTCATTGCCATAACGGGTGTGCCTTCGAGCCACATCCTCCGGAGAAGAGTGAAAAACAGCGCAGGGCAGAGCCGGCAGCAGTGATGGGAAGCTGAGCTACTCCCGGTCGGGGGTGGTGGGCCTCGCGCGCAGGTGGATGCGCTTTCCCTCTTTACTGAAGATGGAGAGGATCTCGGCGGGGCCCGATCCGGTGGCGGCGAGCCAGTGAGGGATGCGGGTGTCGAACTCTGCCGCCTCCCCGGGGCCGAGCGTGACATCCTGCTCGCCGAGCACCAGCCGCAATCGACCCGAGAGAACGTAGAGCCACTCCTGGCCGTCGTGCACCTTGGGCTCCGGAACCGCTGTGACACCCACCGGGTTCGCGGGGAACGTCACCTTGTACGTCTGCACCGGGCTCGACTCCGGCGAGAGAGTCTCGTACTGCGTGCCACCAACGCGTTTCGTCGTGCGCGACACCCGCGGGTCGGGGGCGGCACGCGGCACGATGTCGTCGAGCTCGAGTCGCAGCGCTCGAGCGATCGGCACCACGAGTTCCAGGTTGGGGGCACGCTTGCCGGCCTCGAGCCGCGACAGGGTGCTCGAGGAGATCCCGGTCGTTCGGGACAGTTCGGCAAGTGTCATGCTGCGCTTCTCGCGCCAGCTCTTGAGGCGCGGCCCGATGAGCGCGAGCGAATCGTCCGGCATGTCGCCTCCTTGCCAATTCGGCACTGTTTGTTGCTGACACGGTAGCAGCTCGGGATGCTGGCACCATGACCCATCACGAACCCACGGCATCCGACATCTCCTCCCCCCTGTGGGACGTCATCATCATCGGAGGCGGCGCGGCTGGACTGAGCGCAGCGCTCATCCTGGCGCGCGCCCGCCGCCGCGTCCTGGTGCTCGACGCCCAGGAGCCGCGCAACAGATTCGCGCCGCACATGCACGGCGTGCTGAGTCGTGACGGCTACTCGCCCCTCGACCTCGTGTCCGACGGCTACCGCGAGGTGCGAGCGGTCGACGGAGTGATCGTGAACGCGCGCGTCGCGCAGACCCGGACGCGTGGCGAGCGCTTCGAGATCCTCACCGAGGGCGGCGAGCGCGCCCTGACCAAGCACCTCATCGTGGCGACGGGCGCGCGGGACGAGCTCCCTTCGATCCCCGGGCTCGCCGAGCAGTGGGGCCGTGGCGTGGTGGCCTGCCCCTACTGCGATGGGTACGAGTCGTCGGGGCGCCGGATTGCGGTGCTCGCGGCATCGGTGCCCGGGCTCCACAAGGCCCACATGCTGCGGCCGTACTCGAACGACGTCACCGTGTTCTCCGCTCTCGTCGGCGAGCTGCCCGAGAACGACCGACTCGTGCTCGAGGAGCTCGGCATACGAGTGGATGCCCGTGCCGTGACGCGCGTCGTCACCGAGGGCGACACGATCACCGGCTTGGCCCTCGACGACGGAACGGTCGCCGCGGTGGACGTGGTGTTCGCCGAGCCGACCATCGTCGCCCGGGACGAACCCCTCAGGCAGCTCGGTGTCGAGCAGGTCGAGACCCCGATGGGTCCCTGGACGGCGGTCGACTCGTTCGGGCGCACGAGTGTCCCCGGCGTGTGGGCCGTCGGCAACTCGGCCAACCCGGGCGCGCTGGTTCCGATCGCCGCGGGTTCAGGAGCGACGGCGGCGCTGGCGATCAATGGCGAGCTGGTCGCGGGAGAGGTGGCTGCGGCATCCGCTCGGGTGGCAGCGGACGCCCTCACCGACCCGGCCGAGTTCTGGGAGGCGCGCTACGTGTCGCACCGCCGCGAGACCGGCCAGGTATGGAGCGGGCACGTGAACGCCACTGTCGAGAACGAAGCGAGTGGGCTCACGCCTGGCTCCGCACTCGACCTCGGCAGCGGGGAGGGCGGCGATGCCCTGTGGTTCGCCTCCCAGGGGTGGACCGTGACGGCCGTCGACATCTCGGCGACGGCGCTCGCAGTGGGAGCGGCTCGCGCCGAGGAGGCCGGACTGGGTGACCGCATCGAGTGGGTGCGCGCGGACCTGGGCACGTGGCATCCGACCGCAGAGTACGACCTCGTCTCCGCGGCGTTCCTGCACTCCCCCGTCGAGCTGGCCCGAGAGGAGATCCTGCGGCGAGCGCTCTCGGCCGTCGCCCCGGGCGGGCGCCTGCTCGTCGTCGGTCACGGCGCCTTCCCGCCCGGGTCGGGCCACGACCACACGGATGCCCCGCCCCTGCCGACCGCGGACGAGGTGCTGGCTGCGCTCGACCTGCCCGCCGGCTGGACGGTGGAGGTGAGCGGCACCGTGGACCGCGTCGGGACGGGGCGCGACGGCGAACCCACGACTTTCGTCGACACCGTGGCGCGTGTGCGCCGCGGGAGCTGATCTCGCGATATAGCTTGACTCTCTCGCAAACGCGATATAACGTGTCTTTCGACATACGCGATATAGCGCGAAAGGGAGGTCCACGATGGCTCAGGAGAAGTGGATCGTCGACGGCGAGAAGATCATCGACCTCGACGGGATTCGTAGTCTCAAGGTCGGGCTCATCGCCGGCCAGGTCAACATCATCGGACACGACGAGCCGGGCACCCGGGTCGAGGTGCACTCCGTCACCGGTCGGGAGCTGAAGATCAGCGTCGACGGGCACACGCTCGAGATCGACCACCCGCAACTGCGCTGGGACAACTTCATTGACGTCTTCTCCTCGTGGCGCGGCGGCAACGCCAAGGCGGACATCAGCATCCGCGTACCGCGGGATGTTGCACTCAAGTTCGGTGTGGTGTCGGCGAGCGGCCTCATCTCGGGGCTGCGGTCCGATGCATCCGTCTCGACCGTGAGCGGCGACCTCGTGCTCGACGACATCGCGGGCAACCTCACGCTCAACGCGGTGGGCGGCGAGCTCTCGGTTCGCGCCCACACCGGCTCGATCACGGCGCACACGGTGAACGGGGATGTCACGGCATCCGGTGCCATCTCCCGGTTCTCCGCCGACAGCGTGACGGGCGAGGTGTTCCTCGACCTGACGGGCATCCCCGACGAGGTCGCGGTCAACACGGTCAGCGGCAACGTCACCACGCGGCTCGCCCCCGAGGTTCCCGTGCAGTACCGCATCAACACCGTGAGCGGGCGGATCCTGCTCGACAACGCCGAGGTGCGCGGTGTGCGCGGCTCGTACACGGGTCGCGTCGGCGACCTCGACAAGCACTGGCTCGACTTCAAGGTGAACACCGTCTCCGGTCACGTGTCGGTGCTGCACTCGGTGTCGGCATGACCCCGCCCGTCTTCGCCCACGGCCACTTGCGCCTCTACCTGCTCAGCCTGCTCGCCGAGTCGGGCCGCGGGATGCACGGCTACGAGCTCATCCAGGCGCTCGGCGATCGCTTCGGCGGCACCTACGTGCCGAGCGCCGGAACGATCTACCCGCGCCTCGGCAAGCTCGAGGAGGAGGGACTCGTGACGAAGGTGGCCGATGGCCGCAAGACCGTCTACGAGATCACCGATGCCGGGCGCGCCGAACTCGAGGCGAGGGCCTCCGAGCTCGACGGCATCGAGAACGGGGTGACCGACTCCGTGCGACGCCTGGCCGATGAGGTGCGCTCCTCCGTCAACGATGCGATGCGGTCGCTCCGCGCCGAATTGGCCGCCGCGGCACGGGAGGCCAAGGCCGAGGCCCGGTACACGGCCACCGTGATCCCGGACAACGAGCACATCGAGTCGCGCACGCGACTGCAGGAGGCCGAGGCACTTCTCGCCGAGTTCAGGGCGAGCGTGCGGTCGGAGCTGCGGATGCGGGCATCCCGCGGCGACCTCACGGCCGAGACGGTCGCAGCCCTCCGCGAGGGCCTCGACGCGATCCGCGGGCGACTGTGAACCCACAGTGGGTTGAGTAGGCCCGCGAAGCGGCCGTTATCGAAACCTCACCTACGTGCAACAAGATCCACGTTGGTGAGGTTTCGATAACGCCGGGCTGCGCCGCGGCTACTCAACCAACTAAGGGTGACGCCGGCACTACGACGCGAAGGCGACCGGCAGGTACAGGTCCTGCACGCGGTCGTTCAGCGCGGTGTGGTCGTTGCGCGTGAAGATGCCGCACGCATCCACGCGGCAATCGAACCCCTCACCGACGGGGTCGCCCACCTCGAGGTACGCCGTGAAGGTGCCCGTCGCCTCGTCGTCGTAGCTGCGAGCGCCGAACAGCTTCCAGGCCCAGTCGTCGTTGATCCAGTTGCTCGGGGCGTACTGCACGGTGCCCTCCGCGACATCCGTCTGCTCCTGATCGGGCACCCCGCCGATGCAGGGGCCGGGCTTCACCGTCGGGTCGCTCGGGATCACGCAGATCGCGACGTAGATGCCCTGGGATGCGTCGTACCCGGTGCCACTCACGATGAGGCGTTGCCCGGGCTCGAGAGCCGTCAGGTCCGGCGTCATCCCCGGCCGGACCGAGAACACCTCAAGGGCGCGCTCGCGGCCATCATCGCCCGACGCGGTCACCTGCACGGGGAACTCGTCGACCGGTCGATCCTGCCCGGCCGTGCCCTGGTTCTGGTGCGTGAGGATCGGCACCACGATGAACGCGATCGGCACGAGCAGCACAACGAGCGCCGCGGCAACGATCCAGGGCCAGCGACGCCGGCGCACGCGAGGGGAGGGCATGGGGGAATTCTATGGCGCGCGCGCTTGTTGACAGTGGGTTGCGCAGGAGTACGCTTGCCCCTCGTGACAGACGAAGCCCGGTCACCCAAACGGTGGCTGATCGGGGAGCCTCTGGCCTCCGACAAACTCGAAGGTCAGCTTCTCCCCAAGCATTTGGCGCTCCCCATTTTCGCGAGCGACCCCCTCTCCTCTGTGGCGTACGCTCCACAGGAACTCCTCATGATCCTGCTGCTCGGCGGGCTCGCGTTCCTGTCGTTCGCGCCGTGGGTCGCTGCGGCTGTCGTGATTCTGCTTGTGGTGGTGGTGCTCAGCTACCGCCAGCTCATCAAGGCCTACCCGAGCGGCGGCGGCGACTACGAGGTCGCGTCGAAGAACCTCGGCGAGAAGGCCGGGCTGGTCGTGGCATCCGCCCTGCTGGTCGACTACATCCTCACAGTCGCCGTGTCGGTGGCCTCCGGCGTCGACAACATCATCTCGGCGTTCCCGGAGTGGAACCCGGGGCGTGTGGAGATCGCGGTCGGTTTTGTCGTGATCCTCGCTGCGGTGAACCTCCGCGGGGTGCGTGAGTCGAGCAAGGCGTTCGCCGTGCCGACCTATCTGTTTGTGGCATCCATCGCCTTCATGGTTGTTGTCGGTCTCGTGCGCACCGCCCTCGGTGACCCACCGGTTGCCGAGAGCGCCGACCTCGTGGTGCAGGCCGAGAGCCTCGGGCAGGCCGCGTTCATCCTTCTTCTCCTGCGCGCGTTCGCGAGTGGATGTGCCGCCCTCACCGGTGTCGAGGCCATCTCGAACGGCGTGCCGGCGTTCCGCCGCCCCAAGATCAAGAACGCGCAGAAGACCCTCGTCGCGATGGGTGCGATCGCGATCACGCTCTTCGTCGGCCTCGTCGCCATCTCTCTCATCGCGGGCGTGCACTACCTCGATTGCACCGAGTTGCTCGAGTACGAGGGATGCCGCGCAGGCGACGATCCCCAGCGAAGCCTCATCGCCCAGATGGCGGCCGCCACGTTCGGCAACAACACCGTCTTCTTCTTCATCATCCAGGCGGCCACGGCCGCAGTGCTGCTCCTCGCGGCGAACACGGCCTTCAACGGCTTCCCGCTGCTCGGCTCTGTGCTCGCGACCGACCGCTACGCTCCCAAGTCGCTTGCCACGCGCGGTGACCGCCTCATCTTCTCCAACGGCGTCATCGCCCTCGCGATCGCGGCCACCGTTCTGCTCGTCGCCTTCCAGGCCGACGTGACGACCCTCATCCAGCTCTACATCATCGGTGTGTTCGTCTCGTTCACCCTCGGGCAGATCGGGATGGTCAAGCACTGGTCCGGCATGCTCCGCAACGGATGCGACGACCGGGGCGCCGTGTGGCGGGGGCTCGCCATCAACGCCCTCGGCGCGACCATGACCGCCAGCGTTCTCGTGATCGTGACGGTCACCAAGTTCACGCACGGCGCGTGGATCGTGTTTGTGGTCATGCCCATCCTGTTCTTCCTCATGCTCGGCGTGAACCGGTACTACCGCGACGTGGACAAGGAGATCGAGGCCGACCCGACGACCCGCTTCGGCGCGAACGGCGACCACGCGATCGTGCTCGTCGGTCGGATGCAGAAGCCCGTTCTCAAGGCGCTCGACTACGCGATCGCTGCCAGGCACGACTCGATCGAGGCGGTGCACGTCTCCATCGACGAGGAGGCGACGAAGGAACTCGAGCGGGAGTGGATCGAGCAGAACATCAGGGTTCCACTCACCATCGTCGAGTCGCCCTATCGCGACATCAGCGCACCCCTCGCGAAGTACATCAAGTCCCGTCGTGCTGAGCACGGCGCCGAGGTGGTCACGGTCTACACGCCGCAGTACATCGTGGGGCACTGGTGGGAGCACCTGTTGCACAACCACAAGTCGCGTCGCATCCGCCAGAAGCTCTCGCTCGTGCACGGTGTGGTGATCGCTGTCGTGCCGTGGCTACTCGACTCGTCGACTCTCATCTACGGTCGCCGGTCGCGCCCGCTGCCCGGACAGGACCGCCGCGGTGAGCCGCGCCGCCCCGTCGTGCGCAAGCCCATGCCGCCCGCGTCGCCCGCTGCCAAGAAGCCCACCGCGACGACCACGAAGAAGCCGTAGTGCGGGACCTCCTGGCCGTCGTCATCGGTGGACTACTCGGCACCGGTGCGCGGTTCGCAGTGGATGGCGTGCTGCTCCACCAGGACGACCAGTTCCCGTTGTCGACCCTCATCGCCAACGCGCTCGGAGCGTTCGCCCTGGGCTTCCTCGTCGCCCGCGTCTGGCCCACGGCGCCCAGTTGGCTACGGGCCGGTCTCGGCGTTGGGCTGCTCGGGAGCTTCACCACGTTCTCCGCAGTGGCGGTCTCGTTGGTCTCCCTCACGGCCGCAGGCTGGGGGATGCTCGCCCTGGCGTACCTCGTAGCGACCATCGTCCTCGGCCTCGCCGCTGCGTGGCTCGGGTTGCGCCTCGGCCGCGTCCGAGGTGCGGTCCCTGGGGATGAGCCTGTCCCGATTGATGAGGTGGACGAGTGAGCGCCGCAACAATCGTCGCCGTGCTCGCCGCGGGCGCCCTCGGTGCGGTGCTGCGCTACCTCGTGTCGCGATTCTTCGCCCCACGACCCGGCGACTTCCCGTGGGCGGTCCTCGTCGTCAACGTCGTCGGCTCCGCCATCGGCGGCGCGGCACTGGGTCTCGCGCAGGCCGGGCTCGTGTCTGCGGATGCCCGTCTCATCCTGCTCACCGGTCTGTGCGGTGGCCTCACCACGTTCTCGACGTTCAGCGTGGAGACGATCCAGCTCGTCATGGAGCGCAAGGCGCGGTCAGCCGTCGCGTCGGTGGCGCTCAACTTAACACTCGGCATCGGGGTGGCCGCCGTGGCGTATGCGCTCACCGCCCAGGCGTAGCCTGAGGCCATGCGCTTCGGATTCCACTTCTTCGACATGACCCTCCCCGGCGGCCCCGCCGGTCTCGCCCCCGCCATCCGCTCGGCTGGCCGCAACGCCGACCAGGTCGGCGCGAGCTGGTTCACCGTGATGGATCACTTCTTCCAGATGGAACAGTTCCGCACCGCCCACGACCCGATGCTCGAGGGGTACACGACGCTCGGCTATCTCGCGGGCATCACGGAGAACGTGAAGCTCGGCACGGTCGTGACCGGTGTGACCTACCGGCATCCGGGCATCCTGTCGAAGACCGTCACCACCCTCGACGTGCTGTCGGAGGGGCGCGCGTTCCTCGGCATCGGCGCCGCCTGGTACGAGCGGGAGCACCTTGCACTCGGCGTGCCGTACCCGCCACTGGGGGAGCGCTTCGAGCGCCTGGAGGAGACCCTGCAGATCGCGCTCCAGATGTGGAGCGACGACGAGGGTCCCTACAACGGCACGCACTACCAGCTCGCCGAGACCATCAGCATCCCTGCGCCCGTGCAGTCGCCCCGCCCGCCCATCGTGATCGGTGGCAGCGGCGAGAAGAAGACCCTGCGCCTTGTTGCCCAGTACGCGGATGCCACGAACCTCATCGCCGCGGACACCGAGACGGTCGTGCGCAAGCTCGACATCCTGCGCGAGCACTGCGATGACGTAGGACGCGACTACGAGACCATCGAACGCACCGCCCAGGCCCGGCTCATGCCCGACTTCGACGCGGACGACGTGCTCGCCAATGCCGAGGCGTTCGCTGGCGCGGGAATCCAGCACCTGCACTTCGGTGTGCTGGGCCCGGACCCGGCAGCGTCGATCGCCCGCTTCGGCGACGAGGTGGCACCGCGCCTGCGCGAGGTGCAGTGACTCGTCGGTGAGGTTTCGATAACGCCGGGCTTCGCCGCGGCTACTCAACCAGCAGTAGCTTCCGTGGGCTGAGTAGGCGCACACTCAACGAGCAGTAGCTGTGCTGTGGGTTGAGTAGGCGCGAAGCGCCGTATCGAAACCTCACCACCGCGGAACCTACGGCAGCGCGCAGTAGTCCCCGTAGAACGCGTACATCTGCGCACGCAGTTCGTCCGTCGCGGGCAGCACGAGCCGACCCGACAGCTCGCCCACCGTGACTTGCAGCGGGATCCGAGTGCCGATCTTGTCCTCGGCGAGGGCGTGCGCGTCACACCGGTTCGGCACGAACGGGATGCGTACCTCGGGAGGCCCATCGGCCCCGAGCACGAGGTCGAGCGGCACCGTCGGCACCCCGCTCACCCCGTCGAAGGGCGCGAGCAGCGTCGTGCTCTCCACGCTGTGCACCTCCACCGTGCCATCCGCCCCGGTCGGCTCCGTCGAGAGCACCAGCTCACCGACGGCACCCACGGTGCCACTCGACTCGAGCGCGATCGCCCGCAGATCCACCACTTCTGCCACACCCTCGGCAAGGCACGCACCCTCCCACAGCCCCGGCAGGGCGATCGTGGGGTCTGGAGCGGAGACGATCGCTGTGCCGGAACCGCCACCCTCGATGGAGTAGCCGATGGTCGCCGAGGCGTCGGCTGTGGCATCCGTATCGCAGTCCCATGTGTCGAGCGGCACCCGCAGGTCGACCGCGCGACCCGGTGCGAGAGTGACCGAGTCGCCCTCCCAGACGAGCGGTGCGCCCAGGTAGTCGGAGTCGAGCTCGGCGGATGACACATCGATCGTTGTCTCGCCTGTGTTCTTCACCTGCATCGCGATGATGCCCATGGCGATCCCGGTGCGCGGCTGGACGACGGTCACGGTGAACGGTGGCTCCGCCGGAACGCCCGGCGTGCATCCGGCGAGCAGAGCGCAGACGGCGACACCGCCCACGATCGCAGCGCGCGCACCCACGGTGCTACTCGGCAGTCTCGCGAGGTGCTTCGGCCTCCGCATCGGCCTCGACGGCCGCGGGATGCCGCCCAGCATCGACCCGCATGATGACGAGCAGTACGGCGAGCGCCGCACCCACGACGATCATGATGTCGGCGACGTTGCCCACGAAGAAGGTGCCGTACCCGATGAAGTCCACGACGTGTCCGCGCGCGAAGCCCGGCTCTCGGAACAACCGGTCGCCGGCGTGCGTGATGGCTCCGCCGAGGATCATCCCCAGCACGATCGCCCAGGCGAGCGACTTCACTCGCCACGCGTACCAGGCGATCGCCACGACGGCCGCGACTGCGACGAGCGCGAGGATCCAGGTGTATCCGGTGCCGAGACCGAAGGCCGCACCCGGGTTGTAGACGAGCACGAAGCGCAGCCAGTCACCGATGACGGGGATGACCTGACCGTCGGACAGGTTCTCGATGGCCCACCACTTGGAGAGCTGGTCGAGCGCGACCACCACGACCGCGATCGCAATGACGATCCAGAAGGCGCGATGCGACCGCTTCGGCGCGGCTGCGCTATCGGTGGCCTCGGTTTCGGGCTGGGACATGCTTACCTCGCTGCCTGTAGCTTGCTGAGAGTCGCGATCACCTGGCGGGCGATCAGGCGCCCAGCTCGGTTCGCGCCGATGGTGGATGCCTGCGGGCCGTAGCCGGCGAAGAAGATGCGCGGGTCCTTCCAGGATGCGCCCTGGGCGACCACGACGCCGCCCTCCTTCTCACGGAGCTTGAGCGGTGCGAGGTGGCGCAGTTCCGGCCGGAAGCCGGTGGACCAGATGATCGCGTCGGCGTACTTGAACGCGCCATCCGCCCAGCGCACACCGTGCGGCTCGATCGAGTCGAAGATGGGGCGCGGGGTGAGCACTCCGCGCTCGATGCCGGCCTGGATGCGACGTGTGCGGGGAACCCCGGTGCCGCTGACGATGCTCGGGAGTGCCCGCCCGGCGCGAGCCGCTTCATCCTGAAGGCGGACCGCCTCGCTGCGGGCCTCGAGGTTGAGCTCGCCATCCTCGAGGAAGTCGATCGGGCGGCGGCTCACCCAGGTGAGGTCGGCTGCCACCCCCTCCAGCTCCAGCAGGAACCCGATCGCCGACGTGCCCCCACCGACCACCACGACACTCTGCCCCGCGAAGTCCTGCGCCGAGCGGTAGTCGTTCGTGTGCACGTGGCGACCCTCGAAGGACTTGAGCCCCGGGTACCACGGGATGAAGGGTGCACCCCAGGTTCCCGTCGCGTTGACGACCGTGACCGTCGTGACGTCCTTGGGGTCGTCCCCGTCGAGCGTGAAGTTGACTTTCAGGTCGGTGCCGAAGTTCTCGACGGAGGTGACGTCGGCCGGTCGCACGACCTGCAGCCCGTAGTGATCCTCGTACCGGCGGTAGTAGTCGGCCACGACATCCTTCGCCGGGGCGTGCCGGTCGGCCGTGTCGAAGCTGATGCCGAGCTCGTCCATTCCGGGCAAGTCGTTGATCCTGTGCGCCGAGCCGATGCGCAGCGCCTCCCACCGGTTCTGCCAGGCGCCGCCGGTGCCGGGGCCGCGATCGAGGATGACGAAGTCGTTGCCCGGGTCGAGTCCGAGGCGGCGGAGGTAGTAGCCCACCGAAAGACCGGCCTGGCCAGCTCCGATGACCACCACGGAGGTGTCGGTACTGGCGGTAGTCACGCGCACAACGTTACCGGCCAGCGCACCAGTGGAGAGAGGGATCGCGCCCGGGGCCGCGTGATAAGCTCGTCGCTAGATTTAATCCACCCTGTTCGCTCGTGTAATGGTGCGATCCTTCCGCCAACAATCTGAGCGCGCGGCAGAGAAAGAGGGGGTCACGCATGGGGCGGGGCCGTCAAAAGGCGAAGCACACCAAGGTCGCTCGCGATCTGAAGTACTTCAGCCCGAACACGAACTACACGGCGCTTGAGCGCGAGCTCGCTGGTTCGAGCCACTCCAGTGACGAAGCACAGGATTGGCCGGAGTACGTTGACCCGTACGCCGATGTCGTCGACAACGTCGAGGACATCGGCGAGGACGAGGACGAGACGCGCACGGCGTGACTCTCGTGCGGCGTCTGCGCGACGTGCCGTGACTCAGTTCGCGCTGTGACTCGGTTCGCCCTGTGACTCAGTCTGCGTAGCGTCCGGTGAGTCGCACGGCACCGCCGTCGACGCCCTTCGCACCCTGCGACCAGTCCGCGTCCGGGCGCGCGCCCAGCGAGACCGTTCCGGCGACCCACGAGGGGATGCCATCGGCCTCCAGCTCCGCGATCGTCGCTGCCGCAGCATCCGCCGAGACCACCGCGAACATTCCGATGCCCAGGTTCCAGGTGCCCTCGCTGCTCTCGAGCGTTGACCCAGCGAAATCCGACAGGGTGCGGAACACCGCGGGGGGCGACCACGTGGAGCGCTCGAGTTCGACCCAACTCCCCTTCGGTAGTACACGGGCGAGGTTGGCCGCGATTCCGCCGCCGGTCACGTGGCTGAGCGAGTGAACGGCGCCCGGCTGCGCAGCGAGCAGGGCTAGCAACGGGGACGTGTAGAGGCGCGTCGGCTCGAGCAGCACCTCGCCCACGAGTCCGCCGAGCTCATCCGACCGGTCGGTGAACGCGAGACCGCGCTCGCGCAGAATGTGGCGCACGAGCGAGAAGCCGTTGCTGTGGAGTCCGGATGACGCGAGCGCCACCACCACGTCGCCCTCGCGCACACGTTCCGGGCCGAGCAGGTCCGCTGCATCCACGGCGCCCACCGCGGCACCGGCGACGTCGTAGTCGTCCGGCCCCAGGAGCCCGGGATGCTCGGCCGTCTCGCCGCCGACGAGTGCGGTGCCGGTCGCCTCGCACGCCTCCGCGATGCCACGGACGATCTCGGCAATGCGCTCCGGTACGACCTTGCCGCAGGCGATGTAGTCCGTCATGAAGTAGGGCTTCGCGCCGACCACGATGATGTCGTCGACGACCATGCCGACGAGGTCCTGGCCGATGGTGTCGTGCTTGTCGATCGCCTGTGCGATCGCGACCTTGGTACCGACGCCGTCTGTCGAGGTGGCGAGCAGGGGGCGGTCGTAGGACTTGAGGAACGAGACATCCACCATGCCCGCGAAACCGCCGACACCACCGAAGACCTCCGGGCCGTGGGTGCGGCTCACCGCAGCCTTCATGAGTTCGACGGCGAGGTCACCGGCCTCGGTGTCGACTCCTGCGCGGGCATAGCTTGAGGTATTGGCCGTCACGCCACCAGAGTACCGCGCTACCTCATGGGCTCTTTATGATACATTTCCCAGAACATTCTCAGGTAATAGATTAAAGGGGACACCTGTGCGCAGAACTCTTGGCGTGGCCACCGCACTCGTCGGCATCGCGGCACTCACGTTCGCGGCATCGCCCGCGAACGCAGCATCACTTCCGGCGGGCGACAAGGCCTACATCCTGCCGTGCGACAGCGATGAATTCAACGGCCTGCTCTACGAGGTGGACACCACCACCGGCGTGGCCACGCAGGTCGGCGACTGGGAGAACCCGGACACCGATGTGTTCGCGTGCGCTGGGCCCGCCGCCTACAACCCGGTCAACGGCCTCGGCTATTGGATCTCCTGGGCGAACAGTGAAGGGTACCTCATCTCGGTCGACCTCACTACGGGAGAGAACACTGTCGTCGGGCAGTTCACGATCGAGGGCGAGCCCTACTACACCCCGATCGCCATTGCGATCGATGCAGCGGGCAATGCTTGGGCAACGTCGTGGAGCGTCAGCCCCGACGTCCTCTACTCCCTCGACCTCTCCACCGCCGCACTCACCGAGGTCGGCCCGACCGGCGTAACGGACGAGTCGGACAACTACGGCCTGGCATGGGATTCCGTGACGAAGACGGTCTACGCGTACAACGTTGGCACCGAGGACTTCTACACGGTCGACACCACGACCGGAGCCTTCACCACGTTTGCCGAGGATGTTTTCGGCGACGTCGTGCCGTACGCGATCGCCTTCGACTCCGCCGGCCAGGTCTGGGGCATCAACGAGGACATCATCTCCGCCCCGATCACCGACTTCGCGTCGGCCGAGGTGCTCTCGGTCATCAACCCCGACCCGAACGGCGAGTCCCCCGAGGACAACATCTACTCCGAGTCGATCCTTATCGTCCCGGCACCCGCTCCGGCCCCCGCGCCTGCTCCGGAGCCCGTCCTCGCGGCAACCGGGTCGGACAACGGCAACCTGGGCATGCTCGTCGGCTTCGGCGCCCTGCTCGTGGTCGCCGGTGCTGTCATCGCGCGTCGTCGCACGGCCTAACCGCTAGGACAAAACACAGCGAACAAAGAGTCGCGGTGGTTGCTGGTCTCCAGCACCGCCGCGACTCTTTCGTTCGTGGGGGCTCACACCACGACGAGGGCGTGCTTGTGGGCGAAGACGACAACCTGCACGCGGCTGCGCAGGTCGAGCTTGCGCAGGATTGCGGCGATGTGGGTCTTGACGGTCGCCTCGCTGACATAGGCCGCCCGCGCGATCTCCGCGTTCGACAGGCCGCGCGCCACCAGCAGGAACACCTCGCGCTCGCGGGGGCTGAGGGCGTCGATCGTCTCGTGCTGGCGGGCGGCGGATGTCTCGCCACCCATCTCCGCGACGAGCTCGAGGGTCGTCGCGAGGTCGGGTATCGAGTCCCCGGAGTGGACGGTGCGGATGCTCGTGAGCATCTGTTCGGTCGTGGCATCCTTCGTCAGGAAGGCGCTCGCGCCGGCCTCCAGCGACTGCACCACGATGTCGTCGCGGCGCAGGGTCGTGAGCACGATCACGCGCGGCCTGTCGTCGGCGTTGCCATGGCGGAGGATCTCTCGGGTGGCATCGATGCCGTTGAGTCCGGGCATCCGCAGGTCCATCAGGACGATGTCGGGGGTCAGCTCGGCAATCGTGGCGAGTGCACTTCGTCCGTCGCTCGCTGTGGCGATGCAGCTCATGTCGTCCTGGGCGTCGATGAGCATGGCCATTCCGGACGCGAACAGGGGCTGGTCGTCGACCACCACGACCGAGATCTTCGAGGTCTCAGGCATCGATCAGATCCTCCGTCTCAGGCTCGGCCGGAGACCGGGTGCTCGCGGGAATGAACGCGGTCACCAGGAAGTCCCTGCCCTCTGCCTCGGCCGTGAGCCATCCCCCGGCAAGCCTCGCGCGCTCCTTCATGCCCGCGATGCCGATTCCACGACCGGCGGCCGGGGCTGGAGGCTCTCCAGAAGGCCGTGACACCACCAGAATCGCGAGCCCCGGCCCTTGCCAGTCGAGGGTGACCCTTGCAGAGGCCGTCGAACCAGCATGCTTGAGGGCGTTGGTGAGGCTCTCCTGCACGATCCGGAAGACCGCGAGTTCGCGCGGATCGGAGAGCGGCTCTGGAGTCCCGAGAACCTGCAGCGTGGCATCCATCCCCACCTGGCGCATGCGGTGGATCACCTCAGGCACATCGTCGATGCGCGGTGCGATGCTCGTGAGGTCCTGGTCGTGGATTCGTTCGACAAGGCTCCGCACGTCGGTCAACGCACTGCGACCGACGGACGCGATGCTGCCGAGCGCATCACCGACGACCTCCGGTTTGCGCCCCTGCAAAGCAACGGCGCCCTCCGCTTGCGAGACGATCACGGCAAGCGAGTGGGCGAGCGCATCGTGAACATCCCGCGAGATGCGTGCTCGATCCTCCGCGAGGCGCAGCTCGAAGTCCGTCTCAACCAGTCGGACCTCAGCATCCCTCAAGACCGTCACGGTCCGCCTCTCGCGGAGGATCGTCCTGCCCGCAACGCCAGCTGTCCACAACAAGACGAACAGGAGGAACCAGCCGACGCTCAACGTCACGAGGTCGACCCAGAAATCGTGGAGTGTGTCGCCCCGGCCGACCCAGCTCGCCCAACCGACTCTGTTCGGCGAGGGCATCACCATGAGCAGGGCGAAGAGTGCGGATGTCGCGGCCCCCACCGGCAGCACAACCCGACGAACGAGTCCGACCCCCGTGAAACCGATGATGAACGCCACGAGCGCAACAGCCTCGTACATCGGCCAGGAGTTCTCCATCGGTGGGTAGAGGATGCCGAGCAGCTGGAGTAGTGGAACGGCGAGCAGGAGTGAGAGGGAGATCAGCGGCTTCCAGCCGGCAACAGCGATCGCAACCGCGAGGATCGCGAAGACGACGGTCTTCTCGAGGATCGCGTAGCGGCCGGCCTCAGCGATGATCCAGAGCGCGAGAAAGATCGCCCCGCCCGCCGGGGGCATCCACGTGCGGAGTCCCCCTGCGATCCACTCGAGTGTCTTGTACGTCCTCTGCATACGACGACGGTAGGTCGCCGCGGCCGGATCTACCAGCGTATGAGTCACGATTCATACCAAGTGATGAGGCTCAGGGAGCGACAAGGCCCTTGGCGTGCGCGTGCGCCGCAAGCTGGGTCCGGCTGCGGAGTTCGAGCTTGCGCAGGATCGAACTCACGTGGGTCTTCACAGTGGTCTCCGAGATGTGCTCGCGCGAGGCGATCTCCGCGTTGCTGAAGCCGCGGGCAACGAGGGCGTAGATCTCGAGCTCCCGGGGGCTCAGCCCCGTGAGCGTGGTGTGGACGGGGCGGGTGGATGCTTCATCCGCACGCCCCTCGGAGAGCACCGCCGCGATACGGGCGAACCTGCCCTGCAGCGCCAACCTGTAGAGCACGCCGATAGCCCAGAGGAGGAAGTACAGCCCGAAGGCGACGAGGGCGATGATGACGAAGTCCTGCTCGTGGGGGTTGAGCCGGCCGTAGAGCGCGTTCCACTGCGCCCAGCTGCCCTGTGGGCCGGGGGCCGCCATCAAGTACGCCGCGAGTCCGGCCCACAGGAAGCCACCGACGAGTGCGAATCGTCTCGCACGCCCCTCCGCGACGCCGCCGAGGATCAGAGCCACGATGGGCACGACGAGGTAGACAGGCCACGTGATCGACCCGGGCCCGATGATGAGTCCGACCGCCTGCGCAGCAGGAAGGAGCACCATGATCGCGAGAGCCGCGAAGGGCGCCCAGGGTGCGATCCCGAGCATCACGGCGGCAGGAATCATGAACCACAGGAGGTCCGGCCAGGGTCCGCGCCCGGCCTCCGACACGATCCAGTTGAGCAGAACGAGGGCGGCGATGATCGGGGCGATCCAGTGGGCGGGGTGCCGGAGCATCCATCGACCGCCTAAAGCGAGTTTCTCTCTCATGCCGTCACGCTAACCCGACCCGACCGCCAGTGGCGCCGTGTTCAGCGCGAATCCATCGAAGGTATGACAGGCGGATGCCCGCCCCAGGTATGCGAGACTGGAACGTACCCCCTGCCGCGGGTACGACCTCGAGTCTCAGGGAGTCACCGCCCCATGTGCGGAATCGTCGGAATCGTCTCGGCCACTCCGGTCAACCAGCAGGTCTACGACGCACTGTCGCTGCTGCAGCACCGCGGGCAGGACTCCACAGGTATTGCCACAGCGGATGGCAACACCATCCACATGTTCAAGGCCAAGGGCCAGGTGCGTGAGGCCTACCGCACGCGCGATATGCGCAGCCTTCTCGGAACGATGGGCCTCGGCCACGTTCGCTACGCGACCAAGGGGGATGCCCGCAACGAGCAGGAGGCACAGCCCTTCTACGTGAACGCCCCCTACGGCATCACCCTCGTGCACAACGGCAACCTGACCAACACGCGGGAGCTCACGGACGAGCTCTTCAACATCGACCGCCGCCACCTCAACACGACGAGCGACACCGAGCTCCTCGTCAACGTGCTCGCGCACGAGCTGCAGGCGCAGGTCTCGGGTCGCGACCTCGACCCCGACCAGGTGTTCAACGCAATCACCCGCCTGCACGAGCGGGTCGAGGGTTCCTACGCTGCGATCGCGCTCATCGCCGGGCGCGGCCTGCTCGCGTTCCGCGACCCGTTCGGCATCCGGCCGCTCGTGGTCGGCCGCCGCACGACCGGGCTCGTCGGTGCGGAGTGGTTCGTGGCATCCGAGTCTCTGGTTCTCGAGAACGCAGGGTGCGACTTCATCCGCGACGTCGAGCCGGGCGAGGCCATCTTCATCGCGCCCGACGGTGAGATGACGTCGCGCCAGTGCGCGGCGAACCCGCAGCTCATCCCGTGCTCCTTCGAGTACGTCTACCTCGCCCGCCCCGACTCCGTGATGAACGGCATCTCGGTGTACGAGGCACGCCTGCGCCTCGGCGACCGCCTGGCCGACACCGTCGCGAAGTACACGCCCATGGGCGACATCGACGTGGTCATGCCGATCCCGGACTCGTCGCGCCCGGCGGCCATGCAGGTGGCACAGAAGCTCGGGGTCGAGTACCGCGAGGGGTTCTACAAGAACCGCTACGTGGGCCGCACGTTCATCATGCCCGGCCAGGCCGAGCGCAAGAAGAGCGTCAAGCAGAAGCTCAACGCGATGTCGAGCGAGTTCAAGGGCAAGAACATCCTCATCGTCGACGACTCGATCGTGCGCGGCACCACCTCGAAAGAGATCGTTCAGATGGCCCGCGAGGCCGGCGCCAACAAGGTCACCTTCACGTCTGCCGCTCCCCCCGTGCGCTTCCCGCACGTATACGGCATCAACATGCCGACGCGGCAGGAGCTCGTTGCGCACGGACGCAAGATCCCCGAGATCGCGACGGAGCTCGGCGCCGACCACATGATCTACCAGGAGGTCGCCGACATGCAGGCCGCCATCATCGAGGGGTCGGATGTCACGGCCCTCGAGATGAGCTGCTTCACGGGCGACTACGTCACCGGCACCGTCACGCCCGAGTATCTCGCGTGGGTCGAGGCGAACCAGCTCAGCTGACGCTCCGCCGAGCGCGGCGCGATGCACACGGACGAGGCGACGCGCCGGCCGGAGCCGCCCATCACGCGGCGTGGCCCACAAACGTGTGCATCCACCCTCTGGCCGTCCGTGCGACGATGGGCGTGAGATGAGTGACGCACCCCGGACCCCTGACGTCGAGACCCCTGAAGTTGCCGACCGGCTTCGATCGAAGCGACTGTCCCGTCGCGCACGACTCTGGCTGCTCATCGGTGGCGGCGCACTCGTTCTGCTTCTCGCGGCCGCCGGCGTCGTGGTCGCGCAGGTGATCGCAGGTCAAGCAGCTGAGCAGGAGGCGCTCGCCTCGTTCCAGACAGCCGAGGACGAGCTCAGCGACGCCGAGCAGGCACGTGATGCGGCCCTCACCGCACGAGGCGCCGCTGCTGCGAATGCCCTCGACGACCGCGCGAAGGCGAAGGCTCTCGAGGCCGCGATCGACCCGGCGCTGCTCGCCGACGCCGCGAAACGCGACGCCCTGTCGGCGTCGATCGGGCAGCTCGAGAAGGCCGCAGCCATCACGATCGCGGCGGATGGCACGGCGACGCTCAAGAAGCTTCCCTCGCCATCTGCCGTGCCGGCGCAGAGCGTCCCCGCTGACACCGCGCAGATTCCCGACGCCGTGGCCGAGATCGGTTTGCTCGTCGAACAACTCGCGGACGAGACGACTGCGACCGACGCGGAGACGAAGGCGATCGAGGATGCGCGCACCGCACTCGCACGCAACGCGGCTGCTGTCGTGGCATCCGCCCACGAGAAGGGCGCTGCCACCGCGCCGCCGGAACTCGCCTCCCAGGAGACCAAGGACGCCTACGCCGCGGCCGTCGCAGCCCTCGAGAAGCCCGCGAGCAACGCAGACCTCGCGGCTCTCGTGACTGCGTACCAAGGCGCATGGGGCGCCGCGGTGGCATCCCACAACGAGGCCAGTGGCGAAAGCGAGCCGGATGCCTCGGGCCTCCAGCCCACCTACATCCAGGGCGTTCTCATCGTGAACAAGACCTACCCACTGCCGTCCTGGTATGGCGACGGCCTCACTGCGGAGACGCAGGCGGCGTTCAACGCGATGCAGGCCGAGGCGGCCGCGTACGGGCTAGGCCTCTACATCTCGAGCGGCTTCCGGTCCTACGACACCCAGGTCGCCGTGTATGGAAACTACGTGGCAACCCTCGGCCAGGCGGGAGCCGACCGCACGTCAGCGCGCCCGGGACACAGCGAGCACCAGAGCGGTCTCGCCTTCGACCTGAACACGATCGACCACGCCTTCGCCGACACGGCCGAAGGCCAGTACGTGCGCGACAACGCTCACAGGTTCGGCCTCATCATCCGCTACCCACCGAACAAGGAGAGCATCACGGGCTACGAGTGGGAGCCGTGGCACATGCGCTACGTCGGTGTGGACCTGGCGACCAAGCTCTACACGAGCGGTCAGACGCTCGAGGAGTACTTCGGCATCACATCCGCCTACTCCGGCTGAGGCGAAGAACTATCACGCGCCCGCGCCGTCCGTCTGGCGGGCTAGCAGTTCCCTCGTCAGATGTTCCAGCCCGCCCCGCTTTAGTGCTGACATGCCGACAGGTGCCGGACGCACAGGCTGCACCACCACCGCTCGATCGTTCGTCGGACTGAAGATCGCGATCCCGTCGTAGGCCCTACCCTTTTCCACATACTCAACGACCCCGACGCGGACGACCTCAGGCCAGCCGAGGGTGAGGATGGGCTCGGACACGTTGTGCACGCTCATCACACGTACCCCTTGTCCATCCGCGACGATCACTAGGAACGGGGAGGCGGGCATCGACTCAGGCGGCCCCGGCCACGCACTGCGAGCGGCGCCATCCGGCAACCGGGCTGCGAGCGTCACTGCAGAGGGGTTCTCCCGCCTCGCGAGAGCTTCAGCGGCTTTGAGAGGCGCCCAGTACCTGACCAAGATCACCACAATCACAGCCACGATAGGGACACCGAGCGAAATCCCGATCGCCGTGCCCCACACGCGCGTCGGCTCGCCGCGGTCGAGAGTCGACCACACGAGAACTACGCAGAAAGCCAGAGTGACCGCCCCAACGGCGACTTGAATCACCCGGGCGTAGCGCTCGAGCCAGGCACTGATCCACCGTGGTGCGGCCGGGTCGCCGAAGCGAGTCACTTCACCGTCGCGCCCGGCCATCCGCCTACTCCGGCTGAGGCGCCTCGGGCAGCTCCGGCTGCTGGGGAGCGCCCACGGTCTCCTCCTCGGCGGCGAGGGTCCTCGCGCGCTTCGAGGAGCGTCGGTCGACGATCAGCGCGATCACGGCCGCGATGGCGATGCCGGCGGGAATCGTGAAGAGGCTGAAGTAGGCGACGAGCGCCGGGTAGCCGACGCTCGGGTCAGAGGGGAACAGCGCCGTGACGATGAGCGTCGCGATGAGCGCGATACCGGCGCCGACCACGATGAATGCGCCGAACTTGGGCGCGCGTCGCACCCTCACATCGACCTGCTTGGCTGAACCGGGTGTACTCACTCCCCCATTGTCCCCCACCGCAGCGGCAAGAACGCCGTGAGATCGGCGCGCTGGCCGGAGGCTGACACGGCACCGGATGCCACGGCATCCGCCCACCCCAGGCTTCCCGTCGCGAGCGCCAGCCACGCCTCCCCGCCCAACTCGATCACGTTCGGTGGAGTTCCTCGCGTGTGCCGCGGACCCTCGATCGCCTGCACCGCGCCGTACGGCGGAACCCGCACCTCCACAGTGTTGCCCTCCGCGGTGGTGGCGAGCACCTGGAGGAGGTAGCGGACTGCGGTCGGCAGGTCGGCGGTCGTTCCAGCGAGCGCGCCTCGAACGGCGGCCTGTCCGATGGCGTCGGGGATGCGCTTGGGGGGCATGACCCCACGCTACTTCGGCAGCCGCCCCTCAGCGCGGCTCGGTAGTGTTGAACAGTGAGAATTCTCGTTCTGGGCTCGGGCGCGCGAGAGCACGCCATCATCACTGCTCTCCTCCGCGAAGACGCGGACCATGACATCACCGCTGCGCCAGGCAACGCCGGCATCGCCGCCGACGTTCCCGTCGTCGCACTCGACCCGACCCGCGGCGACGTCGTCTCGGCGTACGCGCTCGACAACGACATCGAACTCGTCGTGATCGGGCCGGAGGCTCCCCTCGTCGCGGGCGTGGCCGATGCCCTCCGACAGCGCGGCATCGCCGTCTTCGGGCCGGGCAAGGCCGCCGCCGCCCTCGAGGGCAGCAAGACCTTCGCCAAGCGGATCATGGATGACGCGGGCGTGCCCACGGGCCGCGCCACCCGCGCGGGCACCATCGAGGACGCCATCGAAGCGATCGATGAATACGGCGCCCCCTACGTGATCAAGGCGGACGGCCTCGCCGCGGGCAAGGGTGTGCTCGTCACGCCCGACCGCGACGCCGCGATCGCGCACTCCGACTACTGGCTGCAGCAGGGCCCGGTGCTCGTGGAGGAGTTCCTCGACGGCCAGGAGGTTTCGCTCTTCCTCCTGAGCGACGGCCACACCGTGCTCCCGCTCTCCCCTGCCCAGGACTACAAGCGCGCGCTCGACGGCGACCAGGGTCCCAACACGGGCGGCATGGGTGCCTACAGCCCGCTCCCGTGGCTGCCGGAGAACTTCGTCACCGAGGTCATCGAGACCATCGCCGTGCCGACGATCCGCCAGCTCGCGAGCGAGCGCACGCCGTTCATCGGCCTGCTCTACTGCGGCCTCATCATCACGGCGAAGGGCATTCGCGTGATCGAGTTCAACGCCCGCTTCGGTGACCCCGAAACCCAGGTGGTCCTCCCGCGACTCATCACACCGCTGAGCGAGCTGCTCATGGCCGCGGCAAGCGGCGAACTTGCCTCGCACGCCTGGCCGGAGTTCAGCGACGAAGCCGCCGTCACGGTTGTGCTCGCGAGCGAGGGCTACCCCGAGGAGCCCGTCACGGGTCGCCGCATCACGGGCCTCGACAAGATCACCGACGTCACGGTCGCCCACGCAGCCACCGCGATGGTCGATGGCGAGTTCATCGCGACGGGCGGTCGCGTGCTGAGTGTCGTCGCGCTCGGCTCCGACTTCACGGATGCCCGCCGCAAGGCCTACGCCGCGCTCGAGACCATCCACCTCGAGGGTGGGCACTACCGCACCGACATCGCGGCGAGGGTCGCGCAGTGACACTCCCCGGCTGGAACCACGTCTACTCGGGCAAGGTCCGTGACCTCTACGAGAACCCCGACCAGCCGGGCAGGATGCTCGTGGTCGCCAGTGATCGCGTGAGTGCATTCGATCACGTGCTCGAGCCGGGCATCCCGGGTAAAGGCGAGCTGCTCACGCAGCTGAGCCTGTGGTGGTTCGCCCACCTTCCCGTACCAAACCACCTCGTGGACGACGCATCCGAGGTTCCACCCAATGCCATGCTCGTGAAGTCGCTCGACATGTACCCGATCGAGGCCGTCGTGCGCGACTACCTCGTCGGTAGCGGTTGGGCCGAGTACCGCGAGACTCAGACGGTGTGCGGCATCCCGTTGCCCTCCGGACTTGCCGAGGGCGACCGGCTCCCCGAGCCGCTGTACACGCCGGCGTGGAAGGCCCCGATGGGCGAGCACGACGAGAACATCACGTTCGAGCGCACGGTGGAGCTCGTCGGCGCCGAGGCTGCCGAGGCGATTCGGGATGCCTCCCTCTCCGTGTTCACGACGGCGTCGGCCATCGCGGAGGAGCGCGGCATCATCCTCGCCGACACCAAGTTCGAGTTCGGTGCCGACCCCGCGACGGGTGAACTGACGCTCGCGGACGAGGTGCTCACGTCAGACAGCTCGCGTTATTGGGACGCCGAGCGCTACGCGGCGGGCGGCGCGGACCGCCTGGACAGCTTCGACAAGCAGATCGTGCGCAACTGGCTCGCCGCGAACTGGGACAAGACCGGCACGCCTCCCGCGCTCCCTTCGGAGATCGTCGAACAGACCGCCGCCCGGTACCGCGAACTGATCGAGCGACTCACGGCCCAGGACACGAGCGGCCGCGCGGTACGCCATGATGGTTGAGTGAGCGATCTTCAGCCTCCCCTTCCCCCTATCGAGCCTTCCGAGCGCGTCACGACGGTGCCGCCCGAGCCGCCCGCAGCGGTGATCCCGCCGGAGCCGCGCCGCTCGCGTCGTGGCCTGTGGATCGGGCTCATCGTGGGTGGGTCGATTTTGCTGCTGGTCATCGCCGGTCTCGTCGTCGCAGCGGCAGTGTTCTCCTCCCAGCACACACCCGAGGCCGTGACCTCGCGGTTCGTAGGCGCCCTGATCGCCGGGGATGACGCGGCGGCACTGGCAACACTCGAGGAGAGCCCCGGCGGCCCCGGTTACTTCCTCGTTGACGGTGTGTACGCGGGTGCCACCGACACGATCTCGGGGTACCGCGTGCTGGACTCAAGCCGCCAGGGCGGGATGGCTGCCGTGACGGTCGAGGTGCAGCAGGGCGACCAGGTCTACACGGCGAGGGTGCCGCTGGTGAAGACCGGCCGCGACCTCCTCTTCTTCGACCGGTGGGCGATCAGCCCCGACGTGCTCCCCAAGGCGCGAATCATCAACCCGCGGCCCGCGGGAATGGGGCTCCTCATCAACGGAGTCGACACTCCCGCCTTTACCGGGGGAATCCAGTTCGACCTCCGCGCACTCCCCGGCACCTACACGCTCGAGGCGACGGGCGGCGGCGACCTCTACGGCGCGGAGCCGGTCTCGGCACCACTCCTGCTCGGCGCAGCCGACAACGTCAACATCGATGTGTCGATCGTCCTCACCGAGGCTGGCATCGCAGCCGCCCAGCAGGCAGTCGACGCCCAGTTCGACGCCTGTGTCGCGCAGGCCAGTGTCGCTCCCGGGCCGGGATGTGGGTTCCGCGTGACGGGCACCGACGGCCTGACCCTCACGACCCTGACGTGGTCCATCACCACCCGTCCGACCGTGGCCTTCGAGCCCTACGACGGTTCGGCTGTGCTGTCGGCGGGGTGGCCGGTGGTGTCGGATGGTGCGGGCAGCCTCAAGTTCTCTGCATCCGGGCCCGACGGCTCGGGCGATGCCTTCGTGGGCGGGGTCAACCAGCAGGGTGTGATCGTGTTCCGAGACGGCGTCGCGGAGTTCATCAGCGGCTTCACCGATTAGGAGCTTGCCGGACTCGTCACGCTCACGATGCGTTCGGTGATGCGCGCGAGGAGCGCGAGTTCCTCCGTGCTGAACTCGGCAATCACCGGCTCGCGGATCTCCCGCACCTGGCCGGGCGTCACGGCGCGCACAATCTCCCGCCCACTCGGGGTGATGCTCGCCAGTTGCACTCGCTTGTCGTCGAGCGAACGCTCACGTCGCGCCCATCCCGAGCGCTCGAGGCTCGCGAGCGCGTGAGTCAGCCGACTCGGCGAGTACTGAAGCTGCTCGGCGAGCTCAGACATCGGGATGCCCGACTGACCGCCCTCGTAGAGAAAGACGAGGAGCTTGTAGTGGGAGTGCGGGATGCCGCCATCCCGACGCGACTGGCGATCGAGAGCCTCCTCGAGGCTGTGGGCGGCAATCACGAGCCCACGCCAGGCGTTGGTTTGGGCATCCGTCATCATGGGTCCAGTCTAGGGAATATTTGAGACTTCAACTAAGTTGGGGCCATCATGAACGCCTCACAGGATCTCCTCGCCGCCGACACCGCCATGGGCCCCGTCACCCTGAGCGTCGGCAACCTCGATGCGATGACCGCGTACTACCGCGACGCCGTCGCCCTGACGGTTCTCACCGAGACCGCGGACACGGTCACGCTCGGCCGCGGCACCACGCCCGTCGTCATCCTCAGGTACGCGCCGGAGCTGAAGCACGCCAGCCCTCGCGACGCCGGACTCTTCCACACAGCGATCCTCTTCGACACCGAGGAGGCGCTCGCCGCCGCTGTGTACTCGGTCGCGCGCAAGTACCCCAACACCTTCACGGGCAGCTCAGACCACCTCGTGAGCAAGGCCTTCTACTTCACCGACCCGGAGGGCAACGGCGTCGAGCTGTACTGGGATCGCGACCGCAGCCAGTGGAGCTGGGCCCACGGCACGATCGAGATGAGCACCCTCTACCTCGACCCGAACGGGTTCCTGCAGGAGAACCTCACCGAGGACGCCGTCGCCAATCCCGTGATCGGCGGCGCCCAGGTGGGCCACGTCCACCTGCAGGTGGGCGACATCGCGTCGGCCCACGAGTTCTACATCAACCGCCTCGGCTTCGAGCAGACCGCGACCTACGGCCCCAGCGCGCTCTTCGTGAGCGCCGGTGGCTACCACCACCACATGGCCATGAACACGTGGAACAGCCTCGGAGCGGGCAAGCGTCAGCTCGGCCTCGGGCTCGCGCAGGTCGACATTGAAGTGCCATCGACGGATGATGTCGGCGCCCTGGTCGAGCGCATGAAGCACTACGGTGTCGCCACGCGCGATGACGGCCGGACCGTCAGCTTCGACGACCCCTGGGCGAATGCGATCCGGGTGGTGGCGCGGGGCTAGGCGACCGCGACCTGACACAGATCGTCGCTTTAGGGTCGCCTAAGGAGCGTTCTGTGTCAGGTCGATGTGCGACTGTCGCCACTGGGCTGCACTGGGATCAACCCCCGAGTCGCTCGTCCAGCTCACGGATGACGGGCCACGCGCCCTCCTCCGAGTTGGAGAGCACGGCGATGTCGATGCGCTCCTCCACGTAGTGGCGCACGATGCCGGACGCTCCTGCCCCGACCCCGTCCTTGTAGTACGAGCGCACCGAACCGTCGTCGTTGAGGTCGAACTCGAGGCCGAAGCCGTACCAGGTGACGGGGTCGTGCTCGACCTGCGGGGTGAGGAACTCGTCCGTGTACTCCTTGTCGAGCAGCGAGCCGTCGCGCACCGCCTCGAGGAACAGCACGAGGTCCGAGGCGGTCACGTGCGCGCCGGTGTCTGGGGAGCCGATGGGCGGGGAGTCGAAGAGGGTCGAGCGCCACGCGCCATCCACCAGTTCCCATCCCTCGGCGATGCGGGGGGCTGCCTCGCGCTTGTCGTAGAAGCCGGAGTCCCTCATGGCAGCGCGCGTCAGCACCTCGTCGAACACGTACTGCCGATACGGGATGCCGGTGACCCTCTCGATCGCCAGGCCCGCGAGCACATACCCGGCGTTGCCGTAGAGCGTGCCGATCCCGGGAGGCGCAACCGGCGGCTTGGACGAGAACAGCGGGAGGTAGTCTGCGGCCTCCATGAGGTTGTAGCTCGGAACGGTCGCGTAGAGGTCGGCGTAGCTCTCGTCCTCCTCCTCGTCCACATCGTCGGCGATGCCGCTCGTGTGCGTGAGGAGGTGCAGCAGAGTCACCTCGGGCGCGATCGTCGAACCCGAGAGGTCAACGTAGTGGTGGATGGATGCCTCGAGGTCGAGGTTGCCCTTCGAGACCTGCTGCAGCACCGCGACACTCGTGAAGAGTTTCGTGATTCCGGCGCAGTCGAAGCGGGTGTCGAGCGTGTTCGCCACGTCCCAGCGCCGTGTGGCGAGACCCGTCGCGGCCTCGTAGAGCGTGCCCGAATCGCGTCGCACGAGCACCACGCCGCTGAACTCGTTGTCGGCCAGAACGTCATCGAGTCCAGTGGTATCCATGTCTCCGAGCGTAGTCAACATGTGTTGGGCGCGGTCAGGATGTCGCGCCGCGTAACTAGCATGGCCGGATGGGTCCACTCCTCCGGCTGAGCCGCCTGGCCATCATTCCGACGGGCCCCGCCCTCTACGTTCAGGGTCGCCGCCTCCGCCGTGACACCCCGCGACTTCCGGATGCCGCGCTGCCCTGGCGCGGCTCGATCCCCGGGCCGCACCCGCTCCGCCTGCTGGTGCTCGGTGACTCGACCGCTGCCGGTGTCGGCTCCCCGACCCAGGAGGAGGCCCTTCCTGGGCATCTCGGCCGCGGCATCGCCGCTCTCACTTCCCGGGGCGTCGAGTGGCGCGCGATCGGCGAGAACGGGGTCGACGCCCGCGAGTTCATCGAGCGCTACCTCGATGACGCCGCAGCAGAGACATGGGACGTGGTCTTCGTCAGCCTGGGTGCGAACGATGCGCTCGGGTTGCGCTCGCGTCGAGCGTTCGCCCGTGACATCCGTACGATCCTCCGACGGTTGCGCGCGACCTCCCCAGGCGCACGGATACTCGTCTCGAGCCTGCCCGCATTCTTCCGGTTCGAGCTCCTCCCCAACCCGCTGCGCTGGAACCTCTACCTCCATTCGAGGAATCTCGAGGCGGGTGCCCGCAGGGTGGTGGACGCATTCCCAGGAGCGCATATGTCCCCACCGCCTCCGCCCTACACCGAGGGGTTCTTCGCGAGCGACCTGTTCCACCCTTCGCCCATCGGATACCGGGACTGGTCGCGTTTTGCGATCGAGGACGCCGTCAGGGCAGGAGCGCTGGGCGCCGACTGACGGCGAGCGCCCAGACCACAACAACCACCACAAGCACGCCAGCGACCCACGCGAGGCCGGAGTACCCGACCAGCGCGAGCACGGGACCGGCGAGCCCACCGCCGAGCGCGCCGGCGAGGCTCATGATCGTGTCGGTACGGCCCTGCACCTTGAGGCGCGCCTCACCCGTCACAAGGTCCGACACGAGGGCCGAGCCGGAGACCGTCGCGGCACTCCAACCGAGGCCGAGCAGAATGAGGGCGACGACCACGGCCACGTGATCCTCGGAGCCCACCCCCACGAGCACCACAGCCGCAGCGAGGAGTGCCTGACCGAAGAGGATCAGCGGCATCCGGCCCCAGCGGTCGCTCGCCCAGCCGAAGACCGGCGACAGAGCGAACATCCCGGCCACATGGAGGCTGATCGTGAACCCGACGATCACGAGCGTCGCGCCATGTGTGGTGAGGTGCACGGGTGTCATGGACATGATGGCGACCATCACCGCGTGGCTCGCGGCAATGGAGCCGACGGCGAAGAACAGGGTCGCGCGGCCGCGTACGATGCCCGCGTCGGCTGGGGCGAGCTCGACGGGCCGGTTGCGCGCGAGCGTAAGCGGGTCGGGACGGAGGGCGATCAGGTACAGCGCGGTGGCCGCGAGCTGCGCCGCGAGTGCGATGACGAACGAACCGGTGAGCGGCGGCAAGCCCAGGGCATCCTGGATCAGCACGCCAGGCCCGAACAGGTTGGGCCCGGCGACAGCGCCGATCGTCGTCGACCAGACGACCAGCGAGAGATCCCGACCGCGACGCTCGGGCTCCGCGTTGTCGGTTGCGGCGAACCTCGCCTGCAGGCCGACCGCCGTTCCCACACCGAGCAGGGCGAACCCCACGAGCAGCAGCGGGAAGAAGGCGAGTCCCGTCGCCACGACCGTGATCACCGATCCGAGTGCTCCGAGGGCCGCGCCGAGCGCGAGCGCTGGCCGCCGGCCGAGTCTCTGGGCGAATCGGGCCAGCGGGATGGATGCCACGGCAGCACCCAACGTCGACGCCGTTGCCGCGGCCCCGGACAGACTGGCCCCGGCAATCTCGTTGGCGATGACGGCACCCATCGCGAGCGTGGCGCCCTGACCGAGCCCCTGAAGCACCTGACCGGCCACGAGCACACCGACGGTCCGCGACTGCACTGCGCTCGTTGTTCCGCTCACCTGCCCAGTCTCCACCCGTGGGGCCGGATCGTCTCGCCGACCACACGGCCTGCTGCCGGTAGACTGGTATCTGTCACCCCACCGGCAACTCTCGGGAGCCCATCGTGCCCACCATCGTCGTCGAAGTCATGCCCAAGGCCGAACTTCTCGACCCCCAGGGCAAGGCCGTCTCCGGCGCCCTCCACCGTCTCGGCAAAGGCCACTTCACGAACGTTCGTGTCGGCAAGCGCTTCGAGCTGACCGTCGACGGTCCCGTCACCGAAAGCGTGCTCGCCGAGGTGCGGGAGATCGCGGAGGACATGCTCGCCAACCTCGTGATCGAGGACGTCGTGAGCGTGCACGAGGCCAGCACCGAGAGCGTCGTCGCGGGAGAGACCCGCTAGTGGCAGCGCGCATCGGCGTCATCACCTTCCCCGGCTCGCTCGACGATCGCGACGCGCAGCGCGCCGTGCGCTTCGCCGGAGCCGAGCCCGTCGCACTCTGGCACGGCGAGCACGACCTCAAGGGCGTGGACGCGATCGTGCTGCCTGGGGGCTTCAGTTACGGCGACTACCTGCGCTGCGGCGCGATCGCAGCCCGCTCGCCCATCATGAGCGAGGTCATCGACGCTGCGAAGTCCGGGATGCCCGTACTCGGCATCTGCAACGGCTTCCAGATCCTCGTCGAGGCGCACCTCCTGCCCGGTGGCCTCATCCGCAACGATCACGGCGACTTCGTGTGCCGCGACCAGCGCCTGCGCGTCGAGAACAACTCCACCGACTGGACCAACGCCTTCACCGCCGGCCAGGAGATCACGATCCCCCTCAAGAACGGCGAGGGCGGATTCATCGCCGACGCCGAGACGATCGCGCGCCTCGAGGGCGACGGTCGGGTGGTCTTCCGCTACCTCGACGTCAACCCGAACGGGTCGATCAACGATATCGCGGGTATCACCAACGACCGCGGCAACGTCGTCGGCCTCATGCCGCACCCGGAGCACGCGATCGAACCCGGCTTCGGACCGGACACCCCGGATGCCATGCGCTCAGGCATCGACGGACTCCCCTTCTTCACCAGCGCCGTCGCCGCCCTCCTCGCCACCGCGTGACCCCCAAGCAGCTCTTCCGCCTCGCCGCCATCGCCGAGGCCATCACCTGGACCCTGCTCATCACAGCCCTCATCGTGCGGGCCGCCACCGGGTTCGCCCTCGGTGTGACGATCGCGGGTGGCATCCACGGTTTCGTGTTCCTCGCCTACGGCGCGACGGCCGTGCTGCTGGCGGTCAACCAGCGCTGGCACCCGGGAGTCGCCATCACCGCGATCGCGAGTGCCGTCATCCCCTACGCAACGATCCCCACCGAGATCTGGCTCGCCCGCACCGCACGCCTCGATGGCGCCTGGCGCCGTGACGAGACCGATGACCCGCGGGACCGCACCTGGATCGATCGCCTCGCGCGCTGGTTCATCCGCCACCCCTGGCTGTTACTGCTGGTCATCGGAGCGGCCGTGGTCGTGCTCTTCGTGGTGCTGCTCACTGCCGGCCCGCCTGAACTCCCCGGCTCGAAGGGCTAGCTGCGGCGTTCCCACGCCTGGTGCACGAGCCGTTCGAGCACCTCGGCGTTGACGTTCTCGAGGCGCTTCACGTACAGGCACGACTTGCCCAGCCGGTGCGGCCCCAGTTCGTCGAGGAGCGGATCCGGTTCCTCGTACGCGTTGGTGAGCCCGTAGAGAGTGAGGTCGGCTTTGCGGGGCGAGAAGCCGAGGATGAACATCTCGTTCGTCCCGGTGGTGTTGGTGTAGGGCTTCGAGCCGAAGCCGACCATGGTCGGACCCCACATGACGGCAGGCTCTCCCGTGATGCGCTCCATGAGCGCGCGCATCGAGTGGCCGTCGCGTCGACGAGTCTCGTCTGGTACGGCATCGAGGAACGCCGTGACATCCGCACCCGTTGGCTTCGTCTTGATCTCCGCCATGCAGTGAGGTTACCGAGTCACGGCGAGATGAGGAAGAACGGGATCACGCCGTCGTTGCGCGCGTGCACGATCACGAGGAACACGATCGCGTCGAACAGAAGGTGCACCGTGAGCACGTACGGCAGCGACTTCGTCTGGAAGTAGATCCACCCCTGGAGGAGCGCGAACGGGATCGTCAGCAGGGGCCCCCAGGCCTGGTACCCGAGTTCCCACAGGAACGATACGAAGATGATCGTCTGCAGGACGTTTGCCTGCCAGGTCGGGAAGTGCCGGCGGAACAGCACGAACACCGTGAGGATGAAGAACAATTCATCCCACGTTCCGACCGCGTTGACCCCCACGAACAGGCGCAGGATCTCGTGCCACTCGTACACGGCGGGCCAGTTCAGGTAGACGCCCGAGGTGATGAAGTAGAACGGCAGGATCGCCCAGCCGAGGAACAGCACGAGCACGAGGTAGCCCCACTGCACCCGTGACCAGGGCCATCCTCCGCGCCACCTGAAGCGGATCGAGTAGTCCTTGAACACGAACCGCGACACGAGGTAGGGCACCGCCACGGCGAGCGCCAACACGAAGCCGAGCAAAAAGAAGTTGCCCCACGAGATATCCGCCTCGACCGAGATCGTCGAGACGATCACCATCCCAAGGGCGATAAGCGACAGGTCCTTCGCGAGACCGGTGCTGAGCCCGCGGCGGTCGAGCAGGTAGGCCACGACGACGGATGCCACGAGCATCCCGTAGCCCGCAATGATCACGCCCACCGATGCATGCCGCCAGGCGAAGAGGAACAACGCGGATCCGGACAGCAGGATGCCCGGCACGAGCGCCCACGACAGCCTGGGGTGTCTCGGGGCGTCGATCACGTCGGCGGGCACGCCATCAGCCTACGTGAGCACTGTCGGCGCTACTCCTGTACGGGGATTTCGGAGGTGGCCGTCCTGAACTGCGAACCCCGAGCCTCCGCGTCCGCGTTGCCGCTGAACACTCCCTCGGAGTGAGCCTCGTCCTTGGAGCGACGGGTGGCACCGACCGCTTCGACAAGCTCGACCCGGGTGCGCGGCATCCCGCCCCGCTGGCGCTGCACCCACTCCACGAGGTGCTCGCGAACGGCGCAGCGAAGGTCCCAGAGGCTCCCGGCGTCGGATGCGCTCACCAGCACCCGAACGCGGACGTTGCCGTCGACGGCATCCGTCACCTGCACGTTGCCGACGCGGCCGTCCCAGCGATCGTCCGCCTCGAGTGCGCGCTGGAGTTCCTTGCGCATAGCGGAGGGCGAGATCGTCCAGTCGACGTCGAACATCACCGACCCGAGCAACGCGCTGTCGTTCCTCGTCCAGTTCTCGAAGGGTGTCGTCGTGAAGTAGGTCGAGGGAAGAACGAGGCGTCGGTCGTCCCAGATGTGGACGACAACGTAGGTCAGCGTGATGTCCTCGATGCGGCCCCACTCGCCATTGGCGATCACGACATCGTCGACGCGGATCGCATCGGTGAACGCGAGCTGCACCCCGGCGAAGACATTGGCGAGAAGCGACTGGGCCGCGATTCCAGCGACGACGGAGACGATTCCGGCGGAGGCGAGCAGGCTGGCCCCGAATGCCTGAACCCCGGGAAAGGTCAGGAGTGCTGCGCCGAGGCCGAGGAGCCAGACCACAACGACAACTACCTGTTGGAGCACCCGGAGCTGGGTATGCACCTTCCTCGCGACGCGGTTGTCGGAGACGTCGATGTCGTACCGGCCGCTGGCGATCAGGAAGCCGAACCGTACGAAGCCCGTCGCCAGCCACGCGAAGGTGATGATCACGGCGACGAGCGCGCCGTGATTGAAGGCGGCCGCCCAGGGTTCGCCGAGACTGACGATCGCACCACCGATCCAGAACAGGATGACACCCACGAAGGCCCGGAACGGGGTGCGCGTGTGCCTGATGAGCGGATCGGGCCACGTCGCTCGTTTGGCGATGATCCGCAGGATCAGCGAGGCAATCGTGCCGACGAGCCATGCTCCAGCGATGGCCGCCGCGAGTGCGATAACCGAACCAATGAGTACTTCCCAGGTGAACACGGGGATACCTCCGTCGTTTGCCAACCCCCTTCAGGCTAGGCGGTCTGTCTGGACTGCGTCGGGATGCCCCCGTGCGCCGGGTCTGATTGACTGGGTGGCGGGACGGAGAACACCGTGACAGCACAGTCCGTCAATGGCGTGAAGCGCAACTCACTGCGCCGGGCGATCGCCTCAGCCCGCGAGAGCCTCGCCACCGAACTGTGGCCCCTTCCCACTCTCGCGGTCGTCCTGGCTGTCGCTCTCGGTATCGCCCTGCCCCTCGTGGACCGCGCGGTGGATGCCAGCCTCCCGCCTTCCGTCGCAGGCTTCCTCTTCGCGGGCGGCGTCGACAGTGCCCGCGCGGTGCTCTCGGCCATCAGCGGGTCGCTCATCACCGCAACCTCCCTCACGTTCTCCCTCACGGTGGTCGCCCTGCAACTGGCGAGCAGCCAGGCCTCACCTCGAGTGCTCCGCACGTTCGCGAAGGATCGAGCCGTGCAGGACACGCTGGCGATGTTCGTGGGCACGTTCGCATACGCCCTCACCGTGCTGAGGACGGTGCAGGATGCCACCGACGCCTCCGACGCGCAGGTTCCGCGTATCGCGGTCACGCTCGCCTCCCTCCTCACGTTCGCGAGTGTGATCACCCTCGCTCTCTTCCTCGGGCACCTCGCACGACAGCTCCGCGTGGATACCGTCATGCGGCAGGTGCACAGTGAGACCGGGCACACCATCGACCTTGTGGCGTCCACCTCGACGGAGGGCCCCGAGGTGCTTCCATCGGGTCTCCGGCCCGAGACGCGCGAGGTTGCTCTCGCGAGGGGATCCGGTTTCATCCGCAGCGTTGACCGGGCCCGTCTCCTGACGATCGCGGTCGAGCACGATCTCGTGATCGAGGAGGAGCATCCGGTCGGCCACAACGTGGTCAAGGCGACGCCGCTCGCCCGATGGTGGACCCGCGACCGACTGGTCCATCTCGGTGCTGACGACGTCGAACGTCGTTCTCGCGACATCGCTGGCGCGTTCGGCCTGTCCTACGAGCGCACGGCCAGTCAGGACATCGGTTTCGGGATCCGCCAACTGACCGACATCTGCGTGCGCGCCCTCTCGCCGGGCGTCAACGATCCGACAACGGCGGTGCACGCGCTCGGCCACGTCTCCGCGATCCTCGGCGATCTCGCCGAACTCCCCGGCCAGGCCGTGGCACTCGAGGACGACGACGGCCACCTCCGCGTCATCCTGCGCACTCACCGATTCACCGACCTGCTGCGCACGGCCATGGAACAGCCCCGCCGATACGGATGCTCCGACCCCGATGTCGTCGAGCGGCTCCACCAGCTCCTCAGCGAGGTGGGCTACCGCGCGCGCGGGCCCGACCAGCTCGAGGCCCTTGGCCGGGAGCTGGACCTACTCGTCGCCTCGGTCGGCCAGGCGGACTATCTGCCAGCGGAACGGGAGCGATTCAGTGCCCTCGCGGAGCGCACCCGCACCGCGCTAGCCGGGGAGTTGCGGTAACCCTCCGGTAGGATCGGCGGGTACCTCACGCCCCCGTTCTCTGGAGCCTCGTGACCCCCATCTCCGGTGCTGACACCGTTTCGAATGCCGCCGCGACCCCCGAGAAGGAGCAGCCGTATGCGGCGCTCGGACTCAAGGAGGACGAGTACCTGAAGATCCGCGAGATCCTCGGTCGTCGCCCCACGAGCGGCGAGCTCGCGATGTACTCGGTGATGTGGAGCGAGCACTGCTCCTACAAGTCCTCGAAGACCTACCTGCGCCAGTTCGGCCAGAAGGTCAACGACACCATGAAGAAGAACCTCATGGTCGGCATGGGCGAGAACGCCGGTGTCATCGACGTGGGTGAGGGATGGGCTGTCACCTTCAAGATCGAGAGCCACAACCACCCCAGCTACATCGAACCCTTCCAGGGTGCGGCAACGGGCGTGGGTGGCATCGTGCGCGACATCATCTCCATGGGCGCTCGCCCGGTTGCCGTGATGGATGCCCTCCGCTTCGGTGACATCGCTGACCCCGACACCGCGCGGGTTGTCCACGGTGTCGTCTCCGGTATCTCGTTCTACGGGAACTGCCTGGGCCTGCCCAACATCGGCGGCGAGACCTGGTTCGACCCGGTGTACCAGGCGAACCCGCTCGTCAACGCTCTGGCGGTCGGGGTGCTGCGCCACGAGGACCTGCACCTCGCCAACGCGCGCGGCGTGGGCAACAAGGTCGTGCTGTTCGGGGCCCGCACGGGCGGCGACGGCATCGGCGGCGCATCCATTCTCGCGAGCGACAGCTTCTCCGAGGGTGGCCCCACCAAGCGCCCCGCTGTGCAGGTCGGCGACCCCTTCGCGGAGAAGGTCCTCATCGAGTGCTGCCTCGAGCTCTTCCAGCAGGATCTCGTCGAGGGCATCCAGGATCTGGGTGCCGCCGGCATCTCGTGCGCGACGTCGGAGCTTGCTTCCAACGGCGACGGTGGAATGTTCATCGAGCTCGAGAAGGTGCTCCTGCGTGACCCCACCCTCACGGCCGAGGAGATCCTCATGTCGGAGAGCCAGGAGCGCATGATGGCGATCGTCACGCCGGAGAAGCTCGAGGGCTTCCTCGCGGTGACCGCCAAGTGGGATGTCGAGACGAGCGTGCTCGGCGAGGTCACCGACACCGGCCGTCTCATCATCAACTGGCACGGCGAGGAGATCGTCAACGTCGAGCCCCGCACGGTCGCCGTCGACGGCCCCGTCTACGACCGTCCCGTCGCTTACCCGACCTGGATCGACGCGCTCAACGCGGACACTGCAGCTCGCCTCCCGCGCTCCTCCGACCTCAAGGCCGACCTGCTCCGCCTCGTCGGCACACCGAACCTCTCCGACAAGTCCTGGCTGACCAACCAGTACGACCGCTACGTCATGGGCAATACCGCGCTGAGCTTCCCCGACGACGGAGGCATGGTCCGCGTCGATGAGGAGTCCGGCCTGGGCTTCGCCGTGGCGACGGATGCCAATGGCCGCTACTGCCAGCTCGACCCCTACCGCGGCGCCCAGCTCGCCCTTGCCGAGGCCTACCGCAACGTCGCGGCGACGGGCGCGAGCCCGGTCGCCGTCTCGGACTGCCTCAACTTCGGCTCGCCCGAGAACCCCGAGGTCATGTGGCAGTTCAGCAAGGCCGTCGAGGGCCTGGCCGACGGATGCCTCGAGCTCGAGATCCCCGTCACCGGCGGCAACGTCTCCTTCTACAACCAGACCGGCGATGTTCCGATCCACCCCACGCCGGTCGTTGCGGTGCTCGGTGTCATCGATGATGTGGCCCGTCGCATCCCCTCGGGCTGGCAGGACGAGGGCAACAACATCTACCTGCTCGGTGTCACGCGTGACGAGTTGGATGGTTCGGCCTGGGCCGGTGCCATCCACAACCACCTCGGTGGTGTGCCGCCCATGGTCGACCTCGCCGCAGAACGCAAGCTCGCCGGCCTCATTGCTGGCGGAGCGCAGGAGAGCCTCATCGCCTCGGCCCACGACCTCGCCGACGGTGGTCTCGGTCAGGCGCTCGTCGAGAGCGTGCTGCGGTTCGGTGTCGGCGCGCGCGTTTGGCTCACCGAGATCATGGAGCGCGACGGCGTCGACGCCACGGCTGCGTTGTTCAGCGAGTCGGCGGGACGGATGCTCGTGAGCGTGCCCCGCGAGGACGACGTGAAGTTCCGCGGCCTCTGTGAGGGGCGCGGGTACCCTGTGCTCCGTATCGGTGTCACCGAGAATTCCGGAACCCTCGAGATCCAGGATGAGTTCACGCTCACCGTGAGCGAGCTGCGCGGCATCCACACGGAGACCCTGCCCGCGGCCTTCGGGCCGCTCGTCGGCGCGAGCTAACGACCTTCAACGAACAGAGAAAGCGGGCACCCTCTCGGGGGCGCCCGCTTTCTTCGTTCTGCTAGGTGCCGTGAAGGGTGGCCTCCGCGCCGCTCGCCCGTGTGTCGTCTTCAACGTCCGCAACGGGAACATCGTTTGCGTCGGTCCATAATCTGGGGGGACGAACCGACAACGAGGAACCCTCGTCTGGACGACGGGTAAAGAGGGCAAACGGCGCGGAGGGTCTATGGCCTTCGAGCGAGCCGAGGCGTCTCGTCCGGCGGTACCGGGGTCGCTTCAGCCACAACACGAAGGCAAGAATTGCGCCAGAGAGTGACGCGAGGATAGCCGCACATGCGAGCAGCGTCTCGGTCAGGGTCATTGACTCAGGGGCAACCGCGTCGACCTTCGACGCTGGCGAAACCCCCCTCTCTGGGAATGAGAGCCCCCGGGGGGCGATCCATTACGCGGTTTACCGAAAAACTTCCGAGAAGTTTTTCGGCGTCTATCGCGTGGTGACCGTGACCACTCCGATGGCGTACTGATCGCCCGTTGTCGACGCGGAGAGTGTGGCCCGAGAAGAGGCAAGCGGAGTGGGAAGGAAGCTCCCGACATCGACCCCGAAAGTGTTCGCCACGGCGGAGCCCACCGCGTAGGAGTAGAAGTGGTTGTCGGCCGGGGCGTCGGCCTCGGACCGGGCCAGCGTCACCCCGTCGAGTGACAGGCTGTCTCCACCGGTTCCGGCGTCACCCTCCCACGCAACAACGCCCGCGGTGACCTGCGAATTGGGAAGTCCCGCGACGACAAACGACACGTCGGAACTCGTCACGGGCTCGAAGCCGTCGAAGACGGCAACGCGGCCCGCGCTCAGGGAGGAGTCCTCGTACACGACCACGAGAGCCCACCCGGCGCTCACCCCACTCCCCACGACATCGAGGGGAACTGCGCTGGCACCCGGTCCGATGCGCGGGGCACTCGCTGCCCAGGAACCGGCTCCCCCCGCCGCGACGATGGATGTCACGTCGGCGAATGCCTGGTAGCTGTCGACACCGGAGACGATGGTGCGGTCGACCCGGGCCGCGGTGATCGGCGAGGAGTCGCCGCTCGGGGAGCGAAGAGTGAGCGACCCGATCGCCGCATCCGTATCGCCGGCCGGTTCTGGTGCCGACCAGTACAGCCCCGCGAACGCCACGTCGGCACCCTGCGGCATCGTGAGGGTGGTGCTCGATGAGACGGAACCAGTGCCCGCGGCGTCTTCTGCGATGAGATTCCACTGCTGGTTGTTCCACGCCGTACTATCGCCCTCGCGCGCCAGTGCTTCAGCGCAGCCCGGCAGGCTCACATCGCAGGTCAGGAAGGATGCCCCGACCGAGGTCGACGCGAGCGCCCCATCCGCGACGAAGCGAGTACCGAGGCCGCGGTCGAGAACCGGCCAGGGTGCCGCAGCCGCCACGGGCCCCACGTTGTGCGCGCGCACCTCGACGGCGGGCACCTCCACGACGTCGGCGGCCGTCGAGACCGTCACGGGGATGTAGACGGTGGAGGAGGAACCGGCGGCGAGCGTGGCAGCTTTGCACGCGACATCCGTGCCCGACTGGGAGCACGCCCAGTCGACGCCCGAGGACCGGACGGAACGCACGGAATCGAGATCCACTCCCGCCGGGAGGCGGAACGTCATGACGAGCTGCTTCGCCTCTCCGGAACCAACGTTGGTGGCGCGCCCCCCGAGCATGCCGTCTCGACCGAGCACCAGGGCGCCCAGGTCGTCCATCGCCACCTCGAGCTCGGGGAGAGCAGGCGGCGGCGTGACCGTCGGAGTCGGAGTGGGCGTGGGCTTCGTCGGTTGCGTAGGCGGGCTGACCGGCGGCGGAGTGGGAGGCGCGGTGCGCGTCGGCGGGGCGGAGGGAACCGGCGTCGGCGTCGGCGTGGGAGTCGGGGTTGCCGTGGGCGCAGTCGACGGGCTCAGCGGGGCCGAGCTCTCAGCCGGTGCGGCCGGCTGCTCCAGGGCCGAGTCCTCACTCGGGGCGAGCGCGATGGATGCCACGACCGCGACAGCCGCCACGACGGCTATCGCCAGCGCCGCACCGACGGCCAGGCTGACCCGCGACCCGTTGCGCACACCCCGACCGGGAAGTGCCGCCGCAGTCGCCGGGCTCGCCTGCGCACCACCAACGAGACCCGCCGTCGCGGCGCCACCGAGGATGAGGGGCGCGATGATGACCCGAAGTCCATGCCCGACGTCCCGGAGTTCGACGAGGATCGCGGAGCACTCGGCGCATTCCTCGACGTGCTTCTCGACCTTCGCCGATTCACGAGCGGCGAGCGAGCCATTGGCGTAGGCACCCAGTTTGCGGCGAAGCGCCTCACACTCGGCCGTGCGGGAGTCCGATGAAACGTGCGCCTGAAGGTAGGACTCACGCAGTCCCTCCCTGGCACGGTAGGCGAGAGCCGAAACTCCGTTGGCGGTGAGCCCGAGCAGCACGGCAACCTCCGGCGGGCGCATCCCCTCGACCTCGAGGTACCAGAGCACCGCCTGCCAGCGCTCGGGGAGGCCGGCGAATGCCGTCGTGACCATGCGGTTCTCGAAGGTGTCGACGGCCGGGTCGTTGATCTCCTCGGGCATCTCGAAAGGCGTGAAGTCGTCGGTGACCTGGGTGCGACGGCCCTTCTCCGTGAGCTCGTAGGCCTGGCGGCGGATCGCGGTGTAGACGTAGGCGCGGAATGAGACGTCGGGGCCTCCCCCGGCTCGCAGGGTGGAGTACGTCTTCTCGAAGGCGTCGCTCACGAGGTCGTCTGCGGTGAAGTCGTCCCGCGAGTAGTAGCGAGCCATCGCGGTGGCCGCCGGTGCATGCCTGGCATACAGCACGCCGAACGCCGAAGGGTCGCCGGATCGCACGGCGGCGATCAGCTCGGCGTCGCTTCGTGGGTCGACCTGCGGTGAGTGCATGTTGTTCTCCGCCCTCTGCCGGCATGCTCTGAGGGGCTTTGTGAGCTGAGGACTCGCGAATCTTTGCGAAACCCCATCATTATTGTCGAGTTCACGCGCGCGCGTGTGCCTCTATACACAATGAGAGGGAGAAATCGCGTCATGATGACGCGGTTTTGCCCTCTCATTTCTGATGAACGTTCCCAAGACCACCGCCACATCCGGCAGTGCGCCTTTCCTCGCCGACAAGTGGCAGGCAGTCGCACTGGCGGATGGCTGGCTGCACCCCGGCGACTGGTACAGCACCTCCGTCGGCGCGATGGTCACGGCACTCCTCGCGGGCGAGGGTGTGAACGAAGCTGCCGGCGCTCTGGGAGCCGACCGCGCCTCTCGCGGAGTTGGCATCTCCGAGGGCCTCCTCGACCTCGCCGCCCTCTACCGGGCCGCGGATGCCGGTGAGCCACCGTTCGCGGTGGCCAGGGCGTTCGCCACGGAGTGGACAGAGATCGCCACCACCACCGCCCTGGCCACGGGAACGACCGATTCACTCACGGGACTGCGTACCCGCGAATACCTCGGGGCACGGCTGAAGGAGATGTACGCGGAGCAGAGCGAGACCGGGGTCGCGGCATCCGATGCCTGGCGGCTCATCACGATCGAGGGGGATCGGATCACCGGCTGGCGCAGGGTGCTCCGCAACTGCGCGGTCGCGCGCGTGCTGTCCGAGGTGCTCGCCGCGGGTCAGACCAACGCGATCCTCGAAACCGGAACGTTCGTGAGCGTCGTGCATGCACCCACCGTCGAGGAGCACGCGATCCGCCTCCGGCATCGACTTCTCGCGCTCGACGACATGGAGAGTGTCACGGTGTCGACCGCGATCATGCCCCCGACCTACGACTCTGCGATCGAGTTGATCGCTGGCCTGTAGCGGCCAGCGCGCGTCGCTTCTGCCTACTGCTCGTCGCTGACGGCGATGGCGCCCGTCGCGATCGACTCGTGGTGGTGGATGACCTCGGCGACGATGAATCCGAGGAACTTCTCCGCAAAAGCCGGATCGAGATGGGATTCCTCGGCGAGCGCCCGCAACCGTGCTACCTGAATCGCCTCGCGATCGGGGTCGGATGCCGGGAGCCCGCGAGCAGCTTTGAGCACACCAACCTGCTGCGTGAACTTGAACCGCTCCGCTAGCAGGTGAACGAGTGCCGCATCGATGTTGTCGATGCTCTGGCGCAGCGAGGCAAGTTCGACGGGAGTGGGCTGGCTCATACGGTCAATCTAGTCGTCGTTGGCCGCACGATCATCCGCACTCGCGGGCGCAACCGGAGCATCGAAACGCTCCAGCCGCTCGCGAAGGGCGGAGCGCACCCGCGGCCAGTCGTCGATGGTCACGGAGTAGACGGCGGAGTCGCGCCACGTGGCATCCGCTCGCAGCATGTCCCGGCGCACGATGCCCTCGAAGGTGGCGCCGAGCTTGAGGATCGCAGCACGCGACCGCGAGTTGAGAGCATCAGCCTGGAGCTTGACCCGACCGAAGCCGTGGTCGAACGCCTCACCGAGCATCAGCAGCTTTGCTTCGGGATTGACCGCGGTGCCCCACACGGTCGGAGACCACGCCGTCCAGCCGATGTGCGCATGCTCGCGGGGTTCGTCGAAGTCGGAGAGCGTCGAGGTTCCGACAAGGCGGCCGGCCTCGGGTCCGCCCTGCAGCCGGGCGCCGTAGGTGATTCCGCGAGCCCACGGGTAGTACTCGGCCACGAACTCCCGGAAGCCCTCGATCGTGGGGGCGAACCCGGCAGGGCCACCGCCGTATCCACCCGCGAAAACGGAGGGATGCCCGATCGCCTCGTACAACTCGTCGGCGTCCGACGGCGACAGTGGTTCAAGGGTGATGAACTGGCCGCGAAGGATCCGAGGGAGCGGCGTGGAAGCGGTCATCCCCCGGCTAGCCGAGGAGGTCGTGGCGCACCACGATGGCGTCGCGCTGCGGGCCGACACCGATCGCCGAGATGCGGGCACCGCTCATGGCCTCGAGCGCGAGCACATAGTCCTGGGCGTTCTTCGGAAGGTCCTCGAAGGTGCGCGCACCGGAGATGTCCTCCGACCAGCCGGGGAACTCCTCGTAGATCGGCACGGCGTGGTGGAAGTCGCTCTGGCTGACCGGCACCTCGTCGAACCGCACGCCCCCGACGTCGTAGGCGACGCAGACGGGGATCCTCTCGAGACCCGTGAGGATGTCGAGCTTGGTGAGAACGTAGTCGGTCACCCCGTTGATGCGTGCCGAGTAGCGCGCGATGGGTGCGTCATACCATCCCGTACGGCGCGGACGACCGGTGGTGGTGCCGAACTCGAAGCCCCGCGTGCGCAGCCACTCACCCCACTCATCGTGGAGCTCGGTCGGGAACGGGCCGGCGCCGACGCGCGTGACATAGGCCTTGGCGATGCCGATGACGCGGTCGATGCGGTTGGGCGCGACGCCGGAGCCCGTCGCGGCTCCACCGCTCGTGGAGTTGGACGAGGTCACGAACGGGTAGGTGCCGTGGTCGACATCGAGCATCGTCGCCTGGCCGCCCTCGAAGACGACGGTCTTGCCCGCCTCCAGTGCCTTGTTGAGGAGGAGACCGGTGTCCGCGACCATCGGGCGCAGGCGCTCGGCGTACGACAGCAGGTCTTCCACGACCTCGTCCACCGCGATCGCGCGCCGGTTGTAGATCTTGACCAGCAGGTGGTTCTTCTGGTGCAGTGCACCCTCCACCTTCTGGCGCAGGATGTTCTCGTCGAAGATGTCCTGGATGCGGATGCCGACGCGGTTGATCTTGTCGGCATAGGCCGGCCCGATGCCGCGACCCGTGGTGCCGATCTGGCGCTTTCCGAGGAAGCGCTCGGTGACCTTGTCGAGGGTGCGGTGGTACTGCGTGATGACATGGGCGTTCGCACTGACGACGAGCTTCGAGACATCCACCCCACGGCTCGCGAGCGCAGTCAGTTCGTCGAAGAGCACCTCGATGTCGACGACCACGCCGTTGCCGATCACGGGCACGACGCCGTCGGTGAGGATGCCGGAGGGCAGCAGGTGCAGGGCGTACTTCTGGTCGCCGATGACGACCGTGTGGCCGGCGTTGTTGCCGCCGTTGAACTTGACGACGTAGTCGATGCGATCGGCAAGAAGGTCAGTAGCCTTGCCCTTGCCTTCGTCGCCCCACTGGGCGCCGATGATGACGATGGCGGGCATGAGTCACTCCTCAGTCGGGCTTGGGCCCCGGCCGCCGGTACCGTCGCGTCGCGTCGAAGACGCGGCGGGGCGGCCGTGCTCAGGGAATGACCAGTCTATCCGGCGTGCTGCCGCACGGTCATGTGCTGGCCCGAACGTCGACTGCCCGAATACCATTCACACATGACCAACGCAGGGCAGCCCCCATACGTACCAGCACCACAGGCCGCGGCACCGCGCAAGACAGGCGTCTGGCAACTCGTCGTCGGCATCCTGCTGATCTTCGCGTCGCTGTTCAGCCTGCCGCGGGGAATTGTCGGTGTCATCGTGACACTCACCCAGCCCGGCATGGTGAGCCCCGGGTACCCCCTGGGCGTTGCGATGTTCGGCGCGACGCTTCTCACCATTGGCATCGTGCTCGTCGTCCGCTCCGCGCGCATCAGGGCGGAGAATCGCGCAGCCCTTGTTGCCCCGGCCGTAGCTCCGGCACCGCCGTACGGTCCACCAACCGTGCCCCCGACGGCCTGACCTCTCTTACCGGGCGTGCTGCCGCACCCACGTGTGCATCACGATGGCGGCAGCCGCCGAGGCGTTGATGCTCCGGGTGGAGCCGTACTGGGTGATCTCCACCGCCAGGTCCGCAGAGGCGAGCGCCTCGGGCGTGAGCCCGGGACCCTCCTGGCCGAAGAGCAGGATGCAGCGTTCCGGCAGCTCGGTGCGCTCGATCGGCACGCTGCCCTCGAGGTTGTCGACGGCCACGATCGGCAGGTCGTGCTCGCGGGCCCACGCGACGAAGTCGGCGATCTCGGGATGGTGCAGAACGTGCTGGTAGCGGTCTGTGACCATCGCTCCGCGACGGTTCCAGCGTCGACGCCCGATGATGTGCACCGTGTCGGCGAGGAACGCGTTGGCCGTGCGCACGATCGAGCCGATGTTGAGGTCGTGCTGCCAGTTCTCGATCGCGACATGGAAGCCGTGGCGGCGCGTGTCGAGGTCGGCGACGATCGCCTCCATCGTCCAGTAGCGGTACCTGTCGATCACGTTGCGAGTGTCGCCGCGCTGGAGCAGTTCCGGGTCGTAGCGGGGATCATCCGGCAACTCCCCCTGCCACGGGCCGACACCGTGCGTGGTGAGCTCGGGGGTGGGGTTCTCGGCACTCACGTCGCCAGCCTACGCAGTGACGTCAATCCCAAGTGCAGGAGTTCCGCGTCGGTCGACGGCGATCTCCGGCATCCCGGCGCCCTGAGGTGGCCGCGTCCTGCATTTGGGATCAGGGTGGGCCACGCGAGGGGGCCCGGCCTGTTAATGTCAGGGAATGCACGAGCGCTGGCACGCGGACGGCCCGAACCGCGTCATCCACGGCGACAACCTGGACGTGATCCGCGAACTGCCGGATGCCAGCTTCCGCCTGATCTACCTGGACCCGCCGTTCAACACCGGCCGCACCCAGTCGCGCCAGAGCATCACCACGACACGCAATCCCGACGGGGCACGGACCGGCTTCAAGGGCCAGCAGTACGACACCGTCAAGGGTGCGCTCTACGGCTACGACGACCGGTTCGCCGACTACTGGGAGTTCCTCGAGCCACGGCTCGCCGAAGCGTGGCGGCTGCTCGACGACAGGGGCACCCTCTACCTTCACCTCGACTACCGCGAGGCGCACTACGCGAAAGTCGCTCTTGACGCGCTGTTCGGTCGGGAGTCCTTCCTCAACGAGCTCATCTGGGCCTACGACTACGGTGCTCGTGCCACACGCAAGTGGCCCTCCAAGCACGACACGATCCTCGTCTATGTGAAGGATCCGACCCAGTACTACTTCGACAACGCCGCGGTCGATCGCGAGCCGTACATGGCCCCCGGCCTCGTCACGCCGGAGAAGGCGGCGCTCGGCAAACTCCCGACGGACGTGTGGTGGCACACCATCGTCTCCCCGATGGGCAAGGAGAAGACGGGGTATGCCACGCAGAAACCGGAGGGGGTGCTGCGGCGGATAGTCCAGGCATCCAGTGCGCCCGGCGACTGGGTGCTCGACTTCTTCGCCGGGAGCGGCACGACGGGTGCAGTGGCCGCAGCCCTCGACCGGCGTTTCGTGCTCGTTGACGCGAACCCCGACGCGATCGGCGTGATGCGCTCACGGCTGCCCGAGGAGACACAGTTCATCCAAGGGGTGCGCCGCTAGCATTGCCGCATGGGTAACCGTGGCGAGATCGAATGCTGGCTGACCGACATGGACGGCGTGCTCGTCCATGAGAACAACCCGATTCCGGGTGCCGCAGAGCTGTTGCAGCAGTGGCGCGACGAGGGCAAGCCCTATCTCGTGCTCACGAACAACTCGATCTTCACGCCGCGCGATCTCAGTGCGCGGCTGAAGGCCTCCGGCCTGGTCGTGCCCGAGGAGTCCATCTGGACTTCAGCCCTGGCCACGGCCGACTTCCTCAAGTCGCAGATGCCCGGCGGCAGCGCGTTCGTGATCGGCGAGGCCGGCATCACGACTGCCCTCCACGAGGCTGGCTTCATCATGACGGAGACCAGCCCTGACTACGTCGTCATCGGCGAGACGCGCAACTACTCCTTCGAGGCCATCACCAAGGCGATCCGCCTGATCGGTGAGGGTTCGCGCTTCATCGTGACCAACCCGGATGCCACGGGCCCGAGCGCCGAGGGACCGATGCCCGCGACGGGCGCCGTCGCCGCCCTCATCACCAAGGCCACGGGACGCGAACCGTACGTCGTGGGCAAGCCCAACCCCATGATGTTCCGCTCGGCCATGAACAAGATCGGCGCGCACTCCGAGAACACGGGCATGATCGGTGACCGCATGGACACAGACATCGTCGCCGGTATCGAGGCGGGACTCCACACGATCCTGGTGCTCACGGGCATCAGCGACCAGGCCGAGATCAACCGCTACCCGTTCCGCCCTGACGAGGTGCTCACCTCGGTCGCCGAGCTCGTGTCCGCCGAGCCGATCGAGTCCGACGCGTAGCCGTTACGGGGCTGCCTGCGGCACGACGATCGACGCCGTGAGGTCCGCGCCGGAGGCGCGGTTGGCGAAGCAGAAGTAGGTGCGGTTGCCGGAGGCCCAGTCCGCCTCGTCCACGGCGAAACTCGCCGCGACCTGGATGTCCTGCGCGGTGCCCGCCACCTGGTAGTTGATGACGGACGGGGCTGTGCAGAGGAGGCCGATGCGCTTGGTCAACTCGTCGAAGCCCGGGTAGGCGGCATCCGCTGCGTCATCGAACTGGCCGCGCACGAGCATCTGTGCGGGATGCGGCGTTCCACAGTCCACGACGGTGTACTGCTCCTGCCACGCCGACTCGAAGGGTGCGAGGCACTCGCCGCCCAGCAGCTGGTCCCACTCGTACTCGCCCGGAAGCACCGGGCCGACCTGGGGCGCGGCGACCGTGGGCTCGGGAGTCGGGCTGGCCGTGGGGGTGGGCGCGGGCGCCGCGGTCGGGGCGCCCGCGAGACGCTGCCCGAGCATGAAGAGCGCCAGAAGTGCGAGCAGAGCGACGAGGCCTCCCGCCACCCAGAGCAGGATCTTCTGCGTGCGGGGCATGGGTGCGCGCGCCGCGGGCTTCGAACGAGCACCCGGGTCGGACGGCGGCGGACCGGAGAGGAGGGGCTCGCCCTCGTAGTCCTGGAACTGGTTGTCGCCGAAGAGATCGTCGATCGGAGACTGTGGGTTCGACTCGCCCTCCGGGCCATCGAGCCCGATGATCTCGGCTTCGATGACCTCGGTCGCGCCGTCGAGGGATGCATCGACAGGGCGTGCCTGCCACGGCTCCCACTGCTGGGGCTCCAGTTCCCGGCTGGAGAGACTCGTCTCGGCGAGCTCGGGGAGCGTGAACGCCTGGGTCGGAACATCCGCCGAGGGCATCGCAACGGTGGGCGGGAAGTCCGGAACGACAGGCGGAGGCGACGCGGCGGGAGCGGGTGGGACGGGAGGGGTTGGCGGCACCGTCGGCGGAGGCACGGGAGGGCTGGGGACCTCGGCACCCGGCTCGAGGTTCCACGTGAATGTCTGGGCTGGCGGCTCCACGAGCGGGGGCGGCGCTGCGGCGGGAGGGGGCGTTGCGGGCGCTACCGGGGGCGGCGCCGCTACCGGCTGGGGCGGCAGCTGCGTGGTGGGTGGTGCGGGCGGAACAGGAGGCGTCGGCGGAGCAGGAGCTGCGGGCGGGACCGGCGGCACGGGGCGCTGCACGGGCACGGTGCCGGTGGGGTCGAACTGGCTCGCGAGCCAGTCACTCGGATCGAGTTCGTCCTTCTCGTCCTCGCCCTCCCGGTCGCGCTCGTCGGTCATCGCGGGAGCCCGAGATCATCCAGTCCGATCGCGGCGAAATACGGGTAGCCCTCGGCCTCGATGCGCTCGCGAGCGCCGGTGCTGCGGTCGACGACGACGGCGACGGCGGCGATCTCCGCGCCGACCTTCTTGAGTGCTTCGATCGCGGCAAGAGGCGAGCCGCCAGTGGTGGATGTGTCCTCGAGGACGATCACGCGCTTTCCCGCGAGATCCGGCCCCTCCACCTGGCGTCCGCGGCCGTGGTCCTTCGGTTCCTTGCGCACGACGAAAGCATCGTACGAGAGGCCGCGAGCCGCACCCTGGTGCAGCACGGCGGAGGCGATCGGGTCGGCGCCCATCGTCAGACCGCCGACGGCCGCGACATCCGGAACCTCGGCGATCAGATCGAGCATGACCTGCCCGATGAGCGGCGCGACGCGATGGTCGAGGCTGACCTTGCGCAGGTCGACGTAGTACGTCGCCTTCTTGCCGCTCGTGAGCGTGAAGTCGCCATGGAAGACGGCGTCGGAGGAGATGTAGTCGATGAGCTGCTGCTTCGCGTCGGTCACACCGCAAGCCTACTGAGTGACCCCCGGGGTCGGGATGCCCGCCACCGCAGCGAGAACGCAGGCGACAACGAGCACAACCAAGGCGACAACGGAGACAACGATCGCGCGGCGGGAATCCGATCGATCCTGCGCCGCTTCATGGTCGAGGAGCTTGTGAGGGAACGTCACTCATGAACTGTACGTCTGTACCCCGGTGTTGTACCCGCCCCAGTTGAGGGGAGGACAGGACGTGGTTCTCCCGTCGGTGCAACCTTGTACCGTGGAGTTCATGCGTGTTGCGACCTGGAATGTGAACTCCATCCGAAGCCGGGTCGGCCGGGTGGTGGACTGGCTCGGGCGCGAGGACGTCGACGTGCTCGCGATGCAGGAGATCAAGTGCACCGAGGCGCAGTTCCCCTATGCGGCCTTCGCCGACGCGGGTTACGAGGTCGAGCTGCACGGTCTCAACCAGTGGAACGGCGTCGCGGTCGCGAGTCGACTCCCCATTGAGGATGTCACCGTCGGGTTCCCCGACGCCCCGGGTTTCGGCAAGCCGCTGCCCGACGGCAGCCTGCCCCTCGAAGCACGCGCGCTCGGTGTCACCGTCAACGATGTGCGCCTGTGGAGCCTGTACGTGCCCAACGGTCGCGAGCTCGACAATGCCCACTACCCCTACAAGCTCGCGTGGCTCGCGGCCCTCGCGGCGGACACCCGCGCGTGGCTCGCCGAGAACCCCGGCCAGCCCCTCGCGCTCATGGGCGACTTCAATATCGCCCCCTTCGACCACGACGTGTGGGACATCCAGGCGTTCGCCGGCAAGACGCACGTGAGCCAGCCTGAGCGCGACGCATTTGCGGCGCTCGAGAACGCAGGCCTCGTGGATGCACTCCGCTCCCGTGGCATCGAGGGCTACACGTACTGGGACTACCAGCAGCTCCGATTCCCCCGCAACGAGGGCATGAGGATCGACTTCATTCTTGGTTCGCAGGCCTTCGACGACCTCGTCACCGCTGCCCGAATCGACCGCGAGGAGCGCAAGGGCGATGCCCCCAGCGACCACGTTCCGGTTGTCGTGGATCTCGACCTGGAGACCGAGGACGAGGACGACCGCCCGATGTTCCTGTAGGCGACGCATCCGTCTCGTCGTGGTTCGCTCCCCCGAACGGGGGGCACTTAGGATGGCGGCATGAGCACGATCGATCCACGGATCTCGTCGAGTCCGGTGGTCACGCAGGTCTTCGAGCAGTTATTGTCCGAGATGATGAGTGGCGAACTCCTGCCCGGCCAACGCATCAGCGATGCTGATCTGGCCGTGCGGTTCGGGGTGTCGCGCACGCCTGTTCGGGAGGCACTGCAGAAGCTCCGCGATATCGGGCTGATCGAGGCATCCGCCAGTCGCTTCACGCGCGTGACAGACGTGACGCCGGAGCAGACCGACCAGGCATTCACCGTGTGGAAGGCGCTCTACCCACTGCTTCTCGAGGACGCGATCCCCGTCGTCGATGCCGATACCGTCGCGCTGCTCGAGGCGGACCACGCCGAGTATCTGGAGGCGCTCCCCACCCTCGTGGGGCAGCGCATCGCCACCGCCAACTTCCTGTTCTTCTCGCGCCTGAACGCGTTCACGAGCAACGCGATTCTTCTGCGGTCGCTCGTTGCCGTCGTGCACATCGTGCGGATCGGCAGCCTCTACCTACCGAGGCACATCGACTTCACGAGCCTCGCGCGAGCGCAGAGCCTCATCATCGATGCCGCTCGACAGCACGATCCCGCGAAGGCACGCGAGGCGATGGAGCAGCTGCGCGGCATCGAAGTTCCGCTCTCCTGAGTTCCCTTGCGCGAGATCAGGGGAAAGCTGCGCGTTCTCTGGCGTTGACGCAACGATGCCTCGCGCATCGCAATCAAAGAGCGACAGGGCGCGGATAGCCTCGAAGTAAGGATCAATCGAGGAACGGAGGTGACCCATGTCACGTGTCCAACAGACCGTCGTAGGAGAACCCGAGGTTCTCGAGGACTCGCAGGCATGGCTCGACCTCAAGGCCGCCGCCTCCGAGCTGCGGCAGTTCCAGTCGAAGGACGGCAGCATCGAGGATGCCGCGGCTCACGCACGAGCGAATGAGCTGGTCGCGAGCATCCGCGCCGCCCTGCCGACGTTCGCCGGGGCGCTCCCGCACGACGCGGAGTACCTCGACGCGCTCGACGTCGACTTCGCCCGCTGGGCCGATGAGGGCTTCGGTGTGCCCGACTTCCTCGACTCGCTGCAGGCGTTCCAGCCGCAGCGCGACCGCGTGAACGGACTGCGTCACCTCGTCGTCTTCCCCATGTACACGCAGAACGGGTCGAGCGAACGGCTCGTGGAGGCGGTGCTCGTCGAGGTCGTGTGGCCGGACTTCGTGGCATCCCTCGAGGCCGGTGACTACTCGAACGGCCTGTTCGTGCCGATCCGGTTCCTCGACTTCACCGAGGGCTACGACACGAACTCGGCGGTGCTGTTCCCCGAGACCGTCGCGATGCGCTCCATCCCCACCTTCACCTGGGGTGCGATCTTCGCGGATCGTGAGGCTGCCCGCTTCCGTCGGGTGGTGCGCGCGGCATCCGAGATCACCAAGCTCGAGCTGCCCGAGGACGCCCAGCGACTCCTGGACGACCAGGCTGTGGCGGAGGAGACCTTCGTGATGTGGGACCTCATCCACGACCGCACCCACATGCGCGGCGACCTGCCGTTCGATCCGTTCATGATCAAGCAGCGGATGCCCTTCTTCCTGTACTCCCTCGAGGAGCTGCGCTGCGACCTCACGGCGTTCCGCGAGTCGGTGCGCCTCTCGCGGGCGGACGACGCTTCGAGTGCCTCAGCGAACGGGGAGGTTACGCGCGACCGCGCCAAGCTCGTGCAGTACGCCGTGATCTTCGACAGGATCTTCCGGTTCGCGATCACCGGCACACGCGTGCGCAACTACGACGGGCTCGGCGGCCAGTTGCTCTTCGCGTGGCTGCACCAGCACCACGTGCTGCACTGGACCGACACGGCGCTCGCGATCGACTGGGAGCAGGTGCCGGATGTCGTCGTGGCGCTGTCGGATGCGATCGACGAGCTGTACTGGAAGTCGATCGACCGCCCGAAGATCGCGCACTGGCTCGCCGCGTACGACCTCGTCGCCTCGACGCTGACGCCGCACCCGGCCTCGGCCTGGGCGCGCGGGCTGCCAGACGAGATCCTGGCCGGGCCGCCCAAGGGCTACACGGATGCCGTGATGGACGACGAGTTCCCGCTGTCCATGTTCTACGAGGCGCTCTCCAAGAAGATGGCCGACGTGATCGAGTCGACTCGCGGGATCACCGCTAGCGGCCTGCAAGACTGACTCCATGACGAGACTGCACGACCCCTCCTACCGCGGTTTCGCGAGCGACAACTACGCCGGCGCGCACCCCGAGGTTCTCGCCGCACTTGCGGATGCGAACGAAGGCCACCAGATCGCCTACGGCGAGGACGTCTACACGGCGCGGCTGCAGGAGGTCGTGCGCGGTCACTTCGGCGACCAGGCTGAGGCGTGGCCGGTGTTCAATGGCACGGGCGCCAACGTGACAGCCCTCACGAGCATGCTCCCTCGGTGGGGCGCGGTGGTCGCGACGTCGACCGCGCACATCCACACCGATGAGAACGCGGCGCCCGAGCGGGTATCCGGTCTCAAGCTGCTCACGGTTGACACCCCCGACGGCAAGCTCACGCCCGAGCTCATCGGCACCGAGGCGTGGGGCTGGGGCGACGAACACCGCGCGCAGCCCCTCGCCGTGAGCATCACGCAGACGACCGAGCTCGGCACGCTGTACACGGTCGACGAGGTGCGTGCGATCGCGGACTACGCGCACGAGCGCGGGATGCTGCTGCATATGGACGGTGCACGCGTGTCGAACGCTGCGGCGGCGCTCGGGACGGGGTTCGCGGAGTTCACGTCCGAGGCTGGCGTTGATGTCCTCAGCTTCGGGGGGACCAAGAACGGGCTCGTGTTCGGGGAGGCCATCGTGGTGCTGAACCCCGCAGCATCCGACGGCCTCGTGTACCTGCGCAAGCTCAACATGCAGCTCGCATCGAAGATGCGGTTCGTGTCGGCGCAGCTCATCGCGCTGCTCGAAGGCGACCTGTGGCTGCGGTCGGCGTCGCACGCGAACGCGATGGCGGCGCGGCTGCGGTCGGCGCTCGAGGATGCGATCTCGACGGGCTCGATCAACGGAAGTTCGCTCGGCTTCACGCAACCAACCCAGGCCAACGCCGTGTTCGCAACACTGCCGCCCGGGGTCGCCGACAAGCTGCGCGAGAGTTTCCGGTTCTACGACTGGAACCCCGCCACCGGAGAGGTGCGCTGGATGACCGCGTGGGACACGACCGAGGCCGACATCGACACCTTCGTGGCAGCGATCGCAGACCAACTCGCTCGCTGAGGAGGTGCGCAGCACCGTCTCGAAGTGCACCACGCGGGTGACCCTTCGAGACGCGACCTTCGGTCGCTCCTCAGGGAGCGGTTGGACTACGGGCGCAGCAGCACCTTCGTAGCGCGGCGCTCGTCCATGGCGGCGTAGGCCTCGGCTGCCTCGCTCAGCGGCAGCTCGAGGTCGAAGACGCGACCCGGGTTGATGGCTCCCGAGAGCACCTCGGGCAGCAGCTCGTCGATGTAGTTGCGCACGGATGCCACGCCGCCATTGACCCCGACGTTGGTGCCGAACATCGTCTGGATAGGCAGCTCCGGTCCGCCGTTCGGCACGCCGACGAAGCCGACCATGCCGCCGGGGCGCGCCGACTTCAGCGCCTGGTCCATCGACTCCTTCGTGCCGACGCACTCGAGCACGCAGTCGGGCCCGATGCCATCGAACATCTCCTTCACGCGCTTGATGCCCTCGGCCCCGCGCTCCTCGATGATGTCGTCGGCGCCGAACTCGCGCGCGATCTCCTGGCGGTCAGCGTGACGCGACATCGCGACCACGCGGGATGCCCCGAGCCGCTTCGCGGCGAGTACCGCACAGAGCCCGACCGCGCCATCCCCGACGACAACCACGGTGCTGCCCGCGGTGACGCCTGCCGAGACTGCGGCGTGGTGGCCGGTGCCCATGACGTCGGCGAGGGTCAGGAGGCTCGGAATGAGCTCGGGGGCGGGCATCCCCGGCGTTGCGACGAGGGTCCCGTCGGCGAGCGGCACGCGCACGACCTCGCCCTGGGCGCCGTCGACGAAGTCACCGTTGCGGTCCGGTGCGCCCCACCAGCCACCGTGGAGGCAGCTCGTGCTCACGCCATTGCGGCAGTTGATGCACGTCATGTCGCACCAGTAGAACGGCGCGATGACGAAGTCGCCGACCTTGATCGTCGTGACCTCGTCGCCGATCTGCTCGACGATTCCGACGAACTCGTGGCCGATGCGGCGCGGCTTGGTCGTGGGCGTGACCCCGCGGTAGGGCCACAGGTCGGAGCCGCAGACGCACGCGGCGCTCACGCGCACGATGGCATCGGTGGGCTTGAGGAGCGCGGGGTCCGGGACCTCTTCGCTGCGGATGTCGTGCGGGGCGTGGATGACGGTGGCGAGCATGGGTTCAGGCTACGCGCACGCTCGCCCGTGCCGCGACGACCGGCATGATCCCAAATACAGGAGATCGGCACGACCGACAGCGGCGGCAACCCGAAGAGGCGCGCTTGAGCGCCCCCACTCCTGCATTTGTGATCGCGCGGTGATGTTTCGGCGAGTGACAACTGCTTCGGGATGCCGCGGGCCCGTCGCATAGCGTTGAGTCGTGACATCCGCGCCCTTCAATGAACTGCTCGTCGAGACCCGCTCGTTCCCGCCGCCCGCGCACTTCGCGATCGACTCGAACGTGGCCGCCGATGCTTGGGAGCGCGCCGCCGCCGACCCCGTCGCGTTCTGGGAGGAGGCGGCCGGGCGACTGAAGTGGGACACCCCCTGGACCGTCGCGCACACGTGGGAGCCCGCCGCCGGACCCGACGGCCTGCAGCCGCCCGTCGCCGAGTGGTTCTCGGATGGCACCCTCAACGTCGCGGTGAACTGCGTCGATCGGCACGTCGATGCCGGCCTCGGCGACAAGGTCGCGTACTACTTCGAGGGCGAGCCGGGCGACCGCCGGGCGATCACCTTCGCCGAGCTGCAGCGCGAGGTGTCGAAGGCCGCCAACGCGCTGGAAGCACTCGGCGTGACGAAGGGTGACCGCGTCGTCATCTATCTGCCAGTGATCCCTGAGACCGTGATCATCACGCTCGCGGTGGCCCGCATCGGTGCCATCCATTCGCTCGTCTTCGGTGGGTTCTCGGCCGAGGCGCTGCGATTCCGCGTCGAGGACACGGGGGCGAAGCTCGTGGTCACGAGTGACGGGCAGTTCCGCCGGGGCAAGGCCGTGCCCGTGAAGCAGAACGCGGATGCCGCGGTCGAGGGCCTCGACCATGTCGAGCACGTTCTCGTGGTCAACCGCACTGGCCTCCAGGTCGACATCACCGAGGGACGCGACGTCTGGTGGCACGACATCGTGGACTCGCAGCCTTCGCATCACGAGGCCGAGTCGTTCCCCGCCGAGACCCCGCTCTTCATCATCTACACCTCGGGCACCACGGGTAAGCCGAAGGGCCTCGTGCACACCTCCGGCGGCTACCTCACGCAGGCGAGCTGGACGCACTGGGCTGCCTTCGACGCGAAGGACAATGACGTGCACTGGTGCACCGCCGACCTCGCGTGGGTCACGGCGCACACCTACGAGCTGTACGGGCCGCTGTCGAACGCAACCACGCAGGTGATCTACGAGGGCACGCCGGACACCCCGTCGCGCACCCGACACCTCGAGATCATCGAACGCTACGGCGTCACGACGTACTACACGGCGCCCACGCTCGTGCGGACGTTCATGACGTGGTTCCCCGAGGGGCTGCCGTCGGGGTTCGACCTCTCGAGCATTCGCCTGCTCGGGTCGGTCGGTGAGTCGATCAACCCCGCGGCGTGGGTGTGGTTCCGCGAGCAGTTCGGTGCCGGCACCGCACCCGTCATCGACACCTGGTGGCAGTCCGAGACGGGCGCCGCGATCATGGCGCCCATCCCCGCCTGGACCACGATCAAGCCGGGCTCGGCGACTCGAGCGCTGCCCGGCCTGAAGACACTCGTGGTGGATGACGCGGGCGAGCCGGTACCGCCGGGCGCTGGCGGCTACCTCGTGATCGAGGGCACATGGCCCTCCATGGCGCGCACGGTGTGGGGCAACCCCCAGCGCTACCTCGACTCGTACTGGGCGCGCTTCGCCGACCGCGGATACTTCTTCTCCGGCGACGGCGCGAAGGCCGACGCCGACGGCGACATCTGGCTGCTCGGACGCGTCGACGACGTGATCAATGTCTCCGGCCACCGTCTGTCGACCATCGAGATCGAGTCGGCGCTGGTCGCCCACCCGCTGGTGGGCGAGGCCGGAGTGACGGGAGCCGACGACGCGACCACGGGAGAGGCGATCGTGGCCTTCGTGCTCGCCGCAACGGATGCCGCGACCGACGACCTCGCGCAGGAACTGCGCGCCCACGTGGCCGCCGCCATCGGGCCGATCGCCAAGCCACGGGACATCCACATCGTGCAGGACCTGCCGAAGACCCGCTCGGGCAAGATCATGCGACGCCTGCTGCGCGACATCGTCGACGGTCGCCCGCTCGGCGACACGACGTCACTCCAGGACCCGACGGGCCCGGAGCGCATCGCGGCAGTGGTGGCTGCGTCGCGCACACCCGCTCGCTGAAGTCTCGCCTAATCCCAAAGAGCGCGCTGATTGACATCCTTCGCGCACATATGCACGCCTCTCGCCAATACCGCAGCTTCTCGCGGTGTGCTCCTCAAACAGCGCGCTGATTGGCAGACTACGAGCAACTAGGCGCGCGGCGACCCGCGCGGCACCGCGCAGAACCAGCCCGCTGCCGTTACTCCCCCAGACGCGTGACGGAGAGGCCGTCTCCACCGTCGGCGACCGTCACGTAGACCGTCTCGCCGTCGCGGATCTCGCCCGAGAGCAGCGCCTTCGCGAGTCGGTCGTCGATCTCGCGCTGCATGAGCCGCCGAAGCGGGCGCGCACCGTAGATCGGGTCGTAGCCGCGCTCGGCCAGCCAGTAACGGGCATCGGGGGTTACCGCGAGCTCGAGACGGCGGTCCGCCAGTCGACGCGACAGCCGGTCGATGTACAGCTCGACGATCTGCGAGAGGTCGTCGGTCGACAGCGGCGAGAACACCACGATGTCGTCCAGACGGTTGACGAACTCCGGCTTGAACGCCTGGCGCACGAGCTCGTTCACCGCTTCCTTGCGCTGCTCCCACGGCAGCGACTGGTCGGTGATGAACTGGCTGCCGAGGTTCGACGTCAGGATCAGGATGACGTTGCGGAAGTCGACCGTACGCCCCTGCCCATCGGTCAGGCGGCCGTCGTCGAGAACCTGCAGCAGCACGTCGAAGACCTCGGGATGCGCCTTCTCCACCTCGTCCAGGAGGATCACCGAGTACGGCCGACGCCGCACTGCCTCCGTGAGCTGGCCACCCTGCTCGTAACCGACATAGCCGGGAGGGGCGCCGACGAGCCGCGACACGGAGAACTTCTCCCCGTACTCGCTCATGTCGATGCGCACGAGGGCCTTCTCATCGTCGAACAGGTACTCCGCGAGCGCCTTGGCGAGTTCTGTCTTGCCCACACCGGTGGGCCCGAGGAACAGGAACGAGCCCGTCGGACGGTCGGGGTCGGAGATGCCGGCACGTGTGCGGCGCACCGCTTCGGACACGGCGGCCACGGCATCCTTCTGTCCGATCAGTCGCTTGCCGAGCTCTGCCTCGAGGTGGAGGAGCTTCTCGGTCTCGCCCTGGGTGAGCTTGTCGACGGGAACGCCTGTCCACGCGGCGACGACGGCGGCGATGTCCTCCTCGGTCACCTGGTCGTTGACCATGCGCGGGCCGGTCGGCTCGTTCTGCTCCGCCGCCGCGAGGGCCTCCTCGATGCGCGGGATGGTCTCGTAGTTGAGCTTGGACGCCTTCTGATAGTCGCCCTCGCGCATGGCGCGGTCGAGCTGAATGCGGGCATCGTTGAGCTGCGTCTTCAGGTCGCCCACTCCCGTGAGCGACGCCTTCTCGGTCTTCCACCGCGCCTCGAGCGCGTCGAGCTCCTTGCCGCGGGCGGCGAGATCCTCGCGCAGCTTCTCGAGACGGGCCTTGGATGCCTCGTCCTTCTCCTTCTTGAGTGCGAGCTCCTCGATCCGAAGCCGATCCACCGCGCGCTTGAGCTGGTCGATCTCGACGGGCGACGAGTCGATCTCCATCTTGAGCCGCGACGCGGCCTCGTCGATGAGGTCGATGGCCTTGTCGGGCAGCTTGCGTCCGGAGATGTAACGGTTGCTGAGCGTGGCGGCGGCCACGAGAGCCGAGTCCGCGATCGCGACCTTGTGGTGGGCTTCGTAACGCTCCTTGAGACCACGGAGGATCGCGACTGTGTCCTCGACGGAGGGCTCACCCACGAACACCTGCTGGAAGCGGCGCTCCAGCGCGGCGTCCTTCTCGATGTACTGGCGGTACTCGTCGAGCGTGGTCGCTCCGATGAGACGCAGCTCACCGCGGGCGAGCATGGGCTTGAGCATGTTGGCTGCCGCCACCGAACCCTCACCGCCACCAGCACCCATAAGGGTGTGGAGCTCGTCGATGAACGTGATCACCTGGCCGTCGGAGTCGTTGATCTCCTTGAGAACGGCCTTCAGCCGCTCCTCGAACTCACCGCGGTACTTGGCGCCCGCGACGAGCGCCGCGAGGTCGAGCGCGATGAGGGTCTTGTCTTTGAGGGAGTCGGCGACGTCACCCGCGACGATGCGCTGGGCGAGGCCTTCGACCACGGCCGTCTTGCCGACGCCGGGCTCCCCGATGAGCACGGGGTTGTTCTTGGTTCGGCGCGTGAGCACCTGACTGACCCGGCGGATCTCAGCGTCCCGCCCGATGACCGGGTCGAGCTTGCCGCTGCGGGCGATGTCGGTGAGGTTCACGCCGTACTGCTCGAGGGCAGTCTTCTGCTCCTCGTCGGTGCCAGGGGCACCCTGCATGTTCGCCATCTGGGCGTGCCTTTCTAAAACTTGAGTTGGTTCGACTCAAGTTTACTCCTCGCAGGGGGTCGGATGCTAGTGCCCTAGTCCCCCGCGTTGTGCGCGTCGAGGAACTCGAAGAGCTCCCGATCGTCCACCCCGGGGTAGGTACCGGAGGGCAACGGCGAGAAGATGTGGGCGTGCACCTTGGCGCTCGTCCAGGCACGGCCGGACCAGCGCGCCTCGAGATCGGCCGGCGGACGCTTGCAGCACGAGGCATCCGGGCACTTGGAGTGCTCGCGCCGGGTCACCTCGCGACCGCGGAACCACTTGGATGCATCGAACGGCACCCCGATCGTGATCGAGAACTCGTCCGTGGCGCTCGTGCCGGTCTGCGTCGACTCGAAGAACGTGCCCTCCGGGGTGTCGGTGTACTGGTAGAACTCGGTGGTGCGGTTGGTGCGCGTGAAGGCGCGGCGGGCACTCCAGCGTCGGCAGACGATCTGGCCCTCGACGCCTCCCTGCACGTCGACGGGAAAGCGCAGACCGTCGTTCTCGTAAGCCTTGCTGATCGATCCGTCTCCCCCGACCCGGAGGAAGTGCACGGTCATGCCGAGGTGGGCGGTCGCGAGGTTGGTGAACCGCAGCGCTGCCGCCTCGTGGGTGACGCCGAAGGCATCCCGGAAGTCCTCGAGCGCGATGTCCTTGTCGGCCTTGGCCTGCGTGAGGAACCGCACCGACTCCCCCTGGGGCATGAGGCACGCCGCAGCGAAGTAGTTGATCTCCAGCCGCTGCTGGAGGAACTCGGCGTAGTCGCGCGGCGCCGTGTGACCGAGCAGACGGTGCGCAACGGCTTGGAGCGCCATCGAGCGAAGACCGTGTCCGCCCGGGATCGACGCCGGCGGCAGGTAGATCCTGCCGTTCTCCAGGTCGGTCACCGATCGGGCTGAGTGCGGCAGGTCGCCGACGTGCACGATCTCGAAGCCGAGGGATGCCGCGATCCGCGCGACCGATCGATGGGTGAGCGCCCCCGTGGTGTGGCCGGCCTCCGCGACGACCCGCTCCGCGAGGTCCTCCAGCTCTGGCAGGTAGTTGTTGCGTTCCCGCATGCGAATGCGCAGCTCCGTGTTGGCACGCCGCGCCTCCTCGGGGGTGGCGATGGCCTCGCGCGATCGTCGATCAAGCTCACGATGCATCCCGACCAGTACCGACAGCACCTCGTCCGGCATGCTCCGGCCAGGGCGCAGAGCGGGGAGCCCGAGCTCGGCGTAGACATGGCTCGACTGCGCGCGCTCGAGCTCGATCTCGAGGGCGGCGCGCTCGGAGGGCGGCGTCTCGTCGAGGAATTGGCTGAGCGGCACACCGAGGTGATCAGCGATGTCGGAGAGAAGTGAGAGCCGCGGTTCCCGCCTGCCGTTCTCGTGCAAGGAGAGCTGGCTGGGTGAGACACCCACCGCGTCCCCCAGTTCGCCCAACGTCATGCCCGCGGCCGTGCGGTAGTGCCTGAGTCGCTGGCCGAGGGTTGTCAGATCCGCCATTCGTCCACGATATGTCAAATATGGCTTAACTTTCCAGCATTTCATTCGCTCACACTGAACGTTCGCGCTCCAGAGTCTAAGTAAGCACATTCTTTACGGAGGACGAACGATGACGACAACACTCCCGAGAACCCTTGAGGCCTGGGTCGAGGAGCAGACCGAATTGCTCCAGCCCGACGGCATCGTCTGGGTTGATGGCTCCCGCGCCCAGCTCAACGGCCTCCTGCGGGCCATGGTCGACTCTGGCCAGCTCACCCAGCTCAACCCAGAGCACCGCCCGTACAGCTTTCTCGCGCGCAGTGACCCCGACGACGTTGCTCGCGTCGAGAGCCGCACGTTCGTCTGCTCCAAGAACGAGGCCGATGCCGGCCCGACAAACAACTGGCGGGAGCCCACCGAGTTGAAGGCGGAGATGACCGAGCTGTTCCGCGGCGCTATGCGCGGCCGCACTCTCTACGTCGTGCCCTTCTCGATGGGTCCGGTCGGCGGACCGCTCTCCCGCATCGGCGTGCAGCTCACCGACTCCCCCTACGTCGTCGCGAGCATGTCCATCATGACGCGCGTGGGAGACGACGTGCTCAGCCGTATCGCCGCAGGCGACAGCTGGGTGCCGGCGCTCCACTCGGTCGGTGCGCCCCTCGAGCCGGGGCAGCAGGATGTCGCGTGGCCGAGCAATCCCACCAAGTACATCGCCCACTTCCCCGAGTCGCGGGAGATCTGGTCGTTCGGATCGGCCTACGGAGGCAACGCCATCCTCGCGAAGAAGTCCTTCGCCCTGCGCATCGCGTCGGTCATGGCGCGCGACGAGGGCTGGCTCGCCGAGCACATGCTCCTCATCAGGGTCACCGACCCGGGCGGTCGCCGTTTCCACATCGCCGCGGCCTTCCCGAGCGCGTGCGGCAAGACCAACTTCGCGATGCTACGGTCGACCATCCCCGGATGGACGGTCGAGACGCTTGGCGACGACATCACGTGGATCGCTCGCGGGGACGACGGGCGTCTCCGCGCGATCAACCCGGAAGCCGGCTTCTTCGGCGTTGCCCCGGGCACCGGCCCCGCGACGAATCCGACCGCTGTCGACACCATCTGGGGCAACACGATCTTCACCAATGTGGCCCTCCGCGAGGACGGCGACGTCTGGTGGGAAGGACTCACCGACACCGCACCGAAGGGCCTCACCGACTGGCAGGGTAGGCCGTGGAACCCCGCGGCCGGACCCGCAGCCCACCCCAACGCGCGGTTCACCGTTCCGGCATCGCAGTGCCCCTCGATCGCGCCAGACTGGGACGACCCGGCGGGCGTGCCACTCGACGCGATCCTGTTCGGCGGGCGCCGGGCATCCAACGTTCCGCTCGTCGCGCAGGCGCGCGACTGGCAGCACGGGGTCTTCCTCGGGGCGACGATCGCCTCCGAGCGCACCGCCGCCGCCGAGGGCACGGTGGGCGAACTGCGCCGGGACCCCTTCGCGATGCTCCCGTTCTGCGGGTACAACATGGCCGACTACTTCGGGCACTGGCTCGAGCTCGGCGAGAGCCTCGGTGCCGAGGCGCCCGCGATCTTCCAGGTGAACTGGTTCCGCAAGGGGTCGGATGGCTCGTTCCTCTGGCCGGGCTTCGGCGAGAACGGTCGCGTGCTCACCTGGATCATCCAGCGCATCACGGGAGAGATCGGAGCCGCGGACACCCCCGTCGGCCTCGTGCCGACTCCGAACACGATCGACCACCTCGCTGCGGGTGTCTCCGCCCGGGACTGGGAGGCCCTGTTCGACCTGGACGTGAACTCGCTCCTCGACGAGGCAGACGACACGGAACGGTTCCTCGACGGGTTCGGGGAGCGTCTGCCCGCGGAGGTCAGGGCGCAGCTGGCCGACCTGAGGCGCCGGCTCGAGACTCGGCTCGGCGTCGAGGCGGCCTCGCTCCAGCGCGCCGTCGCGTGAACGCCGCAGCGATCCCCGATCGCAACCTCGCGCTCGAGCTCGTACGCGCAACGGAGGCGGCCGCCATCCGGGCGAGTTCGTTCGTCGGGCTCGGTGACAAGAATGCGGCCGACGGTGCGGCGGTCGACGCCATGCGCGCGTTCCTCGGCACCGTCGCGTTCCGGGGCACCGTCGTGATCGGAGAGGGCGAGAAGGACCAGGCCCCGATGCTGTTCAACGGCGAGGTTGTCGGGCTCGGGTCTGGGCCGGAGTGCGACATCGCTGTCGACCCGATCGACGGCACGTCGCTGACGGCGGCCGGGAGGCCCGGCGCGATCTCAATGATCGCGGCATCCGATCGGGGCACGATGCTCGACGCGTCGAGCGTGTTCTACATGGAGAAGATCGTCGCCGGGCCGGAGGCGATCGGGGTAGTCGATATCAGGAACCCCATCGGTGAAAACCTCCGAGCCCTGGCATCCGTTCTCGGCAAACGGGTCGGGGAACTCGCGGTTGGGGTACTCGACCGGCCACGGCACCAGGTCCTCATCGAGGAGATCCGCGCCGCGGGTGCGGGGACCCGACTCCTCCTCGACGGCGACGTCGGTGGTGGAATCGCTGCCGCGAGTCTCGAGGGTGAGCTCGATCTCTGCGTCGGCACCGGCGGCAGCCCGGAGGGGGTCGCCACCGCGTGCGCGGTCAAGGCGCTCGGTGGACTCATCCAGGGCAGGCTCGTCGCGCGGGACGACGACGAACGAGCACGCGGGGAGGCGGCTGGCCTCCGTTTCGATACCCACTACGAAGCCGACGAGCTCGTGAAGGGCAACAACACGTTCTTCGTCGCGACGGGTGTCACCGACGGGCCGCTCGTCGCGGGAGTGCGGCACCGTGGCGCGATCATCCGTACCGAGAGCGTCGTCGTGCGCGGAGCTTCCGGCACGATGCGTCGGGTGCTCGCGGACTACCGGGCGGAGCGCTGGGTTTAGAGGCTCTGCCTAGCGGCGCGTCGACGCTGTCACGGTGAACTTGCGGTTGCGCGACACCTCACGCGTCGGCCCGACCGCGCGCGCGAGTTCGGCGCGGTACCCGAGATGCGAGTTGTAGACCGTCCAGAGCTCGCCGCCGGGCTTGAGGATGCGGGCCGCAGCCGCGAAGAGCTTCGACGCGATGCCCGTGTGCACCGTCGATCCCGTATGGAAGGGCGGGTTGAGCAGCACGAGGTCGACGCTCGCATCCGGGATGCTGGAGCCCGCGTCGTCCTGCAGCGCCGTGATCGTGGTGACGCCGTTGAGAGCGACGTTCTGCTCGGTGGCGCGCACTGCTGCTGCCGAGACATCCGTTGCGGTGATGTGCAGGTGCGGTCGGGCTTGGGCGAGGGTGATCGCGAGGATGCCCGAGCCGCAGCCCAGGTCGACGGCGCTGGTAGCGGCAGGCGCTACCTCGTCGAGCACCTCCAGCATCGCCCGCGCGCCGATGTCGAGCAGACCGCCCGCGAAGACACCCGGGGCGCCGTGGAGCTGTATGCCGAGATCGGTATGGATGCCACGACTCTCGTTCGACCGCGCGCTGGGTATGGGGTTCGCGACCCGCAGAGCCCGCGACTTCTGCCTCGCCGGGAGCACGTCAAGACTTGCGAAGTGCTGCTTCAGCACCTCGTTTATGCGGAGAGTCATGTGTTTGATGCGCCCACCGGCATACACGGTTGCGTCCGGCGAAACGCCCCCTGCGAGCGCCCAGGCGACGTCCGCGACGCGGTCGAGGCTTCGCGGAAGTTGCCAGAGCACGACCCGCACGCCAGCGAGCGAGTCACGGTCATCGAGGTCCTCATGTCGGTAGTCAGCGAGCCCGCCAGCATTCGCGGCGAGGGCGCGCTCGCCCACGATCGAGTCCTGATGCACGAGCACGCCCCGAGCACCCAGCGCGATTGCCCCGAGCGTGAGTGCACCGTAGTTGTCGTCGACGACGAGAACGCCGTCGGGGTTGGCGCGTATGTCCTCGGCCGCCTTGTCGAGGAGCAGGCGGTCCGTGGCATCCACGGCGACTAGGTTCGGCGCCTCGATGTCGGGCCAGCGGCGGAGACTCTCCAGCACCTCAATCCCCAATGCAGGAGATTTGGGATGCTCCCGCTCAGGCATGCGCGTGAGGGGACAGGTACACGGGGATCTCCTGTATTCGGGATGCGTGGGGGTCAGCTACGACGCAGGGGTCGCCACACGACCACCTGGTTGGCCTTCTCGGCGCGGGATCCGGCCCGCAGCGACACGACGTCCCCGGCGGAACCCGCAGCGAAGACGCGGCGGCCGGGGCGCGAAAGCAGTTCCTCGGCGAGGGCGTGCTCGAGCTCACGCACTCGCTCGCTCAGTGCGCTGACCTGGTTCTCCAGCTCGAGGATGCGGCGGATGCCCTCGAGGTTGAGGCCCTCGGCCGAGAGAGCCGCGATCTCGCGGAGTTGCGCGACATCTCGCATCGAGTACCGACGCGACTGGCCGGCCGTGCGGGTGGGGCTCACGAGGCCGAGCCGGTCGTACTGCCGCAGAGTCTGCGGGTGCATGCCCGCCAACTCTGCGGCAGCCGCGATAGCGAAGACCGGCGTATCGAGATCCATCAGACCTTGGCCTTCTGGATCAGCTCGGCGCGCGGGTTCTCCTTCGGCATGGCCTCGTCGAATGCTCGCAGGAGTTCGGCCGCATCATCCGGCACGCGTGAAGGTACAGCGATCTCGACTTCGGCGAGCAGGTCGCCGGTGCCGCGCGCTGATGTCACGCCGCGACCCTTCACCCGAAGGATGCGACCGCTCGGCGTTCCGGGCGCAACCCGGAGCTTCACGGGGTCGCCCCCGAGGGTGGGGACCTCGATCGTGGCGCCTAGAGCCGCCTCCGTGAAGGTGACGGGAACGACCACGCGGAGGTTGAGGCCGTCGCGCTCGAAGACGGGGTGCTTGCGCACCGCGACCGTGAGCACGAGGTCGCCCGCCGGGCCGCCGTTCGGGCTTGGTTCACCCTTGCCCTTGAGCTTGATCTTCTGGCCATCGGCCACTCCGGCGGGAATCTTGACGGTGATGGGGTTGCCCCCGGCCGCCTGCAACTTGATCGTCTCGCCGCGGATGGCGGTGACGAAATCGAGCGTCGTTGCCGCCGTGATGTCCCTGCCCGGGGTTGGGCCGGTACGGAACCCGGCCTGACCACCGAACATGCCACCGAGGAGATCCTCGAAGCTCGCGCTCTGGGCGCCACCACGCTGGCCGAACATGCCGCCGAAGACGTCCTCGAACCCGCCCGGCTGGTCGCCCGCCGTGAAGCGAGCGCCGGAACCCATGGCGCGGATCTGGTCGTACTCGCGGCGCATCTCGGGATCGGAGAGCACGGAGTGCGCCTCACTGATCTCCTTGAACTTCGCCTCTGCCTTGGCGTCCCCCGGGTTGGAGTCCGGGTGGTACTGGCGTGCGAGCTTGCGGTAGACCTTCTTGAGCTCGGCCTCGCTGATGTCCTTGGACACCCCGAGTACCGCGTAGAAGTCCTTGTCGAACCAATCCTGGCTTGCCACTGACGTGCCTTACTCGGCGGGAACCGCGACCGCGACCTTGGCGGGCCGCACGAGGCGGTCGCCGAGCGCGTAGCCCTGCTCGATCACGTCCGCGATCGTGTTCTCGGTCACACCGGGGGTCGGGATCTGCACGACGGCCTCATGGAACGCGGGGTCGAAGGCTTCGCCCTTCTCCCCCACCGTCTTGAGTCCGTACTTCTCGAACGAGGTACGGAGCTTCTGGGCAACGATCGCGAGCGGGCTGCCCTCGACGAGGTCGCCGTGCGCCTCGGCGCGAGCAAGATCGTCGATCGCCGGCAGGAGCGAACGCAGCACCTCGGCGATGACCGCCTCACGGTTCGCGGCGCGGTCGCGTTCGACCCTGGTGCGGAAGTTCACGAGCTCGGCCTGCGCACGCAGCATGTCGTTGCGCATGTCCGCGACGAGGTCGCGCTCGGCCTCATCGAGGAGAGCCTGGTCCTCCGCGCTCAGCGGTTCGGCGTCGGCCTCAGCCGAGGGAGCGGAGTCGTCGTCCGCTCCCTCAGCCGTGGCATCCGACTCGTCCTGCTCGTCAGCCTTCGGCTCGCGGACATCGCCCGTCTCCGGGTCGATGCGACGCTTGTCGCGGATGACGGGCTCCGCTGCGTTGTCGTCCTCTGGGGTGATGTCGTCAGCCACTTACTTTGCCTGCCCTGAGCCTGTCGAAGAGTCCTTGTCGTCCTCGTCGTCCACGACCTCGGCGTCCACGATGTCCTCATCGCTGGATGCTGCGGCTGCGGGCTCCTCGGCCTCGGTCGGCTGCGCCTCGGGCGCGTTGTAGATCGCCTCGCCGAGCTTCTGCTGGCTCTCGGTCAGCTTGTCGAACGCGGTCTTCACGGCTGCGTCGTCGTCTCCGGCGAGCGCGGTCTTGAGTGCGTCGACATCCGCCTGGACCTCGGACTTGACGTCGTCGGGCAGCTTGTCGGCGTTGTCGGCGATGAGCTTGTCGGTCGAGTAGGCGAGCTGCTCTGCCGTGTTGCGGGTCTCGGCTGCCTCACGGCGGGCCTTGTCCTCAGCAGCGTGCTCCTCGCCCTCGCGCACCATGCGCTCGATGTCCTCCTTCGACAGCGAGCTGCCGCCGGTGATGGTCATCGACTGCTCCTTGCCGGTGCCCTTGTCCTTCGCGGACACGTGCACGATGCCGTTGGCGTCGATGTCGAACGTGACCTCGATCTGCGGGATGCCACGGGGCGCGGGTGCGATGCCCGTGAGCTCGAACGTGCCGAGGTTCTTGTTGTCGCGGGTGAACTCACGCTCGCCCTGGAAGACCTGGATCGCGACGGACGGCTGGTTGTCGTCTGCCGTGGTGAAGGTCTCGCTGCGCTTGGTCGGGATGGCCGTGTTGCGCTCGATGAGCTTCGTCATGATGCCGCCCTTGGTCTCGATACCGAGGCTCAGGGGGGTCACGTCGATGAGCAGAACGTCCTTGCGCTCGCCCTTCAGCACGCCAGCCTGGAGCGCGGCGCCGACGGCGACGACCTCGTCAGGGTTGACGCCCTTGTTGGGCTCCTTGCCACCCGTGAGCTTCTTGACGAGCTCGACGACGGCCGGCATACGCGTGGAACCACCGACGAGGACGACGTGTGCGACGTCGCCGACCTTGACACCGGCCTCCTTGATGACGTCGTTGAACGGCTTCTCCAGACGAGCGAGCAGGTCAGCGGTCAGCTCCTCGAACTTGGCGCGGGTGAGCGTCTCGTCGAGGTTGGCGGGGCCGTTCTCCGTGAGGGAGAGGTAGGGCAGCTGGATGGTGGTGCTCGTCTGCGACGACAGCTCCTTCTTCGCCTGCTCCGCGGCCTCCTTGAGGCGCTGCTTCGCGATCTTGTCTCCCGAGACATCCACTCCCGTGGTCTCCTTGAAGCGCTTGATCAGGTAGTCGACGACGCGCTGGTCCCAGTCGTCTCCACCGAGGCGGTTGTCACCGGCGGTCGAGCGAACCTGGATCGTCGAGAAGTCGTCGTCCTTGCCCACCTCGAGGAGGGAGACGTCGAACGTGCCACCACCGAGGTCGAAGACGAGGATGAGCTCGTCCTCCTTGCCCTTGTCGAGGCCGTAGGCGAGTGCGGCCGCGGTGGGCTCGTTGATGATGCGGAGCACGTTGAGGCCCGCGATCTCACCGGCCTCCTTGGTGGCCTGGCGCTCGGCGTCGTTGAAGTACGCGGGAACGGTGATGACGGCATCCGTCACCGGCTCACCGAGGTACTGCTCGGCGTCGCGCTTGAGCTTGGCGAGGATACGTGCCGAGATCTCCTGCGGGGTGTACTTCTTGCCGTCGACATCCTGCTTCCAGTCAGTACCCATGTGGCGCTTGACGGAGGCGATGGTGCGGTCGACGTTGGTGACGGCCTGGCGCTTCGCGGTCTCACCGACGAGCACCTCCCCGTCCTTGGTGAAGGCCACGACCGAGGGGGTCGTGCGGAAGCCTTCAGCGTTGGCGATGACGGTGGGCTCTCCACCCTCGAGAACGGCAACCACCGAGTTGGTGGTTCCGAGGTCGATACCTACTGCTCGAGCCATATGCTCTTGTCTCCTTGTTGCTGGTGTTTCTTCGTGGTCGGCTCACTGACTCGAAACGATTGCGTCGAAACATGAGTCGTGATGTATCAAGTCTGGTCCTGTGGATAACTTCTGTCAAGTCGAAGTTGAGCCGATGCGACTCAAGGTGAAAGTTCACCGCCAGGACACCCGTGGGCACTAGCGTGTGACCATGACGGACAAGAAGATTCCGGTCGCCGCCAACACGCTCGCCGTGGGTGTGGTGGGGCTGGATATCGAGAACAAAGTCGTTCCCCGCAAGCGGGTCGTGTCGTGGGCGTTGTGGGACTGGGCCACCCAGCCGTTCAACTCGGTCATCCTGACCTTCGTCTTCGCCTCGCTGTACCTCGTGTCGGACTCGTTCCTTCCCGCCGACATCGCGTCCCTCCCCGAGGGGAATGCCACCCGGGAGGCGGCACTTGCGCAGTTGTCGTCGGGCTACGGATGGGCGACCACGGCAGCGGGCATCCTGATCCTTCTGCTGGCGCCAGTTCTCGGACAGCGGGCGGATGCCAGCGGCCGCAAGAAGCGCCTCCTGCTCCTGTTCACCGCACTGCTGGCCATCCTGCAGTTCGCCCTCTTCTTCGTCTTCGCCGACCCCGCGTACTTCTGGTACGGCGCGATCATCCTCGCGCTCGGTGCGGTGGTCTCCGAGATCGCGGGCGTCAACTACAACGCCATGCTCGTGCAGGTCTCGACCCGCAAGACCATCGGCAAGGTCAGCGGTCTCGGCTGGGGTCTCGGCTACATCGGCGGCATCGTCGCGCTCGTGATCGTCGTGCTGCTGAACACGTTCGAGTGGTTCGGCCTCGACACTTCGGGCGGACTCGCCTACCGACTCATCGCGGTGGGCGCGGCGGTGTGGACTGTGATCTTCTCGCTGCCCCTCTTCTTCAACGTGCCGGAGGCGCCCGCGACGGGCGGTGAGGCGTCCAAGGTCGGGTTCTTCCGCAGCTACGCGCTGCTCGTGCGCGATGTCGCCGCACTCTACAAGAACCCGGAGTCCCGTCCGACCTTCTGGTTCCTGCTCGCGAGCGCGATCTACCGCGATGGCCTCGCCGGGGTGTTCGCCTTCGGTGGCATCCTCGCCGCGGTCGCGTTCGGCTTCACGGACAACGAGGTCATCCTCTTCGGCATCGCCGCCAACCTCGTGGCGGGCATCTCCACGATCTTCGCCGGCCGCATAGACGACCGTTTCGGCCCGAAGGCGGTCATCCTCTTCGCGCTGTTCGGTCTCGTCATCATGGCCGTGCTGGTCTTCGCCCTGCACGACACGGGCACGGTCGTGTTCTGGATCGGCGGCCTGACGCTCTCCGCGTTCGTGGGCCCGGCGCAGGCTGCGAGCCGCTCGCTGCTCGCCCGCGTGACCCCCGAGGGTCGCCAGGGTGAGATCTTCGGCCTCTACGCGACGACCGGCCGAGTCGCGAGCTTCCTCTCGCCCGCGCTGTGGGCGTCGTTCATCGTGATCTTCGGCGCGACGATCTTCGGTGTTCTCGGCATCGCGCTCGTGCTGCTCGTCGGCGCGATCCTCATGGTGTTCGTGAGGGTGCCGAAGTTCTAGCGACCAGGTCGCGGCCAGGCCGCGGCGAAGCGTGACAGCAGCTCCGCGAACAGGGCGGTCTCGTCTGGCGTGAATCCGCTGAGGGCGTCGGTGACCGCGGAGGTGCGGCCGGCTCGCACCGTGTCGAGCATCTGGCGGCCGGCATCCGTGATGGTCACGACGCTCTTGCGCGCATCGCCCGGGTCGACGGAGCGGGTGACGAAGCCGCGGGCCGCGCCGTCCGCGACGAGGCGGGATGCCCGGGGCTGATCGACCTCGACCGCTTCGGCGATCTCCGAGATACCCACTCCGCTTGACGACCCGGCGAGGAACTCGAGTAGACGGATGCGCGCTCCCCCGTGCATCCCGCGTGCGTGCGGTTCGTGGTCGTGCCGTCGGCGTGCGCCGAGCGGCCCGGGCCCGTGGCCTCCAGCCCACGGCGGCGGACCATCCCCCCACGGCGGGCGCGGGCCACCACGGCCAGCGCCCAGGCGGAGCGTGAGCAACGCCTCCTCGATCTGGCGAACGGCATCCGCTTGACTCTCCTGACCCATGTATGTAATCTTACATTTATTGTCATATGACATGTAAACCACGAAAGGCAGTTCCCATGAACACCAACACTGAAAAGACCAACACCGACAAGACACAGCGCCCCGGCTTCTGGCTGCGGGCGATCGAGTACCGCAAGCACCAGCTCGGCCGCGAACAGCGTCGCGCGTTCCGCGACTCGCTCGCCGACAAGGCTCGCGACGGCGTCTCCGACGAGGACTACGCCACCACCATGGCAACTCTCGAGAAGATGGCTCGCAACCTTGGATGGCGCGCTGGAGCTCAGGAGCAAAGCCCATTTCTGGGCTTTGCCGCGACGCCAGCGCCGCACTCCGTCTCGGAGTGCGGTCAGCACGGCTACGAGGGCCGTGGACACCGCGGTCACGGGTTCGGCCCGCGTGGATTCCGCGGGCGCGGCTTCGGCCCCGACTTCGACCACGACCACCACGAGGGGTCCAAGGACCTCCCGTCCGACAAGGCGTGAGCGTAACCTCAAGCCATGGACACCAACCCTCGACCGATCGGATTCTGGCTCAAGCTCGTTGACCGCATGATCGACGAGCAGTTCGCCTCGACTCTTGAGGAACACGGCGTGACCCGGCGCCAGTGGCAACTGATGAACGTGCTCGCACAGGAGCCGTCCACGGTTGAGCAACTGGATGCCGCGGTCGCGCCGTTCCTCGTTGGTCCGGGCGACTCCGCCGCGGAGCACCTCACCGAACTCATCGACAGCGCCTGGGTGGACGCCACACCCACCGGCTACGAACTCACCGAGCGCGGACGCATCGCCCTCGACAAGCTCTCCGAGGTGGTCGCGGCGCAGCGGACCCTCGCGACCGAGGGCGTCAGCGCCGAGGAGTACGAGCAGACCGTCGCCGTGCTCGAACGTGTGGCGCGCAACCTCGGATGGAACGACTAGCGTTTCATCCGTTTCTCCGGAGGATGTGGGCCTCAGTCACAGTGGTTACCCAACTGAGCGGAGCCTGGCCTGAAACCTCCGGAAAAGAGGTGGATCCAGGGGAGGTGGTGCGCTCGCTTAGGGGAGCAGCGCGAACCAGATGAGCAGCATCGTCACCAGGAACCCGGTGATGAAGTTCAGCAGGAGGAAGCGCCGCCAGCCTCGGTTCGCGGTCTCGGCCGCGGCATCCGTCACGTTCCAGTAGGGCGCGCACATGAGGATGTACGGCACGACGAGGATCGCCGCGAGCGGGCCCGGCCACGCGCTGAAGAGCAGGAGCACTCCGCCGAGCGCGTAGGCCGCGATCGCGAAGCGCACGGTGGCGCGACCCCCAATGACCGTCGCGATGGACGAGATGTCCGCCTCGCGGTCGGCAACGATGTCCTGAACGGCACCGAACGCGTGCGATCCGATCCCCCACAGGAAGAACGCCGCGAGCACCGCCCACAGCTGCGGCGTGAACGTCGCGCCCGCGAGCACGAGACCGTAGAGCGCCGGCGACACGAAGTGTGTGCTCGAGGTGAGGGAATCGAGGAACGGCCGCTCCTTGAAGCGCAGTCCCTTGGCCGAGTATGCGACCACGGCGAAGAGACTGACCGCGAGCACGAGCCAGGAGAGCGGGTTTCCGACCGCGACGAGGTAGACGACGAAGGGAACGGATGTCACGACCGCTGCGATGATCGTCGGTCGGTGCATCCGCGGATCGAGGAGCGCGCCCTCCACCCCGCCCTTGCGCGGGTTGCGCAGGTCGGACTCGTAGTCGAAGACATCGTTGATGCCGTACATCGCGAGGTTGTACGGGATGAGGAAGAAGATCGTCCCCAGCACGAACGTGAGGTCGACCTCGCGGGTCGTGAGCAGGTAGGCAACCGCGAACGGGAAGGCGGTGTTCACCCAGCTCAGCGGGCGGGATGACACGAACAAGGCCCTAAGCACCGTGATCCTCCTTGCTGGCAGAGGAGGCCTTGCGACCGAGCAGTACCCACAGCGACGGAAGCCCCACGATGGCAGCGAGCGCGTACGCGAAATCCTCGAGCGGGGCCACGCCGATGAACGCGCCACTGATCAGGTCCGGCGCGTAGTCGACGAGCCCGACCGAGATCATGATGTTGTCGAACACGGCCGTCATGACGAGCAGCACCGCGGCGGTGATCCCGAGCGCTGGCCAGCGCAGGCGGCGGGCGGCGAGGATGCCGAGGACGAGCACGGGCGCGAGGAAGATCGCGTTGAGGAGCCAGTAGGTCATGGGGCCGCCCTTCGAGACGCGGCTCCGCCGCTCCTCAGGGAACGGGGGGACCGCAACCGCGACGCCGCGAAGGTGTACACGTTCATCGTGAGGTAGCAGAGCAGCGTGAGAAAGAAGACCTCCTCGAGCGGCACCTCCGGCGCCACCTGCACACCCGTCATGAAGTCGGTCTCGCCGCGGAAGAACACACCAAGACCCACGCCTGCGAGATCCCACGCGAGGAAAAACAGCACGCCCACGACGAGCACGATCGCGGCCCTGCCCGGGTTCGACCAAAAGAACAGCCGGAACCGCCGGTCGAGCATGACCATGCCCGTGAGGGCGATCGCCAGCGCAGCCAGGTACAGCAGACCCACTACGGCACCAGCGTCGAACCGGCGGGCGTGATCGACGGGATGAGGGGCTCACTCATGGGCTCGGTGGACGTGTCGCCGCGCAATCGCTTGACGAGGATCTCGGCGCTGATGAGACACATCGGCAGGCCGATACCCGGGATGCTCGAGCCCCCCGCGTAGTAGAGCCCCTTGACCTTCTTCGACACGTTGCCCGCGCGGAAGAACGCGCTCTGCTTGAGGGTGTGTGCCGGCCCGAGGGCCGTGCCACGCCAGGCGTTGAGGTCGTGCTCGAAGTCGCCCGGACCCGCGGTGCGGCGCACGGTGATGCGGTCCGCGAGGTCGGGGATGCCCGTCCACTCCGCAATCTGCGCAATCACTCGATCCGCCGTGGCCTCGAGATCCGCGTCGCCCGCGCGGTCCTCGCCGCCTCGGCCGATGCCGGGGTCCGCTGGCACCGGCACGAGAACGAAGAGGTTCTCGAAGCCCTCGGGCGCGACATCCGGATCCACGCCACTCGGCTTGCAGATGTAGAGGGATGCCGGGTTCGGAACGCTCGGCTCATCACCGAAGATCGCGGAGAACCCCTTCTCCCACTCGCGCGTGAACAGCAGGGTGTGGTGTTCCAGCTCGGGGAGGGACCCCTTGACGCCGAGGTACAGGAGGAGTGCGCCGGGGCCGGCGGTCGCGGCATCCCAGTACTCCTGGGGGTAGCTCTGGTGCTCGGGGGCGAGGAGCTCCGTCTCGGAGTGGTGGAGGTCGGCGGCGGAGACCACGATGTCTGCGGCGAGGAAGGTCGTCTCGTCACCGTCGGAGTACTCGACGCCGGTGGTACGACCGTTCTCGACAACGATGCGCGTGACCGGAGCACTCGTGATGATCGTGACACCCTCGGCCTCGGCGAGGTCCGCGATGCTCTCGATAACGCGCGTGAAGCCGCCCATCGGGTAGAGCACGCCGTCCTGCAGGTCCAGGTGGCTCATGAGGTGGTACATGCTCGGCGTGAGATACGGCGACGAGCCCAGGAACACGGCGGGGTAGCCGAGCACCTGGCGAAGCCTGCGGTCACGGAACTTGCCGCCCACGAACGACGACAGCGGCTGGATGAGCAGGCGCAGGAAGCGACCCGTGCGTGACAGCACGTCCTTGCGCAGCAGCGGCCGGAAGTCGGCGAACGTCGTGTAGAGGAACCGCTTCTTCGCGAGGTCGTACGTCTCGCGTGCCGAGTCGAGGTAGGTGGCAAGCCGGTTTCCCGCGCCCTTCTCGATGCTCTCGAACAGCTCCAGGTTGTCCTGCACCTCGGTCGAGATGTCCAGGGGCTCATCGACGCCCTCGAAGTAGACCCGGTAACCGGGATCGAGGGTTACCAGACTGAGCTGCTCCTCGGCGCTCGTGCCGAGCAGCTTGTAGAAGTGGTCGAACACCTCGGGCATGAGGTACCACGATGGGCCGGTGTCGAAGCGGAAGCCCTCGTGCTCCCAGTTGCCGGCACGACCACCCACGTCGGCGCCCTTCTCGAGCAGCGTGACCTCGTGGCCCTCGCGGGCGAGGAGTGCAGCGCTGGCGAGTCCCGCGATGCCCCCGCCGATGACGATGACGGTGCTCATGGTTTCGGCATTCCCCCGAGGCTGGCCACGAGCGCGAGTCGCGCCTTGACCGGGTTGGGTACCCGCACGCGGGCGCGCACGAGTTGGTCGGCGGGTGTGGCGCGGAGCCTCACCGAGAGTTCGGCGAAGAGCGACTGGGCGAGGGCCACGGCCCGTCGGCTCGACGCGGGCAGTTGCGGCACCACTGCGGCCGAGACCGCGAGATCGTCGTCGATGTCATCGAGAAGGCGATGCTTCTCGGCCTCGGTGAACGAATCGACACGGATGCCCGGAAAGTAGCTGCGACCGAGTGCATCGAAGTCGGTACCGAGGTCGCGGAGGAAGTTGACCTTCTGGAACGCCGCACCGAGTGCTCGTGCACCCCGTTGCATCCGCTCCGTCTTCTCCTCGTCAAAGCCCTGGTCTTTGAGGAAGGCGGCGAGGCACATCAGGCCGACGACTTCGGCCGAGCCGTAGACGTAGCGCTCGAAGCTCGACTGGTCGTGCACCTTCTCGCTGAGGTCAGCGCGCATGGAGTCGAAGAAGGGGGCCGTGAGTTCGCTGCCGAATCCGACCTCGCGTGCGGTGAGCGCGAAGGCGTGCACAACGAGGTTGGCGCTGAAGCCGGAGTCCATGGCGTGCTCGGTCTCGCGCTCAAGTTCGTTGAGCGCGCGGCCGGCGCCGACCGTGTCGAGTCCGGCCTCCGTAGCGGGGCCGTCGACGACCTCGTCGGCGACACGCACGAGGGCGTAGATGTTCTCGACGTGCTGACGAACCTCGGGGCCGAGCAAGCGCGAGGCCAATCCGAAGGATGTCGAGTACTTGCGGATGACGACGCTCGCGACCTCCTCGGCCACGCGGTCATACAGGGCCAGTCGAGAGCTCACTTCACCCGCCCGAGAACGGCATCGGCCACCGGGTGGAGTTCCGTGCGGAGGGCTGGCGTGATGTGCGGCTCGGCGAGGCGAGCGAGTGCACGGTTCGCGTAGTAGCGCGCGAGTCCCTCGGTGAACGAGCGAGCGCCGCAGTCGCTGAGCGCCGTGCGGAGGAGCTCAGCCTCGGCGTCGGTCAGTCCCTCGGTGCCGAAGAGGTGCTCGACCTCGGCCCACTCGCGCGTGCTGGCCGCGTAGGCGATGAGCACGGTGCGCTTGCCCTCACGCAGGTCGCCGGTCGTGGTCTTGCCTGTCTCGGCCTCGGCCCCGAAGACGCCGAGCAGGTCGTCGACGATCTGGTACGCGATGCCGATCTCGCGGCCGAAGTCACCGAGGGTCGCGACGACCTCGTCGCTCGCGCCCGCGAGGATGGCCCCGGCCTGGAGCGGGCACTCGAAGGAGTAGACCGCGGTCTTGAGCCGTTCCATGGTGAGGATGTCGTCCACCCGCGGAACCTCGAGCGCGGACGCGAAGTCCACGTCGATCATCTCGCCTGCGGCCGACGCGAAGAGCGCTTCATCCATGACGTCCAGCAGGCGTGCGCGAACCTCGCCGCTCACGCCGCTGCGGTCGATGAGGCGGTACGAATTGAAGAGAGCCAGATCCCCGGCGATGACGGCGGCGGAGATTCCGCTGTGCTCGGCGGCACGCTCCGACTTACCGGCGTTGATCGCCTCCTCGCGGTAGGTGCCCGAGAGGTTGGGAACGCCGCGACGCACGAAGTCGTGGTCGATGACATCGTCGTGCACGATGAGCGCGGTGTGGAGCAGCTCGAAGGCTGCACCGACGTACGCTGCGGCCTCGGTGTCCGTGCCTCCGAGCGATTGGTAGGCGGCCATGACCATGCCGGGGCGGAATCGCTTGCCGCCGCGCGTGCTGGTCTCGAGGGCCTCCCACAGGCGGACGTACTGCGGACCCATGGCGGCGGCCCGGCTCTCGGCTAGGGTGAAGAAGCGCGCCAAAACGGCGTCGACCTGCGTCTGCCTCTCCTTCGAGAGGGCTAGCAGCCCCGTTACGTCCATTGAGGCAGAGTACCGCGATGAGCCACCCCGAGCAGGTCGTACTTCTCGACGAACAGGGCGGCGCGATCGGTGTCGCCGACAAAATGGCGGTCCACACACACGACACCGCCCTGCATCTCGCCTTCTCCTGCCACGTCTACAACGACGCCGGACAGGTTCTCGTCACGCGGCGTGCGCTGTCGAAGTTGACGTGGCCGGGCGTCTGGACCAACTCGTTCTGCGGCCACCCCGCGCCCGGTGAGTCCTTCGATGACGCGATCGCCCGTCGCGCCGTCGACGAGCTGGGCATCACGGTTCGGGATCTGCAGTTGATACTTCCGGACTTCCGTTACCGGGCGGTCGATGCATCCGGAATCGTGGAGAACGAGGTGTGCCCCGTGTTCCGTGCGGTGACGACGGATGCCGTGGCCCCGAACCCCGCGGAGGTCGCCGAGTTCGCCTGGGTCTCCCCTGAGGCGCTCGCTACCGCAGCAACCGCAGCCCCGTACGCCTTCAGCCCGTGGCTCGGCTGGCAGCTGGCGCAGCTGGCTTGACTCTCGCTAGAGAGCGCGTCGGCGTGACGCGACCAGCATCACTCCGCCGACGAGAAGCACCGCCACAGCCGTGACCCCCAGCCCGACCGGTGCACCACCCGTCGCGGCGAGTGCAGGTTGGGGCGACGGAGACGGCAGTGCGGGCGCTGCCTCCTCGGGCGCTGTTCCCCACACGGCAACGACGAAGGCGTAGACGCTGGCGGGCGAGGAAATCTCGCCGACGACCTCGATGCTTCCCGTCTCACGATCCCACGTGGCGAGGCTGGTCGACTGGGTCACGTAATCGGGCAGAGGGACCCACAGCACGCTCCCCTCGGAGAAGCTACCGCTCCCCACGAACGACGGGAACTCGGCAACCTTGTACTCGTCTGCGGCCCCCGGCACGGTCGGGTCGTACGTGTCGAGATCGAACTGGAAGAGGGAAGAGCCAGCTGCGAAGAAGACAGTGCCGTCGGCGGGATCGATGGCCGGGGGGATGTCCTCGGTTCCGCCCCTACCGAAGACGAAGAGGGGGGTGAACTCGCCGGTCAGCTGGTCAATCACGGAGTAGGTGTTGGTGCCGCCCGGGTACTCGTAGAAGCCGCAGTAGGCGTAGAGGTTGCCACCGGAGAGCTGCAGACTGTGGCACGTCCCTGATGTTTCGGGGCTGCCCGCGAGCGTGATGGGCGCGATCTCCGTGACTGACTGAGTCGTCACATCCACGGCCCAGAGCGACGACTGCCAGGCCTGCCCAGTTCTCGTCGTCGCGAAACCGCGTCCGGATGCATCGAGTGAGAGTGCTTGCGCGTTCTCGAGGCCGGTGTCCCAGCGTGCTGTCGCGTCGCCCGAGGAGGGATCGATGTCGTAGAAGATGCCGGTAGCGGCGTCGATCGTGGAGATCCGCTGGTGGTCGGGCAGGTCGGCCGCGACGGAGGGCGAGCATCCCAAGATCGTCAGGGCGGCAACCGCGACGGCCACCCCGGATCCTGTCAGCAGACGTGCGGTCATGGTCACTCCTTGGGTACCGGACAGCCTCGGAGAGAGAGTTCTGCCACGGCGTAGTGGTCGGGCGCGAATGCGCAATTCCACTGTAGCGTGGCTCTAGCCAATATGGCTACCGCTTCACGAAGCTAGTTGCCCGTGGCCCCGGCATCCGTCGACGTGACATCGGTGCGGTGGAAGTTCATGAAGCTTCGGGATGCCGTAGGCCCGCGCTGACCCTGGTAGCGGTTGAGGTACGCGCCGGAGCCGTAGGGGTTGTCGACCGGCGAGCTCGTGCGGATGAAGCAGAGCTGCCCGATCTTCATGCCCGGCCACAGCTTGATCGGCAGGGTGGCGACGTTGCTGAGCTCGAGCGTGACGTGCCCGGAGAAGCCGGGGTCGACGAAGCCCGCGGTCGAGTGGGTGAGCAGGCCGAGGCGACCGAGCGAACTCTTGCCCTCGAGTCGGGCGGCGATGTCGTCCGGGAGGGTGACGAGCTCGAACGTCGACCCCAGCACGAACTCGCCGGGGTGCAGGATGAACGGCTCGTCCGGCTTCGTCTCGATCAGGCGGGTCAGCTCGGGCTGGTCCTCCGCCGGGTCGATGAACGGGTACTTGTGGTTGTCGAACAACCGGAAGAAACGGTCGAGCCGCACGTCGATGCTCGACGGTTGAACCATGTCGAGTTCGAGGGGCTCAAGGCCGATGCGGCCGGCGTTCAGTTCGGCACGGATGTCGCGGTCTGACAGCAGCATGCGGCCCAGTCTATTGACGCCCAATGGGTCCGCCGCATCCGCCCGCCCTGTGGACAGTCATCCTCCGTCGAGGTGGCCGCTACCTTGTTGCAGCGGATTTCGCGGCCGTCTGAGCATCTCGCGGAGCCGAGCGAATCCCGATCACGCCTGATGGGCGTGCAGCGCCACCGTGCGAAATCCTGCGTTCGACATCGACGACAGCGGCGAGTTGGACGACCGCGCGGAGTTGCGATACCGATTGCAGTAGCTGATGTGGCAGAGAAAGCTACCCCCTCGCAGCACCCGATAGTGCCCGCGCTCTGGTCCCCGCGGGTCCTCGAGTGGAGACTGCGTGTAGTACCGGGCAGAGTACTTGTCCGCGCACCATTCCCATACGTTGCCCACCGTTTGCCACAGCCCGTAGGCGTTGGGCTGGAAGCTCTTGACGGGTGCCGTGGTAGCCCACCCGTCGTCCAGAGTGTTGAGCGTGGGGAACTCGCCCTGCCAGATGTTCGCGCGCCAACCGCCCTCGTCCACCGCGTCGTTGCCCCAGGGGTAGGTCGCCCCGTCCAGACCGCCGCGGGAGGCATACTCCCATTCGGCCTCGGTGGGTAGCCGCCGACCCGCCCACGAGCAGTACGCCATGGCGTCATTCCAGCTCACGTGCACGACGGGGTGGTCGAGGAGCCACATGGTGAGGACAGCGAGTGCCGCCGCTGTTGGAGCGGATTTCCGTCTCGACCGGCTCGAGGGGGTCACCGAGATGATCGCCGAGTGCGCGAGCATCCTGAGTTCGGAAGGCCTGCGTGCCGGCCTGCACAATCACGTGTCGAGCTGGGTGGAGACCGAGCAGGAGATCGACTTCGTGCTCGGCGCTCTCGGGGACGACGTTCTGGGTGCGTCCTTCGACATCGGACATCTCGCGTGGGCCGGAATCGATGCCGTGTCGATGCTCCGAAGGCACTCCGATCGGATCGTCGATCTGCACATCAAGGATGTCGCGGCGGCGAGCCGAGCGGAACCCGACTCCTACGACCACACCGTCGACGCGGGAGTGTTCCGCGAGCCCGGAACGGGCGATCTGGATCTTGTGGCGATCCTGCGAGCGCTACCCCCCGAATTCGACGGCTGGATCGTGATCGAGGTGGACCGCCCCACCATGCCGCCCGCGGAGAGTGCACGCGTGGCCCACGCATGGGTCGAGCGGATCAGTCCGAGCCTGCGCTGACTCGCGGTCCTCGCCTACACTGGTCCCCAGTCGTTAGTGCGGCCACGCGGATGTAGTTCAATGGCAGAACTTCAGCTTCCCAAGCTGATAGCGCGGGTTCGATTCCCGTCATCCGCTCTCGAATGAAGAAGGCGTTCACCGCGAGGTGGGCGCCTTCTTCATTCGACAACAGTGCAGTGAATCGAATGGGCCCCCGCTGAGCAGTCCGCCGCGCGGCATAGCCGCGTGGTGGCGGCTCAGTAGGGGATTCCCGTCATCCGCTCCAATGAGAAAGCGCTCGCCCGAAGGGTGGGCGCTTTCTCATTGGTATTGAGTGGAGTGAATCGAATGGGCCCCCGCTGAGCAGTCCAGCGCGCGGCATAGCCGCGTGGTGGCGGCTCAGTAGGGGATTCCCGTCATCCGCTCTCCTCTGGAAGCGCCGCGGTGACGTTCCGGAGGACGCCACGCCGCGATTGCCGCCATTCGGCGGGTCCGTGCGGCGCGTCCTCCTCCGCAACGTTGGGCCCTGCTCCTCATAGGATCTCCTCGTGATCTCTCCCGACGAGCTCCGCTCAGTTCCCCTCTTCTCCGACCTCACGGACGACCAGCTGCGATTCGTCGCACGGTCGGTCGAGGACATCCGTCTCATGCCTGGCGAGTTCGCTGGCCGCGAGGGTGACGAGCGCGCGCTCTTCATCATGATCGAGGGCCGCACCGAGTTGACCAAGGAGGTCAACGGCGTCGAACGGGTTGTGGGTAAGCGGCATCCCGGGCAGATCTTCGGGGAGGTGCCGATGCTGCTCAGTACCAAACTGCCGGCGAGTATCGGAGCGGTGGAGCCGACACGGCTACTCAAGCTCGAGCCCGGCCCGCTCGTGAAGCTCGCCGTCATCGCGCCGCAGATCAATGAGGCGTTGAGTGAGCTCGCGGTCGGGCGCATGCGAGACCTTCGGGAGCTGGCATCCGAGGCTGCACGCCCCGAGCTCACCGTCATCGGGCCCATGATCGATCCCCGCGTGCATGTCGTCTGCACCTTCCTTGTGCGCAACCAGGTGCAGTTCGAATCCGTCAACGCGGATGACCCCGCCAACGCCGAGCGGCTCGGTGACCTCTCCGACTTCCCTGTCCTCGAGACCGCGGATGGCACGCGCCTGACCAACCCGAGCGTGCGCCAGATCGCCGCCCTGAGCGGCCTCGCCGTCGACCCGGAGCTCGATCACTACGACGTGATCGTCATCGGTGGTGGTCCAACCGGTCTCACCGCCGCGGTCAACGGCGCGGCTGAAGGCCTGCGGACGTTGGTGATCGAGAGGTTCGCCCCTGGAGGGCAGGCCGGCACGTCGTCCCGCATCGAGAACTACACGGGCTTCCCGTTCGGCGTTTCCGGCGACGAGCTAGCGGCCAAGGCCCTGCGTCAGGCCAAGCGCCTCGGAAGCGAGATCATCGTCACTCGTACCGTCGAGGCCATCGACCCCTCGGCCCGCACCGTCACTCTCGACGGCGGCACAACGCTCGCAGCCAAGGTCATCCTCCTGACATCGGGCGTGGAGTGGCGCCGACTGCCGCTGGAACGCATCGAGCACTTCGTCGGCAACGGCGTCTACTACGGGGCGGCGCGCAGCGATGCAGGCAACGCGCACGGCAAGAACGTGTACATCATTGGTGCTGGCAACTCCGCTGGTCAGGCCGCGATCTTCTTCTCACGCCACTCGAAGGCCGTGACTCTCATCGTGCGCGGGGAGTCGCTCGCAGCGAGCATGTCGCAGTACCTCATCGACCAGATCGCGACCAACCCGCACATCACCGTCGAAACGCGGTCGGAGGTGACTGCCCTCCACGGCGACGACGACCTCGCCGAGATCGACGTCACCGACAACCGCACCGGCACCACGACGCGCCGCGAGGCCGAGGTGCTCTTCGTCATGATCGGCGCTGATGCCGAGACATCCTGGCTACCTCAGGAGATCGGGCGCGATGCGAACGGATTCGTGCTGACCGGGCCTGCGGCCAGCGGATGGCATGCCGATCGGGACCCTTTCGCCCTGGAGACGACGGTGCCGGGCATCTTCGCGGCCGGCGATGTGCGTTCCGGCTCGGTCAAGCGCGTGGCGGCCGGCGTCGGCGAGGGCGGGATGGCGATCGCCTTCGTGCACCAGTATCTGGCGCTCGCCAACCCGTAGAGCCTGCGCCCGTCGCGTGGTTACCATCGACTATGGGCGAGCTCGTGCCAATCCCCTCTCCGGGCATTCCCCTGCTCTTCGGTGAGGCGGGCAATCCGGTCGTTGTCGTGGTCCACGACATGTACGGTCGGCTGCCCGGGCTCACGAGCTACGCCGAGGCGCTGGCGAGCCGCGGCTTCCGCGTTTCGGTTCCTGACCTGTACGACGGCGTGTGCACCGTCGATGAGGATGCCGCGCTCGAACTCATGGGCCGCCTCGAGATCGGCACCGCCCTCGCCGAGATCGATGACTCCATCGCTGGCGCCCAGGCCACCGGAGACGAACGGGTGGGACTCGTCGGTTTCTCGGTCGGCGGATGGCTCTCGCTGCTTCACGCCCAGGCCGGTGCGGTGGATGCGGTGGTGGCGTACTACGCGAGCCTTGCCGCGGCAGACCATGGTGTCATCCCCTGTCCCGTGCTCCTGCAGTGGGCTGAGACGGATACCTGGGATGCAGGGGAAGAGCCGGGGCCTTTCGTCGAACGACTCCAGGATCACGGCACGCCCGTAACCGAGCACCACTATGTCGGCACCGTGCACTCGTTCGCGAACTCGAGCCTGCCCGACGCAATCAACGCGCGCGCTGCCGGCCTCGCCTTCGCGCGGACGGCCGTGTTCCTGGAGAAGTACCTCGTCGACTAGTGGCCGCGAGGGCCTCGCCGGGGGAGGCGCCACGGTTGCACGGTACCTGCAGCTGAGGCCTCGGCGATGACGCTCGTCGCCGCAACGCCGAGACGCCTGAGGTGTCGCATCCCCCCTCGCGCGCTCGGCACGGACACCACGGCGGCCACGCGATCACGGTAGGTGGATCCATCGAGCGGCACAGCGATGGAGTCCACTCCGGTTTCGGATTCCTGCACGGCAAAGGCATACCCGTCGTGGCGGATGTGATCCAGCTCGGCCGCGAGCGCGTCTGCACTCGCGATCGTTCGGCTCGTGCGCTGGGGCAGCTCGGCGTTCGGGATCATCGAACGGATGAGACGGTCATCCAGCGCGGCAAGCAGCAACTTGCCCGCCGCCATCGAGTTGGCGGGTGCGGTCATGCCGATCCGGGATCCCATGTCGTTCTCGTTGATCGACCTGCGCCCGTCGACGACGAGCACCTGGCTCCCGATGAGAACGGCGGCGTGAACGGTCTCGCCGGTGGCATCCCGGATGCCGTCGAGCACGCTCGCCCAGCGCCGCTTGACGGTGACGTCGATGGCGGCGATCTCCGCCAGGTGCACGAGAGCAGGTCCCGGGCCGTAGCCGCGGCCGGTGGGAGCAAGCAACAGGTAGCCAGTCTCTTCGAGGGTGCGTAGCGCGCGGTACGCAGCCGACCTGCTGGTGCCGAGTTGCCGCACGACGTCGCCGATGCCGATGCGTTCGCGCCCGCTGGCAAGCGCGATGATGCGGAGGGGCAGCTCCTGCGTGCGGGGGACGCCATGTGATTCGCTGAGCGGAACAACCATGATCAATCAGTAGCACGAATCGGAGGCCGATCGATACTGGTGAGTGGGCGGCGGTGCCGCTCGATCCAGAACCACATCACCATCACAGAGAGGTGCCCGGTGACCGACACCAGCCAGAAACTCAAGACCCTGTCCGTGCAGCGCGCGGCCGACCTGAAGGCCGCCCCCGGCCAGACCCTCAATGCCCGCCGCATCTCGGGAGTCGCCAAGGAGAACACCGAGGTCGAGGGCCTCTGGTTCGGCAAGGTGCACACCGGCCCCGGTGAGATCTCGGACCCCCACCACCACGGCGAGGCCGAGACGGGTGGCTACGTGTTCCAGGGGCGCGGCTTCATCCGCTTCGGCGAACGCTACGAGAACCTCGTGATCCTGGAGGAGGGTGACTTCGTCTACGTGCCGCCGTTCGTGCCGCACATCGAGGGCAACCTCAGCAAGAGCGTCGAGCTGGTCTGGATGACTACGCGCACGCCCGACAACATCGTGGTGAACCTCGAGGATCAGGATGTCGCAGACATCGAGATCCCCTTCACCGACTAGCAGCACCACTGAAGAGGGCCCGCCGCGAACAACGCGACGGGCCCTCTTGTCATGGGAGGAGCCGGCTAGACCGTGTTGCCCCAGATGGCCTCGTCATCGACGTTGTCGATCGTGACGAAGAGCGCGGGGATGAAGTCGGTCAGCACACCGCCATCATCGATGATCTCGCTGTCGTGGTCGGTCGGGCCGGCCTCGACCGTGCCGCCCTCGAGTGCGAGCTTCAGGTAGGCGACGGCCTGCTCACACTGCTGCACGAGGGGCTGGGCGACGAGGTTATCCATGTAGCCGTCACGGATGGCCTGGAGTCCCTCCGGCGATCCGTCGATGCCCGACAGGTAGATGTGTCCGTCCTCACCGACCGGGAACAGCAGGTTCAGCTTCTTGAGCGTAGATAGTGCACCGGGGCCGTAGACAGAGTCGCTCGCGAGCACGAGTGCGTCGTACTGCTGGCCGGAGCCGAACGCGGTCTCGATGATCGTGGTCGACTCCACCGGGTCCCACTTGGCTTCCTTCATCGTGACGGTGACGCCCGGGAAGTTCTTCGAGACGCAGTCGTTGAACGACTCCCAGCGCTCACGGCCGGTGGAGTCGCTCAGGAAGCCTGCGACATAGAAGATCTGCGCGTCATCCGGGATGTTGCCCTCGAGCGCCTCGCACTGGAGCGTGCCCATCTCGATGCCGCTCGGGCGCACGTTGACGAAGACCTTGTCGGTGTTCACGCCGATGTTGGGGGTCACAACCGGGATGCCCTGGCTGACCGTGGAGTCCACGACCCCGGCGAGCGCGTCAGAGTCGTTCGGCGTGAGGAGGATGCCCTTGGCACCGCGACTGATGAGGCTCTGCACGTCGGAGATCTGCTGCGAGCTGTCGCCGTCGGCGTTGGTCGGCTCGAGGGGCGCGAACCCGGCGTCCTTCGAGTACTGCGTGAGCAGGGCCACGGCGGCCTGGTTGAACGAGTTGCCGAGGAACGCGTTGGCGATACCGATAACGGTGCCACCCTCCTCGGTGCCGGCATCTCCGCCGCCGCCTGCGGCACAGCCGGTGAGAGCAGCGGTGGCAACGATGGCAGCGGTGGCGAGCACCGTTGCCCGTCGTCGTGAAGGCAGGAATGACATGTCTAACTCCTTTGTTTGATGTGCATCTGGTGCGGGTGGGTAGTGCTGTGGATCACGGCATCCGAGGGGGTGGTCGGAGGCCTGGACTCACTTCTGGCGTCGACCGCTGGTGAACCGGGCGAGCACGAGGGCGACAAGGATGATGAGCCCGTAGGTTGCGGAGATCCAGTAGGACTGGATGTTGGAGAGCACGAGCAGGTTGTTGACCACTCCGAGCAGCAGCACGCCGCTCGCGGCGCCGAGCATGGTCCCGCGGCCGCCGTTGAGGCTGATGCCGCCGATCACGCAGGCGGCGAGCACCGAGAAGATCAGCCCAGAACCCTGCGTGGCCGTGGCGGCACCGAGCCGGCCGGTGAGGAGCACGCCCGCGAGACCTGCGAGCAGACCGGAGACGACGTAGACGCCGATCACCGTGCGAGCCACGGGGATGGCTGCTGCTGATGCCGCGAGCTCGTTGCCGCCGATCGCGTACAGCGACCGCCCGATGCGGTGGTATCTCAGGAAGAGGCCGGCCACGATGAACAGCACCGCGGCCACCCACACCGAGACGGGGATGCCCAACCACATCGCCGAGCCGAGGTAAAGGTAGGCATCGGGGATGCCGTAGAGCGTGCGACCCTCACCGATACCCTGGGCGACACCCGCGAGCAGGATGAGCATCGCAAGAGTCACCACGAACGAGTTGAGACCGACCTTCATGACGAGCACGCCGTTGATGAGGCCGACTATTCCGCCAACGAGGATCGTGAGCAGGATGCCCAACACCGGATCCATCTCGAGGCCAAGTCCGCCCGTGGCAACCGGAATGACGAGCCACACCCCGAGTACCGGCGCCAGGGTCACGATCGATTCGGTGGACAGGTCGAGACGCCCGGTGAGCATGACGAGCGTCTGGGAGACCACCAGCACGCCCAGCACCGCGGATTGCGCGAGGATGTTGACCACATTGCTCGGCGAGAGAAAGAGCGAGTTCGCGAGGGATCCCACGACAAGCGCGACCACGAGCACGGGCAGGAGCGGATACTCCTTGATGAAACTGAGCACGGGATTCGAGCGGCGCCTGGGCGTTGCATCCGTGGTCGATGGTGCTGTGGTGGCGCTCATGATTCTGTGACTCCTTCGATTGCCGCGATCATGTCTTCGCTGCTCCATCCCTGATCGAACGTGCGGATGATGCGCCCGTCGAACATGACGTGCACGATGTCGCACGCCCGCAGTTCGGTCAGCGTGTTCGATGCGATGACTGTGGCCAGACCCTCGGATGCCGCGAGCTCGAGCCGATCGAAGATCGCCCCCGTCGACACGATGTCGACTCCCGCGGTGGGGGTGTCGAGCACGAGCACGGAGGGCTGCGACTCGAACGCCCGCCCGAAGAGGGCCTTCTGCTGGTTGCCGCCGCTGAGGCTTCCAATCGCCGTTTCGCGCGACTCGGTCTTGACCCCGAAGTCGGCGATGATGCGGTCGGCGGCCTCCCCCCGTGCACGTGGGCTCACGAATCCGAATCGACCGAGCTTGCCCGGGGTGGTCGCGGTCACGTTCTCGTCAACGCCGAGCTCCGGGAACAGACCCTCGCGAAGCCGATCCTGCGGAACGGAGCTGATGCCAGAGGCGAGGCTCCTGCGAACGGATCCCGCCACCACGGCGTCACCTCGCACGGTGACCCTGCCGGAGGTGGGAACGAGGAGGCCGGAGAGCACGCGGCCCACCTCGGTGGCTCCCGAACGCAAGGACCCCGCCAGTCCAACGACCTGGCCCGGGCGCGCCTCGAAGGAGACGGGCCCGAAGCGTCCGTCGAGCGTGAGCGCCTCGACGCGGAGCACCGGCTCCGAGGCGGAGGTGAGTGCGGGGTTACCGCGCGGATGCTGCGCCACTGCGCCATCCGTCGTTCCGGACATCGCACGGATGATGGTGGGCTCGTCGAGTTCGGATACCTCGGCCGTGAGCACGGCGCGCCCATCGCGGAACACGACCGCGCGGTCGCACACCTCGAAGACCTCGGGAAGGAAGTGCGAGATGTACAGGAAGCTGACCCCTCGCTCCTGCAGCTGGTGAATGCGCTCGTGGAGTCGCGCGGTCTGGTGGGAGTCGAGCTGCGCGGTCGGCTCGTCGAGGATGATGAGCCGACTACCGCGGGAGAGTGCTCGCGCGAGTTCGACGGACTGCCGCTCTTCGAGGGTGAGGTCCTCCACTCGCATCCGTGGATCGAGGTCGACGCCCCACTCGAGCAGCGACGCCCGTGCATCCGCGTGGGCCTTGCGCCACGCGATCAGACCGCCGCCGATGTTCGCGATGCGATCGATGAACAGGTTCTCGGTGACGCTCAGGGACGGGATGAGGGTGCTGTGCTGGTACAGACAGGAGATGACGCCGCGAGCGCCCTCCTCGCCGATGCGATGCCCGGCGATGCGGATGTCACCACCGTCGGGTTCGATCAGACCGGTGAGCGCCGCGACCAGAGTCGACTTGCCCGCCCCGTTGCGCCCGATGAGCCCGACGGTCTCGCCCGCGGAGATGGTGATGCTCACGCCGTCGAGGGCCTGCGTGGCGTCGAACCGCTTGGAGACGGCGTCGACGACGAGCAGGGCGTCGGCCTGCGGGGTGTCAACCGTTGCGTTCATGTTCCTCACCGTTGAAGTGCATGGCGGGCCTGACCCGTCGTTCTGATCATAATGACTATAACCGTTATGATCAATAGGCTCGATCGTCGGAAGATGGCGGAGTGGGCGGCTCTAGGCCGCAGTCGGGGGCGATACGGCAACGCCGTGCACACCGGCGGAGGGCGTGAGAGTCCCCTCGGAGATCATTCGCTCCTGCGCTCGGAACTCACGCTCCAGGCCGCGCTCGTCACCGGAGAGTCGCGCGGTCAGTGCGCGGGCGGCCGTCGGCAGGAGACCGCAGGTGCCCAGGCCGTCGGGGTGGTCGTGGCCATGGCCAGACGAGCTGCTTGCGGTCGTGGCATCCGCCGGCTTGCTCGCTCCCAGCCGGAAGCTGTACACCCGCCGCGCCTCAGCGCCGCACCGCGTGCAGTCGACGGACGACGCCGCGGGATGCTGCACCCTTTGCTCGGCAACGAGACCACAGGCACCGCAGCGGTAATCGACGAGGATGCCACCCACCTCAGGCCCCGTATCGTCCTGCGCCGCCGAAGGCGACCCAGTCCCGGTTGTCGTGCGCAATCCAGACCTTCGCGTCATAGGCGTCGCGAATCTGCTGGAGGCGACGGATCGAATCGGTCGCCTGCGAGGTGTTGTGGTCGCCGCCCATCGGCATCGTCCACTCGATGTTCTCGCGCAGGTGCACGGTGTCGCCCGTCAGCAGGAGAGTTTCTCCCGGGAGCTGAACCAGCAGCCCGGAGTTGCCCGGAGTGTGGCCCGGCAGGGAGAGCATCACGATGCTGCCGTCACCGAACAGGTCGTAGTCGCCCACGACGGGGTTCCAGCGGAAGTCACGGGTGGCCTCGATGTCGGGCCATCGGCACGAACCCGCGGCACCGCCATCCGGCCAGAACACGAAACGCAGGTCGGCGAGACCCATGTAGAGCTTGGCGTTGGGGAACAGCTTGAGCCCCCCGGTGTGGTCGAAGTGAGCGTGCGAGACGACGACGTGGGTGACGTCGCTCGGCGAAAAGCCCATCTTCTCGATCTGGCGATCGACGCGGTTCTCCGCGGAGAAGCGCATGTCGAAGACCGAGGCGAGCTCGCCGTACTCCTCCACCTGACGATCCGCGGCGACGGGGTCAAGTCCCGTGTCGAAGAGCACGAGACCGCGCTCGTGCTTGATGAGGAACGATGTGATCGGATGCACGCTCACGCCGGAGCCGCCGAGAACGACGAGGCTCGCGTCGTAGGTGAGCGAACCGTGGTCGAGTGCCCAGAGTGCTTCGGCCGTGCCTGTGTTGGGTGCGGAGAGAACCATCGGTTACCTTTCTGCGGCGTCGTTGCCTGTGGTGGATCGTTCGGTGGCGGTGCGGTGTCGCGCGGCGGCGACGGCACCCATGAGGTCTGAATCAATGGTCGTCGACGGGAAGGCGACGGAGTAGTCGTCGTGCAGAAGGCCGAAGTCCTTCCACAACAGATCGACGGGGAAGTCCTCGAAGTGGTCGGCCATCCAGCCGCCCCCGCTGGAGACACGAACGACATCCAGCATCTGCGCGGGATCCAGCCCCAGCCCCGCCGCCTGCTCTATTGTGGCGGTCAGGGCGTGGGCGTTGGCGGCACCGAGCGCGTTGTTGAGGAGCTTTGCGGCCGCTGGCAGGCCGTACCCCTCGAAGCGGAACACCGTGGTCGCGGCATCCTCGAGCCAGGAGACCGGGGCGCCGGCGAGGAGCACGGTCATGGTCCCGGTGCGTGCGCCGAGCACTCCACCGGACACCGGAGCCTCGGTGAGCGGGCGGGTCGTGGCGAACCGGTCGGCGAGGGCACGGGCATCCGATGGCCTCAGCGTGCTCAGTACCGAGACTGGCACGCCGTCGAACCACGGGTCTGCCGCGAGATCCTCGAGCACCGAGACGACCTGGTCGTAGAGGCGCACGAAGACAAGCACCTCGGAAGGTCGCGTGCCCTGGCCCTTGATCGCGGCCAGCGAGTGCAGCACCAGAACGCCGTCCACGCTCGTTCCGGCCGACCCCACAGGCGCGAGAAAAGGATCGACACCCACCACCACATGGCCGCGTTCGATGAGACGTGCGCCCATCGCCGAGCCCATCGCCCCGACGCCCACCATCACCAGGGTCATGAGAGCATCCCGCCGTCGACGGTCACCGTCGTGCCTGTCACGTAACCTGCCGCGGGGCTCAACAGGAATGCAACGACGGCCGCGACATCCTCCGGCGTACCGGCTCTGCCGAGCGGTACCTGCTCGATGATGGCGTCGGCACCCGCCGTGCTCGCGGTCATCGCCGTCGCGATGAAGCCCGGCGCGACCGCATTGACGCGGATACCGCGGGGCGCGAGTTCCCGCGAGAGCGAGCGCGTGAGGTTGGCGATGCCTGCCTTCGTTGCGGCGTAGTGGGAGGACGACGGGAGAGTCGGTGCGAAGGTGGCATCCACCGGTCCGCCCGTTCCCATGCGCGCGGTGATCGACGAGATGTTGACGATGGCGGCGCCCGCGTTGTCGGGCATGTGGGCGAGCGCCGCACGCGTCACGCGCACGGGCCCGAAGAAGTTGACCGCGAAGATCTGCTCCCATGCTGCGTCGTCGATGTCCTCGAACATGAACTTGCGGCCGTCGTTCTTGGGCGAGATGCCCACGGAGTTCACGAGTCCAGCCAACTGCCCGCGGCTCGCGGCTGTGCGCACGAGTTGCTCGACGACCGCCGAGTCCGACAGATCCCCGACGAACGCGAACGAGCCGGGAACCTCGGCCACGACACGGTCGCATGCCTCGGCGGACAGATCTGCGACACACACCAGGTAGCCGGCCGCCGCCAACTCGCGCACGATCGCCGAACCGATGCTGCCCGCCCCGCCAGTGACGATGGCAACTCGTGCGTCGTTCGATTCGATAGCCATGTGATCCTCCTCGATCATGTGCGTTTCAGTCCGCGGCGACGCACACGTTGTGCAGTTCGCCGATCCCCGCGATCGACGTCGAGACGACATCTCCTGGCGTGAGGAAGATCGGCGGCTTGCGCGAGAACCCTACGCCTGCGGGTGTCCCGGTCGCGATGACGTCGCCCGGCTGGAGCGTCAGGAACTGCGTGATGTAGACGACGAGATCGACCGGGGTGAAGATCATGTCCGACGTGGTTCCCGCCTGCATCACCTCGCCGTTGACGGAGCAGGTGACGGCGAGACCAGCCGCGAGGTCGAGTTCGTCGGGGGTCGTGACATCCGGCCCGATGGGGCACGTTCGATCGAAGTTCTTACCCTGGAACCACTCGCTCGTGCGGTTCTGCCAATCGCGGATGCTGATGTCGTTGAGCACCGTGTAGCCGAGGATCGCCTCGGCCGCCGTCTCCGGCGTTGCGTGCCGGATCTCGCTGCCGATCACGATCGCGAGCTCGGCCTCCCAGTCGATGCGGGTGCTCACACCAGGCAGTTCGAGGCGATCGTTCGCGCCGACCAGGGTGGTTGCCACCTTCGCGAAGAGGGTCGGCACGGCCGGCGCCTCCTTGCCCACCTCGAGCGCGTGGTCGGTGTAGTTGAGGCCTGCGCAGATGATCTTGCGCGGGCTGAGCACGGGAGGCAGTACGGATGCCGCGTCCGGTGCCGCACCGGGGCGCCCATCCTCGTGCTTCCAGGGGCCCGCCTCCACCAGCGCCATGACGTCGACGGCGTCGTGGTAGCGGTACTCACCGTCCCGCAGCGAGTATGCCGAGGAGGAATCCGCTGTGCGGACCGTTCCGAGCTTCATCGATCATCCTTCGCCTTTGAGGGGTTCGTGCGTTGCTGTTCCGAAACCGCCCGCTAAGTTGGGTGAAGTCGGGGTGTGCGAATTCAGCATAATCGTTATCATCTATACGTCAAGTGACCAAAGGAGACACCTGGTGCGAGTCGGTTCGAAGGCCGAGACGGTGGCGCTCGCGCTGGAATCGGAGATCGAGCGGAGCGGGCTGACCGCCGGCGACTCCCTGGGCACGAAGTCCGATCTCGCCGCCCGCTTCTCCGTCTCACCCGGAACACTCAACGAGGCGCTGCGGCTCCTGCAGTCCGGCGGGATCATCGCCCTCAAGCCCGGCCCCGGCGGGGGCGTCTTCGTGGGCGCGCCAGCTCCCCCGCTGCGTCTGCGCAACATCATCGTCGGCACGACCGGCGCCCAGGCCGAACTCGCCGACGTCGTCGCCGTGCGGGACGAGCTCGAGGTGCTTGTCGCCGTCGAGGCCGCGCGCCGCTGCACGCCAGCCCAGGCCGAGCAGCTGAGGGCTCAGCTCAGTGTGATTGCCTCGCTACCGAAGGGCCGGGAGGAGACCCTCGAGATCTTCCGGCTCCACAAGATGATCGCGCGCATCGGCGGCAACGCCTTCCTGACCCGCGTCTACATCGAGTCCCTCGACACGATCGAGATGCTTGTCACCGACTACGCGGTGTCCCCTGCGCCAGCGCCGGGAGTGCGCCCGGACACGGTCGAGGTGCACCGCGCACTGCTCGAGGCCGTGGCATCCGGCGACCTCGCGCGCACGCGCGCTGCCGCGATCGCGCATACGCCGATCCCGCACGAAGCTGTTTAACTAGGCGGCGGCCTTCGCGGCGCTCAGGTCCTCGAAGAGCTCCGTGTTGAAGCGGTAGGCCACGAGCACCTCGTCGATGACGCGCTCGCGCTCCTCGTCGCTCCAGGTGACGGCGTCGAGCTGGTCGCGGTACGTCTCCTTGAACTCCTTGGGGCTCGCGATCTGGTCGAACAAGTAGAAGCCGATACCGTTCGTGTCGAAGCCGAAGTGGCGCTGCATGAGGCGCCCGATCGCCTGGCCGCCCGAGAGGTCGCCCATGTAGCGCGTGTAGTGGTGGGCGACGAAGCCGCCGGCCCAGTTCTCGGCTGCGACCTCGTTGATGCGCTTGACGTAGCGATCCGTGGTGGGCAGCGGCGAGATCTGGTTGCGCCAGTCAGCACCGAGGAGGAACTCAAGGTCCTGCTCGAGTGCGGGCATGCGCGTGAGACTCGGGGAGATGAAGGGCGAGGCGAGCGTGTCATCCGCGAACTGCTCGGCGGCCGCCTCGAGGGCCTCGTAGATGAAGTAGTGCTGGGCGACGAGGGCGATGTAGTCCTCGCGCGAACCCGTGCCCGACATGAGGTCCTTCATGAAGCTCGCCCCCTCGCTGTCGCCGTGGGAGGTCCAGGTGCGCTCGCGGAGAGCCTGCGAGAAGGGAATGACGGTCACCGGGTACTCCTGACGGCTGCGCGGGTTAGGTAACCCTCAGTTTAGCGGGTGGGATGCCACGGGGCGCTGGGGAGTTCCTCTGACCTGGCCCTGCGGCCTCCACGGCTCAGTGCTCGCGGAAGTCGATTCCGAGCTTCTCGCACGCCGCCCGGTAGACGAACACGATCTCGCGTCGGATCTCCGGGCGCTCGCTGATCGGCTTCGACCACGGCACGGTGACAGTCTGCTCGGCGCCGTCCACCTCGTACGTCCAGGTGCCGCCGAGGTCGTCGAGGGTGGTCATCCGCGCGTTCGTCGCGTCCGGGTTTCCGAAGGCGCGCGCGACGAGCTGGCTGTCATCGTTGTGGTCGTCGTTCATGTGGTGGAGCACGGCAGCAACGACGTCGTCAGAGAAGGTGGGCACGGGTTAACGGTACCTACTCGCTCGGCCGCACCGCCGCCCGCTGGTTGAGGAGCGACCGAAGGTCGCGTCTCGAAACCTCACATCCGAAGTACCTCGGTGGTTAGGTTTCGATAACGCCGGGCTTCGCCGCGGCTACTCAACCCACCGGCTTTCGATGACGGCCGCTTCGCGGGCCTAGTCAACCAGCAGAGGCGGCACTACGCCTTGATCGCCGGGATCGCCGTCACCCGATCCATGAAGCGCACCACGTTCTCGTCGACGATGATGTCGCTCGGGCGCAGCGGGCGCGTCATGTAGAGCCCCTCGAGGTCCGTGAGGCGGCTCAGCGCCACGTACGTCTGACCGGGCGCGAACGACCGGGCGCCGAGGTCGATGATCGCGCGGTCGTAGCTCTTGCCCTGCGACTTGTGGATGGTGACCGCCCATGCCAGCCGCAGCGGGAACTGCGTGAACTCGGCGACGATGTCCTTGCGCAGGGACTTCGTGAGCGGCGAATAGCTGTAGCGGAACTTCTCCCAGATCGCCGGCTTCACCTCCTGCCGCACGCCGTCGATCTCCACGAAGACGGTGTCGGCAATCTTGAGCACGGTGCCGACTGTCCCGTTGACCCACCGCGGTGCGCTGCCATCCCACGGGGTGTCGTTGCGCAGGAACATCACCCGTGCGCCGACCTTGAGCTCGAGCACCTCATCCGCGGGGTAGGCACGACCGCCGAACTCCCCGGAGACTTCCGCACGAGCGGTGAGCGCCCGCCCGGGCAGGCGCGCGAGTTCGGTGGCGTTGATGCGAGTCACGGTGCCATTGGTGGTGGCGAGAGTGATCGCGCCATCCGTCGGTGCGGGTCTCGCGCCCATCTCGTTGAGGCGGCCCGCGATCTCGGCGGTGACCTGTCCGTGGCGCACCGCGTTGAGCATCCATGTGAACTCTCGGTCGGACTGGCGGTGAATCTGCCCGAGCTCGTAGATGGTGAGGTCCGTCTCATCCCACACGCGGGCGTCGAAGAACCACAGGGAGCGGTAGTGGTCGGAGAAGTACGCGCGCTCGTCGCCCTCGCCCGGCACGGGGGCAAGCTGGTACGGGTCGCCGAACAGGATCACCTGCACCCCGCCGAACGGTTCATCCTTGCGCCCACGTGCCTGGCGCAGCGAGCGGTCGATCGCGTCGAGCAGATCCGCGTTGACCATCGACACCTCGTCGATCACGAGCGTCTCGATCGTGTTCAGCAGGCGGCGCAGTTCGTCGGTCTGGTCGATGTCGTGGTCGGCGATGACCCCGATCGGCAGGCGGAACAGCGAGTGGATGGTCTGGCCACCCACGTTGAGCGCCGCGACACCGGTCGGCGCACACACGACCATCTGCTTCGAGGAGTTCTCCGACAGGTAGCTCAGCAGCGTCGACTTACCCGTGCCGGCACGGCCCGTGACGAAGATGTGGTCGAGGGTGGTCTCGATGCGATCGAAGACGGCCTGCTGCTCCGGGGAGAGGGCGAAGGCTGTCACTCATTCACTGTACGACCTCCCCCGAGCACGACAGAGTCATGAGCGATGCACAGGTGAACAACTTAGGATGTGGGCATGCGCCGCGAGATCATCACCTGGTCCGTTATCGCGGCAATCATTGTCGGCGGGTTCGGTGTCACCGTGCTCGCGCTTAACAATTCGCTCTACTCCGCCTCCGGTTTCGTGAGCTCCTACCTCGATGCCCTCACCCGCAAGGATGCAGCAGGCGCGCTCGAGATCATCGGCGGAATCCCTGACGATGCCGACGGCGTCGACACGCTGCTGCGCCGCGCCACCATGCCGGATCTCACGGATGTCACGATCCAGAGTGACGAGGAGGTCGAGAACCGCGTCCACCGGGTGACCGTCTCGTACAAGGTGGATGACACCCCCGGAACAACCATCTTCTCCGTCGTCTCCACGGGCCGAGCCTTCGGGCTCTTCCCCGAGTGGACGTTCACTGACGGACCACTCTCCACCGTCTACGTGACGGTCGTCGGCGACACGCGATTCACCGCCAACGGGCTCGACCTGGTCACCCCCACCCCCGACGAGCCGCAGGGGTACCTCGCCTTCACCCCGGGTGCCGTGACGCTGTCGCACGCGACGACGTTCCTGGACGCGCCGCCCGTCACCGTGCCGGTGAGTGAGCCCGCGGCATCCATCCCCACGGCCGTCGTCGTGCAGCCGAACGCCCACATGATCGAGCTCGTGCAGGCCGACGTGAACGACTCGCTCGACACGTGTGCGACGCAGGAGATCCTGATGCCGACGGGGTGCCCGTTCGGCCAGTCGATGAGCAATCGCATCGCCAGCACGCCGGTCTGGTCGATCGCGCAGTACCCCGAGGTGAGTATCCGCATGGGCGAGCGCGCGGGCGAGTGGGTTGTGCCATCCACGCCGGGCACTGCCCACCTGCTCGTGGACGTGCGCAGCCTCTTCGACGGAACGATCTCGACCTTCGACGAGGACGTGCCCTTCACGGTGAGCTACGCGATCGCGTTCCTCCCGGGCGACGAGCTGCTCATCACGGCCCGCTACGAGTAACGCCGCCCCCTGAGGGGACCGCGGGGCCGGCCTCGCTCCCTGAGGAGGACCGCCAGGCCCCTCCCCGCTCCCTGAGGAGAACCGCCACGCCCCTCCCCGCTCCCTGAGGAGAACCGCCACGCCCCTCCCCACTCCCTGAGGAGGACCGCAGGTCCGTCTCGAAGGGCGCCCCACCGAGCAACGTCGGCTGCGCTTCGAGACGCGGCTTCGCCGCTCCTCAGCGAACGGTCCCCTCTACCGCCGCTTCGCCCGCTCGGCGAGCATCTTGTTGTACGCCTCGAGCTCGGCATCCCCGTCCCGGTCCGCCTGGCGGTCGAGTCGCTTCGTCTCCCGTGCGTCGCTGCGCGACCACAGGTAGACGATCGTGAGCGCGAGGATCGCGTTGGGGATCTCGCCCACGCTCCAGGCAATGCCGCCGCCGGACTGCTGGTCCTGCAGCGCCGTGAACCCAAGGTCCCAGCCCATCGCGCCGTACCAGTTGGCGAGCAGCAGGCCGGTGCCCGTCATGATCGCTAGGCCGAAGAACGCGTGGAAGGCCATCGTCGCCAGCAGCACGACGAGCCGCACCGGGTACGGGAACCGTGAGGGCGCCGGGTCGATGCCGATGAGCGACGAGACGAACAGGTAGCCCACGAGCAGGAAGTGCACGACCATGAACTGGTGGCCGACGTGGTTGGTCGTCGCGAAGCTGAAGAGCGGCGTGTAGTAGAACACCCAGAGCGAGAACGTGAAGAGCACGGCGGCGACGATCGGGTTCGCGAGGATCGCGAAGAAGCGCGAGTGCACGAGGATCATGAGCCATTCGCGGATGCCACGGCTGCCGTCGTCTCGCTTCTTGATGGCCCGCAGCGCCAGGGTGATCGGAGCCCCGGGCACGAGCAGGAGCGGCACGATCATGCCGATGGTCATGTGCGCGAGCATGTGCGAGCTGAACAGGAACTTCTGGTACAGGTTGACGCCGCCGTTGGTGGCCCAGAACAGCACGAGCAGGCCGCTGATCCACAGCACGGTGCGGTACCAGGGCCACGAGTCACCGCGACGCTTCAGCCGGATGACCCCCAACACGTAGAACGTGATGCCGAAGGCGCACGCCAGCAGCCAGAGTAGGTCGATGTTCCACTGCGTGAAGTAGTTCACGAAGTCCGCGGGTGGCGGGAGCGCCCGACCGGTGAGGATCTCGGCGGGGCTCGGGTCGATGAGATCCTCGGCCGTCTGCTCGGTGACGGGGGTCGCGGTGCGGGCGAGCGCGGCTGCGGCTCCGGTCGCGATTCCCATGAAGGCGATCTCGCCGAGAACGAGGAGTGTGAACCAGGGGCGTTCGCGGGCGGCTGGCCGTGACATCCGGCCGATCATCCAGCGGCGCTGGATCGCCCCGAAGAAACCGAGCGCGAGGAGTGCCAGCACCTTCACGACAATCAGCCCGCCATAGGGCGTGAACATGTTGTCAATGGTCTGCACGCGGATGAGCGCGCTCACGTAGCCGGAAACGGCGACCACGATGAAGCAGATGAGGGCCACCGTCGAGTACCTGGTGAGCACAACAACGAGGCGGGAGCGGTCCATGGTGGAGCGGATGAGCACGAGCGTGAGCAGGCCGCCGACCCACGCTCCGGCGAAGAGCACGTGGAGGAAGAGGGCGGTGGATGCCGCGTCGTGGTCGGCCGTGCCACCGCGGTGTCCCTGGAGGGTGGGGGGCAGCATCCCGTAGGCGGCGAGGATGGCGACGAACGCGAGCACCGTCTGGTTGCGCACGGCGAAGGCGAGCGCGGTGACGGCCGCCGCTACGAGCATGCTGGTGAGCCACGCCTGGCCGAGTTCGGTGGCGGTGAGGAAGTTGGCGAGCAGTTCGCCGAACTCGTTGTCGAGTCGGAACGGCTGGCTGAACACGCTCATGAACGTGAACAGTGCTGTGGCGGCGGATGCCACGGTCCACACGGCCGCGGACGCCGCTGCCACATCGAGCGCCCTGCCGTACTCCGGCCGTTTCGCGTCGAGGGCGAACCCGGCGAGCACGAGTGCGCCGAGTGCGCCCGCTGCGCCGAGGTTGACGAGCATCTTGGCGATGGGGAGGCCGTAGCGCACGACGGGGCCCGGGTCGAGCAGGAGGGGTGCTGCTGCGCCGCCGCCGTAGGCGAGGCCTGCGAGCACGGTCGCGAGTGCCGCGAGGATCAGGATCGCTGGGGCTGCGATCTTCACTGTTCGGGGCACTGGTCAAGCTTAAGGCGAAAGGGCGACGACCTTCGCGGTCGTCGCCCTCAAGCGTGCTTCTGGTGAAGCGGAATTACTTGGCTGCTGCCTTGAGCTTGCTGCCGGCGCTGATCTTCACGCCGTTGCTCGCCTTGATCTCGATGGCCTCACCCGTCTGCGGGTTGCGGCCGGCACGGGCGGCACGGAACGTGCGCTCGACGGCGATCCATCCGGGGATGGAGACCTTGGTGCCCTCGCTCACCGAGCTGGCCAGCACGGAGAAGATCGAGTCCACGACGGCGCTCACGGTCGCCTGGCTCTGGCCAGACTCTGCGGCGACTGCCGCGACGAACTCGGTACGGTTTAGTGACTTGTCAGCCATTGAATGTCCTCCTCGGACCTCATGCAATTGGTGGAGCGTGTTTAGCGCCTGAAATCTACCAGCTTGACTTGGTAATTCCGGGCAATTCGCCCCGGTGCGCCATTTCGCGGAAGCGAACGCGCGAGATGCCGAACTGGCTGAGGAAACCGCGGGGGCGTCCGTCAATCGAGTCACGGCCACGCACGCGCACCGGCGATGCGTTGCGGGGGAGCTTCTGCAGGCCGACGCGTGCGGCCTCGCGGGACTCGTCGGTTCCGTTCGGGTCGACGAGTGCCTTCTTCAGCTCAAGGCGGCGTGCGGCGTAGCGCTCGACGATGACCTTGCGCTGCTCGTTCTTGGCAATCTTGCTCTTCTTGGCCATGTCTTAGCGCTCCTCGCGGAATTCAACGTGCTGGCGGATCACCGGGTCGTACTTCTTCAGCACGAGGCGGTCGGGGTTGTTGCGACGGTTCTTCTTCGTCACGTAGGTGTAGCCGGTGCCCGCGGTGGAGCGGAGCTTGATGATCGGACGAACGTCCTGCTGCTTAGCCATTAGATCTTCTCCCCACGTGCAAGAAGGTCCTTGACCACGGACTCGATGCCACGAGCGTCGATCACCTTGATGCCCTTGGCGGACAGCGTCAGCGTGACGTTACGGCGCAGCGAAGGCACGTAGTAGGTCTTCTTCTGGATGTTCGGGTCGAAACGACGCTTGGTGCGTCGGTGCGAGTGCGAGATGTTGTGCCCAAAGCCGGGAACGGCTCCGGTCACCTGGCAGACTGCTGCCATGGTTGTACTCCTGTTCTGGTTACCGTGACGCTTCCGTATTGAACGGATGCTTCACCCAAGATCACTTGTCGGCGTGCCTGCTTCCCGGACTTACATGGGAGGCACACGTGTGTGCGCGGATGCGCAACCTGTCTAGGGTACGCGAAGAGCTCCTAGTAAGCAATCGCGAGATCAGTCTCGAGGGCGTCGATCTCGCGACGGAGGCGACGATAAAACCACTCGGCGACAGCCTCGTCTGAACTAGCCAAGATCTGTTCTTCAGGGAAGAGGAAGATGTCTCGGAGCACATCCCGCTGTTGATCAGATGTGTAGAGATCGAAGTTGGGAACGTATCCAGAGCGGTCGGATCTAGACCGAGCCGCGCGTCGGAAGGCTTTTACGAACGACTTCGGCTTGAGGCCCACGGTTGTGGCGGCTTTTCGGACCACGAAATAGTCGAGCTCCCGCAGGAGCTTGAAATCATTCATTAGCGCGAAGTAGTGAATCCAACCTCTTCGGTGTTCATCCAGAACACAGCCGGCAATCGTCAGGTCCAAGTACCATCGCAGCCGGACTTCGCAACTTGCCTGCCATTCTTCAGCGGAAAGGGCAATCGGGCGATCTGAGAGCGCGCGTCGGTACCGCAAGAATCGTTGGGCGATCTTCTCCTTCAGGCGACTAACAGTCTCGTCCCGGACTGAGATCGACCCCGCCGAAACTGAGTATCCGAGATAGTCGACCGGAAGCTCCAAGGTTCCCCAAGTGCTCTTGGAGCCGGCAACTGCCAGCTCGTGGCAGCGGAGGCCAAGCAGGTTTAGGTCGTCTTTGATTTCTTTGAACACCAAACGGTGTTTGCGGCGACGAGTCAGGACCAGGATGTCGTCCACGTAACGGAAGTAGGCCAGATCCGTGCGTGATTTCCACTTGGCATCGAAATCTTGCATCACAAGTTCCGCCACCGAATTGGAGATAGACAGTCCTTGGGGGACGCCTCTCGTCGAACGCGCTCCCCTCGAGGTCGCATTGTGTTTGAGCGTCGGAGTAGATATTGCAGAGTGCAGGATCTTTCTCACCTCGTCTAAGTCGACGAACCGGTCTATTGCTGCGACGGCAGAATCGTGGGAGATCGACGGATAGAAGTCTTCGACGTCTACACGTACGAAGTGCTTGAAGCTCCGTGTGTCGATTGCAGCGATCAAGTCGCGGATTACCTGCTGCGCGAGAGAGGGCTGTGATTCAGGGACCAGGCGGTGCAGATACCTCAGAATCGCCTTGAGTGGAGCCCGATCCCGTGCAGATGGGACCGATATCACCCGCGGGACCTTGCCAGCACCTTTAGAGGCAAGAACCTGCCGGTAGGCGATGAATCGATATTCGCCGGCTTGCAACTCAGAGCTTAGCTTCTCGACGTAGCTCGGCAAGTCACGCGCGAATCTGGTCGGCGACTGGCCGTCACGCCCTCGTGCATGGCTCCTCGCAGCCTCTTTCCGAGCCATCTCTATGAGGCTCTCAGGGGCCGTCAGGTTGACAAACACTGCTCTCTTCGCATCGGCCTCATTCACTGAGGAACCATCGGACTGTCGGGATCAGCGTGAGAGCTACGAGGACTGCGAGCGCTAGAGGGAGGTAGGTGAATGCCCAGCTGCTAAGGACACGGAGTCTAGCGAAGGCCCAGGGTCCCAGGAGGAGAAGCTCGTGGGATTCGGTGGCTACGTACGGGGGACGTGAGCTGCCCCGAGCGCCGAGCCGGGATCGCGCCCTTCGGTCTTTCCACGCCCAGTACGCCCGAAGTCGCGGCGGGAAGGCAACCCTAAAGTCCGCCTGAGTATGGTTTGGCACTTCATCCAGGAGACGCTGATAGCGAGCCTCCCAGTTGGCCAAGTCAGGCATGCGCCTGACACTCGTCGAGTCAAGCTCGGCCCAGAACCTCTGTAGGTCCCTATACGCCCTGAAGTACTGCAATGCCCTTACTGGGTAGTTCGCGCTCGCGACTAGGAGCGAGTTCACGAGTGTGAGGATGCTCACCACCGCGAACATAGTTGCACCGCGACTGCCGAATATCTCCGGGGCGATGATCTGAATCACACCATTTATGGCCAGCACGACGGCAGAAGTCACTAACACTGCGTTCCAGAGCACTCCTCGAGTCTCCAGCCGCCGAGCTGTCTCAAGGCGCGCGCGATAGGTGCGCTTCACGCGATGCTCGAGGCCCGCCTTGAGTTGATGCACAGATTTAGGGCTCGGCCGCCCCTGACCTTCGTCAGTGTGGGGCCCGGAGAGGCGTCCACTATTCATTCGTGCTCCTTGGAGTAGGGGCTGAGGTCACGCCGAGCGCGACAGCATCGCTGCGATATATACAAAGGCTTCGCTTGCGCGTCACCATGGCGACCGAGCCAAGTGAGAAGCTATCACTAGACGGCGTTGCTCCCGGCTGCATCTCTCTCAAAATGTGCCGAGGCTATGTCCGCTGTTCCAAGGTCCAGTGTCACAAGCCACGACTAACGTCGGTCATGGAGGCACTAGCAACAACTGGGACACACTCGTGACTGAGCGTGATGGCCTCCTGCCGATCACGTAATCTCGAGAAATGGAACGCGAGCCAATGGCAGGTCTCACCTCAATCGACTTGTTTGCGGGGGCGGGCGGCCTCTCCGAAGGGCTTCGCGAGGCAGGCTTCCGGACTCTCTACGCGAACGAACTCGTCCCGACCTATGCGGCCACCTACGCACTTAACCATTCAGAGACAACGGTCGACTCACGAGATATCCGATGGGTGGACGCTGGAGCCGTTCGCCGGGATCTAGGACTCCGCCCGGGCGAACTCGACCTCATCGCAGGTGGCCCACCCTGCCAGGGTTTCTCCATCAATGCACCGTTGAGATCGACCGAGGACCGACGGAACCATCTATTTAGGGAGTTCCTGCGGTTTGTTGAAGAGTTCCGTCCACGCGCCGTCTTGATCGAGAACGTCCCTGGTCTGGTGTCGTTCCAGAACGGCGCTACCTTGTCTGCAATACTCCAGTCGTTGGAGGATCTCGACTATTCGGCGGACGTCCAAATTCTCTATGCGCCGCACTTTGGAGTACCACAGACCCGTTGGCGGACTATCGTCCTCGCGGTTCAAAAGGGCAACGGTGTGCAACCCGCGTTTCCTGTTCCTTATCGTCACGCGCCGATGAGAGTGAACTTCACATCCCGGTTCGGAGGACGACAACTGGTAGCTCTGCCAAGGTCAGTCGAGTTACCTCCCCACACCACAGTTTCGGACGCAATTAGTGATCTCCCCCGACTCGAAAACGGCGAGCTTGGGGCTCGAGTGAAGGCGTACGCTACCGCTCCTACTAACGACTACCAGAGAGCTCTCCGAGCGGGTAGCCCTGGGGTCTTCAACCACGAGGCCGCACGGCTCTCTACGGTGAATCTTGAACGTCTCGCCCATATCCCCCAAGGTGGCAATTGGACTGACATACCCTTCGACCTCCTCCCCAAAGGCATGCAGAGCGCTCGCCGAACGGACCACACCAAGCGCTACGGTCGAGTGCATCCTGATGGGCTCGCATCGACAATTCTCACGAAATGCGATCCGCACTGGGGTGCCTATTTCCACTACGACCAGGACCGCGCATTCACCGTCCGCGAAGCCGCGCGAATCCAATCCTTCCCTGACGCTTATCAGTTCACCGGCTCGCGTGTGGATCAGTACGAGCAAGTCGGGAATGCCGTTCCACCCCTCCTCGGCGCAGCCGTTGGCCAGTCCATTTCAGCGGCCCTAGGTGCGAAGACTGACGCGTTGACCCGGGTGATTTGATGGCTGGGACGGTCTACGAGCTTTTCGGCTTCCGAGCCGCCGACACGTCCCAAGCTGCGCTCGTCGCTGCTCACGAATCGCACTGTCCGTTCTTGGACGACCGCTGCGAGAAGCGGTTGAGCGACGGTGTGGTATCTGGTGTCTGCACCGTAAAGCCAGTCACATCCCCGCCTGTCATTTGTTGCCCTGTTCGCCTCTACGCTGAGGACTACCGCATACTGCGCGACGTTGCGGACCGCGCCTTCAGCCCGGGTCTCTCGCTACAGCCGGGGCGCACCGCCGTTGAGCACGCCCAAACTAATGGCGAAGCGGTCGTTGCCGTCTTCGGTAAGCGTTGGGGTGGCGAACTCAGGCTGCCACAGAAGGACGGAATCAACTCTTACTTCGTGGACTGGATCCTGGCACTTCTGGACAAAGAGGGTGCTCTCGTTGAGTTCGTCGCAATTGAAGTGCAAACGATCGACACGACGGGAAACTACCGCGCTAGTCGCGCCGCCCTTTTAACTGAGACTCGCGACATAGTTCAATCCACAGTTGGGCTGAACTGGGAGAATGTGAACAAGCGAATTCTACCTCAGTTGATCTATAAGGGGCAGATTCTGCAACGCGAGGAACTTTGCAGAAAAGGGCTCTTTTTCGTGTGCCCAACCCCTATCTACGACCGAATCATGCGCAGGCTTGGTGGGGCATCTGGGCTGGTCAAGTACGCGTTACAGCCAGCGTCGATAACTTTTCTCCCCTACGATCTCAACCTTTTTGAACCAGCAATCAACGGGCAACCACTTCCGCTGAAAGCTGACGCGCACCATTCAACGACCGTGTACAAAGTTCAGGAAGCGTTCAATAACGTCACTCTTCCCGATGAGAACGTCTACAAGAACGCGATCGAGACCGCGCTGGGAGTCCCTATGGGCGGTTCAACCGACGACCTCTGGACCCAATGACCAAGGATGGCTACACAGTTCGTTCTAATGGCTGAGCCGGCACCCGACGAAGAGGTTGAGGCCATCGGTCGCCTCGGTATCGCGCTGCTCGACGCTGGCTACGCCGTCACCGACGTGTCGCGCATTGCGAAGGCAGTAGCACGCAGCAATTCCGCCGAGTTCACTGTGGGCGCGCTACCCACGGGCGTGTTCGTGGATGATGGCGACCGCACGCGAGTGCTGGCATCCACGGGGACGTCGTTCACGTTCGAACAGGTGGGCATCGTGGGCAAGCTCGCGGCGGAGGCGGAGAGCGGAATGCCCTGGCACGAGCTTCAGGAGGGGCTCGACCGGGTTTACACGATGCATCCGCGGTATCCGTTCTGGCTGTCGCTGTTCGGGAGCGGGCTCATCTCTGGGGGCATCGCGGTCGTGCTCGGCAACCCGTGGTGGGCGGTGGGGCTCGACTTTCTGCTCGGTGTTCTGGTGGGTGCCATCCTGACTGTCGCTGGACGGTACCCGCGTATCGCCGCGATCCTCCCGTTCTTCCTGGCCCTGTTGATCGCGCTGCTTGTCGGGCTCACCGCGGTGGTTTTCGGGATTGCGGAGATTCCGTTCTTCGCGATCGCAGCGCCGCTCGTCATCCTGATTCCGGGCGCTGCTGTAACCAACGCGTTGATCGAGGTGAGCGCGGGCGACGTTGTCTCGGGAGGCGGTCGGCTCGTCGCGGGGCTGACAGTGTGGACGTTGCTCGCCGCGGGATCGGTGGCGGGGGTCGGCATTCTCGGCGGGCGACTCGAAGAGACCGCAGTGATCATGGGCGACGGGTCCGGACTGGCTGCGGAGTTCGTGGATCCAATCTTCGGATGGCCCGCCGTCGCGTTGCTCGCAATCGGAGTCGGTCTCTTCCTCTCCGCGACTATCCCGGTGACACTCGTGATCACGGCTGTGCTGGTGCTTGCCTACGCCGGGTCGGTGTTCCTCACGCCAGTGCTCGGAGCCGGATTCGCGGCCGGGCTCACCTCTGCGGTGCTGCTTGCCGGGTTGCGGCTCGTCGAACGCGGTTGGCCGAGTCTGCCGGCGATCGTGACGTTCCGGCCGGTGTTTTGGCTGCTGGTGCCGGGGTCGCTGGGGCTCATCGCCGTGAGCGGGTTGGCGTCTGACTCGGCCGGGAGCGAGGACCTTCTCCTCACGACCGTGTCGACGGTGCTTGGGCTCGTGATTGGTGTGCAGGTTGGTGCTGTGGTGTCGGAAGCGTTCCGGTCGGGGCCCGGGCACAACGCTCCGGAGCGCAGGAAGTAGGGATGCGCGGGCGAGAGTGCACTTGCGTCTAGTCAGAGACTCGGCAACTGCTGCAAACTGAGTTCTCGATCGGGGGAGAGACCTGAACGAGCACTTGTAGCATGGCTGATGCTGCAAGTATTGAGCGGTGATCACCAACAAGCGGGCGCTCCTGGCCCTGGGCATCGTCGGGTTCTTCGTTGGCGCGGCGCTCGCCTACGCGGTCAGTACCGGCACTCTCGGACTCTGGGCGACGCAGCAGTCCCAGATGTACGACGAACCCGCACGCGCTCCGTTCGTGTGGGCCGCGACATCCCTCGCCGCCATTCCCGTGCTCGGTGTTGCCGCGTGGGGCGCGTTCCGCTTGGCTCACGCGACGTCGCCGGTGCGACGCGGACTCACCGCGTGGGGTGTCTCGATTCTGCTGACGCCGCTGCTTCTGGTCGGCGGACTCTTTCTGTCCATGTCGCTTGCGACCCCCGACATGGCGAACGCCGTCTACTTTCTTCTAGCTGGGCACGGACTGCTGTGCAGTCTGGTGTGGGTTGCGGTTGCTCGGGCGCGGTTTGAAACCATCCCCGAGCCATCTCCGCTAGAGACCGGCGCTACGGACGAGAGCTAGCTGGCGTAGCCTCGGGCGCCGCACCGCGCGTGAGGCGCACCGACGACGAAACGTAGAGAGCGGCCCACACCACGTTCTCCAGCATGAGCAGCCACCACGCGGGCACAAGAGGCTCGGTCGCGACGAGCGCGATGTAGGCGGCCACAGCTGGCGCGAAAACGAGGATGCCGAGCACGAAGCCGGCGCGCGGGCGGGCAGTCATCCGCCACCAAGGCCGCGGTGGTTGAACCAGCTCGCCGGCGCCGCGGAAGATGCGGGTGCCTCCGTATATCCACGCGACATCCAGAATCAGCGTGATGATGGCCAGTCCGCCACCCTGAGGGAGCAGAACGTTGATCACGAAGATCACCAGATATCCGCCCACGATGTAGACGGCCTTCCACCGCTTCTGGGTGAGTCGCAGCGGGTTCCAGGTCATGTCGCGATTGTCTCCAGCTCAGGGCACGGAAGACCCGATTGCAGCTCACGTTACCGGAGGGACAGGCCGGTCCCTGTCCTGGCAGCAGGCAGTTTGCACACCAGGCGAAACCGGTGCACGGCCGGGCAGCTCCCGTCAGCGCTCCGACCGCGGACGTCGTGGGTGGAGGACAAGATGGCCCTGTGGGAACGATGGATGAGTTGATCAACCCGACGGTGATAGCGCGGTTGCGGGAGTCGCTCACTTCGGTGGCGCCGCGGCTGCAGCTGTCCTCTCTCGCGGAGGCGGCGAACGCGGTCGAGGGGAAGCGACTGCGAGACCGCGTGGACATCGTTCGCGACGCACTGCTTCGGGACGTTCCGGAGGGGTTCGCGACGGCAGAACAGATCGTGCTCGACGTACTCGAAGAACCGCGGTTCGCTGGTTGGATGATCTGGCCGACGACCGAGTTCGTATCGGCACGTGCACTCGAGAGCGGCTCGGACTCGGACTTCGATGCCGGGATGGAACTGCTCGCACGGTTGACGGTCGGCCTCAGTAGCGAGTTCGCGATCCGCGACCTCCTCAATGCCCGCCCGGAACGCGCGCTCGACATCATGCGCGGCTGGACGGCTCACGACAACGAGCACGTGCGCAGGCTCGCGACGGAAGGATCCCGCTCCTACCTCCCCTGGGCGCGGCGCGTTCCGTGGCTCATCGCCCATCCGGGTGCCACGCGAGCGATCATCGACGCCAGCTATCGCGATCCGGAGGACTACGTGCGCCGGTCGACAGCCAACCACCTCAACGACCTCAGCCGAACCGATCCGGCCCTCGTCGCGGAGGTCGCGCGGGGATGGCGCGACAGCCCGGACGCGAACACGCCCTGGGTTATCCGACACGGCCTCCGCACCCTCGTTAAGAAAGCCGACCCTCAGGCGCTCGCGTTGCTCGGCTACACCGGCGACGGGTTGGAGGTGGCTCGCCCGACAGTCTCCACTGCATCGGTGCCGGCAGGTGGGACCATCGAGTTCTCAGCGGTGGTCACCAACAACGGCGACAGCGAAGCCATCGTGGCGATCGACTACTCGATCGCGTTCGTGCGGGCGAACGGGATGCTCAGCCCCAAGACCTTCAAGCTCGCGTCACGCCGGCTCGCGCCCGGTGAGAGCGTGTTCGTGGGAAAGACACACTCATTCCGGCCCATCACGACGCGCACGTACTACCCGGGCCGCCACTCCGTGACCGTGCAGGCCAACGGCATCCTCTCGCCCGCCGCCGAGTTCGACCTCGAGGCGTAGCGCTCGAGAACGCAGTTGCGCCTAGTCCCTGCCGAGTCTGGTGGCTAGAGCTGCACTCTCGACCGTCACTCCGGCGGGTGCGGATGCCGCACACCGCTGCCCCACCCGACCTCCCAGCCGTCCGTCGCATCGAAGTAGTCCGCGAACGCGATGGGGAGTGCGTACCTCTCCTCCACTAGAGCGAGGAGTTCGCGGTACCACTGCGTGTAGGCCGGGTCGCGCTCGGGCGTGAGGTCGGGGTGGAGCGCGAGGAGGTGGTCGGCGAGCGCATCCGGGGTGGTGGCGGCCGTGACATCCATGCCCGCCACATCGGGTCCGTTGCCGGTCGTGTAGCCGACCACTTCGCGGTCGCCGAGCCACACACTGCCGCGCCAGTACATTCCCGAGGGGCTCATCCCCGCGGTGAGCCGTGCGTTCTCGATGCCGCGCTCGTGCAGCACCCGCATCGACTGCAGGATGCGCAGCGGCGTCACTCGCCAGAGCGCGGCCTCGACCTCGTGCGTCGCCTCCTCGGTCGGCGTCACGAGGATCACCTCGCGCACCGAGGTTCCGGATGCCGCGATCCCATCGAACCCCGCATGGATCGCGTCGACCCGCGGCCAGCCGTACACCCCTGCGCTCACCAGGGGGAACGCGACCGTCTCGGCGCCCAGCTCGTCCGCCACCCGCAGCGAGTTCGCGTACGCGTCGACCAACTGGCTGCGGCTCCCGCGTCCGTACACTGGCCCGACCGTGTGGATGACCCAGCTCGCCGGCAGCTCGTGCGCCGTCGTCCACCCGGCGCCGCCCACCGGAAGGCCGTGCGGGAAGCGCTCGATGTTCTCGCGGAGCAGCCCGGGCCCCGCGGCGCGGTGGATCGCGCCATCCACTCCCCCGCCGCCGCGCATCTGCGGGCTGGCGGCGTTGACGATGGCGTCCACGGCCTGCTGCGTGATGTCACCGCGCACGACTCTGACCAGAGGAGGCGTCATGCTTCGAGCGTACGTCGCACCCGCACCAGCTAGCGCGTTGACGGCACGGAATCAAGCCCTACGTTTCCGTGCGCGGCAGGAGCATCCTGTGGTGAAAGCCACACGATCGAGGAGGATCGAGATGGATGCCACACCCACCACGTTCAACGCAGGCCCCGAGTACTGGGTGGCTCCCGTGCCCGCCGCGGAGGCGCCCCTGAGCAACTTCAGCGAGCCGGAACACCACGAGGAGCCAGCCGACCACCACCGCGCGTTCGAGGCGCACGACTTCGGAGGCGACGACCACCGTGGATGACAAGCCGCGCCCGGCCGACAACCAGACCGACGGAACCAGCGACGAGGCCACGGAGGAGTGGACGCCGCCCATCGTCGTCGACTCCGACGAGCCCGCCACGGATGACGAGTACACGGCCGACTCTGGCGGCTCGCCCGAGTAACTCGCTAGCCTTCGAGCATGCGCCGCGCATCCTGGGTATCCCTGCTCGCCCTCGCAAGCCTCGCCGTCGTTGGAGCGGTGCCAGCCACCGCCGCAGCACCGGGTGAGCTCGACGGCCTCGAGTACGTATCCCTCGGAGACTCCTACTCCGCCGGCTTCGGCCTCACGCCCTACTCCAGCGCGAGCCCGTTCGCGGGCGACCCCAACGGGTGCTACCAGGCGGACGCGAACTACCCGCACAACGTGGCATCCGCCTTGAAGCTCGACCTCACCGACCAGACGTGCAGTGGCGCGATCAGTGCGAACCTCGGTTATCCGAGCGGCGCGAGCTTCCCGATTCCGGTGAGCTCGGACCCACTGCCCGAGCTGCCAGCGGGCGACCAACTTCAGGTGACGCTCTCGGGCATGACCGCGCCCGAGCTCCAAATCGCTGGCCTGAGCGCCGACACCGACATCGTGACGCTGGCGATCGGCGGCAACGACCTCGGCTTCGCGGACATCGCCACGGCGTGCATCCGGGAGGACGTCGACTCCGGCAGCGTGCCGCTCTACCTCTACTACGAGGTGGGGGCGGATGTCACGAACTGCGCCGACTACTTCGGCAACGACACCACGTACCTCGGTGCCGACCTCTTCACCCGCCTCTCGGGAGACGTGGAGCCGCGCATCCAGAGCACGTTCGACGCCGTGAAACAGCTGGCCCCCAACGCACAGGTGTTCGTGGTGGGCTACCCGCAGATCGCCCCGGCGAACGCCACCGACGCGTGCTTCTCGTCGATGGACAACGACAACGCCGTGCCGTTCTCCGGCACCGACATCGAGTTCATCAACACCGTCGAGGGCGCACTGGATGCCACACTCCAGAGCCAGGCCGAAGCCCACGGGTTCCACTTCGTCTCCAGCTGGGCCTCCTCCGCGAACAACACGCTGTGCTCGGACGACCCGTGGATCTGGGGACTCACCGCCTACGTGAACCTCGACTCGTCCACGTGCGAGAGCGGCTACCTGCCGGAGGCGGACGCCTACGTGTGCGTCAAACTTGGCGCTCTCCACCCGAATGAGCAGGGGGTCGCAAACCTGACCGCCCTCACGACCACGGCAGTGCAGTCCGCCTTCCACGTGACCGCGTCGGTGGATGAGGCCGCGCCGGGCGACGCCGTGGACGTCACGGGGTCCGGGTTCCACCCGGGCGAGACCGTGCGCTTGGAGCTGCGGCTCGGAGGCGTGACGCTTCAGCTCGGCACGGCGGTGGCCGATGCATCCGGAGACTTCAGCTCGACAGTGACGATTCCGGCAAGCGCCGCCGCTGGGTCGCACACGGTCCACGGCGTAGGGCTCGAGTCCGGCCGGTCGTTCAGCGACACCCTGAGCGTCGTGCGCACGGCTGCACTCGCCGCGACAGGGCCCGCGGATGCCACGGCTGCCGTGCTACTCGGCTTCGGGTTGCTCGGCCTCGGCGCCGCAGCCTTCCTCGCCGCACGGATGGGCCGCCGCACCAAGTCCTGACGTCGCGCTAGCGCACTCGGCCGTCTCGCGGTAGTGGTTGACCCCCTCCCCGGCAGGGCGCACCGTGGAGACAGGAAGGGGCAATCATGTCTGACGCGAAGAACGACGAGACCACCAAGCCGACGAAGTCCGAGGAGGTGGCCGAAACCGAGGAGACAGCGGACGGCTACGGCGCCTACGAGGCGGAGAACTTCGGCCCCGACGGCGACAACTCCAAGAACGCGCACAAGGGCTAGTCGCGAGCGACACCCCATGAACCGAAGGGATGCATCATGACCAGTGATCCACTGTTCGACAACCCGGATCGCACCGATCTCGGCGGCAGCGCCGAGGATGCCGTGCCCGAAGCCGATGCGCTCGAGCAGTCGCGCCTCGAGATCCCGTCGACCCTCGACCCCGAGGCGCCGGCCGACACAGCGCCGAACCCCGGGATCAGCGATAGCGTCGACGCCAACGAGGCGGACGTGATCGAGCAGTCGCTCGAGGTTCCCCTCGACGACGAACCGCGTGAGGACTGAGATGCACGACGAGCGTGACCACCACGACAAGGCCGAGGTCGAGATCGAGATCGAGGGTACGACGGCAGATCCGACCGCCGATGACGGCCAGTTCGACAGCCAGAGCATGCCGACGACCGACGGCGAGATGACCGACCCCGAGGGCGAGGTCGGCTGGGAGGAGTTCCAGGAGAGCGGCACGCTGGAGGAGCCCGCGCCGTAGGTGGCCTGTGCTGCGCGTGGGTGAAGTTTCGATACGCGCCTGCGGCGCTACTCAACCAGCAGAGGGTGCCTGCGGAGGGTGCCTGCGGCGCTACTCAACCAGCGGAGGGCCGCGCATTCGGGGCATCTGTGGGTTGAGTAGCCGCGGCGCAGCCCGGCGTTATCGAAACCCGCCCCCGATTACGCTGGAACCCACGCTGCAACCAACGGAGGCACCATGCGCATCGGCTACTCGACGGGGTACTGGAGCGCCGGCCCCCCGAAGGACGCGCTCAAGGCCATCCGCACAGCCGAGCGCCTCGGCTACGAGTCCGTTTGGACCAGCGAGGCCTACGGCTCCGACGCCCTCACCCCGCTGGCCTGGTGGGGTTCGCGCACGAAGCGCATCAAGCTCGGCACCGCGATCGCGCAGCTCTCCGCGCGGCCCCCGGCAGCGGCGGCGATGGCCGCGATCACCCTCGATCACCTGTCGGGTGGCCGTTTCATCCTGGGTCTTGGTGCCTCCGGTCCGCAGGTCGTCGAGGGATGGTACGGCCAGCCCTACCCCAAGCCACTCGCGCGCACGCGGGAGTACATCGGGATCGTGCGTGAGGTGCTTGCGCGGCAGGAGCCCGTGACATCCACAGGCCCCCACTATCCCCTCCCCTACACGGGTGCGGATGCCACGAACCTGGGCAAACCGCTCAAGTCCACTGTTCACCCGCTCCGCGCCGACCTGCCCATCTACCTCGCGGCGGAGGGACCGAAGAACGTCGCACTGGCAGCCGAGATCGCCGACGGGTGGATCCCGTTCCTGCTGTCCCGCAACGCGCTGGACGAGGCACACACCAACCTCGAGGCCGGTTTCGCCCTGCGCTCGCCAGAGCTGAGCCCGCGCGAGCAGTTCGAGGTCGTGCTGCCGATGCCCGTCGTTCCGCACCCCGACGTGGAGGCGGCTGCCGACCTCGTGCGACCGATGCTCGCCCTGTACATCGGGGGCATGGGGGCGAAGGGCGCCAACTTCCACCGCGACGTGATCGATCGTCTCGGGTACTCGGCCGAGAGCGACGTGATCCAGGAGCTGTACCTGGCGGGCAAGAAGAAGGAGGCGATCGCGGCCGTGCCGACGAAGCTCGTCGAGGAGCTCGCGCTCGTCGGCCCGCCCGAGAAGATCCGCGACGAACTGGCCGCCTGGGAGGAGAGTGTCGTGACGACGTTCCTCGTGCAGGGCCCCGCCTACGCGCTGCGGACGATCCGCGACGTCGTGCAGGGTGAATCGCTGTCGCGCGCCAAGCTCAGCATGCTCGCGATGGCGTTCGCAGCGCGACGCGACCGCCGATAGCGCCGCAGCCGCTCAAGCAGGCCCGGCGTGACGGTTACGCTGGTGCGATGACTCGGCGCATCCTCTCGCTCGTTGGCGTTGGCATCCTGGGAGGATTCCTGTCGGGCACGTTCGGCATCGGCGGCGGCATCCTCATGGTGCCCCTGCTGATCCTCCTGATCGGGCTCGACCAGCGTCGAGCAGCCGCGCTCTCCCTCGCGGGAGTGCTGCCCGCGGCCATCGTCGGGGCGATCACCTACGGCATCGAGGGACACGTCGATCTGCTCGCCGGTGCGCTCGTGGCGGTCGGCGGAATCGTGGGTGCGCTCATCGGTACCCGTCTCCTGCGTCAGCTGTCCCTCGGCTGGCTGCGATGGATGTTCGTGGTGCTGCTCGTGCTCGTGGCGGCTCGCATGCTCTTCGCCTCACCGGAGTCCGACGCATCCATCGAGTTCGGCTTCTGGTCGATCGCCGGCCTTATCGGGCTCGGACTCGTCGTGGGCGTCGCCTCGGGCTTGTTCGGCATCGGCGGCGGCGTGATCATCGTGCCTGCCCTCGTCGGTCTCTTCGGGGTGAGCGAGCTCATCGCCAAGGGCACCTCGCTGCTGGCGATGATCCCAACGTCGATCACGGGCACGATCGCGAACACCCGCGCGCGTCTCGTGAAGCCCCTCGACGGGCTGATCCTGGGCGCCGCTGCGGCTCTCGCCTCCTACCCCGGCGTGGTCGTGGCACACCTGATGCCCACGATCGTCTCGCACATCCTCTTCGCGGCACTCGTGCTGTTTGCCGCAACGCAGCTCGCCATCAAGGCCTGGCGAGCGCGCGGCACAGAGAAGACCTAGCGCGAGCAGTTCGCGCAAAGACCGAACACGTCCACGACGTGGTTCGGCTGTGTGAAGCCGTGCTCGGCCGCGACCGTGCGCGCCCACTCCTCGACGGCATCCGCCTCGATCTCCACGGTGAGACCACAGTTGCGGCAGATCAGGTGGTGGTGATGCGTGCCCGGCGTGCAGGCGCGGTAGAGGCTCTCACCCTCCTGCTGCAGCGAGTCGGCCTCGCCCTCGGTCGCGAGGTCGGCGAGCGCGCGGTACACGGTGGCCAGTCCAATGGATGACCCGCTCTCCCGCAGCGCGGAGTGCAACGCCTGCGCGCTCACGAACGCCTCGGACTCGCCGAGCGCTTCGCGAACCGCCTCGCGTTGCCAGGTGTTGCGCTTCACCGCCATGCTTCCACCTTACGTTTGGGCACTCGCCGCGCGCCGATCACTCGGCAGATCAAATAGATCGCGAACGAGATGGTCGTGATGAAGGGACTGATCGGCAGCGAACTGCCGATCGCGATGAGGATGCCGCCGACCGCGGACACGAACCCGAACACCATGCTGAGCACGGGCACGAGGATGGGCGACGACGAGACACGCAGCGCTGCAGCGGCGGGCGTCACGAGCAGGGCGAGCACGAGCAGCGCACCGATCACCTGCACCGAGACCGCGATCGTCAGCCCGAGCAACAGCATGAACGTGAAGCTCAGCGCGCGCGACGGCACACCGCGTGCGGCGGCGACATCGGGATCGAGGCTGTCGAAGGTCAGCGGCCGCCAGATCACCAGGAGCACCGCGAGTACCGCGATCGAGATGCCGATGAGCAGCCCCAGCTGCGGGAAGTCGACGGACACGATCTGGCCGGTGAGCAGGCCGAACTTATTGCCGCTGCGTCCGGGGTAGAGGGCGAGGAAGAGGATGCCGAGGCCCAGGCCGAACGGCATGAGCACCCCGATGATCGAGTTGCGGTCCCGCGCCCGGGCCCCGAGTAGTCCGATGATCCCGGCCGCCACGAGCGAGCCGACCACCGAGCCGAGCACCACATTCGCCCCCAGGAGCAGGGCAGCTGCCGCACCCGCGAACGAGAGCTCGCTGATGCCGTGCACGGCGAAGGCCATGTCGCGCTGCATGACGAAAACACCGATGAGGCCGCCCGCGATGCCGAGCACCGCGCCCGCGTAGACGGAGGCCTGCACGAGCACAAGCAGCTCGCCGTAGTCGCTGAAGTCGAAGATCATCAGTGGTGCCCCACATCCGTTGCGCCGGCGACGAACACTCGCCCCTCGCGCCGCAGCACCTCGACGGGCGTGCCGTAGAGGTCACTCAGCACCTCGGAGCGCAGCACCTCGTCGGGCGTACCCACCGTGAAACGGCCCTGCGCGAGGTACAGCACACGATCGACCATGCCGAGCACCGGGTTCACATCGTGCGTGACGAAGACGACGGCGGTGTCGTTCTCCCTGCGCTGCTCATCGATGAGCTCGGCCACCCCTCGCTGGTGCGCGAGGTCGAGACTCGTGAGCGGCTCGTCCGCGAGAAGCAGGAGCGGGTCGGATGCCGTGGCCTGCGCGACCCGCAGTCGTTGCTGTTCCCCGCCGCTCAGTGTGCCCATCGGCTGCTCGGCGTACTCGGTCGCCCCGACGGCGGCGATCGCGGCATCCACGCGTGCGCGATCCGCGGCCGAGGTGATCGGCAGGCCGAAGCGGTGCCCGTTGACCCCGAGCGTGACGAGATCGCGGCCGCGCAGCGGCGTTCCCGGTGCCACGATGCGCTGCTGCGGAATGTACCCGATGCGCCGGTCACCGCGCCGAACGGGTGCTCCGCCCACCGAGATCGTTCCCGAGTCCAGCGGCTGCTGGCCGAGGATGGTGCGGAGCAGGCTCGTCTTGCCCGACCCGTTGGCGCCGAGCACCGCAAGGAACTCCCCCGGCGCGACCGACAGGTCGAGCGCACGCCACAGGGCGCGCCCGCCGAAGCTGAGCGCGCCCTCGTGGATCTCGAGTGCGGGAGTGGCCACTAGATGAGTGCTTCCTCGATCTGCGCGATGTTGACCCGGCTCATCCACGAGATGTAGTCGTAACCGTCGGGCAGTGTTTCGGTGAAGGAGGCGACGTTGATGTCGGCATCCTCCGCGGCATCCCGCAGCTTCTCGGTCTCGGGGCTCGAGGTCTGCTCGTTGTAGCCGAGCATGATCACCGACTTCGAGGTGATGAGGTCGAGCGTCTCCTGAAGAGCGAGCGGCGGCACATCCGACCCCTCCTCGATCGCCTCGGTGAAGGCCTCTGGGGTGGCGTTGACGAGACCGATCGTGTCGATGAGGTACCCGGGAACCGGCTCGGTGAGGGCGACGCTGCGACCCGCTGCCTTGGGGATGAGGCTCTCCGCCTTGTCCTGGAGGATCCCGATCTGGTTCACGAACTCCTGGGCGTTCGCGGCGTAGGTGCTCGCATTGTCGGGGTCGATCGTGCCGAGGTCGGTGGCGATCTGGTCGGCGAGACGGCCCATGGCGGTGAGGCTGTACCAGACGTGCTCGTTGAAGCCCTCGATGTGATCGTGGTCGTCCTCGCCCTCGGCGTGGTCATCGTCTTCCGCGGCATCCGCGGGCAGCAGGCCGGAGACCTCCACCGCGTTGATCACCGGGGCGGACGTGGCGGATGCCTCGACCAGGGTCTCCATGAAGGTGTCGTAGCCACCACCGTTGAGGATCACGAGGTCCGCGTCATCCACCGCCTTGCGGTCTCGGGCGGAGGCCTCGTAGCTGTGCGGGTCCTGCGAGGGGCTGTAGATGATGTTGGTCACGTCGAGGTGCTCGCGGCCGACGGCGGAAGCGATGTTGCCGTAGACGTTGGTGGAGGCGACGACGGTGACGCGGTCACTCTCGGCCTCAGGGGCTGGGGTAGCGGCGCATCCCGCAAGGATCAGGACGGAGGCAGCGAGAACGGCGAGTTGCTTCATGGTGGTGCTTTCTAAGCGAACGGTAATGAGATTCGTTATCAGTACCGTAACACAGCTGCGCCGGACTCAACTGCAGACGCGTTCAGTCCAGGAGCAGGGCGGGCTCCTCGAGCACGCTCGCGACGTCGGCCACGAAGCGGCTCACGACGTCGCCGTCAACCACACGGTGGTCGAAGCTGCCACCGAGCGTGGTGACGAAACGAGGACGCACCTCGCCGTCGACGACCCACGGCTTCTGCTTGATCGTGCCGAGCACGAGGATGCCCACCTCGCCGGGGTTCAGGATCGGGGTTCCCGTGTCCATGCCGAACGAGCCGAGGTTGGTGATGGTGAACGTGCCTCCCGCCATGTCCGCGGGGGTGGACTTGCCATCCCGTGCGGTGATCGTGAGCTGCTCGAGCGACAGCGCGAGATCCTTCAGCGAGAGGGTGTGCGCATCCTTGACGTTCGGCACGACAAGTCCGCGTGGGGTCGCCGCGGCGATACCGAGGTTCACGTAGTGGTGGACCGTGATCTCCTTGTCGGTGAACGTCGAGTTCACCGAGGGGTTGCGGCGGATCGCCCAGATCGCAGCCTTCGCGGCGATGAGCAGCGGGGAGACCCGGATGCCGGCGAAGTCGGGCGAGTTCTTCAGGCGCTTGACGAACTCCATGGTGCGCGTGGCATCCACGTCGACGAAGACGCTGACGTGCGGGGCCGTGAACGCGCTCTTGGCCATCGCGGTCGCGATCGCCTTGCGCACGCCCTTGACGGGGATGACCTCCTCGCGCTCGGCACCCCACTCCGGCGTCTCGATGTTGCGGAACACGCTCGCCTGCGACGCCTGGCGGATGACGTCGTCGCGGGTGATCTCGCCGGCGAGGCCGGTCGCGAGCACCGTCGTCAGGTCCACGCCGAGGTCCTTGGCGAGCTTGCGGATCGGCGGCTTCGCGATGATGGCGGATGCCGCGGCAGCGGGAACACTCGACGGCCGCGCCGCGGGCGCGGCAGGCGGGGCGACCACGGGCGCTGGCGGTGCACCGGCGCCGCGCTTGCGACGGGACACTCCGTGCCCAGCCGAGCCGTAGCCGACGAGCACCGCGCCAGACGTGTCCTCCGCGGGCGCACCCTCCGAGGCGACGGTCGCGGCGGTGTCGGTGATGATCGCTGCGGGCTCGGGCTCCGGTGCTGGGGTGGCAGGGACATCCCCGTCGACGGAGATGATCGCGGTGCCGACCTCAACGGTCTGCCCCTCGTCGACGAGCAGCGCGGACACCTTTCCCTCGAAGGGGGACGGCAGTTCGACGAGCGACTTGGCCGTCTCGATCTCCACGAGTACCTGGTTGATCGAGACGGTGTCGCCGGCCTTGACCTTCCAGGCGACGATCTCGGCCTCGGTCAGGCCCTCACCCACATCGGGAAGCAGAAACTCAGACAAGGGGAAGCTCCTTAGTACGCCATGGCGCGGTCGACAGCTTCGAGCACGCGGTCGACATCGGGCAGGTAGGTCGTTTCGAGTTTGGCGGGAGGGAACGGGGTGTCGAAGCCGGCGACGCGCAGGACGGGAGCCTCGAGGTTGTAGAAGCAGCGCTCGGCGATGGTCGCCGCGATCTCGGAGCCGACCGAGACGAAGCCGGGAGCCTCCTGGGCGATGACCAGGCGGCCCGTCTTCTGCACGGACTCGACGATGGGCGCGTAGTCGATGGGCGAGATCGAACGAAGGTCGATGACCTCCGCGCTCGTGCCCTCCTCGGCTGCGAGCTCCGCGGCCTGCAGCAGCAGCGACACCGTCGGGCCGTAGCCGAGCAGCGTGATCTCGGTGCCCGTGCGCACCACGCGACTGGCGTGCAGCGGGATGCCGGGGTTCTCGAGGTCCACCTCGCCCTTCGGCCAGTACCGGCTCTTCGGTTCGAAGAACAGCACGGGGTCGTTGGACGCGATCGCCTCCTGGATCATCCAGTAGGCATCGTGCGGGCTCGCGGGACTCACGACGCGGAGTCCGGGAGTGTGCGCGAAGTACGCCTCGGGGCTCTCCTGGTGGTGCTCGACGGCACCGATGTGGCCGCCGTACGGCACGCGGATCACGACCGGCATGCTCAGGCTGCCCTCGTGACGGTAGGTGAGCTTGGCCAGCTGCGAGGTGATCTGGTCGAAGCCGGGGAAGATGAAGCCGTCGAACTGGATCTCGCACACGGGCCGGTACCCGCGCATGGCGAGACCGATGGCGCTTCCGACGATGCCGGACTCGGCGAGCGGAGTGTCGAGCACCCGCTTGTCGCCGAACTCCGCCTGGAGCCCCTCGGTCACGCGGAACACACCACCGAGGCGACCGATGTCCTCACCCATGAGGAGAACCTTCGGGTCGTCGGCGAGCGCCTTCTGCAGCCCCAGGTTGAGGGCCTTGGCCATGCTCAGGGATTCGGTGCTCACTGTCCGGCCTCCTCGAAGGATGCCTCGTACCGTTCGAGCCACGCCGACTGTTCGTCCATCAGCTGATGCTGCTCCGAGTACACGTTGCTGAAGATCTTCGAGTTCGGCAGGCCACCGAGCGCGAGGGTGCGGCGACGCACGTCGGCGGCCAGGTCCTCGCCCTCCTGCGCGACCTCCGCGAAGAAGGCGTCGCCCTCCCCGCGGCTGCGGAGGTAGGCCTCGAAGCGGGGGATCGGGTCGTGCTTGACCCAGAAGTCGAGCTCCGACTCATCCCGATACTTGCTGGGGTCGTCACTCGTGGTGTGCGCCCCGATGCGGTAGGTGAGGGCCTCGATGAAGCCGGGCCCGCCGCCGGAACGGGCGACGTCGAGGTTCGCCGTGGTGACGGCGTAGCTGGCGAGCACGTCGTTGCCGTCGATCTGCACCCCCGGGATGCCGAAGCCCGACGCGCGGAGGTAGAGCGGGCTGCGCGACTGGCGGCTGACGGGCACGGAGATGGCCCAGTGGTTGTTCTGTAGGAAGAAGACCTGCGGCGTCTGGTAGCTCGCCGCGAAGACCAGGGCCTCGCTGACATCCCCCTGGCTCGATGCGCCGTCGCCGAAGTAGACGACGGCTGCCTCGTCGGTGTCCGGGTTGCCCGTTGCGGTGGCTCCGTCGAACTGGATGCCCATCGCGTAGCCGGTGGCGTGCAGCGTCTGCGAACCGATGACGAGCGTGTAGAGGTGGAAGTTGCCGTTCTCCTTCGGATCCCAGCCGCCGTGGCTGAGGCCGCGCAGCATCTCGATGATGCGCATCGGCTCCACGCCGCGGATGCGCGCGACGACGTGCTCGCGGTAGGCGGGGAAGATGTGGTCCTGCGGGCGGGCGGCGAAGCCGGAGCCGACCTGCGCGCCCTCCTGCCCGATGCTCGGAATCCACAGGCCGAGCTGGCCCTGGCGCTGCAGGTTGCCCGCCTCGACGTCGAACCTGCGGATCACCACCATCTGGCGGTGGAACTCGCGCAGCTGTTCGTCGGAGAGCTTCTCGATGATCGGGAGGTACTGCTCGGTCGCATCGTTCGTGACGATGGTCCCCTCCGGGCTGAGAAGTTGAATCGTCGCCGGGGTGTAGGCCATTGCTCTAATCTAACCCGCCCTTGCGGCTCCCGTTCGTTGGAGTGAGACAACCTCCTCGGCAGCACTTAGGAGTTTCTCCACAGCTTCCGTCTCTCCGATGGAGATGCGGATGCCCTCTCCCAGTGGTCGCACGATGATCCCGTGCCGCTCAAACACTTCAGCGGCAGCGACGCTGTGGGCCCCCGTCGACAGCCAGACGAAGTTGCCCTGGGGCACGGGGATGTCCCATCCCTGGGCGGTAAGTCCCTCGACGACCTGCTCCCTCAACGCGGCGAGCGCGGCGACGCGGGCGAGCAGCTCCTCCTCGTTGTCGAGGGAAACGATCGCGGCCCGCTGGGCGGGCTCGGTAACCGACAGCGGGATGGCGACGGCGCGTGCGGCATCCATCACGTACTCCGCGCCGACGGCGTAGCCGATGCGGAGGCCCGCAAGGCCGTAGGCCTTCGAGAAGGTGCGCAGTACGACGAGGTTGGGATGCTCGGCCACGAGTGGTTCGCCGCGAACCGCCTCGGGATCCGTGACGAACTCGGCGTACGCCTCGTCCAGGATCACAAGCACGGTCGGCGGGACCGCGTCGAGGAACTCGAGGAACTCGGTGCGGGTGACGGTCGTGCCGGTCGGGTTGTTGGGGCTGCAGACGATCACCACGCGCGTACGGTCGGTGATCGCGGCGGCCATCGCGGGCAGGTCGTGGCGCCCGTCGGCGGTGAGCGGAACCTGCACGCTAGTCGACCCCGCGGTGGCGACGAGGAGCGGGTAGGCCTCGAAGCTGCGCCACGCGTAGACGACCTCATCGCCGGGGGCGCTGGCCGCCGAGATGAGCTGTGCGAGCACAGACACGGAGCCCGCACCCACCTGGACCTGCTCCGGCGAGATGCCGAACTTGACCGCGACGCGTCCACGGACTCCGGCAGCGGAGGCCTCGGGGTAGCGGTTGATGCTGCTCTCGGTGATCGCAGCGAGCACCGCAGGCAGCGGCGGGTAGGGGTTCTCGTTGGAGGAGAGCTTGAAGGCATCCTCGGCTGCTGTACGCCCCTGTCGGTAGGGCACGATCGATTCGATCTCGGGCCGCAGTCGCACTCGCTCGTTGGTCACGGTCGCTCCTCGCTCATGAGCCAAGCCTATTCTCGACGCGCCCGCGCCGACCTGCCGTTGCCTCGGAGCCCACCCCACGGCATAGTGGTGCGCATGACCTTCCTGCTTCGCGTGATCATCAACGCCGTCGCCCTCTGGCTGACCACACTCATCGTCGCGGGCGTCTCGGTGCGCTCCTACTCACCGGACGACACCTTCGCGACCGTGCTCACCTACCTGCTCGTCGCGCTCGTCTTCGGAATCGTCAACGGTGTCATCGGCAACTTCATCCGCATCGTCGCCTTCCCCCTCTACATCCTCACGCTCGGCCTCATCTCGTTCATCGTCAACGGCCTCCTGCTGCTCCTGGTGGCGTGGATCTCGTCGCTCGCCGGTTTCGGTCTCTTCGTGAACGGCTTCTGGTGGGGAGTGCTCGGCGCCCTGGTGCTCGGCATCATCAGCTGGCTCATCAGCATCCTGCTGCGCCCCCTCATGAAGGACCGCCGCTAGCGATCGCCGTCGGGCTGACCCTCCGGGTACACCCGCTCGCACGTGTAGGCGACGGATGCCACGAGCCTCCCGTCACCGCCGAACTGCTTCAGCGTCTCAGCCGTCGACACCAGCCGTGACTCGTCGCTGGCATCCATGAGCCCCGCGGTCTCGATGTAGCCGGGGCGCTGGTGACCCGGCAGGATCGGAGCGGTCGAGAAGTCGGCGCCCTGTGATGCCCACCTCTCGACGATCACGGCGTGCGTGTTGTCCTGGGTGCCGCCGAGCGCGGCAACCAGATCGTCCGTGTGCTCCACGATCACCGTGGGAACGTCGCGTGGCAGCGGAACCTGGCCGGTGTTGCCGCCGAAGGTGACGAGACCCTGCGTGGAGAACTCCCCCGAGGCCGCGAGTTGCGCGGCCGTGCCCGCCCCCTGCGAGTACCCGGTGAACTGCACGGGATCGTCGGGCCCGATTCCCGCGCGCTCCATCGCCGCGACAACCGAATCGTACGATCCGCTCCCCGGTCCGATCGCATTGCTGACGTTGCTCGCCATGTCCCACGGCTGCCCCACGGCTGCGGGGTCGAAGTCGACGGTGGCCGCCACGTACACCTCGTAGCGTGAGCTGCCATCGGGCATCTCGTAGGTCTCGATGAGCACCTGCGACCCGCCGTCCTCCGCGGGAATGGGTATCCGGTCGAACCGGTCCTGGAAGCCTGCGGGTGCCTGAGTTGGCCCGCCCTCCACCACCTCCTCCCTGGTGACGCGCACCTGCCCCTCCTTGAGGAGTCCGACCGCCCTGCCCAGCCCCGCGATCGTCGTGGCAACCAGGGGGATGCCCGCCAGGTCCAGCCCGTGGTCGCCGATGATGGCGGTGATCTGCGGGGGTATTCCGAGACGGGAGAGCATCGCGTCATCCGCCCCCGACGCGAGAGCGCGAATGGCCTTGACGACGAGCGGATTGCTGAAGAATGCGTTGCGCCCCTCCGGCCCGGAGAGAGCAAGGCCGACGCCTCCCCACAGCAGCGGCACCACGAACAGCGGCGCGACGATGCCCAGCACGCTGGATCCCTGGTCCAGGATGACGCCCATCAGGCGGCGCGAGGCCTCCTCCGCGAGCACGTAGCCGCCCGCAGCCGTATCCAGTGAGAGTGCGACGAAGCGAGCCTCCGCCTCGACGAGCATCAGCGCCGTCACCGCGCGGTCGATCTCGCTCCCGGCGGCCCGGACCTCCGCTGGCGCTCCGTTCACCCCGGTCGACGCGAGCTGGTCGGCGTAGACGAGATCGGCGCGGATGCCCGCCGCCTCGCTCGCGAGCGCGTGGAGTGCCGCGGCGGTAGCCGAGAGCTCCTCGGTCACAACGACGGCGCCTCCCGTGGAGACGTCGATGACGTCAGCCACGCGCGACCACCGTCCTGAGTGCGCTGCCCGTGAGCACGTACGCGCGCCGCGTCGCCTCCTCTGCGGTATCGGTCGCCAGGCCGACGGCGTGGTCAGCAGCCTCGAAGGCCCGTCGTGCCTGGCCCTGCCATTCCACGGGCGTGGCCGAGGCGAGTTGGGACCTCAATGCGGTCACCCTCGCGAGGATCGGGCCGAGGGCGGAGTACTGGATCTCGAGCGCGGCGAGCAGTGGGGCATCCTGTGGCGTGGTCATCCCGACAGCGTGGCGTGCACCCCGCCGGTGCGGGAGCCGAGGCATCCATTCGGTGGGAAGTCCGCGAAAACACCCTCTGGTGGGGAGCAGATTCTGCGGGACAATGGGGCATGACGTTCGAGCGCGCATTCTCCGGGTCCGCGCTCTTCCGAATCTGCTTCGTCTGCACGGGGAACATCTGCCGATCGCCCATGGCGGAGGTCGTGTTCACAGACCTCGTGCGCCGCGCGGGCATGGAGAAGAGCATCGCCGTGATCTCCGCCGGGACCGGCGACTGGCACGTGGGTGAGCGGTCCGACGAACGCACTCTCAGCGCACTCGCCGCCCAGGGCTACGACGGATCCCGCCATCGCGCGCGGCAGTTCGATCCCGGGTGGTTCGACGATCTCGACCTCGTGGTCGTCTTCGACCGCAGCCAGGAGCGCATCCTCAAAGCGTGGGCGGCCACCGACCAGGACCGCTCGAAAGTACAGTTGTTACTGAGCTTCGACAGCGAGCAGGCAGAACTCGGCGACGTGCCGGACCCGTACTACTCCGATGCTGCGATGTTCGACCACGTACTGGGGATGACGACGCGGGCCTGCACCGCGCTGTTCCGCCAGATCAAACCCGCGATCCGACAGGGAACCACATGAGCCTGCCCGACCAGCCCCTGAGCCCGCTCGACGGCCGATACCGCGCGGCGGTGTCCGAACTCGGTGATCACCTCTCGGAGGCGGGCCTCAACCGAGCGCGCGTTCGTGTCGAGGTCGAGTGGCTGCTCTACCTGACCGACCACGAGCTGTTCGGCAGCCAGCGACTCGACCACGAGTCCGCACGCGTGCTTCGCGAGTTCGCGGCCGAGTTCGGCCAGCCCGAGATCGACCGCCTCGCCACCCTCGAGGCGACCACGCGCCACGACGTGAAGGCCGTCGAGTACCTCGTGCGCGAGAAGCTCGCCGCACTCGGGCTCAACTCAGTCGCCGAGCTCACCCACTTCGCGGCCACCAGCGAGGACATCAACAACCTCTCCTACGCCCTCACCATCAGCGCGGCCGTGCGCGAGGTCTGGCTGCCGAAGTACCGGGCGGTGATCGAGTCGCTGCGCGAGCTCGCGATCCGGCATCGGGATGCCGCGATGCTCTCGCACACCCACGGTCAGCCTGCCACCCCCTCGACCATGGGCAAGGAGCTCGCCGTCGTGGTGTACCGGCTGGAGCGCATCCTCGCCCAGGTCGAGGTGACCGAGTACCTCGGCAAGTTCAGCGGCGCGACCGGCACGTTCTCGGCGCACCTCGCGGCCGACCCCGAGCTCGACTGGCCGGCGGCGTCGCAGGAGTTCGTGACATCCCTCGGCCTCACCTGGAACCCGCTCACCACGCAGATCGAGTCCCACGACTGGCAGGCGGAGCTCTACTCGCGCATCAGCCACGCGAACCGCGTGCTGCACAACCTCTGCACGGATGTGTGGACGTACATCTCGATGGGCTACTTCCGGCAGATCCCGCAGGCGGGTGCGACGGGCTCGTCCACCATGCCGCACAAGATCAACCCGATCCGCTTCGAGAATGCGGAGGCCAATCTGGAGCTGTCGAGCGCACTGCTCGATTCGCTCGGGGCAACGCTCGTGACATCCCGACTGCAGCGAGACCTGACCGACTCGACGACCCAGCGCAACGTCGGGGTCGCGCTCGGCCACTCGCTGCTCGCCCTCGACAACATCGAGCGCGGCCTCAAGGAGATCGACCTCGACCTCGGGGCACTTGCCGCGGACCTCGACTCGAATTGGGAGGTGCTCGCCGAGGCCATCCAGACTGTCATCCGTGCGGAGGTCACCGCCGGGCGCAGCTCGATCGCCGACCCGTACGCGGTGCTCAAGGAACTGACCCGCGGTCGCCGCGTCGGCCAGGCAGAGCTCGTCGAGTTCATCGACGGTCTCGACATCGGCGCCGAGGCGAAGGCACGCCTGCGCGCCCTCACGCCCCAGACCTACGTTGGCGTCGCAAGCGACCTCGTCCGCTACATCGAGCGCTAGCCCGGCGGATGCCGCGGCTAGTGCCCGCGGCCCTTCTGCTCGTCGTCCTGCTCGAGGATGTCCAGCTTCTCGTCACCCGTGGGCTGCACGGCGAGCGCGAGCATCGCCAGCACCACGAGCGCGACGATGAACGCGATCCCCAGGAAGATCAGCGAGAGCACGACTTGCCGCGTCGACATGAGCACGACAAGGCCCGCGAAGATCGCCAGTCCTGCGGAGATCGCGATCAGCTCAGCGGGGCGCGTGCGGTCGCGGCGGGAGGGGGCGTTCATGGTGCACTCGATTCAACGGGGGCTGGTGCGCTGGGGGCTGTGGCCGGGATGGCGGCGATAGCGAGGAATACGCCGAGTATCGCCCAGTACGCTCCGAGCAGGCCGACAATGATGACGGATGCCGTGACCTCCCCGGTCACCTCGTCGAAGGCGAACGGCTGGGTGTAATCCGGCGGCACCACGAGCACGACGATCGCGAGCACGACCGTGAGCGCACCGACAAACATCCGATCGCGCGCCCCGGCCTGGCCACGAGAGCGCAGCCCCACATAGACCTCGAGGAACCCGGTCGTCACCGCCCAGGCGCTCACGATGAGCACGAGGTAGGGAAGGCCACCGCCCGTGACCGTGAGTGCCGCGACTCCCGCGAGCACCGTGAGAGCGGCCTGGATCAGCTGGATCGTGCGGTCGGCCCCCGCCGCACCGAGCAGCGCGACGATGCCGAGGCCGAGTCCGGAGACCACACCGAAGATGCCGAAGGTCAGCAGGCCCAGGGCCGCGGAGTGGTCTGCGGAGAAGGTGATGACGATCGCAAGAACGATCGCGGGCACGGCGCGAACGAGCGGTGCGATCCAAGGCTTCACCGCTCCAGTCTAGATTCCGCGGGACGCGACACCCACCGGCCCCGCGACCACCCGAGCACCTAGGCTGTCGTGGTGCCCCAGCCCTCTTCTGACGACCTGCCCAACCTCGGCCTTCTCCTCGATGTGGACGGGCCCATCGCGAGCCCGGTCACCCGGACCGTCGCGATTCCCTCGATCCTCACCGACCTTGTCGCGCTCGCGGCGGCTGGCGTGCCGATCGCGTTCATCACGGGCCGATCGGATGCGTTCATCCGCGACAACGTCGTCGCTCGACTCCTCGAGGTTGGACTCGCCGACGCCCTCCGCTCCCCCCGTGCGCGCATGTACGGCGTCTTCGAGAAGGGCGGGTCGTGGGCCACGATCGACGCGGACGGCATGGGTCCTGTCGAAGTCGACAAGGCCCTCGCCTTTGGCGCCGATGCCGTGGCAGGAGTGCGCGAGCTCGTCGAGCGCGACTTCGCGCACACCATGTTCTTCGACGACACCAAGCGCGCCATGATCTCGGTCGAGCAGCGCACGGATGTCACCTCCGAGGCCTACCTCGAGACGCAGGGACCCTTCCAGGATGCCGCCTTCGCGCTCGTGACCGACCTCGGTTACGGACTCCGCTACGGTGACCGGTCCACGCCGGACGCGCGCGGCGAAGTACCCTTCCGCATCGACCCCACCATCATCTCGACCGACATCGAGTCCGTGCGGCTCGACAAGGACCGTGGAGCCGAGCGCGCCCTCGAGCGCTTCGCCTCGCTCGGCCCCCTCCCGACACGCTGGGTGAGCATGGGCGATTCGCGCAGCGACTACCTCATGGCTGACCATGTCCACGACGCGGGACATGAGGCTGTCCACGTCGACGTGCGCCCCTCTGACGGGATGCTCGAGCGGGAGTACTCCGTCGTGACCGTCGGCGACCTCATCCACGATGAGGCTGGCGCCGCCTACCTCGCGCAGGAACGCGAGCGGCTGGGCGTCTAGGGCGCCATCACCCTCAGGATGTAGCGCGCGGTGATCGCGACGCGCTCGTCCGGGTCACCGGCGAGCGCCACCGCGAGCGAGCGCGCCGGCTCGGGAGGGAGCTCGGCCAGGGCCTGGGTCAGACGCACGCGGGACGCGGCATCCGTTGTTCCGAGTGCCGCGGCCACTGCCTCGACGACCTCGGCGACGCGCTCCAGATCGTGCGCCAGTCGGCCGAGAACCTCCGCCGCATCCACGTCGTCGCGCCCCGCCACCACCATCTCGATGAGCACGGGAACCGCACCGAGGTCGCCGCTGGCTCCTACGGCGAGCGCGCTTCTGTCGCGCACAACCGGGTCCGCATTGTCCAGGGCCCGACGCAGCGCCTCGAGCCCGCCCACCTTGACGAGTGACTCGACGGCTCGTCGCCGAACTTGTGGCTCGGCAGAACCGAGGGCCGCCTCGAGCGCCGGCACGGGATCACCGTCCGACCGCGACAACGCCCAGGTCAGCGCACCGGCGACGTTCGGGTCGCCCTCGGCGAGCGCAGCGTCCACGAGCGGAGCGACAGCGCCACCCTCATGCGCGAGTGCCGCACGCTGGCGGGTCGACGGATGCGACGAGCCCAGACCCTTGAGCAGGGCGACGAGCCGCGGCACCTCCGTCCACCTCTCCGGCTCGACGGACCGCACGGCCTCCAGCCGACGCACGAGCTCACGATCCAGCTCGATCCGCTCCCGCGTGCGCTCGATCACCTCGTTGACGATCTGCTGCGGCGACAGCGCACCCGAGCCGTCCAGCGCGGCCCGCACCTCCGCCAGCGAGAGGCCGAGCGACCGCAGCGACTCGATCTCGAGGAGCCTGCGCAGGTCCGCGTCGTCGTAGTGACGGTACCCCGACGACGTGCGACCGCTCGGCGTGAGGAGCTCGATGTCGTTGTAGTGCCGTAGCATCCTGGCGCTCACGCCGGAGAGCCGCGCGACCTCACCGATGCGCATCGTCGTCCGGCGGCGGTGCTGGTGCTTCCTGCAGCGAGACCGTGCGCACAGCCTCGCTGATGAGGTCGTCGAAGGTCGCGTCGGGGTCGATGATGAGCCGGGCCGACGCGATGGCGTGGGCACGGGCATCCATCGTCCCCTGCTTCGCTGCGCGCTCGAGAACCGGCAGTGCAGCGTCGCCGAGTGCCGCGAAGGCCCGACTGAGACTCAGGCGCAGGCTGGCGTCACCACGACCGAGCTGATCCACAAGGAGCTCGGCGAGTGCGGCCTCCCCACCCTCCGGCACGAGTATCGCCGCCGCACGCCACGCGCTTCTCGCGACTTCGTCGACGGGGCTCCGCAGTAGCTCCGGTGTGATCGCGTGCCAGCCGCGCACGTCCCCGATCTTGGAGAGGGTGTGCAGCGCCTGGCTACGCGCCTGGTCGCCTCCCTCCGCCACCTCGCGCAACAGCAACGGAACGGAGACGGATGCATCCTGCCGCACGATCGCCCAGGTGAGCATGTCCCGCACGAAGAAGTCGGGCTCGATGGCGCAGCGAGCGACGAGCACGTCGAGGTACTCGGTGTGCGGACGCGTGCCCGCCGTCAGCGCGGCCTGCAGGCGGTCGGACGAGGAGTCCCGCTGCAGCGCGTCGGTCAGGGCTGTGGTGTCGATGGTCATGATGTTCCTCCGACTATCCACCCAAGACCTTCACACCGTGTCAAGGTCAAGGCCCAGTCGGGGGATCAGGGGTGGGGCCACGCCTCGAGTGCGTCAGCAACGGCGCGACTGCCTCTCGAGTCCAGATCGCGCACGAGTTCCAGCACAGGCTTGCCGGGCTTGCCACGTGCGATCGGCACCCGCCACGTGCCCATCACGACGCCGTCGAGGAGCACCGCGGGCCGGAAGATGCCGTTGCCACCCGGAGTGAGGCTACGGAATGCTGCGTCGTCGGAGACGAGCGACCGATCCGCGTAACCGAGGATCCACTCGTCGAAGCCGGGGAGCAGGTCGATCCCTGCCGGTCCGGGGTCCTCCGTAGGATCACCGATGACGAACATCTCCTTTCCCTCGACCTCGACCCGCACGAGGTCCGGCACAGCCGCGATGGCAGGGCGAAGCACGCCCAGTGGCAGCTTCGTCCACCATGCGAGGTCGGCCTCGGACATGGGCGCGCGCGACAGGATGACCGACCGAATGACCTCGGGAAGGGCATCCGCCGGTGGCGCCTGGGCGGCCGTGGCCACGAGCAACTGGTCCTCCCCCGCGAATGGGCCCCAGTGCACGAGACCCTCGATCGCGAAGTGCACGATGAGGTGGTACCCGCGACCCGCGCTCGTGTCGATGCCGGCGTCCTGCCACAGGGCCATGACCTCGGCTCGCCCAAGCGGATGCTCGGCCAACGCCTCGAGCAGAAGACCTCTCGCCCGCTCGATGACGTCATCGGTGAGACCCAGATCGGTGCGTCGCCTCACCATCGACCTCTGGGTACGGTCACCCGTGTGGGCGAGGAGAAGCGCCAGGTGCTCCGGCGTCGTCGCGAACAGGGTGCCGCGCATCGGCCAGGACCGCACGAGAAGGCCAGCGTCGAAGGCGGCGATGACGTCCGCGACCGTGGTGCCGGGCGCCGACCTGATGGCGATGGCCCGCACTACGGCACGGAGATCCTGCCCCTGGAGTGCAACGGCGCGATCCACGACCTCGACCGGCGTGAGATCGGAGCCGTCGAGGAGCTGGGCCTGGCGTCGCGCCCGACGCGCGTGGGCACCCGTGAGCTGCTGCATCCGGAAAAACGTATCCCCTCCGCTGCCCACGCGCGAGCCTCGGCTGCACAGGAACGTCGCGCGCCGGAGAGTTTTCCCGAAATACAGGAGATTCCACGCGCAAGGCTGCACTCGCCCTGCGGCCTGGTCACATTCCGTGGCATCTCCTGCATTGGGGATGCCCGACGCGAGGTATCAGGGAGCTCGGTCGCGGTCTACTGCACCTGACCCGCGAGCCACGAGCCGCCCGACCCGACCGGCGACCACGGAATGCCGAGCTCGTCGGCCGCGGGAGCGATGTCGATGGCCGTGTCCGTTCCGGGCTCGAAGAAGTACAGCGTGATGTCCACGGGGTTCAGGTCGGTCTGCGCGAGTGGCCGGAGCATCGAGCCGAGCAGATCCGAGGTGACCGCTCCCTCATGGTCGATCTGAATCAACAGTCCTTGTGACGTGCCCGACGTGGAGATGGAGACGACCACGTTCGACGCGGATGGGTCCGCGTCCTTGACGATGTCGACCACCTGCTGCTGGCGTTCTTCGACGGACGGCGATGGTGGGCCGAACAGGGGGCCGCAGGCCGTACACGCCAGTACGAGCAGGGTGATGGCCGCAAGTCCGAGACTTCGCGAGAGTCGTTGAGGCATACTCCACGCTAACTCACGCACATCCCGCGACTCGCTGGGCGCACCTGATCGGAGCGCTTGTGACGCGGCAGCGTCGAACTCTAGCTCGGAGCGCTTTTGACCCGGCAGCTGAAAACTCTAGCTCGGAGCCATGTCCCCGAACCGCGAGAAGTGGCCCGTGAAGGCGACGGTGATGGTACGCGTCGGTCCGTTGCGGTGCTTGGCCACGATGAGGTCCGCCTCGCCAGCGCGGGCATTGTCTGCCTCGTAGGCGCTCTCGCGGTGGAGCAGGATGACCATGTCGGCATCCTGCTCGATCGACCCGGACTCACGGAGGTCGGAGAGTGCTGGCTTCTTGTCGGCGCGCTGCTCGGGTCCACGGTTCAGCTGTGAGATTGCGATCACCGGAACCTCGAGCTCCTTCGCGAGCAGCTTGAGCGCACGCGAGAACTCCGAGACCTCCTGCTGGCGCGACTCCACCTTCTTGCCGCTCGTCATGAGCTGCAGGTAGTCGATGATGACCATCTTCAGTCCGATGCGCTGCTTGAGTCGGCGGCACTTCGCGCGGATCTCGACGAGCGTCATGTTGGGGCTGTCGTCGATGTAGAGCGGTGCGTCGTTGATGCGTCCGCGTGTCTGGGCGATGGTGGTCCAGTCGTTGGCGTGCACGGTTCCCTTGCGCATGTGCTGCAGGGGAACGGATGCCTCGGCCGAGAGCAGTCGCATGGCGATCTCACTACGGCCCATCTCGAGGGAGAACACGATCGACGGGAGGTCGTGCTTGATCGCGGCTGCCCTGGCGATGTCGAGGCCGAGCGTCGATTTACCGATGGCGGGTCGCGCCGCGATGATGATGAGCTGGCCGGGGTGGAGACCGTTGGTGAGTTCGTCGAGCTCGGTGAATCCGGTGGGGACTCCGATCATCTGGCCGTCACGGCCGCGGGCCGCCTCGATCTCGTCGATCGCGGTGGTGACCGCCTCGGTGAGGGGAACGTAGTCCTCGCTCTGCACGCCACCCGTGACGCCGTAGATCTCGGCCTGCGCGTTGTTGACGAGGTCCACGACCTCGCCCTCCGAGGCGTAGCCCATCTGAACGATGCGGGTGCCGGCTTCCACCAGGCGCCGCAGCACGGCCTTCTCCGCCACGATCGAGGCGTAGAAGCCGGCGTTGGCCGCAGTGGGAACGAGTGCGGTCAGGGTGTGGAGGTACTCCGCACCCCCGGCGCGCTGAAGCTGGGCCGTCTTGGTGAGCTCGTCGGTCACGGCGATGACATCCGTGGGCTCACCGTGCGAGTACAACGTCAGGATCGCGTCGTAGATGACCTCGTGCTTGGGCAGGTAGAAGTCGCTGCCCCTGACGGACTCGATGGCATCGGCCACGGCATCCTTGCTCAGGAGCATTCCGCCGATGGCGCTCTGCTCGGCGAGGAGATCGTGCGGGGGAACCCGGTCGGAACGTGAGCCAGCGCCGTCGCTGGCAGGCCTTTGGTCGCCTGCCAGACCCAAGTGCGCAATGGACAAGTTCGGCCCCTCCCGTGTTGTTCGGTATTCCCCAGTTGTAACTCTCGCCGCTGACATTCGCGGGATGTCACGGGGTGCGTTGCCGACACCGCGTGAGCGACTGCCTCACCCTAGGTATCCGCATCGGGGGTCAACAACAGGGCCTGTGGATGGGGCTGTGGGAAATGTGCAGGAAACGCCGAGAGCTGTGTGGGGAAGCTGTGCACACGATTGGGGATAACTAATTGATTCTGGAAATTAATCCCGCCCTGATCAGCTTTTTCTCTATTCCACACCCATGTGTAAAAACATGTTTAGACTTCGGGTTGAGGGTTGCTTCCGAAACTTCAATCCTGTGCATAGATCTCGCGAATAGTTGTCATTAAACGCGTGCCTCAGACGGGGGATGAGCGTATGTACCCCGCGAGACGCACGAAAGCGGCGAGCCCTGAGGGCCCGCCGCTTTCGTGTGGAGATGCGTTACTTGGCCGCGACGACCTGCAGCGTGATCGTTGCCACGATGTCGTCACGCAGGCGCACAGTGGCCTCGTGCTCACCGACGGACTTGATCGGGCTGGTGATCTCGATCTTGCGCTTGTCGACCTCGCCGAGACCAGCAGCGGCAACGGCCGCTGCGACATCGACGGGCTTGACGGAACCGAACAGGCGTCCGCCGGTTCCCACGCGCACGGGGAGCTTGACGGAGACGGCCTGGATGCGGGCCTTCAGGTCCTGGGCCTCTTCGAGCGTGGCGTGCTCGCGAGCGGCACGAGCGGACTTGATCTGCTCGATCTGCTTCTCGCCACCACGGGTCCACGCCACGGCGAAGCCCTGGGGGATGAGGAAGTTACGTGCGTAACCGTTCTTGACGTCGACGACGTCGCCGGGGGCACCGAGGCCGGTGACCTCGTGCGTGAGGATCAACTTAGACATATCGGTGCTCCTTAACGGCCCGAGCCGGCGTAGGGAAGAAGTGCCATCTCGCGGGCGTTCTTGACGGCCGTGGCGATGAGGCGCTGCTCCTGGACGGAGACACCGGTGATGCGGCGGGCGCGGATCTTTCCACGCTCGGAGATGAACTTACGAAGCGTCGCGACATCCTTGTAATCGATGACGCCGACGCGGATCGCCTTGGCCGGGGCGGCGTTCTTGCCGTCCTTGCCCTTGCGAATCGGCTTGCGGCGATCGCCGCTGCTCTTTCCTGCCATGAGTTTTACGTTTCCTTAAGTGTTGTTGTCCTGTGCCCTAATCCGGTCCCTGAGGAGGCGCGAAGCGCCGTCTCGAAGGGCGAAGGGCGAAGGGCGAGTTAGAACGGAGTCTCGTCCGGGTAGCTGCCTGGGGTGTTCCACGAGTCGCTCGACGAACCGGGCGCGCTTGCCGCCCACGGCTCCTCAGCAACCTGGCCACCGCCACGGGGAGCGCCACCGCCATCACGGGATGACGCGGCACGCGTGACCTGGGCGGTCGCGTAGCGCAGGCTCGGGCCGATCTCGTCGACCTCGAGCTCGATGCTCGTACGCTTCTCGCCCTCCTTCGTCTCGTAGGAGCGCTGCTTGAGGCGACCGGTCGCGATCACCCGGCTTCCCTTGGTCAGCGAACCGGCAACGTGCTCGGCGAACTCACGCCAGCAGGATGCGCGGAGGAACAGTGCCTCGCCATCCTTCCAGTCGTTCGTCGCGCGGTCGAAGTTGCGCGGGGTCGAGGCGATGGTGAAGTTGGCGACCGCAAGCCCGGACTGCGTGTAGCGCAGCTCGGGGTCAGCCGTGAGGTTACCCACAACGGTGATGATGGTCTCGCCGGCCATGGTCTACTCGGCGTCCTTGGCGGCAGGAGCTGCGGCATCCTCAGCGGGCGCTTCGGCGGCGGGAGCCTCGGCCTTGGCGGGAGCTGCTGCGGGAGCCTCGGCGGCAGGCTTCGCACCCTTGCGGGCGGCCTTCTCGTCGGCGAGCTTCTTAGCGGCGGCAACCTGTGCGAAGCCCTCTTCGGCCCGCAGCACCTTGGTGCGCATGACGGCCTCGGACAGCTTCAGCTGGCGGTCGAGCTCGACCGATGCAGCTGACGTCGCGGTGTAGTTGACGACGGCGTAGATGCCCTCGCTCTTCTTGTTGATCTCGTAGGCCAGACGACGGCGGCCCCAGATGTCGACGTTGTCGATGGATCCACCATCGGTACGGATGACATTGAGGAACTTGTCGAGGCTCGGGGCCACGGTGCGCTCATCGATCTCTGGATCGAGGATGACCATGAGTTCATACTGGTGCGTCACAAACCCACCTCCTTCGGACTAGAACGGTTACAGACGGTCTGTAACAGGAGGGTGTTGACGGTTGCCCGCCACCGAACGGCAGAAGACAACCTGCCTAGGTTAGTCGTTTACGGGCGAGATTGCCACCACGAAAGCAGGCGTCGCTCCGCCTCCTCCGCGCCGAGTGGTCCCTCATCCAGTCGCAGATCGAGCAGGAATCGATAGGCCTCCCCGACTTCGCGACCAGGCTTGAGGTCGAGAATGCGCATGATCTCCTCGCCGTCGAGGTCCGGGCGCACCGCCGCGATCCCCTCGGCCTCGCGGATCGCGGCAATGCGCTCCTCGAGGTCGTCGTAGGCGAACGAGAGGCGGTCGGCCTTGCGAACGTTCCGCGTCGTGACGTCGGCGCGCGTGAGGATATGGAGCCACTCGAGGTTGTCGCCCGCGTCGCGAACGTAGCGGCGCACGGCAGAGTCGGTCCACGCGCCATCCGTGTACCCGAAGAACCGCAGGTGCAGCTCGACGAGTCGCGAGACGGTCGAGATCGTGTCGTTCGACATGCGCAGTGCCTTGAGGCGCCTCGACGCGAGCTTGGCTCCGACCACGTCGTGGTGGTGGAACGTCACCACTCCCCCTGACTCGATCCGGCGGGTGGCCGGCTTACCGATGTCGTGGAGCAGGGCGGCCAGGCGCAGCTCGAGGCTCGGCTCGTGGCCGCGCGACTTCTCGAGGTCGATCGCCTGGGTGAGCACCGTGAGGGTGTGCTCGTAGACGTCCTTGTGGTGCGCGTGCTCGTCGCGCTCCAACCGCAGGGCAGGGATCTCCGGCAGCACGAGGCCCGCGATCCCCGTGTCGACGAGCAGACGGATGCCCGGAACAGGGTCGTCCGTCAACAGAAGCTTCGACAGCTCATCGCTGATGCGCTCTACGCTCACGATCTCGAGGCGCGGAGCAAGGTCCGTCATGGCCTGCACGGTCTCCGGGGAGACGTCGAACCCGAGCTGCGACGAGAACCTGGCGGCCCGGAGCATCCTGAGCGGGTCATCTCCGAAGGAGACCTCGGGGAGGCCGGGCGTCGTGATGACGCGGGCCATGAGGTGTTCGAGGCCACCCCAGGGGTCGACGAGCTTGCGCTCAGGGAGCCGCAACGCCATGGCGTTGATCGTGAAGTCGCGACGCTCGAGATCGTCCTCGAGGTTGTCGCCGAACGCGACGACCGGCTTGCGTGTCGCCCCGTCGTAGGAGTCGGCACGGTAGGTGGTGATCTCGACGGTCATCCCCGCTATGCGAGCCGCGATGGTGCCGAAGTCCCGCCCGACGTCCCACTGCGTGTCCGAGATGGGCTTCACGAGCGCCAGGATCTCGTCCGGGAGGGCGTTCGTCGTGAAGTCGAGATCCTTCACGGGCCTGCCGAGGAACGCATCGCGCACGGGCCCACCCACGAGGGCGAGCTCCTTGCCGGCGGAGGCGAAGGCGGAGGCGAGAGCCTGTACCGGAGCGGAATCGGCGACCTCGCCGAGTCGAGCTACCGCTGCGGCCACATTTTCCATGGTGCCCAAGCTTGGCACAGGACTACCCCCGTGCCTCCTGTGCAGCGCGGCCCCCGGGCTCTCAGGCACGAACGAATAGACTTCTCGCCATGTTGGCCGCGCAGGTGTTCCGGGGTGCCGCGGCAGCAACCCTCGCTGTAGGACTCGCCGTCGCCGGCATCGGTGCACCCACCGCCACCGCGGCAGATTCCGGACCCGTCGAACTCGCGATCATCGTGCCGATCGTCGTGCCGGCCGGCTCGACGGGACTGGTCAGCTCGGAGCAGCTCGCTGAGTACACCTCGGCCTCCGGGATCCTGTCGCGCCAGCTCGACTCGGCCATTGACCGCCCGGTGACGCTCGCGATCGATCCGATGATCCTCGCGTCGATCCGAGTGCTCGGCAGTTCAGCGCCACCCTCGGCCACGGCGTGGCTCACCCGGCTCGAGAAGGCCAGCAACGAGAGCTTCCTGCTCTCCTACGCGGATTCGGATGTCACGCTCGGCACCCAGGCCGGGAGCCCGACCGTGCTCGCCCCCGAGAACTTCGACTTCGCCATCGACCCGGCGAACTTCGGCCCGGCGGCGACCCCCACCTCGACTCCGAGCTCGACGTCGAGCCCCACCCCTACCCCCACGCCGACACCGACCGAGGTCCCGGTGCCCTCGCTACCCACGACGTCCGATCTGCTCGCGTGGGACAGCGACTTCCCGGCAACGGTCTGGCCGCGCGCGGGAACCGTCAGCGATGCCGACATGGCGTCCTTCGCCGCCAGCTCCTTCGAGACGGCCATCCTCTCCTCCGGCAATGTCACACTGCCGGATGGCGCGGGCCCCTCAGTCACGGTGGGTGGGCTCCCGGCCATCATCACCGACGACACGGTGTCGTCGCGGCTGTCGGCCGTGGCCAACACCTCCACGATCGACGTGCTCCAGTCGACACTGCCCGGGGTCGAGTCGGCCGCGGTGGCCGCCGCGCAGACGCAGAGCGGCACGGGGAGCGTCGTGGCATTCCTGGACCGCGCGGTCCCGAGGCCCGGCACGAACGCGGGCTCGACCATCATGCTGCTGCAGTCCTCGACCACCGTGACTCTCGTGCCCCTGAGTGTGGCGCTCGATGGACGCGAATCGGCCGAGGCCACCCTGGTACCGGGTGCGCAGGGGGAGCAACGACTCAGTGAAGCCGGACGGATGCTTCTTGCCGAGGCATCCGACGCCCGTTTCGCCACCATCGTGGAGGACCCGACGACCATCACCGCGCCCCGCCGACTGGCGCTGCTCGGTCTTCTCTCGATCGGATGGATCGGCAGCGAGAGCACCTGGAGCTCTGCGGTCCAGCGGCAGATCGACAGCTCCGAGGACCTGCGCGCATCGGTCGGGATCGTCACGACGAGTCCCTTCACGCTCCTCGCCGACAACGGCACACTGCCCATCCCGGTGAGCAACGAGCTGAGTGAGCCCGTGACTGTGTATCTGACCGTTCGACCGCTCACGGGAAAGCTCGCAGTGTCGGACTCGCGCGTCGAGGTCAAGATCGAGCCGAATGCCCAGGCCAGGGCGCAGGTTCCCGTGCAGGCGATCACCAACGGAAGCGTGCAGGTCGTCATGACCCTCACGAGCGCGTCCGGTGCGTCGATCGGCCAGCCGGCGATCACCGAGATCAACGTGCAGGCCGGGTGGGAGACCCCTATCGTGCTCGCCATCGGTGCCGTGGTCGTGCTCGTCTTCGCGGGTGGACTCGTGCGCAACATCGTGCGGCGGCGGCGGCCGGCGCGCACCGAATCCGACGCCCAGAGCCGCGACGCCGATGAGTAACGGCGCGGCGACGGCCGCAGGCTCCGGGGGAATCGGGCGGGCCAGTGCCCTTCTCGCCTCCGGGACGATCGTCTCGCGCATCCTCGGATTCGTGAACGCCATCGTCCTCGCGGGGGCAATCGGGTACATCGGCGCCGCTGCCGACGGTTTCACGCTCGCCACGCAGATCCCGAACAGCATCTACGCGCTCATCGCTGGAGGTCTCCTCAGCGCTGTTCTTGTGCCGCAGGTCGTGCGCGCCGCCGCACATGAGGATGGCGGCCAGCTCTTCATCAACCGGCTGGTGACGCTGGGTGTGGTCGTCTTCCTCCTGGTCACGGCGGTGGCGACTCTCGCGGCTCCGCTACTCGTGAACCTCTACGCGCAGTCCGGCGAGCGCGGCTTCAGCCCCGACGGCATCGCCCTGGCCATCGCCCTCGCGTACTGGTGCCTTCCGCAGATCTTCTTCTACTCGCTGTACAGCCTGCTCGGCCAGGTGCTCAACGCTCGTGGCATCTTCGGCCCGTTCACGTGGGCGCCCGCCCTCAACAACGTGATCGCCATCGCCGGCATCTCGGTGTTCATCGTGCTCTTCGGACCCGACCCCGCTCACCGGGATGCCTCGACCTGGACGCCCGAGATGGTTGCCGTTCTCGGCGGCACCGCCACACTCGGCATTGCTGCCCAGGCGATCGTGCTGACCTTCTTCTGGCGCAGGGCGGGACTCCGCTTCCGCCCCAACTTCCGCTGGCGCGGTGTGGGTCTCGGCCGCACCGGCACCGCCGCCGCGTGGGTGTTCGGGATGATCCTGCTCACGCAGCTCGCCGCCATCGTCGAGACGAGGGTTGCCACCCTCGCCACGGGCACCGCATCACTCGGCGCCCTCAAGTACGCGTGGCTCATCTTCATGCTCCCGCACTCGATCGTGACCGTGTCGATCGCGACGGCCTACTTCACCCGAATGAGCGCCCACGCGCGCGACGGCAGGCTGGCTGACGTGCGCACCGACCTCTCGGCAGCGCTCCGCGCGATCCTGCTCATTATGGTCTTCTCCACGGTGGGGCTCGCGGTGCTGTCGGTGCCGTTCAGTGCCGTCTTCGGTGGTGACTTCGAGGATGTCACGGCCCTCGCCACCGTGATCGTGGCGTACCTCGTCGGCCTCATCCCGTTCACCGTGCTGTTCCTCCTCCAGAGGGTCTTCTACTCTCTCGACGACACCCGGACGGTGTTCTTCCTGCAGGTGCTCCAGTCGGTGATCTTCGTGGGCGGCGTGCTGCTCGTGGCGATGGCACCGACCGCGGGCATCGCGGTCGGAATCGCCCTCGTGATGAGCATCGCCACCGCCGTTCAGACGCTCGTTGCCGCGTGGCTCCTGCGCGGCCGCCTGAAAGGCCTCGACGGCCGCCGTGTCGTCACGCGCACCCTGCAGTACTTCGGTTCGGCCGTGATCGCCGGGGCCATCGGCGTCGTGGTCGTGGTCGCCCTCGGCGGTTACGCGGACGGTGGGTTCGGGTCATCCAGCCGCATCGGGGGGCTCCTGACGATGGCTGTCGCGGGTCTCGCGATGGGGCTCGTGTACGCGGGCATCCTGTGGGTCATCCGCAACCCCGAACTTCGGGGGTTCATCAACCCCATCCGTTCACGGTTCCGCCACGAACCGATGGAATAGCCGGTCACTACGATGTGTTGTACCGGACGAACCAACTGAGGAGTCGCACATCATGCGCCAAGTGATCATCATCGGGTCGGGCCCCGCTGGCTACACCGCCGCGATCTACGCTGCCCGCGCCAACATGAACCCGCTGGTCATCGCGAGTTCGGTCGAGGCCGGTGGCGAGCTCATGAAGACGACCGAGGTGGAGAACTTCCCCGGATTCCCTGACGGCATCCAGGGCCCCGACCTCATGTCGAAGATGCTGGCCCAGGCCGAGAAGTTCGGCACCGACGTCATCTACGACGATGTCGTGAAGCTCGAGCTCGAGGGAGACGTCAAGCGCGTTCACCTCGGCAACGGAGACGTCGTCGAGGCGCTGTCGGTCATCTTCGCGACGGGTTCCGCGTACCGCAAGCTCGGCCTCGAGGACGAAGCACGCCTGAGCGGAATGGGCGTGTCCTGGTGTGCGACCTGCGACGGGTTCTTCTTCCGTGAGAAGACGATCGCCGTGGTCGGAGGTGGCGACTCCGCGATGGAAGAGGCCACGTTCCTCACCAAGTTCGCCGACAAGGTCTACGTCGTGCATCGCAAGGACTCACTCCGTGCGTCCAAGACGATGCAGGATCGTGCCTTCGCCAACCCCAAGATCGAGTTCCTCTGGAACAAGGAGATCAAGCACATCTACGGTGACCAGCTCGTCACGGGCATCGGTGTCGTGGATGTCGAGGATGGCACGGAGACCACGATCGACGTGAGCGGCGTGTTCGTCGCGATCGGTGCAGACCCCCGCACCCACCTCGTGCACGGACAGCTCGACCTCAACCCGGATGGCACGATCGCGGTGCACGGGCGCACCTCGCGCACGAACATCCCCGGTGTCTTCGCGGCTGGCGACGTCATCGACCCGACCTACCGCCAGGCGGTCACGGCAGCGGCCTCCGGTACCGTCGCCGCCCTGGACGCCGAGCATTACATCGCGGCACTGCCCACCGAAAAGCTCGCCCTCGCTGCCGTCTAGCGCAGGGCAACATCACTCTCTAGAGAAGGAAGAAACAGTATGTCTAACGCCAAGGATGTCACCGACGCCACGTTCGCCGACGAGGTGCTCAACTCCTCCGACACAATCATGGTGGACTTCTGGGCCGAGTGGTGTGGCCCGTGTCGCGCCGTCTCCCCGATTCTCGACCAGATCGCCTCGGAGAACTCCGACAAGATCAAGATCGTCAAGCTCAACGTCGACGACAACCCGCAGATGGCCATGAAGTACCAGATCACGTCGATTCCGGCGATGAAGGTTTTCCGTGGCGGCGAGGTCGTGAAGACCGTCATCGGCGCCAAGCCGAAGCCCGCCCTCGAGGCCGACCTCGCGGAGTTCCTGGCGTAAAGCCAATCTCGAAGCACTGGCCCCGTCTCTTCTGAAGAGGCGGGGTTTTGTGTTTTAGCTGGCTATTCTTGAATCTTCGCGACTGAAGAGGACAGCGCATGACGAATCAGGGCAACAACCTCGACCAGTGGTACGGCCACTACGCCGATCGCACAGCGGGGCTCGCCGCCTCCGAGGTGCGCGCGCTCTTCGCCGTCGCCTCTCGTCCGGAGGTCGTCTCGCTCGCCGGCGGCATGCCGTTCGTCTCCGCCCTGCCCCAGGACCTCATCGCCGGCGCTTTCGAGCGCACGATGCGCGACTCCGGCCCGATGGCCCTCCAGTACGGATCAGGACAGGGGATGCCCGCACTCCGCGAGCACATCCTCGAGGTCATGGCACTCGAGGGAATCCGTGGTGGCGTCGACGACGTGGTCGTGACGACCGGATCCCAGCACGCCCTCGAACTCGTCACCAAGCTCTTCGTGAACCCCGGTGACGTCGTCCTGGCCGAGGCACCGAGCTACGTCACGGCACTCACGGTGTTCAAGTCCTTCCAGGCCCAGGTGAGCCACGTCTCGATCGACGAGTTCGGGCTCATCCCCGAGGCCCTCGAGGAGCGCATCGTCGCCCTCAAGGCCGAGGGCCGCACGATCAAGTTCCTGTACACGGTCCCGACCTTCGGCAACCCGTCCGGTGTGACCCTCACGTGGGAGCGCCGACTCCGCGTGCTTGAGATCTGCCGGGCCCACAACATCCTGGTCCTCGAGGACAACCCCTACGGCCTGCTGTACTTCGACTCCCCCGCGCCGCACGCCATGCGTTCGGTCGAGGAGGACGGGGTCATCTACCTCGGCACCTTCTCCAAGACACTCGCTCCGGGTTTCCGCCTCGGCTGGGCTCTCGCCCCACACGCCATTCGAGAGAAACTCATCTTGGCGAATGAGGCCGCGGTGCTGTCACCGAGCTCCTTCACCCAGGGGATCGTCAGCGAATACCTGTCCTCCGTCGATTGGAAGGCGCAGATCGACGTCTTCCGCGGCGTGTACCGCGAGCGACGGGATGCCATGCTCACGGCACTCGACGACTACCTCCCCGATCTCAGCTGGACGCACCCCAACGGCGGCTTCTACGTGTGGGTCACCCTCCCGGAGAACCTCGACTCCAAGTCGATGCTCCCGCGCGCGGTCAAGGAGCTCGTCGCCTACACGCCGGGAACGGCGTTTTTCGCCGACGGCAGCGGTCGCACCAACCTGCGGCTGTCGTTCTGCTACCCGACTCCGGAGTTCATCCGTGAGGGCATCCGTCGCCTCTCCACCGTCGTCAACGGTGAGCTCGAGTTGCTCACCACGTTCTCGCAGACTGCACCGCTTCGCACGGTCCGCCCGAACGAGAACATCATCAGCCCGCCCGCCAACCTCGGCTAAGGAACAATGTCGGACTCCCCTCGAATCCTCGTTCTCTCCGGCGGCATCTCCCACGAGCGGGACGTGTCGCTGCGGTCGGGTCGTCGCGTGGCGGACAGCCTCGCAGAGCACGGCCTCACTGTGGAGCTGCGTGACCCGGATGCCACGCTTCTCCACTACCTGCGCGAGTCGCGCCCCGACGTCGTCTGGCCGGCCCTCCACGGCGCCAGCGGTGAGGATGGCGCGCTCCGGGGACTCCTGGACTTCATAGGCATCCCCTATGTGGGTTCCCGCTCCGATGCGGCACGTCTCGCGTGGGACAAACCGACCGCCAAGACGATCGTGGGTCGCGCGGGGGTCCTCACACCTGCATCGATCACGCTGCCCCGTGATGCTTTCCGTGAACTCGGTGCCCACAGCATCCTGGAGGAGATCTCCGACGAGTTCTCCGGTCCGCTCGTGGTGAAGCCCGCGCAGGGTGGCTCCGCCCAGGGCGTGAGTATGGTGGACGACCGCTCGCTCCTACCCCGCGCGATGGTCGATGCGTACACCTACTGCGACGTTGCGCTCATCGAACAGAAGATCACCGGCACCGAGATCGCCGTCGGCATCATCGACAACGGCGATGGGCCTGTCGCCCTACCCGCCGTCGAGATCGTGCCCCTCTCGGGCGTGTACAGCTTCGAGGCCCGCTACAACGCGGGTGAGACCCGCTTCTTCGTTCCGGCCCGCATCTCTCCGGAGGTTGCCGCTCGTGCCGCCGAGACGGCGCTGGCTGCCCATGCTGCGTTGGGCCTGCGCCACCTGTCCCGGGTCGACATCATCGTTGACGGCGCCGGCACTCCCTGGTTCCTCGAGGCCAATGTGCTTCCCGGCCTCACCGAGACATCGATTCTGCCGCAGGCACTCGAAGCGGCCGGTCACGATCTCGGCTGGGTCTACAAGGCGCTCGCGGATGCCGCGATCGCCGAATCCCGGGCCTGACCCGACTGCGTGGTTCAGAGGGCGCGACTCAGGTAAACCGAATTCGGGTCGTCGGTGTAGGCCGCGAACGGCTCGCACGGGATGAATCCGTAGCGCTCATACAGCCGACGTGCTGGCTCGAAGTAGTCCTCGGCGCCGGTTTCAAGGCTCACACGTTCGTAGCCGCGTTCCCTGGCCACCCCGAGCAGGTGCTCAAGGAGAGCGGATGCCACTCCTCTACCCCGCGCGCCGGCCGAGGTCCGCATCGACTTGAACTCGCCGTGCGTCGCGTCGAGGTGCTTGAGTGCGCCGCATCCGATCACCGCACCGTCCTCTCGGGCGGTGAAGAATTCGATGTCCGTTCCGGCAAGCGTTTCCGGGTCGAGAGCATGAACGCTCTCCGGGGGCGACGTGGCCCACATGTCGCGAAGGTGCTCCTCGAGCAGCGGGCGTACGTCGGGGCTCGTCGGATCGTCGGAATCGATCTTCATCGGGCTGTCAGCGGGAGAAGCCGGGCTGCCCCAGCTCGCCGAGGATGCGGTTGAGGTCGCCGACGGTGGCGAACTCTATGACGATCTGACCCTTGTTGGCGCCGAGCGTGACCTTGACCCTGGTGTCGAGACGATCGCCGAGGCTCTCGGCGATCTCGTCGAGCTGTCCCTGTCGACCGCCAGCGACGGGCTTCGCGCGCGTGGGCTTCGCGGGAGCCGTCGAGACGATCGCTTCCGCTGCCCGCACCGAGAGTTCCTCGTTGACGATCTTGTCCGCGAGCTTCTCCATGGCCGACTCATCGCCTGCCGCGAGGATGGCGCGGGCGTGACCTGCGGTCAGTACTCCGGCCGCCACTCTGTTGCGTACCGCTTCCGGCAGCTTCAGCAGCCTGAGGGTGTTCGTGATTTGGGGGCGCGACCGTCCAATGCGCTGGGCCAGCTGGTCCTGGGTGACACCGAAGTCGGCGAGAAGCTGCTGGTAGGCCGATGCTTCGTCGATCGGGTTGAGGTTGGCGCGGTGGATGTTCTCGAGGAGGGCATCCCGGAGCATGTCCTCGTCCGCGGTGTTCTTGATGACCGCGGGGATGGTTCCTGTTCCGACCTCCTTGCTCGCGCGGAGTCGACGCTCCCCCATGATGAGTTCGTACTGGGGACCACCGGGCTGGGCATCAGCGAGCGGGCGCACGACGATGGGCTGCAACACACCGAACTCGCGGATCGAGACGATGAGTTCCGCCAGCTCGGCCTCACGGAACTCGGTCCGGGGCTGCTGGGGATTGGGCACGATCTCGTCAAGCGCGATGTTCGCGAGCCTGAGCCCGGGAACCGCGGCCAGACCGGTATCCGACTCGGGGAAGAAAACGTCGACAGGGCGAGCGCTGTCATCGGCGGTGGGGATGAGCGCTCCGATACCGCGACCGAGGCCAGTGCGCTTGGGTGCTGCCATTATTCGGGTGCTCCTCGTCGTGAGATCTCGGCCGCTGCTTCGAGGTACGAGAGCGATCCGGGCGATCCGGAGTCGTAACTGACCACGCTCTGCCCGTAGCTCGGCGCCTCAGAGATGCGCACGGATCGGGGGATGACGGTGTCGAGAACCTGCTCAGGGAAGTGCTCTCGCACGTCTTGAACGACCTGGTTGGCGAGGTTGGTCCGGGAGTCGTACATCGTCATGAGGATGGTGGAGACCGATAGGCGCGGATTGAGGTGTTTCTCGATCAGCTGGATGTTGTTGAGGAGCTGGCTCAAGCCCTCCAGCGCGTAGTACTCGCACTGGATCGGGATGAGAACTTCGCGTGCAGCCACGAAGGCGTTGATGGTGAGCAGACCGAGCGACGGCGGGCAGTCGATGAAGACGTAGTGGAACGGCTCCTCCGACTCCGAGAGGAAGGCCTCCAATGGTGTGCGCAAGCGCTGTTCGCGCGCCACGAGCGACACCAGCTCGATCTCCGCACCCGCGAGGTGGATCGTTGCCGGCACGCAGTAGAGGCCCTCGAACTCCGGGCTCTTCTGGATGATGTCCGCGACCGGCGCGTCATTCACGAGAACGTCGTAGACGCTGGGGGTCTCCGCACGATGCTCGATGCCGAGCGCGGTGGAAGCATTGCCCTGCGGGTCGAGATCGATCACCAGGACTCGCGCTCCCCCACGCGCCAATGCGGCTGCGAGGTTGACGGTCGTCGTGGTCTTCCCCACGCCGCCCTTCTGGTTCGCGACAGTGAAGATCCGAGGCTTCTCGGGCAGTGCAAGCCGGTCGGCCGCGATCGCCATGCGTCGGCGGGTCAGGTCGGCCAACTCGCGCGCGAGAGGAGTTGACTCATCGAACGTGGCGGTGTCGGCATCGAGGCCGTCGGGATGTTTCACGTGAAACCTTACGTGTGACTGGGCCGTGCTGGCCCGGATGGAGCGGTCTGCGATCAGTCCACTGTAGCTCTAAACAACCTCGTGATCTCGGGGGTTATCCCCTCCCCGAGCACGAGCACGGAAACCTCGCTGAGGTGTGCCTTTTTGATCACTTTCGCGGCCGCAGACACTTCCTCGTTGACGCGCTCGCCCTTCATGAAGAGCAGCTGTCCTCCCGATCGGACGAGCGGTACGGTCATCGGAATCAGCTTCGACAAGGCGGTCACAGCCCTGGCCGTGACCTGGTCGAGCGGCTGGTCGAGCTTTGCCTCCTCGGCCCGAGCGCGGATGACCGTGACGTTGTCGAGGCCAAGTGCGTCAGCCTCAGATCGAAGCCAATCGGTGCGACGCTCCATCGGCTCGATAAGGATGAGGTGGGCGTCCGGTCTCGCGATCGCGAGCACCAGCCCAGGCAATCCAGCGCCGCTTCCGATGTCGCCGACGCGACCCGCGGTCAGGAGGGGGGCTGGCAGCACGCTGTTGACGATGTGACGCGACCAGAGGCGGGGAAGCTCGAGCGGGCCGATGAGCCCCAGCTCCTCCCCTCGCCTGGCGAGGTCCGCCGTGAATTGACGCGCCACATCGATGCGGTCACCGAAGAGTCCAGCTGCGTAATCGGGTTCCAGTTCGAGCGTTGACATGTCGCATCGTCCTCTCTGCGGGGATCAAGTATGGGGCCCGTGGGCACGCCAGGAGGCGATCCCCATCACGGGCCTCAGTCGCGGTGACCAATAGTTTCACGTGAAACATCGCCAGTCGAGACGGCGAATGTTTCACGTGAAACACCCGAGAAGGTTCAGCGCGTGATGACCGTGTGGCGGTCTCGGCCCTCACCCTGCGAGCCGGAGACGAATCCCCGCTCGGCAACGATGTCGTGAACAAGCTTTCGCTCGTACGACGACATCGGGGGGAGTGCCGCAGACTCAGCGCCTGCCTCGATCCGCTCGACCGCGCGATCCACAAGCGCAGCCAGCTCAGCTGCTCGGGCGTCGCGCGATCCGCCGATGTCGAGGATGAGCCGGGAGAAGGAGCCGGTCTTCGCTTGCACGGCAATGCGGGTGAGCTCCTGAAGGGCGCCCACCGTCTCAGGCTTGGCGAGCACACGGAGGCTGTCGAGTTCGGAGGCCGTCACCGAGATGTAGGACCGTCCACCGCGTGCCTCGATCTCGATGTCGCCATCCAGATCGGCGATGTCCAGAAGCTCCTCGATGTAGTCCGCGGCGATGTCGCCTTCCTCCTCGAGCTCGTCGACCGTGGGCTCGTCATGCACGGGCAGGTCGGCTGCCGTCGTCTCGGGGGTGGTGTCTCCGGCGATCTGTGTCTCAGTCACGTCACTCACTTCTTGTTCTGCTTCTTCGCACGGTTCTTGCTGACCGGCTGCTGGCGTTGGGGCTTCTTCGGTTCCTCGACGATGACGGCACCCTCGGGAGTCTCTTCGACGATTCCCTTCCGCTGGTTCCGCTTCGCAAGACGGGCCTCACGAGCGAGGGCCGCCTCACTGCCAGGGGTCGGCATGTTGCGGATCACCAGGAACTGCTGACCCATGGTCCAGAAGTTGGAGACGAGCCAGTAGGTCATCACACCGAGCGGGAAGGTGAAACCGGAGAACGCGAACACGAGCGGGAGTAGGTAGAGCAGCACCCGCTGCTGGCGGTACATGGGGCTGGCCTTCATCTCGGCCGACTGGTTCTTCGACATGATCTGCAGCTGCGTGATGAACTGCGACCCGGTCATGAGAATCACCATGATGACTGCGATGACGATGACCGTGGTGTTGCCGTCTGCCGTACTGATCGAGAGACGGAGCGGAGCGCCGAAGATCTCTGCGTTGGCAAACTGCTCCGAGAGCGTCGCATTCAAGAGACCCACGCCCGACTTGCCGTGCTGTGCGTCATTGAGCACTGAGAACAGACCGAAGAAGATCGGCATCTGAAGCAACAGAGGGAGGCACGAGCTCAGTGGGTTCGTGCCCGTCTTCTTGTACAGCTCCATGGTCTCGCGCGACATGGCCTCGCGAGAGAACTGGTCCTTCTTGCCCTTGTACTTGTCCTGGATCTTCTTGAGCTGAGGGGCCACCTCGAGCATCCGCCGCTGGCTCTTGATCTGCCGCACGAAGATGGGAATGAGCGCAGCGCGCACGACGAGAACAAGACCGACGATCGACAGGATCCACGTGATACCGGCGGCGGGGTCGAGACCAATCGTGGTCAACAGTGTGTGGAATGCCACGAGGATTGCCTCGATGACCCACTTGATCGGCGTGAGAAGAGTGCCGAAGAAACTCAGGATGTCCATGTGCGGGTTAGCCCCTTCCGTGGCTTGACGCGACAACGAAACCGGAACGGGTTACCCGGTAGCGATCGTGTGGGCGAGCAGGGACATCGTCGATGCCGCCTTCCGCCCAGGGGTGGCAACGTGCGATCCGTCGTGTTCCGAGCCAGACGCCACGGACAACGCCGTGTTGCTGAATCGCCTGGAGCGTGTAGTGAGAACACGAGGGGTAGTAGCGGCACACGTCACCGTAGAGCGGAGAGATGACCGCCCTATATGCAGTGAGTATTGCGACACAGATGTTCCGTGGCACGAGGAGCGCAAACGCTACAGCGCTGTTCATCTTCTCCTCGCCATCGTGCCGAGACCACGAGCGATCTCCGAGTGAAGGGTAGCCCACGGAGCCTCGGCAGAAGCTGGAAGTGCCCTCACGACGACGTCGCTCCCGGCGCCGAGCGTGGGGAGCAGATCGTGGGATGCCGAACGAAGACGGCGCCGAACGGAGTTACGCACGACGGCGCCACCCACCGCTTTGGTCACGATGAAGCCGAACCTCGACACATCGCTCTCCGTGGGAACCACGTAGAGAACCATCGTGTCCGAGACGAACCGTCGACCCCGGCGCACGATGGCCTTGAAGTCGTGGGGCTGTGTCACCCGGTTCGGCTTGGCAAGCACGAGCCGGTACTAGGCGGAGAGTTCGGTGCGACCCTTGCGACGACGAGCGGCCAGGATGGCGCGACCGGCGCGGGTGCGCATACGAAGGCGGAATCCGTGTACCTTCGCACGACGCCGATTGTTCGGCTGGAACGTTCTCTTGCTCATAGTGATATCTCCAAAGCGCAGCGGGAATCCGCAGAATGTGGCCCTCCGGGCCGGAAGTCAACTGATTAAAGCTACGTGCTTAAGCCGACCGGGTCAAACGTTCACTGATTATCCACATGTGAACAGACTGGGGTTGGAAACCATGGCCTGTGGAGAACTAAGGTAAAGCCAGCCATCTGCCCCGGCGGATGAGGCCAACTATAGGTTGTCCGTCCCCCCACAGCGGTGGATAACCATGTGAATAAACGCTTGAGGATGTAGGGCAGACATGTCGGATGAATCGGACCCGACCCAGGAGATCTGGCGCTCCGTGCTGGCTCGCCTCTCCTCGGACGAGCGGATCACACCGCAGCTCATGGGATTCGTGAACCTGGTCGAGCCCAAGGGCATCATGGGCGGAACCCTCTACCTCGAGGTGCCCAACGAACTCACCCGCGGAATGCTCGAGCAGCGCATCCGCGTTCCTCTCCTGAATGCGATCGCCGGACTCAGTGACGACCAGGAGGTCATCAACTTCGCGATCGTCGTGAATCCCGACATCCAACAGGATTCCCTCGAGCAGGCGCCCGACCTCACCGAGCAGGCCGCGTACATCGAACCGACGATCGTGTCGGATGCCCGGCAGTCCGGTCGCTCGGATTCGCGTCTCAACCCCAAGTACAACTTCGACAACTTCGTCATCGGTGGGTCCAACCGCTTCGCACATGCTGCAGCAGTGGCCGTGGCCGAAGCGCCGGCCAAGGCTTACAACCCCCTCTTCATCTACGGCGACTCCGGGCTCGGCAAGACCCACCTCCTCCACGCGATCGGCCACTACGCCGAGAGCCTCTATCCGGGCATCCGCGTTCGCTACGTGAGCTCGGAAGAGTTCACCAACGACTTCATCAACTCGATCGCCAACAACCGGGCCTCGGTATTCCAGTCGCGCTACCGCGAGATCGACATCCTTCTCATCGACGACATCCAGTTCCTCCAGGGCAAGGACTCGACCCAAGAAGCCTTCTTCCACACCTTCAATACACTGCACGACCACAACAAGCAGGTCGTGATCACGAGCGACCTGCCCCCGAAACACCTGACCGGCTTCGAGGATCGGATGCGTTCGAGATTCGAGTGGGGTCTCATCACAGACGTCCAGGCACCCGACTTGGAGACGCGCATCGCGATCCTCCGCAAGAAGGCGCAGAGCGAGAAGCTCCAGGTTTCGCCCGACATCCTCGAGTACATGGCCTCGAAGGTCTCGTCGAACATCCGTGAGCTCGAGGGAACTCTCATCCGCGTCACGGCATTCGCGAGTCTCAACCGCCAGCCGGTCGACATGGCCCTCGTTCAGACTGTGCTCAAGGATCTGATCACGCTTGACGAGGACAACGTGATCGCGCCGGTCGACATCATCAACCACACTGCGGAGTACTTCAAACTCACGGTCGACGACCTGTACGGGTCATCCCGTTCCCAGGCCGTGGCAACGGCACGACAGATCGCCATGTATCTCTGCCGGGAGATGACGAATCTCTCGTTGCCCAAGATCGGTCAGCTGTTCGGCAACCGCGACCACACAACCGTGATGTACGCCAACAAGAAGATCACCGAACTGATGAAGGAGCGCCGCTCCATCTACAACCAGGTGACGGAGTTGACGAGCCGGATCAAGCAGAACAACCGCGGCTAAACCGGGCGCGCACCATACCCGATTGTCTACCCGTTTCTTCACACTGTGGACAACCTGTGCATAACTGTGGAGACACGCTGAGCGGCCTGTTGATGACGGACGGGTTTCTGTGGAAAACGAATTGCGTTCATTGATGAACTAAGTTCTATCCCCACGACGTCCTACTGCTCGTCAACATCTCACACGGTTGTAGTTTCCAGTGTTGACGCGGGCCCGAGCGGGTTACTCACAAGTTCCACAACGGTTAAGAATGTTGTCCCTAGAGAGAAGAGAAATTTCAGGGGATAACCCTTGGGGACCGAGCGACACCCTCCTGTGCAAGTATTAACGCCCAGACCATCGAACGGGTGAGGGGTGTTTCCGTGAAGTTCCAGGTCAACCGTGACGTCTTCAGTGAAGCCGTCTCCTTCGCCGTCAAGCTTCTCCCCCAGAGAACGACGCTCCCCATCCTGAGTGGTGTGCTCATCGAGGCCACCGCAGAGGGGATCACACTCTCGTCGTTCGACTACGAGGTCTCTGCGCGAACGCAAGTTGCAGCCCAGGTCGATGAGGCTGGCACTGCCTTGGTCTCCGGGCGACTTCTCGCCGACATCGCCAGCCGGCTTCCGAGCGCCCCCGTGACGTTCTCGACCGAAGATGGTCGGATCGTCGTCAGCTGCGGCTCGGCGAACTTCACCCTCCTGAGCATGCCGGTCGAGGAGTATCCGACCCTGCCCGAGGTGTCCGAGAACTCAGGACTCCTCAAGGCAGAGGATTTCGCAGCGGCCATCTCGCAGGTCGCGGTCGCAGCATCCCGCGACGACGTGACTCCCGTCATCACCGGAGTCCAGCTCGAGGTCTCCGAGAACAGTCTTTCTCTCGTGGCCACCGACCGGTACCGGGTCGCGGTCCGCGAGATCGAATGGGATGCCGGCGCCTCGGGCATCGACCAGGCCACCGCTCTCGTTCCCGCCCGCACCCTCACCGAGATCGGCAAGACCTTCGGACACAGCGGCACCATCTCCGTTGCGATCACCAATTCCGAAGAACGCGAGCTCATCGCGTTCCAGGCGGACAACAAGACCGTCACCTCACTCCTGATCAAGGGCAACTTCCCCCCGGTCAAGCGCCTCTTCCCCACCGACGTCGACAACTACGCCGTGCTCAACACCGCAGAGCTGATCGAGTCGGTGCGTCGTGTGTCCCTCGTGCTCGAGCGCGAGGCCGCACTGCGATTCACGTTCACGATCGACGGGCTCACCCTGGAGGCCATCGGTTCCGAGCAAGCCCAGGCATCCGAATCGATCGACGCGTTCCTCACCGGATCCGACACCGTCGTCTCCCTCAAGCCGCAGTTCCTTCTCGATGGTCTCGCGTCGGTGCACTCCGAGTTCGTGCGCATCTCGTTCACGAAGACCGAGAATCCCAACAAGCCCGGCCCCGTTCTCATCACCAGCCAGTCCTCGAAGGACCAGCCGGGTGCCGACAACTACAAGTACCTCCTGCAGCCGAACCTCCTGCTGCGCTAACGACTACTTCGAGGAATACCTGATGCACATCGGAATTATCGGGCTCGGCAAGATGGGCAACAACATGCGTGCCCGTCTGCGCAAGAACGGCGTCGAGGTCACCGGCTTCGACCCCAACGCGGATGTCACGGACGTGCCCGATCTCGCCGCGCTCGCGGCCGCGCTTCCCGAGCCCCGTGTCGTCTGGGTGATGGTGCCATCCGGCAAGATCACCGATGACGTCATCCACCAGGTCTCCGAGGTGCTCAGCCCCGGCGACCTCGTCATCGACGGTGGCAACTCGCGGTTCACCGACGACGCTGTCCATTCTGAGTTCCTCGCGGGCAAGGGCATCCGGTTCATCGATGTCGGTGTCTCGGGCGGAATCTGGGGTCTCGAGAACGGTTACGGACTCATGGCCGGCGGCGAGGCGAAGGACATCGAGTACGCGATGCCCATCTTCGACGCGCTCCGACCAGAGGGACCGCGCGACGAGGGATTCGTGCATGCCGGCAAGATCGGTGCCGGGCACTACGTGAAGATGGTGCACAACGGTATCGAGTACGCGCTCATGCAGGCGTGGGCAGAGGGCTATGAACTCCTCGAGAACCGTGACGATCTCGTGCACAACGTCCCAGGAACCTTCAAGGCCTGGAAGCGTGGCACCGTCGTGCGGTCGTGGCTACTCGATCTGCTCGTGAAGGCGCTCGAGGAGGATCCGGACTTCCACGAGATCTCAGGGTACGTCGAGGATTCGGGCGAGGGCCGTTGGACCGTCCACGACGCACTCGACCGTGCCGTTCCGGTTCCCACGATCAGCGCGGCGATCTTCGCCCGGTTCGTCTCACGCCAGAAGGATTCGCCCGCGATGAAGGCGGTGGCTGCTCTTCGCAACCAGTTCGGTGGGCATGCTGTTCGCAAGAGCTGATTCGCGTGTTCGTCACGCACCTCACTCTCTCCGACTTCCGTAATTACACGTCTCTTGACGTCGAGTTGGTGCCCGGTCCGAATCTGTTCGTCGGCAGTAACGGGCAGGGCAAGACCAACCTGGTCGAGTCGCTCGGCTACCTGAGCACCCTCGGTTCACACCGGGTCTCCAGCGACCAGGCGATGATCCGCCAGGGTCAGGACACCGCGATCATTCGCGCACGTCTCGCCCATGATGGCCGTGAGTTGTTGGCCGAGGTCGAACTGAACAGGTCGTCGCCCAACCGTGCACAGGTGAACCGCTCCCCCATCAAGACTCGAGAACTGCCCCGGTACTTCTCGAGTGTCCTCTTCGCGCCGGAAGATCTCGCGCTCGTGCGGGGCGAGCCTTCGGGTCGCCGTCGGTTCATGGATGAGCTCCTTGTCCTGCGGGCACCGCGCATGAGTGGGGTGATCGCGGACTATGAGCGCGTGCTGCGCCAGCGCAACACGTTGCTCAAGTCGGCACGGGCATCCGGTGTCAAGGAGAGCCAGCTGGGCACACTCGAGATCTGGGATGACCGGCTCGTTGGACTCGGAACCGAGCTGATCCGCGCCAGGGCGCAGCTTGTGTCGGAGCTCGCGCCCGAGGTGACGCGCGCATACGGCGCAATCGCCGGTGCCGATCATGCCGCAACACTGTCGAGCCAGCTGAGCATTCTCTCGAGCAACCCGGACTCCGAGGAGAACGAGGCGACGGCCACCGTGCACGACGTTCCGTCGGTCGATCGGGTGACCACCGATTTCAGAAATTCGCTCGCGCGCCTTCGGCGCGCTGAACTCGACCGAGGCGTGACGCTGGCGGGTCCCCATCGTGACGACCTCGTGCTGGGACTCAACGGGATGCCGGCGCGCGGCTACGCGAGCCACGGTGAGTCGTGGTCGTTCGCTCTGGCGCTGAAACTCGCGTCGGCCGCTGTCCTTCGGCGCGAGTCATCCTCGGGCGACCCGGTGCTTGTGCTCGACGACGTCTTCGCCGAGCTCGACGAATCACGCCGGTCGCGACTCGGGGCGGCTGTCGCGGATTTCGAACAGGTTCTGATCACCGCTGCCGTCTTCGATGACGTGCCGGCGGAACTGGCCACACACGTCGTGAGGATCCGTGCGGGTGAGGTGGTCGACGAATGACGGATGCGCCCGAGCCGGAACACGTGTCGGTGTACCTGCGGTTCCGCCGGATCTTCGGCGACCCGTCGATGCGATCATCAACGGCGAGAAAGCGCCGCGAACGTGTGGATGGAGCAACCGTCCCGTTCGGTGAAGGGCGTGATCCCCATGGTCTCGGCGATGTCATGGACGGGCTCGCCTCCAAGATGGGATGGACCTCTCCCCTTGCGCAGTCCGACCTCCTGTCGTCCTGGACCGAGATCGTGGGTGCCGAGACTGCGGAACACGCCAGACCGGTCGGGATCGAGGACGGCGTTCTCACGATTCAGTGCGACTCGACGGCCTGGGCCACCCAGCTGCGTCTGATGCGTTCGCAGATCACCACAACCATCGCCACCGCGTTCCCGGAAGCGGGCATCCAGTCGGTGAGGTTTGACGGGCCGGGTGTTCCTTCCTGGAAACGGGGCCCCAGATCAATTCCAGGCCGCGGTCCACGCGATACCTATGGATAGGTAGTCAAATCTGGTCACCCCGTCTAAGAAATCTCGCGAGAGGGGCGTCTAGGGCCGATTGCTCCCGCGAATTTGGTAGAATGGAGTCGTCGTCGGGTCTCGCTCCAGTGGGAGCCATCCTGCCCGAATGACATGCGCGAGAAACCGGCAGGAGCCACACTTCGATATGACAGATCCGTCCCCCGAGAACCTGCCAGAATCCGGCCTCACCAGCAGTCACGTCGATAGCGATTACGGCGCAGACCAGATCCAGATCCTCGAGGGTCTCGAAGCTGTTCGCAAGCGGCCCGGTATGTACATCGGTTCGACCGGTCCCCGCGGACTTCACCACCTTGTGTATGAGGTTGTGGACAACTCGGTGGATGAAGCGCTCGCCGGCTACTGCGACACCATCTCCGTGACACTACGGCGCGACGGTGGAGTGCGCGTTGCGGACAATGGTCGTGGCATCCCGGTCGACATCAACAAGCAGCAGAACAAGTCGACCGTCGAGGTCGTCATGACGATCCTGCACGCCGGTGGAAAGTTCGGCGGCGGCGGATACGCCGTGTCTGGTGGTCTGCACGGTGTCGGCATCTCGGTCGTCAACGCGCTGTCGCGCGAGGTGGACACCGAGGTTCGTCGCCAGGGCCACGTGTGGCGGATGAGTTTCGAGAACGGTGTTCCCACCGCTCCGCTCGCCCAGGGCGAGGCCTCGGATGAGACCGGAACTACCCAGACGTTCTGGCCGAACCCCGACATCTTCGAGACCGTCGAGTTCGACTTCGAGACGCTGCGCGCGCGCTTCCAGCAGATGGCGTTCCTCAACAAGGGCCTGCGCATCACGCTCACCGACGAGCGGGGTGAGGAGGAGACATCCGTCAGCTACATGTATGAGCGCGGTCTTGTCGACTACGTCGAGTACCTCAACCGGGCCAAGAAGAACGACCTCATCCACCCGGACGTGATCGCCTTCGAGTCGGAGGACACCGAGCGTCACATCTCGCTCGAGGTCGCGATGCAGTGGACCAACGGCTACACCGAGAGCGTCCACACCTACGCGAACACGATCAACACCCACGAGGGCGGAACGCACGAAGAGGGCTTCCGCGCTGCGCTCACCACACTCGTCAACCGCTACGCGCGCGAGAAGAACATCATCAAGGAGAAGGACGAGAACCTTTCCGGTGACGATGTGCGCGAGGGTCTCACCGCGGTCATCTCGGTGAAGCTCGGCGAGCCGCAGTTCGAGGGTCAGACCAAGACGAAGCTCGGCAACACCGAGGCGAAGGCGTTCGTGCAGCGTGTCGCGGGCCAGCAGCTCGCCGACTGGTTCGACCGCAATCCCACGCAAGCCCGCGACGTGATCCGCAAGGCGATGCAGGCAGCGGCCGCGCGTCTCGCCGCGCGCAAGGCGCGGGAGAACACCCGCCGCAAGGGACTGCTCGAATCGGGTGGCATGCCCGGCAAGCTGCGCGACTGCTCGAGCAACGACCCATCCCTCTCAGAGATCTTCCTCGTCGAGGGTGACTCGGCAGGCGGTTCGGCTGTGGCCGGTCGTAACCCCGAGTTCCAGGCGATCCTCCCCCTGCGCGGCAAGATCCTCAACGTGGAGAAGGCGCGGCTCGACCGGGCACTCGCCAACAACGAGGTGCAGGCGATGATCACGGCGTTCGGTGCCGGAATCGGCGAGGACTTCGACCCGGAGAAGGCCAGGTATCACAAGATCGTGCTGATGGCCGATGCCGATGTCGACGGCCAGCACATCACGACGCTCATCCTCACGCTGCTCTTCCGCTACATGCGTCCTCTGATCGACGCGGGGTATGTGTACCTCGCGCAGCCGCCGCTGTACCGAATCAAGTGGTCGAACGCCGAGCACCAGTTCGTGTTCAGCGATCGTGAGCGCGACGTGCTCGTCGCGGACGGCCTGGCCGCGGGCAAGCGCCTCCCGAAGGACAGCGGCATCCAGCGCTACAAGGGTCTGGGCGAGATGGACTACTCGGAGCTGTGGGAGACGACGATGGATCCCGCGACACGCACGCTGCTTCAGGTCACCCTGGATGACGCGGCCGCAGCCGACGAGATCTTCTCGACGCTCATGGGCGAGGACGTGGACCTGCGCAGGAGCTTCATCCAGCGCAACGCCAAAGACGTTCGCTTCCTGGACATCTGATCTCGAGTTCGATCGAAAACCGAAAGTAAAAAATGGCTGACGAAGAAACTCCCGTGGAGCCCACGTTCGAGAACGCGCCCGTCGACGACAGGCACGACAAGATCGACCAGGTAGATCTCCAGCTGGAGATGCAGCGCTCCTACCTCGACTACGCGATGAGTGTCATCGTGGGTCGTGCGCTTCCGCGCGTCGAGGACGGACTCAAGCCCGTTCACCGCCGCGTGATCTACGCGATGTACGACGGTGGATACCGTCCGGACAAGGGCTTCTCCAAGTGCACTCGCGTCATCGGCGAGGTCATGGGACAGTTCCACCCGCACGGTGACTCGTCGGTGTACGACGCGCTCGTGCGGTTGGTCCAACCGTGGAGCCTGCGGTACCCGCTTGCGCTCGGCCAGGGAAACTTCGGTTCAGCGGGCAACGACGGTGCGGCCGCCCACCGGTACACCGAGACCAAGATGGCCCCCCTCGCCATGGAGATGGTCAGGGACATCGACGAGGAGACCGTCGACTTCCAGGACAACTACGACGGACGCACGCAGGAGCCGGTCGTGCTCCCCTCGAGGTTCCCCAACCTCCTGGTGAACGGCTCGGTCGGTATCGCGGTCGGCATGGCAACGAACATCCCTCCGCACAATCTGCGCGAGGTCGCTGCCGGCGCCCTGTGGGCGCTCGAGAACCCGGATGCCTCGCGCGAGGAGCTCCTCGAGGCGCTGATCCAGCGCATCAAGGGCCCGGACTTCCCGACCGGCGCGCAGATCCTCGGAGTCAAGGGGATCCAGGACGCCTACCGCACGGGTCGTGGCTCGATCACGATGCGCGCCGTCGTGACCGTCGAGGAACTCCAGGGTCGCACGTGTCTCGTGATCACCGAGCTGCCGTACCAGGTCAACCCCGACAACCTCGCGCTCAAGATCGCCGAGCTCGTGAAGGAGGGCAAGGTCGGTGGCATCGCGGACATTCGTGATGAGACCTCCGGCCGCACCGGCCAGCGACTCGTGGTCGTGCTCAAGCGCGACGCCGTCGCGAAGGTTGTACTCAACAACCTTTACAAGCACACGCAGTTGCAGGACAACTTCGGTGCCAACATGCTCGCGATCGTCGATGGCATCCCGCGCACCCTCGCGCTGGACGGATTCATCGGCCACTGGATCGACCACCAGCTCGACGTCATCGTGCGCCGTACCCGGTTCCGTCTGCGCAAGGCGGAGGAGCGGATGCACATCCTCGTCGCCTATCTCAAGGCGCTCGACGCGCTCGACGAGGTCATCGCGCTCATCCGCCGCAGCGCCGACGCAGAGGCGGCCCGCGACGGACTGATGGAACTGCTGACGATCGACGAGCTGCAGGCACGCGCCATCCTCGAGATGCAGCTGCGCCGGCTCGCCGCACTCGAACGCCAGAAGATCGTCGACGAGCACGCCGAGCTCGAGCGTCTCATTGCGACGTACCACCACATCATCGAGACGCCTGCCGAGCAGCGTCGCATCGTGATGGAGGAGCTGCAGGAGATCGTCGACCGCTTCGGCGATGACCGTCGCACGGAGATCCTGTTCGGGTTCGACGGCGACATGAGCGTCGAGGACCTCATCCCCGAGGAGGAGATGGTTGTCACCGTCACCCGCGGTGGCTACATCAAGCGCACGCGCAGCGACAACTACCGCAGCCAGCACCGCGGCGGTAAGGGTGTGCGCGGAGCCCAGCTGCGAGCGGATGACGTGGTCGAGCAGTTCTTCGTGACGACGACGCACCACTGGCTGCTGTTCTTCACCAACACGGGCCGGGTCTACCGCGCGAAGACCTACGAGGTGCAGGAGGCTGGCCGAGACGCGAAGGGCCAGCACGTCGCGAATCTCCTGGCGCTGCAGCCGGGGGAGGAGATCGCGCAGATCCTCGACATCCGCGACTACGAGGCGGCGAAGTACCTCGTACTCGCGACCCGTGGTGGCCTGGTGAAGAAGACCGCGCTCGCCGAATACGACACCAACCGCTCGGGCGGCATCATTGCGATCAACCTCCGCGAGGAGGACGAGCTGGTCTCGGCGATGCTCGTCGACGAGGACCAGGACGTGCTGCTCGTGTCGCGCAAGGGTATGTCCATCCGGTTCACGGCGACCGATTCCGCGATGCGTCCGATGGGCCGGAGCACCAGCGGCGTGAAGGGGATGGACTTCAGGGCGGGCGATGCTCTGCTCGCGGCATCCGTCGTCAGCGACGAGGGCTACGTGTTCGTCGTGACCGAGGGTGGCTACGCCAAGCGGACCGCCGCCGACCAGTACCGGGTACAGGGTCGGGGTGGTCTCGGCATCAAGGTCGCCAAGCTCAACGACGACCGCGGTGACCTCGCCGGTGCCCTGATCGTGGGCGAGGAGGACGAGGTCCTTGTGGTTCTTGCCAGTGGCAAGGTGGTACGCTCGTCTGTCGCTGAGGTTCCGGCCAAGGGCCGTGACACCATGGGCGTCGTGTTCGCTCGATTCGCCGACGAAGACAGAATCATCGCGATTGCTCGCAATAGTGAGCGGAATCTGGACAATCAGGACGCGGATGACGGTGCCGAAACTGGCCCGGCAGCCGAAGCCACTGGGAAGGACGAATCAGTAGATGAGTAGTGTCGCGGAGAAGCTGCAACGCAAGTCGCAGCGCACGGTGGCCACCAAGCAGGTGCGCCTCAAGCTCGTGTACATCGACTTCTGGTCGGCAGTGAAGTTCTCGTTCCTCGTCGCGGTGTGCCTCGGCATCATCCTCGTCGTGGCCACAATCCTGCTGTGGATCGTGCTGAACTCGACCGGCATCTTCGGTTCGTTGAACGACATCATGAAGGACATCCTGGGCAACCCGGAGTTCGACATCGCATCAGACTTCTCGCTCGGCCAGGTCGCCCTGTTCGCGATCGTCGTCGCCCTACTCAACACTGTCGTTGGCACTGCGCTCGGTGCGATCGCGGCACTTCTGTACAACTTCAGTGTTCGTATCACCGGTGGACTGCTGGTGGGCTTCACGAACAACTGATCCGTGGGCCGAGCGCAGCTCGGCACCGGATCAGATCGAGTGATCGCGCCTGCCGCGCGATCGTATCGAGATCTACGGTCCGATTAGAGGAAACCGGGCGGGTGCGATACTCTCGTATCTGCCTTTCCGGGGGTATAGCTCAGGCGGTTAGAGCGCTTCACTGATAATGAAGAGGTCCCAGGTTCAAGTCCTGGTACCCCCACTGGAATCTCCACAAGAGATTCCTCCCCTCACAACTAAATGCTGGAATGCGCGACCCCCTCGCTAATTCGGGTGGAAGCCGGTTGGGCCGGGCGCTCGCGCGCGGCCGGGCCAACCCCACGTACGCCGGAGAGGCGCCGGCGTACCAGCCAACACGGGGCCTTAGCTCAATTGGTAGAGCGCCTGCTTTGCAAGCAGGAGGTCAGGAGTTCGATTCTCCTAGGCTCCACAAACGAAGAAGACCCCACCATCGGTGGGGTCTTCTTCGTTTATCAAGTGCAGCGAATCGAACTGGGCCCACGCGCCGCAGTCCGCCGGGCGGCGAAGCCGTCTGGCGGCGGCAAAGCGGGGATTCTCCCTAGAAACCATTCGGTCGCCGACCACCGGTCGGCGACTACCAGCGCCTACCTCAACCTAGCCCGCCGACCAAAGGTCGGCGACAACCAGCGCCCAGCCCACCCCACCCCACCTGCACCCCCCCCAACCTGCTACCCTCACCCCCAGGCGCCCGCACCGCTATCCTGATCTCAATTCCCCGACGAAGGAGCACGCGTGGCCGAGCGCAAGAAGCCGACGAAGAAGGTTGTCCGGGTCGAGTCGACGCCGGAGGCGCGGGCCGAGACCGCGTCGGGGTGGAAGCCCACCCCCGAGGCGAAGAGCAAGGCCCTGACCTTCCGGATCATCGCGATCGTGCTCTGGGCGCTCGCCATCGGCGGTGAGGCGTTTGAGATCTTCTGGGTGCTGCGCCAGTCCCCACCGAACATGTGGCTGCTCATCGGAGGACTCGTCGTGATCGCCGGGCTCGCGATCGGTGGTTCGTTGCTGTGGAAGCAGGCGAATCGTCTGGACCCGGCATCCCGTGAGAACACGACCCGCTTCTTCATCCAGAACCAGCTGGGCGCGATCATCACAGTCGTCGCGTTCCTTCCGCTGATCATCCTGATCTTCCTCAACAAGGACATGAGCGGCTCGCAGAAGGGTGTCGCGGGCGGCATCGCGATTGTCCTTCTGCTCGTTGCGGGCTTCCTGGGGACGTCGATCAATCCGCCGTCTACCGAGCAGTACGACGCCGAGACCAACCAGGTGGTGGAGATCACAGGCCAGAACCTCGTCTTCTGGACGAAGTCCGGCAAGGTGTTCCACCTCTGTGAGGGTGCTTCGGCCGTCAACCTCGAGTCGCAGGACAACACGATCTACTCGGGCACTGTGGCCGATGCTCACGCCGCAGGCAAGGAGCGCTTGACGCTCCAGGTGGACCAGGAGATCGACCAGTGCGGCTTCGAGGCTCCGGCGGTCGACGAGGAGACGTCGACCGATGTGGACAGCGACCCGGACGCCACGCCTGCTCCGTAGTTCCGCATGGCGTCCGCTAACGTGACCGGATGACCGCTCGACAGTTTCCGAATCCGCGCACGTTGTTCGAACTGATGAAGTTCAAGCGCCCGACGTTGAGCGCGCGCACACGTCGGCTCGAGTCTGCGCTCACAATCCATGACCTGCGTCTGGTGGCGAAGCGACGCACTCCTCGCGCTGCTTTCGACTACACGGATGGTGCGGCCGAGGCTGAGCTCTCGCTGCACCGGGCACGGCAGGCCTTCGAGGACATCGAGTTCCACCCGGGCATCCTGCGGGATGTCTCGAACGCAGACACGACAACGACGGTGCTCGGTGGCACGTCCGCCATGCCGTTCGGCATAGCTCCCACAGGATTCACCCGCCTCATGCAGACGGAGGGTGAGACAGCGGGCGCCGGCGCGGCGGGGGCTGCTGGCATCCCGTTCACCCTGTCCACCCTGGGCACGACGTCGATCGAGGATGTCGCGCGCGCGAACCCGCACGGCCGTAACTGGTTTCAGCTCTACGTGATGCGCAACCGCGAGATCTCCTTCGGGCTTGTGGAGCGCGCACGCGCCGCGGGGTTCGACACCCTCATGTTCACCGTGGACACCCCGGTCGCGGGCGCACGCCTGCGCGATAAGCGCAACGGGTTCTCGATTCCACCGGCACTGACGCTCGGCACCGTGATCAATGCCATTCCGCGGCCGTGGTGGTGGTTCGACTTCCTGACCACTCCCCCTCTCGAGTTCGCGTCGCTGTCGTCAACGGGTGGGACGGTGGGCGAGCTCATCGATTCGGCGATGGACCCGTCGGTGAGTTTCGAGGATTTGGACACCATTCGTGAGATGTGGCCGGGCAAGCTCGTGGTCAAGGGAGTGCAGACGCTTGCCGATTCCGTGGCGCTCGTCGATCGTGGCGTGGATGGCATCCTGCTCTCGAACCACGGGGGCCGACAGCTCGATCGGGCGCCCATTCCGTTCCACCTCCTGCCCGAGGTAGTCCGCGAGGTCGGCGCTGATGCGGAGGTGATGGTCGACACGGGCGTGATGAACGGGGCGGACATCGTGGCATCCCTCGCGCTCGGGGCGAAGTTCGCGCTCGTGGGTCGCGCGTACTTGTACGGACTGATGGCCGGGGGACGGCCGGGCGTCGATCGCGCGATTGAGATACTTTCTTCAGAGGTCATACGTACGATGAAGCTCCTGGGTGCGCGCTCGATCGACGAGCTCGAACCAGGCCACGTGACCCAGTTGCGTCGAATGGTGCCGGTGCACTCGGCCTGATCGGCGCAGCTGACACCAGAATCCGAAGGACACATCATGAAGTTCGCGCGACTTGGCGCAGTGGGCGCAGAGCGCCCCGCCCTCTTCTCGGAGGGTTCGTACCTGGACATCTCCGAATTCACCGATGAGATCAACGGGGAGTTCCTGGCGTCGGGCCGTGTCGAGAAGGTGCGGGCTGCGGCATCCGCCGGGTCGCTACCCCCGCTCGACATCGCTGACTCCGAGCGGATCGGCGCCCCGATCGCGAGGCCCGGCGCAGTGATCTGCATTGGCATGAACTATGCCGCACACGCCGCAGAGTCCGGCTCAGCGCCCCCCACCATTCCCATTCTGTTCCTCAAGACCCCGAACACCGTGGTCGGCCCGAATGACACCGTCGCCATTCCGCGCAGGAGTGTCAAGACGGACTGGGAGGTCGAGCTCGGCGTTGTGATCGGCTCGCGTGCCTCCTACCTCTCCGACCCGTCCGAGAGCATCAAGCACATCGCGGGGTTCGTTACGGCCAACGACCTGTCCGAGCGCACCTTCCAGCTCGAGGAATCCGGCGGTCAATGGTCGAAGGGCAAGTCGGCCGCGGGCTTCAACCCGACCGGGCCGTGGCTCGTGACGCCTGACGAGGTCGACTACCGCAATCTCCGGTTGCGTTCGTCGGTGAACGGTGAGGCACGTCAGGACTCGACGACCGCAGACCTGATCTTCAACGTCGACTTCCTCATCTGGCACCTCAGCCAGTACATGGTTCTCGACCCGGGAGACCTCGTGCTCACAGGCACGCCCGAGGGCGTCGCGCTCTCCGGACGCTTCCCGTACCTGAAGGCCGGCGATGTGTGCGAGATCGAAATCGAAGGCCTCGGTCGCCAGAGACAGGAGTTCGTCGATGCCTGATGCAACGGAGTTCGAGGGGCTCGTCGCCATCGTCACGGGAGGCGCCCAGGGGATCGGCGCTGCGATCGCCGATCGTCTTGCTGCCGGCGGCGCAACGGTGGCGGTGCTCGACCTCAACGACGGCGGAAGCGAGCACCTGTGGGTGCGCGCAGACCTCGGCGACGACGCCTCGGTCCAGGCCGCGGTGACCGAGGTGGCCGAGCGACTCGGCAGGATCGATATCGTCGTCAACAACGCCGCCATCAGTTCGATCGGTACTGTCGTGGACAACAGCGACGAGGACTGGGCCCGGGTCCTGAGCGTGAATGTGACCGGGATTGCCCGCGTTGCGCGCGCGGCGATGCCGCACCTGCTCGATTCGCCCGCGGCATCCATCGTCAATCTCGGGTCGATCGCCGCGACGGCCGGCCTGCCCCAGCGCGCTCTCTACAGTGCAGCCAAGGGCGCAGTGCTGGGCCTGACCCGAGCCATGGCCGCCGACCATCTTGCCGAGGGCATCCGTGTGAACTGCGTCAACCCCGGCACCGCGGACACCCCCTGGGTCGCAAGGCTCATGGATGCAGCAGACGACCCGACGGCGGAGCGCGCTGCCCTCGAGGCCCGCCAGCCGCACGGCCGCTTGGTGCGACCCGAGGAGATCGCCGACGCGGTCGCGTATCTCGCGAGCCCCCGCTCGGGGTCGACCACGGGTACCGCTATCGCGGTCGATGGCGGGATGCAGGAGCTGCGGCTCCGCCCGCGTTCCTAGCGAGACCCTCTTGCGCCCCGTGAGGGGTCGCTTCAGCGCGCCATTTTCACCCCCAATCGGGGGCCAGACCCTTGTGGTCGTAATACGTCAATCGTATGATGTGTGACATTACGACTCATTCGAGTCGGCGAGTCCCTCGCCCCACGGTGTCGTGGGTCCGGTGCCAATGGTGGCTCCGCGCGAGCGGGATCGTCTCTCGTAGACACAAGAGGACCACCAATGAAGCTAGGTTCAAGAAAGTTGGCGTTGCTCGCGGCCGGTGCCGTGTTGGCGACTTCCATTACCGTCGCGCAACCAGCGTTCGCCGATACGTCGACGATCTACGTTGCGCCGGGTGGATCGGGCAGCGTGTGCTCGGTTGCGGCACCCTGTTCCATCGAAGGCGCGCAGGCGTATGTCCGTACCTTCGAGGCGGCACCCGCCGGCGACATCACCGTGGAGGTTGCCGATGGCACCTACACCGTTGACGAGACCCTGATCTTCCGCGAACCCGACGGAGGGCGCGAGGGCAGCACAGTGCGCTGGACCGCTGCGGCCGGCGCCAAGCCGGTGTTCACGGGAGCCACGCCGGTATCCGGCTGGACCGTGCACGACGCGGCCAAGAACATCTACGTCGCAGACACTCCGGTCGGGCTCGACACCCGGCAGCTCTACGTGAACAAGGTGGCTGCCCAGAAGGCAGCCTTCCGCGTCACCAACAACGCCTACATCACGTTCACGTCGTCGGGCATGACGATCAACAACGCGGCGCTGGAGTTCCTCAACACCCTGCCGGACCAGGATCGCCTCGAGTTCGAGAGCCGTGGCGACTTCACCAACCGGTACTCCCCTGTTGCGAGCATCGCCAACAACGTGGTGACCATGGAGCAACCGTCGTGGAACAACAACACGTGGGGCTGGGACACACCGCAGAACTCGTTCCTCGCGGCATCCAGCTACTTCTTCAACAACTCGCTCGCCTTCGTTGACGAGGTCGGCGAGTGGTACATCGACCCCGAGGAGGGCAAGCTCTACTACAAGCCCGGAGCTGGCGTCGACCCGAACACCCTCGACGTGGAGCTTCCGAGGCTCGAGGTGCTCGCGAGCATCGGTGGCACGTACGACGCCCCGTTGACCAATCTCGAGTTCAGTGGAATCACCTTCACGGGAACATCGTGGCTCGGCCCGACGGCCGACGGCTACGCCACCCAGCAGAACGGGTCATTCATCAAGGACAACTACTCGTACCGGCCCGCCGATGCCTTCACCTCCTGCTCTCGCGGATGCGAGCAGTTCGAGCGTGCCCGCACGTCGTGGTACCAGCAGCCCGCAGCGGTGCAGGTCTCCGCGGCGAGCAACGTCACGTTCAGCGACAACACGTTCGTGAACCTCGGCTCGTCGGCGCTCGGCATCGGTAACGACACCAACGCGGCACTCTCCGGTGTCGGCCTGGGTGCGAGCAACATCCACGTCGACGGCAACCTCTTCACCGAGGTCGGCGGACATGGCGTATTCGCGGGCGGAAACCGTCCGGATGCACACCACCCGAGCGACGTGCGGATGACCAACAAGGACATCTTCATCACCAACAACACGGTCAACCGCGCAGCCTTCGAGTACAAGGACAACTCGGGCATCCTCACCACCTATGTCACGAACTCGCAGATCGTGAACAACGAAGTCTCGAACGTCTCGTACGACGCGATCGACACTGGCTACGGGTGGGGGATGAACGACGAGGGCGGCTCCGGCGAGTACACCAACCGCGGCTACTACAACTGGAATGAGCGCTACACGACGCCCACGACCCTCAAGGACAACCTGGTCGCCAAGAACCTCGTTCACCACTCCAAGGCGAAGTTCAGCGACGGTGGCTCGATCTACAACCTGTCGGCGACCCCGGGTTCGGTGACCGAGCGCAACTACCTCTACAACGCGGGCGGCGTCGGCCTCTACGCCGACGAGGGCACACGCTACGCCACGTACCGGCAGAACGTGCTGCAGGGAACCAACCCCTGGTACTTCAACAACTCCTACGGTGCGACGAACACGAGCAACAACACGATCACGGGCAACTGGTACAACTCCGGTGGCACGTCGATTCCGAACCAGTCCTCGAACAGCATCACCCTCACGGACAACGTCTCGGTGTCGGGTACGAACTGGCCGAGTGGCGCTCTCACCGTCATCTGTGAGGCAGGTGTTGCTCCCGAGTTCCGCACCCACTTCAACGCGAATCTCGTATCCGAGAATCCTGCGTGCGGCGACAGTGGCCCGATCTCGGCGCCGTACTTGACGACCGCCGGGGGAGCGACAAGTTCGTTCTTCGGCCAGGTGGGAGACAGCTACGGCATCCGCGCAGCAGGTGCGGATGTCTGGACCAACGACGACGATTTCGGAGCGATCTACGAGCCGGACTCGGTCACTTCGGGTACGGCTGTGTCGGCTCGCGTCGACTCGCTCAATGACACGAACGCGAATGCCAAGTCCGGCGTCATGATCCGAAACGACATGACCCAGCAGGACGTCTCGCCCGGCTACGCGATCCTCGCGGTGACCCGCAGCGCTGGCGTTGTCTTCCAGTGGGACTCGAACGGAAACGGTCGCATCGACGGGTCGGCCACCGCCAGTGCCGATCTGTTCCGTGCCATCTGGGTGAAGCTCGTGCGTGATGGCGACCAGGCCAGGGCGTACTACTCCTACGACGGTGCCAACTACATCCAGGTGGGAACGGCCATCACCCTGACCGGTGCCACCGCCGTGCAGGATGGCGGAATCTTCTCGAGCTCGCACAACGCCACCCAGTCGGCGGTCAACATCTTCAGCGACCTGAAGATCGAACAGCCCAAGCCCGAGGTCGCGGTGGTGGTTGATCCCGCGGCCGCAGACGGGCTCGCGGGGTGGTGGACCGGGCCGGTGACGCTGACCGCTGAAGGAACCGTGGGTGCTGGTGCTGCGGACGTCGAGTACAAGATCGGCGACGGCGAGTTCGCTCCGTTGACCCAGCCGCTCGTCATCTCGGACGAGGGGACCTCCGTCGTCACCTTCCGTGCCGTGGACGACGAGGGCACCACGTCAGACGAGGTGGTCAAGACCATCACGATCGACAGTGTTGCCCCCGCCGTGTCGTCGACGCTCGCCGACCGTACGGTCACGATCGAGGCATCGGATGCCACGAGCGGCGTCGCTCTCGTCGAGTACCGGCTGCCGGGCGACCCCGACGCGCAGTGGACCGAGTACACCGGGCCGCTCACCATCGGACCCGCGGCCGAGACTGTCGAGTTCCGGGCTACGGACGTGGCAGGCAACGTGAGCGACCTCGGTAGCCGGAACGTTCCGGGAGCGGAGATCGCCGTCGATCGTGTGGCAGGCGACAACCGCTACACGACGGCTGTGGGCGTATCGGAGGAGTCGTACCCGGATGGCGCGGACATCGTGTTCGTCGCGAATGGCCAGACCTACCCCGACGCCCTGTCGGCTGGTCCGGCGGCCGCCTTCGCCGGTGGACCGCTGCTCCTCGTGCCAACGGACTCCGTTCCGCAGGCGGTGACGGACGAGATCAACCGTCTCAACCCCTCGCACATCGTGGTCGTCGGTGGCACGCCCTCGGTCTCGGCCGCGGCATACAACCACCTCGACGGGCTGCCGGGCACGATTGAGCGGATTGCCGGTGCCGACAGGTACGAGACATCCCGCCTGATCGCGGACAGCATCTTCGGGGATGAGGGCGCCACGACCGCCTACATCTCCACCGGGCTCAACTTCCCGGACGCCCTCACGGGTGGAGCGGCTGCGGGTGCGCACGATGCACCGGTCATCCTCGTCAACGGGGGCAGTGCAGACCTGACGTCGCAGACGGCGGATCTCCTCGACAGCCTCGGCGTCGAGACGATCAAGGTGCTCGGAAGCAACGTGAGCGTGTCGGACGGCATCCTTGCCGACCTGCAGGCGATCGCCACGACCGAACGCCTCGCAGGCCCCAACCGCTACGAGACCGCTCGGGCGATCAATGCCGACGCGTTCGAGTCCGCGGACCGGGTGTTCCTGTCGACGGGCACCAACTTCCCCGACGCGCTAGCAGGCTCCGCCTGGGCGGGATCCGTGGGAGCGCCGCTGTTCGTCGTGCAGCCCACCTGTGTTCCGCAGGGCGTGCTCGATGACATCGAGGCGTTGGGTGCAACGCAGGTCACGCTCCTGGGAGGCGAACCGTCGCTGAGCGCGGAGGTTCGACTGCTCACGCCCTGCGCGTAAGTAGCAAGGGAACACGGTGAGGCCGTCCCGATGCCGCGAATGCGAGCATCGGGGCGGCCTCAGCCGTGTCCCGAAGGCTCAGCTGTCGCAGAGCGCGAGGTCGGTCTGGGCGAGAGGCTGCCCCTCCTCGATCACATAGGTGACGAGCAGCACGACGTCAGCATCACTCTCGTTCACGCCCTGGTGCACGTAGCCCGAGCCCTCGATGATCGACTGGCCCGCCGTGTACACGTGCACCCCATCGGGGTAGGTCGGGGCATAGTGCGTGAAGGTGCCCTCCTCCACAACGGCCACCAGCTGGCCAGCGTGGCAGTGCTCGCCGGTACCAGCGCCCGGGGCGAGCGTGATGCGCCGGAACACCACCTGCGTCGGGCCATCGACATCGACGTCGACGCCGTCGGGCTGCTCCCCGGCGCCGAGCTCCTCGACGGCGACGGGCACGGGGGATGCAGCCGGCGTCGGGGTGGCCACGGGTGCTGGGCTCGCCGCGCACCTCGAGAGCACGGCGGCGCAGGCGAGAAGAACAAGGGCGGAGCGTCCGAGAGGCGGCATGGGCTCATCCTGCACCACGCGTGGCTCGGGCAGTGCGGCGTGCGCCGCGCGGCACGAAACACGGAGGCAACGCTGGGGACGTAGCATCCGGATCATGGATGCCGCCTCCCTGACCCCCGTCGGAACCCTCTTCGGTGTGCCCGCCACCCGTGACCTCACCGGCAGCAGTGTCGCGGTGATGGGCGTGCCCTTCGACATGGGGTACCACCCCACCAGGGTGGGCGCGCGGAGCGGCCCCGCCCACGTGCGCACCCACTCGGCGCTCGTCGCGGAACACCTCGACGGGTTCGGCGTCGACATCCTGGAGGAACTCGGCGTCGTCGATGTGGGCGACGCCGACGTCCTGCCCGGCGATGTGGCCACAAGCTTCACCGCGGTCGAGGCCGCTGTGGGCGAGATCGTGGCGGCGGGCGTCACCCCGCTGACCTTCGGCGGCGACGGTGCCGTGACCCTGCCCCAGCTCCGCGCGCTCAAGAAGCACCTCGGTCGCGACTTCGCGATCCTGCACTTCGACGCCCACACCGACGCCTACGACGGCATCTACCCGTACGACTACAACAACGCGAACACGTTCATCCACTCGGTCACCGAGGGCATTGCCGATCCCGCGGCCTCCCTGCATGTCGGCATGCGCGACACCGAGTTCCGAGGTGTACCGGGCGTCAACCAGACCGCGCGTGACCTCGGCTACGAGGTCATCACGATGAACGAGCTCACGGCGATGGGGGTGCCGGCGCTCCTCGAGCGCATCCGCGAGAAGTTCGCTGGTGTGCCCATCTACCTCTGCTGGGACATGGACGTCTTCGACCCGTCGGTCTCCCCCGGTGTCGTCACTCCGTCGTGGGGTGGCATCACCGCTCGCGAGGGTCTCGACATCCTGCGTGGCATGCGCGGCCTGGACTTCGTGGCGTTCGACATCAACACCGTGAGCCCGCCGCATGACCACCTCGGCATCACGGGCAGCCTCGCTGCTCAGGCCGCCATGGAGTGCCTCTTCCTCGCAGCGGAGCGACCGCGCAAGAGCTAGCTGCGCTGAAGCTTCACCCATGAGCTCAGCACGAGAACGCCCAGCACGCCGAACACCAGCCAAGTGGCCACGGATGCCGCGACCCCCGTCACGAGCAGGCCGAGAAGCAGCGCCGCCACCCAGGCCACCACGCACGCAAGTACCACGCCGAGAATGGCCAGCACGTGACGCACCGGCGTGCGACGGAACGCACGGAAGCCATCGAGTGGGTCACCCGCGGCACTGGCGGGAACGACGAAGAGCGCGAGCACGAGACCGACGAGCGCGAGCGGAGGCAGGAGTACCGACAGCACGGCGGTGAGAACCACGGCGGCCGCCACCCACGCGAGGCCGCGAACGGTCCACGCGCGGGTGACCACGCTGAGCCCCGCCCACGTGGCCACGATGAGTGCCACCACCGAGACGACGGTGAGCGCCACGAATCCGAGATCGCCAGTCGGCACCGGATCCCCGAGCACGAGCAGGCCCTGGACCGCGGCATGGGCCACGACGATCGCGGCGAGCAACAGCGGCCTCACGAGGCTGGCCGCATCGCAGCATCCAGGACGTCCTGGATGACACCGGTGAAGAGGGTCTCCGTGCCAACCTCGATCGTGAGGCTCGCCTGGTCGTCCGCCGTCGACGTGACGGTGATGGCCTCGCCGTCGACGGTCTCGCCTTCGCAGGACACGGCCTTGTCGTCGGAGACCGAACAGACCGGCGCGGTCAGGATCGGCACCTCGCGGTCGACGAGCACGTCGATGGCCGCGTACCGCACGTCCGAGAGACGGTTGCCTCCCACCGGCGCGATGGCGGCGACCTCCGAGCACCCTGCCAGGGCGAGCGCTGCGAGAGCAACAACTCCGAGAACGAGCGGTCTCACGAGTCGAGTCCCTTCTCGTACGCGGTAATGCGGGCACGCGCTGCCATGTGCTGCGACTCGAGCGCGGCATCCGTGATCGTCGAGAGATCGAACGGCGCCTTCACGAGCAGTTCGGTGTTGCGGTCGAGCGGCGACCCGCGCCGCATGAGCGGGAAGGCCGCCCAGTCGTTGACGGCCAGTTCGCGGCTCTGTGCCGCGAGGTCCAGGTAGGACCCGCTGGATCCTGGCACCACGGGCGAGGCGTGATCCACCACCGTCGTGAACAGCGAGAGCGTGCCGTCGCGGTTGTCGACGAGCTCCACGACCTGCTGCTGCTGGGGGAAGTCGATGCACGACGCCGTCGTCACTTCCCAGAAGCCGCCCTTGGGCCCCGGGTGGGCGAGGATCTGGTTGAGGTGGGTGTGACCGTTGAGCCAGCCGACCACGACCGGGAACTCGAGGAGCAGATCGATGAACTCCTCGGCTCCATGGAGCACCTGCTCCTGTCCCGGGCGCTGCGCCCGGTTCTCGAGAGTGAGCGAGTTGTGGTGACTGAAGATGAGCGCGAGCTTGTTCTCGGCGGTCGCGGCCTTGAGTTCCCGCCGTAGCCACTGGAACTGCACGTCCGGCACGGCGCCATCCGGGCCAGCGACCTGATTGCACGTGTCGAGCCCGAAGGCGCGGATGCTCGGGGTGAGGTCCGCCTTCCACCACGTCTCGCCCGTCTCCAGGTTGTGCTTGGTGAAGCCGTGGCCGACCGGCCCTGGCGTGCTCTCCGTGAGGAAGTGCTGCGCCATGAAGTCGACCTGCTCGAACAGGAACCGTTCAGGGTCGGCGGGCACCGGCAGGAACCCAGGCCGACCGAATTGCAGACCGAGCGCGTCGACCGCGCGTTGCAGCGGGCTCGCCGTCGACGCATAACCGTTCAGGGCCATGGATGCCGTGCCCTCGAGTGAGTACGATTTCTGACCACCCACGGCCAGTGCCTTCAGTTGCGAGCTCACATCGAAGGTTCCGAGCAGGAGCGTGTCGTGGTTCCCGTAGACGGCGTACCAGGGGGCGGGCATCCCGACCGAGGCGATCGGGGTGCGGATCGCGTCATCCAGCAGGCTCGGAAGTCTCGGGAACCCGTACTCGCCGAAGGGGCCACCGGCCGGGTCGCCCGGACGATACGCCCACACCGCCTCGGCCCAGGCCTGCACTCCCGTGTAGGTGTCGCCGATGTCCGCCGTCGGATCGACCGGCACCCCATCGAGCAGGTCGATGTACCAGCGAAGCTCCTTGTGCGAGTGCATGTCGGCGCTGTCGCCCGTCACGATCGCAGCGCCCATGGGCGCTCCCGTGAGCGGGCTGTACCGCAGGTCGGAGAACGCCTTGACCATCGCCGCCGTGACGTGCGGACTCAGGGGATCATGCGGGTGGAAGGCGCTCGCCCACGCGGAGTGGTCCTGCACGATCATCGGCTCGATGCGACCGGGTGACTGCGCCTCGATCACGTGCATGTCGGAGAGGTGCGCCATGTAGAGCAGCGAACGGCGTGCGGTCGCCCGACTCGAGCCCGGTGCGGAGCCCAGCACGTCCATGCGTGGGATGTATGCCTCGCCTGGTCCCGCGACGAGCGACCGGTACTGACGGGAGACGACCTTGCCCTGCAGCACCGTCTGAAGCAGGGTGCTCGGCGCGTCGACGGCGGGCGTCGCCGCGGAGGCGAGAGTGCGCCCGAGGGGATCCAGTTCCAGGCCGGTCGCAGCAGCGAGCGCGGTCGTTGCGGCAAGAAACTGGCGTCGGGACAGTCCGGGCATCATGCTCCCTGGGCGTGGGATGTCGGGTCATCGTCTCCCGCGAGACACCATCATCATGGCAGCGGCAGCCCCACCGCGGAATCACCCACTCCGAGGGGAGGACCTAGCTTTCGGTGTCCGCGGCAGCAACCTGTGCCGCGACCTGCTCGCGCACGGCGTCCATGTCGAGGCCCTTGACGCCGTCGATGAGCTGGTCGAGCTGCGCCTGGCCCAGGGCGCCGGGCTGGCGGAAGACGAGGATCCCGTCGCGGAACGCCATGAGGGTCGGGATCGAGGTGATCTGCAGGCCCGAGGCGAGCTCGCGCTGGTCCTCGGTGTCGATCTTGCCGAAGACGATGTCGGCATTCTGCTCGGAGGCCTTCTCGAAGATCGGCCCGAACATCCTGCACGGCCCGCACCACTCTGCCCAGAAGTCGAGCAGCACGATCTCACCGTCGGTGATTGTCTCGCTCAGGTTGTCGATGGTGATCTCTCGCGTAGCCATGCCGCCATTATCCCCCGGTCGCCTCAGAGGACCCCGGGATGTCCGGTGGGCACCGTGCCAGAATCGAGCGGTGGAAGACATCCGTACCATCACGGTTCTCGGGGGTGGGGTCGGCAACGCGCGCTTCCTCCTCGGCCTGCGTGATCATCTCGCCGCGGCATCCGACCCGGCGACCGTCAACGCGATCATCAACGTCGGCGACGACATGTGGCTCGCGGGTCTGCGCATCACGCCGGACCTCGACACCGTCATGTACGCGCTCGCCGGTGTCAACGATGTGCAGCGCGGATGGGGCAGGGTGGGCGACACGGAACGGGTGTCCGCCGAATTGCAGGCATGGGGCGTCGGCTGGCCGTGGTTCACCCTCGGTGACCTAGACCTCGGGGCGCACATCACGCGAACGGCCCTGCTGCGTGAGGGGCTCCCCCTGTCCGCGATCGTCGAGCGGATGACGGAACGCTGGCCGATCGGCGTGCGCATGCTGCCCGTCAGCGACGACGAGGTGGAGACCCACGTCGTAACCGCAGAGGGGGAGATGCACTTCCAGGAGTGGTGGACGCGCCACCGGGCGGCGCTCGAGCCCACCGCCTTCGTCTCGCACGGTCTCGAGTCGGCGCAGCCCGCACCGGGAGTGCTGGAGGCGATCGAGGCGGCCGACGTCATCCTGCTCGCGCCGTCGAACCCGATCGTCTCGCTCGACCCCGTGCTGTCGATCCCCGGCGTCCGTGACGCGGTGCTCCGGGCATCCGCTCCCGTGGTCGGCGTCTCCCCCATCATCGGCGGCGCCGTGGTGCGCGGAATGGCAGACCAGTGCCTCACCGCGGTCGGGGTGGAGACCTCGGCGCTCGCCGTGGCGCGCTACCTCGGGTCGCGCCGCGATGGTGGCCTGCTCGACGGGTGGCTCGTGGACGACGTGGATGCCGCAGCCATCGCCCCCCTCGAATCGGAGGGCATCTCGACCGTCGCCGTGCCCCTCTGGTTCCGCGATGGGCCCACGAGTATCGCGATCGCGCGGGCCGCACTGGCCGTGGCGCGCGGCCGAATGTCCCCCGATGGCACCACACTGGGTAGGTGAATCCCCAGTGCTCCGTCTTCATCGCCACCAGCCTCGATGGCTTCATCGCGGAGGATGACGGCGCGCTCGACTTTCTCTCTGTCGTGGAGGACGCCACGACCGACTACGGCTACGGCGATTTCATCGCGACCGTCGACGCCATCGTCATGGGTCGCGCCACCTACGAGGCGGGCCTCGGGTTCCCGGTGTGGCCGTATGCGGGCCAGCGGGTCATCGTCCTGACGAGCGGCTCGAAGGAGTCCGTCAACGGCGAGGAGTTCTCGTCGGAGGATCCAACGGCGCTCGTCGAGAGGTTGCGCTCCGAGGGTGTTCGCCGCGTCTACGTCGACGGGGGTGCCACCATCCGTTCGTTCCTGGCGGCGGGACTCATCGACGACCTGGTGATCTCGGTGATCCCGCGGATCCTCGGCCGCGGTATCCCGCTGTTCGGTCTTGGCATCCCCTCGCTCGCGCTGCGACTCGAGGGGGCGGAGGCCTTCGACTCAGGCCTCGTGCAGTTGCGCTACAGCCGGGCCCAGCGCTAGCGCACCACGAGTGCCGTGCGTGACGACATCGTGGTGGCGAGGCGCTCCAGCAGCACGGTGAGCTGCTGCCTGTCCTCTGCGGTCCATCCCGCGAGCAGCGAGTTCATCATGAGGTCGCCCTGGCGGAACAGTTCCGCGCTCGCCGTCGCACCCGCTGACGTGAGCGCGACAATGCTCGCGCGGGAGTCGAGCGGATCGGCGACGCGCTTCACGAGACCAGCCGTACAGAGCTTCTCCACGAGGCGACTGACCGTTGGAGGTGACACGTGGAGTCGCACAGCGAGCGCACCGGGACGCAGCGACCCCCAGGCGGCGAGTACATACATCGCGGAGACTGCGTGCGGGTCGTCCGGTATCGGGGTCGACGATGCGAGCGCTCGATGGAAGGATGCGGATGCCAGGAGGGCAGAGATCCGCACGAGATTGCCCAGTGCATCAGATTCGTAGGGCAGTGCGTACTCCGGCAGGCCGCCGCCGGCCTCGTCGATCTTACGAGCCATGGTCGGCTCCTCTCTCAGTCGTGAGGTCGCCCTGGGCCGACTCCACTGTCGCGCCCAGGAAACGGATGAACGTCGCAATCCATCCGAAGATGATGATGAAGACGACGAGTTCGAAGAAGGTCAGGTTGAAGTAGCCCGTGCCGGCGAACAGCACGACCGATCCGACCATGGCCGCGAAGAAGGCGCCGGTGACGGCGAAGAACGTCCAGGGCATCCCGCGCAGCACGAGCGGGGATGCCAGCAGCAGGAGGCCGAACGCGACCGACATGCCGGCCGCGCAGAAGTTGTGCAGTGCCACGCTCACGGTCAGAGGGAAGACCCCGACCCCCGCGAGCATCAGGCCCATGACGATGAAGAGCACGGAGATGGTGCGCGCAGCCCAGCCGTAGCGCAGCACGCCGAGCTCGAACAGCGCGTGGATGTCACGCTGCAGGTAGAGCGAGAACGTGGTCACGAGCAGGCCAGCAATGATGAGCGAGATGTTGAAGAGGTTCGCGGAGGTGTCACCGAGCGTGCCGAGAAGGCTGAAGTGGTACTCCCACCATTGCGGGTCGGAGGCCGTGGCCATGCTGGTGAGCGTCGTGATCGCGATGAACGTGACGAGAAGGGTCGAGAGCTTGGAGGTGTCGATCTTCGACACCGAGACGTAGACCAGGTACACCGACAGGCCAGCGGATGCCGCGACGCTCGCCCCGGACACCCACCCGTCGAGCGTTACCCCACGGAAGCTCAGTGAGAGCAGCACGAAGACCGCGATCGTGGTGATGGCCGCGATCAGGGCGTGGACGGCGGCCACGTTCGTGGCATCCAGAATGAATTTCCACGGTGCGAGGCTCAGTCGCCACTCCTGCCCTGGCAGGTGGCGGGAGCGCCAGTAACCGATGTAGCTCGCAACCACCGAGAGCGCGAGAACGGTAATGGCGGCGAGCAGGCCGATCGACCAGCCGCCCCAGAGCGACGGGGAACTACCGGCGAAGACGATTCCGCCCACGGCGGCACCGACAACGCCCGCGATTCCGCTTGCTACGAGGGCCTCGGATTCCGCGCCGACGGCCGTTCGTGACTCGGATCGAGCCGTCAGTACAGGTGCTGCCATGCGGCAAGCATAAGCCTCGGAAACTGCGGATTACACTAAATGACTAGGAAGATTCAGCTACGACGAAATCGTGCGAAAAATCAGGCCTCTTCGACTGATTCCGTAGCCTCTGGCTCGTCATCGATCCACAAGTCGTCATCAGCCCGCAGGGTTTGCCACGCGGCATACGCGATGGCGGCAACCGTCACGACGCCGAATCCGATGAGGATGTACTTTCCCGGCCCCGACTTCTTCGGGGGCTCGATGATGCCGACCTTGGTTCCGACCTCGGTACCGAAGCGGGATGCCCGACTGATGGCCTCGCGCACCTGCTTGTTCTTCGCCACCTCGATGGCGGCGAGGGCCGTGCCGAGCGCGGAGGACATGGCGGGCAGGACGTCGTCGACGAGGCGGTCGCGAGTGCTCTGCGCGGTGTGCTTGGCGGTGGATGCCACGGCGCCGACGGCCGGGACGACCTTCTCCTGGTAGGTCTCGCGCACGCGAGGCGCGACCTCTTCCTTGGTGTAGTTAGCGGCCTGGCGGCTGGCCTCACGAACGACGCGCGACGCGTGGTCGAGGAGTTCCTTCTGGTCCTCCCACAAGTCCTCAGCCTGGCCCTTCAGGCGGTCGAGTTCCTTCTGTCGTTTACGCGATAGTGCCATGGCGAAACCTCCGTGGTCGTTTTTGTCGACAGCGTCCATCCTGTCACGTCATGCAAGAATTGGCCCTATGTCGAACCACACCGCAGTCGCAACGATCGTGACCAACTACGGCACGATCCGCGTCAACCTCCTCGGAAACCACGCCCCCAAGACGGTCGCGAACTTCGTCGGTCTCGCGACGGGCACCAAGGAGTGGACGCACCCGGGCACGGAGGTCACCTCGACCGACCCGCTGTACAACGGCGTCATCTTCCACCGCATCATCAAGGACTTCATGCTCCAGGCCGGCGACCCGCTCGGCAAGGGTATCGGCGGCCCCGGCTACGAGTTCGACGACGAGATCCACCCCGAGCTCACGTTCGGCGAGCCCTACATCCTCGCGATGGCCAATGCCGGCGTGCGCTTCGGCAAGGGCACCAACGGCTCGCAGTTCTTCATCACCACGGTGCCCACCCCGTGGCTGCAGGGCAAGCACACCATCTTCGGCGAGGTCGCCGACGAGGAGTCCAAGCGCGTTGTCGACGCCATCGAGGCCGTCGAGACGGATGGTCGCGACAAGCCCCTCAAGGACGTCGTCATCGAGAGCGTCAGTGTCGAAGAAGTCTGAGTCGGCCACAGCGTGATGAACTCCGAGCCGTCGAAGTCCGATCGGTGAGTGACTCAGCGGGCTCCTCGAGCAACTACTGCTACCGGCATCCGAACCGGCAGAGCTACATCCTCTGCCAGCGCTGTGGCAGGACCATCTGCCCGGAGTGCCAGACCCAGGCTGCGGTCGGGGTTCAGTGCCCCGAGTGCGTTCGTGAGGGTCGCGCGAGCGTGCCCCGCCCGAAGTCGCGCATCCTGACCGCCTTCCGCCCGGACAGCGGCAAGCCTGTCGTTACCTGGACGATCATCGCACTCTGCGTCGTGCTCTTCGGCCTCCAGAACCTCCCGGTCGTGGGCAACTACATCAACATCTTCGGTGTCTACCGCCCGCTCCTGACCGAGTCGCTGCCGTGGACGATGATCACCTCCGCGTTCCTGCACGGGTCGATCCTCCACATCCTCTTCAACATGTACTCGCTGTTCATCATCGGGTCACTGCTCGAACGGATGCTCGGACGAGGGCGCTACATCGCGCTCTACCTGCTGAGTGCCTTCGGTGGATCGGTTGCCGTGCTGCTGCTCTCCCCCGCCACCGCAGTCGTGGGTGCCTCCGGTGCGATCTTCGGTCTGCTCGGTGCTTTCTTCGTGATCCAGCGCAAGTTCGGTGGAACGAACGTCCAACTGCTCGTGATCGTGGGACTCAACCTCGTGATCGGGTTCGTGCCGGGACTCAACATCGCGTGGCAGGCGCACATCGGCGGCCTCATCGTGGGAGCGGCGATCGCGTTCATCTACGTGCGCACACGGCGGGCCGCGCAGAAGAACACGCAGATCCTGATGGTCTCGCTCGTGGGCGTTGCGCTCATCGCGCTGACCATCGTCGGGGTGCTACTTATCCACAGGTGATTCCACAGTGGGTATAACTACAACGGTGTAGTTAGGTCACCTCGGTGGTCGGGCGACTGCGAGGTCAGCGCCACCGCGTGGTCATGAGGAAGCCGATGAACGCGATGCCGAAGCCGATGACCAGGTTCCAGCCGTCGATGCCGGGGATCGGCAGCGTGGAGCTGCTCACGTAGAAGACGATGATCCACAGCAGCCCCGCCAGCATGAAGCCGAACATGACCGGCTTGAACCACACAGGGTTCGGTGCCGGCTCACCGGAGGAAGCGGGACGCTCGGGCTTGGTGCGTGCAGTCGTACGGGCCATGCGAGAGATTCTAGCCGACTCGCGCGGAATCCCCAGTCTGAGTGCTACTCACGGTGGGTGCACAGGACCCTGCGATTACAATCGACCCATGGTTCTCGTGGACGGTCGCGTCGCGCGCCGGCGTGCCGAACGCGCTTCGCGTCACAAGGTGACGGTCGTTGGCGTCCTCGGCGAGGTTCTCATCACCGGTGGAGTGCTCGTTCTCGCGTTCCTCGGATGGCAGGTCTGGATCAACGACATCATCGTCGGTGACGAGCAGACCCACGTGTCCCAGGAGCTCAGCCAGAACTGGGACAAGGGTGAGGCCACCGTTGCAGCTCCCCCCGATCGTCCCGACCCGGGCGCTCCCCAGATCGACGTAGCACCCGGCAATGCCGAGCGCTTCGCCAACCTGATCGTGCCGCGCTTCGGCGCCGACTACACCCGCCCGATCGCCGAGGGCATCGGCGTCGAAGATGTTCTTGCATTCGGAATCGGTCACTACCCCGACACCGCCATGCCCGGAGACGTCGGCAACTTCGCGGTGGCCGGTCACCGCACCGGCTGGGGCGCTCCCCTCGCCGACATCGTCAACCTCCAGGTGGGCGACAGCATCTTCATCGAGACCGAGGCCGGCTGGTACAAGTACGTCTTCCGTTCGATGGAGTACGTGATGCCGACGGGCGTGAACGTGCTGGAGCCCGTTCCCACGATCGAGGGCCAGGCCCCGACCGACCGACTCATCACCATCACGAGCTGCAACCCGCCCCTGACGGCTGCCGAGCGTGTTGTCGCGTACGGCGTGTACGACACCTGGTACCCGCGCGCCGGCGGTCCGCCGCCCGAGATCGCTGCGATCGCGCAGACCGTGGCGGCCGGCTGATGTACGGAGCTCTCTGGAGGGTGCTTCCGGGCCCCTGGTGGGTCAAGACGATCATCCTCGTGATCCTCGCCGCGGCGGTGGCGTACGCTCTGGTGTTCTGGGTGTTCCCGTGGATCAACAGCCTGATCCCGACATCCGACGTCACCGTGGAAGGCGGCTAGGCATGACACGAGTTCTCGTCGTCGACAACTACGACAGCTTCGTCTACACGCTCGGCGGTTACCTTCTCCAGCTCGGCGCGGAGACCACCGTCGTGCGCAACGACGACTTCAGCGCAGCGGATGCTGCCGGCGTGATCGCCGAGTACGACGCCGTGCTGCTCTCGCCCGGCCCCGGCACTCCCGCGGACGCTGGCGTGAGCATCCCGATCGTCAAGGCGGTGCTCGAGTCCGGCCAGCCGTTGCTCGGCGTCTGTCTCGGCCACCAGGCGATCGCCGAGGCCATGGGTGCCACCGTGACGCACGCCGAAGAGCTCATGCACGGCAAGACGTCACTCATCACGCACGACGACAGCGGCTTCTACGACGGCGTGCCCCAGCCGTTCACGGCGACGAGGTATCACTCGCTCGCGGTCGTCGACTCGACCGTTCCGAGCGACCTTGTTGTCACGTCTCGTACTGAGGGCGGCATCATCATGGGTCTCCGCCATGAGGAGCTGCCGATCTACGGTGTGCAGTTCCACCCTGAGTCGGTGCTCACCGAGGGCGGCTACCGGATGCTCGGCAACTGGCTCGCCTCGGCTGGGCTGCCCGAGGCTGCCGAGACGGCTCGTGGTCTCACGCCGCTCGTCAAGCTCTGAACGTGCTCCCCGTTCCCTGAGGAGCGCCGAAGGCGCGTAGCCCGTTCCCTGAGGAGCGCCGAAGGCGCGTCTCGAAGGGCCAACGCGAGCTAGCGCCCGCCCCTCGAGAACCTCAGGACCCGCCGCACACCTGGATCGTGATCGCTGCGCGCTGCGCCTGCTCCCCCACGATCGACTGGGCCGAGACGACGTTGCCGCTGCAACTGAAGTCGACGTTGGTCGTGATGGAGAGCTTGAGGGCCGTGAGAGTCGCGTTGGCCTGAGCGAGAGCCTGGCCCGTGACATCCGGCACCTCGACGAGGCCGTTCGACACGTAGAGGTTGACCACGTCGCCCTCACGGATGATCGAGCCGTCGCCGCGGCGCTCAGCGTCACCCTCGGGATCGGAGCGGATCACGACCCCGGCCGCGAGATCGGGCGAGTACTCCTGCGTCGTGGTGCCGTACTGCAGGCCCCGCGCCTCGATCTGGGCGATCGCGTCGGCCTCCAGGAGGTTGTTCACGTTCGGAACCTGCGCTGGAGTCTCGCCGAGCGACACGAAAACCTTGACCTGGAAGCCCGGGGTCACGTTGGTGCCGGCCTCGGGGTCGGTACGGATGATCGCACCCTCCGGCACTGTCGTGCTGGTCTCGGTGAACTTCTGCGCGACGAGCTCCGCGCCCTCGAGGGCGGCGGCACCGTCGTCGAAGCTCTGGCCGACGACATCCGGAATGGACGTGGAGAGGCCCTCGCCCAACTGCGTGGGTGCGAGGTTGAACGTCCAGAAGATCACCGCGGCGACGATCACGATCATGCTCACGATGCCGGCCCAGATCCAGGCCACGGGGGGCCGGTTCTGCGTGCGAGCGATGCGACTGTCGTTGTCGACCGTGAGCTGTCGCATGGTCGCTTCGCTGCCAGCGACGGAGGTGGGGTTCACGCCGAAGAGCGTGGAGTTGAAGTCGGTGGGGGCGAGTTCCTTGCGCGCCGGAACCTGGCCAGCGGCCGCACGCTCCAGGTCGTCGCGGAACTCCGCGGCGCTCTGGTAGCGCTCGAAGCGGTCCTTCGCGAGGGCGCGGAGCACGACAGCGTCGAGCGCGGGCGACACCTTCGGGTTGAGCGAACTCGGCGGCACGGCCTCGGAGTTGACGTGCTGGTAGGCGACCGCGACCGGGTTCTCACCGCGGAACGGTGCACGGCCCGTGAGGAGCTCGAAGAGCACGATGCCCGTGGAGTACAGGTCGGAACGGGCATCCACCGTCTCGCCCCTGGCCTGCTCCGGCGAGAAGTACTGGGCCGTGCCGACGATGGCACTGGTCTCGGCGATCGTCGCCGAGGAGTCGGAGATGGCGCGCGCGATGCCGAAGTCCATGACCTTCACCTGGCCGCTCGCCGTGACCATGATGTTGCCCGGCTTGATGTCGCGGTGCACGACCCCGGCGCGGTGCGAGTACTCGAGCGCAGTCAGCACCTGGCCGACGATGCGCGCCGCCTCGGACGGGTCGAGGGGGCCGTCGGCGATGATGTCGCGGAGCAGGCGGCCATCGACGAACTCCATGACGATGAAGGGCAGGAGCGATTCTGCACCGCTGCGCTCGTGCACGACCTCCTCGCCGGCGTCGAAGATGCGGACGATCGTGGGGTGCGCCATCTTGGCAGCATCCTGCGCCTCGCGGCGGAAGCGGGTGCGGAAGGCCGGGTCGGTCGCCAGTGATGGCTTGAGCAGCTTGACGGCAACGCGACGCCCGAGACGATTGTCGATTCCGACGTGAACATCCGACATGCCGCCGCGGCCGATGAGGTCGCCGAGTTCGTAGCGCCCGGCGAGCAGACGTACGCCCTGTGCAACGCCTTCAGTCACCAGACAACTCCTCGAAACAACCCGACAATATCTCCCGTCAGTGTAGCTGTCCGCCTGAGAGCGGACCTGCTAGCCGACCGTGATCGTTACAGGGTCGGAAGACGGCGATTCGAAGTCCGTGCAGACCGCCGTGTAGGCGATCGACGTGGTTCCCGGAGTGCCGAGCAGGATGTCCAACGTGGTCGCCGACGACGGCACCACATTGGGCACCGAGGCGGTGCCGTTGGTGACCTGGAAGTTGAAGCCACTGAGAGCGTGTCCTGACGGGCATCCCGAGTATGCGGGCCACGTGATCGGGACCGTGTCGCCCGCGACGTAGGTGCCGGTGGGCACGACCACCGAGCTCGGCTTGGTCGCCACGGGGTCGGGGATCGCCGTGTAGAACGTGACCACGATGACCTCGCCCTTGCGCACGTTGCCGCGCGGGTTCACGCTCGCGGCGAGGCCGACCTGCTCCTCGCTCGGTGCCTGCACGCCATCGCGAGCTTCGAGGTTGAGCTCGAGGCCGGTCAGGATCGCACGGACCTCGTCCTCGGTCTTGCCGAGGATCTGGGCCTCGTCGAGGAACACGCGGTCGGACACCGTTGCGCTCGGTGACGGCGTCGGAGTGTTGGACGGCCGCGACGCAGTCGGGGTTGGGCTGGTGGGGTTCGGCGGGGTCTGGGAGGGGTTGGCGAAGATTGCGATCAGCATTCCGATCACCACGACGGCCAGGAGCGCGACGATCACGATGAGTGGCCAGGTCCACGGATTGCGCTTCTTCTCCTCCTCCGCGGGCACCTCCATGGCCTGCGTCGGGCTTCCCACCGACGAGAGCACACGGGTCGCCTCGGTGGGTGCTCCGTAGTTGGCGCCGGCGGCAGCGGCGAGGCTGCGGGTGCCGAGGATGCCGGGCACCGCCGCGGCGGCGGCCGCGACATCCCCGCGCCTGAGCGCCTGTGCGGCGCGCGCGAGGTGCGCAGCGGAGGCCGGACGGTCTGCAGGGTTCTTCGCGATGCACGAGTAGACGAGGTTGCGCACGGGCTCGGGCACGGTCGCCGGGAGCTCGGGGGGAGTCTCGTTGATCTGGGCCATCGCGATGGCGACCTGGGACTCACCCGTGAAGGGGCGCTTGCCCGCGAGGGCCTCGTACGCGACGATGCCGAGCGAGTAGATGTCGGTGGTGGGGGATGCCGGGTGCCCGCTCGCCTGCTCGGGCGAGAGGTACTGCACCGTTCCCATGACCTGGCCGGTCGCCGTGAGGGGCACCTGGTCCGCAATGCGTGCGATGCCGAAGTCGGTGATCTTGACGCGGCCGTCGGGCGTGATGAGCAGGTTGCCTGGCTTGATGTCGCGGTGCACGAGACCGGCCGCGTGTGCGGCCTGCAGCGCGAGGGCGGTCTGCGCGACGATGTCGAGCACCTTGTCGGTGGGGAGCACTCGCTCGCGCTCGAGGATCGAGCTCAGTGCCTCGCCGGGCACGAGTTCCATGACGAGGAACGCGCTGCCGTCCTCCTCGCCGTAGTCGAAGACGTTGGCGATGCCCTCGTGGTTGACGAGCGCCGCGTGACGGGCCTCGGCGCGGAACCGCTCGAGGAAGCCCGGGTCGCCCAGGTATTCGTCCTTGAGGATCTTGATGGCGACGGTGCGCCCGATGACGAGGTCCGTCGCCTGCCAGACCTCACCCATCCCACCGATCGCAACACGGCTGGACAGCTGGTATCTGCCCCCAAACGTGAGCCCGCTACTGGGTCTCATTTGAATAGCACCGCCTCAAGTACTGTTTGTGCGATTGGTGCAGCGACCTGGTTTCCCGAGCCGGACTGGCCAAGCCCGCCTCCGTTCTCCACGACGACTGCGACTGCAACCTGTGGGTCATTTGCCGGGGCAAAACCGGTGAACCAGAGGGTATATGGCTCACCCTCGCCGTTCTCCGCTGTGCCCGTCTTACCCGCGACATCGACTCCGTCTATTCTGGCATTACTGGCCGCGCCGTTCGCGACCGAGTCGACCATCATCTGGGTGATCTCCGCGGCTGTCTGCTGGCTCATCGCCTCCCGGTACAACTCCGGTTCGAGCTGCTCCAGCACCCGCAGATCCGACGAGAGAATCCTCTCGACGAGATTCGGCTTCATGAGCGAACCGCCGTTGGCGATCGCCATCGACACCATGGCCATCTGCAGGGGCGAGGCCCGCACGTTCGTTCCCTGTCCGAAGGCCGAGAGCATCGTGGAGGGATCGTCCAGCGCGCGGGGGTAGGTGCTGGGGGTCGACTCGAGCGGCACATCGATGGACTCGTTGAACCCGAATTTGTCGGCCTGCTCGCGGATGGTCTGGTCACCGAGCTCCAGACCCAGTTCGGCGAACGGGATGTTGCACGACAGGCTCAGCGCGCGTGCAAGCGGCACGGTGGCCGTGCCGCCGCAGTCATCGCCGCCAGAGTTGGTGATGACGTTGTCGCTCTCGGGCAGTTGCAGCTGGGCGGGGTTAGGGAACTCCGACTGCGGGGTGTAGTTGCCGGACTCGAGGGCTGCGGAGGCGACCACGAGCTTGAAGGTGGAGCCAGGCGGGTTGAGGTTGCCGGCGAGTGTTCTGTTGAAGAGCGGGCCGGCCGGGTCATCCAGCAGGGCGTTGTACGCCGCGATGACCTGCTCGCTGTCGTGAACGGCCAGGAGGTTCGGGTCGAACGTCGGCTTGGAGACCATGGCGATGATCTCGCCCGTCTTGGGGCGGATCGCGATCACCGCACCGCTCTGCTCGCCGAGGGCATCCCAGGCCGCCTGCTGCACGGCCGAGTCGATCGTCAGTTCGACCGAGGCGCCCTTGGGGTTCTGGCCGGTCAGGATCGCGTTGATGCCGTCGAGGAACTGCGAGTTCGACGTGCCGGAGAGGTAATCGTTGAGCGCGCCCTCGATGCCGGTGTTGCCCTGGTTGAGAGTGAAATAGCCGGTCACGGGCGCATAGAGCAGCGGGTTCGTGTACGTGCGCTGGAACTTGTACTCGTCGTCCGTCGGGACCGACTCCGCGATCGGCTGGCCGTCGACGAGGATCGGACCGCGCTCGGCCGAGTAGCTCGCGTAGAGGGTGCGCGTGTTGCGATCGTCCGCGCGCAGCCCATCCGAGGTGACAACCTGGATGAGCATCGTCGACGTGAAGAGGGCGAGGAACATCGCGAGGACCACGATGCTGACGCGCTTGAGTTCCTTGTTCACTGGCCCACCACCAGCCTGTCCTCCACGGCCTTGTCGATGACCAGCAGCGGCTGGTTGCGCACGGAGTCCGAGAGCCGAAGCAGGAGCGCGGCGATGATCCAGTTCGCCACGAGTGACGAACCACCCGCCGCGAGGAACGGCGTCGTGAGACCGGTGAGGGGGATGACGCGGGTGACGCCACCGATCACGACGAAGACCTGCAGCGCGATGACGAAGGCGAGACCGACGCCGAGTAGTCGCCCGAAGTCGTCCTGCCCCGCGAACCCGATACGGAAGCCGCGAGCCACGAAGAGCAGGTAGAGCGCGAGGATCGCGAAGAGTCCGATGAGACCGATCTCCTCGCCGAGCGCCGCGATGATGTAGTCGCTCTCCGCGAGGGGAGTGATGTCCGGTCGTCCACGACCCAGCCCCGTGCCGATGAGTCCACCGGCCGCCAGGCCGAACAGCCCCTGAACGAGCTGATAGCTGCCGCCGATGGCCTCGAAGTTCTCCGGATTGAACGGGTCGAGCCAGGCGTCGACCCGGCCGCCGACGTAGCTGAGCGTGCGGCTCGCCACGAACGCGCCCAGCACGAACAGCGAGAGACCGAGCACGACCCAGCTCGAGCGGCCGGTCGCGACGTAGAGCATGACGAGGAAGAGGCCGAAGTACAGCAGCGCCGTGCCGAGGTCCCGCTGCACGACGAGAACCAGCATCGAGGCGGCGAAGACCACGAGGATCGGGCCCAGGTCCCGCGCCCTGGGCAGTTGCATCCCGAGGAACTTGCGACCGACCATCGAGAGCGAATCGCGCGCGGTGACGAGGTAGCCGGCGAAGAAGATCGCGAGTGCGACCTTGCCGAGCTCACCCGGCTGGAACGAGAAGGGACCGAGCTCGATCCAGAGGCGCGCGCCGTTCCGCTCGCTGCCGATCACCGGGAGCATGGGCAGGAGAAGCAGCAGGATGCCGCTGAACATCGCGATGAAACGGTAGCGCTGGAGCACGCGGTGGTTGCGCACGATCAGCAGCACAGCGCCGGCGATGACGATGGCGATGCCCGTCCACACGATCTGGCGAACACCCGCGCTGTCCCAGCCCTCGTATCCCTCGGCGAGGTCGAGACGGTAGATCATCGCGATGCCCATGCCGTTGAGCACGGTGATGATGGGCAGGATGAGCGGGTCGGCTTCGCGCGCGACCAGACGCAGGGTCACGTGGATGCCGAGGATGAGGACGGCGAGCACCCCGACGAGGGAGAGGATGCCCGGCTGGATCTGGCCGATGGCGCCGAGTTCGACGAGCACGACCGCCGAGAACACGATGACGAGCGCGAAGAGCACGAGCAGCAGCTCGACGTTGCGGAGCCGCGCGGGCTCCCGCAGCTTGAGGCGGATCGTCGACGTGAACGTCGAGATGGGCGAATCAGCGTTCGAGGCGGGCATCCGCAAGCTCCTCGACGATTCGTCTCGCGTCCTCCAGGTCTGAGGCGTTCAGTGTGGCCTCGACCTGTCCGCGGTAGTAGGGCGGCAACTGGTCGAGCAGGATCGTGGTCTCCTCGTAGACGTGGGAGAGCTCGATGGGGCCGATGTCCTGCTGCACACCCTGGAAGATCGCCACGCGCCCATCGACGTCGCCCACGAAGTAGTGGCGCTGCGTGAACTGGTAACCGAGGAGCGCGGCGAACACGAGGGCGGCGACAACCAGGCCGAGGAAGACCAGCCACGTGATGCGGCGACGCCTGGCACGCTTGCGGTCCTCCTGGATGAGCGCCGCGAGGTAGTCGTCAGACTCCGGCTCGAAGTGGCTGTCCTCCGGCGGGGTGGCCTTGAGTGGATGCAGCAGCAGGCTCGGCAGGCGCAGTGCACGTCGCTCGATCTCGCCGCCGAACATCAACGGGAGGGCGGCGGAGCCGACGGTCGTGGGGGACTCGAAGGACGCGTCATCCACGTCGTCCACATCCACGACGACGACCGTCACGTTGTCGGGCGCACCCTGGTCGAGGCTCTCCTTGACGAGACGATCCGCAGCGTCGCGGGCCGAGGGCACGGTCTTGAGTACCGCGAGGATGCGCTCCTCCGGAACGTAGCTCGAGAGTCCGTCGGAGCAGAGCAGCCAGCGATCGCCGGGGCGGGTCTCGAGCACGGCAGTGTCGATCTCGGGGGAGGCATCGACGTCGCCGAGCACACGCATGAGTACCGAGCGCCGGGGGTGCACGGCGGCTTCCTCCGCGGTGATCCGGCCGCTGTCGACGAGACGCTGCACGAAGGTGTGGTCCGCGGTGACCTGCTCCATGGCGCCGTCGCGCACGAGGTAGATGCGGGAGTCGCCGATGTGCGCGATGACGACCTTGTCGCCCACACGCACCATGCTGCTGACGGTTGTGCCCATGCCGGTCAGTTCGTTGTGCTCGAACACGGTCTCGGCCAGGAGCGAATTGGCGGAGAGGAGTGCCGACTTGAGCGCGAACTCGGCGTCATTGGGGGAGGTGTACTGCTGGTCGGTTTCCGCAATGCGCTTGGTCGCGATCGCCGAGGCGACATCGCCGCCAGCGTGGCCACCCATCCCATCGGCCACAACGAAGAGATAGCGCCCGGCGTAGGCGCTGTCCTGGTTGTTGGCGCGGACCTTGCCGACGTGGGAGGCCGCTGCGCTGCGTGACACCGGGTTACCGCCGCAGTTCGAAGCTCGTCGTGCCGATGCGCACCGTGGCGCCGAGCGGGATGACCGTGGGAACGATGATGCGGTTGCCGTCGAGGAACGTTCCGTTCGTGGAATCGAGATCCTGGACGACCCAACCGTCGGGCCAGCGGAGGAGGCGCGCGTGGTGGGTCGAGGTGTAGTCGTCGCGGATGACGAGACCGGACTCGCTCGACCGGCCGATCGTCAGCTGTTCCTCGGGGAGCACGATCTCGAGGCCCTCCTTGGCACCGGAGGTGATGACGAGACGTGTGGCGAACACCGGCCCCCGGGGGGCGGCCGGGCGGGGAGCCTGGGCGCGTGGGGCCGGAGCCGTGGTGCCGGCGCCGGGGGCAGCGGGCATCCGGCGCACCTTCTGGCCGAAGAGGTCGCTACGCAGTGCGTAGACGATTGCGAAAACGAAACCCCACAGCACCGCGAGAAACGCGATGCGCAGAACGAGGAGAGTGAGTTCGCTGATCTCGGTCACTGGAGGCCGCCCAACCAGCTCGTCTCATCGCTCACCGGCGAGTTCTGCGGCGGATCGACGGCGGCGGACTGGGCGAGCACCCGGAACACGATACGCGTTCGACCGATGTCGATGACGGAATCGGGCGTCAGCGGTGCGCGAGCAACCGGTGCACCGTTGAGCTTGGAGCCGTTCGTTGACCCCAGATCGTTGACCTGGGCGCGGGTGCCATCCCAGAGAACTTCGACGTGCTTGCGGGATATTCCGGTGTCGTCGACGGTGATGTCTGCGTCGCTGCCGCGCCCGATGATGGTGCGGGAACGGGTGATCGGATGCCGCGTGCCGTTGATCTCGAGCACGGGCGTCCACGTGACTGCGCCCTGCACGTTCACCGACTGGATCTCGATCATGCCCTGGGAGAGGCGGCGATCCTCGGCCAGCGCGACCGAGATGCCTCCCGCGAAGGAGTACCGCTGGGTGCGGGCGTGCCGTTGTACCAGGTCGACGAGTTCGTCGATGAGTGCCGGGCCTAGCCCTGACATCCGTTCGTAGTCGACGGGGCTGAGCTTCACGGTGAACTTGTTGGGCACGAGGATGCGGTCGCGTGAGACGACTGCAGCCTTCGTGTCGAGTTCGCGGCGGAGTGCCGCTGTGATCTCCACAGGCTGCAGACCGCTCTTAAAGGTCTTGGCGAACGCGCCGTTGACGGCGCGTTCAAGACCTCGCTCGAAGCTGTCCAGTAGTCCCAAGGCTCTCCCCGTGATCGCCGCTGCCGGTTTCTACGATGTTAGCCGCTGGCCCTGAGAACCCCCTCCTCGGTGACGTTCCCGCTGTCCGCCCGCTGGAACCCCCGCGAAAAGCCACTTTATGCGGCTTCCGGTGCGCTTCGGCCCGATAAGTGGCTTCTCGCGGGGGTTGGGCGCTGTGGTAATCTCGCTAGCTGGTACGCGCGAGTGGCGAAATTGGCAGACGCGCACGGTTCAGGTCCGTGTGCCCGTGAGGGCATGGGGGTTCAAGTCCCCCCTCGCGCACCGTATGGAAAAAGGTCGTCCCGTCAGGGGCGGCCTTTTTGCATGCCGTGCGTGGGTGGCGTCTCTTAAGCGGCCGGGGCCCCGAACTGCGCAGTCCGGACCAGCTTGCTGGGCCGGCGGCACAGTTTGGGCGTCAAGTCCCCCCTCGCGCACCGAAATAGAGAAGGCCGTCCCTCTGGGGGCGGCCTTCTCTATTTCGTTTGGTGAGGGTGCTGCGCTAGTACGCAGCGTTGCTGAGGGTTCCGCTCACCTGCTGAGCCGGGTCGTAGATGGCGCACTGCACGAGACGGTCGCCCTGGTCCCAGCCCGACGCCGTCGGCCGCAGACTGAAGACGTCGAGGGTCGAGTCCTCGTAGGCGATACCCGCGAAGGCGTCGAAGGCGGCAACGCACTTCTCGTCGGCTTCGGAGGAGACGGCGTCATCACCGGGGAACTCGCCGTCCGTGATCTCGAACTCGTGGAACACCTCGTTGTCGTGCGGCTGGTCGCAGGGAACGATCGGCACCGAGGTGATCTCCTCCGAGCTGCCCTCATCGTCGAAGCAGTCCCCGACCGCGAGGGAGAAGACGTCGACGTCTCCCTCTTCTACAACCTGGCCCTCGTCGTCCCTCACCGCTGAGCCAGGGCCGAGGAGGTCCCCGACGATGGAGCATCCCGCCAGTGCGGTTGCCGTGACGAGCGCGAGGGCGGCGGTCGTAACGAGAGTGGTGAGTTTGAGCATCGGTGTCTCCTCGCACGCTGATTGTTTCTCATCACACTAGCGAAGCGCGGGGTCGCGCCTAGGCTGGGGGCATGTCCCGTGGACGCCAGATCGCAGCAGCAGTGGCCGTGGCCATCGGCGCGCTGCTCTACGGGGTGTCGCCGATCGATGTGATCCCTGAGTTGCTCACGGGTCCGCTCGGCCTCGCCGACGACCTGGCGGTCTTCGCGGGCGCGGGCTTCGCCATTTGGAAGCTGCTCAGCGGCGGCAAGGGCCAGCAGCCCGGCACCACGCCGCCTCCACCGCCCGCGGAGTGAGCTCGAGGCGTTACCAAACTGCCACCGCGAATCCAGCCAACCTGAGGCATCCTTTATAGGTGACTCCCCCGGCACTGACTGCGCGCGAGCGCCTCGAAGCGGTGCGGGCGACCCTCAGCGACGTGGCCCTCCCCCTCCCGCTCGACGGCGCACCCGAGGCTCGGGATGCCGCGGCAGCGGCCGTGCGGCAGATCGACGACTACATCCGCCCCCGCCTGACCGACCTCGACGCCCCTCTTCTCGCGGTGGTCGGTGGTTCCACGGGCGCCGGGAAGTCGACCATCGTCAACGCGATCGTCGGGTCTCCCGTCACGCGGGCAGGCGTCATCCGCCCCACGACGCGGCAGCCGATCCTCGTGCACGCCCCGACCGATGCCGGGTGGTTCGCGTCCGACCGCATCCTGCCGGGACTCGCGCGCGTGCGCGGTCGCCTCGCGGGGCCGTCAGAGACGGCGTCGACCGCGGGTGAGACCCCCGACGCCTCGCGGATCGGTGAGCTCGTGCTGCTCGCCGACGACCGAATCCCCGACTCGGTGGCCATCATCGACGCCCCCGACATCGACTCCGTTGCCGACGAGAACCGCGCACTCGCGAACCAGTTGCTCGCAGCAGCCGACCTGTGGCTCTTCGTCACGACGGCCAACCGGTACGCGGATGCCGTGCCGTGGCGATTACTGGATGACGCGGCATCCCGTGCCATCACCGTGGGAGTCGTACTCAACCGCGTGCCGCCTGGCGCTGCCGACGACGTGCGCGAGGACTTGGGCAGGATGCTCGCCGAGCGCGGTCTCGGAGCCGCACCGGTCTTCACCGTGACGGAACAGCCGCTGGACGACTCGGGCATGCTGCCGATCGCCGCGGCAGCCGGCATCCGCGACTGGCTCTCCGGAATCGCGGGCGACAAAGCGGAGCGCGCGCGGATCGCCGCCGCGACCCTCACCGGTGCCGTGGAGGATCTCGCGCGTCGCGTGAACGGTATCGCGACCGCGCGGGCGGCCCAGCTCGCGTGGACCAACGAGGCCGACGAGGCGGTGCGGCTCGAGTTCTCCTCCGCGGACGCGGGCATTGACGCCGCGACCCAGGACGGTGCCCTGCTGCGCGGCGAGGTGCTCGCCCGCTGGCAGGACTTCGTCGGCACGTCCGACGTGTTCCGCACTGTCGAGTCCTGGTTCTCGCGGACACGCGACTCGGTGAGCGCGTGGTTCCGCGGTGTTCCACAGCCCGTCGTCGACGTCGAGACGACGATCGAGCACGGGCTCCACGCGGTGATCGTCGACCAGGCGAGTCGCGCATCCGCGGGCGCGTGGCGCGAGCTCCAGCGCAGCAGTGCCGGTCGGGCACTGCTCGAGGGGCACCCGGAACTTTCAGCACCGAGCCCCGGCTTCGGGGCAGAGGCATCCGCCATGATTCGCGACTGGCAGGCCGGCGTCATGCAGCTCATCAGCGACAACGTCGGCGGCAAGCGGACGCGCGCGCGGGTGCTCTCGCTCGGTCTCAACGCGGTGACCGTCGCCCTCATGATCGTCGTCTTCGCCTCCACGGGCGGCCTCACGGGAGGTGAGCTCGTGATCGCGGGCGGCTCCGCCGTTCTCGGGCAGAAGCTGCTCGAGACGATCTTCGGCGAGGATGCGGTGCGGCGTCTCGCGAAATCCGCGCGCGACGACCTCGGTGCTCGCGTTGACGCGTTGCTGGCCACCCAGGCCGACCGGTACTCCGTGCTGCTTGCGGGAGTGCGTCGGGGCCCGACGCCCGAGGGGCTGCGGGAGGCCGCGGCATCCCTCGTGTCCGCGGTGCGGGAGCAGAGGGCATGAGCGCTGGCACCCTGGATGCGCGGATCGAAGCGCTCCGTGACATCCGTGAGCTCGGCACCGGTCGTGAGCCCGAGGCCCTTCTCGTGCGCATCGACGCCGTGGTGGCGCGCACCGAGGGTCGACGCGCACTCTCGGCCGACCACACGGTCGTGGGGCTGTTCGGGGCGACGGGGTCGGGCAAGTCGAGCCTGCTGAACGCCCTCGTGGGTAGTGACATCGCCCGCAGCCACGTTCGTCGCCCGACCACCTCGGAGCCCCTCGCCGTCACCTGGGAACCCGCGGGTGCCGTGCCCCTCCTCGACTGGCTCGAGGTGCGCGATCGCCACGTCGGAGAGGCACCGCTCGACCCGCGCGCGCCGATGCTCGTGCTTCTCGACCTCCCCGATTTCGATTCCGTGGAGCTCGCCCACCGACAGGTCGCCGAGCGCCTCGCGGGCCAGGTCGACGTGCTCGTGTGGGTCGTCGACCCCCAGAAGTACGCGGACGCTGTGCTGCACGCCGACTTCCTCGCCAACTACTCGCGCCACGGTGCCGTAACGCTTGTCGTGCTCAACCAGGTGGACCTGCTGCCCGCAGCCGATGTCGGCAGGGTGGTCGACTCGCTGCGCGGCCTGCTCGCGGCCGACGGCCTGCCATCGGTGCGCGTGCTGCCCGTGAGTGCCGCGACGGGTGTCGGCATCGACGACCTGCGCGGGGCGATCGGCGCGCTCGCCGCGGAGAAGGCCACCATCACCGCGCGCCTCGAGGCGGATGCCGCCGCCATCGCCGCGGAAATCCCGGCGCCCGGCCGCCCGGCCAAGCTCCCACGCTCCCTCGAATCCGCGCTGACCGAGCAGCTCGCCGTCGCGGCGGGGGCTGACACGGTCGCGGCGGCCGTCGCGGCCTCGTACCGCAAGCGCTCGGGACAGGCGACCGGCTGGCCCGTCGTCTCGTGGATCCTGCGGTTCCGCCCCGATCCGCTCACCCGTCTGGGTCTGAGGACCAGGAAGGGCAGCGACCCCGACCTCCATCGCACGAGCATGCCCGCCATGAACGCGGGCGCGCAGGCGCGCGTGTCACTCGCGGTGCGGAGCTACGCGGATGCCGCGGCCGAGCCCCTCGCGGAGAACTGGCGGGCGAGCATCCGCGACACCGCCTCCCGAGCGCTCGACCGGCTGCCGGGAGCGCTGGACCTCGCGATCGCGCGGGCGGCCCTGCCGACCCGTGCATCGTGGTGGTGGGTGCTCTTCTCCATCCTGCAGTGGGTATCGGTCCTCGCGGCGCTCGCCGGAGTGCTGTGGCTCCTCGCCCTCGCTCTTCTCCCCACCATCGGCATCACTGCCCCCAGAGTGCCCGTCGTCGAGGGATGGCCCCTCACAACGCTACTTATACTGGGAGGAGTTCTGCTCGGAGTCGTTCTGGGTATTGCGGGGGCCGCGCTCGCTGGGGTAGTCGGGGCGCACCGCAGGCGACGGGCTCGCAGATCTCTGTTGGCGCAGGTCGACGTGGTTGCACGCGATCTTGTGATGACTCCCATCTCCGCGGAATTGGAACGTGCGACCATGTTTGCGAATGCGCTCGAGAAGGCCGCCGGCGGCGGCAAGAAGGTGGTGAGGTAGTGGTGAGGGACACGAGGCCCTGGTACCTCCGACACCACCCGGCAGTGCGCAAGCCGGAGAACGCCGGCGTGCGCGTCCTGAAGGGCGTGGCCGGAATCCTCAGCCTCAGCCTGCTTGGCGGCATGCTCGTAGCGCTGGGCGCTGCGCCTGTCGTCGGCGTCACGGGTGTCGTCGCCGCGAGCACGACCGGCATCTTCGAGGAGCTGCCCGAGTACCTGGTCGTCGACCGCCCCAACGAGCGGAACACCATCTGGGCGCAGTCCACCGCGCCGGGCAACGTCAATGGCTACACCCCCATCGCGACCGTCTACCTGCAGAACCGCCAGGCCGTCGACTACGACCAGATCTCGCCGTTCGCGATCGCCGCGGCGATCGACGGTGAGGACCACCGGTTCTACGAGCACAACGGTGTCGACGCCAACTCCGTGATGCGTGCGGTGCTCGGCAACTTCGTCAAGAGCGGCGTCGACAGCGGTGCATCCACGATCACCATGCAGCTGGTCAAGAACCTCTTCGTGCAGCGCGCCCTCGAGCAGCCGACCGGCGTGCTGCGCGATGCCGCCTACGAGGAGGCGACCGCGCAGAGCTTCGAGCGCAAGCTCGCCGAGATGAAGTACGCGATCGGTCTCGAGAAGCGGTACACGAAGCAGGAGATCATCACCGCGTACCTGAACATCTCGTTCTTCGGGGATAACACTTACGGTATTGAGGCGGCGGCCCAGCGCTACTACGGTCGCGCGGCCAAGGACCTCACGCTCGAGCAGGCCGCGAGCCTCATCGCGATCGTGCAGTACCCGGGCGAGCGGGGTCTCGACAACCCGGACAACTTCGCCGCCAACCAGAAGCGCCGCGACGTGATCCTGCACGCCATGTACGACGTGGGCAGCATCACGAAGGACGAGCGCGATGCCGCTCTCGCCCTGCCGGTGGATGCCTCGACCCTCGCCCCCGTCGAGGGTGGCAGCGGCTGTGTCAACGCCAAGGTCGAGGCGCGCTGGTTCTGCGACTACGTCGTCAAGAACATCGAGAACTTCGAGGCACTGGGGGCGACGCCCGTCGAGCGCCTCGAAAACTGGCGTCAGGGCGGATACGACCTGTACACCACGCTCGATCTCGACATCCAGACGAACGCGCACAACCAGACCAACTTCTGGGCACCGGGCAATGAGCCGGGCTTCGCCCTCGGTGCGGCCACGACATCGGTCGAGGTCGGCTCCGGCCGCGTGCTCACGATGGCCGAGAACAAGACGTTCGACGACAGCAGTGCTGGCGGCGGGGCTGGCACCTCGGCGGTCAACTACAACACGTCGTACGCCTACGGCGGCTCCTCGGGCTTCCAGTCGGGCTCGACCTACAAACTCTTCACGCTCGTGGCCTGGCTGCAGGCCGGACACAAGCTCTCCGACACTGTGGACGGGTCGGCCCGAACGGTGCAGCAGTCCGCCTTCGTCGACACGTGTGCGGACAGCCGCGGCCCGTGGGGCGGGCCGTACCCGTTCAAGAACGACTCCGGCGGCGGCGGCGCGATGTCGGTGGCCTCGGCGACGGCAGGCTCTGTGAACGGTGCCTTCATCTCGATGGCCCTCAAGCTCGACCTGTGCGCCATCCGTGCCGCCGCTGAGGCGCTCGGCGTCGAGCGAGCAGACGGTGACCCGCTGTGGACCAACCCGTCGTCGGTGCTCGGCACCAACCAGGTCACCCCGCTCAGCATGGCTGGTGCGTACGCGGCCATCGCGGCCGGCGGCGTGTACTGCAAGCCGATCGTGCTCGACAAGGTGGTCACTCCCGACAACCTCGAGCTGCCCGGCCAGACGAGGGACTGTCGCCAGGCCATCGCGCCCGAGATCGCCGCTCAGGCGTCCATCGCGCTCCAGGCGGTCATGACGGGCGGCACCGGCTCTGCCTCGAACCCGGGCGATGGTATTCCGGTGCTCGGCAAGACCGGAACCACCGATGATTCCATCCAGACCTGGATCGTCACATCGACCACGCGTGTGGCGACGGCCGTGTGGGTCGGCAACACCGTGGGCGAGTTCCCGCTCGCGCAGTACGTCTACGCGGATGTCGCGGGCAACCAGTTGCGCCACCGCATCATGGCCGCGACCCTCGCCGTCATCGACGGCAAGTACGGCGGCGGCGGACTGCCGTAACCGGCTCGACCGTCGTCGGCGGACCGGTGGTGTCGTGCCGGTCTAGCAGCGGTCGAAGTTGGCCACTCCGGAGCTCAGGGTCGGGGTTCCACCGAGCAGAACCACCTGTGTGGCCTGGATCGAGGTGAGGGCTCGCGACACCGACTCCGGGATGCACGCACTCGCCGAGAGGTAGAGCGGAGCATCCTTGCTTCCGGCGAGTGCTGCGCCAGCCAACGCGTCGGGGAAGGTCTGGCCCGATGCCAGGTACACAGTGGGAGCAGTGCCGAACGCCTGCACGTTGATGGCGTTGGCCGTCTCGTAGCGGTTCGCTCCCGAGAGGCGACTGACCGAGAATCCTGCGTTGGAGAGGGCCGACTGGATGCCACCACTCACGGTGTCCGTGCCCCCGACGATCCGTACCGTCGTGACCCCCAGCGACTGCAGGAGCGGCACCGTGGACGAGTCGATCGTCGACAGTCCGCCGTTGACGAGGATGACGGGTCCGTCGAGCCGGGCGGCGGCCGCACTCGCGGTGAGGGCGTCCGGGAAGTCCAGGCCGGTCGCGATGTAGGCGACGGAGGCGCTGTCGAAGGCGTCGTCGACGATCGCCCGCGAGGTGGCGTAGCGATCGGGGCCGGCCACCCTGGTGGTGGGGGCGATGGCTTCGAGCTGCGCGAGGACGGTGTCATCCACAGACGGAGTGCTGCCCACGACGACGATGCGCCCAGGCTGCAGGCGACGGAGTTCCTGATCGACGGAGGGCGGCAGGGTGCCGGTCTCGGTGAGAAGGAGGGGCCCGCCGAGCTTGGCCGCGGCGGGGGCGGCCCCGAGTGCGTCCGGGAACCCGAGGCCGGAGGCGACGTAGGCGATGGGGACACCCGGCGCGAACCCGCTCTGCGAGATCACGGCGGAGGTCTCGTAGCGGTTCGAGCCGGCGAGCCGCGACGACGTCACGGATCCCGAGACCGGTGCAGTCGGGTTGGAGGTCTTCGACGCGGGGTAGTGGCCGTACTTGGTGCCCGTTACCGTGGCGGTGATGGTGTTGCCCATGTCGGTCAGGGAGGGCTTGTAGCTCGAGGACGTCGCGCCCGGGATGACGGTGCCCCCCGACTCCCAGCGCCAGCCGATCGACACATCGGAGGGCCAGCCGCTCAGCGAGGCGTTGAGGGTGCCGCCGATCGATGCTGACCCCGAGATCACGGGAGCATTGCCCGGGATGACACGGGGCTGACTGCCGGCAAAGATCTGCACCCAGTAGTGGCCGTAGGGTCCACCCTTGACGTATCCGACGCCGACGCCGACGTAGCTGGAGTTCAGGATGTTGGCACGGTGGCCCGCCGAGTTCATCCACGCGTTCATCACCTGCGACGCGGACGTGTGGCCCGCTGCGATGTTCTCGCCGGAGAAGGTCCAGCCGCCGCCGGAGATCATGGCCGATCGCCAGTCGGCGCTGCTGTGCTGGAAGAGACCGTTGTCGGCGAGGTACTGCGCCCAGACCTGCGCGGCGAAGTCGAGCGTGGGATCCGTGAGCAGCGGGCCGAGGCCGTTGGCGGCGCGCTGCTGGTTGACGAGTGAGTAGACGTCCCCGGCGGGGCCGGTCGCCGCCTGGGCGGGCACGACGAGGCCCACGGAGAGAAGCACCGCCGCCGCAACTGCGGCGAGCATCCTGCTGATGTGTGATCGCACTCGTTACCCCCTGACGATGAACGCTGCGGTGTCACCACCCCTGATAGCTCCGCAGTCCCCCCAACTTATCGGGGTACAGGGGGTGATACCAGACGTCCTTAAGGGGGACATGGGACGGGGAGATCACCTCCCGCGCCCCCTGTTCGCGGCTCTTGATCGGCACTCGGGTCGCCCAGCAGACTGTCCGCATGAACACTCTTCGCACCTTCGCCGCCGCAGCCATCGTCGTCTCGGCGGTCTTCAGTCTCTCGGCGTGCTCGCCGAACACGCCCGTCATCGCCCCGGTCACGGTCGAGGCCAACGACCTGCAGGGTACGAACGTCGACCTCGTCGTCGGCCAGGTGCTCAACATCAATACGGGTGACCTCGCGGTCGACAGCTACACCGCGGAGATCGCGGATGGCGCGATCCTCGAGTTCACGCAGGGCCGCGAGGACGGCTCCGCCGTCTTCAACCCCGGTTTCACGGCCAAGGCCGTCGGCGAGACCGAGGTCACCATGACGAACGAGCAGGGTGGCATCCAGCCCCTCGAGTTCACCGTGACGGTCACCGAATAGCACCACAGTGGCGTAGCGTCGCTGCATGAGTCGCATTGCAGCGGTCGCCCCCGTGCTGCCTGACTATTCGTACACGCAGGCTGAGATCACAGCCGAGCTCGCGCCGCTGATCTCGGCCGCGCCCGGCAAGCGGGCCGTGCTCGAACGGATGCACGCCGCATCCGGCATCGGACGGCGGCACACGGCGCTCCCGCTCGAGCGCTACCGGGAGCTCGGAACCTTCCGCGAGACGAACGACCTGTTCATCAGCTGCGCCACCGATCTCGCCGAGCGCGCACTGCGCACCGCGCTCGCGGAGAGCGGTCTCGAACCGCCGGACGTCGACTTCGTGATGTTCACGTCGGTCACGGGTATCTCTGCGCCGTCCGTCGACGCGCTCCTCGTGCAACGGCTCGGCCTGCGCGCCGACGTGAAGCGCCTTCCCTCGTTCGGCCTCGGTTGTGTAGGGGGAGCCGCGGGGCTCGCACGCGTCAACGACTACCTGGCGGGTCATCCCGGCGAGGTTGGCGTGCTGCTCAGCGTGGAGCTGTGCTCGCTCACGCTGCAGCGCGACGACGAGACGATGGCGAACTTCGTCGCGACCGGGTTGTTCGGGGACGGGGCTGCGGCCGTGGTGCTTGTGGGCGACGACCGGGGTGAGCCGGGCATCCGCGTCGTCGACACGCGAAGCTCGTTCTACCCGGACTCGACCGAGGTGATCGGGTGGAACGTCGGCGGCTCGGGCTTCGAGATCGTGCTCACCGCGGGCGTCGCGGACGTGATCGACAGGCACTTCCCCGCCGAGGTCGCTGCCTTCCTCGGCGACCACGGCATGACGGTGCAGGATGTCGCGACCTGGGTCGCACACCCCGGCGGCCCGCGCGTGCTCGAGGCGTTCGAGCGCTCGCTCGGGGTCGACCGTTCCGAGTTCGCGGCAAGTTGGGCCTCGCTGGACAAGGTGGGCAACCTCTCGTCGTCGGCGGTTCTCCACGTGCTCGCGGACACGATCGAGTCCGGGGCGTCGGGCCCCGGACTCCTGTTCGCGCTCGGGCCCGGGGTCAGCGCCGAGTTCGTCCTGCTGGAGCTGCCGTGAGCGTGATCCTCTACGTCGCCTTCGTGCTCGCGACGGGAGGCGAGCGCATCTTCGAACTCGTCGTCTCGAAGCGTAATGCCGCCGCCGCGTTCGCCCGCGGAGGTATCGAGTACGGCCAGCGGCACTTCCCCTGGATGGTGGCGCTGCACACCGGCCTTCTGCTGTCGTGCATCGCGGAGGTCGTGCTGCTGCAGCGGCCGTTCATCCCGTGGCTCGGCTGGCCGATGCTCGTGATCGCTATCGCGTGCCAGGCGGCGCGGTACTGGATCATCGCCTCGCTCGGCACGCAGTGGAACACGCGCGTGATCGTCGTGCCGGGTGCTGGCCGGGTCGCGGATCGTGGTCTCTACCGCTGGTTCAGCCATCCCAACTACGTGATCGTGGCCGTCGAGGGCATCGCGCTCCCGCTCGTGCACACCGCGTGGATCACGGCGATCGCGTTCACGGTGCTCAACGCCGTGCTGCTGTTGGGATTCCGTATCCCCACCGAGAACCGGGCGCTGCGACAACTGTGAACGACGTCGACGTGCTCGTCGCCGGTGGTGGACCCGTCGGGCTCGCCGCCGCGATCGAGGCGAGGCTCGCCGGACTCACCGTTGCCCTCGTGGAACCACGCGAGGGCCCCATCGACAAGGCGTGCGGCGAGGGGCTCATGCCCGGTGCGCTGCCGTTGCTCCAGCGGCTCGGTGTGGATCCCGCCGGGATGCCTCTGCGCGGAGTCAGCTACCGGAACGCGTCCAAGCGCGCCGACCACCGGTTCGAGACGGGCGTCGGGAGAGGGGTCCGTCGCACGGTGCTGCAGTCGGAGCTCGCCGACAGGGCCAGCGAGCTCGGCGTGCGCTTCGTGGACGGTCGGGTCGACGGCATCGAGCAGGATGCCACGGGCGTGAGCGCGGCGGGGGTGCGGGCATCCTGGCTCCTCGCCTGCGATGGCCTCCACTCGGGCGTGAGGCGCACGCTCGGGCTGGACCGGCCCGTGCGCCGCGGCAGGCGCTTCGGGATTCGACAGCACTTCGAGGTCGCGCCCTGGAACGATCTCATCGAGGTGTACTGGGCCGAGGACGCCGAGGTGTATGTCACCCCGATCGCCCACGACACTGTGGGCATCGCAATGCTCGGCGCGCAGCACGCCGACTTCGACGCCGTCGTGCGGTCGATCCCCGAGCTCGCTACAGCGCTCGCGGATGCCGCGCCCGCAAGCACTCGGCGCGGTGCCGGCCCGTTCCGGCAGCGGGCCGCGCGGGTGCGACTCGGGCGCGTGCTCCTCGTGGGAGACGCCTCCGGCTACGTCGACGCGATCACGGGTGAGGGACTCCGGCTCGGCATCGACCAGGCGCGCGTCGCGGTCGCCTCCCTCCTGGGCGGAGCCGGCTACGAGCGCGAGTGGAGGCGCGTGACACGCGACTTCCGCGTCCTGACGAGCGGGCTGGTTGCCGCAGCCCGCAGCCCCCTGCGCGGGGGCATCGTGCCGCTCGCCGCCCGGCTCCCGCGCGTCTACGGCGCAGTGGTCGAGCGGCTCGCGCGGTAGTTCGCGGACGCGGACGCGGACGTGGGCGCAGCGCGAGCCGCGCGGCCTCAGCGGAGGTGGTCGAGGAGAGCCGTGAGCGAGTCGCGGATCGATTCGAGCTCGGCCAGTGGCATCCCGAGGCGCTCCACGACCTGACCGGGGACGGCCTCCGCCCTGCTGCGCAGGGCGACACCCTTGTCGGTGAGGCTCACGTCGAGGGCGCGCTCGTCAGCAGGGTTGCGGCGGCGCGTGATGAGGCCTGCCTCCTCGAGACGCTTGAGCAGGGGCGACAGGGTCGCGGGCTCGAGCAGCAGCGTCTCGCCGAGGTCGCGCACGGTGCGGGGGCTGCGTTCCCAGAGCGCGAGCATCACGAGGTACTGCGGGTGCGTGAGACCCAGCGGTTCGAGGATCGGGCGGTAGAGCCCGATGACTCCACGCGAGGTGGCGGCGAGGGCGAAGCAGACCTGGCGGTCGAGGGCGAGGGGATCCGGGATGCTCGTATCGACGATCGTCATTTACTTAGTATACTAATTGTTTGTGGACACAGTACATTCGAAACCGGCCTGGTGGCAGCGTCTCAACCGCGCGCTCTTCCCATTCATGGGCCCGGCGCAGGTGGGACCGTACGAGACCGAGCCGCTCCCGCCGACGGGCCAGAAGCCGTGTCCGCTGTGCGGCAACCCCATGGATGGCCACACGTTCGAGCGCAGCACCGACCACCGTTCGACGCGCATGCACTGCCCGACCCCCTAGTTTCGGCGCCCGCCGTGCGGGGCGGGGGATGGGTCAGCCGAGGAGCAGGGGGATGAGCTCGGCGGGGGTCGCGACCGTCGTCAGCGAACCCTTGGCTTCTTCCGGCTTGCCGTAGCCCCACTCGACGAAGATCGACGGGATGCCATTGGCCGCTGCTCCCTCGATGTCGTAGTCCCGGTCGCCGACCATGATCGGGCGCGAGACATCGACCCCGACCATCCGGAAACGTGTGATGGCCTCCGAGATCACGTCCTTCTTGGCCGAGCGGATCTCATCGATCGACGCACCGGAGAGCACCCTGAAGTACTGCGTGAGGTTGCCGTGGTCGAGGATGACGGATGCCGGGAACTCGGGCTTCGACGTCGCGAGCGAGAGTGGCACCCCCGCGGTGTGGATCGCCTTGAGCACCGCCGGGATCCCCTCGAAGATCGGGCTCGACTTGGTACCGCGCGAGATGTAGTGGTCGCGGTAGATCGCGAGGGCGACGGCCGACTCCTCCGGGCTCATGCCGGCGCGGTCGCGGAAGGCGTCGAGCAGCGGCGGGCCCACCCACGCGCGCAGTTCGGTCTCGCTCGGGACGGGTAACCCGAGTTCCGCGAAGACGTGACCGAGCGACGCGGTGATGCCTGGCGCCGAGTCGGCGATGGTGCCGTCGAGGTCGAAGAGGATGCAGGTGTAAGGGCTAGTCATGGCATCCCGAGCCTACGCTGCGCCCGCTACAATGCCCCGAACGAGCGGATGAGGTTGGCCGCCGCCGGCCCCAGCACGATGATGAAGAGCACCGGCAGGATGCAGAACATGAGGGGGAACAGCACCTGCACCGGTACGCGCATCGCCTTCTCCTCGGCTCGCTGGCGACGCTTCGCGCGCAGGTCCTTCGCCTGGGTACGCACGACCTGGCCGATCGAGACGCCGTACTCGTCGGCCTGCATGATCGCGCGGGCGAACCGCTGCAGGTCCACGACGTCGGTGCGGGCGGCGAGGGCCGAGTACGCCTCGCGGCGGGATGCCCCGACCCGCATGTCCTGCACGGTGCGAGCCAGTTCGGCTGCGAGTGGCCCCCGCCCGTGCCTGCCGGCCCGGTCGATTGCCGTCTCCAGCCCGAGTCCGGCCTCGACCGAGATGAGGATCTGGTCGAGGGTGTCCGCGAGCTCGAGCTGGATGGTGTCCTGCCGCTCCTTGGCCCGCCCGTACACGATGAGGTCCGGCACGAAGTAGCCGCCGACCACAAGTACGAGGCCCACGATCACGATCGTTGCCGAGGGCTGCCACCAGATCAGGAGCGCAGCGACACCGAGACCGGCGAGCAGGAGCAGGAGCTTGGCGATCACGAGCGTGCGCAGCGACCACTGGTTCGTGAGGCCGGCCAGCTGCAGGTTGCGTTCCATACGCTGGATGAGCGCACGTGGCGCGAACGGCGGTGGCGCTGTGTGCGCAACTCGTGGCCGCGCGCTCGCGGTTGCAGTGCCGCGACCCGGGAACACGGCGAGCACGAACAGCGGCAGCGCCGCTGCGAGGAGGAGCGGGCCGAGGATGCCGAGGGCGAAGGACATGGTCAGAACCGGATCCTCGTGATGGCGCGCAACCACAGGCTGCCGACGATGAAGAGCACCAGGCACACGCCGAGCAGCAGGAACCCGATCGGGGTCGTGACGAAGAGGGCGAGGTAGCCGGGGGAGAGCACGCTGAGGAGCAGCGCGATTCCCACGGGCAGTGCCATGAGCACGATCGCCGAGACGCGGCCCTCGGAGCTGAGTGTCGCGACCTGCCGCCTGATCTGCTGGCGCTCGCGGATCGTCTCAGCCACGTGGTCGAGCACCTCGCTGAGGTTGCCACCGACCTCACGATGGATGGCGACGGCCTGCGCAGTCCACGCGAGGTCGTCGCTCTGCATCCGGGTTGCGACGGCTAGCATCGCGTCGCTCAGCGGGCGCCCGAGCCGGTGCTCGTTGACGACGCGCGTGAACTCCTCGGCTGTCGGGCTCGCCGAGTCCGTGCTGACCGAGTCGACGGCGCGCTGGAGGCTGTGGCCGGCCCGGAGCCCGCTCGCGAGCAACTGCAGGGTGCCCTCGAGTTGCTCGCTGAAGGCCTGGCGGCGCTTGTCGATCCTGTGCGTGAGCAGCAGTCGCGCGACCACGAGCACGACGACCGGAAGGAGCACGGGGAGGAGCCAGGCGATGAGTGACGGGCGGCTCAGCGCCACGATCATCCCGAGCACGGCGGCTCCGGCGGCGGCGACAGAGATCAGGAGCACGACGGCGCCAGCGCTCAGATGGATGCCAGCGAGCTCCACCATGCCGACAACGCCCGACCCGCTCCGCTTGACCGCGACATCCGCGCGGGCGGACGCGACCCTGCCCCACTCGCGCAGGCGATCCGCTGCGTGATCGCCGGTCGTCGAGCGTGGCGCTGCCACCACGAACACGACGACGCCGACCGCGACGAAGAGCAGCAGGAGGCCCAGGAGGATCGGAGTCATTGCCACCCCTGCGTCTGTCCTGGCTCCACGGGTGCCGCGATGAAGGCTGCGGGGTTGAACGGCACACCGACCTCCTCGAAGCGCGAGAGGAATCGCGGTCGGATGCCGGTGGGCTGCGAGGTCCCGAGGAACCGTCCGGACGAGTCCACGCCCGCCGAGAAGTCGAACCGGTAGACGTCCTGCATCGTGATGATGTCGTTCTCCATGCCGAGAACCTCGGTGATGTGGGTCACCCGGCGCGTGCCATCCCGAAGACGCGTGATGTGGATGATGACGTCGACCGCGGAGGCGATCTGCTCGCGGATCGCGCGGTGGGGCAGGTCCATGCCGGCCATGAGCGCGAGCGTCTCCAGGCGTGCGATCGCGTCTCGGGGTGAGTTGGCGTGGATGGTGGAGAGCGAACCGTCGTGACCGGTGTTCATCGACTGCAGCATGTCCAGGGTCTCGCCGCCGCGGCACTCGCCGACGACGATGCGATCGGGACGCATGCGCAGCGAGTTGCGCACGAGGTCGCGGATGGTGATCTCGCCGCGCCCCTCGAGGTTCGACGGGCGGCTCTCGAGGCGGACCACGTGCTCCTGCTGCAGCTGCAGCTCGACGGAGTCCTCGATCGTGACGATGCGCTCGTCCGGTGGGATGAACGAGGAGAGCACGTTGAGGAGGGTCGTCTTGCCGGTGCCCGTGCCGCCCGAGACGATGATGTTGAGGCGCGCGCGAACGCACGCGCGCAGAAGGTCGACCATGGAGTCGCTCAGGGTTCCGAGCTCGACCATGTCGCCGGCTTTGTACGGATCAACCGCGAACTTGCGGATCGTGAGGGACGGCCCACTCACGGCGAGAGGCGGGATGATCGCGTTCACGCGCGAACCGTCGGACAGTCGGGCATCGACGAGGGGGGATGACTCGTCGATGCGGCGCCCCACGCGGGAGACGATACGCTCGATCACCCGGCGAAGGCGATCCTCGGAGCGGAAGCTCGTCGACACACGCTGGATGCGACCACGGCGCTCGACGTAGACGTGGTCAGGGCCGTTCACCATGATCTCGCTCACGGTGGGGTCATCGAGCAGCGCCTGGAGTGGCCCCAGCCCGAGCGCCTCGTCCGCCAGCTCGCGGATGAGGCTGATGCGCTCCTGCTCGGTCAGGCGCGCGCCGCGTTCGTCGATGATCGAGGCGAGTTCGCGGCGCACTGCGGCGTCGAGCTCCTGCTCGCTCAGCCGCGCGTCGTTGATGCGGGTGCCGATCCGGTCGGTGAGCACGTCGGAGATCTGCTGGCGCAGGGCGACGTACTCGGGCGACTCCTGCGGCTCCGCGCTTTCCGGTGCTGCCGCAACCGGCGCTGGTTCCGGTGGTGCGGGCGCGGTCGGAGGCGGTGCGAACGCCGTGGGCACGGCAGGCGGAGGCGTGATCGGCCACGTGGGCAGTGGAGGGGATGCGGCGGGGGGCTCGACGAGAGGTGCAGGCTGTCGGCGATTGCGCGCGGCATCCAGGCGGTCGGAGAGGCTCATCGGGCATCCTTTCGGCGGGGGGTCTGCTCGGTATCGATGCGCTTGCCCAGCACTCGCAGCTGGGCCGACGCCCTGTCGCGGGGGCTGTCGAGCACGACGGGGACCCCGCGGTTGGTCGAGCGCCCGACCGCGTTCGAGCGCGGGACCGAGAGCGACACCGACTCACCCAGCGAGGACTCGATGTCGCTCACGCGAGCCGACCAGCGGTCGGCCATGTTGAGCACGAGATGGTGCGGGGTAGGAAGCATCCCGAGCTCACGCAGCACCACGAGTTCCTTCGACAGTCCGTTGATGCTCGTGACGTCGGGGCTCGTGACCGTGATGACCTGGGATGCTTCGTCGATGGCCGCAAGCGTGTGCTCCGACAGTCCCGGCGCGGTGTCGACCACCACGTACGCGTACTCCTGGGCGAGCTGGCGCAGCACGATCGCGACATCCGTTGCGCTGATGCGATCCGCGTGCACGGGGGAGGGTGGCGCCGCGAGGACCAGCAGCCCGCTCGAGTGCATGGTGAGAGTGTGCTTGACGAGGAGCACGTCGCGGGATGCCGCGGACCCGACCGCCTCGGCCATCGAGTTCAGCGGCGAGAGCGCCAGGGCCTCCGCCACATCGCCGAACTGGAGGTCGAGGTCGACGAGCACCACCTCGTGGGGCCGGATGGCCGCGAGCACGAGCGCGACATTGGTCGCGATCGTGGTCTTGCCGACCCCGCCCTTCGGCGCGGTCACGACCACGATCTCGCCGCGGGGTCGCAACTCGCGGGGTGAGGAGAGTTGCGAGGCGGCGCGCGCGGCCCGATCGGATGCCTGCACGAAGAGCGCGTCGACATCCTCCAGCTCCGCCCCGTGGGGGAGCACGAAGGCTATGCCCGCGGCCGTATCTTCCGCGGTGAGCGCGTCGCGGCTCCCCGCGACAGCGAGCGTGGGCACGGTGAGGCGGAGTGATCGCGCGAGCTCCAGGCTCTGCTCTGGCGGAACGTAGGCGCCGAACACCACGAGGTGGGGCCGCGCGTCCAGCCGGAGCAACCGCGTCAGGAGCAGTCCGGTCTCCGCCGGTGCGATGACCAGGACCTGGTCGCCGAGGAGCAGCCGCGCCTGGTCCTCGAGCGAGCTGTCCGGTCCGATGAGCACGACGCGCGTCACGTGAGGAGTTCCTGGATGGTGAAGGGTGTGCGGCCGCTGGGCGTGGTGTCGGGGTCCTGCTTCGTGAACCAGAGCTGCGCGTACTCGCGGGCGTAGATGATCGCCTGCGCGTCGCGTTCCGAGACCGCGACAGTCACTGTGACCGTGCCCTGCGCGCCCGTGATCGTGCCATCCTCCGCGACCGCGGTGCCGCCCGAGACCGCAGTGACGAGCACTTTCTCGAGCAGCGGACGAGTCTGCCGCGGAGCGGTCCCGTCGCCCTCGACGCTCACGAAGATGCCCACGGTGTCGCCGGGACTGAGTCTTCCGTCGAGGACGCGCGGTGCATCCAGCGAAACCGAGACCTCCTGGAGTCCCTCGGGGATGAGAACGGAACCGCCGCGGTCGACGAACGACTCTGCCGTGTCGAAACGCTCGCGCACGACCTGCTCGCCCGGCACGAGTGCTGCCGTCGTCACGAGGTCGCCGAGATCGGCCAGCTCATCGAGGCTTGTGATCGCGCCCTCGGCGAGGAATGCTGCGGGCACCGACCGCTCCTCGACGAACAGCTCGAGCTGCTTGGCCGTGGCACCGCGGGGCACCTCGGTTGTCACGACGAGGACGGGCGTCAGTTCCGCCCCCTCGGAGGCTCGCTGGTCGGCACCGCGCACATAGCTGACCAGGAGCACGCCTCCGACAACAGCCAGGACTACGGCGATCACGAGGGCTACGATTCGAGTTCTCATCAGGACTTTCTGTTGTGGCGGCGGTCAGGCGACAAGGCGGTAGGGGATCAGGGCGGCGCTGGCTTCTTCAGCGGTCAGGCTGTCGTCGACCAGCTGGCCCTGGAGGCCCTGGCAGGCCAGCACGGTCGGGAGGAGCTGGTCGAACAGCGGATCGAGGAGACTCCCTACGATTCCGAGGTCAACCCCGAGGAAGTCCTGCACGGAACCACTGCACCCCGGGTCGGTGCCGCTGGGGAACGACACGAGGTCGTCGTCGCCGATGGCGGCAAGCCCATCGAAGTCGTAGCCGGTCACTACGATCTCGGCGTACCCAACGATCGTGACGTTGCCGAGCAGCGAATCGACGACGGTTGACGTGGCGTTGTCGTAGACGGGCACGATGACCCGCTTGCCGATGAGGGTCTGGATGACGGGAACGCACGCGCTGACCGGTACGAGCTTGTTGAGCGTGCTCACCACGTAGGTCTTCACGTTCGGGTCGAAGGTGCATTCCTCGTCGGCATCGCCGAGCCACCCGCCTGCGAGCACATTCGTACCGCAGGTCAGGATGTTCCCGACGTAGTCGGGTACCGAGGTTCCCGTCAGCAGGCTGGTGATGGACGACAGAAGCGTGTCGACGCCGTCGTACGCCCCCGTTCCGATGAACACCGTGTCCGTGCCCGGGTCGGGGAGCGTGCAGGCATTGATCGCCAGCGGCAGCGCGACCGCGGCCGGGTTCCACTGTGCGACGGCGCTCGCACCCACGGTCGTGTCGCCCTCGCCCGCTGCCCACGAGAACAGCGCCGGCTGCACGCTCAGCAGCTGCACGGTCACCGTGTTCGCGTCGAACACCGGGGCGCCCACGAGTTCCGCGGCCCCGTCGTTGAGGGTGGCCACCGCGATCTCGGTGGCGGTCGACGCGGAGCTCGAGCGCACCACCGGGTCACAGCCGTTCAGCACCGTGGTGGCGGGGGACTCGTAGCACTGCTGCGCGAGGGCGAGGGCCGCGGCATCCGCGGCATCCTGGAGCTGCGAGTTGCGCGCCGTTGCAGCGCCGACGTCGATCACGAGGGCGGCCACGATGAGCACGATCGTCATGGTCATCGCGACGAAGATGGCGCTCGCACCCTCCTCGTTGTGACGGAGTTCCCCGATCAGCCGCCGCACTGTCGTGTCGCCTTTCCCGTGAGTGGAATAGTGGCGCCGAAAAGGCCGGTCAGAAGCGGTTTCTCCACCGTGACGTCGACGCTCAGCCTGGCCGGGCTGACGCATGGTCCCGCGGGGGACACGGTGAACGTGACATCCGCTTCGGTGACGGTGAGGCCGATCGGTTGCGTCGCCGCGTCGGCCGCCGCGACGGCCTCGGTCTCATCGCCCGAGAGAGTCATGCTCCTGGCCGCTTCGCGCGCGGCGTTGGTCAAAAGGATCTGCGCATTGAAGGCCGTGCCGAACTCGACGATCCCGAGGAGTAATACCAACAACACGGGCAGGACGAGCGCGAACTCGACAGCCGCAGCGCCGAGTTCCGAAGTCTCCCGTAAGCGCTTCACGTGCTGCGAGAGGAGGCGGTGAACGATGGACCCCGGTTAGTCACTCGGTGGAGCGTTGTTGGTCAGCATGTCGCCGATACCGGAGAACATGTTCTGCAATCCGCCGGTGAGTGCACCGACGGCGACGATGAGGGCGACGGCGATGAGGCCCACGATGAGCCCGTACTCGACGGCCGTCGCACCCTCCTCCTCGCGCGAGAGACGGCGACCGATGGATGAGATGGATGCTGCGATGTAGGTGAACATGATCTCCCCGATGATTCAGTGCTCGACGTGGCGAACGTGAAGCTGACGTGTCTTCGAGCTGCGACTGTACCCGTAGCTTCCCCCATTAAATACCCGGGGGTACCCCCCGAATGGGGGTACCGGCGCTTGTGCAATAGATATGTAACGAGTCCGAAAAAAATCCGAGAAAACATCCGGGATTGGCTCAACGCTCGGTGATCAGAGTTTCACTTTCGTGAATCCCGGGGGTTGAAGTTCGTTCCAGAGCGTGCAATCCTGAAAAGCAATTGGATGACCTGGCTGGGGAGCGGGGCATCTGCCGTAACTACTTCTGTGACAAGAAGAAGGATCCCAGCCATGAATAGTTTCGCCGTCCGTTCTCGCACCCTTCGAACCGGTGCCTTCGCCGCAATCGCGCTTGGCACAGCCGCCGTTCTTGTGTTGCCTTCTGCAGCATCCGCAGCGCCAGTCGTCTCGCAGGGCGAGGGTCGGTTGCTCACCGCGACGCTCGGCGGTGAGCCCATCGACGGGCTGCTCACGCTCGCCGGTGCCACCGCCGTGAACACCGACGGCGGGCCGACCGTCGTCGCCGACGTGCCGCTGGACGCCACGGCCCTCGGTGCGCTGAACATCCAGATCGCCCCGGGCATCGACGTCTTCGGCGACTCCGGATTCCTCCAGCTCGGGGCGGTCGGCCAGTACGCGGAGGCACGCCCGGACGGATCATCCGTCGCCTTCTCCGGCACGGTCAGCACCGCGCCCAGCCTTCTTGGTAGCGACACAACACCGACCGGCAGCAACCTGGGTACGCCGGGTGCCGGCGACTCGGCCAGCATCGAGGTCGGCTCTGCCGCTCTCCTCGGCGGCACCGACCTTGTCAACCTCAACATCGGTATCGGCGCCGTCGCGGCAAGTGCTCAGCAGCCGTCGGGTGGCGCCGCTCCTTCGGGTGACTACACGATCGCCGGCCTGACAGTCGGAACCGGCGGGACCGTGCTCGATGGCACGCTCGGCGAGCTGTCCCCGGTGCTCACGACCCTCCTCGGCACAGTTCAGACGCTGACCGGCGTCGAGGTTGAGAACCCGATCACGCCGGGCGGGACGATCGAGATCACCCTCGATGAGCTGCTCGCCGAAGCTGGCGTCGCGAGCCTGCAGGACCTGCCTGAGGGCACCAACCTCCTCCAGTACCTGCCGGAAGCCATCGTGACAAAACTCACGAACATCGTCAACGACACCCTCACCGAGGTATCGGCTCTCGTCGCGACCTTCCCGCTCGTGGGCATCGCGCTCCAGGCGGCGATCGACATCGCAAACGGCCTCATCACGCCGATCCTCTCCGATCTCGCCGCCGACCTCGGTGGTCCCCTCGGTGACGCGATCGACGCAGTGGCCCAACTGAACGTCAACAACAAGACGACCAACCCGGACGGCTCGTTCACCCAGAACGCCCTCACGATCGGCCTCGGCACCGAGGGCTCGATCGCGGAGATCGCCCTGGCCAACGCGACCGTCGGTCCCAATGCCGGCATCGAGGGCGTCCCCGTCGCCAACCCGGAGAGCCTGCTCATCGCGGGCGGCATCCTCGGTGCCGCGGCCCTGGGCGCGGTCATCGTGCTCGCCAGTCGTCGCCGCACCGCGGCCGCGAGCTGAGAGGACGAGCCGACATGAGTGGAAACTACGGACCCATCGGAGGCGGCCTCGCCGCAACCGGTCTAGCTCTGCCCTTCGGGTGGTACTTCGTGATCGCCATCGCGGTGCTCGTCCTGGGGTTCCTCCTGGTGCGGGTCGCCATGCGCAGCCGCGCACGGCGGGCACCACGTCACGCCTGACAACAGAACACGCAAGCTCACAGTGGGGATGATCCCGGCCGGATCGGGCCGGCTGGGATCATCGGGGAGGGGATGCAGGAATGCCAGCCAGCGAATCCGCACAGGCACTCGCCTTCGTGCTGCTCGTGATGTTCCTCGCGTACGTACTGCTCATCCTCGTTCCGTTCCTCCGGCGCCAGAAGGACCCGGAGGGCGACCCCGGTCAGTTCGGATGGCACGTCTTCGTGCCGTGCCGCGACGAGGAGACCGTCATCGGGGCGACGATCGAGCGTCTCCGCACGAGCTTCCCGTCGGTGCACGTCTGGGTGATCGACGATGCGAGCGACGACTCGACAGCCTCGATCGTGGAGTCAGCTGCGGCGTCTGACCCCTTCGTGCATCTCGTGCGCCGCCACCGGCCCCATGCCCGCCAGGGCAAGGGTGCCGCACTCAACGAGGCGTACCGCGTTCTGAGCCGGTGGCTGCCGCGTGACGCCGATCGCAGCCACACGGTCGTGGCCGTGGTGGATGCTGACGGTCGTCTCGCACCGAACGCCTTCCACCAAGCGGCAGGGCCTCGGGCCTTCGCCAACCCGGCCATCGGTGCTGCGCAGGCCGCGGTCTGGATGAGCAACCGGGACGACGCGACCCCCCTCGACGGAGAGCACTCGCGCCTCCGCCAGGCGTGGGGTCGCTACCTCGTCAGGATGCAGGACATCGAGTTCCGCACGACCATCGCCGCGATGCAGTGCCTGCGACTCCGCACCTTCTCGGTCGGACTCGGCGGCAACGGGCAGTTCAGCCGGCTGTCCGCGCTCGACAGGGTGTCGGAGATGTCGGGCAACCCCTGGCACGGCTCGCTCCTCGAAGACTACGAGCTGGGTGTCCACGTCGTGCTGGCCGGCTACCAGAACACGTACATGCACGACACCCACGTGGAACAGGAGGCCCTGCCATCCACTCGCCGTCTGCTGACCCAGCGAGTTCGCTGGTGCCAGGGCGGCATGCAGTGTGCACGCTACCTGCCGAGCATCTTCCGGTCCGAGAACTTCACCAATGCGGGATCCCTCGAGGCGACCTACTTCCTGTTGCTCCCCTTCATCCAGCTTGCGGGGATCGTGCTCTGGCCCGCCGCGTTCATCGCGATGGTGGCATCCGGAACCCTCTACGCCGGCAGCTTCGCGCTGTTCCTCGCCCAGGCGTGGTGGTTGATTCCGCTCATCCTCGTGACGGGCATCGCGCCCTTCGGCATCTGGGCGATCATCTACCGCCAGCAGGTCGCGCGTGAGGCGAGCATCGGCGCCGCCATCGGCTGGGCGTTCGGCTACTGGCTGTACATGTACCAGACCTACATCTCTGTCGTGCGGGCGCTCACGCGCCTCGTTCTCGGCAAGGACAACTGGACGAAGACGCGGCGCAACGCCGAGCGCGACAACCTGCGACTCGTAGCGAGGGAGACATGACCGCGACGACGGAGACACGAGCAACGTCGCACGGCCGGCGGGCGGCCACCCGCCCGGTGTCGCAGCGCGGGTCGCTCCTCGTGGCGGCCGCCCTGCTCGGATCCGCTCTCCTGCTCGCGCTCAACTCGACGGCCGTCATCGCCGTCGAGGCCAAGCTCACCGCATTCATCATGGGCCTCTTCACCTACGGCCAGTCGACTTCGCACGAGCACCTCATCTACATCGGGCTCGGCACGGGCGAGGTACTCGGGTTCCTCATCACCCCCCTGTGCACGTCGATCGTGCTCGCCACACCCGTGCTCGTGCTGGCAGGTCTTCTCCTTCTCTTTCCGCGGTACCGCCTCGCGTGGGTGCTCCGCGGGCTGCTCGTGGCCCTCCCGCTCGCGATAGGGGCGAATCTGGCTCGTTTCGTGCTCGTCGGCGTAGCCTTGCAGTTGTGGGGGCGCGGGGGTTTCGAGATCATGCACCACTACGTCGGGTCGGTGCTCGTGCTCCTGTGCTCGGCGGCCGCCCTCGTGCTGCTGCTGCTCATCGCGACCACCGGTCGGGTCTCCATCCCGAGCGGGTGGCTGGCCCTCCTCGGGCGACGCCGCTGACGCCCGGCTCCTGGCGCATCGCGGTCATCGGATGCGCCGTGCTCCTGCTCGCCGCGTGCAGCGCCGCACCTCTCTCCTCGACCCCCTCGCCCGAGGACCCGGCGCCTGCCGTCGGCGAGTGCCACGTCCTCGATCGTCCTGAGCATTTCGCCGTGCTGAGCGATACGTCCCCGACGGTCGAGTGCGGGGCGGAGCACACGACCGAGACGTACATGATCGGGGACCTGGCATCCGTCACCCGGTTCTCTGGGCGATACCCCGCCCTGGAGGAGCGGCTCGACATCTCGGAGCAGGCGTGCTCCGGCTCGGTCGTGCGCGCCTACGTGGGTGCGAACGACCGGCAGGCACTCTACGGACTCTCGTCGATGGCGTTCCTGCCCACTCCTGAGCAGTGGGCGACCGGCGAACGGTGGGTGCGCTGCGACCTCGTGATGGTGGGCAGTGAGACAGAGGCGTTCTGGCCGGTGGGTGTCGAGTCCGCGTTCCGGGATGCTGCGGCGTCAGGCAACGCCGACCCGCTGCTGCGTTGCTACACGGGCGATGCCGACGTGCGGTGCAGCGAGCCCCACACCTCGCGCGACATCAACATGTGGATTCCGCAGACGTCGGAGCCCAGCGAGCTCGAGATCGTGCAGCAGTGCGTGCCGGCCGCGACCGAGTGGGGCACGCTGACGGGCCGCACCGTCGAGGGGGTCTCCGGCGTGCTCCACACCGAGTCGAACGGCGGCCTCACGCTGCGCTGTGTCGTGACGGAGGACGCCGATGTCGCACAGTGAGCCGCAGCCCGAAGGTCCGCGCCGCGCTCGCCACATGTTGCGCACGCGCACCCAGCGACGCATCACCCTGGCCGAGGGCGTCGGCCGTGTCATGGAGCGCATCTCACCGGGGGAGTTCGAGAACCGTCCGCGCGCGTGGGCTGCCGCCATCATCGGGGGTGTGGTCGCGCTCGTCGTGCTCCTCGTGAGGCTGTTCGTACCGAGCGTCGTGGGTATGGGGGACAACGGCGACGGTTTCCGGCTGCTCTGCGGCCTCGGCCTCGGCAACGACCGGCCGTTCGACGCGAACTCGGCGCTCGCGATCTATCCGCAGTGGTCGCAGACCGGATGGTACGGACTCGCCTGCCCCACGGGCGACGCGCCCCCCTTCTCCTCGTACTACCTCCTCGTGGGGTTGGCGCGCCTGCTCTCGATCCCGTTCGGTGGCGGACTCGACCTGCGCGTGCTCGGCGCCCTTCTCGCGCTCGTCGTGGCCGCCCTCCTCGTCGCGCTCATTCGCTACCTGCCCGGGGCGACCGCCTTCCGGCTGGTCGTCGCCGGCGGCATTCTGGTCCTCCTGCTCGACAGCTCCTTCGTGGACTTCTTCGTCTCTGCCGACCTGCAGGGTGTCGAGCTCGTGTCGGTGCTCGCCGCGTTCGTGGCGCTCCTGATCCTGTGGGGTGGGTACGCGGAACGTGTGACCACGATCGATGTGCCGCCTCGTGGCATCCTCGCGCTCGGGCTCGCCGTCGTGATCGCCCTGCTCGTGGCGAGCACGTCGGTGGTCGGTCTCGCGTTCGTGCCCGGCTTCGTCGCCGGACTCCTCTGGGTGCCGCGATTGCGGGACGCGGAGCGCTCGCGGTCCAGGCCGACGGGGCGCGTGCTCCGCGGCGACCGGCGGCGTGCGTTCGGCCGGGCGGTAGCGCGTCGGGTGCCCGCGATCGTCGCGAGCGTTCTGCTGCTCGGGGTTGCGGGGGCGCAGGTGGCCTCGCTCTCGACGCGCGACCACACCGACGACGTGTACGACACGATCTTCCTCACCATCCTCCCGTCCAGCTCCACGCCGGAGGCGGATCTCGAGTGGTTCGGTCTCGATCCGGGGCTCGCCGACGCGAGCGGGCAGGCACGAACATCCGTCGCCGCCTCACGGGTCATGGCCGACGACGGGTTCGCCGAGATCGGCGCCACCCGGGTGCTGCTGTTCCACCTGACGCATCCGGAACGGATGGTGGCGCTCGCCGATCGCGGCATGGCGGCCCTGGCATCCCCCCTGCTCGAGAATCGCGGCAACTTCCTCGATGTGCGCCTCGATGCCGACGGCGATCTCGTGCACGATCGCCGCTGGATTCCGGTGCAGTGGGGCAGCCAGGTGCTGTACTCGGTGCCGCTGCTGATTCCCGCCGGGCAGATCGCGGGCATTCTCATCGCGCTTGCGCTGGCCTTCGCGCAGGCCGGGTCTGTGCGAAGTCGAAGCCTCGGCTGGGCGACCCTCTTCCTCCTGGTGGGGTCGGCGCTGGTGTTCTGGGCGACCCTGCTCGGGCCTCACCTGGCGCTCGCCGAGGCCCTGCTCCCCTCGACACTTGTCCTGTGGATGTCGATCCCGCTCGTCATCGCCTGCGCGGCCATCAGAGTGACAGCGAGCCCGGGGTCGAAGTCCGGCGTTCTCGACCCGATGCCGAAGAACTCCTGGATAGCCGCGGCCACGCGCATAGCCGCGCCGCCATCACCGTAGGGGTTCACCGCTCGCGCCATCGACTCGTAGGCCGACTCGTCGTCGAGTAGGCGAGTCACCTCCGCGAGAATCACGTCCTCGTCGGTCCCGACGAGTTTCGCTGCACCCGCGTCGACGCCCTCGGGACGCTCTGTCGTGTCGCGCGTGACCAGCACCGGCCGTCCGAGGCTCGGTGCCTCCTCCTGCACACCGCCGGAATCGGTGAGCACGAGGTGGCTTGCCGCCATGACCGCGGTGAACTCGTGGTAGTCGAGCGGGTCGACGACGGTCACGCGTTCATGCGGCGGGAGCCACTCCGCGAACGCCTCGCGCACGACCGGATTGCGGTGCAATGGGATCAGTACGTGCACGTCGGTGCGGGCATCCACGAGTCGGCCGATCGCTCGCGCGGTGGACGCAAGCCCGGTCTCCCAGGACTCCCGACGGTGGCTCGTGACCAGCACGATGCGTCGGTCCGAGCGGATGACGCGACCGATCTCCTCGCTCAGCTCCGGCGGTGTCGCCACCGCGTGCAGCAGTGCATCGATCACGGTGTTGCCCGTGACGACCACGCGAGCCGGATCCACACCCTCGGCCAGGAGGTTGTCGCGCGCCGTGGGGGTGGGCGCGAAGTGAAGGTCGGCCAGCTGGCCGACGATGCGTCGGTTGCCCTCCTCGGGGAAGGGCGAGTCGAGGCGACCCGAGCGCAGCCCTGCCTCGAGGTGGAAGACCGGTACCTCGCTGTAGTAGCCGGCCAGTGCGGCGGCGGCCGCAGTGGAGGTGTCGCCCTGCACCAGGATCGCATCGGGTCGGGCGTCGGCAATGACGCGGCCGACGCCCTCGAGCGCCCTCGCGGCAAGGCCCGTGAGCCCCTGGCGGTCGGTCATGATATCGAGATCGATGCGGGGCGTGATGCCGAAGAGTGTGTTGACCTGGTCGAGCATGGAGCGATGCTGGCCCGTGACCACCACGTCGAGCTCGATGTCCGGTGTTGCCTCGAGGGCGCGGATGACCGGGGCGACCTTGATCGCCTCGGGACGGGTGCCGTACACAACCATCACCTTGAGCATCGCAACCTCGGTATCAGATCGTGCTTCGCCCGGTGGCCGGTACCGCTGGGCTGGGGACTCCGCGATACCGGCTACCGGCCCCGCCGAGGCGGGTGAAGCGATGGGCACTTCATTAGAGAGGACTCCGAAGTCGCGGAACTATGTCGCGAAACTCAGAACTTTTTTGAGGAGAGTTCTTTACGGGGTGGTCGAGATCGTGGGGGGCGTGCTCGGCTCCTGCGGAGCATCGAGTGCGCGCGAGATTCCCAGCGCGAAACTGCCGATCAGGATCACCGCTCCAACGATCGCAATGACCTTGGCGCGACGGCCCGCCACCATGGCGAGCGTGTACGTTCCGAGGAGGGGGAGGGCCATGGCATCCGACTGCGAAGCCGTCTCGCCGGCCTGGGGCAGCGAGGGAATCACCGCGTCGGCCATGGCGGCGGCCGACGGCTGCGACAGTGCTTGAAGGTAGCCGGCTCCCGCAACACCGCCGAGGGCCAGCGGGATGAGTACGAGGGCGAGCCGCGACCCGACCTCCTCGACCTCCGAGGCGACGAGCAGGCACTTCGTGCAGTTGTCGAGGTGCCTCTCGATGCGAGCGCTGTCGCGCGCGCTCAGGTTGTGCCGTGCATAGCCGCCCATCTTGGAGACGGCCCACTCGCACTCCGCGGAGTTGCCGGCGTCGTGCACGTGCGCCTGGAGCCACGCCTCGCGAAGGCCCTCCCGCGCGCGCATGGCGAGGGAGGCGACACCGTTCGCCGACAGTCCGAGGAGGGGCGCAACCTCGTGCGGGTCCATGCCCTCGATCTCCGTGTACCAGAGCACGGTCTGCCAGCGCTCGGGGAGGGAACGGAACGCCTGGGTCGTCAGGGAACGCTCGAGGGATGTCACGAGAGGGTCGTCGTGCGTACGTTCATCCTCCGGGTCCTCCTCGAGCGGGTCCGTGGGGAGGGTGCGGGCGGTGCCCCGGGTCGTCGCGATGTTGCGGATCACGGTATAGAGGTACGGACGGAAGGCAGAGGTCGGCCCGCGCCCGGCCAGCAGCTGCTGGTACACGCGCAGGTACGCCTCGGAGAGAAGGTCGTCGGGTTCCATGATGCGGGAGAACTGCATCGCCGCTCGATACGCGGGGCGGTAGTGGCGCTGCCACAGTTCCGCGAACGCGCGCGTATCACCGGATCGGATGCGCTCGGTGAGCTCTGCATCCGATGCCTCAACGACAACGCCTGCCTCGGCCACTCCTGACCCCCCTGCCCACGCACAACTCTAGGGCGAGAAGCCCTCACCAGTCGAGTGGTGCCTGACGTCGCGAGGCTCCCGTCCAACGCCCACGACTGTCTTTTCACTCTTTTCCGGAGGGTTGACTTCCGACGGGGTCAGAATCCGCAACCAGTGTGATCTGGCCGCCCAAGCTCCGGAGAAGAGTGAACAGTGGGGACGCAGGCCGCAGCGCGCAGCGACCTAGAACAGGCGCGAGTGGGAGTCGTCCATGCCACGCATCGCGTCGTAGTCGAGAACGAGGCAACGGATGCCACGGTCCTCCGCGAGCGTGCGAGCCTGCGGCTTGATCTCCTGGGCCGCGAACACCCCGGCGACGGGTGCGAGCAGGGGGTCGCGGTTCATCAGTTCGAGGTAACGAGTGAGCTGTTCGACCCCGTCGATGTCGCCGCGGCGCTTGATCTCGACGGCGACACTCTTGCCCGTGGCATCCGTTGCGAGGATGTCGACGGGGCCGATCGCGGTCATGTACTCGCGGCGCACGAGACGGTGGCCGTCGCCCAGGAGTTCGATGTGCTCGGCGAGGAGCTTCTGGAGGTGGGCCTCCACGCCGTCCTTCTGCAGGCCGGGGTCGATGCCGAGCTCGTGCTTCGTGTCATGCAGGACCTCGTGAATGGAGATCACGAGGAGGTCGGCGGTCTTCGCTTGGGCAACCTTCCACACTTCGGTGACGCCGGCTTCCGCCTGCTCCTCATCCGGCTCGAGCACCGCGAGTGTGCACGGCGGGCTCATCCAGTTGAGCGGCTTGTAGCTCAGGGAGTCGGAGTGCACGAGCACGCTGCCATCCGCCTTTAAGAGGAGCAGCCGCGTCGCGAGCGGCAGGTGCGCGGACAGTCGACCCGCGTAGTCGACGGAGCAGCGGGCAATGACGAGTCTCATTGCGTCAACGGTAGCGGACCCACATGCACGAGGCAGGGCTCCTCCCCCCGTGCAGATCCCAAATGCAGGAGATTCGGCGACGGATGCTCGGCCGACGCCACACGCAGGCTACTGGAGCCCGGAACTCCTGCATTTGGGATGAGGTCAGGTGGAGGGAACGCCCGGGTCCGCGAAGGTGTCCGCCTTCGCGGGGGTGCGCGACGGCTCCCGCGTCGCACCTGAGACGAACACGCCGATCGCGCAGAGCACGAGCGCGACGAGAAGTGCATTCAGGATGCCCACCTGCTCGCCCAGCACGCCGATGACCGGAGGCCCTGCAAGGAATGCCAGGTAGCCGATGGTGGCGACGGCGCTCACCCGTGCGGCTGCGGTCTTCGGGTCGTCGGCGGCTGCTGACATCCCGATCGGGAAGCCGAGAGCAGACCCGAGACCCCAGGCGATAGCGCCGACGGTGGCGACGATGGGGTCGGGCACGACGATCATCACGAGCAGGCCGACGCCGGCAAGGACGAAGGATGCCCGCAGCACGGGAACGCGTCCGAACTTGTTCAGCAGCACGACGCCACCGAGGCGACCTGCTGTCATGGCGGTGACGAACACACCGAACACGAGAGCGCCGGTCGCCTCGTCCACACCGTGGCCGTCAACCATGGCGAGCGTCAGCCAGTCGTTGGCCGTGCCCTCGGCGAAGGCGGCGGCGAGCACCACGAGACCGATGAGGATGGTGCGCGGGTCGCGCCAGATCGAGAGGCGCCCGCGCCAGGTCTGGGAGTGGTCATCCGCGGGGATCTGCTCGCCGTCCTCCATGACCTTCTCGCTCTGCAGGAAGCGGAACGTGGAGAGAGCCCCGATGAGCACGAGCACCGCGACGATGCCCATGTGGATCACGACCGGAATCGCGAGCGCCGCGGCGAGTGCGCCGAGACCCGCACCCACCATGGTGCCGAAGCTGAAGAAGGCGTGGAAGATCGGCATGATCGCCTTGCCCAGGGCGCGCTCGTTGGCTGCGCCCGAGACGTTCATCGCGACATCCGTGATGCCCGATGAGAAGCCGAACATGAACAGGCCGAGGAACACGACGCCGAACACCGCCGTGGTTGCGCCGATGCCTGCGACCGCGACACCCGCCGCGACGACGGTGAGGCCCGCAAGGATCGTGGTTCGTGCGCCGAAGCGGGCGATGATGTGGCTCGAGAGCACGAGGCCGAAGATCGAACCCGCGGCGATGCCGAACACGAGAACGCCCACCTGGTCGAGGCCGATTCCGAGCGAGTCGCGCACGGCGGGGAGGCGTGCTGCCCAGGACGCGAGCACGAGTCCGGGCAGGGCGAAGACCGCGAACGTGGCGTTGCGCCAGGCAATGTTCTGGCGGTGGGTGAGGGTCTGCGTCATGATGTCCGTCGGTGCTTGTGCGAGGTCGAATCGATTCGACCGAATCGATTCGACTAAGCTACCAACCCATGCGGACCGAGGCAAGCCAGAGCCCAGAGCGCCCCACGCTCGCGGCCGTTGCTGCGCTCGCGGGTGTCTCCGCCTCCACGGCATCGCTCGCTTTCAGCGGGGCCGGGCCCGTCTCCGAGTCGACGCGCGCCAAGGTGCTCGCGGCCGCAGAGCAGCTCAACTACGCCGGCCCCGACCCGCGCGCTCAATCACTTCGCCGGGGACGTTCGGGCATCATCGGCGTCGTCATGGAGGACCGCCTGAGCGATGCCTTCCGCGACCCCGTCAACATCGCCATGCTCGACGGAGTCTCCGAGGAGCTCGGGCTCGCAGGCTACTCACTCCTCTTGTTAACGGACACCGGCGACAACCACGCGACACTCGCCGCCGCCCCGGTCGATGGGGTGATCATGGTCGGGTGCAGCCGTGAACTCGACGCACCCGTGACGGCGTTCCGGCAGCGTGGCATCCCGATCGTGGCCATCGAGGCCGACCCCATGGATGGTGTGCTCCACATCGACCTCGACAACCGGGATGCCACAGCCAGCGCCGCTCGCCACCTGCACGATCTCGGCCATCGCCGTGTTGCCCTCGTGACGCTCCCGCTCGAGGGAACCCACACCACAGGGCCCCTCACGGCCCAGGCCGAGGCTGCCAGTCGCGTGCACACCACACTCGAACGGATCCGCGGTGCGCGCGACGTGTTCCCCGATGTGCCTGGAGTTGTGGCGGGGGGATCATCCGTCGAGGACGGACTCGTGGCGGGCCGCTCGGTGCTCGAGGCCGAACCGCGACCGACTGCCGTCATCGCCCAGAGCGACCTGCTCGCGCTGGGTGTCATCCGTGCAGCGGAGGAGGCGGGGCTCACCGTTCCACGCGACCTCAGCGTGATCGGCTTCGACGGTGTGCGCATCGAGGGTGCCGGCGACTACGAGCTGACGACGATGGCCCAGCCCTCGGTCGACAAGGGCCGTGCTGCCGGCCGCGCGGCGGTGGAGCTGCTGGCACACGGAGAAACGGAGCCGCAGGCGTTCACCGCGGCGCTGCGCGTGGGCAACACGACGGCGCCGCCGCAGTAGGCGCGCATCCGTGCTGGGAGCCGCTCCTCCCATGACGGCGCGCGATGCCTCGACCTATGCTGGCCAGATGCAGTACGCCGTGCCCCCACGTCGCCGCGGTCGACCGCGGCGCGGAGAGCGTGATGACACTCGGCAAGTGATTCTGTCGGCCGCCGTAGAGGAGTTCGGCGAACTCGGGTACGACGCCGCAACGATTCGTGGCATCGCAGGCCGCGCCAACGTCGATGCTGCCCTCATCCATCACTACTTCGGCACGAAGGCCGACCTGTTCGGCGCGACGGTCGATGCCCCCATGAGACCCGACCGGGAGGTGCCCCTTCTGCTTGAGGGTCCGCGGGATCAGCTCGGTGAACGCATCGTGCGCTACGTGCTCGAATCCTGGGAGGAGCCGGACACGCGCAAGAGGGGAACCCTCATCATGCGCGCGGCGATCGGCAATCGGCTCACGACGCCCCTACTCGCGGGCTTCCTGTCACGGGAACTCCTCAGCCGAATCGCGGATTCGCTGGAGGGCGAGGATGCCACGCTCCGTGCGTCGCTCGTCGCGAGCCAGATCGCCGGCCTGATCGTGACCCGCTACATCCTCGAGTTGCCTGCGCTGAGGGATGCCTCAGTGGATGAACTGGTGACCCGCGTCGGAGCCACCGTGCAGAGGTATCTCGTCGATCCTTGACACCGTTGCATCCCGAGTGAATAATTCACCACACGATGAATAATTCACTTGATGTAACTGGTCTGACGGTGAAGCGAGGGTCGACCACGGTCTTCGACGACTTCTCGATAGCCATATCCTCCGGCAGAATCACGGGGCTCCTCGGGCCCTCGGGATGCGGCAAGTCGACGCTCATGCGCTCCATCGTCGGCGTGCAGAAGATCACTTCGGGCACGGTCACCGTGCTCGGCGAGCCGGCGGGATCGCCCGTGCTCCGTCGTCGCGTGGCCTACGCCACCCAGGCGGCCTCGGTCTACGACGACCTGACGGTGCGCCAGAACCTGGCCTACTTCGCCCGAGTCCTGCGCGCACCGCGCGCCGACGTGGAGAGGGTGATCGATCAGGTCGAACTCTCCCGGCAGGCCGGTCAGCGCGTCAGTTCCCTGAGCGGAGGCCAGCGCAGCAGGGTGTCGCTTGCGGTCGCCATGCTGGGTGCCCCGGAGGTGCTCGTTCTCGACGAGCCGACGGTGGGACTCGACCCTGTGCTCAGGGAGAGCCTGTGGAGCATCTTCCGTGAGCTGGCCGACGGCGGAGCAACGCTTCTGGTCTCGAGCCACGTCATGGATGAAGCACTGCGTTGCGACGACCTCGTGCTGCTGCGCGACGGCCAGCTCGTGGCACACACGACCCCGCAGGGCCTGCTCGAGGAGACCGGGGCATCCGATCCCGACTCGGCATTCCTCACGATGATTGAGCGACACGGGAGGGCGGCATGAGCGTCACCTCGACCTTCGCGACGGCCGGGCGCGTACTCCGTCAGCTCTCGCACGACCCGCGCTCCATCGTCCTCATGCTCTTTGCACCCAGCCTCCTCGTGGGACTCTTCGCGTGGATGTTCACCGATACCGAGGGGGTCTTCCAGCAGTTCGGGGCGCCGATCCTCGCGCTGTTCCCCTTCATCGTGATGTTCCTGATCACCTCGGTGACGACCCTGCGCGAGCGCCGGTCGGGCACCCTCGAGCGACTCCTGTCGACACCCCTCGGCAAGAGCGACTTCATCGTCGGCTACGCCATCGCCTTCGGCACCATGGCCACGCTGCAGGCGATCATCACCGTCTCCTTCGCCGTTGGCGTCTGCGGACTCGAGGTCGATGGACCACTCTGGCAACTCGGGCTGGTGGCGGTGCTCGACGCGATTCTGGGCACGGCCCTGGGCCTACTCGCGAGCGCCTTCGCGAGTACAGAGTTCCAGGCGGTGCAGTTCATGCCCGTCGTCGTGTTCCCGCAGATCTTCCTGGGCGGCCTGCTCCTACCCCGCGACGAGATGCCCGACGTACTTCAGGCCATCTCGGACTGGCTCCCGCTGAGCTACGCGGTCGATGCCATCAACGCGGTCACTGCGGGCGAGGAGGGCTGGGATGTCGCGTCACCGCTTATCGTCGTTGGGGCCTTTGCCGTGGCATCCCTCGCCGTCGCCTCCCTCACTCTTCGCCGCCGCACGCCATAGGTGGGCAGGGAGCCGAGGGCGCTAACCCAGGTACTCCCCATCCGCCGGCACCGGTAGCCCCTCGTACTCGAACGGGATCCCTTGCCCGGTCCACGCGGACGCCCGATCCATGAGCTGCGCGTGCACGTGCGGCTCCGTCGTGTTGCCGCTGTTGCCGCACGCCGCGATCACCTGGCCTGCGACCACGCGGTCGCCGGGTGCGACGGCGATGGATCCGCGGCGGAGGTGGGCGACGAGCGCGTAGATGCCGTCATCCGTTCGGATCACGACGTGGTTGCCGATCACGAAGCGCGGGCCGCCGATCTCGCGAACGGCACCCTCGGCGAACATATAGAGGAGTGCGAACCAGTTCGAGCGAGCCCGGTGGTCCCGTAGGCCGTCGGACGCCGTCACGACCACGCCGTCGACCATGGCGAGCACCGGTTGCCCGAGGGCCGGATACGCGGAGGCAGTGCGGAACGGTGTTCCCCCGAAGGCCGGCCGCGACCCATCGGCTGGGTCGTACACGAGGTCGATCGCGTAGGTCTGCCCGTAGGCCCGGATGCCGTGGCTCGGTACCTTCGTGGCTGGGCTGTTCAGCGCGAGCCATCGCCCACTCACGGGAGGCGTGACCGTGACCGGCGGATGCTGCGGCAGCAGTCTCCACCCGACCACTGCAAGCACCGCGACGAGGGCCAACCCACCGATGCCCACACGGATGACAATCGTCGCCACGTCCCCGAGTGATGGTGCGACGAGTCGCAGCGGGATCGTGGCCAGCATCGCCACAACGATCACGATGAGAATCACGCCGCGCACCCGGTAGAGGCCGAGCGCCGCTCGCTTCATCGTTCCACCGCCACGAGGCACGCCAGCAACGGCACCGCGCGCGCGGCGGGCACCTCGTAGCTGCCGCGCCCGCTCTGCTTGAGCCACCCCGTCGCGAGCAGCTGCCGGAGGTGGTGGTGCAGCTGGCCGGTGGTTCCGAGCGATTCGATCGCGGCGAGCCCCGACGTCGTGGTGGTGCCCGACATGACGTGTCGCAGGAGCTCAAGACGCACGGGATGGGCGAGCGCCGCGAACCCCGCAGCCCGCTCGCTCCAGTCGACCTCGAAGAGTCCCTCCGTGCCCGCGCCCTGCTGCCACTCGACGGGGGCTCCCGTCGGCGTGGTGACGGAGCCGACGATCATCACGGCACCCTTCGCGGTCGACGGATGCTCGGCCAGCCGCTCACGGAGCCCCGCGAGCGCCCACAGGGCGTCCCCGGTCGCCGCCATCGCCTCCGTCTGCGTGTTGCGAGCGCCCTCGAGCGCTGCCACGCGATCGGAGAGTGACGTTATGGCGAGGCGGAGGGCATCCGTGTCGTTGTCGATCATGTGTTGATTCTACGATAGAACGTAGAAACGTATCAACAGGTGCTGGGACTACGAGGTGGCGATGCTCGCCCAGCCGCTGGCGGTCGCAAGTTGCGACAGGGCAGCGGTCAGTTGGTCTGCGGGCAGCGCGGCGCCGAAGCCGGGCCCTCCGGGATCTAGTGCTTTCCCTGCTTCGAGAGAGCCAGCGTGAACAGGGTCGAAGCCTAGATCGTCAATGAGTTGCAGCACGACCTCGAGTGCGTCGGGGTGGTTGCTGGCCGCGGCGATTGCGGTTCGGACCCCAGTTGGGTCGGGCTGACGGTGTTCGTCGAATTGGTGGTAACCGAGTTGGTTGAAGCTCTTGACCACTTTCGCCGAGTCGAACCACGCCTGCACTATCGTGCTCGAGCCGTGCTCCGCCTCGGCGAGTTCCGGGTCAGAGCCGTCGATGGGTTCCCAGTAGTTCATGGCGTCGATGACCACTTTTCCGTTGAAGAGGTCGTGATCGAGTTCGCGGAATTTGTGAGTGGGTACGGCGAGCACGATGAGTTTGTGGGATTCGACGACTTGTGCGGTGGTCGCGGCGTGGGCTCCAGGTGCGAGGATCTCGATGGTGAGTGCGCTGCGGTCGATCGACCCCGATCCCGAGATGGTGACTTCGTAGCCCGCGGCGACGGCGGCCCGCGCGATCGATGTGCCTATCTTCCCCGCGCCGACGATCCCCAGTCGCTGTGTCGTGTCAGTGATCTGTGCCACCGGCGGCCTCCTCATCTTTCGCGAGCAATTCCCGCACGCGAGGGATGACTTCGCGGCCGAAGAGCTCGATGCTCTGGAATCGGAGCTCGGGTGGCATGTCAACGACGTCGTACTTCAGATCGAAACGGCTGAGGCCGAGAGTTCGGATGGTGCTGGCAATTCGGTTGGCCATAGTTTCGGGTGAACCGACGAATAGTGCTCCTCCCTGTGTTTCGGCGTAGAAGTTCTCTGGAGTCGGGGCGCGGAATCCCCGTTCACGGCTGATGTCAGTCATGCGAGCTTTCCAGAGCGGCCAATAGGTGTCGCGTGCCTCCTCGTCTGTGGCGGCAAAGAAGCCGAGGGAGTGTTCCGCTATCGGCAGGGGGGCGTGTCCGAGTTCCTGCAGTGCACGGTGATACAGGTCGACAAAGGGTGCGAAACGCGAGGGGTTGCCTCCGACTATCGCGAGCATGAGCGGCATTCTGTAGCGCGCTGCCCTGATCACCGACTGGGGGCTGCCTCCGACCCCGACCCACACCGGAATCGAGTCAGGCTCGATGGCGGGTTGGACGGATTGGTTGGTGAGGGAGCTGCGAGTCGAGCCGGACCATGTCACTGGTTGGTTTCGCATCAGCTGCGCCAGGAGATCGAGCTTCTCCTCGAACAGGGTTTCGTAGTCGGCCAGGTCGTAGCCGAAAAGCGGGAATGATTCGGTCGCGGAGGCGCGGCCGACGACCAGCTGGGCTCGACCATGGGAGAGTGCCTGAAGGGTTGCGGCTTCTGCGTAGATCCGCACCGGGTCATTGGTGCTGAGCACGGTGACCGACGTCCCGAGTCGGATACTCTCGGTGCGGCCAGCGATCGTTCCCAGGATGACGTGGTTTGCGGAGTCGACCATCTCGGGCCGGTAGTGCTCGCCGATACTGAAGATGTCGATGCCGACCTTCTCGGCCAGCACTGCCTCCTCGACGATCGCTCGGACGCTGTCGGCGGGGCTGCCGGTACGCCCAGTACCGTCGCCTATGAGCTCGCCGAATGAATTGAGACCGAATTCGATGTGTTGCGTGCTCATGCGGTCACCTCTGTCGTGTTCTGGGCGAGAAGTTCGCGGACCTGCGGGATGACCTCTCGACCGAAGAGTTCAATGTTGCGCATCCGCACTTCATGCGGAACGTGACCGCTGGCGTAGGCGAGGTCGAAGCGGTCCGCGCCGAGGCCGCGAATCGCGTTGGCGATGCGGGGAGCGATGGTGTCGGGTGATCCGACGTAGAGGGATCCGCCCTGTACCTCGGCGAGATAGTGGTCCTTGCTCGGCACCTGCCAGCCTCGGATGCGCGCCTCCTGCTCGAAGAGCGCTCGCCAGTATGGCCACTGCAGGTCGATTGCCGCCTGATCAGTCTCAGCGATCAGGCCCGGCGAATGGATGCCGACTTTCTGGCGGCCGTGGCCGAACTCAGCAGTCGTGCGGTGGAACAGGTCAACATAGGGGCGGAATCGAGTCGGATGCCCGCCGATGATCGCGAGCATCAGTGGTAGCCCGTATCTGGCCGCCCTCACGACCGATTGGGGACTGCCTCCAACGGCAACCCACGTTGGGAGATGGCCTGACGGAAGGGGTGGGTTGACGACCTCGTTGTTCAGCGGCGGACGGTACTTCCCCGACCAGGTGACCTGCTTCTCCCGCAACAGCCGCGTGAACAACTCGAGCTTCTCCTCGAAGAGCTCCTCGTAGTCGGAGAGGTCGTACCCGAACAGCGGGAAGGACTCACTGGCCGAACCCCTTCCCACAATCAGTTGAGCGCGTCCGTCGGAGACCGCATCAAGGGTGGAGAAGTTGTGGAACACCCTCACGGGATCCTGAGTGCTCAGCACAGTGACGGCGGTGCCAACGCGCAATCTGGTAGTCCGACTCGCGATCGAGGCAAGGATCACGGGGCTCGCGGTGTCCATGAGGTCCTTGCGGTAGTGCTCGCCAATATTGAAGGAGTCGATGCCAACCTCCTCAGCAAGCACCGCCTCCTCGATCAGGTTCCGGATCACCTGGTCGCCGGCAACCTCCCCACCGCGCCCGTCGTCGGTGGCGTAGGCGAATGTGTCGAGACCGAATTCGATGTTCCTCATGTCGTTCCTTCGAGTTACTGTTAGTTACTGGTGTACACTTCGGTAACCGGTCACTTCAACTAAACCCGAGTTACCCCGAAGTAACCGACGAGCAACAGGAGGCGCGGCATGACGTCGACGATGCGACAGGGCGATGAGCTGCTGCGCTCAATGGGGCGAATGTGTACCGAGCACGACCCCGACATTTTTCGCTCCGTCCTCGACCGCGTGGGTGATAAGTGGAGCCTGCTCCTGATCGGGATCCTGGAGGATGGGCCGCAGCGCTTCACTCAGTTGCTCAAGACCACCCCCGGCATCTCACGGCGCATGCTGACGATCACCCTTCGCGCTCTGGAGCGGGACGGACTGATCGAACGGACCGTCTATGCCGCGGTTCCGCCACGTGTCGAATATGAGACCACTGAGCTTGGCCGCACTCTCACCGAGCCAGTGCTCCGGCTGGCCGCCTGGGCGGCCGCGAACCAGGACGCGATCGTCGACCACCGCATCGCCTACGATTCCCGCCAGGAACCATCCGAGCTGGTGTGAGGAACATCGGGCGGCGTCCTTGACGCTGGGGCCGTCCGTGATCAGAGCAGAGTTCCGGGCACGCCCCGCGTAGCGGGACGAGGCCGGATCGGCTCAAGGAAGCACTCGGTGCGGGTCAGCGATTCGTGTCAGGGACGAGCACAACACGGCCATCCAGTGTGCGGTCTTCCATGCGGGTGTGAGCCGCAACAGCGTCACTGAAACTGTGGACGTCCACGACGGTCTGGCCGAGCCCGGCCGAGACAACCTCGACCGCCGCTTTCAGCGCAGGCGCGAGAAGCTCTGGGTGGGTGGGCAGGAAGGCTCCGGCGTTGAATCCGGAGACCGTCAGGCTTCCCAACCACAGAGTGTTCGTCGGCACCGTGTGGGCCCAGTCGTTGCTTGCATTTCCGGCCACGATCAGTCTGCCTCCGGGGCGGAGGAGGCCAAGGCTCGCGCTACGAAGGTCGCCGCCAACGCTGTCGATGATGATGTCGAAGCGCTCGTCGCCGAGCGTGCCCAGGTCGGTTGAGTCCACTATGAGGTCGTAGGGAAGTTTCGTGGCCTGCGCCGCCTCAAGCTTGCTGGGGCGAACGGTGCCGACGACGCGAGATGCGCCGAGGCGCTTGGCAACGCCGGGAACCGCTGATGCGAATCCACCGAGTGCTCCGTGCACAAGCACAGTTTCGCCTTCGCGGAGATGTGCCACGGCGGTCATCGCGACGTGCACCATCGCAGCGTTGGGGATCACGGACACCGCGATGGCGGGGTCAATGCCAGCGCCCTCAATCGACACGATTTGGGATGCCCCGGCCACCTTGATCGACGAGTAGCCACCACTGCCGCCTGACGACAGGGCAACCACCTTCTCGCCGACCGAGAAACCGGTCACACCCTCGCCGAGGGCCCGGATTGCGCCTGTCACCTCGAGGCCGGGGACGAACGGGGGTTGGGGCATCCCCGGGGCGTCCTTGAACTGACCTTGACGCATGAGCAGGTCGATCAATCCCACGGCAGCATGCGACACGTCGATCGTGACCTCGCCCGGACCCGGAACCGGGTCGGGAAGCTCGATCACTCGAAGAACAGAGGGGGCGCCGAATTCAACGGCTTCAACAGCATGCATGAGATGTGGCTCCTAGATGTCGACGCAGGGCGCCGATGACTTAACGCATCATGTGATGCGTTCTGACAGTAGCATCTTTCTGCGAATAACACATCATGAGTTGCGTTATCCTGATGCGATGCGTGAACGTGCACGATCTGAGGAAGACAAGACGCAGCGTTCGGAGGATCTCCTGGCGGCCGCGGAGGCGATTGCGCTCGAGCGCGGCGGTGTTCGATACGTGACGATCGCTGAGGTGACCGATCGTGTCGGATTGCATCGCACAGGTGTGCGGCGCTACTACGCGAGCAAGGAGGAGCTCCTCCTTGAACTCGCCGAACGCGGATGGCGTCAGTGGGCCGAAGCGGTCAAGGCGAGGTTCTCTGGCCTCATCGGCCTCGCGCCGAAGGACCTGGCAACCGTGCTCGCGAGCACGATCGTCACGCTTCCCGTGTTCTGCGATCTCCTCACGCACGTCGCGATACGGCTCGAAGGCGACGTCGACGTTGAACGGGCCAGGCGCTACAAGTCGAGTGCGTTCGCTGCATCCGACGAGATCGTCGCTGAACTCGTCCGCGCCGGCACCCTGGATGTCGACCGCGCCTCACAGCTGTCCGCGGCTGCTGGCATCATGGCCGGAAGCCTCTGGCAGGTAGCGCATCCCACGCCAACGCTGGCAGGGCTATACGCGCAGGAGCCCCAGTGGGCTCACGTTGCTCTCGACTTCGAGCCGCGCCTGACACGCTTTCTGCAGGCGTTCGCGGTCGGGCTCTCACATGAGGCTTCCGCGCAGACGCCTGCCTAGGCTTGAAGAGTTCCTCCGCGCTCGAGCGTCTGGACGTCCCAGTAGAGGCACTCGACGAGTGTTCCCGCTGGGCAGTGAGGATTCGTGTCAGTGTCTGACGGTGTTGCCACGCGAGCGAATTCCCCGCGAGCCTTGGTCAGCAGCGCATCGAACTCCTTGGCCTCCACGCTGACATGCACGGCTTCCAGCCACTGTCTCAGCATCGGCTCGACGTCTGAGTGGTACACCCTCGACTCCGCCCAGACCCGCTGCACAATCCCTGCGACCTGATCTGCCCTGGGCGCCGACTGTGCTCCATCCATCACCGGATACGTCTGGGGCTGCTTGTGCTTGTCCATCATCCTGCCGTCCGTTCACTTGAAGTTGCCGTCGCTTGTCGCAGACGGTGATTGCGTGCCTTCTCGCGGTTGCCGCACAGCGCCATCGAGCACCAGCGGCGGCGATGCGACTTCGTGTGGTCGTAGAACCACATGGTGCATCCCGTTCCTTCGCATCTCCTGACGTAGGCGGTTTCGCCCATGCTCAGAAGTTCCGCGAAAACGTGAGCGATCGGGGCCAGTAGTTGACGCGGGCTGCTCCATCGGCGCTGGAGCACGAGGTCTCCACGCGAGTCGAGTTGGCGGAAGAAATCGTCTACGGCCATGAGCTCATTCAGGCGAACCGAAGCGTCAATCGACACCTCGCCTTTCTCCAACTCCGCCCAGCGAGCCACCTCAGATCGCAACCACTCCCTGAGCTCTCTGGCCTGGGCGGCTTGTGCATCGAGCTCCGAGATCGGCATCTGCAGCAAAGCCCTGCTCTCGTCGTGAGAGACGAGTCCGGCGGCGTGAAGCCACCCGACAAGGGCGTGACCGCTCTCGATGAACTCGAAGGTCGAGGCCCCTTGGGTGACCGTGCTGTTGAGGAAATCGAGAGCGGTGTTGTCTCCCAGCCCCATCACGTTGCTCAGTTTCATCCGAATCTCCGTAACCACTAAACGTCGTGTTGACAAGTTAGCATGAACCTGCGTAACCTCCAAAACAAATAATTAACGGTTAGTCGTGAGAGTCCCCTCCGGCTGCACCAAGTCCTCAAGGAGAGAAACATGTCTGCACTCAGCTACCGCACCATCGAGGTCGATGGACTCAACATCTTTGTTCGGGAGGCAGGTGATTCGTCCAAGCCGACGCTGGTATTGCTGCCAGGGTTCCCGTCGAGCACCCGCGCGTTCACGCGCCTCATCGACCGGCTTGCACCCCAGTGGCACGTCGTTGCCATCGACTACCCAGGGTTCGGGAGTTCAGATCCGCTACCGGAGTCTCCGACGTTCGATCGGATTGCGGAGGTTGTTCGCGATGCGATCGACCAGCTCGGTGTCGCTGAGTACGTGCTGTACATGTTCGACCTTGGAGCGCCGGTCGGATTCCGGGTCGCGCTTGAGCACGATGAGCGCGTTCGCGGCATCGTCACGCAGAGCGGAAATGCCTATGTAGACGGCTTCGGGCCGGGAGTCGCAGGCCTCGCGGAGTGGTGGCAGGATCGCGAGAAGGGTCAGCCGACCGTCGACGCATTCGTGAGCCTCGCGGGAACGCGGATGCAGTGGCAGGTCGGCGCGAGGAACCCGGAGCACGTTGATCCTGATCAGGCGATCGCGGATCAGGCCATCCTCGATCTGCCGGGCCGGTCGGAGTACATGAAGGCGATCCTCTGGGACTACCAGAACAACCCCGCGCAGTACCCGGTGTGGCAGGCCTGGTTGCGGCGTCGCCAGCCGAAGGTTCTCGCCATCTGGGGCAAGAACGATCCGTTCTTCATTCCGGCAGGGGCGGTCGCATTCCAGAGGGATGTGCCGGACACCGAAGTGATCCTCCTCGACACTGGCCACTTCGCTCTTGAGGAGGAGGTCGACGCGATTGCGGAGCACACGTCGGTTCTTCTCGAGCGAGCGTTCGCCAACTGATCTCAGAGGGGGCTTCAGCACTCAACAGCGTTGACTGCGAGGCCCCCTCGAACGTCTCCCGGTACGGCACATTCACGTCGCGGTCCGCCTCGCCCACGGCAGCGCTGGCCACAAGAGGTTAGGGGGAGCACCGAGCCTGTGAATATCGCCACCAGGACGCTGAGCCTTCCTAGGCTGGTCGTATGGCACGCACTCCGACGGCGCAGACCGCCGCAGCATCCATCGACCTGTCGAAGCGCGACCTGACACTCGACCTCGCTCGAGTGTTCTGCGTGCTGCTCGTGGTGCTCATCCACCTGCTCATGGTGGGTGTGGGGGTCGGCCCCGATGGCGAGCTCATCGCGCAGACCCCGACGGAGAGTCCCGTCGGTGCTGCGCCCTGGTTCCCACTCGCGACCTGGGCCGGGCAGATCATGCCGCTCTTCTTCGTGGTGGGCGGGTTCGCGTCGATCACGGCCTGGCGCAGCCTCACGCGGCGCGGGGGAACTGCTGCCGACTACGTGCGCAACCGCGTGCTGCGCCTCGCGCAGCCGGCCCTGCCGCTGTACATCTTCTATGTTGTCGTGATCGGGGCCGCGATGCTGCTCGCGGTCGCGCCCGAGCTCGTGCAACTCGCGGTGCAGGGCGCGGCCTCCCCGCTGTGGTTCCTCGCCGCGTACACGCTGTGCCAGGCACTCGTGCCCTTCATGGTGGCGTGGCACACTCGCGCTCCGAGGGCGACCCTGGTCGTGCTGCTGGCGGGCGCGATCGTCGTGGATGCCGTGCGATACGGCACGGGCATCCAACAGGTCGGCCTGCTCAACCTCTTCTTCGTCTGGCTCCTCGTGCAGCAGCTCGGGTTCTGGTACGCCGACGGATGGTTCGGCCGACGCCCCGCATGGCAGCTGGTCCTCATCGCCGTCGTGGCCTACGCGAGCCTCATCCCCCTGACGACGTGGGGCCCGTACTCCGACAACATGCTCACGAACCTCAACCCGCCGACGCTCCCGCTGGTTGCGCTCGCCGTCGCCCAGGCGTGCGTGCTGCGACTCCTGCGCCCGGCGCTCGCCGCCCTCATGAACACCCACGCCGCGCGGGCCGTCGTCTTCCTCGCGGGAACCCGACTCATGACCATCTACCTGTGGCACCTGCCGGTGATCCTCATCATCACGGGCATCACGCTGCTCATTCCTGGCGCGGCTCCCGAGCCGGGAAGCGCCGTGTGGTGGTGGTCACGACCTCTTCTCTATGTGTTGGTGCTGGCCGCCGTCTTCGGGTTGTCGTTCATCGTCGGTCGCTGGGAGGCGCCGCGGGAGATCACCTCGACGCCGCCGAACGCGGTCGTGGCCGTCGCGGCGGTGCTGTCGTTCATTCCGTCGTTCCTCGTCATGCAGTTCTTCATGGACTTCTGGATCGCGGTCACGGGCAGCGTTCTGCTTTCGGTCGCCGTCCTGATGCTCGGCCGCTGGGGACAGCGGGCTCCGCAGCCGGGCTAGCGCACGATCGCGGCGATCGCATCGTCCAGGGTCTCCCGCACCTGCTCGGAGGTCGGGCGGGATTCGGGCACCATCATCGCCAGGGCGAGTCCGTCGACAAGGGCGAGCAGCATCCGGGCCTGACGGTCGGTGCTGCCGGGGAGAAGCGCCCCCTCAGCGGCGAGAACGTCGAGCCACGAGCGCACGCGAGTGTGGGCCTGTCGTGCGAACGCTGACCATGCGGTTCGCATTTCTTCCGAAGCGCGGGACGTGATCATCGTGGCGAGCGACTCGACCCAGCGCTCGAGCGCGTTGCCCGGAGCATCCACGGGAGTGATGAACTGCTGGATGCACTCCGCCAACCGCTCGCGCGCCGGCACCGACGAGTCGCTGATGCGCAGGTCATCGAGGCTCGCGTCGAATGCGGCCGAGAAGATGGCGTCATGGAGGTCACGCTGGGTGGGGAAGTAGTGGCGAAGAGTGCTCGCGCCGATCCCAGCGCGAGCAGCAACGGATCGCACAGTGATGGCGGATGCCCCGCCCTCAGCGAATACCGCCTGGGCGGCCTCCACGATCTCGTCGCGACGGCTCACGATAACCTCTCATTAGTACAACGTGCTAGCACAGTGTGCTAGTCTGGCCTGAATCGTTAGCACAGTGTACTAGGAGGACGAATCGATGCTCGAGACCCTGCAGAACTTCGCCGAAGGGCTCCCGCCGGCCCTCCAGTGGCTCGGCATCATCGCGCTCGGAGCCATCCCCTTCGTCGAGTCGTACCTCGGCTCGATCGTCGGTGTGCTCGCCGGTCTCTCCCCGTTCGTCGCGATCCCCGCAGCGATCATCGGCAATATCGTCTCGATGCTGATCTTCGTGATGTCTGCACATCGTGTGCGTGAACGGGTAACACGGGACCGCGAGGAGCCCGTCCTCTCCCCTCGTCGGCAGAAGCTCAAGGCGCGGTTCGACCGCTGGGGCGTGCCCGGCGTGAGTCTCCTGGGCCAGCTCCTGCTGCCGAGCCAGATCACCTCCGCTGCGATCGTCTCCTTCGGAGCTCCGCGCAACGCGGTCATCCTCTGGCAGACCATCTCGATCATCCTGTGGGGTGTGGTCTGCGGTGGACTCGCGGCTGTGGGTGTGAACCTGTTCGCAGGTCGCTAGACACCCAGCAACGGTGTCGCTCAAGCGAACTAGGCTTTCTCGCATGAGCGACGCCCCCCTTGCAGCTGGAATCGATACGAACGAGCTCGAGCCGAGCATCCGCCCCCAGGACGACCTGTTCCGCCACGTGAACGAACGCTGGATCGAGCGCACCGAGATCCCGAGCGACAAGGCGCGGTACGGCTCCTTCTATCTGTTGGCCGAGGAGGCCGAGAAGGCGGTGCGCGACATCATCGTCGAGTCCCAGTCCGCCGAGCCGGGTACTGAGGCACGCAAGGTCGGCGACCTGTACGCGAGCTTCATGGATGAGGCGCGGATCCAGGCGCTCGGCGCCCAGCCGATCGCCGAGCTGCTCGAGACGGCGGCCGCGGCATCCACCATCGACGAGGTGCTCGCGACGCTCGGTCGCCTCGAGCGCGGTGGCGCCCCCGGCCTCTTCGCTGCGTTCGTCGACAACGACCCCGGCCAGCCCGACCGCTACCTCGTGTTCCTCGAGCAGGCCGGTCTCGGTCTTCCAGACGAGTCGTACTACCGCGAGGACAACTTCGCCGAGATCCGCACCAAGTACGTCGCCTTCATCGAGCGGATGCTCGGGCTTGTCGGTCTCGATGAGCCCGCAGCCCGTGCCAGCCGCATCATGACGCTCGAGACCGAACTGGCCAGTCACCACTGGGACAACGTCACCAATCGCGACAGCGAGAAGACGTACAACCCGATGCTCTGGCAGCGGGCGAACGAGCTCGCGGGCTCTCTCGACATGGACGTGTGGCTCACGGCGCTCGGTGTGCCGGAGCATTCGTTCGACGAGGTCGTCGTTCGGCAGCCGAGCTTCCTCGAGGGGCTCCAGACCGTGCTGCGCGAGGACAACATCGAAGCGCTCCAGGACTGGCTCGCATGGCAGGTTGTCCGCTCGAACGCCGCGTACCTCTCACAGGAGTTCGTCGAGACCAACTTCGACTTCTACGGCCGCACCCTTACCGGCACGCCCCAGTTGCGCGACCGCTGGAAGCGGGGCGTGAGCCTCGTCGAGGGAGCTCTCGGCGAAGCCGTCGGTCACATCTACGTCGAGCGCCACTTCCCCGAGGCGGCGAAGACCGCGATGGACGTGCTCGTCGCGAACCTCGTCGAGGCCTACCGCCAGAGCATCGAGAAGCTCGAGTGGATGGGCCCTGCCACGCGAGAGCGCGCGCTCGAGAAGCTCAGCAAATTCACGCCCAAGATCGGCTACCCCGTGAAGTGGCGCGACTACTCGAGCCTCGAGATCGATGCCGCCGACCTCATCGGCAACATCCGCGCGACGAACGAGTTCGAGTTCCAGCGCGAGCTCGGCAAGATCGGCAAGCCCCTCGATCGCGACGAGTGGTTCATGACCCCGCAGACCATCAACGCGTACTACAACCCCGGCTTCAACGAGATCGTCTTCCCTGCTGCCATCCTGCAGTTCCCCTTCTTCGATGAGAATCGGGATGCCGCGGCCAACTACGGTGCGATCGGCGCGGTCATCGGCCACGAGATCGGGCACGGCTTCGACGACCAGGGCTCGAAGTACGACGGTGACGGCAAGCTCACCGACTGGTGGACGCCCGAGGATCGCGCCGCATTCGAGGAGCGCACGGCATCCCTCATCGAGCAGTACGACGCGCTCGCACCGCGCCAGGTTCCCGATCACCACGTCAACGGTGCCCTCACGATCGGCGAGAACATCGGCGACCTCGGCGGGCTGTCGATCGCGTGGAAGGCCTACCTCATCTCGTTGGACGGCCAGGAGCCTCCGGTGATCGACGGCCTCACGGGCGCGCAGCGCTTCTTCCTCTCGTGGGCGCAGGCCTGGCAGATCAAGGCCCGCGACGAGGAGGTCGTGCGTCTGCTGACGATCGACCCGCACTCGCCCAACGAGTTCCGCTGCAACCAGATCGTGCGCAACATCGACGAGTTCTATGAGAGCTTTGGTGTGACTGAATCCGACGAACTCTGGCTGGACCCGAAGGACCGCGTCACCATTTGGTAGAGATCACCCGAACCCGAGAGCGCTGGGAGCGAGTGCGTGCCCCGAGGGCCGCGCGTCACTCCGGAACCGGTGTTGCCGAGAGCTTCGCCGGCACTTTCGCCGCGCTCGGGCGGCTGGCGTTCGAGGGGGCCCAGGTCTCGGCGAGCGTCATCGATCTCAACTCGGGCAAGACGTTGCTCGCGATCGACGACCGGATCGTGCTCCCGACGGCGAGCATCGGCAAGGTGCTCCTCCTCATTGAGGTGTCGGCGCGCCTGACCAACCGCGAGTTCTCGGGTTACGGCATCCTCGACAAAACGGCGAAGGATGCCGTCGCCGACTCCGGCCTGTGGCAGCACCTTCAGGCACCATCGCTTCCCATCGCTGACCTCGCCACTCTTGTCGCTGCCTCCAGCGACAACCTCGCGACGAATGTGCTCCTGCGCGAGGTCGGCCTGAGCGCCGTGCGCGCGAGGACGGAGTCGCTCGGTCTCATGCGTACCGCCCTGCTCGACCTGGTTCGCGACAGCAGGGGGCCGGATGACGCGCCCCAACTGTCCGTCGGATCGACGACCGAGCTCAGCTGGCTGTTCGCCGCTCTCGCGCGCGGTGAGGTGGTGGACCCGCTCACGAGCCAGCGGGTCATGGGCTGGCTCTCCCTCAACAGTGACCTCTCCATGGTGGCCAGTGCGTTCGGTCTCGATCCGCTCTCGCACCGCGGGGCCGACCACAACACGCTCCTCGTCAACAAGACCGGAACGGATGCCGGTGTCCGAGCCGAAGCCGGAGCCCTCCGCGGCACCAACCGGGCCGTGGCCTACGCCGTGTCCGTACAGTTCAACGACGACGGGCTCCAGGCTCGGCTGCGTGTACTCGACGCGATGCGCACCGTAGGAATGGACATCCTGGAGTACGTGCACTGACGGCCCCCGTTCTGGGGGTAGTCGGGCTTGTACCCCTTTAGGTAACGAATCCGGTATTTCGGCTTGTCCCCCCTTTTGCGGACATGCTACGGTGAAGGCGCGTTGGATAAGTCCATACACCCGAATGGATTTAACCCCGATAACCAACGCGCTCGAGCCTTACCCCGATCAGGCGCATTCTCCTTCCGAGACGCACCACGCTGGGCGCGGCCCGAACTCCCTTACCCAGGAGATTCCCCCAGTGCTGAAGAAGTTCCTCGCGATCACCTCGACCGTCCTCTTGGCCCTAGGCCTCTCGTTCGTCGCCGTCGCAGCCCCCGCCTCTGCCACGCACCCGTCGGTGTCCGGCACCTACGCGTGCAACCCGACCACGGGCAAGTTCGACATCACCTGGAAGGTGACGGGCGACACGTCGTACCCGAACGAGACGGCGACCATTAAGTCGCAGAGCACGGGTTCGGGTGATCCGGTCACCACGACGCCGACCCTCGTGGGCCTCACCGTCAAGAACACGAGCTACGTCACCGGCGTTCAGGCTGGTGTCACTCCCGGAAACTACTCCTTCAAGGTGAACGTGCAGTGGACCAACCACTCGCAGGGTGACCTCGTCTCCCAGACGGGCACGCTGAACATTCCGTCGAATGCGACCTGTTACACCCAGCACGACGACACCGTGGACTGCACCAACGCGACCGTCTACCTGAACGCCGCCCTCACCAACGGCAACTACATCAACATGACGATCCGCCAGAACGGCGTCGAGAAGCAGACGAGCGCCTACGTCGACCAGTGGCAGAGCGCCGGTCAGGGCGGTGTCGCCAACGCGGGCTCGGGGCTCGTGCTGCGCGTCACGAAACTCGATGGAAGCCAGATCTGGCTGCCGATCACGGTCGAGCAGAAGAACTCCGGCATCCTGACCTACAACTACTCCGCGTACATCACCGGCCCGTTCACGGTCACCTGGATCCAGTTCGACGGACACAACTGGCACTTCGGTGCCGATGGCGCGAGCCTGACCTGTGGCGACCTGCCGAAGGACGCCTCGGCTGCCGTCGTGATCACGCCCCCCACCTGTGAGCAGAGCGCAACCTTCGCCCTCGGCGCCATCTCGAACGCGACGTTCGGCACGCCCGTCATCACCGAGAACAGCTACTCGGTCGTCGCCACCGCCAACACCGACCACCTCTTCCCCAACGGCGAGAAGACGATCACGCTGAGTGGCCCGCTCGCACCGAAGAACACCGGCGGCGTCTGTGACGACGTCACGGTCGCGCTCACGATCACCTACGTGCCCGAGTGTGCTGTCGACGCCGACAACACCTGGAAGATCTTCAACCCGTCCGAGGAGACCGTGACGGTCACCTACGGCGCAGGCCAGACGTTCCAGGCAACCCCCGGCTACTCCACCCTCACCACCCCCCGCTCGAACGACCCGCTCGTCATCACCTGGGGTGCTGACGGATCCGGAGTCAAGACCGGAACGGCAACAGGAACCCCCGGCGCCGACCTCACCGGCGAGGACGAGGAGTGCTACACCTCGCCCGACGTCACCAAGGTCGTGGGCGACTGCGTGTACTACACCGACGGCACCGCGGGTAACCGCACCGTGAAGATCACGTACGATAACACCGACAGCAACGTGCCCGTCACCTTCTCCCTCCAGGGTTTCCAGGGCGTCTACGACCGCACGGTCGACGCCGGTGAGTCCGTCGTCGTGGACGCGCCGAACGTGCTCCCCGCAGGAGGCACGTACACGGTGATCGCCGCGGGCAAGACGTTCTCGCTCGAGATCAGCCCGTGCCCGACGTACGAGAAGCCGGAGCCGAAGGTCGAGCAGCGCCCCGTTGCATCCTTCGACTGTGACGACACCGTCGTGACCATCGTCACCACCACGTACACCGCGGAGCCGGTCTTCGACACCGAGACGCTCACGTGGGGCTACGGCGAGTGGGTCGAGGGCGAGTCCGTCACCACCACGCGCGCACCGCTGCCGTCCGAGGTCTCGGAAGAGGGTTGTGTCGTCACGGTGACTGACCCCACCGCCTCGACCTGTGAGGTCACCGACGCCACCGAGCTTACGAGCTGGATCCGCATCCAGCTCAACGCCAACGTCGAGTACCGCATCGACGACGTCGTGGTCACGGACGAGTTCACCTCGGTCACCCCCGGCACGCACACCGTCACGGCGACCGCACTCAACGGCTACTCGCTCGCTGGCGCGAACCCGGCACCCGACGACTGGACCGGTGACACCCACACGTGGACCTTCACCGCCGTCGACTCGGCGGTGGACTGCACGCCGGAGCAGCCGAGCCTCGAGGGCTCCTTCGCGGCGGGCGAGTGCAAGCTCGACGCCCCGTGGATCTCGTGGTCGGTGTCGATGAGCGACCCCGACAACCAGGTTCCGACGAAGCACGCAACGCTCGTGCTGTCGGATGGCACGAACGAGCAGACCATCGACCTCGGTGATCTCGTCTACAACGAGACTTCGGGCAAGTGGGAGCTGAGTGGCGCGAACCTCTGGCCCGGTGCATCCGTCGACTCCGAGGGCAACGCGACCGGTTGGCCGGGCTGGGAGCAGCTCTCCGATGGAACCTGGCAGGAGACCACGGGCAACTTCGCCTGGGTGCGTGGCATCACCTCCGCGACGGTCCACGTGAACCCGTCACTCGTGATCGACCTGGCCTACCCGGATGCAACGCCCCTCTGTGACGGACCGCACGAGCCGCCGACTCTCGCCGACGTGCTCCCCGCGTACGACTCCACCCCTCTCACCTGCACCACGGATGGCAGCTACACGATCGGCGCCGAGTTCGGCGACGTGACGTGGACGGTCAACGGAACGGTCGTCGAGGCGGGAACCTACAAGGTGACAGAGCCGACCACGATCACGCTGGTGGCCTCGCCGACCAACGAAGACGACACGCTCAACGAAGCGTGGAAGGACGAACCCGTCGTGCTGAGCTTCGCTCTGCCCGCCGGTGAGTGCGCATCGGCCGTCCCGCCGACGCCCGCTCAGCTCGCCTTCACCGGTGCCGCGGCATCCGCGGGTGTCGTGTGGGCTGGACTGCTCGTGATCCTGACGGGTCTCGGACTGTACTTCCTGCGTCGCAAGCCGACCGCCGACTAATCGGCAGGTAGGCGCCTAGCACCACAGCACCACAGCAAGCTCGTCAGGGTCTTCCCGGGTCATTCCGGGGGGACCCTGACGACATTAACGGCGGCTCTTCTTTCCCATCCCCTCGTTCTCCATTTCCTCTTCTCCGGAGGTTTCGCTCAACACGCCGGTGATTCCCGTTACCCCTGTGCGTTGGAGCCGGATGCTCCGGAGAAACGAGCAGGGAAGGTGCGGCGTCCGCGCCGTAAAGTAGCGGCATGACCCGGCTCACCCGCCAGCAGAAGACCTCCCTCGTGGTGGGCGACAGCTACTGGACGACGGCGGCGGTTCCGGGCATCCCGTCGATCACGATGAGCGACGGACCGCACGGGCTGCGCTACCAGCCGAACCACGGCGACAACCTCGGCCTCGGCGGCAGCGAGCCCGCCACCTGCTACCCGCCAGCGGTAGGTCTGGCTTCGAGCTGGAACCGTTCACTCATCGAGCGGGTCGCCCAGGCCATCGGCGAGGAAGCCGTCGAGCAGGGCGTCAATCTCGTGCTCGGCCCGGGCGTGAACATCAAGCGGTCCCCGCTGTGCGGGCGCAACTTCGAGTACATCTCCGAGGACCCGTTCGTGAGTGGCGAGCTCGGGGCCGCGTGGGTGCGGGGTGTGCAGTCACGGGGGGTCGGGGCATCCCTCAAGCACTTCGCGGCCAACAACCAGGAGACCGCGCGCATGACGGTGAGCGCCGAGGTCGATGACCGCACGCTGCGCGAGATCTACCTGCCCGCCTTCGAGCGCATCGTGAAGCGCGAGAAGCCCGAGACCGTGATGTGCTCGTACAACCGCATCAACGGGGTGGCCGCTGCTGAGAACCACTGGCTGCTCACTGACCTGCTGCGCGACGAGTGGGGTTTCGAGGGCGTCGTGCTCTCGGACTGGGGTGCCGTCGACGGGGCCGTTGCCGCTCTCGCGGCGGGGCTCGATCTCGAGATGCCGGGGCCGCAGAAGGACTCTCGGTCAGCTCTGCTGGCGGCACTCGATTCCGGCGACCTCGACGAGGACGTGCTCGACCTCTCCGTCGAGCGGATGCGACGGCTCGTGCGCCGCCTCCGCTCCGGCACGGTCGGGGTTGATGCGTTGCCCGTCTCCGATAGTTCACCCCACCTCGACGTGGTGGAACGCCACGGTCTCGCGCGTGAGGCCGCCGCCGAGTCCATCGTGCTCCTGCGCAACGAGGGCTCGGTGCTACCGCTCACCCCCGGCTCCAGCGTCGCGGTCATCGGCGAGTTCGCCCGCACCCCACGGTTCCAGGGTGCCGGCAGCTCGCAGGTCACGCCCACCCGAGTGGATGCCGCGCTCCCCGCGTTCGAGGAGATCGCCGATGTAACCTTCGCACCCGGTTACCGTCTCGACGAGCACGTTGATCAGCAACTTCTCCATGAGGCGGTGGACGCAGCTCGCTCCGCAGACGCGGCGGTGCTCTTCGTCGGCCTCCCGCCGATGGAGGAGTCGGAGGGCTTCGACCGTGACCACCTCAACCTGCCGGCCGACCAAATCGCGCTCATCAAGGCCGTCGCCGCGGTGAACCCGCGCACGGTGGTCGTGCTGACCAACGGCGGGGTTGTGACCCTCGAGCCGTGGCATGACTCGGTAGCGTCCATCGTGGAGGCGTGGCTTCTCGGGCAGGCCGGAGGCCCGGCGGTAGCCGATGTTGTGTTCGGGGTGGTTGCACCTTCGGGGCGGTTGACGGAGAGCATCCCGTTCCGCCTGCAGGACACCCCGAGCTACCTGAATTTTCCGGGAGAGAACAACGTCGTGCGCTACGGCGAGGGCGTGTTCGTGGGGTACCGGTACTACGAGACGGTGGACGTGCCCGTGCGCTACCCGTTCGGGCACGGGCTCGGGTACACGACGTTCGAGTTCAGTGATCTGGTCGCTTCGGGGAGTTCGGCCTCGGTGCGGGTGACGAACACGGGTTCGCGCTCGGGATCGCACGTGGTGCAGCTGTACGTGGGGCCGGCGGCGTCGCCGGTGTCGCGACCGGTGCGCGAACTGCGCGGCTTCGAGAAGGTGATGCTCGAGCCGGGTGCCTCGATGGTCGTGACGTTCGAGCTGGATGATCGTGCCTTCGCCTACTGGGACACCCTCACCGACGGCTGGCTCGTGCACGGCGGCTCGTATGCCATCGAGATTGGACATAACGCGCACGACATCGCGCTCACCGCGACCGTGCACAAGCGCGGGCCCGCGCCACGGAAGCTGACGCTGGAATCGTCCGTGACCGACCTGCTCGAGCATCCGGTGACCGGACCGGTGCTGTCGTTCGCGATGCGCCGCGCGGGCGGTGCCGATGAGCTCGGGGCCAACGTGTTCGACATGGTCGCGACGGTGCCGATTCGTCGACTCATGCGCTTCCCGGGTGTTGGGGAGCAAATGCGGATGCTGCCGCTGCTGCTCGCGGTCGCGAACAACCCGGTGATCCGTACGATCGCGGGGTGGTTCCGGAGGTAGGGCGCGGCTCCCCTCCCGTGAGTTGCCCAGTTCGGCCAGTGTTTCGCGCTGTGCACTGGCCGAACTGGGCAACTGAAGCGGATTGAGCGTGCGGTGCGGTCCCCGGATGCACCGATCCTCCGTGACACGCCGGCCCGAGACACCCCGCACCGGCGTGTCGGCGCGAGCGTGTGCATCCCGTCACGCCTGCCGCCGAGACTCCACCCGTGGTGACTCTCGCCAAGGTGCAACTCACCACCGCTGGAGTCTCGCCGCGCTAGTGCCCCGCGACGATCGCCATCACGACCACGTCGGACCACTCGCCGTCCCAGAACCAGGCGTCCCGCAGCAGTCCCTCAGGGTGGAACCCCACCTTCGAGTAGACGCGCTGCGCCCGCGTGTTGAAGTCGACCACGCGCAAGCTGATGCGGTGCAGCCCGACCACCTGCAGTCCGTAGTCGACGACGGCCTTGGTCGCCTCGGATCCGTATCCGCGACCGAACATCGCCCCCGACAGCGTGATGCGCAGGTTCATCGCCTCGTTGTGCGGCTCGAACTCGCTCAGCACGATCTCGCCGACGAACGTGCCATCATCCGCGGTGAGGATCGCCCAGTCCGCACGATCGTGAGCGTCCGCGAGCGAGGTGAGCCAGTCACGATGCTCCTGCTCAGTGCGCTCGATACGGATGCCAGCAAGCCGACGCGACTCCGCATCGTTCAACGTCGCCCACGACCCGTCGAAGTGCTGCGGGCCTAGCGGCTCGAGCCGCAGGTTGCTGGACTTGAGGGACTGCTGGTCGCGGAAGTAGTCGGGGGCGATCATGGTTCGAGGGTAGCGGGGTGGGGTACGGGGGCCGTGGTGCGTTCTCGCCCCCATATGGGGGAACGCAGATAAGTACGCAGCTTGAGTACTTTGTGAACGGTCCTTGCGTCAGGGGGTGTTGACGGAGTTAGCCACGGCGCCGTGGATGTTGAGCGGGCTGAACGGATACGAAAGAGGATAGAGCGATGCGCGAACCCCGCAAGGCAACCGGCGGTGGGCTCACGGGAAACTCACTCCGGGTCTATCTGATCTCGATCGCTATTGCACTGCCAATAGTCGTCTTGGGCTTCATCGTGATGTTCACTAGAGCGGTTAAAGCCGGTGAAGATGGCGACAATGTCACGTTCACCGTCAACATCGTGGCGGGGACAATCGTTTGTCTTTGCCTGGTTGGCTTTGTCTGTTACCTCTTCGTGAGCCACGCTGTCCGCGGCAGACGGATTCGGACGAACATGACCTTGCTCGTCCGCGATTTCCCGGACGGAGTGGGCCTCCTCGTTTTCTATCCCGCGCTTGCTTCACTCGGTGAGTCTCACGATGTCCCGAGTGTCGCCGAGTTGTCGCGAGTCAACGCGATCAGTGTCCGAAGCCGATCAGTGTCGTTACTGAGCTTGGGGAACCCCTCCGTCGTAGTGAGAACCCTCGAACCGAAGCACGGAGAGTTTCGCCTGGGGAAAGCACGATTCTCGCGCCTCGAAGTTCGGCGGCTCGAGATGTATCTGGATATGGGTGGCTACACGCTCAGCTTCGCCGCGGTCCCGGTGGATGTTTCCAGATTCGCTACCCCAAGTTTCTCCTCACTAGAAGATCTCGTCCTGGGCCTCAACAGAGAGCTTCTGGGCTCCAATGCGAAGCCTCTTCCATGAGGTGATAGCTACGCCGAACCAACCTCGCGCCGCGCGTCCGCGGATGCCGCGACCCCAGGCGCCACGTCGAACACAGCGCTCAACCCCGCCACGAACTCGTCCAGCCGACCCTCAGCCGCCAGCTCCCGCGCGCGCACCGAGGGCGCGTGAACGAGCACGCTCGCGAAGTGTTTGAGCGCCCGCTCCACCTCAGGGCTTGAGGCTCGGGCGAGTTCGTCGTCGAGGACGTCGAAGACGTGGCTGCGGAGGGCGACGATGGCGGGTTCGGCGGCGGTGTCCGCGGCGAACTGGTGCGCGGCATCCCGAACCATGGCCCGGGCGTCGTCGTGGGCGGTGAGCTGTTCGAGGGGAGCGTGCAGGCTGATGGTCTCGAGGTCGAGCATCTCGACGCCGGGAATGAAGGCGACCGCGGGGTCCACGTTGCGGGGAAGGCCCAGGTCGATCACGAGGCGGCCGTGGCGACCCGGGAACCGGTCGACGCCGAGCACGACGTTGGCGGTGCACGTGATGATCACGTCGACTTCGAAGTCATCGCTCACGGTGAGGTCGTACTTGGCGGCGAAGGGGGCGCCGCGTCCGCGCGGGGAGTGCACGCGGATGTCGGAGGCGCCGAGGTTGCGGAGGGCCGCGACGGTCGTTGCGGCGTACTGGCCGGTGCCGACGAGCAGGACGCGCATGCGCGACCAGTCGTCGATGCGGCTGGAGGCAAGCTGGAGGGCGAGGCGCACGAGCGAGCGTCCGGCGCCGCCGAGGGCCGTCTGGTTCTTGACGCCGCGGCTCGTGCGGGTGGCGCGCTGGAACAGGCGCTCGAGGTCGCGGCTCGTGGTTCCGCCGAGGCGTGCGCGGCCTAGGGCCGTGGCCACCTGGCCAGCGATCTCGTCCTCGCCGACGACGACGGACTCGAGGCCGGAGGTGACCGCGAAGAGGTGGGTCGCGACATCCGTGCCCTGGTGCACCTGAATGGATGCCCGCAGCTCGGCCACCGGGATGCCGCTGGAGTCACTGAGCGCCTCGAGCATGGAGACCACAGCGACAGCGGTGGCGGCCGTGAGTGGCTCGTCGATGTCGAGGTAGGCCTCGAAGCGGTTGCACGTGGCAAGCACGACCGCGCCGCTGACGAAGTCGGACGAGTTCACGAGGCGAAGAGTGGTGTCCTCGGCGATGACGGAGAGCTTGTCCAGGAGGTCGAACGATGCGTTCTGATGGTTGGAACTCAGGCACAGAAGCACTAGCCCATGCTAACCCCGCTCGGCTGAGGGAAACCTACCCGCGCATCGCCACGCCCTTGCGCCAGTAGCCCATGAACGCAACCTGGCCGCGGTCGATGCCGAGGCCCTTCACGAGGTGGCGGCGGAGGGTTGTGACGACGCCGCTCTCACCCGCGATCCAGAAGTAGCGGTCGGCGTGAACATCGCCAGACGATGTCTCCTCCCCAAGGCCCGAGAAGGTCGGGGTCTCCCACAGAAGCTCGCCCTCGGGCAGGACCTCGGGCGCGGAGTCGACAGGCTGGGAGCCCAGATGTTCGAGCACAGCAGGAATGAGCGCCTCCCCATGAGCCTTACCGTCGCGCGGCAGCCACGTGATCTCCACGCCAGCGGGCGCGGCTATCGGCAGGATGTCACCCGCCTCCGGCACCTCGATGAACGCGGCCCCCCGCGTCGAGGCTGGTGAGTCCTCCAGTATCCGCGCGATGGCCGGAGCCGCCGTCTCGTCACCGGCGAGCAGGATCGAGCTCGCGTCTCCGGGGTAGTACTCGATGCCGCCGCCATCGGTGCGCCCGCGACGAGGCCCAAGCACGAGGATCTCCTGGCCGGGGGCTGCGGCGCTCGCCCAGAGCGAGGCCGGGCCCGTGGAGGTGGGGTCGAGGTGGAGTACGAAGTCGATCGTGAGGGTTGTGCCCGCGGCATCCACCGTCAGTTCACGGATCGAGTAGGTGCGCATCGAGCCACGGGTGTTCTCGGGCAGGGCGAGCCACTCTTGGTACCAGTCGGCGGTGCCAGCGAGCGACGGAAGCGGCGCACCCGGACTCGGGAAGATGAGCTTGATGCGCTGGTCGAGCACGGCGCCGGGGGTTCCGAGGTCCGTGATCTCGGGGCCGCCGAGGGTCACGCGCACGAAGCTCGGCGACACCCGTTCGACCGCCGTCACGGTGGCGCGCGCGAGGAGGAACGGTGAGACGAGTGTGTCAGCGGACATGGTGCCTTCCTGCCGGGATCACGAGCGGATCGCCGGACACGGGGTCGGGGATGATGGTGCTCTCGAGGCCGAACGCCTCGCGCACCAGGTCGGACGTCAGGATGCCGCGGGGCTCCCCGGTCGCGAGGATTCCCCCTTCACGCATCACGACGAGCTCGTCCGCATACCGCGCGGCGAGGTTGAGGTCGTGCAGCACCATGACGATCGTGGTGCCGCGCGAACGGTTGAGGTCGGTGAGGAGGTCGAGCACCTCCACTTGGTGGGACACGTCGAGGAAGGTGGTCGGCTCGTCGAGGAGCAGGATGTCGGTGTCCTGGGCGAGCGCCATGGCGATCCACACTCGCTGCCGCTGCCCGCCGGAGAGCTCGTCGACCGCCCGGTCGGCCAGCGCGAGTGTGTCCGTCGCCTCGAGCGCCGACGTCACGGCCTCGTAGTCGGCCGCGCTCCACCGCGAGAACGCGTTCTGGTGCGGGTGCCGCCCGCGCCCCACGAGGTCGGACACGACGATGCCCTCCGGCGCGACCGGACTCTGGGGGAGCAGCCCGACGATGCGAGCGACCTCCTTGGAGGGGCGAGTGCGTGGGTCCGTTCCGTCGAGGAGAACGTGGCCTGCTGCGGGGCTGAGGAGTCTGGCAAGGGCGCGGAGGAGCGTGGACTTGCCGCATCCGTTCGCCCCGACGATCGCCGTGATCCTGCCGGGTGCGACCGTGTAGTCGAGTCCCTCGACGACGGTGCGATCGCCGTACGCGAGGGTGAGCGACTCCGCACTGAGCGTGCGTTCGCGGGTCATATCGAGCCTCCGTTGCGGTTCATTCGGATGAGCAGGTAGACGAGGTAGGGAGCACCGAGCACACCAGTGATCACGCCCACCGGGTAGCGGTTGTCGAGCGCGAACTGTCCGAGGAAGTCCGCCGAGAGCACGAGCAACGCGCCCACGAGCCCCGCGGGCAGCAGCAGGTTCGAGCCAGGGCCCCAGATGCGCGCGGCGATCGGCCCTGACATGAACGCGACGAACGCGATCGGGCCCGTCGAGGCCGTTGCCACAGCGAGCAGGCAGACGGCGGCGAGGATGAGACCGAGGCGGGTGCGCTGCACGCCCACGCCGAGAGCGGATGCCGCGTCATCCCCCAATCGCAAGGCTCCGAGCGGCCGCTGCAGAACGAGCAGCACCGGCACGGCGATCAGGCACGTGAGGGCCACGGGCGCCACCCGCGACCAGCCTGCACCGTTGAGACTGCCCGCGAGCCACTGCATTGCGACCTGCAGGTCCCACTGCGCAGCGCGCGAGAGCACGTACGCGACCACGCTCTCGAGCATCGCGGCGATGCCGATGCCGATGAGAATGAGCCGGATGCCCGAGAATTCGCCGCGGTGGGAGAGGAGGTAGATCACGCCAGCCGTCGCCAGCGCCGCTGCCAGCGCGAGCAACGACACGGTCGTCTCGTTCAACGAGAACACGACGATGCCGACGACGGCCGCGGCGCTCGCGCCAGCGCTGATGCCGATGACATCGGGGGAGGCGAGCGGGTTGCGGAGCATCGTCTGGAAGGTGGCGCCGGCCATCCCGAAGCTTAGGCCGGCGAGGAGGGCGAGCGTCGCGCGCGGGAGGCGCAGCTCGCCGACCGTGAAGCTCGCGCCGGGCACCTGCTCGCCGAGCAGCACTCTCAGCACATCGCTGAACGAGTAGACGGTGTTGCCGACCATGAGGCTGACCGCGAAGGCGACGAGCACGAGCGCGGCCGCGACGATCAGAAGAGTGCGCCACCGAACAGCGCGCCGCCGGCGACCAAGAACAACAACACTCATAGCTCCCGCACCCGCTGCCTGCGCACGATCCAGATGAAGAAGGGGGCGCCGATAATGGCCGTGATGATGCCGACCTGGATCTCCTCCGGTCGGGCGACGACTCGGCCGAGCACGTCCGCGGCGACGAGGAGGGCAGCACCGAGTACCGCCGAGAACGGCAGCAGCCAGCGGAAGTCGGTGCCCACGAGCAGGCGGCACACGTGCGGAACAACGAGGCCGACGAACCCGATGGGGCCCGCGATCGCCGTCGCGGCGCCGCACAGCACGATCGCGCCGATCGCCGCAAGGAGCCGCGTGCGCAGGACGCGCTCGCCGAGACCCGACGCGAGGTCGTCACCGAGGGCGAGCATGTTCATTCCGCGGGCACTCAAGAAACAGAGCACGACACCCACAACCAGAATCGGGGTGACGGCACCGATGCGACCCCAGTCGGCACCGCCCACGCCGCCGATCTGCCAGAACTGGTACAGAGTGAGCACGTCGACTCGCGGCAGCAGGATTGCACTCACGAGTGAGCTGAGCGCGGCCGACACAGCCGCTCCAGCGAGCGTCAGCTTCAGGGGTGTTGCACCACCGCGGCCGAGCGACCCGACCGTGTAGACGCCGACAGCGGCCAGCGCCGCTCCCGCGATGGCGAGGCCGACCATCCCGTACGGCTCGCTCAGGCCGAAGCCCGCGATGCCGATCACGACAGCGAGGGCAGCGCCCGACGATACGCCGAGAATGCCGGGGTCGGCCAGCGGATTCCGCGTGACCCCCTGCATGCTCGCCCCCGCGATCGCGAGCGCTGCCCCCACGAGAACGGCGAGAACTGTCCGCGGTATCCGCTTGATGACGGCAGCTTCGCCGAAGGTTGTGTCGTTGCCGGAGAAGGCTCCGACGAGGTCGGTGATCGAGACATCCCTCGCTCCGAAGACGAGGGATGCAGCGCACAGTACGACCAGCAGGGCCACCCCTGCCAGCAGCCAGCCCAGGCGCAGCGCTGCCGGGCGCCGCAACGTCTCCTGACGTGCGGCACCCGACAGCGTGCTGGGGCTTGCGGTCACTAGCGCAGCGGTGCCGCGAGCACGCCGAAGTAGTCGCTGATGCCCCATCCGATCGACAGCGGTGAGGGGTTCGCCGACGCCGCGAGCGGGGTTGAGTTCTCGAGAACGGCGATGCGGCCCTCGGCGATCGCGGGGATCTTCGAGAGCAGCGGGTCGGCCTGCAGCTGCTGGATGATCGTGCCGTCGGTCTCGCCGTAGGTGACGAACACGTCGACGTCGGCGAAGCGGTCGGCCGCCTCGGAGCTCACGGTGACATAGAACTCGTCGGTGTTCGCCGACTCCTCTTCCACGATCGTCGGTGCAGGCAACCCGATGCTCTCGAGGAAGCCGGGGCGGGTGTCGTGGCCCGTGTAGAAGCCGACCTGGCTGAAGTCCGACGGGTCGAGGTAGGAGAACAGCACCTTCTTGCCGTCGAGCTCCGGGTACTCCGCGAGGGCGTCGGCGATCTGGCCGTCGAGCTCGTTGATGAGGGCCTCACCCTCGTCGGCGAGGCCGAGCGCGGTCGAGTTCATGCGGATCATGTCGTTCATCGACGTGCCCCACGCGACGTCGGGGTAGGCGACGACGGGTGCGATCTTCGACAGGGTGTCGTACTCCTCCTGCGTGATGCCGGAGTACGAGGCGAGGATCACGTCCGGCTGGGTGTCGGCCACGGCCTCGAAGTCGATGCCATCCGTCTCGTCGAAGAGCACAGGGGTCTCCGCGCCGAGTTCCTCGAGCTTGTCCTCGACCCACGGCAGCACGCCATCGCCGTCATCGTCGCCCCAGGTCGCCTTGCTCATGCCGACCGGCACGATGCCGAGGGCCAGCGGAACCTCGTGGTTCGCCCACGCCACCGTCGCCACGCGCTCAGGTTGCGACTCGATCGTCGTCGTACCGTAGACGTGCTCGATCGTCACGGGGAAGACGCGGTCGGAGCTTGCCGAGCTCTCGGCGGGAGCGGTCGTGGAGCAGGCGGTGAGCGAGACGGCGAGGGTGGCGATTGCCACCAGGCCGAGCGGGCGCAGGAGACTCAAGGGATTCCTTTCGGTTGGGATGTTAGGGGAGCCTAACCTAATTAAGTTGGAGGCTCTAGTGGGTAGGGTTAACCGGTGACTCTCCCCACGGACCATCCCCTCGTCGACGGACGCACCGCTTCTGCGCCCCTGATCAGGGCTTATCGCGGTGATCGCCCCGAGGTCACTCCGGTCTGGTTCATGCGTCAGGCCGGGCGCTCGCTGCCCGAGTACCGCGAGCTACGTGTCGGCACCCAGATGCTCGACGCCTGCCTCACGCCGTCGCTGGCCAGCGAGATCACGCTGCAGCCCGTGCGCCGACACGGAGTCGACGCGGCGATCTTCTTCAGCGACATCGTCATCCCGGTCAAGCTCGCGGGTGTCGACGTCGAGATCGTTCCCGGCAAGGGGCCCGTGATCGCGAACCCGATCCGCACGGCAGCGGATGTCGCGGCCCTCCGCCCCCTCGACCCCGAGGCCCTCGCACCCATCACCGAAGGCGTCGCCCTCACCGTCTCGCAGCTCGGGACCACCCCGCTCATCGGCTTCGCGGGTGCGCCCTTCACGCTCGCCTCGTACCTGGTCGAGGGCGGCCCGTCCAAGGACCAGCTGCGCGCGCGCACTCTGATGTACTCCGACCCCCACACGTGGGCGGCGCTCCTCAACTGGTGCGCGGATGTCACGGGCGAGTTCCTCAAGGCGCAGGTGCTGGCCGGGGCATCCGCCGCCCAGCTCTTCGACTCGTGGGTCGGGTCGCTCAGCGAGCAGCAGTACGTGCGCCGGGTCGCGCCACACTCGAAGCGCGCTCTCTCGCACCTGCGCGGATTCGACGTGCCGCGCGTGCACTTCGGTGTGGGCAGCGGTGAGGTGCTGCACGCGATGCACTCGATCGGCGTCGAGGCCATGGGGGTCGACTGGCGCATCCCGCTCGACGAGGCCGAGCGTCGCCTCGGCGGTGGTGTTCCCTTGCAGGGCAACCTCGACCCCGCCCTGTTGGGTGCCCCCTGGCATGTGCTCGAGGCACACGTGATCGATGTGCTGGAGCGCGGGATGCTCGCGCCCGCGCACGTCGTCAATCTCGGCCACGGCGTGCCCCCCGAGACCGACCCCGACGTGCTCACCCGCATCGTGGAACTGGTGCACTCGCGGTGAGTGCACCGCTCGGCCTACCCCGCGCGCCCGTGGGCGACGCCCCTTCGTTGATGGGCGAACCCCGTTCGCTGGTGGGCGAACCTCGTTCGCTGAGGCTCTCGAAGCGCGGCTCCCGTGACTGACTTCACCGTGATCGGCGGCGGCATCGGCGGTCTCGTGGTGGCTCGCCGGCTCGCGATGGCCGGCCGCGCGGTGACAGTGCTCGAGGCATCCGACCATCTCGGCGGAACCGTCGCCCGGCACACCGTCGCCGGCCTCGACCTCGACGCCGGCGCGGAGAGCTTCGCCATCCGCGGCGGAACCGTCGCCGCTCTCGCCGCGGAGATCGGCCTCGGCAACCAGGTCGTTGCCCCCTCGTCGATGGGTGCGTGGCTTCACCCCGTGTCGGGCCCCGCCGTGCCCCTGCCGGACGCCGCCCTCCTCGGCATCCCGGGCACACCCCTCGCCGCGGATGTCATCGCCGTCGTCGGCGGAGCTGCAGCGTTCCGCGCTCAACTCGACTCCCTCATTCCTGCGTTGTGGGCGCGCCAGTCGCTCACGCTGGGGCAACTCGTCCGACGCCGGATGGGGGCGGCCGTGCTCGAACGGCTCGTCGCTCCCGTTGTGCACGGCGTCTACTCGATCCACCCCGACAAGCTCTCGATCGACCGCGTCGCGGGATTGCGCCACGCGTACAGCCAGCAGGGTTCGCTCGCGGCCGCGGTGCGGTCGCTACGCAGTGCCGCTCCGGCAGGTTCCGCCGTGGAGGGCATCCGCGGTGGAGTCCACAGGCTCGTGACGGAACTCGCCGCCGACCTGGAGACGTACGGCGCCGCGGTCGAGTTCGACCGGAGGGTGACGGCGCTCGAGGGGCTGCCCGGCACGGTGATCGTGGCTGCGCCCGGCATCGTGGCACCCGTGGCCGGGCGGAACGTGGTTGTCGCCACCCTCGTGGTGGATGCGCCGGAGTTGGACGCAGCGCCCCGTGGGACTGGGGTGCTCGTTGCACAGGGGGCTCGAGGCATCCGCGCGCGGGCGCTCACGCACTCGACCGCGAAGTGGGAGTGGCTGCGCGAGCGCGCCGAGGGCAAGCAAGTGCTGCGGCTGTCGTACGACGACGAGCCCGAGAACCTCGCCGAGACCGCCCGCACGGATGCCGCGGCCCTCCTCGGCACGGACCTGCCGCCGACCGCGGTCCTCGACTTCGCCCGCGTGGAGTGGACCCGCCCCGCAGCCCTCACAACTCCGACCGACCACATCGTCGTCGGTGAGACCGTCGGAGGCTCCGGCATCGCCGGCATCGTCGCCCACGCGGAGCGTACCGCCGCCGCGCTGCTAGCCCCGTAGCCCGAGTGCGCAGTTGTGGCAAGTGCCTCGGGCATCCACTGGTCGCAACTGCACTCTCGACTGGGCCGAAGCTGCGCCGGGCGGATTCTGCGGGCCCGAGTGCGCACTTGTGACCAGTTGCGCGCGCCGCACTAGTGGCAAGTGCACTCTCGCGGAGGGGCCGCACCGCGGTGGACGGATGCCGCGGGCCCGAGTGCGCAGTTGCGGCTAGTTGCGCGGCATCCACTGGTCGCAACTGCGCTCTCGCGGAGAGGCCGCACCGCCCCGTCCGGATGCTGCGGCGCCGAGTACGCAGTTGTGCCCAGTTGCGCGGTATCCACTAGTCGCAACTGCACTGTCGCGGAGGGGGCGCATCACAGCGGGCGGATGCCGCGGACCCGAGTACGCAGTTGTGGCTAGTGCCGCGGGCATCCACTGGTCGCAAGCGCACTCTCACGCGGAGGACGGGCTCCACCCGCGCGAGAGGAGCGCCCGCCGCGTGCGCTCGGCGAGCCAGCCTCGACGCTCGAGCAGGCCCTTCGTGACCTGAACCACCGCCCACCCCGCCTCGTGGAACCGCTCGAGCCGGTCGATGTCCTCCTCGAACACGTCCTCCTCGCGGTGACCGCCGCCCTGGTACTCAAAGGCGATGCGGTACTCGGGGTAGGCGAGGTCCGGCGTACCGATGAAGGCACCCTCGTGGTGCGCGCGGAAGCCGACCGCCGGTTCGAGAAACCCTGCGTGCACGATCGTCCGACGCATCCGGGTCTCGCGCGGCGAATCGGTGCCCGCGCGCAGGTGGGGAAGCGCGGCGGCCGCCGCAGTCACCCCGCGTCGACCGCGAGCGGCCACGATCTCGGCGGCGAGAGAGTCGAGTGTGCACGGTGGCCGTTTGCGCCGCACGAGGTGGTCGCCCGCTTCGATGAGCTCCTCGAGCGTGAGGAGCGGAGCGAGTTGCAGCCACACGACTTCGGCCGGGATGACGGCAAACCCGCGCACCTCGATGCGTCGGGCATCCAGCGAGCGATGCGCTGCGACCCCCTTCCGTCGAGGGGGCTGGCCAGACGTCGTGACGTGGAGCTCGTCCGCGAAAAGGCGTTCGGGAAGCGGCATCCCGAGCAGTCGCGCCGCCGTGACGTGCGAGAAGGCGGCATCCCGGGGAGCCACCGGAACATAGGCCTGCGCCCGCCGCCGCAGCTCGTACTCGCGCAGTTCGTACCGGTCGAGGCTCGGGGCGTTCGTCACCCGGATCCGTGATCCACGAAACGGTGCCTCCAGGTCGCGGGCATCGAGTCGCCGCGCCGTGACTCCGGATGCCCGGGCATCCCGCACCGCGAACGCCTCTCCGAGCCCCGGCGGCAGGTCCCTCCTGCGAGTCACCCGAGAATCCTGCGCTGTGCGGCCTACGCTCGCGGCGCATCATCCACACCCGTGGCGACTACGCAGTTGCGACTAGTGCCCCAGTCATCCGCTGCGCGGAACTGCACTCTCGCCCAGCGGCGCGCGGATGCCGCGACATCGAGCACGCAGTTGTGACTAGTGGACGCGGCATCCACCGGGCGCAACTGCACTCTCGCGGCGACGGGAGGAACGCGCGAACGAGAGTTTTCTACAGCGTGTAGAGAGTGCGAGGATGGAACGATGACAGACGAGGCACTCGGCTACACGTTGTGGGCAGTACTCCGCCGGGACGGCGCCACTCCGGCAGGCACCGGAGACCTGGCTCCCGCCATCGCAAGAGTGGAGGCGGCGGGCGTCACGATCCGCGGCTTCTACGACGTGTCATCCATGCGGGCCGATGCCGATCTCATGATCTGGATGCACGGCGAGAAGCCCGAGACGCTGCAGTGGGCACTCCGCGAACTCCGCCGCAGCGAGCCGCTGAAGCCGCTGATCGCGACCTGGAACGCGATGGGTGTGCACCGCGAGGCCGAGTTCACGCGCAGCCACGTGCCCGCGTTCCTGCGCGGTAAGGAGCCCGAGGCCTGGCTCACCGTCTACCCGTTCGTGCGCTCCTACGAGTGGTACCTGCTGCCCGACGATGAGCGCAAGGCGATGCTCGCCGATCACGGACGCAAGGGTTCCGAGTACCCGCAGGTGCTCGCCAACACGGTTGCGGCCTTCGCCCTCGGCGACTACGAGTGGATCCTTCCGCTCGAGGCCCCGGAGCTCGTCGACCTCGTCGACCTCATGCGTCACCTGAGGCAGACGGATGCCCGGCTGCACGTTCGCGAGGAGATCCCGTTCTACACCGGTCGCCGCATCCGCGTCGACGAGATCGCAGAGGTGCTGTCATGAGTATTGCCAATGGAGGTCTCGACAAGCTCGACCCACAGGGTTCGCTCGACCCACAGGGTTCGCTCGACCCACAGGGTTCGCTCGACCCACAGGTGGTGCCGGGCGCAACGCCCGCCGCGGCATCCGGCCCCGAGCACGTCGAGGTCCCCGTCGCCTACGACGCCATCCTGCTCGCGAGTTTCGGTGGGCCCGAGGGCCAGGACGACGTGATCCCCTTCCTGCGCAATGTGACTCGGGGCCGCGGCATCCCGGAGGAGCGTCTCGAGGAGGTCGCGCACCACTACCGCGCCTTCGGTGGCGTGAGCCCGATCAACGACCAGAACCGCGAGCTCAAGGCGGCGCTCGAGGCGGAGCTCGCGAAGCGCGGCATCGACCTGCCCGTGCTGTGGGGCAACCGCAACTGGGACCCTTACCTGCGTGACGCACTCACGGAGGCGAACGAGCGCGGCTTCACGAAGCTCATCGCCATTGGCACGAGCGCCTACAGCTCCTACTCGAGCTGCCGCCAGTACCGCGAGGACTACGCGATGGCCCTCGACGAGACCGGCCTCGGCGGAGTCATCGAGATCGACAAGGTGCGCCAGTTCTTCGACCACCCCGGTTTCGTGGAGCCCTTCATCGAGGGCACGCGCGACGGTATCGCCGAGCTCGAAGCGCAGGGCATCCCGCGCGAGCAGATCCACGTGCTCTTCGCGACCCACTCGATTCCGACGGATGACGCGATCCGCAGTGGTCCGCGTGACCGTGACTTCGGCGAGGGTGGCGCCTACGCTGCCCAGCATCTGGCGGTGGCCGAGGTCGTGGTGCATGAGGTCGCCGAGGGAATCGGGTGGGACCTCGTCTACCAGTCGCGCTCCGGCCCTCCGACGCAGCCCTGGCTCGAGCCCGACATCAACGACCGCATCGCGGAGCTCGCGACATCCGGCGTGAAGGGCCTCGTGATCGTTCCGCTCGGGTTCATCTCCGACCACATGGAGGTGAAGTGGGACCTCGACACCGAGGCTCTCGAGACCTCCGAGGAGAACGGCATCACCGCGGTGCGCGTCCCGACGCCCGGTGTCCACGCCGCCTTCGTGTCTGGCCTTGTCGACCTGGTGCTCGAGCGTCGCGACGGCATCCCCACCGCCGAGCGCCCGGCCCTCACCGATCTCGGACCCTGGTACGACGTCTGCCGCCCGGGCTGCTGCGAGAACGTGCGCCTCGGGTTCAAGCCGGCGCTGGCCGGGATCGCGCCATGACCGTTATAAGAGTCGGAACCCGCGGCAGCGCCCTCGCCCTCGCACAGACCCGTGCGGTCGCCGCGAGCCTCACCGCCAAGACGGGCGCCGAGACCGAGATCATCACGATCTCGACCGAGGGCGACCGCTCGTCCGAGTCGCTCGCGAGCCTCGGCGGCACCGGCGTCTTCGCGAGTGCACTGCGTGACGCGCTCCTCGCCGGCGAGTGCGATGTCGTCGTCCACTCCCTCAAGGATCTCCCGACGGCACCCGTCCCTGGCCTCACCATCGCGGCCATCCCCAAGCGAGAGGATGCCCGTGACGCGCTGTGTGCACGTGACGGCTTCACTCTCGACTCTCTCCCCGACGGCGCCCGGGTCGGCACGGGGTCGCCCCGCCGTGTCGCCCAGCTGCGCGCCCGCCGTCCCGACCTCGAGGTCGTGGACATCCGCGGCAATGTGGATACTCGCCTCGGCAAGGTCGCCTCGGGCGAGCTCGACGCGGTGGTGCTCGCCGTCGCGGGCCTGACGCGCCTCGGCCGGCTCGACGCCGTGACCGATTTCCTCAGCATCGACTGGTGGCCGACCGCCCCCGGCCAGGGTGCCCTGGCGATCGAGGTTCGGTCGGGCGAGGAGAAGCTCGCGAAAGCGCTCGACCACGCGACATCCCGCATCATCGTCGAGGCCGAGCGCCGCACGCTCGCCCTGCTAGAGGCGGGATGCTCGGCCCCCGTCGCCGCGCACGCCCTCATCGACGACGGCATGCTGTTCCTCTCCGCCCGGGTCTACAGCGCAGACCCTTCGAGTGCCTCAGGGAGCGAGCCTCACTACCTCACGAGCTCGCACGCCCTGTACGTGTCCGACACGAAGGACCCGGCTGGCGACGTCGCCGAGCGTGTGGCCAAGGAACTCTTCGACCTCGGCGCTGCCGGCTTGATCGGCGCGTCATGATCGTCCGCCCCCGCCGCCTGCGAGCCACCCCGGCGATGCGCCGACTGGTCGCGGAGACGCGCCTGCATCCCGCCGAGCTCATCCTCCCGATGTTCGTGCGCGAGGGGCTCAGCGAGCCCGTGCCGATCTCGTCGATGCCCGGAGTTCTGCAGCACTCGCTCGACTCGATGAAGGCCGCGATCGCGGAGGCCGCGTCCCTCGGTGTCGGCGGCGTCATGCTCTTCGGTGTGCCAGAGCACAAGGATGCCGTGGGCTCCGGAGCCACTGACCCCGACGGCATCCTCAACGTCGCCACCCGCGTGGCGGTCGCCGAGGCCGGTGACGCGCTCGTGGTGCAGACCGACCTCTGCCTCGACGAGTTCACCGACCACGGGCACTGCGGAGTTCTACGCGCTTCGAGTACCTCAGCGACCGGTTACGTCGTCGACAACGATGCGAGCCTCGAGCGCTACCGGGAGATGGGCGTCGCGCAGGCGGAGTCCGGCTCCCAGCTGCTCGGCCTGAGCGGCATGATGGACGGCCAGGTCGCGGCCGTGCGCGAGGCACTGGATGCCGCGAGCCACCCCGACACTCCCTTGCTCGGTTACGCCGCGAAGTACGCGTCCGCGTTCTACGGACCGTTCCGCGAAGCCGTCCAGTCGTCACTCCAGGGCGATCGGCGCACCTACCAGCAGGACCCGGCGAATCGCCGCGAGGGCATCCGCGAGGTCATGCTCGACGTCGAGGAGGGTGCCGACATCGTGATGGTCAAGCCCGCGATGAGCTATCTCGATGTGCTCGCCGACGCCGCCGCCATCAGCCCGGTTCCCGTGTGGGCGTACCAGGTGTCCGGCGAGTACGCCATGATCGAGGCCGCGGCGGCGAACGGATGGATCGACCGCGAACGTGCCGTACTCGAGTCCCTCACGAGCATCCGTCGTGCTGGCGCAGATGCCGTACTCACCTACTACGCCGTAGAGGCGGCGCGCACACTCTCTGCTGGTTGAGTAGCCGCGGCGAAGCCCGGTCCACTAGTGGGTTGAGTAGCCTCGGCCAAGCCCGGTCCACTAGTGGGTTGAGTAGCCGCGGCGAAGCCCGGCGTTATCGAAACCCCCACCCCCGCCCAAGGAGCACCCCATGACAACCAACGAACAGGCCTTCGACCGGGCCCGCGCGATCCTCCCCGGCGGCGTCAACTCCCCGGTGCGAGCGTTCGGCTCCGTCGGCGGCGCACCCCGTTCCTACGTCTCGGCCACCGGTCCGTATGTGACTGACATCGAGGGCCGCGAGTACGTGGATCTGGTGAGCTCGTGGGGTCCCGCGATCCTGGGTCACGCGCACCCCGACGTGATCAGGGCCGTGCAGGATGCCGCCTCCCGTGGCCTCGGGTTCGGTGCATCCACCCCGGGCGAGACAGAACTCGCAGAACTCGTGCGCGACCGCGTCGGCTCTCGCCTGCTCGGCAAGCTGCGCCTCGTCTCCACGGGAACCGAGGCGACGATGACAGCCATCCGTCTCGCCCGAGGCGCGACGGGCCGCGACCTGCTCGTGAAGTTCGCCGGCCACTACCATGGCCACTCCGACGGCCTCCTGGCCGAGGCCGGCTCGGGCCTCGCGACTCTCGCGATCCCGGGATCGGCAGGCGTGCCCGCGGCCGTCGCCGCCCAGACGGTGGTCATCGGATACAACGACCTCGATGCGGTGCGCGAGCTCTTCGCCGAGCGCGGCAACGACATCGCCGCGGTCATCGTCGAGGCCGCCGCCGCGAACATGGGTGTCGTTCCGCCCGACGCGGGTTTCAACGCCGAGCTCACGCGCATCGCCCACGAGAACGGCGCACTCGTGATCCTCGACGAGGTGCTCACGGGCTTCCGCGTGAGCCCGTCCGGCTGGTGGGGTCTCGACGACTCCTACATGCCCGACCTCGTGACCTACGGCAAGGTCATCGGCGGCGGTCTGCCGCTCGCGGCCCTCGGCGGACGCACCGAGATCATGGACCTCCTCGCACCCCTCGGCCCCGTCTACCAGGCTGGCACCCTCAGCGGTAATCCCGTTGCCGTGGCCGCGGGCCTCGCCACCCTCAGGGCAGCGGATGCCACGACCTACGCCCATCTCGACGCGACAGCCGCCACGATCTCCGCCGCAGCCTCCGCGGCGCTCGCCGCAGAGGGTGTCGAGCACACCGTCCAGCACGCGGGCAACCTGTTCTCGATCTTCTTCTCGCCGACCGCCCCGCGCACCTACGCGCAGGTGAAGGAGCAGCAGGCGTTCCGTTACCCGCCGTTCTTCCACGCCATGCTCGACGTCGGCGTCTCGCTTCCGCCGAGCGTATTCGAGGCCTGGTTCGTCTCTGCTGCACACGACGATGCGGCAGTCACGCGCATCCTCGATGCCCTTCCGGCCGCCGCGAGGGCTGCCGGGTCGGCGACGCCCTCCGCGTGACTTGTCAACCCCCTGCATTCCCTTAGCGGCATAAGCCGCACAGGGCTAGTGTGGGAGGGCAAGCACCGCGACCGTCGAACGAAGGAGCATCCATGCGAGGCAAAATCCTGTTCGTGGTCGGCCTGGGGGTCGGCTACGTTCTCGGCACCCGTGCCGGGCGCGAGAAGTACGAGCAGATCAAGGCGACGGCATCCAGATTCTGGAACGATCCCCGCGTGCAGAAGCGCGTCGATGACGCCCAGGACTTCGTGAAGGACAAGGCGCCCGATGTTGCCGAGTTCATCGCGGATGGCGCGAAGAAGGTCGTGTCGCAGGTCTCCGGTTCGAAGGCTCCCGCGAAGTCCACGACGACGCGCAAGCCTGCAGCCAAGAGCACCTCGTCGTCGGCCGCGAAGAGCACCGCGGCAAAGTCCAGCTCGGCGAAGTAACCGCCATGACCGGCGTACCTCCCCGCCCCAAGCGTTCCCTGTTCTCCCTCATCGCCGACCTGCCCGGGTACTTCATGGACCTGGTGCGAGGCGAGATCGAGCAGCTCAAGAAGGAACTGGTCACGCGTCTTGCGCAGGCCGGCATCGGCATCGGTCTCCTGGTCGCCGCTGCAACGGTGCTCTTCCTCGCGCTCGCCGTCTTCATCACCGCAGCGATCCTCGGCCTCTCCGAGGTGCTCCCCCCGTGGGCCTCCGCACTGATCGTCGGTGGCGGACTGCTCGTGATCGCGGCGATCCTGGTCGCGATTGGCGTGGCCTCACTCAAGCGCGGTTCGCAGGGACCCACCGAATCCATCGACAGCATCAAGAAGGATGTCCGCGCGATTCAGGGCATCGGAAAGCGAGACTGACATGAGCGACGCACCCATCGAAGAGCGAGTTGCCGCTGCGCGAGCGGGCCTCACGGAGACCCTCGACGCTATCGAGGACAAGCTCAATGTTCCGAAGCGTGTGGAGGAGCTGACGGCGAAGGCCAAGGCCTCCTACGAGTCGAACCCCGTGCCGTGGATTGTCGGCGCGGTCGGTGCGGCCGTCGTGGTTGCTGGGCTCGTGGCCTGGGCCATCCTGAGCGACGACTGAACCGGGCTCCCGACGAGCACGCAGACGGCGGCGGACGGTCCCGATTGGCGCCTCATCCGCGACGGGAGCAGGATAGTGGCATGGACCCGAAACCTCTGAAGCGCTGGCGTGTCCTCGTGCCGCGCGGAGGTAAGTGGGGTGATGGAGTTGCAGCCCGGCTCCGTGCGCTCGGAGCCATCCCCGTCATCGCCCCGATGATCAACTTCGCGAGCGCGGATGACGGCGCTGCCCTCGCGAACGCGTTCCACGAACTCGCCGACGGCCAGTACGACTGGCTCGTGGTGACGAGCGCAACGACAGTGGATGTGCTCGCAGGTCACGGCGTCGTACTTCCCGAGAACACCCAGGTGGCAGCTGTCGGCGAGACCACCGCGGGGGCTCTCCAACTCGCGGGGTACCGGGTGGACTTCGTGCCCGAGACCGACAATTCCGCGCGCGGGCTCGTCAAGGAGTGGCCGTCGTCAGCGATCGAGGGCCGCGTGCTCATCCCCCAGTCCGACATCGCCGAACCGACGCTCGTCTCCGGCATTCGCGAGCTCGGGCTCACGGCGGACTTCGTGGCGGCCTACCGGACGGTGGGGGTGCCCGTCTCCGACGCGGTTCGGGCGGATGTCGCATCCGGTCGTATGTCCGCGATCCTCGTCAGCTCGGGGTCGGTCGCGCGCCAGATCGCCGAACAGCTGGCTCCACTGCCGGAGAGCATTGTCGTGGCGTGCATCGGACCGCGGACGGCCTTCGACGCCCGCGCCGCGGGCCTCCGGGTGGACGTCATCGCCGAGGACCGCTCGTCCGACTCCCTCATCGACGCGCTCGTCGAGCGCGCCTCCCGCTAGCGGCGCGTCAGCCGAACGAGCGGAATGACCCGCTCCGTCCGCCTCTCGTAGGAGGCGAATCCGGCGTTCTTCGCCGTGATGTCGGCCCACAGGGGTGCGCGTTCGTCCGCGGGGATCACGGATGCCCGCACCGGGATCGTCTCCGTGCCGAACTCGATCTCGGTGTCGGGGTTGGCCAGGAGGTTGTAGTACCAGCCGGGGTTCTCGGGAGCCCCGCCCTTGGATGCCACGATCACCCAGCCTTCCTCGTCCGGGAAGCTCATGAGCGGGCTCACGCGGGCTACCCCGGACTTGGCACCCACGTGGTGCAGGAGCACGAGCTTGTCGCTGTTGAACGGAGCACCAACGTAGCCACCATGGGCCCGGAAGTCCTCGATGATCTGGGTGTTGAAGTCGGTCATGAGAGGTTCAGCGCGAGAACGAGCGCGATGATTCCGAGGAGAGGTGCGAGGCCCTGGATCGCGGCCGCGCGAGCGAGCTTCGGCGAGCTGATGATCAGCACGAGCGCGGCGGCTACCATGCTGCCCGCGGCGAGGAACACGAGCGCGGCGCCGGCTTCTGGCATCCCGACCCACAGCAGCACCAGGCCGACGAGTGCGCCGACCGCGAGGAAGAGGTTGTAGAAGCCCTGGTTGTAGGCCATGGGACGAGTGACGTCAGCGTCGGCCTGGCTCGCGACCCCGAACGTGCGCCAGGTCTTCGGGCGCGACCACAGAACGCTCTCGAGCGTGAAGATGTAGAGGTGGATGAGCGCGGCGATCCCCACGAGGACCGTCGACGCGACAAGCAGGCCGGTATTCATGTCGCCAGAGTAGACCCCTGACTTCCGTGGGTTGAGTAGGCGCGGGCGAAGCCCCGCCGTTATGACTGTGGGTTGAGTAGGCGCGGGCGAAGCCCCGCCGTCATCGAAACCCCGCCGCCCTGAAGCCGGGGCGATGCCTACCCGAAGAGGATCGCGGCCTCGTCGTAGCGCGACTGGGGCACCGTGTTGAGCTTGCCCAGTGCGTCCTCGAAGGCCACGTGCGTGATGGTCGTGCCGCTCAGCGAGACCATGCGGCCCCAGCGGTTGTGCACGACGGAGTCGACGGCGGCCATGCCGTAGCGGGTGGCGAGCACGCGGTCGTAGGCGGTGGGGGTCCCACCACGCTGGATGTGGCCGAGCGTCGTGGCGCGCGTCTCGATTCCCGTACGAGCCTCGATCTCGGGGGCGAGCACGTCACCGATGCCGCCGAGGCGCGGACGACCGAAGGCGTCGAGTCCGCGCTCGGAGTGCGCGTCATCCATCGTGTCGAGCTTGAAGCCCTCGGCGACGACAACTAGAGGTGCGCGACCACGATTGCGAGCGGACTGCACCCACTCGATGATCTGGTCCATGCTCGTGCGCTGCTCGGGGATGAGGATCGCGTGGGCACCGGCGGCCATGCCGGAGTGGAGGGCGATCCATCCCACGTGGCGACCCATGACCTCGGCAACCATGCAGCGACCGTGAGAGTCGCCCGTCGTGCGGAGGCGGTCCATGGCGTCGGTCGCGATCTGCGTGGCGGTGTCGAAGCCGAAGGTGTAGTCGGTGGCGGAGAGGTCGTTGTCCACGGTCTTGGGAACACCGACGATGTTGATGCCGGCGTCCGTCAGGCGCTTGGCCGCGGCGAGTGTGCCCTCACCGCCGATCGCGATGAGCGAGTCGACCCCGAGGCGCTCCATGTTCTCCTTGACGCGCTCCGGCCCGCCGTCGCCCTCGAACGGGTTCGTGCGGCTCGTGCCGAGGATGGTGCCACCCTGCTTCGCGATGCCCTGGATGTCCTTGCGCTCGAGGGGAATGACATCCCCGTCGACCACTCCACGCCAGCCGTCCTTGAAACCGACGAACTCCTTGCCGTAGATCTGGATGCCCTTGAGGACCGCGCCGCGGATCACCGCGTTCAGCCCGGGACAGTCGCCGCCACTCGTGAGGATGCCAATGCTCATGTATCCATCATGCCGTGTTGCTGTCAACCGATGGTGCACGGCCCTGTGCCACCGATAGAGTCTGGGCACATCGACTCACGAGAGTCGTACTTCAGAGAAGGAGCCAGCAATGAGTGACGTGACACCTCCCGCATCCGCACCCGTACCTCCCGCCCCAGCTGCGCCCGCAGCGTCCGACGGCAAGACCCTCGGCATCGTCGCTCTGGTCTCCGTCTTCTTCATCTCCCTACTCGGCCTGATCCTCGGTTTCGTGGCTCGTGGCCAGTCCAAGAAGGCCGGGGTCAAGAACACCCCCGCGACCGTTGCGATCGTGCTCGGTTTCATCTTCCTCGCCCTCACCATCCTGTGGATCGTCATTGCGGTGGCCGGCTTCTCGGCCCTCGTCAGCCAGTGTGCGGAACTGGGCACTGGCGTCCACACGCTCGACAACGGCGTGACCGTCACCTGCGGCTGATTCTCTGAGAGCAACCACTGAGCCCCGGCCTTGTTGTCGGGGCTCAGTGCGTTAGCCTGCACGCGTGCATCTCCTCTTCCGCACCATCCTCCACATGCTGCGCAGCCGCCGGGCCAGCGCACTGGATGCCACGTCGGTCAGTCGCATCCGCCTGCGTGTGCTCCCCACCGACCTCGACGTGCTCGGCCACATGAACAACGGCGTGTACCTGTCGATCATGGATCTCGGCCGCATGGATCTGCTCGTGCGCACGGGGTCGTGGAAGCGCCTGAACGCCCTCGGCATGTACCCGGTGATGGCCAACGAGACGATCTCGTTCCGCAAGTCGCTCCAGCCTTGGCAGCGCTTCGACCTCGAGACGCGCATCGTCGGGATCGATGAGCGCGCCGTCTACTGCGAGCAGCGTTTCGTCGTGGACGGCGAGATCTACGCGCAGGCGATGACGCGCGGCCGCTTCCTCCGCAAGGGCGGTGGCGTCGTGAGCATCGAGGACCTCACGCGCCTGCTCGAGGTGGATGCCGCGCACTTCCCGCCGCCCGAATGGGTGAAGCGATGGGCAGCCGACGTCGCCCTGCCGAGCACCCGCGCCGAGGCCCCCAGCATCTGGGACTGAGTGCTGCTGGTTGAGTAGGCCCGCGAAAGGGCCGAACCCTGTGGGTTGAGTAGCGCGCTGGAGCTTGGAGCGAAGGCCATTTCTGGCCTTCGCCGCGACGCCAGCGCCGATGCCCGTCTCGGGCATCGGGCGCAGCGGCCGTTATCGAAACCTCACCAACGAACAACACCAAGCACTGCGCTGAGGTTTCGATAACGCCGGGGCTTCGCCCGCGGCTACTCAACCTACCGATGGCCGCCCCAACCTGCGCAATACTGGCTGTCATCTTCTGCCCGCGCCCGTCGAGGGAGCACCCATGACCCAGCTCACGATCATCCAGCGCTCGCCGGATCCGCTCGAACCGCACAACCACCAGCGCAAGCACGCCTCCATCGCCGACAAGCTGCGTTCGCTGGGCGAGGTGCGGCTCGGCGCCATCCTGCTGCTGCTCGCCACGGTCATCGCGGTCGTGTGGGCGAACATCCCCGGCGACTCCTACCACCGGTTCTGGGAGACGCACGTGATGATCGGCGTCGAGGACCTGCAGTTCGAGTTCTCGTTGCACGCCCTCGTGAACGACGCCCTCATGGCGATCTTCTTCTTCTCGGTGGGTCTCGAGGTGCGCCGCGAGTTCGCGATCGGCGAGCTCACCAAGTGGTCCCGCGCGGTGGTGCCGGTCGGCGCCGCGATCGCAGGACTTGCCATCCCCGCCCTGATCTTCGTGTTGTTCAACCTGAACTCGGGCGAGCTGCACGCGTGGGGTGTCGTGATCTCGACAGACACCGCGTTCCTCGTGGGTGCGCTCGCGCTCATCGGTCCGCGCGCTCCCGGGCGCCTGCGCCTCTTCCTCCTCACGCTCGCCGTGGTCGACGACATCGGTGCGCTCACCATCATCGCGTTCGTCTACACCGCCAACTTCTCGCCACTGCCGCTGCTGATTGCCGCAGTCGGCCTCGCGGGCATCTTCTTCACGCGCTACCTGCAGCGGGGGCGCGGGCCCATCTACGTCACCCTGGCGATCATCGTGTGGCTCGCATTCCTGGCATCCGGCGTGCATCCGACCCTTGCAGGCGTCGCGATCGCGCTGCTCGTTCCCGTGTATCGACCCGATCGGAGGGACGTCGAACAGGCGCTCGACCTGGCGCACATGTTCCGGCAGTCGCCGAACTCGGAGTATGCGAGGCTCGCGGCCAACAGCCTGCGCGAGTCGATCTCGATCAACGAGCGACTCCAGTCGGCCTACGCGCCCTACATCGCGTTCGTGATCCTCCCCCTGTTCGCGCTTGCGAACGCTGGAGTGCTGATCAACGGCGAGATCCTCACCGCGGCACTCCAGTCGCCGATCACGTGGGGTGTCGTCGTGGGGCTCGTCGTGGGCAAGCTCGTCGGTGTCTTCGGTGCGTCGGCGTTGATCAAACGTCTGGGGTGGGGCGAGTTCGGCCCGGGCCTCACCCTCGGACGCATCGCCGGTGGCGCAGCGCTCTGCGGTATCGGCTTCACGATCTCGCTGTTCATCGTCGACCTCGCGATCGAGGATGCGGACGCGCAGAACGAGGCGCGAGTGGGAGTGCTCGCGGCATCCGTCATCGCCTTCGTGCTCGGCGCGATCATCTTCAGGATCACCGACGGCAGCCGTGCAGACGAGGAGGTGGGAGCCGTGCTCGTGCGACCTGTCGACCCGAAGCGCGACCACATCGTCGGGCCCGTCGATGCACCGTTCACCCTTGTCGAGTACGGCGACTACCAGTGCTCGTTCTGTTCGAAGGCATCGGGCGCGATCGACGAACTGCGCGGGATGCTCGGCGACGACCTGCGCTACGTGTGGCGTCACGCACCCCTCGTCGACTTCCACCCCAACGCGATCGCGGGCGCGGAGGCAGCCGAGGCCGCCGGACTGCAGGGGCAGTTCTACCCGTACGGCCGCACCCTCTTCGCCGACCAGGAGAACCAGATGCCGAAGGACATCCTCCGGCGCGCGAGCGATCTCGGCCTCGACGTGGATCGCTTCGCCGAGGACCTGCGCTCGTCGGAGGTGGCGGCCCGGGTTCGCGACGACATCCTGGATGCCGAGGCCATGGACATCACGGCGGTTCCGACGTTCTTCGTCAACGGTCGCCGCCACGTCGGCCCGTACGACGCACAGTCGCTTGCGAGGGCGCTGCAGGCGACGGCGCCCAGTTCCACCTAGTCGGTTGAGTAGCCGCGGCGAAGCCCGGCGTTATCGAAACCTCGCCCGCGTGATTGGTGTTGTTCGTTGGTGAGGTTTCGATGACGGCCGCTTCGCGGGCCTACTCAACCCACCGGGTTTCGATGACGGCCGCTTCGCCCGATGCCCGAGACGGGCATCGGCGCTGGCGTCGCGGCGAAGGCCAGAAATGGCCTTCGCTCCAAGCTCCAGCGCGCCACTCAACCAACAAGCAAGGAGCGTCAGCCGCGCGCTTCAACTCGGGGGCCACGAGACGGGGTCGCCGTCCATGGCGAGGCGTTCGTAGTAGGGGCGCTGCACGGTGAGGTACTCGTCGAAGTCGGGCATTTCCGTTCCGGCGATGGCGGCCAGCATCCGATCGAGGTACCACTCCCAGCCAGGGCCGATGCTGCCGGCGTCCCGCGCGTTCGCGAGGCGCTGCTTGAGGTAGACGGCGGTGGTGGTGCCGAGGTCGGCGAGCGAGATCGTGATGCGCCAGGCGTCGGCGCTCTCGCCGAACGCCACTGTGTAGCGCTCGCCCGGTTCGCACGCATCAAGGGTGAGGGTCGAGGTCGGTGAGCCCTCCTCCGCGGTCATGGTCAGGTCGACGGTACCGCCGACGACTGCCCTGCCGCGGCGAGGCCCTATCCACTTCTTCAGTCGCGCGGACGCCGTGAGCCAGTCCCATGTCTCGCCCGCAGGCAGAGGCACGCGTCGTTCGACGATCAGCTCGAGGCCGCTCTCGTCTCGCACGACCCTGCCGCTCGCCTGGATGCCCATGCCCCCGACCCTAGTCGCCGCTCTCGAGCACGGCCATGGCGGCGTTGTGCCCGCCGATCGCGCTCACGGCACCGCCGCGCTGGGCGCCAGAGCCGCACAGCAGGATCCGCGGATGCCGCGTCGCAACCCCCCACCGCTGTGCCGGTGTCGCGAGCTCCGCATCGTCCTCCACGAACGGCCACGTGAGGGGCCCGTGGAAGATGTTGCCGCCGGGCATCGCGAGGGCGTGCTCCAGGTCGAGGGTCGTCTTGGTCTCGATCGTGGGCGCGCCCGTGGCATCCGTGAGCAGCAGGTCATTGATGGGTTCGGCGAGGACCGAGTTCAACGAGTCGAGCACGGCCTGCTGCAGTTGGGCGCGCAGCGCGTCGTTGCTCTCCTCGGTCACGAGCCGATGCGGGGTGTGCAGGCCGAACACCGTGAGGGTCTGGGCGCCGGCGGCCTGCAGTTCGGACGACAGGATGCTCGGATCCGTGAGCGAGTGGCAGTAGATCTCACACGGCAGGGGACCGGGCAGGGCTCCACGTGCGGCGCTCCGGTATGCGGCATCCAGCTGCGTCCACGTCTCGTTGATGTGGAAGGTGCCGCCGAACGCGGCGGCAGGGTCGACGGACGAGTCGAGCAGGCGCGGCAGGCGTTTCACGAGGAGGTTGACCTTGACCTGCGCGCCCTCGGGCCGAACCTCGATCTCGTCACCGAGGAGGCCGGCCAGGACGGCGGGAGCGGTGTTCGCGAGCACCCACGTCGCGTGGAGGGTGCGCTCGGCGTCGCCGTGGCGGAAGGTGACGTCGCCGTCAGGCGTGATTGCGGTGACCGTCGCATCGGTGAGGATCTCCGCACCAGCAAGTCTGGCGGCCCGCGCAAGCTCGCCGGAGACCGCGCCCATGCCGCCGACCGGCACATCCCAGTCGCCCGTGCCGCCGCCGATCACGTGGTACAGGAAGCAGCGGTTGCCGTCGAGCGCGGGATCGATGTTCGGCGCGAAGGTGCCGATGAGCGCGTCGGTCAGCGCCACCCCGCGAGCGACGTCGCCGCTGAAGCGCTCCTCGATCGCCTCGCCGATCGGGCGCTCCACGAGCCAGTCCCAGAGGGCGTCGTCACCGAGCGCCGCGCGCGCCTCGGTGCGGGTGAGCAGCGGTTCCGTCACCGTCGGGAACAACACCTCCGCTGCTCGCGTGGTGCTCGAGTAGAACGAGTTCCAGGCGTGGTCGTCTGCGCCCAGCGCTGCGGCCGTCGCCGTGGCATCCGCGTTGTCGATGAGGAGGCCCGTGCCGGGGCGCGCCGGGTCGGGCGTGTAGCTCGAGTAACGCCGGCGGGCCAGGCGGATGTCGAGACCGAGGTCACGGATGATGCGACCGGGAAGCAGCGACACGAGGTACGAGTACCGCGACAGCCGTGCATCCACGCCGTCGAAGGCCTGCGCGGAGACCGCAGCCCCACCGACGGTGCCCAACCGCTCGAGCACCGTCACGCGCTTGCCTGCGCTCGCGAGGTACGCGGCAGCGGCGAGTCCGTTGTGCCCTCCGCCCACGACGACGACGTCGCGGGTGTCGTCAGTTGGCGTCGTCACCGGAGCCCTCGGCATCGGTGTCGGTGGAATCACAAATAGGCGGGTTGATGCGGTCGAGCACACGGTAGGAGACGCTCCGCAGGATCTCCTGTTCCTCGGGAGTGAGCAGCGTGAAGAAGTTCTCGCGAATGGCATCGGAATGATCGCGGAGGGCCGCCAGCACGGCCCGGCTGCCGTCCGTGGTCAACTGGATCCACACGCCGCGTGCGTCGTCGCCGCATTCCTGGCGGGAGATCAGGCCGCGCTGCTCCATGCGCTTGAGCTGGTGGGAGACGCGACTCTTCTCCCAGCCGATGAGGTCGGCGATGCGGCCGGCGCGAAGGCGGCGGCTGGGCTCGTCTTGCAGGGCGACGAGCACGGCGAAGTCGGCCGAGGAGATTCCCGCGTCCGCCTGGAGCCTGCGCTCGAGGGTCAGATCGAGCTGCCGTCGCATGAGCGAGAAGGCGCGCCAGACGTCCACCTCTTCGTCGTCGAGAGCGGCTCCCATCACACCATCATACCGGGTAGTTGACACGTCATCTATGGCGAGTTATGGTGACACGTCAACTTCTTCGAAAGGACGTCATGTCAGAGCTCAGAATCGGAATCATCCTTGGCAGCACACGCCCAGGTCGGAACGGTGCGCAGGTCGCCGACTGGGTGCTCGAGCAGGCCACCAAGCGTGATGGTGTCGTGTACGAACTCGTCGACATCGCCGACTTCAACCTCCCGCACCTCGACGAGGCCATCCCCGCCTCGCAGGGCCTCTACGCCAACGAGCACACCCGTGCCTGGGCAGAGACGATCGCGTCGTACGACGGCTTCGTCATGGTCACGCCCGAGTACAACCACTCGACCTCCGGCGCGCTCAAGAACGCCATCGACTTCATCTACGGCGAGTGGAACAACAAGGCCGTCGGCTTCGTCAGCTACGGCGCCGCCGCGAGCGGTGCCCGTGCCGTCGAGCACCTCCGCCTCATCGTCGGTGAGCTGCAGATGGCGGATGTGCGCCAGCAGGTGGGCATCTCGCTCCACACGGACTTCGAGAACTACACGACCATGAAGCCGGTCCCCCACCACGAGGCGCCCCTCGCGACGATGCTCGACCAGCTCGAGTCGTGGTCCGGCGCGCTGCGCACCGTGCGCGTGGCTAGCGAATCCCTCGCTGCCTAGCTCCACGGCGAGACATTCTTGCGGATGACCGCCGAACGGCACAGTATTCCTGCGCTGTTCGGCGGTCATTGTCACAGGTTGCGTGATTAGGCTCGGAAACATGCATCCCGAGCTTCACGACGAAACCATCAGCACTGTCCAGCGCTGGCTGCGCGAGTCGTCGAAGGAGAAATCGGATGCCGCGGGCGAGCGCCTCGCCGGACTCCTCAAGGATCCCCGGGGCCTCGAGTTCGCCCTCGGCTTCGTGGACTCCGTCGTGCGCCCCGAGGACCTTCGCGTCGCCGGTCGCAACCTGGAGAAGCTGAGCCGTCGCATCCCGGCGTTCCTGCCCTGGTACCTGCGCGCCGCCATCCTCCTCGGCGGCGGTTTCGCGCCGATCCTGCCCTGGCCGATCGTTCCGATCGCGCGCTGGGCGCTGCGCGACATGGTCTCGCACCTCGTGATCGACGCGACGCCCTCCCGGCTCGACAAATCGCTCGCTCGCCTTCGCGCGAGTGGGCGCGACCTCAACATCAACCTCCTCGGCGAAGCCGTGCTGGGTGAGCGCGAGGCCACCCGCCGTCTCGACCGCACTCGCGAACTCCTCGAACGCGACGACGTCGACTACGTGTCGATCAAGGTGTCGTCCATCGCGGCCCAGCTCAACGGGTGGGTATTCGACGAGACCGTCGACTACGTCGTCGAACGGCTGACGCCGCTCTACGAGTACGCGGCTGGCGTTGTGAAGAGCGGCCGCAAGGCGAAGTTCATCAACCTCGACATGGAGGAGTACCGCGACCTCGGACTCACCATCGCGGTCTTCCAGCGTCTCCTCGACAAGCCGCTGCTGCGCAACCTCGAGGCGGGCATCGTTCTGCAGGCCTACCTTCCGGATGCACTCGGCGCCTTGCAGGGCCTCACGGAGTGGGCCACTCGTCGCCACGCTGAGGGTGGCGCCGGCATCAAGGTGCGTGTCGTCAAGGGTGCCAACCTCGCCATGGAGCGGGTCGACGCGCGCATGCACGGCTGGCCGCTCGCGACCTGGGACACCAAGGTCGACACCGATGCGAGCTTCAAGCGCGTGCTCGACTGGGCGCTCACGCCGGAGCACACCGACGCCGTGCGCATCGGCGTCGCGAGCCACAACCTCTTCGACGTTGCCTGGTCGTGGCTGCTCGCCCAGCAGCGCGGCGTCGAGTCACGCGTCGAGTTCGAGATGCTCCTCGGTATGGCCACCGCACAGTCGGAGGTCGTGAGGCGGGATGTCGGTGGGCTCCGCCTGTACACGCCGGTCGTGCATCCGTCGGAGTTCGACTCGGCCATCAGCTACCTGATCCGTCGCCTCGAGGAGAACGCGTCCCCCGAGAACATCATGTCCGGGCTGTTCGAGCTGGCCACCTCGCAGGACGTGTTCGAGCGGGAGGCCGGTCGGTTCAGCGCCTCGCTCGAGCGCATGGGCGAGCTCGAGCTCGGCCCGCGCCGAACCCAGGATCGGGCATCCGTTCTCGAGATCGCTCCCGAGACCGGGTTCGAGAACGAGGCAGACACCGACTCGTCCCTCGCGGCCAACCGTGACTGGGGCGTGCGCATTCTCGCCCGCAGCGCGGACTCGCGCCTCGGTGCCGACACGATCTCCGCAGCACTCGTGCAGGATGCCGAGACCCTCGAGCAGCGCATCGCCCTGGCCGAACGTGCCGGCGAAGCGTGGGGTGCAACTCCCGGCGCCGATCGCGCGCGGCTGTTGCACGACGCCGGTGACGTGCTCGCGGCCTTCCGCGGCCGACTCATCGAGGTGATGGCGAGTGAGACCGGCAAGACCCTCGCCGAGGCAGACGTCGAGGTCAGCGAAACGGTGGACTTCGCCCATTACTACGCAGAGCGTGCCGTCGAGCTGGACGCGATCGAGGATGCCACGTACATCCCGCCGCGTCTCACCGTGGTGGCCCCGCCCTGGAACTTCCCCGTCGCGATCCCTGCCGGGTCCGTGCTGGCGGCGCTCGCCGCAGGGTCGGCCGTCGTGATCAAGCCGGCACCTCAGGCCCGCCGCAGTGGGGCCGTCATGGTCGAGGCGCTCTGGGAGGCTGGCATCTCGCGCGAACTCGTCACACTCGTCGACGTGGAGGAGGGTGACCTCGGTCGCCAGCTCATCGCCCACCCGCGCGTGGACCGTGTGATCCTCACGGGCGCGTACGAGACCGCGGCGCTGTTCCGGTCATGGCGCCCCGACCTGCCGCTGCTCGCCGAGACGAGCGGCAAGAACGCCATCATCGTGACGCCGACCGCAGACCTCGACCTCGCGGTCGGCGATATCGTGCGCAGCGCGTTCGGCCATGCCGGGCAGAAGTGCTCGGCCGCCTCGCTCGTGATCCTGGTCGGCTCCGTCGCGCGCAGTGAGCGGTTCCAGCGCCAGCTCGTCGACGCTGTGCGCACCCTCCACGTTGGCTACCCGCAGGACCCGACCTCGGTCGTCGGCCCCCTCATCGAGGCGCCGACGGGCAAGCTCCTGCGTGGCCTCACCCAGCTGGGCGAGGGCGAGAGCTGGCTTGTCGAGCCGCGCGCGCTCGACGACAGTGGTCGCCTGTGGTCGCCGGGCGTTCGCACCGGAGTCCAGGCTGGCAGCGAGTTCCACCGCACCGAGTACTTCGGTCCCATCCTCGGAGTGATGACGGCGCGCACCCTCGACGAGGCGATCGACCTCCAGAACGGGAGCGACTACGGCCTCACGGCGGGCATCCACTCGCTCGATCCCGCCGAGGTCTCCCGCTGGCTCGACCGTGTCCAGGCCGGCAACCTCTACGTCAACCGCGGAATCACGGGCGCGATCGTGCAGCGCCAGCCGTTCGGCGGCTGGAAGCGCTCAACCGTCGGAACGGGCGCCAAGGCCGGCGGACCCAACTACGTGCTCACTCTCGGCCGGTGGGAGTCCATCGAGAAGGAGCCCGTCGCCAACATCACGCTCAAGGGTGTCTCCGCGAGTGTCGCCGAGGTCATCCGCCACGGCCAGACCGGCCTCGACTTCCCCGAGTTCGATCGCGTGCGCCGTGCCGCCCAGAGCGACGAGAGGGCCTGGGCGTCCGAGCTCGGTGTCGCCAGGGATGTCTCGAACCTCGGCGTCGAACGGAACGTGCTGCGCTACCGACCAGCCGAAGTGACGCTGCGGCTGTCTGAGGGGGAGTCGCTCGGGCACCTCGTGCGACTCATCGCCGCGGCATCCCGCGCGGGCGCGCTCGTCACGATCAGCTCTGCACTGCCGCTCCCCGCGGCCCTCGTGCAGTCCTTCTCGACGGCGAACCCGTCAGCACGGGTGCGCGACGTCGCGATCGAGACGGATGCCGCGTTCCTCGCGCGTGCGCCCCGCCTCACCGGTCGCGTGCGTCTCGTCGGCGGCGATGCCAGGGCTCTTGCGGAGGCCACGGGCGGATCACCCGACGTGGCGATTTATGCGGGGCCCGTGACGACAGAGGGCCGCATCGAGCTCCTGCCGTTCCTGCGCGAGCAGTCGGTCACGGTCACCGCGCACCGTTTCGGCAACCCCGACCGGGCGATGATCTCGCTCGAGATCTAGCGTTACTCGCCGAGGGCGGCCTTGAACGCATCGGACTGGGCCTTCTCGCGTCCCTTGACCGACAGCTGGGGGTCGTTCTTCACGTCGAAGCGCACGGCACCCGATGCCGGATCGATCTCGACCTTGACGACGTTACCGGCGTCCGGAGGCCAGAAGTCGGTCACCCAGCGCGGCTCGTCGATCTTCGCGCGCGTGACCGATCCGTCGGCGCGGCGTACGTCGGCGGCCCATTCGCGCGTCGGCGTGAGCCCGTCGCTCGACACCTTCTTGATGTTGACGAGCACGATCGTCGCCTCTGCGGGCTCCCAGGCCTTCTTGCCGATACCGAACATGAGCACAGTATGTTCCACTGGGAAAGATTTGGTCAAGCGTCGTCGCGTACCCTTAATCAGTGGATGGCTCGGCACAGGTACCGAACGACGGGATGCCTGTTCCCGGAAGCCGCGCCCACGACCTGCTCCTGAAGGTGCTCGCCCATATCCGTGCCGAGGGCCGCGTCGACCTCTCGCTCCGACAGCTGGCCCAGGGCGCAGGCACAAGCCACCGCATGCTCGGCTACTACTTCGGAACGCGCGAGCAACTCCTCGGCTACGTGATGCGGCAGCTGAGCATCGAGTACATCGCGCAATTCGGCGGACGCCGCCCCGCGAGTCGAGCGGAGGCCATCCGCTGGACGTGGGAACAGTTCCGCGACCCCAACAACCGCCTCCAGACGCAGCTGCTCTTCACGCTCTCGAACGCCGCGGCCGAGAACCCCGATCTCGAGATCTCGGCGCTCAACTCCGACCTCGACACCTTCGCGGCGGGTCTCACAGCGCTCGGAATGCACGAGGGCCTCGACGCCGAGCGTGCGACCCGCGAGGGGCGCCTTATCGTCGCCACCCTGCTCGGCCTCTACCTCGACTTCTTCATCACGCGCGGATCGACCCGGGTGGATGACAGCTACCGCACCCTCATCGAGTGGGTGGAGCGGAGCTCGGCCTCGGCTTAGGCGCGCAGCGCCGCGGTCACGTACGCGAGCGCCTGCTCCGGGGCAACCCCGAGGGCGGCGGCCCGCGCGGCGTACTCGGTCGCCGCGACCTGGAGGAGGGCATCCGCGTCGCCGGGTCGCGCCTTGATGACGGTGCCGTTGCGTCCGCGGGTCTCGACGAAGCCGTCGGCTTCGAGCTCGCGGTAGGCACGCGCGACGGTATTCGGCGCGATGCCGAGGTCGGTCGCGAGCTGGCGCACGGCCGGGAGCTTGGTGCCGGCGATGAGCTCGCCCTCCGAGACCCGGGCCACGAGCTGCGCCTTGATCTGCTCGAAGGGCGGCGCGGCGCCCTGCGGGTCGATCTCGAAGGTGATGGCGCTCTGCGTCGCCGGTCGCCGCCAGGAATCGGTCACGGAGCTGTCCTAGTCGTGATTGCGGTGGATGAGACGGGACAGCACGATCGCGCTGCGCGTGTGGTCCACGTTCGGGGCGTTCCTGACGCGTTCCAGCGCGAGCTCGAGTGAGGCGATATCGCGGGAGCGCATGTGCACGATGGCATCCGCGGAACCCGTCACGGTACCGGCATCCACGACCTCCGGCACGCCCGTGAGGATGCGCTTGAGCTCCTCGGGGGCAACCGTGCCGCGGCAGAACAGCTCGACGTAGGCCTCTGTGCCCATGCCGTCGACGGTGGGGTCGACCTGGATCGTGAACGCACGGATGACTCCATCCGCCACGAGCCGGTCAACGCGACGCTTAACGGCGGAGGCCGAGAGCCCCACCACGCCGCCGATATCCGCGTAACCCGCGCGGGCGTTCTGGCGGAGGAGATCGATGATGCCGTGATCGAGGCTGTCCATTGCCACAGTGTACGACCGATTATTGTGCGATGCCACTATTAGGCGCGCGTTTGCTGCGCCTAAAGCTCTGACATTGCGGATAGGTGCGTGAAACACTGGGTTCATGACCATGACTGAACCCGCAGCATCCCCCGTGCAGCGTACTCCCTCACGCAAGTCGGTACTCATGTGCCGCCCCGAGCACTTCACGGTGAGCTACCGGATCAACCCCTGGATGCACCCGGAGGACCCGACGAGCACCGCCACCGCGGTCGCCCAGTGGGAGGTGTTGTACCGCACCTACCTCGATCTCGGCTTCGACGTTCAGCTCATCGACCCCGTCGAGGGCCTGCCCGATATGGTCTACGCCGCAAACGGCGGATTCGTGCTCGACGGCAAGGCCTATGGCGCGAGTTTCACCTACGCCGAGCGTCAGCCGGAGGGCCCCGCCTATATGGACTGGTTCGCAGCCCAGGGCTATGAGGTGCACCGGCCGGTCGAGGTCAACGAGGGCGAGGGTGACTTCCTGCTCGTCGGCGACGTGATCCTCGCGGGCCAGGGCTTCCGCAGTGCGAGCAACAGCCACCAGGAGCTCGCGAGCATCTTCGGGCGCGAGGTCGTGTCCCTCCAGCTCGTCAACCCCAGCTTCTACCACCTCGACACCGCGATCGCGGTGCTCGATGACGGCCGCGGCACTGCACCGGCCAACATTGCCTACCTTCCGGCCGCGTTCGACGAGCCGTCGCTCGAGATCCTGCGCGAGCGCTACCCCGATGCGATCCTCGTCACGGAAGAGGATGCCGCGGTGCTCGGGCTGAACTCGTTCAGCGACGGCTACAACGTCGTGATCGCTTCGCGCGCCAAGGACTTCGAGCGCCAGCTGCGCGAGCGCGGCTACAACCCCATAGGCGTGGACCTCTCCGAGCTCCTGCTCGGCGGCGGCGGTGTCAAGTGCTGCACCCTGGAACTGCGCCGATGACGTCCCTCAACCAGCGGCGTCCCCTGAAGGGTCAGCTCCAGACAGCCGACCCCGACGTGCACCTCGCCCACAACTACCATCCCCTGCCGGTGGTCGTGGCGTCCGGCGAGGGAGCCTGGGTGACGGATGTCACCGGCCGCCGGTACCTCGATTGCCTCGCGGCGTACTCCGCGGTGAACTTCGGCCACGGACATCCCGCGCTCATCGCCGCAGCCAAGGAGCAACTCGATCGCATCACCCTCACGAGTCGTGCCTTCCACAACGACCGACTCGAGCCGTTCGCCGAGGCGCTCGCGCAGCTCGCCGGCAAGGACATGGTGCTGCCGATGAACACGGGTGCTGAGGCCGTCGAGTCCGCCGTGAAGGTCGCTCGGGCCTGGGGCTACCGGGTCAAGGGCGTGCCGCAGGGCCAGGCGACGATCATCGTGATGGACGGCAACTTCCATGGACGCACCACGACGATCGTGAGCTTCTCGACCGACGAACAGGCGCGCGCCGATTTCGGTCCGTTCACGCCCGGCTTCGTCGTCGTCCCCTACGGGGACGCGGAAGCACTCGAGGCCGCCATCGACAAGACGACGGTCGCGGTACTTCTCGAGCCGATCCAGGGCGAGGCGGGCATCCTCGTTCCGCCCGCCGACTACCTCCCGGCGGTGCGCGAGATCACGCGGCGCAGGAACGTGCTCATGATCGCCGACGAGATCCAGTCGGGCCTCGGCCGCACCGGCACGACCTTCGCGTGCGACCGCTCGGGAGTCGTGCCCGACCTCTACCTGCTCGGCAAGGCGCTCGGCGGCGGAATCGTGCCCGTGAGTGCCGTGGTCGGCAACTCCGACATCCTCGGGGTGCTCCAGCCGGGCGAGCACGGATCGACGTTCGGCGGCAACCCCCTCGCGGCGGCCGTCGGGCACGCCGTGGTTGAGCTGCTCGCGACCGGCGAGATGCAGCAGCGCGCGAACGAGCTCGGGGAGCGCCTGCACTCCGGATTGAACGCGCTCATCGGCCACGGGGTCACCGCCGTGCGCGGCGCAGGCCTCTGGGCGGGAGTGGACATCGACCCCGCCCTCGCGACCGGGCGGGAGGTGTGCGAGCTGCTCATGGATCGCGGCATCCTCGTCAAGGACACCCACGGTTCGACCATCCGTTTCGCCCCGCCGATCGTCGTCTCCGAGGAGGACATCGACTGGGCGGTCGCACAGCTCAAGGAGGAGCTCGAGCTTCTCGCGACACGCTGACCCCGTGCATCCCGCGGGCCGGGATGTACGCATCCAGACCGACACGCCGCACCTGACCCAGAATCGGTGCGGCGTGTCGCATGTCCCCCTCCCGTGAGTTGCCCAGTTCGGCCAGTGCGCGCGACGCAACACTGGCTGAACTGGGCAACGCACGGGCAAGTAGGGTCGTTGCATGATCCTGCCTCCCTCGACCCACACTCCTCTTCGCGGCGGGCCGGTGCAGCGCTGGGGCATCCTGGCTCCCGGCGGGATCGCGGATGACTGGACCTCCGCCCTCCGCAGCCACACCGACCAGCGGGTTGTCGCCGTCGCCTCGAGGTCCCTCGAGCGCGCGCAGGCGTTCGCCGACAAGCACGGGATCCCCCAGGCGTACGGGTCCTATGAGCAGCTCGTCGCCGACCCCACCGTCGATGTCGTGTACATCGCGCCGCCGCACACCGAGCACCTGAAGCTCGCGTTGCTCGCGATCGCCGCGGGCAAACACGTGCTCGTGGAGAAGCCGATCGGTATCAGCGCTGCTGAGGCTCGCACGCTCGCGGACGCCGCACGCGCGGCGGGAGTCTTCGCGATGGAGGCGATGTGGTCGCGGTTCCTGCCGCAGACCACCGTCGTCGACGCGCTTTTGCGCGACAGTGCACTCGGCGACGTGCTCACGGTCACCGCCGATTTCGGTGCGGTCTTCGACACCGACCCGAACGGCCGCGCCTACAACCCCGCGCTCGGTGGCGGGGCGCTGCTCGATGTGGGCGTGTACCCGGCGTGGTTCGCGCACTTCGTGAAGGGGGCGCCGCAGCGGGTGACCGCCAGCGGCTCGCTCACGAGCACGGGCGTGGACGCGCAGGCTGCCATCATCCTGGACTACGCCGATCGCGCCCAGGCGGTGCTCACGACGAGCATGCTCGTGGCAACCCCTCTCGCCGCGACCATCAGCGGCACCGCGGCGCGCATCGACTACCCGCACGAGTTCATGGGCCCGAGCTCGTTCCGGGTGCTCGTCGACGAGAAGGTGGTCGCGGAGTACAGCGACCCCAACGGCTTCGCGTGGCGCGACGGCCTCTGCTACCAGGCCGTCGCCGTTGCGCAGCACATCGCGGACGGCCTCACCGAGTCACCTCTCCACGGGCTGGACGACACGATCGCCGTGCTCGACGTTCTCGATGCCGCCCGCTCCCAGGTCGGCTGACCGTGTCTCCCGAGGTAAGCGATTCGGCCCCTCCGGACCCTGCTACAGGGGCCGATCGGCTTACCTCGGAGATGGACTCTGCTGATGCGCTCGCGGGCTACCGCGATCGGTTCGTCGAGAGTGACGGGCTTGTGGCGTACCTCGACGGCAACTCGCTGGGTCGTCCGCTGAAGGCATCCGTCGAGAGGCTCGCGACCTTCACGCGCGAGGACTGGGGCGGAAGGCTCATCCGCGGCTGGGACGAGGGGTGGATGCAACTCCCCCTCGACATCGGCGACGAACTCGGTCGTGTGGCCCTGGGTGCCGCCGCGGGCCAGGTGGCCATCGCGGACTCCACAACCGTCGTGCTCTACAAGCTCGTGCGAGCTGCGCTGGATGCTCGACCGGGGCGCACCGAGATCGTCATCGACCGCGAGAACTTCCCCACCGACCGCTACATCGTCGAGGGCATCGCCCGCGACCGCGGCCTCACGGTTCGCTGGATCGAAACGCCGCACGATGGGGGAGTGACGCCCGAGCTCGTCGCCAACGCGGTGGGGCCTCACACAGCAGTGGCGCTGTTCAGTTCGGTCGCCTACCGCTCCGCGTGGCTGGCCGATATCCCCGCCGTCACGGCGGTGGTCCACGGCGCCGGCGGCCTCGTCATCTGGGACCTCTCCCACTCCGTCGGTGTCGTTCCCACGCCTCTCGACGAGTGGGGCGTCGACCTTGCCGTGGGCTGCGGATACAAGTACCTCAACGGTGGCCCCGGTGCACCGGCATTCCTCTACGTGCGACGGGAACTGCAGGCGGAGTTGCGCCAGCCGATCCAGGGGTGGCTGGGTTCGGCGACCCCGTTCGAGATGGGCCAGGGCTACGAGGCCGCGGCGGGCATCCGGGGCTTCCTGAGCGGAACGCCACCCGTCATCGGCATGCAGCCGATGCGCGACATGATCGCGCTCCTCGGCGAGGTCGGGCTCGACGCCGTGCGCGCCAAGTCCGTGGCCCTCACCGAGCACGCGATAGCCCTCGTCGACGACCTGCTCCCGGATGCCGCGCTCGCCTCCCCGCGCGATGCGTCCCGCCGTGGCGGCCACATCACGATCGACCACCCGCGATTCGCCGACATCATGCCCGCACTGTGGTCGGCCGGCGTGATCCCGGACTTCCGGAGGCCGGACGGCATCCGTCTCGGGCTGTCGCCGCTCTCGACGAGCTTCGCCGAGGTCGAGGCTGGCGTGCGCGCGATCGCGGGCGCGCTCTAGCCCGCCAGCTGCGGGTACAGAGCGGTGATCGGTGCGGCCAGCCCCTGCTTGACGCGCGCCGAGGCTTCGTCGGCGAGCACCTCGTACTCGCCGAGCTCGAGTCCGTCATAGGCCTGGCGCACCACGTCGGCCGGGTCGTTCTTGGGTGCAGCCACGTTGGTCACCATGGGGGTGTCCGTGTAGCCGAGGTGGAGGCCCATCACGTGCGTCCCGGCGGGCGCGAGCTCCAGGCGCAGGGAGTTGGTGATCGACCAGAAGGCGGCCTTCGACGCGCTGTAGGCACCGGCCACGCCGAGCCAGCTGAGCAGGGAGTGCACATCCACGAGGGCGCCCCCGCCGTTGCGAGCGAGCACGGGGGCGAAGGCGCGGGCCACGTTGATCGCCCCGAACACGTTGGTCTCGAAGGTGGCGCGGATGTCCGCGATGTCCCCGGTGGCGATGGGCGCGTCCCCGCCGATACCCGCATTGTTGATCACGATCGTCGTGTCGGCGGCGACTCCCGCGACCTCGGCAACAGAGGCCTCGTCGGTGACGTCGAGCGCGAGCGGAACGACGCGCTCATCGCTCCACGTGCGCGGCGTTCGCGCGGTCGCGTAGACCTTGGCCGCACCGCGGTCGAGGGCCTGCTGGACGAACTCGACACCGAGTCCCCCGTTGGCTCCGGTAACGAGGACTACTGCTCCTGCGATCATGACTGCTCCTAGCTGAGTTGGAAGTCACAACCTAGCACCCTAGGTAGGAATCTCCAACTCACGTAGGATGTGGACATGGACCCCTCCGAATTCAACGCACGATGCTCCATTGCGAGGACCCTCGAGGTCGTCGGCGAGAAGTGGACGCTGCTGATCCTGCGAGAGGCCTTCCGGGGCAGGACCCGGTTCAGCGAATTCCGGGACGCGCTGGGTGTCGCGCGCGACATCCTCGCCGCTCGGCTGACCGTCCTCGTGGACAACGGGGTCATGGCCAAGCGCGCCTATCGCGACGAGAACTCCCGCGAGCGGGAGGAGTACGTGCTGACGGATGCTGGCCGCGACCTCCGCCCGGTGCTCGCGGCCCTCACCGAGTGGGGCGACGCCCACCGCCGCCTGCCCGAGGGACCGACGGCGCGATTCGTCGATCGGTCGACGGGCGCGCCGGTGCATCTTGTCTTCGTGACCGAGGGGGGAGAACTGGTCGACCCTGCCCTCGTGACGAGCGAGTTCACCGAAGCGGCGACCCTCTGACCGGTGGCACGAGTGGTTCGCGCTCGCCGCTGTCGGTCGACTGCTCGGGTGCTGAGGGCCATGAGGCGTAGCGTTATGCCATGACCGTGCTCACCGAGGAACTGCTGCAGCGGATCCGCTCGCGGGCGGCTGGCTACGACCGCGACAACGCGTTCTTCCAGGAGGACCTCGACGACCTGCGCGCCGCTGGCTACCTCGCGCCGCGGAGCCTCCTCGAGACGGCCCGTGACCAGCGGATGCTCGCTGCCTACGCCCCGGCCACGGCGCTCGCCATCAACATGCACCTCGTCTGGGTGGGCGTCGCGCGGGTGCTGAAGGATCGCGGAGACACCTCCCTCCAGTGGGTACTGGATGACGCGGCATCCGGTGAGCTCTTTGCCTTCGGTAACAGCGAGCAGGGCAACGATCTCGTGCTCTGGGACTCGCTCACGACAGCTGAGACCGTCGAAGGCGGTTACGCGTTCACGGGCACGAAGATCTTCACTTCCCTCGCGCCAGCGTGGACCCGGCTCGGCATCTTCGGAAAGCAGAGCGGGCCGGAGGGCGACCGTCTCATCCACGGCTTCATCACGCGAGACACCCCCGGCTGGCGCTCCAAGGACGACTGGGACACCCTCGGCATGCGTGCGACCCAGAGCCACAGCACGGTGCTCGAGGGCGCCTTCGTTCCCGAGGCTCGGGTTGCCCGCATCCTGCCGGTGGGTCCGAACGCCGACCCGTTCATCTTCGGTATCTTCTCGAACTTCCTCCTCCTCATCGGCAGTGTCTACGCGGGCATCGCCGACCGCGCCCTCGAGCTCGCGGTCGAGGCCGTGAAGAAGCGCACGAGCCTGAAGACCGGGCAGACCTACGACAAGGACCCGGACTTCCGGTGGCGCGTCGCCGACGCCGCACTTGCCCTCGACGCCCTGGCGCCTCAGATCGAGACCCTGGCCCGGGATGTCGACGAGCTCGCCGATCACGGTGCCGACTGGTTCCGCCTCCTCGTCGGCGTCAAGCATCGCGCCACCGAGACGGCACGGTACGTCGTCGACCAGGCCATGCGCTCGGCGGGCGGAGGCGGATACCGCAGCTCCTCGGAACTCGCCCGCCTCCAGCGCGACGTGCTCGCCGGTATCTACCACCCGAGCGACACCGAGTCGGTCCACAGCACGGTGGCGGCAAACCTCCTCGGCCCGTTGTAGCTCCGACGCCAGCGCTGTCCCCCGTTCCGGCGGGCAGCCACCGACGTTGCGGAGGATGACGCGCCGCAGCGAGCCCGGATCCGAGCGCGCCGCGGGCGTGGCATCCTCCGCAAGGTCTGGCGCTAGCGGGACAGCACAGCCTGCGGTACCGTGGCCCCTCGTGACTGACTCCGCCTCGCGCGTGTGAACCGCCTGCGCCGCCGCCTTCGTCCCGCCCAGTGGACCCTGGGCGGTTTCGTCGTGGGCATCCTCCTCGGCACTGGGCTGCTCATGCTCCCGATCGCCAAGACCGGCCCGGGCGGAGCATCCTTCATCGAGGCCTTCTTCACCGCCGTCTCGGCGATCTGCGTGACCGGGCACATCATCGTCGACACCCCCACGTTCTGGTCCCCGTTCGGGCAGGTCGTCATCCTCGTGCTGATCCAGGTCGGCGGCCTCGGGGTCATGACGTTCGCGTCGATCATCGGCGTCACCGTCATGGGGCGGCTCTCGCTCGCGTCCCGCATCACGACGGCCGCCGAGTCACGAGCTCTCGACCTGGCCGACATCAAGTCACTCGTGCTGGGAGTGCTGAGGATCTCGCTCCTCATCGAAGCCGCCGTCGCGCTCGTACTCTTCCTCTGGTTCTGGCTGCACTACGGCCGCAATCCGCTCGAGGCCGCCTGGATCGGCATCTTCCACGGCATCTCGTCGTTCAACAACGCCGGGTTCGCTCTCTTCAGCGACAACATGATGAGCTACGTCGCAGACCCGGTCGTCTCGCTCTCGCTCTGCGTCGCGATCATCCTCGGTGGCCTCGGCTTCCCGGTGATCCTGCAGCTGCGCAAGTACTGGGGCCGCCCGCTGCGCTGGAGCATGAACACCCGCATCGTCGTCTGGGCGACACCCGTTCTCCTGCTCGCGGGCACCGTCTACATCACGGCCATCGAGTGGAACAACCCGGCCACACTCGGGTCGCTCGCCTGGCCGGCGCGCATCCTCGCCGGGTTCTTCCAATCCGTGCAGACCCGCACCGCCGGGTTCAACTCGATCGACATCGCGGCGGCGGATGACTCGACCCTCTTCGGCATGACCGCGCTCATGTTCATCGGCGGAGGCCCCGCGGGCACCGCGGGCGGCATCAAGGTGACGACGTTCGCTGTTCTGCTCTTCATCCTCCTGGCCGAGGTGCGGGGCGAGGGTGTCGTCAACGTTCTCGGCAAGCGCCTCTCGCGAGCGGTGCACCGCCAGGCGATCTCCGTCGTGCTGCTCGCCACCGGTCTCGTCACCGCGTGCACCGTCGCGATCATGCTCCTCTCCGATCTCCCGCTCAGCCCTGTGCTCTTCGAGACGGTGTCGGCGTTCGGCACCGTCGGGCTCTCCACGGGTATCACCAAGGAGCTGCCGCTCGCCGCGCAATTGCTGCTCTGCCTGCTCATGATCGTCGGCCGTCTCGGCCCCATCACCTTCGCCTCGGCGCTCGCGCTGCGAGAGCGCGAGGTGCTCTACCAACTCCCCAAGGAAAGGCCGATCATTGGCTAAGTCACACTCACAGTCCGATGCCGGTCGCGTCGCGAGGGCCGACTCCGTCGCCGTCATCGGTATGGGTCGCTTCGGTCGCGCCCTTGCGCTCGAACTCATGGCCAGCGGAACCGAGGTGCTCGGCATCGACTTCCGCGAGGACATCGTGCAGGAGCTCAACGGCCAGCTCACCCACGTGGTGCAGGCCGACTCCACCAAGGAGGAGGCGCTGCGGCAGCTCGCACTGCCGGAGTTCGACCGCGTGGTGGTTGCGATCGGGCACGACGTGCAGTCGAGCATCCTGACCACCTCGATCCTGCTCGGATTCAACATCGAACACCTCTGGGTGAAGGCCGTCAGTGCGCAGCACGGGCGCATCCTCGAGCAGCTGGGTGTCAAGCACGTCGTCTTCCCGGAAGGTGACATGGGGCGTCGTGTTGCGCACCTCGTGCGGGGGTCGATGCAGGACTTCCTCGAGATCGGCGACGACTTCTCGCTCATCAAGATGGCGCCGCCGCCCAGCACGATCGGCAAGAACCTGACGGATGCCGGGGTCCGCACCAAGTTCGGTGTCACCGTGGTCGCGGTGCGCAGGCTCGGTGGCCGCTGGAACTACGCCACGGCCGACACCATGATCGAGGAGGGCGACACTCTGCTCGTCGCGGGCTCGACGAGCAAGGCGGAGGCCTTCAGCCAGTTGCACTGACCCGCTCGCTGAGGAGCTCGCGCAGCGAGCGTCTCGAAGCGCGACCGACGTAGTACGTAGGCTTGGTTTCGAGACGCGACCTTCGGTCGCTCCTCAACCAACGGAGAGAGGAGCGTCGTGACACACGCCATCGTGGCTCTTGTCGGCACGCTCGACACCAAGGGTTCCGAGTACCGCTGGATGGCCGACAGGCTCGCCGAGAGTGGTGTCGACGTCGTGATCCTCGACGCAGGAACCCACGACCCCGAGGGCTTCGACGCTGAGATCGACTTCCCCCGCGAGGCGCTGGCTCGCGCCGCGGGCAGCGACATCGAGACGCTCATCGCGGCGAACGATCGCGGTGCCGCCGTCACCGTGATGGGCGAGGGTGCCGCCGCGATCACGCAGCACCTCCTCGAGGAGGGTCGCCTCAACGGGGTGCTCGCGCTCGGCGGTAGCGGCGGGTCATCCATCGCTGCCAGGGCCGTGCGCGATCTGCCCATCGGGCTGCCGAAGCTGATCGTCTCGACGATGGCGTCCGGTGACGTCTCGCCGTACGTGGGCGCCAGCGACGTCACGCTCATGTACTCCGTCGTGGACATCGCCGGCATCAACCAGGTGTCCCGCGTGGTGCTCGGCAACGCGGCCGCGGCGATCGCGGGAATGGCCAGCGCCCATGCGGCCAGGGAGGCCGACCCCGAGGAGTCCGACGACCGGCCGCTCATCGCGGCATCCATGTTCGGCGTCACGACGCCCGCAGTGGATGCCGCGCGCCAACGTCTCGAGCAGCTCGGGTACGAGGTGCTTGTGTTCCATGCCACGGGGTCGGGAGGTCGCGCGCTCGAGTCGCTCGCACGCTCGGGCCTTCTCGCGGGTGTGCTCGACCTCACGACGACGGAGCTCGCCGACGACCTCGTGGGGGGCATCCTGAGTGCGGGCCCCGACCGCGTGACCGCGGCAGCGGCAGCCGGAATCCCCCAGGTCGTGAGCCTCGGTGCCCTCGACATGGTCAACTTCGGCCCGCGCGAGTCGGTGCCGGGCCACTTCGACGACCGGCTGCTGTACGTGCACAACCCGACGATCACCCTCATGCGCACGACCGTCGAGGAGAGCGCCGAGCTCGGCAGACGCCTCGGCAACAAGCTCGCCGGGCAGGCGCGCACGGTGCTCATCGTTCCGCGCGGCGGCGTCTCGGCGCTCGACGCTGACGGGATGCCGTTCCGCGACGAGGCAGCGGACGAGGCGCTGTTCGACGCCGTAATCGAGGCGGCAGGTGGCATCCCGGTCATCGTGAGCGACGACCACATCAACGACGAGACACTGGCCCACCAGGCGGCGGACTCGCTCCACGCCCTCATCAGAGAACACCAAGGAGAAGCATGATCGACAGGACAACCGCCCTCGAACGCCTCCGCGCCCAGGTCGCGGCCGGCAAGCCCATCATCGGGGCCGGAGCGGGTACGGGTATCTCGGCGAAGTCCGAGGAGGCCGGCGGCGTCGACATGATCATCATCTACAACTCGGGGCGCTACCGGATGGCCGGCCGAGGCTCGCTCAGTGGCCTTCTCGCCTATGGCGACGCGAACCAGGTCGTCGTCGACATGGCGCGCGAGGTGCTGCCGATCGTGCAGGACACCCCCGTCATAGCGGGTGTCAATGGCACGGACCCGTTCCGCGTCATGGGGCACTTCCTCGACGACCTCAAGCGCATGGGGTTCACGGGAGTGCAGAACTTCCCGACCGTCGGACTGATCGACGGGCTGTTCCGCCAGAACCTCGAGGAGACGGGTATGAGCTACTCGCTCGAGGTCGACATGGTGCGGCTCGCGGCGGAGCGCGACCTGCTCACGACGCCGTACGTCTTCGACCTCGAGTCGACTGTCGCCATGACCGAGGCCGGGGCCGACATCGTCGTCGCGCACATGGGCCTCACGACGATGGGCACGATCGGCGCGAAGACGACGGCCGTGACTCTCGAGGAGTCGGTGGGCCGCGTGCAGGAGATCGCGGATGCCGCGACCGCGATCAACCCGGACGTGCTCGTCATCTGCCACGGTGGTCCCATCGCGGAGCCGGCGGATGCCGCGTACGTGCTGCAGAACACGACGGGTGTGCACGGTTTCTACGGGGCCTCCTCGGCGGAGCGGTTGCCCACGGAACGTGGCATCCGTGAGCAGATCGAGGAGTTCAAGGCGATCTCGTTCACTGGGGAGGCGTGATGACGAAGCCCGACGACGTGCCTACCCGCGTGCTCGACTGGGGAACCATCAAGTGGTTGGTCTCGCCCGAGACCGACCCCGGCACGGGCATCACGATGTGCGAGGTGGTCGTGTACCCGGGCAAGGGTCACGAGCGGCACACGCATCCTGACGCCGAGGAGACGATCTACGTGGTCTCGGGCACGGGAACGCAGACCGTGGGTGACTCCGGCGAGTTCGCGATCGCGGCGGGCGACGGTATCTACGTGCCTCGCGACGCGCTGCACTCGACGTACAACACCGGGTGGGTGCCGCTGCACATCCTCGTCACGTACAACCCGGCGGGTGCCGAGACGGCGATCGACGAGGACCCGAGCGTGCGCATCCTCGCGCCGGGCGAGGCGCCACTGTGGGTGCAGGATCGCGGCTGAAGACCCGTCCACGAGCGCTGTTGAGCTGCCGAGAACGCAGTTCTGACCAGTGCTGGCGACGGCACTAGCCACAGGTGCGCTCTCACCCGGCGGTTACGCTGGAAGCATGCCACTTCAGGGAGAATACGCACCGAGCACGTCAGACTGGGCCCGCGAGCAGGCCGAGAAGTATGAGGCAACCGGAGGCGCCGAGGGCGGCGACCTTCGCGGCATGCCCGTCATCGTGCTGACCACGGTCGGAGCCAAGTCCGGGATGCTGCGCAAGACCGCCCTCATGCGTGTCGAGCACGACGGGGTGTACGCCGTCGTGGCATCCCTCGGGGGCGCACCCAAGAACCCCGTCTGGTACTACAACATCGTCAAGCAGCCGCACGTCGAGCTGCAGGACGGGCCGGTCAAGAAGGACTACCTGGCGCGTGAGATCAGCGGCGACGAGCGCGCGATCTGGTGGGAGCGGGCCGTTGCGGCGTACCCGCCCTACGCCGACTACCAGCAGAAGACGGAGCGCGAGATCCCGCTGTTCGTGCTCGAGGAGTTCGACGCGTAGCAGCGCCTGGGACCGAGCATCCTGGGCCCGCGCGTCTTAGCTCCTCTGATCACCACCCACGCCACCTCGCAAACAGCGCGCTGGTGTACGAGCTGCGTGCACATATTCGCGCCGGTCGTACATCAGCGCGCTGTTTGTGAGGTGTGTCGGGGGTTAGGGTGCACGGCGGTCCTCCAGCCAGCGCTCGCAGAGCGCGCGCCACGCGGACGCGGGGAGGCCCTCCGCGAAGCCGAGACCGTGGCCGCCGTCGGCGAAGACATGCAGGTCGTACGGCACACCGTGGCGGGCCAACGCCGCACCGAGCCGGTAGCTGTGGTCGACCGGCTCGACCGAGGCATCCTCCCCGGTCGTCCAGATGAACATGGGCGGCGCATCGGATGTCACCATCCGATCGAGCGACAGCGCGCGCTTCGCCCACGGCCAGGGTCGGGGCCCGAGCAGATTGTCGCGCGATCCCCGATGGGTCCGCGCCTCCATGCTCACGACCGGGTAGCACAGCACCGCGAAGTCGACTCCGGGCGTCATCAGTGCAGCGTGCCCGGCGAGGTGCCCACCCGCCGAGAACCCGAGCACCGCGACCACGTCGTGTCCCGCAGCGCGCTCGACGGCGATCTCACGCTGCACCGCCTTGAGGGGTCCGGGATGCCGCGTGCCCACGGGATACTCCACGACCCTGGCATCCCACCCCAGCCCGCGCAGCCACTCGGCCACGGGCTCGCCCTCGTGGGGAGCAAGCCGCGCATAGCCGCCGCCGGGGAGGACGAGGATGCTACCGCTCATGCGCCCACGTTACTTCTTCTCCCGCCACGCCCTCTCGAACGGCAGACGCCACGCGTGGGGCGCGATGAGCTGGTGGATGGCGTCGGGCCCCCAGGTTCCGGGGAAGTAGGGGCGCACCTTTCCGGGATTCTCGAGCAGCGGGGCCGAGACCTCCCAGAGCCTCTCGATGTCGGCTGCTGTCGTGAAGAGGGTGTGGTCGCCGCGCATCGCGTCGAGGATGAGTCGCTCGTACGCCTCCAGCACGTCGCCGACCTGGTCGACCTCGCTCAGCGAGAACTGCATCGACAGCTTGTCGAGCTTCATGCCCGGTCCCGGGCGCTTGCCGTAGAACGAGAGCGACACCTTCGAGGCGTCGGCAAGGTCGAAGGTCAGGTGGTCGGGGCCGTGTTCTCCGATTCCCGAGCCGGCAGGGAACATGCTCTTCGGGGGTTCGTGGAAGGCGATCGAGATGATGCGCTGGCCCTCCGCCATCCGCTTGCCCGTCCGCAGGTAGAACGGCACCCCGGCCCACCGCCAGTTGTCGATGAAGACCTTGAGCGCCACGAAGGTCTCGGTCTCGGACTCCGGGTCGACGCCGTCCTCGTCGCGGTAGCCGCCGTACTGGCCGCGAACCACGTTCTCTGGCTCCAGGGGCTGCATCGAGCGGAAGACCTTGTTCTTCTCCTCGCTGATGGCGCGCGGCTCGAGCGCTGTCGGCGGCTCCATCGCCATGAACGCGAGCACCTGGAACAGGTGTGTCACGACCATGTCGCGGTAGGCGCCGGTCGCCTCGTAGAACCCGGCGCGGCCGTTGAGGTTGAGTTTCTCGGGCACGTCGATCTGCACGTGGTCGATGAAGTTGCGGTTCCAGATCGGCTCGAAGAGCCCGTTGGCGAAGCGGAACGCGAGGATGTTCTGCGCCGGCTCCTTGCCGAGGAAGTGGTCGATCCGGAAGATCTGGGACTCGTCGAACACCTCGTGCACCTGCGCGTTGAGGTCGATCGCACTGGCGAGGTCGGTGCCGAACGGCTTCTCCATGATGACGCGGGAACCCTCGACGAGTCCCGCTTGCTCGAGGGTCTTGATGACGGCGAGTGCTGCCCGTGGCGGCACGCTCAGGTAGTGGAGCCTCCTGGTGTCGGGCCCCAGGGTTTTCTCGGCCTTGTGGACGGCCTTGGCGAGGGCATCCGGCCCACTGCCGGTGGGCACGTAGGTGAGTCGCGTTGCGAAGACCTTCTTCTGCTGGTCGGTGAGGGGCCGCGTGGAGAACTGCGCGACCGCATCGAGGGCCATCTCACGGAAGGACTCGTCCGTGTGGTCTTCGAGGGATGTCCCGACGACACGGATGTCGGGTGCGAGTGCCGACAGCACGAGGTGTGCCAGCCCGGGCAGGAGTTTGCGGCGTGCGAGGTCGCCCGCTGCACCGAAGAGGACGACGACGTGCGGTGCGATCTCTTCGCGCACCTCGGATTCGGGTGTGGTGTTCACATCCCGATGCTGGCAGGGAGAGAGGCCTCAGATCGCCGTGAGTAGCGATCATTTACAGGTCCTTAACGTGCCAGTAATCTGCCGAGCCGTGATCGGGTCCGGTCGTCGTTCGTCGGTGTCAGGTCCACGCCGATGACGACGGCGGTGGGGGAGAGGTCGACAGTGGCCGAGGCGAAGACCGAACTCAGTACGGCCCTGTACGCGGCGGGCCGCAGCCCGTGTCGGCGCTCGCCGTCCAGTCCCGCCGTGACGCGCAAGGTCGGTGTCGGGTCCGGGGTGAAGGTGGCCATGGTGCTGCCGGCCACGGTGCCGGGCGCGTTCCGGATTTCGCCTATCACGGCCGCGAGCGCGCGGCGCTGTGCTGCGCTCATGACGTCGAGCAGGCGGGTCGGATCGGGCCCCACCGTGTCGACAAGTTCGGCGAGCCAGGAGAAGCGGGAGCTCCGAGAGAGCATGGTGCGAAGTGTCGCCGCGAGGTCGCGGGCCCGGGTGATGTCGACCTCCGTTAGTGTCGGGCTGTTCAGGATCTCCTCCAGGTACGGTCCGACCTGGACTTCGACGAGTTCCGACCGCCGCGTGAGGGCTTCAGCATGCTCCCGCGCGCGGATCGATGCCCGTTCCGTCTCGATCTGGAGCGTGTAGGCCTGCTGCCAGCGTTGCATCCTGGTCACGAGGATGCGGGAGAACGCGGTCGCGCCCATTCCCACCGCGATGAGCGGGACCACATCGGATTCGACAAGCCGGCCGTTCCCGACGCAGGCCCACGAGATGAGAGCGATCGCCGTGGCGGAGAGGAGGGTGAAGACCGCGATTTCCGCCGCGGGGCGGAACGCGCCAATGGTCACCAGCATGAGCATGAGGGCGATGGACGCCCAGGTGCCCTCCCCGTCGGGGTGTCGGCTCGCGCAGTCCAGGGCGAACGCGAGAACCATGAGCGTCTGCAGTGCGGCATGCCGTCTCGCGCTGTAGGGGAAGTTATGGGGGGCGGCGCCCGTGACATTGACCACCGCGGCCGCTGCGAAGGCGAGGAGCGCGCCGCCCTCGAGCAGCGGTGCGACGACGTTCTGGCTCGCCGTGAACTGCACGTAGACAGCCATCGCGACAGCGAGGAGGGTGCTCGCGATGGTGAAGTACCGCGCGGAGAAACCGCCCAGCGGGTCGAGTGTTTGGGGTGTGTCTCGACGGTTCGTCGCGGTGGGGTTCATCGCGTCGTCGGCTCATCGAGGTCGTACATGAGGATGACGGATGTACCGGACCCCGGGCTGCTCAGAATGCGCACCGTTCCTCCGGCCTCCTCCACGCGACCCCGGATGGACTCGCGGAAGCCGAGGCGATCCTCCGGCACGCTAGCCTCATCGAAGCCGACGCCGTTGTCGACGATCATCACCACGATCGATCGGTCGCTGCGCACGATCGACAGTTCCGCGGTGTCGGTTCCCGCGTGGGCGCCGACGTTGACGAGCGCCTGGTGGGCGGCACGGAGGAGCGCATCGCGTACCTCCTCCGAAAGCTGCGAGAGCGCGTCGGGGTCCCCGGTAACCGTGACCGCGACACCGGGGACTCTGAGGTTTCCCACGAGATCGCTGAACGTGGTAGTTGTCGTGTCCCGGGAGTCGTCGACGCTATCGCCCCGCGCCAGTTCGAGACTCAGGCGGATGCTGGAGCGCACCGGTGCTGCGATCGCCCCCGGGTTCATGTTCGACAGTGCGGTCAGCTCGCTGAGGATCGTGTCGTGAACGAGCGCGCGGGAGCGCAGGTCGAATGCTCGCCGTTCGTCCGCCGCGATGTCGGTATGGACCGTGCGCTCGAGGCGTTCGCGAACGCCGTGTGACGATCGACGAACCACGAAGAGGAGTGTGTAGTAGGCCGCGACGATCACGGCGACGACCAGGGGTGCGAGAGCGAAGGTGGGGTCGAGCGGACTCGCCTCGAGGGTGACCCTCGCCACGGCGTAGCCCACGAGGGTGCCCACGGCGCCCGTCCAGCGATCGAGGTTGCTGCCGAGGGCGGTCAGTCCCACGATGCACGCGGCGATCTGGACGCTGGAGCTGTGGATCACTGCCGACGTGGCAACACCCCACAGCAGGAATCCACCGGCGGCCAGAATCGCCAGTGCAGCGACGAGGGGTGGCCGCTTCCATCGCCAGGCCAGCAGGATCAGACACCAGAGTGCGAGGAGGTAGACAACCACGAGCGCCGTGTCGAGTCCCGGCGACGCTCTGAGACACGAGAAGAACACGGCGGCAGCGATGAAGACGGTGGAGACTGCGAAGAAGGCACCTTCGATCGCCAGTCTCGACGTCGACACTGCCTCCGACGCTGGGTAGATTGCGCTCATCGACAGCCCCAGTTGTTCGTTGACGACACGCTACTCCTGAGCGACCCGTGCCGTCGGTAGTGATCGGATGTCCGGCCTCACTCCGTCGGCGGAATCACGCGCGCCTGGGCTGCTCGTCCATCTCCACGTAGAGCTCGAGCAGCTCCTCACGAAGTTCGATCCTGGCGACCGGGAACGCATACCTCAGCACGGCGCGGTATGCGGCCGCCCGACCCTGGGGCGCTCCCTCGCCCGGTCGCAGTTGCGCTGTGATGCGCATGCTCCTCGGGTGACCGGCGGTGAGGACCGCGTGAACCGTACCGAGAACGATGGGCGCCGAATACCGTGCCTCGGCAAGTCCTGCGCCGATGACGCGCCGTTGGTCGGCAGTGAGAGTGTCGAGCAGCCGGTCGGGGTCGTCGAGTTCGTCCACGAGTTCGGCGAGCCAGGAGGCGCGAGCGCTCCGCAGCAGCATCGTGCGCAGCGTCGTCGCGAGTCCGCGAGCGCGGGCGATGTCGACCGGCGTGACCTGACCCGATGCGAGGATCTGCTCGAGGAACGGCCCGACACGGTAGTCGACGAGTTCCGTGCGACGCGCAATCGCCTCGGCTTCCTCGCTCGCCCGGATGCTCGCCCGCTCGGTGTCGACGACGTGCTCGTTGAACCGCTGCCACTCGCGCACGCGCGTCACGAGCACGCGCGAGAATGCCGCGGCCCCGGCGCCCACGGAGACCAGCGGCACGATGTACGCGAGCACGTGGCCGGGTGTTGCCCCGCCCAGCCAGGCAATGATCGCGATCGTGATCGCGGAGATGCCCGTGAAGACGAGGATTTCGATCCACGGCCGGAAAGACCCCATGACGACGACGAGGATCGTGAGCGCAACGGGGGCCCAGGAGCCTGTGACCCCCGGGGGCCGGCTGGCGCAGTCGAAGGCGAAGGCGACGAGCATGAGGGCGTGCAGGACCGCGTGCCGCACCGGCCCGTAGGGGAACCTTCCCGGATCGACGCCCTGCAGGTTGCTCACCGCCGCGACGACGAAAGCGGCCAGCGCGACCGTCTGAAACAGGGGCGACTGGATGCTCGCACTGAACGTCACGAGCATGAGCGCGACCACGCCTCCCGCGATGGCGGTGCTGGCGCTCGCGAAGTGACGGGCGGTGAGCCCACCGAGGGGGTCGAGGGTCTGTGGGGTGTCGAGCCACTCCGGCTTACCGGCATCCGATCCCGGCGCGACCGTGGCATGCCCGCTCACTGTTGCCCCTCCGGCACGTCGAACACGAGGATCACGGATGTGCCGTGCCCGGGGCTGCTCAGGATGCGGGCGGTTCCCCCGGCCGCCTCGACCCGTCCCTGGATCGACTCGCGGAACCCGAAGCGGTCCTCCGGCACGGTGCTCGAGTCGAACCCGACTCCGTCGTCGACGATCATGACTACGACGGAGGTGCCGCTTTCCGAGAGCGAGAGTTCCGCGCGGTCTGTGCCCGAATGGGATGCCACGTTCACCAGCGCCTGGTGTGCAGCGAGCAGCAGCGCATCCCGAGCCTCCTCGGAGAGCAGGTCGAGGACGCCGGGGTCGCCGCTCACCGTGACGGCCACCCCGGAGGTGGCGAGCCGTGCGACGAGAGTGTCCAGTGCGGCGCCGATGCCCTCGGGGCCCGATGCCGACGTCTGGGCCACGGCCCGCCGCACGGAGTCGAGGCTCGTCTCGATGCTCGTCCTGGCGGCCGGCGTGAGTGGGCCGGGCGACATGAGCGAGACCGCGGCGAGTTCGCTGAGCATGGTGTCGTGGACGAGCGCACGCGACTGCAGCTCGAGCGCTCGGCGCTCGGCGTTGGCCATGTCGGTGAGGGCGGCGAACTCGAGGCGAGCGCCGATCGCTCGCGAGGAGTGGCGAAGCATGGTGAGCAGGCCGTAGTAGGCCGCGACCGTGATGGCCACGATGAGCGGCGCGATCTCGAACGATGGGGCGACGCTCAGGAGTACTGCGCCCTGGGCGACGGCGTAGCCGACGAGCGTGCCCACTGCCCCAGTCCAGCGATCGAGGTTGCTGCCGAGTGCCGTGGTGGCGATGATGCATCCGACGACCACGAGGCTCGCCTCGCACGCAGGATCGGCCCCCACCACAAGCCAGACGAACAGCCCGGCGACGATGAGCATGGCCACGATGACGACAACGGGCAAGGCGCGCCAGCGCCGGGCGGCCAGCAGTAGCAGCCAGAGCCCGACGACCGGGAGGAGGGCCGACCAGAGTCCCTCCGCTGAGGGCTCGCCGAGCAGGATCGCCACCACGGCACCGGCGAGGAACCCGGTCGACACCGCGAAGAACGCACTCTCCACGCCGAGGCGAGTGGTGACGGCGGCTTCGCGCGACGGGTAGACCCAGCTCATCGCACCCCCCTGACTCGTCTCCTGCCACGGTACTACCGTCGCGGAACTGCGGAGGGGTGAGGATTCGACGGCACCCGTGAGGTGACGGCCGACGGGACATCTGTTGATGATTAATCAACTTCAGGTTAGTCTCGCACTGAGATGACCTGAGTTCCAACGACGCAACACCCAGGGTGATGTCCATATGAATCGTCGAGAAGATGCCTCCGTCTGTTTCACCTGCTGAGTCGGGGCCTGCACGATCGAGCGCCTCCCACGTCGCCGTCTCCGTGGTGTTCGGCGTCGCCACGGGAGTCCTGGTCAACTACGCCATTGCCGTAGCGCCAGCCGTGCGAGTGCCGCCGAACTACACGATCAGCCCACTGGCCCTCGCGTTGATCGCAGTCATCGGTGCCGTTGCCATCGCCATCGCGTGGCGCTGGCCCATCGTGGGCCTGACCGCTGGGCTTCTCATCGTGGCGATAGTGGTGGTGGGGATAGCCGCGCGATGGGGGTGGTCGTCAGCGGAGTCAGCGTGGCTGGATCCGCTCAATGCGCTCGCATTCGGCACGGCCACGGGGTACCCCGTACTCATCGGCGCCGCGATGGCGACGGCGTCCGGGTTGCGACTGCGCGCCGGGCGCACGTGAGACCCGAGCCGATCACACTGCGGAGCACAGAGGTGGCCGTTGCTGGCGGCACGACGATGGCCGCCGCGGTGCCGGGCAGTTCTATCTGCTCGACGACCGCGACGGCCATCGCCGTTCAACTGGTTACTGTGATCAGCAACGGGTCAGAGCCAGCACCGAGGCCGACAGCGACGGCTCGCCACCCAGCAGGGTCACGTGCGTCACGCCGAGCTTCTCGAGGTCGTCGAGAACCCCACCCGGAACGCAAGTCGTGTTCGCGGCGAAGAGCGGTGCACCGACGGAGCCCGCCCATGCCGAGCCGGCCAGCGCGTCGGGGTAGTTGCCACCTGTGGCGAGGAATGCCCGGCCAGCCGTCTCGAACGCGTCGGCGTTGATCGCCCGAGCGGTGTCATAACGGTTGGCGCCCGCGAGGCGGACGGCCTCGGTGACAGCGTCGACGTCCTCGAAGAGGCCGGCGGTCACCGAGGCGGTGTCGCCGAGCACTCGCGTGTCGGTGATGCCGAGCTCGGTGAGCAACGTTGCCGTCGCCGCATCCAGGTCCGCGGCAGCGCCGTTGACCAGGATCACCGGGGCGTCGTTGACGCCAGCGGCGCCACCGGCCATCAGCGCATCGGGGAACTTCGTTCCCGTGGCGATGTAGGCGCGCTCAGCACCCGACGCGCCGAACGCGTGATCGGCGACCAGACGCGACGTCTCGTACCGGTCAACGCCGCTCAGACGCGTGATGTCGCCGGGCAGGGCATCGAGCTGGTCGTAGACCGCTGCACCCACCGACGGCAGGCCGCCGACGACCACGATGCGCTCCGGGGCGAGACGCGCCAGCTCAGCGGAGACGACACCCGGAAGCGAATCCGGCGTCACCAGCAGCAGCGGGCCGCCCTCGAATGCCGCAGCCGGGCCAGCCGACAGTGCGTCAGGGTAGTTGTTCCCGTTCGCGATGTAGACCACGCCAGCACCGGTGGGGTACGACGCCTTCGAGATCTCGACAGCGGTCTCGAAACGGTTCGCACCGAACACACGATCCACGGTGGAGGGGACGGTCAGCGTCGCGCTCGCCGACGTGGTCCGGTAGTCCGTGCCCCCGATGGTGTTGGTGAACACCGCGCGGTACTGCACGTTCTTCGCACCAGCGACGACCTCAAGCGAGTCTCCGACGGCGCCGTCAACGACGGTCCAGTCGGCGGCGCCAGAAGCACGGGACTCCCACGTCGTGTGGGGTGTGGGAACGCCGAACCCGTGTGCCTCGAAGGTGACCGGCGAACCCTGCTCAGCCGTTGCGGCTGTCGGCGACTGGACGACTCGCGGTGCCTGCTGGCGCCCGATCACGACGATCGGCGCCGGCTGTGACGAGCTGCTCGATGCGTAGATGAGCCCCTTGCTCACATCGACGGCGACGCCCTCGATGCTCGCTCCGAAGGATGCCTCGGATGCCCGCGCCACCGTGTCGGCGACCGGGTCAACCACCGAGATGCCTGAGGTGCGGTGCCCGACGTACACGAGGCCCTGGGTCGTGTCGAGGTCGAGGCTTGTGGCCCCGGCATCCAACACATAGCTCCTGAGTTCCGAAACGCCGCTGCGAGTCGCGTAGATGCGCAGGCCCACGGCACCGTTGGTGTCCGAGTCGAACGTGGCGTAGAGGTTGCCGGTCACGGGGTCGAGCCGGAGACGCTGAACGTCGGCCGGCACGGTCGTCTGCGCGAGGTGCTGGTCCGCCTTGAAGTTGTACGTCTCGATGACGCCCGTCTCGAGAGCGATGTAGGCAAGGTCGGGGACCTGGTCGATGGCGACACCGCGGATTCCCGCGGTGAACTGCTCCTCGAAGATCTTGGTGCCGAAGTTGGACGGGTGAACCGAGTACCCGGCGATCTTGTCATCCTCGGTGGCCACGATGACCGCGGGATAGGCGGGGCTGAACCCGGCGAGGTCGGGCTCGTACACCATGTCGACGACGGGCGAGCCCGTCGAGAACTCGCGCACGACCGCTCCCGTGCTGGGGTCGATGGCCTGGATGAGTCCCGACCCGGCCTGGTCGGCCACGTAGAGCAGCTTGCGCTGGGGGTCGAACGCGGACGCGCTCGGGGCGGTGGCGGTGGCGGCGTCGATGGTGCCGACAACCTCGTGTCCGAGCGGAACCGTAGCGGGCGCCGAGCCCGGCTCCTCGGGGAGCTCCGGCCCTTCCACCTCGCCCGGCCCGGGGACGGTCACGCCGGTCTCGGTCACGAACTTGGTGCCGTTGTCGTACTTGGTGATCGTGAACGAGTCGAGCACGCCGCCGACGGGCACGTCGGTCGTCGACTGGTCGTCCCACTTGGCGGCGACGACTGCCTCGTAGAACAGCTGGTCGTCCGTCACGCGGATGCCCTGGAAGGTGGAGGTGTGTCCGGCACGGACGACCTGGGTCGCACCGTTCTGCGTCCAGACGTTGTCATCCACCGGCTGCTGCTCGTAGTACTTCGGGCCGGAGACGGACACCGCGTAGACGGGACCTGTGGTCACACCGGGGGTGGCGGTGGCATCCGAGTTCACGTAGCCGCGCGCGTAGGTGTGGTCGTGTCCCATGAGCACGAGGTCGATGTCGTTGCGCTGGAAGACCGGCAACCAGGCGTTGCGGATGTCGACCTCGTCGCGCCCCTCAGCGGTGGAGAACACCGGCTGGTGGAAGACGACTGCAGACCACTTGTTGGGGTTGCTCGTGAGTGCATCGTCGAGCCAGTCGGCCTGCATCGACAGCCACAGCTTGGCCGGATCGGGGCAGGCGATGAGGCACGGCGGAAGGCTCGCCGGGGTGATCAGGCTCTCGTTGATCGTGGCGTTGAGGGAGATGAACCGCACGCCCTGGTAGTCGGTGTAGTACGCGGTCTCCTGGAGCGCGACCTCCATGTGGGCGCGGTACGCCGCCTCCTGGATCTTGGCCTGGCTGGTTCCCGTGGTGCCATCCCACGCGGGCCCGTTGGCCGGGTACTCGAAGTTCGACTTCCAGTTCTTGAGGAACGCGTCGCCCGAGTACTCGTGGTTGCCGGGAGCTGCGATCACGTTGGTGGTCTGGCTGTAGCCGTCCATCGCCCCGAACCATTCGGTCCATTCGGAGTCGTTGCCGGACCGGTTGACGAGGTCACCGGCGTTGACCGTGCCGATGGCATCGGGGAAGCGGTCGTACGCGGCCTTCACGACGGGGGACCACTTGGCCGTGAGTTCGTTCTGCGCGTCGCCGAAGTAGATGAAGGTGAAGTCCTCGCCCGGTGCCGAAGCGGTGGTGAAGCGGAAGGTGTCGCTCGTGAAGCCGTCGGTGCCCACGTAGTACTCGTACTCCGTCGCCGCAGTGAGGCCGTCGATCGTGGCCGAGTGGGTGCGGGTGGGGATGCCAGCGCTCTGCAGGATCTCGTTGGCGCGAGCATCCACGACTCGCCAGGTGGTTTCGCCGACCGCACGGATGTGGACGGCTCCCGCCGTCACCGAGCCTCCGGTGCGCCACGTGATCGACTGGCTCGTCGACGGGTCCTGGGGCGGTGTGAGCACGACGCGCTCGGGGGTCGCGTCATCCCCCGACACCACAGCGGGCGCCGCGAACGCCGCGGAGACGGGAAGGAGGGAGATGGCGACGATGGCCGCGGCGGTCGTTGCAGCGTTGCGCAATCGCCTCGGGGTGCGGGGTGACCGCATAGATATGTCCTCTCGGAAGTGGGAAGGTGCCGCGAGTGCGGCGTCCCCACCCTGTTCGTCCCAGACGGACCGGAGGGGGCGGGTAGGTAACGAGATGCTTTCGTACGACCTAACGCCGGTCTCTCGTGCTGGGCTCCCGCTCGACCATCGGAGCATGCGTGTAAAACAAACTTGACACCGAGTTAGGGATTCTTTACAGTCGTCAGTGTCAAGTTTTCTATACATCCCCGGGAGGGCGACATGACCTACGAAGAGAAGGGCGTCTGGGTGTACCTCGTGGTCACCCTCGGCGCCTACGGCACCTACCTCGCCATCGTGCTCGGCCAGCTCGCGACAGTGCCGGTAGCCGACATCGACTACGTGCCAGCGTTGCTGTGGACGATCGGGGCATCCATCGTGGCGGCGATCGTGCTGCGCATCATCGTCGAGATGTTCGGTCCGAGCGAGAGCCAGAAAGCGGATGCCCGTGACCGAGACCTCAAGCGCACGGGTGACCGCCTCGGCGGCTGGCCGATCATCGCCGGGGCCCTCGGTGCGCTCGTGCTCGCGATCGTGCACGCGGAGTACTTCTGGATCGCCAACGCGATCTACCTCGGGTTCGCGGCCTCCGCCGTGCTCTCGTCGATCATCACGATCGTGCTCTACCGACGGGGCCTGTGATGGTGAAACCGACCCGCATCACCAACGACATCCGCTCCCTGCGTTTCGCTCACGACGAGATGACGCAGGCCCAGCTCGCCGAACGCATCGGCGTGACCAGGCAGACGGTCATCGCGATCGAGCAGGGCAAGTACTCCCCGTCCCTTGAGCTCGCGTTCCAGATCGCAGCCGTGTTCGGGGTGCCCCTCGACACGGTGTTCCAGTATCCGGAGCAGTCGTGAGGGCCGCAGTCACGGCCGCCGTCGGCCGAGAGTGCAGTCGCGAACGGCGGATGCCACGGCCACTGGTCGCAACCGCGTTCTCGTGGTCGCGGCATCCGCCCGCCACACGCGAGCCGCGCGGCTGAAACAACGCCGCAACACTGCGCGCCTAAGCTCGACCCATGGCAGACCTGTTCGACGGCTATGGCACCACCGCCACGAAGAGGCCAGGCACGCGCGCGTGGGACGAGATGTTCCACTCTCCTGGCGAGGCGCGCGAGTCCTATCGTGAGATCCAGGCCGCACTCGCCCAGATGACGCAGGACGAGTTGCGAGGCCGCACCGAGGCCCTCGGCGCGAGCTATCTCGCCCAGGGTGTGACCTTCGACTTCGCCGGTGAGGAGCGACCGTTCCCGCTGGACGCCGTGCCGCGCGTCATCGACCAGGCCGAGTGGCTCACCGTCGAGGCGGGTATCAAGCAGCGGGTTCGCGCGCTCGAGGCCTTCCTCGCCGACATCTACGGCAAGCAGAACGCGGTCAAGGATGGCGTGATCCCCGCGCGGCTCGTGACGAGCTCCGCGCACTTCCACCGTGAGGCTGCGGGCATCGAGCCGGCCAACGGTGTGCGCATCCAGGTCTCCGGCATCGACCTCATCCGCGACGAGCAGGGCGCCTGGCGCGTGCTCGAGGACAACGTGCGCGTCCCGTCCGGCGTCAGCTACGTGATCTCCAATCGCCGAGTCATGGCGCAGACGCTTCCGGAGCTGTTCGTGTCGATGCGCGTGCGGCCGGTGGGGGACTACCCGCACAAGCTGCTCGGGGCGCTGCGGGCATCCGCCCCGGCTGGCGTCGAGGACCCGACGGTCGTTGTGCTCACGCCCGGTGTCTACAACTCCGCGTACTTCGAGCACACGCTGCTCGCTCGCCTGATGGGCGTCGAGCTTGTCGAGGGCCGCGACCTGTTCTGCTCCGGTGGCCGAGTGTGGATGCGCACGACCGCGGGCCCCACCCGCGTCGACGTCATCTACCGCCGGGTGGACGACGAGTTCCTCGACCCGCTGCAGTTCCGCGCCGACTCGATGCTCGGCAGCCCAGGTCTCATGCTCGCGGCCCGCCTCGGCAATGTCACGATCGCCAACGCGGTCGGCAACGGCGTCGCCGACGACAAGCTCGTGTACACGTACCTGCCAGACCTCATCAAGTACTACCTCGGTGAGGACGCGCTCCTGCCCAACGTTCAGACCTGGCGCCTCGAGGACAAGGGCGCTCTTGAAGAGGTGCTCGACCGCCTCGACGAACTCGTCGTCAAGCCGGTGGACGGCTCCGGCGGCAAGGGCCTCGTGATCGGTCCGGATGCCTCGAAGCAGGAGCTCGACGAACTGCGTGGTCGCCTCCTCCGAGACCCGCGTGGCTGGATCGCCCAACCAGTCGTGCAGCTCTCGACGATTCCCACGCTCGTGGACGACGGCATGCGCCCGCGTCACGCCGACCTGCGTCCCTTCGCGGTGAACGACGGCGAGGACATGTGGGTGCTGCCCGGCGGGCTCACGCGTGTGGCGCTGCCCGAGGGTGAGCTCGTGGTCAACTCCTCACAGGGTGGAGGCTCGAAGGACACCTGGGTGGTCGGCCAGGACCCCCTGCAGATCGCGCGCCACAGCATCCAGGGTCTCGTCGCCGGCCAGGCGGCCGCGACCGAGTCCATCTCGATCATCACGCCGGAGATGCTCAAGGCCCACCTGCAGGACCACGCGCCCGCCGACCGCCCGCTCGGCCAGGGTCAGCAGGAGCAGCAGCAGCAACAAGGACCCTTCCGCTCGTTGAGGAGCGACCGTAGGTCGCGTCTCGAAGACACCCGTGGGTTGAGGAGCTCGCGCAGCGAGCGTCTCGAAACCTCACCGACGAACCACGATGGTGAGATTTCGACAGGCTCAATCCACGGAGATGCAGGCTCAATCCACGGAGATGCAGGCTCAATCCACGGAGTAAACGGGGAGGCCGACTGATGCTCTCCCGTATCGCAGAGTCACTGTTTTGGATCGGCCGCTACGTCGAGCGCGCCGACGGCACCGCCCGCATCCTCGACGTCCACCTCCAGCTCCTCCTCGAGGACCCCTGGATCGAGGAGGACCTCGCCTGCCGGTCGCTCCTCAGCGTCATGGGCAGCCCCGAGCCCGAGGACACCGTGCTCACGCGTCAGGACATCCTCACGGTGCTCGCGGTCGACCGCAACGAGCCAGCATCCATCGCCTTCTCCCTCGGCGCCGCCCGCGAGAACGCCCGGCGCGCCCGCGAGATCGTCAGCACCGAGCTGTGGGAGTGCCTCAACACCACGAGGGCACGGATGCCACGCAAGGTCTCGAGCGACAAGGTCCACGAGTTCTTCGGCTGGGTCCGTGAGCGTTCGGCGCTCGCGGTCGGCATCATCGAGTCGGCGACGAGTCGCGACGAGGCATGGCAGTTCTTCACCCTCGGCCGCAGCATCGAGCGCGCCGACATGACGGCCCGCCTGCTTGCCACAAGGTCACTCACCGAGGCGAGCGGCCCGAGCTGGACCACGATCCTGCGCTCCTGTGGCGCGTACGAGGCGTACCTGCGCACCTACCGTGGCGTGCCGAGTGCCCGCAATGCGGCGGAGTTCCTGCTGCTCGATCGGCTCTTCCCCCGCAGCATCCTGTTCTCGGTCACTCGCGCGGTGAACTGCCTCAAGGAGATCGAGCCGCGCAGCGATCGCGTGGGCGTCTCCGACCAGGCGCAGCGCCTGCTCGGCCAGATCCGCAGCGAGCTGGAGTACCGGCCCATCTCGGAGATTCTCGAGGACCTCACGATGCACATGGACAATGTGCAGTCCGCGACATCCGCCGCGTCCGAGGCGATCCGCCAGCGCTACTTCCCGACACAGGTTGCCCCGAGCTGGGTGGGTGAGACGACATGAACCGACTCCGTATCAAGCACATGACGGGCTTCCACTACGGCGGCGACGTCACCGCCTCGTACAACGAGGCGCGCATGCTCCCGGTGAGTTCGGACGGCCAGCTCGTGCTGTTCGCGAACCTCGAGATCCTGCCGATCTCGAGCCACCACAACTACGTCGACTACTGGGGTTCGCGCGTCTCGTCGTTCGAGATCCTCACCCCCCACAAGGAGCTCTCGCTGACGGCGACGAGCCTCGTCGAGGTGCGCGACGTGCAGCACGTCGACGCCAAGCTCGATTGGGATGCCCTCGCCGAGGCCGCGGAACGCACCACCTCGACCGTGGAGCAGCTCAAGCAGACCGCCCGCACCGCGCCGCCTGTGGAGGTGCAGGACCTCGCTCGCGAGATCGCGAGCTCGACGTCCGACCCGTGCGAGGCGGCCCTCGCCATCAGCACTGCGCTCGGCAGCGCCATGGAGTACGTGCAGGGCGTCACGGCCGTCACGTCCACCGCCGCGGAGGCGTGGGCGGTGCGCAAGGGCGTTTGCCAGGACATCACCCACCTCGCGTTGGGGGCACTCAGGCACGTGGGCATCCCCGCCCGCTACGTGTCGGGGTATTTGCATCCGAAGCCCGACGCGGCGATCGGCGAGACGGTCGCCGGCGAGTCCCACGCGTGGGTCGAGTGGTTCTGTGGAGACGGATGGCGCGGCTTCGACCCGACCAACCTCATCGACATCGGCGATCGTCACGTGCTCGTGGGTCGCGGTCGCGACTACAACGACGTTCCGCCGCTGCGCGGGGTATACGCGGGTCCGTTCGGGAGCACGTTGTTCGTCAAGGTGGAGATCACGCGCGAGACGTAGGCCCATTGGTGTGTCTCATCGTGCGTCATGATTCCGTAACACCGCGGACGCGGGCGCATCACATGTCGGCGTTACCGTCGGTCCGTAACTGACGGATCGGGGTAGTGGTGACGGCGTTGGGTGAGGCCATCGCCGCCAGGCGGTCGGCAACGAGCCTGACGGCGTCATCTCCGCTGGCCGGCATGCGCCGTCGAACCGTCTCCACGGCGGATCTCGTCGCCCAGTCAGTCGCCGCTGTAGCTCCCGCCGGTGTGATGCTCATCAACCCTGTCGGAATGTTCGGCCGTGGGGGTTCCTTCGCGGCGTTGGAACTGGGCATCACCGCGGGCATCATCGTGCTCGTAGCCTTGGGTATCTCACTCTTCGCGAGGCGCATTGCCGCGGCGGGTTCGCTGTACACCTTCGTCACGCGCGGCCTGGGCAGTACCGCCGGGATGGCTGCGGGCGCTGGCCTCGCGCTCGGCTACGCGTCCGTCTCCCTCACGACGCTGAGCGGTGCGGCGCGCCAGATCACTCTCCTCATCGCCCCGTCCACGGCATCCCCCGGCCCGGGGACCAACGCGACCGACCTTCCGTGGGCTGCGATCCTTATCGTCGGCGCACTTGCCGTGCTCATCGGCACCGTCATGATCATCGGAGCCCGCGTCTCAACGCGCGTCATGCTCGGCATCGAGATTGTCGCGGTGAGCCTGATCATCGCGGTGTCGTTTATCGTCCTCAGTGCCACGGGCTGGGACCTGAGCCCGCTGGTGCCGGATGTCGCGCATCCGCCGTCGTTCTCCTCACTCGTGGGGGCTGTGGGGTTTGGCCTCATAGCTTTCGTGGGGTTCGAGAGCGGTGTCGCGCTCGGCCCCGAAAGTAAGCGCCCGCTTGCCACCGTGCCGCGCACCCTCTTCTTGACGGTTGCTGTGTTGTGCGTTGTCTACCTCGTCGGGGTGTACGCACAACTCGCGGTGATCGCGCGGTATCCGAATGACGGATACGAGTCACTCTTCCAGGTCGCATCGACTGCGGTGCAGCTCCCGGGTCTGGCTGTGGCTACCAACCTCATCATCGCCGCCTCGTTCGTGGCCTGTTCTCTCGCGTGCGCGTCGGCCCTCGTGCGTCTGGTCTTCACGATGGCGAGGGAGGGGGTGCTCCCTGCATTCCTGGGTGCCACCTCCAGGAGATTCGGCACTCCACATCAGGCCACTCTCGTGACCGTAGCGGTGATCGCGCTGCTCGCGGCACTCACACTTGCGATTCCCGGCTCCGTACTGGGCGCGGTGGCCCACCGGGCGAGCACGCTCGGATTTGTTGTCGCCTACCTTCTGGTGTGTCTTGCTGGGCCCGTCTTTCTGGTGAGGTTGCGCGAGTTCACCCTGGCCGAGGCGCTTCCCGCATTCGCCGCGGGAGTGGCGCTCGGGATCATCCTGGTCGGTCAGATCGGTACCGTCGAGCCAGATCGGGCGCTCGGCCTCGGCATCACCCTCGGAATCGTTGCCCTTGTCGTGCTCTGGCACCGCGTCAGGATGTCGCGCGATCCCCAGCTGCGGGATCGCACCGGCCTCTACGACAGTCCCATCGCGAGCGACGGGATCGCGGGCGCCGAAAAGAGTGATGGCGGGGGACGCGAATTGTGAGCGGGACGCCGTCGCCGCAACTCTCGGGGATCGGAATCTCTCTGGCCATCTTGGAGGAGGTCGCACGCGCAGGCCCGGCGATCTCTGCCAACGAGATAGCCCACAAGCTCGGGCTGCCACGGGCCAGCGCGTACCGGCAGATCAACTCGCTCGTGCGTGAGGAGTATCTGCTGCGGCATCCCAGCATGCGAGGGTTCGTTCTGGGTGCGCGCGTTGTCGAACTCGCACATCTCGTCGCGCCTCCCACCAGCAGGCCGGAGCTCGCGATCGTGTCCTCCGTGCGGGAGAGAATCGACGAGGCGGTGCACTACGCGCGGTATGAGAAGGGTTACCCCATTCTCATCGACGAGGATCCGGCGAGCCCGTTCCTCTCCCGTGAACGGTTGCAGAGCGACCTCACTGCGACGGCGATCGGTCGGCTCTACCTTTCGGATGTGAAGGTGGGAGAGGCGCCACCGACGGTGGACCGTGAGGCGCATCGCAGGATCGCGGAGGCGACAGCCGCAACGGGGTATGCGCAGGTGATCGGCACAGACACCAGAAGTCGATCATGCCTGGCTCTGCCCGTTCGATCTCGCAGTGGCATCCTCATTGGTGCGCTCACCATGTCAACGACGGCCTCCCGCCTGGACCTTGCACTCCGGCACCTCGGCGCCTTGCGCACTGCTGCTAGCGAGATGGGCGCCCTCGAGGTCTGATCTCGCCTGTTCCGGAATGCATGGCCGCATCCCGACAGATTTCGTGAGTGTTTCGCAAGGTGGTGCACGCCCGGTGACGGTGTCTCAGGGACGGATATTTCGATGCAATACCCGTTTGCCATAGTCGTCTCCACTCAGCAAGCGCACCTCGGCCCTCCCGCACACCATCGGGGGTGTGCGCACACATCCAGTCCGAAGAGAGACAGGTCAGATGAAGATCTCCGGAAGTCCACCATCAGCATTCCTTCAACGCGCACCACTCAAGGTTTACGTCATCGCGGCAGCGGCGTGCCTCGCGGGTGCTGCCGTCGTGCTCACCGTCGCCACCACGATGGTTGTCCACGGCGACGAGGAGGCGCGCAAGGAACAAGCGGCCGTGATCGAGCCCGAGTCGAACGCGACTGACTCGCCCGAATCGGTCGCCAGCGAGGCGACGCTCGAGGTGCCAGGCGTTGTCGGTTTGCCCCGCGACCCCCTCACCAACGACGAGGTCGCGTACGCTCGCTCGCTCGCGAGTCTCGATCCCTCGTTCGTCGCCGCTACGGGCGACGACGGGCGCAAGCCCGTCTATCTCTCGACGACGATCTCCGAACCCGAGGCCTACACGGATGATGCGCGGCGATTCGAGGTCGTCTACTACAGCTACTCCGACAACAAGACGATGCGCTACATCGTCAACGTGAGCACCGGTGTCGTCGAGCTCGCGGAGGCGGCATCCTCGGTTCAGCCGCCGCCCGCCCAATCCGAGGTGGACGAGGCGTACGAGTTGCTCCTCGACAGCCCTGTCTCGGAGGTCGTCAAGCAGGCGTTCTTCGCGACGGAGGGCACCAAGCTCACCGATCCATCGCAGACCACCTACAACGCGTCATCGTTCGTGGCCACGCCAGGAAGCATCGGCGCGGAGGAGTGCGGCGTCGACCGATGCCTCATGCTCCTCGTTCAGACACCGGATGGCACGTACCTCCCCACAACGGGCATCGCCATCAACCTCACGCAGCAGACCGTTCTCGAGATCAACTAGACAGGGAAGACACAATCACATGAGAAGGACCATCAGCATGCTGACGGGAGCGGCGATCCTCGCGGCCGCACTCGTCGGCGGAATCGCGGCACCAGCGAACGCCGCTCAAACCCCGACCGAGGCCGCGTGTAACGGAAGTTCGCTCGTCTCGAAGACGCTCACCTCGGGTGCGACCTGGCAGCTCTGCTGGCGCGTGGACACCTACAAGGGACTTGTCGTGGAGAAGGTGGCGTACAAGGGCAAGAACGATGCGACACCGATCGTCGTGCTCGACTCGCTCGCCATTGCGCAGCTCAACGTGCCCTACGACACCGGTTTCAACGAGTGGAACGACATCACCTCGTACGGCTTCGGCGGCCGTTATGGGCAGAAGATGACAACGACCCAGTGCCCCAAGGGCGAGATTCGTAGCTCCTACCTGAGCGAGAGCCGTCCCTCCACTGACGTGTTGTGTGTCACGGAGGAGGACGCTGGGCTCGCCTACAACGCCAAGGAGTCCCGTTGGGGCGGCAACGCCGACGATGGCCTGCTGTTCTCGGCGCAGAGCACCGACCTCGTCCTCAACTACATCGCCAAGGTCGACTGGTACGAGTATGAGACCGAGTTCCGCTTCTCAGACGACGGCGAGATCGATGTTCGTCTGGGGGCTACGGGTGACCTCGCCCCGAGCGATTACGTCGATGACCAGGCAGGCCTATCGACGTACGGCATCGGTCCGGACGATGTTGACAACTATGGTTGGCCCATCGGCGTCGGCGCCAACGACTATGCCGTGTCCCACTACCACAGCGCGATCTACCGGGTCGATTTCGGCGTCGGTGGCGGCGGTGCCCAGCGGGTCGAACAGTTCGATTCCGACCTCACGGGAACCATGGGCCGTCGCGGGGCAATGTTGCGCACCGAGGTGACGCCCATTGAGACGGAGGGGATGTTCACCAAGGACTCCCGGCGCATCTGGCGGGTCGTCAACGACACGAGTCTCAACGCGGACGGGCACGCGCGTTCGTACGAGATCATCCCGAGTGCGGGGAGCATCTACGCCGCAAACCCGGAGACGAGCTACGACGTGGCGTTCACCCAGCTCCAGGCTGATGAGCTCTTCGCATCGCACAACCTCATCCCCTCGAGCGCTGATCTTGGTGTGCCGCAGTACGTGAGCGACGCCGAAACGCTCACCGACCCGGTCGCCTGGGTGAACGTCGGCTTCCACCACATCGTTCGCGACGAGGACCAGAGCCCGATGCCGATCCACTGGCAGGGCTTCACGCTCTATCCGCGTGACTTCAGTGCGCAGTCGCCGGTCATCCCGGAGCAGCGAGAGTACGTCAACGGAAACGTCGGTCGCATCAACACCCCGACGACGCCCACGCCGACTCCGACTCCGACGACAACCCCAACGGCACCGCCCACGTCAACGCCCACTCCTACCCCGACCCCCAGTGGAACGCCAGATCCGGGTACCGGGTCGCCGACTGCTGGTGTGGCGCTGTCACGGACCACGGCAACGCCCGGGTCGTCCATCACGGTCACCGGCAGTGGATTCGAGTCCGGTGAGACGGTGACGGCGACCATGCACTCCACACCCGTCGCCCTCGGCAGCTACAACGCGAACAGCTTCGGCGCAGTCGAGTTCACCTTCACGGTGCCCCTCGATGCCACAGAGGGCTCACACCGGGTGGAACTCACCAGCCCCTCGGGCGTGACCGTCAGCAGCTCGTTCCAGGTTGAGCGGCCCGCCGCCCCGGCACTTGTGTTCGGTCAGCTCGGCAACACGGGAACGCAGGCGGGTGTGCTCGTTACGTCGTCGGCGCTCCTGTTGCTCCTCGGGGGCGCGCTGGCGATCGCCGCAGCCGTTCGCCGACGCTTCGAAGGTTCCCACGGCACGGTCGCAAGCTAGCGCCAAAGGAACCACTGGGTGCCCACCTCGCTCTTGAGGTGGGCACCCAGCGCATCCGCCGGCACCGTCCGGCGAGCAAATACGTACCACTGCGAACCATCGCAGCCTGAACTACCCGCGCGCCGAATGGCAGTGGCGCACACCATCGAGGAGATCCCGTGACCGAGACTGATACTCCTGTGGCTGGTCCATCGCGGCGCAGCGTCGTTTCACTCGTTGCCGCGATCGTGGCGGTCGCCGTCTGCGTCATCGTGGCCGGCTTCGCGTGGGGGGCCTCTCTCGGAAGCGCGCAGGGGTCTTCCGTCGACGCGAAGGCTCCGGCATCCGTCTTCCCCAATAGCGCTGACTTCTGTTACGCGCAGATGATGATGCCCCACCACCAGCAGGCGGTCGACATGAGCGCGATCCTCCTCGCGAAAGAGGGGGTGTCGGAGCGCGCGCGCAAGTTTGCCGAGTTCGTCCAGAGCGACCAGTCGCGCGAGATCACCTCGGTGGAGGCGTGGACTGAGGCCTGGCGCACCGAGTACCGGTCGAACCCTCCTGTCCAGACGATCGACGATCCCGTCACATCACACGGCCACGAACCCGGTTCGGAGTTGGCGACGGGTGGGTTTGCGACCGAGGTGGACGTCGATGAGCTCGTCGACTGCGGCGATGCATCCGATCCCGGGCGCTTCGTCGCCATGGCGGGGATGCTCACCCCGACCCAACTCGACGAACTGCGAGGCGCGACGGCGCATGACGCGGAGATCCTGTACCTCCAGCTCATGATCCCGCACCACGAGGGAGCGCTCGACATGTCGCGCGAGGTGGTACTCGGCGGCGTCAATCACTTCACGATCCAGATGGCTCGGCACATTCTCAACGAGCAGCAGATCGAGATCGAGGCGATGACGAGGATGATCGAGGAGATGTCCTGATGCCCGCCGAGCTCGTCGCTCGCCCCCGCGCGGGCTGGCTCGTTGTCGCGTCTGCCTTCGTCGCTGCCCTGCTTCTCCTGCATGTCTCGGCCCTGTCTGTGCGCGTCTCCGGGGCGTCGATGAGCCCCTACGCGGGGGATGGCGCGATGCTGCTCGTCAACACCGTCGCCCCCGTTTCGCGCGGTGACGTGGTTGTCGCCCACACGCCGGAAGGTTGGAACGCGGGTGCGCCGGAGCGCATCGTCAAGCGGGTGGTTGCGGTGGCTGGTGACCGCATCAGCTGCTGTGACAAGAACACCGGATCGCTCGTGCTCAATGGACAGCCACTCGACGAGCCATATGTTGCGGATGCTTCGGACCCGAGCGCGACGGGGTTCGATGTCGTCGTACCGGAGGGCCACGTGTGGCTCCTCGGCGACAACCGGGCAGTGTCCCTCGACTCTCGGGAGCACGTGTCGGATGGTCTGTCGGGTGCAGTGCCGCGTGCATCCATTCTCGGAGTTGTGTGGTGGCGACTCCCCTTCTGAGTTCAGCCGCTGACGGTGAGTGGGTTATGTTGATATAGCCAACAAATACCGAGGAGGCGTCATGACCCAGAACCGTACCGAGCGCTTCGAGGCGCTCCTCGCCGAGGACGTGGACCTCCAGCGTCTCGTCGCGGGGGACTGGATCCGCTATCGCACGTCGCCCGCACTGCAGGAGCTGACGTGGGATGCTCACGCCACCTGCACGACGATCAACCGGATCTACTACGACAATCAGGCCGAGGCGGAGCGTCTCTTCCACGAGCTCATCCCGGGTGCCGGGGAGGGCGTCGACTTCCGGCCGCCCGTCATGATCGACTACGGCGCGCGTCTCGTCATCGGTGACCGCACTTTCATCAACGCGGACTTCCTCGTGATCGGAGGCGGAACGGTCACGATCGGCAGCGACTGCCTGATCGGCCCGCGCTGCGGCATCTACACGCCCAACCACGCCCAGGACATCCCGCGCCGCCTCGACGGGTGGGAGCTGCCAGAACCCGTGACGATCGGCAACAACGTGTGGCTCGGCGGCTCGGTCACCATCACGCCGGGCGTGACCATCGGCGACAACAGCATCATCGGTGCGGGCTCCGTCGTGACGAAGGACATCCCCGCGAACGTCATCGCGGTCGGCAACCCGTGCCGCCCGGTGAAGCCGCTCCCAGCGTGAGGCAAGAGGCACCTTTCCACCCCTGAATTGGGCACACCGAACGCGTCGCGCTGGCGTAGCCCGCGTCGATACTGTCGGTTCACAACCATTCTCCTCCGCCCGAAGGGGTCAGCCTTGCCCGACAACACTCCGACTCGCCCACGCACCACATCCCGTTGGATCGCGGGCATCGCCTCCGTAGCACTCGCCCTCGGTGGCGTCGCATTCACGACGGACGCCGCGACGGCCGCTTCGCTCCAGCCCATCCCGAACGGGGTGTATCTGGCGAGCCCGTGGGTGGTGCCCGGAGGCTCGGTCTCGGTCTTCTTTGTGGGGCAGACCGCGGAATGTGGCACGGGATACGGCGACGGATACAGCTACTCGTGGGCGTTCCAGGGTCCGAGCGGCACCACCCCTCTCGCAACGGCAGGCTTCGGCGAAGGTCTCTGGATCGGGCGTTCGGCTGCCTTCCGGGACGCGGCAACATGGAATCCCCTCCCGATCGGATCGTCCGGTCCCGTGAGCGGCAAGCTGCTTCTCACCTGCACGCCATCGTCCGGGCCGGCTCAGACGGTGTCGATGGACCTCGTCGTTCGGTCCACCCCACCGGCGACGATCTATCACAGCCCGACCGCGTGGACGTGGTACACCCCGGCCGGCCTCGTTGCGGGAGCTCCCGTCACCGTCAACGCCCTTGGGTTCAAGCCCGGTGAGAGTGTTGCGGTCAATCTTGTTAATGCCACCAAGTACTTCGCCAACGGGAATTTCGCTGGCGCCACGGCGACGCCGGTGACTGTCACTGCCGATGGCGAGGGCGCCGTTACCGCAGTCGTCACACTTCCCTCCGGATGGAGTCCCTCGGACGAGCTCGACGCCCTCGTGGCGGGCGGCTCGAGCAAGTACCTCCTCATCTCCGGAGAGGGTCAACCGTCCAACGGGGATCCATCCATTGCGCTCGCTTCCACTGACACCGCCTTCCCCGGAGGTGCGGTCACCCTTGCGGCCGGTGGTTTCGAGGCGGGCGAGACAGTAGCGATTGGGCTCCACTCGGCTTCAGCGCAGGCCTACAACCTCGGTACCCTCACCGCCGATGGCAGCGGCAAGATCAGCGGCAGTGTTTACCTGCCCATTGCTCTCGCCACGGGTGAGTACCGCGTCTGGGCGGGAGCCAGGTCGGAGGGATACCTCCTCGTGAACGCCCCGCTGACGATCGGCGCGAAGCCTTCCACCGACCGCATCGCTGGCGCCAACCGCTACGAGACTGGCGTGCAGATCGCGCAGCGCGTCGAGCCGTTTACGTCCGGTGGGCGTGTGTACCTGGCATCCGGTATCGCCTTCCCTGACGCCCTCGGCGCTGGGCCCCTCGCCGCGCACTTCGATGGCGCGGTGCTGCTCACCAACCCGACGTCGTTGTCTCCCGCCGTCAAGGCCGAGTTGGAACGCCTGAAGCCAGCAGAGGTCGTGGTCATCGGCGGCGACACTGCGGTATCCCCTGCGGTGTTCGACATCGTCAAGGGCCTCGGATTCCCGCACAGCACCGAACGGATCGCGGGCGCCAACCGGTACGAGACGAACCGCTTGATCATCGATGACGTCTTTCCCACCGCCACCACCGCCTACATCGCGACGGGCGCGAACTTCCCCGACGCGCTTGCTGCTGGTCCGGCCGCGATCGCGGAGGACGGCGTCGTCGTGCTCGTGAACGGTGCGAACGCCACGCTGGATGCAGCGACCGTCGCACTGCTCGATGGCCTCGACCTCACCGACATTCGTGTCGTGGGTGGGCCGACGACGGTGAGCCCCGGAATCGAGTCGCAGCTGAACGGCCTGTACCCGGGCCACGTCGTGCGTCTGGCCGGGGCGGACCGCTACAGCACCGCAGCTCTCATCGTGGGTGCCGCGTGGCCTGACGGTGCGCCGGAGGCCATTCTGACCTCGGGAGTGAACTTCCCGGACGCGCTGGGTGCCGGAGCCCTTGGCATCCCGATGCTGACGAGCAAGCCGACCTGTGTGCCTGCAAGCGTTCTCGCGGAGCTGGGTGAACTGCAGGTGTCGGATGTCACGCTCATCGGTGACCCGAACGCGCTGAGTACCGGGGTGGCATCCTTCGCGCGCTGCTAGCCAGCTAGCTGGTACGGCGCTCCGTCGTCTCGACGATCGCGATCTCCTGGGTGGCGAGTTCGCGCTCCTCGGCGCGCGTCGGGGCGAAGCTGAGGGCGAGGCCGAAGCGCGTTCCGGGTTGCCTGGCAACGCGCATCCCTCGTCCGACGACGAGCCACGCGACACCGACAAGAGCTGCGACGAGCCCGGATGCCGCGGCAATACCCACTGCGAAGCGCGGGCCCAGCTCATTCGCCGCCCATCCGACGATCGGCGCCCCCAGCGGGGTGCCCCCGGCGAAGAGTGCGAGGTAGAGCGCCATGACGCGACCGCGCACAGCCGGGTCGGTCGTGGTCTGCACGTAGGCGTTCGCGGTGTTCATGGTGGTGAGGCCGGCGGCTCCGACGAGCAGGAGCAGCGCCCCGAAGAACCACAGGTTCGGTGAGAACGCCCCGATCGCGCACGTGACGCCAAAGGCCGCCGCGCCGACGATCACGAGGCCGAGGCGTGCGCGGTCACGGCGTGCGGCGAGGAGCGAGCCGACGAGCGAGCCGATCGCGATCACCGACGACAGGATGCCGAACTGCTCAGACCCGCCACCGAACTCGACGGTGGACATCGTCGACACGAGGATGGGGAAGTTGAAGCCGAATGTTCCGATGATGAACACGATCGTGAGCACAACCACGAGGTCGGGGCGCGAGCGCACGTAGGCGAGTCCCTCGCGGATCTGCCCGCGACCGCGCTCGAGCTTGGGCGCGGCGATGAGGCGTGACCGCCGGATGAAGAACAGCGAGGCGAGCACGCCCGCGAACGACGCAGCGTTGATGAGGAAGACGGGTCCGGCCCCGATGAGCGCGACAAGTACACCGGCGAGTGCTGGCCCCACGAGCCGCGCACCCTGGAACGACATCGAGTTGAGCGCGACGGCGTTCGGCAGGTCAGCATCCCCCACGAGCTCGGACACGAACGACTGTCGCACGGGCGCGTCGATGGCCGTCGCGATGCCGAGTCCGAGCGCGAACGCGTAGACGATCGGCAGCGTCGCGACACCCGTGACCACGAGGATGCCAAGCCCCAGGGCGAGGGCGAGCTGCGCCCCCTGCGTCCAGGCGAGCACCCGCTTGCGATCGAACCGGTCGGCGATGAGTCCAGCGACCGGCATGAGCAGCAGGAGCGGACCGAACTGGAGTGCCATCGTGATGCCGAGAGCGGCAGCATCGTTGTCGGTGAGCTCGGTGAGCACGATCCAGTCCTGGGCGGTCCGCTGCATCCAGGCGCCCGTGTTCGACACGAGGGCTCCCGCGAACCACAGGCGATAGTTCGCAACCCGGAGGCTGCGGAACATCGCGCTCACGAGTCGGCGAGCGCGCGGATGATCGGTGTTGCCGCCAACAGTGTGCGCTGCTCATCGGCACTGAGGCTCTCGAGCTGTCGGGTGAACCAGGCGATGCGACGCTCCCGCGTCTCGGTGACGATCCGTCGTCCCGTCTCGGTGAGGTCGACGAGCACCTTGCGCCCGTCGTCGGGTGCCGCGGTGCGCGACACGAGGCCGGCATCGACGAGCGCGCTCACGGTGCGCGTCATTGACGGTGCGCTCACGCGGTCGTGCTCGCTGAGGGCACCGGCGGTCTGCGGCCCGTGCTTGGCGAGCACGAAGAGTACGGAGAGCTGGCCGTCCGTGACATCCCCGTCGACGCGCTCGATGCGCATGCGCCGGGCGAGGCGCATCACGGCGATGCGCAGGTCGTCGGCAGTGTCAGGAGAGTCGGTCATCATTACTTAGCATAGCAAATTAGTTGCGCTAACTATTCCCTCCGCCCGTAGCATGGACACAGCGAGGAGGCAGCCATGCCCACATTTGTCCCGGTCAGGCATGACGCAACGTACGTGGATGCGCAGGGCGTCACGATCTACTACTACGCGTGGAAGGCGGCGAAGCCCAAGGGGGTCATTCAGCTCCTTCATGGTCTCGGCGAGCACGCCAACCGCTACCAGAAGCTCGCCCGCGAACTCGTCAACGCCGGCTACTCGGTCTACGCCGACGACCACCGCGGCCACGGTCGTACCGGCATGGAGCAGTACAACGGAGACACGAGCAAGCTCGGTCGTCTCGGCGTCGGCGGGATGCGCGCGACGATTGCCGCCATCGAGCAGTTCACGGGCATCATCCGTGCCGAGAACCCCGAGGTGCCCCTCGTGGCGCTCGGGCAGTCCTGGGGCTCGCTCATGCTGCAGAGCATCATCAACACGAGTTCGCAGAACTACGACGGCATCGTGCTCACGGGCACCGCGTACCGCACGCTCACCGACATGAACTCCGGCGACCTCAACAAGAACCACAAACACCTCGGCACGACGGGCAACGAATGGCTGAGCCGCGACGAGTCCGTGCACACCGCGTTCTCGGAGGATCCGCTCAACTTCTACGCCGCAGCATCCAAGCTGTTCGGCATTCGCGAGGGGCTGCGCCTCCTCGGCCGCCCAGCCAAGAACATCGAGCACGACATCCCCGTGCTCATCATGATCGGCAGCGAGGACTCGCTCGGAGGCGAGAAGAGCATCGAGAAGCTTGCCCGCGACTACGTGGAGCGCTCCAAGCTCACGGATGTCACGGCCATCGTCTACCCGGGTGCGCGTCACGAAGTCTTCAACGAGACCAATCGCGACGAGGTCGTTGCAGAACTCATCGAGTGGCTGGACTCCCGCCTCACCTCATGAGCTCCGTCTTCACCCACATCCTCGAGGGCACTGCGCCCGGCCGCTTCCTCTGGCGCGACGACACGTGTTTCGCCATTCTTACGATCGAACCCCGACGCCCCGGCCACGCCCTGGTGATCCCCGTCGCGGAGGTGGACAAGTGGACTGACCTCCCCGAGGAGGTCGCGATGCACATCTTCCGGGTCGGACGCATCATCGGGCTCGCCCAGCAGGCCGAGTGGAACTCGCCCCGCGTCGGCCTCATGTACGAGGGCTACATGGTGCCGCACTCCCACCTGCACGTCTGGCCGTCGTGGACAGTGTTCGAGTACAGCCACACCGGGATCGATCGCGGAGCGAAGGCCGCGGACCTGGATGCCGCAGCCGAGCGTCTGAGGGCCAGGCTCATCGCCGACGGCCACGGGGAGTTCGTGCCGGAGTGGGGGTAGCGGGTGCACCGCATGTGGCTGGCTGGAGCGCTGTGGGTCGCGTTTATCGCCCTGAGTGTGGTGAACCTCGTCGTCACCATCAACCGAGCAGAATCCCCGTCGTTGGGGTGGAAGCTCGCACTTCTCCTCGTGGGCATACTTGCCGTATTCGCAGCGATTCTCGCCGCGGTGGGCACTAGCGCGCGAAAGCGAAACCGCGAGCTGAGGCAGGAATCGAAGGATGCGGTGTCCTGGACAACCGGCCGCGACCACGGTCTCATTCCCGCGCTCTCCGAGCTGACCGGCAGGTACGTCAGCCGAAACATGCCGATGGTGCTGAGCGTGGTGATCGACCGCGATGGGTTGAGGATCGTCGGTGGGTCCTCGCTGCGGCCTCAGACGATCATCGATATCCCGCGGCAGGCCCTCGTCGATGGGCGCGCAGCTCACCTGACCGGGACGTACACGAACCAGGCCGGAATCGAGATCCGAGTCAGTCAGGATGCCGCCTCGGACCCCGTCGTGCTGCCCCTACCCGTGTTCGGGCGAGGCCCGGGGGGTATGTTCCCCGCATCACGCACGGACGTCGAGGCGCTCGCGAACGACATCACGAGGATTCTCGAAGTCCCGGCGAAGGTGGAAGCGCCTGACGAGACTCATCCGCTCGGCTGATGCCGAAAGGCATTCACAAGGCGTAGAGTCTGGCCGTGCGACGGCGGACATTCCTCATGGGGGCGCTCGGGCTCGCGGGTGCCGGCGCGGTGTCCTTCGTTGCTGGGCGGCTGACGGGTGCTCCCGCTGCACAGCCCGCGCCAATCCCGAGGGCGTCCGCGACGCTTGTGCATCCGCGTCGGAATCCCCCGAGCATCCCGGAGCCCCTACCGCTCCCGTTCGACTTCGCGACGCCGAGCCTGGAGCGGCGTCCCGCCCCTGATCTCATCACAGACCTGCCTGGCGAGGGCAACCTGATCGCTCTCACGGTCGACGACGGTGGCAGTTCGGAGACTGTGGCGGGCTACGCGCGTTGGGCGGAGGAGACGAGCATGCGCGTCACCTTCTTCGTCACGGCGTCCTTGCCATCGTGGTCGGAGAACGCCGCGACCCTGGCCCCGCTCATCGCCGACGGGCGGGTTCAGATGGCCAACCACACGTGGTCGCACGTCGACCTCACGACGGCGAGTGACCAGCAGGTCGTGGACGAGCTCTCGATGACCGACGAGTTCCTCCAGTCCACGTTCGGTGTGAGCGGCAAGCCCTACTTTCGCCCGCCGTTCGGCCGGTACGACGATCGGGTACTGGCCGCGGCATCCTCGATCGGGTACACGAGTTGCGCGCTCTGGTACGGATCGCTCGCCGACTCCGGGCTGATCGCCGAACCCGAGCTGCTCCAGTACGCCACCGAATGGCTCCTCCCGCAGCACGTCGTGATCGGTCACGCCAACTACCCGACGGTCGTGGGCGTGATGCCCCAGCTCACGGGCATCCTCCGCGATCGTGGGCTGCAACCGGTCACTCTCGACGACGTCTTCACGAGGCCCGTATAGGTCGGAAGGCCCGGCGCTGCCGCACGCCGACAGATTAGGCTTGCCTAAGGCGGCCGCGCTGCACCGCGCGATACCCGGGCCGCTCCAGGAGGCTTACGATGCACGGAGAATTCAAGGTGCCCGGCGGCAAGCTCGTCGTGGTCGATCTCGATGTCGTCGATGGCGCGCTCGCGAACGTGCGCCTCGCTGGCGACTTCTTCCTCGAACCCGACTCCGCCCTCGACGCGATCAACGCGGCGATCAACGGCTTGTCCGCCGAGTCGGATGCCGCCACCATCGCAGCCGCGGTCCGCTCCGGCCTTCCCTCCGATGCCCTCCTGCTGGGGTTCTCCCCCGAGGCCGTCGCGACCACCGTGCGTCGCGCCCTCCAGAAGGCCACGGACTGGCGGGACTACGAGTGGCAGCTCATCCAGGGCCCGCCGCTCGAGCCGGTCGTGCAGATGGCTGTCGACCAGGTGCTCGCCGAGGAGGTCGGCGCGGGCCGCCGCAAGCCCACGCTGCGCATCTGGGAGTGGGACCGCCCGGCCGTCGTGCTCGGGAGCTTCCAGTCCGTCAAGAACGAGGTCGACCTCGAGAACGCCGCCAAGTACGGCATGGACGTCGTGCGCCGTGTCTCCGGCGGCGGCGCCATGTTCATGGAGGCCGGCACCGTCATCACGTACTCGATCTACGCCCCGACCGATCTCGTGCAGGGCATGAGTTTCGCGGACTCCTACGCGTTCCTCGACGAGTGGGTGATCTCCGCCCTCAAGTCGCTCGGCATCGGCGCGAGCTACGTGCCCCTCAACGACATCACGAGCCCGACGGGCAAGATCGGTGGAGCCGCCCAGAAGCGCCTCGGAACCGGAGCCGTGCTCCACCACGTCACGATGAGCTACGACATGGACGGCGACCGCATGGTCGAGGTGCTGAGGATCGGCCGCGAGAAGATCAGCGACAAGGGTGTCGTGAGCGCGAACAAGCGCGTCGACCCGCTGCGCAGCCAGACCGGCCTGCCCCGTGAGGAGATCATCGAGCGTATGGTCGAGACGTTCCGCACGCTCTACGGCCTCACCCCCAGCGAGATCACGCCGGAGGAGTCCGCCCGTGCCGACGAGCTCGTGAAGGAGAAGTTCGGCACGCAGGAATGGCTGTACCGGGTTCCGTGAGTCATCGGGGTCGATACATCCTCCTCACAGCGGGGCTTGCCGTCGTGCTCGTGGGTGGCATCGTGCTCTCCGCGGTGCTCGGGCAGCTCGCGGTGAGTCCGGCGGAGGTCGTCGGTTCCGTGCTGCGGGGGATGGGCATCCCGAACGGCTGGGCTCCGACCGACCCGATCGTGGAGTCGACGCTGTGGATCGTGCGCTTCCCGCGCATCGTGATGGCGCTCGCCGTGGGTGCAGCGCTCGCCGTGGCCGGTGCCGTGATGCAGGCCATCTTCGGCAATCCCCTCGCCGAGCCGGGTGTCGTCGGAGTCTCCGCGGGAGCCGCGTTTGGGGCGGCCGTCGCGATCGTCCTCGGGGTCGCGGCCTTCGGAAGCGGGAGCATCGCCGTCTTCGCGTTCGCGGGTGGCCTGGGAGCGACCCTTCTCGTCTACCTCATGGCGCGGGCCAATGGCCGCACCGAGGTCGTGACCCTGCTCCTCACCGGCATCGCCGTCAACGCGTTCGGCGGTGCCGGGCTCGCGTTCCTGCTCTTTGTTGCCGATTCCGGCAGCCGGGAGCAGATCGTGTTCTGGCAGCTCGGTTCGCTCAACGGTTCGCTGTGGAGTGAGGTGATCGTCGTGCTGCCCGTCGCCGTCGTGGGCACGCTCGTCGCGGTCGCCCTGGGTCGCCGTTACGACCTGCTCACGCTCGGTGAACGCAACGCGCGTCACCTCGGCGTCAACGTCGAGGGGCTGCGCATCGGTTCCATCGTGCTCGTGGCCCTGCTCACGGGTGTCGCGGTCGCCTTCGTCGGCATCATCGCGTTCGTCGGGCTCGTCGTACCGCACCTCATCCGCATGATCATCGGCCCCGCTCACCGCGCGCTCCTCATCGCGAGCGCCTTCGGCGGTGGCGCCCTTCTCGTCTACTCCGACCTCATCGCGCGATCGGTCGTGACCGGCGCCGACCTGCCGATCGGTCTTGTGACCTCGCTCGTCGGTGGTCCGTTCTTCTTCTTCCTGCTGCTGCGCCAGCGCAAGCGGAGCGGGGGCTGGGCATGACCGGCGCCACCAACGTCACCTCCCGCATCGTCGCCGAGTCCGTCGGGGTCGAGCTCGATGGGCACACGGTGCTCCACGACATCACGATCGGCGTGAACGAGGGCGAGGTGCTCGCACTCGTCGGACCGAACGGCGCAGGCAAGTCCACCCTCCTCGGGGTACTCAGCGGCGAACGGCGGCCGAGCCGCGGGAGTGTCACGCTCGATGGGCGGGAGCTCGGTGGCATCCGGCACGCCGACCTCGCGCGGCTGCGCAGTGTTCTCACCCAGGACAACCAGGTGAGCTTCCCGTTCCGCGTCGTCGAGGTGGTGTCGATGGGTCGCAGCCCGTGGGCGCGGACTGTCGAGGGGCGCGACGACATCCAGGCGGTGCAGGAGGCGATGGATGCCGCGGACGTCACCCATCTCGCCGAGCGCCGCTACACCGCCCTCTCCGGCGGAGAACGTGCCCGCGTCTCGCTCGCGAGGGTTCTCGCGCAGCGGGCGCCCATAGTCTTCCTCGATGAACCGACCGCGGCTCTCGACCTCCGCCACCAGGAGGACGTGATGCGCCAGGCGCGGGCGCTCGCCTCGAACGGGTGCGCCGTCGTTGTGGTGCTCCACGACCTGAGTCTCGCTGGTGCCTACGCCGACCGCATCGCACTTGTCTCGGGTGGCCGCCTCGAGGCGCTCGGGTTGCCGGCGGAGGTGCTCACGGCCGAGCGTGTCGAGCGTGTCTACGGCCTCCCGGTCACGCTGCACCTCGTCGACGGCCGCCCCGTGGTCGTCCCCACCCGCGACTAGCTGAGGCTACGCGGCATCCCTCCGCCCGACTCCGTCGCACTTTCGGAGGATGGCGCGCCGCGACACCGAGGCAACCGCACCGCTCGGCGGCGCGTCATCCTCCGGAACGTTGTGACGGTCGCGTGGTGCGAGACCGAGCGCTCGCGGATGCCCGTGCCTTAACGCCACCAGGGGCGGTGAGTTTCCCCACCGCCCCTGGCGTTGCTGTGTTACTTCTGCGCTGTGACTACGCCTCGCAGGCCGTGAACTCCTCCACCGCAGTGCTCAGCGACGGGATGCCACCCAGCAGGGTGACCTTCGTCGCGCCGAGCGCTTCGATGTCGGCGAGAACTCCCTGCGGGATGCAGTTCGTGTTCACGAGGAACACGGGCAGCCCGTTCTTCGCGGCCCACGCCGAGCCGGCGAGAGCGTCAGGGAAGTTCGATCCGGTCGACAGCAGCACGTGGTCCGCTGACGTGAACGAGTCGGCATTGATCACTCGCGCCGTCTCGTACCGGTTGGGTCCAGCCAGTCGGGTCGTGTCGGGCGTGATGTTGTCGATGTCGTCGTACAGCGAGTCCGTCACCGACGCGGCGTCACCCAGCACTCGGATGCGCGTCACCCCGAGATCCTCGAGGAGGTCTCCCGTCGCGTCGTCGAGGCTGGCCTCGCTGCCGCGGATCAGGATGACCGGGGCATCCGCCGCACCAGCTGCGGCACCGGCCGACAGCGCGTCGGGGAACTTCGCTCCCGTTGCGAGGTAGGCCGAGGTCGATCCGGCTTCACCGAAGGTGTCCTCCGCGATGAGACGCGAGGTCTCGTAGCGGTCGACACCGGCGATGCGCTTGATCTGGTCTGCCTCGACGAAGCCCGAGAGCTCGGTGTACACCGCTGCGTTCACCGACGGGATGCCACCGACGACCACGATGCGACTCGGGTCCAGACGCGTGATCTCCGCGGAGATCTCAGCCGGGAGCGACGTGCTGCGCACCAGGAGGAGTGGGCCACCCTCGAACGCTGCTGCCGGTCCTGCGGACAGGGCGTCGGGGAACACGTCACCGTTGGCGACGTAGACCACATCGGCACCATCCGGGTAGGCGGCCTGCGAGATCTTGGCTGCCGTCTCGAAGCGGTTGGCACCGGCGACACGGTCGACGACCTGGTCGACCCGCGGCACGTTCACCGTGATCGGGTCGGACGTGGTCTGGTTTCCGTTGGCGTCAGTGACGAGTGCGGTGAACACGACCTCCGTGCCACGGTCGGCCTCGCTGGCCGTCCAGGAGAACCTGTACGGCGACACGAGACCGGTGTCAACGGGGTTGCCGTTGACCAGCAGCGTGACGGAGCTGACGGCGAAGTCATCCTTCGCACGGACCAGCGGCGTGACCGACTCGCCCACGAGGACGCGCTCGCCGCCTCCCGGCTCGATGAGCGACGCGGTCGGGGCTGCATCAGTGATCGCTCCGGCCGCGGTCGGCACCGACTCGATCGTCGACGTCGCGCGCTCCGTGACGATGACCGTCGGCGAGCTCGTGGTGTCGAGGCCGGAGATCGCCTCGATGCCGTTCGCCGGGTCAGCCGGTCCACCGACGACGGGGTCGCCGGCGCCGAGGTAGCTTCCGCTCACGGTGACGGGAGCGCCCTCGCGAACAGCGGTGTTTGCCGCATTCGCGTTGTAGACGGCGAACCCGTTGCTCGTGATGACGTTGCCGCTCAGCGTGAGCGCGTCAGCGGTCTCCGTCTTCGCGTCGGTCAGCAGCACACCGTAGTTGTTACCGGTGATGCGGCTGCCCTTGACGAAGCCGTCGAAGCCGTTGGTGTACTTGATGCCGGCCTCGGGGGTCGTTCCGGTCGGTGCCGTGACAACGGTGTTGGTCACGTAACCGTGCTGGATGATTCCCGAACGCTGCGTGTTCGCCGCGTTGCCATCGGTTCCGCGGCCGCCATCGAACAGGATGCCGCCGGACGCGAAGCCCGTCACCACACTGTCGGTCACGGTGAGCTCGGTCTGGACCGTGCCCTTGCCGGAACCCTGGATGACGCCCGTCTTCACGACGCCCCAGCCGAGGGTTCCCGCGGTTCCCGCGGTGATGACGCTGTCCGAGACGCGACCCGCTGCACCGAAGTACGCGATACCCGCTTCGGCCGCGACGTTGCCCGTGGAGACGGTCACACCGGAGAGGTCGAGGAACATCTCGTTGGTGTCCGTCGATCCGAGCGACTGGCGCGAGACCGTGATCACGTTGCCGCCACCGTCACGCAGGTACGGTGCCGTACCGGCGAGAGTGGTGAGGGTCTGCGTGGGCATGATCGTCACCTTGTCGGCGCCCGCACCCTTGATGCGCAGCGGCTTGGTGATGGTCAGACCGTTCTTCGACCCGCTCTGCGAGGGGCTCGCGGTGTTGTTCAGCGGCGTCGAGCTCTCCTCGTAGGTACCGGCGCACACCACGATCGTGTCCCAGGGCGACGCGAAGTTGATCGCCTCCTGGATCGAGGTGTAGTTGGCGTTCGGGCATTCCACGCGGTCGTTGTCGACGACCCACGTGGTGTTCGATGCCGGGTTTCCGGTCGTGTCGACGAGGGTCATCTCACCGGGCGTGTTGTCGTAGTCGAACAGGTAGTCCGCCGGGTCCGGGCCGGTGGCCGGGGCGCCGTGGCCGGCTCCCTGGTTGAGGGCGGTGCCATCCGAGAGGATGAGCGGCTTCTCGGCCGCTGCCTCCTGGAAACGAACATCCGCGAGCTGGATGGATCCCGAGGTCGGGGTTCCGTCCACACCGAAGCGCAGTTCGAGGCGGTCCAGCGAGGCGATGTTGACGCCCTGAGCGGAGAACTCGCTCAGCGGAACGCGGATCTGGTCGAGCACGATGTGCGTGCGCGCCGTCGCGGTACCGGTCGACATGTGCAGGGCGTTGCCCCAGCGCTCGTCGGCGGCGTTGACCTTCGCCTCGTTCCCGTCGGTGTCGACGAGGACGATCATGAAGTCCTGCGTCGTCGACGCGGGGCTGTAGGCGACCGGAAGGGGCTGGTTGTTCGAGTCGAACCGCGTCGAGCCCGGGTTGCGGGTGTCGAAGAAGTTGACGTCGGCACCCATCGAGAGAGCCTTGAGTCCGCTCATGTCCTTCGACGCGAGGGGGATCTCCGCCTTCAGGGTCGCAGTGGACGTGGGCTCCCACGCCACGGCCAGCTGGCGGCCGTAGGAGTGGTTGATGGGCGAGTTCTCACGCGTGCCGTTCTGTCCACCGAGAGCTGCCTTACCGGGCAGCGGGCACGCCTTGGCGCCCGTGGGCTGGGTGGTGAGACCGAGCTGGCTCGGAGCGAAGTGGTCGGGCTCCGGGTTGCACCAGTCGACTCCACCCGCGGTCGGGGCGGGCAGCGAGACGCCGCCGTTGTCGACGTACGGGTAGGCGAAGCCGGTGGCCTCGAGCGAACCACCGAGCGCGTTGAGCGTCAGCGGGTTCTCCACCTCGGGGCGGATGAGGTCGACGCGCTCGGATGCGGGCGGGAAGTAGCTCGTCGAGACGACTTCCTCACACTCGATCCGCGTCGCGGAGACGCTCGTGGGGCAGGCGGATGCCGGGATCTGCAGGTGCGAGTCGGTGTTCGACAGCTCACCCGTCATGTACGGCTCGAACGCGCCCTCACCACCGACGTAGCGGCGGAAGAATGCCGACATCGTCGCGAGGCCGACCTTCTCCTGGTCACCCATGCGCTCGGCGTCACCGGAGATCTTGGTGTTGACGAGCGGGTTGTAGGTGTCCGAGTTGTTGACCACGTACGACTTGGGGTCGTAGCTCGCGGCACCGCTCAGTCGGAGGTTGTTCGGCTGGACGTTGTTGTTGGTGTCCGGCTGCGAGTTTCCACACGCGGCATCCACGACAGTTCCGCCATCCTGGCTGCCGTCGGCGAACCACACGGTGTTGTACCAGTTGTGGATCGCGCCCTGCTGGGACGACTGGATGAGTGGGAACGCGTTGTCGCCGTTGACGTACTGGCCGCGCTCGAAGAAGCGTGCACCCTGGAGGTTGGAGACGTCGCCGTCACACCAGGGGAGGATCGTCATGTACGGAACGCCGTACGGCGCCTTGCGCTCGTAGTCCACCGGGGCGAGCGAGATCACACCGCGGAGCGGGTAGCGCGGGCCATCGGTGCGGGTGCGGTTGTAGTCGATGAAGCTCGTGACACCGTCACCACCGCGCGAGTGGCCCATGAGACCGATGCGGGTCATGTCGAGCTTGCCCACGAGGGTCGTCCCGATTGTCGTGTCGGCGTCGACGGGGAGACCACCGGGCTCGTTGGCCGCGCTCAGGGCGTCGAGGGTCGCCGCGATGAGCAGGCGACGCTGGTGCATGCCCTTGCCCTTGTTGTTGTCCTGGCGCATCATCATCTGGTCCTGCGAAACCGAGAAGGTCGTGTAGCCCCAGGTCGCGAGGTTCTCCGCGAGGTAGGCGTAGCCAGCTTCATTGCGCTTGTACTCAGCACAGGTCGCCGTTGAGGAGCTCTGACCGGAGTCACACGAGCCGTGGTTACCGTGCACGAGCACGAGCACGGGCGACGGCTCGCTGCGGTCGGCCGGGTAGTACAGCTGGCCGCGGATCTGCAGGTTCTCGGGCGCCTGCGCCGTTCCGGAGGTCGGTGCGCTGCCCGAGGAGCTCGGCTCCTGGAGCGAGACCAGGCCGAGCTTGGTCTCCTGGATGACCGCTGGCGTGTAGCTGCCGCGGTCCATCGGGTCGGGAAGTCCGGATGCGACGTCGGTGATGGCCGTGGGAACCGGCGCGGCGGACGCGCTGGTTGCTGCCACGGGCAGCAGCATCGACGCAACTACCAGAGGAATGAGGGCAAGCGCGCGAAGACGCGCAAAGCCAGATCGTGTCACGGGGACTCCTGGTGTGCAGTGGGATGGGGACTGGAGGGTTCCCGCTTGAAAAAAGGCGCCCAAGCAGGAAAAGAGGTACTTCTCCGGCGAAAATAGGGGCGACGAGTTTCCTCTTTGTTTCGGCATGTAACAAATAAAAGGTCACTTTTCTGGGTGGAACTATCTGTTCCATACAGAGTGTTCATAGCGCAATCTACGTGCGAGAATGCCGCTAGTTGCGGCAGGTTATTGCGAATCGCACCATGCGACGCAGTTTTTGTGCACGGCAACGCACAGTATTTGCGCTCGGCCAGGGGCCTACGACAGCGCGAGCTCGGGGTGTTTCGTTGCGACACGCCGGAAGAAACAACAAGGACAATTCATAACGAATTGATAACGCGCCCCCAGCCGAATGCTGTGATGGCGCGAGGGGAAATCAGCGGGTGAGCAGGTCCTGGTAGTCGGCGTGCTCGCTGATCCACTTCTTGATGAAGGGACACCGCGCCACCACTCGACGGCTCGACTCGGCGCGCACGAGGTTGAGGGCACCACGAGCGATCTCGTCACCGAGGCCCTGGCCACGGAAGGCGGGATCGATCTCGGTGTGCAGGAAGACGATCTTCTCGTCGTCCTGCACGTAGTCGGAGATCCCGGCCTGCACGCCATCCACGAGCAGCTCGAACCTGCTCATCGACACATCCTGCACAACCTCGGTAGCCATGCAAACAGCCTACGCGCTCTCGCGGACCACCAGACGGGTCGGCAGCACGCGCGCGCGTTCGGTTGTCTCGCCGCCGAGGAGGTCGAGAAGCATGAGCGCCATCTCGGTCCCCATCTGGCGGGAGGGCTGGTGCACAGTGGTCAGGCCGATCTCGCCGTTGGTGGCGGCGGAGCTGTCGTCGAAGCCCACGACCGCGACATCCTCTGGCACCCGTCTGCCCTGCGAGCGCAGCACCGAGATCGCCCCTCTCGCCATGAGGTCGCTCGCGACGAACACGCCGTCGATGTCCGGGTTGCGCTCGAGCAGCTCCCGCATGGCGGCTGCGCCGCTGCCCATGCTGAAGTCACCGTAGGCGACGAGGGATGCATCGAGCCCGGCCTCACCGAGAGCGCTCGCCCAGCCGTCCCTGCGGTCGACGGCCGCCTGCATATTGGCGGGGCCGGCGATCGTACCGATCGTTCGCCGTCCGAGGTCGACGAGGTGGCGCGTACCGAGCGCGGCGCCGGCGGAGTTGTCGACGTCGACGTAGTTGTTGTCGGGCGTCGCGCTGTCGCCTGTCTCAGGGTGGAACGGACGGCCACCGAAGACCACGGGGATCGTGGCATCCAGTCGCGTGAAGAACTCGTCGCCGGAGTGGTGCGAGACCACGATCGCGCCGTCGACGTTGCCGCCGAGGAGGTAGCGGATCGTCTTCGACGATGGTGCGTCGGGTTTCGCGAGCTGCAGGTTGAGCACGTAGTCGCTGCCCTCGATCACGGTGATGATGCCCTGCATCACCTCCGAGAAGAAGGGGTCGCCGAAGAAGCGCTGTACATCCTCGGGAACCACGAGGGCGATCGCCATCGTCCTGCGATTCGCGAGCGATCGGGCCGCCCGGTTGGGGATGTACCCGAGGCGCTCGATGGCGTCGTTGACCGTCAGCACCACGTCGGGGCTCACGTGACTCGAGCCGTTGACCACGCGCGACACCGTGGAACGCGAAACACCGGCCTCGGCGGCTACCGCTTCGAGGGTCGGTGCTTCGCGCCGCAGGGGGCGCTCGATGGTCATGAGCGTGAGTCTAGCCAGTCGCGTTACAGCGATCGGTCAGCGATGATGCTGCGGTACGCGAGCGCGCTGTCCTTCGGGGTGCGCTCGAGCGTGTCGTAGTCGACCCGCACGATGCCAAACCGCTTGTCGTAGCCCCACGCCCACTCGAAGTTGTCCATGAGAGACCAGTAGAAGTACCCCTGCACGGGCACACCGTCGTCGATGGCGTCGAGGATGGCACCCAGGTGGGCCTCGAGGAACGCCACCCGATCCGCGTCATGCACGGAACCGTCGCCCGCCACGGTGTCGTCGTAGGCCGAACCGTTCTCGGTGACGGCCAGGGACACGCCAGCCGGCCCCGCGTACTCCTCGTGGACGCGCTTGAGCAGGCGCGTGAGTCCCTCGGGCTGCACCTCCCACTGCATCGCCGTCAGCGGCAGGTCGCGGAGGTGCCAGTGCACGCCGTCCGCTGCCGGGAACGGCGATCGCTTCGGTCGCTCGCTGGGTGCCTGCGTGCTCATGGTCGCACCAGCCGGCGCATGTCCTCCCACGAGTTCACCGTGGTAGTAGTTGATGCCCAGAAGGTCGATCGGCGCGGCGATGGTCGCGAGGTCCCCCGGCTTCACGAACTGCTCGAAGCCCAGGTGCGCGATGTCCACGAGCAGGTCCTCGGGGTACTCACCGCGGAAGATGGGGTCGAGGAAGAACCGGTTGAACTGCCCGTCGATACGTCGGGCCGCGTCGAGGTCGGCCGGGTCCGTGGCATCCACCGGGTCGGCCACCGTGAGGTTGAGGGTGATGCCGAGCTTGAGATCGGGATCCCGCCTGCGCAGCTCCTCGGTCACGAGCCCGTGCGCGAGCAGCAGGTGATGGCCGGCGGCGAGACCGGCGGTCGGCTCCTGGCGACCCGGCGCGTGCTCGCCACCGATGTAGCTGAGGAACGACGCGCACCACGGCTCGTTGAGGGTGGTCCAGTTGGTCACCCGGTCGCCGAGCGCGTCGTGAACGGCGAGCGAGTAGTCGAGGAACCGGTAGGCCGTGTCGCGGTTCGGCCAGCCGCCCTTCTCCTCGAGGGCCTGCGGCATGTCCCAGTGATAGAGCGTGAGCCAGGGCCGGATGCCACGTTCCAGGAGCTCATCGACCAGCCGTGAGTAGAAGTCGATGCCCGCCGCGTTCACGGGTCCGCCGTCGGGGCAGACTCGCGACCACGACGTGGAGAAGCGGTACGCCTGGAGCCCCAGGTCGGACATGAGCTGAACGTCGTCGCGGTAGCGGTGGTAGTGATCGCACGCGACATCCCCGTTGTCCATGCCGACGACCGCGCCGGGCACCCGGCAGAAGGCGTCCCAGATCGAATCGGTGCGGCCGTCCTCGTGGGCGGCCCCCTCGATCTGGTAGGCCGCGGTGGCGGCACCGAAGAGGAAGTCGGTGGGGAATGCGCGCTCGCGCGCGAAGTGCGGGGCGACCTGCCCCTGGTCAAGTGCAGTCATCGTCAGCCCTTCACCGCTCCTGCCATGATTCCGCTGACGAGCTGCTTACCGGCGAACACGAAGAGCAGAAGCAGGGGGATGGTGGCGAGAATAACACCGGCGAGCACGATCGAGTAGTCGACGAAGTAGTTCGACTGCAGCAGCGAGAGCGCGACGGGGAGCGTCGGATTCTGCCGGTCGAGCACGATGAACGGCCAGAAGAAGTTGTTCCACGCGGTCACGAAGGTGAAGAGGAACAGCATGGCGGCCGCGGGCCGAGCGGCGACGACACCGACGGTCCAGAACGTGCGGATCATGGTCGCACCGTCCACACGGGCGGCTTCGATGAGTTCGTCGGGCACGGCCTGGCGGAGGTACTGCGTCATCCAGAACACCCCGAAGGCACTCGTGAGCGCCGGGATGATGATCGCACCGATCTGTCCCGTCCAGCCGAGCTCCGCGAAGAGGATGTAGAGCGGAACGACACCGAGCTGCAGGGGCACGGCCATCGTGGCGACCACGAAAACCAGGAGCGCGCTGCCGCCGGCGAACTTGAGCTTGGCGAACGCCCAGCCCGCGAGCGTCGACGAGATGACGACGGCCACCGCGATGAGTACCGAGCTGTAGATGCTGTTCCAGAGCGCTGCCCAGAAGTTCACCGCGGGGTCGCTCATGACCTTGATGGCGTTGGCGATGAAGTTGCCCGCCGGGAAGAATCCGGGGTCACGCAGGGTCGAGGCATCCCCAGAGCCGATCAGGAACGAGAAGTAGAAGGGGAACGCGGATGCCACGAACACCACGCCGAGGGCGATGTACACCCACAGGCTCGGCCGCGAGCCGCGGATGCGGATCGCACGGGCGCCGCGCTTGCGAGCGCGGGCGTTCGGGATGCCCTCCTCGACGATCGCGAGCGGGGGGTTGGTACCGATGCTCATCGTGCACCCACCTTCTTTCTGCGCTTGGGCTTCTCATCGCCGGACCGTGTGCCCTCGGTGCGCAGCAGCGTGCGGGTGACGGCGAGGTTGATGAGTCCGATGGTGACGATGATGAGGAAGAGGATCCAGGCCATGGCGGCGGCCCTGCCGAAGTTCCACTGGCCCCAGCCGATGTCGTAGAGGTAGAGGGAGATCGTCAACCACTGCTGGGCGGCGCCACCTCGACCGAACTGGTCGAAGACGCGGGGTTCGTCGAAGATCTGCAGGCCTCCGATCGTGGAGGTGATCACGACGAAGATCAGGGTCGGACGGAGGGACGGGAGCGTGATGCTCCAGAACTGGCGGAAGGCGCCTGCGCCATCGATGGCGGCGGCCTCGTAGTAGTCGCGGTTGATGGCCTGCATCGCGGCCAGCAGGATGAGGGCGTTGTAGCCCGTCCAGCGGTAGTTGACCATCGTGGCGATCGCGACGTGGCTCCAGAACGGGTCGGTGTGCCACGGGATCGGCTCGAGGCCGATCGCTTCGAGGTTGGTGTTCACGATGCCGAACTTGTCGGCGAAGATCACGGTGAAGATGAGGCCGACGGCGACAGGGGCCACCACGTACGGGAGCAGTGTGCTCATGCGCCAGAAGGTCTTCGCGCGGATGTGGCGGTCGAGCATCGTGGCGATGAAGATCGCGAGCACGAGCTGGGGAACCGTCGACAGCAGGAAGATGCTGAACGTGTTGCGCAGGGCGGTCCAGAAGTGGGGCTGCTCGAGGATCCAGATGTACTGGTCGAAGCCGACGAACGTGCCGGAGTTGCGCACGAGGTCCCAGTCCATGAAGGAGATGACCGCGGTGAAGATGATCGGGAAGACGCCGACGATGGCGAAGAGGATGAAGAAGGGGGAGATGTAGAGGTACGGCGAGAACTTCAGGTCCCACTTGCTGAGGCGCTGGGAGAACGAGATGACTCTCGGCTGGGTGGTAGTCACAAGGGATTCCTGTCGATGCGAGGGGACGAAGGGGGTGCGGGCAGCGGGGACAGCCGCCCGCACCCCCTGGGGGATGGGAACTAGAAGGCCGAAACCTCAGTCACCCACGTGTCCCAGGACTGCTCCGGCGACTCGAGGCCGTCGAAGACACGCGTGACCGCGTTCTGGAGTGCATCGTGGAACTGGAAGTACTTCGGTCCCTTGAAGGTCGACACGGTCACGGCCTCGGCGCGGTCGATGCCGATCTCGCCGGTGGGGGCGTCGTTGAAGTACTCGTTGGTGAACCCGGTGAGCGCGGCATCCGTGTAGGCGTCGGGCTGGCTCGGGAACGTACCGGCGTTCAGGAACGCCTTGATCTGCGTCTCGGGCGAGGTGAGCCAGTCAGCGAGCTGCTGTGCTGCCTCGACGTTGGCGCCGTTGGCGGGGACGGTCAGGTACGAACCACCCCAGTTGCCGCCGCCGCCGGGGAAGGCGTTGGCGATGTCCCAGCCGGTGACGTCGGGTGCGTTGCCCGAGATGATGCCCTGCATCCAGCCGGGGCACAGCATGGCGGCGAACTCGCCGTTGGCCATCGAGGCGTTCCAGTCCTCGCTCCACTGGGCGGGGAAGGCCGAGATCGGAATCGCCTTCTCCACGACGGTGGTGTACGCGTCCTTGATGTCGGGGTTCTCGGTGGCGATGATCGTGCCGTCCGGCTCCTCGTAGGCGAACTCGAGCTGGTTCACGATGCCCTGGAGCACGGAGTTGGCGGAGTCGATGAACGGCTTACCGGTCGCCGCGGTGTACTGCGCGCCGACCTCGAAGAAGGCGTCCCAGGTCGGGAAGAGGTCTGCGACGGCCTCGCGGTCGCTCGGCAGGCCTGCCGCCTCGAACAGGTCACCGCGGTAGCAGATGCCCTGCGGGCCGATGTCGGTGCCGTAGGCGATCAGGTTGCCGTCGGCGTCGGTCGCGGCGGCTTCCTTCCAGTCGAGCCAGCGGCCCTTGAGGTCGTCCGGCACGGGGGCGAGCAGGTCGGAGTACTGCATGGCCTCGGTGAACCAGTCGATCTCGACTGCCTCGACGTCGGCGAGGCCCGACTTGCCGAGCTTCTGGAAGTAGTTGGCACGAGCGTCGTTCGACGTCGCTGCCTTGTTGTGGATGACCGTGATTCCGGTCTCCGCCGTGAACTCGGCCAGCAACTCGTCGGTGTACCCGAAGTCGTTGAAGGTCGCGAGGGTCAGTTCGGTCGTTCCGCCAGCGGAGTCGTCACCGCTGGGGGCACATCCGGTTGCCAAGAGGGCGATGGTTGCGGCGCCAGCGACTGCTGCTGCCACGGTGCGTCGTGAGGTTCTCACGGTCACTCCTTTGTGTGCGTGGTTGAAGGGTTGGGTGCAACGATGGACCATCGTGGGAGCGCTCCCACGAGATTTCGGCCAAGACTATGCACGGGTCTCAAACCCTGTCAACTACTGGGTGAGAGCGCTCCCACGAGCGCAAGCGCTTGCCATCCGGAACAACCCCGGGAATCCGGGGCAGAGCGCTCTCAGATTCGCTCGGAAATTTCTTCCGCGACAACCCCGGTTTCGGGCGTTTCGGATGCCTCGTCCGCAGCTTCCTCGAGCGCCGACTTGTCCCGGAGGGGTGCCGTCCTGATGAAGAAACTGATCACGAAGGCGACGATCATGACCCCGAGACCGACCAGGTACATCGTCACGGCGGCGTCGTTGAAGCCCTCACGGAAGGGCAGGGTGAGGCGCTCGTCGGCGTAGGTGAGGAACGTCGAACTGCTGTCGAAGGCGTCCTCGGCCGCCTTGCTGTCCGCCCCGGCCGAGAGGATGTCGATGATCGCCTCGTTGGCCTGGTTGGTGCGCACCTGACCCTCCGACAGGGCGTTCAGGAGGGCACGCTTGTTGGCCGGCTGGTCGGCGAACGCCTCGATCGCCCCGGGCAACCTGGTGAACAGGATCGAGAACATCACCGAGACGCCGAGCGTGCCGCCGAGGGAGCGGAAGAAGGTCGAGGAACTCGTCGCAACACCGAGGTCCCTGGCGCGCACCGAGTTCTGCGACGCGATCGTGAGGGTCTGCAGGAGCTGGCCGAGACCCAGGCCGATGATGAACGTGCCGACCATCATCCACGCCGCCGGTTTGTCTGCCGTGAGGAAGGTCAGCCAGAGGAACCCGAGAGCGAGGGAGGCGGTGCCCGTCCGGAAGAAGATGCCGTAGCGACCCGTGCGGCCGATAATCTGCCCGGTGACGATCGAGGCGGTCATGAGGCCGATGAGCATCGGCAGCATCTGCAGGCCGCTCACCACGGGGTTCGAGCCGTTGACGATCTGGAGGTACAGCGGGGCGGTGAGCATCGACCCGAACATGCCGAAGCCGACGAAGACACCGAGGATGGTCGCCATCCTGAAGGTGTCGTTGCGGAACAGCCCCAGAGGGATGAGAGCGTCGTCGCCCATGCGCTTCTCGATGAGGATGAAGGCGATGATGCCCACAACACCGAGCGCGTAGCAGGCGAGAGCGGCGGGGGACGCCCAGCCCCAGTCGCGACCGGACTCCGCGATCAGCAGGAGCGGGACGAGGGCGACGATGACCGCGGTGGCCCCCAGCCAGTCGATGCGCACGCGCCGCCGCGTCTTGGGCAGGTGAAGGAACCGCAGCACGAGCCCGAGAGCCACGAGCCCCACGGGCAGGTTGAGCAGGAACACCCAGCGCCAGCCGTCAACACCCAGGATCTCGGGCGTGCCGGCGAACAGGCCGCCGAGGAGCGGCCCCGCGACGCTCGAGAGGCCGAAGACGGCGAGGAAGTAGCCCTGCGCCTTCGCGCGCTCACGGGGCGGCAGCAGGTCACCCATGATCGCCAGCGGCAGCGCGATGAGGCCTCCCGCTCCGAGCCCCTGGATGGCGCGGAAGATCGCGAGGTCGTACATCGAGCCAGCGAATCCCGCGAGGATCGACCCGACGAGGAACACCAGGATGGCGGAGATGAGCGGCAGGCGCCGACCGAAGATGTCGCTGAGCTTGCCGTAGATCGGCGTGCTGATCGTCGACGTGATGAGGTACGCGGTGGCGACCCAGGCCTGCAGGCTCAGCCCGTCGAGGTCGTCGGCGATCGTGCGCATCGACGTGCTCACGATCGTCTGGTCGAGGGACGACAGGAACACGCCGGCCATGAGTCCCGCGATCACGAGGAGGATCTGGCGGCGCGTCATGAGGGGGGCCGCGGATGCCACGGCAGCCCCCGTCACGTCGGCTGTGCGCGCGGCGGCGGGGGTGGCATCCACGCGCCTTTCGGTCGTCGTGGTGCTGCCCTCGCCCCGCCGCAACGCGCGCTGCTTACGTTGAGAACTCTTGGACATCGGCTTGCTCCCTGGTACGTCGTTGTCGTGCCAAGGTACCCCGTTCCGGGCGGGTTACGGCTTCGAGTCCGCCGAGTCCGTCGCGGTGGTCGTACCGCCCGCCGCTTCAGACGTCTCGGCGGCCACCGGAGCGATGAGCGAGGCGGTCGATGCGGCGGCGAGATCGGCCTGGACGGCGGCCTCGTCGTCGGCAGCCTCTTGCAGTGCCGACTTCTGGCGAAGCGGTGCGGGGCGGAGGAACCACGACAGGATGAAGGCCACGGCGACGACCGCGAGGGCAACCCAGTACACGGTCACCGTCGCGTTGTTGAAGCCGTCGAGGAACGGGGCGGACAGGCGCGGGTCTGCCCCGTTCAGGAACGACGTGTCCCCGTTGAGCGAGTCACCGAGCGAGCCGCCGTTCTGACCCTGCTGCAGCAGATCGAGGATGCCCTTGTTAGCGGGGTCCGCGACGACGTTCGGGTCGGCGAGGGCCGCGGCGAGATCCTTCTTGACGCCCGCGCTCGCAAAGGCCGCGGCGATCGTCTCCGGGATGCGCGTGAAGAGCACCGAGAACAGCACCGCGACACCCAGCGTTCCACCGATCTGGCGGAAGAACGTCGACGAGCTCGTGGCCACGCCGATGTCGCGTGGGCCGACCGAGTTCTGCGACGCGATCGTAAGCGTCTGCATGAGCTGGCCGAGGCCGAGACCGATGAAGAAGGTTCCGATCATCATCCAGATCACGGGCTTGTCGACCGTGAGGAAGGTGAGCCAGAAGAATCCGACGACCATGAGGGCCGTGCCCGTCTTGGGGAAGATCGCGTACTTGCCCGTGCGCGAGATGATCTGGCCGCTCACGATCGAGGAGATCATGAGGCCGAGGATCATCGGGAGCATGAGGAAGCCGCTCTCGGTCGGGGTCGCCCCGGAGACGAGCTGGTAGTAGAGCGGGATGGTCATCATCGCGCCGAACATGCCGAAGCCGACGAGCACACCGAGCACGGTCGCCATCGAGAAGGTCGCGTTCTTGAAGAGCTTGAGCGGGATGAGCGCGTCGTCGCCCATGAGCTTCTCGCTGAGGATGAACGCGGCGATACCGATCGCGCCGAGGCCGTAGCAGACGAAGGCACCGATCGAGTCCCAGCCCCACTCGCGACCCTGCTCGGCCACGAGCAGCAGCGGAACGAGCGCGAGCACGACGGTGGCGGCACCCCACCAGTCGATCCGAACTTTGCGGCGGGTGTGCGGGATGTGCAGGAACCGCGTGACGACGGCGAGGGCGATGATGCCGATCGGCAGGTTGATCAGGAAGACCCAGCGCCATCCCGTGACGAACAGGATCTCGGGCGTTCCGGAGAGCAGGCCGCCGATGAGCGGGCCGACGACGCTCGAGATGCCGAAGACGGCGAGGAAGTAGCCCTGGTACTTCGCGCGCTCGCGCGGGGCGAGGATGTCACCCATGATCGCGAGCGGAAGTGCGAGCAGTCCGCCAGCACCGAGCCCCTGCAGCGCACGGAAGATCGCGAGCTGGTACATCGATCCAGCGAAGCCCGCCGCGATGGATCCGACGAGGAAGATCACGATCGCGATGATGAAGAGCGGCCGGCGGCCGAAGATGTCGCTGAGCTTGCCGTAGATGGGCGTGGCGATGGTCGAGGTGATGAGGTACGCGGTCGTGACCCAGGCCTGGAGGCTCAGGCCGTCGAGGTCGTCGGCGATGGTGCGCATGGAGGTTCCGACGATCGTCTGGTCGAGCGACGAGAGGAACATGCCGGCCATGAGCCCGGCGATCACCAGCAGGATCTGCCGGTGGGTCATGACGCCGCCGGCATCAGCGATGGCCTGGGCCTGCTGCTTGCCGCGCGAGGTGGTGCTGGACATAGATGTACTCCTGAAAGATTGCGTAGACTGCAAACTTACACCCTGCGCAGGCAACATGTAAACGTCCACAGCGTGTCCGTAGGGTGACGCCGTAGCGTGAGGGGGGATGCAGGTTCTCGCGCCCCTCCTCCCCTCCGCGTACGCCGCTGCCGCCATTGCGGGGCTGCTCGCCGCCAACGCGCTCATCACACCTCCGGACCGCGCGCCGCGCGCCGTTGCTGCGACCGCGCCCCCCGTCGTTGCTGCACTCGAACCGACGCAGGGCGCGCTGGTCGGCGGGGAGACGGTGACGATCACAGGGAGTGGGCTCACGGCCGTGACATCCGTCGAGATCGATGGTGTGGCTGCCGACCTGGACCGCGTCGTGAACGGCTCGATCACCCTCCGGGTTCCCAACGCCGCCGACTACGAGGCGGGCACCGTCGAGGTGGAGGTCTTCGCGGGGGATGCCGCGGTGGCATCCGATCTCGAGTGGACCTACGTCACCACGACCGCCGTCGACCGGCAGCTCGAGTACGCCTTCCGCCACTGGGACGACTACAACACCGCCTACTTCGGCAACTTCAACGAGTGGGGCGGGGACTGCATGAACTTCGTGAGCCAGACGCTCGTTGCCCGCGGCTGGGTGCCGCAGGCAGAGTGGTTCAACGACGCGCAGCAGGAGTGGGCCGACCCGTTCGTGCACGTGCCGTCGTTCGACGAGTGGTTGGCTGAGCATCCCGAGTACGGCGCCGTGAGGCTGGACTACTCCGAACGCGATCGGGCCAAGGTCGGCGACGTCATCGTCTTCGATTGGGACGGTGACGGATCGCTCGACCATTCGCAGGTGATCTCGCGCATCAGTGACGACGCGGGCATCGAGATGGTGGGGCACAACGTCAACTCGACGTACCGCTCGGTCGACGAGGCGTTCGACCAGCAGGGCACCGACTCGACCCAGGTCTACATCTGGAGCATCGCGTAGTGCTCTCTGCGCTCCGGGCGGCCCGGCCTAGGATCGACGCGTGTCTGAACTCCGCCCGCGCAATCGCCCGTCGCGACAGGTTCGCCGTCGTCGAACGATTCTTGTGGCGAGCATCGCGGGTGCCGTCGCCATCATCGCGATCGTGGTCGCGGTAGTGGCGCTGCAGCCCGCACCGCCGCCCGCGCCGACGCCCAGCCCCACGCCGACTCCTACTCCCACGCCGACGCCCACCCCAACCCCGACGCCGACCCCCGAGGGCTTCGACAAGTCCGCACAGTCGATCGACGATCCCGCAAGCTACTGGGTCGTCGTCAACAAGCAGCGCCCGCTCACCGTGATCGACTACGAGGCGCCGGACATCGTGCCCGTGCCTGTTCCGTACGTGAACGAGCCGTATCTGCGACAGGCGGCAGCGGATGCGGCGGTCCAGATGTTCGCCGCGATCACCGCCGAGACCGGCCTCGAGCTGCAGGCGCAGAGTGCGTACCGCAGCTACAGCGTGCAGGAGGGCGTGTACGCCGGGTGGGTCTCCAGACTCGGCCAGGAGGCGGCGGACCTCACGAGCGCGCGCCCCGGACACAGCGAGCACCAGACCGGCCTCGCGATCGACGTCAACGCGCTCCCCGACCAGGGCTGCGCCCTCGAGCCGTGCTGGGGCGACACCCCCCACGCCGCGTGGGTCGCGGAGAACGCGCACCGTTTCGGGTTCATCGTGCGCTACCAGGACGGCATGACGCCCATCACCGGCTACGAGTACGAGCCGTACCACCTGCGCTACGTGGGTGTGGAGCTCGCCACCGAGATGTACACGACCGGCGTGAAGACGATGGAGGAGTTCTTCGGGCTGCCCCCGGCGCCGACGTACTAGCATCCGCTGGTTGAGGAGGTCGCGAAGCGTGAACGGCATCCGCTGGTTGAGGGGGTCGCGAAGCGGCCGTCTCGAAACCCCACCGACGCTCCACGTTGGCTCGGTTTCGAGACGCGACCTGCGGTCGCTCCTCAACCAGCGTGAAACTCAGCCCTGGAGCGCCGCGTCCACGATGGCCTTGGCCTCCGCCTGCACCTGGCGCAGGTGATCCCAGCCGAGGAACGACTCCGCGTAGATCTTGTAGACGTCCTCCGTGCCGCTCGGGCGGGCCGCGAACCAGGCGTTCTCGGTTGTGACTTTCAGGCCGCCGATCGCTGCACCATTACCCGGCGCGTGCGAGAGCTTGGCCGTGATCGCCTCGCCGGCGAGCTCGGTCGCGGTGATGGCATCCCCACTCAGCTTGCCGAGGCGCGCCTTCTGCTCCTTGGATGCCGCGGCGTCGATGCGCTCGTAGGCGGGGTCGCCGAACTGCTCGACGAGTTCCGCGTAGAGCTGCGACGGCGACTTGCCTGTCACCGCGCGGATCTCGCTCGCGAGCAGGGCGAGCAGGATGCCGTCCTTGTCGGTCGTCCAGGCCGTACCATCCATGCGCAGGAAGCTCGCGCCCGCACTCTCCTCGCCACCGAACCCGACGCTGCCGTCGACGAGGCCCGGAACGAACCACTTGAATCCGACGGGCACCTCCCACAGCGTGCGACCGAGGGATGCCGCGACCCGGTCGATCATCGAGCTCGACACGAGCGTCTTGCCGATCGCCGCATCCGCGCGCCAGCCGGGGCGATGCGTGTAGAGGTACTGGATCGCGACCGCGAGGAAGTGGTTGGGGTTCATGAGGCCACCGTCGGGGGTGACGATGCCGTGACGGTCGGCGTCGGCGTCGTTGCCCGTGAGGATGTCGAAGTCCCCGGCCTGCGCGACGACCGAGGCCATCGCGCTCCGCGACGACGGGTCCATGCGGATCTTGCCGTCCCAGTCGAGGGTCATGAACGCCCACGCGGGGTCGACGAGCGGGTTGACGACGGTGAGGCTGCTGCGGCCGTCCTTGCCGTCCAGCTGGTACTTCTCGGCGATCAGGGCCCAGTAGTTGACGCTCGCGCCGCCCAGCGGGTCTGCGCCGATGCGGAGGCCGGCCTTCGCGATCGCGTCCATGTCGATGATGTTCGCGAGGTCATCGACGTACGCGCCACGGAAGTCGTAGGTCTCGACCTGCGACGGTTCTGCGCGCTTCACGTCGACGCTGCCGGCCTCGATGATCTCGTTCGCCCGGTTGGCGATCCAGCCGGTCGCGTCACTGTCGGCTGGGCCGCCGTGCGGGGGGTTGTACTTGAAGCCGCCGTCACGCGGCGGGTTGTGGCTCGGTGTGATGACGATGCCGTCGGCTTGCGCACTGCTGGTTGAGCCTGTCGAAACCCCTGAGGCTCTTGAAGGGTCGGCGTTGTACGCGATGATCGCGTGGCTCAGCGCGGGGGTCGGCACGTAGTCGTCGAACTCGTCCACGAGCGCACGCACGCCATTGGCACCGAGCACCTCGAGGGCCGTCGTCTGCGCGGGGCGCGACAACCCGTGGGTGTCGCTGCCGATGAACAGCGGGCCCGTGATGCCCTGGCTCGCCCGGTACTCGACGATCGCCTGGGTGATGGCCGCGATGTGGGTTTCGTTGAAGGCCGTATCGAGGGACGAGCCACGGTGGCCGCTCGTGCCGAAGACGACGCGCTGCTCCGGGATCGTGACATCCGGAACCCTGTCGAAGTAGGCCTGCACGAGCTCGTGCACGTTGATGAGGTCGGATGCTGCGGCCGGCTGCCCTGCGCGATCGTTCATGCCGACCAGTCTGGCAGGTGGAGAGCTACTCGGCAGCGATGATGAGGCGCGAAATGCGGTCATCTCGCACCTCGAACTCGATCGGGCCCGTGCCGTTGTAACCGCCGCCGGTGACGACGATGGTGACCACCTGGTGCCTTTCGTCGCCCGTGACGCCGAGGGTCTCGAAGTGCGCGTTCTTGCCGATGTTGTCGGTGCGGTTCCACGATGCGAGGCCCTCCCGCCCATGGAAACCGCGGCCCCAGTCCTCGAGGTACGCGTCGTCGGTGAAGCAGTCGAGGAACGCCTCGGTGTCGCCGGCATTGGTCGCGGCGATCATGCGTGCGATGGGTGCTGCGAGTTCGGTCATCAGGCCATACCTCCGTTGGCGAAGATCACTTGTCCGTTGATCCATCGTGCGTCACCCGCCAGCGCGGAGACGACCTCGGCGATGTCCTCCGGCTTTCCCAGCCGGTTCATGGGGTTCGCTGCGGCCAGCCTCTCGATGAGCGCGTTGTCCTTGCCGGTGAGGAAGAGTTCCGTCGCCGTGGGTCCGGGGGCGATCGTGTTCACGGTGATGTCGCGGCCCGCGAGTTCCCTGGCGAGGATGAGGCCGAGGGCTTCGACGGCCGCCTTGGTCGCCGCGTACGCGCCGTAGGCGGCCAGGGAGGTGCGGGTGATGCTCGTGGAGAAGTTGAGGATGGCCCCTCCGGCGCGAACGTGTCGTGCAGCGGCACGGGACACGACGACGGTGCCGCGCAGGTTGGTGCGAACCATCCGATCGAAGTCGTCGAGGTCGAGGTCGGCGATCGGGGAGAGCTTCATGACACCGGCGGCATTGACGACGACGTCCACGCCACCGAACCGGTCGGATGCCGTGGCGAAGAGTTCATCGACTGCGCCCTCGTCGGCGACGTCCGTGCGGACGGCGATCGCTTCACCCCCTGCCGCGGCGATCGATTCCACAGTGGCGGATGCCTCGGCGTCGTTGCTCGCGTAGGCGACCACCACGCGGCATCCGTCCGCGGCGAGTCTCTGGGCGACGGCTCGACCGATCCCGCGTGATCCTCCCGTGACGATGGCAACTCGTGTACTCATGACGGCCTTTCTATAGCGCTGTTATACGAGCTAATATAGCACCATGGAAAAGCTTGGCAAGCGGGAGACGCTCCTCGCCGAAGCGGCACGCTTGCTCGCCGAGCGTGGGCCGGACGTGTCCACCCGGGCGATCTGTGAGGCCGCGGGAGTCACCGCCCCGACGCTGTATCACTACTTCGGTGACCGGGCGGGCCTGCTCGACGCCGTCATCGGCCAGGGTTTCGGGGACTACCTCGACTCGAAGCGCGCCCTCGAGTCGACGGGCGATCCCATCACGGACCTCCGGCGCGGATGGGACGGTCACACCGAATGGGGGATCACGCACCCATCGCACTACGCCCTCATGTTCGGGCAGGTGCGACCCGGTGTACTCCCGGGGCCGGCAGCGGAAGCGCGTGACCTGCTCGCCGAGAAACTCGATGCAGCCGCGGCAGCGGGCCTCCTCCTCATGCCGGTCGCCGCCGCCGCGGAGATCATCCTCGCCGCCAACGTGGGTCTCACGCTCCAACTGATCCGTCAGCCCGCGCTGGATGCCGCGACGCTGAGCCCACTCGCCCGTGAGACGGTCTTCGCCTCCGTGCTCGTGCTCGACCGGGACCGCGCAGCCGACGGAATCGGGCACGCCGCCATCACCCTCCAGGCGGCGCTCGCGGCCGCTCCGCCCACGAATCTGGATCCCGCGGAACGAGCGCTGCTAGACAGCTGGCTCGGCAGGCTGGCCATAAACTCATGACCATGCCCGCCGACGAGACCTACTCCTACCTCGGCCCCGCTGGTACCTTCACCGAGGCTGCACTCAAGCAGGTCCCCGAGGCGGTCGGAAAGCCGTGGCGCGCGGTGAACAACGTCGGCGAGGCCCTCGACGATGTGGTCTCAGGGCGCAGCGTCGCGGCCATGATCGCGATCGAGAACTCCATCGAGGGTGGAGTCAGTGCCACCCAGGATGCGCTCGCGACGATCCCCGGCCTGCGCATCATCGGCGAGTACCTCGTGCCGGTGAACTTCGTGCTCGTCGCCCGGCACGGCACGACCCTCGCCGATGTGAAGGTCGTCAACGCGCATCCGGTCGCGTACTCCCAGACCCACAAGTGGCTGGAGGCCAATTTGGTGGGGCACGGGCACATTCCGTCGACGTCGAATGTGGCTGCCGCGGCATCCCTTCTCGACGGTTCGCTCGCGGATGCCGCGGTCGCGCCCCCCGGAATCACCGACTACCACGACCTCACCGTGCTCGCCGAGGGGATCGGCGACAACCCCAACGCGGTCACGCGCTTCGTTCTCGTCTCGCTCGTGTCGGACGCGACCGCGCTGCCGAGGCCGACGGGCTCCGACAAGACGTCGATCATCGCGGAACTGCCGGATGACACGGCCGGACGCCTCCTCGAGATGCTCGAGCAGTTCGCCACCCGGGGCGTCAACATGTCGCTCCTCGAGTCGCGGCCCATCGGTGACGCGCTGGGACGGTACCGCTTCGTGATCGACCTGGACGGCCACATCCTGGACGAACGCGTCGCTGACGCTCTGCTCGGTCTGAAGCGCTTCTCACCCAACGTGATCTTCTTGGGCAGCTACCCGCGTGCCGACAAGCAGCCCATCACCGTGTCGCCGCGCTACGGCAACGACTCCTTCGTCGACGCCCGCGACTGGCTGCGCGGCCTCCTCTCCGGCGAGCCGGACTAGCACGGGCGCCACCTGCCACCCTTGCTCTGGTGTCACCCCCCCCGCCGAGTGTTCCGATATGGCTGTCATTTGAGCTGAAATAGCAGCCATATCGGAACACTCAGCGTCGGAAGAGCGCCCGGATGCGCGCCAGGAGCTCGGCGGGATCGTGGAGGTCGTCCGCATTGAGCTCCATGACCTTCCAGCCCTGAGCCTCCAGCCTCGCCCGACGCGTCATGTCCTTGCGCCACTGTGACCGCGTGCGGTGGTAATCGCCCTGGTACTCGAGGATCACCATCTGGTCGCGGAACAGGAAATCCGGCCGAACCTGGCGCCCCGTCTCCGTGTTGACGAGGGGGTGGTTGATCTCCGGAGCGGGCAGTCCCGACGTCACGAGCAGCACCCTCAAACGTGACTCCGGCCGTGATTCCGCCCGCTCGCTGAGCAAGCCGAGCGCTTCGCGGGCTGCGCGGATGCCCCGGTGCCCCTCTGATCGCGCCAGGAGGCGAGCAAGCTCGACCCGATCGACGAAGGGTGCGGCTCGATTGATGAGGTAGTCCCCGACAGCTACCAGGTCGTCGAGGCGGAGGATGCTCGCCAGGTCGAACCACGTGCGAGCCGGGGATGTCACGGGCACGCCTCCCCACTCCGTGACGTCGTACGGCTCGATGTGCATCTGATGCCCCACAACGCCGCGCGAGTGCAAGCGCGCCGACGGCGCCGGGACGCCGATGTGGATGCGACGGTCCGCTTCGAGTGTCCACGGCAATGGCGCGCCCCAGACGAGCGCGGCGGTCGAGTGGCTGAGGAAGGCGTGCCCGGGCGCACGCCGGAGAAGCATCCGGCAATGGTCGAGGAACGTGGCATCCTCAATGGCTGACCGCCGCACGCCGTGGACTGAGACATCCAGGTCACGGGACCGCAATCGACCCCGGGTTGCGCCAGCCTGGTAACCCTCTCCCGTCGTGAAGATGCCACCCACCGCAGGGGGAAGTGGCCGGGGTTCGTGCATCCCGAAACCATGCCTGAACCTGCGAGTGCCCCTGCTGAAACTCTCCACAGAGACGCCGAGTGTTCCGATATGGCTGCTATTTCAGCTCAAATGACAGCCATATCGGAACACTCGGCGTCAGTGGGGTGGAAGGAGCACTGGGGGGCGCCGGGCTAGGAGCCCGCGGGCACTCGCACCGTGAGGGCACCCGGGTCCACCGAGACGTGCACGGTGAGGGCCTCGCCGAACTCGTCGCCGTCGAGCTGGAACTCCTGCGGGTGCTCCACGGTCATCGTCATGTCGCGGGTGGTGAAGTACGCGACATCCTTCACGTCGGCGGAGAGGTCGATGATCTTGCGGCCGACCTTGGACTTTCGCAGCACGCCGTTCTCCCACGCGACCTTGCGCCACACCTGGGCCCAGCCGAACGGGCCACGCGGGCGCAGCGCAGCAACGTCGAGGATGCCGTCGTCTGGTTTGGCCTCCGGCATGAGGAGCAGTCCGCCGGGGAGCACGCCGCAGTTGCCGATGAGAATGGTGTGGACGCTCATGGTGCGAGTGGGCTTGCCGTCAAGCGAGTAGGTGAGGCGCACCGGCTTGAGCTCGGGGAGTGACCGCGCGATGCCGTCGATGTAGGCGAGCCAGCCGACGGCCTTCTTGAGCTTCGTCGAGGTGTTCTTGATCATCTTGGCGTCGAGGCCGAGGCCCGCCATCACGAGAAACGCGTGCTCCTCCGTCGACCCGTCCGCTCGCGTGATCTCCGAGATGCCGAGATCGATGACGCGGTCCTTGCCCGTGAAGGCGGCGGCCACCGCAGTCTCCATGTCGGTGAGCGGCAGCTCGAGGTTGCGCGCCAGCAGGTTGCCGGTGCCGGACGCGACGATGACGAGCGGGATGCCCGTGTCACGCAGCGCCTCGGCGACGGCTCGCACCGTGCCATCCCCACCCGCTGCGAGCACCACGGACGCACCACGGCGCAGCGCGGAACCGGTCACACCCTGGCCGGTGTCCTCTTCCGTCGTCTCGAACCACAGCGTGTTGCCCCACCCTGCGGCTGTCGCGGCGTCGATGACGGCGGTCTTGAGCTTCTCGGCATCCACCTTGATCGGGTTGTAGATGACTGCAGCGATGGGCTTGGCATCTGGTTTCCCGGGGTTCGTCACGTGCTAACGCTAGTGCCTCGCTGGGTAGGCTGGGGTGGTGATCGACCCCCAGTTGTTGCGCGAGAATCCGGATGCCGTTCGCCGTTCGCAGGCCTCACGAGGCGCGTCCGTCGACCTTGTGGACAAGGCGGTGGCCGCCGATGCATCCCGACGAGCGTCGATCAACGAATTCGAGACCCTCCGCGCGGAGCAGAATCTCTTCGGCAAGACGGTGGCTGCGGCCCCTAAGGAGGAGAAGAAGGAGCTCGTCGCGCAGGCCCAGGAGCTCGCCGCCCGCGTGAAGGCCGCGCAGCAGGCGGCGACGGATGCAGAACTCGAGTTCACGAAGCTCGCGGGCTCGATCGGCAACGTCACCATCGACGGCGTCCCGGCCGGCGGCGAGGATGACTGGGTGCTCCTGCGTGAGCACGGCACCCCGGCGCAGTTCGACTTCGAGCCGCGGGACCACGCCGAGATCGGCGAGCTCCTCGACGCGATCGACATCGCCCGCGGTGTGAAGGTCTCCGGCAGTCGCTTCTACTTCTTGAAGGGCCTAGGCGCGCGCCTCGAGATCGCGCTCATGAACCTCGGTCTCGATACGGCCCTCAAGCACGACTTCACGCCGCTCATCACCCCGACGCTCGTGCGCCCGGAGATCATGGCGGGCACCGGGTTCCTGGGTGAGCACGCCGACGAGGTCTACCACCTCGACAAGGACGACGACCTCTACCTCACGGGCACGAGCGAGGTGGCGCTCGCCGGTTACCACTCCGACGAGATCCTCGACCTGAGCGACGGCCCCCTGCGCTACGCCGGGTGGTCGACCTGCTACCGCCGCGAGGCTGGCTCTGCGGGCAAGGACAACCGCGGCATCCTTCGTGTGCACCAGTTCAACAAGCTCGAGATGTTCAGCTACGTGCTCCCGGAGGATGCCGAGACCGAGCACGAGCGTCTGCTGAGCTTCCAGGAGTCGATGCTGCAGGCGTGCGGGCTCAGCTACCGCGTGATCGACGTTGCCGCGGGCGACCTCGGCTCGAGTGCTGCCCGCAAGTTCGACGTCGAGGCGTGGGTTCCCACCCAGGGCACCTACCGCGAGCTCACGAGCACAAGCAACTGCACCACGTACCAGGCGCGTCGCCTCGACATCCGGTACCGCACCGAGTCGGGCAAGACGGCTCCGGTCGCGACCCTCAACGGAACGCTCGCGACGACCCGCTGGCTCGTCGCCATTCTCGAGACGCACCAGCAGGCCGATGGTTCGGTTGTGGTTCCGGATGCCCTGCGCCCCTACCTCGGAGGCCTCGAGGTTCTCACGCCGTGAACCAGTCCTCCCCCGACGGCGGACGCTGGCTCGTCGCGCTCGACATCGACGGCACCGTGCTCCACGAGAACGGCCACCTGAGCGACGCCGTCGTATCAGCGGTGCGAGCCGCGCGGGATGCCGGCCACGAGGTCACACTTGCTACGGGTCGCTCCGTCGCGATGACCCTGCCGATCCTCGAGCGCCTCGCCATCGAGCCGGAGTACGTCGTCTGTTCCAACGGCGCGATCACCCTTCGCCGCGACCCGGATGCCGTGCTCGGCTACTCGCGCTTCCACGTCGAGTCGTTCGACCCGAGCGAGGTGCTCGACACCATCCGCGAGAACCTCGGCTCGGCCAACTACGCGGTCGAGGACGAGGACGGGCACTACAAGTACACGGGCTGGTTCCCGGATGGCACGCTCGGAGCGGTCTCGGAGGCGGTCGAGTTCGAGCAGCTCGGCGCGGGCCTCGCGACTCGCGTCGTGGTGATCTCACCCGGTCACGCCATCGAGGACTTCCTCTCCGTCGTTGAGCGGATGGGCCTCCACAAGGTGAGCTACAACGTCGGCTGGACCGCCTGGCTCGACATCGCACCCGACGGCGTGAACAAGTCGACCGCCCTCGAGCGCGTGCGGGCGCTGCTCGATATCCCGCGCTCCCGTGTGCTCGCGGTCGGCGACGGACGCAACGACATCGACATGCTCGAGTGGGCGGGTGCAGAGGGGCGCGGGGTGGCGATGGGGCAGGCGCCGGACGAAGTGGTCGCGGCATCCACCGAGGTCACGGGCACGGATGTCGAGGACGGCGTGGCGACAGCGCTGGGCGGTCTTGCGAAGGATTCCCAGCTTCGCTGAGGCCAGCGCAGGTAGTGTTCCGGCCCTATGAGTGAATTGCGTCCCCGGTCCGAGCTGCGTTCGGCCACTCCCGGAATCGCGCGGCACGGCCGGTTGAAGCGGTCACGGGCCTGGCCCACCGTGCTGGCCATTGTCGCGGCATCCCTCGCGACGGTGCTTGTGAGCACTGCGGCCGTGGGCGCGGTCGTTCTGAACAGCCTCACCTCGGAGATCGAGACGGTGGAATTCGGGGAGCCTGACGCGCCGCCCATCCCGGCCATCGGCGCGATCGAGGGTGGCTTCAACATCCTCATCGTCGGCAGTGACACCCGCCTCGGACAGAACGGCATCGGCGGCAGCTACGACGATGAATCGGGCAACCTCAACGACGTCAACATCCTCATGCACGTCTCCCAGGACCAGACCAACGCCGTGGTGATCTCGTTCCCCCGCGACATGGTCGTGGATATCCCCGAGTGCCCGGCTGACGACGGATCGGTCAAGGGATACACGACCCAGCCCCTCAACGAGGCACTGTCGGCTGGCGGCCTCAATTGCGTGGCGATGACGATCACGGAACTCACGGGCCTGCCGATCCAGTTCGCGGGCACAATCGACTTCACCGGCGTCATCGCGATGGGCGACGCGATCGGCGGCGTTCCGGTGTGTGTCGACGGCCCCATCCACGACGACAACACGGGGCTCGTGATCGACCAGGCCGGCACGTACACGCTGCTGGGTGTGGATGCCCTGGCCTTCCTGCGCACTCGGGAGCACGTGGGTGACGGATCCGACCTCACCCGCATCTCCTCGCAGCAGGTCTACCTGTCGTCGCTCGTTCGTACCCTCAAGAGCGCGGGCACGCTGGGTGATCTCGGCAAGGTCTACAACCTGTCGAAGGCCGCGCTGCAGAGCATGCAGCTCTCGCCGAGCCTTGCCTCGCTCGACACGATGGCGTCCATTGCTCTGGCGTTGAAGGACATCCCCATCGAGAACGTCACGTTCGTGCAGTACCCGGGCTTCACGGGAGGCGACGGGGTCTACGCGGGAAAGGTGGAGCCGGATCGTGCGCTGGGGGATGAACTGATCTCCTACGTGGCGGCTGACCAACCGTTCAAGCCGGACCCCGAGGTTGCGCACGGGACCGTGGCCGACCCGACGGCGCCCGTCGAGACACCGGATCCGACAGCCGAGACGCCCGATCCGACCGTCGAGACCACCGATCGTCCCACTCTCACCGGCCTTTCCGGGGTGACCGCGGACGAGTACCGCTGCTCCGTGTCGAACGACTACTAGCGCGCCTCTGGCCGGATTGTCAGGGTCGACGAGAGCCTTTCGGCTAAACTCGGGCTCTGGTCATGCCGGGAGGGCTGTCCGAGTGGCCGATGGAGCCAGTCTTGAAAACTGGTGGGCAGAAATGTCTCGTGGGTTCGAATCCCACGCCCTCCGCTCTACGTCTACTTCCTGTTGGGTCTGCGTTCTAGCCCCGACAGGATCGTGTGAAGCCCGTTAATGGGCACGAAGGGATAAGTGATGAGCGAGTTGCGACCGAGGGCCGAACTGCGTTCAGCGACGCCCGGCATTGCCCGTCACGGTCAGTTGAAGCGCAACCGCGCGTGGCCGTTGGTGCTCCAGATCGTCGGAGCAGCACTCGCGGTCGTGCTCATCTCCGCGGCATCCGTCAGCGCCGTCGTCGTGAACTCCCTCACCTCGAAGATTGCGCCCACGATCGAGCTCACGCAGCCGACCGAGGGTCCGCTGCCGCAGATCGGTGCCATCGAGGGTGGCTTCAACATCCTCATCGTCGGTAGCGACACCCGCCAGGGGCAGAACGGTATCGGCGGAAGCGAGGAGGAGGAGACGGGTCAGCTCAACGACGTCAACATGCTCCTGCACGTCTCGCAGGACCAGACGAACGCCGTGGCCATCTCCTTCCCGCGCGACATGGTCGTGGACATCCCGGAGTGTGTGGATTCGGATGGCGACACCAAGGGCTTCTCGACCGAACCCATCAACGTCGCCCTGTACTACGGCGGTCTCGACTGTGTCGCACAGACCGTGTCACTCCTCACCGGTCTTCCCATCCAGTTCGCCGGCATGATCACGTTCAGCGGCGTCATCGCCATGGGTGATGCCGTCGGCGGTGTGCCTGTCTGTGTCACCGGCCCGATCGACGACCCCAACACCGGTCTCTACATCGAGCAGGCCGGCACGTACGAGCTGCGTGGTCTGGATGCTCTCGCCTTCCTCCGTTCGCGTGAGGGTGTCGGCGACGGCAGCGACCTGACCCGCATCTCGTCGCAGCAGGTGTACCTGTCATCCCTCGTGCGCAAGCTGCAGGGGGAGGAGACGCTCTCCGACCCGAAGAAGGTCTATGACCTCGCGACGGCGGCCCTGTCGAACATGCAACTCTCGTCGAGCCTGGGAAGCCTCGACACGATGGTCTCGATTGCCCTCGCACTGAAGGACATCCCGCCGGCAAACGTCACGTTCGTGCAGTACCCGGGCACGACCGGCGGTAGCGGTGTCTACACCGGCAAGGTGCAGCCCGACTTCGCCGCGGGCCAGCAGCTCATGGACTACGTCATGGCGGACCAGCCGTTCGCGCTCACCGAGGCAGGGGATGGTCGTGGTTCGGTCACCGACCCGAACGCCCCGGCGCCTGAGCCGACAACACCGGAGACGACGCCCGAGACCGATCCGAGTGCGGCGCCTCCCGCTGAGCCCGTGGAGAAGCCGGTTCTCGAGGGCGTCGACGGGCAGACCGCCGCGGATTACACCTGCTCGGTCGCCAACGAGTAGCTCGAATATTCCGTGTCGCTCGGCCCCTGCCGTGCGGCTATGATTGCTCGAGTACTGGAGACGTCGCATAGTCCGGCCGAGTGCACCACCCTGCTAAGGTGGAGTCCCCTTAATGGGGACCGAGGGTTCAAATCCCTCCGTCTCCGCAGAACGAAAAGACCGCCCTCCGGGGCGGTCTTTTCGTTCTGCTCAGTCGGGTGGACGCGAACCCTCTCGTGGGCCCCCGCCGCGCAGTCCAGACCAACCGCAGGTTGGGCTGGCGGCTCGGTGGGGAGTCAAATCCCTCCGTCTCCGCAGTCGGGTGGACGCGAACCCTCTCGCGGGCCCCTGCCGAGAGTGCACTTGTGCGCGGCAGGGCCGAACGCGACTAGGAGCAACTGCGTAGTCGCGGCGTTGCCCCACGAGCACCCGTCCCTACACGGGGATCGCGACGCCGGCGAGCTGCTGCGACACCTCCCACACACGCGCGGCTTCCTCGGTGCTCCGCAGGGGCTTGTACAGGGCGTGCTCGGCGGGGGCGCCGCCCAGGTTGCCGGGGCCGCTGGGTCCATACAGCACGCCCGGCTTGGCTGCCGGGTCGGTCGCCGCCATGAGCGCTGGGAGACCGGCGCTCTCGACGGTGCCGAGCAGGATGCCCCGAGCCGACAGCCAGCGGATGGCTCGGACCGCAGTCGTGTCGCCCTCCCTGCTGATCTCGGGACGCGCAGCGAGCAGGCTCGTGGGCGCGACACCGGGGTGGGAGAGGTTGCTCGTGATGCCCCATCCTCCGGCCGCACTGCGACGCTGGAGTTCGAGCCCGAACAGTCCGAACGCGATCTTCGACTGGGAGTAGGCGCGCTGGCCGTTGTAGTTTCGCTCCCAGTTCAGGTCGTCCCAGTTGATGGCTCCGCTGCGCGCCGCGATGCTGATCTGCGACGTGACACGTGCGTTCCCCTCCTTGAGGAGCGGCAGGAGCTGGCCGACGAGGGCCACGTGCCCGAGGTGGTTGGTTCCGAACTGCAACTCGAAGCCGTCCGCTGTGGTCTGGCGCGAGGGCGGTGTCATGATGCCCGCGTTGTTGATCAGCAGGTGAATCGGCTTGCCCTCACCGCGCAGGGTCTCTCCGAGGGCGGCGACCGAGTCGAGCGACGAGAGGTCGAGGCTTCTGAGAGACACCGAGGCATCCGGTGCAACCTGGCGGATGGTGGCGAGAGCCTTCTCGCCCTTCACGGGGTTGCGCACGGGTAACACCAGCTCGGCCCCGGCCGCGGCCAGGCGGGCGGCGATGCGCAGTCCCATTCCGTCGCTGGCTCCCGTGACAACTGCGCGGGTGCCGGTGAGGTTGGGGATGGTGATGTCGATGGTGGTACGAGGCATGATGTTCTCCTTCATGGGGTTCTGAGACCACTGTCCGCGCCTTCTCGAAGGTGATCCACGGCCCGCTCATCCGGGGATCGGTAGTCCGTGGCTACGCTGGGCAGCGCCGGGTAGACAGGAGTTGTCCCAGAGAGAGGCAAGTAGGTGATCGACCGCACAGCACTCGCCGAGTTCCTCCGCACGCGCCGCGAGGCGTTGCAGCCGGAGGATGTCGGGCTGCCGCGAGGCGCGCGGCGACGCACCTCCGGGCTGCGGCGGGAGGAGGTCGCGCTGCTGTGCCACATGTCCACCGACTACTACTCGCGGCTGGAGCGTGAGCGCGGCCCACAGCCTTCGGAGCAGATGCTGTCCTCGATCGCTCAGGGACTTCACCTGAGCCGCGCCGAGCGCGACCATCTGTTCCTGCTCGCCGGCCACACACCCCCGGCAACAGGCGTCTCGGGTGAGCACATCAGCCCCGGCCTGCTTCGCATCCTCGACCGACTCGACGACACCCCTGCCGAGATCGTGTCCGAGCTCGGGGAGACCCTCAAGCAGACGCGACTCGGTGTCGCGCTCACCGGAGACACCGCGGGACTCTCCGGGCCAGAACGCAGCCTCGGCTATCGCTGGTTCACCGACGAGGGAACTCGCAGTTTCTACCATCCTGACGACCACAACCATCTGAGTCGCATGTACGTTTCCGGCCTTCGCGAGGTGGTCGCACGCCGTGGCCCGGACTCACGGGCCGCCCAGCTGGTGGGGCTCCTGCGTGACCAGAGCGGCGAGTTCCGTGATCTGTGGGCAGAGCATGTGGTCGGTGTCCGCCCGAACGATGTGAAGCGGTTCATCCATCCCGAGGTGGGCGAGCTGGACTTGCAGTGCCAGACGCTCATCGACCCTGAGCAGTCGCACTACCTCCTCGTGTACACGGCCGTGCCCGGGAGCGAGAGCTACGAGAGGCTGGGGCTGCTGTCGGTCATCGGTGCGCAGACGCTCGGGCGATAGCTCGACGACTGTCACCCGCAGCGAGTACAACGGATGCATGAGTATCCGCGTAGGCAACTGGGTTGACGGCTATCGCAGGGCGTGGGAGTCGAACGATCCCGAGGACATCCGTGCCCTGTTCACCGACGACGCCGTGTACGAGTATCGCCCGAACGATCCGGAGGCGGAGCGCGGCATCGAGGCGATCGTGGCCGGGTGGCTGGATTCGGCGGATTCCCCGGGTGAGACGACGTGGGAGTGGCATCCGCTCGCCGAGGAGGGTGATGTCGCCACCATTCAGGGTCGAACGGTCTACCTCGACGCGGACGGAAATCCCCGAGCCACGTACGACAACCTCTGGGTGATCACGTTCGCGCCCGATGGTCGTGCACGCCACTTCACGGAGTGGTACATGGAGCCGGGTAAGGACTGACTCCTAGCCGAGTGGCGTGTAGTCGATCTCGCGGAAGGCCGCGACCTCCGGCACCCACCGATCGGCCACGAAGGCCGTGTGGTCGGGATGCCCGTTGTATCCGTCGTACGCGACCTGATCGGCGAAGTCCATCGAGAAGGCGTAGTCGAAGTCCTCGGCGTCCAGCACGCGCAGCTGCGCAAAGTTGGTGACGCCGGGGATGTTGGCGAGGGCCAGCGCGTTCTCGAGGAAGGCGGCTTCCGCCTCCGACCCGGCATCGTGGCGGAGTCGGAAGAGCACGGTGTGGCGGATCATCCCTGCAGCGTATCCGGGCGACGACCGAGAGTGCAGTTGCTCCCGCTGGGCGGCGAGCCACTAGTCACAAATGCGTACTCGCCGCGCTACCCCACGAAGCCGAGGATCGTGGATGCCACGAACGCGACGACCCCGACACCGAGCAGTAGCAGCGTCACAAGGCCGAGGGCCTTCTCGTCGTGCGCAACGCGTTCGAGGTGGGGCTCCCAGGGGCGGTGGGAACGGTAGAAGATCTCGAGGTCCGCACCGCTGGTGGCGGCATCCTTCGGGAGGGTCAGGTGCTCGGTCGACCAGCTGTGCACCGTGCCGTCGGGGAGCATCCAGCGCAGCTCCTCGTCGACGACCTCGGCGGGGGCGGACACCCATCGGCCCCGAGCGACGCGGAACACCAGCCACAGCAGTCCCACCATGAGGCCGCCCGTGAGGCCGACGAGGCTCAGCACCTCGGCAATCGTCGCGGCCTCCTTCACCGGTGTTCCTCTCTCACGTGACGGCGGCCGAACTGAACCGGTAGCCCATGCCAGCCTCCGTGAGGATGTGGCGGGGGGCGGATGGTTCGGCCTCGAGCTTCTTGCGCAGTTGCGCGACGTACAGCCGAAGGTACCCGGTGTCGGTCGTGTACTGCGGGCCCCACACCTCGGTGAGGAGGGTTTCGCGGGTCACGAGCCTGTCGTGGTTGCGCAGCAGAACCTCGAGGAGCCGCCACTCGGTGGGTGTCAGGCGCACGGCGCTCCCGCCCCGCGTCACAAGGTGGGCGGCGAGGTCGACGGTCACGTCGCCGAAGGTCACGATGGGCTCGTCGGACGCGGCGGGGCTGCGCCGTGTGAGTGCCCGGATGCGCGCGAGCAGCTCGTCGGCGGAGAAGGGCTTGGTCACGTAGTCGTCGGCGCCGGCATCCAGGGCCTCGACCTTGTCCCACGATTCGCTGCGCCCGGAGACCACGAGGATCGGCACCTGGGTCCAGCCGCGGAGGGCCTCGATCACTTCGATGCCGGTGAGTCCCGGCATCCCGAGGTCGAGCACAACGAGGTCGGGATGCGACGCGATCGCCGCATCGAGCGCCGCTTTTCCGTCGGCGGCGGTGATCACGTCGTAGCCGCGCGCGGCGAGCGTGATGCGCACCGCCCGCAGCATCTGTGCGTCGTCGTCGGCGATGAGGACCTTCATTCGTCGCCGCCCTGAGACGCCGACGGCAGCTCGACGACCATGGTGAGTCCGCCGCCCGGGGTGTCCTCGACGTCGAGCGTTCCGCCCATCGCCTCCACGAATCCTTTCGAGAGGGCCAGGCCGAGGCCGACACCGGTGGTGTTGTCGGTATCTCCCAGTCGCTGGAACGGCATGAACACATCCTCGCGTCTCTCGACCGGAATGCCAGGACCCGCGTCGATGACGCGCAGCTGCACGCGGTCGTCGAACTCGCTTGTGGCGATGATGGGGGGCGTTCCCGTCGGCGAGTACCGCAGCGCGTTGGCGAGCAGGTTGACGACGGCGCGCTGCAGCAGCACAGCGTCGGCCTCGACGGCCGAAGTCTCCCCAAGCTCGAGCTGAACCTCGCCCGGCGCCAGGCCCAGCTCGTCGAGCGCACCGATCACCACCTCGTCGAGCGCGACCGGCGCGAGGCTCACCCCGAGCACTCCCGCCTGCAGCCGGCTCGCGTCGAGCAGCTTGGTGACGAGGGATGCCAGTGACCCCAGGCTGTCCTCGGCGGTCTCCAGCAGCTCTTCCCGATCGGGCTCGCTCAGCGCAACATCCGGCGAGCGAAGGCTGGTCACGGCCGCGGTCGCCACCGCGAGCGGCCGCCGCAGGTCGTGCCCGACCGAGGCGAGCAGCGCGGTGCGGAGTCGATCCGCCTCGGCGACGGGGCGCATGCTCTCGGCCTCGCTCGCGAGCTCGCGCTGGGTGAGGGCGGTCTCGATCTGGGAGAGGAACGCGCCGAGGATGCGCCGATCCGAGTCGGGCAGGCGCCGTCCGCGCAGGTAGAGGCTGGCGTGGTCGCCGAGAGGGAGGTTGGTCTCGACATCGTTGTCGTCGGCGATCGTGGCATCCGTCGCCGTGTAGATCGCGACTCCGCGCGAGCGAAGGATGACGCTCGTCATGCCGAACGATTCGCGCAACCGAGAGACGAGCGCTTCGAGCGCGTCCTGACCGGAGAGCACACTCCCGGCGATGCTCGCGAGCGTCTCCGATTCGGCCGCGGCGCGGGAGGCCACGCGTGATCGTCTCGCCGCCTGGTCAACGACGATCGACACAAGCACAGCGACCACCACGAAGATCACGAGCGCGAGCAGGTGCAGGGGGTCGGCGATCGTGATCGTGTAGAGCGGGTCGACGAAAAAGAAGTCGAGCAGGAAGCCCGCGGCGACGGCGGAGGCAACCGCGGGCCAGATGCCGCCCACGAGGGCGACGATCACGACGAAGAGCTGGAAGGCGAGCACATCGCTCGTGATCGACTCGTCGCTGCGGAACGACGTGAGCAGGAGGGTGAGCAGGGGCAGTCCGAGTGCGGCGAGCGCGAAGCCGGCGATCCGACGCTTCAGTGAGAGCGCCCCACCCAGCGAGGGGAGTCGCCGCGACCCTGCCTGATCGTGCGAGACGATGTGCACGTCGATGTCGCCGGCCTCGCGGATGACGGTGGCCGCCGTCCCGGGACCGGTGAACAGTCGCGCGAGTGTCGAGCGCCTGCTCACGCCAACCACGAGCTGCGTGGCCTCGACGGACCGCGCGAACTCGACCAGTGCCCGCGGGATCTGCTCCCCGACAACCTGGTGGTAGCTGCCGCCGAGGGTCTCGACGAGGGCACGCTGCGCCGCGAGGATCGACGGGTTGGCCTCGGCGAGGCCGTCGGAGGCGCTCACGTGCACCGCGAAGAGTTCACCGCCGCTGGCTCGCGACGCGATGCGTGCGCCCCGGCGCAGGAGGGTCTCGCCCTCGCGCCCGCCCGTGAGGGCGACGACCACACGTTCGCGGGCGTTCCACGCTGAGTCGATGCCCTTCTCGGCGCGGTAGCGACGCAGGGCGGAGTCCACCTCGTCGGCGAGCCAGAGCAGCGCGAGTTCGCGGAGAGCCGTGAGGTTGCCGAGCCGGAAGTAGTTCGAGAGCGCGGCATCCACTCGTCCCGCGGGGTAGACGACGCCCTCCGTGAGTCGGTCGCGGAGGGCCTGCGGGGCGAGGTCGACGAGCTCGATCTGGTCGGCGACACGGAGCGCGGCATCCGGAATCGTCTCGCGCTGCACGACACCCGTGATCTGCCGCACCACGTCGTTGAGTGACTCGATGTGCTGGATGTTGACGGTCGAGATCACGTCGATGCCGGCCTCGAGGAGGGTCTCGACGTCCTGCCAGCGCTTCTCGTGCGCGGAGCCCGGGGCGTTCGTGTGCGCGAGCTCGTCGACGAGGGCGACGTCGGGGTGACGCGCAAGTACTGCCTCGAGGTCCAGCTCGTCGAGGCCGACTCCGCGATGCTCGACGACCCGACGCGGGATCACCTCGAGTCCGTCGACCAACGCGGCAGTGGCCGCGCGCCCGTGGGTTTCCACGATCGCGACGACCACGTCCCGGCCAGCCTCCCGGAGGCGGCGGCCCTCCTCGAGCATCGCGAAGGTCTTGCCGACGCCGGGAGCGGCCCCGAGCATCACTCGAAGCCGACCCCTGGTCATGCGCTACCCATCCATTTCCGCGAGTGCGATGTTGAGCTTCAGTACGTTGACGGTCGGCTCGCCGAGGTAGCCGAGATCGCGTCCCTGAATCATAGACTCGACCAGTTTCGCGACGTCCTCGCTCGGGATGCCACGGGCCGCTGCCACGCGATCGACCTGCAACCGCGCATACTCCGGGCTGATGTGCGGGTCGAGTCCCGACGCCGATGCTGTCACCGCGTCCGCCGGGATCTCGGAGACGGGTACCCGGTCGAGCTCCGCGATCGCGGCCTGGCGCTCGCCGATCGCGGCGATGAGGTCCTCGTTCTCCGGTCCCCAGTTGGAGCCGCTCGAGGCCCCGCCGTCGTAGCCGTCGCCCGCCGCCGAGGGGCGGGACTGGAACCATTCGGGGAGGGCAGCGCCGTCGGCATCCGTGAAGGACTGGCCGATGATGGCGGAGCCGACGACCTCGCCGTCGACCCGCACGAGCTGGCCGTTGGCGTTGTTGGTGAAGGCGAGCTGCCCGATGCCGGTGATGGCCAGCGGGTAGGCGAGCCCGAGGACGACCGTGAGGATGAGCAGTGCGCGCACCGCGGTCCAGGTCTGGCGGAACGATGTCATGTTCGCTTCTTCTTTCTTCTGAAGGGGAGGTTTCGATACGCGCGTTGCGCTACTCAACCCGCACGGCGCTAGAAGCCGGGGATGAGCGCAACGACGAGGTCGATGAGCTTGATGCCGATGAACGGGGCGATGATGCCGCCGAGCCCGTAGATGCCGAGGTTGCGGCTGAGCAGGCGGCTCGCGGACAGCGGGCGGTACCGCACGCCGCGGAGGGCGAGCGGGATGAGCGCGACGATCACGAGCGCGTTGAAGATGATCGCGCTGAGGATCGCGGAGGCCGGCGAGTGCAGTCCCATGATGTTGAGCACCGCGAGCCCCGGGAACACTGCCGTGAACATCGCCGGGATGATGGCGAAGTACTTGGCCACATCGTTCGCGATCGAGAACGTCGTGAGCGAGCCGCGCGTGATGAGCAGCTGCTTGCCGATGCGCACGATGTCGATGAGCTTCGTGGGATCCGAGTCGAGGTCGACCATGTTGCCGGCCTCCTTGGCTGCGGAGGTTCCCGTGTTCATCGCCACGCCGACGTCGGCCTGGGCGAGCGCTGGGGCGTCGTTCGTGCCGTCACCGGTCATCGCGACGAGGTTGCCGCCGGCCTGCTCGCGCTTGATGAGCTCCATCTTGTCCTCGGGGGTCGCCTCGGCGAGGAAGTCGTCGACCCCGGCCTCGGCGGCGATCGCCTTCGCCGTCAGCGGGTTGTCGCCCGTGATCATGACGGTGCGGATGCCCATCGCACGCAGCTCGGAGAAGCGCTCCTTCAGTCCGTTCTTGACGACGTCCTTCAGGTGGATCACACCGAGCACCCTGGCCGTGCCGTTCGCCGAGCGCGTGGCCACGACGAGCGGGGTGCCTCCGGACTCGGAGACGTCGGTCACGACCCGGTCGAGCTCGGCCTTCGTGGCCTCGCTCAGCGAACCCACCCAGGCGGCGACCATCGATCCAGCCCCCTTGCGCACCTGCGTGCCGTCGGGCAGGTCGAGCCCGCTCATGCGCGTCTGCGCGGTGAAGGGCACGATCACGGCGTCGGCCGGGGCGAGATCGGATGCCGCCCCCATCCCATCGGCGAGTGCGACGACCGAACTGCCCTCCGGCGTCGGATCACTGAGCGACGCGAGGCGCGCAGCCGCCACGAGCTCGGGCAGCGTCGCGTCCCCTACCGGCAGGAACTCGGAGGCCTGCCGGTTGCCGTACGTGATGGTTCCCGTCTTGTCGAGCAGGAGGGTCGTGACATCCCCCGCCGCCTCGACCGCGCGGCCGGACATCGCGAGCACGTTGTGCTGCACGAGGCGGTCCATGCCCGCGATGCCGATCGCGCTGAGGAGCGCGCCGATGGTCGTCGGGATGAGCGTGACAAGGAGGGCGATGAGCACGGGGATCGTGGTTGCACCTCCCGCGTAGGAGGCGAGCGGGTTCAGGGTGAGCACCACCACGAGGAAGACGATCGAGAGCGCCGCGAGCAGGATGTTGAGCGCGATCTCGTTCGGGGTCTTCTGGCGCGAGGCGCCCTCGACGAGACGGATCATGCGATCGACGAAGGTTTCGCCGGGCTTCGACGTGATCGCGACGACGATGCGGTCGGACAGCACGCGGGTTCCGCCCGTCACCGCGCTGCGGTCACCACCGTGCTCGCGGATGACGGGCGCCGACTCTCCGGTGATGGCGGACTCGTCGACCGAGGCGATGCCCCACACGATGTCGCCGTCGCCGGGGATGACCTCACCAGCGGAGACCACGACGTGGTCGCCGAGCACGAGGTCGGCCGAGGAGACCTCCACGAGGGTGGCACGCTCTGCGGCGGCATCCGCAGCGCTGTCGTAGCCGCTCACCCGATGGGCGATCGTCGAGGTGCGGGTGTTGCGCAGGCTTGCCGCCTGGGCCTTGCCGCGACCCTCGGCGACCGACTCGGCGAGGTTGGCGAACAGCACGGTGATCCACAGCCACACGGCGATACCGATGGTGAAGGACGGCGCAAGCGTGGTCGGCTCGGCCAGGAACGGCTCCGCGATCACGATGAGGGTGGTGAGCACCGCACCGATCTCCACGATGAACATGACGGGGTTGCGCCACATCAGTCGGGGGTCGAGCTTGCGGAAGGCGCCCGGGAGAGCGCTGACGAACGTGTTCATTTTTACTGGAGCCCTTCCGCTAGGGGACCTAGCGCGAGTACGGGGAAATACGTGAGCGCGGAGACGATGACGATCGTTCCCACGAGGAGGCCGACGAACTGCGGCCGGTGCGTCGGCAGGGTGCCGGAGGTGACGGGCAGCCTGTCCTGCGCGGCGAGGGACCCCGCGAGCGCGAGCACAAACACGATCGGCAGGAACCGGCCGAGCAGCATCGCCACACCGAGCGCGGTGTTCAACCACGGGGTGTTCGCGGTGAGTCCAGCGAAGGCCGAGCCGTTGTTGTTCGCGGCCGACGTGAAGGCGTAGAGCACCTCTGTGAAGCCGTGCAGGCCGGGGTTCCAGATCGAGGTGGTTGTGACATCCTCTCGGACGGCCGGGATTGCGAAGCTCAGGGCCGTGCCCGCGAGCACGAGCGTCGGTGTCGTGAGGATGTAGAGGCTCGCGAGCTTGATCTCGCGTGCCCCGATCTTCTTGCCGAGGTACTCAGGCGTGCGCCCGACCATGAGGCCGGCGATGAACACCGCGATGATCGCGACGACGAGGATGCCGTAGATGCCAGCCCCCACACCACCGGGCGCGACCTCACCCAGCATCATGTTGACGAGGGCCGTGCCACCTCCGAGCGACGTGTAGCTGTCGTGCATCGAGTTGACGGCGCCCGTGGAGGTGATGGTTGACGAGGTGCCGTAGATCGTCGATCCGATGATGCCGAACCGCGCCTCCTTGCCCTCCATCGCCGCACCCGCGAGCTGCGGTGCGGTACCGGCTCCGGCGAGCTCCGCCCAGGTCATGAGAGAGACGGATGCCACGTACAGCACCGCCATCGTGCCCGCGATCGCGTACCCCTGACGGTCGTCGCCGACGATGCGCCCGAACGTGCGCGGCAGCGCGAACGGGATGGCGAGCATGAGGAACACCTGCACGAGCGACGTCCACGGTGTCGGGTTCTCGAAGGGATGCGCGGAGTTCACGTTGAAGAACCCGCCACCGTTGGTGCCGAGGATCTTGATGGCCTCCTGGGACGCCACCGGGCCGCCCGGGATCACCTGGGTGCCGCCGGTGAGCGTCGTGATCTCCTGGAAGCCAGCGAAGTTCTGGATGACGCCGCCGGCCATGAGCACGACCGCGGAGAGCACCGCGAACGGCAGCAGGATGCGCAGCGTGCCACGCGTGAGGTCGACCCAGAAGTTGCCGATAGTTCCCGACCGCCGGTAGGCGAGGCCCCGCATGAGCGCGACAGCAACGGCAATGCCGACGGCGGCCGAGACGAAGTTCTGAACCGCGAGACCCGCGAACTGCACCGTGTAGCCCAGGGTGAGTTCCGGCGAGTACGACTGCCAGTTCGTGTTGGTGACAAACGAGATGGCCGTGTTGAAGGCGAGAGGCTCGCTCGTCGGCGGGAGCCCGAGAGAGTACGGGAGCACCTGCTGCACCCTCTGGAGGGCGTAGACGAGCAGAATGCCGACGGCCGAGAAGGCGAGCACCGAACGGAGATAGGCGGGCCAGCTCTGTTCGGACCCGGAACGCACCCCGATGAGCCGGTAGAAGCCCCGCTCGACAGTGAGGTCTTTCTTGCTCGTGAAGACGGCAGCCATGTAGTTGCCGAGCGGGCGGTAGATGAGGGCCAGCGCCAGGGCGATCGTGGCGAGCTGGGCGAGGAGAAGCCAGATCGTCATCAGAAGCGCTCCGGCTTCACGAGGGCGAACAGCAGGTAGCCGATCGCGGCGAGGGCAAGCACCACGCCGAGGATCTCGAAGACGATCACAGCTTCTCGACCCCCTTCGCGACGAGGGCCACCAGCGCTACGAGCGCGAGGATGCCGGCGATGAAGACGACGTCAAGCACGAGGAACTCCGTCCAACAGGGTGCCCGCGCACGATGGCGCACGGGCGTGACCCGAGGTCACGGAGTTCAGTCAATGCCGGGGGATGCCACCCCCGGCCGGTACTAACGGAATCCTCACGCCGCCGCGCGGAATCCTCGCACCCCTCTTACGCGCGCAGGCTCTCGTACTCGGGGTTGTCCCCGATGAAGGCCTCCACCATCGAGCACTCCACGACGATCGTCGCGCCGCTGTCGCGCAGCTGGTCGAGCACGTGGGCGATGAACGATGTGCCGATGCCACGGTCCCGCACCGCGGGGTCGACGACAGTCGAGGTGAGGGTGACGACGCCCTCGCCGTCGCGCGTCACGTGCATCACGGCGATCTCCTCGCCGCCGAGAGTGGCGCGGAAGGCGTCGCCCGAGTCGTCCGCGGTCACGACGATGTCGGCATCCCGATCGGTGCTCGGCTCGTTCAGCTCCTCGGCCTCGGCGGGAACTCCGGAGCTGCCGGTGCCCTCGTCGAGGGTTCCCTTGCCGTCCGGATAGCCTGCGGCATCGGGGAACTCGTTCGTGCTGTTGTCGGCGTTCATCAGACTCCAGTCGTCTGCGCCGAGGGCGCAGCTACTTGATGGGAAGCACGATCTCGGTGTCCATGACCTCGATCGTGAGTGGTTTCGTCGTGGTGATCGTGCCTGGCGTGGAGAACACGGTCGTGTGTGGCACGTAATCCATCGTGCACACCTTGTCGTCGGGGAGCGCGGGTACATCCGCCGAGATGCGGTTGCCCTCGTCGGCCTCTTCGACCACCGTGATCGAGCTCACGATGTACGGGCAGCCGGAGCTCCCGGAGATGGTGATGGCGAGCTGCGCGCCCTCGTGGAGCCAGAACGCCTGGACTCCGGAGTCCGGGTCCCCGCCGGGCTCGCCCGCGAACTTCTCGGGCTCGCCGCTGAAGTTCTCGACGCTGCCGACGCAGCCCGCGAGCAGGAGGGGCAGAGCGATGAGCGCTGCTCCGAACATCCAGCGTGACTTCTTCATGACAAACCCCTTCGCGTGCGGCAACTACGGAACACTGTGTCAGTATCCCGCAGTCAGTAGGTGCAGCGAAGGGGTTCGACACGCCGCGTTAGTTCTCGACCGTGCCGCGCCACGCGCCATCGGCGATGCCGTGGGCCTCGATGTAGTCCTTGAACTTCGAGAGCTCGGCCTTCACGGCGGCGTTCGGGATGTGAAGTGCCGCACCCGCGCTCTCGATGAAGCCCTCCGGCTCCCAGTCGATCTGCACGGTCACCCGCGAGGTGGTGTCGCTGAGCTTGTGGAAGGTGACGACGCCCGCGTGATCAACCTGGCCGCCGGTGCTGGTCCACGCGATGCGGTCGTCGGGGATCTGCTCGGTGATGACGGTGTCGAACTCGCGCTTGGCGCCAGCGATGGTGACGGTCCAGTGGTTGGTCTTGTCATCCACCTGCGTGATCTCGTCGACCATGCTGAGGAACTTGGGGAACGTCTCGAACTGGGTCCACTGGTTGTACGAGATGTGGACGGGAACGTCCACGTCGATTGCTTCGATTACCTGGGCCACGATGTGAGCCCCTTCCCTTGTTGATTGTCGGTACCTCCACGCTAGGTTCCTGCGCGGCGAGGGGGGAGGGGTTGACAGGGCTACGGCTCCAGCACCACCTTGATGCAGCCGTCCTCCTTCTTGCCGAAGAGCTCGTACATGTCGGGGGCGTCGTCGAGCGAGACACGGTGGGTGACGAGATCGGTCACGCCGAGCGGGTCGGTCGGGTCCTCGACGAGCGGCCACAGGTCGGGGATCCAGCGGTGCACGTTGCACTGGCCCATCGCGAGCGTGAGCTGCTTGTCGAACATCGTCATCATGGGCATAGGGTCGGCGACCCCGCCGTAGACGCCGCTGAGCGAGACAGTTCCTCCACGTTGCACCGATTCGATCGCCATCATGAGGGCGGCGAGGCGGTCCACGGCGAGGGTCTTGGCGAGCTTCTTGGAGGCAGCGCTCGGCAGCATCCCGACAGCGCTCTGGGCGAAGGATGCCACGGGGTTGCCGTGCGCCTCCATACCGACGGCATCGACCACTGAGTGGGGTCCGCGCCCGTCGGTGCGATCGAGGATCTGCTGCAGGAGGTCGTCCGTCAGGTCGAGCGTTTCGATGCCGTGCCGTTCTGCCATGGCGCGGCGCTCCGGCACGAGGTCGACGGCGATCACGCGATAGCCGCGGTGGCGGCCGATGCGCGACGCGAACTGGCCGACCGGGCCGAGGCCCAGCACGAGCAGCGTGCCGCCGTCCGGCACGTTCGCGTACTCGACGCCCTGCCACGCGGTCGGGAGGATGTCGCTGAGGAACAGGTACCGGTCATCCGGCAGGTCGCTGTTGATCTTCATCGCGTTGAAGTCGGCGTGGTGGACGGTGAGCAGTTCGGCCTGCCCGCCGGGAACCTGGCCGTAGAGCTCGGTGTAGCCGTAGAGGCTCGCTCCGGTCTTCTGGTCTCGGTTCTGGGTGGTCTCGCACTGTGTGGTGAGACCGCGCGTGCACATGTAGCAGTAGCCGCAGGCGATCACGAAGGGCACAACGACGCGGTCACCTGGGCGAAGGTTCTGCACCTCGTCGCCCACCTCCATGACGATCCCCATGGGCTCGTGGCCCAGCACGTCGTGCTTGTGCATGAACGGACCGAGCACGTTGAGGAGGTGGAGGTCCGATCCGCAGATGGCCGTCGAGGTGACGCTGATGACGACATCCGTCGGCTCGGTGATGACCGCCTCCGGAACCTGCTCGACGCTCACGGATCCGGTGCCCTGCCAGGTAAGTGCTCTCATGCTTCCTGTCTACGCGGGCTCCCGATTGCTCGGCAGTGGTTGACTTGCGTCCCCGCCGCAGTTACGGTGCCGAGCCGTCGACTGCGGCGATCGACCGGGCTCCTGGCTCTGCGAGGACCGCGAGCCGCACGTCCGCGTCGACGTATTCCGCCAGGGGAATGAGTCCGGATGCCTCGGTCAGGATCTCGTGCACGCGGTCGCCCCGAAGCGGGTAGTCCGGGACCGGATGCCGCCAGTGGCAGGCGAGTACGACGCCCCCTGACGTGAGACTGTCGCGAGCCTGAGTCGCGAGCCGGCCGAGTGACTCCTCATCGAGGTAATAACCGACCTCCGACACCACGATCAGGTCGAAGCGCTCCGAGGGCCATTCGTCGGGCGCCCGCATCACGCGGAACTCGACGTGGTCAGCATCGGGGCCGACGTGTTCCCGGGCGAGGTCGATGGGTCGCTGCGCGATGTCGGTGGAGAGCAAGCGGTCGGAACGCCGGGCGAGCAGTTCGGTGAGCAGCCCGATCGAGCATCCGATCTCCAGTGCGGACGCGTACCGCTCGTGGGGGAGCATCGCCACCGTGAGCGCGCGCTTGCGTCGCTCGTACCAGCGGTCGGCGAGACTCCACGGGTCGTCGCGCTGCTCGTAGAGCTCGTCGAAGTAGCCCGCATCCAGACTCATGGCGCGCTCCTCACGAAGGTCTCCCAGTCACGGGAGAAGTGCGCGAGCATTCCCGCGTGGAGCACGGGCGGCTCGCTGAGATCGCTCGCACTCACCTGGCTCGCGTAAGCGGCGAGTGCCGACTCCTTGGCGCGCCGGTCCGGGCCGGACTGCGGGACGCGCACGAACCCGGGCCAGGGCACCTCGGCGCGGTCGGGGTCCGCCCAGTGCCACAGCCACACCGGGTACTCGAGGAGGACGGCTCCGTAGGATGCCGCAACTCTCGCCGCGGCATCCCCCGCGACCCGGTGGTCACCGTGGGCGTCGCCGCGCCAGGGTGCCACCACGAGGTCGGTGTGACCGACGGCCCGCAACGCCCGCTCGAGCATTCGTTCGTGCTCGTGCAGCGCCCCGTCGGGCAGGCCGAGATCGACGACGGTGCACTCGGGGGCCAGCCGGGAGACCGCCGCGTGGAACTCGGCGACCCGGGTCATGGATGTGTCCGTCGCGTAGGCGCGCTCGCCGCGGGTGGCGAGCGCGATCGTCACGCGCGTTCCCGCGCGGTGCAGGCGTGCGAGGAGTGCCCCGGCTCCGAGCGTCTCGTCATCGGGATGCGCGGCGACGATGAGTGCGCGGCCGAAGCCCCGGGCATCCGACCACGGCACCGATGCCCAGCGAGAACTCGTCGACCACGCTGCCTCGGGCGTACCGGGGTCACGATGGTCGAAGGTCACCATGGCGTCTCGTCCAGCTCAAGCACGTGCGCTCCGAGCCGGGCGAGGTCGCGCTCCGCATGATCCTGCCGGAGGTAGAGGGCGAGGTCCGCGACGCGTCGCGCATGCTCCTCGTCCAGGGCGAGCGGCGCCGGCCCCATCGCGTGACCGACGAGTGTCGACACCCGCTCGGCCGCGTCGCTCACGGTGCTCCGAACGCGCTGGGCGAGGAGCGCGGGATGCCCGACTCCAGCGTCCACGTCGGCCGCTGCCGACGCGAGCACGGCACGACTGGCCTGCAGCAGCACGTCGACCTGGCCGAGCACCATGAGCCCGATCTGGTCCGGCTCGCGCGTGCCGAGCTTCGCGAGGAGTGCGCGCGCGAGCCCGACCGCCCCGCCGTACCAGACCGCTGCGACGCCCATGCCGCCCCAGGCGAAGCCCGCGCGTGTGAGGTACCAGCCGTCGTCCCCGACCGGGCTCGCGGGTACGCGCGTGAGGTCGATGCTCTCGCTGTGCACCTCCGTGAGCCCGCGGGCCACCCAGCCGCCCGTCGCCACGGCAACGCCGGCGTTGCGCAGGTCGATCTCGAACAGGCGGCGCGATGGTGTGCCGTCGCCGGTCGTCGTGTGCGCGGTGATGAGCGCGCGGTCGAGGTGACCGGCGAGCGAGCACCACGGCTTGGTGCCGTCGAGCTGCCACCCGGTGGAATCCTGCGATGCGGTGACCGCGACCCCCGGTCCCTCGGCGGCGAAAACGCCCCACGTGCTGTCCGTCGCGGGTGCCAGGTCCGCCTGCTCTCGGATGGCGAGTGCATCGAGGTGCGGTTCGAGCACGCGCGCCGCCGTGAGGTCGGCACAGCCGGCGGTGGCGAGCAGTTCCCAGAGCCGCCGCGTCTCACCCGATCCGGGCAGCGGCGCCCGGTGGCCGAGGTCTCGGGCAAGCGCGAGGGAGGCGGGGACGTCGCCGGCCGCGTCGGAGGCGCGGCTCGCGACCTCGTCGAGGTGCTCGCGCCACGCAGCATCCGCGGTCGCGCTGAGCAGTACCGCTCCCACTCAGCCCACCGCCACCGGGTCGAGCGCGGTGAGGTACCCCGCGTAGCCCCCCGGCGTGCGACCGATGCTGCGACCGGAGGTCAGGACGGGAGCGCCGCCGAGGTTCACGACGGCACCGCCGAGGTCGCGCACGCTCTCGACGAGGCGCACGTCCTCGTGTTCGGTGCGGGCCTCGAATCCGCCGGCCGCGAGATAGACGGATGCCCGCACCCCGAGGTTCGCCCCGTGCACGGTTCCCACCTCAGCGCCCAGGGGGTGCGCGAGCTCCCACGCGGCGCGCTGGCCGCTCGAGAGCTCGGCGAGCACCGGCTCGACGGCTCCCAGCGTGAGATCCCCACCGCGGTCTGCGAGCTCGAGCTGGTCGACCAGCCACCCGGTGGGAACGGTGGAGTCGGCATCCGTGTTCGCGATCCAGGTGCGTTCAGGCAGACCGCGCAGGGCCTGCAGCGCCCACCGCGCACCCGTCGCACGGGCGGCGCCGACGTTGGAGTAGCCCGTGTGGACGAGCATCACCTCGCCGAACGCCGCCGCGATGTCGTGCGAGTCGTCATCGCACGAGTCGAGCACAACGACGACACGCACGCCCACCGCGGGCATCTCCTGGTGGAGACGCGCCACGGCATCGCGCACCGAACGCAGGCACGCGCCGAGGCGCTCACCCTCGTTCCGGGCCGGGATGACGACCGCGAGATGTTCGATCATGCGCTACTTGGCCTTGGCGGGCGTCCGGTTCTCCGCCGACACCATCCAGGCGAACTGCTCGAGGCGCTCGATGATCGCGTGGAGCAGGTCCGCGCTCGTGGGGTCCTCGTCGTCGACCTCGTCGTGAACGTCGCGGCAGGTCTCGATCGTCGCCTCGAGGCGCTCGGTGATCAGGTCGACCGTCGCGGCGGTGTCCACCTCACCGTTGGGGTATTCGGGAAGCGAGGTGGTGTCCGCCACCGTGTCACTGCGGCCGTCCGGCACACCGTGGAGTGCGCGCATCCGCTCGGCGATCGTGTCGCTGAAGGTGCGGGCATCCTCGATGATTTCGTCGAGCACGCGATGGGTGTCTCGGAAGTTCTTGCCGACAACGTTCCAGTGGGCCTGCTTGCCCTGCATCTGAAGCTCGAGCAGGTCAACGAGGACCTTCTGCATGTTGTCGAGGAGCGTCTTGGAGGCGATGAAGCCCTTCTCGGCGTTCTGGCGACGGGTCTGTCGTGCTCCCGCGCGACCTGACGTCGAGGTCGTGGTGGTGGTCTCAGCCATGGATCTGTCCTTCCCTTACGTGGTCCTTGACGATAGGTCGCGGGCTGCTCGGTGTGGCAGGGGTTGACAAGGTCGCAGCGGTTGACAGGGTCGCGGCGGTGGACAGGGTGACCGGGTAGCCCGATTGAACGAGAGCGCCATTGACGACGAGGGCGGCAGACAGGCTCACGCCGTGGGTGAGCCTCGGCAGGACCTCCTTGGGGATGTCACAGCTGATGATGCCGTCCGCGATCGACACGTTCTGCGGGGGAAGCCCCTGCCGCAGAAGTCGCTCCACGTCCCACAGGTGCACGTCGGTGACCCGACCGCGTTCGAGCCGGATGCCGAACTCAGCGCCCGAGCGGTCGGTGATGAGCAGCACGGCGGTGTCCGCCGCGGTGAGGAGTGCCCTCGTCGTGGCGAAACGCACCAGCACGGTGCCGCGGGGAGAGGAGTCTGCGATGACATCGGCGGAGATGAGGCGGGGCATGCTCACACGTTAGGTCTGGCATCCCCGCGAATATCAGGGGTTGATCACGGGCCAACAGTCCGCTAGCACTGGACATGGCGTGTGCATTACCCTGCCCCCGCCCCACTGGCAAGCCCCTGCTCCTGTTCGGCGGGCAACGTACGCTCGTGCTCTCACCACAACAGTGCAGGCACCGGACCGTGCCTGCACGCAACGCGAGGAGAAGCGTGGAAACCTGGCCCGGATCACCGTTCCCCCTGGGGGCGACACTGCAGTCCGAGGGAACGAACTTCGCACTCTTCAGCGAGGTCGCCGAGAAGGTGGAACTCTGCCTCTTCGACGAGGACGGCACCGAGACCCGCGTACCGCTCCTCGAGGTCGACGCCTACATCTGGCACGTCTTCGTGCCCGGTATCCGTGCCGGGCAGCGCTACGGATACCGCGTCCACGGCGAGTACGACCCCGACAGGGGCTTGCGCGCCAACCCCAAGAAGCTCCTGCTCGACCCGTACGCGAAGGCGACGTGCGGCGACATCGACTGGGACCAGTCGCTCTTCGGGTACACCTTCGGCGACCCGGACTCGCGCAACGACGAGGACTCGGCATCGCACATGATGCTCGGCGTCGTGGTCGACGAGGAGTTCGACTGGTCGGGTGACCGCAAGCCGGGCATCCCCTACAACCGCACGGTGATCTACGAGGCCCACGTGAAGGGCCTCACCGAGCTGCACCCCGACGTGCCTGAGCACCAACGTGGCACCTACAGCGCGGTGGCCCATCCGTCGGTGATCGCCCATCTCCAGAAGATCGGCGTGACGGCGATCGAGCTCATGCCGGTTCACCAGTTCGTCAACGACTCGACCCTGCAGGACAAGGGTCTCTCGAACTACTGGGGCTACAACACGATCGGCTTCTTCGCGCCGCACGCCGGGTACTCGTCGGGGGGCGACCTCGGCCAGCAGGTCGACGAGTTCAAGTCGATGGTGCGCGCCCTGCACGAGGCCGGTATCGAGGTCATCCTCGACGTCGTGTACAACCACACCGCGGAGGGCAACCACCTCGGGCCGACGCTCTCGTTCCGCGGGATCGATAACGCCGGCTACTACCGCCTTGTCGAGGACGACCTGAAGTTCTACATGGACTACACGGGCACCGGCAACACCTTCAACGTGCGTCACCCGCACTCGCTGCAGCTCATCATGGACTCCCTGCGGTACTGGGTGACCGAGATGCACGTCGACGGCTTCCGTTTCGACCTCGCGGCGACCCTCGCCCGCGAGTTCTTCGACGTCGACAAGCTCTCGACCTTCTTCGAACTCGTGCAGCAGGACCCGATCGTCTCCCAGGTGAAGCTCATCGCCGAGCCGTGGGATGTCGGCCCCGGTGGGTACCAGGTCGGCAACTTCCCGCCGCAGTGGACCGAGTGGAACGGCAAGTTCCGCGACACGGTGCGCGACTTCTGGCGCGGCGAGCCGGCCACGATCGGCGAGTTCGCGGAGCGGCTCGGGGGGTCCGCCGACCTGTATGAGGGCGAGGGGCGTCGGCCGGTGGCATCCATCAACTTCGTCACCGCCCATGACGGTTTCACCCTCCGCGACCTCGTGTCGTACAACGAGAAGCACAACGAGGCCAACGGCGAGGACTCGCAGGACGGCGAATCGCACAACCGTTCGTGGAACGGCGGTGTGGAGGGGGAGACCGATGACGAGGCCGTTCTCGCCATCCGCGCTCGCCAGCAGCGCAACTTCCTCGCAACTCTGCTGCTCTCGCAGGGTGTGCCGATGATCGCGCACGGCGATGAGCTCGGTCGCACCCAGCAAGGCAACAACAACACCTACGCGCAGGACTCCGAGATCTCGTGGATCCACTGGGATGACGCGGACGAGGGTCTCGTCGAGTTCACGGCCGCGGTGACCAAGCTTCGCGCGGAGCACCCCACGTTCCGTCGCATCCGCTTCTTCAACGGACGCCCGGTCACGCGTGGCGCCGGCGAACCGCTTCCCGACATCGAGTGGCTCGGCCCGGACGGCGCGCCCATGACCGACGACGACTGGGATGCCGACTTCGTGAAGGCAGCCACGGCCTTCCTCAATGGCCAGGGGATCCGCGGGCGGGATGCCCGGGGTCGGCGTGTGACGGATGCCAACGTGCTCCTGCTCTTCAACGCCTCCGAGGTCGACGTGAACTTCACGCTGCCGCCCTCCGAGTACGCGGAGTCGTGGACCGTCGCGGTCGACACTGCGGACATCCCGGCCGAGAACCTCGGGCGCAAGCTCGACGCTTCGGCCGGGCTCACCCTGACCTCGCGCTCGATGCTCGTGCTCCTGGCGGCATCATGACCGTGCCCGCCCCGCTGTCACGCGTTCCGGTCTCGACGTACCGTCTGCAGATCCGAGAGAGCTTCGACCTGTTCGAGGCGGCGAAACTCGTCGACTACCTGCGCGACCTCGGTGCCGATTGGGTCTACCTGTCCCCGTTGCTCGAGGCCACCGCGGGTTCTGACCACGGCTACGACGTGGTGAACCACTCGCGCGTTGACCCGGCGCGCGGCGGTGCCGAGGGCCTCGCCGCAGCTTCGGCGGCAGCCCGCGATCACGGGCTCGGCGTGCTCATCGATATCGTGCCGAACCACGTGGGTGTCTCGGTGCCGCGCGAGAACTCGTGGTGGTGGGACGTGCTCACGCTCGGTCGCGCCTCGCGCTACGCGGAGGCGTTCGACATCGACTGGGACTTCGGCGGCGGTCGCCTCCGGATCCCGGTGCTCGGTGACCCCTCCGAGGGCTCCGCGTCGGCGATCGACGACCTGAGCATCGTCGACGGAGAGCTCGACTACTACGGACTGCGGTTCCCCATTGCCCCCGGCACACTCGGCGACGACCCTGCCGAGGTTCACGATCGGCAGAACTACGAGCTTGTCGACTGGCGTCGGGCCGACGCCGAGCTCAACTACCGGCGCTTCTTCGCGGTCAACTCCCTCGCGGGCATCCGCGTGGAGGTGCCGTGGGTGTTCGAGGAGTCGCACGTGGAGATCGTGCGCTGGTTCACGGAGGGCCTCGCGGACGGCCTCCGGGTGGATCATCCCGACGGCCTGCTCGACCCCGGCGGCTACCTCGATGACCTCGCCCGCGCGACCGGGTCGCCGTACGTGCTCGTGGAGAAGATCCTCGAGGGCGACGAGCCCCTCCCGCCGCACTGGCAGGCCGCGGGAACCACGGGGTATGACGCGCTCTCGGACATCGATCGGGTGCTCGTCGACCCGCGCGGTCGCGTGCGGCTCGACCGGCTCGAGGAGAGCCTGCACGACGACGAGGCGCCCGCGTGGCACGACCTCATCCATGACACGCGTCGAGGCATCGCCGACGGCATCCTGCGCTCCGAGATCCTGCGGATCGCGCGCCTGGTGCCCGACATCGACACTGCGGCGGATGCCATCGCCGAGGTCACCGCATGCTTCCCCGTCTATCGCAGCTACCTGCCGTATGGCCTCGAGCACCTCGAGACCGCGCTCGCCGAGGCCGCGGAACGTCGGCCGGACCTGGCCGCGACGCTCGGCTCGCTCGGGTCCGTGCTGCGCGACCCCGGGCATCCCGCTGCCCAGCGCCTCCAGCAGACGACCGGCATGGTGATGGCCAAGGGTGTCGAGGACACCGCTTTCTACCGCTACGCGCGGCTGGCCTCGCTCACCGAGGTCGGCGGTGACCCCGCCGAGTTCTCGATCGGCGTCGACGAGTTCCACGCCAGGCAGGAGAAGCGTCAGGCGACCTTCCCGGCATCCCTTACGACCCTCACGACTCACGACACCAAACGCGGCGAGGACGTCCGCGCTCGCATCGACGTGCTCTCGGAGATCCCCGAGCAGTGGCGACGCACCCTCGGTGCCCTGCGCGAGATCTCCCCGCTCGACGACGGCCCGCTCGAGAGCCTGCTCTGGGAGTCCATCATCGGCGCATGGCCCGCGTCCCGAGAGCGGCTGCAGGAGTACGCGATCAAGGCCTCGCGCGAGGCCGGGGTCTCCACGACGTGGACCTCGCCGAACGAGGCGTTCGAGAAGGCGCTCGCCGCCCTCGTCGACTCGGCGTTCGACAACCCCGATGCGCGAGCGGAGGTCGAGGCGATCGTCGCCCTGACCTCGGCCCCCGGCTGGAGCAACTCCCTCTCCGCGAAGCTACTGCAGATCACCGGGCCCGGCGTGCCCGACGTCTACCAGGGCAGCGAGTTCTGGGAGACATCCCTCGTCGACCCCGACAACCGCCGGCCGGTCGACTTCGACGAACGGCGCGCGGCGCTCGCTGCGCTGGATGCCGGCACCCTCCCGCCCATCGACGAGTCAGGCCACGCCAAGCTCCTCGTGACCTCACGTGCCCTCCGTCTCCGTCGGGATCGCCCCGACCTGTTCACCCGCTACGCCCCGATGACCGTTGTCGGCGAGCGAGCCGGGCACCTCGTCGCCTTCGACCGTGGCGGCGCGGTGACCCTCGCCACACGCCTCCCGGTGGGGCTCGCGGATGCCGGCGGCTGGGGTGACACGACAGTGCTGCTACCCCAGCGCGAGATGGTCGACGTGCTGACGGGCGACGTGCACCAGGGCGGCGAGCTGCACGTGGCATCCGTTCTCGGGCGCTACCCCGTTGCTCTTCTGGCGGCATCGTGAACCTGCCGGTGGGTCGCGTGTTCGACCCGAACACCAGCTACGACGTATGGGGCCCGCGAGCTCGAAGCCTGGAGCTCGTGGTTGGCGGGGCCCGTGTGCCCATGCGCCGCCGCGACGACGACTGGTGGGAGCCAGCGGAGCCGCTCACCTGGCGCGCGGGGGTGGACTACGGCTACCTCATCGACGGGTCGGAGACTCCCGTGCCCGACCCGCGCTCGCGCCAGCAGCCGGACGGTGTGCACGGGCTGTCACGTACGTTCGACCACTCCGAGTACGCGTGGGCCGACGGGTCGTGGACCGGTCGTGAGCTCAAGGGTGGGCTCATCTACGAGCTGCACATCGGCACGTTCACCCCGGAGGGCACCCTCGACTCGGCGATCGAGCGACTCGATCATCTTGTGGACCTGGGCGTGACCTTCGTCGAGATTCTCCCCGTCAACGCCTTCAACGGAACGCACAACTGGGGGTATGACGGCGTGCTCTGGTTCGCCGTGCAGGAGACGTACGGTGGCCCGGCCGCCTACCAGCGGTTCGTCGATGCCTGCCACGCGCGTGGTCTCGCGGTCGTGCAGGACGCGGTTTACAACCACCTCGGACCGAGCGGCAACTACCTCGGGATGTTCGGCCCGTACCTCGGCTCGTCGGCCAACACGTGGGGCGACACCGTCAACCTCGATGGCGACGACTCCGCGGAGGTGCGCCGCTACATCATCGACAACGCCGTGATGTGGCTGCGCGACTACCACGTCGACGCCCTACGTCTCGATGCGGTGCACGCGCTGTCCGATGAGAGCGCACTCCACCTGCTCGCGGAGCTCTCCGCGGTGACGGATGCCCTCGCCCTCGAACTCGGACGCCCGCTCGTGCTCATTGCCGAGTCCGACCTCAACGATCCGAAGCTCATCACGCCGCGCGGTCTCGGCGGCTACGGACTCACGGCCCAGTGGGACGACGACTACCACCACGCGGTCCACGTCGCGGTGACCGGCGAGACTTTCGGCTACTACGCCGATTTCGAGGCTCCCGCAGCGCTCGCCAAAGTGCTCCGCGGCGGGTTCTTCCACGACGGTACGTACTCGTCGTTCCGTGAACGGGAGCACGGGCATCCGATCGACACGGCGTCCGTGCCCAGCTGGCGACTCGTGACCTTCACCCAGGACCACGACCAGATCGGCAACCGTGCAGCGGGCGACAGGCCGTCGCAGTACCTCGACGAGGCGTCGCTGCGGCTCGAGGCGGTACTCGCCGTGCTCGGTCCGTTCACGCCCATGCTGTTCATGGGGCAGGAGTGGGGTGCTTCGACTCCGTGGCAGTTCTTCACGTCGCATCCGGAGGCCGAGCTCGGAGCCGCCGTCTCGAAGGGCCGCCTGGCGGAGTTCTCGAAGATGGGCTGGGACGAGTCCGTCGTGCCCGACCCGCAGGACCCCGAGACCTTCGAGCGCTCGAAGCTCGACTGGAGCGAACTGGATGCCTCGGCTCACGCACGCCTACTGTCGCTGTACCGCGAGCTCGCCGCACTGCGGCACGCCAACGCGGACTTCAGCGACCCGTCGTTCCCGTCGGAGGTCGTCTCCGACGAGTCTGGGTGGCTGTGGTTCGGCCGCGGCGGGTTCGCTGTGGTGCTCAACTTCGCGGAGGTCGAGTGCGCGGTCGAGCTCGCGGCATCCGAAGTCGTGGTAGCGACGGCGGAGGGCGTCTCGGTTCGGGATGCCTCGGTGGTGCTGCCCGCGCGCACGGCCGCAGTCGTGCGCCGCACGGCCCAGCCCCGCTGACCCCCGCTGATCACCTCTGACCCCCTGCCCTTTCACTCTTTTCCGGAGGTTGTGGGCGCGAATCACAGTGGCCACACCGACATCCGCCAGAATCCGCTGGTGTGAAAGAGGATGCTCCGGAAAAGAGTGAATGGGCAGGGTGGGGTTAGGTGACCAGGTCCCGCCGCCGGACGGTGACGAGTGCCAGCGCGGTACCGGCGAGTGCCACGGCCACCAGCACGAGAGCGGATGTCGCGTCGAAGGCCTCCGCGGGCGCCGCCGAGCTGTACCGGAACGGGCTCACATTCTGGAGCCACTCCGGGAGTGCGAGCAGGTCGCCGAACTGGCCGAGCACGAGACCCAGCACGAGAAGCCCCCAGCCGAGAGCGATGGTGGCGCGGGGCACGAGGGCGAAGACCAGCGCCGTCACCGCGACGAACACGAGCGCGGCGGGGGCGTGCGCGAGACCCGCCCCCGCGTAGCTGCCGATGGCCGTGGCATCCCCGGAGGATGCTGCGATGAGCAGCCCAGCCGCGCCGCCGCCGAACGCACACACGACAACCACGGACAGGGCGGAGACGAGCAGGGTCGACCCCACCCACACCCCGCGTCCCGTCGGGGTGGCGAGCAGCATCTCCGCCCGGCCCTCCGCTTCCTCCGCGCGCAGACGCAGCACCGCCTGAACGCCGGCTGCCGCGGCCAGCACGCCCGCCATGCCGACGATGCCGCTCGTGAACACGTCGACGATGTCGAGGTCTGCTCCCGTGCCCGGCGCGAGGTTGCCGATGAGGGCAGCGAGAGACTCGTTGCCCTCCACGGCGTCGGCGACGATGGGAGCGACTGCTCCAGCAATGGTGCCGAGCGCCGCAGCGCCGATCGCCCACCCCGCGAGTGTGCCGCGCTGCAGGCGCCAGGCGAGGCCGAGCGTGCTGTGCCCGCCGAGCGTCGCCTCTGCCCGGCCCCCGCGTTCCACGAGCGGGCTCGAGCCGAGGTCCCGGCCCCGGCGCAGGCCCACCGACACCACGGCGAGCAGCGCCAAGGCGCCGAGCGACAGCAGCAACGGCACGAGCGTCGGCTCCGAGAATGGCCGGGTCGCTTGGCCCCACCCGATCGGCGAGAGCCACGAGATGCCGCTGGGCGTGACGCTCGTGAGGGCGTCGTTCGGTGTGCCGAGCGCATCGCCGATGCCGCGGACGACGTAGGCGATGCCGACGGATGCCGCGGCGATTCCGTTCGCGGCTCGTCCGGTGGGCGCGAACTGGGCGACGACGGCAGCGACACCGACGAACACGAGGCCCGTCGCTCCGACAGCCGCGCCCGCGATCGCCGAGCCTCCCAGCGGGAGACCGCCGACAACGTATCCGGCAGTGACCGCCACCGAGAGCACGACATTGGTGGTCACCCCGAGTGTGATCGTGGCGACAAGCGGTGTGCCGCGACCGATCGGGGTGGAGCCGAGGAGCTCGGCGCGACCCAACTCCTCGTCCCCGCGTGTGTGGCGCACAACGAGGAACGTGCTCATGAGTCCGGCGAGGACCGCCGTGAAGGAGAACGCCTGGAAGAACACGAGGGCACCGACATCCACCCCGTCCGGCAGCCCGCGAAGGAAGAGGAAGGCGGGGCTCGCGGCGGCGACAGCGACGATGGATGCCCGCTCCGCCTCTTCCGCGAACTCACTGCCGACGGCGCTCGCCGCGGCAAGCCCGAGGATCGTGATGCCGAGAATCCAGAGCAGGAGAATCCAGCGGTCTCGCCGTGCCTGGGCGCCGAGGAGTCGAAGGAACCCGCTCACCGTGCCACGTCCGCGGTGTCGCTCGCGCGGCTGTAGTGGCGGAGGAACAGCGACTCGAGGGACGCCGGTTCGACCGTCAGCGCCTCGACGGTGTGGGCGGACAGCGCCGAGAGCACCGCGGGGATGGCGTCGGCATCCGCCTCGAACTCGACGGCGTCCCCCGCGGAGCGCGCGTCGTGCACGCCGCCCAGTGTCTCGAGAACGGTCGCTGACACACCGGCGACCCGGAACGTCGTGCGGCTGAGGTGACGCAGCTCGGTGAGCGTTCCGCTCTCGACCGCGACCCCGGAGCGGATGATCGTCACGCGGTCGCACAGGCGCTCGACCTCACTCAGGATGTGGCTCGAGAGCAGCACTGTCGCCCCCTCGCTGCGCGCACGCTGCACCTGCAGGCTGAAGACGGACTCCATCACCGGGTCGAGTCCCGAGCTCGGCTCGTCGAGGATGTAGAGGCGCGCGGGCCGCGCGAACGCGGCGATGAGCGCCACCTTCTGCCGGTTCCCCTTCGAGTAGGTTCGCGCTTTCTTGCGCGGGTCGAACTCGAACTCCTCGATCAGTCGTTCCCGACGGCCAGGATCGGCTCCGCCGCGAAGGCTTGTGAGCAGGTCGATGGCCTCCCCGCCCGTGAGGCCGGGCCAGAGACTCACGTCGCCGGGAACGTAGGCGATTTCGCGGTGGGTCGCGAGTGGCTCTGCCCAGGGGTCGAGCCCGAGCACGCGGGCTCTCCCGCTCGTGGCTCGCATGAGTCCGAGGAGGATGCGGATCGTCGTGGACTTTCCGGCGCCGTTGGGGCCCAGAAATCCGTGAACCTCACCCTCGGCAACGGTGAGGTCGAGCCCGTCGAGGGCGCTGGCCCGTCCGAACTTCTTCGTGAGAGCGTGTGTCTCAATGATGGGTGTGCGTGCAGGGGTCATGGCACGGTCCTTCCGTGGTCGCGCTACAACGCCCACGGCGGTCGCCGAGGCGTTCCGCTTTCGCGGGCCGACCAGGCTTCCCGGCTCTCCGCCGCTCAGTATAGGACTGCGGGGAGCCGCCGTGAAGACTTTTCGCCAGACCTATCGAGCAGCGTGGAGTGAACCCTCGAGCGCCCGACGGAACCCTGGTGTCGCCGAGAGACTGCCTGCCCGGTCGACCGTGAGCACGTCGATGTCGAAGCGATCGGTGAGGTCGACGAGTGCGTCCGGTCCGCCCGCGACGATGGCGGTCGCGAGCACATCGGCGGTCACGATGTCGTCGGCGACAACACTCACCTGAACGAAGTCCGCCGGTCGCAGCCGGCCGCCCAACCAGATGTGGTCACCGCGCTCGGTGCTGCCGGAGGTCGCGATCGCCCGCCGCCGCGCCGAGAGGGGAATCGAGCACAGCAGGGCGGAGCGGTCGGCGGGGTCCGCGATCCCCGTGATCCAGGGCTCGTCTGCGGTGCGGACGAGGATGTCGCCGCCCACGTTGATCGACCAGTGCTGGCATCCCGCCGCATCCAGCAGGCCACCCGCCGCCTCGATGGCCTCGGCCTTCACGATGCCGTCCAGGTCGAGCGCGCCGTCGGGGCGGTGCGGGGTGAAGAGTCCGTTCGTGGCCGACCGCCAGTCGAGCGCTCGCGCGTAGGTCGCGAGCAGCTCGGGGCTCGCATCGAGCAGGTCGAGCGCAACGAGGCTCACCTCCGAGTCGTCGCGGTAGCGGCTGAAGCGCTGCTCGATGCGCTCGAAGTCGCGCTCGATCGCTGGCAGCACTCCTGCAGCGCTCGCGGGCAGCTCGATCGATGCGACCGTGCCCATCGTCTCGACCACGTGGCGCATCAGAAGCCCGCCTGGTCGAGTGCCGACTGCAGGGAGGTCAGGTACCCGCGCGTCGTATAGGTGGCACCACCCACGTTCGACACGTTCGCGGATTGTGAGGCGAGCACCTCCTCTCTCAGGATGGGTGCTGCGCGGTTGCTGATCTGCACCGACTTGCCGTCGGCGTCGGTGAGCTGGAGTGCCTGCACGTCGGTGATAGCTCCGCTGGAGATCACGACGGCGACCTGAACGTTGCCGAAGCGCGTGCTGACACTCGTGCCGGTGTAGGTGCCGTCGGCGGGTGTCGTAGCGGCGGGCACCTCGGTCGTGGGGGCCTCGGTCGCGGTGGGGCTCGGTGTCGTGGTGGTCGGCGCCGACGTGCCCCCGGCATCCACCGGCTGCGAGGTCGTCGTCTGGGTGATGGGCGCGGTGATGAGGGACCCGCCAGCCTGCCAACCGATCACGAGCAGGGAGATCGAGGCGACGATGCTCCCGACGAGTGCGCGTGTTCTCACCAGTCGAACCTCTCTGCGTGGAGTTGGTGTGACGGGATGCCCGCGGCCCGGGCATCCGCTTCGATGGAGTCGAGCCATCCCGTGGGCCCGCACAGGTACAGGTCGGAGTCCGCGAGGTCGGGGAACGTGCTCGTGAGGGTGACGCCACGGTCGGCGTCGCGCTGTGACATCCAGCTCGGGCCGGAGTGGGCGCGATGCCCGAGCATGACGTAGCAGGTGGCGCCCTTGGCGGCCGCGAGCGACTGGATCTCGTCCCAGAGGTAAGTCTCGCTCTCGTCGCTCGCCCGGAGGAGAACGATCGCCTCGCCCGGGGCGAAGTCGGCGTGCTCGAGCAGGGCGCGGATCGGGGTGACCCCGATGCCGGCCGCCGCGATAGCGAGTTTCGGTGCCGTGCGTGCGGCGTCGGAGAAGAGTCCGTACGGGCCCTCCAGCCAGACGCGTGTGCCCGCGGGAACCGCGCTGATGCGCGAGCTGCCAGCGCCGAGGTCGCGCACCGTGATGCGGGCCGAGGTATCGGTGGGCATCGCGGAGAGCGAGATCGGGTGGGAGTGCCACCAGGTCTTGCCGGTCCAGAAACGCCAGATGAAGAACTGCCCGCCCGAGGCACCGAGCGTGCGGAGGTCGCGCCCAGCGAGGTGGATCGAGGTGACGCCGGGTGCGATCTCACGAGTGCCCGCGACGGTGATGCCGTGGCGCAGGCTCGAGACGACCGGCTCGATGAACCGGAACGTGAGGATCGAGCCGAAGGCGAGCACGTACAGCGCGATCCAGTACACACGCTGCACGGTGCCCTCGGCGAGCGTCCCGCCCACGCTCAGCTGGTGCGGAAGCGCGACCGCCACGGCGATGTAGCTCAGGAGGTGCACGAGGTGCCAGCCCTCGTAGCTGAACCTGCGGCGCACCGCGACGAGTGACGTCACGACGACCGCGATGAGCAGGCCCATGGCGATGAAGGCGAGAGGCATGTCGGGGAGGGCGAGCATCGAGCCGATCTCGGCGATGGGATTGATGCCCTCGCTCATGCCGTAGCCGATGAGCAGAAGTACTCCGTGGCCCAGCAGCAGGTACAGCGCCGGCTTGCCGAGGGAACGGTGCACGGCAACAGCGCGATCGTGACCGATGGCGCGGTCGATGAACGGGATGCGCGCAGCGAGCACGAGCATGACGAGGATGAAGTTGGTTCCGAGGAGCCCGGTGACGATGCCAAGACTCGTGATGGCCTCGGCGGGCGAGCCGAACTGGCCCGCGCCACCCGAGGCGAGGAAGAGCGCGACAGATGCCGCGGTCGAGGCCCACAGCCCCACCACGAGTGCGTCGGCACGGCGTGCCCGGCGCGCGTACCGGCGCGCGGGATCGACCGGGGCCGCAAGGCGCGGAACGGCTCCGAGGGTTGGCGTCTGCGTGGTCATGTCACCACTGTCGAACCGGGGACTATGCGCCGACTGGGAACCGGGCCGCACTGGCGTGTGAGTCCTCACATCTTCGGGAAACTGACCTCCACGAGCAGGCCAGGATGCGTGTTGCGGGCCGTGGCGTCGCCACCGGCGTCCCTTGCGATCGCACGGACGAGAGCGAGCCCGAGTCCGCTGCCACCGGTGGCTCCCGTGCGCGAGGAGTCGGCGCGCGTGAAGCGATCGAAGGCGTGCGGCAGGAACTCGTCGGGCATGCCTGGGCCGTCGTCCGCGACCGCGAGCACGAGGGAACCGCCGCGCTCGGCGAGCGTCGCCGCGACCGTGCCGTCCCGTCCGACGGCGGCGATCGCGTTCGCGAACAGGTTGTCGGCGACGCGCCCGAACGCGGACGCATCGATGCGGTAGCGGCCGGCGGAAGGTGCTGCGGCAACATCGAAGTCGACCGTGACGTTGTTCGCGAGCGCGAGCATCCGCGCCCTGTCGACGCTGCCGGTGAACTCATCGACGAGCGTGGTGACCTCGGAGAGTGGCGCGGCCCCCGGCCGGCCCTCGAGCCGGGTGAGTTCGAGAAGGTTGGAGGCGAGCGAACCGAGCCGGTCGACGGATGTCTCGGCAGCCCGCACCTGACTGGCGAGGGCTTCAGCGTTCCCGAAGTCGTCGTGCGCGAGCTCGAGCTGGGTCTTGAGTGCGGCGAGGGGAGTGCGCAGCTCGTGTGCGGCATCCGAGACCATCTGCTTCTCGCGGTCGCGGGCCTGCTGGACCGGTCGCAGGGCCGCAGTTGCGATGAACCACGAGGCTGCGCCGAAGCCGAGGAGTAGCACGATGCCACCGATGACGAGCACGCGGTCAAGCCCTTCGAGCGCGATCTCGCTCGACGAGGTGCTGCGCGCCGACCACAGGGCCCAGGTGCCGTTCTCGCTGTCGATGGCGCGTCCCACGACGACGTACGTTCGGCGCTCGTCATCGCCGAACGTGAACTGCGTGTCCGTGGGAGGCCTGTGTTCGACGACCTCGTCGATGTCATGCGGAAGCGTGTTGACCTGTTCGACTCCGCGCGGGTCGCGCACGAGCACGAGCACACCGGTGCCGGGGTCGTCGACCGGCTCGTCGGGATTCGCCGCGATGTCGGACTCGAACGAGGTGAGGTCGCCACGGGCGAGGCTCACATCGGCGCTCGTGAGGATCGCCGCGACCTGCCCGCGCACGATGACCAGGGCGATCACGAGCAGCACCGCCGCGACCGCGAGGCTTCCGAGGGTGATGCGTGCGCGCACCGAGAGGCGGTCGAGCATCAGGAATCCACCGTCAGCACGTAGCCGACACCCCGCAGGGTCACGATCGTGAAGCCCGTATTGAGAGGCTCGAGCTTGCGGCGCACGTAGCGGATGTACTGGTCGACGATTGTCGGGTCCACGTAGTGGGTGGTGCCCCAGACCTCCTGCAGGATGTCGTTGCGGGATGCCGGTTCCCCGGCCCGCGCGGCGAGCATCCAGAGCAGCGCGAACTCCTTCGCGCTCAGGGCGATCGCGGTGTCACCCATCGTCGCGCGGATGGTCGCGGCATCCAGCGTCACGGTGCCCACGCGCAGGGTGGAGCGGGGCGCAGCCGAATCACGACGGACGAGCGCGCGGATGCGCGCGGTCAGCTCGGCGAAAGCGAACGGCTTGATGAGGTAATCGTCGGCCCCCGAGTCCAGGCCGAGCACGCGATCCTCGACGGCGTCACGTGCGGTGAGGAGGAGGACGGGCAGCGAGTTGCCCTGGTTGCGGATGTGGCGGCAGATCTCGAAGCCGTTCATCTCGGGCAGCATCACATCGATGGCTGCAGCGGAGAAGTCGTCGTTCGCGATCGCGACCAGGGCGTCGACACCGTTGGTCACGAGGGTGACGTCGTAGCCGACCTCCTCGAGGCCGTGGCTGACGAGACCGCCCATGGTCGGGTCGTCCTCCACCACCAGGATCTTCGCCATGGCCACACAGTACGCCCGGTGTCAGGGGGTGCGCCGCCCGGGCTTGTAGGAACTCACCGTGGGGTCGCCGGTAATCCAGTAGCGCCACGGGAACGCGTCACCGTCGCCGCCCGGGCCGCTCACGCCCACGCGTGGTCCAGTGCTGATGCTCGCGGGCCTCTCGTCGGGAACCAGGAGCTGCCACTGGCCGCCGAGGAGGTCGTCGCCATCGTTGCCCAGGTTCGCGCCGAGAGCCTGGGCGAGGTTGCCCGGCCCGCGCGCGAGGTCACGCTCGGGGAGGGCGCTCACCCGCGCGGGTTTGGTACGGCGGCGTCGGGCGAGGTCGGCTCCCTCGATCACGCGACCGGCTCGCACGAGGCATCCGTAGGGATGCCCGACCTCGCCAGCCACGACGTTGATCGCGTAGTGCATTCCGTACGTGAAGTAGGCGTAGAGGTGGCCGGCCTTGCCGAACATGGTGGAGTTGCGCGCCGTCTGGCCCCGGAAGGCGTGCGACCCAGGATCGCGCTCGCCCGTGTAGGCCTCCATCTCGGTGATGACGAGGCCAACAGTTCCGTCGTCGGTCGTGTGCTCGAGGTAGCAGCCGAGCAGGTCCGGTGCGAGCTCGAGCGCATCCCGCGTGAAGAACTCGCGGGATGCTGGCGCGAAGCCCTCCATGGTCACGGTTTCACTGTAACCACGCCTCGCGTCCGCGTCCGCGTCCGCGTTCTCGTTTGTGTTGTCGTTTCTCCGGAGCTTTCGGGCTTCACTCACATCGGCCACGCCGACTTCCGCCTGCGATGTTGACTCTCCAGAGGGAAGCTCCGGAGAAGAGTGAAATTGCAGGCGGGTGTAGCTTCGTCTGCTGCCTAGAACTCCGGCGTCGTGCGGCGGTAGTGGCGGTTGCGGATGCCGAGGATGGCGGACCCGATGAGGGCTGCGATGAGCGAGCCAGCCAGCACACCCACCTTCACGTGGTCGTCGGACTCGCTCCCGACACCGAACGAGAGCTCGCCGACGAGGAGCGAGACCGTGAAGCCGATGCCCGCGACGAACGACATGCCCAGCATGTCGATCCACTTGAGGCTCGGGTCGATGCGCAGGCCCGGCAGCCTCGTGACGAGGAAGGTCGTGCCCGTGATGCCGATGGCCTTGCCGAGAACGAGGCCTGCGATGATGCCGAGCGCGATCGTGTCCTGGAAGGACTCCGCGAGACCCGCGAGGCCACCCACGGAGACACCAGCGGCGAAGAACGCGAAGACGGGAACGGCGAAGGCCGTGGAAACCACACCCCAGCGGTCGGCAAAGTGTGCGGCCATGCCGTCGTAGAGCGGCTCGCCAGCGGCATCCGTACCCACGCGCACGCGCGCTCGCTTGGTCGCCATCACCGGAACCACGAACCCGAGAAGTACACCAGCGACCGTCGCGTGAATACCGGAAGCGTGCACGAGCGCCCACGTTGCGACGGCCAGTGGGATGAGGATCCACGGGCTGCGGATGCCACGGCGCACAGCCAAGGCGAACAGGCCGAGTGGCACGATCGCCAACAGAAGGGGAAGCAGCTCGACGTCGCTCGTGTAGAACACCGCGATGATCGAGATCGCGAGGAGGTCATCGACGACCGCGAGCGTCAGCAGGAACACCCGGAGGGCTGGAGGGAGGAACCGCCCGACCACGGCGATGACCGCGACCGCGAAGGCGATGTCTGTCGCTGCCGGGATCGCCCAGCCGTTCAACGCGGCTGGCCCCGCGTTGAGGTTGATGAGCACGTAGATCAGGGCTGGCAGGATCACCCCGCCGACGGCGGCGGTGATCGGGAGGATGGCCGTGCGGGGGTTGCGGAGCTTGCCGACGACGAACTCCTCCTTGAGCTCGAGGCCCACCACGAAGAAGAAGATCGCGAGCAGGCCGTCCGCGGCCCAGGCGCCCACCGAGAGGTTCAGGTGAAGAGCTTCGGGGCCGAACGTGAAGTCACGCACGCCCTCGTAGACGGGCGCGAGCGGGGTGTTCGCGAGCACGAGGGCGAGAACGGTTGCCCCGAGCAGGAGCGCTCCGCCGATCGTGTCGCTCTGCAGGGTCTGGTGGAGGCCCCGCCACATCGAGTGCGGTGCCTGCTCAGGCGGAGTGTGCGCGTCGGTCGCGTGGGCGACAGTGTTCTCCGCGCTGGAGTTCTCAGGTGTCGTGCCGGGCTCAGGAGTCATGATCCCTTTCGGGGAGGCGAAGAAGTCAGAGCCGTCGTGGAGACCAACCCGCCGACCAGACTTCCCGGCACACCAGGGCTCCAGTTTACCGGGTGGGGCTCACTCGTTCGCCTTGCTTCTCGTGCGCCTGCGTTCGCGGGGTCCCCCGAAACTACGCCAGCGTCGCGAGCAACTCCTCGACGCGGCTCTTCACGTCGTCGCGGATGACACGCACCTCGTCGAGGCTCAAGCCTGCCGGGTCGGTGAGCTCCCAGTCGAGGTACCGCTTGCCCGGGTAGATCGCGCAGGCATCGCCACATCCCATCGTGACGACCACGTCCGCGGCCTGCACGACGTCGTCGGTGAGGGGTTTCGGAAACTCCTCGGCCATATCGAGCCCGAGTTCTGCCATCACGGCAACGACCGCGGGGTTCAGTTCAGCCACCGGCGACGATCCGGCCGATCGAACGTGCACTCGTCCCTCGGACAGGCTCTTCGTGAGCACCGCCGCCATCTGGGAGCGGCCGGCGTTCTGCTCGCAGACGAACAGCACCTCCGGCACCGGAGACTCGATCGCGCCCTTCGCCTGGGCCAGCGCGGTCAGCCGATCCGTCGCGAAGCGGATGGTCTGGGATGCCAGGTGCGCCTTGACCTTCGAGGTGCGCAGCAGGCCGGTGTACGACTCGAGCACGTAGCGCTCAACGGTCTCGGCGCTGAAGATGCCCGCGAACTTCTCGGCGAGCTCGTCGGCGAGGCGCCTGAGGTAGTCCTCGGGATAGGCGAGTCCGGGCATCCCCCGGCGCGTGGAGAGGTCCATGATCAGGCGGCGGGGAGGATCTCGGCGAGGAGGGCCTGGATGCGCTGCTTGATGTCGTCGCGGATGGGGCGCACCTCGTCGATCGTCTTGCCCTTGGGGTCGACGAGTTCCCAGTCCTCGTAGCGCTTGCCGGGGAAGATCGGGCAGACGTCGCCGCATCCCATGGTGATCACGACGTCGGACTCGCGGACCTGCTCGGTGGTCATGAGCTGGGGCACGGCCTGCGAGATGTCGATGCCCTCCTCGGCCATGGCCTGCACGGCGATCGGGTTGATCTGGTCGCCCGGCTCGGAGCCGCCGGAGCGCACCTCGACGGCGCCGCCGGAGAGTTCACGCATGTAGCCGGCGGCCATCTGCGAGCGGCCGGCGTTGTGGATGCAGACGAAGAGGACGACGGGCTTGTCAGTGGTGGTCATGGCTAAAGCATAGACACATGTCTATATGTTCGCGATGGCCTGCGGATGAATTCATCCCGCGTTCACGTCGGCGAGCAGCTCACGCACCCGTCGATCGATCTCGTCACGCACCTCACGGACCCCGTCGAGCGTCATCGTCGCGGGGTCGGGCAGGTCCCAATCGAGGTACTTGCGACCGGGATAGATCGGGCAGGCATCGCCGCATCCCATCGTGATCACGTAGTCGGCTGCACGCACGACCTCGTCGGTGAGCGGCTTCGGGTACTCGCCGCCGACCGGAATGCCCACCTCGTCGAGCGCGGCGACGATCAGGGGGTTGATGCTGCCGGCAGGTTCGGAGCCCGCCGTGAGAACGCGAACGCGGTCGCCAGCGAGAGAGCGGAGGATCGCGGAGGCCAGCTGGGAGCGACCAGCGTTCTGCACACAGACGAACAGGATGTCGGGAACCTCCCCGGTCTCGAGTCCCTCGGCTTCCGCGAGCGCGCGAAGGCGATCACCTGCGAACTGGGCGGTGAGGGAGGGGAGCCGATGCGTGATGTGCGAGCGCTCGGAGAGGAGTGCGGCGCTCTCGGCGACGTAGTCGCGCACCGTCTCGGGGGAGAACGTGCCGCGGAACCGTGTGGCGAGATCCTGGGTGATGCGCGCGAGTGCCTCGGGCGACACGGAGTCGGCGGCATCCCGTGTGCGAACCGCGTCGTAGACCTCCGACACGCGCTGCGGCGCCACCGAGTACCAGACCGTGCGGCCGACCTGCTCGCGATCGAGCACGCCCTCATCGGCCATCGTCTTGAGGTGGTGGCTGACCGTCGGCTGCGAGAGTCCGAGCTCGGTTGCGAGTTCGGTGACCGGTCGCCTGCCGCCAGGAGTGTCGAGGATGAGACGGAGGATCTGGATGCGCGTCGGGTCGGCGATAGCGCGGAGGTTGCGCGCAATGTGCTCGGCTGCTTCGCGGTCGAGTGGGGCGGCATCCATAGACGGGAGTCTATGGGCAGGCGGGGGTCGTACGTGGGCGAGGTTTCGATGACGCCGGGCTTCGCCGCGGCTAATCAACCCCCAGCTCTGGCGGATCCTGTTGGTTGAGTAGCCGCGGGCGCAGCCCCGGCGTTATCGAAACCCCACCGACGCGCTACCTCAGCAGCAGTCCGTGCCATCCGCTGCCACGGTCGAGCACACGCCCGTCGCCGGCAGCTCGAGCCGCACCTCGGTGGCGGCGCCCAGGTCACCCGTGAGGTAAGCCACGATCGACCGCACCTGCTCGTGCCCGGTCGCGAGCAGGAAGGTGGGCGCACGCCCGTAGCTCTTCATGCCGGCGAGGAAGAAGTTCGGCTCCGGCTGCTGCAGCTCGGCGAAGCCATGCGGCTCGACAGTTCCGCACGTGTGCACGTTCGGGTCGATGAGGGGTGCGAGACGGCGCGGTGCCTCGACGATCTCGTCGAGGTCCAGGCGCACCTCGCGCAGCATGCCGAGGTCCGGCCGGAAGCCCGTAGCGCGCACGACGACGTCGGCGGTGCTGTGCTGCAGCTCGCCGTTGCGGAGGCCCGTGACATCCACTCGTCCGTCCTGATCGGACAAAGCAACGATCTCGAACCCGCTCACGAGCTCGATCAGCCCGCGATCCACGTACGTCGCGACACGAGAGCCGAGCGACGCGCGCCCTGGCAGCCCGTCGGACTCGGATGCCGTGACCCTCGCCGCGCTGGCATGACGAATCGCCCACGTCACGGTCGTCGTCGGCTCATCCCGAATCAGGCGGGCCAGGTTGATGAGCGTGTTCGCCGCGGAGTGCCCGGCACCCACCACGAGCACGTGCTTGCCGGCGAAACGCTCACGATCGGCGCCCAGCACGTCGGGCATCGCCGGGGTGACGCGGTCGGCGACCTCCGTGAAGCCCAGGGGATCGAGTCCGTTCGAGCCGAGACTGTTGCTCGTGCGGTAGGTGCCCGACGCGTCGATGACGGCCGCAGCCAGCAGCTCGGTCACGCCGTCGGCGCCACGCACGCGGAGGGCGAAGGGGGTCGTCGCGCGCCCCGGGGTGCGCGTGCGGTCCATGCCCTCACGCGTCACCGCGTCCACGGTGGTGCCGAGGCGCACGCGCGACGCGATGGCGGGCACGGATGCCAGGGGCTCGAGGTACTTCGTCACCAGGTCGATGCCGTAGGGCGCGACATCCGCTGGCGGTGCAACCCAGCCACTGGCCTCGAGGAGCCGTCGCGCGGCGGGATCGACGAGCTCGCTCCACGGCGAGAAGAGACGGATGTGACCCCACTCCCGCACACTGGCGGCAACCGAGTCGCCCGCCTCGAGGATCACGAAGTCGCGCCCGCGCTCCACGAGGTGCGCGGCGGCGGCGAGGCCGATGGGTCCCGCGCCGATGATCGCCACGGGCAGGGCATCGAGCCGCGAGGACGTCTCGGGAGGTGTTGTGAGGTCGATCAGCGTCATGCTGCTCCTTCATCGATGATCGTCGATATCCGAGTATGGCGCGCTATATCGATGACTGTCAATATCCGCTAGCCTGTGTCCATGAGCACCATGACCCTCCTGCCCGTGATCGATGCGGCCGCCTGCTGCGCACCCCTCACGCGCGAGCCGCTCGACCCGGCGCAGGCCGCCGATCTCGCGCGCTCGCTCAAGGCGATCGCTGACCCGTCGCGCCTGCGACTGCTGTCGATCATCGCGGCCTCCGAGGGTCAGGAGGCGTGCGTGTGCGACCTCACCGACGCGCTCGACGTGGGGCAGCCGACCGTCTCGCACCACCTCAAGGTGCTCACCGAGGGCGGGTTCGTCACCCGGTCGCAGCGCGGAACGTGGGCCTACTACGCTCTCGTGCCCGGCGCGCTCGACTCACTCTCGCGCCTGCTCGTCAGCGCATGAACCGGGCAACCGGGGCATGAACACGAGCCTCCTCCGCCGTCTCGCCGCGGAGTTCCTCGGTAGCGCCCTCCTCGCCGCCCTCGTGATCGGCTCCGGCATCGCGGCCCAGCGGCTCTCGCCCGGCGATGTCGGCCTCCAGTTGCTCGAGAACGCGTTCGCCACGGCTCTCGGCCTGCCCGTGCTCATCCTCGTGTTCGCGACCATCAGCGGCGCGCACTTCAATCCGGCCGTCTCGCTCGTCGACTCCGCGATGGGACTGCGGGCATGGCGCGACACCGCGTTCTACATTCCGGCACAGGTCGTCGGATGCATCGCCGGGGCGGTCCTCGCGAACCTCATGTTCGGCGGCTCGGCGATCTCACTCAGCACCACCGACCGGATGTCACCACCCACCTTCCTCGCGGAGGTCGTGGCGACCGCGGGGCTCATCCTCGTCATCTTCGCTCTCGCGAGGACCGGGCGAGCCCATGTCACACCGTGGGCCGTGGGTGCCTACATCGGCGCCGCCTACTTCTTCACGAGCTCCTCAAGCTTCGCCAACCCCGCCATCACGATCGGGCGCATGTTCAGCGACACCTTCGCGGGGATCGCGCCGTCGTCCGCCCCCGGGTACATCGCCGCGCAACTGCTGGGAGCGGCTCTCGCCTGGGGGCTTGTGCGCTGGATGTTCGCCGCCGAGCGGGAGCGGCTGGCGTAGTTCGGGGGGTGAGGTTTCGATACGGCGCTTCGCGCCTACTCAACCCACAGAATCTGCTGTTGGTTGAGTAGCCGCCTACTCAACCCACAGAATCTCCTGTTGGTTGAGTAGCCGCGGCGAAGCCCGGCGTAATCGAAACCTCACGACCCCAACCTTTACCAGCACATTAACGAGCCGTGACTGGCTCGACAACAGTCACTCGAATGCCCGGAGGGCCCTCCGCGGCGATGGAATCATGAACACCATGCGTCCGTTCCATCCCGAATCCGGGCGTCCCGGCGCAGCCGTGCGTGGCCTGGCTCTCGCATCCCTCCTCACGGCGGGACTCGCGTTCAGTGCCCCTGTGGCTGCCCACGCCGAGGACGCACCGACCACCCCGAGTGCTCCCTCCGTCGACGAGATGCCGACCGTTCCGGAGTACGCCGCACCCGGCTACTCCACGCCCGTGGGAGCGCAGACGTTCGGTGACTGCGTCGGTGACCTGTGCGACGGCTTCCAGTGGCTCGGGGCTCGCGGCGCCGACAACTCCGGGTCGTTCTGGGGCATGGATCCCGGCCACAACTGCACGAACTACGTCGCGTGGAAGCTCATCCGCGGCGGCATCGATCGCCCGCCCACCAACCCGGGCAACGCGAGCACCTGGGCGGAGCGCGCCATCGCCGACGGCTTCGCTGTCGACAACGTCCCCACCGTCGGGTCGGTCGCCCACTGGAACGGCGGCAGCTTCGGCTACAGCAGCCTCGGTCACGTCGCCTACGTCGAGCAGGTCAACGCCGACGGCACGATCGTGGTCTCCGAGGACTTCTGGTTCGGCGGCTCGCAGACCGGCGATCTCACCTTCCGCACGGTGGATGCCACGAAGGTCTCCAATTTCATCCACTACGGCGTCCCGGCAGCCGTCGCCGTCGCGCCCACGATGCGCGTCACCGACCCGATCAGCGGCCAGTGGGTGACGACGCAGACCGGTCTCACGCCGGCGGCGACCTCGCTCGCCGCACTCCAGACCGGAAGCGCGCTCGAGATTGTGCTCGTCGAGGAGGGCAAGCTCAAGGTCGCGAGCTACGACACGAACGGCTGGCGGCAGTCCGACACCGGGCTCGACGCGGACGGTGCATCCCTCGCCGTCGCCGACATGGGCAACGGCAAGCCGTACATCATGGCCGGCGCCAACGGCCAGCTCGTGATGATCGTTCGCACGAGCGTCGGCTGGCAGTACATGCCGACGGGCGAGCCCGTCGAGGGTGCGCTCGCGGCCGTCAACATCGGTGGCCTGTGGCCCACGGTCTACTCCGTGAAGGACGGGGCGCTCCAGGAGACCTGGGGCGACAACCAGGGCTGGCACACCGCCTCCACCATGATCTCCGCCGCCGGTCCCGTGACGGCGGCCGTCAACAAGCTCGGCTGGCCCGAGGTCTTCTGGGTGCAGGACGGCGTGATCCAGCGAGCCTGGGCCGACAAGCTCGGCTGGCAGTCTGAGAGCCTCGGCATCTCGACCACCGGAACCCTGACGGCCGTGCGCGTGGGTGACTCCGTGCAGGTGACGGTCGCCGACGCCGATCGCGTCTTCGTGGTCCTGCGGGATGCCGCGGGCGCCTGGACCACGGCGAACCTCGCGCTCAGCCCCGCAACCCTGACCACGGCGCTGGGCTCCGCCGAGGGCCCGAGGATCGTGCAGCTCGGCGGTTAGCCGGCCGCGTGCCCTCCCGCGGCAAGCGCAGCACTACGGCCTGGGCCGGCCTGGCGATTACGGTCCGACGACGCAGGTCGTGGCATCCGCCTTCTCGGCCCAGCCTGAGCCCGCACCGTACTGCTTGCCGAGTTCGGTGATCTCGAAGGTGCAGTCGGAGAGCGTGGCATCCGTCGTGCGGAATCCCCACTGGAGGCCCGTCCAGGCGGTGCGGGATGCCGCGTCACCCGGGCTGCCGACCGCGAGAGCGCCTGCGCCGAGCGTCGAGAAGCTCTTGTCGGTGTGGCACGGCACGGAACCCGAGTCGGCCGGCGTCGCGAGGATGAGACGACCGGCAACGTATCCGGAGCCCGCGGTGGGTTCGACGGCGATCGTCGAGCCGTCCCACTCAGTCTCGGCGTCGACGGGAATCGCGGTGATGTTGCCGCGCGTGAAGCTCCACTGCTCTGCGGCGATACGACTGTCGTCGAGCTCGCCGCCGCAGTCCTGGATGAGTCCGAGTGGCAGGTTCTGCGTGCCCTCGTAGTCCCACGGGGAGGGGAGGTGCACCTGGTACTGGAGCTCGAGGGCAGCGCCCGAGGCATCCGTCGCCGTGGCTCGGATCACGAGCACCGCGTCGTCGCCGATCGGCTCCGCCGTCACCGTCGGCTCCGGGGTGGGTGTGGGGCCCGCGTCGTAGTTCTCGGTCGGGCTCGGAGCGGTCTGAGCGGGGGCGCAGCCCGCAAGAAGCGCGAGGGGCAGCAGGGCGAGACCAGCCGTGCGCCCGAGGATCGGGTAGCTCACAAGGTGCAACAGTGAGCCACCGATATTAACGCCCGGCATCCGGCGCGTGAACGACGGCGACGACACCAATTGTTCACGTTGGCGACTGTTGTTGTACGCGTGCGCGAGGCCCTTAGTTGGGGTCGCGGTCCTTTACTCCAAAGGCCCGCACGCACGTCAACAGGAAGTCACAGAGCCATGTCGGCTGGACCCCGCATCGTCTTCGTGCGCTTCCTCACCCCGGACAGCGCCAAGCTCATGCCCTGGGCGACCCATTCCAGTCGCGTCATCTCGGCGGCGGGGGTTCCCGTGCCCGTCGAGCGGCCCACCGGCAACGTCGTCTGGCAGCTGGTGTCGGCCAACAACCGTGAGCTCGCGCGGGCGGCCGACATCCTGGACAGCTTCGAAGGATCACGTGAGAACGCACAGACGGCGGTCGACCTCGCCGACAGCATCGAGATCGCCATGGTGAGCGAGGGCGGCCGAGGCGTCTACGGCTGGTTCGGCTCCATCGACGGCAGGCCCGTCATCACCTGCGCGCGCTGGTACAACAACGACCGCGACCGCCGCCACTCGATCAAGCTCGCGATCACCGCGCTTGCCGGTGCCCGCCTGCACGACGGTGCCCGCCTCACCGACCCAGCACTGATGGGTGGTGAGCGCAGCCGTGTCGACTAGTACTGAGCTGGAGCGTCCGGTCGAGGACGCGGATGCCACGCCCGAGGCAGGCCTCGCCCCGGAGATCACACCGCGCAAGCTCGTGAGCAAGGACGACCGTTCCGACCTCATCTTCGGGCTGGTCTCGCGGGGCGCGGGAACGATCGTGCTCACGATCATGTCCCTCGTCGGGCTCTTCCTCCTCTACCAGGGCTACCAGGCGCTGCAATCCGCCGGCATCGGATTCCTCACCGTGCAGGCGTGGGACCCGAACTCCGGCAACTTCGGCATCGCCGCGGTGCTTGCCGGCACCTTCTTCATCGCCATCACGGCGATCACCGTCGCCCTACCCCTCGCACTCGGAACCGCGCTCTACATCAGCGAATACGCGCCCCTGCGGATTCGCTCGGCCCTCGTCTCGATCGTCGACCTCATGGCCGCGGTGCCCAGCATCGTCTACGGCCTGTGGGGCCTCTTCTTCCTCACGCCGCTGATCCTGCCGGTCTCCGAATGGATCTCGACCTACTTCGGGTGGATCCCGATCTTCTCCGTCGAGGGCTTCGACCCCGCGGACCCGCTCGCGAGCCCGACAGTGTTCGCGGCATCCACGTTCATCGCCGGTATCGTCGTCGCCCTCATGGTCGCGCCCATCGCGAGCTCGATCATGCGCGAGGTCTTCATGCAGGCGCCCATCGGTGAGCGCGAGGGGGCGCTGGCGCTCGGCGCGACGAAGTGGGGAATGATCGGCAGCGTCGTTCTGCCCTTCGGACGCGGCGGCATCATCGGCGGAACCATGCTCGGCCTCGGTCGTGCGCTGGGCGAGACGATCGCCGTCTACCTCATCATCTCGCCGGTCTTCGTGATCCAGCCCCGCATCCTCGAGAAGGGGTCGAACTCGATCTCGGCGCTCATCGCGCTGCGGTACAGCGAGGCATCCGACTTCGAGATCTCCGCCCTCATGGCCGCGGGCCTCGTGCTGTTCCTCGTCACGCTCGTCGTCAACTTCGGCGCCTCCTCCATCATCGCCCGCAGTCGTTCCGGAAGCTCGAGTGACGCATGACCTCCGTACTCACCACCAAACCAGAGCTCACGGGCCCGGAGCTTCGACGCAACACGTCGACGATCCGTTCCATTGATGTGATCAGGATGCTCGGGGCCGCCGCCGCGTCCCTGGGTCTCACCGCGTGGCTCTACACCTTCGTGCTCCCGCTGCAGGGCGAGCTCGGGTTCTTCCTCATCGCGTACGGCAGCTTCCTGGTGTTCTTCACGCTGCTCACCGCGTTCGACGAGAACCGCCCGACCGTGCGTGATCGCTTCGTCGCCGTGATCATGCACTCGCTCGCGTTCCTGCTGCTGCTCGCCCTCTTCTCCGTCGTGATCTACACGTTCCAGCGGGGCATCGAGGCGCTCAGTCACCTGAACTTCTTCACCCAGGACATGGCGAACGCCGGACCCCTGGACCCGCTGACCGACGGTGGAATCATCCACGCCGTCGCGGGCACGCTCATCATGATCACGATCGCCCTCGCGATCAGCATCCCGCTCGGGCTTGCCACGGCGGTCTTCATGAGCGAGTTCCCCGGGCGCTTCTCGCGATTCGTGCGCACCGTCGTGGAGGCGATGACCGCGCTGCCCTCGATCGTCGCCGGTCTCTTCATCTACGCGACGGTCATCGTCGGGCTCGGCTTCAACCGGTCGGGCTTCGCCGCGTCACTCGCGATCACCGTGATGATGCTGCCCATCATCATCCGCTCGGCCGACGTCGTGCTGAGGCTCGTGCCCGGCACCCTCAAGGAAGCGGCTCGCGCGCTCGGCTCCTCGAACTGGCGCACGGTGTGGACTGTCACACTCCCCACGGCACGGTCGGGACTCACGACCGCGATCATCCTGGGCACCGCGCGCGGCATCGGCGAGACGTCGCCCGTGCTCCTCACGGCGGGCTCGACGACGTTCCTCAACCTCAACCCGTTCAGCGGGCCGATGACCTCGCTGCCGCTCACGACCTTCACGTTCGTGAAGTCGCCGGAGCTGTCGATGATCGCCCGAGGGTTCGGCACCGCCGCCGTGCTGATGATCCTCGTGCTCATCCTCTTCGCGCTCGCCCGAGCGATCGGCGGCCGCGGCCCCGGCCAGTTCTCGGCCCGCCAGCGGCGGGCGAAGACCCGCCAGTCCCGCGACGACGAGTACCGCTTCAAGGCGCGCGAACTCGGGATCGAGATGCCGAGCATGCTCCCGTGGAAGCGGCGACTGGCCAGACCGGCCGCACCCCAGAACGAGCCCACCCCACAGTCACCAGAGAAGGACCACGAGTGAGAACCACAGGCCGTAGTCGCCGACTGATCGCCGCCCTGGCGCTCGTCGTCGTCGTCGTGCCCGCGCTCGTGGGTGCATCCGGTGCATCCGGCGCCCCCGCGGTCGGCACCACCCACTACCCCGTCTCCGGCTCCGGTTCCACGTGGTCGGCGAACGCCCTCCAGCAGTGGATCCGCAACGTGTCCGCGAACTACCAGTGGACGGTCAACTTCGACGCGGGCGGCTCCTCAGCCGGGCGTCAGCAGTTCTCGCAGGGAACAGTCGACTTCGCCGTCTCGGAGATCCCGTACCAGCTGGCGAACAGCGACAGTCCCGACCCGCGCCCGAACCGCCAGTTCGTCTACATCCCGATCGTCGCCGGTGGCACCGCGTTCATGTACAACCTCGTGATCGGCGGTCAGCGCGTCACCAACCTGAGGCTCTCCGGCGATGTCGTGGCGAAGATCTTCACGGGTGTGATCACCAAGTGGAACGACCCGGCGATCCTCGCCGACAACCCCAAGCTCGCGCTTCCGGCCGTGCAGATCGTGCCCGTCGTGCGCTCGGACGGATCCGGAACGACAGCGCAGCTCACCTCATGGATGCGGTCGGAGCACGGCGGCATCTGGCAGGACTACTGCTCGCGCGCCGGCCGCGCGAACTGCGGCATCACCTCGAACTACCCCGTGATCGCGGGCTCGGCCTTCGTGGCCCAGAGCGGCTCCGACGGTGTGGCCGGATTCGTCAAGCAGGACCAGTCGGTCGGCTCGATCACCTACGTCGAGGAGTCGTACGCGCTCAACGCGCGCCTGCCCGTGGCGAAGGTGCTGAACGCCGCCGGCTACTACACAGAGCCGTCGGCATCCAACGTGGCCGTGTCCCTGTTGTCCGCCGTGATCAACTCCGACCCGACGTCGCCCGACTACCTCACGTCCAACCTGGGCGGTGTCTACACGAGTGGCGACCCGCGAACCTACCCGCTGTCGTCCTACTCGTACATGATCGCGCCCACGGCGCTCGAGTCGAACTTCACCGAGAACAAGGGCCTCACCCTCGCGGACTTCACGGCGTACTTCCTCTGTGAGGGCCAGCAGCAGGCGGAGGTGCTCGGCTATTCGCCGCTCCCGGTGAACCTGGCATCCGCAGGCCTCGACCAGGTCAAGAAGATCCCCGGCGGTGACCCGTACGTCAAGGACATCGGCGGATGCAACAACCCCACGTTCTCGCCGGATGGCACGAACAAGCTCGCCAACGAGGCCCCCATGCCGCCAGAGTGCGACAAGAAGGGCGCCGACCAGTGCCTGACCGGCACCGGTGGCGCGGTCGAGGAAACGCCCGACACGAGCGCGACCCGCGCCGACGCGGCCAACACCTCGACGGCCGGCTCCACAACGGCGGGAACCACGGGTGGCTCGGCTGAGTCGGCCAGCGGCGCCGTCGTCGCCGGGTCCGTCGGCGGCGCGACCGCGGGGTCCCTCATCGTGACCGGATCCCCGACGGAGCTGCCAGCCCTCGGCCTTTCCGGAGTGACCATGGCGTTCATGGCGCTGGGAGCCGTGGGCATCCTCGTCGTCACCCTGCTTCCCCCGATCTTCGCCCGGCAGCGGGAGCTCGCGGTCGCGGGCAAGCGGTCGCCGCGCACGCCCGGCAACGGTCGCATCCCGAAGGTTCACCTGCCGTCCTTCGGTAGGAAACCATCCGGTGAGCCCGCGTCAGATGAGGAGGCCTAGCGTGAGCGCCGTGTCAGCCCGAGGTGTAGCCGCGATGTCCCTCGTCGCATTCCTCGTGGGAGCCATCGCGGTCTTCCCCGGCGCAGCACTCCCTGCCCAGGCGGCGACCGCGGCGGTCACGACCGACTCGGCCCTCACGGTCGCGTGGAACGGTGACACCAGCTCCGCGCGGGAGTTCCAGCCGGAGCGCCTGCCCTCGAGCGCGCACTTCAACGACTTCAAGAACCTATCCGTCACGGTCTCGCAGACCACGGGCATCATCGACCAGGCCGTGCGTGTGAGCGTCAGTGGATTCGCCGGGACCCGTTCGTTCAGCAACGACGGCACCATGGTCACGAACGCCCAGAACTTCGTGCAGGCGATGCAGTGCTGGGGTGACCCGGCCTCGGAGGACTTCCGCGAGACCTGCCAATGGGGCGGCCGCGGTCTCGCCGGGTTCGGTTCGATCGTCGTACCCGACAACACGTTCCGCGTCGGACCGGACGCCTGGCAGCCCGACGCGACCAATGTCACCGACGTGCCGTTCAAGCCCCGCGGCGGGGAGCCCGTGACCGGCCGCATCGTGCGGGTGGACGGCAAGGACACCTACCCCCTCCTCGAGGAGATCGGAGCCGCGACCACCAACGAGGTCACCGCGGCTCGCGTCGGAAACGACGGAACCGGGTACTTCGACTTCGAGGCTCAGACCTCCATCCAGGCACCCCAGCTCGGATGCGGCAGCGACGGCAACAACCGTTGCTGGCTGGTCATCGTCCCCCGTGGTACCCACTTCGGAGGCGGAACCTCGTGCAGCAGCTTCCGCGACCCCGGCAACAACTACGCCCCGTACACGAAGGGTCGCGCCGGGTCCGTTCAGGGCGGTAGCCCGATCAGCGACCAGTGCGACTACTGGGACAACCGCGTCGTCGTGCCGCTCGACTTCCAGCCCACGAGCGCGAGCTGCCCGACCGGCAGCAAGGAGAAGGGTGTCATCGGCTCCCAGCTCATGATCAGCGCGATGATCTCGTGGCAGCCGGCACTGTGCCAGTCGACGTCGGTCACCTACAGCTTCGCCACGAACCCGGATTCGGTCGCCCGCGCCCAAGTCATCGCCGAGGGCGCCGGACCGAAGATCGCCTACACGGGCTACCCGGTCAGTCCCGGTGAGTTGCTCAACGAGGACGAGCGCAACCAGCTCGCGAAGACGACGCTCATCTATGCCCCGGTAGGAGTCTCGAGCGTGGTCGTCGGCTTCTTCGCCGAGGGCGCGAACGGTCGGGTCGAGAAGCTGAACCTGTCGCCCCGTCTGGTGGCGAAGCTGCTCACCCAGTCGTACAAGTTCACCGTGCCATCCAACTCGTCCGACGTGCGCCGCCCGTTCGCGCACCTCGGTGAGGTCAACCGTTCGTACAACTATCTCAACCAGGACCCCGAGTTCCGGGAGCTCAACCCCGACAACTACTCCCAGTTCACGAACAACCCGGCGATCGTGCTGCCCGGTCCCTCGGGCGCCGATGCGATCAAGCAGGTGTGGCGCTGGATCGTCGCCGACGCCGACGCGAAGGCGTTCCTCGCCGGCGAGCCCGACGACTGGGGCATGACGGTGAACCCGTACTACCTGCCCAAGGGCAACCCCGGGGCATCCATCCCGTGGTACCTCGACGCGAACGGCGCAGACCTCGGTGACAACCCGGTGACGCGTGAGGTGGGCCTGACCAACCTCGATGGATCGCCACGCAGCCTCTCCGACGTCGTGCTCGACTCGTTCCCCAAGAATGACGAGAGTCTCGTGCCGCTGCACCTCGGACTCGAGAAGTCGCGGTTCGGCAGCATCCAGTTCGCGCCCTACTCCGAGAATCTGCTGTCGGGTGCGCGCCAGTCGTTCCGCGGTACGCCCAACTCGAAGACGGTCTGGGATGCCACCAAGCTCAACTCCGCCGGAGAGACCGGCGACTGGGTGAGCTCCGGTACCCAGCTCCCCGGTGACAAGTTCATGATCACGATCACGGACAGCCCGTCGGCGCACCGGTACAGCCTGAGCATGGCCTCGCTCAAAATTCCGAACAGCGACGAGATCGTGGCACCGGAGAACGACGGGATGACGGCGGCGCTCGCCGCGCTCGCCCCCACGACCCTCGACACGGTCAAGCAGGTCGACCCCGGCAAGGTCTCGAGCGGCGGCTATCCCATGACGATCGTCACGTACGCCGCCGTGAACGTCTCGGGCAGCGACAGCGAGAGCCGCGAGAAGTACGCAGCGATGATCACGGAGGTGACGACGAAGGGACAGGTCACCGGTACGAGCATCGGGCAGCTGCCCAACGGCTACCTCCCGCTCACCCCCGCGCTCGTCTCCGAGGCACAGGCCGCGGTCACCGCGATTCGCGCCTTCGGCGCGCCCGTGGCCCCCGCCTCCGGTGGCACCTCCGTGAAGCAGTCGTCCACGACGAAGTCGTCGACGACGAGTTCCTCGACAACGCCGACGACCAAGGACGACCAGGTCGCGGCAGCCCCAGAGTTCCAGGATTCCGACAACCGGACGGCCGCGACATCCGCCATCGCCAGTGGCGCGCTCGTGATCGCCCTCGTGATCGGATTCCTCGGATTCCTCATCGGCCCCTTCCTGTTCAGGGGGCTGCCGTAGGAGCACAGAAACCTGCTTTCGGGTATCAGCCTCAGCCCGAAAGAAGAGCCCCCCATCGAACCGCTAAGCCAATGGGGGGCAAGGCCGCGAACGGCGGTCATACACGGGGCACGATACCCACAACACCTTGGAGAATGATGCACAAGAAGAGCACGCTGCGCGTGAGCGCAGTCGCAGCCCTCGCAGTAGCGGCGATGGCGTTCGGCGCAGCTGCGCCGGCCATGGCCGACCCCACCGACTACAAGCCCCTGGTCGGTGTCGGATCTGACACCACCGAAGGCCTCGTCGGCGGCCTCGCCACCGTCGTTCCGACCATCGGCTCGTACGACGCAGTCGGCAGCGCGACCATCAAGGTCCGCGCCGATGGCCCCACCTTCAACCGCCCCAACGGCTCCGGCAACGGACAGAAGGCGCTGACGGCATCCATCAACCCCAACGGCACCGACAAGTGGCCGGCAGGCTCGGGTGTCGACATCACCGGCCAGGTCGACTTCGCGCGCTCGTCGAGCGGCCCCTCGGGCTCGCTCCCGGGCTCGCAGCTCACGTTCATCCCGTTCGCCCGTGACGCCGTCACGTACGCCGTCAGCGCCGCGAGCGACTTCCCGCGCGACATCGCCAAGGGCGACGCCTCGCAGGACTCGATCAGCCCCGCACCGTTCACGCTGCGCAACATCTACCGCGGTACGGTCACGACCTACACCGACGCCAACTTCCAGAGCGTCACGATCCGCCCCCTGCTCCCGCAGACCGGTTCGGGCACGCGTTCCTTCTGGATCGGCCAGCTCGGCCTCACCGAGGCGAACATCACCGCGGGTGGCGTGGCCACGGACCTTGGCAACACGGTCCAGGAGCACAACGGAACGTTCGTGACCGGCAAGGGTGACATCGTCCCCTTCTCCGTTGCCCAGTACATCGCGCAGGGTAACCACGGCTCGCTCCCGACCACGGTCGCCGAGCGTCGCGGCAACATCGAGCTCGGCCGCATCGGCACCATCAAGCCGTACGTGCCCGTCGACGGTGGCGGCATCGAGCTGAACTCGGCGTTCCCCATCACGCGTCTCGTCTACAACGTCGTCTCGACCGCGCGCCTCACGGGCTCCAGCGCAGCCGACGTGCAGCTCCAGCAGACCTTCGTGGGCACCGGCTCCAGCGTGTGCCAGGCAGGTGCGACCATCCGCCAGTACGGCTTCGGCACGATCGGCGACCTGTGCGGCAACACCACCACGTACAAGCAGGGCTACTCCTTCTAACCACCGCTCCAGACCACTAAGGAATCACTGGAATGAAAACCATTAAGAGCTTCGCTGCGCTGGCCATCGCCGGCGCCGTGATGGCCGGTGGCTTGGCGGTGGCGCAGTCCGCGTCCGCAGCTGAGATCCCCGGAACCATCACTCTGACACCCACCTCGGGTAACGTCTCGGACTCCAACTTCCTCACGGGTATCGCCGTGAGCGTGGGAGCTCCCGAGGGTTACCGCGCACTGAGCGGCACCTTCGTCTACCAGGGCGGCACCGAGATCGGCGCTATCGCGCAGGCTCGCCGCCCGAGCATGGCCGTCACGGCCGGGGCGAACGGGTTCGATGGCCAGCCCATCAACCTGAACCGCTCGATCATCCCGACGAACACCTACGTCAGCAACAAGCAGCTGAACGCCCTGAGCGGACTGCAGAGCGGTGCCTTCGAGCTCCGTTACTACTTCTTCGCTTCGGATGCCCAGCCCAACCGCGCGACGGACCCGTACGTGAGCCTCGACATGACCTATGACGCCACGAGTGGCGCATGGTCGGTCGTCACGGCTCCCGAGCCGGTCACCGTTGAGCGCATCGCCGGAGCAAACCGCTTCGACACTGCTGTCGGTGTCTCCCAGGCCTTCCAGCCCGGCGTCGAGCGCGTCTACGTCGCAACCGGTGATGGATACGCGGATGCCCTCAGCGCCTCCGCCGCAGCGGCCCACTTCGGTGTGCCGGTGCTCCTCACCCGCGCGTCGGAGGTCCCCGCGAGCGTCATTGCCGAGATCAACCGCCTTCGCCCCGCGAAGATCGTGATCGTCGGATCCACGGCATCCGTCGATGCGGGTGTCGAGACCACGCTGAAGAACCTGTCGTTCACGCACACGGTCTCGCGCCTCGGCGGTGTCAACCGCTACGACACGTCGCGCAAGATCGCCGCTGACGCGTTCGGCGCGGGCAACACCGACTCTGCGTACATCGTGACGGGCCTGAACTTCCCGGACGCTCTGGCGGCTTCGCCTGCTGCGGCCCAGTTCGATGGCCCCGTCGTGCTCGTGCGCGGAACCGACGCGTCGCTCGACACGGCCACCATGTCCGCGCTCAACACGCTCGGTGTTGAGAAGGTCAAGCTCGCGGGTACGTCCGCGGCGGTGAGCGCCGGAATCGAGGCGCAGCTCGACGCGCTCTACGACGTCAAGCGCAACGCCGGTGTCAACCGCTTCGAGACGAGTGTCGTCATCAACAACGACGCCTTCACCGAGGCCGACACCGCGTACCTCGCGACCGGAATCAACTTCCCGGATGCGCTCGCCGGTGGCGCGCGTGCCGGCGTTGAGGACGCCCCGCTGTTCACCGTGCGCACGAACTGCGTTCCCGCCTCGGTCCTCGCATCCATCGAGGACCTCGGCGTGACGAAGATCGTGCTGCTCGGTGGCGTGCCGTCGCTCGACGCCAACGTGGCGGCTCTCACGCCCTGCGCCTAGCAGTACCAAAACCCCTGCGGGGCCGCTCCACTCGGAGTGGCCCCGCAGCGGGACCCACCCCCTAACCCGATGAGTTCTCGATGGTCCTGACACACCCCGCTCGCGTGATCGCCGCAGCCTGCCTCGCCTCAGTGCTCGCGATCGTTCCGCTCGCGGTCGCTCCCCTCGGCGCGCTCGGCTTGAGCGCGACCGAGCCGACTGTGTCGATCGCACCCGCCCCCGTGGGCGACGAGGCGCGCACCTCGATCGAGGCCTCCGCAGACCCCGGCGCGACCGCGCAGGACACCATCCTCGTGACCAACCTCAGCGACGAGCGCACGAGTGTGCAGCTCCGAGCGGTGGATGCAGCGAACACCGAGGACGGCACGCTCCTGCTCGCGCCGACCGACCAGAAGCCCGTGGCCGCTGGCCGCTGGCTCGCTGTGGACTACCAGGTGCTCACCCTCGAGGCTCGAGCCTCCGCGTGGGTGACCGTGACCATCTCCGTTCCCGGCGATGCCGACCCCGGCGACTATGTCGCGGGCCTCGCCCTGATCGAGTCCGGTGCAGACTCGGCGGTGCCCGACATCGCCGCCCAGACCGGCGTGCCCCTCTTCATCAGCGTCTCCGGCATCCGCGAACCCGGCATCACCGTCAGCGGAACTCGCAGCCGGTACTCCGCGTCGCTGAACCCCTTCGCGCCCGGGTCACTGGCCGTCGAGTACGCGGTCGCGAACTCCGGCAACACGAGAGTCGACCTGTACCAGACCATCTCCATCACCGGACCCTTCGGCATCCAGCTCGCGACCCTCACACCGGAGCCCGTCTCCGACCTCATGCCGGATGAGGCTGTGCGCATGCGAGCGGAGGTTCCGGGCATCCTGCCGCTTCTCCTCGCGTGGGCCGACGTCTCGATCGTGTCGGTGAAGCCCGGTGACCCCAACCCCGTCGCTGAGGCGGCTGCCGCCACGGGACCGGTCGCGCCCGTCGCACCGACGGCACCCGCGACGAGCGCGCCGACCGACGCCCCCACCGCGGCACCGGATGCCACGCCCACCGCAGCACAGGGCCCGGGTAGCACCGGCCCCATCGTGCCCGAGACCTCCGCCAACTACTCGATCGTCTACCCGGAAGCCACGGGCCAGACCATGACCCCGGCCATTTCGTGGTCCCTCTGGATGCTCGTGCTCATCGTCGTCGGTGCCGTGGCAGTGGCGGCCCGCTACGTGTCCGGCAGTCGTGCACGCAGCTACCAGTTCATCGACGACTTCGCGGCAGGTCGCGCGAGCCAGCAGGCCCCGCCGCAGTCGGGCGGTGCGGCATGAGACTGCGGATCATGGCCGCGGCGGTGCTGCTGGCGAGTGCCCTCTCGATGGGTGGCACGGCGGCGCTCGCGGAGACACCAACGCCGACACCCACACCGAGCGCGACGTCGTCCACGACGCCGACCCCGACTCCGAGCGCGACAACGGCACCCCGGCCCGCCGATGGCAGTCCCGTCGCCCCCGCGAAGCCCCAGGAGGACGCCGACGGACTCGAGCTCGACAAGGAGCGCGTCGCGGCCGGTGACTGGGTCGTCGCCCGCTCCGAGGGCAACACCCCGGGCGAGAAGGTGCAGTTCGTGCTCTACCGCGGGCCGATCGTGGTGGCGAGCTTCGTCGCCGACGAGACCGGTACTGCGGTCGCCGAGTTCCGGATTCCCGCCGAGATCCGCCCCGGCGACCATGTGGTCGAGGCGACCGGCTGGGACTCGAAGCACGTGACCAACGCGGCCTTCGTCGTTGTCGCGCCCGCGGGCACGGGCGGCGCCGGCATGGGCTGGATGTGGATCGTGCTCGGCGTGCTCGCCATCTCCCTCATCGCCCTCGCGATCAGCTACCGGGAACCGATCGGTCGCTGGTTCAGCGGCCGCGGAGCCAGTGAGGAAACCCCATCGTGACCGTGACCGACCTGCCGAAGACCGCCGAGGGCGCGGGGGCCGACGATGCGGCCGTCGACACCGGTTCCCTGCGGGAACTCGAGCTCGCGGCATCCGCCCCGTCCTATCCGCCGCCGAACCCGATGCAGCGGATGCCGCAGTGGATGCAGCGCCCGCCGAGCCCGCCCAAGCAGCCGAGGGTGCGCCCCAACCCCCGCCAGATCCGCTGGTGGATCGGCGTTGCCTGGACGCTCATCGCCGCTCTGTCGCTCGGGTTCGTGGCGCACGTCACGCTCGTCGGCTGGCTGCAGCACTCCCGCGGCCAGTTCCTGCTGTACGAGGAGCTTCGGGTCGAACTCGCCAAGGCGACCGCACCGCTCGGCCAGCTCGACGTGGATGGCAACCTCGTGCCGAACGGCACCCCCATCGGCACGCTGACCATCGACTCGATCGGCGTCAACGAGGTCTTCGTGCAGGGCACGCGACCCGACGACCTGCTCGCGGCACCCGGCCATATGCGCGACACCGTCATGCCGGGCCAGGAGGGTCGGTCCGTGATCATGGGGCGGCAGGCCACCTACGGTGGGCCGTTCCAGAACCTGAGCGCGCTCGAGGACGGCGACGTCATCGAGGTGACGACCGCGCAGGGCACGAGCACCTACGAGGTGTTCAACATCCGTCGCGAGGGTGACCTGCTCTCCGAGCCCCTCGAGCCGGGCGAGGGGATGCTCGAGCTCGTGACCGCGGACGGCGCCCCGCTCGCGCCCAGTGGCGTGCTCCATGTGGATGCCGCGCTCGTCTCCGAGGTGCACGAGACCCCGTCGCCCGTCTTCACCGAGAAGGTGCTGGATGCCTCGGAGCTCCCCATGGGCTCCGCCCCGACCGACTGGCTCCCTGTGCTGTTCTGGTTCCAGTGGCTCGCCATCGCCACCATCGCGCTGCGCTGGGTGCGCGGACGCTGGGGCGTCTGGCAGACCTGGGTTGTGACAGTGCCCGTCCTCCTCGCCCTCGGCGCCGCGACCGCGAACGCCGCCATGTCCATGCTTCCCAATCTCCTGTAGCGAACAGCTACCCCCACCACGACGACGGCAGAACTGATGACGACTGTGATTCCCGGAGACACCCCTGTGACTGTTCCAGAGCCCACCACGCCTCTCGACTCCGACGCGACTCCCGCGGCGAAGACCACACGGCCGGTCAAGAAGAAGGCGCCCCGCAAGGGCCACACGCCCACGACCGCGCCGACGGCGGTCGTGAAGGCCACGCCGGAGGTGGAGCAGAAGGATGACGCGACCGAGAGCCCCGCGGCATCCGACCTCGAGCCCTTCACGCCCGTCGAGGAGAAGCCACTCACGGTGACGCAGGAGTTCCGCGCGTTCATCGAGCCGGCGCCGACCGCCGACGTTCCGGCTAGCGCGCCCGTCGAACTGTCGGAGCTCGCGACGCTCGAGGCCCGCTCGATCTCGGCCTGGTTCGGCGACCGCAAGGTGCTCGACCGCGTCGACCTGACGATGGAGGCGGGCAAGGTGACGGCCCTCATCGGCCCGTCCGGGTGCGGCAAGTCCACGTTCCTCCGCATCCTCAACCGCATGCACGAGATGATCCCGTCGGCCTCCCTCGCCGGGGAGGTGCTGCTGGACGGTGAGGACATCTACAGCGCCAACCGCCGTCTCACGGCCGCGCGCCGCGAGATCGGAATGGTGTTCCAGAAGCCGAACCCGTTCCCCGCGATGTCGATCTACGACAACGTGATCGCGGGCCTCAAGCTCACCGGAACGCGCGCCAGCCGCGACGAGAAGGACCTCCTCGTGGAGTCGAGCCTCACGAAGGCCGGACTCTGGAAGGAGGTGCGCGACCGCCTGCGCCAGCCCGGAGGCGGTCTCTCGGGTGGCCAGCAGCAACGCCTCTGCATCGCGCGCTCGCTCGCGGTGCGCCCGCGCGTGCTGCTCATGGACGAACCGTGCTCGGCGCTCGACCCGACGTCGACGCGCGTGATCGAGGAGACCATGCTCGAACTTGCGCACGAGGTCACCATCGTCATCGTGACCCACAACATGCAGCAGGCCCAGCGCGTCTCCGACAACTGCGCGTTCTTCCTCGCCGCGCAGGGCACGCCGGGCGCGATCGTCGAGCAGGGTGACACCAAGGTGCTCTTCGAGAGCCCCATCGACCCCCGCACGCACGACTACGTCAACGGTCGCTTCGGATAAACGGGCGCTCGGGTAGGTAGGACATTCGGGGACGCTGAGCCAGCTCCCAGCGTTCTGGAGCACACTGTCCTGCGCGACGGTGCTGGTACTCTGGCGTCCTCCGGCGACGTCGATCCCCACGCCAGCCCAGGCTCGCATCACGATGACTCCCTCCACCTTCTTCTCGCGCTTCTCACGTGACCGGCCCGGTTCCGCCCCGGGTGCGGCATCCGGTGCTGCCCGGAGTGTGCTCGCCCTCGCGGCCGCGATTGTCGCGTTCGCACTCGCGGCACTCACCGCCGTGGCCCCACCGCCCATGCCCTCGGAGTCGCAGTTGCTGCAGTCGTACCTCGAGCAGCACGCCCAGAGCATCGAGGTTGACGATGACGTCGCCGTCGCTGCGGTCACCCGTGACGGCTACGGTGCGACCCCCGGGATCGACACGCTGGTGGCTGGCGGTACGAACTACGACTGGGCCAAACTCGTGCTGCTGCTCGGCGGCTTCCCGATCACGGACAACAATGTCACCGTCTTCACGCGCTGGATGCGCCAGGAGAACTACGTCGACGATTGGTGGAACCGCAACAACCCCCTCAACAACGGCTGGGGCTCCGGCGGGGGCGGGGGACTCGGCAGCTACGACAACCTCGTGATCGCGGCCGAGAACGCGGCAGAGGCGCTCAACACCCTCCCCAAGTACTCGGGCATCGTCGCGGCCTTCCGCGCGGACTCGCCCACCGCCACGACGGAGAACGCGATCTGGTTCTCAGGCTGGGCGAGTGGCATGTACAACAACGGCGCGCACTGGTCGTACACCGAGGTCCCCGTCGTGAAGGCGCCGCCGGAGGCCTGGTAGTTCCCTCGGTCGGGAGCCAGCGCTACCGTGTTGGCATGGCCGAGCATCCGAGTGCCTTCGAGGCAGGCGACCCGCTCGTGGAGCGGGTTCGGCGCCTGTGCCTGCCGTTCCCGGAGGCCATCGAGGTCGAGGCGTGGGGGCATCCCACGTTCCGTGCGGGCAAGAAGATCTTCGCGAGTGTCTCGTCGCCGCGCGGGCTCGGGCACGCGGTCGTCTTCAAGCCCGATCCCGAGGATGCACCCGCCCTCCGGCAGGATTCGCGCATCTTCGACCCGCCGTACTGGGGTGGCAAGAACGGCTGGCTCGGCATCGGCATCGACGACCCGGACCTCGACTGGGAGTTGGTCGCCGAACTCATCGACGCCTCGTACCGGCAGGTCGCGCTCGTGCGCCAGGTGAAGCTGCTGGATGCCCGATGAAACGCGCCGCGATCATGCTCGTTGCGCTCCTCGCGCTTGCCGGGTGCACACCCGCGCAGGATGCCACGAGCCCGCGCCCCGTCGAGCCGATCGTCACGGCGGCCGCCGTCGACGGCGACGGGTTCCTCCACGCCTCCGCGTATGTCGAGGGCGTGGTGGAATCGGGCGGCACGTGCCGGTTCACGTTCTGGGCCGACTGGGGTGGCGCATCACGTCTCACCTCCACCGCGAGCGTTGTGGATGGCCGCACAGAGTGCGGGGATGTGGAGGAGCACATCCAGCCTCTGCGCGCAGGCGACTACGAGCTCGTCGTCACCTACGAATCGGGCGGCGCGGAGGTCGAGAGTGAGCCGTTCGGGGTGAGCATTCCGGAGCACTGAGGCTCGCGGCATCCGGTGTCGGCGCGCTCCCGTACGCTGATGAAGTGAAGGCGACGCGCGGCGGTGTTGTGGGGTCGGCGGGCATCGTCGTACTCGGGTTGGTGTGCCAGGAACTCGGCGCTGCGATCGCGGTGACGGTCTTCCCGCAGGTCGGCCCGATCGGCATGGTGACCCTGCGCCTCGTGTTCTCCGCGCTCATCCTTCTGGTGATCTTCCGCCCGTCCGTGCGCAGACGTTCGCGCGCCGACTGGCTGACCGTGCTCGCGTTCGGACTCGTGCTCGCGGGCATGAACGCGCTGTTCTATCTGGCGCTCGAGCGGTTGCACCTCGGCGTGACCCTGACCATCGAGATTCTCGGGCCGTTGATCCTCTCCGTCGTGGTGAGCCGTCGGGCGTCGAGCTGGCTGTGGGCGATTCTCGCGTTCGCCGGTGTTGCCATCGTGGGCTGGGGTGGTGCGGGCGAGCTCGACCCGCTCGGTGTGCTGTTCGCGGCCGGCGCTGGTGCGGCGTGGGCCGGCTACATCCTGCTGTCGAGGCGCGCGGGCGCGACCTTCGGGCGCCTCGACGGACTCGCCTTCGCGATGGCAATCGGCGCGCTGGCGATCCTTCCGTTCGGCATCGGCAGTGCGGGGCTCGCCCTCGTGCAGCCCTGGGTGCTGCTCCTCGGCGTCGCGATCGCCGTGCTCTCGTCGACGGTGCCGTACGGTCTGGAACTCATCGCGCTGCGGCGGCTGCCGGCATCCGCGTTCTCGATCCTGCTGAGTCTCGCGCCCGCTCTTGCTGCGCTCGCGGGCCTCTTCATTCTCGGGCAGTCCCTGTCGTGGGCGGATGTCGCGGGCATAGCCCTCGTCGTCGTGGCCTCCATGGGCGCCGTCCGCGCCGCCGCCAGGGCCGACCGCCTGGAGACGGACGAGCCGGCCCCCTGACTTTCGCCCTCCCAGATCGCTGGTATAGTTTCTGGGTTGGCTGTAGCCGACCACGCGCCCGTAGCTCAGCGGATAGAGCAATTGACTACGGATCAATAGGCCGGGGGTTCAAATCCCTCCGGGCGCACCAAACGAGAAAGACCCCGTCGCTTTGTGACGGGGTCTTTCTCGTTTCGGAGCACGCGGGTGGCACTTTGGCGCGCTGGGGTCCCCGCCGCGCCGGTTCCGACGCATCGCCCTGGGCACTGCTCGCACCAACGTGCAACCGCGATGTGGCGGCCGTGCCGGTGGGGCGTCAAATCCCTCCGGGCGCACCAAAAAGGTCGGACAATCTCCCGCCAGAGGACTTCCTCGCGGTCACCCTCCTGGCCTAGGCGGCAGTGCAGCGAAGCTGGCTACCGCGTCCACAACGAGGTTGTCGATCTCCTCGGAACTCAGGCGACCGGAGGCCGCAAAAGTGGCGACCCCCCGCATCATGGCCGATACGAGCAGGGCCATACGGTCGAGGTCATCGCCTGCCACTGCGCCAGCCTTCATCCACGAACCGACGAGCTCCCGCACTGTGCCGAAGAACCGTCCGGCACCACTCGAGGCCGAGTTCGGGTCATCCTTGAGGCTCGAAAACATTAGGTTGACGAGGGCGGGCTCAGCAATCGCAAAGTCGATGTAGGCGCGGGCTGACGCCAGGAGGGAGGAGCCCGCGTCGTCAGGCTGACTGGTCGCGGCGGTGCGCATCGCGTGGGCGAGTCGATCGAAGCCCCGATCGGCGAGAGCGCCGAGCATCGCGTGGCGGTCGACGAAGTGGGTGCGGGGCGCTCCGTGACTGACGCCGACATCTCGGGCGAGTTCGCGCAATGAGAGAGCGTCGATGCCACGTTCACGCAGAACAATCTCAGCCCGTTCGAGCAGCGCCGTGCGCAAACTGCCGTGGTGAAATGGCCGATCTGACACGGACCCAGCATACCGGTCGCTCGTCCCTCATCTAGACATTGACTAGATACTAGACAGTGTCTAGTATCGCTCGTATGACCATTCAGAACTCGGCCCTCTGGCTCTCGAGCCGCGCAGGCGAGCTGACCCTCGCCCCTGCCCCGTACACACCACCCGCTTCGGGGCAGGTGGTCGTGCGCACCCGGGCCGTCGCCATCAACCCACTAGACGCGATTGGCGCCTTCATCTACCGCGTTGCTTTTCCGTGGGTGCGGTTTCCGGCGATCATCGGCACGGATGTCGCAGGCGAGATCGTTGAGGTCGGTGCGGGCGTCACCCGCCTGGCTCCGGGCGACCGCGTCATCGGGTACGCCGTCGGCTTAGAGAAATCTCGCAACAATCCGGCCGAGGGCGCATTCCAGCATTACGTGGTTCTACTGGAGCACCTTGTCTCGCCGATCCCCGACGCGGTGACGTTCGAGGAAGCATCCGTTCTGCCGCTCACACTCGCCACCGCAGCCGTTGGCCTGTACCAGAAGGATCAGCTAGGCCTCCCGTTGCCCACCATTGGCCCTATCGACCGGGCACAGACGGTCCTCGTGTGGGGCGGGTCGACGAGCCTCGGAAGCAACGCGATCCAGCTGGCTCGAAGCTCTGGGTATCGCGTCGTGGCCACGGCATCACCCCGCAATGTCGACTACGTGCGGTCGCTGGGCGCCGAGGCCGTCATCGACTATCGCAGCGTCAACGCAGTGGATGAACTCGTCACCGCGATCGGTAATAGTCCTCTCACTGGAACCATCGCAATTGGCGATGGATCGCTTCGCCCCAGCATCCGGGTCGCTTCTCGAACCCAGGGGAGCCGCCGCGTCGCCTCAGCGATGGTGGGCCCACTCATCAGCCTTCAGGCTCTCCGCGCCCGCATGAGCGGTGTGCACGTGAGCACGATCTGGGGCGGCAGCCTCAAAGACAACGAGGTGGGCCCCGCGATCTTTGCTGACTTCCTGCCGAATGCCCTGGCAACGGCCCAATACCGCCCGGCACCGGTCGCCGACGTAGTCGGCACCGGACTCGAGGCGATCCCTGGTGCGATACAGAAACTGAAGGGCGGGGTGTCGGCGAGCAAGCTGGTCGTCACGATCTGAGGTGGGTGAGCTCACCGCTATTGGGATGGCATCAGGCGCTCCCCACCCCGTGAGTAGGGGAGCGCCCACCGCCATCAGCTCGCCCTGAGCGCGTCCCTCAGCGACACCCGCGACCCCATGCGCAGGAGGGAAAGGTCGGCACCACGGTGGGGGTCGAGGCAGATGTCGTCGGTCATGACCTTGTCTGGGGGACCGTCGTGTTCACAAGAGATCGCGATCGTGCGGACGCCGAAGATGATCCGACCCTGCAGGATCTGGTGCTCGCGATCCACCACGCTTGCACCCAGACCCTCACCGAAACCGGGGCGTTCAAGATCATTGAGGACCACAATGGCGTCGCCGTTATCGGATCCCTGATGGGAATGAGATAGGGCACTTCGACCCGCCGACCCTACAAATGTGCACGAAGCTGGACACACTCACATGATCAGTGAAGACCCAGAATCGGTGATTGCAGCATTTCGGGGTGCTCTCGTGATGCCCTCGAGGGCTGAACTAGGTTTCAAATCCCTCCGGGCACACACCGAGAGTGCAGTTGCAACCGCCCCGCTCCGGTGCAACTAGTCACAACTGCACTCTCGTCGCCGAGCGCCCGGAGACTAGCCCCGCTGGCGCAGCTTGTCCGCGTACGTCGGTTGGTGTGCCGTGAAGCCGCCGTCGATGTAGAGGATCTGCCCGGTGATGAACTTGGACTCATCGGAGGCAAGGAAGACAGCCGCATTCGCGACATCCGACGGTTCGCCCACGGTTCCGAGCAGCTGGGAGTCGAGAACCACCTGCGTGCTGGCTGCGCCTTCGAGCCGGTGGCCGGGCTGGGCTGCTGCCGCTTGGGGCGGAGGGATGAGGCCCGGCGCGAGCGTGTTCGCACGAATACCCTGCCGACCGAACCCCGTCGCGATCGATTGGGTCAGATAGTTCATCGCCGCCTTGCTGGTTCCGTAGGCCGTGAGGTTCGTGTCACCCGCGAAGCCCTGCAGCGACGAGGTGTTGATGATCGACCCTCCTCCCGACGCGATCATGTGGGGGATCGCGTACTTGGCGCCGAGGAAGACGCTGCCCGTGTTCACCTCGATCGTTCTCATGAAGTGCTCGAGGCTCATGTCCACCACGTCGGTGTCGCCGAGGATCCAGTCGACGTCCACGAGTGCGGCGTTGTTCCAGAGCACGTCGAGTCGACCGTAGGTGTCCATCGCGGTGGCAACCATCGCCCGCACATCGGTCGGCTCCGCCACGTCGCCGATGTGGGTGGTCACGTCGAAGCCCTGGCTGCGCAGAACGGATGCCCGGTCAACAACTGATGACGACCGACCGGACATCACAACCCGGGCGCCCTCCCTCGCCATCAGTTCCGCGCCGGCAAAACCCAGCCCGCCCGAGGCACCGGTGACGATGACGACCTTTCCTTCAAGCCGGGCCATCAGCGTGCCTGGCCTGCGCGCACGGTCTTGAGTGCCGTGGACCACGACACCAACTGATCGAGCATGGTGTCGAGCGCAGCCGCGTGCGGGTCACCGGGGGTCTTGAGCACGGAGTAGTTCTCGAAGTCGGCACCGGTGGAGAACATCACCTGCTGGCGAACGCTCGCGATCTGCAGCTCCGCCAGGATCAGCCTCAGGTGCTCGGCAGCGCGGGAGCCCGAGACGACCCCGCCGTAGCTGACGATCCCCGCCGCCTTGTTGTTCCACTCGGAGTAGACGAAGTCGATCGCGTTCTTGAGAGAACCCGGAATCGACTTGTTGTACTCCGGGGTCACGAACACATAGCCGTCGTACCGGGAGATCAGGGCAGCCCAGTCCTTGGTGTGGTCATGCTCGTACGCGCCCATCGCTGCCGGGATGCTCTCGTCGAGGCGCGAGAGTGGCAGGTCGTTCAGGTCGATGAGGTCGTAGGTCGCGTCATCCCGGGATGTCGCCCGAGCGAGTACCCAGCTACCGAGCTGGTCCCCCACTCGGCCGGGGCGGGTGCTCGCCACGATGACAGCAATCTTGAGGTCGGACATTGGTTTTCCTTTCGCGGTCGCACGTTCGGCGCCGCTAAGGCCAATTCACACCTGTAAACATATATTCCTGTCTACAAATGATTTGCCAGACATATTAATTTGACTGCTATCTGAGAGGAGCTACTCCAGACACGGTCAGACCGTCGATCGAGTCGGAGCAGGCATCCGCGGGCGGGGGTCCCGCGTTGATCGACAGGGCGAGGCTCTCGGCCTGGTCGATGAATGCTGCGCGAATGGCGGGAGGGACATCGCCGAGCGCTTGCTGTTCTGCGTCGCGCACGGCCGACTGGTACTCCGCGAGTGCCGCGGCGCCGCGAGGAGTGATCACGATCCGCTTCGCTCGGCGGTCCTGTGCATCCACGTGCCGCTCGAGTAGACCGGCCGTCTCGAGCGAATCGATGATGTACGGCATCACGGTTTTGTCGATCGTGAGGTGCTTGGCGAGCGCGCTCTGTGTGGGCGGGTCGCCCTGGCTGATGACCGACAGGATCTGGTAGCCCCTCGTGCCGTTCGGGAGTCCTGTGAGCGCACTTTCGACGAGTTCGTGCCATCGGCGCAGAATCACGCTGAGAGACCAACCCAGGTCGGGCGCGACTGGGCCAGCTTCAGGGTTGCCATCATGTGCGGCCATACATCGACGATACTCGATAGGTTGTCGCACCTATTGTTGTGCAGACAATCGGTTGTGGCTACTGGGCGCCGAGGTTCAGCTCGTCCGGATCCGCACCTCTCGCTCCATGCGCTTCTCGTGGCGCTCTCGCCCCTTGAGGGCTTCGGCTTCACGGTTCTTGGGTGGCGCGTTTGTGACGAGCTCGTCGAGCATGCGGCGGGTGGCCAGCGCGATCTCGTCGATGGCTCGCTCGAAGGCTGCGGTGTTGGCCCGCGACGGATGCGTCGAGCCACTGACTTTGCGCACGAACTGCAGCGCGGCCTCCCGCACCTCCTCATCCGTGGTGGCCGGTTCGAAGTTGTGGAGGACGCGAATGTTGCGGCACATGCGCACAGGGTAACTCCGAGGCGCCGCGGGGTGGAAGACCGATCGAGAGTGCAGTTCGCACCGCAGCATCCCGACTGAACTAGTCGCAACTGCACTCTCGACCGCGCAGGTCCCCGAAGAAACCCGCGAGGTACAGTAGCGGGGAGATGTCTTTCACACGCCGAAGCTTCCTCGCAGGCACAGCGTCGGGCCTATCGGTGCTGGTTCTCGCGGCGTGCACCGACGGTTCGCCGGAGCCATCCCCCACGCCGACGACGACGCCCCGCCCCGACGGGGTGCCTGCCGCCCGGTCCTTCTCCCGCTCCCGCTGGTCGAGCGATCCGTACGCCCGCGGCGCCACGAGCTACCTCGGTGTGGGGCGACTTCCGGAGAGCAGAGAGGTGCTGCAGCGTGGCATCCTCGACCGGGTGTTCCTCGCCGGCGACGGGCTTTCCGATGCGCAGGGCACGGTTCGTGGCGCGATATCGTCCGGACGGGCCGCTGCAGTGCGCGTGCTCGAGGTCACCCGCGAGGGCGAACGGGTCGCCATCGTTGGTGCCGGAGCGGCGGGCACGAGCGCAGCAACACTGCTGGCGGCGAGCGGCACCGACGTGATCGTGGTCGAGGCCCGCGATCGCACGGGCGGTCGCATCGACAGCAGGGTCGCCGGCGAAGACTACTTCGAGTTGGGCGCCTGGCGCCTGGGGCAGGTCGATGACGCTGACCTCATCGACACGATGACGCGCGACGGCATCCAGTTCGCGCCGATCGACGATGCCTCGGCCTATGCGCTGGGGGGAGCGGATGCCCCGGCCGAACTCGCCGCGGACGATCCTGCCCTGGCCGCAGCATCCGCCGCCCCCGGCGAAGCCGCAGCGTGGGCACAGGACCAACCCGAGGACGTCTCCGTGGCCGAAGCACTCCAGGAGGGAGTGGACTTGCCCTCGGCCGACGACGTGACCGCTGAGGTGCTGCTCGAGCAGGTGCTCCTGGACATCGCCGGGATGACGGGTGCCGATGCCGACGCGCTCAGTGCGTGGTTCTCCACACCGACCCCGCAGCCCTCGGCGGTACCCCTGGGACCACTCTCGTCGTTCATCGACACGGCTCTCGACGGTATCGACACGGTCGTGTCGACCGCGGTCGCCGGGATCGCCTATAACGACGAGGGCGTCAGTCTTCGCCTCGGTACGGGCGAGTCACTCAGTGTCGACAGGGTCATCGTGACTGCTCCGATCGGCGTGCTGAAGGAGCAGCTCATCGACTTCGACCCTGCCCTCCCGTTGACTCACCGGGCCGCGCTCAACGATCTCTCGGTCGGGGACATCGAGTTGGTGCGGATGGAGTTCGAGACGGCCTTCTGGAGCACGGATGCCGCGTGGTGGGTGCGCGAGGACGAGGACGAGCTGATTCGCCTGTGGGTCAACCTGCAACCAGCAACCGGCCGCCCGGTGCTCCTCGGGATTGTGGGCGGTGAGCGGTCCCGCGAGTTATCCGAGCTGGATGACGACGATCTCCAGGCGGCGGCCCGCCGGAGTCTGGCGCCCTTCGCCTCCTGAGCCAGCCGGGCAGCCGTCGGGGGAAGAAGATCACGAGCATCCCCACCGCGACGAAGACGGCCACGGCGATGCCCGACAGCAGCACCAGCTCGCCGGGCCCGTTCGTCTGGTTGGGGTCGAGGAAGTAGTACGGGTACCACCCCGTGATGCTCCCGCGCACGAGAGTGATCGCCCCCCACGTGGCGACGTAGCCGAGCACGAACACCATGACCCTCGCTGGCGGTCGCGTTCGGGGCGTCGCCGCCCAGTCCAGGAGTGCGACGAGCGGAAGCACGAAGTGCAGCACCACATCGGAGCCCGGCAGGTAGACCGGCAGCCCGCGGGCCAGGGACTGCTGCAGGATCGCCGCGAACACGATTCCCGCGGTGAACGTGCAGGTGAGAACGCCCGCGCGCACCGCATCGAGCCGGGCGCTCGTCCGCCGACCACGCAGCGCCACGATCCCGCTCACGGTGGTCACCAGCACGAAGGCCATGTTGCTCTGGATCGTCAGGTAGGCGAAGTAGTTGGATGGCTCGACCCATCCGAGCCCCCACTGGAACCGGAACACGAGCGCGATCGCGCACGCGGCCGCGAGTGCCAGACGCAGGGCGCCGACCAGTACCTCGCGCCTCGCGGTCATCCCTCAACGATAAGCGGCTGCGCTCGCCAGCCTCGCGGGCTGCCGTCGCTCACTATGCTTTTTGTCGCACCGTGAGGAGGGTCTAGTGACTGACGTGCGCCCCTGGACGTCCGCGTGGTTGCGGCGCGAGTTCATCTCACCCGAACTCGTGTCGGGAACGGTGCTCGTGTGCGTCGTCATCGCCGTGGCCAATGAGGCCGGTGGCATCCGCGATGTCTTCGCGATCACCGTGCTGAGCATGCTCGTGTTCTGGGCGACCGAGGTCTTCGTGCACACCGTAGCCGCCCAACGCGCGAGGGCCGACGGTGAGGAGATCCTGCTGGGCGAATCGTTCCGCATCGCCCTCCACCACTCCAGGGGATTCCTGTTCGCTGCCGTGCCGCCCGTCATCCTGCTGATCATCGGCCTGCTCGGCTGGAACGACGGGTACTACGCGTACTGGGCCGCGCTGTGGATCGAGGTGGCGATCCTCGCGATAGTGGGGTGGATCGCCTTCGGCGGTCGGGGCATCGCCTGGTACTGGCGCGTGCTCGGAGCGGCGGCTACCGCTGCCCTCGGTGGGCTCGCGATTCTGCTCAAGATCCTGGTGCACTGAGCGTGGTCCGTCGCTGAGAATGCACCTGTGACTAGCGGCCGCCGACGCGAGTAGTCAGAACTGCACTCTCGGGGCGGGTGTGCTGCTCTTCGAGCAGCGCGTGTCGCCACCGCTGCCACACAGCGTCGAGCCCCGACGCGTGGGTCTCCCGCCCGAGGTACCGCGCGACGGCCCCCGGATGCTCCAGCACGAGGTCGCCCGGAGCGGTCGGCGGCCGGTACCCCACCGCGATCACCGAATCGAGCACGCGGTGGGAGCCCAGGATGCCAGGGCCGGGGTGTTGCGCGTCGGCCTCGAGTCGCTCGACCAGCACCGGGCCGTGCTCTCCGGTCACCGAAACACTGCTCACCGACATCCGCGAATCGATCGCACCACCGGTCTCGCCGTGGCGACCCAGCACGAGTGTCTCGCGGAGGAGTGCCGATGCGCCGGTGGACAGGTGCAGGTCGGTCGTGCGGTGGGAGGTGGCATCCGCGGTCACGACGAACGGCAGGCCCTTCCACAGGAGTCGGCCCCCTTCGCCGACGGCCGCGCGAACGCGCCAGTGGGACGTGCCGGGGTAGGCGACTGTGCCGCCGATGTCCTCGATCTCGAGGGTGCACCCGGCACCGACCTCGACCTCTATGGTCGCCGTGTCGCCGTCGAGCAGGAGCATGTGCGCGGCCGCGAGAGCGACGAGTGCCGAGGCGGAGTCCCGCTCGATCAGGCGAGGTGCGAGCGCCCCCGTGACGAGCTCGACGCGGACGCGTGTCTCGCCCGCGTGGACGGAGATCCGCGTCGGCTCAGTGGTGAGCCCGGTCCCCGACATGTTCGTGGGTGTGGTCGTGGTCGTGGTCGTGCGCGTGGTCCTCGTCGTGCGAGTGGACGTGGCCGCCGTCCTCGTCCGCGTGGAAGTGCGGCGCCATTGGCCCGGGGTCCTGAGGCACGTGGTTGCCCGACCGGTGGGCGGCGAGCATCGCGAGTACCCAGGCGCGCAACTCGGCGACGGAGTCGGGATCCGTCCGCGACAGTGCGAGCACGGCTCGGCCGTCACGTGCGGCGCGCGCGTCGGCGACCATGAGCGGCACGTCGACACCGACGTAGGGCGCGAGGTCGGTCTTGTTCACGACGAGCAGGTCGGCGCGACCGATGCCAGGGCCACCCTTGCGCGCGACGTCGCCACCGCCGGCGACATCGAGCACGAAGAGCTGTGCGTCGACGAGGGCGGGGGAGAACGTCGCGGTCAGGTTGTCGCCTCCGGACTCGATGAGCACGACGTCGAGCGGTGCGTAGTCACGCTCAAGGTCCTCCGCGGCGATGAGGTTCGCGGTGATGTCGTCGCGGATCGCGGTGTGCGGGCAGGCCCCGGTCTCGACGGCACGGATGCGCTCGGGCTCGAGCACTCCGGCCGACCGCAGGAAGCGGGCATCCTCGTCGGTGTAGATGTCGTTCGTGATCACGCCGAGCCGCAGCTCGTCGGCCAGGGCGCGGCAGACGGTCGCGATGAGCGACGACTTTCCCGTGCCCACGGGACCTGCCACTCCGAGCCGAAGTGCGCGGGTGGATGTGTTCTGTTCAGCCACGGAAGAGCCTCCTTGGGGTTGTGGCGTGTCGTTCGGCCCACGCCTCGGCCTGGGGCGCACTGAGCGCGGGGATGTCATCGGGCGACCAGATGGCCGCGATCGAGGCAACAGCGGGTTCGACCGAGGCGCAGGCCTGCAGCACGAGCGTCACGCCCTCCGCTGGGTCGCGCGGCTCCAGCTTGAGGAGGGCGGCGACCGCGCTCGCGAGGTCGTCGTAGACCGCGAGCCGCACGAGTTCCTCCGCGGTCATCTCCACCTCGGCGGCGATCACCCCGAGCACGAGGGGCCGGGGCGGCGCCTCCCCGAGCTCCCCGATCCCGTGGGCGCTCGGCCAGATTCGGCGCGCGAGACGCAGCAGTCCGCGCCCCAGCTCGCGGGATGTCTCGCGCATCGCCGAACTCGCGGTGCGTGCCGACCACGCACGCTCGACCGGCGCGAGGCCGCGTCCATCGCCATCGAGCACAGCATGCATGGCTGCCACCGCGGCGCCGGCGTCGACGAGGGCCGTGGTGCGGGCACGCTGCGTGAGGAAGGCCGCGACATCCGTGGCGGGCATGCCACCGAGGAGGGCGGGCTCCATGCCCGCGGAGTGCGCGTGCCCACCGCTCGGCAGGCGAGCATCGGCGAGCAGGAGGGCGACAGTACTGGCGGCGGCGATCGTCATGGGCTCAGAACAGGTTGTAGAGCTGGCTCAGGGGCAGGGATGCCGCGGGCGCGGGCTCCACGTGCTCCCCGTCGATCGCGATCTCGAACGTGTCCGGCTGGATCACGATCTCGGGCAGCGCGCTGTTGTTCTTGAGGTCCGCCTTGCCGATGTCACGGGTCGGCTCGATGGCGCGGAGCTGCCGGCGCAGGCCGAGCTCGTCGGCGAGACCGGCCTCGATCGCGGCGGGCGAGACGAAGGCGAACGAGAGGTCGGCTCCGACGGCGTCGCCGAAGGTAGGGCGCATCATGACTGGCTGGGGCGTCGGGATCGACGCGTTGGGGTCGCCGAGTGCACCCCAGACGATGGCGCCACCTTTGACGACGACCTCCGGTCGGACGCCGAAGAACCGCGGGTCCCACACCGTGAGGTCGGCGAGCTTGCCCACCTCGACCGACCCGATCTCGCCGGCGATGCCGTGCGCGATCGCGGGGTTGATCGTGTACTTGGCGACGTACCGACGGGCGCGTTCATTGTCGGCCGGGAGCCCGCCGTCCAGGGCACCGCGCGCAACCTTCATGACGTGGGCGACCTGCCAGGTGCGCGTGATGACCTCGCCGATGCGGCCCATCGCCTGCGCGTCGGACGACGTGATCGAGAGAGCGCCGAGGTCGTGCAGGATGTCCTCCGCCGCGATGGTCGTGGCCCGGATGCGCGACTCCGCGAACGCGAGATCTTCAGGCACCGCGGGGTTCAGGTGGTGGCAGACCATGAGCATGTCGAGGTGCTCGGCGACGGTATTCACCGTGTGCGGGAGCGTGGGGTTCGTCGAGCCCGGGATGACGTTGGGCAGGCTCGCGAGCGTGAGGATGTCGGGCGCGTGGCCTCCTCCGGCGCCCTCCACGTGGAACGCGTGGATCGAGCGGCCATCGATCGCGCGGATCGTGGAGTCGACGTAGCCCGCCTCGTTGAGGGAGTCGGAGTGGAGTGCGACCTGGAGGCCCCAGTCATCCGCCGCTCGCAGCGCCGCATCGATGGCGGCGGGTGTCGACCCCCAGTCCTCGTGGACCTTGTAGCCACCCGCACCCGCGAGGGCCTGCTCACGGAGGGACTCCGCGGAGACGGTGTTGCCCTTGCCGAGCAGGAGGAAGTTGACCGGGAGCGTGTCGAGCGATCGCAGCATCGTCCTCAGGTGCCACGCTCCCGGCGTCACCGTCGTGGCCTTCGAGCCCTCGGAGGGCCCGGTCCCACCGCCGATGACGGTTGTGATGCCCGTCGCGAGAGCCTCGTGGATCTGCGACGGGGAGATCAGGTGAACGTGCGAGTCGATGGCGCCAGCGGTCACGATGCGCCCCTCGCCGGAGATGACGTCGGTCGACGGTCCGATGATCATGTCGATGCCGTCGCTCATGTCGGGGTTCCCCGCATGGCCGATGCCGACGATCCTGCCGTCGCGGATGCCGATGTCGGCCCGGACGATTCCCCACCAGTCGAGGATGATCGCGTTGGTGATGACGGTGTCGAGTGCGCCGTCCGCTCGGGATGTGGTGGCCTGCGCCATCGACTCCCGGATCGACTTGCCGCCGCCGAAGACCGCCTCCTCACCGCCGAAGGTGCGATCCTCCTCGATCTCGATCCACAGGTCGGTGTCGCCGAGCCTGATCTGGTCGCCGGTCGTCGGGCCGAAGATCGCGGCGTAGCGCGAGCGGTCGATCCACACCATCAGAGCACCCCCTCGCCCTCGCCGCGAATCTGGATGCCTGGCACGATGCGAGCCCCCCGGATGGCGACGGCGTCGAGCTCGCGTGATGCGCCCGGTTCGAAGCGCTGCGACGTGCCGGACGGGATGTCGAGGCGGAAGCCGTGCGCCGCCGCCCGGTCGAACTCGAGTGCGCTGTTGGCGTCGGGCAGGTGAATGTGCGAGCCGATCTGGATCGGGCGGTCTCCCGTGTTGACGAACACCAGGCGCACGCGCTCGGCCGCGGTGCGATCGGCGTTGAGTTCGACCTGCCCGGGAAGGATGCGGAACGCGCCGGGCCCGGTAGCGGATGTGGATGCCAACGTCTGCCCCTCAGTCGATCGGGTGGTGGATGGTCACGAGCTTGCGCCCGTCGGGAAAGGTTGCCTCGACCTGGACCTCGACGAGCATCTCCGGCACATCGGGCATGACCTCGTCACGTCCGAGCACCCCCTGGCCCGCCGCCATGAGGTCCGACACGCTGCGTCCCTCTCGGGCCCCCTCGAGGACCCACGTGGAGAGCAGTGCGACGGCTTCCGGGTAGTTGAGACGGATGCCACGCGCCCGCCGATCACGGGCAACCATCCCCGCGACGGCGAGAAGTATCTTCTCCGTCTCAGCCGGTGTGAAATGCATGCCGCCCCCTCTCGTCGATACTGCCGGTTCGCTGACGTCGCTGGCTCGCACTGGCCTGTCAGGTCGGTGTCAAAAGTGTGTCATACCCGAATCCGCCTCGCACGGTCGATTCGGACGCTCTGGCGAAGCATCCCAGTAATTAAGCCGGAGTTGGAGCGATTCTCGCTCGACAGTTAACACACTCGTCACATTCGAGAAATGGCAGTGTAATGCCGCGCCCCCAGTGTGAGAACACCTGCAGTAGTCGGCGGAGTTCTGCCACCGACTCGAAACGGGTCGATCATCCGGGACGCCGGCGACCCAGTTCGACAGCACCATGAGCACTCAACGCACCATGAGCAGTCCCTCACCGGCGAGCGGCGCATCCCGTGATTTGCCGCGCCCGCGTCGAATTGACGCGCCGGCACCCCGTCGGACGGTCTCGTGCCCGATCACAACGAATGGAGTTTCACATGCTCATCACACGCAAGAGGCGCGCCAAGGCGCTCCTCGCCGCGAGCGCACTCGCCGCAACGACGGCGCTCGTGCTGTCCGGTTGCGGCGCCCGCGCCGGCGACACCGAGGAATCCGCCGCACCTGGCGCAGCCAGCTGTATCGACACCTCGGGCGACACGATCAAGCTCGGCTTCCTCAACTCCCTGACCGGTGGAATGGCTATCTCGGAGAAGACCGTCTCCAACGTCCTGCACATGGCCGCGGACGAGATCAATGCCGACGGCGGAATCCTCGGCAAGCAGATCGAGTACATCCAGGAGGATGGCGCCACCGACTGGCCGACCTTCGCGGAGAAGACCGAGAAGCTTCTCACGCAGGACTGCGTCGCGGCGATCTTCGGTGGCTGGACCTCGTCCTCCCGTAAGGCGGTCAAGCCCGTCGTCGAGGAGAACAATGGTCTCTTCTTCTACCCGGTGCAGTACGAGGGCCTCGAGGCATCCCCGAACATCTACTACACGGGTGCCACGACCAACCAGCAGATCCTGCCTGCGATGGACTACCTCGCTTCGCAGGGCGTGAAGACGCTGTTCCTCGCGGGCTCCGACTACGTGTTCCCGCGCACCGCGAACGCGATCATCAAGCTCTACGCGGCCGAGCTCGGCATCGAGATCGTCGGCGAGGAGTACGTGCCGCTCGACAAGGATGACTGGACAACCCAGGTCTCCAAGATCGTCGCAGCCGACCCCGACTTCATCTTCAACACGATCAACGGTTCGTCGAACGTCGGCTTCATCAAGGCCTACTACGACGCTGGTCTCTCCCCGGAGACGACCCCGATCATCTCGGTGTCGATCGCTGAGGAAGAGGCTCCCGCCATGGGCCACGAGGTCACGGGCAACTACGCATCGTGGAACTACTTCCAGTCGATCGACTCCCCGGCGAACACGAAGTTCATCGAGGACTGGCAGGCCTACCCCGGCAGCAGCGGGGTGACCTCCGACCCGATGGAGGCCGCGTACATCTCGATGTACCTCTACAAGGCTCTCGTCGAGAAGGCCGGCTCGTTCGAGGTCGACGACGTGAACGCGGCAGCCAAGGAGGGTGGCATCTCGTTCGATGCACCGGAGGGCACCGTCACGCTCAACGGTGACAACCACCACATCTCCAAGGAGGGCCACATCGGCAAGATCAACGCCGACAACCAGTTCGACATCGTCTGGTCGTCGGACGGCCCGATCGAGCCGGACCCCTACCTCGAGGGCTACGAGTGGTTCCCGGCCGACGTGCGTGACGCACTCGTGAAGGCCGCGGGCTAATCACCCCACCCGTGCGCGGGGTTCCCTGCCGGCATCGGCTCGGAACCCCGCGCACCACCGCACCACCCACCACACCACTCGATCCCACAGGGAGTGAACGCACGTGGATGCACTCATACCGCCGTTACTCAACGGCACCGCGCAGGGTGCGCTGCTGCTCCTCGCAGCGCTCGGGCTCACCCTCACCTTCGGCCAGATGGGGGTGATCAACATGGCGCACGGTGAGTTCCTCATGGCCGGCGCCTTCGTCGCCTATCTGACCCAGCAGGTCATCTCCTCGACCGACCTCTCCATCCCGATCGCACTGCCCGCGGCCTTCCTTGTTGCCGGGCTCCTCGGCCTCCTGCTCGAGGTCAGCATCATCCAGTGGATGTATCGGCGGCCGCTCGACACGCTTCTCGTGACCGTCGGAGTCAGCCTCATCCTCCAGCAGATCGCGCTGCAGATCTTCCCCGCCCAGGGCGTCCCGGTCGAGAAGCCCAGCTGGCTCGACGGGCAACTCAACGTGCTCGGCTACGAGTGGCCGCTGCGCCAGGTCTTCACCATCGTGCTCGCGATCCTGTGTGTGGCCGCGCTCGCCGCGTGGCTAAAGTACTCGTCCTTCGGCCGCCGCATCCGCGCCACCGTCCAGAACCGCGACCTCGCGGAGACGAGTGGGGTTCCCACCAGGAGCGTCGATCGCATCACGTTCTTCGTCGGCTCCGGCCTTGCCGGGGTCGCCGGTGTGGCCGCCTCGCTCATCGGCGGTACCAACTCGCAGATGGGCACGCAGTACATCATCCCGGCCTTCCTCGTGGTGGTCGCCGGCGGCATCGGGCAGATCAAGGGTGCGGTCATCGCGGCCTGGGTCGTCGGTGTCGCGCTGGCCTTCTTCGCCGACTGGACGACGGGGAGCATGGCCCAGGTTCTCGCCTTCATCCTCGTTGTCGTCTTCCTGCAATTCCGCCCGCAAGGTCTCTTCACCGTGCGTACTAGGGGGCTCACATGACCAAGATCAGACCATGGCTGCCCCTTATCGGCATCGGGGTGTTCGCCGTCCTTCTCCTGGGCGTTGCCCCGCTCGTGCTGTCGGGGCACTGGATCAGCAACCTCGGCAAGTACTGCACGCTCGCGATCGCCGCGGTCGGCATCGGTCTCGCGTGGGGACGCGGCGGGATGCTCGTCATGGGGCAGGGCGTGTTCTTCGGTCTCGGCGCTTACTCCATGGCGATGCACCTGACGCTCGAGACGGCAGGACCGGACAGCCTCCCGGTGTTCATGATCCTCTACGACCCCCTCGCGGCGCTGCCTGCCTTCTGGGAGCCGTTCCGCAGTGAGGCGTTCACGATCGCGGCGATCCTCTTGCTTCCTGTGATCGTCGCCTCGATCCTCGGCTTCGCGCTCTTCAAGCGCAGGGTCAAGGGCGCGTACTTCGCAATCCTCACCCAGGCGCTCGCCGTGGCGCTCGCCGTGCTCATCAGTTCGACGATCCGCGAGACGGGCGGTGACACCGGCCTGAGTGACTTCAAGTACTTCTTCGGCTACGTGCTCGACGACCCGGGCAACAAGCTCATGGTGTTCGCGATCGCGGCGAGCCTGCTCATCCTCAGCCTCCTCGCGGTCTGGCAGCTCAACCGCAGCCGGTACGGGGAGCTCCTCGTCGCCACGCGCGACGCGGAGGAGCGTGTTCGGTTCCTCGGCTACGACCCCGCCAACATCAAGCTCGTCGCCTTTGTGGTCGCGGCGGTGATGGCGAGCATCGGCGGCGCCATGTTCGTGCCCATCGTCGGCATCATCACCCCGGCCGAGATCGGGGCATCCGCCTCGATCCTCATGATCGCGGGCGTCGCGCTCGGTGGTCGCGCCTCGCTCTTCGGCCCAGCGCTCGGCGCGATGGCGATCGGGTGGGGACAGTCGAGCCTGGGGTCGAGCTGGCCGAGCGGATGGATCTACATCCTCGGGCTCGTCTTCATCCTCGTGACCCTCTTCCTCCCGCTCGGCCTGTCCTCCCTCCTCGGCAGGGCCAAGGACATGGTCTGGCGACCGCGAGCGACCCCGCTCGCCACCGCTTCGGATGAGGTGACCAAATGACCGACGGTGATGGCTCGCTCGTCGTCAGCGATCTCCGCGTCGAGTTCGACGGGTTCGTCGCCGTCGGTGGAGTGTCATTCGATGCCCACCCCGGCGAGGTGCGATTCCTCATCGGCCCGAACGGCGCAGGAAAGACAACCTGCATCGACGCCATCACCGGGCTCTCCAAGGGCACCGGCTCGGCGAAGCTCGGGGACCAGGAGCTCCTGGGGCGGCCAGCGCAGAAGATCGTCAGGCTCGGCGTCGGACGCACGTTCCAGACCGCGAGCGTCTTCGAGAAGCTCAGCGTGCTGCAGAACCTGGACATCGCGGCTGGGCTGCATCGCTCGTCGTTCTCCCTGCTCCGTGCTCGCCGCGGCATCGATCCCACGATCGTGGATGCGCTCGAGCAGACCGGTCTGAGCAAGGAGCTGGAGACGCCGGCAGGCATCCTCTCCCACGGGCAGAAGCAGTGGCTCGAGATCGCCATGCTGCTCGTGCAGGACGCGAAGCTGCTGCTGCTCGACGAACCCGTCGCCGGGATGAGCCACGACGAGCGCACCGCGACGGGGGATCTGCTCGGACGCGTGGCCGCGACGAGGGCGGTGGTCGTCGTCGAGCACGACATGGACTTCATGCGCCGCTTCGCGACTCGCGTGACGGTGCTGCACCAGGGCCGGGTGCTCAGCGAGGGATCGGTCGCGCACGTGCAGTCCGACCCCAAGGTCCAGGAGGTGTACCTCGGCACCGCCGCGGCACCGCAGACCGGGCCGGTCAGCACCGAGACATCCACCGAGACGTCCACCGAGATCAAGGGCAAGGAGGCGCTCTGATGCTGGAGATCATCGACATCGATGCCGGGTACGGCCGCACGAAGGTACTGCACGGTGTGTCCATCCCGGCATCCACCAAGGTCGTGTCCGTGCTCGGTCACAACGGAGCCGGCAAGACGACGCTGCTCCGGGCGGCGATCGGCCTCATCCGCCCGACGCGCGGAAAGGTGCTCTTCGAGGGGGAGGACATCTCCCACCTCGCGCCCAATCGCCGGGTCGCGAGGGGTCTGGCCTACGTCGCGCAGGGTCAGCAGTCGTTCGGACAGCTCACGACGATGGAGAACCTCCAGCTCATCGCCGACGGACGCCGCAACGGCAAGCAGAAGATCGCCGAGATGCTCGAGCGGTTCCCGGCTCTTGCGCAGTTCTCCACCCGCAAGGCCGGCCTCCTCTCCGGCGGTCAACGGCAGCAGCTTGCCATCGCCAGGGCACTCATCACCGAGCCGAAACTGCTCATCCTCGACGAGCCGACCGAGGGCATCCAGCCCACGATCGTCGCCGAGATCGAGGAGACGATCATCGGTCTCGCCCAGGACGGTCTGAGCGTGCTCCTCGTCGAACAACACATCGGTTTCGCCCTGGAAGCGGCCGACAAGTACGTCGTCCTGGCATCCGGACACGTCACGCAGTCGGGTGACGGGGGCTCAGCGGCCGTCGGAGCAGTGCGCGAAGCGATGGTGATCTGACCCAGATCGAATCCTCGCGGCAACGCGCGCGAAACACACCCTCGGCAGAATGCTGACAGTACGGATGCGCTGGAGGTGACGTAGTGGCCCGAGCCGACGACGCGCGCGCCGCTGCAGAGGACAGCCTCGAGGATTACGCGTTCCGTTATGTGCCACGATCGTTCCGCCGTTGGAGCGCGCTGTCCATCGGCGGTACGGCGCTCGGGTCCATCGCGTTCCTTGCCGATTTCTCCATCGGGGCGAGCGTGGGATTGGAGCACGGCACGACGAACGCGATGCTCGGCATCCTTCTGGCATCCGTCATCATCTTCGTGGTCGGGGTCCCCGTCGCGTTCTACGCGGCGCGCTACAACCTCGACCTCGACCTGATCGCGAGGGGCTCCGGGTTCGGGTACTACGGGTCGATCATCACGACCGTGATCTTCGCCGGCTTCACGTGCATCTTCTTCGCGCTCGAGGGCGCGATCATGGCGCAGGGCCTCGAGGCGGCCGTCGGCCTGCCGCTGCCAGCCGGATATCTCGTATCGACGGTGGTCGTCATTCCCATCGTCATCTACGGCATGCGCGCGCTCGAGCGCCTGCAGTTCTGGACGACGCCGCTCTGGCTCGCGCTCGCGCTCCTCCCGCTCCTCTGGATCGTCTTCACGCAGCCCGACGCCGTGACCGACTTCCTCGACTTCCCGGGAGAATCGGGCGGCCAGGTGAAGTTCAGCGCGATCGTCGCGAGCGCCTCGGTGTGCTTCGCGCTGACCCCACAGCTCGCCGAGCAGATCGACTACATCCGCGTCATGCCTCCGCGCACGGCGGGCAATCGCAAGTCCTGGTGGGCGGCGTTCATCTTCAGTGGACCGGGATGGGTCATCTTCAGCGGCATCAAACAGGTGATCGGTGTCTTCCTCGCCGTCTACCTCGTGATGAAGGTCGACCCCGACATCGGTGAACGCGCGGTGGAGCCCGTGAAGCAGTTCCTCGGTATGTACCAGTCGCTCCTGCCCGACTGGATCGCCCTCGGGCTCGCGCTCATCCTCATCGTTGTTGCCCAGGTGAAGATCAACGTGACCAACGCCTACTCCGGCTCCCTCGCGTGGTCGAACGTCTTCACCCGCGTGCGCAAGCGCTACCCCGGTCGCGCGGTGTTCGTGGCCTTCAACCTCGCCATTGCGCTCGCACTCATGCTCATGGACGTGTTCAGTCTCATCTCGTTCGTGCTGAGCCTCTACGCCAACGTGGTGATGGCGTGGTTGGTCACCATCTCGGCGGATATCGCCATCAACAAATACCTGCTGGGCATCTCGCCGCGCTTCCCCGAGTTCAGGAGAGGGATGCTCCACAACTGGAACCCCGTGGGCCTCACCTCCGTCGGCCTCGCCTCGCTCCTCTCGCTGGCCTGCTTCGCAGGACTCTTCGGCCCGGCCATGCAGCCGTTTTCCGTACTCATCGCCATCGGCGTCGCGGTCATCGTGACACCGCTCATGGCGATCATCACGAGGGGCAGGTTCTACCTCCGACGCCGCAGTGACGGCATCCCCACCCCGATCCTCGACGAGGATGGCAACCCGTCGGGGGAGCGCCTGCGCTGCCACGTCACTGGTTACATGTTCGAGCGACCGGATATGCTGGTCTCCGGCGAGCCGGGACCGAACGGCGAAGTTCAGTTCGTCTCGTCGCTCGCCCTGACGCTCGATGATTCCGGTCGATATCTTCTACCTCCGGAACCGGCTGAGCCACCCGGAGACGGGAGGAAGAAGGACGCGTGATGGATGAGCCGGTCGACACCCAGGCCGCGATCCTCGCGAGCGCTGCGGCCCTCCTCCGGGAGCACACCTTCGAGGACATCTCGTACCTCGACCTCGCCGAGGCATCCGCCGTGTCCGAGCGCACGATCTACCGGCGCTTCCCGACGCGTACCCACCTGCTCGAGGAGCTCGCGCGATGGATCGAGGCCGAGCAGTTCCCGCTCGCCGAGTTCCGGTCGCCCGCGGAGTTCCGCGAGGCCGTTCGCGCACGCTTCCACGCCTACAGCACTGCCCCCGGTTACGCCTTCGTCGCGGCGCGCGGAGCCGCGCTGTCCCCGACGACCGAGTCCTCGTCTGCACCGCTCACGACCGCCATCGTCGCGATGCTGGATGACGCGGCCCCCACACTCAACCGCCGTGACAAGCAGCGCATTGCCGCTGCCGCCCGGTACTTCTCCTCTCCGATCTTCTGGGCTCGTATGCGCGCCGGGTTCGACATGAACGCCGACGAGACATTCGAGGCCTTCGACCGAGCCATCCTCGGTGTGCTCGCCACGGCGCCAGAAGCGAGTTGGGCGGCGTAGTGCCCGAGGTCAGCCCCGCGTCGGAGCTCTCCTCGACCCAGACGGCCATCCTGGGTGCCTACACGGAGCTGATCGATGAGGTCGGAACAGACGACATCTCGTTCCGACTGATCGCCGTGCGGGCCGGCGTGGGGGAGCGCACGGTGTTCCGGTACTACCCGACGCGGGTCGACCTGTTGCTCGCGACATCCGCCTGGATCGAGCAGACGATCTTCATGCGGCAGGAGTCCGAGTCGATCTTCGATGTGCCCATCGCGATCCGCGAGGCGATGGAAGCCTACGACCGACGCCCGGAGCTCGCTCACGTCGTGGCCGAGACGGCCATGCGCGGGGTGAACGGCTCGGAGCCGGCACCACACCGTGACCGGTTCGACGCGATGCTGCGGGCTGAGGTGCCATCCCTCGACGACCACGAGCGGCGGCTTCTGGTCGCGGCCCTCTGTCACCTGGACTCGTCGACGACGTGGGTCACCATGCGCCGCGAGCTCGGCATGAGCGGGCGGGACATCGCGGACGCCGCAATGTGGAGCGCGGAGGCGCTGCTCGATCCGATCCGCGATCGCAGCGCGCACTGACACCTAGGTAGTGAGCTTGACGCGCTCCTCGAAGCGCCCCAGACGCCACACCAGCAGGGCGATCAACCACGTGGCGATGAGCGTTCCGACGATCGCGTAGCCGAGGAACCCGAGGCTGTCGAACCATTCGAGGAACGGGCTGTTCCAGCCGAGGTTGTCGGCCAGCACCGAGCACAGCTGCACCATGCCGATCACCACGGCGATGAAGGCCGACATCGCCGTGATCACGACGTTGTAGTAGACCTTGCGGGTCGGCGTGAGGAAGGCCCAGCCGTAGGCGAAGTTCATGAGCACCCCGTCCAGGGTGTCGAAGAGGCACATCCCTGCTGCGAACAGGAAGGGCAGGGAGAGCACTGCCCACCACGGCAGCCCGCCCAGCACCGCTGACCCGGACAGGACGAGCAGGGTGATCTCGGTCGCGGTGTCGAACCCCAGGCCGAAGAGCACGCCGAGGGGGTAGATCTTCCAGGAGGCATCGATGCGATCGGCGATCCGGCCGAACAGGCGGTTCAGCACGCCGCGCTTCCTCAGCTGCTCCTCGAACTGCGATTCGTCGAACTCGCCAGCGCGCATCCGACGGAAGACGCGAACGATCGCGACCGTCACGAGGATGTTGATGACCGCGATGACCATGAGGAACACGCCGGAGACGGATGGCCCGATGACGCCGGTCACCTGATGGAGGAGGGATCCATCATCCTGCACCTGGGTGTTGAACGCCGCGATACCGAAGCCCAGCACCACGGCCATGAGGAAGACGATCGTCGAGTGGCCGAGGGAGAAGAAGAAACCGACCGCGAGGGGCCGCTTTCCGTCGGCGGCGAGCTTGCGCGTGGTGTTGTCGATCGCCGCGATGTGGTCGACGTCGAAGGCATGGCGCATGCCGAGCGTCATCGCGAGCAGGCCGGTGGCCCAGCCGAAGACGCCGGGACCCTCGGCGCCCTCGATGTTGTAATGGCCGGGCACCGCGGCCGCGAGGAGAAGGAACCCGATGGCGAAGAGTGCCACGACGACCCCGCCCATGAGGGCTATCGATCGCCAGCCCGGCGCGTCGAGGCGGTAGCGCGGCCCCACGGCCGCCGGCGCGTCCAAGGCGGTCATGGTCTCCCCCTCGATCTGACCGGCGGCGGGTTCTTTGTCACCTCAGTGACAGTAAGTTGCTAGAAATCCTAATGGATGCTTCGGCCATTCCTGTACTCGCGCTCGCGTGAAACGGGCCAAGCGTGACAGCAGAGTGACAGACCCCAGTGGCGCCGCGAATGGAGGCCTGCGCGGGGCACATGCGACGATCGAATCGAACCGCGATAGTCGGGTGGAGATCCAGCGCAGACGGCACTGTTGACTGCGGAAAGGGGACACCGTGATAGCCACACTGAACCGGGTGGTCGACGCTGTCGAGGAGCACCTCGACGCGGAGATCGATCTCGCGAGCCTCGCGAGCGAGCTCGGCACGACCGAGTACCACGTTCGCCGGATGTTCTCATCGTTGGCCGGGATGCCACTGTCCGAGTACATCCGACGACGCCGCATGACGGTCGCCGCCGCTGACCTCCTCGGTGACGACGACCTGTTGGACATCGCGGTGCGCTTCGGTTACTCCTCGACGGAGGCATTCGGACGGGCGTTCAGGGCTGTGCACGGCATCAGCCCCGGCGACGCTCGCCGCCACGGTGGCCCCTTCCGCGCGCAACCTCACCTGAGGTTCCGCCTGACCGTAGAAGGGAACACCATCATGAAGACACGCATCGCGGAGCGCCCGGCCTTCCGGCTGATCGGGCACAGCACTCGGGTGCCGCTCGTCCATAGCGGGCCCAACCCGGCCATCCAGGAGTTCATCGCCGGCTTGCCGCCGACGGAGCACGCCCGACTCAAGTCGCTCGGCACCTCGGAGCCCAGCGGGCTTCTGCAGGTGAGCGCCGAGGTGGATACCGACTACGTGGAGGGGAGTGAGCTGACGTACCTCCACGGCGTCGCGGTCGATGCGGGGGCACAGGTTGCCCCGGACCTCGACGTCATCGATGTCGAGTCGGGATCGTGGGCGGTGTTCCTCACCGAGGGGCCCTACCCGGCGGCACTCCAGGAGACGTGGGCGGCGACGGCGACCGAGTGGTTCCCGTCCAATCCCTGGCGGTTGCGGCCCGGCCCCTCGATCGTGTCGGTGCTCGAGCGCGCCGACGATTTCAGCACCGCCACGACGGAGTTGTGGCTCCCCGTCGAGCGCGCGTGACGTAGTCCCTACGGCTTCTCGTCGACGATAGCCACGAAGCGCGAGCCGATTCCGTCGACCTCGGAGCGATACATCCCTTCCACGGGCTCGGGTACTGACCCGAGCTCGTGGAAGTCGCAGGTGAGATAGGTGTACGCGGGCCACCACTTCTTGGGTCGCGCCGCCTCGGTGTAGCCGCAGACGTCGCACGTGAGCTGCACCCAGACGGGGCGAGCGCCGGCCTTGCGGTTCGCCCTGGACTGCGCGAGCCACGCTGGGGGGTTGGCATCGAGCTCGGCGAACTCGGCCTCCGTGAGCTTGGTCGGGATGCCGTGACGGTTCGCCATCTCGAGCGGGATGTCGAGGCGCAGCGCGGCCTCACGCCTCGTGATCATCCTCCAACGATAGGTGGCGTTGGCGATCACAGTCGCGGCGCCGGCGCAAGCGGTCGCGTGAGTTCAGGTGTGCTCCTAGACTCGATCGAAGCCCAGTAACGACGCGGGCGCCACACAGTGGGGATTTGCTGGTGTCATTATCGAGGCTGCGTGGGAGCGCTCCCACACTGGCGGCGATCCTCGTCGTCGTGGTGCTCCTGTGCGGATTCTCGATCGCCACGACCGTCTATCTCGACCAGCAGGCAACGAAGGGTCTCCGGTCGGAGCTCGCAAGCCGGGCCGGCGCGGACCTCGCCCTCCGAGCCATCCTCGACCTCGCCCCTGCCGACGACGAGGAGGGGCCCGACGCGCCCACCGCAGGGGAACAGGATGCCGCGGTGCGGGCCGCGGTCGAGCGAACCTTCGACGGCACCGGGGTGACCTTCGACGTCACGAGGTCGCTCGAGGCGAACGGGCGGTACGAGACCACGACGGGCGAAGCCGATGCCACGCGGAGCGGATCCGCCACCATCGCCACGATCAGTGACCTCGACTCCCGAGCCGACTTCAGCGCGGGCCGACCCGCAGAGGGACCGAACGAGGTCGCGGTGCAGCAGAGCGCGGCCGCCGACATCGGTCTGCGGGTTGGAGACGAGGTGCTGCTCGGCGACATCCCCTTCCGGGTCTCGGGCACGTGGGTTGCCCGCGACGGGCTCGACCCGCGGTGGTACGGGGACGAGACGGTGGTCACGGGAGGGACGGCGCCGACCGCGGGCATCCCCTCGCTCGGCCCCTTCGTGATCACCGAGGAGGCATGGTCACGGATCGACTCCGCCCCCGCCGCGATCTGGACGATGGTGCCGCGCTCGTTCGACGAATTCACGACGACGAATCGCGCGGAGGTCACGGCCGCATGGGCCGGCGTGCCGCAGGAGTGGCGCGGGGAGGTGCCGGAGTCCGACTCGCTCGTGGCGCAGGGTCGCCTGGCGAGAACGCTCGACGATTTCGGCGGGCGCATCGCGGGACTCCGGGCGATCGAACCCGTCGCCGCCGTTCTCGTGGCGGGGAGCGCCGTGGTCGTCCTCTCCCAACTCGTGCAGCTGCTCGTCGCCTCCCGCGAGGACGAGACTCGACTGTTCTGGTCGCGCGGCCAATCCCCACTGGCTCTCGCCCGGCGCACCACGGTCGAGGTGGCCGTCGTCACGCTTATCGGGGCGAGCCTGGGCATCGCCGCCGTCACCCTCTGGCTCGCGCTCACCTCGAGCCTCAGCCAGCTCCTCGCGGTGCGCACGACGGCGATCATCGTGCCGGCCGTGGTCGTCCTCGCGGCGATCGTCTTCGCGGCCGTCACCTCGTACCGCTCGGTGCTGAGCGTGACGACCGCGACCAGGGGCGGGCGTGGGGAGCGGCGAGTCCGGCGGGTGGCCGTTCCGGGCCTCGTGATCCTGATCACGCTCGCGGCCGCGGTCTCGGTGTGGCAGTTGCGCCTGTACGGCTCCCCGCTCACCGCCAACGCGGAGGGCAGCACGAGCATCGACCCGATCGCCGTGGCGGCCCCCGCCCTGGCGCTCGTCGCCGTCGTGCTCGCCTCCCTTGCAGCATTCCCGGCCGTGGTCTCGCTCTACGCGCGCGGCACGCGCGACGCTGGCGTGCCTGCCCATCTCTCCGCCCGCACGCTCGCCCAGCGCACCGGTCGCGTCACGGCGCCTCTCGTGATCGTTGCGCTCGCCGTCGGGTCCGCCACGATCGGTGCGACCTTCTCGTCCACCTGGACGAACCTGTTCGACACCACGGCAGCCCTCCACGCGGGCTCCGAGCTCCGGGTGTCGTCGCCGTTCGACCCGCTCACCGCGGACGAGATGGATGCCGTGGCATCCGCTGACGGCATCGCCCTGCTCGCACCTCTCGACGAGCAGGTGCTCTCCATCGGCACGATCGGTGGGACCGTCCTTTCCGCGACCCCGGATGCAGTGCGACGGCTGGCCAGCTCCGCGGGCGGCGCTGTGAACACGGAGGAGCTCGCGTCGGCGATCGCCGCCGAGCAGCCAGGGCCGTCGGTGCCTGAGGGGGCCACCGCGCTCACCCTGCGCGCCGCCGAATCGGGTTTCGTCGAACCGCCGCGGCTGAGCGCGTGGATCGCCGATTCGCTGGGGAGGCTCCGCGAGGTCAGCTTCGCCGCACCGATCGCCGAGGCCGACGGGGTGTTCTCGTACACGGCCGACCTCACCGCGGTGCCGCGGTCGACGCCCGGAACCCTCGTCTCCTTCGACCTCGAGCTCACCGACCAGCCAGTCGACGCGACCGCCCCGGCGTTCCGCCTGGTCGGCCTGGACGCCGAGGTCGGTGGGAGCGCGCAGTCCTTGGAGCTCGACCAGTTCTGGATGGCCGACAGCCTCCGCGGCCAGTTCGAGCCGCCGCGCGTGAGCGGTGCGGGCGACGGTTTCGTGCTGACATCCGCTCTGCCCTTCGTGCGTATGACGGCGACCCTCGACGGGACCGCCGTCGACACCATCCAACCGGGCGTGGTGGTGACCGAGCACATCGCAGAGCTTCTCGAGCTGGAGGTGGGCGACCTGGTCGTCTACAGCCTGCGCGACGTCGTGGAGCCCGTGAACTCCGTCGTCACCGCGATCGTGCCCGCCATCCCCGGAACGAACTCAGAGTCCTCGGTGCTCATGGATCTCACCGTGATCAACCACTTCCACCAGCGGGCGAACTCCGAGGCGTTTGCGCTGTCGGGTGCCTGGGTGAAGGGCGATGGAGCGGCGCCCTCGGTCGACACGCTCCGCCCGCTGCTCCCCACCGGGGTCCGCATCATCTCGAGCGACGATCCGGTGGGTCGGCAGGTGCTCGGTGCGGCGTCGGTCGCGTTGTGGGTTGCGGCGCTCTGCTGCCTGCTGATCGCGCTCGTCGCCGTGGGCTCGGCCTCGAGTTCGCGCATTCGCTGGGGGCGCAGCGATATCGCGTCACTCCGGGCGATCGGGCTGACAGCACGCGAACAGGCCACGACCATCGTGCGGGAGCTCGGGCTCGTGGTGGCGGTCGCGGCGATCACTGGTCTTCTCGCGGGAGTGCTCGTCTCGGTGCTGACCGTCCCGGAGCTCGCGCGGGCGGCCGTCGATCGCGCCTTCCTCGCGCTCGGGACCGACCTCTCCGTGGACTGGCTCGGCCTCGGCCTCATGCTCGGAGGTCTTGCGATCGGTGTGACGCTCATCGTGGCCGCGCTCGCCCGCCGGGTGCGCGCGCTCGCCGCCTCGTCCCTTCCGAGTGAGGGGCGCGAGTGAGCACGCTGACCTCCACCACCCGTCTGCTCGCCGATCACCTGCGGGCGGGCATCCGTACGTCGGTGCTCGTCGCGCTGCTGGTCACCCTCACGGTGTTTGTGGTCGCGCTCGTTCCGCGCGCCTTCGCCGAGGTGGCCACGGCGGAGCTGCGCTACGAGCTCGCGGAGCAACCCGCCGTGCAACTCGATCTTCGGGGCGAGGGTCGCATGGGGTTCCCCCCGCCGCACAGCGGAGAACCCACGGTGGAGAGTGTGCTCGGCCGCACCGACAAGGCCATCATGGGCTTCCCGTCGAAGCTGCCGGAACCGTTGGCCGACGGCGCCGGCACACCGGTCTGGATCCTCAAGAGTTCGAGCGGCGCGGGTGTCGTGCGGGGGGTGGCCAACCTCGATCTCACCGTGCGCCTGGCGATCGACCTCACCTGGGCCGACCGCATCACCTATATCGATGGCGCCGCCCCCCGCCCGTGGGTCCCGGAGGAGAACCCGACGGGCGCCGAGAACCCCATCGAGATCGCGATGTCGAAACGCACGGCCGCCGCGATGGATGTCACGGTCGGCGACATCCTCGAGTACCCTGCCGGTCCACTCCGCATCGCCGGCATCTACGACCTCACGGATCCCGACGACACCTACTGGGCGCACGCCTTCGACCTCGAACGCCCGGCGATCGTCCGGGAGACCGGCAAACCGCCGAGAATCCAGACGACCGTCTTCGTCGATCCGGAGACGGTGCTCGCGCTGCAGGAACCCTTCATCCTCGGAACGCTCGCGGCGTGGATTCCGATCGACCCGAACGCCTACTCCTACTCGGACGCCGACACGCTCGCCACCCAGATCCGCAACGTGACGGCCACGCCCGTGGCACTGCCCGACTTCGGCTCACTCAGTCTCGGCACGGCGTTCACCGACGTGATCGAGAGCACCGTGGCATCCGTCTCGGCGACCTCCTCACTCATCGCACTGGCGGCCTCCGGTCTGCTCGGTGTGCTCCTCGCGACCTACGCGTTGAGCATCCAGGCGCTCATCCGCAGGCGCAGGGCCGCGCTCGGCCTGGCGTCGGCGCGCGGCGCGACCCTCGGACAGCTGCGAGCGGTCATGCTCATCGAGTCCTCCCTGCTCGCGCTTCCCGGTTCTGCCCTCGCGATCATCGCGGCCGCCCTGCTCGTGCAACAGCGAGTAGGACCAGCGGGATGGCTCGCCCCGGTCATTCTCGCGATCGTGCCCATCGCTCTCGCGGCCATCCTCGTCTCGCCGGGGTCGCTCCGTGAGGCGCGACAGGACATCTCGGTGCGCTCGCGATCGAGCCTGCGCTGGGTGATCGAGGCCGCCATCGCGGGCGCCGCCGTCGTCGCGCTCGTTCTCCTGCAGCAACGGGGGCTCGTGGCATCCTCCGATGCCGTCGGTGTCGATCCGCTGCTCGTCGCGATGCCCGTGCTGCTCGCCGCGACGGTCGGCCTGCTCGCGTTGCGCCTGTTCCCACTGCCGCTGCGCGCGGTGCGCGCCCTCGTACGGGGGAGGACGGCTCCCGTCGCCGAGGTCGGGTCGGCGCGGGCGGTGCGTGAGCCGGCGATCGGTGCGATTGCCACGCTCGCGCTCGTGGTCGGAGTGGCGATCGTCGTCTTCTCCACGATCATGGTGAGCACCATCGCCGTCGGAATGCAGCGTGCCGCCACCGAATCTGTCGGTGCCGACCTGCAGGTCACCGCTCACGACCTTCCCTCCACGCTCCTCGACGAGATCCGAGACATTCCGGGTGTCGGTGCGGCTGCCCCGCTCACGTACCGGGCCAATCTCACGCTCAACGATGAGGCGGGGGAGATTCGCGTCAGCGCCGTCCTGACAGACCCAGCCCAGCTCGCGATCGTGCGCCCCGACCTCCCGTCACTCGTCTCCGGCGACACGGGTGGCGAGTATCCCGTGATCGTCTCCGAGGGCCTCGCGGAGCGGATCAAGGGCTCGGGCCTTCGACTGGAGGACATCGATGTCCAGCAGGTCGGGGTCGTGCCGAACTCGGCTCTTCCGGGCCTCGGTGACAGTTGGCTGGTGATCGACGACGGTGCCGCGGACGACCTCGGGCTCGAGGCGCAGGTGCCCAGCCGCGTGCTGGTCGACCTCGACGACATCGATGACACCACAGTGGTCGACGCCGTCGAAGCCGCAGTCATCAGCGCCCAGCCGGAGCAGTTCGTGGGCTCGGCCCGCATCCAGGACGTGCGCTCAGAACTCGAGCACCGTCGCGAGGCACCCATCACGGCAGCACTCCAGGGCTCGCTCGTCCTCGTCGCCGGGTCGACACTGCTGCTCACGGTGCTGGTCGTCGCACTCGCGGCCGCTGCATCCGCTGCATCCCGCAATCGCGTCGTCGGGGTGCTGCGGATCATCGGCATGAGTCCCCGCCAGGTACGCGCACTCGTCGCGTGGGAGTTCGGCCCGGTCGCGATCGCGTCCGTTCTCGTCGGCACGACGCTCGGGCTGGGGCTGCCGTATCTCGTGACCAGCGTGCTCGACCTTCGCGCGTTCCTGGGCGGCACGTCGCTGCCCGTGCCATCGCTCGATCCCGGTTGGATCGCGCTCGCGGTCGGCATCTACGCCATCACGGTGCTGGTCGCCGTGCTCGTCACCACAGCACTCGGGCGGCGTTTCGCGCCCGCATCCACCCTCAAGATGGGAGAGTCATGACCCTCCAGATCGAATGCTCCGACCTGGTCAAGATCTTCTCCGCGGAGGGGGTCGAGGTGCAGGCGCTGCAGGGACTCACGCTCCGCGTGGAGCGCGGCGAACTCACCGCCATCGTCGGGGCTTCCGGCTCCGGCAAGTCCACCCTGCTCGCCATTCTCACCGGACTCGAGGTGCCGACGGCGGGCAGGGCCACCGTCGCGGGCCACGACCTCCTCGCGATGTCTGCCGCGCAGCGCACGCGCTACCGACGCGACACCGTGGGGTTCGTCTGGCAGCAGACCTCGCGTAACCTCCTGCCGTATTACACGGCACGTCAGAACACCGCGATGCCGCTCGCGCTGGCCGGGATGCCTCGGGCGAAGCGTGCCGAGCGTGTCGAGCACCTCGTGGAGCTGCTCGACATGGGCGACTTCGCCGGTCGACGGCCTGCCCAGCTCTCCGGCGGCCAACAGCAGCGCGTGGCGATCGCGGTCGCGCTCGCCAACGAGCCCGAGGTACTGTTCGCGGACGAGCCCACGGGAGAGCTCGACGACATCAACTCCCAGCTCGTGTTCGACGCCCTCGGCGCCGTCAACCGCGAGCTGGGGGTGACGGTCCTCATCGTGACGCACGACGAGGAGGTGTCGTCGAAGGTGCGGCGCACGGTGCAGATCCGTGACGGCCGGCTCTCGACAGAGGTGCACAGGAGCACCGAGACCGACGAGTTCGGGGAGGAACGGCATCGCTCGCAGGAGTTCGTGGTGCTCGATCGTGTCGGTCGGCTCCAGCTGCCCCAGGAGTACGTGCGGAGCCTCGGGCTGAGCGGGCTCGTGCGGGTGGAACTCGCGGAAGATCATGCGCAGGTGCATCCGACCGACCGGTCGAAGGAGGCGGACCGATGACCGACACAGTCCTGCGCGGCGAGGGCCTCACCCGTACGTACGGAAATGGGGCGACCGAGGTGCACGCCCTGGTCGACGCTCACCTCGAGGTGCGAGCCGGAGAGCTCGTCGCGCTGCGAGGGCCCTCCGGTTCGGGCAAGACGACACTCCTCAACCTCCTCGGCGGACTCGATGCCCCCACCGCGGGCGTGGTGTGGCTCGGCGACCGGCAGGTCACCGGCGCGAGCGAGAGTGATCTTGTCGACATGCGTCGACGCGAGATCGGCTACATCTTCCAGACCTTTGCGCTGCTCTCTGCGCTGTCGGCAGCAGAGAACGTCGAGCTTCCGATGCGGCTGATCGGAGTGCCAGCGCTGGAACGTGCCGAACGCGTGGCCGAACTGCTGACCGTGGTCGGTCTCGCCGACCATTCCGAGCAACGGCCGAGTGAGCTCTCCGGGGGCCAGCAGCAACGCCTGGGTATCGCTCGCGCCCTCGCGAACAACCCGAGGCTCATCATCGCCGACGAGCCGACCGGCCAGCTCGACAGCCTCAACGCCGAGGCGATGATGTCGCTCATCTCGTCGCTCGTGCACGAGCGCGGGGTCGCCGCGCTGGTCTCGACCCACGATCCGAAGATGGCCGCGCACGCGGACCGCATCCTTGAGATTCGTGACGGCCATCTGGGGCGCAGACATGGGCGCCACGCATCAGGGGCGGAGCCCGACGCGAAACCTTGACTTCGCACTTGTTTTTTGCAAGTGTGAGTCCACTCAAACACCACATCCCCCGGAGGCTCCCATGGCCCAGATGTTCGTCAACCTGCCCGTGACCGACCTCGAACGCGCGAAGGCGTTCTACACGGCGCTCGGCTTCACCATCAACCCGCTGTTCAGCGACCACAACGCCGCGTGCGTCGTCGTCGAGGACGGCCACAACTACTTCATGATCCTCGTGCGGGAGTTCTTCCAGACCTTCACCGACCTCCCCATCGGCGACCCGGCCGTCAACCCTTCCGTCGCCACGGCGATCTTCGTCGACAGCCGCGACGAGGTCGACGCCCTCGCTGCCGCGGGTCTCGCGGCGGGCGGTGCCGAGCCGCGCCCCGCGTCCGACTACGGCTTCATGTACCAGCGCCAGCTCACCGACCCCGACGGCAACCTCCTCGAGTTCGGCTGGATGGACCCGACCGCAGCCGTCGAGGGCCCCGGCGCAACGACCGACCAGTCCTGAGGTCGCATGGCCGCGCGCGAGTACGGACAGTACGGCGGAGCCGCACGAGCCCTCGAGCTCGTGGGTGAGCGCTGGGCGCTGCTGATCGTTCGCGACCTCCTGGTGGGCCCGCGCCGCTACGGCGAACTCGCCGCGGGCCTCCCGCGAATCCCGAGCAACATCCTCGCAACGCGCCTCAAGGAGCTGCAGGCGGCCGGCGTGATCCGACGGATGCCACGCTCCAGAGTGATCATCTACGAGCTCACGCCGTACGGCCGCGAACTCGAACCCATCGTGCTCGCGCTCGGCGCCTGGGGATTCAAGGCGCTCGGTGACCCTCGCGACGAGCAGGTCATCACACCGGACTCCATGACGATGGACCTTCGCACGGCCTTCCAGCCGGAGGTCGCGCTGGCGTTGCCGTCGACGTCGTACGCGGCGCGGGTGGGCGAGGCGGAGCTGCTGATCCGGGTGGACGGTTCGGTGCTGGATGTCGAGCGCGGTCGTGGACCGGCAGACCTAGCGTTTGCGGTGGGGCCTGACATCCGCCGCCTCATCACGGGGGAGCTCGCCGCAGACCGCGCCATCGAGACCGGCGTCGTCGACGTGCTGCACGGGAGGGCCGACCTGCTGGGGCGATTCGCGACCACCTTCCACGTGGCCGCGTAGGGATTACCTCTCCTACAGCTGAAGCCGCCGCGACACCACGTCGTCCGCGACCTGGCGCAGCGGCAGGTTGCGGTCGCGCGCGTAGGTCCGCAGGATCGTGAACGCGTTCGGTACCGTCGTCTTCAGGGTCGCCGCGATCACGCCCTTGGCCTGCTCGATGAGAATGCGCGAGTCGAGCGCGTGCTGCAACTGATCGGCCAGCATCTGGGCGGTCCGGATGCTTCGTTCCTGAAGAATCCCGATGGTCGCGACGTCCGCCAGCGCCTGGGCCACCTCGACATCGTCCGGCGCGAGTGCGCCGACGTGGTAGCTGAAGAGGTTCATGGCCCCGATGGTCTGGCCTCGGAGCCGCAGCGGCGTCGAGTGCACGGACCGGAAGCCGATCCGCAGTGCCTCTTCGCTGAACTGTGGCCAACGGGCGCCTTCCGTCTCGAGGTCGCTGACGGTCACGGCCTGACCGTTGCGGAAGCACTCGAGGCAGGGCCCGTCGCCCGCGGCGAGTTGGATCACCTCGACGAGATTGGCGTCCTCGCTCGTCGAGGCGATGAGCTGCAGCTCCCCGGCCGCGTCGACGAGCATGAGACCGCCCGCTTGCGTGTCGAGAATCTCGGTGCACTCCTCGAGGAGCCAATGCAGGAGCGTTACCACATCGAAGTCATCGACGAGGGTGTCCGCGAGCTTGATGAAGGCTGAACTGATCTTGCTCTCACGAGTCCCTAGGGTCATCGTCGTCTTCTTTCCTGGGGTTCCGTCACAGTGCTGTGTCTTCGAAGGTGATAACGCCGGCAACCACGTCGTGGGCCACCGCCTGCACGGTTCGCCCTTGGGCGAAAGCGTAGGCCTGTAGCCGCGAGTATGCGACGGTTGCCGTCGTATTGAGCTGCACGAGGATGATGCCGGTGGCCTGGTGGACCTCGCGGCGAGAGGCCGGACTGCCCGACGCTTCATCCACGGGAGCCTCATCGCCCGCCAGCCTCAGCGCTTCCTGGGCGGCGGCACCAGCGATCGCCGAGGCGATGGCCAGGGCGGTGTCCTCCTGGACCGGCGTCAACTCGCGCGGTCGTGTCGAGTAGAGCGTGACGACCCCGAGGATCACCGCGCCCATCTTGATCGGGATGCTGAACACGGCGCCGACGTCGAGTAGAGCGAGGGCAGCGCCGAACACCGGCCACTCGTCGTGAGCGTCGGATGCCGCATCCGGAATCATCACGGCCGTTCCCGTGCTGGCGGCCGACCACTGTGGCCCCTCGCCGAGCTCGAACTGCAGCTCGTCGAGTCGTGCCGCGACGGAGTCGGTCGAGCAGAGCGTGACCCGCGCACCGGAGGCCGCCATGACGGCGATGGTCGCCCCCGAGATGGGAAGCGCGGACAGGAAGGGTCTGCACAGATCCGCCTGCCCGAAGGGCGACGTTGTCGATGGCGAGTCCATGTCCGACCTTCCGCAGTGTGCACTGCCAGGTCCGGGACAGTGTGTTCACGTTACTCCACTGGACCGGGGGGGCGCCCTCCCATCCTTGACAAAGCCCTCCCATCCTTGACAAAGGTGAGCAGGCGAGCGATGCTGAGTTCCAGTCACTCCGGTCCCAGGTGCCGTCCTTCTTTCAGGATTGAGTGGCCAGTGAGCCTCTTCGCCTCCCGCACAGCCCCGGCAGTCCCGGTCGCAACCTCCGTCCCCCTCGAAGTGATCCGTCTCGATCACTCGAGCTGGCGGATCTCCAACTCCCTCATCGATCCGGCTGATCACGCCCGCATCATGGGCTTCATCGAGCGCCTGGAGCGCGACCGGTTCGAGGTGCTCCTCCTCACTCCGCCCACGGGATGGGCCTACGTCGAGTCGTTCGGCCTGGCGCTCTCCGCCTTCACCAACCGTGAGCACTTCCAGGGCGAGATCGAGGGTCAGCGCGACGCCGACATCGAGCCCCCGGAACCGTCGCTGTTCCACCGGGTCAAGCGACGCAGTCCCGGCCCCGAAGGGTCGCGCCGCAAGCACTGAATGCACGGAAGGGCCCCGCGACCGAAGTCGCGGGGCCCTTCACCGAGTCCGAGTGATTAGTCGAACATGCCCTCGAGACCGATGGAGCCGGTGACACCCTCAAGGATGCCGTCCACGTCGACGAGGTCGGTCACCGAGCCCTCGGTGACGTTGTCGACGATGTCGGAGACGGAGCCGTCAACCACGTCGGAGACCGTGTTGTCGACGACGTCAGAAACGGTACCGTCCACGACATCGGTCACGTCGGCAACGTCCGAGACGTCGGCGACATCGGAAATGCTCGTGTCGTTGCCGCTGCCGATCGCGGTGTCGTTGCCGGAGCCGATGGGCGCGCTCACGTCGTTGCCGTTGCCCACGCCGCCCGCGAGGATGCCTCCGCTCAGGATTCCTCCGCTGATGAGGCCGATGTCTCCCACCTGGGGAGCGACGACGACCGGGATCTCGGTCTGGGTCGCCTGGTTGCGCGTGATCGTCGAGTCGTCGGCCGAAGCGGGGGCCGCGATTCCTACGAAGACCAGTCCGGCTGCTGCGACAGCAGCTGCGGTGGCGCCAAATGCATTCTTCTTCGTGATGTTGTTCATGTCGGAACTCCTTCTCACTCTGCGTTCCGGGTTTTCCCGGTGCACTGGGAGGTCCGGGGCGACTCGCAAACCGGTTTGGTTGCTTGGCCCGCGAAGGGGGTCACGACTCGGAGAAGGGCCTCAGGATCCCCGCCAGTGCTGGGCAGTTTCCGCAAGCTGGCAAAAATCTGAGAGCCCGCAATCCGGCGTCCTAGCATGGGGCTATGGCTGAGAGCGACGTACATCCGGAGAGTTTCACCGCCCAAGGTCTCGGGTGGGTCGACGAGACGACTCGCGCACTCGTGCCGTCGATCCCGATGTCGAGCACCTTCCTGCGCGACCCGGACAACGGTTATAGCTCCGGCCGTATCTACATGCGTGACCAGAATCCCGCGTTCGAGCCCGCGGAGGCGCTCATCACCAAGCTCGAGCACGGCGAGCAGACGCTGCTCTTCGGCAGCGGGATGGCTGCAGCGACGGCGGTGTTCATGGCGTTGCATCCGGGCGATCACGTGCTCGCACCCAAGGTCATGTACTGGAGCCTGCGCAACTGGCTGCTGAACTTCGCGACGTCGTGGGGCCTCGACGTGGAGCTGATCGAGATGACGGATGCCGCGGCTGTGCGATCGGCGATCCGCCCTGGCTCGACGAAGCTCGTGTGGGTGGAAACCCCCGCGAACCCGCTGTGGACCACCACGGACATCGCGGCCACCGCCGAGATCGCCGACGAGGCAGGCGCGCTTCTGGCGGTGGACTCGACGACCGCAACGCCCGTGCTCACGCAGCCGCTCCTGCTGGGGGCCGACCTCGTGATGCACTCGGCGACGAAGTACCTGAACGGGCACTCCGACCTCACCGCTGGCTCCCTGACGACTCGTGCCGACAACGACCACTGGCAGCGGGTGCGGTCAGTGCGTGCGCAGGGAGGCGCGACGCTGGGCTCGGTCGAATCGTGGTTGCTCTCCCGCGGCATGCGCACGCTCTTCCTGCGCGTACGAGCGGCGAGCGACTCGGCGCTCCGCATCGCCGAGCACTTCGACCACGACGACCGGGTGGCCGAGGTGCTCTACCCGGGCCTGCCGGGCTTCCAGGGCCACGAGGTGGCGGCTCGCCAGATGCAGGGCGGGTTCGGCGGGATGCTGTCGATCCGGGTTGCGGCGGGGGAGGCTGCGGCGATCGGCGTTGCCGCCAACACGAAGCTGTGGAAGCGGGCGACATCCCTCGGCGGTGTCGAGAGCCTCATCGAGCACCGCGCGAGCATCGAGGGTGCCGGCACTCCCGTACCACTCGACCTGCTCAGGCTGTCCGTCGGCATCGAGAACCCAGCCGACCTCATCGCGGACCTGGACCAGGCGCTCAACCGTTGACATAGGCGGGACCTTCGGCACTGATCGCCGACGATTCTGTGAGTCATTCTTCTTGTCACGGACCGCGAGGCAGCGAGGAGATTGCGATGGATGAGCAACCGCTGGTCGTTCTGGACAGTGCCGCGTGTTGGCGCCTCTTGGGTGACGCCGAGGTGGGGCGTCTCGCTGTGGCGCCCGCCGGTGACGTCGACATCTTTCCCGTCAACTTCGTCGTCCATGACGGCTGCCTGTACTTCCGGACCGCCCCTGGCAGCAAGCTCTTCGAGCTCTCGGTGAATCCCGCCGTGGCGCTCGAGATCGACGGCTGGGATGACCGTTCGGCCTATAGCGTCGTGGTGAAGGGGACGGCCGAGAGGCTGGAAAGCCAGGCCGAGATCGACTCGGCCGACCGGCTGCCCCTCGCTCCGTGGCTGCCCACTCCCAAGTACCGATGGGTGCGCATCAGACCGGGCCTCATCAGCGGGCGGTCCTTCCTCCGGGGCGTGGAGCCCGAACGGTACTGAGGCGGCGGGCCTAGCCCGACGGGTTCTCGGTGGGCGTGCCATCCGGGTCGGTGCCGGTCTCGGGGTCGACCTCGTCGGGCGTGACGGGGTCGCCGCTCGGAGTCGTGGACGTGCGGTCGCTGATGGTGTTAGTCATGCCTGCCACGCTACGTCGGCACGGCTCAGAGCCCGGGGGGTTGACAGCTTGTGGAGCTGCATCCGGACCTCAGGCGCGCGACCGCTTCTGTCTCGGCCGGGGCTCGGCGATCGAGGTGGATGGCGCGTTCCACACCTTCACGATCGCCCAGGTGACCGCGGCGATCGGTACCGACAGCACGGCCCCGATGATTCCGCCGAGAATGGTGCCTGCAGTGAGGGCGACGAGGATGACGAGCGGGTGCAGGCTCAGCGACTGGGCCATGACCACGGGTTGCAGGAAGTTGCCCTCGAGCTGGTTCACGGCGATCACGATGATGATCACGATGAGGGCGATGACCGGGCCGTTGGCCACGAGAGCCACGAGAGCCGCGAGCACTCCCGCCGCCGTCGCTCCGACGAGCGGGATGAACGCACCGATGAACACGATGACCGCCAGCGGCAGCGCCAGGGGAACGCCGAGAATTGCGAGGCCGACACCGATTCCCACGGAGTCGACGAGAGCGATGATGGCCGTGCCACGCACGTAACCACCGAGGGTGGTGACGGCCGTCTTGCCGATGCGCTCGCCGCGAGCGCGACGCGGGGCGGACAGCGGCTTCAGGAAGAAGGCCCAGATGCGGTCGCCGTCCTTCATGAAGAAGAACAGGATGACGACGGTCAGTACGGCACCGGTGAGGATCTCGCCCGCGACGGTCACGCCGGCGATGGCGCCCGACCCGAACTGGCTGCTCGTGAGGAAGTCCGTGATGGCGAGCCGCGCGTCCTCGATCTGCTTCGCGTCGATCGGTAGCGGGCCGTTCGTCAGGAAGTCCTGCACCTGGTCGATGCCGTCGGAGGTCGACGCCACGAGGGCGTCCCACTGGCCGCGCACCGCGAACACGATGAGCGTGACGATCCCGCCGAAGACGACGATGCCGCTGACGAGAGCTATCCAACTGGCCGCGATCGGGGGCAGGCCCTTCGACCGCATCCACATCAGGAGGGGGGCCGCGGCCGACGCGATGATGATCGCGAGAAGCAGCGGCACGACCACGAGCTTCAGCTGAACGAGCGCGAAGACGACGATCGAGGCGAGCGCGAGGATCAGGATGAACTGGCCGCTGCGCAACGCCAGCTTGCCGATCCTGTCCGTGAGAAGCGTCGCGAGCGGTGTCGCGGGTTCGCCCTCGGGCTTGGGGGTGGAGGCGGAATCGCGCTTGAAAAATGTCACGGTGCTCCTTCGTGGTCGCTCGATTACAGCACAGCCCTCCCGTTCAGGCAGAGGCCTTGACAGCGCGCTCCGCAAGCTTTGCGAACGTCGCAGCCAGCTCCGGCGGACCCTGCACGTCGATCTCGGCCTCGAAGCGGAGCAGGGATGCCGCGAGCGCACCCCACGACCACGCCCCCGCCGTCAGGCGGCACCGGTCACCACCGAGGTCCTCGACCGTTCCGTCTCCCGCGAACGGCAGCACCGAGCGCGCGGGCAGGTCGAGGATGACGGTGCCGATGCACGGCCAGCGGTTGGCGGCATCCGACCCTTTGAACCTGGCCGCCACATACTCGCTGACGTTGCCTCCGGGGATGCCCCGCTCGACGAACCGCCTGCCGGTCGGACTCCGCGGCGTCATGCGGTCGACGCGGAACAGGCGCCACTCGTCGTGCTCGAGGTCCCAGGCAACGAGGTACCAGCGGCCATGGTGCGTCACGAGGTGGTGGGGTTCCACCCGGCGGGGTGGGCGGTCGGTGTCATCCCCGTAGTCGAAACGGAGAACCTCCCGCGCCCGGATCGCGACCGACACGGCGAGTAGCACGTCAGGTGCCACCTGGGACGTCGACTGGGGCATCGCGGTGAACTGCAGCGCGTCGAGGCGGTGCCTCAGGCGTGAGGGCATCACCTGCCGCACGGTCGTGAGCGCCCGCAGTGCTGCCTCCTCGATGCCCGCGCCCGTCGCGCTCGCCGCCTGCAGCGCCACGGCGAGTGCGATCACCTGGTCGTCGTCGAAGAGGAGGGGCGGCAGTTCCTCACCGGCGTCGAGACGGTACCCGCCGTCGGGACCCATTGTGGCTCGAATGCTGTAACCGAGATCCCGAAGCCTGTCGACGTCTCGACGGACTGTTCGCGGAGTGACCTCGAGTCGTTCGGCGAGCAGGGTGCCCGGCCAGTCGCGCCGCATCTGCAGGAGCGACAGCAGGCGCAGCAGACGAGCGGTCGAAGTCACGTCACCAGACTAGTTCGAGTGGAGGACCGAAGCTGTCCTACATGGGTGTGAGAGTGGGTCGATCAACCCACGAAGGAGCACCACATGTTCGCAGTACTCACCGAGATCAACTGGCTTGCCGTCGTCGCTGGCACACTCGTGTTCGCCATCCTCGGCGGCGTCTACTTCACCGCAGTCATCCCGAAGCCCTATGCCCGGGCTCTCGGCAACGAGAACAGGGAGCTCGGCAAGCCGGGCCCGTTGTTCATCGTCGGCCCCCTTGTCGCGAGTCTCGTGATCGTCGTGACGAGCGCCGTTCTCCTGCGCGCGCTGGACGTCCAGGGTCTTGCCGACGGCATCGCGTTCGGCCTGATCGTGGGGGTGGGATACCTCGTTGCCCAGACCTTCACGATCGCCATCAACCCCAACTTCCCGAGGCCGTTCCTCTATACAGCGCTCAATGCGCCCTACTTCGTCGTGTGCACACTCGCGGCGAGCGTGATCCTCACGCTCTGGCGCTAGAGCGACTCCGCGATCGTCTTGATCGCGGCCAGGCGACGGTCCCACTCGGCGCCGATCGCGTCGAGCCGGTGTGCCGTGGCGCTGAGCTCCGAGCCGATGACCCGGTATCGGATCTCGCGTCCCACGCGCACCGGCTCGACGAGTCCCACCTCCTCGAGCACGGCGAGGTGCTTGGCGATGGCCTGGCGCGAGACCGGGAGGAGCCCGGCGAGCGCGGACGCCGAGGCATCCTGCTCGCCGAGCGCCACCAGGATGCTCCAGCGGGTCTCGTCGCCGAGTGCCGCGAACACGGGGACCATCGTGCCCGTCGTCACGCGGCATCCTCCAGCAACGTCACCAGCTTGTCGAGCTCGCTGACCCACCCCTTGGCGTGTTCCGCGAGGTTGACGGCGGGGCTGGAGGTGTTCTCGAAGCCGCTCTCGACGACGGTGAGTCGCGTACCGAGGGGAGTCGGTTCGAGCGTGAAGGTGAAGACCGTGGAGGAGGCATCGTCGAGGCGGTCGGGTGCCGACCCGAGCGCGTCGTCGTTGTTCCAGCGGTAGGTGACGGAGTGAGGCTCGTCGATCGCCTCCACTCGCAACGGGATCGTGGCGTATCCGGGGAAGCTCATGGTCCCCGTGGCTCCAGGGCCCACGCCGTCGAGCACCGTGGTGCCGAACCACTGCGAGATGTGTGCGGGATCGGTGACGGCCTGCCACACCTTCGTTTGCGGGGCAGCGATGTCGATCGAGCGGCTGACGGTGAAGGCATCCTCGTCGACGACGGAGCCGGGGTTGGTGGTCATGGACATAACTATCGTTCCTCTCGTGGGCTTATTGCAACTTAATAGTTGCAGTTAGTCTCGGGTTCTGCAACCCCTGAGTTGCAGAAGAGTGGAGGCGCTGCCGTTTATAGTCGGAAGCTCACGTCGGGAGGCGAACATGAGTGAGGTCGGCGTCCGTCGATGGCCGTCGATGGCGATCCTCGGAGCGAGCGGAATCCTCCTCGTGCTCGCGGGTGCCGTCGACCTCGCGCTTCGCGCCGATCGCCCTCTGGGCTTCGACCTGGCCTGGTACGAACTTCTCGATACCCACCGGGTCCCGGCACTCGAGTCGCTCGCCATCGCGCTCAACTACATCGGCGGAACCCTGTCGATGACGATCATCACCATCGCGGTCGTCGCCCTCCTGCTCGTGCTCCGTCGGTTCCGGGATGCCGCGACCGTGGGTCTCTCGGTGGGCCTGGCCACGGCAATCTCCACGCTCATCAAGCTCAGCCTCAATCGTCCGCGCCCCGCTGGCGGGGTGACGGACGTCGAAACCAGCTCGTTCCCCTCCGGTCATGCGACGGCGGCCGCGGCCCTCACCGTGGCCCTCGCCCTGATCTTCATGCGCGTCTGGATCTGGGCGCTCGCCGCCCTCTGGGTTGTCGCCATGGCCCTCAGCCGCACCTACCTTCTCGTGCACTGGGCGAGCGACGTGCTCGCGGGGGCGGTGCTCGGGGCGTCAGTCGCCGTGCTCGTGTACACGATCGTGCACGTGTTCATAGGCCGCAGGACGACGGTCGCCTGAGCTCACTCTGCGATCCCCGGCGTCAGCCTGAACGGGTGCTGACAGTGGGAACTTTCTTGGGACCCCGGCTGTTGCACAGAACGAGGGCCGCAGCCAGCGGCTCACCAAGGAGCCAGACCCCATGACATCCACCTATCGCAAGCGCCCTGAGGCGCTCTCGCAGCTCACACGCCAGCAGTACGCGGTCACCCAGGAGGACGCCACAGAGCCTCCCTTCCGCAACGAGTTCTGGAACAACCACGACGACGGCATCTACGTCGACGTCGTCTCGGGTGAGCCCCTCTTCTCCTCCACGGACAAGTTCGACAGCGGGTCCGGCTGGCCGAGCTTCACGCGCCCGATCGACCCGACGAACATCGTCCGCAACGAGGACCGCACGTTCGGGATGCTGCGCACCGAGGTCCGCTCGTCGGGTGGCGACAGCCACCTCGGCCACCTGTTCGACGATGGCCCCCGCGACCAGGGCGGCCTTCGTTATTGCATCAACTCGGCTGCCCTCCGGTTCATCCCTGTGGACCAGCTCGAGTCCGAGGGCTACGGTGACTTCCGCAGCCTGTTCACCACCACGAAGGAGGCCTAATCATGGCAACCGAAACCGCGATTCTTGCCAACGGATGTTTCTGGGGAGCCCAGCAGCTGCTGCGCCGCCGCCCCGGAGTGATCTCCACCCGCGTCGGCTACTCCGGTGGTGACACCCCCAACGCGACGTACCGCAACCACGGCGACCACGCCGAGGCCGTCGAGATCGTCTTCGACCCCTCGGTGATCTCCTACCGCGACCTGCTGGAGTTCTTCTTCCAGATCCACGACCCGTCGACGAAGGACCGCCAGGGCAACGACATCGGTCGCAGCTACCGTTCCGCGATCTTCTACGAGAACGACGAGCAGAAGCGCGTCGCTCTCGACACGATCGCCGACGTTGACGCCTCGGGCCTCTGGCCCGGCAAGGTCGTCACCGAGGTCGAGCCGGCCGGCGACTTCTGGGAGGCCGAGGAGGAGCACCAGGACTACCTCGAGAAGTACCCGAATGGATACACGTGCCACTACGTGCGTCCGAACTGGAAGCTGCCGCACCGCGAGACGGTTTCCTAACCAGTCACGGGTGGTGGGGTTTCGAGACCTGCAACTGTGGGTTGAGCGCGCTGGAGCTGGGAGCGAAGGCCATTTCTGGCCTTCGCCGCGACGCCAGCGCTGACGGCCGTCCCGGCCGTCAGGTTCCGCGGCGTAGCGGCCGCTATCGAAACCTCACCACCGAGCTCACTGGAGCACCCGCACCACCACAAGCGGGGAGTCGCCCGGCACCGTGACGCGCGGCCAGCGCGTGCGGTAGACGGATGCCGCGGCATCCCACTCCGCACTGGGTGGAGTCACGACAACCCCCGTGCCTGGCCTCCACTCTCCGTCGCTCAGTACCTCCACGGGCGACGGCTCAAGCAGGTTGCGCCACCACGTCTTGCGCTCCGCTCCCGCCGGGAACACCACGAGGAGCCCGTCGCCCTGGGCGACCTGCACGGGGAGTTCGATCGTGCGCCCGGAGCGGCGCCCGACGACGCGGAGTCCACCGAGCCCACCGCCGAGGATTCCGTGTGCTCGTGAGTGCAGGATCCCCAGAAGGGCCGCGCCCACGGCGGAGCGCCCCATGAGCCACGGCGAGAGCACCCCGCTCACCAGTCCGAGGACGGCTCCGGCAACGGCCCCGGTGAGTGCACCCAGCACGATCACGATCGGCGTCGGCCACGTGGTATCCGGAGCCGTCGCACCGAGGAAGATCACGGCCATCGCCGGCGCCCACGCGAGCGTCGAGATACCCACCCAGCGAGCGGGGTGCCGCACGGTGCGGGCCAGCACGAAGGCCTGGCCCGCACCGAGAGCCGCTCCCATCACGGCCCCGAGCAGCAGCGCGCCCGCCATGACGACCCACAGCGGCGGTTCTGCGCCGGTCGAACCGGGGAGCTGGGACGGCAGGGATGCCGCCGCCCACCCGATCCCCGCCATCACCACGGTCACGGCGATCCACCGGCCGCGCCGCAGCCCTGGTAGCCAGCGCACGAGGGCGTAGGCCTGCAGCACGCCCAGCGCCACGCCCTCGACCAGGCCGCCCGCCACCACGATGAGCAGCCCGAGCAGCGGATCCTGGAGAGCGTCGGCGAGACGGGCAGCACTCGCCGAGGCTGTCATCCCGATGGTCTCGGCCACCGCGCACGCGGCGATCCACGTGCCGATGTGCCAGCGACCCTGCGGAGCGGTGAGCGCGACCATCAGCGGGTGAAAAGTCGACCGATCACGCTGGTCGGCTCGATGTGGAGGAAGACCGACTTCTCGCCCGGCGCCCACGCCCAGAGGGGCGCGGTCGTGAGGAGTCTCAGCGATTCCTCGTCGGCCACCCGTGTCGCCACGCCGCGCACGACGACGCTCCACGCGGTCTGCTCGTCGGTGTGGTCCACCTCGAACGCGACGTTCGGGTTCGAGTCGATGTCGTCCACCTTCGTTCCCGGTTCGGTACGCAGGAGGATCCCGTCGCCGTCCGTCGCGAGGAAGTTGAGCGGGAAGATGTCGGGATGCCCGTCGACGCTCACCGCGAGGCGTCCGAAGCTCTGGCTGCGGAGCCTGCTCCAGGCGTCGTTGTCGTCGAGTGTGATGGTTGTGGGTGTTGGCATGCATCAAGCCAACGGGATGGCGCGGAGAGGGCACAGTGCCATTGGTCCCGGCGGCCTCGTCCTACCGGCGTTGCAGCGCCCGCCCGGCCCGCAGGCTGTTGAGGATCGCGATCACATCGACCACTTCCTGCAGGGTGGCTCCGATGATCGCCGGCAGCACGCCCGTGGTCGCCACGAGCATGAGCACGACGCTCAGTCCGATCCCGACCCCGATGCTCTGGTAGGCGATCCGGATGGTGCGCTGGGCCAGCTGCATCACGTCGGCCGCTCGCCCGAGGTCCTCGACGAGGATCACGGCGTCGGCCGATTCACTCGCGGCCGTCGCGCCGCGTGCGCCCATGGCGATCCCGACGTCCGCTGCGGCGAGCACGGGCGCATCGTTGACCCCGTCGCCGACCATCATCACGGGGCGGGGAGTGAGTTCCCGCACGGCGGCGACCTTTCCGCCCGGCAGGAGCCCGGCGCGAGCCTCGCCGACCCCGGCGAGCTGTGCGATCCGGTCGGCGGTCTCACGGGCATCCCCGGTGAGCATGACCGTGCGTGTGATGCCGAGCGCCCTGAGCCTCACGAGGGTCGCGGATGCCTCGGGCCGGAGTTCATCGGTGAGCACGATCCGCCCCAGCAGTCGACAGTCGCGCGAGACGTGGACCGCGGTCTCGCCGGCCTCAAGCTCCCTCCACTCAGGCACGGACGACGGGGCGACGAACGAGCGCTTGCCCACCCGGATCATCCCGCCATCCACGGTGCCGAGCACACCCTCTGCAACGACCTCCTCCACCGCCGTCGCCTCGCGGATCGTGATTCCGCGGCGCTCTGCCTCGGTGACCACGGCGTTCGCGAGCACATGCGCGGAGTCGGCCTCGAGCGCTGCTGCGTACCCGAGGAGCTCCTCCTCCGTTCCGGTCAGCACGTCGATCCTGTCCACCTCGGGCGTACCTCGCGTGAGCGTTCCCGTCTTGTCGAAGGCGGCCGTGCGGGTGCGGGCGAGCTGCTCGAGCACGCCGCCACTCTTGACGATCACACCCACCCTCGCTGCCCTGCTCATCCCGGCGATGAATGCGACTGGTGTCGCGATGAGCAGCGGACACGGGGTGGCGACCACGAGCACCTCGGCGAACCTGACGGGGTCGCCCGAGAGGATCCACGCGAGTGCGCCGATCCCGAAGGCCGCGAGCGTGAACGGGATGGCCACGCGATCGGCCAGACGCACGAAGGGTGCCTTGCTGTCGGCTGCCGACCGCACGAGGTCGATGATGGTCTGGTACTGGCTCTCCGCGGCCGTTGCCGTGGCGCGCACGTGGATGACCGACCCACCGTTCACGACACCACTGACCACCTGCTCCCCGACCGCGCGCGTCACCGGCATGCTCTCGCCGGTGACGGAGGACTCGTCGAGGGATGCCCCGGCCCCGACCAGCACGCCATCCACCGGTACCACCTCGCCTGGCCGCACCTCGAGCTCATCGCCGGGCACCACAACATCCACGGGAACGTCGCCCCCGGCAGTGTGCGCCACCTGTGGAGCGCGCGTGAGGAGGGACCTCAACTCGCTGCGCGCGCGGCGGGATGCGAAGTCCTCGAGCGCCTCCCCGCTCGTGAGCATGAGCACCACCACGAGCGCCGCCCAGTAATCCCCGAGGGCGACCGTACTGACGATCGCGGCCACAGCCAGGATGTCGATGCCCCACGTCCCGGTGCGCAGTGAGCGCACCATCGACACGGCACTGCGCCCCGCGATCACCAGGGCGTAGGCCCCGGTAACCCAGGGAGCGAGCCAGTTCGCCGACGAGAGTACGAGGGCGAGTGTGACGAGTGCGACCACGAGGGTCGCACTCACGAGCGGATAACGCAGCACCAGGGGGCGCGTCTCCGAGATCACGCGCGCGCCACGACAACCGGCGAGTTGATGTTGAGCAGTACCTCGTGCGTCGTCGATCCGAGGAAGCCAGCGCGTGCGGTGCTCACGTGGCTCGCGCCGAGAACCAGGAGGCCTGCGGATCGGCTTGCGTCGAGGAGCGCCTCCGAGGCCCGTCGACGGGACACCCGCCTCCGGATGACGAGCGCGGGGTGAATGCGCGAGGCGAGGGCGGCGGCCTCGGCGAGCAGTTCGTTCCCGTCGTCGCCGGTGGTCGCATGAACGAGGGATAGCTCGTTCCCCAGGCGCGTCGCCTCGTTCGCGCCCCAGGCCACCGCAGCCTCCCAGGCGCTCCCGGCTGCAACCCCCACGACGACTCCGCGCCGCGCCGACACCTGGGTATCGGGGATCACCGCGACCGAGCTCTCCGCGACGGATGCCACGACGATGCTCCTCGTCCCGAGGGCGCGACCGGTCAGGTAACCCGTCTTGTGGGTGCCCACCACGAGCAGGTCGCCGGGCTCGGCAGTCGAGGCCAGCACCCACGCCGTGCTCCCGTGGAGGAGTGTCGTGGTGGTGGAGGTGTCGGGGGCGAAGCGGCGTGCGAGGTCTGCGGCTTCCGTGAGCACGTGTGCCCCGGCATCCGACTCGTTCTCGGCGACCCCGTGGCCGAGCTGGCCCCACTCGCCGTCGACCACATGGACCAGCGCGAGGTCCGAACCGTCGGATGCTGCCCGCTTCGCCGCCCACGTGAGTGCGGCACGGCTCGGTCCAGAGCCGTCCACCCCGACCCTGATCGTCACGGTTCGTCCTCCGGTGCGATCTCGGGGAGCACGGTGATGCGCTCACCCGGTGACGGAACCACGAGCACGGGACACGGCATGTTCACGAGCACGTCATGGCTCGTCGAACCCAGGATGAGACTGCCCAGCGCGCCCCGGCCGTGGCTGCCCACGACGACCAGTCCCGCGGTGCGCGCGCGCTCCACGAGCGCGACGACCGCGGGTGTCGGGCCGAACGCCACCTCTACCGGGAGGCCGGGATGGCTGGCGCGAACCCGACGGGCCGCCGTCTCGACGAGCTCGCGCAGCACGTCGACCACCTCGGGGACGGCGTCCGTGCCGAAGGGCTGTCCCCACGAGTTCACGATCGTGAGCGTCGTGCCGGCGTCCGCGGCTTCCTGTGCGGCGATCTCCAGAGCTTCATCGGCGGTCGCGTCATCCGTCCACCCGACCACGACACCGCCGGGCCCGCCGGGCTCCCAGCCCGAGGGCACGACGGCGACGGGGCATTCCGACCTGCCCGCGACCTGCAGTGCCAGCGTGCCTCGGAGGATGCCGGCGAGAGGACCGGTCGGGTGAGATCCGATCACGAGCAGGTCGGCTCGCCACGACACAGCCATCAGCACGCGCGCGGGCGAGCCGCGCCTCACACTCACCGAGACGGGTGACGCGGGAGCGCGCGTCCTCGCGAGGTCCGCTGCGCGCTGCACGTCCTCCGCGTAGGGGGCCGCCGATTGCACGAGGTCGTCCCCGCGCGGTCCGTGCCTCGAGGGAATCACCGTCAGCAACTCGAGTGAGGCCGATCCGGCCTGCGCCCGGGCGATCGCCCACTCCAGCGCCGGCTGCCCGGCTGGATCGGTTTCGGGATCGATCGCGACGACGATCTTCTCCATGGTTTACCTCCCGTGGCCCCGTGTCCGACTCTCTGTGTCAGACTGGCCTTGATCGGGCGGTGTCGGCAGTGCCGAAGGTCCCACGATCCGCACGTGAAAGACCCGCTGGAGGTCGGATGGTCGACGACACGGGAGGCCTCACATTTCCTGACGGGCCTCGCTCTGAACTGGACATGTCATTGGCGCGGCTCGTCGAGTCCGCACAACACGTCCTCGCGACCCAGAGTCGCCTGCGCAACCTGCTCAAGGCGAACCATTCCGTGGCGGGCGAGATCGAGCTCGCGGTCGTACTGAGCACCATCGTCGAAGCCGCGGTCGATCTCGTGGGAGCCAGGTACGGCGCGGTCGGGGTGATCGGCCCTGACGGCGGGCTCGAGCAGTTCATCCACGTCGGGATGCCGGATGACCTCGTGGCACGGATCGGACACCTGCCAGAGGGCCACGGCCTGCTTGGGGCTCTCATCGAGGAGCAGGAGCCCATCCGGTTGCCGAGGATCGATGCGGATCCACGGTCGAGCGGCTTCCCCGCCGGTCACCCACCCATGACGACGTTCCTCGGGGTACCCATCCGCGTCCGCGACGAGACGTACGGCAACCTCTACCTCGCCGAGCGCGAGGGCGGACCGTTCAGCGCGGAGGACGAGGAACTGCTGGTGGCGCTCGCGGCCACGGCGGGAGCTGCGGTGGACCACGCGAGGCTGTTCGACGAGAGCCAGCGCCGCCAGCGGTGGACCGTGGCATCCGCCGAGGTCACGGCCGCGCTGCTCTCGGATGACTCCGAGGAGTCCCTCGCCGTGCTCGCCGACCGGGTCGCGCTGCTGGCCGACGCCGATCTCGTCTGTGTTGTGCTCCCGCTACCGGACGGCCGCCTCCGCGTCGATGTGGCCAGGGGTGAGGGGGCCGATGCCCTTGTCGGTCTCGTCTTCGACTCGGCCGACACACTCGCCGGCCGCGCGGACGAGAGCGGTCATCCCCACCTGTCAGACCTGGGCGACGCCGACGACCCGCTCGCGACCGGTCCGACGATGGCCCTCCCGATCGCCATTGCGGGATCCATCGCCGCAGACCGCGGCGGAGTGCTGACCGTCACACGAGCACCCGGGCGGCCCCGCTTCGCGACGACCGATCTCGACATGGCCGCCGACTTCGCCGCACAGGCGAGCGTCGCCCTGCGGCTTGCCGCGGGTCGCGCCGACCGGCAGAAACTTGCGGTTCTCGAGGACCGCTCCCGCATCGCCCGCGACCTCCACGACAACGTGATCCAGCGGCTCTTCGGGGCAGGGTTGTCGCTCCAGGCGATCGCCGGGCAGGCCGATGAGCGGCTCCGTGCGAGGCTCGTCGAGCAGGTCGACGCTCTGGATGCCGCGATCGCCGACATCCGCACGGCCATCTTCACGATGACGTCCCAGTCGGACACCGAGCAACCGACGCTCCGACATCGCGTCATCGATCTCCTCGGTGAACTCTCCGAGGTCTTCACGGATGCACCCCGCCTGGCCTTCGCCGGTCCCGTCGACCTCATGGTGCCGACCGACGTGGCCGATGATGTCGTCGCGGTGGTGCGGGAGGGGCTCGCCAACGTCGCCAGGCACGCGCAGGCCGAGCACGCGTGGGCACTCGTTGCGGTTCTCGACGGCACGGTGGTCGTCGAGATCGAGGATGACGGGCGGGGGATCGCGCCAGAGTCCACTCGGTCGAGTGGCACGGCGAACCTCGCGGCAAGGGCCGAGGCCCGGGGCGGAACCGTGGAGCTTGCGCCGCGGCATCCGCGCGGTACGGTGCTCAGGTGGCGAGTTCCGTTGGAGGAGAGTGAATGATCCGGGTGTTCCTGGTCGATGACCACGAGATCGTTCGGCGAGGTGTCGCCGACCTGATCAATGCCGAGCCCGACCTCGAGGTCGTGGGCGAAGCGTCCACGGTTCGCGAGGCGAAGGGGCGGGTGGCCGCCACGATCCCGCACGTGGCCGTGCTCGATGTGCAGTTGCCCGATGGCAACGGGGTGGACCTCTGCCGTGACATCCGTTCGCGCAATCCCGAGGTGCGCTGCCTCATGCTCACCGCCTACGCCGACGACGAGGCGAGCCGCACGGCGGTGCTCGCGGGCGCGTCGGGCTACGTACTCAAGGACATCCGGGGTCAGGGCCTCCTCGAGAGCATCCGCAGGGTGGCCAGGGGTGAGAGTCTCGTGACCGCCGCCACGAGCCGACGCGTCGTCGAGCAGGCCACGAGCACGGCCAGGACCGCGGCCGTCGACCTGAGCCTGCGCGAGCAGCAGGTGCTGCAGCTCATCGCCGAGGGTCTCACCAACCGGCAGATCGGTGAGCGACTCGAGCTCGCCGAGAAGACGGTGAAGAACTACGTCTCCGGGCTGCTCGCCAAGCTCGGCATGGAACGCCGCACCCAGGCCGCCGTTTACGGGGCTCAGCACCCGCGCGACTAGCTGACCCGCGGGACCTTGTGCCCTCGTGCCCCTCCCGGCACGGGCGAAGACTGAGCGCAGACGTGGCGGATGCCACGCCCCAGTCGACCACAGGAGAACATCATGCGCGCAGCCGTAGCGACCGCATTCGACAAGCCGCTCACTCTCGAGGAGCGACCCGTTCCGAAGCCCGGCTCCGGGCAGGTGCTCGTGCGTCTCGAGACGTGCGGCCTCTGTCACACCGACATCCATGCCATGCGGGGTGACTGGCCGGTCAAGCCGTCCCTGCCGTTCGTACCAGGGCACGAGGGCGTCGGCATCATCGAGGAACTCGGCGCTGGCGTCACGCGTCGCGCCGTGGGTGAGCGAGTAGCGCTGCCCTGGCTCGGACACGCGTGCGGCGAGTGCCGCTACTGCATCGATGGCAGGGAGAACCTCTGCGAGAGCCAGCAGAACACCGGCTACTCGATCGACGGTGGGTACGCGGAGTACGCGCTCGCGGACGCCCGCTTCGCCTCGCCCGTGCCGAACGGCATCTCGCCACTGGAGGCCGCGCCCCTCGCGTGCGCTGGCGTCACGACCTACGCGGCCGTCAAGGCAGCGCACATCATCCCGACCGAGCGTGTGGCCATCTTCGGCGTCGGCGGGCTCGGCCACCTGGCCGTGCAGTACGCCCGCATCGTGGGTGCCGAGGTCGTCGCGATCGACGTCACGGAGGAGAAGCTGGACCTCGCGCTCGAACTCGGCGCGGACCATGTCGTGAACGCGCGCGAGGTCGACCCGGTGGAGGCGCTCCAGTCCCTCGGTGGTGTGGATGTCGCGATCGTGCTCGCACTGGCCCCCCAGGTGTTCGACCAGGCCTTTGCGTCGCTCAACCGCGGCGGCCGTCTCATCCTCGTCTCGCTTCCGGTGGAGGGCACCCTCACGGTCCCGATCTTCGACACCGTGCTCAAGGGCATCTCCATCATCGGGTCCATCGTGGGCACCCGGCAGGACCTCGCCGAGGTCTTCGCGCTCCATGCCGCCGGGCGCACGCGCGTCGTCGCCGAGGCGCGCAGTCTCGACGATGCGAACGCCGCGGTCGAGCAGGTGCTGGAGGGTGTCGTGCCTGCGAGGCTGGTCTTCGAGTTCTGACCTCCGGGCCAGCACATCCCGTGGGTTGAGTAGGCGCGGCGAAGCCCGCCGTTATCGAAACCTCACCTCCGAGGTCGTTGGGTAGCATCATCCCCATGACCACCGAGCCGGGCTGGGCCCGCACCCCCATCGAGCCACAGTCGGTCGACGCCCCGCTGTCCCGGTCCGCGGTGTTCCTCACGCTCACGCTGTCCGGTCACCCGGATGCCGCCTCCCGCGCCCGCTCGGTGCTCGGCGATCTCGGGGGTCTCGTGCGGGCGGTGGGGTTCCGCGACCTCGGCGGACACCTGTCGTGCGTAGCGGCCATCGGCTCGGAGGCGTGGGATGCCGTCACCGGCCTGTCACGGCCGGCTCAGCTGCATCCGTTCCCCGAGGTGGTGGGCCCTGCCCACACCGCGCCCTCGACCCCTGGCGACCTCTTCTTCCACATCCGCGCCGAGCGCGCGGACATGTGCTTCGAGCTCGAGCGGCTCATCCTCGACAAGCTGGGCGACGCGATCATCGTGGCCGACGAGACGGTCGGCTTCCGCTACTTCGACTCGCGCGATCTTCTCGGATTCGTTGACGGCACCGAGAACCCGACGGGTTCCGGTATGACCGAGTGGTCGCTCGTGGGGGAGGACGACCCCGATCACGCTGGCGGCAGCTACGTCGTGGTGCAGAAGTACCTCCACGACCTCGCGGGCTGGCAGTCACTCAGCACGGAGACGCAGGAGAAGATCATCGGGCGCACCAAGCCAGACAACATCGAGCTCGACGATCTCACCCGCAAGTCGCACAAGGACCTGGCCACGATCGTCGACGACGACGGGGTGGAGCACGACATCCTCCGCGACAACATGCCCTTCGGCAGCCCGGGCAGCGGTGAGTTCGGCACCTACTTCATCGGCTACTCGAAGGATGTCTGGGTGACCGAGCGGATGATCAGCGCGATGTTCCTCGGGGACCCTCCCGGCGCTTACGACCGCATCCTCGACTTCTCGCACGCCGTCACTGGTGCCACGTTCTTCGCGCCATCGAACGACGTGCTCGAGTCGTTCGGCGACTAGACCTACAGCGCCTCGATGAGGTGCTCCACCTCGACGGGCGCCGTCGAGAACGCCTTCGCCGCGTTCTGCACCTTCTCGTCGTACTGCGTCGAGCGGCCCTCGTGCTGGGCGAGGTGCTCCCGCCAGCTCCCGAGCCGGAAGGCCTCGACGATCACACCCGGCCGTTCGCGGTCGTCGTAGACCTGCCACTGTCGAGCACCCGTGCGCTGGCGGCTGCGCTTCACGAGCCGCAGTGCCGCCAGGAACTCCGCGCGCCTCTCGGCCGGCACCGTGTAGCGCACGAGCACGAGAGTCGCGGCATCCTCATCGATCGGGAGTGCATCGACGAGCGGGGCGTCGGTGAGGGGCAGCACCGCGGGCATCCGTCCCTTGTCGGACGTGGTGAGCAGGGGCCACAGCAGCTGGCTCACCGCAACGAGCACCACGAGCGCCCCGGCCACGACGCTCGTGTGCCCGACCCCGAAGACCGCGGCGGCCGCGCCGGCAAGCGCCGAACCTGCGGCCGTGGCCCCGAACCACACGATCTGGTAGACCGAGAGCCCGCGCGTTCGCACCCACACCGGCAGGAATGACTGCACAGCGCCGTTGAGCGTTGCGAGCACGCCGATCCAGGCGAGCCCAACCACCGCGAGCACCGGCAGGACCACCCACAGGTTCGGGGCGAGACTCGTGGCGATGAGACCAAAGCCGAAGACGGCGGATGCCGCGATCACCACCCCGTTCATTCCGAACCGCTGCACGGCCGGTGTAATGACGAACGCACCGCAGATCGAGCCGATGCCGATCGCAGCAAGCAGCAGCCCGTAGCCGTTGGAGTCGAGCCCCAGATGGTCGGTCGCGATGAGAGGCAGAAGCGCGAAGAGCGCTGACGCCGGAACGATGAACAGGCCGAGTCGCACGCAGATGCGGCGCACCACGCCCGCGTGGCTCACGTACCTCAACCCGGCGCGGAGCCCGTCGAAGAACGGCTCCGGGCTATGCTCCGGCGCGCGGTAGTCGCGCCAGAACACCAGCACGAGCAGGAAGAAGGCGAATGACGCGGCATTGAGGGCGAAGACGAACGGCACCCCGAGGCTCGCGATGATCACGCCCGCGATGGCCGGACCGATCGCCCGGGCGAGGTTGACGGAGATGGAGCTGAGTCCGGCAGCGCTCGGGATGAACTCCCTCGGCACGATGTCGGGCACGATCGCCTGGTAGGCGGGGAGCTGCACAGCCGACGCCGCCCCGAGAAGGAATGTCAGCGAGAGCAGGAGGGCGGGCGTCATCGCACCGGTCGCGGTGAGGACGGTCAGCAGAAGACCGATCACGACCTGTGCCGCCTGCACCCAGATGAGCAGGGTGCGTCGATTGACGAACTCCCCGAGAACCCCCGCGGGGATGCCGAGGAGCAGGATGGGAGCCGCCGAGGCGCTCTGCACGAGTGCGATGAGCACGGGGGAGGCATCGCTCTCCACGAGGAACCACTGCGCGCCGACGGTCTGCATCCAGCTGCCGATGTTGGATACGAGTGCGGCGATCCACAGGGCGCGGAACGCCGCGACCTTGAGTGGCGCGAGGGCCGACGGTGGCGGTGTGGCGGCCTGGCTCGTCATGCCTCCAGTATCCGCGATGCCACGGCGTCTCGACCCTCGTCGGGGTTCGGCTACGAGGTCGTCTCGCCGACCACCGGGTCGCCGTTGTCGATGACCTGCCGGTCGACGGCGTCCGGACCCGACGCCGTGAGGAAGTGGTTGATCGCGGCATCCCACGTCGAGAACCCCACATCCGGTTCGGAGTACGGGATCGTCTTGGTCACGACGCGCCACAGGTCGTCGCCGGTCTTGTCATCGCGCTCGTGCACGAGTTCACCCTGGTGGGCGAGTCCCTGCTGGATCCCCCACGTGCCGTTGCCGCGGTTGATCAGGTTCCATTCGAGGCCACCGTGTTCGACCCGATCGGGCACAGTGGGGGCGTTCTCTTCATCAGGCACGGCACGATACTAGGGTTGTCATCCGCCTCCCACACAGGGCTTGATCGGCAGCCCGGCAAGGAGTAGGGAGCGTGCGGCCCATGGTGCCAGCGCAGGCGTCGCGCCCGCCTAGCATTGATGCATGACCACCCCGTTCATCCTCTCCGACGAGGTGGAGGCGGCGCTCGCCGCTGGCAAGCCCGTCGTCGCCCTCGAGTCGACCATCATCTCCCACGGCCTCCCTCGCCCGCGCAACCACGAGGCGGCGATCGAGTTCGAGACGATCCTCCGCGACGCGGGTGTGACGCCCGCGACCATCGCCGTGCTCGACGGCGTTCCGCGCATCGGCCTCGACTCTGACGGGGTGCGCCGCATCGCCGAGGAGGAGCTCGCGAAGGCCTCCGTGCGTGACCTGCCGATCATCGCGGCGGCGGGCTCGAGCGCGGCCACGACGGTGGCCGCGACATCCCACCTCGCCGCGCTCGCGGGTATCCGTGTCTTCGCGACGGGCGGCCTCGGGGGAGTGCACCGCGGCGCGAACGAGAGCTTCGACGAGTCTGCCGACATCTCCACCCTCGCCGTCACGCCCATCACGGTCGTCAGCGCGGGGGTGAAGTCGGTGCTCGACATCGCGGCGACCCTCGAGCGGCTCGAGACCCTCAGCGTTCCCGTGATCGGGTTCGGCACCACGGTCTTCCCGAGTTTCTGGCTGCGAGAGTCCGAATACACGCTCGACTGGGCGGTGGATGACGCGGCCGACGTTGCGGCCATCATGAAGGCCCAGGACTCCCTCGGTCACGGCCAGGGCATCGTCGTCGCCAACCCGATCCCCCTCGACCAGCAGTGGGACCCGGACGAGCACGACCGGGTGCTCGCCGAGGCCCTCAGCCTCGCGGAGGCAGCTGGCGTCACGGGCAAGGCTGTCACGCCATTCCTGCTGCTCAAGATCGTCGAACTCTCCGACGGGCGCAGCCTCGAGGTCAACCTCGACCTCGCGCGCAACAACGTGCGCGTCGCTGGCCAGATCGCCACGGCATGGTCGGCGCTTGGCTAGCCAGCCGTCTCGGCAGCGCATCGTCTGCTTCGGCGACCTCATCGACGATGTGGTCGTCATCCCGAACGGGCCAGTGCGGGACGACACCGACACCCCGTCCACGATCCGCTTCCGCCCCGGGGGCTCCGCCGCCAACACCGCTGCCTGGCTCGGCACGCTGGGTGCGGACGTGGATCTCGTGGCATCCGTCGGCCGCGGCGATGGGCCGCGGCATGCCGCGCAGCTGGAGGGAGTTCGGGCGCACCTGTCCGAGCATCCCGAGCTCCCCACCGGAACGATCGTGGTGCTCGTCGATGCTCAGCGTCGCCACATGCTCACCGAGCGCGGAGCCAACGCCGCGCTCGATCCCGCAGCGGTGACGGATGCCCTGCTCGCCGACGCGGCCATCCTCCACCTCACCGGGCACACCCTGCTCAACGAGCTGGGCCTCGGCGACCTCATCGAGCGCGCCCGGGCAGCGGGAGTGGCGGTCTCGATCTCGCCCGGTTCTGCGGGTTTCATCGGGGACTACGGGGTGGAGGCGTTCTCCGAGGCGATCGCCGGGGCATCCCTCGTGTTCGTAAGCCTCGAGGAGGGGCGCCTGCTGACCGGCCTCGCCGCCCCCGCGGACATCGCTGCGGCGCTGCCGTTCGACCACGTCGTACTCACCCTCGGCATGGACGGCGTGCTCGTGAGTCTTCACGGTGAGCAGTTCACGGTTCCCGCAGTGGAGACGACCGTCGTCGACCCGACAGGTGCCGGCGACGCCTTCTGCGCCGGCTACCTCGCGGAGTGGGTCGCGAGTGGCGACGCCCGAGCCGCGGCATCGCGAGGCACCGAGGTCGCGGCCAGGGCCGTGGCAACGGTGGGCGCACGACCCTAACGGGTCCCTACAGTGTGGTTTTTTTCACCCCGAGGTTAACCCTCTCGGTCTCGTGGTGCTCTTTTCCCGTCGGCGGCCCGGAAAAGCTCGCATCGGCCCTGCTCCGCCGACCGATCGGAGCCCCTGGATTGGTCTGAAGCAACTCTGGTGTGACCGGGGGTAGGTCTGCTGGGCTGAGCGCACTTGAGGTGACCTCATTACGCCGCCACACTGAGCCTTCGTCCTGTCTGCACGCGCACCATGTCCAGCATTGGAACTTCGATGAGCACCTCTTCCCTGCCTCGACTCTCTCGAGGCCGCATCGTCACCTCATTCATCGCGATCATTGGCGTCATGGCGGGAGTCGCTGCTGGCGGTGCGGCCCAGGCCGCGTCTGTCGATCTCGTGATCAACGTGACATCCGATCGCGGGGTGTACAGCGCGAGCGACACTGCCGTCTACACCGTCCGCGTTGACAACCGCGGTACGGAATCGACCTCAACCCCGTCCACGGTGACCCTGACGGTGCCGAACATGGCCTCAAGCCCCGTCGCGTGGGAACAGAACGTGACGTGCGCTGCTTCTGGCGGCGCGGTGTGCCCCACCGGCTTCACGCGATCCGGCACGACGATCTCCGCTGCTATTCCGTCCGTCCCGAAGAACGGATCCCTGGTCTTCACGGTTCACGCACCGGGCTGGATGCTCAACTACGTGCGCAACGCCGTGCAGGTCACCGCAACCATCGCGGCTGGCAGCGGGGACACTGAATTGCAGACGGTAACCGACTCGAGCGTGATCAACGTGTTGATTCACGACCCAGCCATGGACTACTCAACGGAGGCCACCGGACCAGCGGACGCTCCGGCCCAGACGACCGTGTACTACGACGTGGTGCTCCGCAATACCGGTGAGACAAACAGCGTGTACTCCGAGGTGGTTCTCGCCGCGGGTGTGGGAACAGGAAGTGCCTCGACGGCACCCATCCTCGATTACGGATTCGCTGGCGTGACCTGTCAGAACGAGACCGGTGGTGCGTCGTGCGCCAATCTCACCATGATCGCGGGCGACAGCCTCCCGTTGATCCCCATCGCCGTGAACGCCAGCGGATTGTCGGCATCGCTCGGGGTGACGAACATGCCGTCGGGCAGCTCCGTCACCCTTCGCTTCGCCGTTCAGACGGGCCGCCCGGCCTGCACAACCGGTCAGGCCGCCACGCGCACGATCACTGTCACCGACACCGTCGCCTCGATCTTCCAGGTCGGCTGGCCAGAGGCGAGCCCCCTCAACCCGGACAACGTCGCGACCGTCCTGACCAACCTTCCCGCGCTTCCGTGCACGACAGGGGATGTCTCGACCGTCTCGCTCTCGCAGCCCTCCGGTCAGACCAGCGCGGGCATCGCCCTCGGCGGCGCGTTCGAGTACACCGCCCTGTACTCGAACCTCTCCGGCGACACCGCAACCAACGCGGATATTGAGTTCGCGACGTACTGGCCGGGCGCCGGAGACCGCTCCGTGCTGAGCGGATCGCCCACGTGCGTACCCTCCGGTGGGGCAACGTGCCCGACCGGATGGACGTTGAACGGATCGTCCCTCCGGGGCACAGGAGCAGTCCTTCCCTCCGGAGGTTCGCTCTCGATCACCTACACCGGAACAGGCGGGAGCGACGACCAGACCATCTGCCGCCCGCGGTCCATGACGATCGATACGCGCATCCTCCCGCCCCTGAGCTTCATCGACACCAATTTCGTGCCGAATGGGGTATACACGACCAACCAACAGACTCAGGGCAACAACGCTCGCCGCGTGATCACGCAGACGGACGTTGGCTCGCCGTGTGCGGAAAGCCACGACGACTCCGTGCAGCAGACCGGTCCCTTCACCGACCCTGCTGCCACGATTCCGCTCGTCGGCCCGGCCAAGCCCGGGCAGACGCTCTACTTCCGCACGTCCTTCACCAACCAGACGCCCTCCCCCGCGTACACCTCGTACTACCTGGGACAGGGAGTTCAGATGCCCAGTAGTGGCGCCTTGTTCACGACCAGCACGATCGACCGCTGGTTCCGGCACGCGGACGGTGACCCGACCGGTATTCCCTTCACCGACGACTACTTGATCGGCGGACAGGTGGCGGCATCCTTCGATACGGGTGTGCGTTGCACCGCCCATGGCGGAGCAACATGTCCTCCGCTGCTCAGCGCGAGCTCCGGCAATGGTGGAGGTGGCGTCGTTGCGATGAGTGGGTGGCAAGGCTACTGGAAGGCGGGCCAGCAACCGCTCATGCCTGCTGGTAGTTCCCTCGACTTCATCTCGACGTACAAGGTTGCCCAACTCGCCGAGCGGTACACCGAAGCCGGTTGCGTGCCCACGAGTGTTGCGTTTGGAACAGGACCAGGCGCGACCACAGCGACGGTGGCGAACATGAGGGTCACCGCCACGATCGGTGCATCGACGATACCCGCGACATTCGACCGGAACGTGTCGAATGACTCCACCGAGGTGCTCGTGCCCCTCGAGATCACTCGATGCACCAACACCCTCGCGATCACGAAGACCGCACTCACCCCGACGATGCCGCTCGATCGTCAGGTCACGTACGAGGTCGTGGTCACCAACACGAGCGCCAGCTTCCTCGACCTGCCGCGTCTCATCGACGGTTTCTCGACCGACGCGCCTGCCACGATCACCTGCACGGCGACGACGCTGGGTGCCCTCTGCCCCACGTTCACTCCGCGCGAGGATCAGCGCCGCTTCGCGGACGGGTCGACGGGCCCCATCACCTTCACCGGCCTATCAGGGGGCCCAGCCCAGTTTGACTTCGTGTGGGGAACGGCGGGCCAGCAGACGATGCCCGCTGGCTCGAGTGTGACCTTCCAGGTTGTGGTCCACTACCCCTCGACCTACTCGGGGTCGTCGTCGAACATCGCCTACTTCCTCGCGGACCAGACGGCGATCGGGGGAGCCTGGCCGGTCGTCAACGCGAGTGCGAGCGTCACCACTCCGCCGGGAAGTGCCCTCGCCCTCAACAAGCGGGTGAACCCCGTCGTCGTGAAGGCCGGTGAGGTCGTTACCTTCACGGTGGACATCGTCAATACTGGTGCGACGCTCCCCTCCGCGAGTTTCATCGATGAGCTCGACTCGATCCTCGTGCCAACGAATCCGACCGGGTACTCGAACCTCACATGCCGATCACTGACGTCGGCAGACAACGTTCTCTCCCCTGGCACTGTCGGGGTCACGGAGTGCCCTGAGTTCACGTCCAACTCTTCAGGGATTCGTGGTCTGATCACCGACTTCACCTCCAACTCAGGGATCCGCCTGACGTATACGGCCGTCGCTCCACTCACGGCGGAGTCGATCCCGAACATCGCAAGGATCATGCAGGATGACGCCACCGTGACGCGAGGCGACGCCTTCTCGCAGTCGAACTTCCTCACCTACCTCGAAAAGGTGGTCGAGGAGACGGTGGATACCGCCGTCAAGGACGCCGACAGGGTCCTGGCGAGCACGGGCCTCTCGCTCCCCGTCGCCGGCGTCGCCCTAGCGATCCTCCTCCTTGCTCTCGGAGGCGTGCTGATGCTGAGCCTGCGTCCCAAGGAGTCCGCGACAGACACCGAGTAGCCGTCGGGGACGACGGGCCGCGCGGAGGTTTGCGGCTGGCGCGATGAGTGAATAACCGCGCGGTGCACAAACCTCCGCGCGCGAGACGTCGCTCAGCGACGGTCAGCTCTAACGCGCGGCCTTGACCGCCTCGTAGGCGGCGAGTGCATCCTTGCGGCTCTGCTGCAGGTCAACGATCGGGTCGGGGTAGCCGGGCGTTCCGTACTCTGGCACCCAGCGGCAGATGTACTCGGCGTCCGGGTCGAACTTGGCGGCCTGCAGCTCCGGGTTGAACACCCGGAAGTAGGGCGCCGCGTCGAGTCCGGAGCCCGCCACCCACTGCCAGCTCGCCGGATTGTTGGCTTCATCGGCATCCACGAGCGTGTCCCAGAACCACTGTTCGCCGATGCGCCAGTCGATGAGCAGGTTCTTCGCGAGGAAGCTCGCCACGACCATTCGGACGCGGTTGTGCATGTAGCCCGTGTGCCAGAGTTCGCGCATGCCGGCGTCGACGAGAGCGATGCCCGTCAGCCCCTTCTGCCAGGACTCAAGCGTCGCGGCATCCGGCTCTGACCAGCCGAACGCGTCGAAGTCTCTCCGCACGTTGACGGTCGCAATGTCGGGCTGGTGGTAGAGCAGGTTCCAACTGAACTCGCGCCACCCCACCTCGCGGAGGAAGTGCGCGGACGTACTCTCAACCCCGCGAACCCGATGCCAGAGCTGGAACGGACTGATCTCGCCGAAGCGCAGATGCGGGCTCAGTCGACTGGTTGCGGGCACCGCGGGCTCGTCGCGGCGGTCATACTGCGCAAGGCCCTCCGAGAGGAATGCCTCGAGCCGTTCGGTCGCTCCCGCTTCTCCGGGTGTCCACGTCTCGCGCAGGCCCCCAGCCCAGTCGGGCCGGGTCGGCAGCAGGCCCCAGCTCTCGAGCGAATCGGAACGGATGCCGGAGCCTCCCGTGAGCGCCGCGGGGTCCGCGGCGGGCAGTGGCTCCCGTACTTCGCGCTCCAGGCACGCCCTCCAGAACGGTGTGAAGACGCGGTACTGGCCTCCCTCGCCGTTCGTGATCGTCCACGGTTCGTGCAGCAGGTTCGCGTGGAGGCTCGTCACTTCTCGCCCGGCGTCGCGCAGGCGTGACTTCAGGCGGGCGTCGATCTCGCGGGCACCCGAGTAGCGGCGGTTCCAGTAGACGGCCGCGGCATCCGTTTCCTCCACGAGCTCGGAGATCCGGTCTTCTGCCGGGCCACGGCGCAGCACCAGCGCCCCGTCGAGACGCTCCGAGAACCGCTCGAGCGAATGATGCAGCCACCAGTGGCTCGCCGACCCGAGGGGGCGAACCTCCGGGCTCTCCTCATCGAGCACGTAGACGACAATGACGGGTCCCCCGTGATCGATCGCCGCAGTCAGCGCCGGATTGTCGGCGAGGCGCAGGTCGTCCCGCAGCCACGCGATAACCGGCCGGGTCATTCGTGCGGTTGGGTCTCGAGGCGGAGCTTGTCGCAGATCTTCGTCAGCGTGTGGAGCTCGTCGACGCTGAGTGCTGAACCCACGCGACGCTGGATGGAGTCCGCATGCTGAACCGCCACGCGTCGGAACAGTTCGAAGCCTGAGTCGGTGAGTCGCGCGACCGTGCCGCGACCGTCGCCGGGGTCGGATTCCTTGCTGACGTAGCCCTTCGACGCAAGTCGATCGACGAGGCGGCTCACGCTCGGCTGTGACAGCAGGAGGTGTTTGTTGAGGTCACGGATGCGCAGTTGGCGGTCCGGTTGTCGACTGAGGTTGAACAGCACGTCGTACTCGGTGAACGAGATCTCGTCGGTGGGGAACTCGGCATTCAACTGGCGCAACACAGAAACCTGAGCCCGGAACAGTGCCTCCCAGGCGGCGATGGATGCAGCTCTGTCGCTCACCACCCCACTCTACGACGCGGTCATACCAACCGCGTTGAGCAGGCCCGAAAATCCCTCAGAGAAACCGGGACAGTGGGTTACGATGACGGGGTAGATGGTGTTGGGGCACCGCAGTCGAATTCCGCACTGAGATTCGCACGGGGGTGCGCGCCTTGCGACTTCGCCAGCTCAAAAGACATGTGGTTCGTTCGAGGCTGAACGCAGGGCTCTCGAGCGTGACTGCTATCGGAGTCCTTGAAGGATGCCGCGGCAGTGGTAAAACGACGGCCCTGCGCGAGTGGATCAGCACGATCCCCGACTCGGTCTTCGTGGAGGATGCCGGCGCTCCCGGAGCGTGGGAGTTCTTCCTCGCCGCGATCGAGTCGGATCCGACGGTGCGCGTCGGTGCCATCGACCAGTTCGAGCGAGCTCCCGAGGGCGCCGCCGAGACGGTCCTGTCCCTTGTCGAGCGGTATCCCGAGCTCCGTGTGATCGTCGCGGGTCGTTCGGTCGGCGCGCTCGGCAACCGTCTCGTCCGCGTTCGCCACGACATCGTTCGCCTTGGTCCCTCCGACCTCGCGTTCGACGATGACGAAGTGAAGGAGATGCTCGGGGTGCGGCCTGCTCCCGCGGAACTCGACATCTTGCGACTTCCCCTCGTATGCATCGCTGCAGCGGCCCTCGTCGAGGAGGAGGGGATGAGCCTCGCTCCCGCCGCGCGAGCCGCGGCATCCTCGGTACTGGCCGAGGCCCTCGAGGGTATCGATCCGTTGGTCGTCAGCGCGATCCAGCACATGGCTGTGCCCGAGAGGATCCCCGAGGGCTCACCCCTTCCCGGCTTCTCACCGTCCGATCATCGGGCTCTGCTCGCGGAGCTCGCGCGTCTCGGCCTCGGAGTCTTGGCCGACGGCGAGTTCGCCTTCGCCCCCAGTTGGCGCGCCGTGCTGTCCGAGGAGTTCCGAAACGCGTCGCCGCTGCCGTTCCGGTTCGCGCACGCGAGTGTCGCCGCGGAACTGGTCGATGCAGAGCATGCGGTCGACGCGCTCGGCCATTGGATCGACGCGGCCCAGCCCGACCGTGCAGCGCTCACTGCCCGCGAGTACTGGCGCGAGATCGTGGCGCTGAAGCCGGCGCAGACGGTGAGTCTCCTCGAGCGCGCGGATCGCGCCATCTTCGGGCGCAGTGCGACGCTGTGTGCGCTCATGGCGGAGTGCGCGACGGAACTCGGAGATCATCGGCGCGGGGAGACGTGGTGGCGCGCCGCCCTCACGACCTTGCCGGGCGCCGAGGGTGTGCGCGCGTTTCGGGCTGTCGCTGGTGGAGCGGCCGAACGCTCGTGGGATGTGTTCCTCCGAGCGAGGGCGCTTCGCGGACTCGGGATGTACGAGCTGGCGGCTGTCGCAGCGGACGAGGGGATGAGCATCCTCGGGCCCGAGCGTCTCTTGCCGCCGCGAACGAGCGTCGTGGGCGGAATGATGGCGGAGTTCGCTCTCGCCTTTCTCTATGTCGGTCAGCTCGACCGGGCGCGTGCGCTCCTTTCTGACGCGTCGGCTCTCGCGCCACGCGGCTCGTCAGGGTGGTTTACCGGGCGGGCGATCGGTGTCGCCGTCGAGGCCCTCTGCGGCAATCGAATCGGCGCCGAGCGGATCCTGGACGAGGTGGATCGTCTGCTCATCGAGCCGAGGCTCGCTCGTTCCACGGTGGGCAGCTGGGTCGCACTCGGTCGCGCGGTGTTGGGTGCCGATCGGGGGCGGGCAGATCAGGCGCGTCGCTCCGTGACCGACGCGCGCGAGCGAGTCACGAGGGATCTCGCCACGCTCATCGATTTCGTCGAGTCCATCATCGAGTTGACTCACGGGCAGCCCGAGCTTGCGCTGGCCATGGTGACGGCGGTCTCGCAGGATGACAAGGCCGCGCCGTTCCTCCGCGACTGGGTGGACTGGGTCCGCGTCGCGTGCCTCGTTCGTCTGGGACGAGCACGATCCGCGGACTCAGTCGACCTGTCCGGGTCGTCACTGTCACCCCGCATGATCACGGCCGGAGAGCATATGCTCAGCGGGGATCTGGCATCGGCATTCGTGCTGCTCGCACCCGTACTCACGCAACGATCGCCGGACATGACAGAGCGGTTCCTGGCCGCCGCTCACGGCATGCTGGTCATCGCGGCCCTCGGCATCGGCGATACGGCAACGGCACAGGCGGCACTCCGGCGACTCTCCTCGCTCAACGACACGAGTGGTACGACCCTGCCGGTCGCCTTCATCACCCGGTCGAGCATTGAACTCGTATCGCGAGAGTTGCCCGGTGCGGAGCGAGTCTTCTCCGCCATGGTGCCGCCAGGCACAACTCCCGCGCTTGAGCTGCGTGAGAGGCCCGTCCTCAGCGCGGCACAGCGACGCGTCTTGGGGGTGCTCGCGGAGGAATCCTCCCTCTCCGCGATCGCGGAGAGGCTCTCGCTCTCCCGCAACACCGTCAAGACCCACCTGCGCTCCGTCTACCGGGCTCTGGGCGCGGATGGAAGGGAAACCGCTCTGATCAAGGCCACCAAGGCGGGCCTGATGGACTGGACCAGGGGTACAAACGGCCACGCTGTCTAATCTTCACCCTCACATTCACCCCGGAAGTGTTGGCCTCCTCAGGGGTGCCACGCATGGAGCGTTTAAAGCACTGATCCCCCGCGGATTTGCTGGTGATCCCCCGGAAGTGTCCTGTAGCACTGCAAGGGTGACAGGGCGGTCACGTGTCACAAATCTGGCCCCCGCACGAGGGTGCCGTGTACCCCGTTTGACCTGCATCGTGCACGGAGTCGCTTGATGCCGACGTGACGGTCCTTCACACTGGCCGCCAACTGACGTTCCCGCGAACTGATGTGCACATCGGGCGCCGCAACCCGAGTATCCGCGATTGGGGAACAACCTTGGAGTCCCACATGCCCGAAACGCTGACCCTCCGCGCCCGTGTCCGCACCGTCGTGGCGGTGATCGCCGCCCTGGCTCTGGTCACGGCCGTCCCGACGATGGCCTCCGCCGATCCGGTGATCACGAGCCTCTCCGGAACGGTGACGCTCGATACCAACGCGAACGGCTCCATCGACGCGTCCACCGCGGACGGCACAGTGGAGGCAGGCCATGGGGGCGTGCAGGTCGACGTGGTCTGCGTGGCCACCGGCACGAGCATCCTGTCGACGACCTCGGATGCCACGGGCGCCTGGTCCTTCGCGGACATCGACCTAGGCCCCATCTGTCCTGACGGCGTCGTGCAGGTCAGGGCGGAGGTCTCGGACGCGCGCTACTCGATCACGGATGCCGCGGGCGCCAACCAGACCCCGCGCACGGTCGACGAGCAGGTCGGACTCTCCGCGCCGCTCACTCTCGCCGCCGGCAGCACGACCGTGGTGAACACGCTCGTTCGTCCCGACTGGTACCTCGACCTCACCCTCCCGAGCGACTCCGCGCTCGGTGGCCCGGCCGTATACACGGGCACGACGCCCTTCGACTCGGTCTGTCCTCAGGCAGGAAACGACTGTGCGATCGACGACAACGTCGTGCGCTCGGCGGACCTTGTCACTTTCACCTGGGCCGTCGCAGGTTCCAGCCTCGACGACCTTGCCCAGTCCCTCGAGGCGGTCATCCTCGAGCAGACCATCGAGCTCCATGATGGAGCCCTTGCCAACTTCGTGCGGATCCCCGCGCGCTGCAAGCCAGCGGGCGGCGGCGGTGCATCCCCGGCCAGCGCCATCGTCGATCAGGACGGCACCGTCATTCCCGAAGGACAGCCAGCGCCGGCGGGTACGACCTCGGTGACCCTGCGCTGCAACCTGGGCGAGTGGACCCAGACCGGTGACGCCGTCACCATCCAACCAGTCGTCAAGATCTCGGCCGAGTCGCCCAACGGATCATCGTTCGACACGATCGCCCGCGCTTACGCGGTTGACCCCGAGGCGACGGATGTCCCGACCGCCGTTCCCACGGTGGAGTACCCATACGGCCCCATCGACATCACCGCTGCCCCCGCGTATGAGATCGAGAAGAAGGGTTTCTTCAACCAGGACGAAGGGTACGGAGACATCGGACGCGGACAGGAGCCCGGCTACTACACGTACGCGGTCATCCAGATCAAGACGAACAAGCGCGTGGGCGTGGAGGCCTTCGAGCAACCCGTCACGATGACCGAGGATGTCTTCGCTCTCCTCGGCGACGGCGTGAACCCCTATCCCGGCTTCGAGTACGCGATCACTCAGTGTTACCCCAGCCACAACGGTTGGTACGGCACCGTCGGTGGCATGAGCGGGCCATTCGGTGATTTCCCTCTCGAATACACGGTTCCCAACTCGGGAACGTGCACGATGGAGCGGAGCGATCCCTCGGACCTCACGAGCGACTACACGATGACACTCGACGACATCGATCTCAGCGGTACGCGCTATCCGACGAAGGCTGCCGGTGAGATCGACCTCTCGGCGGGACCGTACTACGTCGCGTCGTGGCGCGTGCAGGTCTTCATCCCGCTCGCCTCCATCGAGAACGCAGACGGTGACCCCAACAATGAGACGGGCAGCCTCGCCCTCTTCAATCGCGTCGGTGACTTCGATCCGGATGGCATCTCGGGTGCGAGCAACTTCGGCGACGGCCGGGAGCCCGGATGGTGCGAGCCCGAGTCGGTCGACGGCATTGCGATCACCGATCCAGAGATGCCCTTCTGTGACCCCTCGGGGACGAACACGTCCACGCCGACTAAGTCCGACAACGTCATCGGCCCGACGTACTTCCAGAAGCTGCCGCCGGGAATCGGATGGGCAAAGTACTTCCTCAACCAGAGTCAGCTGTACTCACCGGACTGGAGTCTGTATCCGGGAATGACGAACACACATTCGGGCGATGGGCAGATGCAGCCTGGCCAGGTCGTCGATACCCACTTCGTCCTCTATCCATCAACGGGGTTCGCGCCGGCGACGGATGCACGCATGTGCGATGTGTTCGACAACTCGATGGCTGTGCTCGTGCCATCCGAGGAGACTGTGACAGGTGGCACTGACGACATCTGGGCGTGGCTTTCTCCCGATACGCACCACGGCGTAGACCCGGTGGCGTGGAACGCCAAATGGATCATTGAGTTTGCGCACTTCGACATTGATTCGGACGATCCGCTCTCGGGTGGGTTCGACGCCTCCACCGGGCGCTACCTCGGCTCTTGGTCCGCACAGGCCGCCGTTCGCTGCGACGACGATGCCCCCGAAACGGGGTGGGTGACCGACCCGACAGCTGTTCCGGGCGGAATCGACGAGGTCAACGCGATCCGCGTCCGCCCCGGCATCGACCCGGACACTGGCGAAGAGACGCTGCTGCCCGCTGGCTTCGTCAACCGTCTCGACTTCGGCATCCGCATCCGCTCGCAGTTCTACGGTGGCCCTAACGACGGCGAAGACCTTCCGTCCGGCGTCGTCCTGGCGAACTTCGGTGGCGTCCGAACGGATGAGGTGAACGGCGGGCAATGGAGTGCTCGGAACTATGTGCCATCCCCGGAGAACGGTCACGGCGACGGTGACCGCATCACGATCTCCCGCGCCACTCTCGCCCTGCAGAAGCAGACCATCACGGTCGACGGCATCGGAGACGGCGCGGCGACGGTCGGCAACACAGGCAACGCGGTCGCGGGTAACCCGATCGTGTGGGAGATCCTCTCGAGTGTCAACGGCACGAGCGAAGATCCTGCGCCCGTTGACAACCTCCAGATCATCGACGTCCTCCCGAACTACGCGGACTACGACCCAGATTGCACTGCCAGCATCACCGGGGGAACGCCGGCTGACATCGTGCAGTACGACACCCCGTCGCCCGGCCAGACGACGCTCACGTGGAACCTCGGCGAGTGGCTGCCCAATACTCCCGTCCCCAACCGGCGTATTTGTACGGTGAGCGACCCGCTTGCACCACAGGGGACGGCGCTCGTGAACTCCGCACAGATCCAGTACGAGGGTTCGCCGACGCGTCCGAGTGATCTCCACACGGTCACGCTCGAACAGACCGGGGAGCTCAAGCTGCGCAAGACGGTGGATGCCCCGCTCGACGTTCTCAACGACGACCAGCGCTACACGATGTCGCTGCAGAACTTCAGCCAGACCCTCACGGTGGGTGCTCCGACGTTCATCGAGGTCTTCCCGTTCAACGGCGACGCGACCCCGCTCGGCGGTGTCAACCGATCGCCAGCGTCGAACTTCGAGGGGGAGCTCGAACTCATGGAGGCGCCGACCGTGGAGAACATGGCTGGCGGGGCCTACTCGGGCACGTTCTACTATTCGATCCAGGATCCGGCGACCATTCATCAGGACCTCAACGAGGACGCCCAGAACACGTGGCTCACCGAGAGCGAGTTGCTCGGCGACTTCTCGAACGTCACGGCGATCAAGTTCGTCGGCGATGCAGACCTCACGCCCGTCACGAGTCAGGCCACAAGCGGCCTCACGATCCGGTTCGGGCTGCAGGCGGGAGACACGGGCAACCCCTTCTCCGATGACGCGAACGCGGCGGGCGACCTTTACTCCGACCGCTTCACGGCATTCACCGAGAGCTTCCAGTCGGCGGAGGGTGACTACCAGATCCTCGCCTCCAACCGCGTGACGGTCCGTACGGTCTCGCATTCGGTCGGGGATCTCATCTTCGAGGATCGCGATGGCGATGGGCTGTACACCGCGGAACGCGACCGTCTCGTGCCCGACGGCGTCACCGTCAATCTCTACTACGAGGGAATGGACGGCGACGTTCTCGTCGGCACCACAACGACTGTCGACGGCACGTACCTCTTCACCGAGCTGCCGCCCGGCGACTACCACGTCGAGCTTCCCGCGAGCCTGTTCGGTGCGGGAGGCCTCCTCGACGGCTACTCGATCACGACTGCGCCAGCCGCGGGCGCAGGTGAGACCGCAGTCGATGAGAACGACGATGAGTCTCACGACGCTATCGGAGGCCCGGGCGGCTCGGTCATCTCGAACACGTTCACGCTTTCGGCATCCGTCAACGAGCAGACGTCTGCGGTGAGCGGCGACGAGCCAACCGGCGAGAACATCCACGACATCGTCGACCCGACGACCACGGATCCGTTCTCGAACCTCTCCATCGACCTCGCCCTGCAGCAGACGCCGGGCATCGACATCGAGAAGGAGGTCTGCACCATCGCGGACAACTCCTGCGACCCCGAGGCGGCTCTCGGTGAAGGTGGTTGGTCGGTCGACGGTGTCGACGGTGTGGGCCCGACGACCGAGACGACGGCGCGTCCCTACGCCTCCGCGGTTCTGTGGCGCATCATCGTCACGAACACCGGCGAGCAGTATCTTGAGGGCGTCGCCGTGACGGACCTGGTCACTCCTGAGTGCGCAGCGACCGAGACCGACGTTCCCGCCTTCGCGGACTTCGAGCCCGGAGCATCCAAGAGCTACACGTGTGAGACGGCGAGTATCACGGCCAACATCACGCCCAACACGGCGGCTGTCTCCGGAGTGCCCCAGGGCGGAGGCGCAACGCTCACAGACGAGGACACCGCGAACGCCACGACCGCTGGCTCGCTCGTCATCAACAAGGTGATCACCGGTCCGGGTCTCGAGGAGTTCGGGAGCGGGCCGTTCACGTTCGACGTGGTGTGCACGCTCGACAGCGTCGAGGTGTACAACGACTCGCTGACGCTGACTCCCGAGGGTGGGGCCACGACGGTCACGAGTGACCCGATCAGTGGGTTGCCGCTGGGGTCGTCGTGCACGGTCACCGAGACGGATGCTGCGGGTGCTGACGCGACCCCTGCGCCCGTGACGGTGGAGATCGTGGACAACGATCAGCAGAACACCGTGATCGCCGAGATCACCAACGCGTTCTCGGTGGGCTACCTCGAACTGAGCAAGGTTCTTGAGGGCACCGCGGCGGACGAGGAGTACGTGACGTCGCTCGAGTTCGAGGTTCTTGTCACGTGCCAGGTCCCCACGGTCACCGAGACGGAGGAGTCCGTGCTGGGCACGGTCTTCTCCGGAACCGTGATCATTCGCGGAGGCGAGACGGTGGCGATCGAGGATGCCGAAGGCAACCCCGTGGCACTTCCGATCGGGACGCACTGCTTCGCGGAGGAGACACAGGACGGTGGCGCCACCGAGGTTGCGATTGACTACGACTCGTACGAGAACGCCGCAATCGTGACCTCCAGCGAGACCGAGCAGGAGTTGTCGATCACGGCGACGAACACGTTCGATGTCGCGGAGATCGTGGTCAAGAAGGTCGTCTTCGGCAACGGACCCGCTGGCCCGTACTCCTTCGAGCTCGAGTGCACGATCGACGGAGGAGAGCCGTACCCGCTTGATCCCGACGATGCCGCATTCACTCTGTCGCACGGCGAGACGCGCACCATCACCGTCCTCGACGGTGTGGAGTGTGCGGTCACCGAAACCGACGTGCCCGTGGATGCTGCTGTGCTCCTCAACGACACGGATGACACCACCGCAGGTGGCGAACTCGACGGAGTCGTCGTCGCGGATGCCACGGATGAATCGCTCATCGTGGTGACCAATCGCTTCCCGGTGCTCTCGGACCAGGCCCCCCAGCATGGGCTGCTCGGCTCGACAGGGTTCGGCGCAAACCCAGCGACGACCATAGGTGGCCTCGGCCTCCTGTTGAGCGGGTTGCTCGTGTACCTGGTCGCGAGACGACGGGGAGAGACCGGCGGTCGGCGGAACTAGCCGGTTGACAGGGCAGCGGGTCGTCTGATTATCGGGATCGGGCGGCCCGCTGTCTCGTGCGAGCGGCCGTTGCCGGACTGGTCGTTAAAAGGATTGAGGGACGGTTTCCGAGGCCAGAAACCGTCCCTCTCCCTTGCACCAAGAGTGTCCTGCAATCACATTCCGCCGAAGCTGCCACAGCAAACAACTTCTGCTCTATGAATGTATAACGGAAAGGTAACAGTGTCTAGTTACCGAAACGTTATTTTTCTGCGAGTTCGCCGAGAAGAATCCTGTGCGCAGCAACTGCGCACCACGAAGTCCTCCTTTGTGTGGACATTTCCTGAGGAAACCACGTCATGAAACGGGCTTCCGCTCCTCTCTTCCCTAAGAATCCGCTCTCTCGCAGACAGTTAGGTCAGTTCCATGCCACAGTCGCCAGGCACAGCAGTCCGTGCCACTCGCCCAACTCTGAGCCACCGGTTGCGCGCCGGTCTCGCCACTCTCGCCGTGGCGACCCTCGCGCTCGTGGCACTACCGCAGACGGCCTTCGCCGCGTCGGGGTCCATTGAGAGCCCGTCCATCGAAGTCGCCTCTGACGGAAACGCAACAACATCCCCCGTGCTTGATGACAGCACGGCCAACGGCATTGTCGGCACGAACGACACCGTGTGCTTCAACTGGTCGTTCGCTTCGGCGGGTGTTACTGACGGCACCTTCTCCCAGACGCTCCCCGCAGGCTGGACGTGGACCGCAAGCTCGCTCAGCTCGCTCCAGAGCAACAGCTCCCTGTACACGAGCAGCTACCAGATCACCGGAGATCCCACGGTAGGTCAGACCCTCACCGCGACGGTGAGTGTGCCTGACTCACAGAGCATCATCATCCTCGGCCCGCTCTGTGCCGTGCCGTCGTCGACCGCCGATCTCACTGCCTACACGCCCACCCTCGTCGTCGAGGACGGTGCCGGACCGGTCACGGTGACCGCGCCGCCCGTCACGGTCGTCGGCGAGCCGAAGATGGACCTCGCCAAGTACCTCTACCGCGCCCAGTCCTTCGCCCAGCATGACTTCGGGTCTGGTCCCGAGAACGCGATGTACATCGACTTCCGTATTGCGATCAACCAGCCCACCGGCACCGCACTCTACGGATCCACTCCAGCTTCGTTCCCGGATCCCTTCCTCATTGATGACAACTTCGCCATCACCCCCACCATCGCAACGACCGACCTCGAAGTGATTGAGGTCTCCCAGGGCACTGCAACCCTCATCGGCACCGACATCTCCGTGTCGGGTGCCACCGATGTCGGCAACGTCCCGTGGGGTGCAACCATGCGCATGTGGTTCAGGGCGTCGGAACTGCCGACGGAGAACGACACCCCCGCGTTCATCGAGATCGAGAACACTGCGGGAGTTCAGGCCGAGGACGCCACCGACGTCGACCTCTCCAACAACACGGCCATCGGCAGCGTGCAGGGTCCGATCCTCGGTGAGGGCATTGCCGCGTACGGCAAGGAACTCCTGGCGGCGAACGATCCGCAGAATCCGGTCTACAACATCGACCCGTGGGGTTCGCCGAACTACACCGATGTCACCGGTCGGATCGTCAGCCCGGGCGCTGTTGTGTTCTCCCGTTTCTACCTCGGCCTTCGCGACCAGGTGACCGGCGGTGTGCTCCCGGCCACCAACGTCCGCATCTTCGATTTCTGGGATCCCACCCAGCAGCGACTGCACGGGGCGGAGTCCGACATCTATGTCGGTGGCTCGCCGACCGCAGCCCTGCCGTCTTCGGAGTACGAGATTCTCTACACCAACCAGGACGGCTCGACCGGTGACCCGGCGGCCCTCACCTGGTTCCCGCGCACTGATCCAGCCTTCTCCGTGTCGACAGTTCGCGGTATCAGCATTCGCTACGTCGGCAACGGCGCCCCCGATGCTGAGTTCACCAATCCGTGGTTCCTCGCCTCCGTGCCGCTTGACATCGTTGCCCTTCCCGACGTCACAGTGCCGGACACGGCTCGATACCTCGTCGACCAGGTCGCGAGCGTGCCCCCGGTCACGCGGTTCGTGAACACGTCGACGAGCGTGCTCGCCATCGGCAAGACGGTGGACCTGCCGGCCATCACGAGTGGCAGCACCCTCACCTACACACTCACGCCGACCCTGAGTGTGCCCCTCGGGGGTTCGCCCTCGGCAGTCACCGGCCTCACGGTTGTCGACCAGCTGCCCACCTCGGTCGTCTCCGTCAACACGTCGGGCCTGAGCTCGGAGTGGTCCGTGGTGCAGACGCCGGGCGATCCTGGCCCTGACGGGATCCAGGGCACGTCAGACGACGTCTCCGGAATTTCACTCGAGTTCACCTACGCGGGTGGCGGAGAGGTCACTACGGGCACGCCGCTTGCGCCCATCGTCTTCACGGCAACCACGTCGCTCGTGCGACCAGCAACGGGTGTGATCATCAACACGGCGACGGTTTCCGCTGACCAGAACAACCAGGCCGTCGATACTCGTTCGGCGTCGGCCGTGACCACCGTCGGCCAGGCGAACATCCTCGCCAAGACGAAGGTTGCCGATGACCCGCAGATCGAGGTTCGTGAGCCGATCGTCTCGTGGACGAGCTCGTGGGTGAACTTCCAGTCCGAGGCTCAGGGTCCGACGTCCTTCGTCGACGTGCTCCCGTACAACGGAGATGGCCGTGGAACCTCGTTCAACGGCACCGCCACCCTGTCGACCGCCACCATGGTGGGAGCGCAGGCCGGCACCTACACGCTCGAGTACACGACGGATGCACCGGCGAGTGTGGGGACAGCGCCTGCAACGGCAACAACCTGGATCGCTGCGCCGACCGACGGCAACTTCGCCAGCATCACGGGAGTGACAGCGCTGCGCGTCTCCATGCCGGAGTTCGCTGCGGGCGAGGCAGGCGTCGGCGGCCTCAAGGTCGCACTCGCCGTTGTCGGCCAGCTCGAGGACGACGTGTACGCCAACACCATCACCGGCCGAGTCGGTATCGATCCCGTCGATCCGACGGCGGGCATTGACTACCCGGCCGGTCCGCCCGCACTCGTCGACGTGGTAGCCAGCGACATCACCGGCACCGTGTGGCGCGATGAGGATGGCGATGGAACGGATAACGGCGAACCCGGCATCGCAGGGGTCACCCTCGCGCTGCAGGATGCCGTGGGCACGCCCATCTTCGCCCTTGATGGTGTCACCCCCCTGACCACGGTCACGGCGGCGGACGGCACCTATTCCTTCACGGGACTGCCCTCTGGCTCATACCGGGTGGTCGCAACTCCGCCCGCCGGCTCCGCCAACACCTACGACCTTGACGGCACGCTGGACAGCAACTCGGGCGTCTTCACGCTCGGTGTGAACTCGGAGACGAACGACGTCGACTTCGGCTACCAGTTCTTCGGCGGTCTCGTCATCAACAAGGTGATCACCGGTCCCGGCGGCGACGCCTTTGGTGCTGGTCCGTTCGACTTTGATGTTGTCTGCACGTTCGAGGGAGAGCAGGTCCTCAGCCAGACCGTGACGCTGACCCCGATCGAGGGTGCGACCACTGTCACGAGCGAGGTGATCGGTGACCTGCCTGCCGGCGCCAGCTGCACCGTCACGGAGACCGACAACGGCGGGGCGGATGTCACGCCAGCACCGATCACCGTGGAGATCGTGGACGATGCCACCGTGATCGCCGAGCTCACGAACCACTTCTCGAGTGGTGTCGTGCAGGTTGCCAAGGTCCTTGAGGGCGACGCCGCAGACCTCACTTTCGTCACCGACCTCGAGTTCGAGGTGCTCGTCACCTGCCAGGTTGAGACGACGAATGAGGCGGGCGAGACAGTTCTCGGCACGGTCTACTCGGGTACGGTTCTCGTCCGCGGTGGACAGACGGTGGCGGTGCTCGACAGCGAGGGCGACCCCGTGGGGCTTCCGCTCGGCGCCCACTGCTTCGGCGAGGAGACGGAGGCCCACGGTGCGGATACGTCGAGCGTGGACCACGACTCCTTCGAGAGTGCGGCCGTCGTCGGCACCAGCGAGACCGCGCAGACCCTCACCATCACGGCAACGAACACGTTCGACCTCGCCGACATCACCGTCGAGAAGATCGTCAAGGGTGTTGGGTCCGCAGGTCCGTTCACCTTCGAGCTCGAGTGCACGAGGGATGGCCTCGCCTACCCCCTCGAGGAGGCCGATGAGGCATTCACCCTGTCGAACGGTGAGTCCCGCACCATCCAGGTTCTTGTCGGCACTGAGTGCGCAGCAACGGAGACGAACGTTCCCGAGACTGTGATCATGACGGTCAGTGACACCGATGACAGCACGGAGGGCGGGGACACCGACGGTGTCGTGGTTGCAACGCACGATGGCCAGACCATCACCGTGACGAACCTGTACCCGGCCATCTCGGGGGACACGCCGGGGGCGGGCAGCGGTCTCGCCTTCACCGGTAGCACCCCGGCCATCGGTGCCGCGCTCGCGGCGGGGGCGGTGCTCCTCCTCGGGCTGGTGCTCGGCCTGATCTCGCTGATCCGCCGAGCGACATCCGTCCGTGGCGGGGCGGATGCTCACGCTGTCGTGTCACACGAGGCCACCGACCGAGGGTAGTCGGAGTGGGAAGAGCCGGGGCCGGTCACAATTCGGGGTGACCGGCCCCGGCGTCACGAAGGGCCCTGTACCGGCGGCGATGCCGCGGCGCAGGGCCCTTCGAACGATTCTTGGCTTCTAGAAGAAGTCGGGGCTGGGCGTCGAGGCCTGGCGGATCGAAACGTCCGCGTGACGGTCGAAGCGGTAGCCGACCCCGCGCACAGTGCGCACGATGTCCTCGTAGTCACCGAGCTTGGAGCGCAGGCGACGCACGTGAACGTCGATGGTGCGCTCGTTGGGGATCTCGTCATCGCTGGCTGACCAGAGGGAGGAGATCAGTTCTGAGCGGTCGATGGTGCGGCCCTCGCGGAGCACGAGGTACTGCAGCAGCTCGAACTCCTTGTACGTGAGTGCGGCCGGGTCGCCGTCGAGCACGACGCGCTTGCGGGAGATGTCGACCACGACACCCGTGCGGTGCTTCGGGGTGGGCTCCTCCACCTGGCGGTGGCGGGCGAGTGCCGACGGGTCGTTCAGCGCGAGGCGCACCACGTCGACGTCCCGTCCACCGGCACCCACGGGTGCGAGCGCAACGGCGGCATGGGTCTCGATGGTGGGAACCGCCTCCGTGAGTACACCCTTGAGCTTCTCGACCAGAGCGCCGAGGGACGTGCCGGCGGCGAGGGCGGTTGCCTCGTCGATGCCGACGTAGAGGACGAAGCCGCGGGCCTCGGTTCCCGAGGGAACGGCGCGAAGGCGGGGCGCCTCAGCGGGCTCGGGGGTGGGAGGAACGACGGACAGGGGTGCACGAGAAATCGTTGCAAGAGACATTGTGTTTGTGATCCTTGAGCTGGGGGTGAAGGGCCCCGTGATGATGGGGTTGTGATCCTTCGGGGTACTGCGGGTGGAGCTACAGGTCAGGCCGTTATGAGGGCGAAGACCCGGGAGTCACGTCGAACGGTGACTCGGCAGCGGAGCCGATTACGCACACATTCGACAACACATGGACGCGCTGAAACCCATCACCTCGGAGGTGGTCAGGGCGCGAGCGCGAACAGTCATGGGTAGAACTATGCCACACAGTGTGGCGACCATCAAGGTCTAAACGGTGCCGTAGAGCCGGTCGCCGGCGTCCCCGAGGCCGGGAACGATGTAGCCCACCTCGTTGAGCTTCTCGTCCAGCGCGCCCAGCACGATCGTGACCTCGCGACCCTCCGTGGCTTTCTCGACGGCGGCGAGGCCCTCGGGTGCTCCGAGCAGGCAGACGGCCGTGACATCCTGGGCGCCGCGCTCGAAGAGGTAGTTGATCGCAGCGATCAGCGACCCGCCCGTCGCGAGCATCGGGTCGAGCACGAAGCACTGGCGGTTGGAGAGGTCGTCGGGCAGACGCTCCGCGTAGATGTCGGGCTGGAGGGTCTCCTCGTTGCGCACCATGCCGAGGAACCCGACCTCGGCCGTCGGTACGAGCTTGACCATGCCCTCGAGCATCCCGAGACCAGCGCGCAGGATCGGTACCACGAGCGGCTTCGGGTCGCTGATCGCGAGCCCGGTGGTCTGCGTCACCGGCGTCTGGATCGTGACCTCGTGCACACGCACGTTGCGAGTCGCCTCGTACGCGAGGAGCGTCACGAGTTCCTCCGCGAGTGCGCGGAAGGTCGGCGACGGCGTGGTCTGGTCACGCAGCACCGTGAGCTTGTGGGTGATCAGGGGGTGGTCGGCTACGTGCACTCGCATAGGCTCAATCTACTGTGAACCGGCCAGCTGCGAACCTGTACGAGGAGTGGATGGGCCGCGCCCTTGCCGAGGCCGCCCTCACCACCGGCACCGGCGATGTTCCCGTGGGCGCCGTCGTCGTGGATGCCACGGGCACCGTGCTCGGCGCGGGCCGCAACCGCCGCGAACTTGACGCAGACCCCACGGCGCACGCCGAACTCGTCGCGATCCGTGCCGCGGCGGCGCGCCTCGGCAGTTGGCGTTTGGATGACACAACTCTCATCGTCACCCTCGAGCCCTGCTCGATGTGCGCGGGAGCCATCCTGCAGTCGCGCATCCCCCGCGTGGTGTTCGGCGCCTGGGACGAGAAGGCGGGTGCCGCCGGCAGCGCCTACGACCTGTTGAGGGACGGTCGACTGCCGCACCGTGTGGAGGTTGTGGCGGGCATCCGCGAGTCGGAGTCAGTCGCCATGCTCACCGAATTCTTCGAGCAACGTCGCTAGCGGGCCTCGCCCCGTGAGGTCACGGCGACCCCTAGTATCGGCCTCGTGAACACGAGGACTGCCTACGTCAACGCACGAATTCACACCGGCGACCCGCTCGCGCCGTTCGGTACGGTGCTCACGGTCGAGGACGGGATGGTGTCCTCGGTCGGCTTCGACCAACCGGACGCCGCCGACGGCTGGAGCATTGTCGACCTCGAGGGACGGTTCGTGATGCCCGGCTTCGTGGACGGGCACGTGCATCCCCTCCTGGGTGGGGGTCGCGAACGGGGCTGCGACGTCTCGGGATTGCCCTCCGTCGAGGACTACTGGTCGAGGATCCGCGAGTTCGATCGAGCGCACCCAGGCGACGGTCTTCTGATGGTGACCGGCTACTCCGCGATCCTCGTCGCCAACACGCATGTCACGCGTCGCGACCTCGACGCCGTCATCGCACACCGCCCGGTCCTCATGATCAACAGCGACCAGCATGGCGCCCTCGCCAACACCGCCGCGCTGACGCAGGCCGGCATCATCGATGCCGCGGCGACCGCGCAGGACGCCCACATCGAGAAGTTCCGGGACGGCAGCCCGAGCGGTCTGATCAACGAGGAGGCGATCCAACTCGTGCGGCAGCTGGCGGGGCCGCCCAGCGAGAGCGATGCCGCGCAGGATGTGCTCGCCGCGCAGGAGGTACTCCACCGCTTCGGCGTCGTGGGCTGGCAGGACGCTCTCCTCGGTAGCGAGTTCGGTACCGTCGACGTGGGCCGGGTCTACCTTCGGCTGGCAGAGGATGACACGCTCACCGCGCGCGTCGCGGGTGCGATCTACTGGGACAGGACCCGCGGTCTCGAACAGCTCGACTCGATCCTCGAACGACGCGAGGCATACTCCCGCGGGCGGTTCAGAGCACCCACGGTCAAGATGCTGCTCGACGGCGTGCACGAGGCGGGTACGGCGGCCATGCTCGAGAACTACTGTGACGCCGACGGCAATCCCCTCGGCCACAACGGCGGCACCATGATCGAGCCTGCCGATCTCAACCGCGCGCTCGTCGCACTGGACGCTCACGGAGTGGACGTGCACTTCCACGCTCTCGGGGATCGGGCCGTGCGGGAGGCCCTCGACGCCGTCCAGGCGGCGCGCGAGGCCAACGGGTACCGCGGAACCCGTCACCAGATCGCGCACCTGACCTTTGTCGCGACGGACGACCTCCCACGATTCCGCGCGCTGGATGTCACGGCCAACCTCCAGCTTGTGTGGACCGCTGACGACTTCCTCGACTTCGCGCAGTACGAGAAGTACGTGGGGGCCGAGGCGATGTCACGCATGTCCCAGCTGGCCACGTGGAACGGCTACGGCATCCCTTGGAGTTCGGGCAGCGACTGGCCCGTGTCGAGCCCGAACCCCTTCGACGCGCTGCAGGCCGCCGTGAATCGGTCCCTGCGGGGTGTCGCGCCCGAGTCGATGAGGTCGCAGCGACTACCGCTCTCCACGGCCATCGCCGCCTACACCTCGGGTTCGTCCTTCACCTCGCGCCTGGACCGCAACGGGGTGTTGCGGTCTGGGATGAACGCCGACTTCGTGGTGCTCAGCGACGATCCGTTCTCCCTGGAGAACGTCTCCGACTGTATTGTTCAGCAGACGGTCATCGGGGGCGAGAGCGTCTACTCCGCCGACTAGCCCTGCTGCGCGGCCGCTGTCGGCAGTGCCTTGCTTGCCTCCGGGTGCAAGTGGAGGATCAACGGGATCGCCCGCTCGACCGTGCGTTCGACACGTTCCTGCAGTGTCGGACTTGCCACCCGGTAGTTCTCGAACTCACTCTCCACGCCGTAGACCCCGAGGGGGAGTGTGACCGCCTGGAAGAACGAGAACAGCGGGCGAAGGTGGTGCTCCAGGATCAGCGAGTGCCGTTCGCTCCCGCCGGTCGCGGCGAGGAGCACGGGTGTGCCCTCGAGCGCCCGCTGGTTCACCAGGTCGAAGAGGTGCTTGAACAGCCCGGAGAACGCCGCGCGATAGACGGGACTCACGACAACCAACAGCTCTGCCGACTCGATCTCCTGGAGCGCCTCCTCGAGTCGAGGGTCGACGACGTTCCTACTGAACGACCCGGCGAGCGTCGGAGCGAGGTCGGTCAGGCTGATGACGGTCGTCTCGATCTCGAGCCGCGCGCCGAGCTCGTCCACGATCGCGTCGAGCAGGCCGAGCGACTTCGACGGCGATTGCAGGCTTCCGCAGACCGCGACGACCTTCAACGGGCGGAGGGTCACTGGAGTTCCGCCACGACGTCGACATCGGCCGCGAACGGCGAGGGCAGGGTGTCGGTGGCGGCGGAGGCTCCACCGACGAACGCTCCGCGGTACCGGGCCGCAGGGTGGTCATCGGTCACGAGGCCGGTCGGCGCACCCGTGAGGTGCGAGCGCAACGTGCCATCCGACTCCTCCGGGTAGTCGTTCCACACGCGTCCCCGTCGCTGGAGCTCAGGGACGACGTGGTCGACGAAGTCCTCGAACGTGCCGGGAGTGATCGCATAGGCGAGGTTGAAGCCGTCGAGTCCGCCGACCTCGACCCACCGCTCCAGTTCATCGGCTACGGTCTCGGGGCCCCCGACGATGACCTTTCCGAGTCCGCCGATCGCGAGGTACGAGGCCACATCGCGCGGCGTCCACTTCTTGTCCGGGTCGGCGGTCGTGAACATCGCCAGCACGCTGCGCAGAGAATCGTTGTCCACGTACTCGAGCGGCACGTCGGGGTCGAGGGTGGAGAAGTCGATGCCCGTCCAACCGCCGGCGAGAGCGAGGCCGCCCTCGAGGCTCGCGTACGACGCAAGCTCGTCGTATTTCGCCTGAGCCGCGGCGTCGTCCTCGCCGGTGATCACCGTGAGGAGCGTAAGGATCTTGACCGAGTCACGCGAGCGCCCCTGCGCTTCTGCGCGGTCGCGGATGTCGTCGGTGATCGGTCGAGCCTGCTCCGGACTCGTCGCGATGATGAAGAGCGCCTCTCCGTGCTTGGCGGCGAAGTCGCGTCCCCGACTGGATGCCCCGGCCTGGTAGATCACCGGAGTGCGCTGCGGCGACGGCTCGCTCAGGTGGATTCCGGGAACGGTGAAGTACTCCCCGTCGTGCCCGATCGGATGCACCTTCGTGGGGTCAGTGAAGACGCCTCTGGCTCGGTCGCGCACCACTGCCTGGTCCTCCCAGGACCCCTCCCACAGCTTGTAGGTGACGTCGAGGAACTCATCGGCGAGACCGTACCGGTCGTCGTGCTTGATCTGGCTCTTCAACCCGAGGTTGCGGGCGGCGCTGTCGAGATAGCTCGTGACCACGTTGATACCGACGCGACCCCCCGTGAGTTGATCGAGCGTCGAGAACTTGCGGGCGAGCAGGTAGGGCTGCTCGTAGGTCACTGCGACAGTCACGCCGAAGCCGAGCTTCGACGTGACTGCTGCCATGGCGGGCACCTGGAAGAGCGGATCGTTCACGGGCACCTGGTCGGCGTCGATGAACGAGGCCGCAGCGGTGCCACGGTAGAGGTCGTAGAGGCCGACCACATCCGCGATGAAGACGGCATCGAACTTGCCGCGCTCGAGCGTGGTAGCGAGGTTCTGCCAGTAGTCGAGGGTGTTGTACCGGTCAGCCTGGTTGTCCGGGTGGCGCCACAGGCCGGGGTTCTGGTGCGTGACGCAGGTCATGTCGAAGGCGTTCAGCACGATACGAGAAGAAGTCATGCGACCACTGTCCGTGTGCGCCGTCGTCAGGACAAGGGCGGCCGTCACACACGAACACGGGGCGTAACCGTGTTACCGAGTGTGTACTCCCGTGACAGGTGCTCCCATGATGCGGTGCACTCCGCGCGTGCTTAGCGCCAGAAGACGGCGACCAGCAGGTTGATCAGGGCGAGACCGCCCGCAGCGTGGAAGAACGGCTTGACACGGCCACCGTTCTTGTTCGCGCGGTAGGCGAGGATGGCGGCCACGAGAACGGCGAGCGCGATCACGAGCTTGGTGGCGATCTTCACGTAGTTGAGGTCGTGATCGCCCGCCTCCGCCACGCCGACGAGCGCGAGCCCCGAGACGAGCTGCACGATCGCACCGGCCAGGACGGGAGTGACGGAGAATCCGGAGTCCTTGCGCATCTGCACCAGGAAGATGCCGACGATGAGCGCCATGCCCACGAGGTGGGAGGCGAGCAGGATCGAGTGCAGGATGTCCATGCACCCATGGTGGCCCGAAGAGAGGCGCAGGGCCAGCTAGGGCAGGCTCGCCTTAGTCGATTCCCTTGATGACGATCGTGTCGGTCGCGGGGTTGCCCTCGCCGGGTGCGTGGTAGACGTCCGGCTCGATGTAGATGACTCGGGCAGCCGGGACGGCCTCGCGGATCGACGACTCCAGCTCATTGATCGACAGGGCGACGTCACCGAGCTTGGACTTGGGCGCGAAGGCGACCTTGGCGGCCACCATGAGTTCGTCGGGGCCGAGGTAGAGCGTCTTCATGTGGATGAGCGACTCGACGCGGCTGCTCGCGTTGAACACCTCGCGGATGCGCGTGTCATCCTCTGTCGTCGCTCCCTCGCCGACGAGGAGGCTCTTCGTCTCGATACCGAGGATGATGGCGACCGTGACGAGCAGGGCACCGATGAAGAGTGTTCCAATCGCATCCCAGATCGAGTTTCCGGTGATGATCGTGAGCCCGACTCCGACGAAGGCGAACGCGAGACCCAGCAGCGCCGCGACATCCTCGAGGAGCACAACGGGCAGCTCTGGCTGCTTCGCGTGGCGCACGAACGCGATCCAGCCCTTCTTGCCTCGCGATCGGTTCGACTCCCGAATCGCGGTCCGCAGGGAGAACGACTCGAGCCCGATGGCAATCGCGAGCACCAGGATCGGCAGCCACGGCACCTCGAGCTCATGCGGGTGCTGCAGCTTGTCGATGCCCTCGTAGATCGAGAAGACGCCACCGACAGAGAACAGGATGATCGCCACAACGAACGCGTAGACGTAGCGTTCGCGGCCGTACCCGAAGGGGTGCTCCTTGTCGGCCTTCTTGCGGGACTGGCGACCGCCGAGAAGCAACAGACCCTGGTTGCCGGCATCCGCCAGCGAGTGCACGCCCTCGGCGAGCATCGAACTCGAACCGGAGAAGGCGAAGGCGATGAACTTCGTGACCGCGATGCCCGCATTCGCCAGTAGCGCCGCGATGACTGCCTTGGTTCCGCCCTCTGTACTCATGGCCACAATCCTAGGATGGGCACGTGACCACTCTTCCCTCGATAGCAATCATCGGTGCAGGCTCCATGGGCGGCGCCATCCTCGGCGGACTCGTCGCCCCCGGGGTGACGGTGGAGGGTAGCATCCGTGTCACCAACCGCACCGAGGCCAAGGCAGCCCTCGTGCGACATGAGGGGGTCGAGTCGTTCGCCCTCGAGACGGATGCCGACGCCAACCTCCGTGCCGTGACCGGTGCCCGCGTGGTGCTGATCGGGGTGAAGCCCGCAATGGTGGCCGAGACCCTCGCCGCGATCGCTCCCGCGCTCGAGCCAGACGCCATCGTCGTGAGCGTCGCTGCCGGTGTGACGACCGCGACGATGGAGGCGGTCGTGCCGGGATCCGTTCTTCGTGCGATGCCGAACACGCCGGCTCTCGTAGGCAGGGCCGTGACGGGACTCTCGGCGGGGTCACGCTCCACCGCCGAGGAGATGGAGATCGTCTCCCGAGTGTTCGGCACGGTCGGCACCGTCGTCGAGGTGCCCGAATCCCAGATCGACGCGCTCAGTACGGTCTCGGGCTCCGGCCCCGCCTACGTCTTTCTCTTCGTCGAGGAGTTCAGCCGCGCGGCGGTGGGCCTCGGGTTCACGCCCGAGCAGGCATCCCTCCTCGTGTCGGAGACCTTCCTCGGCGCGATGCAACTGCTCGCGGCATCCGGCCAGTCACCTGAGGAGCTACGACGACAGGTCACGAGCCCCAAGGGCACCACTGAGCGCGCCATCGCGGTGCTGCAGGACGCCGACCTAGAAGCCCTCTTCGCGAGAGCCACCGCGGCAGCCCTCGCACGCGCGAAGGAGCTCGCAGCAGGCTAGGAGAGCCCGCTGAGCGCCCGGACTAACTCGCCTGGGAGGCGAATTTCTCGATCTGAGCCGACTGGCCGCTCACGATGATGAGGTCGTGGTTCGAGACGATCGTCTCCGGGGTCGCGTAGGTGAAGTCCTGGCCGGGCGACTTCACTCCGACAACCGTGATGCCGAACTTCTTGCGCACATGCGACTCGGCGAGGCTCATGCCCCTGATCGCCTTCGGCGGGTACATCTTGACGATCGCGAAGTCGTTCTCGAACTCGATGAAGTCGAGCATCCTGCCGCCGACGAGGTGGGCGACGCGTTCCCCTGCCTCAGCCTCCGGGTAGATGACGTGGTTGGCCCCGATGCGAGCGAGGATCTTGCCGTGTGACTGGCTGATGGCCTTGGCCCAGATCTGGGGAACCTTGAGATCGACGAGATTCGCGGTGATGAGCACACTCGCCTCGATGGATGACCCGACCGCGACGACCGCGATCGAGAAGTCCTGCGCCCCGATCTGGCGCAGTGCGTCGATCTGGCGGGCGTCGGCCTGCACTGCGTGGGTGACGCGCTCGGACCATTTCTGCACGAGCCCGAGGTCGGCGTCGATCGCGAGCACCTCACGGTTGAGACGCTGGAGCTGACCGGCGGTGGCCGCTCCGAAGCGGCCCAGTCCAATGACCAGAACGGGTGCGTCATGCGGAATCTTCTCAACCAACGATGGGCCTCTCTTCCGGTCGAGTGAACAGGTGGCGCCGCTGGCTTGCCGCGAGGGCTGCAGCAAGGGTAACCGTGCCGACGCGCCCCGCCCACATGGTTGCCGCGAGGATGTACTTGCCGGAGACGGGCAGGGTCTCCGTCAATCCCGTACTCAATCCGCAGGTGGCGAAGGCGGAGATCACGTCGAACAGGACCATGTCCAGGGGCGCCTTGGTGATCTGGAGGATGGCGATCGAGGACGCCGCGACGATCGTGGCTCCCCACAGTGTGATGGCCACGGAGAGCCTCAGGACGTCTCCAGGAATGCGGCGCTCGAACGCGTGCATGTCATTGTCGCCGCGGGCCTCCGCGAGGGCGGCGAGGAACAGTACGGCCAGGGTCGTGACCTTGATGCCACCTGCAGTGGAGGCGGACCCTCCACCCACGAACATGAGCATGTCGAAGGTCAGCTGTGTCGAGCCGTTCATCGCCCCGATGTCGATCGTGGAGAAACCCCCCGACCGGGTCATGACGGAGAGGAAGGTGGCCGTGAGCGGTCGGGAGATGGCATCCCGATCCCCGAGCGTTGCCGGGTTGTTCCACTCGAGGGCTGTCGTCGCGATGGCGCCCAGGATGATGAGGAGCACAGTAGTCAGGAGGGTGAGGCGGGCGTGCATCGGCAGCCGGGCACCCGCACGCACCTTGCGCAGCACCGCGAAGATGACGGGGAAGCCGAGGCTGCCGAGGAAGACCCCGAAGGCGATGGCGGCGAGCATCCACGTGTCTCCGGCGAACTGCTCCATTCCGCCCACCGTCGGCACGAAGCCGGTGTTCGTGAAAGCGGATGCCGCGAAGTAGAAGCCCTGCCATGTTGCCGTCCAGGGGTCGAAGCCCTCGACGAGCAGACGCGGAATGATCACGAACGAGAGAAGCACCTCGATCACGAGGGCGCTCAGGGCGACGGTCGCGAGGAGCCCACCCACTTCGCCGAGTCGCACCGCCTGCGACTCAGCGATCGGGCCGACGTGGATTCGCGACGGGTTGGTGTCACTCGCCGCGATGAGTCGTTGCCGAAGACCGAGCTTTCGGGAGACGATGAGGCCCAGGATGCTCGCGAGGGTGAGAACACCGATTCCACCGACCTGCAGTCCGAGGAGGATCGCACCGTTGCCGAACGCGGACCAGTGGGTGGCCATGTCGACCGTCGTGAGACCCGTGACGCAGATCGCCGAGACCGCGGTGAAGAGGGCATCGGCGAGCGGAGTGGCCTCGCCCGATGCCGAGGAGATCGGCAGTACGAGCACGGTCGCGAGCAGGATGATGAGCGAGCTGAAGACGAGGATCGCGAACCGGGCCGGAGAGGCGGCGGCAAAGCGGTCGGCGGCACCACGCAACCACGCCGCGGCGCTTTGGGGTTCGCCGCGTCGGCCCGCTCGGGTCTGCATACTCACGTCATGGCCGTCCTGTCAGACAGCTTGTCATGGTACTCCCGTCGGGGCGCCGCTAGCCTGATGCAATGGCTGACATTTTCGACGTGATCTCGGATGCAACGCGCCGCGACATCCTTCACGCACTTCTCGACCGCTACGTCTCCTCCGAGTCCGAGACCGGTGAGATCAGCGTCGGCGATCTCGTCGAGCGCCTGGAACTGAGCCAGCCCACCGTCTCCAAGCATCTCAAGGTGTTGCGCGACCACGGTCTCGTCAGCGTGCGCGAGGAGGGCCAGCACCGGTACTACCGACTGGATGCCACGCCACTCGAGACCGTCGAGGACTGGCTGATCCCGTTCCTCAGCGCCGACTTCGAGGACGACTTGGGCGGTGAGACGGAGGACTCGTTCGGTGCGTTCGCCGCATGGTCGGGTGCCGACGTGGGGGCGACCATCGGCCGCCGCGTGGCCGAGGGTGCTCACCAGGCGAGGGTCGTGGTGGGCGAGGTCGGCAAGCGCCTGCCGGCTCCGCTGCGTCGCCGCACCTCGAACGGTTCCTGAACCTCTGAAACGAGTTCAATCTCGGGCTGGACAGCAGGTCACAGCAGCCCCTAGTGTTACCGATTAGCACTCCAGTCACACGGGGCGCAGAATCAGAAGGAACACAGCCGAATGTCACAGGACCTGTCCGACGTGCGCTTCCTCACGGTCGCTGAGGTGGCCGAGATGATGCGCGTGTCCAACATGACGGTGTACCGCCTCGTCCACGCTGGCGAGTTGCCCGCCGTGCGCTTCGGTCGTTCCTTCCGCATTCCGGAGTCCGCTGTCGCCGCGGCGATCGAGACTCCCATCGCGGACGTCGGCTGACCCCGGCAGATCTGCCCCCGATTCGACCAGCTGGTTTACCGGCTACACTGGACGCTTGTCCTGTCCACGGTTCTGAAGCGAACCGTCACAAGTTCACTCAGAACGGTAGAGGTTCCTTATGGGTTCAGTCATCAAGAAGCGCCGCAAGCGGATGGCCAAGAAGAAGCACCGCAAGTTGCTGCGCAAGACGCGTCACCAGCGTCGCAACAAGAAGTAGTGCGCTAACGGCCCTGTTTCTTCAGGTGCCGCTTGGCCTCTCGGATGCTCGACCGCTTGAGCGGCAGCACCTCCCACCCCTCGTGCCTCGCGTGAGCGAGTAGCTTGGCGTCCGCATTGATGACGATGCGATTGCCGACCGCGGACAGGAGCGGGATGTCGTTGCTCGAGTCCGAGTAGGCCCAGCATTCGTCGAGGTCCGCACCTCGCGCCGTCGCGAACTGTCGCGCCACCACGGCCTTCTCCTCACCGTGGAGCACGTGACCGTCGAGGTCGCCCGTGAAAACGCCGTCGAGGGCTTCCACCTTCGTGCCGATCGCACCCGTGAGTCCCAGCCGTGATGCGATGACATCCGCAACGAGCTGGGGAGTCGCCGTGATCAGCCACACCTCGTGGCCGTTCTCCAGATGCTGCCGCGCGAGAGCCACGGTCTCCGGCCAGAGCTTGGGCGCAATGTCGCGGTCGTAGATGTCGTGGGCGAGTTGCACGAGGCCCGCCTCGGTGTGTCCGCTCACCAGTCCGAGGGCACGTTCCTTGGCCGTCGCGAGGTGATGGCGGTTCTCGCCGACCGCGAGGAACCGGAATTGGTGCCATCCGAAGACCGCGATATCGCGGAACGAGATGAGACCCCGCCGCCAGGCTTCCCGGCCGACGTAGAAGACGCTCGCGCCCTTCATCAGGGTGTTGTCGACGTCGAAGAAGGCAAGCACAGGAGGAACGTGCGGGGTCAGTGGCTCGGCGTCGGGCATCGCTCTTCAGTCTGTCAGATTAGGGTGGGACTCGTGTCTCCCGTCCGCGTCACTCTGCTCTCGAAACCCGGCTGTCACCTGTGCGATGCGGCCAGGGATGTCGTCACCGAGGTCATCGCCACGACGGGGATCGCGGCATCCGTCGAGGAGCTCTCGATCCTCGACGACCCGAAGCTGAACGAGCGCTACTGGGATGAGATCCCGGTTGTGCTCATCGAGGATCGGGTCCACACCATCTGGCGGGTTGACCCCGAGCGGTTCGCCACGGCGCTCAAGGAGCAGAACGCGTGATCAAGCACATCGTGATCTGGAGGCTGGCCGCAGAGGATGCCTCGGCCAGGGCCGCGTCCACGACCGCGATCAAGGAGGCGCTGGAGCCGCTCGCCACCGTCATCCCGGGAATCCGCTCTCTTACGGTCCACGGCAACGCCGCGTTCCCCGACGCCAACTGGGATGTCGTGCTGCTCTCGGAGTTCGACTCCGTGGAGGCGCTCGAGGGGTACCAGGTTCACCCCGAGCACGTGCGTGCTGCCGCCATCGTGCGTGAGCACGTCACGCAGCGGGCGAGCGTCGACGTGGAGGCCTAGCCCGACCGGGAGCCTCAGCTCGCGATATCGATGGGCCCGGTGCGGCTCTTCTTCAGTGCGTCGCGCTCGGCGGCGAGGGAGGCGATCGTCGAGTCCTCGAGGGTCTCCATCCCGGTGAAGGGGTTGGACATCCCACTCTTGGCGAGTACGGCCGCGGCGTAGGCGTCTGCTGCCGCGGCGACCTTGGCGCTGGCGCGCTGCGATTTCTTCAGGGAGACTGCCGGTGCTCCGACGACCTCGGCGTGCTTCTTGAGCGCCTTCTTGAGGTCCTTGAGGGCTGAATCGATCTTCTTGGACATGCGCCCATCATGCCCCATGAACGTGAACGGTCACAGGGGAAGAAAAGTTCGGTCCTAGGACTCGTCGACGACCACGGCGTCAGCGGCGTTCTTGCGCACCGATTCGATCCCGCCCTGGGCGCCCGCCTTGGAGGCATATCCCTCCGAGGTGGCGATGATCTCGCCGTTGCCCGCCTTGAGGACGAAGCGGAACTCGCCCTTCTTGTCCTTCGAGATCACGAACTTGCCAGCCATCGAGGGCCCCTTTCGCATGCGGATACGCGCGGCAAGCATAGCGCCGGGGACGACGCCAGCACTATGCCTTCGAGGCCTCTTCCATGACGGCGAGAATCTGCGTTGCATCGCCCCACACGCCAGGCGAATCGTAGGGGCGATCGGGGAACGCGCCGTACTCGAGCGCGATGGGCAGATTGTTCTCGGCGATGAAGGCCTCGACGCGGTCGGCGAGGGTCATCGGGACTCCGCTGCTGCAGTTGACGATGCCCGTGATGTCCGCGCGTGCGCTGACGGTGGCGATCTGCTCCCCCAGCTCTGCCACGTCGATGAAGTCGTACTTGTTGCGCCCCGTGGTGAAGGGGAAGGTGTCCTTGCCCTCCTCGGCGGCCTTCAGGATTCGCGTGAATATCGACTGGTTGTTGAGGTCGTCCCCGAGGATGTAGTAGCAGCGCAGCCACTGCAGCGGGACGCGCGGCGCGAGGTGCACGAAGCTGGCCTTGCGCAGGGCATCCTTCGCGATCCCGTAGAGCGAGAGCGGGTTGGTGGGAGTGTCCGCGTCGATGGCCCCCTCCCAGTAGCCGATCTCGTGCATCGTGCCGAGCACGGCCAGCCGCTTCACTCCCCAGTCGGTGAACGCCTCGAGAAGACGGAAGTGGTCGGAGAGCTGCAGCATGTGGGATGTCGCGTTGTGGGCGAACCCGTCCTGCCAGGCGAGGTGCACGACTCCGTCCACCGGGGTGTCGGCGAGCGTGCGGACGTCGAAGGCGGGATCGAGCAGGTCGACCGCGACGACGGTGGCCCTGGCATCCACGTCGGAACGGGAGCCGGGGCGGACAGTCGCGATGACCTCATGACCCCTGTCGAGGAGAGCCCTCACGACGTGGCGGCCGACGTAGCCACCCGAACCGGTCACCAGAACTCGATCAGCCATGGCCGCAATCCTAGGCGGTGCACACACCCCGGATCCGTTCGGGTCGGTCGCCTATACTGTGACCAGTCAGCCGGGGTACACCAAGCCCAGCGTGACTGAAGGGTGGACGTGAATACAGCTCAGGCTCCCGCTGCACTGCCGCGCAACGCGAAACGGGCGATCTTCTACCTGTTCTACGACCCCCAGGGTGTGGTGGATGACTACATCCCGTACAAGCTCGAGCGGCTGAAGCCCTTCGCGGACCTGCTCGTCGTGATCTCCAACGGCGCGATGAACGACGCTGGCCGTGCGTCCCTCGAGGGCATCGTCGACGACATCTGGGACCGGGAGAACATCGGGTTCGACGTCTGGGGCTACAAGACGGCGATCGAGCGTCTCGGCGAACGGGTGAGCGAGTTCGACGAGCTCATCCTCATGAACTACACCTGGTTCGGTCCGGTGGGCGATTTCGGTCCGCTGTTCGAGCGGATGTCGGCACGCGAAGTGGACTTCTGGGGTGTCACCGATCACGGCGAGGTGGAGCCCAATCCCTTCACCCTCGAGGGGTCCCTCCCCGCGCACATCCAGTCACACTGGATCGCGTCCCGACGCAGGCTGCTCGAGTCGGAGGACTGGGCGGCCTACTGGCGTGACATGCCGATGATCACCTCCTACACGGATTCGATCCTCCAGCACGAGTCCCGCTTCACGAAGCACTTCAGCGAGCTCGGCTACACGTACGAGGTCGCGTACCCCAACGAGAACTACCCGGGGTCGTTGCATCCGATCTTCCAGCGAGCCGAACAGCTCATCGACGAGGGCTGCCCCGTCATGAAGCGTCGACCGTTCTTCCACGACCCGCTCTACATGGACCGCCAGGCCGTCATCGGTCGGTGGATCCTCGCCGCCGCAGCGCGCCACGGGTATCCGGAGGAGCTCGTGCTGCAGAACATGGCTCGCACCGCCCAGCCGCGCATTCTCAACACGGCAGCCTCGCTGCTGGAGATCCTGCCGGACCAGCAGGTGGCGTACGACGAGGAGAAGCCCCTTCGCCTTCTCGCCGCCGTGCACATCTTCTACGAGGACATGACGGATGAGCTGCTCGACCGTCTCACGTCGCTGCCCAGCCGCTACGACCTCGTCGTGACCACGACGTCGGAGGAGAAGGCGGAGTTCATTCGCGAGCGCATCGCCGACCGCGCCGACCCGCTCGTGGGAGCGGCCGAGGTGCGAGTGCTCCCGTCGAACCGCGGACGCGACCTGAGCGCATTCTTCATCGGCACACGCGATCGCATCCTGAGCGGCGACTACGACCTCGTCGTGAAGGTCCACTCCAAGAAGACGGTGCAGCAGGTGGGCAGCGTCGGCGAGTTCTTCAAGCGCCAGCAGCTGTGGAATGTGCTCGGCACTCCCGGGTACACGGCGAACGTGATCGGACTCTTCCAGAAGCACAGCGGACTCGGAGCCGTCTTCCCCCCGATGATCCACATCGGGTTCCCCACCATGGGTGGTGCCTGGTTCACCAACAAGGAGCCGATGGCCGAGTACGAGGAGAAGCTGGGCATCCACGTTCCCCTCGACGACATCTCACCACTCGCGCCCATGGGTGCCATGTGGATCGCGCGCCCCGAGGCGATGGCGCTCCTCTTCTCCGTCGAGTACCAGTACGAGGACTACCAGCCGGAGACCGAGCACGGCGACGGCAGCCTCGCGCACGTGCAGGAGCGGGCGATCGCCTATGCCGCTGGCGAGCTCGGGTACCACGTGCGCACCGTCTCGACCACGGACTACGCCGCGATCAGCCACACGTACCTCGAGTACAAGCTCGATCGCTACAGCGAGAGTGTGAAGGGCGACGCCCTGTGGGCCGTCACCGAGCTCCGGCAGCGTGAGGCGCTGGCAGCGCGCGTCGATGGCGGGCCGCTGCGGGCCGTCGGTGGCTACGTCGCCAGGAAGCACCCGAAGCTCCGCGACAGGCTCGACCGGCCGTGGAAGCGCCTTCGACGGATTCTGTATCGCACGCCTGTCGACGAGCCCTGACACCGGGGGGCCTCCAATAGGCTGTCCCCATGAATGAGGACCCGGTGCTCGACGAGTTCGCCGCCGATCCCCAGGTCATCTCGGAGTACGAAGCGCTTGCCGCTGGCGAATACTCCGAGGGATCGCGCGGTCGCCTGCTGTTCGTCGTGTCGACAACCGACCTCTCGGCGAGCCATGGCGACGTCTATGTCGGGCTGGGGCTCGCTAAATACCTGCGCCGCGAGGGTTGGGGCATCACCCTGTGGCCGACCGAGAGATGGTCGGATGTCACGCCAGAGGGTTTCGACGCCGCGATCGTGATGATCGAGACCTATGTGCCGGGGCTCGTGCACCCCGACACGGCGGCGATCGCCTGGGTGCGCAACTGGACAGACCGGTGGGCGGAGCTGCCCTACCTGGAGGCGTTCGCCCAGATCTGGTGCAGTTCGGAACTCTCCGCGACGCGTATGCGAGAGGCGTACCCCGGGCCCGTTGAGGTCCTGCCGCTGGCGACCGATCCCGAGCTCTTCAGCCCCGTCGACGTGCCTCGCGACCGCGGAGTCGTGACGACGGCCAACTACTGGGGATCCGACCGGGGGCTCTTCGCCTCGCTCGCGCTCGTTGCGGCGACGGAGCCGGTGACGTGGTTCGGTCGCAACATGCCGTACCTCACCCTCCCGGAGGGCATCGACCACTCCCGGCGTGTGGACTACTTCGCTCTGCCCGCGGTCTACTCGGCCTGGAACTTCGTGATCGACGATGCCATTCCTGCGGCTCGTGACTACGGAGCCCAGAACTCACGGCTCTTCGACGCCCTCGCCTGCGGGGCGGCCGTCATCACCAACAACACACGGGCACTCGACGAACTCGATCTCGACGAGGTCCTCTGCTACGACGAGCCGGAGGAGCTTCCGGAGGTGCTGCGTACGGCCCGCGCGGATCCCGAGGCGCACGCCGCGCTGACGGCCCGACTCCGCGACGTCGTGCTCGGGCAGCACACCTACGCCCAGCGCGCTGCGGCGGCCTCGGTGTTCCTGGAGCGAGCGGTGGCGGCATCCGTCAACGACCGGGAGCTGCTGGCGTGGACGTCGCGCGTCCGCGAACAACTGCGCACGATGGAGATCGACTACTACGAGATCCGCGGTCGCCTGGCCCAGATCGAGACCGATCGCGACGCGCTGCGCACCGCGACCGAAGAGTTGCGGTACTGGTACGACCTGTCACAGATGCGGGTGGCGGCCCTCGAGTCGGAGGCAGCCAACCACTGGACACGCCGGGTCGGGTACTACGCGGGCTACGTCAAGAGTCCGCGGCGAATCGTGGAGCGGCTTCGTCGCTCGAGCGCGAGTGCCACACCCCCAGCGGAATAGGCTTCGGGGGGCTCGAATCCGGGCGGTTAGGATGTCGTGGTGAAGTCAACAGTGGCCAGCGCGTTCAATCCACGCGCCAACAGCATCGGCTTCGTCCGGTGGCTCATGGCCTTCATGGTCATCTTCTCCCACGCCGGCCCGCTGGGTGGCTTCTACGGAGGCAAGGACCTGGGCACCCAGTTCAGCAATGAGCAGTCCCTCGGTGGCGTCGCCGTCGCCGGCTTCTTCTTCCTCTCCGGCTTCCTCATCACGAAGAGCAAGATGGGGCGGTCGAGCACACCCCGCTTCTTCTGGCGTCGTATCACGCGCATCTACCCGGCATTCTGGGCGACGCTCCTCGTGACCGCCTTCATCCTTGCGCCGATCGCGTGGATGAAGGAGACCGGCTCGATCGACGGCTTCTTCACCGCGCCGGTCGACTCGCCGCTCACGTACTTCTACAACAACATGACCCTCCTCATGCGCCAGCCGAGCATCGCGGAGATGGGCACAACGATCCCCTTCTACACGTTGCACGGTGGGTTCGAATGGAACGGGTCGGCCTGGACCCTCGCGTTCGAGTTCGGTGCCTACATCCTCGTCGGCGTGCTGGGCATCATCGGCGCCCTCACCAACCGCGTGCTCGGTACCGCGGTGGCCTTCCTCATCATCGTCCTGGCGACCGTGCAGTGGCTGCGTATCCCCATGACCGAGTTCGGCCCGGCCTTCTCCGACTTCAGGATGCTCCTGCTCCTGGCCCCGTTCGCGTTCGGGATCCTGTTCGCGTTGTGGGGGGAGAAGATCCCGCTCGACGACCGGTTCGCGATCGTGGCGATCCTCGTCGCCCTCGCCACCTACGCATTCGGCGGATGGCTCGTCTTCGGGCAGTACTTCTTCCTCTACTTCCTGATGTGGTTCGCGATCCGCGTGAAGTTCCTCAACCGGTGGGAACGCTTCGGCGACTTCTCCTACGGCATCTACATCATCGCGTGGCCGCTCATGCAGTTCGCGGCATACTTCCACCTCCAGGACTACGGCTGGCTGGTGTACCACGTCGTCATCGTCGTGGGATGCCACATCTACGCGTTCCTCAGCTGGCACCTGATCGAGAAGCCCGCCATGAGCCTCAAGAACTGGACGCCGAAGTGGCTCTCCAAGCTCATCGCCGTGACCGACCCGTGGTGGGAGCCGTGGCGTCGACTGCGCACTCGCCTCAACTTCCCGAGTGGTCCGCCCGCGCCTGAGCCCGTGACCGCCCCCGCGTCCGATGTGCAGCCGAAGGTGGCATCCTCGTGAGCCTCCGCGAACTGCCCCCCGGCCAGAGCAACCTCTCCCGCTGGCGTCACGTGCGCTACGTGCCGCTCGTCATCCTCGTGATCCTCTCGCTCATCGCGGGTGTCGGCGGTTTCATCGTGGGTCGTGTCAACGCCGGTCCCGCGCCCATCGCGTCACCCGACCCGGACGTGAGCGACTACCTCCTCCCCGATGAGTGCCACCCCGCCACCGAGGTGACGGACGCGCGCCCCTGGAGTGGTGGCGAGGCCGCGGCATCCGCTGCAGTGTGGAACGCGCACGAAGCGGAGGTCGGTGCACCGGTGATCGAGGGGCAGGACGGCTGGGTGTTCTGGAGCGACATCCAGTCCGAGAACATGTCCCAGGCCGTCGGGCGTCGCCTGCTCAGCAACACCGAGCTGGGGCGCTGGACCAAGTACCTCACGGAGACGCAGGAGGCACTGGCCGCCGAGGGCATCGAGTTCTACCTGGTCGTCGCACCCGCGAAGTGGGAGATCTACACCGACGAGCTGCCTACCTGGATGCAGGACGTCCGCGGGCCCGGCCCCCTCGACCAACTGCTCGGCGTCGGTGCCGACCTGCCCATCATCGATGTACGGCAGCCGCTCCGCGAGGCGTCGGCGGAGTACCAGACCTACAGTCGGCTGAACAGCCACTGGAGCGACTACGGCTCGATGGTCGGCTGGAACGCCATCGCAGCCTGCCTCAACGCGAACGATTCCTCGGTGGGGACCCTCTCCGCCTTCGAGCCGTCGAGCGTCGAGAACACGGTGTTCAACGAGTTCGAGAGCTACGGATTCGCGAGCGAGTCGCCGGACTGGACCGTGCCGCGATTCGACACCCCGCTGCTCGAGGTCGAGCGCACCCTTGTCGACGAGGAGCCCGAGGTCGTGCCCGGTGACTCGATGCTCGACTCGAGCAAGACTCCCGCGACGACGAGCACGCCGGGCGCACAGTCCGACTCCTCGGTTCTCATGATCGGCGACTCCTTCACGACCCTCATGTCGGTGTGGGTGCAGCAGTCGTTCGAGAACGCGACCTTCGTGCGTCACAACTTCGACGCGGCCGACACGTCAACCCAGCCGGACGTGGTCGCGCTGGCGAAGGAGTCCGGCTCGAACATCGTGATCCTCGAGGTCACCCAGCGGTTCCTGACCCACCCACCGGCGTGACGACGCCCCCGACCTCCGAGGGCTCGCGCCGGATCCTCATCGAGGTGCAGGCGCTGCGTGCCCTCGCGGTCGCGCTCGTCGTCATCTACCACGTGTGGCCGCAGCGCCTCCCGGGCGGCTTCATCGGTGTGGATGTCTTCTTCGTGATCTCGGGCTTCCTCATCACCGCACATCTGATGCGGGAACACGATGCCACGGGTCGCATCTCGCTCGCGGGCTTCTGGGCGCGTCGCATCCGTCGCCTCCTCCCGGCCGCCTTCACGGTGCTCGCGGCCTCCGTGATACTCGTGTACACCGTGCTGCCGGAGGTGGTGCGGGCGGAGACGCTCAAACAGGTGCTCGCCGCATCCGGCTACGTCCTCAACTGGGTGCTCGGCTTCGACGCCGTGGACTATCTCGCGGCGGACAACGCTCCGACGATCGTGCAGCACTACTGGACCCTCTCCGTCGAGGAGCAGTTCTACATCGCCTGGCCCATCATGCTGGTCGTTGCGGGTTTCGTGGCCGCGCGCGTACTCCGCAAGCGACCCTCCGCCGCGGCCGTCGCGGGCTGGAGCGCGCTCGTCGTCGTCGCGCTATCGCTCGCGTACTCGATCTACCTCACGTGGTTCAATCCGCCGTTCGCCTTCTTCGCGACGACCACCCGCGCGTGGGAGTTCGCGGCGGGCGGTCTCGCCGCGGCCGCCTTCGCGCGCTGGCCCGGCGCGATCGACCGCCTGCGCGAGGTGCCCGCGCTTCGTGCGACGTCCCTCCTGACCGTCGCGGGAGTGCTGGTCATCGTCGTCTCCGCGCTGCTGCTGGGCGAGGAGTCGCCGTTCCCCGGCGCCCTTGCCGCACTGCCTGTCGTCGGGGCCCTACTCGTGATCGTCGGTGGCGAGCCGAGGGGGTGGGGAATCGGGTGGCTCACCGGAGTGCGCCCCACCCAGTTCCTCGGTGATATCTCCTACTCGGTGTACCTGTGGCACTGGCCCCTGCTGCTCTCGCTCGTGATCGTGGCGGGGCGGCGACCCACACTGTGGGAGGGTCTCGCCATCATCGCGGCGACGGTCGTGCTCGCCGCCCTCACGAAGTACCTCATCGAAGACAGGGGTCGTCGATCCCGAGTGCTGTCACGCCCCCTCTTCGCGTTCGCCTTCGCGGCGGCCGGCATCGCGGTCTTCGCCGGCGTGTGGGTCGGGGGAAGTGTCATCCCGGCCCAGCGTGCCGCCGCCGAGTACGCCCAACAGGAGGCCCAGGTCACCGACACCGCGGGATGCTTCGGCGCCAACGCGATGCTCGGCTCGGGTGACTGCCCCGATCGGTTCGTCCTCACCTCCGAGGTCGACCTCGCGCGCGCATCCAACGACCTGGGGTACCGCGACTGGTGCCTCACGGAGCTGGACGAGGACTGGCGCAGTTGCGAGTTCGGCGCACCCGCGGGCGGGGAGACCTGGGCCCTCGTCGGGGATTCGCACGCGGCATCCATGGTCGCCGCATTCAACGAGTACTTCGCCCAACACGGCGTCACGATCGTGACCTACCTGCGCAATGGATGCTCGGGCCTCAACGTCGGATTCCCCGGCGAGGGTGCCACGACCCAGGAGGACGAGACCGAGCTGGCCTGTCGTGAGTGGTCGCAGCGGGTGCGCGACGAGATCGCGGGGCGCGATGACATCAGCACCGTCGTCTACCTCAATCGCGCCACGATCTACGTGCAGGAGTCCCGATCGGAGAAGTACCACCTCACACCCGAGGAGGTCGAGCAGACCTGGCAGGAGGCCCTCGACTCCGGCAAGCGGGTGATCTCCATCAAGAACTTCCCGAAGTCGACGGGCGAGAACGTGCCGGAGTGCCTGTCGGCGCGCGTGGGGGAGACGGCACCCTGCAGCGTTCCGCGCGACGTGGCGCTACCGCCCGAGCCGCAGGATGTCGCGCGCGCGGCCATGAGCGGGGAGATCAGCGTGATCGACCTCACGGACGCCTTCTGCGACGACTCGACCTGCTACGCACTCATCGGCGACGTGGTCGTGTACGCGGACACCAACCACATCTCGCAGACCTACTCGCGCACGCTCATGCCGTACCTCGGGCCGGACCTGCTCGAGGCCGCGGGGTTGCCGTGAGAGCGGAGGCGCGTCACCCGGTCGCAAGCACGGCGCGAACCAACCCAAGAGCTTGCTCGGAGCCTTCCTCAGCCGAAGTCGGGGCCACCTGCACGAGCACCAGGTCGGAGTCCACGGCTACTGCGACCGTGCAGAGCACTCGGCCCTGTCCCTCGGTGCAATCGTTGATCCCCGCTCCTAAATCGGCTACCTCGACGAGCGCAGGCTGGACGGCATCGGGATCGTCGAGGATCCAGGATGCCCCGGGCGCGACTATCACGGCGCCGCTTACGTCGGTCGACCCGAAAGCGCACTCGGAGTAGCCGAGGCGAGCGTACGAGTAGGCCCACATCACCTGGCCGAAGAGTGGGGTCGACTTGCCGAGAGATTCGCCGACGGGGCGACCTGACTCGACACGAACCTCGGAGGCGTCGACTCCGAGCACGTCACCCACAGTGGCGGGCGTGATGACCGCCTCGCACCGGGGGAGGGTGGATGTCGCGCGCTCGACTGTGATGCGCGGAGCCGATGCCACGGCCTCAGTGGCCGCGGTCACGATCGCGCCAGCCTCGCCATCGACCACGACTTGGCCGTCCGAGGTCACCTCGTTCTGGGGCAGCGCTTGGAAGAAGAAGGACAACCATGTGGAGTCGGCCAGAACATTCCAGTGGCATTGGATGCCGGCGTCCGCAGAGTCATCGCGACAGAACGCCGAACTGCGCTCGCCCAGCCCGGTGGCCGTGTAGGCGAAGATGTCCCCGCTGAGGAAGCTCGGCTCCGACTCCTCGAAACCCTCTGCCGCGTCATCCATCGCGAGCACCAGGAGTTTCGGGCGGCTCGAGTCCGGGGTCGCCCAGGCACACGCCAGAGTTCCGTCCTGCACAAGGGCGGTGGCCTGCATCTCCCACGAACCCGCCGCACCCGCCTCGCTGTACGCGGCTGGGAAGATCTCCTCTCCCCACAACGCACGGAGATCGTCGACAGGCACCATGTCGGCGCACTCCAGGTCGATGGCGGCGTCACGTGCGCTCACGGGCGTCGGAGGTGCAGGGGTTTCGGGGGGAATCGTGGACGCGCAACCTGCGAGGAGTATCACGCTGCCGACCGTTGCGAGAAGAAGCTTCATGTCCGCGACCCTACTAACGAAACAGGACGCAGGCAGCGCGCGCTACGGCGTGAGGCGCGTCGGTCCGCGGAAGAGGTAGGTCGCCTCACGGATGTTCGGCAGGTGCAGCATGAGCATCACGACGCGCGAGAGTCCCATGCCGAAGCCGCCGTGCGGCGGAACACCGTAGCGGAAGAAGTCGAGGTAGAACTCGAGCTCCTCAGGGTCGAGACCCTTGTCCTTGGCCTGCTCGATGAGCACGTCGACGCGGTGCTCGCGCTGGGCCCCGGTGGAGATCTCCACGCCGTTGAAGATGAGGTCGTAGCTGTTCGTGAGGCTCGCGTCATCCTCGTGCCGCATGTGGTAAAACGGCCGGATGCTCGACGCGTAGTCGGTGAGGAACACGAACTCGCTGCCGTACTTCTCGGCGGCATAGGCCGCGATCTGGCGCTCGCCCTCCGGGTCCATGTCGTCGTCCGCGCGGGGCACGACGTAGCCGCGCTCGGCCACGATCTGCTTCGCCTCGGCGAGTGGGATGCGGGGGAAGGGAGCCGTCGGCACCGTGATGTCGAGGTCGAAGAGCGCCTTGATCTCGTCACCGTGCTTGTCCTTGACAGCCTGGAAGCCCGCGATGAGCAGCTCCTCGTGGAGCCGCATGACGTCCTCGTGGGAGTCGATCCAGCTGATCTCCGCGTCGACGCTCGTGAACTCGGTGGCGTGACGGCTCGTGAAACTCGGGTCGGCGCGGAAGGCCGGGCCGATCTCGAAGATCTTGCCGAAGCCGGCAGGCTGTGCCATCTGCTTGAAGAACTGGGGGCTCTGGGCGAGATACGCCTTGCCCTCGAAGTAGTCGACCTCGAACAGCTCCGCCTTGGACTCGCTCGCGCTCGCCATGAGCTTGGGGGTGTGCAGCTCGATGAAGTCGTGCTCGACCCAGTAGGTGCGCCAGGCGTGTTCGAGAGTGGTCTGGATGCGGAAGATCAGGTTGTTCTTCGGCTGGCGCAGGTCGAGGAAGCGCCAGTCCATGCGCTTGTCGACGCCCGTGTCCTCCGCAATGGGGGTCTCCGGGATGGCGGCTGCCGCGATGTCGATTCCCTCGAGCTTGATCTCCACACCGCCGAGCTTCACGCGCTCGTCGTGCTTGAGCTCGCCGGTGGCCGTGAGGAAGGTGCCCTCGGCGAGGCCCGAGATGGTGTCGGCGAGCGCGTCGGGTGCTGGCGTGCCATCCTCGGCGAAGACCCGGGGATGCACGAGCTGAACCGCACCGGACTCGTCGCGCAGCACGACGAACTGCACCTTCTTCTGGTCGCGCACCGTATCCACCCAGCCCGAGACGGACACGGGCCCGTCAGTCGCGGCGGCCAGGTTCTTGATGAGGGTGCGTTCGGTCACCGTACGAGTGTAGTTCTCGCCGGAGCGCTCGATCCCAAATGCAGGAGTCACGGGGTCCTGGTGCACGAGATCGGCTTGAAGGGGATGCAGGGGGTCGAAACTCCTGCACATGGGATCGGGTCAGGAGGACGCAACGAGCGGGGCCAGAAAGAGCAGGGCTGGGGGCACAACCACGAGCGCCGCAGCGAGAGCGAGTACCGCGGTTTCCGCGGGGCGGCGAAGCGGGGGCTCGGTAAGCCTTGCGAGACGGGTGGTCAGGGCATCCGCCGAGCTCGCCTCGTCCTCGAGGGCGGTGACGGATGACCCGGCCCCGACACTCACAATGGCGTCGGCGAGCACCTCGTCGTCGACCACACGGCGCGCTTCATCATCGGCGAGGAGCTCGATGAGCAGGCCGACCTCCTCCTGCGCGCGGTAGGCGATGGGAAACCAAGGCAGGGACGCGCGCCATGCGCGGAAGAACACGAGAACAACGTCGTGTCGTTGCTTGACGTGGGCGCGCTCATGCTCGATGACCGCGAGCATCTGCTGTTCGTCGAGGAGCTCGATGAGTCCCGCAGACACTACGGTGACGGAGGAGATCGCGCCAGGAAGGCAGTAGGCGACCGGCGCTGGAGTGTCGATGAGTCGCGTGCCGGAATGGTGGGGTTGGCTGAGCAGCATGAGCAGTTCGGCGTGGCGTCGGCGCTGGCGCTCGGCTCGGACGACGGTGACGAGCAGGTTGAGGAGGAGGTGCCCGGTGAGGAGGGCGGCGCCCGCGAGGGCGAGCACGTTCCAGAACTCGAAAGGGCGGAGGGGTGCTTCACCGAGGAGCGCCCCCGGGAGGGCTGACGCGCCACCGACGAGGTTATCTCCGAACGGCAAAAGACCGAAGGTCAGCAGGGCGCCGATCATGGAGAGTCCACCGGCGATCGCGATCGACTGCCACAGCACGAGTGCAGTAGCCGGGCTGCGACGCGTCCAGCGCGCTCCCGCGAGCAGGAGGGGTACCGGCCATGCGAGGGCCAGCGCGAGAGCGGCCAGAAGTGCGGGTGCGACGAGGGCGGGGGTCATCCGTCACCTCTTCCTCTCGCCTTGGTTGTTCACTCTTCTCCGGAGGTTTCGCGTGACACGCCCAGTTGCGGCTTAACCAGTGTGACCGAAAGTCACAAGCTCCGGAAAAGAGGAAAGAACAGCCGCGGGGGCGAGCGCGCCGCGCCTACCGGCCGGCGAGCAGGCGGCGGAGGGCCTCGGCATCCTCGGGGCCGACCTGGCCGACGAAACGCTCGAGAACAGCCGTGCGGTTGGACGCGCCGCCCAGTACCTCGTGCATGAGGTCGGCCATGTGGTCCTCGCGGCTCGCAGCAGCGCGGTAGCGGTGGGGACGTGTCGAACGCTCGCGCTGGACGAAGCCCTTGGCCTCGAGGCGCGAGAGCACGGTCAGCACGGTGGTTGCCGCAAGCGTCTTGCCGCCCTCGGTGGCAGCGGCGAGTGTCGCCTGGATGTCGTAGGCCGAGAGGGTGTCGTCACTGGCCCAGAGGAGGTCCATGACCTGCCGCTCGAGCTCTCCCAGAGTTGCCATGTGCAGAATTCTACCCCCGAGTAGAAATAAGTTCTACACGGGTGTAGAAATGAGTTCTACGCGAAGTAGAAAAAGAGTGGTGGGACCTAAGACCTCAGTCCACGCCCCACGATCTCGAAACACTTGGCGCAGATCGTCACCCGACGATCAGAACGACCGCGCGAGAGCGCCAGTCCCAGGAGGGGCCACCCGTGGATCCGCTAGAGATCGCCCGCTGGCAGTTCGGCATCACGACCGTCTACCACTTCGTCATGGTTCCACTGACCTTGGGCCTCGGCCCGCTCGTCTTCTTCATGCAGCTCCAGTGGGTGCGCACAGGGGATGAGAAGTGGCTCCGCATGACCAAGTTCTGGGGCAAGTTGTACCTCATCAACTTCATCATGGGAGTTGTCACCGGACTCGTGCAGGAGTTCCAGTTCGGCATGGCCTGGAGCGAGTACTCGCGCTTTGTGGGTGACGTCTTCGGTGCACCGCTCGCCATGGAGGGCCTGCTCGCCTTCTTCGTCGAGTCGACGTTCCTCGGCCTGTGGATCTTCGGCTGGGACCGCCTCCCCAAGAAGCTGCACCTCGCGACCCTCGGCCTCGCCGTGTTCGGTTCGATCGTGTCGGCGTTCTTCATCATCGTCGCGAACTCGTGGATGCAGCATCCCGTCGGTGTCGAGCTGGTTGATGGCCGCCCGGTCATGACTGGCATCTGGGCGGTGCTCACCAACAACACCGCGCTCGCGGCCTACAGCCATACGCTCTGCGGAGCACTCGCGGTCGGTGGCGCACTGCTCATCGGCATCGCGTGGTACCACCTCTGGCAGCGTCGGCGGGACAACATCGACACGACGGATGATCGTGGTCGAGTGATCGTGGGCGAGAACCCCAGCATCCCCGGCCGCGACAAGGCCGACCACAAGGTGTGGCTCTGGAGCCTGCGGATCGGCGCGATCGTCGCGATCGTCGGATTCGGCGGGGTGGCCATCACGGGGGACCTGCAGGCCAAGCTCATGTTCGAGCAGCAGCCCCTCAAGATGGCTGCGGCCGAGGCCGCGTGCCACGACGGCACGAGCTTCTCGGTGCTCTCGATCGGCCCGCTCGGTGGCCAGGACTGCAACGATGTCGTCGGCATCATCGAGATTCCCGGCATCCTCTCGTTCCTCGCGCACGGTGACTTCACCACCGAGATCCAGGGGGTGAACACGCTCATCCCGCAGTACCAGGAGCTGTACGGCACCAACCTGCCCGACAACCCCATCTACGGCGAGCGCGCGGGCCAGGAGATTCAGTACCTCCCGCTCATGGAGGTGACCTATTGGGGCTTCCGCCTCATGATCGGGTTCGGCATCCTCGCGGCCGGAGCTGCGGTTCTCGCGCTCTGGATGACCCGCAAGGGCACCGTGCCGAAGTCGAAGCCCATCATGTGGGTCGCCGTCGCCAGCATCGCGGCACCCTTCGCCGCGAATATCGCCGGCTGGGTCTTCACCGAGATGGGCCGCCAGCCGTTCGTGGTGGCGCCCAACCCCACGCCCGGTGGTGTGGACGGGGTGTTCATGTTCACCGCGGCGGCAGTATCGCCCGGGGTGAGCGGCGAGGAGGTCATCTTCTCGCTCGTGAGCCTGGGCCTCATCTACGGGGCGCTGCTTGTGGTCGAGCTGACCCTCCTCGTCAAGTACGTGCGCGCCGGCGTCGCTGGCGTGATGCCGATCGACGAAGCCAAGCACGGCGCTGACGATCCCGACAATCCCGACAACGACGACAAGCGCGACGACGTCCTCGCGTTCGCCTACTAAGGAGCACCGTCATGGACTTTCTCCCCACCGTCTGGTTCATCGCCATCGCCGTGCTCTGGATCGGTTACCTCGTTCTCGAGGGATTCGATCTGGGGGTCGGGATGCACCTGCTCACCTCGACGCGCAGTGACAAGCAGCGTCGGCTCATGCTCAACACCATCGGCCCGGTCTGGGACGGCAACGAGGTCTGGCTGATCACGGCGGGAGCGGCCACCTTCGCGGCATTCCCGCTCTGGTACGCGTCGCTCTTCTCGTCGCTGTACATCCCGCTCGTGCTGGTGCTCGCCTCGCTCATCTTCCGCGCGGTGGCCATCGAGTACCGCGGCAAGCGGCCGAGCGAGAAGTGGCGCCGCGGGTGGGACCGCGCGCTCGGCCTCGGTTCGTTCGGCGCCGCGTTCGGTATCGGTGCGGCCCTGGCCCTCACGACCACGGGTCTCCCGATCAACGAGAACGGTGACCGCGTCGGCGGTGCCTTCGCCTGGCTCACGCCCTACGCGGTGCTCGGCGGTCTCGCCGTCATCGGCTTCTGCCTCGTGCACGGCGCGGCGTTCCTCGCGCTCAAGACCGAGGGAGAAGTGCGGGACCGCGCTCGCCGGTTCATCGTCCGCTGGTCGCCCGTCGCGCTCCTGCCGATCGTGGCGTGGGTGCTCGTCGTGCAGTTCCAGAGCGGCAACCTCGCCAGCTGGGCGGTCGTGGTGGTGGCGGTTGTCGCGATCGTCGGCGGGTGGCTCGCCGCGAGGGCCGGGCGCGAGGGGTGGGCGTTCATCGGTATCGCTGCGTTCGTCGTCGCGGGCGCGGCATCCATCTTCGCTGCGGTCTACCCGGTCGTGCTGCCGTCGACGATCGACCCGGCATTCAACCTGACCGTCGAGAACGCGTCGAGTGGTTCGTACACCCTCGGGGTCATGTCGATCGTCGCCCTCATCGGACTCCCGGTGGTGCTCGCCTACCAGGCCTGGACGTACTGGGTCTTCCGCAAGCGCATCGGCGAGCACAGCATCCCCGCGGCACACCCGGTCGTCGCCGCGGTCGGGGAGCGCTGAAAGCTCGAATGACACGCAAGGGTCCGCTCGCAGGTATCAACCCCCGCCACGCGCTCGTTCTGGGGCTGCTCGCCGCCGTCAAGGCTGCGGCCCTCGTCGGCATCGCCGAGGCCGTCGCCTCCGGGATCGTCTCGGTGATCGGCGGAACAGACGCCTGGCGCGGTGCGGTGGTGTTGGGGCTTGCGAGCGGACTCGTTCGTGCCGCGATCACGTGGGCGAGCGCGAGCTACGCGACCCGCGCGGCAATCGGCGCCAAGGAGCAGCTGCGTGGCGAGCTCGCCGAACGCGTGCTCGCCGGAACGGATGCCTCGGTCGGCTCCAGTTCGATCGTGGGCACCGTGGGGCTCGACGAACTCGACAAGTACTACCGCACGGCGCTCCCCGCGACGATCACCGCGGCCGTCGTACCGCTCCTCATCGGAGCCCGCATTCTGCTGGCCGACCCGGTCAGCGCGATCATCATCGTGCTCACCGTGCCACTCGTGCCGGTGTTCATGGTGCTGGTCGGGCAGCACTCGAAGGAGCGGGCGGATGCGGCATCCGCCACCCTGCAGCGCCTGAGCGACCAACTCGCCGAGCTCGCCCGCGGCCTCCCCGTGCTCGTCGGGCTGGGACGCGTGGAGGAGCAGTCGGCCGCCCTGCGCGAGGTGTCTCAGCGCAACCGCATCGCGGTCATGGGCACGTTGCGCACGGCTTTCCTGTCGTCGCTCGTGCTCGAACTGATCGCGACGATCTCGGTCGCTGTTGTTGCCGTCTTCGTGGGCGTGCGACTCGTCGCGGGCGATCTGCCGCTGGAGGTGGGACTGCTCGCCCTCGTGCTCGCGCCCGAGTGCTTCACGCCGTTCCGCGAACTGGGTGCTGCCTTCCATTCGTCGCAGGACGGGCTCGCGGCGATGCGCAAGGCTCGCGACGTCATCGATGCGCCGGTGGCACCCGACGCGCGGGAGGCGGGGGATTCGCTCACGGTCCGCGATCTTGTGGTCGTGCGGGACGACCGGAACGCTCCGATCGTCGACGGGCTCAGCTTCACGGCGCCGCACGGGTCGATCACCGCCATCGAGGGCGCGAGCGGCGCGGGAAAGTCCACCGTGCTCGGCGTGCTCGCGGGGCTGGTGCCCGTGCAGAGCGGCTCGGTGCGCGGGGTCGTTGCAGATCGTGTCGCGTGGGTGCCGCAGCATCCGCGCACCATTGCGGCGACCGTGTGGCATGAGGTGCGGCTCTACGCGGACACGGATGCCGCCACCGACGACGCACTTGAGGCGCTGGGCCTCACGGCCATCGCGGCGGATGACCCGACCAGAGTGAGCCCGGGCGAGCTCCGGCGCATCGGGGTTGCCCGCGGCCTGGTGCGCGTGGCGGCAGGGGCGACCGTGCTGCTTCTGGATGAGCCCACCGCACACCTCGACCCCGCGAGTGCCGACCTTGTCGAGCGGGCCATCGAGGGTCTTCGCGGGCAGGTCACGATTGTGCTCGCCTCGCACGAGGCATCGGTCGGGGAACTCGCCGATCATCGGGTGCTGCTCGCGACCCAGGGTGGGCTGCGGGACGCCGACGAGGCTGCGGCTCCCTCGGCACCACTCGCGGCCCGGGACGGTGCCGCCACCGTCGCCTCGAAGGGAGCCGTCGCCGAGTTGCTCGCGTTCGTCGGGGCCGCCCCGTGGCGCACGCTCGGTGCCGTGCTTCTGGGCTCGGCTGCTGCGCTCGCGGCGCTCTCGCTCACCGCCGTCAGCGGGTGGCTCATCGTGCGTGCGAGCGAGCAGCCGCCCATCATGTACCTGCTCGTCGCGATCGTGGGGGTGCGGTTCTTCGGTATCGCCCGCGCGGGCCTCCGCTACGCCGAGCGACTCGCCACACACGACAGTGTGCTCGAGGCGGAGACCGAGCTCCGTGCTCGACTGTGGTCCGGCCTCGCAGCGCGCGGCCTCTCCTCGCGCGCGCTCGCCAGTGGAGGGACGGCACTCGACTACCTGGTGGGTGCGGCCGATCGCGTTCGCGACCTCGTGCCCCGGGTGATCCTGCCGCCTGCGGTTGCCGTCGTGACGGCCGGTGCCGCACTGATCGCCGTCGCCATGCTCCACCCGGCCGCGGTGCCCGTGCTTGCAGCGGGTGCTGGCGCGAGCGTCGTGCTGGGGCCGCTGGTCGCGCTGCTCGCAGATCGTCGCGCCGCGGTCGGGACGGGTGCGGTTCGGTCGACGGTGTTGCGCGAGTTCACGGCGATGGTCGCGGCATCCGGGGACCTGTCGGCCAACGGTGTCGGCCCGCGCGTCGTGCAGAGGCTTGCGACGCTGGATGCCCGTGCCGGCCGTCTCGCACGGTCGACGGCCTGGGCGCTCGGGCTCGGTCATGCGGTCGTGATCCTCGCCGGTGTTGCGGCCGCAGTTCTCATGCTTCCCGCGACGGTCGACGCGGTGGCCGCGGGAATTCTCCCTCCGGCTATCGTCGCGGTGCTTGTGCTCATCCCGCTCGGGCTCATCGAACCGCTCCTCGGGCTTGTGGACTCGGTGCAGCAGTGGCCGGCCCTCGCTGCCGCGCTGCGTCGCGTGCGCGAGGTCGCGACACCTGTGCCCGCTTCGCCGGGAACGATCACCGTCGACCGCATCGACTCGTTGGAACTCGATTCGCTCGAGGCGACCTGGCCCGGTGCCGGTGCTCCCGCATTCGGTCACGTCTCAGTCGAGGCGCACCGGGGTGACTGGATTGTGGTCGAGGGCCCGTCGGGGTCTGGCAAGTCGACACTGCTCACGACACTGCTCGGCTATCTGCCCGCGACATCCGGCCGGGTGCTCATCAACGGCATGGATGCTCGCGCCCTCGATGAGACGGAGCTGCGGCACCGCATCGCCTGGTGCCCGCAGGAGGCGCACCTGTTCGACTCGACCATCCGCGGCAACCTGCTTCTCGCGCGCGGACGCGATGATCGACCCACCGATCTCGAGCTGGAGCTCGCTCTCATCAAGGTCGGTCTCGGGCCGCTGCTGTCGTCGCGCACGGACGGCCTCGACACTCGCGTGGGGTCGGCCGGCGAGCGGCTCTCGGGTGGCGAGCGTCAGCGTCTGGCCGTCGCCCGAACGCTGCTCTCGGATGCTGACGTCGTGCTTCTCGACGAGCCAACTGCTCACCTGGATGCCGCGGCCGCCGAGTCGCTCATGAACGACCTGCGCTTCGCCCTTCGCGGCCGCATCGTGGTGCTCGTGACCCATCACGGCTCCGAGCGACGCGATGGCGACCTGCTGGTGCGGTTGGGTTCGGCAAGCACCACGTCCGCCGCATCCGCGACGCTCCAGTTCACCGCCCAGTAGCTTTTCTCCGGAGGGTTGGTCTCGACGCGCCGGGCCTGCTTGTCACTACTGTGATCTGGCGCTGAACCCTCCGGAGAAGATCGGCATCCGCACGCGAGTCCTACCGCACAGCCTGCACACCGTTCCACCGCAGCCCCCAGTCGACGAGCGGTTGCATCGCACGCATGAGGTCGGTGCCGCGTTCCGTCAGCGCGTAGCGCACCTGCACGGGCACGGTGGGGATGACCTCGCGGGCGATGAGCCCTGAGGCCTCGAGCTCCTTCAGGCGCTGGGCGAGCATCCGGTCGGAGAGCCCCTCGACCCGGGCGAGGATCTCGCTGAAGCGGGTAGCTCCAAGGTTGAGCGCCATGAGGATGCCGGAGCTCCAGCGCTTGCCCACCTCTTCGACGGACTCCTGGAACCGGCGGCATTCGTCGTCGTAGATGTGTGTCATCGTTTCGGTCACTTACTTATTGTAAGCCACTTACGGGCAACTTGGTGAGGCGAACCAACAGGAGCAAGCTGGTCTCATGCCTGATTACGGTCACTCCCTCCAGTTCGGCGTCTTCGTCACGCCCACCGCTGCCGCTCCGCAGCAGCCCGTTGCTCTCGCGCAGCTCGCCGAGCAGCTCGGGTACGACCTCGCGACCTTCCAGGACCACCCCTACCAGCCCGCTTTCCTCGACACCTGGACCCTTCTCTCCTGGGTCGCGGCAAGCACCGAGCGCATCACGGTCTCAGGAAACGTGCTCAACCTGCCCCTCCGCCAGCCCGCCGTGCTCGCACGCTCGGCGGCGAGCCTCGACCTGCTCTCGGGCGGCCGTGTCTCGCTCGGCCTCGGCTCCGGCGCGTTCTGGGATGCGATCGACGCGATGGGTGGCGGTCGACTGACGGCGGGTGAGGCCGTCACGGCGCTCGACCAGGCCATCGACGTGATCCGTGGCGTCTGGGACGCCGGCAACCGGGGCACTCTGCGCGCGGGGGGCGAGTTCCACTCCGTGAACGGTGCCAAGCGCGGGCCGGCTCCTGCCCATGACATCCCGATCTGGCTGGGGGCGTATAAACCCAGGATGCTGCGGCTCACGGGCACGAAGGCGGACGGGTGGCTGCCGTCCCTGGCCTACCTCCAGCCCGGCGACCTCGAGAGGGGCAATACGACCATCGACAGCGCTGCAACGGACGCGGAACGAGACCCCCGCGAGATCCGCAGGCTGCTCAACGTCGGCGGCGACCTGGGTGTGAGCCAGATGGTGGACCTTGCGCTCGAGAATGGCGTCGGCTCGTTCATCCTTGCCGCCGACGACCCCCGCGCCATGCAGGCCTTCGCCGACCTCATTCCGGAGGTGCGCGAGCAGGTTGCGGTCGAGCGTGAGAGCAAGGGCACCGCGCGGGGTCCGGTGCGCAACACGATCGCCCTGGCGAAGCGTCGCGACGGCATCGACTACGACGGTGTGCCGGCCTCGCTTGCCTCCGACGCCGTCGAGCCGGGGGATTCGCGCTACTCGCGCATCCGCAACGGCTACATGCGCGGTGGCTCACCCGGCATCATCCTGCGCCCGGGAACGCCTGCCGAGGTCGCCGATGCGCTCGCCTTCGCGCGTGAGCACCGTGACGTGCCGCTCGGCATCCGCAGTGGTGGCCACGGGGTGAGCGGCCGTTCGACCAACGACGGCGGCGTCGTGATCGACCTGCGCAAGTTCGACACCATCGAGGTACTCGACGAGGCCTCACGTCTCGTGCGCATCGGTGCTGGTGCGCGGTGGGGGGATGTCGCGGCCCGCCTGTCCCAGCACGGCTGGGCGCTCTCGTCAGGTGACTACGGCGGCGTGGGCGTCGGCGGTCTCGCGACCGCGGGAGGCATCGGATACCTCGGCCGCGAGCACGGCCTCACCATCGACCACCTTCGCGGTGCCGACGTCGTGCTCGCCGATGGAACGCAGGTCCGGGCATCCGCCACCGAGAACGCCGACCTGTTCTGGGCGCTGCGCGGAGCCGGGGCGAACTTCGGGGTCGTGACATCCTTCGACTTCCAGGCCGACGAGGTGGGTGACGTCGGATGGGTGCAGCTCGCCTACGACGCCTCAGACCTCGAGGGCTTCCTGGAACGGTGGGGTGCCGCGCAGGAGGCGGCGCCGCGGGATGTCACGACCTTCCTCCTCATCGGACGCTCCAGCGGCTCGCAGGTCGTCGCCCAGCTCATGGGTGTCGTCGACAGCGACGACCCGGACACCATCATCGAGCGCCTCCAGCCGTTCGCGCAGATCGGCCCCCTGCTCCAGCAGGAGGTCGTCGTGAAGCCCTACGCGGCGGTCATGGCCAACACTGTGCCGGGCGACCAGCACGGGCAGGGTGAGCCCGTCGCGCGCTCGGGGTTCGCGAAGCACCTCACCCCAGAGCTGTCGGGGGCGCTCGCCGAGTTCATCCGCGGGGGAGCGTCGTACTTCTTCCAGATCCGCTCCGTGGGCGGTGCCGTCAACGACGTCGACCCGGATGCCACGGCCTTCGCCCATCGCGACACCAACTTCGCCATCACGACCCTGGGCAGCAGCCACAGGAGTCTCGACCCGGCATGGGACTCGATCGTGTACCCGCACCTCGATGGGCTCTACTTGAGCTTCGAGACCGACCTGCGGCCGGAACGGCTGGAGGACGCCTTCCCGTCGGCGACCCTGTCGCGGCTGCGGGAGCTCAAGTCGACGTACGACCCGACGGGGCTGTTCCGCGACAACTTCGCGCTGGGTGCTGCCGCGGGTTCGGCCACGAACTAGGGCGGCCACGGTGGTGAGGTTTCGATAACGCCGGGGCTTCGCCCGCGGCTACTCAACCCACTGAGACCTGCTGGTTGAGTAGGCCCGCGAAGCGGCCGTATCGAAACCCCACCGACGTACTACCTCGGTCGCGGCGCTCATCCCACGAGGGGCAGGCGACTCTCCGCGACAGGCTCCTCCGCACGCTCCACCGTCGCCACGAACACGTCCGCGTCATCCGCGTCCCAGTCGTCGATGTCGGCGAGCCACGCGGACACGCGGGTGAGGGGGTTACGGGGTTCATTTCGGGTGCGGGTCACGATGCTCCATCCGTTCAACTTCTCCCAAGGAGACGGGCCTGAGCCCATCTCATGACGCAGTTCAGGGAGCGCTTGTCTACAGCCCGTAGAATTAGCGGGTGCCCGCCGACCTCATCCACCTCGTCCGTCATGGCGAGGTGCACAATCCGGAGGGCATCCTCTACGGCCGCATCCCCGGGTATCACCTGAGCGAGCTCGGCCACGAGATGGCTGCCGTTGCGGCGAAGAGTCTCGAGGGTCGTGACATCCGTCGCCTGATCGCAAGTCCGCTCCAGCGCACCCAGGAGTCCGCGAAGCCGTGGGCCGACCTGTTCGGCCTGCCGATCGAGTCCGACGAGCGGATCATCGAGCCGCACAACTGGTTCGAGGGCAAGCGGATGCGAGAGGCCATACGTCGACCGTCTGCATGGCCCCGCCTCGCCAACCCGTTGCGCCCGAGTTGGGGCGAGCCGTACACGAGCGTTCTCACGCGCATGTTCTCGGCCATCGACGACGCCTGGCGTGACACCGTCGGGGGCGAGGTCGTGCTCGTCAGCCACCAGATGCCCATCGTGACCGTCGCGCGCAACGTTGCCGGCCTTCGCCCGTTCCACGACCCGCGCAAGCGCCGCTGCACCCTCTCGAGCATCACCACCCTCCAGCGCGACGGCGACCGGTTCATCGAGGTCGACTATCAGGAACCTGCGCGAGAGTTGCTGGCACGATCCATCGACCTGGGAGCAGTGTGAGACTTCGTATGATCGCGGTCGCTGCAGCCGCGACCGCCCTCGTCCTCGCCGGTTGCACGAGCAACGACGGCCTCGCCGACCAGTACTCCGAGGGCAGCGGCCAGGGTTACATCTCCGGTGACGGCGCCTACACGGAGATCCGCGCGAGCGATCGCAACGACCCGATCGTCTTCAGCGGCACCGACGAGAACGGCAACACCATCTCGAGCGACGACCTTGCTGGCTCCGCCTACGTGGTCAACTTCTGGTACGCGAGCTGCCCGCCCTGTCGAGTGGAGGCGCCCGATCTCGCCGAGCTCTCCCTCAAGTACGACGACGTCCCGTTCGTGGGCGTGAACATCAGCGACTCGGCGGATGTCGCGCGCACCTTCGCGACCACGTTCGAGATCCCCTACCCGAGCATCCTCGACGCCGACACGGCCTCGGTGCAGCTCGCGTTCGCGGGGTCCGTCGCACCGAACGCGGTTCCGACGACGATCGTGGTGGATGGGGAAGGACGGGTGGCGGCACGCATCAGTGGGCTCATCCGTGACCCGAGCATCCTGGCATCCATGATCGACACGGTTCTCGCCGAGGGCCCGCAGTAGTGGGCCCCGGAGACCTCGTCAGCGACGGCAGCCTGCTCGTTGCGCTGCCCATCGCGCTCGCGGCGGGTCTCCTCGCGTTCCTCTCACCCTGCGTACTCCCGCTCGTGCCCGGCTACCTCGGGTACGTGAGCGGCATCACCGATGGTGGGGATGCCCGGCGCTCCCGCACGGTGCTCGGCGCGGCTCTCTTCGTGCTCGGGTTCAGCGTGATCTTCCTCGGGGTCGTCGTGCTCGGCAGCACGGTTGGCGTGTTCTTCCTGCAGTACGGCGGCATCATCGAGCGGATCGCCGGTGCCCTCGTGATCGTCATGGGGCTCGTGTTCATCGGCCAGGTCACGTTCCTGCAGCGCACCCTCAAGCCGAGCTGGAGCCCCGCGACGGGTCTCGCGGGCGCGCCGCTGCTCGGTGCGGTCTTCGCCATCGGCTGGACCCCGTGCATCGGCCCGACGCTCGTGGCCGTGACATCCCTCGCCAGTTACCAGGGCGACCCGGGGCGAGCCGCGATCATCGGGCTCTTCTACTGCCTGGGGCTCGGCATCCCGTTCGTTCTCGTCGCGCTCGGCCTCGGTTGGGTCGCGAGCTCGGTCGCGTGGGTCAAGAAGCACATCCGCCTGATCAACATCATCGGAGGGTCGCTTCTCGTGCTCATCGGCCTGCTCATGGTCACCGGCCTCTGGGGCATCGCGATGTCGCATCTGGGGGTGATGATCGGTGGATTCCTCCCGGCCCTCTGACCACTACGACGCTGACGCGGTGCTGCCGGGCGATCCGGCACCCGAGAAGATCACGCAGCCCAAGCTGAACGCCGTCGGGTACCTCCGGTTCTTCTGGCGGCAACTCACGAGCATGCGCACGGCGCTGTTCCTCCTGCTTCTGCTTGCCATCGCCGCGATCCCCGGCTCGCTTGTTCCCCAGGTCTCGTCCGACCCGAACGGCGTGATCCAGTACAAGGCGGCGAACCCCGAGATCTCCGAAGTGCTTGATGCCCTCGGCGTCTTCAGCACCTACACCTCCGTGTGGTTCTCGGCGATCTACCTCCTGCTCTTCATCTCGCTCATCGGCTGCGTCATCCCCCGTACGAAGCACCACTTCGATGCCCTGCGCGCCCGCCCACCCAAGACCCCCGCAGACCTCTCGCGCATGTCGGCGTTCGAGACGCGCGAGACGACGGCGGATGCCGAACTCGCGCTCGACCAGGCCGAGAGGCTCCTCCGTTCCCAGCGCTACCGGGTGCAGCGTTACGGCCAGTCAGTGAGCGCGGAACGCGGCTACCTGCGCGAGACGGGCAACCTCGTTTTCCACACGGCCCTCATCGGCGTTCTGCTCGCCGTGGGCATCGGCGGCGGCTTCGGCTATTCGGGCCAGCGCGTCGTCGTGGAAGGTCAGGCGTTCGTCAACTCGCTCGCGAGCTATGACTCTTTCAACCCCGGCCGGTTCTTCACGGACTCCGCACTCACCCCGTACCGCATCCAACTCGACTCCTTCGAGGCGACGTACGAGGAGGAGAACTTCAAGGCCTACGGCCAGCCCACCGACTACGTCGCAACCGTGACGACCACCCTGCGCGGCGGCGAGTCGGAGCAGCACCGCATCAAGGTCAATGAGCCGCTCTCCATCGGTGGCACCACGGCCTACCTCCTGGGCAACGGGTACGCGCCCCTCCTGGTGTTCCGCGATCCCGAGGGCACCGCGGTGTTCTCGCAGCCCGTCGCGTTCCTCCCGCTCGACCAGAACCTCTTCAGTCGCGGCATCATCAAGATCCCCGATGGCCTCGACGAGCAGGTGGGCGTGCAGGCGCTCCTGTATCCGACGACCTTCCCGCTCGCCAACGGCACCTTCACCTCGAGCCACCCCGACCTGCGCGACCCGACTGTCAGCCTCGAGGTCTACGTCGGCGATCTCGGTCTCGACGGCGGCCAGGCCACGAACGCGTACTCGCTCAATACCGACGAGTTGACGCAGGTCGCAGGCCGCGATGCGCCGCAGGAGAGCATCCGTCTCGCCCCCGGGGAGACCGCAGATCTGCCGAATGGTCTCGGCACCGTGGAGCTCGTGGACATCCCGCGATTCGTCTCCCTCGACATCCACCACGACCCTTCGCAGTTCTGGGTCGGCCTCTTCGCCGTTCTCGTGGTGGCCGGTCTTGTGTCGAGTCTCTTCGTCGCGCGGCGTCGCGTCTGGGTGAAGGTCGTGCCCGGTGCGGATGGCACGATCACCCTGCAGTACGCCGGCCTCGCGCGCGGCGACGACCCCCGACTCGAGCAGGCCGTGACAGACCTGGCGGAACGACACAACGAAAGGCTTAAGGTGGACGAGTGATCGAGACCCTGGAGTCCTACTCCCTCATTGCCATCTACTCGGCGATGGGCGTGTACACGATCGCGTTCATCATGTTCGCGCTGGACCTGTCGCGGCGTTCCGTGGCAACGCCGGTTGCGGCATCCGAGCGCGTGACGCGCGCCGTTCTGAACGGTTCGACGGCCGTCCTCGAGAAGCCGACGGATGCCCCGGCCAGAACCCCCGGCCCGCGCTACCTCCGCGCTGCCATGGCCCTCACGGTGCTGGCCTGGGCACTGCACGTGACGGGTGCCGTGCTGCGCGGGCTCGCCGCAGGCCGCGTCCCGTGGGCGAACATGTTCGAGTTCTCCCTCACGGCCACCGCGATCGTGGTCGGGGTGTTCCTCCTGGTGCAGGTCTGGCAGGACCTCCGCTTCCTCGGCACGTTCATCACGGGCTTCGCGCTTATCGGCCTCGGTGTCGGAACAGTCAACTTCTATGTCGCCGTCGTGCCCCTGCCGCCAGCACTGCAGTCGCCATGGCTGGTCATCCACGTCTTCGTTGCGACGCTCGGCACGGGCTTCTTCGCGCTCGGGGCCGCGCTCTCGATCGTCCAGCTCCTCAAGTCGCGGCGCGCGGCCGGCCCGAAGTTCCTGAACACGCTGCCCACAGCGGACCGCCTCGAGAACCTCGCCTATCGCCTCAACGTCGTCGGCTTCGTGTTCTGGACCTTCACCCTCATCGCTGGCGCCATCTGGGCCGAGCGCGCCTGGGGTCGCTACTGGGGCTGGGACACGAAGGAGGTCTGGACGTTCATCATCTGGGTCATCTTCGCCGGCTACATCCACGCACGGGCGACCCGCGGATGGCGCGGCTCCCGCTCGGCATGGCTCGCGATCATCGGCTTCACCGCCATCCTCTTCAACTTCACGATCGTCAACCTCTTCTTCAAGGGCCTGCACGCCTACAGCGGGCTGTAGGGACGCGAAAGTACTTTCACCCGGCACATATACTGGGGCAATAGGTGACTCAGCCTCGATAAAGGATATGTGATGGCTCGCTCTGTCCGGCGTGTGTTAACCCTCGTGATGGGCGCAGCATTGGTCATGGCAATCGTGTTGCAACCGAGTGTTGCGGGTGCTGCCACCCCATCCCTCCGGGGATCTTTCGATTTCGTTGCCGGGCCTACCCAGAACACCGTGATCGTAATCGAGGTGTTTGATGAAGAGGGCTCTCGCGTTCGCTCGACACAGCTGACCTCTACGGCGAGGACTTTCGAGTTCTCGGGTCTGCCAGACGGACAGTACACAGTGAGTGCGTTCGCCGTGGATGGTCCTCGCGAATGGGGGCGCGTCTACGCGGGCGGGGTCGGGTCTCGTTCGGCAGCGAACGTGCTGACGGTGACATCCTCGGCAACCACGGTGGTGCCGGTTATGACCCTGGCGCCGGCGGCGCGACTCACCGGCACCCTTCGTCCGCCCGATACGGGTGTGACGATGCTCCCCGGCGGCAGCGTTGAGGTGTATCGAATGATCGAGGGCACCGAGGACTTCGAGTTCTACGACTCCTTTGAGGCCGAGAACACTCGCGGGCTGTACACAAGTCACTACCTCCCCGCCGGCTCGTACAAGGTTCGAGGAGTGAGCGCGTATTCGCAGCTGGCACCCACCTGGTGGACGGGCGGACGGGGCAGCTACGCGTACGCCAGCGCTGAACGTATCGATCTATCTAACGGCAGTGAGGTGGAGATCGACATGATCGTTCTCGGCCCCAGTGCCGCGATCGAGAGAATAGCTGGACCGAACCGATGGGAAACGAGCGTTGCGCTCTCACAACGCCTCTTTCCGGCGAGCGGACCGCAGGGGCAGCCAGCCAAGACTGTACCCGTCGTGTACGTGGTCAGCGGCGAAGACTTCCCCGACGCTTTGAGTGCGGGACCCGCCGCGCACCGACTCGGCGGGGGGATGCTGCTGTCGCCCCGGGATGCGGTGCCTGCCGTGGTTGCATCCGAGATTCGGCGGCTCAGGCCCGAACGCATCGTCGTTGTCGGCGGCGAGCCGAGCCTCTCGACAGCGGTCTTCAGCGAACTCGCGACCATCGCACCGACAGAGCGCATCGCCGGGGCCAACCGGTACGAGACGTCGCGGCGGGTCGTACGGGATGCCTTCATAGCTCGATCTGGCGGTGCCGCCACAGTCTTCGTCGCGACAGGAAGCAAGTTTCCGGATGCCCTTGCCGCAGGCCCCGCGGCCAGCAAGGTTGCAGCGCCCGTGGTGCTCGTCCCCGGCACGTCGGCGGCCGCGGATGCGGCAACCACTGCACTCATCACCGAACTTCACGTTCGGGACGCGTACGTCGTCGGGGGTGCCGACTCGGTCTCGGACGGAATTGCGGGCTCCTTGCGGATGGCGCTCTCGGGTGAGCTGACAAGGGTCGCGGGGGCGAACCGATACGTCACGGCCGCCTCACTGAATGCGAAATTCTTCACGAGTTCCGAGAGCATCTACCTTGCCAGTGGGACGAGTTTCGCTGATGCACTTGCCGCGGGGGCGCTCGTGAGCGCCGAGGCAGCTCCGCTGTACCTGATGCAACAGAACTGCGCGCCCTATGTCATCGAGACTGAGCATCAGCGCTTGGACGCGTGGCGCCTCGTGCTTGTGGGTGGGCCAGACCGAATCGCCCCGTGGGACATTAGCGGTCCGTACTGTTGAGCCTTCCTGCTGGGCCGGGAGTGCCTGAGGTCGCTAGTGCGGCGCCAGGTGCCTGTAGTCGCAACAAAGTCATCCCACCGAAAAGGTCAGTTGCGTGAGCATACGTCATTCTTGGGTCCTTCTCTGTGCGATGCTGCTGGCCCTCACAGGCTCCGGGGCGGTGGCGCCCGCCGCCATGGCTGGGGATGCCCCTGAGTACGGAAGCATCACGGGCCAGTTGAGTTTCACGGAGGAGCCAATTGGTTCCATCACAGGTTTCGTCAAGGGGATCGGCTATCTCGACGAATCTGCCGGGAGGGTCGACTATCTCTACGGCGAGTTCGACGTCGTCGATGGCAGCTTCGAATTCGCCAACGTGAAGCCGGGTTCATGGGAGGTGCGCATCAGTGCCACCTCCGATGGCGTCCAGTGGTCGCCGATGTACGTTGCTGGCGTTCCCCTGCAATCTCAAGCCGCCACGATCACCGTTCGTGCGGGGGAGACATCGGATGTAGGCACCATTGCCTTGCACCGAGCGCCCAAGGTGGAGGGCGTCATCTCTGCACCACCTGGGACACCCAAGGTGGCCGTCTTCTACCTTCAGAACGGCACCACCGGCGAGTTCGAGTGGTTCACGAATACCGTCACGGACGAATCCGGTGCTTTCGCGGAAGGTCTCCTCGTCGAAGGAACCTACCGGATTCAGATGAGATCCGATCCTGACCTTGCGCCGCGATGGTGGCCAGACGGTCGCACGATGGCGGATGGGCAGGATGTCGTGCTAACCGAGGGACAGGTCCTCGAGTTCTCCGGATCTCTCACACGTCCTCGCTACCCGATGACGATCCTGCCGCGCATAGCAGGCAGTGATCGGTTCCAAACAAACGTCGCAGTCTCCCGCGAGCTGTTTCCGCCCTCGACCGATCCCTTCGAGATTCCCGTTGCGTACGTTGTTAGCGGGGAGAAGTTCCCCGACGCCCTCGTTGCTGGTCCCGCCGCCCACCATGAAGGGGGTGTCGTTCTGTTGTCCCGTCAAGGCGAGATTCCTGCATCGACGTGGATCGAGCTCAATCGACTTCGCCCTAAACGCATCGTGGTGCTCGGCGGCGATTCGTCCGTGTCCGCCAGCGTAGTAGCAAGACTCGGAGAGATTGCTCCGGTCGAACGGATAGCCGGGGCCAACCGCTACGAGACGTCGAGGCTGGTGGCCGAGCGAGTATTTGCATGTGGGGCATCCCCTTGTATCGAACGCGTGTTTATAGCCACTGGGCGCGACTATCCCGATGCTCTCAGCGCATCCGCGCCAGCTGCCAAGTTGGGGTCGCCCATAATTCTCGTTGACGGCAAAGCGAGTGCGCTGGATGCTCCGAGCCGCGAGCTGATCTACAAGCTCGCCAGCCAGGGGGTCTACATCATGGGTGATTCAAAATCCGTTTCCGACGGAATCGAGGCGGGCACGCTCCAGCTGCCTGATGCATCGACACGGATAGGCGGGCCCAACCGCTTCTGGACCTCCTTGGGTGCTGCGCAGCGGTTTTTCCCCAAGGCGGACGACGTCTTGCTGACGACGGGTCTGGGATTCGCTGACGCACTCTCGGGGGGTCCGCTGGCCGCTGCGAAGGGCTCGCCCATGGTACTTACTCGTCCCAACTGCGTCTCGCGGGGGATGGCCGGTCTGCTCCAGAGCCTGGACGTAAGCCGACTTCGGTTCCTCGGCGATTCAAATTCGGTGCAGGACAACGTGCTCGACACGATCTGCGACTGAAGCGAAGGGCTAGCTGCGTCACTGGGCTACGTCCCACTCACTCGGCGGGCAGCAACCGCAGGCAGCGCTCTAGCCGGGCGCGCCACCAGCGCGTGCGGTCCGCGGTGGCCGCGTAGCGGTCGAGCAACTCGGGGGAGGGCACAACGCGGCGCACGGCTAGGGCGCCGTCGATCGGGGTGAGCGGGGCATCCGTCACGTCGGCGGCCAGCAGGCTCGCGGTGGCGAGGCCGCAATCGAACTCGAGCGTAGGCAGCGCTGCGGCGAGGTGCAGTCCCATCGAGAGTCCGACGGATGTCTCGAGCGCGCTGGAGACCACCACGGGCAGCCCGACCTCCGACGAGATCGCGAGAGCCCGCGCGATCCCGCCGAGCGGCTGCACCTTGATCACGAGGATGTCGGCTGCCCCAGCCCGAGCGACCGCAAGGGGATCCTCCGCCTTCCGCACACTCTCGTCCGCAGCGATCGGAATGCCCATGTACTTCACCCGGCGCCGCAACTCGGCGAGTTCCTCCACGGTCGCGCACGGCTGCTCAACGTACTCGAGGTCGTAGGGGGCGAGCGCATGGATGGCGTGTTCCGCTTCATCCACATTCCAGGCGCCATTCGCATCGACGCGGACGCGACCCTCCGGGCCGAGCAGAGCGCGCACCGCGGCAACCCGCGCGACGTCGTCCTCGAGGGTCTGACCGGGTTCGGCGACCTTCACCTTTGCGGTGCGGCACCCGGGGAACCGCGCGAGCGTCTCCGGCACGAGATCGGCAGTGACGGCGGGCACGGTGGCGTTCACACGAACCGAAGACCGCGCGGCGACGGGCAGCTCAGACCACCCGAAGTCGATCGCCGCCGCGAGCCACGTCGCCGCTTCGGGGTCGCCGTACTCGACGAACGGCGAGAACTCGGTCCACCCCGACGGGCCCTCGAGCAGCATCGCCTCCCGCGTCTCGATCCCGCGAAAGCGCGTCACGAGGGGCAGTGCGACGACGCGGGCCGTGCCGAGGAGCTCATCCAGAGGGGGGTACATGACCCCAGTCTGTCTCGTCGGCTCGCGTTATGGTGGTCTCGTGACCCTTCCCGGCGAGACAGACAACGCGCCGATCAAGGTCGTGCCCATCTACCTCGACCCGATCGTCGAGGAGGAGGCACCGGTCGCAGCGGCCCCGGCATCCCCCGCCCCGGAGCCCGTGCCCGTGACGCGCCGCACTGGTCTCGTCGGCGTTTTTGCCTTACTCACCGCCATCGCCACGGCGGTTCTCCTGGGCGTTTCGGTGAGCGTCGCCTCCTCGGGAGCGGATGACGCGGGCACAACCCTCGCGTGGGTCACCATCGTCTGCTCGGTCGTCGCCGTCGTCGCGGGGCTCGTCGCAGCGGTCTTCCGACTTGGTCGGGCGACCGGCATCGCGGCGATCATCCTCGGCATCCTCGCCAACCCGTGGCTGCTGGCCACCGTGCTCGGCGCCCTGACTCCCTGACCTGCTGGCGCAGCCCGCCTAGGCTGGGTATATGACCCAGGTCTCCGAACTGTTCGACGCCGATCTGTGGCGCGATGTCGATGGCTTCGATGCCCTCACGGACATCACGTACCACCACGACGTGAGCGGCCGCGTAGCCCGTGTCGCCTTCAACCGGCCCGAGGTGCGCAACGCCTTCCGCCCGCACACGGTCGACGAGCTGTACCGAACTCTCGATGACGCGCGCCAGAACCCCAACATCGGCGTCGTGCTGCTCACCGGCAATGGCCCGAGCGCGAAGGACGGCGGGTGGGCGTTCTGCTCCGGCGGCGACCAGCGCATCCGCGGCAGGGAGGGCTACGAGTACCACGAGGGCGAGCATCCCACCGTCCGCCAGGGCAATGGCCGTCTCCACATCCTCGAGGTCCAGCGCCTGATCCGCACGATGCCCAAGGTGGTCATCGCTGTCGTTCCGGGCTGGGCTGCCGGCGGCGGCCACTCGCTCGCGGTGGTCTGCGACCTCACGATTGCCTCGCGCGAGCACGGCAAGTTCAAGCAGACGGATGCCGACGTCGGCTCCTTCGACGCCGGCTACGGCAGCGCGTACCTGGCGCGGCAGGTCGGCCAGAAGGTCGCACGCGAGATCTTCTTCCTGGCGCGGGAGTACGACGCGGATCGGGCCTACGAGATGGGGGCGATCAACGCCTCGGTTGCGCACGAGGAGCTCGAGTCGACCGCCTACGAGTGGGCCACGACCATCCTCGGCAAGTCGCCCACGGCGATCCGCATGCTCAAGTTCGCGTTCAACCTCGTCGACGACGGGCTCATGGGCCAGCAGGTCTTCGCCGGTGAGGCGACCCGCCTCGCCTACGGTACGGATGAAGCGGTCGAGGGGCGCGACGCGTTCCTCGAGAAGCGGGCGCCGGACTGGGGTCCGTACCCCTGGCAGTTCTGAGCCGATGACTCGTCCGCTCGCGGTCGTGCCCGCGGAGCCCCGCGCGGTGGCGCAGCAGCTGGCCGCGGCGCTGTCGGGTGATGGGCCGGCCATCTTGCCGCACGCCACCCCGTCTGAGCTCCAGGGCACGCTGCCCCATCTCGTGCCCCAGAAGGTCGCGGTCGTCGTCGAGACGAGCGGTTCGACGGGGCGACCCAAGCGCGTGCAGCTCTCCGCGGACGCGCTGCTGGCGAGCGCAGCGGCATCCGAGTCCGCCCTCGGTGGGCCCGGACAATGGATGCTCGCCCTCCCCGTTCACTACATCGCGGGTATCGCGGTGCTCGTGAGGGCGCTGGCCGCGCAGGTGCACCCCGTGTTGCTTGACCCCTCCGGCTTCACCGCGGAGCGCTTCGTGGCCGCCGCGCGTGAGCTCGATCATCCCCGGCGATTCGTGTCGCTGGTTCCCGCCCAACTCGCGCGCCTCGTCGAGAGCCCGGAGGCAGTAGAGGCGCTGCGCGGCTTCGAGCGTGTGCTCGTTGGGGGGCAGTCGATGCCTCCGGCCCTCGCCGCTCGGGCCAAGGGTCTCGTGCTGCCCGTGACGCGCACCTATGGGTCGAGTGAGACGAGCGGCGGCTGCGTGTACGACGGAGAAGCCATCGGTGACACGAGGGTGCGCATCGTGGATGGCCGCATCGAACTCGCGGGCAGCGTGCTCGCCGAGGGCTACCTCGACGACCCCGATCGCACGGCACGAGCCTTCCACGACGACGAGGGTCACCGGTGGTATCGCACGGATGACGCTGGCGAACTCACCGACGGAACCCTCCGCGTTCTCGGCCGCCTCGACGACGTCATCGTCTCCGGGGGCGTGAAGGTCTCCCTGGCCGCGGTGGAGCAGGTCGTGAGGTCGGTTCCCGGTCTCGAACTCGCCGTCGTGGTGCGGGCTCCGCATCCCGAGTGGGGGGAGACGTCCGTCGTCGTGAGCGAGCTTGGGGTGGAGCTCGACGATCTACGCCGTGCCGTGGCGGAACGCCTGGGCGCGCCAGCAGCGCCGACCAGGGTGGTGCTGGTCGATCGCATCCCGATGCTGCCCTCGGGCAAGCCGGATCGCCTCGCGCTGACGGCCTTCGCTCTCAGCTGATCCATAAGGTCGTACGGCGATCAGTGCCGCCGCGAGAAAGTAGGATTCCAACCGTGGCAGCCCCCAGACAGCAGCGCATCGATCCGAAGTCCGTCCCCGCCCCAAAGGCGCGCACCAGGAGCGGCCGACCCGGAGGCCGTCCGCCGGGTGCGCCGAAGGTCAAGAAGGCCACGGTCGGCGACTGGATCGGCGCTGCCCGCCCCCTCACGCTCCCGCTGTCGATCGCGCCCGTGACGCTCGGCGCCGCCAGCGCCTACGCGATCGCCCCCGACCGTGGTCCTGCCTGGCCATGGCCGCTCGCGCTCCTCTGCCTCGCGGTCGCCGTATTCCTCCAGATCGGCGTCAACTTCGCGAACGACTACTCCGACGGCATTCGTGGCACCGACAAGTACCGTGTCGGGCCCGCGCGGCTCACGGCGTCGGGTGCTGCCCGTCCGCGCACGGTGCTGACGGTTGCGCTCGTCTTCTTCGGGCTCGCGGCGGTCGCTGGCCTCGTGATCGTCGTGCAGACCGGCCACTGGTGGCTGCTCGCGGTCGGTGCGGTCGCCATCGTGGCCGCGTGGTTCTACACGGGCGGCAAGCGCCCCTACGGTTACAACGCGCTGGGCGAGATCGTGGCGTTCGTGTTCTTCGGGCTCGTGGCCACGATCGGTACGGCGTTCGTGCTGACCGGCGGCATCCCGTTCGACAGCTGGGTGGCGGGGTCGGCGATCGGTTCCTTCGCGGCCGCAGCGCTCCTCGTCAACAACATCCGTGATCGCGAACAGGACGCACTTGCCGGCAAGCGCACACTCGCGGTGCTCTTCGGCAACCTCGGCTCGCGCATCCTCTACGCGGTGCTCATGCTCGTGCCGTTCGTGCTGCTCGGCTGGTTCGTGCTGCTCTACTCGAACACGATCTTCACGTACTTCGCGCTGCTCGCGGCGGCGCCTGCCGTGCTCATCACGCTGCTCGCGAAGACGCCGGCGGAGCTCATCATCTCGCTCAAGCTGACGTCGGTCACCGCGCTCGGTTACGCGCTCCTGCTCGGCTGGGCGATCGGGTTCTGAGGCCTAGACGTCTTCGACGCTGGCATCGACATCGGATGCCGGGGCCTCCCGCCGCTTCGCGATGTCGAGTGCGACGGCATCCCGCAACCTGCCGAAGAAGATGTACGACACGCACAACCCGATGACCGCTGCGAGGATCGCCGAGATCCACCACTCGACGTTCAGGAGCATGAGCAGGGCGAAGACGGCGGCGAAGAGGCCGAGCCGAAGCAGCGAGTAGGTGACCCAGGGTTTCACCTAGCCAGTGTAGGCACCGGCTCCTGTGTAACGAACGTGGAGGGTGTACACGGCCTGCGAGCCTAGAATGACGCCATGGGACGATTGCTGATCTTCGGCATCGCGGCGCTGGTACTCGACGTGTTCGCGATCGTCGACCTCGTCGTGATCGACAGGTCGCGCGTTCGGGCGTTCCCGAAGATCTTCTGGGTGATCATCGTGATCGCCATCCCGTTCATCGGTGCGCTCCTGTGGTTCACCGTCGGGCGCGACTGGGGCCGCAAGCGTGGCCAGTCGAAGGTCGTGGCACCGGATGACGACCCCGAGTTCCTCCGCAGCATCCGGCTCGACGAGGAGCAGCAGGCGCGCATCCGCAAGCTCGAGCAGGAACTCGCCGATCTCGACGATGACCCAGACACCAAGAAGTGAGTCCCCGGCCACGACATTCAGCGTGGCCCTCTTGCGGGAGTTCGTGCGGCTCGGCGTGCGTGACGTCGTGCTCGGACCCGGTTCGCGGTCGCAGGCGCTCGCGCTGGCTGCGGCAGAGCTCGAACGCATCGGCGAGCTGAGGCTGAGGGTTCGCATCGACGAACGGGTCGGCGGCTTCCTCGCCCTCGGCATCGCCGTCGAGACGGGATCCCCCGTCATCCTCGTCACCACCTCCGGCACGGCCGTGGCCAACCTGCACCCCGCCGTGCTCGAGGCACATCACTCCGGCGTGCCCCTCATCGTCATCACCGCCGACCGCCCGGACTCACTGCGCGGCATCGGCTCCAACCAGACCACCGAGCAGCCCGGGATCTTCGGCGCGGCCGTGCGCCGCACGTGGGATGTCGCAGCCCCCACCGGCGAGCCCGGCGAGGCGGATGCCGCGGCCGCCCTCGCGCGCGAGGCACTGGCCAGGGCATCCGGCCCCGTCCACCTCAACCTCGCCTTCGCGGAACCGCTCTCGTCGCCCGTGACCCTCGAGCCGTCGGATGCTCCTCCGGTCGAGATCGAGCCGAAGGCCGCTCCTGAACCGCTCCTGCTGATCCCCGCCGCCGGCACCGTCGTCGTCGCGGGCACGGGCGCGGGGCCACGCGCCGAGGAGGTAGCCCGCGAACTCGGCGCGCCCCTGCTGGCCGAGGTGGCGAGCGGATCGCACTTCGGTCCGAACCTGGTGGTCGCCTACCGCGAACTTCTCGGGTCGGAGCTGGCGCAGCGCATCGACCGGGTCATCGTCTTCGGGCATCCCACGCTCAGCCGCGAGGTTCCCGCCCTCATCCAGCGTGACGGTGTCGAGACCGTCGTCGTGCGACACGCCTCGGCCGAGGACTACAACCCCGGCCGCCGGGTGCGCACCTACGCCGACGCGGTGGTCGTGCAGGGGGAGCCCGCGCCGCGCGAGTGGGCGGGGCGTTGGGTCGTGGCATCCCGCGAACTCATCACGCCCGTCGACACCGCGCCCGACATCGACGCGGATGCCGGCACCCACGCCCGCTCAGAGCTCGCGGCCGTGCGCGCTCGCGTCACCCGCCGCACGCTCGCGGAGGCGGTGTGGCGCGCGACGTGGCCGCACGACAGGCTCGTGCTCGGAGCATCCCGACTCATCCGCGAGGTGGACCGCGTGGCGCCGGGCAAACGCATCACGGTGCACGCGAACCGCGGTCTCGCGGGGATCGACGGCACGATCTCCACAGGCCTCGGCATCGCCCTCTCGAGCGGCGACAAGGGCACGACACGCGTGCTCGTGGGCGACCTCACCTTCCTCCACGACGTTGGTGCGCTCCTCTTCGGCGAGGGCGAGGAGCGGCCGCGCATCCAGGTGATCGTCGGCAACGACGGTGGAGGCACCATCTTCGACGGCCTGGAGGTCGCGGAGTCCGCGGGCGCGGCCTTCGATCGTGTGCTCTACACGCCCCAGCACGCGCCGATCGAGGCGCTGGCCGCAGCCTACGGCTGGGAGTACCGCCGGGCGGAGAACCGTGGCGCGCTCGACCAGGCACTCACCGCCTCGGCCGGTCCCACCATCGTCGAGGTGCCGCTGCCGCGGTAGGCGTAACGTGGCGCCATGAGCGCACACGATGTCGTCCTGCCCCTTAGTCCCGTGGACGCGGACTTCGTTCTCGCCGATCTCGATCCCGACAGTACGCCGGGCATGGAGAGCAAGAAGGCCGCCGAGAAGGAACTCGCGGCGGGGCGCGAGAGCCTCGACAGCTTGCAGGAGCGGCTGTTCGCCGAGAGCCGTTTCGGCGGGGAGCGCAGCGTGCTGCTCGTACTCCAGGCCATGGATACCGCGGGCAAGGGCGGCATCGTGCGTCACGTCGTGGGAGGGATCGACCCCCAGGGCGTGCACATCCACGCCTTCAAGGCCCCGACCGACGAGGAGAAGGAGCACGACTTCCTCTGGCGCATCCGCAAGCAGCTGCCGGGTCACGGGTCGATCGGCGTCTTCGACCGTTCCCACTACGAGGACGTGCTGATCCACCGCGTCCGTGGCTTCTCGTCGCCGGAGGTTATCGAGGAGCGGTACGGCATCATCAACGAGTTCGAGGCCGAGGTGGTGGCATCCGGCACCACCATCGTCAAGGTCATGCTGCACATCTCCAAGGAGGAGCAGAAGGCTCGCCTGGAGGAGCGGCTCGACCGCCCCGACAAGAACTGGAAGTACAACCCCGGCGATGTCGACGAGCGCCTGCTCTGGAACGACTACCAGGAGGCCTACCAGATCGCCCTGACGCGCACCTCGACGCCGGATGCCCCGTGGTTCGCCGTTCCCGCGAATCACAAGTGGTACGCCCGCTGGGCTGTGCAGGGGCTGCTCCTCGACGCGATGACGCGCCTGGACCCGCAGTGGCCGGCCGCGGACTACAACGTGGAGGCCGAGAAGGCGCGCCTCGCGGCGAGCTGACGCCACCCAGTGGGTTGAGTAGCCGCGGGCGTAGCCCCGGCGTCATCGAAACCTCACCACCGTGGCTGGTGTTGTTCGTGGGTGAGGTTTCGATGACGGCCGCTGCGCGGGCCTAGTCAACCCCCTGCCTTCGCCCTAACGCTCGAGCGCGTCGACCATCGGCCGGAACTTCAGGTCGGTCTCCGCGAGTTCCTTCTCCGGGTCTGAGCCGGCGACGATGCCGGCACCCGCCCACGCGGTCACGACACCCTCCTCATCGATGGACGCGCAGCGCAGCGCGATCGCCCACTCGCCGTCGCCCGTGCCATCCACCCATCCGACGGGTCCGGCGTAGCGGCCGCGGTCGCGGGGCTCGAGTTCGGCGATGAGCGCGAGCGCCGCGTCCGTGGGCACGCCAGCGACGGCAGCGGTCGGGTGGAGCGCCGCGACGAGGTCGAGGGCGGTGCGACCGTCGCAGAGCGAGCCGCGCACGTCCGTGGCGAGGTGCCACAGATTCGGGAGCTGGAGGGCGAAGGGCTCTGTGTTCATCACCCCGGTGGCGTGCGGGGCGAGCGAGTCGAGAACCCCGCGCACCGCGAGCTCGTGCTCCGAGCGGTTCTTGCGGCTGGCGCCGAGGGTGGATGCCACGGCCGCGTCATCCGTCGGATCCGCCAGCCGCCCCGCCGTCCCCGCCAGCACGCGCGCGGTCATCTCACCGTCACGAACGCGTACAAGAGTCTCGGGACTCGACCCGAGCAGGCCGTCCACGGCGAAGGTGAAGGTGTCGGGGTAGGCCTCGGCGAGTCGGGTGATCACCCACCGGCGGTCGGACATCGCCGGGATGCTCCCCACGAGGTCGCGCGCGAGCACGACCTTGCTCACCCGCCCGGCCGCGATCTCGCGCAGCGCGGCCTCGATGGAGGCGCGGTAGCCGTCCGGCGTGTGTGCTCCGGGCTCGAGGGGCGTGAAGCTTCCGGGGCCGAGCTGGTCGCGCGGCTGGGGTCCGAGCCGCTGCGAGGAGACGGGCATCCCGCCGTCCACGGTCGTGATCCACGACCGACCGTCGCGCCGACCGACGATCACGGAGGGGATGGTCAGCACGCTTGCCTCGGTCGAGGTGTCGGAGAAGGCGAAGCTGCCGAGTCCGACGAGACCCGTGCCGGGCAGGCCGACCTCGTCGTGCACGAGGGCAGCAGACGAGATGTCGCGCCACCACCGGGCGATGTCAGCGACGCGGTTTCCGCCGCTGTGCTGGTAGCGCGCTCGCTCCCCGAAGCCGATGATTCCGTCGCCGTTGCGGAGGAACACCGCGGGGCGCATCGGATGAGTCCACTCGATGAGCGACCCTGGATCGTCTATCGCCGTGGTGCGTACGTTGAGCACCGGCAATTCCACATCCTTAGCGTACCCGCAGCAACTGGACCACCCTCAGGAGTCGGCGGAGCGAACAGCCTAGACTTAGCGTGTGGCTCGAGCGGATATGGACAAGCGACCAGACGACGTCGCGGGCATGTTCGATGGCGTCGCGAAGCGCTACGACCGCACGAACACGATCCTCTCGGGCGGCAACGACCTCCTGTGGCGCGTCGCTACAGTGCGAGCGGTTGCGCCGGTCGCGGGTGAGCGCATCCTCGATATCGCCGCAGGCACGGGTGCGAGTTCCGCAGCTCTCGCCAGGACTGGCGCGCGCGTTGTGGCCGTCGACATTTCCCCCGGCATGCTCGAGGTGGGTCGCAAGCGTCACAAGAAGATCGAGTTCATCGAGGCGGACGCCCTCGCTCTCCCTTTCGGAGATGACGAGTTCGACGCCGTCACCATCAGCTTCGGTCTGCGCAACATCGTCGACCCCAAGGCCGCGCTCGCCGAGATGTACCGGGTGCTGAAGCCCGGCGGTCGTCTCGTGATCTGCGAGTTCTCCCGACCGCCCGTCGCCATCCTCCGTGCTGGCTACAACACGTACCTCAAGTACGTCCTGCCCCTCGTGGCCGGTCGTGCCAGCTCCAACCCCGAGGCCTACGACTATCTGGGTGAGTCGATCCGGGCCTGGCCAGACCAGGGCGAGCTCAGCCAGTGGATCCGCGGCGCCGGCTTCATTCGAGTCGCCTATCGCAACCTCACGGGGGGTGTGGTCGCACTGCACCGCGGTCGTAAGCCCGTGGATGCGACGGTCCTGGCTTCCGTGGCTCGCCGCAAGAAGGCGACCCGCCCGATTCCCACCCAGCGGCGTTCAGCCGATGCCACGAAGCAGTAGCTTCACCACAAGAAACCGGTCGATACAGTGATCCCGAGCGTTCCCCATGCGCGGCGCAGCAACACCCTGAGCTCCTCGCTGGGGCTCGGCGAGAAGCTGTTCGCCTCCAGCGACGAACGTCGGTTCGCGGCCGCCATCGAGGAGGGCCTCGAGCAGGTCGAGGAGGGCCTCCTCGGCGCCATGCAGTTCGCCGACGAGATCGCGGATGTCACGGGCCGCTACCTCCTCGAGGCCGGCGGCAAGCGCGTCCGCCCGGTGCTCACCCTCCTCACCGCGCAGCTCGGCGAGGGCAACAACCCCGAGGTGATCATGGCCGCACAGGCCATCGAGATCACCCACGTGGCATCCCTGTACCACGACGATGTGATGGACGAGGCGGAGATGCGCCGCGGCGTCCCCACGGCGCAGAACGTCTGGGGCAACTCGGTCGCGATCCTCACGGGCGACCTGCTGTTCGCGCGCGCGAGCCGGCTCGGTGCCGAACTCGGCGAGCCGATCCTCAAGCTGCAGGCCGAGACCTTCGAACGCCTCTGCCTCGGCCAGCTGCACGAGACGATCGGTCCGCGCGCCGGCGACGACCCCATCGAGCACTACCTCCAGGTGCTGGCCGACAAGACCGGTTCGCTCATCGCCGCAGCTGCCCAGGTCGGCGTGATCTTCTCGCACGCGCCGCAGGAGTACCGCGCGGCCGTCGCGGCCTTCGGCGAGCGCATCGGAATCGCCTTCCAGCTCGTCGACGACGTCATCGACCTCGCGAGCGAGCTGGATGACACGGGCAAGACCCCCGGCACCGACCTCCGCGCCGGCGTCGCAACGCTGCCTCTGCTCTACCTGCGCCGCGCCGCCGAAACCGACCCGGATGCCGCGGCCCTCCTGCAGCGCATCGAGCGGGACACCACCTCCTTCGGTGAGCCCAACGAGGCCGACCTCGACATCGCCATTGCCGAACTGCGCGCCCACCCGGTGACGCAGCTGACCGTGGATGAGGCCCACCGCTGGGCGCGCTCCGCGGTCGAGGCCCTCGACCCGCTGCCCGAGGGCCCGGTCAAGAAGGCCCTGACGAAATTCGCCGAGACCATCGTGGAAAGAAATAAATGAGCACACTCCGCCTCGCCATCGTCGGTGCAGGGCCCGCGGGCATCTACGCAGCAGACATCATTCTCAAAGCAGAGAAGCAGTTCGGCGTCTCCATCGACCTGTTCGAGCAGCTGCCGGCACCGTACGGTCTGGTCCGCTACGGCGTCGCGCCTGACCACCCGCGCATCAAGGGCATCATCACGGCCCTTCGCGACGTGCTCGACACCGGCCAGATCCGGCTCTTCGGCAACGTGCTCTACGGCCGAGACATCACCCTCGCAGACCTGAAGAACCACTACCACGCGGTCATCTTCTCGACCGGGTCGATCAAGGATGCGCCGCTGCCCATTCCCGGCATCGACCTCGATGGGAGCTACGGCGCAGCCGACTTCGTGAGCTGGTACGACGGTCACCCCGACTTCCCGCGCGAGTGGCCGCTCGACGCTCGTGAGGTCGCGGTCATCGGCAACGGCAACGTGGCGCTGGATGTCGCGCGCGTGCTCGCCAAACACGCCGACGATCTCCTGCCGACCGAGATCCCCGCCAACGTGTACGAGGGGCTCAAGGCGTCCCCCGTCACCGACGTTCACGTCTTCGGTCGCCGCGGCCCGATGCAGGTGAAGTTCACGCCCCTCGAACTCCGCGAGCTCGGCGAGCTCGACGACGTCGACATGGTCGTCTACGAGGAGGACTTCGAGTACGACGAGGCCTCGAAGCTCGCCATCGAGACCAACAAGCAGATCATGGTCATCGACCGGATCTTCCGCAAGTGGCGCGACGAGCCTCAGACGGGTTCTTCGCGTCGCCTTCACCTGCACTTCTTCGCCAACCCCGTCGAGGTGCTCGGAACGGACTCCGTGGAGGGGTTCCGGTACGAGCGCACCGAGCCGGACGGCGAGGGGGGCGTGCGTGGCACCGGCGAGTTCCGCGAGGTTCCCGTGCAGGCGCTCTACCGCGCGGTGGGCTACTTCGGGTCGCCGCTGGATGGCATTCCGTTCGACACGAAGCGGGGCGTCATCCCGAACCGGGAGGGCCAGGTGCTCGACGACAACGACGAGCCCGTCAAGGGCGTCTTCGCGACCGGCTGGATCAAGCGCGGGCCGGTCGGCCTCATCGGTCACACCAAGAGTGACGCGATGGAGACCGTCAAGCACGTGCTCAACAGCCAGGCCGACTGGTGGACGCCATCGAATCCCGAGGAGTCCGCGGTCGTCGAGCTGCTGGAGTCACGGGGTGTCGAGTTCACCAACCTCGACGGATGGCACAACCTCGACGAGCACGAGATCGCCCTGGGCGAGCCGCAGGGGCGGGCACGCATCAAGGTCGTCGATCGCGACGAGATGGTGCGCGTCTCGAACGCGTGAACCGAGCTACTGGGGCTTGACCACACCCATGTTGAGAACCGTCGAGCCGTTGCCGTCGTCGCCCCAGCTGTAGCTCACGGTCCAGGTCTCGTTTCCGACGACGAACGCCTTCATGCCCCCGAAGTCCGCCTCGGACTGCGTCGTGTATCCGGCTGCCACGAGGGCATCCAGGCCGGCCTGCCCCGCGGCGTCATTCGCGAGCTCGATCGTGGCGGAGTAGTTGCCGTCGATCCCGAACGAGGCCAGGATCTTGCCCTCCGGGGTGGGAACCTCGCTCGGCCACCCCGTCGGGAGGCTTGCGCCGGAACCGTCCGCGCTGACGTCGACATCAACGCCGGTCTGCTGCTCGATGGCGCCCTCGACGAGGTTCTCGACGGGGTTGCCGAAGCACCCGGAGAGGGTGAGGGCGAGTGCAGCTGCAAGGGTCAGGGGTGCGAGGATGCGCATGGCGGTGCCTTTCGGAAGAGGAGTCGCTACCGAGGTTAGGAACCCGCCGCCCCCTGCGCCTGAGTAGAAACTACTCAGGCGGCCCGAGCACCGTCTCCAGTTGCAGTCGATTGCGCACGCCGAGCTTGCGATAGATGTTGCCGAGGTGGTTGTCCACCGTGCGCACCGAGAGCCCGAGCTCGGCCGCGATCTCGTGGCTTCGGCGTCTCATCGCAGCAGCTCGAGCGATCACGAGTTCTCTCTCCGTCAACTCGTCCGGACCGGCCGAGTCCGGTGCGAGCGACAGCAGCTCAGCGTCGCCCCGGAGGGCGACAGCGGCACGGCGGCAGGCGCGGGACTCCTCGCGCGACGTGGTGCGTCGAGCGGCGGCATCCCAGGCTTCGACGGCGAGGACGGTCATTCCGACCGCGGCGAGTTGCTCGGCCGAGCGCGCAAGATCGGCCGAGCGCTCCGAGGCCTGCGCGCGTGCGTACTCCGCCAGCACACCGACGAGTGTGCTGCCCGAACGTGTGGCGATCGAGCGCAGGAGGTCCGCGACATCCGCTCCGCGACCGAACCGGCACGCCGTCGCGGCCGTCAACGCGGCAAGCGCCGCATGGCCGGCGAGGATGCCACCCTCCGCGGCATCACGCAGGTGCGCCGCCGCACGCGCGGTCTCGCCGTCGTGCGCCAGTGTCCACGCGTGCGCCTCGGCCTCCTGCAGGATCACCTTGATGTCGCTCGACTCCGCCGAGTCGCCGGCGGGCGCTCCGAGCTGCGCCTCCGCGGTAGCTCGGAGCGCGATGGCGGCACCCTGCAGGCCCGTGAAGTCGCGCCACGCCAGCTCGGTGACCGCTCGATCCGCGTACGCCAGGGCCTCTGTCGCTCGACCGGTGTGCAGGGCGATGAGCCCGAGCGTATAACTCCAGAGGCCCGTCGAATCGGTGCGGGCGCCGTCGTGGCGTGCGCGAGCGAACGCCTCGGCTGGCCCGAGCTGGCCGTCGAAGACGAGCACGAGGAAGTCATTGAGATCCAGCAGTGCCCCGGCGTGGGGGATCACGGCGCGCAGCGGATCGACGAGCGGACGGGCGGCTGCGGTGGCCGCTGCCGTCGCCCCGGTGTCCCCGAGCATCGAGGCAACCATGGCCTGCCCGATAAGCGCAGCGAGTGCGCCGGGGCCGGCGTCGGCCGGGCCGGCGGCGCCGTCGCTCGGGAGGGCCATGCCCGCCATCGAGCCCCACTTCATGAGGTCCGCGCCGAGGAGAGCCCGGGCGGCGTCGCTGGCGAGAGTGGGGAGGCGGGGCGCGGCGAGGGCTACGGCATCCGCAGGCCTGCCGAGCCGAATGGCGAGGTGGTGTCCGAGTCGCACGAGGGCGAGCGCCGACTCGTCGTCGTTCGAGGCGAGATCGACCGCCGCCGAAAGGGCGGTCTCAGCCGCGGGGTCACCCACGGAGGAGAGGGCGCTGCCGAGCGCCAGCTGGCCTTCGAAGGTGGGGGCGCCCTCGCACGAGAGCGTCGCGAGTCTTATGGCGAGAGCGTGATCCTGCACCACATGGGCGTGGGTTGCGGCCCGCGCGAGCCGTCCCGGGTCCGTGGGCAGGCCGTACCGCAGTCGCAGGAGGGTTCCGCGAAACGCCAGTTGTTCATCAGCGGACTCGTCGAGCAGCGCCGAGGCCTCCCCGGCGAGCCGATCGAGCACGCCCGGGAGTGCTTCGGCGATGAGCACCTCAGCGATGAGGGGATGGCTCAGCGCGAGGCGCCTCTGCTCGGGTGGTCCGATCACGACCGCGAGTCCGGCGCCGATCAGGTCGTCGCCCCACTCGCTTGCTAGTCCGTAGGGGAGGGGCTGCGCGAGCGCGAGCAGAATGGCCTGCTCCCGCTGGGGCTGGTCCAACACCGCCAGTCGATCGGCGACGATGGCCGAGACGTGCACGGGAAGTCTCGGTTCGTCGACGATCGCTCCCCGTTCGCCGAGATGGATGGTCCGTTGCTCCTCCGCCGCCAGGGCCAGAGTGCGCAGCACCAGCGGTACACCCTCGCTGCGTGCCAGCAGCGCCCGCACGCTCTCCGGTTCGACGCGTGCCCCGAGCCGCTCCTCCAGTACGGCCTCGACCTCGGCCGCCGTGAGCGGTCCCACGGCAATGCGCTCGAGAACACCCTCATGGTCGAGACGCTGGAGAGGGCCGGTCAGCGGGTGCTCATCTCGGGCGGTCAGGATGCACGGCAGCTTGTACACCCGCACGAGCTGGTACACCGCCGCAGCCGACAGCTCGTCGAGGAGCGGCGCGTCGTCGATGAGGAGCACCGACGGCTCCATGGCGACGATGGCGCCGACCACGTTGGCGAGGCGCTCCGACAGGTCGGACCCGGGGAGGGGAGCCGCGAGCGCTGGCGCGAGCGCCCCGAGGGGCACCTCGGTCAGTTCGGCGAGAGCGACGACATCCACCACCCGACCGCCGCGCCCCTCGGCGACCGAGCGGGCGAGAGTTGTCTTGCCGATCCCGGTGGGTCCGGTGAGGAGCACTGCAGGGAACGGGCGTCGGCGCAATGCTGCCTCGAGTCGATCGCGCACTGCGGCGCGCGGTGCGATCGGCCAGGACATGACCGACTACTGCAGCGCCGCTGTCAGCCGCATGACGTTGTCGAGGGTTGCTGAGGTGCGGGAGCGCTTCATCCACTCCTCGAGGGTGAGCTCGCGGCTCACGCGACGGTAGCTCGCCTCCACCTCGCGCAGGTCATCCACGAAGTCGCGGCTGCGCACCATCACCGAGATCTCGAGGTTGAGGCTGAACGAGCGCATGTCCATGTTGCTCGAGCCGATCACCGCGACCTCGTCGTCGATGGTGAAGTGCTTCGAGTGCAGGACTGTCGGCTCCGGGTAGAGCCAGATGCGCACGCCAGCCCTCAGGAGCTGCTCGTAGTAACTGCGCTGGGCGTGGAAGACCATGAACTGGTCGCCCACCTCCGAGACGAAGAGCTGCACATCGAGTCCGCTCTGCGCTGCGGTCGTGATCGCGTAGAGCATCGAGTCGTCCGGTACGAAGTACGGGCTCGTGATGATCACCTTGTGCTGGGCCGCGTACACGAGGGAGTTGAACAGCCGGAGGTTGTTCTCGCCCTCGAAGCCCGGGCCCGACGGAACCACCTGGGCATCGAGTGGTTCGCGAGCGAGCACAGGGTTGGCGTCGGGGGATTCCCGCAGCAGCAGCTCGTCGGTCTCGCTGTACCAGTCGGTGACGAAGAGCGCGTTGATGCCTGCGACGATGGGTCCCTCGAAGCGCACCATGAGGTCTTTCCAGTGCAGGCCGCGACGGATGTTGCCTGGCTTGTTGTAGCTCGAATCGACCATGTTCTGCGACCCCGTGAAGGCGACGAGGCCGTCCACGACGACGAGCTTGCGATGGTTGCGGAGGTCGGGGCGGCGCCACTTGCCGCGCAAGGGCTGAACCGGGAGCATGAGCTTCCACAGCGCGCCCATGGCGGTGAGTCGTTTGAGGGTCCGCCGGTACCCCGGAGCCCTCACGCTCGCGATGTGGTCGAGGAGCACGCGTACGATGACGCCACGCTGGATCGCGCGCTCCATGGCGGCGAAGAACGGTTCGGTCGTGTCATCCGCCGACAGGATGTAGAACTCGACGTGCACGGTGCTCGTCGCGTTGTCGATGGCGCGGGCCATCGCCGCGATCGAGAGGTCGTACTCGGGGTAGAGCGATGCGCTGTTGCCGCCCACGAGGGGCATGGCCCCAAGGGTGCGGTTGAGTTCGACGATCGGCGGCAGCCAGTCCGGCCACTCCGAGTGCGTGGTGACCTTGTCGATGCCATCGGTGGTCTCGAGGATGTACTTGTTGATCTGCGATTGACGCTTGCGACGCTTACGCGGGAGCTTCCGCGACCCCAGCAGGAGGAAGAGGATGATGCCCACGTAGGGGATGAAGAAGATCGCCAGGAGCCACGCCATGGCCGTCTGCGGTCGGCGATTGCGGGGGATGTAGATGATCGCGAGGACACGAATCGTGAGGTCGCCCGCGAGGACGAGAAGAGCGACCGCGAGGGAGAACCACGCGGTCGCCGGATCTTCGGTCTGGAAACTCACCGGAAGTTCACGAATTGCAAGGCGACGTCGAGGTCCTTCCCCTTCAGTAGCGCCATGGTGGCCTGAAGGTCGTCACGGCTCTTCGACTGAACGCGCAGCTCGTCGCCCTGGATCTGCGACTTGACGGACTTGGGGCCCTCATCGCGGATGATCTTGGAGACCTTCTTGGCGTCCTCCGACGAGATGCCGTTCTTGAGGCTGATCTCGATGCGGTACTCCTTGCCGCTCGGGTACGGCTGGCCCGTGTCGAGGCTGCGCAGCGAGATCCCGCGCTTGATGAACTTCGCCTCGACCACCTCGAGCACTGCCTTCACGCGCTCTTCCGCACTCGCCTTGAGGAGCAGCTTCTCGCCGCTCCATTCGACGGACGCGCCAACACCCTTGAAGTCGTATCGCTGGGCGATCTCCTTCTGGGCCTGGTTGACGGCGTTGTCCGCCTCCATCTTGTCGACCTTGCTGACGATGTCGAATGAGGAATCTGCCATGCCGCCCATGGTAGCGGGGGGCACCGAATCGCGGCACCTGTGTCGAGCGTCCAGACTCGCGTGATAGGAACGAGGCATGGTCGCGCGCTGGGTTCCGTTTGCTGGCGCGGGGGCCGCGGTCGTGGTTGTCGGTGTGATCGCAGCGGTCGTTCTCGTGCCGCAGAACCCCGAGCAGGTGCCGCGAGAGCCGGATGCCCCGAGCCTCACCTTCGCGGAGCAAGCGCCAGCACCCCAGTCCGCCGCGGAGCCCACCGGCCCCGGACTGATCGGACTCGTCGACGCGGACTGGGTGAGCCGCACCGCGGCGACCACGGGCATCCCGCGACAGGCGGTTCTCGCCTACGGGGCTGCGGCGCTGAATGCCGCAGAGACCTCCCCGGAGTGCGGCATCGGGTGGAACACCCTCGCCGGCATCGGATACGCCGAGAGCGATCACGGTCGCCACGGCGGTGCGACCTTCGAGGAGAACGGGCACGTGTCCCCCAAGATCTTCGGGGTTCCCCTCGACGGAACATCCACGGCGCACATCCCGGACACCGACAACGGCGAGTTCGACGAGACGGCCGACATCGACCGCGCGATCGGCCCCATGCAGATCATCCCGCAGACCTGGCGCAGCTGGCCCTCTGACGCGAACGGGGACCTCGTTCCCGACCCGCACAACATCTACGACGCAGCGCTCGCCGCGGCGAACTACCTGTGCAACGCGACGACGGACTTCCGCACGCCGGAGGGCTGGGCCGCGGGCATCGCCGCCTACAACGCGGACCCGACGTACATGACCACGGTCGCGACGGCCGCCCAGAGCTACCTGGACATCACGAGGGGCTAGCGGGAATCCTTGCTGCCGCTCGGCCGCGCGGTACTGGACCGCACGATGAGTTCGAACGGCAGCGGGGTGTTGGTCGCCCCGGCCTCCCTGTGCCCGGGCTTCAGCTCATCCATGAGGATGTCGACGGCCATGCGCCCCTGCAGCGCGGGGAACTGCGCCACCGTCGAGAGCCCGAAGAAGTCGCTGAGTTCGTGATCGTCGACGCCGATCACGCTCACGTCGTTGGGGACGTTCAGCCCGAGATCGCGTGCGGCGAGCATGGTGCCGATGGCCATCTCGTCGGATGCCGCGAACACCGCCGTCGGTCGTTTGCGCGGGTTGCCCAGGATCTGCTTGGCCGCCGCGTACCCACCTTGCAGGGTGAAGTCGGCCGCCTCGAACAGGTCGGGGTCCGGGGTGATGCCGACGGCGACCAGCGCCTCCTCGTACCCGACACGTCGCTTGGATGGCACGTGGAAGTCCATCTCCGAGTCCTTGTTGCCGCCGATGTGGGCGATCGAACGGTGCCCGAGCGCGAGCAGGTGCTCGGTCGCGAGTCGCGCGACGGCGTTGTCGTCGATGCTGAGGGTGCGCACACCCTGCATGGAGCCGCCGACGCCGACGATCGGCTTGCCGAGGTCGTGCAGGCGGCCGACCTCCGCCTCGGTGAGTTCGAGCGCGATGGCGATCACCGCATCCACTCGCTTGCGCAGCAGGAAGTGCTCGAACACGCTGCGACGTTCGTCGCCGCCGCCCGAGAGGTTGTAGAGCGTGAGGTCGTACCCGTGGCTGAGCAGCGCGCTCTCCGCGCCCTCGAGCACGGCACCGTAGAACCAGCGGTTGAGGAACGGGATGACGATGCCGACGTTCTTCATGCGCCCGGTGGCGAGCGCCGAGGCGTGGGATGACACGACGTAACCCAGTTCGAGGGCAGCAGCGTGCACCCGCTCTCGGGTCGCCTCCGACACGTGTCCATTGCCGCTCAGGGCACGAGAGACGGTCGCGGTCGAGACCCCGGCGAGCTGGGCGACTTCATTGATTCCCGGCATGCAACGCTGCTTTCCTTGGTCGCTGCCATCGTACCGGGGATGCCCGTTGCCGATCGCCGCGGCCAGATGCACACGCTCGCCTCGACGCGCCGGTGAGCGTGGGCCGACGCGCGTCCGTCGACGCGGTTGTGTGTATCCGCCCACTTGGTGGTCACATCGGCCCCCTGCGTCTTGTATTCTTGTTCAGCGCGTTCGGACAGGTGAATACATGTGGCCGAAGGCGCCTCGGCAAGTTACCCAAGCGGCCAAAGGGATCTGACTGTAAATCAGACGTTTTCAACTTCGGGGGTTCGAATCCCTCACTTGCCACCAAATGATGAAGGCCCCCGCGATGCGGGGGCCTTCATCATTTCGCGGTAAGTGAGTTCTGAGAACTCCTCTTGGGCCCCCGCTGAGCAGTCAGCCGGATCGCGAAGCGATGTGGCGGCGGCTCAGTAGGGGAGTCGAATCCCTCACAGAAGAAGGCCCCCGCGACGCGGGGGCCTTCTTCCAACACAGAGGGACCGCTACGGCGCAGTGATCGCCCCCACCGTCAGGATGACGCGCGACTCCGGGTTCTGGCACGCCTGGTAGTCGCTCGTCTCGATCACGAACGAGTCGGTCGCGCCGGGGAAGAAGATCCGGAAGCCGTCAGCCTGCACGGGGTTGCAGTCCTGGGCGTTCGCGGGCGAGATGTTGAGCACGGCGCGAGCCGTGCCATCTACCTCGAGGGTGACGGGGGTCGGTGCCACCGACTCCTCGCGGACTGCCTCGGCGCCGATCGTGGTGCCGTTGCTGAGGGAGATGAACTCGACGCGCGGGAAGCCCTCGAGCGTGCACGCGACCTGCTCGCCGAAACGGTTCTGGTCGCCCGAGTTGGTGAAGACGATCGGAACGGAGATCACGCCGCCGTTGTCGACGGGGTCACCGAAGGTGGCCTTCGCATTGTCGGTGGTGCAGGCGGTGATGGCCGAGGGGGCGTCCGGGTCGACGGGGGTCTCGTCGGTGTCGCCGCCGGTCGTGGGCGGCGTGGTCGCGGCATCCGTCGGCGAGGCCACCGTGCCATCCGGCGTCGTCGACTGGGGCGCGAGAACGGCGAACGTCACGCCGGCAGCGACGGCCAGTGCCACGATGACACCGAGCGCGATGAGGAGATTGCGGGTGCGGTTGCTCTTCGGCTCGTCAAGCTCGGCAACGGCGCCGGCCTGTTCCTTGCGGCTGACGTCTCCGCGCGCCCTCTTCTCGAGTTCGGTGCCTGGGGTGTCCCCGGTGGGGCCCGCGGTGGGCTCGGTGGGGTCAGTGGGGTTACTCATGGGTGGATCCTTCGTAGGGGGAGAGCGATGACCACGGCTTCGTGGTGACTCACAACAATCTGCGCAACGTACCAGAATTCGCTGGCATCTAACAGACAGGATGCCCGGTCTCACCGTCCTCTCGGCCGCGTGCCGTCCACCCGCGCCTCGTAAGCTGTGCGGGTGACTCGCGAACTGCTCGACATTGCCAGGACCGTCGCAACCGAGGCAGGAGCGCTTGCCGCCCGCCGACGCTCAGAGGGGGTCGAAGTCGCAGCGAGCAAGTCGTCCGTCGTCGATATTGTGACGGAAGCCGACCGCGAGACCGAGGCTCTCATCCGCGGGATGCTCGCCGATCTGCGTCCGCAGGATGGCTTCTTCGGCGAGGAGAGCGGGGCGGAGGCAGGCACGAGCGGCCTGACCTGGCTGGTGGACCCCATCGACGGCACGGTGAACTTCCTCTACGGCATCCCCCACTACGCCGTGAGCATCGCCGTGGTCGAGGGCGACCCCGATCCGCTCACCTGGCGCGGCCTTGCCGGTTGCGTCACGAACCCGGCATCGGGCGAGACCTTCACGGCGCGAGACGGAGGCGGGGCGTGGTTGGGGGATTCCGAGATCCACGTCGCGGATGCGGTCGAGTTGCCCCAGGCACTCATCAACACGGGTTTCGCCTACGGGTCGGAGATGCGCGCGGAGCAGGGCGCTGTCGCTGGAACCCTGTTGCCGCGGGTGCGTGACATCCGTCGCCTCGGCACGGCCTCGCTCGACCTGTGTTTTGTGGCTGCGGGCCGCACGAACGCCTACTTCGAACGCAACCTCAGCCCGTGGGACCACGCGGCCGGCGCGATCATCGCCCGCGAGGCCGGTGCCGCCGTGAAGGGTCGAGGGGATGCCCCGGCCGGCCGTGATTTCATGCTGGCGGCTCATCCCGTGGTCGCCGCCGCCCTCGAGGAGCTGCTCGAGGAGTTGGGCGCATAGTCGCCCGGCTGGCGCCTTCCAGCCACAGCGGTTAGCCTTGACCCACTGGTTTTCTGTGGCGCTCCCCTGCGCCTGACACAACCCGACGCAGCTGGTCGCAGCATTCTGGGCGCGGCCATCGTGAGGAGTGCCCTATGTCATTGCGCGAGCGTGACGAGTCGGCACACCCCGAAAGACAGCACCACACTCCACCCCAGCCGCTCACTCGTCGCCAGTCGCGCGAGGCCGAGAACGGCCGCGGGGTCGTCTCGTCGCGCTCGGCGAAGCCGTCACGCACGAAGGCCCGCTCGGCACGCCCGGCCCGATCGAGTGTGCGCCGTTCGCTCTCGTCCACGAAGCCGGTTGCGTCACGCCCCCAGGGTCAGGAGTCGGTGCCGCGGAGGATCTTCTCCTTCGGTGCTCTCCTTTTTGTCGCTGCGCTGGTCGTCGGAATGAGTGTTCCCGCGAACGCCTTCCTCACCGACCCGCTGACGGTGGCGACCTCCGTGGAGGCCCCGACAACCCTGCGGGGCCAGTCGATCGAGGTCTCGTCGGATGCCGCGGCCGCCCTCCCAGCCCGTGACGGCTACGAGGTCAAGACGTACGCGCAGCAGCTCCAGGAGAAGTACGCGAACGTGAGCTACACGTTCTCGGCGACGAACGGTGCCGTGCGGTGGCCGTTCCCCTACGCGGTGACGATCACCGACGGATTCGGTCCGCGTCCGGTGAACGTGTCGGGTACCGCGTTCCACAACGGTGTCGACTTCACGCCCGGTGAGGGCACCCCCATCTATGCGATCGCGGACGGCGTCGTCACGACCCACTCGGAGGACCAGGGCGGCTTGGGCAACCACGTCGTCCTGCAGCATGACATCGGTGGACAGAACATCGAGAGCGTGTATGCGCACATGCAGTACGGCTCGAGCCCCCTCGCCATCGGCGACCAGGTGCGCGTCGGCGACTTCATCGGGCTCGTCGGCAACACCGGTACGAGCTACGGGGCGCACCTGCACTTCGAGCTCCACGTGGACAAGGTTCCCGTTGACCCGTTCGTGTGGCTCACGAACAACGCGGTGAACTGACGCCCTGAGCACGCATCGCGTGCGATGGCGGCAGATCGAGGGACGCGCCCTTCCGGCGCGTTGTATCGAGATCTATGCGCGCAACCACACGGTGGTGTCGCGCGGCAGCGCACCACCGGTGACGTCGTCGCTCGCGAGGAGCACCTCTCCGACGGGGAGTTCGACGGCGATCTTTCCGAGGTTGGCGAGCACCGTGACATCCCCGTTGCGGAAGGCGACGACCTTCTTGTCGTAGCCCTTCAGCCACGTGAGAGCGCCAGCTCCGAGGCCGAACTCGCGGCGCAGCTGGAGGGCCGCGCGGTAGAGCTCGAGCGTGCTGCCGGGAACGCCGACCTGTGCGTCGCGGGCGTACTGCGCCCACTCCGCGGGCTGCGGCAGCCAGCTCTCGCCGGTCTCGTTGAAGCCGAAGGCGGGTCGGTCGGACTCCCACGGGATCGGAACGCGGCATCCGTCGCGCCCGTACTTCTCGCCGTCGGTCCGGAACCACGTCGGGTCCTGGCGCGCCGAGTCGGGCAGCTCCATGTCCTCCGGAAGGCCGAGTTCCTCGCCCTGGTAGAGGTACGAGCTACCCGGCAGGGCGAGCATGAGGGATGTCGCGGCTCGCGCCCGACGCAGGCCAACCACCGGATCGGGCTTGCCTGGCGTCTTCGGTCCGATGCCAGCACCCTGCGGGGGCGCATCCTTGGGCAGGGACAGTCGCGAGGCGTGACGCACCACGTCATGGTTGGAGAGCACCCAGGTCGCGGGAGCGCCCACCTCGGCGAACGCCTTGATCGACTCGGTGATGACGCGCTTGAGCGCCGACGCCTTCCAGTCGGTGAACATGTAGGCGAAGTTGAACGCCTGGCTCATCTCATCCGGTCGCACCCAGAGCGCCACCTTCTCGAGCGGGTCGACCCAGGCCTCAGCGCAGAGCACACGGTCGCCCGGGTACTCGGCCAGAACCTTGTGCCAGCCGCGCCAGATCTCGTGGACGCCCTCCTGGCCCCAGTAGGGCGGGTCAGGCGGTGAGTCCTGGATCACGGGCTCGAGGGGGGCGACCTCGGATGATGGGACCTGGGCTCCACCCATCGACGCTCCGTCGGCGGGCGGCGTGTAGTCGGGCAGCCCGTCGGCCTTGATCATGCCGTGCGCGACATCCACCCGGAACCCGTCGACTCCACGGTCGAGCCAGAAACGGAGGATGTCGTAGAACTGCTCGCGCACCCACGGGTTCTCCCAGTTGAGGTCGGGCTGCGACTTGTCGAAGATGTGCAGGAACCACTGGCCGGGGGTGCCATCGGCGTTGGTCGTGCGCTCCCACATGGAGCCGCCGAACACCGACTCCCAGTTGTTCGGGGGAAGCTGGCCGTTCTTGCCCTTGCCATCGCGGAACATGTAACGGTCACGCTCGGGCGAGCCCTCGGGTGCCGCGAGGGCCTCCTGGAACCAGGCGTGATCGGACGACGTGTGGTTCGGGACCATGTCGGCGATGACCTTCAGGCCGAGGCCGTGGGCGGTCTCGAGCAGCAGGTCGAAGTCGGCGAGCGTGCCGAAGAGCGGGTCGACGTCGCAGTAGTCGGACACGTCGTATCCGGCATCCCGCTGAGGGGAGCGGAAGAAGGGGGAGAGCCAGATCGCGTCGATGCCGAGGTCGGCAAGCGACGGGAGGCGCTTGGTGATGCCCGCGAGGTCGCCGACGCCGTTGCCGTCGTCATCCGCGAAGGAGCGGGGGTAGATCTGGTAGATCACCGCCGTGCGCCACCACTCGGAACCGGCGGTCGCCGTCTGTGCAGCGGCGAGCGATTCGGCCGAGGCTTCGATGTCTTCCACGGTGATCTCGTCAGCGTCGTCAACGGTCTTATCGGGCGTGCTCTCGGCAGTATTCTCGAGGGTCATCCCAACACGATACGACATAGCGCCCATCTTGCAAGCGCTTGCAGGATGGCGCGGATGCATCGTTCACGCGCGCGTAACACCATGGCCTGCAACGCATTCAGCGGATCGCCGCGCGGGTGCTAGTCTCTTACGGTGCCAAAACGGCGGTGACGCCTGGTTGTGCGCCCCCTTAGCTCATTGGTAGAGCACTTCCTTGGTAAGGAAGAGGTAGTGGGTCCGATTCCCACAGGGGGCTCGGTCATCCTCACGGATGCCGGGGCTGAGTAGCTCAGTTGGTTAGAGCGCACGACTCATAATCGTGAGGTCGCGGGATCGTGCCCCGCCTCAGCTACCAATGAGAAAAGCCCCTGCATAGCGGGGGCTTTTTCATTGGTAGCCGAGGCTGTCGTCACTATCCTTCTTGGGCCCACGCCGAGCAGTCAGCTCGCAACATCCGCCGACTGTTCCGAAATGGTCGCTAAATCGCCGCGAATGACAGCCATATCGGAACACTCGCGGCCCGGAGCGTCCCGCAGCTACGCGCTGAAGGCCCGCTTCGCCTCGGCGAGCGTTGCATACGTGCCGATCGGCTTCGAGAGGCGCACGGCGGTGAACTCGCCGCCGCTGTTCTCGATCATTCCCGCGAACTCGCCGCCGGACTTGCCGACCCACAGGCCGGACTGGATGCGCACCCACTCAATGGGGGATGCGACCCGGGCTGCGTCGACCTGCGCTGATACCTCGCGTGCGGGGCGGGTCATCGTCATCGTGGCTCCTTGTACGAGCGTTTGCAGGGTGCCAGGACGTGCTACTTGGTGTGGGTACTGCGGTGCTGTACCGATGAGTCTGCCCCTCTCGGCCGACCTTGTCGAGACGACTGGGCGAACTCATAGTGAACTCGACGGAATGTGACGGTGGATGACTCGTCAGACCGCTGCGAGCGCCTCCGCGATCGGCACATCGCCGTCGATGAACTCGACGGTCTTGCCGATGGTTGTGGGCTGGACGAGGGCCTCCGCGATGACAGCTGCGACGTTGCCGCGCGAGACCGTTCCCCTCTCGCCGGTGACGGCGATCGTGCCGGATGCCGGCTCCAGGGTGAGCGCGGACGGCCCGAGGATCGTGTAGTCGAGCCCGGAACCCCGGAGGTGCTCGTCGGCTGCGGCCTTCGCCTCGGCGTAGCGGAAGAAGGAGTCGGACTCGGGAACGCCGTGGTCCTTCCTCGCGCCGGAGTAGGACACCATCACGTAGCGGGAGACGCCGGCAGCGCGCGCCGCGTCCATGGTGCGGATCGCGGCATCCCGGTCGACGGCGTAGGTGCGCGTGCTGTCGCCGGCGGCACCGGCCGACCACACGACGGCGTCGTGGCCCGCGATCAGGCTGGCGAGCGTATCCGTGTCCATAGTCTCGACGTCGGCGAGCACCGGTGCGGCGCCGGCCATCGCGACATCCTCGAGGTGTTCCTGCTTGCGGACGACGGATGTCACGTCGTCACCCCGCCCGGAGAGCAGAGGTGTGAGCAGCAGCGCAACCTTGCCGTGCCCGCCGATGATGATGATTCTGGACATGGTGCCTCCCCGAGCTGGCCGAGCTTCCAGCGTACGCTCGGCCAGCCGTGCACCGGCTGGGCGCTAGCCGAGTCCGACGAACGGGATGAACGCGGTGAGGATGGCGGCCGTGAGGAAGATCGCCACGGCAACGCCACCGAGAATCAGCTTCGTGCGGGTGGCCCGCACGACTGCGGCGACGCCGAGGAGGAACAGGGCGATGGCCATGAGCACGGTGTTGAGGGTGAGGCGGTCGCTCAGGTCGTTGAAGCCGTCGCCCTCCTGAATGACGGCGTCCGCCTCGGCCTTCAGGTCCTGGTATCCACCGAACAGGTGGTCGAGGTAGTCCTCGTTGTCGAGCGGGCTGTACCAGAGCTCTGGGTCGGCCTCGTTCTGGGCATCCGCCCACTGGATGGCCGACTCGAGCTCGGGCGAGACCGACTGGAAGTAGATCGTGTCGTACTTCGCCTGGGCAGAGGCGGCGATAGCGGGGTCGCTGCTCTCGGAATCGATCGAGAGGTCGGTGAGCTGGTTGATGAGCTGGGAATCCTGCACGTACTGCTGGTTGCCCTCGAGGTAGAGGGACTCTGCCTCGGTCGCCTTGTTCGAACCGATCGTGTAGTTCTGGGTCATCTTGCCGTCGTAGAGCGCGCTCTGGAAGGACGCGTACGCGGTGGCGATGGAGACGAGCCCCAGCAGGATGGCAACGATCAACTCGAGCCTGTCGTTGAACAGCGAGCGGGTGGGGGTCGACGGGGTTGCGGGCTCGGTCACGGTGCTCCAGATCTCGGGTGGTTCGCGCCAGTTTAGGGGTGCGGGACACCCCCGGATGTCGGTGGGTACCCGTAGCCTGAAAGAAATACCGCGACACGCCGAAACACTAGATCTAGTGGAATGACATCCGTGTCATTCGGGTTATATAGTGGAGACCCACCGGCAAACAGCCGGTAACCACCAAGATTCGGCGCCGGTTCTTCCAGCGCCCGGTTCTTCAGACTTAGGGAGGATCCCATGGACAACGAGACCGACACCATCGGCGGCTATGCAGTCCCGATGGACCCGATGGATCTTCTGCAGTGCGATAGCTGCCAGTAGGCGCATCCACTCCCAAGATTCGAAACCCCGGCCACCTCAGGTGACCGGGGTTTCGCCATTCCCGGGTGCACCGTTCTCGGCGATGGCGCAGCCGATATTCAGGTTCTCCGAGAACCGTTCGCCTATCATCGGCGGATGCTCCGCCCACCCGCCCCGCGACTCTCGAAGGTCGCACTTGCCATCGGTGTCGCCTACGTCGTCGTCCTCGTGGCCCTCACTGTTGTTCCCACTCCCAGCACGGATACGCTCGGAATCGCCGGCGGCGCCTTCCGTCCGGAGGCCTGGCTCACGACCGCCACGTGGACCGGCGGCTGGCCCGGTGAACTGCTGGCCAATGTCATCCTCTTCATCCCTGTCGGCTGGCTCGCGGCGCGCACTCTTCCCCTGCCGTTCGCCGTTGCAGCGCCACTGTTGCTGACGGTCTCGATCGAGTTCGCCCAGCTGTTCCTGCCTGGTCGGGTGTCCGACCCGCGCGACCTGGTGGCGAACTCCGTTGGCGCGCTCCTCGGGATCGGGCTGGCCCGCCTCCTCGCACGGCGGCCACCGGAGTCGAAGACCGGCGGCGCGGTGCCTCCTCACGCCGGTCTCTCCCCGCGCCCTTAAACTGTTCGGATGCCAGTGAACCCCGAATTGCAGGGCCGCATGTTCCCTCCGGTCGCTCCCTACCTCGTGGGTCGTGAGAAGGTGCGCGAGTTCGCCCGTGCCGTCTTCGCCACGAGCCCGCTCAGCACCGACCCGACCGCAGCCATCGCGGCCGGCTACCCGGATGTCGTGGCCCCGCCCACGTTCCCCGTGGTCGTGCAGGAGGCGACACTCGCGCAGCTGCTCGCCGAGCCCGACGCCGGCATCGACTTCTCGCGTGTGGTCCACGGCGACCAGCGCTTCACGTACAGCCGCCCGGTGGTGGCAGGGGATGAGCTCACCGCGACGCTGGCCGTGACATCCATCAAGACCCTGGGGGGCAACTCGATGGTCACCGCCGAGTCGACGATGGTGGATGCCGCGGGCGAGCACGTCGTCACGGCGATCTCGACTCTCGTGGTGCGGGGTGATGACGCGTGAGCGAGATCTCGGTCGCCGTCGGCGATATCGTCGCCGAGCACACGCAGCACATCACGCGCGACTCGCTCGTGCGGTACGCCGGAGCGTCCGGTGACTTCAACCCGATCCACTACCGCGACGACATCGCCGAGTCGGTCGGCCTCCCCGGGGTTCTGGCGCACGGCATGCTCACGATGGGTCTCGCCGTACAGCCTGTCGTCGACTGGCTGGGCACTCGCGGCTGGGTGAGTGACTACCAGGTGCGCTTCACACGTCCCGTCGTCGTCGACCCCGCCGAGGGCGCGACGCTCACGATCGTCGCCAAGGTCGGAGCGGTGGATGACGCGGGCCTCCGCATCGACCTCACCGTGACCTTCAACGACGCGACCGTGCTCGGCAAGGCGCAGGTACGTGTGACCCTCTCCTGATGGACCTCGCGCCCTTCACCACGATGCGCGTCGGCGGACCGGCACGCGAGTTCGTGCGAGCATCCACCGAGCAGCAACTCGTGGATGCCGCGATCACCGCGTGGAGCTCCGGCGAGGACCTGCTCGTGCTCGGCGGTGGATCCAACGTGGTCATCTCCGACGAGGGATTCGACGGAACCGTCATCCACGTCGAGTCGCGCGGCATCGAGCGCTTGGCCTCCGAGGAGGGCTCCGTGCGCCTCCGCGTGCAGGCTGGCGAACCGTGGGACGGGCTCGTCGAGTACACGGTCGAGCAGGGTTGGGCCGGCATCGAGGCGCTCTCCGGGATTCCCGGGTCCTCCGGTGCGGCGCCCATGCAGAACATCGGTGCGTACGGCCAGGAACTGTCGTCGAGCCTCACCGCGATCGACTTCCTGGACTACCTCGAGGGGGAGGTCGTTCGCGTGCCCGCCGAGGAGCTCGGCTTCGGCTACCGCACCTCGGCGCTCAAGCGCGGCCGCCTCGGTGTCGTCGTCGCCATCGAGCTGCGTCTCGACGAGACCGACACCACCACGGCTGGTTACGAGCAGCTCGCGACTGCCCTGGGCGTCGAGGTGGGTGCTCCCGTGCTCGCCGCGCAGGTGCGCGAGCGGGTGCTCGCGCTGCGGGCATCCAAGGGCATGGTGCTCGACCCTGACGATCCGGACTCGGTGAGCTGCGGGTCGTTCTTCACCAATCCGATCGTCAGCGAGAGCTTCAGCCGCACGCTTCCCTTCGACGCTCCGCAGTGGCTGGAACCGGACGACGTCCACGTGAAGCTCAGCGCGGCGTGGCTGATCGAGCGGGCGGGCATCCCGCGCGGATTCGCCCTGCCGGGGTCGGATGCCGCGATCTCCTCGAAGCACACGCTCGCGATCACGAACCGGGGTGGCGCCACCGCCGAGCAGGTCGCGGAGCTCGCGCGCTACGTCCGAACCCGCGTGCTCGCCCAGTTCGGCGTGCTGCTGCAGCCGGAGCCCGTCGCGATCGGCGTGACCCTCTAGCCCAACCGGCGCAGGTGGATCGCCGCGTAGGCGAGAGCGGCAACGGTCTCGCCGTCGGAGATTGTGCCATCCGCGATCATCGTGAGTGCGTCGGCGAACGGAACCCAGCTAACCTCGCCGATGCCCTCCTCCTCCTGGGTGGCCGCGGTCTCCGCGCTCGCGTCGAGAGTCAGCTGGCGCGCCAGGTAGACGAACTCGGGGGCATTCGCGACACCGTTGAGGGCGTTCATCCGTCCGAGGAGGGTCCAGTCGTCCGCCACGAGCCCGGTCTCCTCCCGGAGCTCACGCTGCGCCGCGACGAGCGGGTCCTCGCCGTCGGTGCCGCCGGCTGGCACCTCGATCGACGGCCCGCCCGTGGCGTAGCGGTCGATCTCGACGAAACACACGCGGTCGCTGTCGTCGACGGCCACGATGAAGACCGCGGGATGCCGCACCGTCACGACCCCGTAGATGCCCGGCCCGCCCGGCCCGATCACGTCGTCCTCGCGCACCGACAGCCAGCGGTTCTCGTAGACGGTGCGGGACGAAAGGGTCTGCCAGGCCATTCCCTCACCCTAGGCGGAACCCCGGGTGTCAGCGCCAGGCGCTACTGTCAGACGCCAGAAGGCGCGACCAGGCTGAGGAGAACACGGTGATCGAAGCACGCGGCCTTGCCCGCACGTTCCTCACGGGGCGGGGCAAGCAGAAGTCCGAGGTGGTCGCCGTTGCGGGCGTCGACATCGATGTCGCCGAGGGGGAGATCGTCGGCTTCCTCGGTCCGAACGGCGCGGGCAAAACCACGACGCTCCGCATGCTCACCACGCTCCTCAAGCCCACCGCGGGCAAGGCCACGGTCGCGGGCTTCGACCTGGCGACGGAGCCGGTCAAGGTGCGCCAGGCCATCGGCTACGTCTCGCAGAGCGGCTCAACGTCGAGCCTCGCCGTGGCGGGCAGCGAGATTGTCGCGCACGGTCGCCTGTACGGCATCAGCAAGCAGCAGGCGGAGTCCCGCGGGCGCGAACTCTTCGACCAGCTCGACCTGGAGGGGCTCTGGGATCGCCCGACCAAGACCCTCAGCGGCGGCCAGCGCCGTCGCCTCGATATCGCGATGGGGCTCGTGCACGACCCGCGCCTGGTGTTCCTCGACGAGCCGACGACGGGCCTCGACCCGCAGGCCCGCGCCAACCTCTGGACCCACATCTCCGACCTGCGCACCAAGCGCGGTTCCACGGTCTTCCTCACCACGCACTACCTCGACGAGGCCGACGCCCTCTGCGACCGCATCATGGTCATCGACCACGGCGTGATCGTCGCGAGCGACACCCCGGAGGCGCTCAAGCAGCAGGTGTCCGGCGACCTCGTCGCGTTGACCCTGGCCAGCGAGGCGGATGCCGCGGCAGCTGCCACCACGCTCGCGGCGGTCGCGACATCCGAGGTCTCCACCGACGGCCTCCTCGTCTCGGCGCGCGTCACCAACGGCGGCAAGGCCATGCCCGACCTGCTTCGCGCGCTGGACGCTGCTGGCGTCTCCCTCGAGTCGATCGAGGTTCGGCGCCCCACCCTCGACGATGTCTTCCTCACCATGACGGGGCGATCGCTCCGGGAATCGGACTAGCCATGCGTATCTTCCTGCGCGACACAGGCATCATCTTCGGCCGCCAGCTCAAGCTCGCCCTGCGCGAGCCGATCTGGATCGTGATCGGTCTCACCCAGCCCGTGCTCTACCTCGTGCTGTTCGGCCCGCTGCTGGAGCCGCTCGCGGCCCAGCTCGGCTCCGACAACGCCTACCGGCTCTTCGTACCGGGGCTCCTCGTGCAGCTCGCGGTGTTCGGCGCCCTGTTCGTCGGCTTCGGGCTCGTGGGCGAGTACCGCGACGGCGTGATCGAGGCAGAGCGTGTGACGCCGGCCTCGCGCACGGCGCTCCTGCTCGGGCGGGTGCTCAAGGACATGCTGCAGGTGAGTGTGCAGAGCGCGATCCTGGTGGGGCTCGCGTTCGCTTTCGGTCTGCGCGGCTCTCCCGCGGGCATCCTGATCGGGTTCCTCATCGCGGTTGTGCTCACGGGCGCTATCGCGTCGGCCGGGTACGCGCTCGCGCTCACGGTGAAGACGGAGGATGCGCTGGCTGCAGTGGCGAATGGCGTCTCGCTTCCGCTCATCCTGCTGAGTGGCATCCTGCTCCCGATGACGATCGCGCCGGAGTGGCTGCAGCGGCTCTCGGACATCGTTCCCGTCAAGCACATCGTGCAGGGCATCCGAGATCTCTTCGCCGGCGACCTGGTGGGGCCGGGGCCGCTCTGGGCGCTGTTCTGGACGGCAGTGCTCATCGCGGCCGGAGTCTGGATCGGCACGCGCGTCTTCCGGCGCCAGAACGCGTAACGGCCGCCAGATCTCGTCGGTGAGGTTTCGAGACGCTCGCTGGCGCGAGCTCCTCAACCCACGAGGTAATCGCTGGGGGTTGAGTAGCCGCGGCGAAGCCCGGCCTGCTCGGGGTTGAGTAGCCGCGGCGAAGCCCGGCCTGCTGTGGGTTGAGTAGCCGCGGCGCAGCCCGGCGTCATCGAAACCTCACCACCGTCGACCTCGGGCCACCACTACAGCAGCCCCAGCTCCATCGCCTTCGTGACCGCGCGGGTGCGGTCGTTCACGTCGAGCTTGTCGAACACGTGGATGAGGTGCGTTTTCACGGTCGCCTCGCTCACGAAGAGCGCAGCGGCTATCGCCCGGTTGCTGCTGCCCTGGGCGACGAGTCGCAGCACCTCGGTCTCACGCGCACTGAGCGTGACGGCCGGCCGCGCCATCCCGCGCACGAGCGTCGCCGCGATGGAGGGGGCGAGCGCCACCTCACCGCGTGCCACCGAGCGGATGCCCGCGAGAATCTCCTCAGGGGGTGCGGCCTTCAGGAGGTACCCGCTCGCCCCCGCTTCGATCGCGGTCAGGATGCTCGCATCCGACTCGTACGTCGTGAGCACAACCACGCGCACTGTCGGCTGGGCCGCGAGTATTCGCGAGGTGGCCTCGTCGCCGTCGATGCCGGGCATGCGCAGGTCCATGAGCACGAGGTCCGGCTCGAGCGAGGCCGCGAGCCTGACGGCCTCCAGCCCGTCGGTCGCCTCGCCGACCACCTCGATGTCATCGGCGGCCCCCAGCAGGCTCACGATGCCGCCGCGAACGATCGGGTGGTCGTCGGCGACCAGGACGCGGATCACGACTGGTTCCTCGGGAGACTGGCAGTGAGCACGGTGCCGGAGGTGGAGCTCGTCACGTCGAGGAATCCGCCGACGAGGGCGAGTCGGTCGCGCATCCCGCCGAGTCCGAAGCCCAGGGAGGGTGCGGCGTCGTCGAAGCCGTGCCCGTTGTCGCGCACCCGGAGCCGAACATCGCCGGAGATCACCGACAGCTGGAGGGTCACCGCGGTCGCCCCCGAGTGCTTGCGCACGTTCGCGAGCCCCTCCTGCGCGCACCGCAGCAGCACAACCTCCTGGTCCCGGTCGACGGCGCCGGGGTCGCCCTCGACGGTGACAGCGATGGATGTCTCGCGAGTGAACCGCTCCGCGAGCCGCCGGAGTGCGTCCATCAACTCCCCGCTCGTGAGACCCACGGGGGCGCTCGCCGCAACCAGCGCCCTGGTCTCGGCGAGGGCCGTGTGCGCGTTCTCCTCGATGAGCTGGAGCCGGGCATCCGTCGCCGACACATCGCCTGAGGCCAGTTCGCGCTGGGCCTGCTGCGCGAGAAGCACGAGCCCGGTGAGGTCCTGGGCGATGGTGTCGTGGATCTCGCGGGCGAGGCGCTCGCGCTCGCTCGAGACGCCGGCGTCGCGACTCGCGGCCGCGAGTTGATCCTGGGTTGCGCGCAGTTCGTCGAGCAGGCGCTGACGCTCGTGGCTGCGGTCGGCGATCTGCGTGATCCAGAGGCCGAGCGCGACGCTGAAGACCAGCGACAGGCTGGCAGTTCCGATGGCCTGTGCCGGATCCCCGGTGGCGACGACGTACCCGAACCCGACGACGGTGGCGAGGATGACGTTGGCGACGATAGCCGCCCTGCGCGTGGCCAGCAGCACCCAGACGAGCGGGTAGGCAACACACTGCAGGATCGCCATGAAGGGGCTGAAGCTCACGGCGACACCGACCGCCGCGATCATGACAACGAGGTACGGGATCGTCCATCGCGGTGCGAGGAACGCGCGTCTGCCCACGAGGAACCACGCCGCGGCGAACACCAGAAGTGCTGCCTGCGCGCCCACGCCCCAGGCCGTGACAGACTCCGCGCCAACCCAGAGCAATGCGGAGAGGACGACGACGATCGCCGTCACCCCCACGTGCCACCAGCGCGCATCGTCCATCTAGCTATCCTTGCGGATCCACCGGAACGTGAGGCGGGTCACGATGAGGCCGACGACGAGCCAGATGCCGCAGGCGATCGCGACGCCCGGGAGGTTCCAGCTCTCGTTCTGTTCGAGCACCTCGAAGCTCGCGGGCAGGAACACCTCGCGCATCCCCTGCGCCATCCACTTGAGTGGGAAGAGGCTTGCGAAGTTCTGCAGCCACTCCGGCAGCTGCGAGAAGCTCAGGTAGACGCCCGAGATGAACTGGAGCACGAGGGTGATCGGGATGATGACGGCGGTCGCACTTTTGCCGCTGCGGGGAAGCGCGCTGAGGGCGATGCCCAGAACGGCGGAGGTCGTGACGCCGAGCACGAACACCCAGGCGAAGGTCACCCACTTGCCAGGGTCGGTGGGCAGGTCGACCTGGAAGACGAACCGGGCCACCAGGAGAAGCAGGGCGGCCTGCAGGATGCCCGTCACGAGCACCTGACCGATCTTGCCGATGAAGTAGCTCATCACCGGTAGTGGTGTGCCCGCGAAGCGCTTGAGGGTTCCGTCGCTCTTCTCGTTGGCAATGTCGATGGCCATGTTCTGCAGTCCGCTCAGGAGCAGGCCGGCGGCGAGCATCCCTGGGAGGTAGAACGTCGCAGCGCTGATCTCCTCGCCGGGGGCACCGAAGGTCTGCGAGCTGAAGGCCACCGAGAAGATGGTCAGGAACAGGAGGGGGAAGAGGAACGTGAAGAAGACGGTGTCGCCCTGCCTGAAATAGGTCCGGACCTCGTAGCCGATGCGGCTGCCGCCGAGTACGAGCGTGTTCACAGTGCTGCTCCTTCGTTCTCGGTCGGGGCTACCCCGGTGGTTGGGCCTGTCGAAACCTCACCCACGAGCTCCAGGTAGATGTCCTCGAGGCTCGGGCGGATGACCTCGAGACCGTCCGGTTCCCCGAGCCGCGCCACGAGGGCTCCCGGGGTTGTGGTGCGCTCCTCACGCTGGACGCCGTTCTCGAGCCAACGGACGACCGGGGTCCGGGCATCCGCCCCACCGATCTCGTCGATGCCGCCGAGCGCCACCATTCGACCCCCGGCGATGACCCCGGCACGATCGCTCAGCTGGGCGGCCTCGTCGAGGTAGTGGGTGGTGAGAAGGATGGTCGTGCCCTCAGCCTTGAGCGAGCGGATGAGGTCCCAGAACTGGCGCCTGGCCTCAGGGTCGAACCCCGTGGTGGGTTCGTCGAGGAACAGGAGCTCGGGGCGACCGATGACGCCGAGCGCGACATCCACCCGTCGGCGCTGGCCCCCCGAGAGCCTGCGGATGAGCGTCTTCTGCTTCTCCTCGAGGCCGACCGCGGCGATGACCTCGTCGACGTCGCGGGGGTTCGGGTAGAAGCCGGCGAAGTGGGTGAGCTGCTCGCGCACCGTCACGTTGCCGCTCTCGCCGCTCGACTGCAGAACGATGCCGAGCTTCGCCTTCCAGTCGAGGCCGCCCTTGCCCGGGTCGACGCCCAGAACGGAGGCGGTGCCACCGGTGCGATCACGGTAGCCCTCGAGAATCTCGATGGTGCTCGACTTGCCCGCGCCGTTGGGGCCGAGCAGGGCGAAGGTCTCGCCGCGACGGATGTCGAAACTCACACCATCGACGGCGGTGAAGTGGCCGTACTTCTTGTGCAGGTTCTCGACCAGCACGACGGATTCGGATGTCATGTACCCATCGTGCTGGTCGAGCGGGAGTTACGGCAGCGGTACTTCGGTTGAATCGCTGGTCAACCGATCGGTGGATGCCACGGGCTCGGCCGCCGCCGGCCGCGTGGCCGCCCGCGCAATCCCGCCGATGAGCCCCGCGACCACCATGAGGGCACCGAAGGCGATCACAAGCCAGACCGCCGCTGTCCAGCTCCACGATCCGAAGAGCGTGATGACTCCGGTGATGCTCGCGACCAGCAGGAGGATCACACCCCAGGTGATGGTGCTGCCCCGGGGGGTGAGTCGTGATGTGGTGTCGGTCATGGTTACTCTCCTGCTTCGATGACGCGGATCTGGCCGGCGCCGAGTTGGACGCTGACGACGATGAGCTGAGTGGGGTCCCGTGGGCCGAATTCTGCGGAGGCGCGCTCGACGGGACCGATGCGCGTCGAGTCCTCGTTGGGGCCGGCATCGATCGATCCCGCGCCCACCGAGCCGGAGAACTGGACGGTGACGTCGTCGGGAACGATGACGGTCGCGGTACCGGCGCCGAGGGTGAGGCTAACCGACTCTCCGCCGAAGCTGCCCTCGAGCTTGGAGCCGTCGAGGATCTCGGGCTCCATCTCCCGCAGGTCGAGCGTCACGCGTCCCGCTCCGAACGCGTAGTCCTGGGAACTCGTCGGCACGAGTGTGGACCTCGGGCCCCACTCGACGATGGTGTCGGTGCCCCAGCGCACGCTCCCGGTGAGGAGCAGGGCGACGAGCACGATCCAGGCGACGCCGGACGCTCCCCCTGAGCGCTTGCCGCGCACGCCGTTGATGACGATGCCGACAGCGAGCACGGCGAGCGACGCGGCGAGGCCGATAGTGACGGATGCCGTCGTGGGCACGCCGTCGGACGTCAGGACGACGGCGAGGCCGCCCGTGATGAGAGCCACGCCGATCACGACAAGCGAGTACAGCGGGTTCGACCGGGTGCGCGCATAGGCGACGCGATCCTTCTCCCGCTGCGCGGCGCGAACCGCGCGGGCCTCCTCGGCGGCCGCCCGGTGGGCGGAGTGACGGTCGCTCGCCTGCTGGTTGCGGAACGCCTCCTGCTCGGCGCGCACCTTGGCCTGCTGGGCCCGCCAGTCGGCGACCTCGGGCTCCGTGGCATCCGCGGGCGGAGTGACGGATGTCTCGGACGCCACGAACGTGGCCGAAGCGGCCGCGTTCGCCGACCTGCCCGTCGCGGAGGTGCCGGCCGCACTCGCCGACGTCTCCTGCGCGGCATCCGTCGCGGACGTCCCCGTGGCTGCCGGGGGCACCGGTGGGTTCGTCCGGCGCGAGAGCCAGATCAGGAACCACACGAGTGCGCCGATGAGCACGATCGTCCACAGCGCGCGGCCGAAGCCGGTTCCCCAGTCCGGGATGCCCCAGAAGCCGGCGCCCGCGTACCAGAATCCCTGGGTGACGGGCAGCATCGCGAGCACGAAGAACGCCGCGATGCCCGCCGTGGCCGGCTCGAGTCGGCCACGGAAGATCTCCTCGAGGTGGATCTTGTCGCTGGCGTCGGGCAGCAGGAGCCACGCCGCCGCGTACAGCAGGATCGCCGGTCCGCCGAGGACGGCGATCACGACGGCGATGCCCCGCACGATGAGCGGGTCGATGCCGAGCCGCGACGCGATTCCGGCGCACACGCCGCCGATCCAGCCGGGCTCGCGACGCAGGTCGAGCGAGCGCAGCCAGGAGAAGAAGCGGTAGCTCCCGCGCAGCGGTGGAGGCGGCGTGGGGGCCTCGGCGGCGGCCGGTTCCTCGGTCGGTGGGGTTTCAGGTGCTGGGTTCTTGGGCATGTTTCGATCGTGGCCCTGACGCGCACGGCGTGCCATGAGGTATCACCCTGATTCGACCCTGATTCGCACCCCGGGTGGGCCCTGATCACGGCTTAACCTGCTTGGATTCAGGGGTGACCACCCTCGCCGAACGCCCAGCACTCTCGCGTCCCCGCGACGTGATGCTCGGTGGCGTCTGCGCGGGTGTGGCTCGTCACCTCGGCTGGAGCACGCGCGGCACACGGATGCTCGCCCTCGCGCTCGCCGTCGCTGGAGGTGCTGGCATCCTGCTGTACCTCTGGCTCTGGGCCCTCGTGCCGCTCGACGCGCCAACCTCGGACGAGGAACCCACCGTGCGCCGCCGCATCCCCGCCGCGGCGATCTCCGCGGCCCTCGCGGGAGCGGGCGCGCTCGCCGTGCTGACGCTCGCGACCAACGGTGGCAACGACCGGGGCCTCACGTCGGCGCTCCTCGCCACTACGCTCGCCTCGGCCGCCGCCGTCGCGTGGAGTCTTGGCTTCGATCGCCACGACCCCGAGCGCACTGCCCGGTACGGGCTGTGGGCGAGGTGGGTGTCCGTGGGTCTGCTCGTCGTGGCCGGCGTGACTGCCCTCCTGGCCCGGCCGTCCGCGATCAACGCGGTCATCGGCGTCGGCATGGTTGTGCTCGCCGTGGCGTTCGTCGCGGCGCCGCGCATCGTCGCCCTCACGACCGACCTCGAGACCGCACGGACAGCGCGCGTGCGCGAGGAGCAGCGCGCCGAGATCGCCGCCCACCTCCACGACTCCGTGCTCCAGACCCTCGCCCTCATCCAGAACCGCGCTGGGCCCTCGAGCGAGGTCGCGCGCATCGCCCGCGCCCAGGAGCGCGAGCTGCGCGACTGGCTCTTCGTGGGCGACGAACCCACCGTCGCAGACCTAGCGACCGAGTTGCGGCAGGTCGCCGCCGCCGTCGAGCTCGACTACCCGGTGCGCATCGACGTGGTCGCCGCGGGCGACTCGATCGAGCTCTCCGGTTCCGCCATCGTCGCCGCGGCCCGCGAGGCGATGCTCAATGCGGCCCGCCATGCGGGAGGGGATGTCTCCGTGTACCTCGAGACGTCGCCGTCCGCCATCGACGTGTTCGTGCGCGATCGTGGGCCGGGCGTGGACCTCGACGCACTGCCGAGCGATCGGCTGGGCATCCGTGAGTCCATCATCGGCAGGATGTCACGGGCCGGGGGAACCGCGACCGTGCGACCCGGCGCGGGCGGAGGCACCGAGGTGCACCTGCACCTCGACGCGCCAGCAGGAGGAGAGTCATGACCACCGTTCTCATCGTGGACGACCACTCGATCTTCCGATCCGGCCTGCGAGCCGACCTCGACGAGGGGCTGGAGGTGCTCGGCGAGGCGGCGACGGTGGATGACGCGATCGCGAGCATCGCGGAGCTGAAGCCCGAGGTGGTGCTGCTCGACGTGCACCTGCCCGGCGGTACGGGCGGGGGCGGCGCGGAGGTCATCCGCGGGTCGAGCGCGCTGCTGGACTCCGTTCGGTTCCTCGCGCTGAGCGTGTCCGACTCCGCCGAGGATGTCGTCGGCGTGATTCGGGCCGGGGCGCGGGGGTACATCACCAAGGGCTCGTCGGGGGCGGAGGTCAGCGCGGCCGTTGTTGCCGTTGCATCCGGGGATGCCGTGTTCTCACCGCGGCTCGCGGGCTTCGTGCTCGACGCGTTCGGTGCCGTCGCGGGGGAGCAGGCCGAGTCGAACGACGAACTCGACCGCCTGTCGGCCCGCGAGCGCGAGGTCATGCGCCTGATCGCTCGCGGCTACTCCTACAAGGAGGTCGCCGGCGAACTCTTCATCTCGATCAAGACGGTCGAGAGCCACGTCTCGGCGGTCCTGCGCAAGCTCCAGCTCTCCTCCCGCCACGAGCTCACGGCCTGGGCCAACGCCCGCAAGCTCCTCTAGCCCGCCCTCCCCCCCCCACTCATCCCCAAACAGCGCGCTCCTGTGCAGAACGCGCGCGAATTTGCGGGCACCTCGCAAATATGGACGCACCTCAAGGGGGCACCGGATGCCACGGCCCCAGGTGTCCCTCGCGCCGGGACGGCGCTCGGCGCTGGCGTCGCGGCGAAGGCCAGAAATGGCCTTCGCTCTCAGCTCCAGCGCGCGGTTACGCGAACAGCTTCTGCAGGCGCTGCACACCCTCGAGCAGGGGCTCGTCGCCGAGCGCATACGAGAGCCGCAGGTACCCGCTCGGGCCGAAGGCCTCGCCCGGAACGACGGCCACCTCGGCCTGCTCCAGGATGAGGTCGGCGAGTTCGAGGGACGTCGTAGGCGTGACGCCGCCCCACTCGCGGTTCAGCAGGCCCCGAACATCCGGGTACACGTAGAACGCACCCTGCGGGGTGGGGCACACGACGCCGTCGATCTTCGAGAGCTCGGCGACGATGAGGTTGCGGCGGCGCTCGAAGGCCTGGCGCATCGCCTCCACCTCGTCCTGGGGTCCGGTGAGAGCTTCGATCGCCGCGCGCTGCGACACGTTGGAGACGTTGCTCGACAGGTGGGACTGCAGGTTGCTCGCGGCCTTGATCACGTTCGCCGGCCCGACCATCCAGCCGAGGCGCCATCCCGTCATCGAGTAGCTCTTGGCTACGCCGTTGACGAGCACGGTCTGGTCGGCGAGCGCGGGAACGGCCTCGACGATCGAGACCGCACGGATGCCGTCGTAGACGAGGTTCTGGTAGATCTCGTCGGTGATCACCCAGAGGCCGTGCTCGAGCGCCCACTCGCCGATCGCGCGAGTCTGCTCGGGCGAGTAGACGGCACCGGTCGGGTTCGAGGGGGAGACGAAGAGCAGCACGGCCGTCTTGGGGGTGCGCGCAGCCTCGAGCTGTTCAACAGTCACGAGGTAGTCCTGGTCCGCACCGGCGAACACCTCGACGGGCACACCGCCCGCGAGCTTGACCGCTTCTGGGTAGGTGGTCCAGTAGGGCGCGGGCATGAGCACCTCGTCGCCCTCGTTGATGACCGTCGCGAACGACTGGTAGACAGCCTGCTTGCCGCCGTTCGTCACGATCACCTGGGACGGGCTCACCTCGAGACCGGAGTCGCGCAGCGTCTTCTCGGCGATCGCGGCGCGCAGGTCGGGGAGGCCCGCGGCCGGCGTGTACTTGTGGTTGCGCGGGTCGCGCACTGCCAGAGCGGCGGCCTCGACGATGTTCGCCGGCGTCGGGAAGTCCGGCTCGCCCGCAGCGAAACTGATCACCGGGCGGCCCTCCGCCTGGAGGGCTTTCGCCTTGGCGTCGACCTTGAGCGTTGCGGACTCTGCGATGGCGGCGATTCTGCGCGAAATACTGGGGCTCACGGCATCCATCCTAGGCGCGGCGATCGGGCCGTTCCGAGACGGTCGCCCGCAACTGTGCGATGCTTGATGCACCTCGTCCCGTCTCCGGGATTTCCTCCTCGCCGGTCTTGCCGTACACTGGCTCTGGTAGTTGAAATCTGCCATCCTTTCGCGCGCCCTCAGTTGGCTCAGCCCCCGAGGCGATCGTGTGAAAGCATGCCGATTCAGCACAAAGGGCGGTGGCTCAATTGGTAGAGCAGCGGTCTCCAAAACCGCAGGTTGCAGGTTCGAGTCCTGTCCGCCCTGCAAGTCCTCTCGCGAGAGAGGCAGACCAGAAGGTAGTGACCAGTGGCAAAAAATGTCGTTGACGAGCCGAGCGAGGATGTCGTCGCCAATGCGCGCAAAGAGCGCGCCGAGCGTCGCGGTCCGTTCGGACGGTTCGCACTGTTCATCCGACAGGTCATCGCAGAGCTCCGCAAGGTGGTCACGCCCACCCGCAGGGAGCTGGTGAACTTCACCCTCGTGGTGCTCGTCTTCGTCGTCATCATGATGGCGCTCGTCTGGGGTATCGACCAGATCGCGAGCTTCCTCGTCACGTTCACCTTCGGCGATCCGAATATCAGCACCCCGTAGTTCTTTCGGGGGCTCCATGTCCTTCCGGTGGGTTTGTCCCGCCACGCAGCAGTAGAGAAGAGAATTTCGTGTCCGAGAATCATCGCGACAACAACGAGCTGGCACCTGCCGCCGAGCAGTCCTCCGAGGTTGACGAGGCGCAGACCGGCAGCATCCTCGCCGCCGATGAGGAGTCCGAGGAGTCGGCGGAGCACGAAGCCATCCACGTCGTTGACGACGAGCAGGGCGATCTCGCGGGCCTCCTCGAGGCTCTGGATGCCGCGCTCGACCCCGAGGCGGACGCCCTGGTCGACGACGCCCTCGACATCGACTCGCTCCAGGAGGCTGACGCCTCCGTTGCCGCCGTCGAGGACGAGGCAGACCTCGAGGCCGAGGAAGAGGCAGCAGAAGAGCCCGAGGTGACCCCCTACGACGGTCCCGAACTGGGCGATCCGGATGTCGCGCCCGATCTCGGTATCGACATCGACCAGCTGAACGCGCTCGAGAAGGACATCGACAACATCATCGAGGACACCGACGAGGGCACGGATTCCAGCCTCGATGAGGCCGCCCTCGACGCCGACACCGAGGTGGACCCCTACGAGGAGTTCAAGTCGGAGCTGCGCGCGAAGCCCGGCAAGTGGTACGTCATCCACTCCTACGCCGGCTTCGAGAAGCGTGTGAAGTCGAACATCGAGAACCGCAAGGTGTCGATGGCGATGGAGGACTACGTCTTCGAGGTCCAGGTTCCGATGGAGGACGTCGTCGAGATCAAGAACGGCCAGCGCAAGCTCGTCAACCGAGTGCGCATCCCGGGCTACGTGCTCGTGCGCATGGACCTCAACGAAGACAGCTGGTCGGTCGTTCGCCACACCCCGGGTGTGACCGGATTCGTCGGCAACTCGCACAACCCGGTTCCGCTGCGTTTCGACGAGGCCTTCAACATGCTGAAGAGCCTGGTCCAGATCGTCGAGGCCCCGGCAGCGAAGGGCTCGGCCACCAAGGGTAAGACTGCAGCCCGCGTCATCCCGGCCGAGATCGACTTCGAGGTCGGCGAGACCATCACGATCAAGGAGGGCTCGTTCCAGGGCCTCCCCGGAACGATCAGCGAGATCAAGCCGGAGAGCGGCAAGCTCACGGTGCTCGTTTCCCTCTTCGAGCGCGAGACCCCGGTCGAGCTGTCGTTCGACCAGGTGACAAAGCTGTAGGCACCCGCTTCGATCGAAGGGCGCTCCGGATCACCGGGGCGCCCTTCGTCGTTGGTGGCGGGTGTGCCAGACCGTTGCGGAGGACGACGCGCCGCAGGACTGCGAGTCCGGCGGGTGCGCACGGCGCGTCGTCCTCCGCAACGGTGGGGATGCTCGGCCGCAACGCTTCCGAGCTACCGATCCCGCGCGATCTCGCGTACTATGGACAGGTTGTCTGCCCGGATTCGGGCGGCAGCCACGAACCGCGTCCAACCGGGCGGCGGGAGAGTGAGGCATCCGCCTCGTTCGACGAAAAGAGAGAATCATGGCACCCAAGAAGAAGGTGACGGGGCTCATCAAGCTCCAGATCCAGGCTGGCGCCGCCAACCCCGCACCGCCCATCGGGCCTGCGCTGGGTCAGCACGGCGTCAACATCATGGAGTTCTGCAAGGCGTACAACGCAGCGACCGAGTCGCAGCGCGGCAACGTCATCCCGGTGGAGATCACCGTCTACGAGGACCGTTCGTTCACGTTCATCCTCAAGACCCCTCCGGCAGCAGAGCTCATCAAGAAGGCCGCCGGCGTGCAGAAGGGGTCGTCGACCCCGCACACCGTGAAGGTTGCGAAGCTCACCAAGGACCAGGTCCGCGCTATCGCGGAGCAGAAGATGGTCGACCTCAACGCCAACGACATCGAGGGCGCAGAAAAGATCATCGCGGGCACCGCCCGTTCGATGGGAATCACGGTGGAGGCGTAATCATGGCACGCAAGTCAAAGGCATACCGCGCCGCCGCGGACAAGATCGAAGAGGGCAAGTTCTACACGCCCACCGAGGCCGTTGCGGTCGCGAAGGAGACGGGGTCGAAGAAGTTCGACTCGACCGTCGAGGTTGCGCTCAAGCTCGGTGTCGACCCCCGCAAGGCAGACCAGATGGTTCGTGGAACCGTCATCCTGCCGCACGGCACGGGCAAGACCGCCCGCGTCATCGTGTTCGCGACGGGCCCCGCGGCCGAGGCAGCTCTTGCTGCCGGCGCCGACGAGGTCGGTGGCGCAGAGCTCATCGAGAAGGTCGCCGGTGGCTACACCGCGTTCGACTCCGCTGTCTCGACCCCCGAGCTCATGGGCCAGGTCGGTCGTCTCGGTAAGGTGCTTGGTCCCCGCGGCCTCATGCCCAACCCGAAGACCGGCACTGTGACGCAGGACACCGCCAAGGCCGTGTCCGACATCAAGGGTGGAAAGATCGAGTTCCGCGTCGACAAGCACGCCAACGTCCACTTCGTGGTCGGCAAGGCGGGCTTCTCGGCCGACCAGCTCAGCGACAACATCAAGGCCGCGATCGACGAGGTCAACCGCGCCAAGCCGAGCTCCTCGAAGGGCCGTTACATCACGAAGGGCACCGTGTCGACGACGTTCGGCCCGGGCATCCCGCTCGACGTGAACAGCCTGGTCTAACGACGTTCTGTTCGGTGGAGGGGTCGACTTCGGTCGGCCCCTCTGCTGTTTAAGGCCCCACCGGCAGTCGTCTAGCCTGAGACGGTGTTGATACGATCCGCCGTTGCATCCGACGCTGCCCTGCTCCACGAGATCGCCGCGATCACCTTCCCCCTGGCGTGCCCGCCCGACGCGTTGCCCGAGTCGATCCAGGCCTTCATCGACGAGAACCTCTCGGAGTCGGCCTTCTCCCGGTACCTCGCCGACCCCCAGCGCGAGCTCTTCATCGCCGAGGAGCGCGGGGTGGCCATCGGCTACACGATGCTCGTGCACGGCGATCCCGGCGATGCGGATGTCGCCGCGGTCGTGACGGTTCGCCCGACGGTCGAGCTGAGCAAGGTGTACGTGCACCCCGATCATCACGGCGGGGGAGTGGCATCCGCTCTCGTCGAGCACTCGGTGAGCGCGGCACGGTCCCGGGGAGCCGCGAGTGTCTGGCTCGGCGTCAACCAGCTCAACGCCAGGGCGAACCGCTTCTACGAGAAGAGCGGCTTCGAACAGGTGGGAACGAAGAAGTTCCTCGTGGGGGAGCGCTACGAGGACGACTTCGTGAGGTTGCGCCCGCTCTAGGGAACCTTCTGGCCGCAGCCGGACAGTACGGGGTGTGAGCGATGACGACATGACCGACGAGACGGACTGGGCGGCCGCGGCGGCGGGCGACGGCGAGGCTTTCGGCCGCGTCTTCGACAGGCACCGTGATCGTGTGGTGCGCCACAGCATTCGCCTGGTGCCCACGCCCACCGATGCCGACGATGTCGTGGCGATCACCTTCCTCGAGGCCTGGCGACGCCGGGACAGGGTGCGATTCGTGGATGGCTCGGCGTTGCCGTGGCTCCTGGTGACGGCCACCAACTCCGCGCGCAATCTCAGCCGCACCGCCCGCAGGTATCGCGCGCTCCTCGCCAGGCTGCCGGCGTCGGATGCCACGCCCGACCATGCTGAGCGCTTCGACGACAGCACCGCCGTCGCCGCACTGCGATCGCTTTCGGCGGCGGACCGGCAGATCGTCACGCTCTGCATCCTCGAGGGCTTCAGTGAGCGCGAGGCGGCGGAGGCACTCGGAGTCCCGCAGGGCACCGTCAAGTCGCGCCTGTCGCGCGCCAAGAAACGTCTGGCCGAGCGCATCGCCGCGCCGGCTCTCGCACGATCAAGGGAGAGCGAATCATGAGCACAGAGCGAGACGAAGCGCTGCGACGCGAGTTGGTGTCGGTTGCGGCAGCGGCCCCGTATGCCCAGCGCACGAAGCCGCGCACGCTCGTCGCGGGTGCTGTGGCTATCGCGCTCGCCAGTGCGCTCACCGGCGGCGCCGTCTCCGCGGTCGCGCTGGGGGCTGGCGGCGAGCAGCAGGCCCCGGTGGAGATCACCTCCTCGGACATCGCCGCGGTGACGGCCCGAGGTCTGGAGCTCGTCGGTACCCACGCGGAACTGTTCGGTACACCTTTCATCGTCTCCGGCCGCGGCAATGTGGTGGTCGAGTTGGGTCCGGTGCCGGAGGGGGCCTCCTCGGTCGCGTTCTCCCTCGCGTGCGTGAGTGAGGGAACGATCGGGGTGGCCGTGAACGGTGACCCTCAGAACGCCTGGGTCACCTGCGAGGACCCGGACGGTGACGGCAGGTACGGCGGTTTCGGCACCTTCATCGACACGGTCACGGATTCCGAGAACACCATCACCCTGGAGTCCAGCGCGAACCTCGTGCTCTGGGCCTCCTGGGCGAAGCAGGCCGAGAGGCCGGCCCAGTCCCAGGCCCAGCTGGACGCCCTCGCCGACGGAGCAGTGACGGCGGAGGAGTACGACGCGGGGTTCGAACGCTTCGCGTCGTGCATGGCTGGGGCGGGGCATCCGCTCGGAAGTGTCTTCAAGGGCACCACGGTGTACAGGTATGTGATGAGTAGCGAGGCCGTCAGCACGGGCACCGACGTGCAGTGCTACGAGGCTGAGTTCATGGAGATCGACAGCGCCTGGCAGATCGCGAACGCCGACACCTCCGAGAGCACGGAGTTCCTCCGCCAGTGCCTGCGCGGCAACGGGATCGAGCCGGCATACCCGGCCGTGGAGGTCGACCGGCAGATGCGCGAGGCCGGAATCGACCCGCGGGACTGCATGGGGGTCTAACTAGCCGTCGGAGACCTTGAGCACGACCTTGCCTCGGGTGTGGCCCGTTTCGAGAGCTCGGTGGGCGTCCGCGGCATCCTCAAGGTCGAAGACCTGGTCGACGTACACCTTCACGTCGCCCGATTCGAGGAGGCGGGAGATGATCGCGAGAGTGGATCCCTCGGGGGAGACGCGGAATCCGCTCGAACGCACGCCCGCCGCCGCGGCATCCTCGGCGATCGTCGGCCAGCTGCCGGTCGGCACGTTCACGAGCAGGCCGCCGGGCTTGAGCACCTTCAGTGAGCGGGTGCCCGTGTCATCCGACACGTTGCCGATCAGGTCGATGACGACGTCGAGGTCCGCGAGGGAGTCCTCGAAGCGGGTGGTGGTGTAGTCGATGACCTCACGCGCGCCGAGCTCCCTCAGCCACTCCTCGTTGCGGGGCGATCCCGTCGCGATGACGTGCGAGCCGAAGTAGGAGGCGAACTGGATGGCGAAGTGCCCGACACCCCCGGCGCCGGCGTGGATGAGCATCCGCTGGCCCTCGTGGGCCTTGGCCACGTCGACGACAGCACCCCAGGCCGTGAGCGCCGCGAGGGGAACTCCGGCGGCCTCGACATGTGAGAGCGACTTGGGCTTGCGCGCGATACACATGCCGGGGACCGTGAGGTACTCGGCGTACGCACCGGAAAGCCTCGGCACCATGGTCATGCCGTAGACCTCGTCGCCCGGCTTGATCGGATGCGACTCATAGGACGACTCGACGACGATTCCACTGAAATCGTTGCCAAGAATGGTCGGCCAGCTGGTGATGGCGGCCGACGCGCCCTTGCCTGCCCGGGTTTTCGTGTCGATGGGGTTCACCCCCGCCGCCACGACCTTGACGAGGAACTCCGCGTTCACTCGTGTCGGGACCTCGACGTCCGCGACATGGAGCACATCGGCTCCCCCTACTGAGTCCATGATGATGGCCCGCATTGTGGTCATTTCTGGCCTCCCCGCCGTACTACTGACAGTAAAAGCGGACAACAATTCGGCATTGTTACGAACTCGTCACCGCACTGCTAACTTTTGACCTGATGAGTGAAGGTACCCTGTCGCGCGCCGAGACCCCGCCCGACCGCAACCCGAGAGTTCGTGTCAACGAGGTTCGGCTGCTCAGCGACAACTGGTACCGGCTCCACACAACGAGCTTCGACTACCTCGGCGACGACGGACGCTGGCAGACTCAGCATCGCGAGACCTACGACCGGGGCAACGGTGCCACCATCCTCCTGTACGACCGTGAGCGTCGCACAGTGCTGCTCACCCAGCAGTTCCGGTACCCCGTCTACGTCAACGGGCATCCCGACGGCGTGCTCCTCGAGACCGCAGCGGGTCTGCTCGACGATGATGACCCCGAGACGGCGATCCGTCGCGAGGCGATCGAGGAGACCGGCCACGAGATCGGCGAGGTGGAGCACGTCTTCGATGTCTTCATGAGCCCCGGGTCGGTCACCGAGCGGCTGCATTTCTACGCGGCACCGTACGACGCGAGCACCATGCGCACGGGCGGCGGCGGGCTGGCTGAGGAGGGCGAGCACATCACCGTGATCGAGCTCGATATCGACGAGGCACTGGGGATGATCGAGACCGGTGCCATAGCGGACGCGAAGACCATCATGCTCCTGCAGTGGGCGAAACTCCGGGGTCCCTTTGCCCTCGGCTGAAGCGCCAGCGGCTGACCTGCGCTGGGCCGAGTTCGCCGCCGCGGTCATCGGAAGTGCCGCGGTCAGCGTCGCGCTCACGATCATCTGGGTCGCCAGGGCCACCGTGCCCAGGGAGCTCTACGTGAGCGAGCTCGGCGCCGAGGGTGAACCCACGGCTGCTGCGTTCGAGGTCGCGCTCCTCCTCATCGTGTTCGGTGGCAGCACGGTCGCGTGGGCGGGGCGGCGGGTCCGATCATCCGTGCGAGTCCTTGCCGCGTGGACCCCGGCGGTCTCGTTGTGGATCGGATGCGCGTTCTTCCTCTTCGCCTCTCAGGTCACCTGCACCTCGGGATGCCCGCTGCCGTACGGTCCGTCGTTCACCTGGCAGGACTTCTCGCATACGCTGGCTGCCGTGATCGCGTTCGCGGCCGCGTGCTGGGCGATGCTGCAGACATCCTTCGCCCGCGAGTCGCGGGTGCTCGCCCGTCTGTCGCTCGCCACGGCCGTGCTCGTCGCCGTGATCGCCGGAACGGGCGGACTGTTCTCGCTCTTCCGCTTCCAGGTGGCGCTAGGAAGTCGCATGGAGTTCGTCGCGACGACCATCGCCATCGCGTGGCTCGTCGTGTTCGGTGTGGTGCTCGCCGTGCGGGCAGCACAGGGGACCCACCTAGCGACGCATCGCGTCGAGCAGGCGGCTCGCTAGCACCACAAGCGTGTGGATCTGGTTGTCGTCGCGCTCGACCCACTGCCAGCGCGGCTCACCAGGAAGTGGTACGAAGTCCTCGTGCTGCTCCCAGACCACGAGCGTGCGCTCGGCGCCCAGCACGTACTGCTGCCACCAGACCTGGCGCAGGTAGGAGCGGGGGATGCTGCGCCACGCGTGACCCGTGGTCTTGATCTCGGCCAGCACTACCGCGCCGTCCTGCACGGCGACCCCGTCGGGGGTGGCGAGGTGCAGCGGTTCGCCGTCCGCGTGGAAGAGGGTGGACGACGGCATGATGCCGTGGCGGGCTCGGACCCAGCGGGCGATCTCCGGCTCGCGGGCCCTGCCGTGGTCGGTGAAGGCGTTGCCGCTGAAACCGGAGCCCATGATCTTGTCGCGTGCGACGGCCATCACCGATCGCTCGCTCGAGAGGCGCGCGGCATCCGTCGCGGTCACGCCCCTGCTGCGAGCACGGATCCAGGCGACCCGGTCGTCGGCGTGCGCGACAACCCTGTCGAGGTGGGTCGTCGCCACACGCTCCCAGAGGTCGAGTTCGGGATGCGGGGTCACTCGCCCATTCTCGCTCCCCGCGCCGACACGATCACGGTGCCGCGCCAGTGCCTAGGCTGGATGCATGACCACCACACCACTGTCCGTCCAGCTGTACACCGTGCGCGAGGCTTTTGCCGCGGACCCGGCATCCGCGCTCCAGAGACTGTCGTCCATCGGCTTCACGACCGTGGAGCTCTACGGCTTCGTCGACAGGGTGGCGGAGTTCGCCGATCTCCTGCCGAAGTTCGGTCTCACGCCCTCCTCGGCACACGCTTCGCTCATCGGCAAGGACTTCGTGCCGGTCTTCGAGGCTGCGCAGGCCCTCGGTGTGACGACGGTCATCGACCCCATGGTCGCCGAAACCCGCTGGACGACGTCTGACGATGTCGTCGCGATCGCCGACGAGCTCAACGCCGTCGCCGCCATCGCGGCCGACGCGGGCATCACGGTCGGCTACCACAATCATTGGTTCGAGCCCCAGAGCGCTCTCGACGGCACAAATGCGCTCGAGGCGTTCGCCGACAACCTCGATCCGGCCGTGATCCTCGAGGTCGACACCTACTGGAGCGCCGTCGGTGGTGTCGACCCGGTCGGGCTGCTCGAGCGTCTCGGCGACCGGGTGCACTTCATCCACGTCAAGGACGGCGACATCACGCGCGACAACACCAAGCAGGTTGCCGTCGGTGGCGGCAGGATGCCCGTGCTCGAGATCCTCGCGGCTGCACCCCAGGCGACCCGCGTCGTAGAGCTCGACGACCACGCTGGCGATGTCTTCGTCGCGCTCGAGGACTCGGTGCGCTTCCTTACCGCCCACGGGGAGACGCTGTGAGCGGCACCGGCCCAGTCGGTGTCGGCATCATCGGCGCCGGCGTCATCAGCACGCAGTATCTCGACAACCTCACGACCTTCCCCGATGTGCGGGTGCTCTTCATCGCCGACCTCGACGTGACGCGCGCCCAGGCGCAGGCCGAGGCCTATGCGGTCCCCGGGTTCGGCACCACAGAAGAACTGCTCGCGCACCCGGACATCGAGATCGTCGTCAACCTGACGATTCCCGCCGTGCACGTCGCGGTCGCGCTGCAGGCGCTCGCCGCGGGCAAGAACGTCTGGACCGAGAAGCCCATCGCGCTCGATCTCGCCAGCGGAGCCGAGCTTCTCGGCGAAGCGAGCCGGCTCGGGTTGCGGGTCGCCACGGCCCCGGACACGTTCCTCGGCCCCGGGTTGCAGGCTGGCCGTCGCATGATCGCCGGCGGGCGTATCGGGACACCCCTGACCGCGCTGACCCTGTTCCAGGTGCCCGGCCCTGAGGCGTGGCATCCGAACCCCGACTTCCTCTACGCGAAGGGGGCGGGCCCGCTCTTCGACATGGGCCCGTACTACCTCACCACTCTCGTGCAGAATCTCGGCCCCGTGCGCCGCGTCGCCGCGACGGCATCGACGGCGCGCGAGACGCGTGTGGTCGGTTCGGGCCCGCGCGAGGGGGAGACGTTCGCGGTGGAGGTACCGACGCACGTGAGTGCACTCCTCGAGTTCGAGGGTGGGGCCTCGGCGCAGTGTGTGTTCAGCTTCCAGTCGCACCTCAGGAGGGCGGGCTTCGTCGAGATCGCCGGCACCGAGGGCACTCTCGTCTTTCCCGACCCGAACATGTTCGAGGGTGAGCTCGTGCTGTGGGGCGAGGGCGACGAGCCGGAGACCATCGCGGTCACGAGCGACACCGGCCGTGGAACCGGAGTGGTCGATCTCGCCCGGGCCATCCGCGCTGGGGTTCCCGAGCGCGCGTCCGGCGAGCTCGCCTTCCACGTGCTCGACATCATGGTGTCGATCGGTGCGGCGGCGGAATCCGGCACCTTCGTGGATGTCGTGAGCACGGTCGACGTGCAGCCGCCGCTCCCAGAGGATTGGGATCCGCGGGCCGCGACGCTGTAGCCCGGCAACGACGAACGCCCCGCGAGGATGTCGCGGGGCGTTCGTCGTTCGCAGGTCAGCTCCGGTCGGTGAGCGTGCCCTGCTTGATGTGCAGTCGACGCTGCGCCCGGCGGGCGACCGCGGAGTCGTGCGTCACGACGACGAGCGTGAGCCCCTGGTCGCGCCAGAGCCCCTCGAGCAGCTCCATGATGTCGTCGCGGGTCTCCTCGTCGAGGTTGCCCGTCGGCTCATCGGCCAGAAGTACCTCGGGGTTCTTGACGAGCGCACGTGCGATCGCCACACGCTGCTGCTGTCCGCCGGAGAGCTCCGCGGGGCGGTGTGACCCGCGGTCTCCCAGCCCGACGGATGCCAGCGCAGCGGCCGCGCGCTCGCGACGTTCCGCTGCCGGAACCCGCAGGGGCTCCAGAGCGGTCTCGACATTCTCCTGCGCGGTGAGGGTCGGGATCAGGTTGAACCCCTGGAAGACGAACCCGATCTGCTGGGCGCGGATGCCCGCGAGCTGGCCGTCCGGCATGCTCGAGAGCTCGTTGCCGGAGAGCCCGACCGATCCCTTCGTGGGGCGCTCGAGCGCGCCGAGGAGTTGCAGGAGCGTCGACTTGCCGCCGCCTGTTGGTCCCTGGATCGCGACGAGCTGCCCCGAGGGGATCTCGAGCGACACGTTCTTGAGGGCGTTCACCGTGCGCTTGCCCTGCTGGTAGCTCTTGCTGACGTTCGTGAGTGTGTACATGGTGTCCTTCGAATTCTGGTCGTGGGGGTCAGGCGACACTGCGGAGGGCTTCGGCCGGGCGGAGTCGTGAGGCGCGCCATCCGCCGATCGCTCCCGCGAGGAGTCCGCCGAGCACGGCGAGGGCAACGGCGATGATGATGATCGTGAACGTCACGGGTGCCTGAAGTACGACCTCGGTCGTGGCAGCGGTCGCCTGTTCGCCGAAGCTCGCAGGGGCACCGCCGCCCCCGGGGATTCCGCCGCCACCCGGGATGCCGCCACCGCCCGGTCCGCCGAAGCCGGTGCTTGCGGTGGCGCTGCCACTGAGCGTCGGCCCGATGAGGTTGACGATGAGGATGCCGAGCAGGCCAACAGCAACACCGATGACGCCACCGATGAGGCCCTGCACGAGCGACTCGCCGGCGACCTGGCCGACGATGCGCCGGTTGCTCCAGCCGATGGCCTTGAGCGTGCCGAACTCGCGGGTGCGGCGCGTGACCCCGGAGATCGTGAACAGGATCGCGATGAGGAACGCCGCGGCCAGCACGATGATCGAGAGCCAGGTCCCGAGGCTCGACACGAGGCTCGAGGCTGTCGAGAGCGAGCCGGAGACGCTGGAGGCGAGGTCGGCCTGGGTGCTGACCGTGGCATCCGGGAGCGTCTCCTCGAGGTCGGTCTGCACCTGGGTGATCGCGTCGGCAGACGAGGCCTGCACGTAGATGGACGACACCTCGTCCTCGAGCCCCGCGAGCGTCTGGGCGGTATCGAGCGGGATGTACGTGTTCGAGGCTGTCGAGGCCTCGGACGACGTGGATGCCACGACCCCGACAACCTCGAACTGCTCCCCACCGATATCCATCGTGTCCCCCACGGCCAGACCGGAACTCGTGGCGTAGGTCTCATCGACGATGACCACGTTCTCGCCGGAATCGTCGGCCGTGAAGGTGCGCCCGTCGGAGAGGGTCACTGCGGTCAGTGGACCGACGGCCGCGCCATCCACCGCGATTCCCTCGACGGTGAACGAGTCGACGTCGAACGAACTGCCGCCCGCGCCGTCGGGCCCACCCCCTGCGGGAGGCGCTCCGCCCTCGCCCGGCTCCTGGATCTGGCTGAAGTCGGGCAGCTCACCGTTGAAGGTGGTGTTGGTGAGGGAGAGGGTCGCGGTGGCCGCCGACACGTTCTCGACGGCGAGGACGCTGTCGAGCGTCGAGGCCGAGAGCGTCGGCGTGCGGAAGTCGGCCATCAGTCGGGACTGGCTGAGTGAGGTGGTGCCGTCGCTGGTCTGGCCGTCGTCTGCTCCGAAGTCGAAGCGCGGCCTGCCGCCACCCTCGGCGAGTTCCTCCTCGGTGGGGACCTCGGCGGTGCCCGTGACCGTGACGTCAGTGCCCACGCCGTAGACGGATTCGAGCACACTCGCCTGGGCGTCCTTGACGCCGGCGGAGACGGCATTGACGACGATCACGAGCGCTATGGCGAGAGCCATTCCGAGCGCGATGATGATGGTTTGCTTCCTGCGATGGGTGAGCTCGCGTATCAGGTACGTGGCGAACATGTTTCTCCTAGTGACTGGTGTCGGAATCGGGAGGGTGGTCAGATTCGAGACGCTAGGGAGGCTCGCTATGGCGTTGCCATGGGCTTTCTGTGAGTCAGTTATGAACGAGGACTCACAGCGCAGGCCCGCGCCGCTCACAGACGGCTCATAGGAAACTCCCAATACTGGAACCATGGCCGAGTCTCGACACACCCCAGCGATCACCGCCCAGCCCCGCATCACGCGTGCGGATGGCTCGCCTATCCGAGCCGTCGTCGTCGACGACGAGGAGTCGCTCACCGACCTCCTGTCGATGGCGCTGCGGTACGAGGGCTGGGACGTGCGTCACGCTGCCGACGGTCAACGGGCGATCTCGACGGTGCGCGAGTTCCGCCCGGACGTGATCGTGCTCGACATCATGCTCCCCGACATCGACGGGCTCAGCGTGCTCACCCGGCTCCGTGCGGACGGTGTGCAGACGCCCATCCTCTTCCTGACCGCAAAGGACTCCGTGGATGACAGGGTCGCTGGCCTCACGGTCGGCGGCGACGACTACGTCACCAAGCCGTTCAGCCTGGAGGAGGTCGTCGCCCGGTTGCGCGGTCTCATCCGTCGCTCCGCCCTCGCGATCGCCTCGAACGAGGGTTCCCTCCTCGAGGTCGGTGACCTGACGCTCGACGAGGACAGCTACGAGGTCCAGCGCGCCGGGCAGCCCGTAGAGCTCACCGCGACCGAGTTCGAACTCCTGCGCTTCCTCATGCGCAACCCCCGTCGTGTGCTGAGCAAGGCGCAGATTCTCGACCGGGTGTGGAGCTACGACTTCGGGGGGCGTTCGAGCGTCGTGGAGATCTACATCTCGTACCTCCGCAAGAAGATCGATTCGCTCGGCGAACCCATGATCCACACGGTGCGGGGGTTCGGTTATGTGCTGAAGCCGACACTGTGAGTGACTCGACGGTCCAGGCAACTGGGGAGGGGAGGCCCGTCCCAGCCGGGAGAAGGCTGCACCCGCTGACCCTCCGGCGCACCCTCGTGATCGGCATCGTCGCGCTGCTCGCCGCCGTCACCCTCGTGATCGGTGTGCTCAGCGTTCTCGCCCTCCAGTCCTTCCTCGTCGGTCGCCTCGACAACCAGCTCACGGCAGCAACGGACCGTTCGCTCGACGCGCTCGACGGCAATCAGGGCGGAGGTGCCGGCCAGGTGCCGCCGCCCGCATCGCAGTTCCTCGGGATCCCCGGCCAGCGTGAGGGCACGCTCGCCGCGATCGTCAGCAATGGCGTGGTCTTCAATGCCGCCGTCATCTCGGCGGACGGCAGCTTCGAGCCCGTCGCCGAGGACCAGCTTCAAGGGCTCATCGGCCTCCCCGTCGACGGTGTGCCCCGCACGGTCGATCTCGGTGATCTCGGGCGTTACCGCGTCGTGGTGGCTGCGCCCGTGGCATCCGACACCCTCCTCGTCGGGCTCCCGCTCGCCGAGGTTGACGCCACCGTTCTTCAACTCGGCCTCCTCATCACGGGAATCGGCGTGGCCGGCGTGATCCTCGCGGCCGCCGCGGGGGCGCTCGTCGTGCGCCTCGCGCTGCGGCCGCTCGGGAGGGTGGCGGATGCCGCGACCCGCGTGGCCGAGCTGCCCCTCGATCGTGGTGAGGTGGCCCTCGCGGTGCGCGTCTCCGACGAGGACGCCGATCCACGCACCGAGGTGGGCAAGGTCGGTGCGGCCTTCAACGTGATGCTCGACCACGTCTCGTCAGCGCTGTCCGCGCGACAGGCGAGCGAGAACAAGGTGCGCACCTTCGTCGCGGATGCCAGTCACGAGCTGCGCACCCCGCTCTCGTCCATCCGGGGATACGCCGAACTCACCCGGCGGTCGGGTCACCAGCTGCCCGACGACATCGTGCATGCCATCGGACGCGTCGAGTCCGAATCGGTTCGCATGACCGCTCTCGTCGAGGATCTCCTCATGCTCGCCAGGCTCGACGAGGGCACCGAACTCGATCAGCGCCCCGTCGACCTCGGGCGGCTGCTGGTCGATGCGGTGAGCGACGCGCAGGCCGCCGGTCCCGAGCACGAGTGGGAGCTGCGTGTTCCGAAGCGCCGCGTGACCGTGCCGGGGGATGCCAGCCGCCTCCACCAGGTCGTGGCGAACCTGCTCACGAACGCCCGGGTGCACACCCCGGCTGGCACGCGGATCACGGCGACCCTCGGTCGACGCTCGACGGTCGAGGGGCGCGAGGCGGTTATCGAGGTGATCGACGACGGTCCCGGGATCGACGCCGAGCTCCTGCCGAGTGTGTTCGAGCGCTTCGTGCGGGGCGACGGGTCCCGGGCGCGCGCCACGGGCAGCACCGGTCTCGGCCTCGCGATCGTGTCCGCGGTCGTGGAGGCCCACGGCGGTCGGACCGAGGTCACGAGCGAGCCAGGTTCGACGGTGTTCCGCGTCATCCTGCCGATGGATTGACCCGGTGTTTGCGCAAGACCTTCGCGTGCCGTAGCCTTGTCGTAGCCAAAGACCGCAGGTCTTCGTCGTGCGTGCAAACGCAGGTCGATCTAAATCCAGCGCAGGTGACCGAAGTTACTCCGAGAAATCGGATCCCAGCTCCGTGCTCCTGTGCTCCTGCAGAAGCCGGGGCTTTTGTTTTTCTCCGGTGGTCGAGGCCAGAAACCCACCACTAAAGGAGCACCATGGCGAACAAGGAAGCATCCGTCGCCGAGCTTACGGACAAGTTCCGTACCTCGAGCGCCGTCCTGCTCACCGAGTACCGCGGTCTCACTGTTGCGCAGCTCAAGAGCCTGCGCAAGGAACTCAGTGAGGACGCCACCTACGCCGTGGTGAAGAACACGCTGACCAAGATTGCGGCGAACGCCGCGGGGATCTCGTCGTTCGACGACGACCTCGCCGGCCCGTCCGCCATCGCCTTCGTGCACGGTGACCCTGTCACCGTCGCGAAGAAGCTGCGTGACTTTGCCAAGGCAAACCCTCTTCTGGTTGTGAAGAACGGCTACTTCGACGGTAGCCCTCTCACGGCCGACGAGGTCAAGAAGCTTGCCGATCTCGAGACTCGGGAGGTGCTCCTCGCGAAGTTTGCAGGCGCCGCCAAGGCCTCGCTGTTCGGCGCAGCGTACTTGTTCAACGCACCGCTCTCGAAGGCCGTTCGCACGGTCGAGGCGCTGCGCGAGAAGCAGTCTGCGGAGTAACGCAGACGAATAAGCACATCGCGCTCCGTCTGGAGTGCGGACGATTCAACAACAAGGAGACATCATGGCAAAGCTGACCAGCGACCAGCTGATCGAGGCATTCAAGGAGCTCACGCTCATCGAGCTCTCGGAGTTCGTCAAGAAGTTCGAGGAGACCTTCGAGGTCACCGCCGCGGCCCCCGCCGCGGTTGCCGTCGCAGCGCCCGCCGGTGCCGGTGGCGCAGCAGAAGAGGTCGAGGAGAAGGACTCGTTCGACGTCGTCCTCGAGTCGGCCGGTGACAAGAAGATCCAGGTCATCAAGGAGGTGCGTACCCTCACGAGCCTCGGTCTCGGCGAGGCGAAGGCACTCGTTGACGGCGCTCCCAGCACCGTGCTCGAGGGCGCGAACAAGGAGACCGCCGAGAAGGCCAAGGCTGCCCTCGAAGAGGCTGGCGCAACGATCACCCTCAAGTAGTCGACGCCCTTTTCAGGGCTCACTTGCAGGTACTGGGCACCACCCCGAATTGGGGTGGTGCCCAGTCTTGTTCATGCGCTTGCACAAACATGAGGCTGTCGGCATAATGGGGGACAGCCGCTTCCAGTCCCCCCGAGGAAGCGGTGGTAAATACCCGAGCGAGCCTCCCCCACCTGCACACTAGACGGCCTTACCCTCTGGCTAGCGTGCTGCGGCGAAGTTCACTGATGAAAGTGCACATCCCCCGAGATGCGACTTGACTGTGGTCCGATGCGGACCGCCGAACCGGTGGCGTTACCCGAGCGCACACCGGCACGGCGGTCCCGCGGCCCCGTCGCCATTCTCGGCCTGATCGTTGCAGTTCTCGGCTCGCTGGCCCTCTCGATGGCCAGCGTCTCGGTGGCCTCGGCGGCCGACCTCCCAGCACCGGCCGAGCCGCAGCCCGTCCTCATCCTCAACGATGACTGCACGGCAACACTCTCCCTCGTTGACCTCGTGGTCGGTCGCTCGTACGACATCTCGATCGTCGAGGCCTCCGGCGCGAAGGTGCTCGACCTCACGCTCGCCGCGACGGACACCGTGCTCGACTCCTTCGCCACGGTGCCCGCGGGAAGCCACGTTCTGACCGTCACGGATTCCGACGCCCCGGACTTCACCGCGACCCGCGCCATCGACATCGCCCCGTGCGAAGCGCCCGCAGGCACCTCCACCCAGCAGTCGGCCGAGCCGACAGTCGTCGCAACCGCTCACGAGTGTGATCTCCTCGGTGCCACCGACGTGCGAGTGGATGCCACGGGCCTCGGTTCCGGCGCGTATCCGGTGGGGGTCGCCGTGGACGGCGCCCCGGTGCCCGGCGTGGTCGACATCGAACTCACGGCCGAGTCGAGCTCCGCCGTCATCCCCGATGTGCCCAACGGCGACAGCTACGTCGTCTGGATGAAGGACTCGACCGGTGGTGTCGTCAGCGCTGACCAGGTGACCCTGCCGATCTGCGACCTGCCAACACTCAGCGAGCCGGCGGGGAGTGCCGCCGGTCCGTCCACGGGGGAGACCACCGCGGGTCTCCCGGGAAGCCTGCTGGCGGCGACGGGAAGCATGCCCGTTCCGAACGTCGTTCTCACCGGTGTCGGAGCGCTCCAGGTTGGTGCACTCATCGCCGGTACCGCGCTCCTTCGCGGGCGTGGCCGGGGAGGGCACCGCGCCTGAGGCGCAGTGCTCCGGAGCCCGGTCTCGTGACGTGCTCCGCCTAGCGCGCCGGGACGGGGAGGAGCGGCAGGCGCATCCGGAACGTGGTTCCGATGCCCTCCTCGCTCTCGACCTCCATGGCACCGTCGTGAGCAACGACGATCGCCCGGGTGATGGTGAGACCGAGACCCACGCCGGGTACCGCGTTGCGTGTGGCCGTCGAGGCCCGGAAGAACCGCCCGAAGAGCTGGTCGAGTTCATCCTCGGGGATGCCGATACCTGTGTCGGTCACGGTGATGATCGCCTCGTTGTCCTCGACAGCAAGGCCGACCGTGACCGAACCCCCCTCCGGCGTGAACTTGATCGCGTTCGACAGCAGGTTGTCAACCGCCTGTCCCAGCCGAACGGCGTCGCCGCTGACCATCGGGTTGACATCGGGGAGCGATACGCGAACGCTGATGCCCGCAGCATCCGCCGCCGGCCCTGCCGACTGGACGGCGGTCGTGACGATGTCGGCGAGCTCGACGGGGGCGGCCATGAGGGAGAGCTTGCCCGACTCGACCTGCGCGGTGAAGAGCAGGTCGCCCACGAGGCGCAGAAGGCGGTTGGCATTGCGTTCGACGACCTCGAGGTACTGCTGCTGCTCGGCGGTGAGGCCGCTCTCGTCGTCGTCCCTCAGTAGCTCGAGGTAGCCGAGGATCGAGGTCAACGGGGTGCGCAGCTCGTGCGAGATGAGCCCGACGAATTCGTCCTTGAGCCGGGACGCCTCGAGGGCCGTGGTGATATCGGTCGCCACGAAGAGGTAGCCGGCGGTCTCGCCGGCCTCGTCGACGCGGGGGGTGACCGACACCGAAACCGGCAGGGTGCTTCCGTCGGCGCGCACGTAGGTCCACTCGCGGACGTCGACGCTGCCGAGCCTTGCGTTCTCGACGAGGGCGGAGAAACCGGGGTTGAGGACGGTTTCGCCCGGTGGGTAATTGCGCTCCTTTGCGTAATCCTCGAGCTCGTCGGCGACGTGGAAGTCGAAGATGTGCATCCTGTCCTCCGCGTCGATCCTGGCGACCCCGAGCATCTGGGTGGCCCCGGGGTTCCACGCATCGATGAGTCCCTCGGTGTCGGTTCCGATCACGGACTGCTCGGTGACTGCTCCCCACAACCCGCGGTACAGGCGGTCTGCTGCGCGATACCTGTCCTCGCTCTCCTGGAGGCGCACGGCGTACTCGACGGTGTCCTGGAGCATGCGCTCCTTGTCGTCGGCGAGCTTCTTGATCGACGCGACCTGCTCCCGGCCGAGCCTGGCCAGCTCGTTGACGATCCCTGCGGCCATCGCGAAGACGATGGGCGTGAAGATTCCGCGCAGCCACTCCGACGGCGTGCTGAGGTGAACGACGCCCGTGATCGTCGGTATCGACAGGGCGATGGAGGTGCCAGCGGCGGCATACAGGATGAATCGCCTGCCCTCACCCGCCGCGAGCCAGACGACGGGAAGGATGATGAGTGACGAGAACAGCGAAGCTACTCCGCCGGTCCCGGCCCGGAAAAAGCCGAAGGCGAGCAGGTCGATCGCCGGCACGATCATGACGACGCCCGAGTAGCGGTAGTCGTCACGCCAGAGGATGGCGAGGGCGCTCGCCACACCCAGCAGGGCGATCGCGATCCAGAAGTAGGCAGGCCCGGTCACCGTGAGGTCGGGGAACAGGGCGATGGCGATGAGCGCGAGTCCCAGGCCCAGGAGTGTCGCGGACTGCTTCACCGGCGTGCTTGGCCGGTCGACGATCCTCGCGAAATACGATGCGATACGACCGGAGGTCATGCTCTCGGCTCCTTGCCCACGGCGAGCCACGCTATGAGCTCTCTCGGACTGAATGGCTTGGAGAGGAAGTGGTCGGCTCCCGCCTCGAGGCTCCTCGCGCGTTCCGACTCATCGACCGAGGCCGAGAGGAGCGCGATGCGCACATCAGCGTCGGACGCCGAGCCACGCAACACTCGGCAGACGTCGAGCCCGGTGAGTCCTGGCATCTCGATGTCGAGGATGGCGAGGTCGGGTTGATGCGCGAGGATGGCGGCGAGTGCGGCATCCCCGTCGCCGACGATGGCCACGGGCGTGAGCCCGGCCCGCCGCGCGGCGAGCGCCACGAGATCGCGGATGTCCGCATCGTCGTCGGCGATCACGACCCGGTACGGCACGGCTTCCCCAGCGGTGGTCACAGGAAGTACACCGCCCTCACGATGAGGAGAACGGCGACGACGGCAAGCGCCAGGAGGGCCTTGGGGATGAGACGGCGTTCGTGGCGTCGATCGCGCTCCAGCTCCTCCCGCAGGAAGCTGCGCGTGTACTGGTCGCTCATGCTGTCACTCTCCCGACCTTCTCCGTCTTGTCCCACCGTGCTTCGGCGTGCCTGGCCTGCTTGATGTACGAGTCGATCGTGACGGCGCAGAGGATCGGCCCGTAGCCCACGATGTAGGTGAGCAGCGGCGAGAGGATGCGACCCGCCCTGGTGCCATCGATGAGCTTCGCGATCCACGCGAAGAGCATCGACACGGCGATCCACGCGTACGCGAAGATCGTCCACCCGGTCACGAAGGCCTGGGTCGCCTGAACGCCCAGGGCTGCGGGGAGCACGTCCTCGAAGAGACCGGGGAAGAACGCCGTGATCATGACGAGGATCGACAGGATGCCGGGGAACAGCAGCGCCTCAAGCCATGCCTGTCGCGCGATCATCCCGTCGAGCTGCAACGCGAGGATGATCGAGTAGAAGTAGGTGACGGTCGCGAGACCCCACAGCCCCTGGAAGGCGATGACCGCGAGGTTGCTGCCGAGGAAGAAGAGGCCGAGCAGACCGATCGACGAGGCGACCATGACCGCGGGCAACAGCATGATGCTGAACCACGACAGGCCGAAGATGAAGCCGCCGAGGTCGTGGGCCCGCCGCGGGCGGAACCAGACCCGCTTGTAGCGGGAGGTGACCTGCACGTTGCCCCGGGCCCAGCGCAGGCGCTGCTTCCAGAGCGCCGAGATGGTTCCTGGCTCCTCGGCGAGAACGATCGCGTAGGGGTCGAAGACGACCTCGCGTCCGCTCAACTGTGTCTCGAACGTCATGACAGTGTCCTCGGCGAGGCTGCTCGTGTCGATGCGCCCCCCGAGGTCGACGAGGTTGTCGCGCGAGTGCAGTTGCGCGCCTCCCGCGAGGCAGGCCTGGGCCCCCAGCACATTCTGGGCACGACGGGATGCCGCCTGAGCGAGCACGTACTCGATGCCGATGAACCGCATGAGGTAGTTCTTCTTCGGACTGCCCTCGCGGATGTACGCACTCACCGCACCGATCTTGGGGTCGGCGAGGTGCCGGGTCATCTTGCGGAGCGAGTCCGGCAGGAAGATCACATCGGCATCCGTGATGAGGAGTGCCTGCATCCAGTCGTCCTCGAGGATGAGCCGGAGGCCGTGGTTGATGGTGTGCGCCTTGCCCTGGCCGCCCTGCTCGCGACGCAGGTGGAACACCCTGCCCGGGTACCGCTCGGCGCGTTCGCGGATCACGTCGGGCGTCTGGTCGGTGCTCGCGTCATCCACCACGTAGACGCGGAGTGCCCAGTCCGGGTAGTCCATCGCGATGAGGCGATCGATGGTGGCGCCGATCACCACACCCTCGTTCCAGGCGGGGATCACGACTGCGACGCGGGGCATGTACGGCGCCGCCTCGCGGTAGTGGTTGCGGAACGCGTGGAAGGGGATGGTGATGAACTGCAGCAGGGTGGTGAGGATCGGGATCACGCCGGTGCCGACGAGGATCACGAGGAACCACTCGAGCACGTCGTGACCCAGCACGGCCCAGTCGATCGTCATCGCAGTGCCAACGCCCCGTCGAGGATCCGGCCGACGCGCTCGTACCGCCCGACATCGCCCGCGACGTGGGAGTCGGTGGATGCCACGAGTGTGACGCCGTTCGCGAGTGCTGCCCGCACGGCTCGCGCGCCCGGGCATCCCCATTTCTCGTTGATCTCGACAAGGGTGCCCGTCGCGCTCGCGGCGGTGGACCAGCGGTCGAGCTGCTCGTCGGTGAGGTCGTCCTCGCTGAGCCCGACCTTGGGCAGGATCGAGAACCAGTGTGCGAGCTGCAGCGTGCGCGCGGTGTGGTCGAAGGTTGTCATGGCCGCGATGGATGCCACGACGAACTGCTCGAGAGCGTCGGCGGGGGAGAGTCCGGCCGCGATCCGCTCTCGCGTCGCGGTCGGGCTCCACGGGCCGTCCGTGCCGGGGAACTGGTGGTCGGCGAGCACGAGTGCATCGATGCCATCGAGCTCCGTCGGCGCGTCGATATCGCCGGCCACCGAGAGCAGCTTGGCCTCGACGCCAGTGAGGACGGTGAGTGAGGAGGGCACCGGTTCGGCGGCGACCGCCGCGACGAACTCGGGCACCCACGCCGTATCGGCGCGCACGTGCTCGGTCAGGCGCACAACCGAGAGCCCCTGGGTCGTGGCGGCGGCGATGTTCTCCGCGAGCGTGCTGTGCGCGTCATCCGAGAACGTCGAATGAACGTGGTGATCGCCCAGGAGAAGCGTGCCTCGCAGGTCGGTCATTCGTCCTCCGGACCGTGTGCTGCGTGTTCGGAGACCAGGACTTCTGCCGGGTCGAGGATGAGGTCCTCGAGGAACCTCACCGTCGCGATCTCGCGGAAGTCGAGACCACTCGGAAGCTCCTCACCGAGGGCGAGATCGAGTGCGAGCACCGGGAGGTCGACGCCGGCCGCGATCGTGAGGGGGAGCGCGCCGGGGAACCGCGGGTTGACCTCGAGGAGCGCGGGGAGTCCGTCGACGTCGCGTCGGAGCTGCACGTTCGCGACACCGTCGAGCCCGATCGCCGCGGCGACGAGTCCCGCCTGGCGCTGCAGCTCGGGGTCGCGCACGGTCTGGCCGGCGATCGAGACGCCAGAGTCGACCCTCGCGCGCGTGCGCGGGACGGCGGCGACGAGGGTGCCACCGGACGCGATGACATCGACGGAATACTCCTCGCCCGGGAGGTTGGCCTGGATGATGATCGCCTCGTCGTCGGGCATTGCCTCGAGCCCCGCGCGGTCGGCGACGAGGTGGACACCCCGGCTGCCTGCCCCGCGGCGCGGCTTGATGATGACGGGGAACGTCCAGTCGGCCGCCTTGCCCGTGGCATCCAGGATCATCGTCGTCGGCACGCGTGCGCTGCCCGCGCAGGCCTCGGCGAGGGTGAGCTTGTCGAGGCAGGTCGCGAGCGTCGAGAGGCTGGGGGCGGCGAGAACGGTCGGTGCGAGTTCGGCCCGGCGTGCCGCGAGCGGTTCGAGCTCAACATCGACGGTGGAGAAGACCACGTCGATGTCGTCCTCACGCACGATGCTGAGCACGCCGTCCACGAACTCCGGTGATCGCCCGGGTTGGACGAGCCTGCGGCGCTCAGCAGGCACGAGATAGAGGCCAGCGGCCCAGCCATCCATGTCGGCGGCGAAGACGTCGGCGCCGTGGGCGACGAGCGAACGGATGACGGCGACTCCGGCAGCGCCCCCTGCTCCCGTCACGAGCACCCGGGTCATGACGTGGCCACCCGTCGGCGAACGGGAGTGGACAGGTCGGAGGTCTCGCGGATGATCTCGAGCGGCTCGACGAGCCTGCCGCCGCCGTAGCGCGACCAGTAGCGCGCGGTCGCGACGACGAAGTCCGGTTCGAGATAGCTGCGGATTCCGACCTGCGATTCGAAGCAGGCGAGGAGCTCGAGCTTGCGCTCCCAGAAGCCGTCGATGGAGACGAATCGCGTCGGTTTGTAGTCGACTGTGGACGAGGGGCTCTGGTAGCAGGCGACAGTTCCCACGAGCCGCGTCGCGACGAGGGACGCCTCGTGCACGGCGCGGTGGTCCTGGTGTCTGTCGTGCGACGTGTGCGTGTAGACGATCGTGGGCCCGATCTCGCTGACCACGCGTTCGATCGCCTTGACGGTCGGGCCGGTGCTGGTGATCTCGGTGTCGACGAAGTCCTCGAGGAACAGGCGGGCACCGAGGAGTTCGGCCGCCCGCAGTGACTCGTTCTGCCGGTTGTCGGCTCGGCCGCCCTGGGCCCCGCGGGACAGGGTCAGGATCACCACGGTGTCCCCCGCGGCGCGATGCGAGGAGAGGATGCCGCCCACTCCGATCTCGACGTCGTCGGGGTGGGCGCCGATGGCGAGCACGACCTCACGGTGCGGCTGGCTGTGGCCGGCCCTGCCGTTCTGGGCGAGGCGGAGCACGACGGCGGTGAGCTCCGTCGAGTTGACCGGCTTGGTGAGGAACTCGTCGGCGCGGGCGCGGAGGGCGCCGACCGCGTACTCGACGGAGACGTGGGCGGTCACGACGACGACGGGGAGGTCGGGGCGGATGCCGTTCATCTTCTCGATGAACTCGAGCCCCGTCATCCCCGGCATCTCGATGTCGGTGACGACGACATCTGGGCGGAAGTCGCTCACGGCGGCGATCGCCGAGGGGGCATCGGCGACGGCGCGGACGCTGAACGGCCCGCGGCGCTCGAGAACGGTGCGCATGTACAGTGCGACGTCCGGGTCGTCATCGACGACAAGTACTCGATAGGTCTTTTCCATCGTGCAGCCTCCCCCCAGCTACCCTGCAACTCTAGGTCGGGGCCACCCTGCGGGTACAGGGCAGTTGTACCCCGCTTTCCGGTGACAGCAGCGGGACGTTCGCACAATCATGCCCTCACTGCGGCGCGCGCGTGCTCCCCCGCACGACGAGTCGGGCAGGATGTTCGATCCACCCCGGGTTCGGATCCGCCCGCTCGGCCAGCGCGAGCCGAACCGCCTCCGCTCCCTGCGCCGCCGGGTCCTGGGCAAGGGTCGTGAGCGCGAACATCTCGGCCAGCTCGTGGTCGTCGATGCCGATGACCGACAGCTGGTCGGGCACCTGGATGCCGAGCTGCCTGGCGGCGATGATCACGCCGATCGCGAGCTCGTCACTGCCCGCCGCGATCGCGGTCGGGCGCGTGCGCGGGTCGGCGAGGATCGCGAGGCCGGCCGCATAACCTCCGGGAACGGACAGTGGTGCCGTGTGCACCGCGATGCGAGGGCCGAGTCCGGCATCCGTCATCGCCTCCCTGTACCCCGCGAGGCGCCTCGTGTGCACGGCGAGTCCTGCGTCGCCCGTTGCATCGGCCCCGAGGTGCAGGATGCGCTGGTGCCCCAGGCTCGCCAGGTGCCGGGTGATGAGGGCACCAGCGGCGTGGTCGTCGATCGAGATGCCGGCAGCTCCGCCGACCGGGCCGCCGACGGAGACGAACGGCCGATCGAGGGACTGCAGCAGGGATGCCACCTCGTCACCGGACTCGATGCCGACGGCGATCACGGCCGCCACTCCCGTGTGCATCATGAGTGTCTCGAACGCTCGACGTCGCTCTAGTGGGTTGCGCGTGAGCCTGCGCAGCACGAGTTCGGCGTCGGAGAGCGCCAGGGCGGCCTCGATGCCCTCGAGCACGCTGCCGAAGTACCAGTGGTTCATGTGCGGAACGACGACTCCCACGGCACGGGACGAGGGGAAGGGCATCGATGATGACGGGGTTCCGAAATAGCCGACCTCCGCAGCGGCGGCGACGACGCGGTCGCGCGTCTCCGCGGCGACGTACCCCCGCCCGCTGAGGGCGCGGGAGGCCGTCGCCGTCGAGACATCCGCCAGGCGGGCCACGTCACTGAGGGCGCTCACGGGATGCTCACCTCTTCACGTTCCAGTCGATGGTCAGCTCTGCTCTGAGCCGACGGGCGACAGCCTAGCGACGCTGCAAGCGTTTCCACAATGACGGGAGCGCTCCCACGATTCGGGAAGGCCCGGAAATGGCTCGACGCGACGAGCACGGTTTCCGTTCGGTATCGAAATATGCCAAGCGCTTGCATAAGCCCGAACAGTGCCCTACCTTGTGTTGTGGAACACGTTCGAGTGATATGGAATGCGTTCCACTGTGTAATGCACCGAGCAATTCACACCCACCCGCGCCGCTCTTGGCGCCGGTGACGGAGGACCTCAACGAGGAGGAAGTATGAGTTTCACCCTGCACCGCCGTCTCACAGCACCGATTGCCGTCCTGGCCATTTCCGGCCTCGCCCTTTCGGCTTGCTCCACGGGCGACACCGGTGGCGGTACCGTCGGCGAGGCCGATGGTGTTGTCACCGTCTACGGCACCATCAGCGACACCGAGGCAGAGCTCCTCAACGAGTCGTGGGCCGACTGGGAGGCCGAGAACGACATCGACATCCAGTACGAGGCATCCAAGGAGTTCGAGGCCCAGATCGGCGTTCGCGCCCAGGGTGGCAACGCCCCCGACATCGCGATCTTCCCGCAGCCGGGCCTTCTCGCGGATCTCGCCACTCGCGGCTACATCCAGCCGGCACCGGAGGGTGTCGCTGCGAACGTCGCCGAGGGCTGGAGCGAGGACTGGGCCGCGTACGGCACCGTCGACGACGTGCTGTACGGCGCTCCCCTGATGGCGTCCGTCAAGGGCTTCATCTGGTACTCGCCGTCGCAGTTCAAGGAGTGGGGCGTCGAAGTTCCCACGACATGGGATGAGATGCTCGCCCTGACCAAGACCATCCAGGAGAAGACGGGCACGCAGCCCTGGTGTGCGGGCTTCGGCTCCGACGCAGCAACCGGATGGCCCGGAACAGACTGGGTCGAGGACCTCGTCCTCCGCCAGTCCGGCCCCGAGGTCTACGACCAGTGGGTCAGCCACGAGATCCCGTTCACCGACCCGGCCATCGCAGACGCCTTCGACTCCGTCGGTGAGATCCTGCTCGACCCGACCTACGTGAACGCGAGCTTCGGTGACGTCAAGACGATCAACACGACGCCGTTCGGCGACCCGGCCCGTTCGCTCGGTGCTGGAACGTGTGCCCTCCACCACCAGGCGTCGTTCTACGAGGGATTCATCACCGACCCGACGAACGGCAATGCCACTGTCGGGCCGGATGCTGACATCTGGGCCTTCATCATGCCCGGTGAGACCGCAGGTGCACCCGCAGTGACCGGTGGTGGCGAGATCGTCGCAGCCTTCTCGAACGACGAGGACACCATCAAGGTTCAGGAGTACCTCTCGAGCGCGGAGTGGGCCAACAGCCGCGTCGCTCTCGGTGGTGTGATCAGCGCCAACAAGGGTCTCGACCCGAGCAACGCCTCGAGCCCGATCCTCGAAGAGGCCATCGCCATCCTGCAGGACCCGAACACGACCTTCCGCTTCGACGCATCTGACCTGATGCCCGGAGTCGTGGGCGCGGGTTCGTTCTGGACCGGAATGGTGGACTGGATCAACGGCAAGCCGACCGCCGACGTGCTCTCGACCATCGAGGCATCCTGGCCGGCTGAATAAGCACTGACGAACGATGAGGAGGGCCGGCGGGAACCTATCCGCCGGCCCTCCTCCCCCCTTACTCTGTTCCTGAGTCCACCGTCGTACTCGAAAGGATGTGTATGTCTGGTTTCCTGCAATGGATCGGCGACCTGCCGGCCCTCGCCCAGATTCCCATCATCGTCATAGCGTTCCTCGCCGTTGTCGGCGTCGTGATCTTCTTCATCGAGATCGCGCCTCGCACCGGGAGGAAGTACACGATCATCCGCCTTGCAGTGTGCATCCTCGCCCCCACGCTGATCTTCCTGCTTCTCGGCTCCGTTTGGTGGGCAGCGGCCGTCGCCGCAGTCCTCGGCGGGGTGTTCTTCATTCTCGACTTCCGCTCGCGGCAGGGGAGCGGGTATCTCTTCCAACTCATCGGGTTCCTGAGCCCGGCGATCCTCCTCCTCCTGATCGGACTCATCTACCCCTCGATCAGCACGTTCATCGCGGCGTTCCTCAACAACCGCGGCGAGCGCTTCGTGGGCTTCGACAACTTCGTCTGGATCTTCACCCAGGAGACGGGCATCCGCACGGTCGTCAACACGGTGATCTGGGTTCTCGTGGTGCCCGTCGTCTCGACGATCTTCGGCCTCGCCTATGCGGTGTTCATCGACAAGTCGCGCGGCGAGAAGGTCTTCAAGGTGCTCGTGTTCATGCCCATGGCGATCTCGTTCGTGGGCGCGAGCATCATCTGGCGCTTCGTCTACGACGCCAACCCACCCGGTACGCCGCAGATCGGCCTGCTCAACCAGATCGTGGTCTGGCTCGGTGGCCAGCCCGTCGAGTGGCTCCAGAACTCACCGTGGAACACGTTCTTCCTCATCGTGGTGCTGATCTGGGTGCAGACCGGATTCGCGATGGTCGTGCTCTCGGCCGCGATCAAGGGCGTGCCGGTCGAGCAGATCGAGGCGGCATCCCTGGATGGCACGAACGCCTGGCAGCGCTTCATCAATGTCACGGTGCCCGGCATCCGCAGCTCCCTGATCGTCGTGCTGACGACGATCTCGATAGCCAGCCTCAAGGTGTTCGACATCGTTCGCACCATGACGGCCGGCGCCAACCAGACCAGCGTCATCGCCAATGAGATGTACACGCAGTGGAAGGGATTCGAGCCAGGACGCTCGGCGGCCTTCGCGGTGGTGCTGTTCATCCTGGTGCTGCCGATCGTCGTCTACAACGCCCGTCAGATCAAGGCACAGAGGGAGATCCGATGAGCGCCGTAACCCCCATTGACCTGCCGCTCGACAAGAGCACCGAACGTCAACTCAAGCGAGGCGAGCGTGCGGAGGAACGCACCGCGGCCGGTCGCACCAAGAAGCGACTGACCAGTCGCGGCGCCACCATCGCCGCCCTGATCATCGCGGTGCTGTGGACCACGCCGACCTTCGGATTGTTCATCTCCTCGTTCCGGCCGGCCGACCAGGTCGCCACGACGGGGTGGTGGACGGTCCTCGCCAACCCGGGCTTCACGCTGCAGAACTACCAGGACGTGCTTGCGGCCGGTAACGACCAGCTGAACCTCGCGGGCGCCTTCATCAACTCGATCGCGATCACGATCCCCGCGACCGTGTTCCCGCTGGTGATCGCCTCGCTCGCGGCCTACGCCTTCGCGTGGATCGACTTCAAGGGCAAGAACTGGATCTTCATCGGGGTCTTCGCCCTGCAGATCGTGCCCCTGCAGATGGCTCTCGTGCCGCTGCTCAGCCTCTTCAGCAAGGGACTGAACATCGGGGGAGTCCAGATCTTCGACGGGCTGAATGCTGGCGGTTCCTACGCCCAGGTCTGGATCGCGCACACGATCTTCGCCCTGCCGCTCGCGATCTTCCTGCTGCACAACTTCATCTCCGAGATCCCCGGTGAACTCATCGAGGCCGCTCGCGTCGACGGTGCAGGGCACGGGCAGATCTTCTTCAGGATCGTGCTTCCCCTCACCCTGCCGGCGATCGCGTCGTTCGCGATCTTCCAGTTCCTCTGGGTGTGGAACGACCTGCTCGTCGCTCTCGTCTTCGCCGATGGCTCGGTCGCCCCCATGACCAAGCTGCTCGCCGAGATCACGGGCAAGTACGGCCAGGAGTGGCACCTGCTCACGGCCGGAGCCTTCATCTCGATCCTGGTTCCGCTCATCGTGTTCTTCTCGCTGCAGCGCTTCTTCGTGCGCGGCCTGCTGGCGGGTTCCACGAAGGGCTGATCACACAGATCCCCTCATCAGTTCGGCGTCGGCCCCTTCGGGTCGGCGCCGAACTCGTGTGTGGCTGCCTCATTCTCCCGATGGCAGCCGGTGCCCTCGAATCGCTAAGGTGAACAACACACAGCACCGATCCGCCGGAGCAGCGATGTCCAGCACAGGAGAGTCCAGTCCCTCGTCGGAGGGTGGTTTCACCCTGCCGACGCGCACGGGACTCGGCATCCGTTCCGCGCTTCTCATCACCCTTCTTCTCGTGAGCATCACCTCCAGTGTCGTGGTGGGCTACATCGGCTTCGTCAATGGTCGGAGCTCGCTGCAGGATGCCGCGTTCGATCGCCTCACCGAGGTGCGCGACTCTCGGGCCCGCGAGATCACCGCGCTCTACGAGACCATCGAGAACAACCTGCGCATCACCGCGCGGGGGCAGAGCGTCGCGGAGGCGATGCAACTCTTCTCCGCCGGATTCGCCGAACTCGAGAACACCGAACTCACCGCTCAGGAGCGGGCGGAGCTCGAGGCGTACTTCACCGACCAGTTCGGCCCCCGGCTCTCGGAGGCCAACGGCGAGCCGGTTGATGCCTCGACCTTCATCCCCACGGGTGCAGCGCAGTCCTATCTCGCGCTCCACTACACGGCCCCGCACGAGACCTTCGACGACGCGATCAAGGTCAACGACGCTGGCGATGGCAGCGCGTGGTCCGCGACCCATGCAGAGCACCACGACTTCTTCCGCCGGCTGACACAGATCTTCCACTACGAGGACGTGCTGCTCATCGACGCGAGCGGCAACATCGTCTACACGGCCTTCAAGGGAGTGGACCTCGGCAGCAACCTCGACAACGGTCCCCTGCAGCGCACCAACCTCGCACAGGCCTACTCCGAGGCGATGACGGGCAACCTCGCGGACAACGTCGTGCTGACCGACTTCGCCCCGTATCCACCGTCGCTCGGCAAGCCGGCATCCTGGGCAGTAACGCCGGTCGTGATCGACGGGGAGATCGTGGGTGCGCTCGCCGCCGAGATGCCCATCAGCCAGATCGACTCGGTCATGGCTGGCGGAGGTGACTGGTCCGAGAGCGGCATGGGCGACTCGGGCGAGACCTACATCGTGGGCGCGAACGATCAGCTCATGCGCTCGCTCTCCCGGGTGCTCGTGGAGGACCCGGCGCGGTTCGAGCGGGAGTCCGTGGCATCCGGAACCCCGCCGGAGGTCACGGAGCAGGCGATCGCAACGGGAAGCACCCTGCTGCTGCAACCCGTGCGCACCGAGGCGGTGTCCGCGGCGGCGGCGGGAACATCCGGAACCAACCTCATGGCTGGATACCTCGGGGGCTCATCGCTGACCGCCTACGCCCCGCTCGACATCCAGGGACTCGACTGGGTGATCGTCGCCGAGCTCGACAGCGAGGAGGCTTTCGCGCCGGTCGACGACTTCACGCGCAACCTCGTGCTCTCGTCCGCCGTGATCGTGTTGCTGGTGTCCGTGCTCTCGCTCGTGATCGCGGGGGCGATCGTGCGCCCACTCCGTCGACTCCGGGACGCCGCGCGCAGGATCGCGGCGGGGGAGTCCGGCGTGCAGGTGGATGCCGGCAGCAGCTCGGAGCTCGCTGACGTCGGTGCCGCCTTCAACGACATGAGCAGGAGTCTGCAGGTGAAGGCGCAGCTGCTCGAGGAGCAGCAGAAGGAGAACGAACGCCTCCTGCTCACGCTCATGCCCGAGGCCCTCGCCAAGCGGTACAAGGAGGGCGTGCGCACGATCGCGCTCGACCATCAGGAGGTCACGGTCATGTTCGCCGACATCGTCGGGTTCGAGGCGTTCAGCAGCGACAAGAGCTCCGAGGCGGCCCTCGAGATCCTCAACGAGATCCTCCGTGCATTCGACGATGCCGCCGACTCCCTCGGTATCGAGAGGGTGCGGAGCACGAGGGCCGGCTACCTCACGAGTTGTGGTCTCATCGTGCCGCGCGTCGACAACGCTCGGCGCATGGTGGACTTCGCGATCGAGCTGCAGCGCATCCTGAACCGGATCGGCGCGAAGTACGGCACCGCCCTCGCCCTGCGTGCCGGCATCGACACCGGCGCAGTCACCAGTGGCCTGATTGGGCAGAAGCAGGTCTCGTACGACCTCTGGGGCGACGCCGTGAACCTCGCCTTCCGCGTGCAGGCGACCGAGTCCGAGAGCGGGATCTTCCTGACGCAGTCGGTGGTCGACCGCATGCCGGACACCGTCAACGTGCGGGACTGGGGCATGGTCGAGACGCCCTCGGGCCCGGAGCGGGTCTGGCGCGTCGAGCGCGCGGAGAACGACGAGTAACGGCGACGCGAGATGCAGATCTGGAACGAACCCTGGTTCTGGCCGGCAGCGGGGGTCATCGTCGGACTGCCGATCGTGCTCCTCGCGCTCACCGAGGTGCAGAGCATGCTCGAGCGGCGCCAGAACCGCGCGGCGAAGATCGTTCTGCTCCTGCGCAACTATGTTGCTCCGGTCGGAGCACTTCTTCTCCTCCTGAACCAGGCGACCTACGCCGATATCGATCTCACCTGGACGCAGGTCACCGCGACCGTCTTCGGGTTCCTGTTGATCCTCGTGCTGCTCAACAGTCTCAACTTCGCCCTCTTCGTGACCGCGCGGCAGGGCAGCTGGCGCAGCAAGGTGCCCTCGATCTTCGTCGACATCGTGCGGGTCATCCTGATCGTCGTCAGTCTCGCCATCCTCTTCTCGGTGGTCTGGAGAGCGGATGTCGGCGGCCTCTTCGCCGCTCTCGGCGTCGGCTCGATCGTCATAGGGCTCTCCCTCCAGAACGCCGTCGGTTCGGTGGTCTCCGGACTCTTCCTCCTCTTCGAGCAGCCGTTCACGCTCGGGGACTGGATCGAGGTGGACGGGCTGCGCGGTCGGATCGTCGAGGTCAACTGGCGTGCGGTGCACCTCAACGACAGCAACGGCATCCACGTCATCCCCAACGCGACCCTGGCCGGGAGCACGTTCCTCAACATCAGCCGCAGCGAGGCAGCGTTCGAGGCTGGGATCGTCGTGAAGTTCGCGACCGATGATCCTCCGCAGGACGTCATCGACGTGTGCGTCGAGGTGGCTGCGGACCTCCCGGCGGCGCTGCCCGATAACCCGGCGTCGGTGAAACCCCTCGAGAAGGCGAAGTACGAGGTCGGTATTCCGATCAGGAGCCCGGCGGACAACTACTCGACGCTCAGCGCGTTCCGCACGCGCATCTGGTACGCCGCACGCCGCGCCGGGTTGCACCTCGACGGCGACCTCACCGACAACTACAACACCCCCGACAACATCCGGGCCGCCCTCCGTCACCTCGCCCCTGCGCTGTACCTGTCGGAGGAGGACGTGGAGGCGATCGCTCCCCAGGTCACCCTCGAACGCTACGGGGAGGGCGAGACAGTCCAGCACATCGGGCAGGTGCCCAACGGCATGCGCTACGTGGTGAGCGGCTCCGCCATCCTCTCCGTCATGGCCACGACGGGGCAGGAGGTGAGCTTCGCCCTGCTGGATCGCGACGATGTGCTGGGGCTCACCGCATTGACGCGGCAGGGAGTCGCCGCTCGGGCCCGGGCCACGAGCGACCTGGCCGTTCTGTTTGTGCCCGTCGCCGTGCTCGACCTGCTCGTGAAGACGAGACCCAGGCTCGCGCGCGACGTGGGGCTCGCGATCGATCACCGAGCTTCACAGGCGGCCGCGGCCTTCGCGGCTGCCGGCGTCGACTCGCCCCAGCAGCACCGCGACTTCCTCAGCTGAATCGGTCGGTGCTGGCAGTGACCCCGCCTACTGCCGCTCGGCGAGCATCCCCTCCATGAGGTCGATCTCCGACTGCTGGGCCTTCACGATGCTCGTCGCGAGATCGCGCACGACCGTGGTGTCGGTGCGTGCGAGGACCGCCTCGGCCATCTCCACACCGCCGCGGTGATGGGCGATCATGAGCTCGAGGAACAACCGCTCGGCCTCGACTCCTGACAGGTTCGAGAGCGTATCGAGCTGGGCGTACGTCGCCATGCCCGGCATCGCCTCGCCCGGGACATGGGCTGGTTCGTCCGAGTCGTGACCGTGCTCGGACCCGTCGAGGGCCGGCCGCGTCATCCAGGTCATCGCCGGCTCACCGAACTGGGGGAGGTTCCAGGAGGCGAGCCATCCGAACATCTGGCCGGACTGCTGCGCCTGCGAGGTCGCGATGTCGTAGGCGAGCTGCCGCACCGCGGGGTCGTCCGTGCGATCGCGGATCATCATCGCCATCTCGACAGCCTGCTGGTGGTGCACCTGCATGTCACGGGCGAACCCGGCATCCGCGCTCGTCGTCGACGGGAGCGTGATGACGGGAGCGGTGAGGCGACCGGTGAGCGCCGCCAGGGCAACCAGGATCACCCCGGCCACGATGATGATGACAAGCGCGCGGCCGCGCCGCGGCGCCGGGGCGCTCACCTCAGTCGAATCAGGCAATCCGGTCGGGTCCCTCAAGGCCACCGCTGCACGCGGCGCCGGGCTCCGGCGCGTTGGGCGACTGCCAGTACTTCTGGAGGAACTGCTCGAGTCGCTCATCGTCCACACCATCGAGCTCCACCTGTGCGCCCCAGGCCGAAGCGACGACAGGCGTCTGCAGGTCGGGGTACGGCGACAGGATGATGTAGCTGGAGGGAAGGAACGTGCGCAGCTGTGCCACGCCATCGGCGTCGACCTCGTCCGGGTTGTAGGTGACCCAGACGGCGCCGTGCTCGAGAGCGTGCACGGCGTTCTCGTTCGGAACGGCCTCGCCGTACACACCGCAGTTCAGCCACGTCGCGTTGTGGTCGCCGCCAGCGGGGGGCGACATCGAGTAGGTGACGGCCGTCTCGACATGCTTGTTGCCGAGCCCCTCGAAGATCTGCTCTCCGGCGATATCTATGTCGCTCGCGTCGCCAGAGGCGACCGGGTCGGGCGCGGGCTGAGGAGTGGTGGCCGGGATGACCACGACGAAGGTCACGATGACCGCGACAACCGCAACAGCGCCGATGATCGCAGCACCGATGCCGATCCTGCGATTGCGCTTCTCCACCGCCTGCTTCTTCTTCAGGGCGGCAACCTTCGCGGCGCGCTGCGCCTCGCGTTGCTGCTTGATGGTGGGCTTGTCTGCGTTGTTGGTCACGGCATCCTCGTCGGTCGCGGGGCAAGTCTGATCCGAACCATTCTGCCGCATGGATGCTCGAAGAACGGTGAGAGGCTGCGGCCCCCGTAACACGCAGGAGCCCGCTGGTAGATTGGCCGTCACCATGAAGTTCGCAAACACGGTCATCGACCTCGTCGGAAACACCCCGCTGGTTCGCCTCAACAAGGTGACGGAGGGCATCTCGGCGACGGTGCTCGTGAAGGTGGAGTACCTCAATCCCGGCGGCTCGTCCAAGGACCGCATCGCCACGCGCATCATCGACGACGCCGAGCGCCAGGGGCTGTTGAAGCCCGGCGGCACCATCGTCGAGCCGACAAGCGGAAACACCGGCATCGGCCTCGCGCTCGTGGCCCAGCAGCGCGGATACCGTTGCATCTTCGTGCTTCCCGACAAGGTCGGCGAGGACAAGCGCAACGTTCTCCTCGCGTACGGGGCCGAGATCGTCGTGACCCCGACGGCCGTCGCTCCCGAGAGTCCAGAGTCTTACTACAGCGTGAGCGATCGCCTGGCGCGCGAGATTCCCGGTGCCTACAAGCCGAACCAGTACTCCAACATGAACGGCCCCCTCAGTCACTACGAGACGACCGGTCCCGAGATCTGGCGCGACACCGAGGGCAAGGTCACTCACTTCGTCGCCGGCGTCGGAACGGGCGGCACCATCAGCGGCGTCGGCAAGTACCTCAAGGAGCAGAACCCGAACGTCGTCGTCATCGGCGCCGACCCCGAGGGCAGCGTGTACTCGGGGGGCACCGGGCGGCCGTACCTCGTCGAGGGCGTCGGCGAGGACTTCTGGCCGACCGCCTACGACGGCAGCGTCGTCGACGAGATCATCGCGTCATCGGATGCCGAGTCCTTCGAGTTCACTCGCAGGCTTGCCCGTGAGGAGGGGCTCCTCGTCGGCGGCTCCAGTGGCCTCGCCGTGGCATCCGGACTCAAGGCGGCCGCGAAGCTGGGCCCCGACGATGTCATGGTCATCCTCCTGCCGGATGGCGGGCGCGGCTACCTCGGCAAGGTCTTCAGCGACAAGTGGATGCGCTCCTACGGGTTCCTGCCCGCCGAGGAGGACCGTTCGGTCGCCGACCTCGTGGGCACGAAGGACCCGGATCTCGCGGGGCTCGTGCACGTGCATCCGAGCGACACGGTGCGCCACACGATCGACAAGATGCGCCAGTTCGACATCTCGCAGATGCCCGTGCTCACCGCGGAGCCGCCCGTCGTCATGGGCGAGGTCGTCGGGTCGATCGACGAGCGCACCCTCATCGACGCGGTGTTCAGTGGTCGCGCGCAGCTCACCGACGCCCTCGAGGAATTCGTGGGCCCCCCGCTCGGTTTGATCGGCATGCAGGATTCCATCGCTGCGGTACGCGATGCGCTCGCGCAGTCCGATGCACTACTCGTGACGAGCGACGGAAAGCCTGCAGCAGTGGTGACCCGTCACGACCTGCTCGCCTTCCTCAGCGCCTGACGGCGCCCCACCCCACGCATCACCAGCGCTTCAACAGAGAGAACCCCGTGACCGACTCCGAGTACCAGTTCGCCACCCGCGCCATCCGTGCAGGGCAGGACTTCGACCCCACCACGGGTTCCGTCGTGCCGCCGGTCTACATGACCTCGACGTTCGTGCAGGACGGCATCGGAGGGTTCCGGGGCGGCTACGAGTATGCCCGTGGGGGCAACCCCACGCGCGACTCGCTGCAGGAGCTCCTCGCCTCGCTCGAGGGTGGCGCGAAGGCGTTCAGCTTCGCGTCGGGACTCGCAGCGGAGGACACCCTGCTGCGCGCCATCCTGAAGCCCGGCGACCACATCGTCATGGGCAACGACGTCTACGGCGGCACCCACCGTCTCGTCAGCCGCGTCCTCGTGCCGTGGGGTGTGTCGATCTCCACGGTCGAGATGAGCGACCTCGACGCGGTGCGTCACGCGATCCGTCCGGATGCCACGAAGATCATCTGGGTCGAGACCCCCTCGAACCCGCTCATGAAGATCACCGACATCGCCGCGCTCGCTGAGCTCGGTCACGAGTTCGGCGCGACGGTCGTGGTGGACAACACGTTCGCCTCCCCCTACCTCCAGCGCCCGCTCGAACTCGGCGCCGACGTCGTCGTGCACTCGACAACGAAGTACCTCGGCGGCCACTCCGACGTGCTCGGTGGTGCCGTCGTGCTGAACGATGCAGAGCTCATCGAGAAGGTCGGATTCCTGCAGTTCGGCGTTGGTGCCGTCTCCGGCCCGATGGATGCCTGGCTCACCGTTCGCGGAATCAAGACGCTCGCCGTGCGCATGGATCGGCACTCGTCGAACGCTGCCGCCATCGCGGAGCGCCTGGTCGGGCATCCGAAGCTCGAGACCGTGTACTACCCGGGCCTTCCCAGCCACCCCGGACACGAGCTTGCCGCTCGTCAGATGAAGTCGTTCGGCGGCATGATCTCGGTCGGCGTTGCCGGTGGCCCCGCCTCGGCGAAGACGTTTGCAGAGTCCACGACCCTCTTCCAGCTCGCCGAGTCGCTCGGGGGTGTCGAGTCACTCATCGGCTACCCGTCGGAGATGACGCACGCCTCCGTCAAGGGCACCGCGCTCGAGGTCCCCGAGAACATCGTGCGCCTCTCGGTGGGCATCGAGGATGCCGACGACCTCATCGACGACGTGCTCGGAGCGCTCGACCGGCTCTAGCCCGCTCTCCTCAACCGTGAGTTGCCGACTTCGGACCGTGTTGGGCGACTGCGACTGGCCGAAGTGGGCGACTCACGGCGAGCGCTGGCGGGTTGTTGCGGGAGGGTGGCAGAAAACCGCTAGACCGCGTGATCCTGCCACTGCCACTCTGGAGCCATGACCACCACCGCTGCCCCCGAGGTGTCGACGCACACGGGCCGCCTGGGACTCGTGCAGGCATCCGCGCTGTACATCGCCGCGGTGCTGGGCACGGGCATCCTCGTGCTGCCCGGGCTCGCGTCGCAGGCTGCGGGACCCGCGTCGATTCTCGCCGTCGCGGCCGTGTTCGTGCTCTCCATCCCCCTCGCCGGCACCTTCGCCGCGCTCGCCGCCCGGTACCCGGATGCCGGCGGTGTCGCGACGTTCGCACGCCTCGCCCTCGGGGACACAGCCGCGCGTATGGCCGGCTACTGGTTCCTGTTCGGGGTGCAGTTCGGCGCCCCCGTCGTGGCGACCCTGGGCGCTGAGTATCTCGCGGCCGCCCTGGGTGCCGACCGTTCCGTGGTGTGGATGATCGCCCTCGCGTTCCTCCTTGTGCCCCTCGGCGTTGCCTTCTTCGGCCTGCGCGTCAGCGGAAAGCTCCAGCTCGGACTCACCGGACTGCTGGTGCTCGTCGTCGTCGGGGTCGTCTCGGTGACCGCCTCCGAGGTGCGCGCCGTGAACTTCGAGCCCTTCCTGCCGCACGGCTGGGCCGGGGTCGCGACGGCCGTGAGCCTCTTCGTCTGGGCCTTCGCCGGCTGGGAGGCCGTCACTCACATCGCGGGCGAGTTCCGCAACCCACGCCGCACGATCCCGCTCGCGACGGCCATCGCGGTTGTGGTGGTGGGTGCTGCCTATCTCGCGCTGCAGATCGTGACGGTGGGAGTCCTCGGGTCAGACGACGAGTTCAGCGTCGTTCCGCTCATCGACCTCGTGGCGGTGAGCGTGCCCGATGTGGGGCCCGCGGTCGTGGCGGCGATCGCCGCGGTGGTTGCGGTGGGCGTGTTGAACGCGTACGTTCCGGCGTTCGCCAACCTCGCGGCATCCCTCGGTCGTGACGGCCACCTTCCCGGGTGGCTCGCGAAGGGCGCCGAACCCGGCTCGGTTCCGCGGCGAGCACTCGTGCTCGTCTCGATCATCACGCTCACCTACTTCGCCATCGCGGCATCACAGGGCTTCGACCTCACGCCCTTCATCCTCATCCACACGTCGTCGATGGTTGCCGTTTATGCGGTCGGTTCCCTCGCCGCGGTCCGCCTGCTCGATCGGTTCACCCCGGGATGGTGGATGGCGCTCGCCTCCGTCGTGCTCACCCTCGGGCTGCTCGTGCTCGCCGGCACCCACCTGCTCGTGCCCGCCGCGCTCGGGGTCGTGGCCATCGCCGTGACCGTCATCAAGAAACGGAAGAACAATGCCTGACTACCGCGCCCACCTCGACGCCTCGATCGCCTTCGTCAACGGGGGTTCGCTGAGTGTCGAGGGGTTCCGTCTCGACCTGCCCTCCGCCGACCTCGATGAGGCCGCCATCGAGCGCCTGCTCGTGCAGCACCTCGGGCTGACGCTCGTCGGCTCGGTCGACCTGCGCAACCTCAGCATCGTCGAGGAGGCCCACCGCGGGTCGCGGGATGTGCCGCGAGCCGGTGAGCGCGAACGACGGGTCGTCGATCTGAGCCATGTCATCCGTGCTGGCCTCGTCACGTACCCGGGCCTGCCAGAGCCGACGATCACGCCGTTCCTCACGCGCGAGGCGTCCAAGGCGAACTATGCGCCGGGCACCGAGTTCGCGATGGATGTCATGACCCTCATCGGCAACACGGGCACCTACCTCGACAGCCCGTGGCACCGCTACGAGGGTGGCACCGATCTCGCGGGGCTCGAGCTCGCAACGCTCGTCGACCTCCGCGCCGAGGTGTTCCACGTGCGGGACTCCACCGAGCGCGGCGTGCCCGCGAGCGTGTTCTTCGAGCGCGACGTGCGTGGCGCGGCCGTCCTCATCGACACCGGCTGGGACCGTCACTTCGGTACGCCCGCCTACGCGGTGGATGCCCCGTTCCTCGCGCCCGACGCTGTCGACTACCTCATCGGCGAGGGTGCCACCCTCGTGGGGATCGACTCGCTCAACATCGACGACACCCGCGACACGAAGGAACGACCCGCGCACACGCGACTGCTCGCGGCGGGCATCCACGTGGTCGAGCACCTCACCCGGCTCGACGAACTCCCGCCGAGCGGTGCGCGATTCACGGCGGCACCACCCGCGATCGAGGAGTTCGGGACCTTCCCCGTGCGGGCGTACGCGATCGTGGGGTAGCGGCTACTCGAACTGCGCGGCTACTCGAACTGCGCGGCTACTCGAACTGCGCGGTGCTATTCGAACTGCGCGGTGCTACTCGAATTGCTCCCAGTCCGGGCACCCGTCCGTGATGAAGGTCACGGCCTCGGGGATGTCGGTGAGGAACACGTAGCCCCCCTGGTCGGCGAAGGCAACCGCGCCATCCGCGTCCACGATCGACCAGGTGCACCCTGCTGGCACCTCAACGGGCTCGCCCGTCAGCTGGTACCCGCCGTACGGAGCCTCGGTGCCGATCGCGTAGCTTCCGGTGCCGGGGAGCACGACCATGCCCGCGTCGGCGGGCGTGTCCTCCATCGTTTCGTCCGTCGACTCCTCGGTCGTGGACCCGGCACCGGAGTCTGAGGGCGGCGCATCCGTACCGGCGTCGGGAGCGCACCCGGCGAGCGCGGCGAGAAGCAGGAGCACCGATGCGGCAGCGAGGGCCGGGCGAGCGGTTCGAGCGGACATGACGACCCTTCGACGAATGCGGACGGACTCCTCTGACGGTACGGCGGGGCGATCCTCCGGCGCATGGCGGAATCGTCGTATTCGCTGTACTCCCGCAGTACGCTGACCGGGTGCAGCGAGAAGCGCGCCTCGACAACGCCCTCCGGGTGCTCCTGGGCCAGCGCCCGGCCGTCACCCCGCCGAGCGATGACCCCTTCGCGCTGGCGCTTGAGGCCTTCTCCCTCCTGTGCGGCGATCACTTCGAGCCCGGCGCGGAGGCCGCGGCCCTGCCGCTCGCCCTCGCGGTTGATCCGGATGCCCGTGCCCTCGCCCGCGTCGTGGCCGGTTTCGCGATCGCCTGCTGGCCCAGTGCGTCCGACTCCTTCGCTGACCCGCTTCGTGATGCGCTCGAGGACACGGAACAGCTGTCCCCCGATGTCGGCCCTGTGCTCCTCGGGCTGCTCGCCGAGGCAGCGCTCGCCTGTGCCCGCCTCGAGATGGCCGCAGCGTTCTCCGAGCGTGCGGGCGAGTCTCCCCGGTCGTTGTTCGGCTCGCACGAGCATCCGTACCTCACCTTCATGCGCACGTCGCGCGCGCGGGTTCTTGCTTTCCGAGGTGACATCACGGGAGCGGAACGGTGGGCAGCGGAGGCGATCGAGCACGCGATCACGCCGACCGAGGTGTTCCTCGCGAGAGGAACCGCGGCGCTCGTCCGCGGCAACGCCGACCAACGCCGCGACGCCCAGGACCTCGTCGCCGAGGTGTCGCGGAGCGGTCTCGATCCGGTCGGCATCGTGGCCCGCGGATGCTACGTGCTCGCCTCGTACGGGGCGATCGCCATCGGTGACCTTGACACGGCCGCGCGGCTCATGCTGGTCGCCGGGGACGACGCCGACCTGAGCCAGCTCCGGATCATCGACCGCATCCTGGGGCTCGAGATGCTCGTCGCGCTCGCCGCCGCCGCGGGGGACCGGGTGGCCGCCGAGGCGTGGCAGACGCGCGCCGCGGTGCTGCGGTCGCATCCCATCGCCGATTCCACCGTTCTGAGGATCGACAGCCGCGTGGCCTTCGTGCGGGGCGACGGGGCTGCGGCGATCGCAGCAGCGGAGCTCGCGATCGAGCGGGCACGCTCCGAGGGCCGGGCCGTCGAGGAGGCCGAGGCCCAGATCCTCCTCGGCAGGGCGCGCATTCTCGAGGACCGTCGCAGCGAGGCGGCGCGCGGGCTCGCCGATGCGGCATCGTCAGCCGAGAGCTCTGGCTACCTGGCCGTGCGGCGGGCCGCCACCCGGGAGCTCCGTCGCGTCGGGCGACGTCTGCCGCCCGGCCCGTCGAGCGGATGGCAGGGCCTCTCCGATCGCGAGCGGGAGGTGGCCGCCCTCCTCGTCACCGGCGCATCCAATGCCGACCTTGCGAGAACCCTGTTCCTCTCAGAACACACCGTCCGGATGCACGTCTCGCGTGTGCTCCAAGCGTTCGGTGTCGCGACCAGGGCCGGCGTCGCCGCCGCCCTCGGCGGTACGACGGACGTGTCGCCGCCGCCGTTGACCGCCCGCCAGCGTGAGGTGGTCGCTGGACTGGTCGCCGGGTGCAGCAATCGAGAACTCGCCGAGCGGCTCGGGATCGCGGAGGCGACAGTGGAGAAGCACGTCAGCGCGATCCTCGAACGCTGGGGGGTGGCATCCCGCGCGGGAATCGTGGGGATGGCGGTCTCGGCAGGAGTCACGGACGTGGGGGACTGAGGCCCCGAACCACTAGTGTCGGGGGAATGGCGACGGCAGGAGGCGGGCAGAAGCCCAACATCCGACAGGTGGCCATGCTCGCTGGCGTGTCGCACATGACGGTCTCCCGGGTCATCAACGACCACCCGAGCATCGCCCCTGCCACTCGAGAGCGCGTGCTCACGGTCATGCGCGAGCTCAACTACCAGCCCAACAGTGCTGCCCGCGCGCTCGCGAGCCGCAAGACCAACCGCATCGGCGTCATCGTCGACAGCGTCGTGGAGTTCGGGCCGGGAAGCACCGTCCGCGCAATCGAGGAGGCCGCCCACGAGCGCGGGTACACGGTGAGCACGATCGCCGTCGACCAGCGGGTGTCGGCGGCCGACGCCCTCGTGACGCTCGGCGCGATCGGCGTGGATGCGCTGTGCCTCATCACCCCGCGGTCCGAGTCGGTCGAGCTTCTGCGCGAGGGGTCGCTCGAGGTTCCCACGCTCGTGGTCAAGCCGGAGCCCGAGGCCGACTTCTTCACCGTGGCGGTGGATCAGCGGCGGGGTGCGCGGCTCGCGGTGGAACATCTCGTGGAGCTCGGGCACCGCGACATCCTGCACCTGGCAGGCCCGCTCGACTGGCTGGATGCCCGTGCGCGTGAGCAGGAATGGCGCGACTGCCTCGCCAGGGCTGGTCTCCCGGCGAGACCAGTGGTGGTCGGCGACTGGACGTCGGACTCCGGTTACGCGTTCGGACGCGGCCTGGGGGCACCCGAGTTCACGGCAGTCTTCGCCGCGAACGACCAGATGGCGCTCGGCCTCATCCACGCGCTGCACGAGTCGGGCGTTCGTGTGCCGCAGGATGTCAGCGTCGTGGGCTTCGACGACCTGCCCGATGCGCGCCACTTCCTTCCGCCCCTCACCACCGTTCGACAGGACTTCCGCGCCCTCGGTGCGCTCAGCGTCGAGACCCTGCTCGCGGACCTCGGGGCGCGGGATGCTCCCACTCGGGCCCTCATCGAGCCAGAACTGGTTGTGCGTGCCTCGACATCACCGCCCGGCGCCTAACACCGGCACGGCACTGCTTGCCCGAGCACGATGTGACCGGTAACATCAAGCAACGTGAGCACCTTCAGCCTCGAGGTAGAGGCATCCATCTCCGCCGTCCGCCGCGATGTGGCCGAACTGCACGGCGAACTCGTCCGCAACAATCTCGTGGTCTGGACCGGCGGCAACGTCTCCGGTCGCGTCCCGGGCGCCGACCTCTTCGTCATCAAGCCGTCCGGCGTGAGCTACGACGACCTCGCCCCGGAGAACATGATCCTGTGCGATCTCGACGGCTCCGTCATCCCCGGGACTCCGGGCTCTGAGCGATCACCCTCGAGCGACACGGCGGCCCACGCGTACGTCTACCGCACCATGCCGGAGGTCGGCGGGGTCGTCCACACGCACTCGACCTACGCGGTCGCGTGGGCCGCGCGGGGCGAGGAGATCCCCTGCGTCATCACGGCCATGGCCGACGAGTTCGGCGGGCCCATCCCCGTCGGTCCGTTCGCGATCATCGGTGACGACTCCATCGGTCGCGGCATCGTTGAGACCCTCACGGGCCACCGCTCGCGCGCCGTGCTCATGCAGAACCACGGCCCCTTCACGATCGGGGTGTCCGCGAAGGATGCCGTGAAGGCCGCCGTCATGGTCGAGGATGTCGCGCGCACCGTGCACCTCGCGATGCAGGCCGGCCCCGTCATCCCCCTTCCCCAGGAGGCCATCGACCGCCTGTACGACCGCTATCAGAATGTCTACGGACAGGGAGAGGACGAGCGCCGATGAACGCCGCTGTCGACACCGCATCAGGGGCCGAGGCCATCCGGGACGGGCGCACGTCGCTCGGTATCGAGTTGGGGTCGACCCGTATCAAGGCCTGCCTCGTAGGGGAGGACCCGTCGGTCATCCTGGCGGTGGGCGAGCACGAGTGGGAGAACCAGCTCGTGGACGGCCGGTGGACGTACTCGATCGAGTCGATCTGGGCCGGACTGCAGGCCGCCTACGAGGCGCTCGCGACCGACGCGGAGCTGCGCTTCGGCCTGCGCCCCGTGACCTTCGGTGCGATCGGCGTCTCCGCGATGATGCACGGCTACCTCGCCTTCGACGCCGACGGCGAGCTGCTCGTGCCGTTCCGCACGTGGCGCAACACGTCGACTGGCCCGGCCGCGTCAGAGCTCACGAGAGTCTTTGGCGCCAACATCCCGCTCCGCTGGTCGGTCGCGCACGTCTACCAGGCGGTGCTGGACCAGGAGCCCCACGTGCCCGAGATCCGGTCCCTCACCACACTGGCGGGCTACGTGCACTGGAAGCTCACGGGCGAACTCGTCCTCGGCGTCGGCGACGCGTCCGGAATGTTCCCCATCGACGACGCGACGCGCGGATACGACGCCGGGATGCTGGCGAGCTTCGACGAGCTCGTCGCCGACAAGGCGCCGCAGCTCACGCTCGCCGAGGTGCTGCCCGCGGTGTTGCCCGCTGGCGCGAAGGCCGGCACCCTGACACAGGACGGTGCGGCCCTGCTCGACCCCACCGGCACGCTTCAGCCCGGCATCGTGCTCTGCCCACCGGAGGGCGACGCGGGAACCGGCATGGTCGCGACGAACGCGGTCGCTCCCCGCGCCGGCAACGTGAGCGCGGGTACGAGCATCTTCGCGATGGTTGTGCTTGAACGACCGCTCGCGCACGTGCACGAGGAGCTCGACCTTGTCACCACCCCGGCCGGTGACCCCGTCGCCATGGTGCACTGCAACAACGGCGCGAGCGAGCTCGCAGCCTGGGTCTCGATGTTCCGCCGATTCGCGGATGCCGCCGGCGCAAGCCTCACGGCGGACCAGACCTACGCCGCACTCTTCGGAGAGGCGCTCGAGGGTGACGCCGACGCGGGCGGACTCCTCGCCTACAACCAGCTCGCGGGCGAACCGATCGCGGGCCTCGCCGAGGGTCGACCCCTCGTCGTGCGCGGGGATGACAGCCGCTTCACGCTCGCCAACTTCATGCGCGCCCAGCTCTACGGGGTCTTCGCCACGCTGAGTCTCGGCATGTCAGTGCTCGACGAGGAGGGTGTCGCCCTCGATCGCATGTTCGCGCACGGTGGCATCTTCCGCACCGCGGGCGTTGCACAACGCTTCCTCGCCGCAGCACTCAAGGCTCCCGTCTCCGTCGCGGACACCGCGTCGGAGGGTGGAGCGTGGGGCATCGCCGTGCTCGCCGCGTACACGGCATCGGGTGCTCGGCAATCGCTGCCTGACTACCTCCGCGACCACGTGTTCCGCGGCGCGAGCCTGCACGTCGTCGAGCCGTACTCCGACGATGTGGACGGATTCGCCACCTACATCGACCGATACCGCGCGGGCCTCGCCATCGAGCGTGCCGCGATCGAAGCACTCTGAAACCCCACACCGCAGAAACCAGAAGGACACCCCATGACGAGCATCATCCCCGACCTCAAGACCAAGACCGTCTGGTTCCTCACCGGTAGCCAGGACCTCTACGGCGAGGAGACCCTGCGCCAGGTCGCCGAGCAGTCGCAGGAGGTCGCTCGCGTGCTGGGCGAGTCCTCCGAGATCCCCGTGACCATCGAGTGGAAGCCTGTGCTCAAGTCGAGCGACGCCATCCGTCGCGCGATGCTCGAGGCGAACTCCAACGACGACGTCATCGGCGTCATCACCTGGGCGCACACGTTCAGCCCGTCCAAGATGTGGATCCACGGTCTGAGCGCGCTCGACAAGCCACTGCTCCACCTCCACACGCAGGCGAACGTCGCGCTGCCCTGGGCCGACATCGACTTCGACTTCATGAACCTCAACCAGGCGGCGCACGGTGACCGTGAGCACGCCTACATCCTGAGCCGCATGAATGTTGCCCGCAAGACCGTCGTCGGTCACGTGAGCAACCCTGCCGTCATCAAGCAGGTCGCCGACTGGACTCGCGCGGCAGCCGGATGGGATGCCGCGCAGAACATGAAGCTCGCGCGTTTCGGCGACAACATGCGCTTCGTTGCCGTCACCGAGGGTGACAAGACCGAGGCCGAGATCCGCTTCGGCGTGCAGGTCAACACGTGGGGCGTGAACGAGCTCGCAGAGGCTGTGCACGCGGCATCCGATGCCAAGATCGACGCCCTCGTCGACGTGTACCTCGCCGAGTACGACGTGGTGCCGGAACTGCTCAAGGATGGCGCCCGCCACGAGTCCCTTCGGTACGGCGCTGCGATCGAGCTGGGCCTTCGCAGCTTCCTCGAGGCCGGCGGATTCACCGCCTTCACGACGAGCTTCGAGGACCTCGGCGCACTCCGCCAGCTGCCTGGTCTCGCGGTGCAGCGCCTCATGGCCGACGGCTACGGCTTCGGCGCGGAGGGCGACTGGAAGACCGCCGTGCTCGTGCGCATCGCCAACGTTATGGGTGCCGGCCTTCCGGGTGGGGCGAGCCTTATGGAGGACTACACCTACCACCTCACACCGGGCGAGGAGAAGATCCTCGGTGCCCACATGCTCGAGGTGAGCCCGTCACTGACGACCAGCAAGCCGAGCCTCGAGATCCACCCGCTCGGCATCGGCGGCAAGGAGGACCCTGTACGCCTGGTCTTCACGGCCGACAGTGGCCCGGCCGTCGTCGTGGCCATGAGCGATATGCGCGACCGCTTCCGCCTCGTGGCCAACGTCGTGGAGAACGTGCCGCTGGACGCCCCGATGCCCAAGCTGCCGGTGGGCCGCGCGGTGTGGAAGCCCGCCCCCGATTTCGCCACGAGTGCAGCGGCATGGCTGACCGCCGGTGCTGCCCACCACACCGTCATGACCACGGCCGTGGGCGTCGACGTGTTCCGCGACTTCGCTGAGATCGCCGGTGCCGAGCTTCTCGTCATCGACGAGGACACGACGCTGCGCGACTTCCAGCGCGAGGTCAAGTGGAACGCGGCCTACTACCGCCTGGCACAGGGACTGTAGGTCCGCACAGCCCTCAGCGAGTCGCAGCTGGGAGCGAGGGCAGAAATGGCCCTCGCTCCCATCGTCGGCGCGCCATAATGAATGTGAACGTACACACGGTCACGCGAACGCAGCCCGAGCAATGGAGCGCACATGGAGCCAGAGAAGGTCCGCGCGCCCAACATCCGTGATGTGGCGAGGCTTGCGGGGGTCAGCTACCAGACCGTCTCGCGCGTGCTCAACGAGCATCCGAGCATCCGCGAATCCACGAAGCAGCGCGTGCTCGACGTCATTCGCGAGATCGGATACCGGCCCAACCAGGCGGCCCGTGCACTGGTGACGAGCCGCTCGCGGACGATCGGCGTGCTCACGGCCCAGACTGTCAACTACGGGCCCCAGACGAGCGTCACGGCGATCGAGCAGGCGGCCCGCGAGGCGGGCTACCGCATCACGATCACGAGCATCGCCTCACGCGAGTACCCCTCCATCAAGGCAGCGCTCGACCACCTGCTCACGCAGTCGGTCGAGGCGCTCGTCGTGATCGCCCCGCAGGTGCGCGTGCTCGAGGCGATCCGCGAGATGGAGATCAACGTGCCCTACGTCACGCTCCAGAACGCGGACCTTGGCGCCCACAGCATGTCGATCGACCAGGTGGCTGGCGCCCGCATGGCCACGCGCCACCTCATCGACCTCGGTCACACCGAGATCATGCACATTTCCGGCCCCCAGGACTGGATCGAGGCCGAGGCGAGGATGCAGGGCTACCTGGAGGCCGTGAACGAGCGAGACCTGCGCACCCGGGCTCCCATCCTCGGTGACTGGACCGCGCACTTCGGCTACTACGCGGGTCTCGAGCTCCTGAGGTTCCGCGACTTCACCGCGCTCTTCGCGAGCAACGACCAGATGGCGCTCGGCTTCATCCACGCCTGCCTCGAGTCCGGGCTGAGCGTCCCCGGCGACATCAGTGTCGTCGGCTTCGACGATATTCCGGAGGCCGCACACTTCTACCCGCCGTTGACGACGGTGCGCCAGAACTTCGCCGAGATCGGTCGCCGAGCCGTGTCGCTGCTCCTCTCGGAGCTCCAGGGCGACCCCGTCGATCACGCCCAGATCGAGCCGGAACTGGTCGTTCGCCGGTCGACCGCGGCGCCCCGTTTCTGACCGTCACCGTTTCGTGACCTGACCTGGTCGACGTTCGCTTGACAAATGTGACCGTTTCGCGTGTAGTGTGATCTCCGGCATGCGAAACGGTCACATCGCTTCACATGCTGGCATCACGAATAATCGGAACCTTTGACGATGGAGTCGCATGAGCGCGTTCAGCCCCGAAATCGAGGTCGCCATTGCGCGCACTCGTGACGAGGTCGCTGCCCTCCACGCCGAGCTCGTGCGCAACGGACTCGTCACCTGGACCGGCGGCAACGTCTCTGGTCGTGTTCCCGGAGCCGATGTCTTCGTGATCAAGCCCTCCGGCGTCAGCTACGACGAGCTCCGTCCGGAGAACATGATCGTCTGCACGCTCGACGGTGAGATCGTCCAGGACACTCCCGGCAGTGAGCGCGCCCCCTCGAGCGACACCGCGGCCCACGCCTACGTCTACCGTCACATGCCCCACGTGGGCGGGGTGGTCCACACCCACTCGTCCTACGCCACAGCATGGGCGGCGCGCGGCGAGGCGATCCCGTGCGTCATCACGGCCATGGCCGATGAGTTCGGCGGCGAGATCCCGGTCGGGCCCTTCGCGATCATCGGCGACGACTCGATCGGTCGTGGCATCGTCGAGACCCTCAGCGGACACCGGTCGCGCGCCGTACTCATGCAGAACCACGGCCCGTTCACGATCGGCAACAGCCCGCGGGACGCCGTGAAGGCGGCCGTCATGGTCGAGGATGTCGCGCGCACTGTGCACCTCGCACGCCAGGGTGGCGAACTCCTCCCCATTCCCCAGGACGCCATCGACTCGCTTTTCGACAGGTACCAGAACGTCTACGGCCAGGTCCCCCAGGAGGCCTTGTCGTGACCCCACAGGACTCCCCGGGCCTCGCCCCGGTCAGAGACCCGGCCTTCATGGACGAGGCCGGGAAATTTGCACCACCAACGACAACGATGTCCATCAATTGAAAGGAAACACAGTGAAGAAGAGAGCACTTCTTTCGCTCGTAGCTAGCGGAGCCCTGGTACTTGGCCTTGCGGCCTGCGCCCCGGCCGGCGGCGACAGCGGATCCGGTGGCGGCGAAGGCGGCCTCATCGGCGTTGCCATGCCCACCAAGTCGTCGGAGCGTTGGATCGCTGACGGCAACGCAGTGAAGGCCACGCTCGAGGAGCAGGGCTTCACCGTCGACCTGCAGTACGCAGAGGACGACATCCCCACGCAGGTCAGCCAGATCGAGAACATGATCACCAAGGGCGCCAAGGCCCTCATCGTCGCCTCGATCGACGGAACCACGCTCTCGGAGGTCCTCCAGACCGCCGCGGACGCTGACATCCCCGTCATTGCCTACGACCGTCTCATCCGTGACTCCGAGAACGTCGACTACTACGCGACGTTCGACAACTTCCTCGTTGGCCAGCAGCAGGCATGGACCGTTCTCAACGGCCTTGGCCTGACCGAGCTCGACGGCACCCCGATCGAGGGCGCGCCCGCCGGCCCGTTCAACATCGAGCTGTTCGCCGGTTCGCTGGACGACAACAACGCGTTCTTCTTCTTCGACGGTGCGATGGACGTTCTCCAGCCGCTCATCGATGACGGAACGCTCGTCGTGAAGTCGGGACAGACCACCATCGAGCAGGCTGCAACGCTCCGCTGGGATGGCGAGACCGCCCAGAGCCGCATGGAGGACCTCCTCACGGCCAACTACTCGGACGGCAGCAAGGTCAACGCCGTGCTCAGCCCGTACGACGGCATCTCCCGTGGAATCATCTCCGCTCTCACCGACGCCGGCTACACGGTCGGTGCCGAGTGGCCGATCATCTCCGGCCAGGACGCCGAGGTCGACTCGGTCAAGGCGATCCTCTCGGGCGAGCAGTACGCGACCATCTTCAAGGACACGCGTGAGCTGGCCAAGGTTGCTGCAGGCATGGCCGTCGCGATCCTCAACGGCGAAGAGCCCGAGGTGAACGACACCGAGACGTACGACAACGGCGTCAAGGTCGTTCCGTCCTACCTCCTCCCGCCGGTTCCGGTTGTCAAGGACAACGTCGTCGAGGCGCTCGTCGACACCGGCTACTGGACCGAGGCCGACCTGGGCCTGTAACCCCCGGTCGTCTCATCTGAGACACACCCCGCTGGTGGTGGGGGAGGCCACGGCTTCCCCCACCACCAGCACCCCAGTACGCTCCCCCTACCAAGTCCCTCAGCAAGGAAGACGGCACAGACGTGACAACGAACATCCTGGAGATGCGGTCGATCACCAAGACCTTCCCCGGTGTCAAGGCACTGTCGGACGTGACCCTCGAGGTGGCACGCGGCGAGATTCACGCCATCTGCGGCGAGAACGGTGCAGGCAAGTCCACCCTCATGAAGGTTCTGTCCGGTGTGTACCCGCACGGAACCTACGAAGGCGACATCGTCTTCGAGAACGAGGTCATGGCCTTCCGTGACATCCGTGATTCCGAGGCCAAGGGCATCGTGATCATCCACCAGGAGCTGGCACTCAGCCCCTACCTCTCGATTGCCGAGAACATCTTCCTCAACAACGAGGTGAAGGGCCGCTTCGGTCTCATCGACTGGAACAAGGCCAACCAGGAAGCCAACGCCCTGCTCGCGCGGGTCGGCCTCCGCGAGAACCCCACCACGCGCATCATGGACATCGGCGTCGGCAAGCAGCAGCTCGTCGAGATCGCCAAGGCCCTCTCCAAGCGCGTGAAGCTGCTCATCCTCGATGAGCCCACCGCTGCCCTCAACGATGAGGACTCCGACCACCTGCTCGACCTGATCCTGCACCTCAAGGAGCAGGGCATCACGTCGATCATCATCAGCCACAAGCTCAACGAGATCAAGAAGATCGCCGACTCGGTCACGGTCATCCGCGACGGCAAGACTATCGAGACGATTGCCAAGACCGATGTCACCGAAGAGCGCATCATCAAGGACATGGTCGGTCGCGACCTCGAGCACCGCTACCCCGATCACACGCCGCACATCGGCGACGAGATCCTGCGTGTCGAGGACTGGACAGCCCACCACCCGCAGGATGTCACGCGCGTCGTGGTCGACAAGGTCAACCTCAACGTGCGTCGCGGTGAGATCGTCGGCATCGCCGGCCTCATGGGCGCTGGCCGCACCGAGTTCGCGATGAGCCTCTTCGGGCGCAGCTACGGCACGCGCATCACGGGCAAGGTCTTCAAGAACGGCCAGGAGATCAACACGAAGACGGTCTCCGAGGCGATCCGCAATGGACTCGCGTACGCCACGGAGGATCGCAAGACGTACGGCCTCAATCTCATCGAGGACATCAAGCGCAACATCTCGGCTGCCGCCCTCGGCAAGCTCTCGCGTCTCGGTCTCGTCAACGACAACGAGGAATTCAAGGTCGCGAACGAGTACCGCAAGAGCATGAACATCAAGTCGCCGACGGTGCTGGCCAAGACGGGCAAGCTCTCCGGTGGTAACCAGCAGAAGGTCGTGCTGTCGAAGTGGATCTACTCCGACCCCGACGTCCTGATCCTGGACGAACCGACCCGCGGTATCGACGTGGGTGCCAAATACGAGATCTACACGATCATCAACCGGCTCGCCGCCGAGGGCAAGGGAATCATCGTCATCTCGTCGGAGCTCCCTGAGCTGCTCGGCATCTGCGACCGCATCTACGCACTCTCCGAGGGTCGCATCACGGGAGAGCTTCCGATCGCGGAAGCCAACCCCGAGTCCCTCCTCAAACTCATGACCATGGAATCGCCCCGCTAGGGCTCGCCACACCCACAAGGAGCACACGAACTATGACGAACACCGACACCCAACTCGTTGAAGAGGTTGGGCCACCCCGGAATCGGTTCACGAACGCACTCAGCCACATCGTCACCGATCTCGGCAAGAACGGTATCTTCCTCGCCCTGGTCGCGGTTGTTGTCCTGTTCTCGTTCCTCACCAACGGCATCCTGCTGAGGCCGCAGAACATCTCCAACCTGATCGTGCAGAACGGCTACATCCTGATCCTCGCGATCGGTATGGTGCTCGTCATCGTCGCCGGTCACATCGACCTGTCGGTGGGTTCTGTCGCCGCGTTCGTGGGTGCGGTCTCCGGTGTGTTCGCGGTGAACTGGGGCATGCCGTGGTGGCTCGCGATCATCCTCTCGCTCGCTGTCGGAGCGCTGGTGGGTGCGTGGCAGGGCTTCTGGATCGCGTTCGTCGGTATACCGGCGTTCATCGTGACGCTCGCGGGCATGCTCATCTTCCGAGGCCTCGCGCTCGTCGTTCTGGGCAACGCCAACATCGGCTCGTTCCCGGTCGAGTACCGCGCACTCGGCAACGGCTTCCTCACGAACGTCTTCGGCGAGTTCGAGATCGACCCGCTCACGATGGGTATCGGTGTCATCGCGATCATCGGCTTCTGGGTCCAGCAGATCCGGTCGCGCCGCGCCCGCCAGACCTACGGCCAGGACGTGGAGCCCATGGGCTGGTTCATCGGCAAGCTCGTTCTGCTCACGGTGGGTGTGCTCGCGTTCGCCTACGCGCTCGCCACCTTCAAGGGCATCCCGATCACGCTCATTATCCTCGCCGTGCTCGTCATGGTCTACGGCATCATCACCAACCGCAGTGTCTTCGGCCGCCACATCTACGCGATCGGTGGCAACCGCCACGCGGCCGAGCTGTCCGGCGTGAAGACCCGCCAGGTCGACTTCTGGATCTTCGTCAACATGGGCTTCCTTGCGGCGCTCGCGGGTCTCGTCTTCACCGCACGCCTCAACCTGGCTGGCCCGAAGGCCGGTGACGGGTTCGAGCTCGAGGCCATCTCGGCGGCCTTCATCGGTGGAGCCGCGGTGCAGGGCGGTGTTGGAACCATCGGCGGCGCCATCATCGGTGGTCTCATCATCGGTGTGCTCAACAACGGTATGTCGATCCTCGGAATCGGCATCGAATGGCAGCAGGCCGTCAAGGGTCTCGTGCTGCTGTTCGCGGTCGCCTTCGACGTCTTCAACAAGCGTCGTGCGGGTGGTCGCTAGCCCGTAAACAACACGTTTCCAGCGGACGCCGCCGGGGTACGACATTGGTAGAAAAATGTCGAACTTCCGGCGGCGTTTGTGGTTAGATTCAGACGTGACTGACATAACTACCCCCACCTTTCGACTCCCCATGGATCTTTTCCAGATCCTCCGGGATGGAAGGCCTCGCACCCGAAGCGAGTTGGCGGCGATCACCGGGCTCGCCCGATCCACCGTTGCGGCCCGCATCGAAGCCCTCATGGACCTGCAGCTGATCGGACCGATCGAAGACGCCGTGTCCACCGGCGGGCGACCATCATCCCAGTTCGCCATCTCCGGCAGCCACCGCATCGTCGCGGGAGTCGACATCGGAGCATCGCACGTGCGTGTCGCGCTCGCGACCCTCACCGGCTCGATCCTCGGTGAACTCAAGAAGACCATCACCGTCGACCGCGGCCCGGAGGAACTGCTCGGATGGGTCACCTCCGCGCTCCAGCAGCTCCTCGACGAGTCCGACTACTCGAACTCCGATCTCCTCGCCATTGGCGTCGGCCTGCCCGGTCCGGTCGAGTACCGCACCGGACGCCCCATCAACCCGCCGATCATGCCGGGGTGGGACAAGTTCGACGTTCCCGGCTGGATCGGCAAGTCCTTCGACGTGCCGGTGCTCGTGGACAACGACGTCAACATCATGGCCCTCGGTGAACGCCACGTCGCCTGGCCCGGCGTCGACCAGCTGATCTTCGTCAAGGTCGCGACCGGCATCGGTGCCGGAGTCATCTCGGGCGGCGTGCTGCAGCGCGGCGCGCAGGGCACGGCCGGTGACATCGGGCACATCAACGTGAGCCGCGGCGCCGAGGTTCCGTGCCAGTGCGGAAACCGTGGATGCCTCGAGGCGCTCGCCTCCGGACCGGCCATCGCCCGCGTCCTCGAGACCGAGGGCGTCGAGGGCATCGAGTCGCAGACGAGTGCCGAGGTCGTCGGACTGGTCAAGCAGGGTAACCTTCAGGCCATCCAGGCCGTGCGTCAGGCCGGCCGAGACATCGGTGAGGTTCTCACCACCTGCGTGAGCCTCATGAACCCCCAGGTCATCGTGATCGGCGGGTCCATCGCGCAGGCGGGAGAGCACATCATCGCCGGTGCCCGCGAGGTCGTCTACGCGCGCTCCATGCCGTTGGCCACCGAGTCACTGCACATCGTCCAGTCGAGGACGGGAGCGGACGCCGCCATTGTCGGCGCCGCGCTCCTCGCCCTCGACCACGCGCTCTCGTTCTCGAACGTCGAGCGGATGATCCTGGAGAACGCCCCTAGAGTGCCAAGTACTGTTCGCGGATGATCGGACGGTAGTCGACCGAGGGCTCGGCGACGACGGGGACCTCCCACGCCGGGCGCTCGCCCGTCAGTGCCCACGCGGCCTGAACCGCGGCACCAGCGGCCACGTACTCGCCGGGCTCCGGCACAACCACGGGAACGTCGAACACCTGCGCGGCGATCGCTGAGACCGCGGGGTTCTGGGCAGCACCACCGATGAGCAGGATCCGGGATGCCGTGACCCCGTTGCTGCGCAGGGCGTCGAGTCCCGCGGCGAGACCGCAGAGCAGACCCTCGATCGCGGCGCGTGCGAGGTTGTCGCGGGTCGTCGATGCGAGCGTCATGCCGAACAGGGTTGCCGTGGCATCCGGCAGGTTCGGCGTGCGTTCTCCCTCGAAGTAGGGCTGGAGCACGAGGCCATTCGACCCCGGCTCGGCCTCGAGCGCGAGACGTCCGAGCTCGTTGTGGTCGACTCCGAGGAGCGCCGAGATCGAGTCGAGCACGCGTGCCGCGTTGAGGGTGGCGACGAGCGGCAGGAAGAGCCCGCTCGCGTCGGCGAAGCCAGCGACGGTGCCGCTCGTGTCGCGACTGGGGGTCTCGGTCACGGCGAACACGGTGCCGCTCGTGCCGATCGAGACGACGACGTCGCCCGCAACCGCACCCAGACCGAGGGCCGCGCCCGCGTTGTCGCCGGCACCGGGGCCGACAACGAGGTTGCCGACGGTTCCCGCGGTGTCCGACGGGCCGATGACCCGGGGAACGATCGCCTCGTGGCCGAGAGCGATCGTGAGCAGCTCGTAGTCGTAGTCACCGATGGTGGGGTTCCAGTAGCCGGTGCCGCTCGCGTCCGAACGGTCGGTCGTGAGCGTGTCGAGGCGGGGGTTCTCCGGACCGAAACCACGCAGGCGCCAGGTCAGCCAGTCGTGGGGGAGCGCCACCGCGGCGACGCGGGCCGCGTTCTCGGGCTCGGCATCGCGCAACCAGCGGAGCTTGGTGGACGTGAAGCTCGCCACGGGCACCGATCCGGTGCGCTCGACGATGTCGGGTACCTCTGCCGCGAGATCGCGGGCGGCCTGGGCCGAGCGCGTGTCGTTCCAGAGCAGCGCGGGGCGGATGACACGGCCGCCCGCGTCCAGCACGACCATGCCGTGCTGCTGACCGCCGACCGAGATGGCGGCCACGTCGTCGAGGCCGCCCGCGCCAGCGATGGCCTCCTGGAGGGCGTCCCACCAGGCCTGGGGGTCGACCTCGGTTCCGGCGGGGTGGGATGCGCGGCCGGAGCGTACTACGGCGCCGGTTGTGGCATCCACGATGACAACTTTGCAGGACTGGGTCGACGAGTCGACACCGGCGACCAGGGTGCGGTCACTCATGGGAACCTCCGATGGTTCTGGTTGGTGGTGAAGGATGTGGTGAAAGAAAACCGCCCCGTCTGGGGCTCCGAGGAGCTCACCCAGACGGGGCGACGATTCTGGAGCGTGCGAGGGGTTAGCCGCGCGCGCCCATGAGGTGCTCCATCGCCAGCTGCTGCAGGCGAACGAAGCCGAAGCCCTTGCCGTTGAAGTAGGCGGTGGCGTCGAAGTCCTCGAATGCGGACTTGTCAGCGAGGAGCTCCTTGTAGGTCTCGCCCTCGCCGAGCGTGGGAACGGAGATCTCGTCGACCTTGGCGGCCTTGAGGGCCTCCTGGACCTCGGGGTCGGCGCGGAATGCAGCGGCGCGCTCCTTGAGGAGCAGGTACATCTGCATGTTGGCCTTGACCGACTCCCAGACACCCTTCTCATCCTCGGTGCGCGAGGGCTTGTAGTCGAAGTGACGCGGGCCGGTGTACGAGGGGCCGCCGTTCGGGCCGCCGTTCTCGAGCAGGTCGACGAGCGAGAACGCGTTCTGCAGGTCGCCGTGACCGAAGACGAGGTCCTGGTCGTACTTGATTCCACGCTGGCCGTTGAGGTCGATGTGGAAGAGCTTGCCGTGCTCCAGCGCCTGGGCGATGCCGTGCGTGAAGTTCAGGCCAGCCATCTGCTCGTGGCCGGTCTCGGGGTTGAGGCCCACGAGCTCGGGGCGCTCGAGCGTGGCGATGAAGGCCATCGCGTGCCCGACCGTCGGGAGCAGGATGTCTCCACGGGGCTCGTTCGGCTTCGGCTCGATCGCGAAGCGGATGTCGTAGCCGTTGTCCACAACGTAGTCACCGAGCGAGTTGACCGCCTCGCGGTAGCGCTCGAGCGCACCGCGGATGTCCTTGGCTGCGTCGTACTCGGAACCCTCGCGGCCACCCCACATGACGAACGTCTTCGCACCGAGCTCGGCGGCGAGGTCGATGTTGCGGAGAACCTTGCGCATCGCGAAGCGGCGGACCTCGCGGTCGTTCGACGTGAAGCCGCCGTCCTTGAAGACCGGGTGGCTGAACAGGTTGGTGGTGACCATGGGGATGATCAGACCGGTGTCCGCGAGAGCCTTCTTCAGGCGGTCGATCTCGTGGCGGCGCTCGGCCTCCGTCGACTCGAACGGGAAGAGGTCGTCATCGTGGAAGGTCATTCCATAGGCACCGAGCTCGCTGAGCTTGTTCACGGCGAACACCGTGTCCACGGGCGCCCGGGTCGGTCCACCGAACGGGTCGGCGGCCTGCCATCCGAAGGTCCAGAGACCGAAGGAGAACTGGTCTTCGCGGGTGGGGGTCAGAGAGCTCATTTTGTTCCTGTTTCTTGTTGTGATGAGTGCCGGTCGAGCGGTGTTCGACTATCGCTTTCGAGCGCTGCCGCGGTCTGCGACTGCCTGCTGGAGCATGACGGCGAGCACGATGATGACGCCCTTGACAACCGCCTGCAGCGACGTGTCGAGGTTGTTGATGGTGAAGATGTTGGTCAGGGTCGCGAAGATGAGCACACCCAGAACCGTGCCGATGATCGTTCCGCGACCACCCGCGAGGAGTGTTCCACCGACGACCACCGCGGCGATCGCGTCGAGCTCGTAGAGCTGTCCGTGCGTGGACACACCGGCGGTCGTGCGACCGAGGATCATGACCGCACCGATACCGGCGGCCAGGCCAGCAAGCACGTAGAGGTAGACGGTGTGGCGCTTCACGTTGATACCGGCGAGACGGGCGGCCTCACGGTTACCACCGATGGCGACGGTGCGGCGACCGAACGTGGTCTTGTTGAGGAGCACCCAACCCACCGCGGCGACGATGATGAAGATCCACACGAGGGACGGGATGAAGAGGAACTCTCCACGCCCGATGACCTCAACGAAGTTGTTGTCGCGCACGATGAGGCTGCGGCGCTCGGAGAGGATCTCCGCCAGACCACGTGCTGCCACGAGCATGGCCAGCGTCGCCATGAAGGCGACGACCTTGCCGTAGGAGATCACGATTCCGTTGACGAAGCCGGCGAGTGCGCCGACCGCGATGGCGATGAGAACCATGACGATCCAGGATGTCTCGGCCGCGAACGTCTGAACCGCCGCGAGGGTCGCGACGACCGAAGCCAAACCGAGTACCGAACCGACGGACAGGTCGATGCCGCCACCGATGATGACGAAGGTCATGCCGATACTCAGGACCCCGATGATCGAGGCGAAGCGCACGAGCGTGAGGAAGTTGTTGAAGTCGAAGAACCGCTCGCCTCCCGTGATGGAGCCCACCAGGACCAGGAGCAACAGGGCCATGATCAGACCGAGGTTGCGGCCGAGACCCGTGCCCATCATGCGGGAGAAGCGAGCTTTGAAGCTCTTGTCGTTCTTCTCCTGAGTCTCAATATCGATGGTCGTCGTGTTCACGCGGCCTTTCCTTCCATTACGAGGTCGAGCACTCCATGCTCGGTAATTTCATCTGAGCCCACGGTGGTGAGCACACGTCCATCTGCGACAACCAGCACCCGGTCGGCAAGACCGAGCACCTCTTCGATCTCGCTGGAGACCACGACAACGGCCGTGCCTGCAGCGGTGAGCTCACGGATGAGCTGGTAAATCTCGGCGCGAGCACCGACGTCGACGCCACGCGTCGGCTCGTCGAGCAGGAGCACCTTCGTTCCGTGCACGACCCAGCGTGCGAGGAGGATCTTCTGCTGGTTTCCGCCCGAGAGAAGACCGGCAGCGCGGTCCGGGTCCGCAGGGCGGAGCTCGAACGCGTCGATCTGCTCCTGGGAGACCTTGCGCTCCGCGTTCTCGCGGAGGAACGGGCCAGCGGCGAAGCGGGAGAACGTCGAGAGCGTGATGTTCTTGAAGATCGGCTCGCCGAGCAGGAGGCCCTGGCTCTTGCGCTCCTCGGGGGAGAGGCCGATTCCGTTGTTGACGGTCGCCTTGAGCGAACCGGCCGGGAGTACCTTGCCCTCGAGGGACACGGTCCCGCTGGTGCGCTTGATCGAGCCGTAGATCGTCTCGAGGATCTCGGAACGGCCTGAGCCGACGAGACCGGCAAGGCCAACAACCTCGCCAGCGCGAACCTCGAAGTTGACGCCCTCGAACATGCCAGCCGCGCCCAGGTCCTCGACCTTGAGAACCACCGGCGCATCGGCCGGAACCGGCGTCGCGGGCGGGAACACGTTCTCGATGTCGCGGCCCGTCATGAGCTTCACGAGCTCCTTGGTCGGGGTGTCGGCCACTGCGAGGCCGCTCGCCATGCTGCGGCCGTCCTTGAGCACCGAGATGCGGTCACCGATCTGGCGGATCTCGTCGAGACGGTGGGAGATGTACACCACGGCGATGCCCTGCGAGGTCAGCTGCTCGACGACGCGGAACAGGTTCTTGACCTCTTCGGAGTCGAGCACTGCGGAGGGCTCGTCCATGATGATGAGCTTGATGTCGTGGGAGAGGGCACGGGCCATCTGCACGATCTGCTTGTTGGCGGCGGAGAGCGAACCGACCTCGCGCGTGGGGGAGAGGTCGCCGTGACCGAGGCGCTGGAGCAGCTCACGGGTCAGCTTGTTCGCCTGGCGAGCCTTCAGCATTCCGCCGGTGGCGAGCTCGTGGCCCAGGAAGATGTTCTCCGCGACGGTCAGGCCATCGACGACGTCGAGCTCCTGGTACATCGTGGCGATACCGAGGTCGAGGGCCGCGGTAGGACCCGAAATGGTAACGGTTTCGCCGTTCCAGACGAACTCGCCCTTGTCAGGTGTGTAGGCACCGGAGAGAATCTTGATGAGTGTCGACTTTCCCGCACCGTTCTGGCCGAGGATGCAGTGCACCTCGCCCGGGGCGATGGAAAGGTCGACCCCTTTAAGGGCGCGCACGCCTGCAAAGGCTTTTGTGACGCCCTTCACCTCGAGCAGGGGTGTTTCATGGTCGGCTTTGATCATGAGGGCAACATAACAGAACTCACTGCAATTCGCAGCACTGGGGTTGCCAGCGAGGGGGCGGTGAGTGCTGAGACTCCCCAGTATTGGGGCTCGGCGTGTGGCAAATATCGATCGTCCTGCAACTTCTGCCGGATTATCCACATCTTATGCATTATTGACAACCCACACCCCAGTGCTTATGTTGCATGAGACGTCAATGAGGACGAAGTGGTTATCCCGGGTTTCTGCCTGTTGCCTCCTTCTTGTTGATGGTCGTTTTGCATTTCACATTCAATTCAAGGA